>NZ_CP003561.2:0-1562500 GCF_001682195.2 Flammeovirga sp. MY04
AGAGAGAACAAAACATTCCATTACCGTGGGATGTTTTTTTTATGTAAAAAGCTCATTTAAATTATGTATATTGGTTATAGGTCAAAGAAATAAACTATGAAAACCATTCTTACCCTCTTTATTCTATTTCTATCTACTTCAATATTTGCACAAATCGGTGTTTTTGATCATGAGCAGAAAGCAGTAAAAAAGAAGGATATTTCTCAAAAGAAACTTGAAAGCTTAACAGGTCAAAAGTACGATTATGATAAGTCGATCGCTATTTTAGAAAAGTTTATGGGATACAACAAGGAAGGTAAAACAGATTACCTTTATAATTACCATACGGGCGAGATTGAGTTATATCTGGACAATAATTTTAAGACTATGGAAGTGATGAATTATGAAATCACTAGAGAGTTAACCAACGTCTATTTTATTATTAATGATAAACTGAAGTTGCAAGGGGTCTATTACAATAGTAGTGGAGAAACGTTAGATATTAGAACGTACGAAAAAGATAAAAACTCCGATAAATGGAACTTGGTGATAACGGATGAAGATGTGAAACGTTTGAAATAAAATGAAGATAGATTTTAAATAAAAAGTCTGCTAAACATACACTTAGACAGACTTTTTTGTTTATCATGAATTGGTATGTTATTCTCTATTTTAATGTAACTACGGATTCTACAAATTCAGAAGCCCCTAAAGCTACACTTCGAGAAGAGGGCAATGCATTTCCTACCACTACTTTATAATTGCCTTTCACTCTCACTTTCTTACCTTTTTCATCAAATAATTTAAAGTCTTCTGATGATAAATTAAAAGATATATCGACAGTTTCATGAGGTGCTACAGCTACTCTCTTAAAGCGTTTTAAAATATATTTCGGTGTATCAGGTAATGAAATATCTTGAGGAATTAAATACAGTTGAACGACATCATCAGAGGCTATATCACTTTGATTTGTTATCTGTAAAGAAACCTCTATATCTTCCTCTTTTTTCAATTTGGTCTTTGATAAATTCAGATGATGATAATTGAAAGAAGCATAAGATAAACCAAAACCAAAAGGATACTGTGGATCTTCCTCCATGAATTTATACGTTCTTCCTTTCATCGAATAATCCTCGAAAGGAGGTAATTGATCTACATTTTTTGGGAAGGTGATAGGTAGTTTTCCTGAAGGTGATACTTTACCAAATAGAATATCTGCCACTGCATTTCCACCTTGTTCGCCAGGATACCAAATATGTAAAATAGCATCGCAATGCTCTTCTACTTCTTCTAATGTTACAGGGGAACCTGAAGCGACAATTAATACCAATGGACCTTTTTTATGTTTAGCCAACTCTTTCACATAATTGATCTGATTCTGTGGTAATGCCAACTCTACTCTATCTCCAGTATCTTGAGAGGCTATAGCATCCACTTCCTCTCCTTCCATATCTGCAGTAATACCCACAACACAAATAGTCACATCCGACTCTCCAGAGACAAATGGGGCCCAGTTTTTTGAGTTGATGTTATCATGAAACGGCAAGGCACCACTTCTGTAATTTAAGGAGGTTCCCAAAGGAACAGCATCGGCAATTCCTTCTAGAATAGTGACCATATTGGGGCTAATGCCATAGTAACTACCCATCAGCATATCTACTGAATTGGCGAATGGGCCGGTAACATAAGGCACTTTAATATCTTCTGATAATGGCAGTATATTGTCTTTATTCTTTAGTAATACAATCGACTTCTGAGCCACTTCTCTAGCCAAGGCAACATGTTCGTCGCTATGGATCATCTCGGGCGACATTTCCGAATAGATGTGCTTTTTATCTCCATCGAACATTCCTAATCGGAACCTAGTTTTAAAAAGTTGAACAGTGCGTTCGTGAATCACCTCCTCGGTAATTAAGTTTTGCTCAAGGGCTGCAGATAGTTGTAAATAGGTTTTCCCACAATTTAAGTCAGTACCTGCTTTTAAAGCCACCGCTGCACCAGCTGCTGGACTATCGGCAAATTTAAACTTGGACGATATACTGTAGATAGCACCACAGTCGGAAGTAACGTACCCATCAAATCCCCATTGCTCACGAAGTAGGGTCTGCAATAAAAAAGGACTTGCTGTCGACGGTTTTCCAAATACAGCATTATAGGCTCCCATAACACCTTCTACCTTTGCATCAACCACTAAGGCTTCGAAGGCTGGTAAATAGGTCTCGTATAAATCCTTTTGTGAGGGTGTAGCATCAAATTCATGCCTTAAAGACTCAGGACCAGAATGCACTGCGAAATGTTTAGCACAAGCTGCTGTCTTTAAATAATTAGGGTCACTTCCTTGTAAGCCTTTTACGAAAGCTACTCCCATAATAGAAGTCAAATACGGATCTTCTCCATAAGTTTCCTGTCCTCTACCCCATCTCGGATCTCTAAAAATATTTACGTTGGGTGTCCAAAAGGTTAATCCTGCATATTTAGAATGGTTACCTACAGATTGAGAGATATGATATTTCGCTAATGCTTCTGAAGAAATCGCATCGGCTACCTTTAAAGCTAAGGCGTCATCAAAAGTAGCTGCAAGTGCAATACTTTGAGGAAATATTGTGGCTTTACCATTTCTTGCTACTCCATGTAAAGCTTCATTCCACCAATCGTAGGACGGAACATTTAACCTAGGAATCGCCGGTGCAGAATTGACTAACTGATGGATTTTTTCATCAATAGTCATCTGACTCACCAAAATTTCTGATCGCTCCGAAATACTTAAAGACGTATTGTAAAATGAAAAATCAACATCAGATTCTTGCCCAGAAACGGATAAAGAATGCATCAAAAAGATAAGCCAAAATAAGTATTGATGCTTTTTTAATTGATTTAAAAAGTTTGTTTTCATCAGAATAAAGATTGTAATCTCACATAATTCATTTCTTAATTATTGAAATTAAAAACATTTTGATGGGTGAACAGGGGAAGAAAGCGTACTTTTTAGTTCTGTAAAGTTTATGTCTAGTCATTTTTAGTCGATAACACCCTTAAAAGCGAGATTTAACAAGAGGACATAAAAAAAAGAAAGGAACAATATGTCCCTTTCTTTTCAACTATCTCATATCTTTACTACCTAATCAATTACTATTTTAATCTTTACACTAGGTTATATCGGCATCTAAAAAATGTCACCCTATAAATAGAAAAAAACCTCAAAAAAAATTTGAGGCCTTTCTTAATTCATTCCGAAGAATAAATTTTACACAAATATCTAGGGCTTGCGAAAGCCGACAATTAAAACGTAATGACTAACTACTTATTGATTAAAACTGTTATATGACGATGTATAAATTTGCTTTTGTTTTTGGGTTACTTTTTAAGTAAAGTAAATAAACAATTTAGAGGTTTACGGAGAACTTCTGTTTGGGCTTTAATATTTCTCCTTGATATTTCAACTGATGACTCAATTCGACTCTGTCTACCAAATCCCAAGACCAATCTGTTCCAGAAATTTTGGCTAGTTTCTTAGATATTCCAAAATAAGTGGCTCCTCTACCTACATTCACTACATAACTATTTACAGTTAATGTATGAGAGTGGTTAAAAGTCTCCTTATGTGTTGTGTGCTCTTCCTTTGCTTTTTCAGTTGGCTGATTCTTGTCTGTTACTGCTAAACCAATTGATGTTGATAAACATGTAAACATCAATACAAAGATTGAAATAAGTAAATTTTTCATGGTAATTCTATCTTTCTGATCAAATAATAATTGACCTATATCCTCGATCAACTTGATGACTCAAATTTAAACCATGTTTATTATTTAAACAAATAATTTGGTTAATATTTTGACATTATTTTTCAATTAAATCACTAATGTTCAGTATTTACCGACACATAACACCATACAGATAGTCATAATGTTTTTATTTTTGTCAATTTTATAAACAAAAAAAGCAGCTTAAAGCTGCTTATAATTTTTTAGTTCTACTGCTAATTTCCCATCGGGGATTAAATGGGCATCAAAAACTTTGGTGACACTCCTTTGTAGAGCTTCTAGATCTTGATAGGTAAGAAGTATTTCCTTCGATTTTTGACATTCATGAAGTTCATCCAAAGCAAATGCGTTTCCTAGATGTATATAAGTGACTTTATCATTATCTAATCGCTTAAATAATTCATCGCTCAATTCTTTTGGCAAATCAAAATTGTTTAGAGGCTTTTTATTGATTCCGAAAATACTCACAAAGATTCTATCGCATTGATTTGACTTTTCTATCACATCAAATAGTTCGGTAGCTTTATTCTGATCAGACCAACTGTAAGTGGGTACTTGATGATGTTTAAAATAATCACATAATGGACTTTGGGTAGAAACATCAACATCTTTTAAATGATGTGCCACTTCATCTCGAATACTTTTTGTTTCATTCTTAATATGCAATTGAAGAAACACATTTTTCGAGTTTACATCTAACTTTTGAATTTCTCCTTTTAAAGAAGTAACCGCCTTATCGGACAACTTTTGTAAAAGATGTATAGATTCCCCGTCATTTTTATGTGCCTCAGAAGAATATGTTATTGTTTTATGGTGATGCAGTCCTACCCATTTTTTCATGGCCAAGATTTTTAAAACAGCCTCATCCAGTATTTTTTCTGTGAGTTTCCCTTCTTTTAAAAATTCTTTGATTTTAGCCACTCCTTCTCCTACATCCTTACTATTGGTGATAACATGATTACCAGCAAGAATAGCCAAGGCATCGGCTGTTCCGTTTTTATAGTATTTGGTAATTCCCTGCATGTCCATAGCATCGGTAATTACTAATCCGTCAAAACCAAGTTCCTCTTTTAAAATACCGTTTAATACTTTAGAAGATAAAGTAGATGGTGTGTTTTCTTTAGATTCCCATGCTTCTATCTGAAGGTGTGCCGACATGACACTACTCAAACCTTCATCAATTAGCTTTTTAAAAGGATAAAGTTCAACCTCTCTTAAATGTTCATCAGAATGATTTAAAACAGGCATATCCAAATGTGAATCAACAGCAGTATCTCCATGACCTGGAAAATGTTTTGCATTATCCAATACATGTTGAGATTGCAATCCTTTAATATAAGCAATCCCTTTATTGGCCACGTTCTCAATATCACCCCCAAAAGAACGATAGTTGATTACAGGGTTTTTAGAATTATTGTTGATATCGACTACTGGAGCCAAAGGCGATGACACTCCCATCTTACGACATTCTTTTCCTATGTACTCACCAAACTGATAAATCAATTGATTGTCTTGAATTGCTCCAAGGGTCATCTGATAAGGAAAAGATAGTCCATCTTTTAGTCGCATACCCAAACCCCACTCTGCATCCATATTAATAAAAAGAGGTACTTTCGATAATTTCTGATAGGTATTCGTTAACTCAACTTGTTTATCAATTGTTCCCTGAAAGAAAGTAAGACCACCTAAATGATATTTTTCGATTAATTGGGTAATCTCTTTAAAATGTTCATCATCTCTATTTGAAAAAGCAGCGACTTGAAATAGTTGGCCGATCTTCTCATCCAAAGTCATTTGATGAAATGTCTCGATGACCCAATCGGAATTTATTTCATTAAGAAAAGCAATATTGTTTTTGTTGTTCATCTGATAAGTCAATTTAATTAGTCCTCAAGAATATTTTTGATCAACTTATCTTTAATAGTGAACATATAACTTTTAAGTGATCGTTCTTCAACTCCTAATCCACTTTTCCTTCTTTTCGACATGTAGGTCCTCACCTCCTCCACAAACTTTTCATTCAGCTTTAGTTCCGGCTTGGTCTTTTTTAAACGCTCGAATTTCTGTTCAACTAATTTTCGTTGTTTTTGAGCAACGCTAATTTTCGACTTAATTCCAGATTTATTTAAAGCTTTATTGTTCTTTGTTACTACTTTCTTCTTTAACATATCGAATCCTATTAATGTGGTGGTTTAAATTTAATTGAATCTATAAAGAATTAATAATCTAAAATCACATTAAGTGATAATACAACATCAAACACTAAGTGCTAAAATGAATATTCCCTTAATCAGTTTCGGTTTTGGTAAATTTGCCAAAATCGAAATTTGGATAAAAAGTCAAAAAACAACCTCACATAACACTGTACACTAAAAAGAATTGTAATATTTGAATTTTATTATATCAACTATTTAACAACATGAACTTTAAAGTTGCTAAAAGTTGAAAATCGCAATCGGTTGTTGTTACTTAGAAGTATCAAAAATGATAAAACAATCACAATCAGTGATTTAAAGATAAATTAGTTGGAAGTTTGTTTGTTAGTTTAGTTTATTAAGAGGAAAACCACGGAGTTTATAACGCCGTGGTTTTTTGTTTGTAAAATCTTATAACAATCTTAAACACCCTTGTATAAACCTCTAACTAAATCGTATAAACTATTGTAACAAATCATTAATAAAATGAACAACAAGATCCAGAAATCATATCAAAGTAATGCCTTTGGTGATCGGGTAATCTATACATCTTTAAAAGGATCAATTGCACTGGACTATCCTTGTTACTTACAATATTCGAAATTTGAGCTAAAAAACCTGCAAGGAAATTTAGTGAAGAAGAATGAATCATATGGTAGTTTAGAAGTTGCCGAGGAAAGAATAGAAAAATTATTGAGTGAATAGCAACTCAATTAAAAATATATATTTGTGTATAAGTGTGTATAAACAAAAAGAGCCGCATATTTTATGTGGCTCTTCTCATTTTATCCATTTTGGCAAAATTGCCAAAACCGTTTATTATAAAGAGGAAACTGAATGTAAAACAGATTCTCTCAACATATGGAATTCGTTTTCCATTGAAAGCGCTAAATAATGACTTTCATGATCTACATTCAATTCCTGTGTTTCTGAAACTGAAATCACTCCTATCTTTAATTTATCTTTTTCAATTTTCTTGATAGCACTTTTAGTCAGCTTATCTTTTACCACAATATACATTTTATGTGTATAAGCCGTATAAGTGCTCAAAGAGTCGATGTATTCTAGATCATCTAAAGTAGAAACTATCTGATACCCCACAATTAATGGGAACAGATCAGATTCTGACAATTTAATAAATTGAACAACATCAATATTCTTGGCTTGCTTTACTTCTTTACCTTCTTCAAAGAATCTAAGTGCAAAATCATTAATATGATTTACTTTCACTTGATCTAAAGTGATATTATCAAATTTCTCTTTAGGGTTTCTAAAAGCATAGCCTACTTTAGCAATACCATTCACCAATTCTTTATTATGCAATAAAGATTGTATCACTTTTGGAGTTAGATTCACCTTTTTAGGTTTTGCCTCTCCTTTGGCTTTTTCCTTTTCTTGCTTTTCGACAGCTCTAATATCCGACCAAGCTTTATGAATAGAAAGGTCTCCATTGATTACAGACTTCACGATATCCTCTCCACCTTTCTCTATGACCTTCTTCATTTTGGTCACATTCTTTGTAGAAACACCGGCAATTTTAGCCGCTTCTTCCGCACGGTTAATTCTACCGCTAGCATCAAGGTTAAGTGTATCTTTAAATTGATCTAACTCTAATTCGTCTTCACTTTTCTCAACAGGTTGAATTTCTTTGGCAGCTTCTTTTTGTACCGTTTCCTTTTTATTGAAGGATTCAACTTGTTTTTTCTTTCTTTCTTTGGCCTCCACCCCTAAAAACTCCGTTAGCTGAAGAGCAATAGTGATTTTTTCTGCATCACCAATATTTCTTCTACCTAATTGGTTTCTAAGCATCCAAATCCTCACATCGTTATGAGAATTGAATTTAAGCTCTTTACAAGGTATATAAGCCAAACCTAGCTTTACTGCCGCTTCACATCTATGGTGACCGTCGACTACAGTGTGAACTAAACGTGCAGCACCGTTATCTTCTCTTAGTGTATGCGTCCAGTATAAAATTGGTTCTCTTACACCTTCTTCTTTTATTGATTTTTCGAAGTTTCTTGCCTCATCCGGAGTTTGTTTTCTAATTAACTCACGATATTCAGGTTCGATATGAAATGCACCTGGAGATTTAAAATCTACTTGAGTTAATTTCTCAGAAGATTCTTTTTCTCTTAAAGATGTTTTCCCCTCTCTATGTTTTTCTTCTTCTTTCTTCTTGAATTTATCTAGATTCAGCATGGGTATTAAAGATTAGTCTATTACAGGCAAAAGTTCTTTTACTAATGATTTCACCTCTCTAGTAGGATTAACAACATTAAAGTTAGTGTCTCTTTGATATTGAATCGAATCTGGAATAAAACCATCTAATAGCTTCAATCCCAAGTATCCATCTAACTCAAATGGCATTTTCGATTCTTTTACGGTTCTATTTACTCGGTTTCTCACCCCTATAATTTTAGTAGGAAGATCCAAAGAATCTCTTACATCGGCGATGTTACTAATACTAGAAATTGTTGGTCCTAATGCCGTTTCATTTAAAGTAATAGGAACAATAACATCAGAATTAGCTATTATACTTGTTAAAAGATCTGTTACTGCTACATAACCAGCAGTGTCAACTAAAATATAATCGTAATCGTAATGTGTATCCTCAATAAGTTTACGGTACTTCTCAGATACTGCAATTGAATTAGAATCGAAAGCAATTACATCTATATTCTCATGTGTACCATTATCAGCGTACATCACTAGGGTTTGCTGTGGATCAGTATCCACACATAATACTTTACAATCGGGTTTCTGGTTGATGATTCCAATTGCAATCTGTCTTAAAAGAGAAGATTTAGTATTACCACCTTTCGAATTGATAAATGAAATAACATGTGCTGGCTCCCCTTTTACAATAAAATCTAGTGGAACTTTGAAAATATCGGCGATTTTTGATAAACCTGAATAAGGAATCTCTACTTTTCCTTTTTCCCATTTGATCAGACCTTGCACAGAAATCTCTATAAGTTGAGCCAACTCTTTCTGTTGCATATTATTCTTTTTGCGAAGTTTTACGATGTTATCTCCGATCATTGTCCTTTTAGTTATATTATTGTATAGTTACAAAGCTATAAACTTTCTAATTTACGGTCAAGTTTATTTAAAGAATTATACTTTAAGATAATTAAAATTCTTATTTATGTATCAAAATTCCAGAAAATGTACGGTACATCTATACATAATGATTAATTTTAATACATATTAATTTCCCAATATGTATGTATACTTTATAAAATGTATTGATATACCGTATTAATAGTCATAAAAATACCTTTTTATGTATAGATATACCGCAAGCGGAATAAATTTTTTATAATTGATGTATAGGTTTACCATAAATCCTGTTAGGTTTGAGTATTTGATAAAAGAATTAAAAATAAAAGAATATTTATTGGAAGGTTTATTTAATATTGTATTTAATTGTTTATTGTAGGTGTACGTAACTGCTTGATAAACAGATTAAAACAAACGATTTAAGTGATAGATTACCCGTATTAAGATGTATAGATTTACCATATCTATATGTATAGATTACCCATTAAACTATGTATAATAATTCCCTTAATGTATCAAATAGTAGTAATAGTGTAATGGTTTTAATTGAAATGTATAGAATTACCGTGCTTTTATGTATAGATGTACCATACATTATCAGAAATGAGATACATAATTGATCAATTTTATAGTTATAGCAAATAGGACATTTAATTATTTATGCATCAAAAGCAACTACTATGTATTGTTATACCGCATTTATTATCGTTTATATGTGTGAGTAAGTCATTAAATGTATAGAATTACCGTATATCTAGTAGAATTTATATTCATTTTCCGAAATAGAGTTCCATTTTATGTATTCAGCCAGATGATTTATGCTTTTATGTACATGATATATGGATTATTACTATTCTTTTATGTATAGATGTACCACTAATTAAGTATACTATTTTTATTAAATGTATAGAGTTACCGTATAAATGAAGCTTATTTTCAATAAATCCGGCCTTAAAATGTAGTATAATTAACTATTATGTATAGATGTACCGTATGTTTTGGATAAATATCATCTATTTAAGAATTATCATACACATATACATACAGTAATACATAACAGTATTCGCATTTTGTGTATTGAAACCTTTAATTATGTATAGATATACCGCATATTTGATGCTTTTATTCATATATCAGGCCTTTTAATGCATTTTCAGTATGAAAATTCTATTTCTACTGGAGAAAAGAAGAGTATAATAGAGCAATAAAGTGTAACATAATTCTAAAGTATGTATAGATATACCGTATGAAAATGTAATTATGTATGAATTACCCGACCAAATATTTGCTTTTATGTATTGATATACCGAAGTTGTGACTCATAAATACGGTAAAGCTATACATATTACCATTTTTTGATTGTTTCCCGATAAAGTTAGATAATGGATATTTTAAACAAAATACGTACGAGTAGTAATAAAGTAAAACGACACAATCGTTTTATTAAGGCAAAACAAAAGAAACCTCTTCCCTTGGTTTCTCAAAAGCTATTATTATTTGCTTTTACATTAAATGATTTAACTGCAGAAGATGAGATTGTATTTAAGGTATCTGAATTCCTAGGCAGACATCCAGGAGGTAAAGATTTAAAGCAATTAGATTTTGGTTGTGATGCATTAGCAAGTGCCAAAATCACATTAGGAGAGGGGGAACACAACGACACCAATAAATTTGAAAGAGAGTATATTCCTTTATTCTCAAAAATTAAACTAGATAAAACATCAATTGTATTCCAGTTTAATGGAAACTTTAAAAATTTATTATCACCTACATCAAATTATACACAATATCTGTATTCGAGCGTAAGACACATGAGATCTCCTCATGCTGTTAGAATGTATGACTTATTATCGCAAGGTGTAGGTAAGTATAATTCGAGAAAGATTTCTGTAGAAGAATTAAAATCTATATTAGGTTTATCAGAATCTAAATCATATAAGAATTTCGCTGCATTTAATCGCTCAATTCTTCAAAAATGTATTAAAGATATTAATGAAAATACAGACCTTGAAGTCACCTTAGAATTAATTAAAACCGGAAGAAGATGTACACATTTGGAATTCTTCTTCAATAAGAAGCAAGCAGAAGGGCAGAAGCAGATCATGCATACCAATATGCAGAATCCAGCACAAGCAGCCCCAACACAGACGAACGGAGAAGCACCAGGAGAAAATCCTTTACAGAAAAAGATGAGTATGCTTCAGTCATTAGGGTTTAGTAGAGAAGAAATCCTGAGAGAGTTATTAAAAACAGATGTAGTGAATGAAGTAGAGGAAACAATTGAAGTCACTCCAGAAGTAGTGAACGAACCACCTCCTGTTCAAGCATCACTTGATTTCGAATTTCAAGGTAAACTTAATAAACTGCCTGTTCGATTAGGTGAACTCGGTTTACCACAAGATGTTATTCAGATAGCTGTTTCTAAATATCAACAAAACCCCAATTGGAAGATTTGGAAAGAAATAAATGATGTGAAAATGGCGATGAGAGACAAACAAAATTTCCCGAATATACATACACTTAAGAAGTGGATCTTATCATAAAAAAAAAGCTCAGCACAAAATGCTGAGCTTTTATTTTAAACTGATATTGATATTATCCTAAAAGTTATCTTTAATTATATTATCTAATGCTAACAACCTAACTTAGTGTGATCTAAATTGTTTTTAGAAATCATATTTTTTTTCGATTATTTTTTTGAGTTTAGAATCATTAGTAATTTTTCGTATAAAATCACTTTACAGTTATTTAATGAGTCTAAAGTGATGATCATGATATTTGAAAATACTTTTTCTACTTTATAATGAGTGAGTTACATTCAAAATCTTCTTTAGAAACTCAAAGTATTTAATGGATAAAATCTAATATGTATTTCAATACACAGAAAAAAAGTAATTTTTTTATCCAACTTTCTATCATATTCTTTGATGTAAACTGTTACAATAATATTTTTTTGTTAAATTTGCGGGTTGATCATATTTAAAGATGAATACAGTTTCATTTTAGGTTCCTAACCTAAGGTGTAAAATGATTTGTCGTTGAATAAGATACCATGTTCGAAAGAAAAATAATTATATAAGAATAAATATGTCAATATTATCATTCCAAAAGCCGGAGAGAGTAGTAATGGACAAGGCCGGTGATTACAAAGGTCTATTTGAGTTCAAACCTTTAGAAAGAGGTTACGGTGCTACGATTGGTAATGCCTTCAAAAGAACGTTATTATCTGCGCTAGAAGGATATGCGATTGTCGGTATCAAGTTTTTGAATACTGTTCAAGATTCTTCTAAAGTAGCTGGTATCAATGAAGAATTACCAGAAGTGCTTTTGAATCTGAAGCAAGTTCGTTTAAAACCAATGATTGAAGAGCCAGTAGAAAAAATCATTGTAGATTTAAATGGAAAAACTGAATTCAGAGCGGGTGATATTAAAGAATTCTGCAGTCAGCAATTCGAAGTAATGAATCCTGATTTAGTAATCGCTACTTTAGACGGTACTTCAATTCCTCAATTTGAGTTAACTATTAGCTTAGGTAGAGGTTATGTTCTTGCAGAGAACCAAGCTATCAACGCAGAAGGCGATAGCGGTTACATCTCTATGGATACAACATTTACTCCAATCAAAAATGTTGATTACCACGTAGAGAACACTCGTGTAGAGCAACGTACTGACTACGAAAAACTGTTAATCGAGATCGAAACTGATGGAACTATTCTTCCTGAAGTAGCTTTACAAGGAGCTGCGAACATCTTGATCCAACACTTTGCGCAGATCACAGACAAAGAAATCACAATCGACATGACACCTCGTTCTGCTGAGCCTAAGTGGACTCCAGAAGAAATTAAGAAGCGTGCTATGTTAGAAACACCAATCTCAGAACTTGAATTATCAGTTCGTGCTTACAACTCATTGAAAGCAGGTGAGGTGAAAACTTTAGGTGAGTTAGTATCACTTGAAGTACGTGACCTAATGAAATTCCGTAACTTCGGTAAGAAAACACTTACTGAGCTAGAAGAAATGTTATCTGACCGTGATTTAACTTTCGGTATGGATGTATCTAAATACCGTTTAGGTGAAGATTAATCTATAAGATAATAAGATATTAAAAGGTTGTTTCCATTACGGAAACAACCTTTTTTTATACCAAAAAAATACCCTTCTGTTATAAACGGAAGGGTAAATTAATACTATGGTATTCGGCTTTCTTGCATTTTAGTCTTTAGATAAATTTCATGATAATACTTTATGAATTTTCGATTTAAAAAATGTTGCTCCATATAGAGCCAGTAGTTGACCAAATTCTTACAGAAGGAAATAATGTATGGTTGAAATTTTGATCTACCAATAACTCGGTAGCTCTCCTATTACTACATTTTATATCTACTATACTATGATTACCTCCTAATACAGTTAGTGATGCTTTACCTTCGTAAAATTTATTTTCTTTCAATTTGCCTAAGGCTAAGATTTCGTATTCACCTTGTTGTAACTTCACTAAACGAGGAATATCGTTGTACTCTTTATAAAAGTATATTTCCTGCTTAGACGTTTTATGAACTATTTTTACAGAAAAATGTGCAACGTTATTCTCATTTGAAATTTCCTTAGAAAGGAGCTCCTCTAATTCAAGTTTTATGCTTACTTCTCCTATATCATTAGTAGATGCATCTTGAAATAATAAAAAGTAAAGTAAGGGGACAATAGTTAAAGCAGTTATGGGGAAAATGTTACGTTTCATGATACAGCAGTTAAAACTTTGTTTCCCTCCTATACGGTTAATGTCATAGAAAATGTTTTGTGGGGAATTGTACTAAATTTGAATAATTTCTGTTGATGAATAACGATTTTTATACACTTACAATAGAACTAACTTGAACTATTTTAAGATTAATCTTTCATTTTTTTGATGTAAACTCCGTTTTTGATCAGAAACATATGCTTTACTGAGAATACTTACATTGGGTTGTAATCAACTACTTATTCACTATTTATCCTTTTTTGTTGATCCTGAAAACTAAGGGTGATGAAAAAATACACATTAACTCACTTTGACGTCGATAGTTATTCGCTTAATTATCAAACATAATTTAAACAATAGTTAGTACTACGCATTACTTATTTATATTTACCATTCGATAATCAACAGTACTATTAATATTAATGAAAACTCTTCTTACAATATTTTTTCTATGTTTTTATTTTGGGGTATTTAGTCAGAACACCTCATCAGAAGAATATTTAAAAGCAGGTGATAAGATTCATCCTATAGAGGTAAGGGATTTAAAAAATAATCCATTTACTACGCCAAGTATTGGAGAGAAAGTATTATTGATTTTCTATCCTGATCCTGATAATCCAAAAGAAAACGATTACTTCGTTGAAAAAACCAAAGAGTGGAAATTTCCTTTAGATAAATTTCATGCTTATGGTATAGTGAATTTAAAAGATACACCTTACCCTAATGGTATTATACGATTTATGATTAGAATGCTAAGGAAAAGGTCTAAGAGGGAAGCAAATGCTTTAATATTAACCGATCCAAAGGGAGTTGTACAATCCGAATGGAATACAGGTGATTGTAATAACCATATTACAGTATTAGTAGTGGACAATACAGGAGAAGTAATCTTCTTTAAAGCAGGAAAAATTACAGAAGAAGAAACTGAATTTGTTATCAATGAACTTAGAAAGAGATTACCAGAAGCAAGAAAGCTTACAGAAGAAGAACTGAAAGAAATGGAGCTTTAAACAAGGGATTAACTCTTCGAATTTCACTTTTTTATATAAACACTAATTTTAATTTACTAACCATGTCTGTCAACAAAGAAGAAGAAATGTTATTCCTCAAGATAATGGAGGAAGAAATAGTACCTGCAGAAGGGTGTACGGAACCAATTGCCATTGCCTATGCTGCTGCATTAGCTACTAAATACCTTGGGGAGAAGCCTCAAAAATTAGTGATTAATGTTTCTGGTAATATCCTTAAAAACGCCATGAGCGTTGTTGTTCCTAATTCGGAAGGTAAAGTAGGTATTAAAGTCGCTGCGGCTATGGGAGCATTATTTGGCGATGCTGAAGCAGATTTAATGGTCATTAGTAATGTTAATGCTGATGACATGGAAATTGTTACTCATTTTCTTCAAAATAATACTGTAGAGATTAACGTGGCCGAAAATGCGATGGCCCTTTATATCAATATGGAAGTAGAGGGAAATAATCATAATGCAAGTGTAGAAATCAAACATACACACACCAATGTGACTAAAGTGATTAAAGACGGTAAGACTCTTATTGATCAACCGTGTAATGATAGCGATTTCAATTCTTCATTAACTGATAGAAGTATTCTATCCGTAGAAAAGATCTTTCATTATGCCAATATTATAGATATTGAGAAAATTGCTCCTGTTTTTAGTAAAGTAGTTGACTACAACAAAAGAATAGCAGAGGAAGGTTTAAATCAAAAGTATGGAGTGAATATAGGTGCAGCTATTCAAAAGAACATTAGTAGAGGAATCTATGGGGATGATCAAAGAAATAGATCAGCCTCTTTTACAGCTGCAGGAAGCGATGCTCGTATGGGAGGTAGTGCTATGCCTGTAATGACCACAAGCGGAAGCGGTAATCAAGGAATGACGGCCTCATTACCTATAATAAGATATTGTTTAGATCAAGGTATATCCGATGAAAAGTTATACAGAGCATTATTCATGTCTCATTTAACGACAGTACACGTTAAAACTAACGTAGGGAGACTTTCTGCGTATTGTGGAGCAATGACAGCCTCAGCGGCAGTAAGTGGCACCTTGGTCTATTTAGAAGGCGGAAACGTGAAAGATATTCAGAATGCAATCACAAATACTTTGGGAAATGTATCTGGAGTTATTTGTGATGGAGCTAAAGCATCTTGTGCAACTAAAATTGCATCTGGTATATATTCAGCTTTCGATGGAGCAATGTTAGCACAAATGGGGAGTGTACTTTCTTGTGATGATGGAATTATTGGAGATGGAGTCGAAGATACCATACAAAATGTAGGAACATTAGCTCAGGAAGGTATGAAAACCACAGATAAGACGATATTGGAAATCATGACTAAATAAAGTCTTGATGTATAGAAAATTTAAATGGGTTGGTAAACGGATTTATATCCTGATTTACCAACCCATTTTTATATGTTCTTAGAAAAATACAATAATGTTCCACGTGGATCATTCTAGACAAGGGTGATTCTTTATTTTATTACATATCTATTAATTTAATGAATAGTTTAATTATTCTTTAAGAATTAACAGTAATCGATATAATTTGTATAAAATAATTAAATTAAAGTGTAACTAATTAGTAATCAGTTGTTTATGTTTTAAGCGTGGAAAATCACTTATTTAAAAGCCTTGAGTAAATTTTCTTTGTGTTTATTGTATTCTGAGTAATCACCTAATTGAAGCATCAAGCGTTCACTAATCATGATACTATTGTTCAGGTTAAGAATGTCAGAATGATTACAGTCTATCTTAATTTTAAACTCCAACAATTCATTCATAGATTCCCAATTAAAAGACGTATAAATTTCCTGTTCTAATGAATTTGATCCGTTAGAACAAAATACACCCATAGGTATAGTCTTCTTTCTCAGATTGGGAATATTTAAAGGATTGATGAGTGATTTATATTGATTTTTAAACAGGCTTTCTTTGTGGGTGAGTTTGTGATAATATTTACTTGCATGTTCCCAAATAGAGTTAGCTGCCTTTGTATTTTTACTGATGTCTGTCCATGCTTTTAATAAATCATTTTCCTCTTCATGTTCATGATGTATAACTGGCGTATCAATCATTAAAAGAAACTTTGATGAAGTTGCATCATCAAAAACATTATAGGCAACAATCCCACTAAGATCGTAAGCAATATATGCATCAAAATGTATATCACAATGCTTAATTTTTAATTGAATGCTTTTATAGAATTCATCATTAAAAATATCATTGGTTGTATAATTCAGGTAGTAAATATTATAATTTGATTCTAGACATTTCCACAAGTGCATATAAGTGGTTTTGTAATTATTTGTGGGTTTAAAGAATAATATATTCTTTTTATTTTCAGAAATAGTATTGATGCTTTGTATCTCTAGGTTGTAATCTAATCTTTTATTTACCACCTCGAAGGAACTGCGGGTAAATAAAGCATGTATCAAATATTGAATAAATAAGTAATAGCTGACAGAATTGTCATGATCAAAATAAAATGCAGAAGGTACATTTTCCTTTCTGTTGACCTTTCCAAAAATATGATTTAAAAAATCCTTGTACGTTACCATGTTATTATTGGTATACATAAATGGACTATCGGGATCTATTTTTTTCTCAATTTTTAAATCTTGATTGATTTTAGGTGGTAAACGAAGTACATCTCTATATAAATCCTGATCTAAAAGTAAAAGGGATTTGTCTTGTATATTATTTAATTCTTTTTCAAAACTAAAAGCAACTCCAGCACTAGCACAGGCACACGCAGCAATTCCAATATCAAAGGGATGATCTAACTGAATTTTTACGTAGGTAGATTTTCCTTTTAATTGAAGCAAATAATTAATGATCTGATCAACTTTACTCAATGCATCCTTATAATCAAAAACATCATCATTATATACGATGAGTTTTTTGTGGTTATAAACATTCTTTTGTTGGTTAATTATTTGATAAAGATTGGGGTAAAAATCATATTTCATCATTTAGTGAATTTATGTAATAAGTCTTGTCGTAGAAATGTTTTTAGAGAATAGCAATAATATGTTAGGAGGTTATATTTTGAAAAAATGTACTCCTTATGGCATAGCTGAATTTACAATACAACGATAAGAAACACTACACCATATTGTAATAATATTAGCAATTCTTTATTAGGTCCCATTAATCAGCTAATTATTCATGTATATACAAGATTAGTGTAGTTTACAGAAAGAATTAATCTTGTTGTAATATATGACGTTTTAATTGTAATTGTTTAGTAACCTACCGTCAATGTACGGTTGAAAGACAATCATTAATTTTGTGCTTCATTCAGCATAGAATTATAAGCGTTTTCTAAAAAACACTTATTGATCATATCAAGAAAAATATGCGATTAGAATGGTCTATGTAGTATGCAAATCATTCTAAAATTATTTTTTAAAGCTCAGGTAAAATTTATCTGAGCTTTTTTTTAATCAAATGCTAATACTTATAATCATTAAAGAAAAAGGCCATAACTATTTGTTACGGCCTCTATATGTTATAAGGAATTTTTGATATCTGTAATTAGTGGTTCTAATTTCTCAATAGTAACATGTTCCATGATTACTACTTTATACCACTTCGGCTGATCATGTACATCAGGAACCAATCCATATTTTTTAGCAATGTTTGCATCTATGGCGTCCGCTTTCATAGTAATAATATTGGAGGCTTCACTACGGTAATACTTAATACCTAATTCATCTAGTTTGTGAGTGAACCAATCACCACGTTTACTTAAGATGAAAATTTTCTCATTCATACCATAAGGACCATAAGTCATTAATATCATCCAAATAGCTATCGCATTTGCACCCGATCGGCTGCCTATCATAGTGAAGTCATCACCTTCAACATAGTCAGCTTTAGTATTGGCATATTTCATCCATTCTTTTCGAATCAGAAAAATACCCGTTCCGTAAGGAGCCTGTAACATTTTATGAGCATCTAATGTTACTGATGTTACTTTAGGATTTCTAAAATCTAGCGCATGTTTTTTGTGAGCAAATGGGAAAAAGAATCCACCATAAGCACCATCAATATGCATCTTATATTCTAAATTATTTTCTTCAAAAGTGGATGTGTATAATTCAATAGGGTCGACAGATCCAAACATTGTTGTCATCATATTACTGATCACCACAAAGTATTTTTTACCATCAGCTGTGGCCTTATCAATACAAGATTGGATATTTGATTTATTGATTAATCGACTATCAAAATCTACAGCTACTCGGTAATATGAAAGCGATAAAATATTACTTGCCTTCGCCATTGAGTAATGAGAATCTTCAGAAGAGATAATGGCAATCTCAGAATTTTTAGCTCCGAATTCTTCTTGATAATAATTTCTATATATCCAGATCGCTTGCATGTTTGCTTCTGTTCCGCCAGAGGCAACATAACCGTCTACACTATTTTTTTCTCCTTTAAGAATGTCAACTGCACAAACTTCTAACAGTTCCCTTTCGATACTTTGAGTGCCTTTAAAAAAGCTTTCTGATACACCTTGTGTATGGCAGCCTATGTGATTAGGGTTATGAAGAAGAGTGGTAATAAATGGAGCATCATTTAAAAAAGGTGCATCTTCTGGGAATACTTTACTATCTAAATGTGACCCTGGAACTCCAAGACTATGGTCTCCAAAGTATGTTGTATTTTCGTTTAATGCTTTAAAAATACATTCCTTTATTTCTTCTCTACTTTTCTTTTTCCAAATGTGCATTACGTAAAAATGGTTTTGTATGTGTCCTACAAATATAATTAAGCAATAGTTATTGTCTCGTTTTTTTATTAAATCTTATAGAATTAATTACCACTACTTCTCTATTGATAAGTGTCTTTAATAGTGTAATTTTATGTTTGCCAAAACAGGATTTTCCCATTTTGGCAAATTTGCCAAAATCGAAAATATCCATTTTACCTTTACATTGATATTGAAAAATGAACATAAAAATTCAATGGTTTATCCCATTCCTATTACTTATTTATTCTTGCTCGAATACTAAAAAAAATGAGCCGATATCACCTGAAAACAATTTTATAAATGGAGTTGATTTGTCATATGTCAATCAAATTCAAGAAAGGGGAGGGCGTTATTTTGAAGGAGATAATGAAAAAGATATATACCAAATATTTTCTGAAAAAGGGAATGATTTAGTTCGGTTAAGGTTGTGGCATCACCCGATTTGGACAAAGGAATTGTACGGAGATGAAGGAACAAAAATGTATAATGATTTTGATGATATTCAAAAAAGCATTATTCAATCTAAGAAAAATAATATGAAAACCTTATTGGATTTTCATTACTCAGATACTTGGGCCGACCCAGAGAAACAATATGTACCTAAAGCATGGGAGCAAATTACAGATATTAATGTACTTCGCGATAGTGTCTATAATTATACCTTTTCGACTTTAGATTTACTTGGAGAGTCAGATGCTTTACCCGATTTAATTCAGTTAGGCAATGAAACAAATTGTGGTTTGTTTTATTCTGATCGTCCAGAAAATTTCCCAAGCTGTGAAGTTTGTAATGATAAAAATTGGGAGAATGCAGCAACAATTTTTCAGGCAGGAGTAGAAGCTGTAACTGCAATAGAAAAGAAATATGAGGTGGACATCAAAAAGATATTACATGTTGCCGATCCGCAATATTTGGATTGGTGGTTTGGAGAGTTATCAAATTATTCGGTCGATTATGATATTATTGGAGTGTCTTATTATCCTTTATGGCACACCGCAATTTCGTTCAACAATTTACCTCAACATTTAAAATCAATCGGAACAAAATTTAATAAAGAGGTCATGATTCTAGAGACGGCTTATCCATGGACAAGAGAAGGGAATGATGATATGCCTAATTTATTTGGAGACCAAACGCCATTGCCTAATTATCCTTTCACAGCAGAAGGACAACTCAATTACATGAGAGACTTGACAAAAGAAATGAAAGAAGTGGGTGTAATAGGAGTGGTCTATTGGGAAGCGGGTTGGATTGCATATCCAATAAAAACTTTATGGGGAACAGGATCGTCTTGGGAGAATTGCACTTATTTTGATTATGAAAATAAATCTACAATTGTTTTTGACTATTTAAAATAGGAGTACATTTAGTAATAAGATAGAAAGGTCTTTTTTATTGAAAAATAAAAACTTTGATACTTAAAATTGTATATTTGTTTTCGAAAATACTAACGGGATTAACAATGAATTTAACGCAAAAAAAAGATAGAATAAAATTATTCAAAGCTGATCAAGAACTTCCATACCATTTATTATTACTTGCAGATGAAACCATAGAAGCTATTGATAAATACATTCATGATTCAGAAATCTATATTTATGAAAGAGATCAAAAAACAATAGGGATTTATGCCTGTCAGTTGTTGGATGGAGAATCATTAGAAATAAAAAATATAGCAGTTTCAGAAGAATATCAAGGAGAAGGTATCGGACAGAAGTTATTATCTCATGCTATATCAAATGCTACCAAAAGAGGCTTTAAGAATTTGATGATAGGAACAAGTAATGCGGCTTTCCAACAGTTGTATATTTATCAGAAAATGGGTTTCAGATTCCATAAAGTTTTGAAGGATTTTTTTACTGATAACTATAAAAAAGAAATTGTTGAAAACGGTTTAGTACTTAATGATATGTTATTATTGAAAAAGGATTTGCAGGTAGAAGAAGTAGAAGTATTACAACAAAGTTAAATTTTTGTTTTTTGACTAAATAAATCTTAATTCTTTAAAAGGATTTAACGAAATAACCGTAAATAGTAGTGTGTTTATCGGTTAATATAAATGGTCAAAAACGAAAATGGAAAAGACGCTTATGTCTGCTATTAACACTCTAGAAAAAGAGGTGGCAGATACACAAAAAAGAATTGACATGATGATCAGTAACGGATCGTCATCTTATGACACGCAACACCTTAAAGTGAAAATCAGACGTTGCCGTTGTCAATTGAATGAACTGAAATTTCAAAATGCGAACAGCTAATTGAAAACTTGAATTACTAAAGAAACTTGCAAAGGACAGAATCCCCATTCTGTCCTTTTTTATTTTCATCTAACTCAAACAATTCTTTATGAATGATTTTAACATTATAGAAAATTCTACCTTTGTGGTACTAGCATAAAATATAATCTCATAATGGATAAAAATAAACAGAACCTATTTGTGTTTTTATTAGGGTCTTTGGCCATGATTGGTCCGCTTAATATCGACACATGTTTACCGGCATTATCACATATATCAAAAGACTTTGGTGTTCCTTTCAGTGATGTAGAAATTAGCATGAGTTTGTTCTTCCTCTTTTTTGGTGTAGGACAATTATTGGGAGGATATTATTCAGATAGAAAAGGAAGAAAAGTGATTGTCGTTTCTGGCTTAATTATAAGTTTAATTGCTTCTGTATTGCTTTCCTTCTCTAATGGTTTAAATACATTCTATATAGGCAGAGCTGTACAAGCCCTAGGAGGTGGTTTTGTAGGCGTCTCTATAGCGGCAATAGTAAGAGATAACTTTACGGGTAAAGATGCCGCTAGTGTGATGTCATTAGTGACAATGATTGCTATGGGCGCTCCACTTGTCGCACCAACTATAGGGGCAACACTCCTTAAGTTTTTTACATGGCATTCTATCTTCATATTTATCGGCATTTATAGTATAATCGTTTTAGTGCCTTTCTTTATGAAAATGAAAAATAAAGTACCAGACCCATCGGATAATATTAGCTTTTTGAGAGGTTTGAAAACAGTATATTCAAACAAACCAGCTTTAGCTTATATGTGTGTGATGGCCATACCTTCGGGTGCCTTGTATACTTATTTAACGACTGCTCCTTTTGTCTATCAAGAGTTCTTTAAATTATCAGAGTCTCATTTTGCCATTATTTTTGGTCTTAATGGTGGTGGATTGATTATCATGAATAAAATCAACTCTGTTTTAGTTCAAAAGCATTCACCAAGAAAATTACTGCATATTGGGTTATGTATTCACTTATCTACTTTATCCTTGATATTGCTGAGTATATTATTCTTTACACCACAGATATATATTGTGCTTCCATTACTTACTTTACACTTAAGTTCTTTAGGTTTGTTGTCGGGTAATGCTACTTCTATTGCATTAGAAAAATACGAAAAAAAGTTTGCCGGTTTAGCCAACTCACAAATGAGAGTTGTTGGTATTGCTTTTGGAGCATTGGCAGGAGCAACTGCAAGCAAGTTGAATAACGGAACATTAGTTCCAGCATTCGCAGTAATGTTTGCCTGTTCTTTATTGGGAATAGCTTTATACATTACTCTTAAGAATTTTGATCTAGAAAGAAAAAGTATATAAAATGGAAAACAATCCGTGCCCTTGTGGTTCTAAAAAATCATACAAAGAATGTTGTGGAATTGCCCATAATGATATTCACCAAGTTAAAACCGCTGAGCAATTAATGCGTTCTAGATACTCTGCTTTTACTTTAGCTAACGGAGAGTATTTAAATTTAAGTCATCATAGTAAAACTAGGCCTCAAGGTAGGAGAGAGCGTAGAGATTTGGTGAAATGGGCCAAGTCTGTAAAATGGGATCATTTAGAGGTGCTACAAGCCATTAAAGGGAGTGAAGACGATGCAGAAGGCGTTGTAGAGTTTAAAGCTTATTTCAGGGATTCTGGAGGCTTACAGGTGATACATGAAAAATCTACTTTTATAAAAGAGAATGGACATTGGGTCTATGATACCGCTTTATAGTTTAGATTACTCTAAATAGAAAAGGAGATGTAATGGTAAATTACATCTCCTTTTTTAGTCGTCTCTTGTCTTATTTCAATTTTATATCTATCGGATTAAAATGATACGTTGCGAAAGATTTTTATCTGCAGTAATCAAACGGATGATATAAACACCGTTTTGTAAATTATCACTTAAACGAATGGTTGTTTGATCGCCTGAGAATGAAGGATGGATAGTTTGTACTACCTGCCCTTGAATATTTTGAACCAATACTGTAGCAGCAGCTACATTAGCATTAGCTACTTGGATAGTAACATTTGATGAAGTAGGAGAAGGATACATTTTAACTCCTAAACTTTCTAGGTCATCTATGTTAGTGATGTCACCTTCTTCTTCTCCTGGTGTTTCTTCCTCTTCACCCGGTGTCTCTTCTTCCTCACCTGGAGTTTCCTCTTCTTCACCCGGTGTTTCTTCCTCCTCACCTGGCGTTTCCTCATCTACTGTAGATCTCAATTGAATGTCGTCAATATCAAGGTTGCCATTCCAGTTTCTCAAAACAGAAATCGTAACAGTAACATCTGCAGCAGGAGTAAACGTACCTTCGTGTTGATGCCATACAGCGGCTAATGCATCATCATTCATGGCGTTATATTCACCCGCATTAAATGCAGGTTCTCCTGTAGCAACATCTACTAAACGAAGTGAACGAGTAAATTTACCACGAGTTTTACCTTTTAAGATATACTCTACACCACCTTTAAGTGTAAATTCTTGGCTAACACTTACCAATGTATTCGCTGATTGATTTGTTGCCTCAATAGTTAATCTCAATGCTTGGTCTTCTCCTTCTTTGATGACAGTAAGTGTTCTTTCTAGATCAGGTTGTTGACCATCAAAAGTTGAGATAACAAAATCAGTATCTTCTAAGTCTTGATTTTCAGAGTAAGCTTGGAAGTCGTTAAAGTAAACATCATAACCTGTTTCAGGGTCTGTTGGCTCTTCAGGAGTTTCTTCTTCTTCTGTATTTTCTTCAGAAGACATGATCATAATGTTATCCAAATCTAAAAGACCGTTCCATTCTCTTAGGATACCTAATCTACCTGTAAAGTCAGCATCAGGAGTAAAGCTTACCTTAAGGTTGTACCAATCTGCTGCTAAAGCATCATCATTCATAGCATTGTATACTTCAGAAGAATAAGAAGCAGTACCTTCAGCTACATCGATTACTTTAAGTGAACGCTTAAACTTACCTCTTGTATCTACTGATACTACATAATCAACTCCAGCTTTAAATAGAAACTCTTCGTTTAGACGAATCATTGTATTCGCTGATGCGTTTGTTGCATCATTATTATATCTTAAGAATTCTTCATCGTTTTCATGAGTAATTGTTAAAGATCTTGGAAGATCAGTCTCTTGGTAAGCATCAAAACCAAAATCTTTTTCGTTTTGATCTTCTCCTTCAGTGTAAGTAGAGAAGTCATTTTTATACATCTCATATGGCGTTGCTGGTGCAGGACCTTCAGTAGGAAGGTCATCTTCTACTTTAAGGTCGTCGATGTCTAATTTGCTATTCCAATGTCTTAGAACTCCAACAATTACATTCATATCAGAATCAGGAGTGAACGATAAAGAATGTTCATGCCATAAAACGATTAAATCAGGATTATTCTCAGCATTGTAATCAGTATCAATTGCTATTGCTGAGTTTGTTACTGTATTAATAACCCGTAAACCACGTTTAAATGGTCCCCTTGTTTTAGCAGTAAAATTATAAGTTACACCAGCTTTAACGGCAAAAGCATTACTACCTTTTACCATGGCACTAGAAGCTGAATTTGGATCTACATTTGGTGTGTCATAAGACATGTATTTGTTGCCGTCTTCTTCTTCAATAACCAATGTTCTTGGTTGATCTGGATTTTGATAAATGTCTAAAAAATAATCCCCTTGAGTGACGATATCATCGCCAGTAGTGTAGCCATCAAAAGTGTTTTCGTACACCGTGTTTTGTGCAGTCAAAACAAAGCTAAAGGATAAAAGTAATAATAAAGTTGTTAGAATTTTTTTCATACTTGTGTTGTTAATAAATGAACAACACCTGCTCTTATATCTTTACATTCTAGATTGAAGTATAAGGTAAATTTGTCTAATTCTTTTTGTAGAATGAAGTAGTATAATTCATTAAGTTCAGAACAGGTGTAAAGTTGAAACCTGTCCAAAACTATTATTTTACCCTTTTTGTAATGTAGTTCTGCGTGTCTAAAATGTATTGATTTATAGTATTTTAAAGATTGATTAAATGCATGATAAATACGATAAAGTACAATTTTAAGTCACTAAATCAGATTATTCCTTTAATAGTAAAAAATTATCTATTAAATGTTTTGTTTACACTTTATAGGGTTTTCTCTACCCACGATCGAGCGGTTCTAGAATCTGTAAAATATTTTACTTCTAAAGGTCCTGATTGTGCCTTTTCTTCATCAAAAGTTTGTTCAATAGATAAATCTTGGATAAGATTTCCACTTAATATAAAAGCAATCCTCTTGATACCATTTTTGATATAACCCGGAATAATCTCATTGTCATGCCATGTTTGTAGATCAAGGTTCATTGTATAATGATACAGCCTTGTATCTACCATGAAAGCATTAATATTATTTGCGACCCCTTGAGTGCTTATGAGTTTAGCTAACGAATTGATGTGCTCTTTGAACTCTTCATCGGTCATTTCTCTACCTGCTTTATTTTCCCATTGTATAAAGTAGAAGTTCTCGATTTTATTTACAGTCCAAAAATTAGTTTCAAATTGAATGTCAATGTTAATATTATTAGTGTGTTCCATGAGAAATATTAGTATTTATAAATTTATAAGGGCAATGTTTCACAAAATAAATACTCTTTTTACGAATATTCCATACCCTATAGGATCACTTATGTTTTGAGATTAAAATAATACAACAAATTCAAAATAAAAGATAAGTTGATCGACTTAATTCGAAATATAGTTTGATAACAACATTGATATTTGTCACATACAGAATAAAATTCTAATATATTAATATTAAAAACTACACTTTTTCAAGATTCTAACTTATGTTTGTGGATAAATAATAAAACATATTAAATACATATAATCACATACTACAAAGCACATGAAAGCATTAGTTAAATCTAAAGCCGAGAAAGGCTTATGGATGGAGGATGTTGCCATTCCAGAGGTAGGCCCTAACGATGTTTTGATTAAAGTTTCTAAATCATCAATCTGTGGTACTGACTTACACATTTATTTATGGGATGAATGGGCAAGTAAAACTGTTCGAGTAGGACAAACTATTGGTCACGAATACGTAGGTCATGTTGCGGCTTATGGTAGTGAGGTAAAATCTTTTAAAGAAGGTGATAGAGTTACTGGTGAAGGTCACATTGCTTGTGGTCGTTGTCGTAACTGTAGAAGAGGTCGTCAGCATATTTGTGAAAAAACTATTGGTATTGGTGTCAATACAGACGGCTCTTTCGCTGAGTATGTTAAAGTACCGGCTTCTAATGTGATGAAAATTAATGAAGCAATTCCAGACGAGGTAGTTTCTATTATGGACCCTCTAGGAAATGCAACACACACCGCACTTTCTTTTCCTCTAATTGCAGAAGATGTATTGATTACAGGTTCTGGATTAATTGGAAGTATGGCTATTCAGGTGGCTAAATTCGCCGGTGCACGTAATATCGTCGCTACAGAGATGAACGAATACCGTGCAGAATTGGCAAAGAAAATGGGAGCAACTAGAGTTGTAAATCCTAAGCATGAAAGATTAGAAGATGTGATGACAGAATTAAAAATGACAGGTTTTGATATCGGTTTGGAATGTTCTGGTTCTCCTATCGCTTTTAATCAGATGATTGAGCACATGTACAACTCTGGTAAAGTATCATTATTGGGTATCTTACCGAATTCGGCTCAAGTTGATTGGAATAAAATTATCTTCAGAGGCTTAACGCTTAAAGGAATCTACGGTCGTGAGATGTACGAAACGTGGTATCAGATGGAACAAATGCTTCTTTCAGGTTTGGATATTGCACCTATTATCACTCACCGTTTTGGCATTGACGATTTCCAAAAAGGTTTCGATATTATGGAATCGGGTAACTGTGGTAAAGTGATCCTTAACTGGGACTAACATCAATCAATCTATCAAACATTAATCTTGAATAAAATGAGTAAAAAAATATATGATAGTCTTAAAGAAGACTTAAAACAAATTGAAGCAGATGGCTTATACAAAAACGAAAGAATTATTGTAAGCCCTCAAGATGCTGAGATTACCTTAAATACAGGTCAGACAGTATTAAACTTCTGTGCAAACAACTATTTAGGACTGTCTAACCATCCTAGATTGATTCAAGCAGCGAAAGATGCTATGGATACACATGGTTTTGGTATGTCATCGGTTCGTTTTATTTGTGGAGCAACTGACCTTCATAAAAAATTAGAACAAAAGATTGCGGACTTCTTCGGTGCAGAAGATACGATCCTTTATGCAGCATGTTTCGATGCTAACGGAGGTGTTTTCGAACCGCTTTTAACTGCTGAAGACGCTATCATTTCAGATACATTAAACCACGCTTCTATTATCGACGGTGTTCGTCTATGTAAAGCAAAGAGATACCGTTATGCCACTGCAGATATGGCGGATCTTGAGAAGCAATTGCAAGCAGCCCAAGAACAACGTTACAGAATTATCGTTACAGACGGTGTATTCTCTATGGACGGTCACGTGGCTCCAATGGACGAGATCGTTGCACTAGCTGACAAATACGATGCTCTAGTTATGGTAGATGAGTGTCACTCAGCAGGTGTAGTAGGTAAAACAGGTAGAGGTGTGACGGAACACTTCGATATTCGTGGAAAAGTAGATATTATTACAGGTACTTTGGGTAAAGCTTTCGGTGGTGCTATCGGTGGTTTTACTACAGGTAAAAAAGAAGTAATTGATATGCTTCGTCAACGTTCGCGTCCTTACTTGTTCTCTAACTCTATTCCTCCATCAATTGCAGCAGCAGGTATCGAAATGTTCGATATGATGGATTCTACGGATGAGTTATCGACTAAATTGCATGAGAATACCGCTTTCTTTAAAAAAGAAATGTTATCAGCAGGTTTCGATATCAAACCTACTGAGTCGGCTATATGTGCAGTGATGTTGTACGATGCTGAATTGTCTCAACGTTTTGCTGAGAAGCTTTTAGAGAAAGGCATCTACGTTATTGGATTCTATTTCCCTGTAGTTCCTAAAGAACAAGCTAGAATTAGAGTTCAGTTGTCTGCTGCACATACAAGAGCACATTTAGAAAAAGCAGTGAAAGCATTTACTGAAGTAGGAAAAGAGCTAGGCGTTATCAAATAACACACTTTAAACTACTCGATGTAATTTATAATATGAAAAAGCGTTAGCATCTTCTCGATACTAACGCTTTTTTTATTTTATGATTTAAAATTATCGTCTTCTAATAATGACTGTGCGAAGTAATCTAATGGTACTTCTTCATCTTCCTTATTCGCTTTTACAAATCCAAATATTGCGATCATTGGAGCAAGCAACGTAAATAGTAATTTCATAGATAATGTTATTGATGTAGTTTATAGTTTTAGATTTAATTGCTATTAATTTACCAAACGGCGAGAAAAAATAACGGGTTACCTATAAAGTGTCAATAACTTCCAAAATGGTCTTTATTTAAACTTTTATATGTATTGTCTCTAAAAACTAAGATAACTTAACACTGTTACCAATTATCTATTTACTTCATTATAGTTGAATTAGAAGAATTTATAACTGATTGATCATCGCTTTATCAAAATCTTCCATAAAGGCAGATAATACAAAAGGATCTAGGTTGGAATGATCAAAAGTGATGGAAATTGGTATCAACATTTGAGTATGTTTTTGATAACGCTTTCCAAAATAGAAGTAAGGTCTAGCAGAATCTAAGGCCGACTGATGTAACTGGAAACTTGTGAATTGTAGGTTTGGTAAGTTCCCAATAAAGTGAGCAGACGCCCATACCAAAGGAGGAAGTGGCTCAAAATCTCCATCCGTGCTAAATGCTTTATCTACACCTCTACGATAATTTACAAAGTATTCTTCTATTGTAGAGTTTATAGGATCTTCTACCATTATTTCAGAAAAACGTTTGTCGCCACCTACGGCTATTGGGCTAAATGTAGGTAGGTTATCAAAGATGTACCACTCGTTACCCAACTTTCTATACCTAAAATAAGGATGCTTATCCATTGTTTTTACCAAACACCACATCAGATAGGCTGTAAACGATGCTCCATCCTTTTCTTTAAGTTGGTCTTGGTAATATGTATACCCTTCTGTAATATCCAATTGCAGGGTCATTTGTAAGTTAGGTTCTCTTACAATATCTTTTTGATGGAAGAAATCAACCGACCATTGTTCGTATGAACTCAACGATGCTTTATCAATTTTTTTCCCTCCAAATCTATCTAATAGCTCTTGAATTTCCATTGTGAATTATTCAGGTTAGTATGAGAAAACAAAGGTATAGGAATACTTAAATAACTAATAATCGATTTTCATATATTTGTTCTTTAACTAAGCAAACAAACATAAAGCAGATTGAAAAAGAGATACAAATTTTTAGTTTTTTTGATAATATCACCCATTGTCATCGTTGGAGTGATGAGTGTAAATCAGGTCTTTACCAAAAATAAAGGGCAAAGTGTTTCCCGTGGAACACGTGCCAACGGCAGTTTAGAGAACGGTTGGCTGATTCCCTATTCAGGAAAAAACTTCAATTATTTTAGCTATATCAGTTACTTTTTGATGGAAAACGGATATGTGCACCACAAGGTATATCATGCGGTAGTGGATAGTTATGCAGCCTTGGAAAAGTCTCAACCCGAAAAGCATTTCACCATCATGGAATGTAGTGATAAAAATGGAGGGCCGGTTTGGTTTCATAAAACACATAGAAACGGAACAAGTATTGATTTTATGTCACCTAAAATCAAAAATGGAAAAGTATATAAAGATCTCGACAATTGGGGACTGTTCCATTATGTTTTAGAGTTTGATACCGAAGGTAAACTTCAAAAGAAATATCCATATACCGATTTTATCCATCCACAAATAGGTAAATCAGTCAGTAATTACCTCGATCCAGAAGTAGAGATTGATTTTGAAACGATGGCACAACATATTTTGGCTTTAGATGATGCTTGCAAGAAAAATGGTATTCGTATTTCTAAAGTCATTTTGATGATTGAATTAAAGAAAAAACTGTTTGCGACACCTTCTGGAAAGAAAGTTTTGGCTAGAGGTATACCGTTTGCCACCAAACTACCTGATGCCGTAAATAGAATGCATGAGGACCATTATCACATCGATTTCCGATTGAATGATTAATCTAATTGTATTAACATAAATATTCAACGCTCAGGAAGTGTTACCATATTATTGAAATGAAGGAAAATCAAATTATTTTGGTAAATCGTATAATTTCAATTTATTTTTTCTTAACAAAAAAATAGAACTGCCGTTATTCATCTTAGTTAAAGAAATTTTGATATCTTGTAGCTATAATCTACAAAAACAATCTAACTCGATAATATGAACAACTCCCTTACTTCTCGCATTGTACTTCTATTATTTTTAACCATTTCCACTTCATTATTTGCTCAAGAAAACTCTTCTAAAGAAGATGTAGAATTCGAATTTACTTGGGAAAGATATGCCGATGAAATTAATAGAAGCTACCACTTCTTTAACATCAACAATAATTCTGATCAAGACATATACATTACTGGTGTGCTAACAATTCACGCTAACTTTGGAGGGGAGAAAAGAGTGGGAGAAGAAGTGTATGACCTTGTTATAGCGAAAGGAGAAACGATGAAACAATTGGTGATCAATACCAACGGTTTGACATCATTTACTGATTTTGACCTTTCACAAATTAAGATTCATAAGTTTTCTAGAACAACAGAAATAACAAAAGCCCTGCAAGATGGCTTTATTCTAATCGATTCAATTAACCAAAAAAATCCGATTACAATTACTACCACTAAACTAGGAGATGTAAAATTGTATGACGGAGTAGATTTCGAAGTAGTAGCAAGTAAGCTGACTACGGCATCAAATATTTCTTTTGAATATGAGATGTATTATCCTGATCAAGTGGTTACACAAGAATCACAGGCACACGATAATCTTCCTATGAAAAGTCAGGTATTCCACTGCTACGGAATCAATCATTTGATGTTGATTAAGCCTACCAATTTGGTCATAGATGGTGAAAAATATCCAATTGATGCCACTTCAATTCAATTGCCATCGACCTATCAAAATAAAATTGCAAAATACCTTCCAGCCCAACAATCGGCTACAGATGCTGTTGTTGCAGGTGGTACAGATAATGGAACGGTATCAGAAAACGAAAGAATACAGTTGTTAAAAGCTGAAATGGACAAAGCAGTTTCTGCTGAAGATTACAGTAAAGCGGCACTGTTAAAAGAAGAAATTGGTATCCTAAAACAAATTTCTGAAGCGGTGAACGCAAAAGATTATATTAAGGCAGGGGAGCTTCAAAAAACATGGAAAGAGAAGTTTGGAGATGAGGTAGCGTTGGAGTAATCTAATAAGGTTTCAAATAAAAAAGCAGTATCGATAATAATGAGTAGTTATTGATACTGCTTTTTTGTTATTTCTTCTTCTGTTTTTTCTCTTTCTTTTTCAGTTCCTTGTCTTCTTCCTTCGAGCGGTTACCCGTTCCTAAAATCACAACCTGACTACGATGACTTACCCTTCCATTTAATTTAACGACCATTACATACGTACCGGCATTAAAATCTGAAATATCAAAAGAAGCTTTGGAATTGGTCAAACTCATTTCCGGCAAGGGTACTTGATGTCCAGTTGAAGGATTGATGAATTCGAATGTAGGTTTTTCGTCGTCCAATAAATGCATGGCTACATTCAATTGGAATTGGGCTGGGTTAGGATAGATGTTTAATACTTCTCCCTGTACTTTTTCTCCATGATAGATCACCTCTACCCAAGATTCTTGTTTGCCATCAAAATCGACTTGAGTAAGTCGATAATATATTTTTCCTTCGAGAGGATCTTTGTCTTCAGCTTCATAGTTGATGGAAACATTAGAATTTCCTGCTCCATGGATTTTATCATAAAGTACCTTGTAGTTTCGACCGTCTGTGGATCGTTCTAACATAAAATGACTATTATTTATTTCAGAGGCGGTTTCCCAATAGGTCATTACTTCACCATTTTTAGAAACAACATTAAAATAGGTAAGCTCTACAGGTAAATCAGTATCTTCTAGGTCTACATCTACCAAGAAACGAACGAGCATACCTGCAGCTTCATCATTGGGAACACCTCCAACCAAAGGGAGGTAACGCTTTTTTTGATTATCATTCTTTATTGCATTGATATACTCTTCTGATCTATTATTTACATTCTGATTTTCGTGTATCTGATGATGTGTATCTGTATCAAAATAGTTGGAAATAGTCATTTCACTTTCATTTGGGGTGTCATCAGAGAATCGGTTGGTATTTTGAGACCCATAATAAATTTTACGATTGGGGGGAAATAAATTCCCATCAAAATTCACTCTCACTTCCTCATTTACAGCTATAGTTCCTCCAAAGCTAGATTTTCTAGGCATAGGTCCCCACATGTTCTGACCAATGGTAATACTTGCACCATCATTGTTAGAAAAAGCGATATCTTCATGGTTTTCTTTGAGACCCAATTTCAAGTTTTTCTTTACAACAATATTTCCGTTATTAATTAAAGTAGCCTTATTTTTAAGAGTTAAGCTTCCAGAGATGACCAAAGTATCTCCACTGTTAATAGTGAGTGAGCTATTTTTCTTTATTCGTACTCGGCCCGATACATATGTCACTCTTTGAGAAGTAACATAATGATCTGATACAATAAGATTAGAGGAAATAGTTAGCGTATCGTTATCGATGGTAGAATTAGGAGCTTCAGAAAGATCCTTCGGGTTAAGTGATACAGTTTGAGCATTAACTTGAAAAGAAAAAGTAGATAGTAGTATCAAAAATAAGCAGCAATAGTAATTAGTGTATATCGAATTCATAGTTTGGGTATATTCTGTCTCATAACAATTACAATACTTCTCAATGTTTAAGTTTCATACCTCATCAAATTATTGATAAGGTGTAAAATGTTGTTGGATTAATTACAAAAAAAACACCAACCCAAAGAGTTCGTGTTTTATCGATTCTAATCTATATATTATTATTTTTATTACTCGATGCTATTAAATTGATAAACATAAATACCACTTTTCGCCGTCTCAAAGACATCAAAGTAGATATTCTTATGTAGTTTCTTCACCTTCTTTTTATTAGGTAAATTATCTAAGACCGTTTGATATAAATCTTGGAAATCACCTTGATTTGGTAAATAATCAAATACATTTCTTAGGGCATGCCACTGATCGAAATAATTACTTCCGGTAGCATATTTTTGAAGTAAACTGAAAGAGGAATGTTTCGGATTATGGATACATAAAATAGTGGCTAACTCAATTTGTACATAGGTTTCTTTCTCCACTTCCAACACGTCTTCGATTATCTGATATTCATTGGCCGTTAAGTAATTTTGGTTTCTCAGTCCATATGCCGCCCAATAACGTACCAATCCATGTTCCGATTTTAACCCTTTCATTTGTTTACTAATTGCTTTACTTCCTTCTCCAGAAAGGTTAATCATCGACATCATTGATTTAAGAGGATATACCGATTCGTCTGACTTGAAGTCATAGGGAGCCAATCCTGTTTCCTCCGACATACGCATCATTTCACCATACGGAATGAATTGTAAATCTCTCGTCTTTAAGATTTCTTCCTGACAGATTTTTCTAAACTTCTTCAGGTGCTTAGCATACTTAGGATCGTTCGCCAAGTTATTTAATTCCCATGGATCGTTTTCCAAATCAAATAACATTTCCTTATCACGATTTTTAATAAAGATATTCTTTTGATCGTCGTTCAAAAGATCATTCTTCAAATCCGTTTTCATCGTTGTGTAAATATCAGCAATCCCTGTATAGTGCTTAAATTGCATTTCAGGAAGTGATGTATTGTACACTCTTGAGTACATAAAACGACCATCAGAAACCTCTCTAGTGATGTCTCTCGCATCGTCTGCACCGTCTTTATGACCGTAAAAATGTGTTTTACTATAGTTCTCAGCCAAAAGGTTGGTACCCTCAAAATAAGCCGGCTTTTTGATGTCCGCCAAAGTTAAGATCGTTGCTGCTAAGTCTTCGAAACTGCCTACTCTATCTGTTTTATTACCCATCGTTAAACCCGACAGATGTTTGTACTTTTCTGGTACATACACATACATCGGCACTCTATGACCAAGGTTAATACCATTTCCTTTTCCTCTAGGCATGGCTTCCCCATGATCTGCAAAAACAAAAATGATAGTTTCTTCTTCCAATCCATCTTCTTTTAACTGAGATAGAATCTGACCAATTCTATAATCTGTATAATTAATACAATTATATATCCTCGCCATATGATGTCTCATTTCTGGACTATCTCTATAAAATGGAGGTAGGATTAAAGTTTCTTCCTTGGTTCTTAACTTTTCTGGAAGATGGGATAAAATCTCTCTTTTATATTTCTCTTCTTTCCAAACAAAAGTTCTTGAGGCATGCGACTCATTTAAATTAAAGACTGAAAAGAAAGCCTGACCGTCCTTGCGGTTTCTCCAATGGGCTGTTTTGCTCGACTCCGTCCAACATTCGTTAATAAACTTCTTTTGGTCAAAGACATTATAGTCGGTTTTAACATTGTTAGACGTGTGGTAGCCCTGTTGCTTTAAATAATAAGGAAAGCCTTTAATTTGATCTGGAAAAGGAATACTACTTCTATGGTTTCCTGTTCCAATCGATGTTGCATGCAGTCCGGTGATAATTGCCGATCTCGAAGGCGAACAAATTGTGGCTGTCGAAAACATGGCATTGAAACGCACTCCTTCTTGTTCTAAGCGATCCATATTGGGCGTGTTTGAAGAAGGGTTATCATAGATTAAATGTGGAGAGGTATCTTCAAAAGTAATCCACAAAATATTCGGTTGATCCTTCTGTTGAGCCTGTAGCTGAACGCTTATAAATAAGGTGATGAGGAAGTATAATCGTTTCATTTCTTTCTTTTTTTAGTTCATCACGAATTTCACACCTAAATCTTCAAAAATGGCCTAAATACTCTTATAGGAGGCGTAAATATCAATTTTTAGCCTATTGAATATGAATTTTTCACCTTTATTAATAGTATCAAACACTATGTTTGTATAGGATATTTATCGATTAGTTGTAATTTTATCGGTAGAGAAAATGACTCTATTTTTTGATGATCATATTAACGATTGAATGTCCACATATTAGAACTAAATAACTTTTTGATCATCACCTTAACTAGCAGCTTAAATTGAAATGATAAGAATTATACTTTTTTACATTGTCTGTTTATTGTCACTAAACATCTACGCTTCTGTTCCATTGGATTTACAAAAAATCACCGTGGAAAAAGGGTTATCACATTCTGATGTTCGAGCAATCTGTCAAGACGATTATGGATATATTTGGATCGCCACCTTAAAAGGTCTAAACTATTTTGATGGCGAAAAAATTGAAGTTTTTGATAAATCCAAGGGGTTAAAATCAAACCGTTTGGTGGAAATGAAAAAAGATAAATTTGGCTACTTATGGTTATTATCTGAAGAATCAGGAATATCTTCCTTTCATCCACTAACACATAAAGTACAGTATCATCAGTTAGTCAATAATAAAGACGGAAGTGAGCTTTTTGATATCCAAAATTTGTCTTTAAAATTTATGACAATGAACAAGGAGGGCAATTGCTTGTATGCTGTAGCTACGAACAGTAAAGTTTATAAACTACCAATAAAGAAAGACGGTAATATTAAGAACATACAAGAGATTCCTTTCAATTTACCTTCTCAAACAGAAAATTTTGTTCGATCTATTCATTCCGACGATCAAGGTACAATCTGGATTGGTAAACGTAACGGCTTATTTTTTAAGAAGAGAAATAATGCCAACTTCAAAAAGTTTAAGGGATCGGAAAGTAAACTAAAAGGAGTAAGATCCATCTTAAAATTAAATGGAGGAAACTATCTTATTGGTGCATATAATGGATTATTCAAAGTGTCATTGTATAAGCAAACAATCAAAAAGATTCAACCTCAATTCCCTGTTAGAAGAATAAACAGCCTACTTAAAGCATCCGATAATTCAATTTGGATAGGTACAACAGAAGGGATTTTGACCATGAATAAAGAAGAGAACCTTCAATTTTATTATTTAGAGGATAATAATCTAAGTTCCAATGTGGTTAGTTTATTCGAAGATAAATCAAATACAGTGTGGATAGGTTGTAACTCTATTGGGGTACGTTATGTAGATTTAAAGGAATCGAATTTTAAACATATTGATATCACCAACTATAATAATTTCGATTTCACCTACTCAAAAAGTATGTCAGAAATTGATGATTATTACATTTTAGGATCTAGTAATGGAGTTCATTTTGTGACTAAGGATTTTAAAAAGGATGTAAAACATGCCAAGTTAAAGAGTGATTTACAATGTTCAGTCAACACCATAACAGTATCAGAATCTAAATATGTAATTCTAGGAACAGCGGGGTATGGTTTATACATTTCAAACCAACCTTTTGATAAAGTAGAAAATATTAGTTTTCATCAAATAAAGTTTCCAAAAGAATTAGAACACCCCAAACGTTTTCATATTCGAAAAGTAACTACAGATAAATATGATAATATCTGGATAGCAACCAACGACGGTGGTATTTACTGCTATAATATTCATACAAAAAAAGTAAAGCATATAGATCGTGTAAAAAACATTTCACTATCTATCATTAACTCTATGTTTTATGAGGCAGATAAAGATTTATTATGGGTTGGAACAAGAAATAAAGGCTTAATAAAATTACAGCTTCAGAAAGATGAGTTAGTTAGTTCAAAACAATACATGCACTCTATTGGTGATGAAAATACCTTAAGTAGTAATTTTGTTTTTTCTATCGTAAGAGATAAGGATAACCAAATTTGGGCAGGGACTATTGGTGGAGGACTTAACTGTTTAATTGATGAAGAACGAGGTATTTTCCAACGTTACAATCACTCGAACGGGTTGTTTGAAGATGATATCGAAGGTCTATTAGTAGATAATACAAATGGCAATATTTGGATAGCAGGAACTACAATTACAAGTTTCGATAAAGAAAGTAAAACATTTACTAGATATGGTAAATCTGATGGTATTCATGCTGAAAATGGCTTTAAAGTAAATACCGATTTTAAAGACAATCATGGTGTAATGTTCTTTGGAGGAGTGGATGGCTTGACACTAATTGATATCAATAACTGGAAAAAAGAAACACAAAAAATTCGATTGGACATCAGTGGTTTGGAGATCAATCATCAAAAGTTAGTTTTTGATGAGGAATATAACGGAAGAGTTCTTTTGGATAGTCAGTTAAGAGAAAAGAAAAGCTATTTGCTTTACCCTAATGAAAAAGACATCTCCATATCATTTATCGGCAACAGTCCTAGCGAAGTCAATAAGATAGAATATCAATATTTATTGGAAGGGTACGACGAGGATTGGATTGAAACGATGACTTCTAATGCAAACAACTCGGCTTACTACTCCAATCTTTCAAGCGGCCGATATACCTTTAAGGTAAGAGGTAAATTGCATAATGGCCCCTGGTCCGATATAAAAACAATTTCGTTTAAAATCGAAAAACCTTGGTGGCAGAGATGGTACTCGATAGCTTCTTTTGTTTGTATAGTAGTACTCGTTATTCTTTTGATAAACTATAATTACATTCAACAGCATAAATTAAAAACACAATTGGTATTTGCTCAGAATCAAAGAGAGAAAGATGAGGAGTTGATTGAACAGAAATTAGAGTTCTTTACCAATGTAGGCCACGATCTTAGAACACCATTAACTTTAATGCAAGGTCCTTTGGATGAGGTGGTGCAAAACAAATCAATATCGCCTGATGTAAGGGAAAAAATATCGTTGAGTTACCAGCAAACCAATAAGCTATTGCGTTTGGTCAACGAGTTAATGGATTTCAGAAAGTTTGATAAAACATTGGAGTTGAATAACACTACTTTCGAGTTCATCCACTTTATAGAAAACATCTTCAATTCGTTTAAACTGAAAGCCAAGGATAAAGGAATTGATTTCAAACTGCAGGTACCGGAAAACCCAATAAAAGTACATTATGATGCAGAAAAGATAGAGTCTGTTATTTATAACTTACTTTCCAATGCCTTCAAGTTTACAGAAACCAAAGGGACAATTACCCTAAATGTTTTAGTCGACGAAGCCAATAAAAAGTTAATCTTAAAAGTAATTGATAACGGACTGGGTATTGACGAAAATGCTTTGGATAAGATTTTCGATCGCTTTTATCAGACAAAAAATGCCAACTCTATCAACATCAAAGGCACTGGGTTGGGGCTGTCAATTGCCAAGAGTGTGATTGAAGCCCATGAAGGTGATATTCATGTAGAAAGTGAAAAAGGAAAAGGAACAAGTTTCATCATCGATTTACCTTTAAAAGATGTAGAGAGTAAAGAAGTGATGCCGCAAAGTTATTATGTGCAGAATGATGTGGATATTGAAGAAGTAGATGGGGTAACTTTCGAAAATCAGACGGTACTTCTTGTAGAGGATAACGAAGAGATTCTTCAGTACTTGGCCAATCTTTTGAAAGATACATGTAAGATCAAGAAAGCGGAAAATGGTAAAGAAGCGTTGGATATTTTACATACAGATAAGAACATTTCTTTGGTCGTTAGCGATGTGATGATGCCGGAGATGAATGGCACAGAATTGTGTCATCATATAAAGACCAACGAACAATTGTGGCATGTTCCAATCTATTTATTGACCGCTAAAACATCGTTGATACATCAATTGGAAGGTTTGGAAACTGGAGCAGACGATTACATTACCAAGCCTTTCAAACCTAGTATTCTTAAGCAGAAAGTCATTAACGTCTTGAAGAATAAGGAACATGTGATGCAGATGTATCAAGGAGTGATGCAATTGCAAAAACCATTGAGCAAATATTCCAAAGAGATGGAGGACGATTTCTTAGAAAAAACCATCGAAATCGTAGAGAAGAATCTATCTGATCCTAACCTGAATGTACAGCTTTTAGTAGATGAAATGGCCATGTCTCAATCGGCTTTATACAAGAAAATGAAAGATGTAACGGGTAAATCTTTGGTAGAGTTTATTAAAGATGTGCGTATGCGTAAGGCAGGAGAATTACTGTTATCGTCTAACTTAAAGATCTTTGAGATTGCCTATGAGATTGGTTTCAACGATGTGAAGTATTTTAGAAAATGCTTTAAAGACCACTATGGAATGTCGGCCTCAGAGTACATCAAACAAATGAGTAAAATTACTGAACAAGAGGAGATTACTAATTAGTACCCTCCTCAATAATTAAAATTTAGGTCGTTTTTGATGAATATCACCCCTAAGTAATAGAAACGACTCCTTTAAATTTGGTTATCGATTAAAGAATAAATGATTAGTATCAAATGAATGTATTACAACATCGTCTTATAAAAGTAGCCTTATATATATTAGCACTTTATGGGATTAGTTCATGTGCGACTCCACACAAAAAAACAGCAAACAAAAACATCAAACAGCCTAATATTATTTACATACTAGCAGACGATGCAGGATGGGGTGATTTTAGTTGTTATGGTCAGGAGAAGTTTACCACTCCAAATATTGATGCCCTTGCAGAAAGTGGTATTCGTTTTACAGATCACTATGCAGGTAGCAGTGTTTGTGCTCCTTCGAGATCAACGCTTTTAACAGGTATGCATACAGGGCATACACCTATTCGTGGTAATAAAGAAGTATTGCCGGAAGGTCAGGTACCCATTCCTGCTGATACTTACAGCTTACCTAAAATGTTGAAGAAAGAAGGTTATGTAACAGGTATGTTTGGTAAATGGGGATTAGGTTACCCTCAATCCGAAGGTGCTCCAAATGCTCAAGGTTTTGATGAGTTTTATGGGTATAACTGTCAACGATTGGCACATACTTATTACCCATTGTATTTAAGACACAATGGTACTAAAGTGCCTCTTCCAAAAAATACAGATGGTCACATGACGTATACTCATGATATGATTCACGAGCAAGCGTTGTCGTTCATAGATCAAAATAAAGATAAGCCGTTCTTCTTATACTTGCCTTACACAATTCCGCATGCAGAAATGGTAGTCCCTCAAGATTCTCTTTTCCAAATGTATAAAGAGAAATATCCTCAAGGAAAACCGTATGTAAATAAGGCCAATCACGATCCTAATTTATCTCACGAAGATCGTTTCTACAAAGGAGCTTATGGCGATCAGGAATATCCAAGAGCAGCATTTGCTACCATGATGCACTACTTAGATAATTCTGTGGGTGATGTAATGGCGAAACTAAAAGAACATGGTTTGGATGATAATACGATTGTGATTTTCAGTTCTGATAACGGTCCACATAAAGAAGGTGGAGCCGATCCTTATTACTTCCAATCGTTTGGTCCTTTTAAAGGCGTGAAACGTGATTTATACGAAGGTGGTATCCGTGTACCAATGATTGTTTCTTGGCCTAACACTATTGCCAAAAATCAAGTATCTGATCACCCATCAGCATTCTGGGATGTTTTACCGACAGTAGCTGATATTTTAGATGTTGAGCTACCTAACAAAAATGATATCGATGGTATTTCTTTCTTACCTACTTTAGTCGGTGAAAAAGATAATCAAGTGAAACACGATTACTTGTATTGGGAATTCCATGAAAAAGGTGGAAGAAGAGCAGTAAGAATGGGAAACTGGAAAGCGGTGCAATATAACTTGAAGAAAGGAAAGAAAATCGAAATTTACGATCTTTCTAACGATCCTTCAGAAAGTAAAAACTTAGCAAAGCAGAAACCTGAATTAGTGAAGAAAGCACAGGAGATCTTCAATACTGCTAGAACTACTTCTGCAACTTTCCCATTCCATGGAGAAAACATGTAATTGCATGAAATTAAAAAGCTTAATGACTATTTGTATCTCTTTATTGATGATATCAAATAGTTATTCTCAAGATAAAAAGCCTAATATCGTTCTATTTTTTGTAGACGATATGGGCTGGAAGGATCCTGCTTTTATGGGATCAGATTATCACGAAACCCCTAACTTGGATCAAATGGCATCAGAAGGATTTGTCTTTCATAATGCTTATTCAGCTGGACCAAATTGTGCTCCCTCAAGAGCAAGTTTAATGTCCGGTCAATATTCTCCAAGACATGGTAAAGTGGCGGTTTGGAATTCGAAAAGAGGGCCTGAAGAGCAAATGCGTTTGGAACCTGTACCTGATCAGGGATTGCCTTTAGAGAATTATACTTTAGCTGAAGCTCTGAGAGACGGAGGTTATAAAACGGGTATTTTTGGTAAATGGCATATTCAAGGTACTGCATCAGAACAAGGATTTGATGTGGATGGAGAAACGGATGCAAGTGAGATCAATTTTAAAGAAACTGACGATCCAAAGGATATCTACAGTTTAACCGAAAAGGCTTGTCAGTTTTTGGAAGATCAAAAAGATCAACCTTTCTTCTTATTCTTGTCGCATCACACCGTACATACAAAGTGGGAAGCTCGTCAGCCGATGATCGATTATTTTGAAGGGAAACCAAAAGGCGAAATTCATAAAAATGCTCAATACGCTGCCATGGTAAAACATACAGACGAAAGTATGGGGATTATTATGAAGAAGTTAAAGGATTTGGGAATTGATGATAACACCATTGTCATTTTCACTTCTGATAACGGAGCGATTGGTCGTGTAAAGCAAACTCCACTAAGAGGAGCAAAAGGAATGTTGTATGAAGGTGGTATTCGTGTTCCTTTAGTCGTTAGGTGGCCTTTAGGCATTTCTCCAGCAACTTCAACAGCACCAATTATCAATATTGATTTTTACCCTACTTTCTTAGAGTTGGCAGGGATAAAAAAAGCGAAAGATAAAGTGTTGGATGGAGAAAGTTTTGTGCCTCTTCTGACTCAGAAAAAGGAAAGTTTATCGCGATCTACGATTTATTATCACTATCCTATTTACCTAGATGGTAAAAATGCAAGAGGGGCGAGAGATCAATATTTCAGAAACCGACCGACCACTGTGGCAATCAATGGTGACTGGAAATTATTATTCTTCCATGAGGAATATGTCCTTGATGGTGGTGAGAAAAATATGGATTCCAACCATATGGTAGAACTTTATAACCTTAAGGAAGACCCTTCAGAATCGAAAGATCTATCGTTGGTAGAGATTAAAAAAAGAGATGAAATGCTAAAGGATTTAAAGAAATGGATGAAGAAAACCAATGCTCCTTTAGCCATGAAAAAAACACCGGAAAACTATCGACCGGTCTATAAAAGAGGAGATCATAAAAAGAAACATTCTAATTAACATCTCCACTGAGATTTTTGAGATTAAGAGAGACGATTATTAAAGGATATTTTTGTAAATTTACGTTACAAGAATATCCTTTTTTTGATATTTTTTAAATAAGTAAATAAAGACTACTAATTTTTTTAAAACTGTCCATAAATACGTCTAAACGCAGATTTTTATTAGTTTTTCCCCCTTTTTTAATGAAAAATTAGGGGCTCTAACTCCCTTTAAAGATGTTGTTTTGTAATGAAATGAAATAGAATAGGTTCTATTCTCAATAAGAACACTTTAATATTTTTTTAATTATGCAAAAGAAGTTTACTCATTTTAGGGTAACTCATAGCATTGGTAAATTAAGTATTTTTTATCTGACATTTTCGCTATTGTTTAGTTTATCAACTTTAGCAAATGCTAATGCTTATGAAAGTCCTTCAACAGACCTTCAAGACAACATGATCGTTTCTGGAGTAGTCACCGATGAAATGGGAGAGCCATTGCCAGGTGTGTCTATCCTTATTAAAGGAACTACTAAAGGAACAATTACAAGTTTTGATGGATCTTACAAACTTTCTGTTCAACCAAAAGATGTTTTGGTTTACTCATTCATAGGTTATTTAAATCACGAAGAGGTTGTTGGTATACAAACGGTCTTGGATGTAAAAATGAACCTTGATGAAGAATTATTAGACGAGGTAGTGGTAGTAGGTTATGGTGTACAAAAGAAACAAAGTATTGTAGGTGCCATAGAAACTACTCCAACAAAAGAACTTTTAGAATCGGGTGGTGCAACTAACATGACCAGTGCTTTAACAGGTAGAGTAGCAGGTATGACTGTTATTGAATCGAGTGGAGAGCCGGGTCAAAACGAAGCACAAATCTTAATTAGAGGTCGTTCTTCTTGGAACGATAACTCTCCATTGGTATTGGTAGATGGAGTAGAAAGAAGTTTTAATGATATTGACCCCAACGAAGTAGAGTCGATCTCAGTGCTGAAAGATGCCTCTGCTACAGCTGTATTTGGTGTAAAAGGTGCCAACGGCGTTATCTTGGTGACATCAAAACAAGGTTCGGAGGAAAAAACAAGAATTAATATCTCACAAGAAGTAGGTATGAAAACACCTATGAATACTTCTTCTCGTTTGGATATGCCTTCCACTTTCAGATTAGCCAATCAAGCATTAGCCAATGATGGTTTATGGGACCAAATGATTCCAGAAAGCTATATCAGAAACTGGGAGAATCCGAATAGAGACATGGAAAAGTATCCAGAAGTAGATTGGTGGGATGAGGTAGTAGGTACTGGCTATCAATCAAAAACTAACTTTAACATCTCAGGTGGAACGAAAAAAATTAAGTATTTCACATCAGTGGGTTATTTGAAAGAGACAGATATTTTGAAGTCGAATCCTCAACAAGATTACGATCCAAGTTTCTCTAATGACCGTTTGAACTTCAGAACCAATTTAAAATTCAACGTTACGAAAACAACAAGTGTCGATTTTGGTATCTCTGGTAATCAGAAAAGATATTCAAGTCCGGCAGAGGTAAGAACAAGTAATTATCAAAAAGAAGAATTCTTTAAAAAGATCTACAGAACGCCGTCTTACTTATACCCTGTAAGATTCGAAGATGGATCGTATGGTGGTATTGATCCTAATGGTGGTGATAACCCGATGTCCATTTTAAATGAATCAGGAAGTGGACAAACAAGAAGATCTGAATTGTTTACCAACTTACAATTGGATCAGAAACTAGACTTCATTACTAAAGGACTAACTTTCAGAGCCAAAGTAGCATTTGATACTTACACGCAGTTTAATAAAACAATTAGCAAAGACCGTGTAATGTTCCATTATCCTACTCCAGAATCAGAAAATAGAGTACGTTACCCAGACGCAAACTTCGTAGAACAGCCGGTAACAATAAATAACTGGGATTATGGATGGTTCAGAAAAACAATGCTATACGAATTCTCTACAAGATATAATAGAACATTTGGTGACCACTCGGTAACAGGTTTATTACTCTTCTCAAGAAGAATAAATTCACCAGAAGTTTCTTTCCCATTCTATGAAGAAAACTGGGCAGGTAGAGTTACTTACGATTACAAAATGAAATATCTTGCTGAAGTAAATGTTGGTGTAAACGGCTCGGATAACTTTGCTCCAGGACAAAGATTTGGTGTTTTTCCATCGTTTGCATTGGGTTGGGTGATATCTGAGGAAAACATCTTTAGAAATGCCGATTGGCTGAATAGTGCTAAAGTAAGATATTCATATGGTACAGTAGGTAGATCACACATCAATAACAATACGCGTCACTTATATTTTGGACAGTATTACCAAGATGGCAATATTAACTGGCGATTAGGTCAGGACCCTACCAACTGGGCACCGCACTACTTTGAAGGAAGAATACCTAACGAAAGTGCGACTTGGGAAAAAGCAGTGAAACAAAACTTAGGTTTCGAAGCTACAGTATTCAAAAACTGGAGATTCACTTTGGATCTTTTCGACGAGTACCGCTACGATATCTTGATGGAAAGAAGAAATATTCCAGCATGGTCAGGTTTCCCAGAGAATCCATATGCCAACATTGGTGAGGTAAAATCAAGAGGTTTTGAAGTAACATTAAGTTATGACTTTAATATCGGAGAGCATTTACAAATTGGTATTGCACCTAACTTCTCGGTGAACGAAAGTAGAATCATCAACAGAGATGATCCACACTTATTACCAGATTCTCAGAAAGATGCTGGAAAGCCTATCGGATGGAAAAAAGGATATGTAACTGATGGTTTATATAAAGATTGGGACGATATCTACAACTCTCCAAATACTAATTTAGGTGGTAACCCTATTCCTGGCGATATCAAATACATTGATTTCAATGGTGATGGTAGTGTAGATATTAACGATCAAACGGCCTTAAAAGGATTGGATGTTCCAACGAAAACGTATGGTCTGAACCTATCATTAAATTATAAAGGCTTTACAGTGTCTGCCTTATTCTATGGTGTGAACGGTAACTATGCCAACATTTCTGACGATATGATGTGGGGATTTGCAAAAGGATTCTATGTATTGGACGAAGTACACACAAACACTTGGAATCCATACACAAGAGATGCGAATGCCAATCCAACATTACACTTCCAAAACATGCAGCACAACAACAATTCTACAGAATATAGATGGCAAAATGCTTCGTATTGGAGATTGAAAAACTTGGAGATGGGTTACAACATCAAAGGCAAGAAATCGGACTTCTACAGAAACATTTATGTGTATGCTTCGGGGAACAACCTGTTTACATTTACAAGTTTTGATAGTAGACTAGATCCAGCAAATTCAAATGCTGCCTATCCACTTGTAAGAAGATTTAACCTTGGTTTACGATTTGGATTATAAGAAATGAAAATGAAAAAATTAATCATATTACTATTAGGACTTGGTCTTTTTTCATGTGAAAGGTTTTTAGATCGTTCACCAGATCAAGGAGTAACAGAATCTGAAGTATTTACAAACTACGAATCATACAGAGCATTTAACGATCAGTTATACGCTTACTTGGACGATTACTTCGATTGGAGACGTCGTTTTGATTCGGGTAGTTTTAGTGATGAAACAGAAAACAATTCGAACTGGACCGTTCAGAACGATATGAATGCAGGTGGTTTCTATTCGAAGCCAGGAAATGCACAACAACATGAGATCGGTTGGGAAATGAGTAGTCATGGTATTGGTTCTCGTTCCCCTGTAATTGCGAACGGTTTCCAAGCTATTCGTGCGGCAAACATTAGTATCGAAAGAATCGAAATGTTGGAGGATGCTACTCAACAACAGATCGATGAGTTATTAGGACAAGCTTACTTTATGAGAGCATGGCACTATTTCCAAATCCTAATTCGTTGGGGTGGTATGCCGGAAATGAGTGCATCTTTTACTCCTGATACCGATTTTAATCTTCCTAGAAGAAACTTTGTAGAAAGTGCAGAAGATTGCTTGAACGATTTGGATATGGCTTTTGAACTATTACCAACAAGATGGGAATTGAATCAATTGGGTCGTGTGACAAAAGGAAGTGCTTTGGGATTGAAGGAAATGATTCAATTGTACATGGCCTCTCCTTTAATGCAACAGCATTCTGGCAATAGTGCCACTTACAATCATGAGTTGTTGAAAGCAGCCATGAAAACACAAGGTGATTTGTTTAGAAATGCTGGAGAATATGGAATTGCATTATTGAATGGAGATAATTACAGAGACATTTTTTACAGTGAATTCGAACCTGCCAATTCAGAATACATTTTCTGGAGACACACAGGTGTTCGTAGTGCACAAGACTTGAAAAACCACTTTATTCCACAATCCTATGGTGGAGGTAATGCCACAACAGGTCCTACGCAAAATACTGTGGATCGTTATGAAATGATTAGTGGTTTGCCGATTTCAGATCCAGATTCTGGTTATGATCCAAGTAAGCCTTACGAGAATAGAGACCCACGTTTCTACAACAATATACTTTATGATGGTGCCCCTTGGGGAATGAATGGAGATACACAATTGTATATCGAAACATATACTGGTGGTAGAGAAGATAAATTACCAATCAACCAAAGATCGTTGACCGGCTATTTCGTAAAGAAATACTGGCCTGAAGGAAGTAACCGTTGGGAAAACAGATACGGTATGCATTTCATGCCATGGGTTTATATCAGATATGCACAAGTGTACTTGGATTTTGCAGAAGCAGCCAATGAGGTCTATGGTCCTACTGCAGCTGCTCCCGAAACAGGTATTTCAGCAGTGCAAGCCATCAACATCATTAGAAATAGAGTGGGAATGCCAGATGTAAATGCAAAATATACATCAAGCAAAGAAGCTTTTAGAGATAGAATTAGAAACGAGAGAGCGGTAGAACTTTGTTTCGAAGGACACCGTTGGTTCGATTCTAGAAGATGGAAAACGGCTGTTCAAGATTACAGAACAGTGCGTAAAGTAGTCATTACCAAAAACGGAGATGATGCTACCTACGAGTATCCTGAGATTCCTAATGCAAGGAACTTCGCAGAGAGAAACTATTGGTATCCTATCCCATTGGAGGAAGTAAGTAAAAATGAAAATTTCACTCAAAATCCAGGATGGTAATAAATTATGAAGTACAATAAAAAAATATATACTATAGCATTGGCTTCCTTATTTACCTTCATGGTGGGGAATGTGAATGCACAGGACGAGATCGAAATTCCTGTTAGGGAAACGTCGAATGCTACTGAACGATTTAAGAAAACAATCAATTCAGGTGTAACCGGCGAAATTGATAATACTTTTAGAAAGGTATCAAAAGATAGGTTTGTTGGAGTGGCAAATGGCATTCATGGAGATGATTTATCAACTGCTAACGAAATGAACTTATCGAATACCTTGCAAGGTAGAATCTTAGGTTTGCAGGTAATAACAAATGCGAACACTCCTGGCGGAGGTGGAGCATCTATATATGTTAGAGGTAAAGATAGAAACGATTCCAATTCTCCTCTATTTTTAGTGGATGGAATCGATAGACCTTGGCAAGATTTGAACCCCGAAGAAATTGATCAGGTAGTTGTATTAAGAGATGCAACGGCTAAGATTTTGTATGGTTCAAGAGCGGCAAATGGTGTGGTTTTAATTACGACAAAAAGAGGTAACGCATCAACAGGTTTACATATTTCTGGTGGTTTTGAGTTTGGTATGAAAACACCAACAAGTACTCCAGAATTTTTAGGGGCCGACGAATATGCACAATATTATAATCAGGCACGATTAAACGATGGTTTACCGACTTACTATAGTGATCAACAAATCAGTGCTTATAGAAATGGTTCAGATCCGTTGCTTCATCCAAATAACGATTATAGATCTTTTGCTTTGAAGGAATCGGCAACGTATCAAAAAGGTTACTTGAACTTCCAAGGTGGTACACAAAAGACAAAGTTCTTTGCACACTTAGGGTATACAGGTGATGGCGGTTTGGAAGCATTAGGTTACCAAACTACTTATGAGCGTTTTAATATGAGAGCCAATGTAGACATCGAATTATCGAAGTGGGCTACATTAAAAACTGACGTGGCAGGTAGAGCGGAATTTAGAAATAAGCCAGCCATATCAACGGCTGATTTTTATACAGATTTATCCGCTACTAGAGCGAACGAATATCCTATCTTCATCCAAGAAGGTACAAACCGTGAAAACACCATTTTAGGGGGTAGTTTAAATCATCCAAAAAACATTTATGGTGAATTAAATTATGGAGGTTACGATATTCAGAACGATAAGAACATTCAAACTCGTATGGGATTTGAGTTCGATTTCGACGATTATGTAAAGGGTTTGTCTGCAGATGTATACGCTTCTATGGACTACAACTCTATGTTTAGATATGGTAAGAATGAAGGTTATAATAGCTACGCAGTAGTAATGCCTCAAGGTGATGATTACAAGTACCAATTGGTAAACTCTGGTTTAAAATCAGACGACCAAGTGAGAAAAGCATCTAGTGATTATTACAGCAACGCTTTTTACGGTTCGATAAACTACGATAGAACATTCAACGAAATTCATCAGCTATTGGTAACGGGTGTAGGTTATGTACAATCTACTTCGGATAGTCAGAGTTTCCAAGTACACAAACACTTGCACTCTGGTTTAACAGCCAACTACATGTTGAATAACAAGTATGTTGTAGAAGGATCTTCGGTGATCGTAGCCTCAAATACACTGCAGAACCACAATCAATCGATGTGGACGTACGCAGGCGGTCTTGGATGGATCGTTTCCAAAGAGAACTTTTTAAAAAATAATGATGTGTTGACTTACTTAAAATTAAAAGGTTCTGCAGGTGTATTGGCACACAACAACTCTTTGAATTACTATAGCGAAATACTTCGTTACGGAGAGAGTGGTGATGCTCGTTTCGGTCCAACAAACAATAACAGATATCCTGTTTGGGTACCTCAAGCCTACGGAAACGAAGATTTGGAGTACGAAAAGTCGGTTGAGTTAAACTTAGGTACTGAGTTGGCATTGTTCAGAAACATCTACATGGAAGCCAATGTATTTAGAAATGCTCGTAAAGATATGCCGGTATACATGAACGATTTCTACCCAGATTATATGGGGGGCAACCAAATGATGATGAACTACAATTCTACTTTAAGTAACGGATTGGAAGTGATGGTTTCTTACATGAAGCAATTAGGACATTGGCACCTTGGAGTATCGGGTAATTTTATGTACCAGCAAACAAAATGGGACGATGTATTGGAATTTAAATACGATGAAAACTACTTGAGTCAAAAAGGGATGCCTATTGGTAATATTTACGGATATAGAAACTTAGGTTTCTTCCAAAATGCTCAGGATGTGGAATCTTCTACTCACCAAACATTTGGTCCTTTGCGTCCGGGAGATATAAAATATAGAGATCTAAATAACGACGGAGTAATTGATGAAGACGATAAGGAATTCTTAGGAACGACAGATCCAACAATGACTTTCGGTATTCAGTTAAACATCGGTTATAAAAACTTCAACTTATTTGTTCACGGTACAGGTTTGGCAGGTCATTACTTAAACAATTCTAGTATGTATTATCAATTTGATGGGTTGATGAACTACTCTGAAATTGCTAGAGGGGCATGGACAGAAGCTACAGCAAACGAGGCGACTTATCCAGCGTTAACGACAGGTCAATCGACAAACAACTTCCAAAATTCTGACTTCTGGTTGGAGAAAGGCAATTTCTTCAGAATCAAAAGTGTTGAGTTAAGCTATACAATGCCGAAGAAAATCGTGAAGAAAATGGCAGGGATTGAGTCAACATTCACGCTTAGAGGGAACAACTTGTTTGAGTTTACATCCATCAAAAACAAAAACCTTGATCCTGAACGACCAAACACTGGCGTTACCAATTTCCCAATTATGAGAAGTGTCACTTTAGGTGCTCATTTTAAATTCTAAATGATGTAATTGATATGAAGAATCTTAAATACATAGTATTAAGCTTGGTGATTGGATTATCGACATCAGCTTGTAGCAACTTTCTAGAATTAGAGAGAGACAATAATAGAACAGAAGACGAAATTTGGTCGCATCCAGTAACGGCAGAAGGGGTTTTACTTTCGGGATATCAAGGATTGCCCAACTTCTACACCACTTACGGAAACGATATCTTGGATTGTGCTACGGATAATGGCGTAACAAGACAAATCAATTCGACAGTAAGAAGAATGGCAGCCGGAGGTTGGAACCCATCGTCGAATCCGATTGGTGATTGGTCAGGTTCTTATGAAATCATCAGAAACATGAACGACTTTCTAATGAAAGGATTTGATGTAGATTATTTCATCGCAGACTCTCTTAGAAACGAGAATTATAAAAGAAGACTAAAAGGAGAAGCACATTTCCTAAGAGCATATTATCACTTTAACGTCTTGAGAAGGCACGGTGGTTTGGCAGAAAATGGTCAGGTATTGGGGATTCCAATTATTACAAATGAAGTATCCATCAACGAAACATTGCCAAGAAATACTTACGAGGAAGTTGTCGCTCAAATTTTAGCTGATACAGATGTAGCCATCGAATTGTTACCACTTGAATATACAGGTGATAATGTTGATTTTGGTGAATCGAATGTAGGTAGAGCATCAAAAATGGCAGCTCAGGCACTTCGTTCGGTAGTGACATTGTATGCGGCAAGTCCAGCATTTGATGATAAAAATGATGATATCACTACAGATGAAGCTTGGGGTAGAGCAGTCTACGAAAGCCAAAAGTTGATTGATATTATGGGTGGTTTACCTTCTTGGAGCGACGATATTTATTTTGACGATAGAGTAGGTGAACCGATCATGCGTAGATACTCGAACAACAATGATATCGAAAAGAAAAACTTCCCTCCATCGTTAAACGGTCAAGGATTCACTAACCCTTCACAGGAGTTAATCGATGCTTTCCCAATGGCAAATGGTTTTCCAATCGATCATCCAGATTCTGGTTATGATCCGGAAAATCCTTATGAAGGAAGAGAAACGAGATTCTATGCTACAGTCATCCATAATGGGATGAATTATAAAGAAGGAACAATCAATACATATGTAGGAGGTGAAGACCATACTGATGTAAATGAGTACGCTACAAGAACAGGGTATTACCTAAAGAAGTTTGTTAACCCTAATGTGAGTATTACTCCAGGTACAACAACTACAGGTAGACATTACACCGCATTATTTAGAAAAGTGGAAGCTTATCTAAACTATGCGGAGGCGGCAAACGAATTGGTTGGTCCTAACACCGTGCCTCCTTTTGGAAGATTGACAGCAAAAGAAGCGATCCAAGTGATTCGTTCTAGAGCAAAAATTGATTCTGATGCTTACTTAAATACAATTACTGGCCGTGATGGTTTCAGAGAATTTATTCATAATGAGAGACGTATAGAATTGGCTTTCGAAAATCACCGTTTTTATGATGTTTGTCGCTGGAATTACGATTTGAATGAATTAAATTCACCAGTAAATGGAATAGAGATAAATGTAAATCAAGACACACAAACAACTTCCTATCAAAAGGTCCATGTCGAAGATAGAAATTACCAAGACTACATGATCTATGGTCCAATACCATACCGTGAAGTCCTAAAAGGTGATGCTATTATTCAGAACATAGGATGGTAAATGAAATTATTATGAAGAAATTACTAAACTTATTATTTATCGCAACGCTGTTCCTAACAGGTTGCGATAACTACAACGATTATTTAACAGATTACGATTACTCAACTACTTATTTTCCTTATCAAAAACCAGTAAGAACTGTAATTGCTGGCGAAGGATTACAGTTTAAAATGGGTGTAGTACTAGGAGGAAAGAGAGAGAATACAAAAACAGAAGTAGTAAAATTCGAAATCGATACTACCCTGTTAAGAGATACTCCTTTTGAGTTACTTCCGTCTGAATATTATACATTGAGTAATGATAACGAAATGTGGATTCAGGAAGGTGAATTCCAAGGTTTGATTGATGTAGTAATGGATTCTGTGAACTTCCTTTCGGATCCCAACTCTTTGACAAGACACTATGCCTTGCCTGTAAGAATTATCTCTGCAACAACCGATTCGGTGCTAACAGGAGATGAATTGAAAGGTATCGCTCCAATGGATTATATGATTCCGGTAATCAAATACATTCATACATTGGATGCGATTTGGTATCATCATGGTGTAGATTCTGCATTTAATGCTAGCGGAGACTTGGAAGAAGTAATTGTAAACAGCACAGAAGATTTGATCAACAACTCTACCTGGAATTTATCTACAGTAGGAGCAACTAAAGTAATCAGTAATGGTTTGTCTGGAATCAAGAATACTTCGAGATTAGAAATGGACATGAACTTCGAAGATGGTGCAATTGACTTAAAGAGCACATCAGATTCTGAAATTCAGAATGTAGAGAACATCTCTTCTCGTTATGTGAGTGATGATCTAAAAGTATATTTAAAGTATAAGTATACAGCAGATAACCTAACTCATATCGTAACAGATACGCTTACTTTTAGAAACAAAGAGTTATCGTTAGAGCTTTGGGATTAATTCCTTCTAATTAAAATACAATGGAGGCTGTCTTATCAATAGGTTATTATTAAGACAGTCTCTTTTGCTATGTTATTATTTTGAAGACCAACCTCAAGCCTTTAGCTATCATTATTGATCTCAAAAATCATTTATTCATCGGATAAAAATCGTAAGGAAAAGCCCTTTTTAAGCATAAAAACAGCTATTTACGAAATAATCCCCCCCTTAATCATATTTTGTCAACTCTTATTTTTTCCAATTACTCTTAAAATTGTAATGTCAAAAGTATGATGGAAGAATTTAATTCTAAGCGATGAAAAATAAGACAATTAAAAACTTACTGATATTGTTTTGTGTGATACTGACTTCTAACTTATCTGCACAACATCTTAAATGGGAAGACCCTACCATTTATCAGTTAAATAAAATGCAGGGTAGAGCCACCTCTATTCCTTATAATAGTATTCAAGAAGCAAACCAAGACCTTCAAAAGAACATTATCTCTTTAAACGGAGAGTGGTCTTTTAAATACGTGGGCAACTACAAAGGAGAAATCAACTTAGCTAAAGAAAATGTAAAAAGTTGGGATAAGATTCAAGTGCCATCCAACTGGGAAATGTTAGATTATGGTAGAAGAATTTACACCAACACAAAATACCCTTGGGGAGTAGACAATCCTCCTTTTATTCCTCATAACAAGCAGGAAGTAGGATTGTATCAAAAAGAATTCAACTTAGCTAAAGACTGGACTGAACACGATATTGTACTTTACTTTGGTGGTGTAACTTCTGCTTTTGAAGTGTACATCAACGGAAAAATGTTAGGCTATAGTCAAGACGACCGTTTGCCCTCAGAATTTGATATTACTCCATATGTAAAGAAAGGAAAGAATACTGTAGCCTTAAAAGTATACAGATATTCTGATGGTGCTTACCTAGAAGATCAAGACCACTGGCGCTTGTCGGGTATTCATAGAGAAGTAAAGTTGATCAAAGAAAATAAATTACGAATCAACGATTTTCATATCCGTGCGGGTTTAACGGATCAATACACCAATGGTGATTTACAAGTACACTTCGAAGTGAACAACCACTATGCACGCGAAGTTTGGAAGAATTATACAATCAGAACGACGTTAAAAGATGGTGATACTGAAGTAGCTCAATCGGAAGTGTCTGTAAAAAGAGTCATCAAAAAGCGTCCACAACGTGATGATTTACCTTTTGCACACATTCAAAGCAAAATTGAAAATGTAAAGAAATGGTCAGCCGAGCAACCAAATTTATATCAATTGTACATCGAATTACTTGATCCACTTGGAAAAGTTGTTGAGGTACGAACATCAAAAGTTGGTTTTAGAACGATTGAGTCAAACGACAAAGGACAGTTCTTAGTAAACGGTAAAGAGATTTTGATTTATGGTGTAAACCGTCACGATCATCATCACCTAACTGGTAAAGTGGTTTCTGAAGCGGACATGAGACATGAAATCGAATTACTTAAAAAGTTCAATTTCAACTCGGTAAGAACATCACATTATCCTAACGATCCAAGATTCTACGAACTATGCGATGAATACGGTATATATGTAATGGATGAGGCTAATTTAGAAACTCATGGTATTACAGGTGATTTAACTAACAACAGTATATGGTCTGGTCAGTTTTTAGATCGTATGGTGCGTATGGTAGAAAGAGATAAAAACCATCCATCGATTATTTTCTGGTCGTTGGGTAATGAGTCGGGTACAGGTTTTAACCACGCGGCTATGGCAAGCTGGACAAAAGATTTCGATCCAACTCGTTTAATTCACTACGAAGGTGGTCAAGGCGATCCGACACATCCAGAATATTTAAACTTTACTTCTAAAGAGTTCAAAGAGAAATTAGCGGCGAACAAGATTACCTCTAACGGTACAGACCCTGCTTACCTAGACATGTTAGGTAGATTCTATCCGTTGTTAGAAAGCTTGGAAGAAGTAGCCGAAAAAGATCCTTCAGGCCGTCCTGTAATTCTAACAGAATACGCACACGCTATGGGTAACAGTACAGGTAATTTCGAAGATTACTGGACGTTAATCCGCAGAGTAGACCGTCTAGTAGGAGGTTACATTTGGGATTGGAGAGATCAAGGTATTGAAGTGACCGATAAAAACGGTGAGAAGTTCTTTGCTTACGGCGGCGATTTTGGTGAAGATATTCATGCCAATAACTTCTGTCTAAACGGTGTAATTACATCAGACGGACAACCGAAAGCAGCAATGTACGAGATTAAGCATGCCTTCCAACCTTTACATTTTGAAGTAACCGATTTCAAAAACTTTAAAGTGAAAGTAGAGAATCGTCATTTCTTTGAGTCGACTTCTATTTATGATTTCAGTTTTGAAATTATTGAAAATGGAAAAGTGATTGAACAAGGGGCGTTTACTTGTCCAGAAATCAAAGCAGGACAAAATGAAAAGGTGCAACTACCAGTTAAAAAGCAACAATTTGATGTTGCCAATGAGTATTTCATTACAATCAAAGCAGCTTTGAAAGAAGATAGAGCGTATGCATCAAAAGGTCATTTGGTTGCACAAGACCAGTATTTACTACCTCAGGGTGGATTGTTTACTCCTTCGTTTGCATCAAATAGTGGGGAGTGGAAAAAAGAAAACAACAAAGTTGCTTACAACGACTTCGAAGTAGTAATGAGTGCAGATGGTCAGTCGATCGAGAAGATCAACTATCAGAATAAAGCATTAATAACAAAAATGCCAACGCCAAACTTTTGGAGACCTACAACAGATAATGATTTAAGAGCATCTGGAGTAAATAAGACAAAAAAATATTGGAAAAAGGCGAATGCAGGTCTGAAATTGGTATCAAAATCAGTAAATGAAATTGATGGTGAATTAGACATTCGTTTAGAATATGAATTGCCAGAGAAAAAAGCTTCTTGGACGACAGCTTATACTTTAAAGAAAGATGGTACTGTAAAAGTAGCTGCTTCTTATGTGCCTCATGCTCCGCTTGTGGACATGATGAAAGTAGGTTTACAAATGGAAGTACCTAACACTTTATCAAATATTGAGTGGTATGGTAAAGGTCCTGAAGAAAACTATAACGACAGAAATGTTGGAGCAATGATGGGTATTTATGCTCTTCCATTGAATGAGTTTGCTTTAAGTTATGCCATGCCTCAAGCGTATGCTAACCGTACTGAAGTTAGAAACTTTAGTTTAACAAATCCGAAGAAAGAGGGTGTGCAATTCTCAAGTAATCAGCCGTTTGAGTTTAGTGTGTATCCTTACACAGACAAAAACATCGAGGAGGCACAACATACCAACGAATTAAAAACCACTGATAATTTAACAGTGAACATAGATCATAAACAAATGGGAGTGGGTGGTAACAACTCTTGGAACGAAGTGGGAATGCCTTCGGAACAATACAGAGTAGCATCTCAACCTTACCAATTCCAATTTTTTATCTCTCCAAAATCAAAAGAGGAGAAATCTCAATTGTAATAGATGAAATATTGGTAGCGGTGTGTATCAAAAACATGCCGCTACAAAATGAAATGAATTAAAAAATAAACATCGACAAATGAAAAACATTACTATTTATCTTCTGTTATTTCTGTTTAGCATCGTCGGTCTTCAAGCGCAGGAATGTAATACGCTTATTGATGACAATTTTGAAGAAGATACCGATATGGAGAATCTTCCATCATACATTAGTTTGAATACTTCTGGCAATGTGAACGGTGGCGATATCTACTTTAAAGATGGTATGCTTCATATGGAGACTCCTCCTACAGTAGGGCATGCAAAAGCGAACATTAATTTCGGTAATTTTACGCAAAGCGAATTTGAAATCTCTTTCAAAATAAAATCTAGTAATAGTGGTAGTTATACTTTTAAAATGGATTTTTTTGATGCCAGTAATAAATGTTGGATTTCACTAAAATATCCTGACTATGGTAACAGGGATCTTCGTTGGGATATTCTTGAAAATGGTAATACGCCAGGTGGTAGTAATTTCCCTAGTGAAAACTCATTATTAGATGGTGAATATCTAGCGGATACATGGTATGATGTACGTATGGTATTTAATGCCGACCATCAAGTATCACTTTATTTGGATGGTGTATTGAAGTTTGCTAACCTTCCGTTACCAGAAGTGGTGAAAGGTTCTCCGATCACGACGGTAAAAATGTACTCTCAAGGATCGTTAAACAATGGTGTGATCACTTTCTTCGATTATTTTAAAACAGTTGAAGGTCCACAACTTAATAAAGATCTTATTGCTAAAAGCATTATCGATGCTGAAAACTTTTTAGAACTAAAAGAATCATCAGGTCAATATCCTCAAGAAGCGATTGATCAGTTAAAAGCAGATATCGCTAAAGCAAAGGCAACAATGAATGACTGTAGTATTTCTCAAGAAGAAATGGATGCTGCTGCTGCTGAAATGGATAAAGCTTTGGAAGAATTCAAAGGTCAGATTATCGTTATTCCTACGGATGTGACAGTGTCTGTTAATTGGAACGAACTTTTGATGGAAAGAAAAGCAGAATGGTTTGGAGCTAATTCTACTTATAATGCTGATGGACAAGGTTTATGGAATCCAGATATGGACGACTTCGAACCAAGAGTGATTGATTTAGCGAATTATACAGGTTCCGCTTATTTTAGATTCCCTGGTGGAACAATGGCCAATTTATACAATTGGAAAAGAGCAATTGGTCCAACAAGCGATAGAATCGATAACCTAGACGCTCACAACGATGGTAAAGCTTTCCATAACAACTTTGGACCAGACGAGTTTGGTAAATTATTAAATACAACTTATTTAGAAGATGGTTCAATTGTAGTTCCTTTCGCTTACGGAACGCCTCAAGATGCAGCCGATTTTGTGGAATACATGAACGCAGAGGTAGGAGCAAATCCAAATGGAGGAAAAGATTGGGCCTTAGAAAGAGCGAAAAATGGTCAGTATGAACCTTATAATATTAAAGTTTGGGAGATTGGTAACGAGTTGTTCGGCGATTGGGAATTATCAGTAATGAACTACCCATTAAGTGGAGATGATATCCGCGGTGGAGAATCAATTCGTAAAGGCGATGCTAGTTTCTATGTATATGGTGGTACAGAAAGATTTACCAACCAAAGAGCCGTAAAACAATCGACTTGGGTCGTTGACGAATGTAAATTAGATGGCTCACCCGATCAAGAGTTTTATGTAAAATTCCCTCCTATAGATATGTCACGGGACTTTAAAGTGATGATTGAAGGAGAAGAATGGACAGAAGTTTTAAACTTTGATAACTCCTCTGCAACGGATAAACACTACGTTGTGACAAGTGCTAAAAACGGTACTTTCGTTTTCGGAGACGGGGTAAACGGTGCTATTCCAGAAAGTTTAGGTGATGTTGTTTTAGACTATACTACTGGCCCTCATGCAGGTTTTAGTGCTTACTACCAAGCTATGAAAGCGGTAGACCCAAGCATTACTGTGGTAAGTTGCTACGAAGGAGAAGACTTCTTTAAACATATGGCCGACATCAATGAGCCTTATGATGCTGTAGCCCGTCACTATTATCCAGGAGGTACTGCAAATGCAGGACAAGAATTTATTTTCGAGTTATCTCAAATAGCCAAATACAATTCTAGAGTAGACGATTTTAAAAACTATTTAGAGAAGTACGACAATACAGGTTTAAATGGTATCGAAGTACAACAATTCTTATCAGAATATGGCACACCAAGAAACTTCTCTGCTATTCCTCATGCGATGATCCTATGGCATCAAATGATGAACAATTATCAAAAAGAATTATTGGGAATTCAGACCCACTCTTTCTTTAAGAACGATGGAACTACTATGGTAGAAACGCGTTTTGGAGGCTTCTTGATGGCCAAAGGTTTTGCACATCACATCTTCACTCACTTGCACCAAAACAACTTTGTAAAAACAGGTTTTGAAGGAGAGAAGTACACACATAATAATGTAGAACTTTGGAATACGTATCCAACAGCATCAGTAAATGAAGACAACACAGTAGCAACAATTGTTATTCCTAACACTTCGGATGGAAAGCAATTACAAACCACTTTCGATTTTGCTTCACTTCCTTTCGATAAAGACGACAATGTGGTACTTAAGAAATGGGTGGCATTATCAGATAATCTGAGTGTAGACAATACTTCTGATGTTCCAAATAATGTGCGTTTAGAAGGTCCATTTGTAATTGACGATGCCAAGAACTTTAAGTTCGACAAGGTAGATCCATATACAGTAACCGTTTACCAGTGGTCGGTTTCAGATGAAGAAGAAATTACATATCTACATGATATTCAACCAAAAATTAGTTACGGACAAGTAAGTAATGAATACGGTTTCTCTGAGGATTCAGTATTGGTAATCAATGGTTCACAACACGATCATTCAGTGACTTTAAGTTACAATACAGAAGCAGAATACGATATCAAAAACTACTTCGATTACTTTGAAGCAGAAATTGGTTTGGAGGATAACTTTATCGGTGGTAGCGTTATTCTAAAAATCTTTGGTGATGACGAATTGATCTACGAATCGTTACCAATTGGGGAAAACACTCCATTAGAATACATCAGTGTAGATGTTAGAGGTGTAGAGAAATTACGTTTTGAGACAAAACCAAATCAAGGATTAGGTATCAATTTAGGGATGGGACATGCTCGACTATATAAAAACGAGAACTACAACGACGATGTCACAGGAATTGAATTAGAAAGAAAAGCCTTAAACATCTCGCCTAACCCTTTCCAGAGTAGAATACATGTTGCCTTGCCAAAAGCAGTAAGTGGAACACTTATGATTCACGATGTAATGGGCAGAGTAGTCGTGCAGCAAAAGCTTCATCAGAAAATCGCTATTGATCTTGATTTATCATTCTTGAACAATGGTATGTATATCGTGAATGTTTACAACAACGAGGAAGTATATGTAGGCAAAATATTGAAATCTAACTAACACTTATATCCTATGAACATGAAATGCAAATTAACTTTCGTCTTATTATTACTTATGTCCTTGTGCTCGTATGCACAGGAACCTGTAACAATTACCTATAATTTTCAATATGGATTTAAAGCATCAACTACTGGAGTAGAGGATAATGTTTTATATCCTCAGCGAGCAATTGTAGGTGGTTCTAGACTAGAAAATCAAGGTATTGTTGATAATATGGCGGTCACAAAGATTGTCAACAACAATGCGACAAATTATAATAATACTTTTTTCCGATTTGATATTTATACTGGTAAAGGAACTCAGTTTAAAATCAATAAAGTTAGAGTAATTCAGAAATCGGAGCACGCCGGAGATCCTGATGCTATTGCTGAAGGTGGTAGTGGTAATACCTATCTTTTTAGAGTGGGTACACAACTAAATGGTGCATCAATCTCGAATTCTGATCCGGAACAATCATCAGAGAATCTTTTATTTTCTGATGTGTTAGAAGAAACAGAATATACTCCAGGGGCAGCATATAGCTCAGTGAAAAATGGAGAATACGTATCGGTTTATCTAACAGGTAGAGGAGAACGTGTAGGAGGAACCTCCATCCCTGATGAAGACGGTGGAGGAGTTCACGAAGACGATATCTTCGATTGGACAGTAGACGAAGTGATTATCGAAGGTGAATATGTAGCGGGTCTTTCGATTCCAACTTTTGAAGTGGATTATGCTTTAGACGATAGAGACATGACAGCTGTATCCACTCACGCTGCTGTAAGTGCCACAGAAATGATAAGACAAGGCGGTGAATCTCAGTGGAAACAAGACAGAACTTTTAGTATCCGTTTAGCCAGTAATACTAATAATTTAGGATTTGGTAATGTTGGTTTTATCTATGATATGAATGTCGCCGATGGTTATAAGGCAATGATCAATAATTATGAATTGAAATTTGCAGGTTCTGGTGAGTATAGTCAATCAAGAGCCTATAGAGCCTCAATTTATCATGATAAAAGTAGAGATGGCTCAGGCACAAGAGTGGATTATTATCAAGCAGATGTACTTGCAGGTGTCGAAAAATATGGTGATAACATCAGAGACATCGATTATATGTCGGCTTTCTTTACAGACAATCTGACTTTCGATGGGGATTATTCGTTTATGATCGGCTTAAACAGAACAGGTAAAACGGATAATGTTCAGCTTAGAGAATATTTCACTTTCGACCATGTTACGATTCGTGGTACGGCCATTCCAGAAAATGCCGATGCTTTGTATCAAGAAATCTTGGTTGGTCAGGATTTATTTGTGAATGCAGTAATTGGAAGCGGAGCGGACGAGTACTTACAAGAAATTGTCAATCGTTACAAAGACGAGCTTCAAATTGCTGTAGATGTAGCTTTCGATGAGTCGAAAACTGCTGAAGAGTTAAATGCTAAATTCACTTATGTAGAATGGTTGAATGAGCATTTTAGAAACAACACCAATAGCAGAAGCAATGTTGCTCCAGTGGTCACAGATAAGAGTATTGAAACCTCTAAAAACGGTGCAGCTCAGTTTACATTAGAAGGAACAGATGCAGACGATGATTTATTGAAATTCGAAATCAAAACGCAACCTCAAAATGGTAGTGTTTCTATGATTGATGGCGCATATTACTACACTCCAAATGCGGAATATGTAGGAAATGATTCTTTTACTTATGTAGCCAACGATGCTCGTGAGGATTCTAATGAAGGTACTGTTTCAGTGACTGTAATTAACGATGGAAATACAGCTCCAGTAGCTAAAGAACAAGATCTTGAAATTATGTCTGGAGAATCGTTAGCCATCACTTTAGAAGCCACAGATGCTGACGGAGATGCACTTACTTATTTTGTAGAAGATCAACCTTCAAACGGTCAGTTAACCGGTACTCCTCCAAATGTAACGTATGTATCAAATGCTGGTTTCGAAGGAGAAGATAGCTTTACTTTTAAAGCATTCGATGGTAGTGCTTTCAGTAATATTGCAACAGTAAAAATTACAGTAACGCCTATCCCAAACAATCCTCCAGTCGCTCAAGATCAATCACTAGAAGTGATGACGACCAAACAGGTGGATATCGTTCTTACTGCCACAGATGCTGACAATGACGAGTTAACTTTTGAACTGGTGGATGGACCATCTAACGGTATTTTATCAGGTGATATTCCTAACCTAACATATACTCCAAATGCAGCATTTTTAGGAGAAGATACCTTCACTTTTAAAGCATTTGATGGTAAAGATTACAGTAATACAGCAACAGTTACGGTAAATGTTATTGAGTTTGTTAATACCAAGCCAGTGGCAGATCATCAAGATTTCTTGATCAATCAGAGTCAGAAAGTAGAGTTTACTTTAACAGCTACCGACGATGATAATGATCCGATTACATTCAGAATTGTAGCACAACCTGAAAACGGTGTAATTGAAGGAGATATTCCAAACTTGAGTTATACACCAAATTTTGGTTTCCATGGGGAAGATAAACTTTCTTTTGTAGCCAATGATGGAACAGATGATAGTGAAGTGGCATATATCACATTTAATGTTAGAGATATTGGTGAGGGTGGGTCTGATAATACTCCTCCAACCGTAGAAAATATATCGGTTTCAGTTGAGAATACGGAGTCTATATTAATTGAATTATTAGGTACAGATGAAGATAATGATCTTTTGACCTACCATGTGATAAAAACGGTAGAAAACGGTCGTTTGGATCAATTTGATAACCAGATAGAATACTATCCAAATGCTGGTTTTGAAGGAGAAGATACCTTTACTTACACAGCCAATGATGGAGAACTAGAAAGTAATATTGGTACAGTAACAATTACAGTAACCAATGGTCAGATTACCGGAATCCAAGATCAATTAGCGAGTGTGATTGATATGAAAGTGATGTCATCTAAAGTAGTCTTACAAGATAAATCTCAAACCAATCAAACAGTAAGTTTGGGTATATATCAGTTAGAAGGTAAACAATTGATAAATAAAGAAATACAACTGTCCGCAAATGCAGTAGAAACTGTCCAATACCAATTTGAGAAGAGTAAAGTGTATATCTTAAAACTAAATACAACGAAAGGTCAAATGACTAGAAAAGTGATCTTTAACTAACTGTCTTTATTGATAGGTGTTGGGGGAGTTTATTTTAGACTTTCCCAACACCAAAAAAACATTCAAATAATAACTATTAAATAAACTACTTATGAAGCTACTCAACGTACTTCTATTCCTTCTTTTCACTACTTCTTTGTTTGCTCAGAAAAATGTCGTACAAATTATAGTCGACGATTTGGGGTGGACTGATTTAGGGTGTTACGGAAGTGATTATTACGAAACGCCATCGATAGATGCTTTGGCGGATAAGTCAATTAAATTCACGAATTCTTATGCTTCTTGTAATGTTTGTTCACCAACAAGAGCAAGTATTGTTACAGGGAAATATCCCGCTTCTTTAAACCTAACCGATTGGATTGAAGGTTGGAAGTATCCGAAAGCTAAATTTTTACCACCGGAATGGACCATGTATTTGGATCCTAGTATTCCAACGATTGGACAAATTTTTAAGGAAAATGGGTACAAAACGGCTCATTTTGGAAAATGGCACTTAGGGGAAGCAGAAAAATATTGGCCAGAAAATCATGGATTTGATGAGAACCATGGCGGATGGAGAAAAGGTGCTCCTAACAAAAATAAAAAAGCAGGAAGCAACGGCTATTTTGCTCCATACGGCAACCCTAGATTGGAAGACGGACCGGAAGGAGAATACCTAACCGAGCGTTTAGCATCGGATGTATGTCAGTTTCTCGAAGCAAATAAAGACACTACTTTCTTTGTGAACCTTTGGTTTTACAATGTGCACACACCACTTCAGGCAAAACAAGAAAAAGTCGATCACTATCAGCAGAAAGAGAAAGGGGAACATCATCATAATGCTACTTATGCAGCGATGGTGGAACACGTTGATGATGCGACAGGGATTGTACTTTCAAAATTAGAAGAGTTGGATTTGATGAAAAATACCATCATCATCTTTAGTTCTGATAATGGTGGTTTGCACGGAAAGAAAAAGCGACCGGTGACATCAAATTATCCTTTGAGAGGTGGAAAAGGAATGATCTACGAAGGGGGGATACGTATTCCTACTTTGATTTATCACCCACAACACAATGCACGAATCGAATCAACATCGATTTCAAGTATTGATTATTTGCCAACTTTGGTGGATTTGGCAGGGGTGAATGTGAATAAAAAAGTGAAGAAAGATTGGGATGGTACTTCTCTTGCAAATCTGGTCACAAATGAAAAAGAAGTTGATCGACCATTGTTCTGGCATTATCCTCATTATCATCAGCAAGGGGCGGTGCCTCATACGGCTATCCTCGATGGAGATTGGAAGCTAATTCATAATATCGAATTGGATAAGTATGAGCTTTATAATGTGAAGGAGGATATATCAGAAAAAAATAATTGTATCGATTCTCATCAAGGAGTCTATAAGAAACTATTGAAAAAAATGGAGACATGGAAAAGGGAAGTCCACGCACAAATGCCTGTTCATAATCCTAACTATCAACCATCAAAGTAATCAAAAATGAGAAAGCTAATTCTATTTTTATTGTTAAGTATTCCTATAACAATCACATCCTTGTTTGCACAAACGGAATCTTATGAAAAAATCACAAAGAATGAGAAAGAGGGGATAGAAAAGAGTGTAGATAAAATGAGTGAAGTGTTGGGGCTGAGTTCAAAACAAGTGAGACAAATGAAGGAAATTCGTCTTTCCCTTTTAAAGGATCAGAAAGTGAATATTCATTTTTATGGAAAGGGGAGTGAACAATATAAAAAGCGATATGATCAGTTTTTTAAAGAGAGAGGGGAAATTCTAACTTCTACACAGATTATTGATTGGAAAGCACATCAGAGTGCGAATAAGGAGATTCGAAAATATAAGCAGCACATTAAAATTACAAAACATCAGCATTTTGAGTTACAGAAAACATTATCTGAACTGTTCAAGACTTTGGAGTATGCAGCTCAAGATACATCTCTGACTTTGGATCAAGATGTAGTAATTAAAAAGCGGGCTTATCAGAGATTCTGGGCAGATAAGAAAGAGATTTTGAGTAAGAACCAAAGTAAAACGCTTAGGGAACATTGGGAGGAAAGTCAGAAAAACAAAACAGATAATAAATCAAGAGAGAGCAGGTATTTGTATATCAACTCTTTCGAAAGTGAGCCTACACTTTTAGAGGCTTATACCGAAGAATAAAGATTACCCTTCAAAAAAAAGTATAATGATGATAAGAAAAACATTATTGATGTGTGTACTACTTTCTATTTTTTGTGGTTGTGCTACAGCAACAAAAAGTAACGACGAAACACCAACAGAAAAGAAGAAATACAAAGGCAATCTAGAGTTAGTAATTGCAGATGTAAAGCAAATGCAGATCCATAATAAATTGAAAGACTCTACTCAAGTGGATCACCTTTTGGATGGATTTGAGAAGATGAAAGTAGATGGCGTTCGTATTACTATTTTCGGAGATGGTGTCAATCCCAATCCCGAACTTTTTGATTACCTCTACAAAGAATCAAGAAAAAGAGGCTTTAAGATTTTTGCCAATCCTGCTTTATGGGAGGGAGCAAGACGTATCGTGAATAAAATCAATAAAGGAAAGGATACGGGTAAAGAGGTTTTAGGCGATATGGAAGCGACTCAGGTATTGGTCGATAGAATCATTGCTTTTTCTAAGGAATACCCCGCAGAATGGATTTGTCCGTTTAATGAAGACGGCCACCCTGGAAAATATTGGACGGCAGAACAAATAAGCGAAACGTACAAACGTATCTATGGTAAATTGGGGAATGCCACTTTGGTGGGTCCTTGTACATGGGGTATTGGTTCTGGTACTAAGATTTTAAATCAGACAGATATCAAACAATATATTTCTATAGCCACTTCTCATAACTTAGGTTTTGAACATAAGAAATGGGAGAAGTTCATCGCTTCAGCGGATGGAATGAAAGTGTGGGATTCGGAAACCAACATGAATAAAAAGTACGAAGATCGTGCAATTCGTATCGAAGCGGCCATAGACGCAGGTGTAAACGGTTTGGTGCTTTACGATTGTTGGAAAGGAGTAGATCTAACCAACGGTAATTTAAATGCTGAAGGGGAAAGATGGGTGAGTAAATACTTGGCAGAAGAGCAGTAATTAGCAAAATGTATAAAGAGAAAAAGGAGAAAGGAGTACGTTGGAGGTATAACTTTCTCCTTTTTTGTAAATGCCAAGTGGTGAATATCAGATATTAATTAAATAGTGAAATGAACAAACAATTTATTCTCTTATTAATGGGCTTTCTTGTGCTTGAAGTTACTTTTGCACAAGAGAAATTAGTGTTTAAAAATATCGATTCCTTAGACCTTCATTTAGAAGTCTATCGACCAGAAAAAATGAAGAAAGGGAAAGCCTATCCCGCCATGGTTTTTTATTTTGGAGGTGGATGGGTCAGTGGTTCTACCAATCAGTTTAAAACTCAAGCAATACATTATGCCGAGAAAGGAATTATTTGTTTTTTGGCAGAATACAGAGTCACCAAAAGAAATAATTCTACCCCTTTTCAATCTCTTACTGATGCAAAATCGGCTATCCGTTTTATTAGAAAGAATGCTGAGGATTTACAAGTCGATCCAACAAAAATTATTGCTTCTGGAGGATCTGCAGGTGGACACTTAGCCGCAGCAACAGCCACTATAGAAGGGTATAACGAACCAACAGATGATCTATCGTATAGCTGTAGACCAAACGCATTAGTCCTGTTCAATCCAGTGATTGATAATGGACCCGGAGGCTATGGTTTTGATAGAGTAGGAATGGCTTATAAAAGCTTTTCGCCACTTCATAATATTGTAGCGGGTGCTCCTCCTACAATTATTCTCATTGGAGATAATGACCATTTAATTCCTGTAACTACTGTGGAATACTATCAACACATTATGGAAAAGGTAGGTAGTAGATGTGATTTAAAAGTATACGAAGGGGGCAAGCATGGTTTCTTCAACTATAGTAAAAAGGATAAGACGTTTTACAAAAGGACATTGAAAGATACAGATGATTTCTTGGAGTCGTTGGGGTATACCATCATCAAATCCGATAGGTTGAAACCCATCGTTGAGTAAAATATTCCACCCATGCTTATTGTAGTTTGAGTTACTTATTAATTGGATTGGGTGTAAAGACTAACACTTATCTAGTGGTTTAAACCACTAGATTTCCATTTACCATAAGGTGATTGGCTTGAGTTTTAGTGTAAAGAATTTGTCATTTTCTTTACATACTAATATATCTATGTAAAGATTTTGCAATTTTCTTTATATAGGTTTGTGGTATGTAAAGATTTTTTGGTTTTCTATGTATTGGTTTCAATCAAAAGTTAAACCTACAACCCCTCATACTCAAACCTCATCTCAAAGAACTCTTTAGGATCAATCTCTCCTAAAAACTTAGGAGGGATATTCTTAATCAGTTCGTACTTTTCGATCCATCGGTTTTCTCTCCACTTTTTGCCCAAAACAGACATTGCATTATAGAAAATGATGGCCTGTTCGTAGGTTGTAAACTGTGCTCTTAACATTTTAATAAAAGATTGCTTTTCGTCTTCTGTTAAGAACTTCGTCTGATCTACATATTTTATGGTATGGTATAGATGACGGAAATAATTGCCCAATTTCGATTGGTGACCGACATAGAAAGGCACTTCCGCATTGTACTTACTTCTCTTCTTTTTTAGTTCCGTTATCAAATGTTCTGCTTGATGTGGAACATACTTATTTAGGATAGACACCAAAGCTTCCTCACCATGTTCTTGTAAGCCGAAATGAAATATCAAATAGGTAATATTCAACGTTAGTTCATGATATTCTTTCTCGCTTTGTTCATCACCTTTAGGGAGCAACTGCATCACCTCTTTTTGTAATTGATTACACTGTTGGTATAAAGCAATAAACACCTCTCTTCCTTTTTTGGTAATGAGTTCTTCAGAAGCAGGGTCTTTATGTCTAAGCAATTCGACATTCTCCCTGTGGTACTTCATCATCTCGAAAAACTTGACTTCGAATTGTTGTCTTTCGAAGAGTTTTCTTTGCCATTTAATGGTCTCATAAATCAAGATGAAACCTACCAACGAGAAGATGGGGCCAATTGTTCCCGCTATGAAAGATCCATACTTACTAAGCACTTCCATGTCTACACCCAAGAAAGATTCATAGAGATGATAATCCAGGAAAAAGACGAGCATTACAGAGATTCCTGTAATGGCCAAGAACACAGAAAGTGTAAGGGAAATATTGATCTTCTTTAATAGCTTCAACATAGTTATGATGATGGTGTTACCTCAAAAGTACGAGTAAAATGTGGCTCCTCTTGCATTTCGAAAGGATTATTATGTATTCCTCTTCTCGTGATTTTTCCCATTGTTCAATTAAAATCTAGTCAATTACAGTGCAAATTTTAACGATTAAGAGGGGAGTAATTTTTTTACCGCACTCTATAAATTGTAAAATTGATTTAGTTTATACTATGAGAAATGATAATTACCAATCAAGACACATCCTTCCACTTAATGGAATGATCTAAATTAACGAATATAGCTACAGAAATGAGACGAATTTTATTTTTTGCACTATTACCTTTTATCCTTGGTGCCTGTACACAAAAGGCCAATGATACAACAGAAAAGAAAAAGCACTTCGAGCCTAATTGGGAGTCGTTAAGTCAGTACGAATGTCCGGAATGGTTTAGAAACGCCAAGTTTGGTATCTACACTCACTGGGGAGTTTACTCAGCATCTATGGCCGAAGGCAACTCCGATTGGTACGGTAGAAACATGTACAACGACTGGCATCCAAACTATAAGTTTCACCTTAAAACTTACGGTGATCATAAAGAATTTGGGTATAAAGATCTAATTCCTCAGTTAACAGGAGAGAAATTTGATGCCGACGAGTGGGCTGAATTATTCCAAAACGCGGGAGCACAATTTGCAGGACCTGCAGGCGAACATGCCGATGGTTTTTCTATGTGGGATTCGAAAGTTAACCCTTGGAATTCGACGAAAATGGGTCCTAAGATCGATGTGGTCGCAGAGATGAAGAAAGCCGTGAAAAAGAGGGGAATGAAATACGTAGTAAGTATGCACCACTCTTGGTTGTGGGGATGGTACCCAACATGGGACGAAAATACCGATTGTGCCAATCCTGAATTTGCGGGGCTTTACGGTCCAAAAATTCCAGAATCTTCTCGTTTATTAAAAATTGGAGAGGAAAAAGGTTCGTACCCTATGCCTAGTCCAGAATTCGAGAAAATCTGGTTAGAAAAAGTAAAAGAAGTAGTCGATGGCTATTCGCCGGATTTACTTTGGTTCGACAACCGTGTACGCATCCTTTCGGAAGATATCAGAAAAGAAATGGTGGCTTATGTACATAACCACAGTGCAGAAAATAATGTAGAAAGAGTATTTACGTTTAAGCGTCCGGACTTCCCACTAGGTGTCGGTACAGTCGATTTAGAGCGTGAACGTATGCCTGATATTTATCCTGATCCATGGTTAACAGACACATCGATATCTAAAGCATCTTGGTCATGGACTTCCGATCTAAAGTGTTATCCTACCAACCGTCTAATTGATGATCTTGTAGATATCGTGAGTAAGAATGGCTGTTTATTGTTAAACGTAGCACCTCACCCAGATGGTAGTATTCCACAAGCACAAAAAGACCGTCTATTAGAGATGGGGGCATGGTTAAAAGTAAACGGAGAAGCGATTTACGATAGCCGTCCTTGGTTAATCTATGGTGAAGGCCCAACAAAAACAAAAAGCGGTCACTTAGCAGATACCAAATTTGATGGTTTTGGAGAAGAAGACATTCGTTTTACCACTAAAGGTGATCAGTTATATGCTATTGCTTTGGGTTGGCCAGAATCTGGTGAACTACCAATTAAATCTTTAGGTTTAATGGCATACAACTCTAAAGTAAAAGATATTGAAATGCTTGGACATGAAGGTAAGTTAAAATGGGAAAGAACTGAAGGAGCATTAAAAGTGAAGCTTCCAAAAGACAAACCATGTGAGCATGCTTATGTGTTTAAAATCAGTTTCTCTGGGAATAAAGAATCTTAATAAGTTGATGTTTTTAACAAGCGTCTCTACAAGTTAGTTTACTTCGTAGAGACGTTTGTGATAACATCAATGACTATTGGGAATCTATAAATATTTTGACTCAAATGGAGATATTATTGCTTTTAAAAAGCTGTTGGTCACGATTACTTATAAAATTAAATGTCCTCCATTGTTGATTGAGGAGGAAAAAGAGCTCATTGAGATTGGGCGATATACTTAACATCAAAAAATTGACATTAATAAGAAATAATAATGAAAAGGTTTAACAATCAAACACTCTTAAAGACGGGAATGTTACTTGCATTCTTGTTCTCCTCGGCAATATCAATTGCTCAGAAAAAAAAGCAACCTAATATCATTTATATTATGTCGGATGACCATGCGGCACATGCAATTGGTGCGTATGGCGGAAGATTATCCACTTTAAATCCAACTCCCAACTTAGATAAATTGGCCGATGGAGGTATCCGTTTTTCGAATGCCTTTTGTAACAATTCTATTTGTACACCAAGTAGAGCCTCGATAATTTCGGGTCAGTACCCACAAACCAATGGTGTTTTGGATTTGGATATCCACTTGGATCCCGAAAAGCAATATTTACCAAAAGAGATGAAAAAGTTGGGCTACAGCACTGCAATTGTAGGAAAGTGGCACTTGCACATCGAGCCATCGGCGTTTGATTACTACAAAGTATTACCGGGTCAGGGAAAGTATTTTAACCCTTCTTTCCTCGAGAAAGGAAAGGGCGAATGGCCAAACAATAAAGTGAAATCAGAAGGTCATTCTAGTGATGTAATTACTGATGTTACTATTAATTATTTAGAAAACAGAGACAAGACGAAGCCTTTCTTCTTGATGCATCATTATAAAGCACCTCACGATTTCTTTGAGTATGCACCACGTTACGAAGACTACTTGGCCGATACAGAAATTCCAGAACCATCGAGTTTGTATTATCAACCCAACTGGGGATCGGAAGCGACTAGAGGAGCCAACGATTCTTTAACGAACTATATCGGAACATCGGTTTCTGACCGTCATATGTACAGAAACTACAATAAGTTTTTCCATAAGGATTCTTTAGAAGGACAAAATTCTGCACACGTGGCGTATCAGGATTACCTAAAAAGATACCTTCGTTGTGTAAAAGGTGTAGACGATAACTTGGGTCGTTTATTCGATTATTTAAAAAAAGAAGGACTTTGGGAAAATACCATCATTGTATATACTGCAGACCAAGGAATGATGTTGGGTGAGCACGATTTACAGGACAAGCGTTGGATCTACGAAGAGTCGATGCGTATGCCGTTTATTGTACATTACCCTAAAATGATCGAGGAAGGTAGAGAAACAGATCTTTTGATTAACAATACGGATTTCGCTCCAACATTAATCGAAATGGCTGGCGGTAAAGCACCGGAATACATGCAAGGACATAGTTTTGCTAGAACATTAAAAGGCAAGGAAGAAAAAGACTGGAGAACGGCCACTTACTATCGCTATTGGATGCACATTATTCACCATTACGTACCGGCTCACTTTGGCTTGCGTACCAAAGATTACAAGTTGGTGTTCTACTACGGAAAACACTATTTACCTGAGTCGGAATTTGCGAAACACTATTGGGCGAAGCAATACCACGGAATCGAAAGAGAAACGCCTCATACATGGGAATTCTACGATCTGAAAAACGATCCGGAAGAATTACATAACAGATATAACGATCCGAAGTACCAAGACATTATCGCGAAGCTGAAAACAGAATTGAAACAACAAAGAGAAGAGTTGAATGAGACGGATGAGAATTATCCAGAAATTTCGGCAATTGTTGAAGAGTATTGGGATACAAAAACGCTTACAGAATAAGCGGATTTTTTAATTAAATAGATAAATACCCTCCCTTTTGAATAAATATTTTTACTCGAAGGGAGGGTATTTCTTTTACCTTGCTTTCAAGATTAAAAAAGCGAAACTCAACTAACAGATGAATTAAAGTATGAAACCAATAGTATTTTTTATTACTCTTTTCTTATCGTTGTCATCTTGTACGCAAGTCCAAAAGAGAACGGTAGACGATTTTAACTTCGATTGGAAGTTTATTAAAAGCGATCTCCAAAATGCAGAAAATACGTCTTTTGACGATGCTGAATGGCAAGACATCCGATTGCCTCACGATTGGAGTATCTTAGGTGGTTATCAAAAAGACAAAGGTGCTTCGAGTACCGGCTTTACAGAAGGTGGCATCGGGTGGTACCGCAAGACTTTTACCGTTCCATCATCAGATAAAGACAGAGAAATATGGATAGAGTTCGATGGTGTGTATTGTAATTCTACCGTCTTTATCAATGGGAAAAAATTAGGATTCAGACCTAGCGGATATTCGAGCTTTTCTTATGCTTTATCGGAGCATATCAACTTTGGAGAGGAAAATGTGATTGCCGTTAAAGTGGATCATTCCAACTTTGTTGATTCTCGATGGTATACAGGTTCGGGCATCTATCGTGATGTGCGTTTAGTGAAGACTTCGAAAACACATATCCCACAATGGGGCGTGCAAATCGAAACCCCCAAAGTATCTGATAAAGAAGCGACCGTTCGTGTGAAAACGAGCATCAAAGCAGCATCAAATAGTACTTCTGTGAAGGTGAGCCTGATGGACGAAAACCAGCAGGTAATTGCCGAAAGTGAAGCCAAAGCTTTAACGGGTGATGTAGTCGATCAGAAACTTCAAGTACTTCAACCAAAACGTTGGGATATAGATTCGCCACATCTATACACTGCAAAACTTCAGGTATTTGATAACGGTCAATTGGTGGATGAAACAGAAGAAAGATTCGGTATCAGAGACTTTGAGTTCGACTCGAAAAAAGGCTTCTTTCTCAATGGAAAAAATGTGAAGATCAAAGGCGTCAATTTGCATCATGATGTTGGAGCAGTTGGAGCAGCAGCAGTGAAAGATCATTGGGTATTCCGTTTGAAGAAATTGAAATCGGTGGGCGTAAATGCCATCCGTATGGCACACAATCCGCATTCTCCATTATTAATGGATTTGTGTGATGAAATGGGCTTTTTAGTCATGAACGAAGCATTTGATGAATGGTACGTTCCTAAGGCAAAAATGCTCACCTGCTTAGGTGGACAAAAAGCACCAATTGATATATCAGAGGGCTATCCTGAAGTATTTAGAGAGTGGGCAGAACGCGATCTGAAAGACTTGATTAGAAGAGATTATAACCATCCTTCGGTAATAATGTGGAGTATCGGTAACGAGATTGAATGGACTTTCCCAGCATATTCTCAGACGTATGCAAAGCTTCAAAAGGGCATCAGAGAGTATGAGGATACACCGACATTCGACACAACCGTAATTAAACCTGTATTCGAAAAGGTAACTGGTGGAGTAGATTCCCTATCGATCATCGCCCATCAATTATCGAAGTGGGTGAAAGAAGAAGATACGACCCGTCCGACCGTTTGTGGAAGTGTTCGTCCATCGATCGCCTTTGCAAGTGGATATGCCGATGCCGTAGATATTTTAGGATTAAACTACAGAGAGATCGATTACGATGCCGCTCACGAAGCCTTCCCGAACAAAATGATGTTAGGATCTGAAAATTGGGTAGCGTATTCGGAGTGGAAAGCCGTGCAAGAAAGAGACTTCATCCCAGGTATTTTTGTATGGACAGGCTTTGCTTACCTAGGTGAGGCAGGGTTGTGGCCAAGAAAGGGTTTAAACATCTCAATGTTCGACTTTGCAGGTTTCAAGAACCCAAGAGGTCATTTCTTCGAATGCCTATGGAAAGAAGATCCTAAGGTGTATATGGTAACGACCCCAGCTTCTGAATCGGAATTCTCCTACACTCAGAAAGGTGGTTGGAAATTCGATATCCAATTAAAAGAAAAGCCGGTTTGGGCTGAACTTCGATTATGGGAGTGGTACAAGGTCAACGAGCATTGGAACTACAAAGCTGGAGAGGAAATCGTTGTACAAACCTACACCAATTGCGAAGAAGCCGAACTTTTCCTAAATGGCAAAAGCTTGGGTAAACAGTCGCTATCCGATTTTGCAGAAACCGACAATATTATCAAATGGTTGGTGCCGTATCAAAAAGGTGAATTGAAAGTGGTAGGTTACAACAAAGGCAAAAAAGCCGAGGAATATGTACTTCACACTGTAGGTAAAATAGCCAAAATTGAAGTATCATCAGATCAAACACAAATGAGTGCCAATCAGTACGATGTGGCTCACATCACTGTGAAAATGTTCGATAAGAATGGATACGAAATCAAAAACTCGACAGAGGAAGTGAAATTCCACGTATCAGAAGAACTCGACTTGCTTGGTGTCGATAACGGCTCGGAGATGAATGTATCTCCTCATACTACCGATCATGTAAAATCGCATAAAGGTAGAGCATTGGCGATGGTGAGAGCGAAGGATAAAGTGGGGAGCGGGAAAGTGTATGTGAGTGTTGGGGAGTTGAGGAGTGATGTGGTGGAGATTGGGTTGGAGTAGAATACAACTGTATAATAAATTTGAAAACAACCTGCTATAAAGTTTTTTATAGCAGGTTGTTTTTTAAAGTGGGAGTGTAATCTTTTAATTCAGAGTTTAATTTCTTTCTCAGTTCATTATTATTTCAGACTTCTTTTGAGAATGTTGATCATTATATACCTGAATAAGCATATTACCTAATTCAGTGAGGTAATAATTAAGATTTCCTTTTTCATCTTTCTTACTAATAATTATTTGGAAAGTTTCTAATTTTTTGACATTGATTTTTAAATCTTTAAGCTTTAAAGGACCATTATAAGGTTCTTTTTCAATTTTATGTTTTTTGATAATTTCTTTAAGAAAATATTTTGTAGCATCTTCTTCATAAATTTGAATAATCGCTTGCATTGCTTCTATACTTTCTATAGTTACTTTATCTATGGTTTTTTCTAAAGATGTTTTTTGTGTAGATAAATCACTATAGTTTTTTTCCAAAAATTCATAATTTTCTTTTAGTCTTTCAAACTCTTCTTCAAATTCTTTATATGAATTAAGTCCATTATTTAATGCAACCTTGGATTTGAATAATTGGTTTCTATTTCTTAATTGTTTTAAGTTAAATTTTTCCATTTTACTTCCAATTAAATAATCAAAAATAGCTTCGGAAGATTCGTTGGAAAGTTTTATCGCTTTTATTACAAAAGTGGTTATTGGGTCTTTAATAAATGTATAAATGATAGTAAAGAAAAGATAAAGTGCATAATCATAACGATCAATTTCAGACAACCTATTTTTAATAGTTTCAGTAATATTCGGATCCTCAAAACCTCTAAATATCAGAGTAGTAAAGATATCCCAGTTAGAAATGCAAAATATAAATATGAAACTGCCGAAAAATGGATTCTTTAATCTTTCCTTGATTTGTTCCTGTATTTCTTTGGTCATAGAGTTTGTTGTTTACTTTAATGTTTAAATATAGTTGATTATTACTTTACTTATGTAATTGTGTTTTTATCTGATTTAAAAGCCAGACCACTTTTTAGCTAAAATAAGTTGAATGATATTTAGTAAAAAAGAAAATAAAAAACTATAACCCACTAATAAAAGTCTCCACAAACCCCACCATTTTATCCGTAACTCTCTTCGCCAACTTCTTACGCTGTAACAACCTTGGTTTCTCTTCAAAAGCATCTATAACATCAGCTTGAAGAGGTTTACGGTTGGTAAATAAATAATCGCTGATGACTTTCTCTGCAATATCGGCTTTTAAGTGTTCTTCAGCGACTAAGTGTTGGAAGGCCAATTGCTTTTCTTTTTCTATAAACTTTTCAAACTCTTCAGTTACGTCCTCAGGATCTTCAATAAGAGGTAGGTTTTCGGCAATGAACCTTTCGATCAATTCTTTTTTGCTTCTTAATTGAGCTTCTGAAGTTAACGCATCGATAATGACTTTCTTTTGTTTTTCGGCATTATTCCCCTCTGCTTGATGTAACTTTGCTAAAAGCGTTAAGATGTAATGTACATTGACTTCATCTCTATGTATAAGCTCTAACTCGAAATCTACATCATCGAGGATCGATACTTTTTCCTTTCCTTCTCCCTTTGTGCCATCATGTATATCCAGATACTTACTTTTATAATCTTCAAAATCTTGCTCTGACATCTCTAAGTCATCAAACTCGAAGTCTGCAAAACCTCCTAACACGTTCTTCAATCGCATTAATTCTCTAAAGGCTTTGACGAATTGAAGTTGTGCTTCTTCATCTATAAGTTCATCGACACTTTCAACGGTAGGAGCTAAATGTTGTAATTCTTTTAGTGCCTCATTAAAGTACTTAATGTAATTCTCATAAGGTTCTAATAGAATAATTTCATTGGCATCTTTGTTAGAGAAAAGAGAAATAGCATCGTCTGTATTTTTCTTTAGATTTCGGAAGCAGACAATATTGCCTTGCGATTTCTTTTCGTCTAGAATACGGTTGGTACGAGAGAAAGCTTGTATAAGACCATGATACTTTAGGTTCTTGTCTACGTACAAGGTGTTGAGTGTTTTACTATCAAAACCTGTAAGGAACATGTTTACGACCAATAGTATATCAATGTCTTTGCTCTTGACTTTCTTTGCTATATCATTGTAGTAGTTGTAAAACGACTGAGAATCCTTTGTAGAGTAGCTAGTACCAAACATTGTATTGTAGTCGGTAATGTACTTGTCTAGGATTTCTCTTGTATGAAGGTTTCCATAGGCTGATTTTGGCTCTGCTGCCATTGCTCCTTCAAACTCTCCAAAATAACCGTTCGCATCTTTATCGTCTTCATTGGCTGAATAACTGAAAATGGTCGCTACTTTTAGATTGTGTTCTCCAGCTTCTTTCTTTTGCTGTAGGATATCGTAATACTTGATCAGTACCGGAACGCTACTCACACACATCATACCTGTAAACGACTTATTATGCGTTTTTCGGTCATGATTATTGATGATATAATCCACTACTTTAGTGAGTCGTTTGTCTGACTCCATGAGTTCTTTGGTATCAATATCTTCCACCTGAACATCGGTGTCGATATCAATCTCGTTCATAGAATCTTTCTGACGGTATCTACCCACATATTCGATGGAGAATTTCAATACATTTTGGTCCTTAATCGCATCAGTAATTACATACTTGTGCAGACAGTCATCGAATAAGTCTTTGGTTGTACGTCTTCCTAGCTCGTTTTTAGCAGAGTTTTCAGCAAAAATAGGCGTACCTGTAAAGCCGAACATCTGCTTGTTATTAAAGAAGTTGGTAATCGCTAGGTGCGTATCTCCAAACTGAGAACGGTGGCACTCATCAAAAATAAAGATCAGACGTTTGTCTTTGAGGTCTTCCATTTTTGAGGTGTAACGTTCTTTACTGATCGCTGTATTCAGTTTCTGAATAGTCGTTACAATCAGTTTGGTATCGTCTGTAAACTGTTTTACCAGCTTATTGGTATTGTCTGTACCATCTATACTCCCTGATGAAAAGTGATTGAACTCCTTTGTCGTTTGGTAATCGAGGTCTTTACGGTCTACTACAAAAATGACTTTATGTACTTCCGGTAGCTCCATCATGATCTGAGAAGCTTTGAAAGAAGTCAAGGTCTTTCCTGAGCCTGTGGTATGCCATATATAGCCGTTCTTCACTCCCTTTTTTACTCTATCCGCAATGGCTTCCGTAGCGTAATACTGATAAGGACGAAGCACCATTAATATCTTGTCTGACTCATGCAGCACAATGTATTTGGTAATCATCTTGGAAAGGTGACAAGGATCTAAGAAAGCATCAGCAAACTTTGTCAATTCTGTGATGTTTCTATTCTCTTTGTCCGCCCAGAAGAAGGTCTGCTTAAAGGATTGCTTACGGTTATTGGCGTAATACTTCGTATTGACCCCATTGGAAATCACAAACAGTTGGATATAATTGAACAGTGCTTGTCCTGAGCCATAAGAATGACGTTGATAGCGGTTGGTTTGGTTAAATGCTTCTTTCAGCTCCAAACCTCTACGCTTCAATTCCACTTGTACCAACGGTAAGCCATTGATCAACAAAGTGACATCATATCTGTTTTTGTATTCTCCTTCCATAGTGATCTGCTGTGCCACTTGGAATTCGTTTTTACACCACTGCTTCTGATTGATAAACTCTATATATTCACTGCTTCCATCGTCTTTATTGATCTGCATTTTATCGCGTAAGATCTTTGCCTTATCGAATACAGAACCTTTGTTTAAGTGGTTTAGTACCTGCTTAAATTCAGTATCAGAGAAATCAGTGTTGTTATGCTTTGCTAGTTGGCTTTTTAGATTAGACAGTAAGGCAGCTTCGTCGGGTAATTGTACCTGATCGTAGCCTAGTTGCTGAAGTTGTTTGACTAGGTTGTTTTCTAGTATTTGTTCTGGTTGGGTAGTCATGATATAAAAAAATAGGAGATATAAAATCTCCTATGCGGTTAATATTGATAGACTTTTTTCTGATTCTCTTTCTGACCATAATACATAATCAATAGTATCTATTTTATCAAATGATTGTAAAATAGATTTATTGATCTTAAAGCGTTGATCATTTAAGAATGCAATTGTTTTACATTCTTTTCTCCTTACTCTTGATACATTTTCAGCATCATAAATAAATTGTTTTAAAAATCCTTCATGAAACTTTCCAAAAGATGATATTAAGATATCTTGTTTTTTTCTAGGTATTAAAAAGTCATACTTAATTGATAAGCCATCTTTACTTTTTAGATAAATATCCTCAGAATAAACGACATCTTTACTATCTAAATAAGATCTAACATCATCAAGGAAAAGGGATGTTACATTATTTTTAACAAGTACAGATAAATCATTTAATTCTTTTATTGCCTGTAAAAAGTCATGTGCTTTTTGTGGGAAAAATTCTTTATCAAATGAAGAAAGCAATTCGCCTTCATCATCAATAATATTATAACTTTTAAGGATTTTATTCTTAAGTACTAAACGTGTTTTTGATCTTTTATTAAATTCTAAACCTAAAAGGTTAAGATTATTAATAGTATCACCATCATCTGAAATAGTAATTTGATCTTTATCAGACTTTATAGAGAAAGTAATAAAATCATTATTTAATGCCTTGTAAGGAGTAGAAATTCTACCCCATTCAGAGTTTTTCTCTTTTAAAGTTCTAGTATTATCTTGTAACCACGAATAGTAATCATTCACTAATAAATTAAGATCATTCATTATAATAGTGGTTTTATTATTGAGATTTCACTCTCTAAGTTTATATAATCTGCAAAGTTTTGAATAATTAGAGCAACATCATGGATATCTTTAATCTCTAAAGTTGAAAATATTTCAACATCTTTGAGGGGAATTGCCCAATTAAGCTCACAGTTTTCTACAAATATATGAAGATGAGCTTGATCTTCTATCATTAATTCGGAATATTTTTCTAAGAAACGGGGTGTTTCTCCTTCAATATATTTAGGATTATAGTGCCTGTTTAAAGGGTCAGTATCTAATCTTAAAATATTTATATTATCATTAATAATGCGACAATTTAAACTTACTTTTCCAATATGTTTTTTGCTTTTTGATATACTCCATTTTATATCAGACCAATGTGAGTTTAAAGTTAACAACTTTTCAATTTTAATACTTTTACCTCCAGTTGTTAAGTCAATAACATTGTCACTCTTTTCTGAAAATGTTTTTATTACTTTAATAATTTGGTCAACTTCTAATCTAGTCATTATTTAGTTGTTATAGTTTAGCGTTTTTTTATTTAAAGATAATCATACAAACATCCCCTGCAACAACCCCTTCTTCCACTCTTTAACTCCTTCCAACTCTTTACCAACTACCTCTATCTTCCTATCTAAAGAAGTTAAGAAATTGGCGATTTTTTGTTGTTCGGGTAAAGACGGAATCAATAGCTTAAACTTGATGAACTCCAAATAATGAACTCTTTTCTTTTCTTCTAAAGATCCTGTAGACATTTTATTGTAATATTGGATCATGTTATAACTTGTAAGAAAATCTTCAAAGTATTTTGCGTCACCTCTAGAATTGATAAAGAAGATATTGTAGTATTTAGACACTGATACATCAAAATCATTCTTATGTCTTGCCAACGCTCCAAATCTCAAGTTCATGGGGTTAAATGCAAAGTCATTTTCTTTCATAACTTTGTAAGCATTTTTTTCATCCTTAACTAAGAAACTTCTTTCATACCTTTCTGATTTTGGTACAATCCCTTCTTCAATGGTTAAGCTATATAAAGGAAGATCTTTAATTGGGTATTCACTCCTTTCTTCCATAAATTCCCCCAACTTCTTCTCTTCCCACTCCTCAAACTCACTACCATCATCGGCTTTAAACCTAATCTCCCTAGAGAAGATCTTTTGCATGACGCCTTTCTTGTACTCCTCTAAAAGCGATTTTTTCTCCTCTAATTGTCCGATTTTTTTATCTACTGAGGATAAGAAGTCGGCGATTTTTTGTTGTTCTCCTGATTTTGGTAGAACTACATTTATTGATAAAAGACTTGGCTTTGAAATGTTTTTCATAGAACCACTAGTACCTGTCGCTTTACTTGATATATAATACCTAGTCTTTGGAGTTGTCAAGAAATAACTTAGCCACTTCATGACTGTGTTATCATATGTTGAAACTTTCCAAAGTCTATCAGGAACAAAAAGATTTGGATAATCCCTTGAGATATAACCACTTTCACCTACTAACTCTGGTGTGTTCATTCTACTGATAAGTATAGAATCTTTTGTTGGGTTAAGTTTAGCTCTTTTAAGATCATCTTTGATAATTCTTTTGTTTTGATACTCGATGAAAAGTCCTTTTGATACTGCACTTGTTTTAAGAATGCCAAACTCATTTTTATCAACAGAAATATCTTCAGAATTAACGCTCACACCTGTTTCTAGACTTTTTATACAGTTTGAAAGTTTTTTAGCCTCCCACTCCCCACTAAACTCAGGAAACCTCAATACAGGAATATTATTTTTTATTGCTGTCATGGCTTAGAAAGGTGTTTTAATGTTCAACTGATTACAGAAATCTTGGATCGTTGTATCTGTTTCCTCCATTTCAATAGCTAAGTTTTGAAGTCTATCCGAAACAGCATCTAAATCTACAGGTGCTTCTTCCTCAAAAGTATCTACATAACGAGGAATATTCAGGTTGTAATCGTTTTCTTTTACTTCCTCCAATGAAGCCACATGAGCATATTTCTCTTCCTCCTTTCTTTCTGCATACGTAGAGATGATTTTCTCCACATCTTCCTGACGTAAGTAGTTTTGATTCTTCGCTTTTTCGAAGTGTTGAGAAGCATCTACAAAAAGAATATCATCATCTTTCTTACGGCATTTTTTGAAGACCAAAATACAAGTTGGAATACTCGTACCGTAGAAAATATTGGCAGGAAGACCGATCACCGCATCCAAGTAATTGTTCTCTTCAATCAGATGCTTACGGATATGACCTTCTGCAGCACCTCTAAACAATACACCATGAGGAAGTACCACCGCCATTGTTCCGTTTTCACCTAAGTGATGAATCATATGTTGTACAAAAGCAAAATCAGCTTTAGAACTAGGGGCTAACTTTCCATACTCACTAAAACGATCATCCGATAAATGAATGGGATTTGCCGACCACTTTGCCGAGAAAGGAGGATTGGCTACGATGGCTTCAAACTGCGAGTCTTTATGCTGTGGATTCTCTAACGTATCTTCTTGCTGTATATCGAACTCATTGTAACGTACACCATGAAGGATCATGTTCATACGTGCCAAGTTGTAAGTCGTTCTGTTCAACTCCTGACCATAGAAATGTGCCACCTCGTCCACTTGCTTCGCTACTCGAAGTAGTAATGATCCAGAGCCACAAGTAGGATCATACACCGATTGTAGCTTGTCTTTACCTACCGTTACCAATTGAGCCAAGATTTGAGAAACAGATTGAGGCGTATAAAACTCACCTGCTTTTTTACCTGCTCCAGACGCAAACTGACCGATCAGATATTCATAAGCATCCCCCAATACATCTATTTCCGTATTACCGAGTTGGAAGTCGATTTGGTTTAAGTGGAAAAGCACCTTTGAAATCAACTCATTTTTTGCCTTCTCCGTTTTTCCCAACTTAGAAGAAGTAAGATCTAGCTCTTCAAACAAACCGCTAAACTCTTCTTCACTATCCGTACCCATTGTACTTTGCTCGATGTGGTTTAATACATCACGAAGCTTTTCTAAAATAAAAGAATCCTGTTCCTGACCATCTTCCGCCAAAACCCTAAACAGTTCGCTTGGCAATAGAAAATACCCCAAAGACTCTAAAGCTTCCTCTCTAATTGCTTCTAAATATTCTTTACCTTCCTCAGAACTTTCCTTAATGTCTGAGAACTTCATTTCATCCTCTTCCAACAACTCATCCCCAAAAATCTCCATTCGTTCCGAGAGGTATTTGTAGAAGATAAAACCCAATATATAATCGCGGAACTCATCGGCTCCCATATTTCCTCTTAACTCATTGGCGATGTTCCATAACTGTCGCTCTAATTGACCTTTGTGGTCTACGTTGTTAGCTATTTCTGACACGTTTGTTCTTAATTATTCCTTTAAAATATATTCTAAAAAACAGCTATTTAAAATAGTATTTCATATATAGATAGTATTCTCAATATCGCCTAGCCATTTTTACATAACCATAATGAATGTATAATCAGGTGGTTTAAACTTATCTTAAATTATATGAATTATCTTATTGCTTATTAGAATACTAAGATACCATGAAATATTAATTATCTCATTTTTTGAAATTAAATAAAGGTAAAAATGTCAATCATTTTTAATAGTTATTTTCTATAAGTAGTAAAAACAATATCATCACCTGCTTTTCTAGATTCTATAACTTGTTCTTGTACATCCTCCGGAAGACTTTGGAAATCAACATACTCATCGTCAACTAGAACAGGGGCAAATAATGAATATAATTCTTCCATTTTATTAAAGGGATTATTATCCATTATTTTTTGAGTGCTAAATTCTTCATCAAAAGTTTCTAATTTTAATAATTTACGTATTGCCCCTGCTTTATTTCCCACTGTGCTTGATTTCAAATTCATTATTTCACACATATCATTTAATGACATATATGGTTCGAATGAAGGATCAGTAAGATAATTAATTGAACCAATAGTATAAATTATGGAAGTAGACCAAATTTCTAATTTACCTCTAGAAAAAGGAACATCTCGTTTTCTACCTAACTTTTGAAGCAGTTTTATACTCAGTGTTTTATATTCTTCGTTAAGATGTTGGTCGCAAAATTCAGAAATCATTTGTTCTAATTCTGCTTGTCTTTGTTTGATTTTTGTTTTGTCCATTATTATCCTATATGAATGCGAGAAGGTTTAAATTTAATGCTTCTTTCATTAAATTTTAAGAAGATACCAGAATAAAAATAATCATTAATTTTTCTATTCATCATCACCAAAAATCAGTTTGAGTTCCTCTTCATTAGGTAAGTTTTCTGCAAATTCCTTTGGAAGATCGGTATAATGATAGGTGGCCACACCCATTGGTTTATTGGCTAATTCTAAAGCATATTCTACAGTAACTTTGCTTTTTGTTTTGCATAATAAAATCCCAATACTCGGATTGTCTTCAGGATACTTTACCGTTTTATCTAACAGGTGAAGATACCAATTTAATTGTTGGGAATATTCCGGCTTAAACTCATTGATTTTTAGTTCTATAGCTACCATCGATTTAAGTTTTCGGTGATAAAACAGTAAATCAATAAAATACTCTTTATCATCTAGTTCTAACCTGAATTGTTGTCCCATAAAAGCAAAATCGTGTCCAAATTGACCAATCAATTTTGTGATGTTTTTGACCAAAGCATTTTCAAGCTCTTTTTCAGAATGATGATCCGGTAAGTTTAGGAAAGATAGATCGTATTCGTCCTTAAACTGTAAAGTATAATTGACAACTTCTTTAGAAGTAAGAGATTTATCAAAATTATGTTGGAAATTTTGATGTGAATGATAAACATTACCTCTAATTTTCTCTTCTAAAATACTTCTGCTCCATGCTTCTTTTTGTGTTTTTTCAATATAGAACAAACGCTCTTCTTTGTTTTTTATCTTTCTAAAAATCAGATCAATATGTCCCCAATGTAATTTGGCCACAGCTTGTGGCCAAATTTCTTGAACAGTCAATTCTTCATAGATTAATGTCATTCTACGTAGATTACGGTCAGAGAAACCTTTTACTCCCTGGAATTCTGCTTGAAGATCTTTAGATAGTTGTTTGATAACAGAAGTGCCCCAACCAACTTTTGTTTTTTCTGATAACACTTTTCCAATATCCAAATAAGTCAAAATCATTTCAGAATTGACATGACTGTATGCTTTATATTGGGCTTTCTTTACTCTATCTTTTATAGATAGCAATGTGTTTTTATAATCTGTGATTGAATTTTCCATAAAATTTAATTTCCAACTTTCAATTTAAAGAAAACTTAAACAGATCAATCATTTCAAATGAGGAAATTTTAGTAGCAATTTATCCCTTCAACTCCATATGCAACAACGGATAAGGCTTCCCTTCTCCATCCACCTCAGAACGTCTCACGGTCTCAAAATTAATTCAAAAGTAGGGATACTGCTCATCTATCACCCTTCTTAACAGAAAGCATATCATAACTCAGCTAAAAATGAAACCATGAAGAACTTAAGTATTGTATTATCGATAATACTCCTAACATCCTGCAACAATGAAAAAATTGGTCCCGGTTGTCGGAAGATAAGGGATAAGTACGGGAAAGAAAATTATATGCATGTCAATAAATGTCGGGTTATTTATAACAAGAGAGGGAAGAGAGTAGCAAGGGAATGTGGTATGCCTTTTACCAATCATGATGTGATTAGAGAGACAGATGAATAAAAAAGAAGAGGCGGTTACTTTCTTTGTAGTAACCGCCTCTTTATATGTATACTAATTAAGGTTTGATACTCTGTCTAGCGCTTGTATTTTGATATACCCACTTATCTATAGATTTCACCTGTTAGATCGAAAATTCGTTTACTTCGACTTTAGTTATGACATCTTCAATCTTAGTATTCATAAACTTTAGAATAGAAGGAAAAACATCATTATAGGCATTTTTCCCAGTGTAAATATCCCAATGTCCATAATTTGGGAAAGTTTTGAGCACAAAACTATCAGTAGTGAAATAGGTCTCTAATATTTTGAAATATTCTTGAGAGGAATCATACCAAACATGATTATCTTCTCCGGTGATTAACAAAACTCGAGTATTGAAATTATTCGATAAGTCGAGATAATTGATAGACGCATCTTGGGAAACAACGCTTGCATTCATCAACATCAGTTTAATATGTTGGAAATAGGATAGAGAAACAGCACCAAAAAATTCATGGAGATTATCATGCACTTTTTTAGTTAGGTTATCATGGTTAAATAAAGTGTTGTAACTCCCGTCTCCCCACAAATAATTTAGATTTCTACAGGTAGCATTAGGGCATTTGTTATTTAACTTAGCCATCAAACTGAGTAAATAGTTTCCTGATTTTAACGATATCTTTTTATCAACTACTTCTAATTTCTTTAAATTTAACAACTTTTTGGCAATAGTTGGAATTGCATATAATTTGTATAAAACATTGTCAGGCAATTTGGGATATAACCCCATGGTGGCTAAAGTTACACTCTCAATATTTTTTAATTTATTAGTGACTAATGACATCGCAAGTGCCATAGAACCAATACAAATACTGACGATATGTAATTTATTATCGCCTATGATTGACTGAATGAACTCAACAGTTTCTGGAATATCATAATTGGCAACTTCATCGATGTTGTGGTTTTTGTTAGTGTATTTATCTTTATAAATACTACTCCCTCTCCAATCTAAAATCCAAACATCTTCGTATGCGTTTTCTAAAAAGTAGTCTTTCATATTTTTAAAGTAACCACTATCGAATGTTTTAGAATTACTTGTTAAACCATGAAGCATGAGCACACTATCTCCTTTTTTGGACTTACAGTATCTTTTTAAAGTCAGTGATATACCATCTTGAGTTTTAATGTTATATGTTTTGAAGTCAGTCATTATTTTAGCCATTTTTTTCCTTGAAACTTGATTACTTTTGATAGAATTTGGGAGCCTTTAAATTTGTCTACTATTCTAAAATAGAGGTCAATATTCCGTTTTAAAGGAGGAATATATTTCAACATTTCTTTAAAGTCTTTACCATCGAGTATAGGGTTTCTTAAATACAAGTTCAAATAGTTCTTTAGAGCACAGTAACTTAAAAAGCCCATCCATAGAATACTTACCTTAAATTTTTCTTTGTGATTTAGATCCTTTCGCGTTTCTAAATGTTTAGTCTGTTCCTTAAATATTTCTTGAATTGGGATAGACGCCATGCCTTTCCATGTTTTTCTATTAGGTTCTTGCAAAGTGAGGTGTATAGTCGAAAGCTCATAAAAAATATCCGAGAAATATCGGTTAAGCTTATCTCCCTTAAGAATATATGTTTTATTATCTGTCTCTAATTCTAATTGATATCTTATAAAAACCAAGGCATCTTTATGGAAAGGAGTATAACCGTTGAATGGTAATATTTCTAGAAAACCATTTTTAATTTCAAGTTCATTAGGGCTAATTTTTTCTATGAAAACAGCACCGCTTAAATACACTTTTTTCTTTACTAATAATTCACCGATATCAGCAATGTGCCCTTTTAAATCTAAAATGATTGTGCTTTTTACATGAAGATGTTCTTTGGTATCAAGAACAATATCACCTTTCATCTTTTCTTTAAAACCAAATAAATTATTTTCATTAGCTGACTCTTTGGTGGAGTTGCTTTTAATTAAATCAACAGCTCTAAAAGTATCTTTTAGTTGAAATAATTGCTCAAAGCTAACTTCTTTCAATTCAATATCATTTTGATGTAGAATAGAAGTCAAATTCGATGATTTTACCTTTGGAGCATATAAAATAGAGTGAATTAAAGAGTCATTTGAATCAGCACTTTTTAAGAAAACTGAATATTTATTTAATTCGTGTTCAGGATTTTTCTCAAGAAAATTAAATAATACTTCTAACCACTTTTGATACGTTACTACTTCAAGCTTTTCACCATAAAACCTTGAAAGATTGGAAAGCTGATTAACTGATAAAGTAGAAGGATTTACAAGGTTGATAAATTCCCCCGAGTTAAAATTATCTTGATGTATAAGTGAAGTGATAACTTTCGAAACATCTTGAACATCGATAAAGTCAATAGGTCGCATATCGGGCACAATTCCTAATTCTAAAATTGTACTTAGAAGGTAGACAAAAAAGTCAGACCGATTATAAGCATTAGTTTTGGTATTTGGAGAGACTACTCCTAATCGAACTATAGTAATATCATAACCTCTTTCAATTGCTCTAGAATAAATTTTTTCTGCTGCCCATTTTGTTTGCTGATATCCAGTATGAAGATCTTGAGGGTTACCCGTCATATTCGACTCATCCAAATAGTCCAACTTTGTGTTATTCGTACTATGAAAAACACCCATTGATGAGACATAGACAATTCTTTTGTGAGTACCAGTATCGCATAGTTTTAATAACTCAAGATTAGACAAGACATTCACCTCCCGAACATTTTGATAAGGTTCGAAGAAATTGACATTGGCTCCACAATGAATTACTTCAGTGATGTTTTCTGCTAAATGATTCCATTTATTATCGCATAATCCGAATTTCTCCACTCCAAGGTTCCCCTCAATAAATTGTATTCTCTTTAACTCATTCTCTGAAAAAGGAACTTTATATTCCTCAGAATATGTTTTGAATTTCGATTGAAGACTTACCGAATTCCCTTTTCTCATCAAACAGAAAACAGTATATCTTTCATCTAATAAAAGTTGCTTCACAAGATGAATACCCACAAATCCGCTTCCTCCTGTTACAAAAACAGAATAGTTTTTCACTAGTTTTTTTGAATTGTCTTTAAAAGGAAATTCTTGAAGATCGAGGTCTATGTCTTTGTGAATTTCCTCTAAAAGAGAAGAAGGATGATCTACTATTTGATGTTGATTTTGCTGAACTAAAGCACTCAGTTTGTTAAAAGTATTATGTGTATATATTTCTCCTATGGAAAGATTTAACTTAAAAAGTTTATTGACTTCCATAAGTAAGAAAACAGCCTCCAAAGAAGTTCCACCGTGATTAAAAAATGAAATATCTGGATCAATGGAATCACTTTTTGTAGCTTTTAACCAAATGCTTTCCAATTGTTTATTGGGTAAAATATCTGCTTTTTTGTTCTTCTTATTATCTATCAGATATTCCAAGAATCGATTCTCTAATTTTCGATTCGTCTGCACTAATATCTTGTCCTTTTTCTTATTTGATGATTTCTTTATTTCTAAAAATTCATTCACATCTATGTTATTGAAATCCTCTTTTGAAATGGTAAACTTGTTTTTACCATCACTAACATTGTATCCTAAAAATTGAATAAAGTTTTGCGCTGGCAGGTTTCGATCTTGAACGCTTACCCTAAATGTGATGTGCTTACAACAATGATCATTAGCTAATTCCTTTAGCAGTTTTATTAGATGAACTTCTATACCTCTCCCTAAAATTCTACAACTCAATAATACATTGATGACCTCAAAAGTATCTCCTTCGATACCATAAAGAATTAGCCCTATTGTTCCATAATCCCCATAGTTATCTTTAGCTGAGATTAGAATTCCCCTTATCTTTTTATTCTGAATTCCATCAATTATTTCTCTCTCAGAAAAACGATGAAAACTCAAATTAAATTGATTCGTTCGCTGTGTTAATTCACTTACTCTAGAAGCATTATCACTATTGATTTCTTCCTGCTCAATGCTTAAGTTCAATTGTTGGATATACTCTTTTAAAGAATATTTTGATGATATTACCTTACGTTGTTTTTCTTCTTGATAAAGCTGTGTTCTATTAACGAGAGATGACTTTTTCTTTGATAATTTAAATACGACATTTTCATCAACAAATCGATCTATTTGATGTCCGTCTAAAGGAAAAAGAAAAGTAAGAACTCCTGCTAATTGAAGTTTCACTTTTTCAACTTCTACATTGTTATCATCAATAAAAACAAAACTATCTAAGCCCAAATTTAGCTCTTCTGCAATACTGATTAACGAATCTGTTTTTTCATTCCAATTGATTCTATGGGTCACAAGATGCTCTTTTTTCAACAACATCTCTTTAGAGTTTTCGATAAAATGAAGTATATCACTTTCGTTATTTTTAGAAGCTAAAGCAATAAGGATCCCTTGGTGATAACAGTCGATGATCTTCTGTTGAAATCTTTTATGATGAGGAGTGATTTGAATTCCCTCTTTTCCATCTTCACCAAAAATACCTTTCCAAAGTGTATTATCACAATCCAAAATAATCACCTTAATTGGTTTTGCTTTTTGAAGATAATAATCGGTTAAAATAGTCTTACCGAGCTCTTTATAAAAGTCTTTTTGATATGGAATGTGTGCTATTTTATTTGTTTCATCATTAAAGATACTGTCATCATAATTATCTCTTAAATCGATGAGATTTACACTTTCTTTGGAGTTAACAGCAGTAATAAACTGATTGTAATATTTTTTTAAATCTTGAGATTCTTTTGTTGGAGCAATAATGATAGTGTGCATCACTCCTTTCGTTTCAATAGAATAGTCAAGACTTTCTGTCAGTTGATTGACAGTGAAAGAATAACTCCTACTTTCATCATTTCCATAGAAGTAGAAATCTTCCAACCGAAGAAATAAGCAAACACTATCGTTTGATGATATGTCTATATTATTTCCTAATAGAAACTGTATCACCTGATTATAGGGAGTGTGATGGAATGTATAATTAAAAGGGAAAACTTCTTTTAACTCCATTGTCATTTCATCAAGAGGATTGATAGAAAATGAACTCGAAATAATCATTTTACATTCTTTCTCTTCTTGGAGTATTGGTGATGTAGTATCTTCTATGATAGTGGTTATGATGTCTAAAAAATCAATTTCAAATTGCTTAACTTCCGTTTCATCAAAACAACTTTTGTTAAACTCTCCTTTTATAGAAAAGCCATCTAATTTTTGATCAATTGATAACCAAAAGTCAGTAGTTGCTTTTGGAAAACCCTTTTGAATAATATCAAATTGAAGATAATGTTGAGGGTCGTTTAGGTGAGTACTTTCAAAATAATTAAATAGCGTATTTATCTTGGGTAAGGAGTTGTCAGATAAAGTCTTATCGTTATAATTAATATATTTATTTCTGATACCCTTAATTATACTTTTGGTGTTTTGCTTAAGTAGGTCTAAATAAGTGGTTGTATCAGAAATATCTACCTGAAGTGGATAAGGTTTAGATAAATAGCCAACAGCTTTATTGTACTTTTTACTAGACCTTAAATCTATAGGGAGACCAACGATGAATTTTTTAGAATTTGCCTTTATTTGAATGTAGGCTTGAAAGGCAGTTAAATAGAAATGGAAAGGTTTAATATTTCTTTCAATACAAAATGATTCTACCTTATTTTTATTTTCTTTAGGTATATCAAATACAGTAGAGCACATATCATACATTTGATAATCTTGTCTACCCAAATTAGGAGAATCATATTGCCTTAATTCATCTATAAGAAGATCGTTTTTAAACTCTTCTGTTTTAATATTGCTTATTCGAATTGCTTCAAAATCATTACTTTCATTTAATAAATCTGTTCCATTAAGAAGTCGATCATAATGCTCTGAAATACTTTGGATAAAGATAATTCCACTGATATAATCACATATTAAATGATGTCCTACTAATAAGCCTCGATAGTGTTTTTCACTGAGTTTAAAAAGAATAAATCGAGCACCCGGCTCTATCATTAAATCAAATTCTCTTTGCGTATGTTCTTGATATTCAATATCAAAATATTGAAGAGGTTCAGGGTCATAAGATAAATCTATAAAAGTGAAAAAGTCACTTTCATTAATTTTTAAATTCGGAAATCTCAAAAATTCATCCTCTACTTTTTGATAGAGATGAGACAAACTTTCATGTTTATGATTTAAATCTAATAAAGCTTGCTTAAAAAGGTTTTGGTCTATTTCAACTCGATATTCAGTAATAATATTCACATTCAAACTCTGATTGAGATGAGGGATATTTTTACAAAATTCAAGCAGTTTAGAGTCACTTTTAGAAGTCAGAATATCGTTATTCATAATTGGTGAGTAATTAGTAAAGTTTTTTGTAGCACAAATATATTAATTTATGAGATTAAGCAAAAGAAAAAGGCCGCCCACTCCCAAAGAGCAGACGGCCTTTCCATGTATATCAAATAATATATCTTACTTTTTCATCAACACCTCAACAGCCTTTCTCAACTGCTGATCTTCACCTTCAACAACCACATCTTTATCTTGTGCGATTTTGTATTCAGGTTCCACTTGTTGGTTTTCTAAGTAGTTACCGTTCAAGTCTTGAACACCCACTTGAGGAATACCAAATACCAATGAACCGTCCTGAAGTTGTTCCCACCAAACGGCTGTCATCGTACCAGGAACAGGCATACCGATTAGTGGTCCGATTTTAAGTGTTTGGTACGTGTAAGGGAAGGCATGTGCATCTGAGTAGTTGCCCTCTGAACACAACACTGCCGATGGTTTCGACCATTTGTTGATTGGTTCTATACCAAATTTCTGACCTCTAGGAGCGAAAGTACAATATACTTTACCGCTTAAGAAAGTAGCCAAGTCATCGTGCAACCAACCACCGCCATTAAAACGAGTATCAACGATTAAAGCGTCTTTTTTGTAGTTTTTACCTAAAGCTTCCGAGTATACCGTACGGAAACTAGAACTGTTCATGCCTCTAACGTGAACGTAGCCAATTTTACCACCCGATGCTTCTTCTGTTTCTTTCTCTCTTTGCTTCACCCAACGTTTGTAAAGTAAGTTGCTTTCGTTGCCCTTACTGATAGGTTTTACAACGACTAATTTCTTACTGCCATTATCATCTAATTCCAAACGAGTAGGTTTACCTGTTTTGTGGTTTAGGAAACGGAAGTAATCTTGACCAGCCACGATTTTCTGACCATCAATAGAAGTAATTGTCATACCTGCTTTGATCTCAGTTTCGATCTGAGCAAGTGGTGAACCTTCCATGATCTCAACGATTTTTAGACCATCACCTGAGTAATTAGCGTCGTAGAACGCGCCAAGTGTAGCTGTAGCATCACCGTCTTTGCTGCTCGGGTAGAAACGACATCCTGTGTGCGATCCGTTCAATTCACCCAACATTTCACTCAACATTTCCGAGTAATCGTAATTGTTGTTGATGAAAGGAAGGTATTTCGCATATTCGTTTTTATAGAATACCCAATCTACGCCATGTAATTTAGGATCGTAGAATTTCTTATCCACTTGTCTCCACACATGCTCAAACATGTAAGCACGTTCTGCTTGATGATCTAGGTAATATTCTGCACTGTAAGAGATGTTTTTTCTGCTATCAGAAGCTACATCAATTTTAGCAAATGTTCCCCCAGTCTCGAAGAAAATATTCTTACCGTCTTTATCAAATTGAAGGTTACCTCCGCCACCGTTCAATTTCAATACAAGCTTCGTTTCGTTCTTACGGATATCTTTTTTCCAAAGGTCATATCCACCTTCAAAACGACTCATGTAATATAACTTATCACCATCTTTTGTTAAGATGAAATCAGATAAGAATGAAGAGTTGATCGTCAATCTCAATAATCGATCTTGAATACCATCGAAATCAATTTTTAAGTCTTCTTCCTCTTCTTCCTCAGCAGCGTCTTTCTTTCCTTTTTTCTTTTTCTTTGATTTTTCCACTTCTTCATTCGCCTCTTTTTCTTTCTTTTCTTTTTCCTCTTTCGCTTCCTTCATCAATTCATACTCCTCTTTAGAAAGTTGGAATTCATCGAAAGCATCTTTCGTTAAGAAGATACCAAAAACGTCGGATTCAGCACCCCAGCTACCATGTGATCTGTAACCGTAACGATCGTTGGCAAAGACAATGGCTTTACCGTCCATCACGAAACGAGGATTGTAGCTATTGTAACCACTTTGCGAAAGGTTGATAATTTCACCCTCACCATCTGCCTGTGCTAAACCGATGTCAGTAGATGTCCAAAGGTTTGGAGAATATTGAACCGCTAAATATTTACCGTCTGGTGACCAATCGAATGCTTGATCTCCATCTGAGTAAGAATAATTAAAAGTACCTGGAAGAATGACTTTCTTCGCTTTCGTTTCTAAGTTGATGACTTTAAGCGTTGTTCTTTCTTCCAAATAAGCAATGGCATCACCTTTAGGCGACCATTTCGGTTGGAATTCCTCAGCAGGTTCAGCAGTAACAATCTCTTCTTGGATATCAGTTGCATTGATGAAATATAACTCATCTTCATTTCCTAATTTAGCTTGGTAGATGTTCCAGCTACCATCACGTTCACCAGCATACACCAATGAACGACCATCAGGAGAGAAAGAAACCGAACGCTCTTGTTCTGGAGTATTCGTAATTTGAACAGTTGTTCTATAATCTGTAGAAGTCACGAAAACATCACCTCTAAGAATAAATGCGACCTCTTTACCATTCGGTGATACGGATACACCATAACCACCACTCGATTTTTTCTGGAAAGAGATATTGTTGACTTTATGATCTGAATTGATGCTAATTTCCACTTTCTTAGGTTGTTCACCCTCTTTTAAAGTGTAAATTTCTCCATCATATCCAAAACAGAACAAATCATTTGATGCCGCCGATAAGAATCTCACCGGATGATTTTTTAGTTGAGTGATCTGCTTTTTATTCGAACCATCTGCATTCATTGTCCAAACATTCAAAGTTCCATCTACCTCACTTGTGTAAGCCACTTTGCTGTCGTTGCTGTAGAAAACAGGTGTTCTGTCCTCACCTTTGAAATCAGAAATCTGTGTATGTTTCTTTGTGTTTACATCATACACCCAAAGGTCGCGAGTAACCGCACTCGTATGATGCTTTCTCCATGGATCTTCATATCCTTTTTTATCTTGATACAAGATCTTAGACATATCCGCATTGTATTGTGCATGTTCTGCAGTAATTGTCAGTACTTGTTCTGGACGATCACCGCCCACAGAAACGCTATACAATTCACCTAAACGACCGTAAGGGAATTGAGCACTTTTCACATCATCTAAAATCTGAGCAGTATATAAAACATGCTTGCCATCGGGAGTAAATGATGATGGGATTTCAGAAGTAGAGTTGTATGTTAAACGTTGAGGATGTCCACCATCCACAGTAGTTAGGAATAAATCGAAGTTACCATGCCTATCCGATGCAAAAGCGATGTGCTTACTGTCCGGTGCCCATACCGGAGAAAAATCGTAAGCCACATGAGTCGTAATTGCCTTTGCTTCACCGCCGCTTGTCGGTACAACATAGACATCTCCTTGATAGGCAAATGCAATATGAGTTCCGTCGGGAGAGATGGAAGGATAGCGTAACCATAATGGATTTTGAGCAAACGAAGTTAGAGATAGGAGCATAACGCCTATCAAGCTCAGGAAGTTTTTCATAATTATAGGTTATGTGTTTAGTAATATGACGAAATTGACACTAGATTTAGTATATAAAGAGCCATTTATAAATGCGAATTTGTGGCATTTAAGTTTAATTTCAAAATTTAATCAATAATGTAATATATAATTACTTACTTACATTCGTAGGGGCGTTGTACTGCAACATCCGTACAGGAATTTTTACAAAACCTGAACATTGTCATTTGAATACCATTAAATGAAATAATAACACATGCACAGAATTACTAACCATAAAGAGATCATCGATAAGATCTACGAAGAAATAATTACAGGAGACAATTTAGGTGCTCCGGCCGGATATATTCCAGAGTTGGCTAAAGTAGATCCCAATCAATTTGGTGTGTATTTTATGTCGACTGAAAATGATACTTATGGTATAGGAGATTGGCAGACGAAGTTTTCTATTCAGAGTATTATGAAAGTACTTTCATTAAGCTTGGCTTATCAAATGTTGGGTGATTCCATTTGGAAACGTGTAGGTGTGGAGCCTTCGGGTAGTGCCTTCAATTCCTTAGTTCGATTAGAAACGGATAATGGTATTCCTAGAAATCCATTTATAAATGGTGGAGCCTTAGTGATTTGTGATATGCTTTTATCACAATTGAAGAACCCACTTTTCGATTTTCTTTCTTTTGTGCGTGAGGTAAGTGGGAGTGATAAAGTGTACTATAATGAAACGGTAGCACAATCGGAGGCTTCTGTGGGGTATCGAAATATTGCGCTTTGTAATTTTATCAAATCGTTCGGGAATATTGATAATGACCCTAATGAGGTCCTCGATTTTTACTTTCACATGTGTTCCATCGAAATGGATTGTCAGCAATTGGCTCACTCTTTCGAGTTTTTAATGGATGGGAAATTCAGGACCAAAAATGGTAGTTCAGTTTTGAATTTAAGTCAGTCTAAACGTATCAATGCCGTTATGCAAACCTGTGGTTTTTATGATGAATCCGGAGAGTTTGCTTTCAAAGTAGGATTGCCGGGTAAGTCTGGAGTAGGTGGAGGTATTGTGGCCGTTCACCCCGAAAAATATTGTATTTGTGTATGGAGTCCAAATCTAAACGAGAATGGAAATTCCCATAGAGGAATGAAGTTTCTGGAACGATTCACCACAGAAACGGAGCTTTCCATTTTCTAGATTGTATTTAGAGTTATTTACTAAAAAGGCAAAATGTAGCTATTTACATTGTAGAGTGTAAAGACTTTTTTTGTGTTTTACAATGAGTCATTAAGTCAAATCATAACTGTCGAATAGATAAATTAAAAACTGTTACATCTTAGGGTTTTTTGACTTAAACCACACATTCTATTACTATACACTGATTGTTTTTTTCAGCACATCAGGGTTACTGAATAGTAAAAGTTACATTAGAATGCTAACTACAAAAGAAACAAAAAATACAGATTCAGCCCTTATACAGTATACCTCGAAGGTTGAGGAATTTAACCTCCTTAATTTCGAGGAATACTTATTAAATCAATTAATTGCAACTTCTTTATGTGGTATTGATGAGGATGATCTTATTTCAAAATCATTTTTGATAAAGTCAGAAGCAACAGAATTTCTAAGTGATCATCTTAGGAACGTCATGAGTATTCCCGTCTATTTCTATTTGATAAATCTCGATGAAGAATTAATTTTTTACACACTTTGGGAAAAAACGAGATGTCAAAGATTAATTATCACTTGTTTTCCGGTTACAGGTAAAAAAGAAAAGAAGATTTTTGAGCACTATAAAAAGCTTCATAAGAATTATAAAAGAAGTAAAGGTAATTATCAAAAGCTTACCCATAGAGAAAAAGATATTGCCAATTACCTTTCGGAAGGTCTTTCCAATCAGGATATCTCCGACAAACTTTTTATCAGTATCAACACCACAAAAAATCACAGAAGAAGCATTGTCAAAAAATTGAATTGTACTTCCATTGTAGAACTACAAAAGATCGTTTTTGCGAATCGCTTTTTTGATAATAGCGTAAATCAGGTCTTTGAATAAAAAGAGTTTTTAAACTGACTTTTTAAGGGGGATAATCAGTTGAATTCTCCTTTCTAACCTTCGTATTTGATATAAAACAGGGATATACTCAAGATAAATAGTGGGGGTTTTATATCAAATAAACAGAGGGAAATCCGAAAATCACTTACTTTAAGAGAAAAATTTCTATTCCTCCCCCTTCCTCCAATACCTTTGATGAAAACGAATGGAATTGAAATGAAACATCAAATTGTATTACTACTATTACTAACAGTTTTGTCCCCTTTTTACAATGGGGTCAATGCTCAAAATAAACCAAACATTTTATGGGTACTCACGGACGACCAACGCTTCGATTCGATTAGAGCATTCAATAAAATGACGACAGGAAAAGAGATGAGTGAATTGGGGTATGTAGAATCTCCCAATGTCGATCGTTTGGCAGAGATGGGGACAACTTTCATCAATACGTATTGTCAGTCGCCCGCCTGTGCACCCTCAAGAACGGCCATGCATTTGGGCAGGTATCCTTTCCGTTCAGGCATTTTTGAATTCGAATATTATAACAATAAAGCAGCACACTTTCAGCCCACCCTTCCAGAACAAATGGAGCAATTGGGGTATCAGACTTTACATATTGGGAAATTGGGGGTAAGAATTAGAACCCTAAAAAATGGGAAAGCAGTAAAGCATCAGATTTATCAAACAGATATAGATTTTAAGAAATTAGCCGAAGAAGGATTTACCGATTGGGGTAAAATGTGGGCCAAAGAAGTGGAAGGAGAAAAGCTAGACACTCCCATCAAAAACTTAGAGTTCTTTGTTACTGAAGATGGAAAATTCGAATATGTCTCCAAAGAATTGGAAGAAAGCAGACCTCAGTACAAAGGATCGGGTGCTGCTGCTATGAAAAAATACGATCTTCTTAGACAATACAACGAGAAAAAAGGACCGCAAACGCCTTTCTCGCCTGGGATTTTGGCAGGGGTGAGTTCAAGAAAATCGGGGAATACAAGAGATGGGTTTTATGCTCAAATATTTGAAGCCTACTTAAATAATTTGGAGGGTGATTATACCATCGGTAGCCAATCATTTGATAAGATCGATGAGTCTAAACCTCTATTTTGTCATATTGGTTTTGACTTCCCACATACGCCAGTGCTTCCACCAAAAGAATATATAGAACGTTTTGAAAAATACGATTATCAAATTCCTCAATTTGATGAATCCGAGTTCGAGAAGATGCCAAAGCAATTGAAACAACAAGTAAAACAAGCCTATACAGATCATTTTACGGATGCAGAAAAATTAAAAATGATCCAATATTATTATGCATTCTGTGCTTATGGCGATCAATTAATTGGTCAGTCGGTCGATGCTTTTATCGATTATAGCGAAAAGAGAAATCAGGAATGGATGATTGTGTATGTCTGTGGAGATCATGGTTGGAAATTGAATGATCATGGATCGGTATCCAAATTTTCGCCTTGGGAAGTGGATGTGCATAATCCAATTATAGTCGTATCATCTGATAAGAAGAAGTTTCCGAATGGAAAAGTGGTGAAAAATTTCACCGAATTTGTGGATGTAGCACCTACGATTTTAGCTTCGGGTGGAGCAGATCTTGAGGATGCTTCTTTTAACTATTTAGATGGATTGGACTTAGCAAAAGTGGCGGCAGAGGAGGCTCCCAAAAGAGATTATGTGATTGGTGAAAGTCATGCTGTAACAGGTCCAAGAGCATTTATTAGAACAAAAGAGTATATGTTTTCCTTAAAGGTTCGCCCCAATAAAAAAAGAGGAGAAAATATGGAATGGGCTAGAAATGCAAGTGATAAAGAATTGGATATGTGTTTGTATTCGGTCAAAGATGATCCCAAAGAGGTGAATAACCTCGCCTACGATAAGAAATACCAATCGATTACAAAAGTTATGAAAAAGAAACTGATTGATATCGTATTGGGAGATAACCGTGTAGAGGTGCAGTGGGGAAAGAAAGCCGATGGCACCAAAGTGTTTAGAAGCAACTTTGCGGAAGGGGCCCACGATTATCGATTGAAGTTAAAGGGTAACCTTTAGATTAGTTTTATTTCACCTCATCATTTCCTAAATTGAAGCCGATGATGTGAAATAGTATCTGACTAATTTTTTAAATATACAGAGCACACAACAATGTGTACTTTTTTAAATGGTAAATATCAAATACTTGATTTGAAATTCTGTAATTCTAGAAGATTTAAACTGTCCAAAATATGAAGGCATTACTTTACTATACAAAAGCTTTAGGGCTATTACTATCAACTTTACTCTTCACAATAAATGGATTGGCGAACGATGGTGGGGCTATTTTTCAGCATTATACCACTCGTCAGGGCTTATCTCAAAACGATATTAACTGTTTATTTCAGGACAGTCAGGGTTTGCTATGGATGGGAACCAACGATGGTTTAAGTAGCTTCGATGGGTACACTTTTAAAGATTATCGAATGGATACGCACGATATTCCATCCAATCTGATCAATAAAATTATAGAAGACGATTTTGGCAACCTATGGTTGGGCACGGCCGATGCTGGTCTTTGTCGTTTTAACCTGAAAACAGAAGTATTTACCACTTTCGGAAATACAGCAGAAACTCCAAAACTAATTACCAAAAACAACGTCTACCGTATGGTTTTGGACAAACAAGGCAACCTATGGTTTGGGAATACCAAAGGGTTGAACTGTGTGAAAAAGGAGTATTTAAATCAGGAGAAAATTAAGGTAAATAAATACCGACACAATAAACACAATCAGGAAAGTTTACACGCCAATATCATCAGAGATCTTCTGGTGGACAGTCAAGGGAGAGTTTTGGTGGCGAATGGAAGTGGCTTGCAGCAGTATATGCCTCCGACAGGAAAAGATGATTACGGATCGTTCAAAGATTGGAATATCTATTTGAAGAAAAGAAGAGGGGTGATGGCCATGACAGAAGGAGAAAACTCTATCATCATCGCATTTTTTGATGGTATCTATGAGCTAAAAGTAGATAAAGACGGACGAAACTCATCGTTAAAAAGACTGTCAAATTTAAAGTGTGATGTGATTATTAAAGATGTGAATGGCATTTTTTGGGCTGGATCTAAAAGGGGATTGTTCCGTTTAAAGTACGATTTGATTACAGAAAAATTAATCGAGTTAGATCATTACAATAAAGATGAATACCTCAATTCTAATATTGTTCATACAATTTACGAAGATAAGACAGGAATTATTTGGATTGGAACTGTAGGTGGTGGTATCAAAAAATATAATCCGAGGTTAAAGAAATTTAGACATATCCAAAGAGAAGATGAAGAAGGAAGTCTTTCGTACAATAAAGTGAGATCAGTGTATGAAGACACTTTGAATCGACTTTGGGTAGGAACCGAAGGAGGTGGTTTAAACTATTTACTAGCTGATAATAAAGATTATGAAAATGGTTTCAAGCAGATCAGTTTGGAAGTAGATAAACGAAGTCAGAATACCGTTTATGATATCAATGAGTTTAGAAATAATTTGATACTTGGAGTCGGTTATCCTTTAAAGATCGTAGCTAAATCTATTGATCAAGCAGATAAAATTGGACAAAATTTAAGAGGTAATTCTATTGCTCCACCTTTTCTAACCAACTCAGTATTCATTACAGAAACAGAAGGTGATTCTGTGATTTGGTTAGGATCTTATGGAGGAGGTTTAATTCGAGGGATTGTTCAGGAGGATGGAAATTTAGATTGGCAACGCATTAAGATTGCTCGAAAGGAAGCTTACAAGGATCCGATCGAAGTGGTAAGAAATATCTTAGTTGATAAAAAAGGAAACGTTTGGGTAGGTACGAACCAAGGTTTGCTGTTTATATCAAAATCTCAGAAACATCTTGAAAATCCACAATGTAAACTGTTTTCATCACTTAAAGATGATGATCAGTCGTTAAGCTACAATTATATTTTACCAATTTTCGAAGCGTCCAATGGAGAAATTTGGATTGGTACTATGGGTGGTGGTTTAAACATTATCACGCCTCAATCCAGTATCAATGATTTAAAATTTGAGCATTTATCTACACAAAACGGATTACCAAGTAATGTGATTAAAGCCATTTTAGAAGACGATTACGGCAATCTTTGGGTATCGAGTAACAAGGGGTTGAGTAAAATATCTTTGGATGACAGAAGAGTGAAAAACTTCGATGTAAGCGACGGACTTCAGGATAACGAATTTGGAGAGTTAACGGCCATCAAACGTAGAAATGGAGAACTCATTTTTGGCGGGGTAAACGGAATAAATGTCTTCTACCCTCATGAAATTGTAGATGATAAAACTATCGCCGATTTAGTGTTTACTGATCTTAAAGTGTTGAATAAAGAAGTGAACACCAATGAAGAATTTGAATCAAACAACATCTTAGAAAAATCTATACGTTATACGGATCACATTGTCTTAAACTCTTCACAAAATAGTTTTGCGGTAAGGTTTGCTTATTTGCACTATGCATCGCCTAACAAGAACAAATACTTATATAAGTTGGAGGGATATGATAAAGATTGGATCACTTCTGATGCCATGCAAAGAGAAGCGAAGTATACCAACTTATCTGCAGGAACCTATAAATTATTAGTAAAGGCATCGAATGGAGATCATATTTGGAATCCAAAACCTATCGAATTATCCATCGAAATATTGCCACCTCTTTGGTTGACATGGTGGGCCAAATTATTCTATGTGATTGTGGTAATTGGTATGGTGTATTTCTTCTCGATCTATACTGTGATTAATGCAAGAAAGAAATCCCAATTAGAAATGGTGAAGTTCGAACATGAGAAATTGGAAGATTTGAGTCAGTTAAAACTTCAGTTCTTTACCAACATTTCTCATGAGTTAAGAACGCCTCTAACATTGATCAATACTCCGGTAGAGCAATTGATAAAGAGAGGGAAAAGCCTTTCGGAATACGATAGAGAAAAGTCGTATCAATTGATCCACAAAAACATTCAGCATTTGATGCGTTTGGTGAATCAGTTGTTGGATTTCAGAAAAGTGGAGCAAGGGAAAATGTCCCTTCATCTGACTCGTGGTAATTGGAGTACGTTTGCAGAACAAGTGTATTTCTCTTTCAAAGAGTTTGCAGAACAAACCAACATCACTTTAAATTACCATGCATCTGATGACAAGATTTTTGGTTTGTTGGATACAGATAAAGTGGAGAAAATCCTCTATAATTTATTATCAAATGCTTTTAAGTTTACGAACGAAGGAGAGATTAGCATGTCTGTGACTCAGGAGAATGAGTTCGTGAAAATCACTTTAGAGGATACAGGAATCGGCATTCCAAAAGAACAAATCAAATTCTTATTCGATCGATTCTATCAAGTAGAAAAATTGAAAAATGCTAAGCATAGAGGGACCGGTATTGGATTAGCCTTTACCAAAAGTTTAGTCGATTTACATCATGGAGAAATCACTGTGGACAGTAAAGTGAACAAGGGAACGATCTTCACTTTAACCTTCCCATTGGATGATATGATGTACAGTCATGATCACATCGAAGAGTCGGCCAAAGAAGCGGAAACGCCAATTCTAGAAGACGATGAGATGATGGAAACGTCTACAAAAGCCAAAATTTTAGTGATTGACGATAACTTCTCAATTAGAGAAATGATGAAGGATCTACTAAAAGATACTTATGATGTATACTTGGCGGATAACGGTAAAAATGGTTTAGACTTGGCCAAGAAGATTATGCCTAACTTAATCATTTCCGATATCATGATGCCAGAAATGGATGGGTATGAATTGACACAAAGAATACGAGAAGACAATCATATTTGTCACTTGCCAATTATCTTACTGACTGCCAAAAAATCAGAAGAAAGTAAACTGAAAGGCTACGAATATGGAGTGGATGCTTATGTGACCAAGCCTTTCAATTCGGAGGTGCTTTTAGCCAGAATTCTGACGTTAATTGAAAACAGAAAGAATCAGCAAAACCGTTTCAGAGTAGATATTGATATTCAACCAAGTGAAATTACCTTCACTTCATTAGACGAAAAATTCCTAAACAGATTAGTGAAAATCGTCGAGGACAATATCTCCGATTCTGAATTTACGGTGGAGAAATTGGCAATGGAATATGGAGTCACCACTTTGAGGTTGAACCAGAAATTAAAAGCTTTAACTGGTCAAACAGCCAAAGGATTTATTCGAAATATCCGTTTAAAACGTGCGGCACAGTTGCTTAAGCTCGGTCGATTTAACGTGAGTGATGTGACTTACGAGGTTGGGTTTAACGATCTGAAATACTTTAGAAATTGCTTTAAGAAAGAGTTTGGTTTGTTGCCGTCTCAGTATGCAAAGGAGAAGAGAGCTGAGGAAGCTGAGGAGGTGGAGTAGGGTTATTATATAAGATTTCAATAGTTCTTCCCAAGGCGATGGGTTGAAACCCATCGTTAAGTAAAATATTTCAGGTGAAATTGTATATGATTTTATGTTAAAGGTCGAATTGAGATCTGCGACTTTATATTAATCAAGGGATTTAAAATCCCTTGATTTTTTTGTGATTATATTTCGCTTATGAACGTGATATATGTATAGTATACCCCATACACCTCATCACCCTCCACAAAATCATTCACTAACAATGTCTTTCCTTTTTCCAAAGTCACTTTAAACACCACCTCATCCGCTTCGGGATTTACGTCTTTCTCTATCATCTGATTTCCAATTTTTATCCTCACCTTTTCGGGTTGGATTGATTTATAGTCAAACAGATCTTTGGGGTTTTTAGAAGGAATTCCGTGCATTGGACCAGCACATTCTTTAGGCCAACGACGGCAGGATATCAAATATTCTCCATCGGTCTGGACCTCAAGAGTGTGTGTATTGTTTTTATTCTTCATCCCATCAGCTACCTGTTCGCATTTCCATATGCCATTATCTTCACCAATAGCATGTTGGATGGTAAGCTTTACTTCTTTTTGAGGAGTTGCACCAATCACTGTAGAAGGCAATTCATAGAAAGTAGGATACGTTTTTGTTTGTTGATAGAATGATTTATTTTCTTCCAAAAGTGCCTCCACCAATTCTTTATTTTCTTCGGCCACATTCGTCGTTTGCAGGGGATCCGTTTTCATATTATATAACTGATATCCATTAATTAATCGCCATTCGTTCTTTAAAACGCAAGTCCCTTTTTCTTGTAAAGGAGGACGCCAATCTTGTCGGTGATGCACAAATACGCTTCTATCTTTCGGTTTTTCATTCTTTGTGAGTACACCCGACAAGTCGATGCCATCAAATGCTTGATTTTTAGGGAGAGGTATTCCACATAATTTTGCTAAAGTGGGAATCAAATCGACATGTGCGGAAAGCGATCTAATATCTTTTCCTCCTTCAATTCCACCATCCATCCATTGGATAAAAAACGGTACGCGATGTCCGCCTTCAAACTTATCGCCTTTCATTCCTTTGAGGTGGTAATTGTACCCCAATTTTCCATCTCTTGAATAACCAAAGCGAGTACCATTATCGCTCATATAAATCAAAATGGTATTCTTATCGAGCCCTTTCTTTTTGAGGAATTTTCTAAACTTTCCGAAGTTCTCATCGATGTTGGCGATCATCCCATAAAGGTTGGCATCAATAATTTCTGATCCCTCAAATTTCTTGTAGGGAGCGGCATATTTTTCATCGACAATGAGTGGATCGTGAGGAGCATTTAATGGAAGATAAATAAAGAAAGGTTGCTCTTTTTCTTGTTGATTGATGAACTTCATGGCTTCTGAAAACCAAACGTCGGTACAATATCCTTGGAATTGTTTGGGTTGATTGTTGACATAATACACATCGTCGAAATAACTGTTGCCCCAATAATCTGATAATTCCCCAATGCCTCCAGCCAAATGCTGCACCACATGATCGAAACCACTATCTGATGGTCGAACCGGATAATTATCGCCCAAATGCCATTTACCAAAAAGAGCGGTCGAATAGCCTGCCGATTTAAATACATCGGCCATTGTCAGCTGTCCTTTTGATAAGGCATCTCTTCCTTTGTATGTCGCCCACGCACCATTACGAATCGGATATTGCCCCGTCATAATTGCAGCTCTTGTTGGTGTACAAAGTGGACTCACATGAAAGTCGGTGAGACGGACCGATTGCTCATAAAACTTATCGATATTCGGTGTCTTCAACCAAGGGTTTCCGTGGCATCCCAAATCTCCGATTCCCTGATCATCGGTTAGAATTAAAATAACATTCGGTGCTTGTTTCTTTTGACCAAATGAAAATGTAGGAAGTAGTAATAGAAAAAATGTAAGTAGGTTTGAAGTTGTATAATTCATCATTTCTTAAAGTAGTTTACAATCATCATTTCAATTTTTCATCAAGTATAAATGTGAGACGAAATGATGTGATAGTCAAATTAATTGTATGATAAAAACTCAACAACCAAAGATGACAGGAGGGAAAATTTAGGTTTGATAGGGGGTAGATCTTAATCGGATATTTTTGGAGAAGTATCATCGAATAATTAGCGGTAATTTCGAAATACCAAAAAGGATTTATTCCATTTCAATAAAGTAAAAAATGAAAAGGCAATTACTAACATTATGTATGTGGCTGTTGGCTGTACCAATGCTTTGGGCTCAGTCAGACGGACAAATGGACTTCAATAAAAACTGGAAGTTTTTTAAAGGGAGTGTAAATGAAGGCGAAAAACTAGCCCTAAATGACGACAATTGGAGAACGGTTCGTATTCCACACGATTGGGCTATCGAAGGACCATTCTCAAAAGAATATAGTGCAAGAAGTGGTGGACTTCCTTTCCATGGCGAAGGTTGGTACCGCAAGCATTTTACTTTAACAGAAGCACAAAAAGGAAAACAAATTGCCATCGAATTCGAAGGGGTAATGAATAATTCTGAGGTATGGATTAACGGACATTACTTAGGAAAAAGACCTTTTGGATATATCGGTTTTGAATACGATTTAACACCTTACTTAAACGAGAAAAGCGAGAACGTTATTGCAGTGAAAGTAAGTCCTGAGGATTTATCATCAAGATGGTATCCAGGAGCAGGAATGTACCGTAAAGTTTGGCTGAATGTGAATAACCCCATTCATGTTGGACATTGGGGATCTTTCGTGAAAGCCAATAATGTGACCTCAAGAGTAGCGACTGTTGAAGTATCCATTGAGGTACAAAATCACCTAAAATCAGACGAGATCGTATCCATCACTAATAAAGTGATATCGCCAGAGGGTAAAGTGGTCAAGGTGATGAAAACTAAAACGGTCGCTGAAAAAGAAGCTACTGTTCAATCCTTACAATCATTCAATTTACTATCACCTGCTTTATGGTCGCAAGAGGAGCCCAACCTTTATCAGGTAGTGACGGAAATCAAAAACCAAGAAGGAAAATTGATGGATACTTACACCACTCGATTTGGTGTAAGAGACATCAAGTTTACAGCAAAAGAAGGATTTTTCTTGAACGGAAAACTAACCAAGTTCAAAGGAGTTTGCTTGCATCATGATTTAGGTCCATTGGGAACGGCTGTGAATAAAAGAGCAACGGAACGTCAGTTGCAAATCATGAAGGATATGGGAGTGAATGCTATCCGTACTTCTCATAACCCACCAAGCAGAGAGTTGTTGGAAGCGTGTGATGAAATGGGATTAATCGTGATCGATGAAGCATTTGACGAGTGGAAAATTGGAAAGATAGAAAACGGATATCATAAATATTTTGATGAATGGCATGAGCGTGATTTAAGAGACATGATTCGTCGAGATCGTAACCACCCATCGATTATTTTATGGAGTATTGGCAACGAAATTTTAGAACAAGGATCGAAAGACGGTTGGAAAGTAGCGAATAGATTAGCTACAATTTGTCATGAAGAAGATCCATCACGTCCGAACACAGCAGGCTTTAACAACTATGGCGGTTCGATTAAAAATAAATTAACGGACCAGATTGATGTGGTAGGTTTCAACTACAAGCCAGCCAAATATTCTGAGTTAGTGGAGCAACATCCGGATTGGATTATTTATGGTTCTGAAACGGAATCAGTAACAAGTTCTAGAGGGGTGTATCAAGATACCTTCTTGGAGAAATATAAAAAGCACGACGATAAGCAGGTAACAAGTTATGATATCGTGGGTCCAGTTTGGGCGTATCCTCCAGATATGGAATTCAAATTCCAAAAAGAGAACCCTTCGATTATGGGAGAGTTTATGTGGACAGGTTTTGATTATTATGGTGAACCGACTCCATACGGTGGTCGCGACAACGATACAAATGGCTACTGGGATGCTGATTGGCCTTCGAAATCGTCTTACTTTGGTGCAGTAGATTTATGTGGTTTCCCTAAAGATCGTTTCTACCTTTACCAAAGCGAGTGGACCGATACACCAATGGTACATTTACTTCCTCATTGGAATTGGAAAGGTCATGAAGGCAAAGACATTCCAGTATTTGTATACACCAATGCAGATGAGGTAGAGTTATACTTGAATGGTGAGTCGTTAGGTAAAAAAGTGAAAGGTGTCGATAAGGCGATCATTCCGGTAAGCTTCCGTTTCTATGAAGGCCCTAACAATTTTGAATCACCTTACCGTTTACGTTGGGATGTTCCCTACAAAGAAGGTGAGTTGAAAGCCGTGGCTTATAAAAATGGTCAAGTGATTGGAGAAAAGGTGATCAACACGACATCAAAAGCAAAATCAATTGCATTAGAAGCAGATAGACAAGTGATTTCAGCTGATAATGGAGAAGATTTAGTGTATGTAACAGCAAGAGCCTTAGACGAGAAGGGTCACTTCTGTGCTACTTTCAATGGAGAATTATCATTTGATGTTCAAGGAGCAGGAACGTTCGAGGCGACAGGAAATGGAGACCCTATTACTACGATCGTCCCTCAAAGTAAAAAGCTGAAATTCTTCAACGGAATGGCTTTGGTGATTGCAAGAGCGAACGAAGGAGTGGAAGGAACGATCACAATTACAGCGAAAGGTAAGCGCTTAAAATCAGCTACTATTAAAGTAGAAACTAAACTGTCTTCTTCATCAAAGAAGGAACTATAAACTGGTTCGAGTGTTAAGCGACAGCGTCACTCGGACCCACAAACGTTAGAGGTCTCCCGACCTCGTTTACCGTGTATTTTTTTACACGAGGTCAGGATACCTCTGACGTTTTTAAAACACAAGAATCGCTACGCTAAATTCTTGTGCTAGGACTCTCAAAATCTAATGAAATGAATTTAAACTTAAAACATTGTGTAAGCTCCGCCATTTTAGGACTTGCACTCTTCTCGACGACTACTTTTGCACAAAATAAGGTAACTGTAGATCCCAATACACAACGCTTCTTAGGAAATAAAACAACACGTTTAGATAGAGATAAATACCTTCAGGCACATGTGTGGTTTGGAGAGAAGAAAGACGCCGAATTCGAAGCATTTAAAAAGAAATACAACATCAATCCAGAATACCAAGGTTCGAGAAGGTTTTGGAGCCCGATGAACATGATTAAAAACGGGAAGATTCCAAAGGTGAAGAATAAATATTCTGGTGTTAGAGAAGTGAAACCCTATACAGTAGTAACAGGTAGAGCCACAGATCTATTTTATGATAGAAAGGTAGATTACTCGGTTGAAGATATTACTGATTACACTAAAAAAGTGGCTGCTTATATTGCTCAATCTTATAAAAAGGATTGGGAGGAGATGCCTGCTATTTATGAGCCATACAACGAACCTATGGTACATGCAAGCGATTTGTATCCTGGAAAAAGAAATGGAGAAAAATCGGAAATCGCTATCAAAAAGATTTCAGAGTCTTTAAGTGAAATAGGAAAAGCCATTCATGCCGTTCCAGAATTAAAGAATATGAAAGTGGCAGGGTATGCTTCGGCATGGCCAGAGTTTGAGCACAATAATTTCGACGTATGGAATCAGAGATTCAAACAATTTATTGATATCGCTGGAGCCGACATGGATATCCTTTCCGTTCACTTGTATGATGGAAAAGGATTGAATAACTCAGGTGGTCGCCGATCTGGTTCGAATGCAGAGGCGATCTTAGATATGATAGAAGCTTACAGTTATATCAAATTAGGTGAGGTAAAACCTATCGCTATCACTGAGTATGGACGTTTGGTAGACGATCAACCCAACTGGAAACCGAACAATGGTTCGTCCAATTATCATCCGATAGAAAATGCACAAGCGGTAAGATCTCAGATACATTTAGCTATGCAGTTTATGGAAAGAGGAGATAATATAGTCACTACAACTCCTTTCTCAACGGGTAAACAAGATCCCACAAAGAAATATGCAAAGGCGGGTTTATGGACTAAAAATGATAAAGGTGAATGGGAACTAACTTCAAGAAAGTACTTCTTTGAGTTATGGAAATCAGTCAAAGGTAAACGTGTAAATATTGCTTCGGAGAATGTAGATATTCAAACGCAAGCCTTCGTAAACGGAAAGCAATTGTATGTGATTTTGAATAACCTCAATGAAGAAACGCAAAGTATTCCATTATCTGTTGTAGGCGATCAAGATTTTAAGAACGTATTGGTAAAACGTATTAAGACATATGTGAATAAGATGCCAAAAATGGTGAATAAAACCTTAAAGACGGCACCAGAATCAATTGATATCGAATATGGAGAAACGATTCTTTTAACTTACAATTTCAACAACAAAATTGAAACACCACAGAAAGAATACAGAGCAAAATATTATGCTTCAGAATACTTAAAACCTATTCAACCCAATAAGAAAAATACCTTCGAGTTTGCATCAGTTACTGCGGGGACAAAAGGAAGTACAACTTTAAGATTGGGTGTAGGAAGAGCTAAAGGAAAAAGCTTGCAGCCTACGGTATTCGTTAACGGTCAGAAAGTCAATTTACCAAATGATATTATCAGAGGATACGATCAGCACAACAGAAAGAAATTCTTCGGAGTACTAGAAATTCCAGTACCTCATTCGATGATCAAAAATGGGAAAAATGAAGTAAGCGTTACTTTCACTGACGGAGGAGGACACATTAGTTCTATGATCTTGCAAGTGATATCCGATAAAAAATCGTTCAAGACGAAAGTCAATTAAGAACTTTTCTGGTTCGAGTGTTAAGCGATAGCGGCACTCGGACCCAAAAACTTTAGAGGTCTCCCGACCTCGGGTATTATGTATTGTAAACGAGGTCGGGAGACCTCTAAAGTTATTAAAGCACAAGAATCGCTACGCTAAATTCTTGCGCTAGAATTTTTAAATTAGCTAAACTAAGTATGAGATCATTAATCCTCACACTCCTCATCTTTTTGATCATGCCACTGAGTTATGGGCAGATCAAAGTATGGAAATCAAAAAATGAATTAAAAAAAATAACTACCTCACAATGGGAGGTAAATGACTTGGTCTTTAAGACGAAAAAGAAATTGGATTCACCTTTTGATATAGAGGTATATGCTGAAGTCACCAATGATCAGTCAGTAGTAAAAAAAGTGCCATTATTTTACAATGGAAATGGAGAGTGGGTATTCCGTTTTTCGAGTAGTGATATAGGAAGAAATACTTATAAAATCACTTCATCAGATCGACTATTTGATGGAAGAAAAGGCGAAATTATCGTCACAGAAAACAAGAAAGACGACCGACATGGAAGCATTGTATTGAAAGAAGAATCTCCTCAGCATTTCTTTTACGAAGATGGGAAACACTACTTCAACTTGGCTTTTGAATGCGATTGGTTATTTGCTTTGGACTATGGAAAAGAAGAATTATCGAAGACAAAACACTTGTTGAAAGTACTGAATGAGTATAAGTTTAATCAGATCGTAATGAACGTCTATTCTTACGATGTTTCTTGGCCAAAGGATCCTAAACTAAAGGATTACCCACAGTTTGAATATGGAAGTAGAGAAGATATTTACCCGTTTTTAGGATCGAATTCAGCACCTGATTTCAGCACTTTAAATGTCGATTTCTTCCAACATTTAGATCAAGTGATATCAGAAATGCACGATCATGAAATCGTGAGTCATTTAATGATATACGTTTGGAACAAAAGAGTCAATTGGCCCGATATGAATACTGAAGAGGATAATCGATACTATGATTATGTCATCAAAAGGTATCAAGCATTTCCAAACATTGTGTGGGATGTATCTAAGGAAGCATTATTATATGGTAGGGCTACGAATGAGTATATCTCAGAAAGGATTCAAAGAGCAAAATCTTTGGATGCCTACGATCGTATGATATCCGTTCACGATTATGGTTTCTGTAAAAGACATCCCGATGAAGTCGATTTTATTTCGATGCAAAATTGGGAGAGAGCTTTATATCAACGCATGTTGGATGCAAAAAATGAGTTTAAGAAGAAACCTATTTTTAATATTGAACATGGAGGTTACGAAGAAGCCCCTTTACAAGTCTTTCCTGGAGCCTATACCAATGCAGAAGCTTGTTTAAGAAGAAACTACGAATGTATTTTTGCAGGTGGATACACTACTTATTATTGGCAATCGGCATCATGGAACGTCGTAATTCATAACCCGTTTGAACAAGGAGATGATTTTGAAAAGCCTCATTTTGAATACTTCACTCATATGGCCAACCTTTTCGAGAAATTCAACTTTGAGAACTTCGAACCTTTATCATGGTTTAATTCTAGCGGTTACAACCTCACTAATAAAAAAGATGGAGTAGTGATGATGTATACACCAAAAGAATGTCAGTGGATAGGTGTTGCCAATGTGGTCAAGAAGTTTGATGCTTCAGAAGCAAAACAACAGTGGTTCAATACACTCACGGGAGAATTTTCTGATGAAGAACCTTACAATACCAACCCTTTTGATTTCTGGTATGAGCGTCCATGGAAAGGAGAAGCAGATGTGATTTTGATTGTGAAAGATTTGAAGCCGAAGGAGGTGGAATAATATTATATTTTTATAGAAACAATAAGGCCACAATTCAATGAATTGTGGCCTTATTTTATTGTTTATTTACTTACTTTCACCTTCTGATTCTCCTTCAAAATCCTCTCCTTCTGTTTCTTCGTCAACCCTTGCTTATAATACGTTTCAGGTTTCCAATACTCAAAGGTTTTCTTCATATCAGGATCATCCACATCCAAACTTAAATCGCAATCAAAACGAGTAAGGATAGAGTGGTTATGCGACCATGTAGTTGCATTTACAAAATGGGAAATACCCCAAGTGATTCCTCTACCGTTGCCATTACTATCAAATGCATCGGGAATATACGGACCAGCTGCTGTTGGCATTAAAGAACTAATAGACGCAATCTCAAAATTCACCCCATCTTCGGCATACTGAATAGTGAAATGTTCATTACCATCCTTAATCACTAAAGCAGCAATACCGTCTTTGAAAGGAAATAAAGTGGTTTCGTGCCCAGAAGTAATGATCGGGTTTAGCGGATGCTTTTCGAATGGACCAAGTGGATTATCAGCGACAGCTAAACCTTGCATTCTAACTAAATTTGGATCACCATCGAAATCCGATTTATAATACAGATAGATCTTACCTTTGTATACTAAAGGATATGGATCGTGGATAGAGTATTGATCCCATTCCCCTTTTTTACCATTCGGGATCACAATCTTATTTGCTGGTGTCCAAGGACCGTCAGGAGAATCGGCGTAAGAAACGGCTACCGGACAATCGTCACCACGCTTTCCACTAGCCTCCATAAATCCTTGATAATACAAATAGAATTTTCCTTTCCATTTTAAAATATCTGTGGTAGTGACCGATCTCCAACCCACATTTGGTTTTGGAGGACGAGGGACAGCTACACCTTGTTCTTTCCAAGTAAAGCCATCTTTACTTGTAGCATACCATATATCGGATAAATCCCAATCGCTAGAAGGAATAGTGTCGTTACAATTCTTAGCTCCTTTTGGAGAAGTAGGTGTATGTCGTTTAGTATACCATACATAATACTGACCATTCTCAAAAATGACTTTTGATGGGTCTCTTCTCGAAATTGTACCATCATGATCGTTATAATCGAATCCCTTTAGTTCGGTGTATTTAAATTGAGAATACAATTCGTTGTGTTCTGGTCGTGGAGCGGAATACGAATAGTTTCTTTCCATCGATCGACTTAACATTCTATCCGTTGGTTTTTCTTTAGGAAGAATAAACGGAAAGGCCGACGTATTTTCTGGTTGATCTTTTATAGACTGACAACCAAAGTTACTGCACAAGATGAATAATAGCAGATAGCCAAGTTTTGTTTGTGTTTTAAAATTCATTTTTTCAATACTTAAGTTCTTTATAAAAATACAATCTATTGATGTGATGTGGTGAGGGGGGATAATGGGAAAATCAAGGGGTATATAAATTGATGAGTTTCCCCCACTTTTCTTATAATTCAAAGGAAAATACTACTATATTAAAATCAAATTATTTGATATAGACACGAACTAAACATTTCCACTAAAACGTATCAAAAACATTAATTTTTGATTGATTTGTGCACATTTGAATCGAGTATTCATCAACAAAAAGAGAAATAAGCACTTTTTAGTGAAAAGTAGAAGTGGGGTATTTGTATAACATCCTTTAAAACGACATCGAAAGGGAGGGTAATGAAACAGAAATACCCCCTTTTTTAGATTTTATTTTTACCCCACAATTTCTGAATCATTATTCCGTACTGTTAATTTTCGTGAAACTACATTTGAATCGAAATGTATTTTTAATGAATTATTAACTGAACATGTTGAAATTTTTTACAAACATGTTGTGCTCGAGATCTCTCTATCTATGGACGTTGCTATTGGCAATTACCTTATCATTTAAGGTATCCGCACAACAAAACCAAAATCTAATTTCAGGTAAAATAGTTGATGAAAACGACCAACCTTTACCTGGCGTGAATGTAGTAATCGAAGGAACAAGCAAAGGTACGATCACTGACTTTAGTGGTGTCTTCAAGCTGCAAGTATTTAACAAGAACGCAAAACTAGAAATCTCTTCTATTGGCTATGAAACACAAACAATAGCGTTAGAAGGAAAAAAAATAATCAATCTAAAAATGGAGTTGGATGTGCAAGCATTGGACGAAGTAGTAGTGATTGGTTATGGCGAACAGAAAAAGAAAGAAGTTACAGGTGCTGTAGGCCGAGTTTCTGGAGAAGAAATTCTGAATGTATCTACTTCTGATGTGGGTGGTGCTTTGCAAGGACAAATTGCAGGTGTGAACGTACAAGCTTCATCGGGTCAGCCTGGTGCAACAGCCAACATTATGATTCGTGGTTTGAGCTCTATCACAGGATCAAGTACACCATTATATGTAGTAGACGGCGTGCCATTTGATGGTGACCCAGGGTTATCACCTTACGAAATTGCTTCTATTGATGTATTAAAAGATGCCGCTTCAGCAGCTATTTATGGTACAAGAGGTGCTTCCGGTGTCATCTTAATTACCACAAAGAAAGGTCATGAAGGCGAGATGAAAATTAATTTCGATGGGTATTACGGAGTGCAACGAATTACTAACGGAGTACACCTTATGAACTTCGAGGAGTACATATATGCCGAAATGTTGCGTATAGAAAACACCGATCCCAATGCACATTCAGAAAACTTGTGGTTACCTATCTCAGAAAACCCGGCGACGTTTACCAACAATACGAAAATGTCGGATGTTATTTTTCAGGATAATGCAGCAGTACAAAACTATAACTTAACAGCATCGGGCGGTAGAGCAGGTATGCGTTATAATGTAAACGCCAACTACTTTTCTCAAGATGGTTCAATTATCAACTCTGGTTTTGAAAGAATGAGTTTGAGAGCCAATAATACCTATAAGAAAAAGAAGTTTACCCTTTCGACCAACTTAGCACTAAAAAGAGAAACAAGAAGGTTTACACCTCAAACGCTTTTAACCGATGCGTATAAATACAAGCCTTACCAACAACCAATTGATCCGAATCAGGAAACGATTGTTTCTCAAAGTGATTTGGAAAATACAGAATCGAACGATATTCAAAACATGAGTTTCTTGATGTCGAAATTAAAACGTCAGGACGAAAGTGTGATCAATCAAATCAATTATAACTTGAAGTTGGATTATGATTTAATTAAAGGACTAAAACTTTCTTCAAGATTCGGTGGAGCAATTACTGAAGGCACGCGTGAAATCATTGAACCGAATATTAAATCATATACTGCCCAAGGAAAAGAAGTTACTATTCGTAATTATAGATCGGGTGTAAGGAATGTGAGTAGCTCAAGAGATAACTGGTCTTGGGAAAACTCAATCAACTATACCAAAAAAGTAGGAGGACATCAATTTAAAGTATTGGGGGTATTCTCTTTAGAAAGCTATAATTATGGTTCATTCTATGGTCAGAAAAAAGATCTAGTAAGTAATGAGATAACAGTGTTGGATGGAGCAACAAGTGATCCGTTAGCAGGAAATGAAACTGGTTTCAATCAGAATAAAACAAACAACTTGATTGGTATGTTGGGCCGTTTTCAATACAATTACAAAGGACGTTATTTATTAAGTGCATCGGTAAGAAGAGATGGATCTTCTAGATTCTCTGAGCAAAATAGATGGGGTGTTTTTCCTTCTTTATCGGTAGGTTGGAATATCTCCGAAGAAGCGTTCTGGGGAGGAGGTTTGAAAGACCACTTCAATGTATTTAAGCTAAGAGGTAGTTATGGTACAACAGGTAACCAAAACTTCTTAGATTACAGTAATGCCACTGCTATTTTCCTAAATAAAGATTATGTATTTGGTACGGCAACCAACGAGAATCTTCAGGTGGGTGCCACTCAGGTCAACTTTGCGAACGTGAATGTGCAATGGGAAACAACAATACAATCCAACATTGGTATTGACTTCGGTTTCTTTAATAACAAACTGACTTTCACAGCAGATGTATACAACACTGACAAGCAAGATATGTTATTCCCAGTACTTATTCCTGCTTCTACAGGTGGTGGAATTAACCCTACTGTAGTCTTGAATGTGGGTAACATGAATAACAAAGGGGTAGAACTTACAGCCAACTATAAGCACATTGGTAAGAAAGGATTCGACTGGAACATTGGTGGTACTTTCTCTAAAAACCAAAATCAAATTACGAAGATGGCAGGGGCTAATAAAGTGGCTTACTTAAATGGTAGTGTCGCCGTTGCTGTAGGATCAAACGCTCAAGATAAGTTATCAGTATTGAAAGAAGGATATGAAGCAGGTGCTTTCTTCCTTATTCAATCGGATGGTATTCTTTCAACTCAAGAAGAAGTGGATGCTTACAATGAATACTTTGGTGCTGAGGTGGCCAAACTTGGTGATTTAAAATTGGTAGATCAGCCAACAATAGATACTACAGGTGATGGTATCCCTGACACAGGAGACAGACAAATTGATGATGAAGATAGAGTATACGCAGGTTCAGGTATGCCAGATTTTGAAGTCGGTTTAAACATGGGCGCCTCTTACAAAGGATTTGATATTTCGGTTCAATTCTACGGAGCATTTGGTGGAGAAGTGATTAACGGTAATAAAGCTTTTGCTTACCAAGAAGGTGTACACAAAGATTTAGTGTACCAATGGACGGAGCAAAATCCAACAACAAATGTACCTGCTTATAGAGGTGGTGGACACGAAAACTATAGAGGTCGTAACGATATCTATTTAGAAGACGGTTCTTTTGTTCGTCTTAGAAATGTAACTATTGGTTATATGTTGCCAGAAAATCTTAATAAGAAAATGGGCATCAGTAAATTCAGAATTTATGCTACGGCGATCAACCCACTAACATTTACCAACTACACAGGTTACGATCCGGAAGTAGGTAATAATGGATTGAGTTCTAGAGGTATCGACAGAGGTACATATCCAGTAACAGCATCGTATAGAGTAGGTTTACAATTCGGCTTCTAAACTAAACAAGAATGAAAAAATTAATCAACATAATCATAGCGGGAGTTTTCTTAATCCCATCCATGTGGTCTTGTGCAGGCTTTTTAGACGAGACCAACCCCAATGCCATGACGACCAGTATCTTCGGTACCACTCCAGAAGAACTCAACATGGGACTCACATCGGTTTACAGTACTTTTAAGGAGAAGAACCTATTGGCCATTATCCAAGAGTACAATAGAGATGATATGACAATTATTGGTGTTGCGAAAGCATTGCCTACCAATAATGAGTTTTACTATAAAACATTTAACTCGGCAACATCCATAGTAAGTGATAAATGGTCGAGATTATATAAAGGAATCTTCAGGGCAAATCAGGTTATCGAAAACTATTATCAAGTATACCCTGAGGAGTTGGAATTGGATTTAGCTGGGGAAGAAGTGATTATCGAAGATGAAAACGATACACACCGTTACATCATTGCTCAAGCTCGTTTCTTTAGAGGACTTTTTCACTTCTACTTGCATTCATCATTTAATGAAGGAAGTATAATAATTTATGATTTTATTCCAGAAAATGAGACGGATTTCTACCAACATTTACAGGACGAAAGTGTGGTGAGAGAGTTCTTTTTGAAAGAATTAGAGTTCGCAAAAAACAACTTACCAATTGCATGGGAAGGTATGGATCAAGGTCGTGTAACGGCAGGTGCAGCTGCAGCAGTCATCGGTAAAAGCTACTTATACAGTGGCGAATACGAAAAAGCGGCTGAATATCTTAAAGATGTGATCGATAATTATGGATATACACTAACAGAGAATATCAACGATAACTTTAGTGAGTATGGAGAATTTAATTCGGAATCTATCTTAGAGATTTCATATTCTAATACATTCAACCAAGAGTTCAATGGAGGTGACGATGCACAAACTGCCAACGACCTTCCTCAAGCGTATAGCTTTGTAGGTGGATTCGGTGGTCATCAACCAAGTTTATGGTTAACCATGGCCTACAAAAACGATCCTATGGATCCAACTGACAATAGAAATTACTACGAAAATGAAGATGGAGATATGGTATTACGACCTTATTCGCTTAGAACATCGTATTCTATTGCCTTGGTAGATGATATCGTTCCTTATTATCAAACACTTCCTTTTGAGCAACCACAACCTTTCAGAAATCAAAGAACATCTTATTTCAGAAAACATACTCGATGGGAGACGCATACATCAGAAATCGAAAATGGTTTGGTGCGTTCTGGTCTTAATGTTAGAGTACTTCGTTTGGCCGATGTGTATTTAATGTATGCAGAAGCGATGATCAAAGGAGGAAAAGATGATGCAGGGTTGGCGGAAGCAATGAAATACATCAACAAAGTACGTTATCGTTCTGCTTTAGAGTTGATTGGCCCTTCAGCATCAAGTGAGTATTCATCATCTCAACACAACGAAATGGTATATACCGCTCAAACGTTAATGGAGCATTTGATGTACATTGAAAGGCCTTTGGAATTGTCATTGGAAGGTCATGCAATCCGTCAGATTGATTTAAGAAGATGGGGAATTACCAAACAACGTTTCGAAGAATTATCCACAAGAGAGTATCATGTGGGAACATACACTGCGGTAGGGTCAGATGGGAAAACCATCAATAAATGGGGATCCGTGCTGTTTGATGGAGCATCAGACAATAACGCAGTGAATAAAAATGAGTTTGGTATCTCGGCAGTGAATTACGTGAATTCATTACACGATTATTGGCCTCTTCCAAACGCAGAAACTATTTCAAACCCTAATTTCAATTAGGATTCCGAGAAATAAACTAAAGACAGAACAATGAAAAAAATTAAATATATCATAGGTATTCTAATGGTTATGGGCTTTTTCAGCTGTAATCAGAAAGAGTATGTGGCACCTTCGGAGTTTTCGGATGTAAAGTGGTACACAAGTAAATCCAATAACAACTTTACATTTACCGATACTATGTTTGTTGGGGTAAATAACTACATCGGCTTCACTGACCTTTCTAGAGGTACGGTAGAACACAATTGGTATGTTCCAGCATCAGCTAAGTTTTTGGAAGGACCGATTTCGAATAAGGTAAAAGATTTCACTCCTTATATAATTAATGATGGGGAATTGATTTCATCAGATCCAACCGTAAATGTATTGTTTACAGAAGCCCCTCCGAAAAAGGAAAATGGAGAAGATTCAATCCTTACGGTGAAACTATACAATACGTTTAGAGATTCAGTTTCTTTTACTGGTTTCGATACTTTGGAAGCGGAGTACATCAATGGACTTTGGGTGATCGAAAACGATTTCAAAGTGAAAGTATTTGATTCAGTGGAAGTGGATATGACGATCACCAAAGAATCGGGAGAAACATTTGATAATTACGATGACTCCACTGCCGTATTTGAAGTAGAATTCGGTGAGAAAATCACTTTCACAGATATTTCTACTGTAGGTGATCCGGATGCCCGTACGTGGAAAATTGCGGGTAAGGAATATACAGACGAAACCGTTACAGTAACAACAAGTGCATTGGGCAGACTAAATGTGATGTTGACCGCTAGAAGAGAGAATCCGGCACTTCCAGCCGGGATGAGACAATATACGGTAGCCGGTAAAATTATGGTTGTTCCATCAAGTAAACCGTTTGCTTTAGCAAGTACAGTAGATGAATTGGAGGATCAGACGATACAGTTTACTTACAATGGTTTGTTCAAAGATTTTACATCAGCAGATGCAAAAGCTTTCTTTACAGCAACGGTAAATGGTAACGAAACGTCTATCGATTTTATCGGAAGAGATGAGGGAAGTAATGCCACGATTAACATCAAATTATCGGAGACGATTTATAGTAATGATGTGGTGGTGATCAAATACAATGGAGGATTAAAAGCGACTGACGGACGTGAAAGTGGAGCTTTCGAAGAAACAGTCAACATGCACGAGGTAGTGTTATTGGACGAAGAAACATCAAAATTTACTAACGATGATAACGATATGTGGATTGTTGCAGCCAATACGCTTTCGAATCCAAATGCATCCATCACTTTAGGTACAGAAGAAGATGGATCGACACATATGGTACTTCAAAAATTAGGTACTGGACCATTACAATTAGAAGGTAGAGGTGGATTATTCAACCTTCAACAAGGAAAGAAATACTTGATTAAGTTTAAGATTTGGGCACCTGAGGGAGCAGGAGGTTATAAAATCTATATGGTAGACGATAGATGGCACGAACATAAATGGTTGGCACAAGAAAACCCTGCAGAAGAATGGGTAGAAGCAGAATACATTTATGAGAAAACATCTGTCGACAAACAAGGAGCATTATTGATTATGAACCTTGGTGGATTTGGTCCATTTAAAGTAAAAGAAATTACCGTAAGGGAAGCTGATATAAGACCAATTGAATAGAGTTAGATTAACAAATTGAACAATTGATGAAACCGATTTTGGTCATTTTTCCAAAATCGGTTTCTCTATATAAATGTAATAACGAATACAAAAGACTTTTTTTTAGGGGGGTATTTCTGATTTTAATATATCCCGAAGCAAGTCAAAACCCTTTATATCTATATCAATAAGCCACTTTATCTAGATTTGAAATAACATATTTATTGGACTATATGATGATGAAATATATAACAAGATCGACTATCGTATTATTAGTATTTTTCTCCTTTTTATATATCAAAAGTTGTAGTGATATTGATAAACCCAATGTGATTATTATACTTACTGACGACATGGGTTATGGAGATATTGCCGCTCATGGAAATAAGGATATTTCAACACCTCATATCGACCAACTACATGATGAAAGTTTAAGGTTGACGAATTTCCACGTAAATCCAACTTGTGCGCCTTCAAGAAGTGCTTTGATGACCGGAAAAGATGCCAATCGTGTGGGTGTGTGGCATACGGTGATGGGAAGGTCATTACTCTATGAAGAAGAGGAAACAATGGCAGATATATTTTCTGCCAATAATTATGCAACAGGCTTATTTGGGAAATGGCATTTAGGCGATAATTATCCATTTGCCCCTCAATATAGAGGGTTTCAAGAAGTCTTAACTCATGGAGGTGGTGGAGTCGGACAAACACCAGATTATTGGAACAACGATTACTTTGATGATGTATACCTAAGAAATGGTCAAGAAGAAAAATTCGAAGGGTATTGTACCGATGTGTGGTTTAGAGAAGCCTTGACTTTTATTAAAGAGAATAAAGAAAATCCGTTTTTGTGTTATATATCAACCAACGCCCCTCACACCCCATTAAATGTACCTTCTTCATATGCTGAACCATATCTTAAAAAAGGGATTCAAGAAGATAGAGCTAAGTTCTATGGTATGATTTCTAATATCGATGATAATATTGGCCTATTAAGGAAAAAACTGGAAGAATGGGGTATTGCAGATAATACCATTTTGATATTCATGTCGGATAATGGTACTGCAAACGGAGCAACTTTAAAAGGGAAACAACTATTAAGTGGCTACAATGCCAATATGAGGGGAGTGAAAGGTAGTCCCTATGATGGAGGACACAGAGTGCCATTTTATGTGTATTGGAAGAACGGAAATTTGAATCATGGAATGGATATTAATCAGCTCACTGCACATATTGATGTACTTCCAACGCTGATAAAAATGTGTGGTTTATCGAATGTTCCAACTATAAATTTTGATGGTATTGATCTATCTCAAATATTTTTGGGTAGTGATGAAAATTTAGATGTCAATCGAATTCTAATTGGTGATTCTCAACGATTAGAAACACCTAAGAAATGGCGTAACTCCTATGTGATGATGGGGCAGTGGCGATTAATAAATGGGACGGAATTATACAATTTAAAAAGGGATCCCTCTCAGGTAAAAAATGTATTTGATTTAGAACATCAGATAGTAAAACAATTAAAAGAAGCTTACGAAAAGCATTGGGCAGAAATCTCTCCATCATTTCATCGTTTTGCTTATATCAAATTAGGAAATGATGTGGAGAAAATATCTAAGTTAACAGCTCACGATTGGCATGTGGAAGAGCAACATAAAATTCCATGGAACCAGCAATTAATTCGAAAAGGACAAGAGGGAACTGGTCATTGGAAAGTGAATTTTGTCAAAGAAGGAAAATATAAGATTGTGTTAAGTCGTTGGCCAAAAGAAGTGAATTTGCCATTAAATGCACAAGCTAGACCCTTCTACTCAGATTACTGTGATTATCATTTAGAGGAAGGTAAGAAAATGGAATTCACCAATGCTTATTTAACCGTGGGTAATAAAACATGGGAACAAAAGGTGCAACCCAATGCTTCATCAGTCAGTTTTGATGTAGAGTTAAGAAAAGGAGAAACAGAAATGACAGCCTCTTTTAAAACATCAGATAATGTGTTGCAAGGTGCTTATTATGTATATGTGGAAAAATTAGGAATGTTTAAAAGTATATGACGATTTAAAAGATCTTAAAAAAGTACATCTTAATCTCTTAGATAAACAAGTATATCTTTTATTTCTGTTTGTATGGTCTTTTTGGTTTCAACATCTTTTAAAACATTTCTTAAAAGGGCTGAAATATTTTTATTAGGTAATTGTTCAAAATGATTGATGTCTTGCCAAACTATTAATTGAATATGTTTTGAAGTTTCTTTTTCTAATTTGGCATAAATGCCATAATTCATTTTAAGCAATAGTAATCTATGCTCAATGATGTATTCATCGTAGGTTGATCCTGCAAGTGATGCAATATTTTTCATGATAAAAGGCGAAAGTAGTCAATTGTAATTTACTCAATTTATAGATTGCACTGTGTTAAATATCCCTTTTATCATATAATATTATGAGGATAATTATAATTTACTTTTCAAATATCTATGTTTAAAGCTTTTCATATGGATGAGAACTGTTCAATGTTAAGTGCCTTTTCTCCATTAAAAGAATATGCTGCCAATAAACCTCCTTTAGCTACACTATAATCTAAACAACAAACATTGTTTTTATAAATATTGGGATTGTCTTTTAACCAATAGTGTCCAAAGAAAACAGGTTTCTCCGAGGAATCATAAAAGGAATTTTCGGTAATGAATGCATGATCTATGAGTTCATCAGAAAGTTGTTCGACTGGGTGGACACTGATGGACTGATACGTCATGCCTTCCATATTTTCCCACCACTTATAGCGAATTTCTTTTCTTTCATTTCCATCTTTATCAAAAAAAGATATTCCAGTAGGTAATTGGAGTTCTTTGCCTTTTAAAGTCTGTTCCACTGCGTTGGTAAACGGCGTATTCTTAATCGTCGATTTTTCGATTAATTCCGGTGTTAATCGATCGTTTTCTAAAAATGATCTTAGTAAATCTATATTCTTTTGGTCCCAGCAAGCGTGCACCACTCTTAGGTCATCATTCTCATAATATAAAGGCAAAGTGAGGAACCACTCTATATACTCCTCGTATTCTTTTTGTCTATTTTGAAACTGCTTTAGTGTCTCATAATGTTGAATGATGTTCTTTATCAAATGCGGTCTCAAATGTCCACCGCTAAATTTATGCAAATGAAAACAGATAGCATTGTATTCATGATTACCCATTACAGCAATAGCATGACCATGATCCACCATCGGTTTTACAATTTCTAAAGTCTCTCTGATTTTCGGTCCTCTATCAATAAAGTCTCCTACAAAAATGATCTTTCGAGAAGGATGTTGGTAGATGCCATCAATTTTCTGATAATGAAGTTGGGTGAGTAACTGTTCTAGTTCATCGGCATGTCCATGAATATCGCCTATTAAGTCGTACATTTTAATTTGGTTTTGAGTAAAAAGTGAGTGGTTGATTTTGGTCTTATAAAGATAATAGGCTTGGCGACAATTTTTCTATCATTCAGGTTTTATTTAAAAGTTTCTACTGATGCCCATTGAAGTTTCAAAAATACTTTATCGAAGGATGATGATAAATTTTATATTTCCTACTATTTAGTGCTCATTGATGTCAAATACGTGTTATTCATGATCAAAAATATGTTGTTTAATTCAAACAATTCAACCGATATTTACACCCATTACTTACTACCTAATTTTTAATGTGACTATAAAGAATTAGGGACTTACACATAAATAGAATGAAATGAGATTATCACTATTATTTTTATTACTAGCATCACAACTTCCTTGTTTTGGTCAGCAAAAAGAACAAAAGCCAAACGTTCTTTTAATCATGGTGGATGACTTAAATAATTATGTTGGATTTATGGGAGGTCATCCTCAGACGAAAACTCCAGGAATGGATAAATTGGCAGCTGAGTCAGTGATATTCACCAATGCTTTTTCGAATAATCCTATTTGTGCTCCATCAAGAGCGAGCTTTTTTTCTGGGTTATATCCACATACATCAAAGAACTTTGGGTTTAAGAAATTCCAAAAAAATGAAATCCTAATGGGCTCGAAAACCATGATGGAATTATTTATGGAAAATGGATATAAAGTGGCAGGCACAGGTAAATTGATGCATCATTTTGATAGAAAGTTATATCATCAATTTGGAGATAAATCTGATTTTGGTCCCTTCCCATTTAATGGGACTAAACCAGTTGGACACCCAAGTGTTCCAGAACCTTTTAGAAGTGTTGGAACATTAGACGGTAGCTTTGCTCCATTATCAGATGTTCCAACAGTAAATGGTAATGTAGGGTGGTTTGATAAGGTGAAAAATTGGCCAAAATATGAAGTAATACCTTTCAAATACAATAGTGATGATGATCGTGATTTAATGCCCGACGAGGTGAAAGCTCAAGATGCTATCAAATTCTTAAAGAGTTTTGAGAAAAATACCGATCAACCTTTCTTTTTAAGTGTTGGATTCAACAGACCGCACACCCCGTTGTATGTTCCCGAAAAGTATTTCAATCAATTTCCATTAGATCAAGTAAAATTACCAGATACAAGTTCTGACGTTTCTAAAATTTATTTTGATACACAAGCGGAAGGTAATTCAGGTCAAAAAGGATATACTCACTATGCAAAGCTTGTGGAGAGTTTTGGGAACGACAAAGACTTGGCTTTAAGAAAATACATTCAAGCGTATTTGGCTTGTGTCGCTTTTGTAGACGATCAGATTTCTGAAGTATTAAATGCCTTAGATAATTCTAATTTAGCAGAAAATACTATCGTGATCTTGGTATCAGATCATGCCTATGTGATGGGTGATAAGCAGTATCTATATAAAAATGCCTTATGGGATGAAGCCACAAGAATTCCGATGTTGATCAAATATCCTCAACAACAGAAAAAACATAAAGTAGATCATCCGGTATCATTAATTGATATTTATCCGACGTTAATCGAAATGTGTGGACTTGAGGGAACTACCATTAAAAATGAGAAAGGGAAGCCGTTGGATGGACATAGTTTATATCCTTTTGTGATCAATAAAAAGAATGATTATACCGGTAAAGAGTATGCGTTAAGTACAGTTACTGGAGGCATGGGGGATGTTGTAAAACGTAATCACTTCTCGATCCGAACAAAAGAGTATAGGTATATTCGATATGCGAATAATAAAGAAGAATTGTACGATCATAAAAAAGATCCTTTCGAAAAGAACAATGTAGCGAAAGATAAAAAGTACAAAGCAATTAAAGCGGAGTTATCCATGCTTTTGGATAATGAAATTTATCCAAACAAATAAACGACTCATTAGAAATGAATTATATACTTAAACAACTTATAGGACTTCTGTTCTTACTATTTACTGTCAATGTTTTTGGTCATGAGATCACGTCTCTAAATGGAGAGTGGGAGATTATTTATGATGATGAAAATGTAGGTAGAGAACAATCTTGGATTAAAAAAGAAGGTTTTGATAAATATCCTCAAAAAGAAAAAATAGAAGTTCCGAGCTGTTGGGAGACTTTCCGACAGGATTATGAGGGGGTAGCGATTTACAAGAAAGAATTTTTTGTGCCAAAGGATTGGGAAAATAAAAACGTGTCCATACAATTTGAGGCTGTCAACTATATCTCAGAGGTGTATTTAAACGATGAAGTTGTAGGCTACCATAAAGGTGGATTTACGCCTTTCGATTTCAGAATAAATAAAACCATTAAATATGGAGAGCAAAATACACTAATAGTTCGTGTGGTTTCTCCTGTATTGTATTCGGGTAAAGTAATCGATGGGATAGGACCTCATCAAACACCTATGTGGAGAGGTGCTCTAACCGGAGGAATTTGGCAAGATGTATCCCTAAAAGTAACTGATGATTACTTGGTAGATGATGTGTTTATCACTACGAAATATCAAACAGGAACGGTGAATACCGCTTTGTCAATAGAAAATACAGCCACTGAATTAAGAGAGGTAACAATCCAAGTGAATGTATTGGATAAAGATCAAAAAGTGGTTGCTTCTAAAAATGAAACAAAGACATTAACACCAGGTAAAAATGCCATCGATTATCAATTTGATATTGAAGAAGCAGAATTGTGGTCGCCTAAAAATCCTTACCTCTATACCGCTGAAGTAAAGGTATTGAAGCAAGATCAGTTATCTGATGAATGGGCTTTTAAATTTGGTATTAGAGAGTTTGTAATCAAAGAAAAAAAATTCTACTTAAACGGTGAAGAGTTTTTTGTAAAAGGTGGTTTTTTCGAAGGGGTATATCCCACAAAATTAGCCTATCCGGATTCTGATGAAATGGCTCGAAAAGAGATTCAAATGGCTTTGGACGCAGGTTTCAATATGATCCGACCTTGGAGAAAACCTCCTCCAAGAAAATGGTTGGACTTATGCGATGAAATGGGAGTATTGACCATTGGGTCTTTAGCCATAGAATGTATGCACAGACCAATTGCTTCACCAATGTTACCCGAAATGGTAGAAATTGAAGTGAGAGAAAGTATACTTCGAGATCGAAATAGAACGTGTGTCATCCAATGGGAATTGTTCAACGAATTGTGGCAACCGGTATTAATTCAAATGCTTCACCCTATGGCACTTTTAGCAAGAGAATTAGACCCAACTCGTTTGATCTTGGATGAGTCTGGCGGATTTGCTAACGGCGCGAATATTTATTTACCGGGCGAAAAAGTAGCCGTAAAATTCTCTGATATTCATACCTATCCAGGTTGGATTTTTGATGACAATAAATTCCAGGGATTAACTCAGGTTTCATGGTCAAAAAGCGAGAAAAAAGCGGCAGGGTTTGAGAAGTTGAGATCTCCAGGAAAGCACACAAAACCAGGGTCTATGGTATTTGTATCAGAAATTGGTTACGGTTCTATTCCTGATCTTGAACTAAACAATCAGATGTTTAAAGAGAAGGGAAATAAGTTGGCTCCAATGTACCGAGAACATATCCGATTAGAGAAAGATTTTAATACTGTTCTAGATGCTTCAGGAATGCGATCAGTCTTTCCTACGTTACACGATTTAGTAGTCGCACAACAGAACTATCATGGTCGCTTGAATAAGAGAATGATTGAAGCCTCAAGATCAAATTATCTAACGGCAGGGTATTGTATCCATGCTTTATCTGATGGCGATTGGATTATTGGAGGTGGAATTATCGACCTTTGGAGAAACCCTAAAGGTCAGGTATATGAGTTGACCAAAAAAGCCAATCAACCTCAATTAATCGTAAGTAGAATTCGAAATAGAAATATCAGAACTAATGATAAGTTAGGCGTAAAACTTTTTGGAATCAATGAATACGAAGAAGAGAAGGTATCCGTAAAAATGATCATTACAGATAATAATGGTAAAGAAGTCGCCAAGAAAACAGTAAAAGGAAAATTGTTACATGGCGTTTCCGATGTATTTGATGGATCTTTTGATACTGAAGGTTGGAGTGGTACTTATACTTTAACATCAGTCATGAAAAATGTAAAAGGTAAAGTCATTATTGATAACCAAGAAACATTTGATGTATTCGATGCAGAAGCTTTAAAAACACCTACTCAAAAGATCATGCTTTTGGAAGCTGACGATACATTTGCCAACTACTTTAGGAAAACAGGAATTCCTTTCGAATTATTCGATGGAAAGCAAAAAGCCAAGCATTTATTAATTGTGGGTAAACTATCAGAAGATGATGCATTTAAAGAGAAAGTGAAGCAAGCTAAATTGTTGGCAAAAAATGGTGGGACTGTAGTATTTACTGAGGTGAAAGGAAAGAGAGTTAACGAGAAGAAGCCAAGAGAAATCTATACATCTTTACAACCAACTGATAATTTCCCTTACGATGTGCAGTTAATTGCATCCAATGGTTTATGGCATAATGCAGCACCTATTGTGACAGATCATCCTGTATTCAAAGGTTTACCAACAAAACAGTTTATGGAGGAAGTGTACTACAAAGTAGGAACCACCACAGCCATAGTTGCTCCAGAAGGTAAAAATATTGTTGGTGTAATTACACACGACCGCTTCCCAAATCAAGATCATATGTTAAGAAATTACATAGGTGTGGGTAAGGTATATTTTAATTCAGAATTCTTGGAGGTAAACGAAGGAAAAGGAAAATGTGTGTATACCACTATGGCCTTTAAAAAGTCGATTAATTCTGATCCAGCTACCCAAATCATCTTGAATAATATTATCCGATATTACTCGAATACTATCCAATAAAAGTATGGAGATAATGAGAAGTATAGTTGCAATTTTTTATATCACTTTTTTTCTGAGTATGAATTTTATAGTATCTGCTCAAGATCAAAAGAAACCTAATGTAGTCTTCATTATCGTAGACGATTTAAACGATTTTGAAGGAAAGTTTGGTGGGCATCCACAAGCTATTACTCCAAATATCGATCAATTAGCGGCTTCGGGTGTAACGTTTATCAATGCACAGACCAACGTTCCAGTTTGTCAGCCATCAAGAAACTCTTTGTTTACAGGTGTGTATCCTCATGAATCAAGAGATTTTGGTTGGACACCACGCAAAAAGCAACATGTAGTAAAGCATAATCTTACGCTTTTTGATGTCTTTAAAAAGAACGGATATAAAATGTATGGCTCGGGAAAAATGCTCCATAAAAACGATATAAAATTGTGGGATGAATGGGGAGTGCCTGAACGGTATAATTATGGACCTCATGCATTTAATGGTGAAAAGATTGTGGGTCACCCTTCCGTTCCAGAACCCTTCAGAAGTATCAATGTTTTGGATGGTTCTTTTGCTCGCTTATCAGATGTTCCTCAATTTGATAGTACAAAAACGACGTTGAACCCAGGTTGGGGATATCCTAAAAAAGAATTTAGATATGTCAATGAAAACGATAGAGATTTATTTCCTGATGAACAGCATGCCGATTGGGCGGCCAATAAAATACGTGAATTAGAAAAATCGGATACCAATGCTCCTTTCTTTTTAGGAGTAGGATTTGTAAAACCTCATACGCCATTGTATGCTCCCGACAAATATTTTGATATGTATCCTTTGGAAACGTTACAATTGTCCGTCATTAAGCAGGGTGATAATGAGGATACCTTTTTCAAGGATAATTACCCGATGTCGCAAATGGGGTTAAAGTATTATAAAGCGTTATGTGATTCCTACAAAGATGATAAAGAAGGATTAAGAAGAGTAGTGCAAGCCTATTTGGCATGTGTGACGTTTATGGATGATCAGGTGGGAAAAGTGATTCAAGCTTTGGATGAAAGTAAGTTTGCGATGAATACAATTGTAGTCTTTACAGCCGACCATGGATGGAATTTTGGTGAAAAAGAATATTTATATAAAAATTCTCCATGGGAAGAGTCAGCTAGAGTGCCTATGGTTATTCGATATCCCAACGGACAAATTACTGGCCTTGATGTAGAACAACCTGTTTCCTTAATTGATATTTACCCTACATTAATCGATTTGTGTAATTTAAAAGAAGAAAAACAAAACGTAGCAGCTGGAAAAATAGGAGGTTATTCGATGAAACCTCTTTTGGTCAATCATCAAAAAGAATGGTCGGGCCCGAATGGTGCCTTAACAGTAATGGGTGTGGGTATTTCTGAACCTGCGGAAGGTTTGGGAGTGTCTATAAATCCAAATGCAAAATGGCACATCAAAATCATTAAAGATTTACCACAGGAATATGTATTAAAGCAAACGTATTCTTATCGTACAAAAGATTTTAGGTATATCAGATACAAAGATGGAAAAGAAGAATTGTACGATCATAGAAAGGATAAATACGAATGGAATAACGTGGCTTCTAAAAAGAAATATCAAAAAGTGAAGGCACAATTGAAACAGGAAATGTTTAGTATTATTGGAGAAAGTATTCCTCAGTAATATGATTTAAGCAGCAAGTATCTCTTTAAATTCAGTGATAATGGTTTTGTCAAGTTCTATGTTTTGCAATATAGAATCTAGCATAAAAGTGATTTTATCTTTAGATAATTGATCAAAATGATAGGTGTCTTGCCATACTAAAATATGAATCAGATTAGCATGTTCATGCTTTATTTTGGCATAAACACCATAATTCATTCTTAGTTTTAGCAATTTATCATCAATTTCAAGAATATCATTTGCTGAAGTGGCTAGCGAAGAAATATTTTTCATAATAGGCACATTATAAGTAGTATATATTATTACGTATGATTGTTAGTTTGTATTGTTAATTATCAATTTTATCAAATGATATTGTTAGAATAATTATATTTTATATTAATTATTGATAGAGTATCAAGATAAATCTAATTTATGATATGATCAGAGTTTATGTAATTAATAGTCAGATTATTATCATATTTTTGAGATACGTACGGACGTTGCACTGCAACGTCCATACAAATTTATTTATTCACAATCAACCTGTAATATTTTATGTTTTTTTCTTTTTGAAGCTTTACCATCATAATCCCATACACCCCTTCTGGAATTTGAATTTTAGTTTCACCTATACCCAAAATATCTGATACTAACTTTTGTCCACTGATGCTATAGATCTCTACAGTTAAACCATCGATAGATGTATTATTAACATAGAAAAGTCCATTGTTTGGATTGGGGAAGATCTTAATATCATTATTGAAAATTGAAGATGATGTTGGCGGAATCTCATCTGAGTTGTAATTATTATCGGCACCAATATTAGGAGGAAGGTGAGTAATGTCCATGCTATTCCCAAAAGTATCTTGATTTGGTAGAAGTGGAATATCTTTAAAAATACCTTTTCCTAAGAATGGGAATTCAGGTTCAGGAAACGATTTACCTCCATTAATAGCTTTGCTGTCATCAGAAATCTGATAGCCTTCTTTATAACTTACTCCTTTATCAATAAACTTCGGATGACCATAATAAGGCTTTTTATCTAAGGATGTAAATCTACTTTTTATATCACCAAAATAGAGGTTATTCGAAACTATAAAATCACCTTGCATATCCAACTCGAGAACCTCGCCAATACTACCGTTTCCTTCATGGACAAAAATGTTATTGTAGATATAAGTGTTTTTACTAAACATTCTGATACTAGGTGTAAAATGATTATTGAGGTAAACAGTATTGTTGTAAATGTACACTCCATCGGATGGAATAGGATCGTTAGGTACTTTTTGACCATCCACAGTTTTTGAACCTACAAAACCAGACGTCCATAAAGTACTTCCATGATGATCTCGGAAGCTATCGTTCACACTTACACAAAAGCGATAGGTCACATTATGGTTGTTGCCTAAGACTTCGACAAAACCACCTTCACTGTCTTCAGAGTAATTGTATTGATAAATAATGTTTTTATTGTTAAAGTCGATGTGCATCCCATAAGAATCCCCTTTTCCTCTAATGCTGTAAGAAGAGTTGTATTGAGCTAGTATGTTTCTCGCGCTAAATACCCACATTCCACTTCCTCTACCTACCAAACGAGGTTCTTCGCTTCTACTATGGCCACTATGGTCGAAAAGGTTATTTTCTACCAACGCATTGTGCACTTTAGATAAGATAATACCCGAACCACCTGTTTTGTAGAAGATGTTATTCTTAATCACAAAATTGATAGAACGGTTTACACTATCCACTTCTGTATTTGTTCCTTTATGAATAGACCAAACTCCTGCTTTACCGATGTTGGTGAAGTAACAGTCTTCAATATGCACATCTCTAATAGTGACTTCTTTTCCATCAGTATTACTTTCTGATTCGAAACGTAGTCCGGTAACGTTATAAGAATTAAACTCTTCAGGAATAGATTCTCCAAAAACATCAGAGACTTTGATTCTTAAGAAACTTAAGTCTTTAGAAATAGAATTTCCCCACTGATTGGCTACGACTAATATACCAAAACTTTTATCACGTCCATGAGTGTAACGTTCATAGTTTTGTCTATCATTCTTTACCCAGATATCAGACATTATTACATGAGAAGCATTGACATATTTAATCGTTTCCATATAGTCACCTCCTTCAATATTACCTGAGCCCGAAAGGATTGGAAGTTCCCCTTCACCATAACTACTAATTGTTATTGGAGCCTCTTTTGATCCCATACATTTTACTTCAAAATAGCCCTCAAAGGTATCTCCTTTTTTAAATAAAATCTGATCACCAGGTTGTAATCGACCACCACTTTCTAATGCATTCGCAATCTGAGTCGCTTTGGCCAATGACTTAAATGGAGCATCAATGGATCCATCATTGACATCATCACCGTCATTGCTAAAGTAGAACGTAGTAGGCTGTCTTTCATAATCGACGTTGAAGACATTAAAATAATCTAGAAGTAGCGCACTACCTGAAGGCAAATAGAATTGTATCGTATTATCTCCTTCCTTTAAATCTATTGAAAAAGTAGTAGCATTCGCAGTTCCTTGATAAGCCCAATTGGAAGGGTTTAATTTCTTTTCCTCAAAATCAGCATCATTTACCTTTAGACTGAAAGGTTGCTCTACCCCTCCATTAAAATGAAATATTTGCAGTTGGTATTCCCCTTCTGTTGGTATCTCTACCAAAGTTAAAGTTAAAGTTAAAGTTAAAGATAAACCTGGATTTAGCTTAATAAATGTACCATTTGAAGCATTGTCATTGTGTTGTATTTCTGCGTTAACATCAAATTGACAATCCTCTGCTTCAATTGTCAAAAAAGTCTCTCCCCAACTTAATAGAGGAAGATAAAATAAGAATAGTAGGATAGTTTGTTTCATTTCATTTTTTATTTTCCATCACCTTCTTTATAAAATAAAAAAGCCTCTAGTGAGAGACTTTTTTAAAGGATAAAGTTATTGTATGATATAAGTAGTACTCAATGTTTTACGATTCTAACTGATTAATATTTAGTAATCTCTGTTCATTTGATAAACAAACATACCTTCTTTATACATTATTCTTGAACAGATTTTGATCTAAAAAGAACATAGATTAATGATTTTGATATTAGTGTCATTTTTTTGAGAAAAATAAAAAGACATCCTTTGAAGATGCCTTTTTACGAATTCAGAATTAATTTTTTCTTTATTCTTACGTATGCGATGTTTTGAAAAAAGTTGATAATGAATCAACCTAAGGTTTCCAATAGAATGCTTTAATTTTGAAAAATATTTACTGTCTTTTTTAATCTAGTACAAACCTACTCATAAGAAGTGTTTTTAAAGGGCATATTATCGTCAGTTTAGGGCACTTTTTCTTTATTTTAGAATAGTTAGTTTAAAAAATATTAAATGCAGATTTGCTATCATAAACATTATCAATAATTGATTAAGTTGACTCTTGCTATTTAATAATTGTTTCAAATTCGTAATTCAATTGATTTTGATTAAATAGTGATGTGTGAAAATCTTAATTAAATTAGAAATGAAATATCTTTATACCGTTCTATTTATCATTGGCTTTACTGTAATAGGTAACTGTCAAAATAAACCAACTCCAGATAAAGCAAATCTATCCTATGGCAATGACACTCGAAATGTGATGGATATTTGGTTGGCAAAAAGCAATAAACCAACTCCCTTAGCCATCTATATTCATGGTGGTGGATTTAAAGGAGGAAGTAAAGAAAAGTTGAGTACTGTAGAGTTAAATCAACTCTTGAAATCTGGAATCTCTGTAGCATCTATCAACTATAGATTAATTGATAAAGCACCGTTACCTGCAGCATTTTTTGATGCGAAAGAAGCTTTACAATTTATTCGATTCCATGCTGATGAGCTAAATATTGAAAAAGAAAAAATAGCCGTATGGGGAGGTTCAGCAGGGGCTGTGATAAGTATGTGGTTAGCCTTCTCCGATGAAATGTCAGAACCCAATAGCGAAAATCATATACACAAAGAATCTACTAGAGTGTTATGCGTAGGTACAAAAGGAGGACAAACGGATATGACATCCGATTTTTGGATTCCGCTTTTAAAGAAATATTCACCAGAATCAGTAAAAGAATTTAGTGGAAAAAAACAACAAAAAATGTATGGAGTTAAAACCAAAGAAGGAATTGATGAGATAGCAACATCAATTTCTGCTGTTAAGCTGATTTCTTCAGATGATCCTCCAATTCATATGAAATATGCTATGTTTCCTGGTAAGAAAGCACCTAAAGATCCTAAAAAATTAAGAGGTTGGGTAATTCATCACGTAGATTTTGGCTTGGCTTTAAAAGAGAAAATGGATAAACTAAATGTAGAAAACCATTTAATCTATCCTGGATCAAAAGATAAAATGACACTAGTAGAATTCCTTGTAGAAAAGCTGTCGGTTCAGCTAAACTAATATTATATGATTTGATAAGCTTTGCCATGGTTACATGCAAAGCTTATCAAGTAATTGTTTCTTATATTTTTGCCCAATAGGCACCTGATGTTCCAAAAGTTGAACAGTATTCCCTTCAATAGTAGAAATACAATTTTCGTTGATAATAAACGATTTATGAATCCTCATAAAACTCCCTTTATCCTTTAAAAAGTCTTCATAATAAGAGAGTTTTTGATAACTCACGATGGTTTGATCTTTCAAAACCAATTTGACATAATTTCCTAAAGCTTCTACAATCAAAAGATCTTTAGCTTCTATACCAATCAATTTTTTATCTGCTTTTACAAAAAACTGATTTTTACTTTCCTTTTTCTCTTCTGATTGGTCATTCAATTTATTTATAGCTGATAGAAAACGAGGGAATCCAAAAGGTTTTAATAAATAATCGACTACATTGAGTTCGAACCCTTCCACCGCAAATTCTTTATAAGCAGAAGTAACAATTACTTTCGGAGCTTTTGATAAAGACCGTAACAACTCAAATCCAGTTATCTTTGGCATATTGATATCCAAAAAGATCAATTCGATATCACTACCATGCAGTAATTCCATAGCTTCGAAAGCATCGTAAGCATTCCCACATTTTTCTAAGTAAGAGATCTTCTCACAGTACCCCTCAATAATTCTATGAGCAATAGGTTCGTCGTCTATAATGATGAATTTCATGATAAGTCGATAGTCAAAAGAGTTTTATACGTATTTACGCTTTTAATTTCGTCAAAAGTATATTTATTCGGGTAGATCAATTCCAATCGTTTTTTCAGATTATCCAATCCAATTCCCACACGGTTATCTTGCATGGCTCTATCAAAATTATTTTCGATGGAGAAACTAACCGTGTTTCCAGTTTCTTCAATTTCTATAAAAATATACGCATTTTCAATAAGGGTTTCTACTCCATGCTTAAAAGCATTTTCCACCAAAATGATGTACAAAAGAGGAGCAATTTGAAAATCAGAAATAACCGAATTGATAAAATGTACCTGCACATTCTTCTGATACCTTATTTTATGTAATTCTATATAATTTTCTAAATATTGGATTTCATCTTGAATTGGTACTCTTTCTTCTTTCCCTTCGTAGATGGTGTAGCGCATCATATCGCCTAACTTTAACACGACTTCAGGTGCTTTGTCCGACTTTTCCACAGTCAATCCGTAAAGGTTATTTAAAGTATTGAAAAAGAAATGTGGGTTAATCTGACTTTTCAGCAATTGCAATTCAGCTTTTGCTTTTTCGTTTTTAAGTGATTTGATCCACCTCCATTGTTCATAGATCCAAAGTGTAAAAAGAATAGGGATAGAAATACCAATTAAGTTCTGAATATGCTCAAATTTTTCTTCACCCTCATAAAATATATTGGCATACAAAACTACGCCCAATAATGCTCCGAAATATCCTTTGGAATACTTCATGAAAAAGTTAGGCATGATGAAATAGATCAGAATGCTAAACCAAGACACGGCAAAGAATAAAGTCAGGTAATTCTGAGGCTTGTCGGTACCTTCATCATAGATATTGATAAAAATGAGGAAAAGGAATAATCCGACAATCTTTAATAATACGGGTACTTTTGTTTTCAAATAATTAAAGTGATGTGTCACCAAAGAGGCTACTGCCGCCCATAATAGATAGACCGAAACCACCTCACTCATTCTTTCATAAGGAATGATTATCATGTCTAAAAAAGCCATGAGCATCATAATGAGGAAGATTGATGAAGAACCAATAACAATTGATCTTCCGTAGAGTTGTATTTTATTTTTCATAGTTCTAATCTCGGTCATACCTGTAATGTACCCAATTTTTTTATTTGAACGCGTTGATTTGCATGATGAACACTTGTGTCAAGGACAATATAATAAAGCTTAAAAGTAGGTTTCTGTAAAAATGTTACAAGAATCAGTAATCGGGTTAAATAGACCATAAGTTTTTGTAAGACCTTTGAAATGAACAAAAACCCTAATTGAAATGGCTAATAAAAACGTTATCTTTTGCGACCCTAAACTTTTAGAAAAAGACTTAAGTGGAAAGACTTATGTCGTTACCGGAGCGAATTCTGGAGTAGGATTCGAAACCACTCAACAATTGGTAAAACAAGGTGCACATGTTGTGATGGCATGTCGTAGAGTAGATGCTGGTAAAGAAGTAGCTCAAGGTTTTTCTATTTATAAAGGAAGTTACGAGATCATGAGATGCGATTTAGCCGATCTACAATCTGTACGAGATTTTGTAGAAGAATTTCTATCTAAACATAAAAAGTTAGATGGATTGGCTTGTAATGCTGGAATGGTAAACATGGAAAACACTCCCAAGTATACCAAAGATGGTTTCGAAATAACCATGGCAGCAAGCTTTTACGGACATTTCCTGTTAACCGAATTACTATTAGAAACCCTAAAAAACACAGCAAACTCTCGAATGCTTATTTTGTCATCTGTAGCACACGCCGGTAGTAATAAGAAAAGGTACCAACTACATTTCGATGATTTAGAATGGAAGACAAGAAAGTACAACAATTTTGATGCTTATAGTGAGGCTAAGGTGGCTTCCATACTATATGCAAAAGAATTGGCTGAACGATTAATAGACACAAGTGTGACTACTTACTCCGTTCACCCAGGTTGGGCAAGATCGAACTTTGGAGGAGGTGGCAACCCCTTTGTAAAAGTGATGATGACCCTTGCAAAACCTATTTTTACTATGCTAAACTTTAGTGATAGTAGTTGGGAATCAGCACAAACCTCATTACATTGTCTATTATCCGAAGATGCCCCAAAACACTCTGGTAAATATTTTAGTCAGCATAGCGTTTTGTACAACGACAAAGAATGTAAAAAAGGAGGGTGGCCAATGCAGACACCAAACCCTCATGCAGATGATATGAATGATGCCCACAAGATTGTAAATGTGACCAGAGGATTAGTAGGTTTAAATTAATTACTACCATGTCTGATATTCTAAGAATTAAAAGTATTACTCAGTTCCATGAAATATTGGGTTTACCCTCTCCAAATCACCCTTTAATATCTCTAATTCAAGACTCCGATGTCAAGAATCTCGAATTTGATGATGACTTATTTGAGATAAGGTTTTCCTCATCTATGTATACCATCATGTTTAAAGACAAGATAAGTGGTTCGCTAGGGTATGGTCGAAATTCTTACGATTATCAAGAGGGCACTTTAATTTTTGCTAATCCCAATCAGGTATTTACTACTCCGAAAAAAGAAGATCTAAAAGGAAAGGAAGGGTGGACTTTATTATTTCACCCTGACTTACTGCTTAAATCCAATCTATATAATCAGATGGAGAGCTATACTTTTTTCGACTATGAAGTAAATGAGGCTTTACATTTATCAAAAAAAGAAGAGCAATATATTACGAATATCATCGATCAGATTAAAACAGAATATTCACAGAATATTGACAAGCATAGTCAGAATCTAATACTCTCCAATTTAGAGCTGTTTCTAAATTATTGCATGCGTTATTATGATCGTCAGTTTTATACCCGTACTAATTTAAATACAGATTTAGTAGGTGATTTTCGCTCGAAATTGAAGGCTTATTTTAAGTCGGAACAGATCGTAAAAAAGGGCTTGCCTTCTTCCAACTATTTTGGAAAAATGCTGAACATGTCGCCCAACTATCTAAGTGATTTATTGAAGAAGGAAACAGGTATTGGTATAAAAGAACATATTGATGCTTATGTAGTGAAAAAGGCAAAAAACATACTTCTAAGTTCTAATCAAACAGTAGGGGAAATTGCTTTTACTTTAGGGTTCGAATACCCTCAGAGTTTTACCCGTATGTTTAAGAAAAAAACAGGGTATAGCCCAAATGAGTATCGAGCTATGAATTGATTTAAATTGTTGGTTTATTCTAAACTTTTTTATAAAACCGGCCATTTCCAACCCTTCTAATAAATGCTTTGCAAGTGATTCTTCTTTTATAAATCGTCGTATGAACAGATTACTATTTTGAACAAAATCAGGTCTCATTTTTAAGAGTTCTTGAAGATGTTTTTTTGCTTCTTCTATCTGACCAAGCTGAGCGAAACAAGCAGTTCTTAAAAGAGGTCCCCAAATAACTAAAGGAACATGATAACTATTTGCCTCAACTAAAGCGTTCTCATAATCAAGTTTTCTATAATGAGATAAACGTTTCACACCGCTAAGCCATACTGGGAAATCAATATTGTTTTGGTAAAACCTATCGAACAATTCTATTCCATTTAGGAGTTTGGGAAGTTAATTCGGAAGATTTAGGTATCTATTTGACCTCTATCTTTACAATTATAGGCGTTGCATTCTTTGCTCAATGGTCACATCAATCCAACATTACAGCAGGAGTAATTATATTCTTAACAAGCCCATTAAAAATTGGTGATCAAATTCGAATCTATGAAGGTGAAGGTATCCACGGAGCAATCACAGGTATAGGGTTATTCTTTACCACCATCATTACAGAAGAGAATCAAAGACTGATGTTGACCAATACAGCTTTTATGCAAAAGTTATGGTCAGTAAAAATTTCAACATTAAAATAATTACTATGTGGTAATTACTAAAACTGGCCAAGATATTATTATCAAAATAAACTGATGATGCTTATCTTACTAATTATTACTAACCTCAGACTTCGGTTTGGGGTTATTTTTGTTTATAGATTTAAAATCAATAACTAAACTTTCATACAATCTATGATAAAATATTCTATCACTCTTGCACTTTCTCTTTCATGTCTATTTTCTTCATGTGATCACGAGAAAAATCTACTGATGAAATTGATGCTAAAGATAGATGGCTAAACTTTCATCATATTTCACCAAAAGTATTTGATGTAGAGGGAGAAAAAATTAATTACCCAATATCAAAAGTTAGATACGGTTTATTCGAAGATCAAAAAGAGATGTTTGCTTCATCGTTTATGTATTCTCCAGACTCAAATTACTATATTGATATGGATAGTTATGGTTTAGAAATAGCAGAAGGAGAAAATAATAAATTAGAATATTTCGGAAGAGAAGTAGATATCAAAGTCTATTTGGTAAAAGTATCAGAGGCTGATACATTTGCTTTTGAACTGATGATGTGTGGAACTTCATGTAATCCTCAAGAAGCAGTTTGGGAAAATGAATATACTATTGACATTTTAGGTGTTTCCGAAAATCAGGTTGATGAAGAAACTTATCCTACCATATGGAAATTCAATTTGAAAACACATTCATTTACCAAATATGTCTCTAATCAGAAAGTAATGGATAATATAGGGAGTTATTTTGAGGAGAAAAGGTTGGGGAGAATTTTGAACTAATTCGTGATAGCTTTATTCACTTTTAAAGATCTGCAATATGTTCACAGATCTCTAGAACTCAAGTCCTAGGCTCGTGATAATTAAACCTGTCAAGAATTAAATCTTGACAGGTTTGGACGAGTATTTTCCACGTCAAAATTTTTTAAAGACTTTAGTCTTAAAAATCTAATTATCACCAGCCCCAGACTTGAGTCTGGGACTCGGACTCCTGATGATTTTTTGTTAGCCTAAATGTATTTTTGAAAAAGAAAATAGATGGACAACACTGCAAATATTGGCCCCCAATACTGAATATTAATCCAAAAAAGAGTGTGATTGGGTTTAATGACAACTTCTTTTCCAGAAGTCTTATCAATAAAAGATTGAGCTTCTTGTTCATTCCATCTTTTACCCATGAACCAACAGAAAAGTGCGGTAATCATAAACGTAATACCAAAACCTAAATCTGCTTTTAAATCTGGTAAAACAAATGCACTAAAAATAAAAGAGGCTACTAATACTAGGATGGCTAAAATGCCTTTTCCTGACCATACGACCATAATAAAAAAATTGTACTTTAATAGAGTTAAAGAGTCAATTTAGCTAGTTTGACATAATACTTATCTCGAAGAGAAAGATTGCTTTAATAAATGTCTAATATACTGAGAAACTAATTTTTGTAAAAACTTTTTGTGTACAGTTTTTAGTGTTTATCATCACTATTTTCACAACTTTCATGTGTTTTCAATATCACATTCCATACATTTTACTTTTTGAAAAAGTATAAAGTTTGAGTAGAAGTACACATCAAAATTCCTAAAGACTTTAGGAATCTAATTATTCCAAGCCCTATGATTTATCCTGGGGTATAAATACCGGCATTATTTTGTACGGATTTTTTGTTTCTATTTTGATACCCCTCTAAACCAACAACACCATTTTTTGAGAATGATCGTCATTTTTTTACCCTGCATTATTCCCCTACTTGGGATTGTAATATTATGACCTGATTTGTTTATGACCTAAATATGAATTGAAAATAGATACTTACTATAAATAATCAGGTGACCTACTCCAGAAAAATGATCTAAATGTCATGGCACGACCAACAACAAAAATTGAATTAATAGAAACAGCAGCAGTAAAATTCGATAAACTTTGGGAAGTAATTGATTCGATTCCTCAAGAGATTATGGAAATTCCATTTGATTTTTCTAATGACCCTAAGAAAAAAGAAGCCCATTGGACACGCGATAAAAACCTTAGAGATGTATTGGTGCACTTGTTCGAGTGGCATGAATTACTATTAAATTGGATCAATTCGAATTCCGAAGGGGAGGAAATGCCTTTCTTGCCGCACCCTTATAATTGGAAAACTTACGGAGAGTTAAATCAGGAATTTTGGTGTAGACATCAAGAGACTAAATTAGAAAGTGCCAAAGAAATGCTTAAATTGAGTCATAATGCTGTAATGGAATTGATAGAGGAATTTACAGATAAACAGTTGTTTACCAAAAAATATTTCGATTGGACAGGCACTACGACTCTTGGAAGCTATTGTGTATCGGCTACTTCAAGTCATTACGATTGGGCGATTAAAAAACTGAGAGCACATAAAAAGAATGTGATGATCGAAATGCATGCTTAAATATCACTTTGAAAAAACTCTTAGAAGACATCTCTAAATGTACATTGTGTGCCCCTCATTTGGATCTTGGGGCTCGTCCCGTAGTGGAAGCAAGTGCAACAAGTAAAATAGTAATTATTGGTCAGGCACCAGGGACAAAAGTGCACAAAAGTGGTGTGCCTTGGGACGATCAAAGTGGAGAGAACCTGAGAAATTGGATGGGCATTGATGCCGACACATTTTATGATGTCAGTAAAATTGCCATTATTCCCATGGGATTTTGTTATCCGGGCAAAGCCAAAACAGGAGATAAGCCTCCCAGAAAAGAGTGTGCTCCAAAATGGCATCAATTACTCTTAGATAACATGAAGGAAGTCGAGTTAACTTTACTTATTGGCAAGTATGCTCAAGATTATTATCTTCAGAATCAAACAAAGAAAACTCTCACCGAAACGGTAAAACAGTTTCATGAATATTTACCTCATCACTTTGTTTTACCTCATCCATCGCCAAGAAATAATATTTGGCAAGCGAAGAATCCGTGGTTTAAAAGTGATGTTCTGCCTGCTTTGAAAGAGGTGGTTCATAGAATATTACTATAATTGATGATCATATAAAAAGAGTGTCAAATTCAACATCAGCTAAAATTTGACACTCTTCATTTTTAGAAAATGCTATTTATTACCAAGCCACTTCCTCTCCCAAATGCATAAACTTGCCATTAAAATCAGTTTCTTCTTCTAAAGAAAGACTCACTGAAGTCTTGGCTCCATCTACAATTTCCATTGGGGCATTTTCCGTTCCCAAATCAGTTTTAACCCAACCCGGATGTGCTGAATTTACCTTTACATTTGTTCCTTCTAAAGAAGCCGCAAGGTGTACTGTAAAGGCATTTAAAGCTGCTTTTGAGGCATCATATGCAAATGGTTTTACCGTATAATAAGGAGATTCCACATCGCTTTGTACCGTATTTGAACCCAAAATACTTGATAGGTTTACAATCCTACCGGCATCACTCTTTTTCAAAAGCGAAAGTAATTCTTGAGTTAGTTTTACGATACTGAAAAAGTTGACATCAAAAGTTTCAACTAGAGTAGTAGGTGAGATGCTTTCAGATGTATTGGTACCGAGAGGTTCATCAGGGTGAATAATCCCAGCATTATTCACTAGAATATCAAGCTTTCCATATTCTGTTGCAATGAAATCTTTGACACCTAAAATATGATCCTCGTTGGTTGCTTCCAACTGAAGTAATTCGACATCCAATCCTTCACTTTTCAGTTGATCAACGGCTTCTTGTCCTTTGACTTTATCTCTTGAAGCCATTAATACTTTGATTCCTTTTGCTCCAAGTTGACGCGCTGTTTCGAATCCTAAACCTTTGTTTGCGCCTGTGATTAATGCTATTCTTTTCATAGTGTTTTTGATTTATGTTTGAATGATGATGATACAAATGTATTGGGCTTGTGATATAAAATGAAATAGTTTAATTTTGGTTATGATATAAAAATATTAATATCAGTATGATTAATCTAGAGTGGTACAGAACTTTTAAAGCGGTATATAAGCTTCATAGTTATTCGAAAGCAGCAGAAGAATTATTCCTTACACAGCCTGCGGTGAGTAATCAAATGAATATGTTGGAGGCAGCAGTTGGGCACAAATTGTTTACTCGAAAATCAAAAGGGGTAGAACCGACTGATCATGCAAAGTTTCTAAATAACCTCATCATAGAGTCCTTAGATACACTCGAAAAAGTGGAATCTAGTTATAGTAAATCAGTAAAAAAGGAAGAAAGGGATTATACTTTTGGAATTAGTGAGGATCTTTATAAGTCATTTGTTTCTGATAAAATTCTCACTTCATTTAAATACCTAACTGTCCATTTTGAAAACGACAATAAGAAGCTTTTTGATTTAGTCAACCAACAACAAGTAGATGCCGGAATAATTAGGGGAGATAATCCTACTTTTGATGTCCTTACACACAAAATTGCAAGTTCTAAATTGGTAATTGTTGGTCATCCTAATTTGGATCGTACTGAATTAGATTTGTTCATTAAGAACAATGATGAATTGGGTATTCAAAATTGGTTAGAGCATCAGGTTTGGTTTTCTCATATGGCGGCCAACCCTTTTATCAAAAAGTTTTGGTTGCATTGTTTTCATAAACGTCGGCCAAAAATATTTACCAACTACATCATTCCAAACGAGTATTTTATGCTAGAGGAATTAACGAAAATTGAAGGAGTTGCAGTGGTATTAAAAGAAAATGCAAAATCGTATATCAAAGATCAATCACTTCAATTAATTTGGGAATCAGATAAATACCCTACAAGAGATTATTATCTGATTGCCCATAAGAAACAAGAGGAATTGTTTGAGATGTTGAAACAATTATTCGGTAATGAATAATTACTTTAATTCACTCAACCATAACTCTGCTAATCCCTTCCATTTTGGAGCATTTTTATTAGCAATACCCATACCGTAGCCATGACCACCTTCGGGGTACAAATGCATGTCTGCCATTACTTTATGTTTAACCAATGCCTGATAAAAACGAATGGAATTCTCAACAGGTACCGCTCCGTCATCTCCAGAATGAACAATAAAAGTAGTCGGTGTTTTATCACTTACTTGAAGTTCATTAGAGAACTGATCGACTAACTTTTTATCTGGTGATTTTCCCAGTAATTTATTTTTTGACCCTTGATGAGTTACCCCTTTTTGCATACTGATTACAGGATAAAGCAACATCAAAAAATTAGGTTGGAACGCTTCCTCATCCACCTTATCATTTGATGTATAATAAGCTTCTTGATGTGTAGCTAGAGTAGAGGCTAAATGTCCGCCAGCAGAAAAGCCCATCACCCCAATTTTATCTTTATCGATATTAAATTCCTCAGCATGAGCACGGATGTAACGCATGGCTCTTTGTGCATCTTGGATAGGCGCTTTATAAGAAGTTTTCACCGAAGCAGCCTGAGGCATTCTGTACTTTAAAACAAAAGCAGCAATCCCGTTACTGTTCAGCCATTGACCAACCTCTGTTCCTTCCCAATCATAGGAAACACCTGCATATCCACCACCTGGCAAAATGAGCACAGCTTTTCCATTACTGCTTCTTTTGGATGGCAACATAATTTCCATTTCAGGTTTTTGAATGTTCATTGTAAAGTTGAAGTCCCTATTTGGAGCAATGTACTCTTTGTCATCTGTAGCCGTATAATTTGGTATTTTGTCCTCTTCCCAAAGTGGAACGAGATGTTGTGCACACAATTGACTTACTATTAAAAAATAGAAGGATAAGAAGGTAACTAATTTCATTTCTTTGTTGTTTGTTAACTAGGTGATAAAGATAGGTAAGTTTCTATTTTAAATTGAATTTAGTCAGGTAAATATCTTTTAAATCGTAATTGCAGAGTATTTTTTTAGCATCAGAAGTAATGGTCTAAAATCGTGTTTTTGAAACATAAAACAATTCCTTAATTTAGTTACATGTTTTAATAAACCTTTTATATTTAGATTTAAAATTAAACAGAGCAAACACCTCATCATGAAAAAAACTCTATTATACTTACTGGCAATAATTTCTATTTCATGCAAAACAAATAATAATGTAGATGTAAACGACTACCCAATTGTGACTACAATACAAACAGTTGCAGAATATTATGATTTAAAAGTAGATCTTTCAGGGAAATATGAAACAACAAGCACAACTAGATATTTTGATGGATCCACTGGCTTAGAGTATACTTATGAATTATTGGAAACAGAAGAATACGATCCTCTTTATTATTCAATCACCATAGAAAAAGAAGTATCAGAAAAAGATGCTAGGCAATTATTTTTAATGGGTAAAGGGGCTATTAATTTAATTGGGAAAGCCTACGAACAAGAATCAAAAGAAATTACAACTATTGAATTACCCGGAGATGAATCATTTTATGCTTACCGAACAGTTGAAGATGAAATCATTGGGATGTACTATATCATTCGTAAAGGTAAATGTGTTTATACCATGGCAATCAATGGAGTGTATACAGAAGACCATAGTTTGGTGACTGATTTATTGAACCCGAAGATTGAAAATTTGGAGGAGTTTGAGATTAAGAAGAGTGAGGGGTAAACGATTTAGATTATTAAAATACAGATAACTTAAAAATAATATAATGAAGAAGCTTTTAAAAACTACCCTACCTATACTAGTATTCTCCTTATCCACCCTATTATTCCCATTAAACTCAGTAGGCATTAAATACGAATGCACAGGAACAGAAATATTCCCAGACTTCTACGCTTCTCCGTTTATTTACAAGTCAACATCACTAGCTACTTCAATGGCTTATGATTATTACATTTTGGGACTTCTAGGGAATACACTTGTATGGAGTTTCTTTTTCTTTTCAATTCATCAAATCATTGTTTATTTCATCAGAAAAAGGAAAACATTGATTAAACTCTATAAAATAGTTTTGACCTCTTTATTTATATTTTTATTGATAGGAAATATTTCAGAAATACAAGTATCCATACAGCATATTGAGTGGTCAATTGATATCGAAGAAGAGGCAAAGTTATGGGGGAATATCTGTGAACCTCAATGGTTTTATGGAAATTAAATTTACCGCAATCTTATTTCTCAATTGATAAATCCAAGTAGTTTTATTAATTTTATATTACATTTTTTAATTCTGAAAACTAATATCAAATTTCAAACAAACAATAGAGCTATGCTTAAAAGAACAATTTTTTCTCTTCTCTTTTTATCTTCAATCTTGATTTTAAATTCTTGTAAAACCAATGATGAAAAAGAGCAGCAAATAATCCTCAATCAATTTGCCTATGATGGGAATACTTATTCATTAAGTAAGGGGTACTTATTTCCATTTGACATGATCTCAGAGAATCTTTTTGATTTAGAGGTTTTCCTAGTTTCTGAAAGTATCGTTTTCAATTCTGATACTTATGAATTTGATGGAAAAGGAGATGTAGTATTCTTTAATCTCGCAAGTTCAAAATTATTAGAACTTGAAGATGGTATCTACGAATTTTCAGAGGAAGATAAACCGTTTTCAATTTATGGGGCGGCAGCTGGCCTGAATGTCAATATTGAAGATATGGAAGAGAACGAAATTATTATTATCAAAAGTGGAACTTTAAAGGTATCACACCAATCTGAAAATACAGTTCTTGAATTTGAAGTTATGACTTCTTCGAATAAAGTAATTAAAGGTTCATTCAGTGGTTTTTTAGATACGAATATTTTGTTTTGATTTTATTGGGATCATTTTTATTGATTATCAAAGAGTTCGCGAGCGATGGGTTGAAACCCATCGTTAAGTAAATTATTTCAATTCAATTATTATGATGAATTCTACTCTTTTAAAAAAATGAGTTTATATCATATTCTAAAAAAGAGATTTAAATCTCTTTTTTTAACCATCGCAATTCTATAATCATGAAAGATTTCTTTAGCTATTAAGAAATAAGTACAATCACTTTCCTTAACGAGGGGTTTCAACCCCTCGAGGGATGAACAACTAGAAAAAAATCAAAATTTAATCAAACGAATCAAACGGTTCACGTGCGATGGATTTTTAACCCTCGAAGTACACATCAAAAAAAAGACCCAACAACTGTTGAGCCTCTTATTATATTTCATCTATACGTAAAATCTTATCTTAAATGAGAATCACACATTTTCATGCTTGGGTGAATCTCAATTTTTCCTTCGGTATTTACCACTACCTTATTACGGTCTAAAATAAACTGTAAAGCTTCTTCTTTTGGTGTGGGAACACCAGAACACGACATAAAACCAACATCATCACCCCATTTTTCTGCAATAGCTGTAACCAATGTTTCTGGTGTGAAAACTCCTTCGTTGTCCTGAACTAGGAAAATCACTTCGTGTATATGTGTAGTGTTCATATTCTATTTTATTAATTGATTGATACTTCAAATATAATAAAAGACTAATTTATCTTTTATGTAATTAACATTTATTAAAACCTTTTTTATTTCGTATAAACTCGTTATTAATATTAAAAAATAGTTCCTGGTATTTATTGAAGATATAACAATATTGTATTGAACTACAGAGAGTTGTGTTTTATTGGGAAGGGGTACACAATGTAATCTAGAATGTATTATGAAATTCTTTGTTTTTGTTGTATTTCAACCCGTTGCAAAAAAAATAGACGAGTTTAAATATCTGTGTTCAGAAAATTTGACAACCAATTATAAAAGTTATAAATTGAAGTGTAAAAGCAACATTTAATGTCAATTAAGAACTCTATAATAGAACACTTTTTTGATACTACTTTTTTTGGATGATAAACGAATTTACTACACTCTCTAAAATTGAAAATAATAGGAAAACTGTAATCAAGTAGGTTAACTACAAGCTCTTGTAGTACTCTATAAACCAGCATATTTTACCAATTTTCACTAACCATTTTTTATGTCATGAAAAGAATATTATTATTTATCTACACCATTTTATTATTCAGCTATAGTGCTTTCTGTATTCAACAAACATCTTTTGGTAACGAGCCAGTAGCACCTTGTAAAATTGCTATTCGATATCAAGAGTCAGCCATTTTAACGGAGAAACTCAATAAAGTAAAAAGCGAATACAAAGCTTCAAAGAAAATAAGTTTATGGGCCTATAAAGAAGCGGTGACCACAAACAATTATCCTTTAGTGAAATTTTATATAGAAGAAACTAATTTATTAAAAGAAAAAAGTCTAATTGATTTGGTATTTGTAGCTGTTCAAAATGGATATATCGATATAGTACAACTTTTCTTAGACAATGGAATAGATCCAAACGCGAGTACAAATAGTAATTTCTATCTAATTTACAGAGCTGTTCTCTTTCCAGAAATCATGCAATTATTGCATCAATCGGGAGCAGAACTAAATCCTAAAGGATATTCTGGTACCACAACCTTAATGCATGCAGCAAGAGAAGGCTGCCTTGAATCGGTAGAATATTTAGTAGAAAACGGAGCAAATGTAAAAGATAAGTCGGATGATGGAAAAACTGTCAATGATTTTGCTAAATTTAATAAAGCCAACGCAGAGGGTGTGTTGCAATTATTAAAAAATCAGTCAAAATAAGTTTTTAATTTCTGTAGTGCCTCAATTAAACAAATTCTTAAAACGAATCACCTATTACTTTTTAATTCCTTTTTTGGTTTACTGTTTTATTGAAGGAGTTCTACCTGCAACAACTTATACTTTTCGACACGCTGAAGGATTACAATTTAAAAGTCGTCTGAGAATTCCTCATTTGACCAGTAATTATCCTAATATAGATTCTAAGGGGACAGCAGAAGGCGATTTATGTCATCACACTTCAAATGCTATTGTTAAAAAAGAAGATTGGAAAACGGATAAATTAGGTTTTAGAAACAATCAATTCATAGAGCAGGCTGATATTATCTTGATTGGTGATTCTTATATTCAAGGTGTTGGGTTAAGTCAAGAAGAAACACTCGGGAATCAGATTATTACCAAGTCAGATAGTACGATTTCGGTGTATAGTATGGGACCAAGTTCAATTGTAGAGTTTATCCGTTTGATGAATTTAGGGTTGATAAAACCGCCTAAAGTGATGATTTATTCTCAGGTAGAAAGGCATCGTTTTTATCCTCTTTTGATGCCTACAGAAAACACCTTATTAAAAGACAAAATCAAATGGTGGTGTAGTCAGTACAGCCTAAACGTATTTCTTGATAAAGCCACTCGACTCTATTCTTTGGATTGGATGAGGGCAAGAATAAAGGAAGAAAAGGGGAGAGGAGTAAAAGGTATTGAAGGATCAAATATGTTTTTCTTAAATGGTAAAAATCAGCCTTATGATAAAAAAGTGCCTGATGTTGTCCAAAAGATCAAAACCTATAAAAAGTATTTTGAGTCGATAGGCGTACGATTTATTTTCTATCCCAACTGCAATAAAGAATCCGTTTATTATGATTATGTTCCCTTCGATCATCAGCCAGATTTTTTATTAAGATTGGATACTGCTTTACAAAAAGAGCAAGTGGAAACCATCAATACCTTACAGATTTTTAATAATTATAGGGCAACACATTCCGACCTTTTGTATCATTTAGACGATACACATTGGAACCCTACAGCCGTAGGTTTGATAGCTGATGAGATTATCAGAAAGTATAAAAAAACGCCACTCCCCGAAGGAAGTGACGTTACTCTATTCAGATAAGAACCAATAATTTATTGCTTGATGATCTTACCAAAGGATGTCAATTCCCCATTAATAATTAATGAGTAGATGTACACACCTCTTGGCAATTGCTCAGCATCATAATCCATTTTTTGATGTCCGGAAGATAGCTGACCCAATTCAACAAGATCGATTTGTTGACCTTGAAGATTATGTAAAACAACCGTTACTACACCATTTTGAGGCATTTCCCACTCAAATGTTGTATTCGTGTTTACCGGGTTAGGGTACACTTGTAAACCATTGTTTGCTTCACTTGGATCGATAGAAGTGATATCGTCTGAGTTACCCACCGTTACATCCACAGTAATTATTGCAGATAAGCCCGATGGATCTGTTGCCATGAAAGCCACATCAGATACTCCTTCTTTAAGTGATGAAATTACAAACTGACCATCGGCCAATCCAGCAATCAAAACACCGTTTCCGTTGTCGGCTACTTGATAAGTCAACTCATCACCGTCTTCATCCATGAAAAGCGCTGATGGATCGATGTAATACACCTCACCAGTGGCTAATTCCATTGCTTCCATATCGAAGGCAATTGGCGCTCTATTTACATCAATTACTTCTAATGCAATAGATTTCTCAGATTCTGCACCGTGTGCATCTTCACCTTTTACAATCAACTCATAGTTACCCGACATATCGAAGTTAGGCGTTAGTGTGATCGTTAAAGTATCACCCTCAATAGAAGTAGTTCCCATGCCGCCAAGATTCATTACTTCCGTTGTGAATTCGTCACCTTCCTCGTCGTGCATGCCTACTTTAATAATTAACGTATCATTTTCTAATAAGCTATACGCATCCATTTCGGTAGTGTACATCGGACCTTGGTTGGTATGCATACTTGCATAGAAAGAAGTCCCCTCGTGGTTAGGATCGTTGGTTAGGATCGTCACTTTCGCAGCCACATCTTTTCTACCTCTGTTGTAGGTAGCATCAAATGATAAACTCAACGTAGTTTCTTCTCCCATTGCAGTTTGTCCTTCGCTTTCGCTGATGCTTAACCAAGAACCATCGATTGCTTCTTTCGACATCAAACGTACCATATACGCTGACTTTTCAAACTGAGCGGTAGCCGTTAAATCCTCCCAACCATTTGAAGTTGGCACAAAGAAAGTTCCTGCAATACGCTCCTCAACTCTTGCAACACCTTGAGGGTAAGCAACACCTTCAGGGTAAGTAATTCCAACAAAAATGTTATCACCATTAAAGAACGTAATGTCCTCCGTTAATTCGAAGTTGACTAACCCACCGGTCTCTTCCATTTCAGTAAAGTTCATTGTAAACGATTCAGAAGCTAATTCCACAGGATTGTCAATCGATCCAGTAAGCACAGTAACGATAATATCTCCTTCTGAAATTGTTCCTTTAGGGGTAAACCAAGTAGTCACATCAGATAATTTGAAGCCTTCTAAAGGAGCAACAAACTTAGTGATCGTCGTTAATGAAGCATTTCCAAAACCAATAGAATTACTTGGGCTTGTATGATCATCATAAGATAATACTTGATGATAATCCGCTTCATTTATTCCACTGTACACTTGAGGAATTACCGGAGCATCTACAGAGGCAATTCTAGTAGAAGAGTTTGTTGCAAATGCAGTGATTTCTTCTTTTGGAGCAAATCCACTAGCAATGAACTCAATCATTACTTCCCAATCCAAGATTGATTTTCCTTCTGTATTATTGAAAGTGATATCCATTGTTTCTTGGTGATCTGCAGTTACGGCATCAACATGTAAGTCGATGACATTCTCCATTGCAAACTTTGCAGGCTCGTAGAAGTTCGCTTTTATTGTTAGCATTTTTTCTTCTTCACCTACCACATACTTGATGACCTTTTCGTAAGCACCAGCCGTTTGAGGCATCAAAGTGACTCTCGCTAATACCTCCGTTTTTGGAGCCAACATTGGAGGTAAATAATGGTACTCACCTTCAACTGTAATTAGGTCACCTAAACAACCACCCCAAATGACTGGACCGTCACAGATTTCTTTCCATTTAAAGATCGTTTCCCAATTGTACCATTGGTGAGGGCCTTCTTCCAAACCTGTATCCTCAACGATTACTTGAGTAAATAATTCTAAGTTTAAGGCTGCATCAGCGACAATACTTTCCTTATTGAAGTATAAATCTCCTGTACCGTTGTTGTGTAAAGTGAACTCAGGTTGCAACCACATATTTTCTGTGTATACAATATCACCTAAATCAATTACGTCTTCTTGCCAAGTAAAATCAGCACTACCATTTACCGTTAAAGTTACCGGAATAGTGATGTTTTCTTTACCAGGAGTTTTGTTGGTAAACGATAAATAGTGGTTGTATGTACCACCTAATAAATCTGTAGCATCTACTGTGAACGTAAATGTTTTTTCCTCTCCAGCAGGGATAACAGTTTTCTTAGAAGGCGTATATTCAACCGCTAAACCATCTGTAATGTACGGCAAGTAGAAGTTGTTCACCACACCGTCTGTTCCGTCTTTGTTCTCTAAACCTAAAGTGAAGTACTTATTGAAGATTTCAACAGCTTCCTGATCGATGGTCTTGTATTGCGTCTTGATCGTTCCGTTTTTGTATAAGATCGTTTGTGCTGAAACGTAACCACCTAAGAAGCCCCAGTTATGGATATATCGGTTGTAAGTGATGATGATTTTTTCTTCATCATGTTTTACCCAAATACCTTTTAATGGATGCTCATCGTAGTAATCTTCTCCCGTTAACGACCAAAGTGAGGCGATGAAGTTATGTGGTTCTTCTTCTGCATTCGGGATCTCGATACTAAATAAAGGTGATGGCACAGTTGGTTCAGTGAACGTCATGATACCGTTGTAACCAATCCAAATCTTATCGTAACCGTCTTCCCAGAAATCAAAAGTGAAAGGCAGGTCATAAGGTTCCCATAACATGTAAGTATCTTGAACCGTTACTTTCTCCCAAGTTTCATCAATAGCTTCCCATTGGAATACAGGGGCATTCGGATCGATTAATCCATCCAATTGCTTTTTATTGTCTCTCCAAGCATAAGTGAAGTCCTTTAAAGGGGCAACATCCATTGCTTCGGCAGTCGTTTCGTACATCCAAACAGCACCGTTTGGTAAAACTTCTAAGTCGGCTTTTCCATTGGCATTACTTACCGTTACATTTACTGTCGTTTTCTCTCCAGCAGCCAGAGTGATGTCCATTGGAGTGGTATCCAATTCGATCTGAGGCTCGTCGATTATTGTTGCAGTGATGTTGAAAACATGTGTTCCACCATCGGCATCGTTAAAAGTAATGACCTCAGAATAGGTACCTACATCTTCTGTGTCAAGGGCTACTTTAACAGTAGTACCCAATCTTGGAAGCAATTGGAAAACCGATTTATCCACACTGAATTTACTATCGATTCCTCCATCAATGACTGTACTTGTGAAATCAATCAAAGCACTTCCGTTGTTCACGAAATTGATGTTATGCACCACATCTGCAGTTCTGTAAATTGAACCTAGGTTGACTTCTTTTGATGATGTTTCAATATTAGAAACTCCACCATCAATTATATCTACATTGACTGTAAAGTGACTAATAGGTTCGATTGGATCGTTAGAAATGATGGCAATATTTTGGGTATTTAATCCTTCTACTAAATTGTCAGTTTGCACATCATAAGTGATCTCAACGCTACTACCCACAGGAACCAAACCTTCTGTTTTCGATAGGTTATGAATGATGTTCGGACCAGGGTGGTTTACTTTCACCATTACTTCAGTGTAATCATCTTCAAACAATTTCTCTGGTTTTCTGATAAACTCGTAGATGTAGAAACCATCTTGTTTGTCTGGACTTTCAATACCCACAAATGGATCTGTTGCGGTAGCATTTCCCCAACCCATATCTTTGTATCGCATTTCGATGTTACCGTTGTAGTACAATGCTACTTGGAAAGTCATTGGAATATCCGATCGGCCATTGGCTTGTTTTGGTAACATTTGCTCGTACTGAGCAACCACGCGATCATCAAATTTCTTATAAAGGATTTTAGAGTTTAAGCCCCAATCCATGTATTCGTATAAGAAAGCGATGTATCCGTTGGAAGTAAATGATCTACCCAAAAGACTACCGAATGATCCGTTTACTGGATCTTTTTCATCCACAGCAATCATACCTACATGCGATAAATACATTTCAGTAAGTAGGGTGTCATAGAATGGGAATTGGAAGCCTAAGTCTACTTTAACGAAATCGAGGAAAGGGTTGGCTTTAAATTCTGGCGTATAATCAATTACATCTTCTGCGCCCACTAATTCGTCCCACTTCCAGTCTTCCGTTTCTGGAGCATCCGTATCGATTCTTTCCCAAGAATAACCAAATTGATGATCGTTATCTGAAGTTTCTGAACTGTATTTAGGAATGATAAATTCCAATGGGAAGTTACCTGCGTTCGAGATCGTTACAGATCCATTACCCGACTCTCCAATCGTATGCGTGTAAGTGATTTGCTCAGGGGCAACATCAATTTCTGATGGTTCTATACCGAAACCTGTCACGGCAAATGTGTGTTCCCATCCACTAGAATTGTATAAACGAACCACTGCATTATCATTTCCACCCACCGTTGGAGTATATCTTAATTCAAGATCAACAGTTGCACGAGGGTTAAGAGAACCAAACCATTTTCTACCTGAAGAAATGTCCCAGCTTTGAGCAGAAGGCATGCTGAAGTTGGTTCCTTCTAAGGTAGTCAAATCAACATAAATTCCACTTTCTCCACCGTAACCAAAGTTATGTAAGGCCACGATAAAGTCTTTTTCATAACCGATTTGTACGCCACCTACTTCAACAATATTAGGTGTAATGATATTCGATTCGTGGTTGTAAGCATATACTTGATAAGGCGATCTTACTTCTGGATTTTGAGTATCGTTTGATTCGAAAATCGCATTCATATTCACATATCCACCAGGCATTTTGCTAATATCCACAGTAAAGGTGATTTCTTGCTCACCCACACCATTGATCTCTCCACTTTCAGGACTCATTGTAATAAAGTTTCCGTAATGGGGATCTTTACTCACACCGGCTACACAGAAAGAGTATCCACCAAAACCAAACGTAGAGTTGATAGGCTGCCAGGTCTTTCCATCATCAAACGACATCCATTGATAGAACTCTGAATCCTCAATTTCGTTAGAGTTATTGATACCAATTGGGTATTGGTTGCCTGCAGGTACTTTTGTGACAATCCACATTACTTCACCTTGAGGGAAGAAAATGTGCTCGTTTCCTTCTGCTTGTACTCTTTTTAACCCTTGACTTTTACTATCAATTCCTTTAGATAATACTTTTTCTGCTTGAGAAAGTATTGGTCCTCTGTAAACTTCAACAACTGCTTCTCCAGTGGTGATATCACCTAAATAAACTTCTACTTCGGTTAAGTTAAAACCTTCCTCTTCTGTGATGATAAAAGCAGATGCAGTAGAGTTAGATAGGCTTAAATCCTCCTCACCTACGACCATAGATGCATAAATACTGCTGACATATTCTTTGTATTTGTTCTCATATGGTTGTAAAACAGATGGATCTTCTTTTGTAGAATATACCTCTAACTTTTCTTGTTTATCAAATGCCATATTTCGAGGAGTGCTTTGCACTGTACCCACTGTAGGAACACTGTATGAAGAAGATTTATATTGATAAGTATTTCTCACTTTACCCTTCCACTTCAAAATACCATCCGCATTGTTTTTGATGATATGTTGATGTGTTGCTGTCATGCTTTCATCGGCATAGACATTGATAGTCGTCCATGAAGCAGTCGTTTCGATTTCGGGACCTAAATTGGTCGTCCCGACTATTTGATTACTCACCTCAGAAGTATTGCCCCAACGGTCGTAAGCAATGACAGTAAAGGCATAAGTGGTTTCGTCTTCTAAACCATATAACTCATATTCGTATGTAGTGTTAGCAGCACTATCAGAAAATACGATCATACTTGTAGCTGACTCGGTTACTGCTTCTCCCTCGTTATATAAGATTTCAAATTTAGAAGGAGCACCATCGTCTTCATCAGTTGGTACTGTCCATGACAGACGCACAAAATTATTTGAAGCACCAGTGATCATCAAGTCGGTAATTGCATTTGGAGCATCACCTTGATTTTCGATCACCGCTAATCCAGCGTCTAACAATCCTGCACCTAATTTTCCAGTGAAACCAAAGTTATCATCATCAATATTTCTACTAGAAGCGACTAACTGATTCCAAAGAATATCAGGAGTCATATGATCGCCACCCATTGCTGAAAGGATCAAAGCAGCCGTACCCGATACATGAGGGCAAGCCATTGATGTACCTTGTAAGAATCCGTATTGATTGTTGGGTAAAGTAGATAATACAGCATCTTGATTGCCATACGTTAGATCTCCACCAGGAGCAGTAATATCGATCCACTCCCCGTAGTTAGAGTAGTATGCTTTTTTCTTTGATGGACCCGTTGCTGCCACAGCCATCACTTTGTTGTAGTAACCAGGGTACATTTGTGCATCGATGTCGCTATTACCTGAAGCAAAGATCACAATACCGCCTTTCATAGGAGCACCTTCATAATCGCCAGCTTCTTCGATGAAGTAATCGATGGCATCTAAAACAGCTTGTTCATAGGCACCTGCTTGTGTATATCCCCAAGAGTTTTGAGAAATAACTGCACCGTTATTCGCTGCATAAATAAATGATGCCGCAGTATTGTTGTTCGGTCCACCGATAATCTGAAGCGGCATAATACGTACACCATCTCCATTACCTGTACCACCTGCAATACCTGCTACACCTTTTCCGTTATTGGTTACCGCACCAATTGTTCCCGCTACGTGTGTTCCGTGTTCCTGAGGATCTAATTCCCCACGATCGAAAGCAAAGTTATAGCCATAGTAATCGTCTACATAACCATTGCCATCATCGTCAACACCAGCTTCTCCGTTCATTTCTGCTTCGTTTATCCAAAGGTTTGGACGAAGATCTTCATGGTCAGTATCTACACCTTCATCATGTACGGATACAATTACATTGCTTGTACCTTGAGTGATTTTCCAAGCTTCCAAAAGTTGGATACTACTTTCCGGTAACCAACCACTTCTATCGCCAGTGTTATGGTAATGCCACTGCTGATTGAAAAGTGGATCATTGGTAGTTGGACCTTCTTCATTAAATGCTTCCGGTTGAACTACTGTAGCACTTCCTTTTCCTACAATGTGTTTTTCTAAACGCACCTCGGCCAATTCTACATCGGCCACATGCTTAAAACTTTCTACCACTTGCTGTGGAGAAACGTTGGCATCGACTTCCACATCGTACCATAAATGAAGTCCGTGTCTCTGAAGTTTGTGTTCAAATCGAGCATCAAAAGGAAAGACCCTTTTCATGTTGTGTGCATGGTATTGTTGTGCCACGGCATCGAAGTCGGCAATACCCAATTTACTTACTCCTAAGGCGTTCATTGGAGCAATTTGTAATGTGGTCTGCACCTGAGGTTTAAATTTCACTCGGATGTAACCTTGTGCTTCTCCTTTCTGATTGAAAGACATGACCCCAGGCATTTGTTGTGCCTTTACCTGAAGTCCAACAGCACTTAGCAGAAGTAAGATTGCTAATAGATGTAGTTTTTTCATCATTGCGATTGTTTAAAAATTGAATTAGTAACCTGAGCTTTTTATTTACCCAGTTTGGTAGAAGAGGCTAGTTTTTCATGTAACTTCCTGAGTACGTCAATCTCCTTTTTGCGTACCTCTATTAATCTTAAAATAGATTCCTTGTCGTCCGGAATCTTGTTATTCGGTCGTGTCGGCATAGTTGATTTATTTAGGCCAACGATAATCGCAATGTTACTATGTTTGTAAATGAAACTTAACAATGTAGTAGTGCTATAAGGGTGCTATAGGGGGTGCTACATTTATGCTACAGTGGTATGTTTAAGTGTTTAAGTGTTTGATTTTGTGTTTATTGTGATTTTTGCTACTGTGGAGATAATAGGGTGAGTATTGTTGTTGGTTATAGTAGTGTTTGGGGTGGGTTGTAGTTTAAAGATGTATAAGGTAAGCAGTATGTTTTAACTTTTAGTGGTAAAAGAAAAAGAGATTTTTATTTTATAATTCAATCTGAATAGCTTTTCGTTGAATCATAACAATATACTCTTCTTTCATTGCTTCAGGTAAAAAACTTTCTTGGATGAATTTATACCATTTTGGAAGCAATTTTTTATACTTTTCAAAAATATTTTCTATGACTTTAGAGGACATATCAGCTCCTGCCATTGCAGTTTCAAAATCCTTACGATTTAGTTTTTTCTTTTTTCCATTTAGATTTAATGCAAGCTCTTCATCATCTCCTTCCACCACTAATTCCGAAGCAACCATATCATAAGCGGGACACAAATCGTAGTTACCATTTCTTTTTATTAAAGAGAAATTTTTCAAATGCATATCGTTATTTCCGGTGAGAAAACAGAAAAGTACCATTTCGTAATAATCTGTTACATTTAACCCTGGGTTGGCTGTATGTTTCTTAATGACCTTTACAATTTGTTCATGAGACCCTTTGTATTTGTATTCAGTAAGTCGTTCTGTTAACTGACACATATCTTCCATATGCAGTTTTTTTCCTTTGTTGCAGTCAATTCTTTTAGTGATGTAGGCAAGTTGTCCCGATTGAAGTCTTATCAATGAATGTTGAACTGTTTTGATCTTGCTGATCTCAGCTAAATGCATGGTAACATCTTCAATTTCAGGTAGGTTGTCGAATAATTCGGTTTGAGGTTTAAGAATATATTCCCCCCATAAACCCACTATTGTAAATCTTTCTGGTGAACTAACATCAGTGCTTAATCCAAGTGAAAGTTTTGGTTGGACACCAGTAACTGTTTTCTGGCTCTTGACTACTTGTTCCGCCAACTGTACTATTTGATCTTCACTAAAATCAATCAATGGAGGAGAAGGTTTACCAAAAAACTTTTTGCTACATTTTGGATGATACCCTGTCTGTCCAGCAGGTGTTTTTAACTCTTCAGTATTTATTTCTTTATAACAGTATAAGCACTTGTTTTTCATGAATCTAAATTTCTTCTATTGCTACAGCACCAATACAATCTTGGCATGTTTTTAGTAAAATTTCCATTCTGTCTCTAGGGTCTAGCTTCCAATTTTTTTTAACGATATCCAATAACCATCCTTCTGGAATCAAACCATCAAAAAATGGGAACATGACTTTACTTTCAAATTCTTTTTCTTCCAAAGGCAGTGTTAAGCTAATTGGTTCGGCGTCCTTTAATTCCAAGTATGCTAAATCATATTTAAAATGGAATCCATTTTCATCTTCTGTAAGTATTCCCGATAACCTGTCATGCATATATACTTTAGCTCTCTTCATTTCTTACTGTTTGTACCGGACCTAATTCATGACCGAATAATGTTAGAATCTGATTTACTTTATCCATTCTTAAACTTCTTTTTCCTTGTTCAAGTTCTCTAACGAACCTTAACCCTACACCTGCTTTGAATGAAAGATCTTCTTGAGTTAACCCCAAAGCTTTTCTTCTTCCTTTAACGAATTGACTTAAATTATTCATGATTTTATACCTTATCGGGTATGAAAATAGTAAATAATTATTTAAATATACCTTTTTGGGTATAATATTATTTTAGTATTTTATTTTTATACCTTATCGGGTATAATTTAATTTTGTAGTCAAATAAGTATACCTTAAAGGGTATACTTCGTTAAGCATATTGATCACCGGCTTTTACATAAAAAAGCCCTATTTTTACATTCAAACTAAATTCAGCAAACGACCAATGAAATCTTATTACGAAATCTTCCGCGATTTACCTGACTCAAATTTATTAAGGCGAATAGAAAACAAAGATAAATATCATAAGGATGCTGTGATGTCTGCTTTTGATATGTTATTAAAAAGAGGGCTCAGTGTAAAGCATCCATTTCCGGGGGAGGAAGTAAAAGATGCAAGAAAATTATTTCCCTATTTTTCTCCGGAAGATAAAGACCCTCAGCATTGGTTTAAATATGTTGTAGATAAGATACAATTAAAGAGTGTTATCGGGTATCTTATTTTTATTTTCTTAGTCTTAATCGTAGGAAATAGATTAGAGATGAAAAGTGAATGGAATCACTACTTGTTTATCTATACAGATTACATAGTAAACATGGGTTTTATATTAAATGTGATTATTTTCATTTCCTTCTTTTTCCTCTTTTTCTGGAAAAATAAAAGATGGAAAAGCTTCTTAAATATTAATCCAAGACGTGTATTTTTTGCTTTTTATGTAAGCTTAATAATATTTCTCCTATTAAATTTAATTGGGTTTGTTTTTTCAAAACCTCCGCTTGTCGTTACTATGTTTAATAGTAATTCTTTAAAACAATTTTTAGCGTTATCACTCAACAATATCTTTTCCTCTTTCACCCATGTATTAATTTTACATTGGTTGTTGCTTTCTCAATTATTAATACGTTTCAAATCTAATAAATTGAATAGTCGATTAATTATACTAGGTGTAAGTATCGTATCGACTATTTTAATATTCCCAAGTTCTTATGATGAGAGAGGTTTTAATTTAGTGAGGTTGTTGTTATTATGGAAGCCTACTGTAGTTATGTATTGTTTGTCAGTGATTTACTTAAGAGATAGAAACTTATTACTGATAATGTTATTAATATGTATTCAAAATTTAGAATTTGAATATTTTCAAGGAGAACAAACGTTTTATTTTAATTGGACACTCTTTTTAATCTTTTTATTGAGTACAAATTCTGTTAGAAATAATCAATTATTTCATTGGGTAAAATCATTTAAACTACCTGTAACCGGACGAGCATTTTTTGGAGGATGGTTAGCAACTATTCCTTTAATATTCATCTTACCCAATACGGCTTGGGATTATTGTTTGAAATCTGGTGAATGGTTTTTATTAGGTCAAAATGATAAATCATTAGTACTGATCACAGAGGCAATTCGTTTAGACGACAACAATTCTGAATACTATAATTTAAGAGGTAATATTTACAATCAACATGGTTTTTCAGAAGTTGCTGTGAAAAATTACAATAGATCAATAGAATTAGATTCCACTAAAATCCTTGTATTTCAAAATAGAGGTAATGCTTACGGTGAAATGGGTAATTATGATTTAGCAATAAAAGATTATACTAAATGCATTGATAATAATTACAATCTGGTTGAATGTTTCGAGTCAAGGGGGACCTGTTACTTCAAATCAAGAGAATTTACAAAAGCTATCGAAGATCTAAAAGCATGCTTAGAACTTTCTCCCAAAAATTTGAATGCTCTTAGTATTTTGGGGAATACCTATTGGGGACTAGAGGACTATCAAAATGCTGAATTCTATTTAAAAAAATCTATTGATTATGGGAACGGTAACTCAACTGTTTCTGAAGCTTTGGCCTTGATGTATATGAAGCAACATAAGTTAGATGAAGCTTATCAAGTGTATAATACAATCAATGATAAGCCATTTACTTTCAGAAAATCAAATTATAATTATGGAATAGCCCTTTATCATCAGGGACTTTTTGATGAGGCAATTGAGCAATTTCAAAAATCAATTGATGAACATGAGGAAGAAGATAAATGTTATTATCAGTTGTCTCTTTGTTACAATCAATTAAAGATGCCTGCAAAGACATGTGAGTATTTACTTATTGCGGCAACCATGCAACATGAACAAGCTAAAGAGGATTTAAAGAAGTATTGTGAATAAATAATCACTAGACTGAAGTCCGGTGCTAGAGGTAATTATATTATCAGGACTAAAGTCTTTTTTTGATTTGGGAGAGTAACCATAACGTAAATTCCGTATTGCGATAAATTTAGAGAACACTTCAGTGTTCACTAAACCAATTATTACCACCCTAGGGTTTCAACCCTAGGATAATTATTCCGCTGTTTGGAACCGTCATAAATCCCCCTTAATTTTATCCTTATTTTTTCAGTAAAGAACCAGCTAAGAACAATGTCATCATCATTTAAAACCAATTTCTATGTTAGTTTTGGTATAGCAGCAATAATGGGATTGCTATTATTCATTCAAACTACTAATGCCTTAATAAGCGGTATTCTTACCTTAATATTAGGAACTCTATCTTTTATTTTCGGCTATGTTGGTGATTACTTAGGAGAAAAAAGACATTATTCTGTCATTAATAGCAACGGTTTTTTAGGTTTAATTAATGATGGTTTTAGAGTAGAAAAAAAAGAGCGATATGTCGGTTTAACAGGTACCTATAATGGATATATTGTAGATATCTATTATGATTGGTCAACTGTTGTAAAACCAAGAGTCCACAAAGCGTTTGTGATCAATTTCTATTTTCAACCTATTAAAGGGAGTGATGAATTTAAAGATGATATTTACAATCAATTTGTTGATAGACATAAAGTATCAAACTTTGGTTTTTATCCACATCAGTATTGGTGGAAAGATGGAATGTTGTCAGTGAAAATAGGTGCGACTATGTGGAACCCAAGTCGTAAAAAACTAATCAAATACTTAGAGAAAGGAAGTGAAATTCTTCAAAAGGAGAGGTTGAGACCTTTAGAGAAAGAAGCTTTGCGACAGCATAGAGAGGAATATCCATATCATTTAGTACCAGAAATTGATTTATATTTTAAGCAAGAGGAGGTAGAGGTATTTTAGGTGAAACATTAAATGTAACAATCAAAAAATCATTCAATTAATAATAGTTTGATAATGAAATTTCATTATCTTGTGACGTTTTTTATTTGAATTACTTTTTAGTTAGCGATTTTTTTTAATCTTAAATTAACTATGCCAATAACAGAAACTAACTCTACGACAGCAACTGTTCATTCTGTTGATTTATCGAATTTAGTCGATGCTTTAGAATATAGTATCTACAAAAAAGCTGAAGACAGAAATGTCTTTGATATTATTCCAATCAATTTCAATGATGAAAGTAACTTAACACAACTCATCAATGAATATGATTTAGACTTTTTTGATTTACAATTGATTGCACTAGCGTATGCTTGGGAGTATCAACCTAATGTATTACATCCTTTAGTTTTGGGATTTAATGAAGCAGAAACTAGAGAGCATTTTGGAGGAAAGCTCGATCGTGAAACAGCTAAGTTTTTCCCTGATTTAAAGACTTTTATAGCTCTATTTTTTCCAAAAGAAGAACGACAAAGTGCCATATTAAAATATACTTCAGACAATTATTGTTTAATAAAATATGGCATCATTACTTTTTCAAAGGAAAATTATAGTGGTGAAGGTAGATATAATCAAAGGATTCATTTGTCAGTAAATTATGTACAATATTTAATGGGAGGAAGTAAACCAAGGCTTGATCATGAACCTGATTTTCCTGCTCGATTATTAACCACAAAAGTGGCTTTTGATGATATTATACATACTGATCAGACGAAAGACGATCTACATCATATTAAAAAATATATGTCTGTAAGACCTGTTCTAAAAACTAGGCCAGAACTAAAGAAAAAAATTAATACTACTCATATTATCGTTTTTTCTGGTTCTCCTGGTACAGGTAAATCGTTGACAGCAACTAGTTTGGGACAAGAGTTTGAATTGCCTACGTATACTCTAGATCTTTCGAGAGTACTTTCTCGCTACGTTGGTGATTTTGAAAAGGCCATGGAGAGGGTTTTCAGTCGCCTAGAAGGTAGAGATTGTATTCTATTTATAGATGAAGCAGATTCTATTTTCACTAAGCGTCAAGAAGAGGTAAAAGAGACAAAAGACAAGTATTCTAATCAAGAAATGTCTTATTTATTGCAAAGATTAGAACGTTTCGAAGGGATTGTCATTTTAGCCACAAATGTTCAAGATATACGTTCTCATCTTGATAAAGCAATGCTTAGACGTATCTCCACAATTATCGAATTTCCATTCCCCAAACAACCTGAAAGACAACAGCTTTGGGAGAAAGCATTACCTGAAGGCTTTACTTACGATGAAGGTGTACTTGAAAAAATTAGTACAGGGTATCAACTTACAGGTGCTAATATTTCGAATATCATCTCCGGAGTTATTATTGAAGCACTTTACAACAATGTAACAGCTATTACTTTTGAAATGCTTGAACCAATTATGCAAAAAGAATATTTCAAAAGAGATTCAAGATTTATGTATTGTACTGATGATTCCCCTGCTGCTGCACTTATGGAACAACGTCTTGGTCGTTCAGCAGTGCATAGTGGTAGAAGAATGTAAAACTAACTATAATGCGACATACAGATTATTTTAACAAAGACCGAGAACTTAACAAAAAACTACTCGCCGACTATTCATTGGATTTCGATCCAAACATTTTAACTCCTTTAGAGCTAAATAGCTTTAACCCAACAATTTGGGATATAGCTAAAAAGGATGGTAGTATTTTAAAGCCAACTTTTAAAGTAGAGGGTTTAAATTTAGATTTATCCTTAATTGGTAAACCTATACATGATTCATCTACAGAATTAAAAAGTAATGTTGGAGCGGGTAAAGTTTCCAAGAAGCAACAAGAAAAAGGTATCGTGAATATGAATTATGCACATGATGTCTTATGGGCTCAAAATAAATTATTAGAGTTTGGTTCTTTAAGTGAAACGGATTACAACACAGAGTTGGTTGTAAATAGCAATTTACTTATTGAACAAGAAAAACTTACCAAGACTATTGCTGCTATTATTGATTTTCAGAAAAATGTATTAGAATCTACTGCAGATGGGCAGATTACTAAAGGTGGAAGATCTGATAAGAATCTAAGAAGCTTGACAATAGAGCAAGTCAATAAAAAAAGGGAAGCAATAACTGCTAAGAGACAAGCTGAAGCTTTAAAAGCAAAAAAAGAACAAGAGGCAAGAGAGAGAGAAAAAGCCCGAATAGAGCGCTTATCTACTAAAGGCACAGATGAGGAGTCCTTAGCTAGCTTCTTGAAAATATATGAAGACGAACCTATTAAAGAATTAGCTTGTGGTTTATTGGAATATGCTCCTTACAATGATCAGTTTGTAATAGAGGTAATTAATACTTTCATAAAAGATCAATATATAGATTTAGAATCTGATGATATTGCATATGAAATGTGTCTTCAATCTGATGATCAAACTTTATCTTCTTTCAGCGACAAATTAAGACAGTTTTTATATGACTTAATGAATAGTGGAGTTGTAACTAAAGAAGAAAAAGCCCAAATGAAAAGATTGGGAATTGAAAAAAAGAAATCTCTATGGGATAGATTTTTTAATTCTTATACGTCTAAAACTGTCGAAGAGAAAACCCCCGAAATAAAAGAAAATTCATTCAAAGGAACCTTTAATGAAATACATCAAAAAGTTTTAAAACATGAAGGCGGTTTTGTCGATCATAAAGACGATAAAGGTGGGGCAACTAATAAAGGAATAACGTTTGCCCTTTTTAAAGAAGTTGCCAAAAAGGACCTTGGAATAGAACCAACTTTGGACAACTTAAAAGCATTAACAGATGAACAAGCTGCTGTAATTTACAAAACTAACTTCTGGGATACATTAAGGGCAGACGAAATTGATGACCCACATTTAAGGTATACTATTTATGATTTCTTTGTAAACGCAGGTTATAAAAGTATTCGGGCTGTTCAAGAAGTCATAAAACAAAATCATAAAATAGAAATAGATGTTGACGGAATTTTTGGTTCAGAGACCATAAAAGCTATAAATAGTCTTCCTACAAAAGTATTGTTTGAAAATATTCAGAAGAAACGAAAAGAGTATTATACAGAAATAGTCAATAATGATTCTTCCCAAGAACAATTTTTAAAGGGATGGCACCAAAGAGTCAATGATATTTCGGAGTTTTATGAAAACAACATGAATACTGATGTTGGTCAAAATGAATCAACAACTAGCTTAGATATTAGTAAAGTGTTAGAAATAATAACACCAACTTCAACACAAATAGAAAATACATATTCAAGTACAGAGATTTCATCTGATAAAGAGCTATTAAAATCAACATTTAATTATTCATTGGGAGGAAATGTAGGGAAACCTGAATTAACGAATAACCCTGATGATGTTATTTTAGTAGCTATACATCTTAAACAGTTAAATTATGATGTGTCGGAAAATACATTAACAAAAGGGATTGTAGATGATTTATTTGTGAGTGAAATCACGAAATTTCAAACTGCAAATAATTTGGATGATGATGCATTTATTTCTCCTAGTGGGGATACTATAAAAAAATTAATTGCGGGATCAGGAGAATATTCTAGTAATCTCCCTCAGATCTATGCAAACAGAGCTAGATTAAATCAAGTTCTTAGTAGCTCATTTGTATCTTCTTTGAAAGGAGATGTTGGTAATGATGATGGCAATAATATAGCAGAAAATTACAAAGAAGATGTGAAATTGATTGCACAAAAATTATCATCTAAGTATGAAGTGCCGGAAGATAGCTTAACAGAAGGTATATGTTCTGAATTATTTATCCAAGCTATTATTGCTTTTCAAAAGGACAACAACATAACTTCTGATGGAAACATTACAAAGGGAGGTAAAACAGATAAAACAATATCTAACTACACATTAAAAACTTTTGGTAGAATTCAAAGAGATACTTCAAGATTTAAATTTTTAGATCAAGGGCAGACAACAAAAGAAGATTATTATGAAAAAACTTTAGAGCTTCGTAGAACTTTGGGTATTGAAGAGGACTCAGATGAAGATGCAGTTTTAGAACTTGCAAAGAAAGCGGCACAAGATGATTCTTATTTAGATCAATTATCAAGTGGTTTAAATGTGGAATTTAAGATTCCTGCAAAAGAAATAGAAAGTGATGGTATGAAGTTAAACTCAACATTGGAAATTAGAATGCGAAATTTCCATAAATTTCTGGTAGTATGTGGTCTTTTTAAAGGTGATATGATTGTTTCTGATGGAGTAAGAAGTCCTCTTCAGGCACATAAATTTGCGGTTCAGTATCAAATATTGACTGATAGAAATAAACAAGTGATAATGAGTAATTTAATTAATTTTTTTCAACTTGAAATGTTTAATAAAACAGAAGTTGTTGATAATAATGGTCTACCATGGGCTAAAAAAAGCCACTTTACTTACGATCAAGAAAAAAATAAAATAAATGTTGATTATGGTAAGGTTCAAGAATATGTGAGAGGCCTGGATCTCGGGAGAAGTAATAAAACAGATCCTGCTTCTACTGGTTACAGTAAAGAACCTAAATGTTTGCCACTACCTGCTGGTCTCAATCCTTCAAGACATACACTAGGTGAAGCAATGGATATAAATAGCCGATCTTTTCTTTCAAAAAAAGACGCTATAATTGATTTAATAGCTCTTCAATTTGGCGTATTAAGGTCAGGAGGAGTAAAAGAAACTTGGCACTTTGAATTATCAGATTTACAACAATCAAATACTGAAAAAGGGTGTGCAGTAGAATTAAAACGTTAAACAAATGAAAACTTACAAATTTTTATTATTAGTCATGTTATCACAATTAATAGGTGTGTCATGTAGTCAACAAAAGAATGAACTTAAACTTGATGATGTCACAACCTTCAAGCCAGACAGTACTCATTTTGATAATCAAAAAAAGTTAGAACATAAAGAAGTAATAATAAAAAATCATATCAATTTTAATAGTTGGTATCGTGACGCAAACCACGGAATAGTATATTTTGAACCATTAAATAAGTGGTTGATTAAAGACTTTAAATTTAGGAATTCAAATAGGGATTTAGAATCAAATCAAGTAATAGTAAATTATCTAAATTCAGGATTAGTTGATTCTCTGCAAAAGTCAAATTATTTTACTGCTGATTTGAAAGAAAAAATTATTCAACAAACTAAATCGATCGAAAAGCCAACAAATTTAGCTTCTTTGATCAAAAATGATAGTCTATCAGGATTTTATACAGGAGACTATGATATGATTGCTTCAAAGGGACATTTGATTGATATAAAACAAGTTGGAGTAAAAATAGATGAAGACTTCTTAGCTGATTCACGTAATAACAATATCAAAGTAAAGTATGCTAATGAATATTCGTGGGATGAATATTACTCTTTATTTAATTATCAAAATAAGTTTTATGATTATTATTTGACTTATAATAAATTGGATTTAAAAGGAAAAGGTATTGAAAAGTATCTTAATGATGGTACATCGTATACCAAGTATCCAAATAAAAAGTTAATCAATGAAGATTCTATAACAAATGTTCATCGTGAGCTAATATCTTTTATTGACGACAATAATGCTATTTTATCAATACCTAGTCATTTTATCGATCCATACGAAAAGCACATGATTCATTTTCTATATCATAAGGAAAATGATAATTGGGTTATTGATGATATGGCTTTTGTAGAGGAAGAATATATTTATTAAAAAATAACATACTTTTAGATAAGCACTCAATACAATACCTATTTCAACTTTACAAGGAATAGGTATTGTTAAGTTGAATAATATGTAGAATCAAATACGATTTTGACAAATATCTATACAATATTATTACAAATATAATCTGACTTAAAAATGAAATTCAAACTAATCATCTTATCACTTATCACCACATTTTTCTTTTCTTCTTGTGAGGAAAAACTATCGAAAATAGAAAGTGATAATTATACTGGGTTTATACAAGGAGACCCAACAATAAAGTTAGAGGTACCATTTAGAATGGGAGAGTTTGGGAAAGGATTTATTAGTAATGCTCCTTCAAAAACATACTCTTTGACAAACTCGGAAGATTTAAATAAAAGAAATTCTCTTATTAAAAAGTTAAGTTTGAGATTTAATTCTTTTGATGAAGAAAGTTATACCTCAGGTAATTATTCTCAAAATACAATAGTTTATCAAGGATATACACCTGTCTCTAAAGATAGAGTAGTCGAATTAATTGGGTTTGGTGAAATGCCTTTGGACAAAACTGGAAAACAAAATGTAGATTTCTATTACATGCTCGTGTTGTCTAATAGTCAAGGTGAAATTTTAGACAAGGATACTTTAGCAATATTCTCAAATTATGATGACCAAAATATTATTTACCGAGAAGGTGTAATTCTTAGTGAGGATCAATATATGACGATCGATTATGAGTATAAAAAGGCGAATAATATACCTACAGAAATTGTCCTACATCGTAAAATATTTTCAATAGAAGAAGATAAATTTACTTTACAAAAGAACTTATCTGATTTTATATTTCCATGTGATAAAAATGCATTGGACTTTGTTGGGCAATTTAAAAATGAAAACAAGGTAAAAACATATTGGACAGCTTCTGCTGCTCAAAATAAATCTTCCTTTAAGCCTTTGGATAACAATTCTTTCCAAGTTTCATTAATTAAAAAGGATAATAAGATTCTCGGGCAATATTGTTACACCAGTCAAGGTAGAATCGACTGTTTTTTTGGAGACGATTATTCATTTGAGTTCAACAATAAAGAGTTTCAAAAGAATAATGAAGTCACTTTTAAATTTAGATCAGGCTATTCTAATACTTGGGGAGAGGCGAAAATTATTAAAGTATCAGAAGATAAAATTCATTGGAAGGTGACTAAAGCACCTAAAGGGGAGTGTTATGCTTATGATGATGTGGAGATGTTGAGAATCTGATTTAACATGCCCTGGGATAGAGATTATTTGGAAGTTTTGTTAAAATATAACTCACCGACTACAAGACTTCTATCGTTTGTTATTATATAGAAAAGACCCAGAAAATGTCAATATGGCTTTTTTGGGGTTTTTAGTTTGCTTAATAGATAGTATCATCTTTTTCCTAAGGTTTGGCCCAAGTCAACAACAAAATCGTGTTTATTACCAACTTTAACAAAGAGATCTCACCCGTCGGTTAGGAAATGATTTTCGATGAGGAAAATGAATTAAAATCGTGAGCAAACGCGAAAGGATTTGAAACTCAAAAAAAGGATAAGAGAATTGAGCAAAACCCAATCCTCTTATCCTTTTATTATTATGCAATTATTAATCTTCTAAGGGATAATTTAAAAGAACAAGCGATTCTTTGCATGTGCATATCTCCCCTTAAGCTATATAAATCATTATTCACGAAAATGAGAAAAATCAAGAGTTCTAATGAAGTAATAAAAATTTAATCATTCAATTTTAAATAGATTGAATTTTCATATCATCACACAAACTACTCATAATCCATACTAACCGGAACGACTAATTCATGTCTACTTGCTTGTGGGACACCATCTACCATTTTTGGTGTAAACTTAGGGCACCCATAAGCAATTTTTTGAAGCTGTTTCGCTATCCAAGGTGTAGAACAATTTTTGACTTCTATATCAGTTACATCTCCTTTTTCATCAATTGTGTAGTGAAGACTTACTTTCTCATTAGTGATATAATCAGTATCTTCAATCAAAGTAGCAAGGTAAAATTGCAAATATCTTAGAAATTCATAGTCATGTCTTCTACCAAAGAGTGTCGGTTCGGCATTTTCTCTTAAATTGACATGCTTTCTTTTATTATCCTTAAACTGAATGTTATTGCAAATCCATTCTTCATCAGTTACATAGAAATTATCAATAAGCATTAATTTTTTATCTAACGAAGGTTGATTAACAACCGTGAGAATAGCATAAGCTCCTTTTCCTATGGCTCTGAAACTTGTATTTCCTATTTTATAAGATGCACTCATATTGCTTTGAAAATTGTTAAGTTGAATTCCTCTACCAATTGGAAAAGTTGTAAAATTCCTACTATACTGACTAGCCCCATTCCCATAATAAACCAAGTAAATGTTTGCTGTAGCATTAAGTTCTGGAGTTTTATTACTAATAGTTTCCACATAATACTTTATATCAAAAGGACCTTCCTTATCATACTGAAAAACATTAGTATTGGCTGGGAGCTTTCCTTCAGTAGAAAAATAAGTAGCAAGATAATCCATACCCAATGAACAAGAAGTAGTCTCTAGTTTAGGTAAATTATATTTTGCATCGATCTTGAACTTAAAATGAATATCAAAATACTTTGAAGGCTGATTTTTATCAAAAAAGTGAATCTTAGCCGTATAGTCTTTTCCTTCTTTAAATCAATGGTCAAAGACCATAGCTGCAAAAATAGTAAAGTCATCCCCTTGAGGAGGGAATTTGAAATCAAGCTCACTGAATTCATGAACTGACTTTAGTCCTTCTTCCAATGTTTGTGTATAAGTCAGTTTGTACGCAAGGTGATGCATTCCCTGGTTTAAAGAAAAACCATCTAAATTATTAACGTTAATGACAAGCTCCTCACCTATACCAAACGAAAAATCATCTCTGATCTCTTCCCTATCAAAAATAAGCATTTCAAAAGAGTCGCAAAATAAGTCATGGAATTTCGTTCTTGTTGTATTGATACTCTGAGCAGAGACAAGGTTAGAAAACACTCCTAGAAAAAGAAAAAAAATAAAAGATACTAAAAAATTGGTTTTCATTCTGGTTAGTCTTTTTTGTATTATTAAATTGAAAAAACACATAGTTAGCAATTTTAACCCTGACAAACAAGTTGGTAAGTACTAGTAATTGAATTCTAGTAAAATTCACCTTTCCTACTAAGAATAACTTGCTCACTTTTATTTAAACAATAAAATATTAAGTAAGGAATCTGGATTAAAATCGTGAGCAAACGCGAAAGGTCTTGAAACCCAAAAAAAGGATAAGAGAATTGAGCAAAACCCAATCCTCTTATCCTTTTATTATTATGCAATTATTATTCTTTAATACCAATGAAATAGCATCAACGATCTCCCTCCTCCCCCAAAATATCAGAGCAAAGAACAACCTCACCCCAAAAAGCACTCAAGCCCTAGCATATTTATAAAACACTGCCCTCACATATTTTCCCATCATCACATTTTTTGCTTTTGCATTCCCTCTTTCCACTCTAAAAACCACATGCTTATTGGGCTTTCTTGTTTTCAGCATAAACACCACCAATTGTTTAAGCATATGGATATCCTTTTTATAATGATAGATTTTTTCCCAACCCAAACGAATTTTATAACGATGATATTTACCTCCAAAATGCCAACGAATAAAAGTATATGTCTTTCTCATCCAAGGTGTGTCTGAATGCCAATAAATATATCTTCGATCGGCATACAATTCGTATCGGTTTGTTCGTTTTAATGTTTTGATTCTTTTAGTTTTAGGTAAACTGCCCACCACTTTTTTTCTAGCCACAGCTAAGTTATTTGCTTTATCAGCCACATATTTTCCATCCACACTATTTCTTTTGATTTCTCTATACAAAGTCGACAAATGAATACCCAAGGTTTGTGCAATACGTTTTTTTGCACCACCATGTTGAAGAAGGTATTCCAATTGTTTTCTTTGAGAGAGATTAAGTTGAGCCATAGTTTTTATTGGAGTAAAAATGAAAAGAACAGTGGCTAACTCACTGTTCTTTATGTATAGATAGCTTATACAGCTACTTCTAGTTCTTTGATCTGATGATCATTTAAAGTCCATGCATTTGTTGCAGCATGATCTTTAATTTGGTGTAAAAGTTCGTGTAATAAAGTAGTTTCTGTGTCCAGCATGATGTTATCAATTTCTTGGAAATAGACCTCCATACCATCATTTTGCTCCAATTTTAGTTCTAATTCACTAATGTCGGCCACCAATTTATTTTTCTCTACGATCTTCTCTTTGTATTTAGAATGAGAGGCATCCATAGTCGTTAACTCATTTTCGACATACGTTAATTGATTTCTCTTTTCATTCAGTTCTGAAGTTCTACTTTCGAAACGTGTTTTCTTTTTCTCCGCAGAGATTTCCTTCAATACGCTCGAAGAATTGTGGTAAATGTATTCCTGATGAATACCATCATACGTTTTCTGGGTATCTTCTTGTGATGTACAAGAAATAGAAAGTACTCTAGCAAAGAGTGCTGTTTTGTCTGCTTCTAATGACATGTTTTGTAATTCGTTAAGTCAGTGTAATGAAATCGTTAGCTTATTTTTTACACTAGATTGAAAATTATTTGACGCAATGTTAATACTTGTAAATTTATCATACAAGTTTTAGATCATTTTTTTGAATTACACTATCTTCATACCTTATAATTAAAAGCCAAAAAATACAATAGATATATAGATATGAACCATTCTTCCCACAACAAAATAGTATCCTTTATTTGGTCGATTGCAGACGACTGTCTTAGAGATGTTTATGTACGAGGAAAATATAGAGATGTAATATTACCCATGACGGTGTTACGCCGTTTGGATGCCTTATTGGAAGATTCCAAAGAGGAAGTATTAGAAGAAGTGAAGTTCCAGAGAGAGGAATTGGAGTTGACAGAATTGGATGCTAAAGGTTTGCAAGAGGCATCAGGTTATGTGTTCTACAATACATCGAAGTGGACGATGAAGCGTTTGAAAGAGACCGCTACGAACAGTATGCAGATCTTGGAAGCGAACTTTATGGAATACTTAAATGGTTTCAGTCCTAACGTACAAGAGATCATTGAGAAGTTTGAGTTGAAAGGGAAGGTGTCGCACATGGCAAACAAAGATGTGTTGCTGGATGTGTTGGAGAAATTTACTTCGGGTGAAATCAACTTAACGCCTAAAGAAAAGGTAGATGCAGAGGGAAGAAAGTTACCTCCTTTATCCAATTTGGGAATGGGGTATGTGTTTGAAGAGTTGATCCGTAAGTTCAACGAAGACAATAACGAAGAGGCGGGAGAGCACTTTACACCTCGTGAAGTAATTGAGTTGATGACGCGTATTGTTTTTGATCCTATCCAAGATAAATTACCTCCGGTGATGACGATTTATGATCCTGCTTGTGGATCGGGAGGGATGCTGACAGAATCACAAAACTTTATCAAAGACGAAGAAGGTAAAATTAAGGCTTCGGGTGATGTGTATCTGTATGGTAAGGAGATCAATGACGAGACGTATGCGATTTGTAAATCGGATATGATGATTAAGGGGAATAACCCCGAAAATATAAAAAGTGGTTCTACGTTGGCAACAAATGAGTTTAGTGATACTAAATTTGATTTTATGCTTTCCAATCCTCCTTATGGTAAATCATGGAATTCCGAATTGAAATATATCAAAGACGGAAAGGATGTGATTGATGACCGTTTTATTGTGAAGTTGGCGGACTATTGGGGCATCAATGAAGATGTGGATGCTACGCCTCGTTCTTCAGATGGACAGTTATTGTTCTTAATGGAGATGGTGGATAAAATGAAGGCAGTTTCTCAAAATCACTTGGGTTCTCGTATTGCTTCTGTTCACAATGGATCGAGTTTGTTTACGGGTGATGCTGGAAGTGGAGAAAGTAATATCCGCCGTTATATCATCGAAAATGATTTATTGGATGCGATTATTCAATTGCCCAACAATCTCTTCTACAATACAGGTATTACAACTTACATTTGGTTATTGAGTAACAATAAATCAAGTAACCGTAAAGGTAAAGTACAATTGATTGATGCAGGACAGTTGTATCAGAAATTGCGGAAAAACTTAGGAAACAAGAATTGTGAGTTTTCACCAAAGGATATTGAGACCATCACTCAAAATTACCTTAACCTTGATGCAGTAGAAAGAGAAGGTGAAAAAGGAATTGCTTCTAAGGTATTTGATAATGCTGACTTTGGGTATTATAAAGTAACGATTGAACGTCCGAAGCGATTAAAAGCGCAATTTACAGAAGAGCGTATTGCAGGACTTCGTTTTGATAGCAAACTTCGTGAACCAATGGAATGGGCGTACCAAGAATTTGGTGAAGCTGTTTACACCAACATTGGTGATTATACCGAGCAGATTAAAAAATATGGTGAGGAAGAGGAGTTGAACCTTAATGCCAAAGCGATCAAATCTTTGACGACTCCAACGGTTTGGGACAAGCATTTGAAAGTCTATCAAACAGCACAACAATTATTAGAAGCTATCGGTACAGCCGAGTACAACGACTTCAATGTATTTAAAGCGGAAGTCGAAGCAGAATTTAAAGCTAGAAAAGTGAAGTTCTCTGCTTCAGAAAAGAATTTGATCTACAATGCAGTGTCTTGGTATGATGAAAATGCTGAGAAAGTAATCAAAAAGAAAGAGAAACTTTCTGGAGATAAATTAGAAAAACTGTTGGATCGATTGGGTTGTTCACAAGAGCAATTGTCAGACTTTGGCTATGAGCATCAAAGTGGAACGGAGTATATTGTCTATGAAACGGAAAGTGATTTAAGAGACAACGAAAATGTCCCACTAAAAGAAGAGATTCACGACTACTTTATCAGAGAAGTACAACCTCATGTACCGGAAGCATGGATCAATTTAGAAGCAACAAAAATTGGTTATGAAATCAGTTTCAATAAGTATTTCTATAAGCATCAACCTTTAAGAAGCCTAGAGGAAGTGAGCACTGAAATGTTGGCATTAGAGGAAGAAAGCGAAGGTTTAATCAAGGACATTTTAAATCTAGGGTAATGGGAGTACAGTTTGAAAAATATCCGAAGTATAAAGATAGTGGTGTTGAGTGGTTAGGGGAAGTTCCAGAAAATTGGAATGTTATAAGATTGAAAAATATTGTAAGTATAAAAAAGAACATAATTGGTTTTGAAGGACCAGATGTTTTATCTATCACTCAACGTGGTATTAAGAAGAAAAATATTACATCAGGAGAGGGGCAGTTAGCGGTAAATTATTCTAACTATCAAATAGTTGATAAAGGTGATTTTGCTATGAATCATATGGATTTATTGACTGGTTATGTAGATATTTCAAGATATGATGGAGTTATTAGTCCTGATTATCGAGTTTTTCAAGTTTCTAGAAATGAAATAGATAAAAATTTCCTTTTAAGAGTCTTTCAATATTGTTATCAGCAAAAAGTATTCTTTGGCTTTGGTCAAGGTGTTTCCATGTTAGGTAGATGGAGATTACCAGCTGATAATTTTCTTAATTTTAGAATTGCTTTACCTTCAATAGATACCCAAACCCGCATCGCCACCTACCTCGACACCCAATGCCAAAAGATAGATACCGCCATCGCCAAGAAAGAGCGATTGATTGAGTTATTAAAAGAACGCAAGCAGATCATCATCCAAAATGCAGTCACCAAAGGTCTCGATCCGAATGTGAAGATGAAAGACAGTGGAGTGGAATGGATTGGGGAGATTCCGGAGTGTTGGGGGGTGAAGAAGTTGAAATATATTTTGAAAAATAAATTAAAGTATGGAGCAAATGAAAGTGGGGTAGAATATTCACCAGATTTACCTAGGTACATAAGAATTACAGACTTTGGTTTTGATGGTAAATTAAGTTCAGACAAGAAGCTATCACTTACTTGGAAACAGGGAGGTGATTATTTACTTGAAGATGGTGATATTCTATTTGCAAGAAGTGGAGCGACTGTTGGAAAAACATACCAATTTAGAAAGAGTATGTCAAATGAAAAGAATTATTGCTTTGCTGGTTACTTGATAAAAGCATCTCCAGATGAGAATATAATATTAAGTGATTTTCTAAATTATTTTACTTCCTCTAATTCATTTGAAAGTTGGAAAGAATCTATATTTAATAAAGCAACAATAGAAAATATTGGAGCTGATAAATATTCTACTCTCGAAATCCCAATACCGAATATTCAAGAGCAAAAGAGTATAAATTTAAAACTCGATGAAGTTTCAAGATCAATAAATCATATTATTAATAAACAACTCTCTCAAATCACCAAATTAAAAGAGTACAAATCCGTATTGATTAATAATGTGGTTACTGGGAAGGTGAAGGTGTAAGTATATTATAAGCTCAGAGGGGAATTAACTCTGGGCTTTACTAGAAACTATATAACTAACGAATTACTGGTTTATGTTAGAAGAAGGAAGAACTTACAAAGGAAGAGGTACATATAAATTGTTAGGTAAAGAATATGAAACTAATTTTGAGATAGAGCAAATTGGAATTAGATGGTATATATATGGAGTAGAAGTTTCATTTGAATATAAACATCCTAAGAAGTCAACTACACTAACAATAAAAGGTGATCTAGAAGACAATACTATTCCTATTTTTATAATTATTAGTGAAGATAGAAACATTAGAGGTAATGTTTTAGAAGCTGAAGTAGATGAACTTAAAATTGGAGAAGTTGATAACCTAACTCAAGTTTCTACTCAATTATATGGTGTATATCTAAGCTCAAAAATCTCATTTAATTCTGGAGATATAAAAATTCAAATACAACCTACGTCTACAAGTATTAAAGATGCTAAAAAAGTGTTTAGGGGTAATGGGTGTATTTCAAAAGGCAATATACTTACAATAGAAGGTGATAATTTAGAGATTGAACAAGTCAATAACATTATTGGAAAAGTATGTATACTACTAACATCGATATCATTTTCCAATGTCGTATTTGGTCATCTTAATATTAATGAAGACGAAGGAATAGTAATTCCAAAGAAAAAAATGAAGTATACATCAGATATTTCATTCTCTTATGCTGTAATGGATTCAACCCCTAATCTTGAAGAATTCTTTAAAGAAGCATTTCCTAAATATTTATCACTCTCAAAAGAATTAGAATCCATTGTATTTAATATATCCTATGCATTAATGGTATCAAGTTCTACTTTATATCAAGAAAGTAGAATGTTTGAATTGATTAGTTGTTTTGAAGGTATCTCAAAAGATTTGAATTTGAATAAGGGATATGATGAAGATTATCATGCTTTAAGAAAAAAAGAGATAAAGGAGATAAAGCCTAAATTAAAAGAAGTTTTAGCTGAAGAACTTAAGGATTCAATTTTCACAGAAGAAGAGCAAAAAATTCTTTCAAATAATCTAAATAGGCTCTCTTATATTCAAGAACAATTCAAAAGGACTTTAACTAAGCACCTAAAAAATAAAGGATGGGAAATCAATCTAAATCTTGAAGACATTAAAGAAATTAGAGACTCCTTAGCACACTCTGCAAGATTTCCAAAAGGATTTACTGCAGAACAAAAACATAATTACATAATCTCTCTTCAACAAATTCTATTTATAACAATTTTAGATATACTAGAAATTGATGTAATGATCCAATTTCATGATCAAGAAGGTTGGAGAAATTTTGGTAAGAAAGAATTATTAAAAAAGTGTTAGTAGAATAATAATTATATATAAAAAAGGATTGTCTAGTATAAGTAGTAATATACTAAATGAAGAAAAATATTATTTTCATACCTTTGATTAAAAGGAAATTATAATGATATGCAACCAAAAATAAAAGATATAGAAATAAAGAACCTGAGAGGTTATGAGCATTTTAATTTGAAGGAGTTAAAGCAGATCAACCTTTTTGTAGGGAATAATAATTCAGGTAAGTCAACAATACTTGAAGCAATATTTTTACTAATGGGTATGGGAAATCCCGATATCCCTATTCGATTAAATAGATTCAGAGGTCTAGGAAATGTCACTTCAGACTCACTAAAATATTTCTTTAATAAGTTAGAGATCAGAAATAGGCCTAACATATTTTGTAAGTTCAATGACAAAAGTGAAAGACAATTAGAATTAAAACCACTTTTTAAATCAGATACAAACTCTTTACAAACAGAATCTTTTAATGAAAACTTCATTAAAAACTCTACTTCTGATAATCCTGAATTACAAGGTTTAGATTTTACGTTTTATGAAAGAAAGTCTCAACAAAGAAAAACGGAATATCATTGTTATTTATCCATTAATCCATTGGAACTAAAAATAAATAATGATTACAAGGAAGAGTTTAGTGCTATATATATCAGTAGTACAGTAAATGATGTGAATTCTTTGGTAAGATTTTCTGAGTTAGTTAAAAAGAAAAAAGGGCAAATCATTTTAGAAGCACTCCAAAAAATTGATCCTAAGATTGAGCAAATTCAAGCATTGCCAGATGGCTTGTATTTTTCCTATCAAGGTATAGATGAAATGATACCTAGTAATATTTCTGGAGATGGAGTGAGAAAATTCCTAAGTATCATCTCTTCTATAGCCAATAAAAATGGAGGTTTTGTTCTCATCGATGAAGTAGAAAACGGTTTACATTATACAGCTCATAAATCATTATGGAGAAGTATCATAACCATTGCATCAGAATTTGATGTTCAGTTGTTTATCACTTCACATAGTATGGAAACCATTAAATACCTAGAAGAAGTTCTCGAAGAAGAAGAGTATGCTAGTTATCAAGAAAAATTCGGGCTATTTAAAGTAGCACACACTAAAAAAGCAGGAATCAAAGCCTATCAATATTCTTTTGGAGGAGTGAAAAGTGCAATTGAAACTAACACTGAAATTCGTTAAAAATGAGCTTGAAAATATTTGTAGAAGGGATTGCAGATCAAAAATTCCTTCATGATTTTATATTGCAGCATTACAGTCAGAAATTAGGCTATAATGCTAAATCGAGTGAAGAAAATGACATTATTGGAGTGAATGGTTGGGGGAAGATTTATGAAGGAAATAATGGAGCAGATAACTTGATTATTAATCAGATGACAAACAATACAGATAATGATGGTATAAATTTGTTGATTTTTGATGCTGATGATGATTACCAAGAACGCCTAAATCAAATAGAAACTTGGAGAGAAGAGAATGAACTTGAGTTTGAAATATTTCTTTTTCCAAATGGACAAGACCCTGGTGATCTGGAAACACTTTTAGAAGGAACGATTGCTCCACAAAACAGTGCTATTTTTGATTGTTGGGATGGTTATGAGCAATGCATCTCGCAAATTAACATTGAAGGGAGAGAAAATTCTTTAACTATACCTGCTCGTAAAACGAAAATCTACGGTTATCTAGAAGTTTTACATGGTGAATCAAATTCTCAAAAAGAAAAAATTAAGGAAAGAAATAGAAATTATAGAAAAACTGACTTTTGGGATTTAAACGCAGATGTAGTTCAAAACTTGAAGACATTTTTAGATCCGTATTTTAATCAATAAATGATTTTATCCTTTTATGTAACAAATCTTCAACTTCAACAAGAACTTTTAAAAAACTATTGAAAAGCAGGAAGAATATTTTGAAGTAATCCTAAGATCAAATAAGTTCGACACTCTCGAACCTTATCAAATTTACTCGTCAATGACGAGCGAAGTGTACAACAAAAAAATATATTAAAAAAACTCACCCTGAGCGCGCTGTTCTAATGGGAAGCGGGGTGAGTATGTTATTACAAAGATACTAAAAATTATATTTCCTCTATTCAAGCTATAAAACATTCACAATCATATAGAAAAAAGAAGTTGTTTGACTATCCTCGTGTATTACTATTTCAAGTATATTTACTAGAGAATAACTTTAATTCCGCAGACACTGTCTGCATAATTGAAAAGGCAAAAACTAATTTGGTCGTCACTGACGACTGAATTGAGAAAAGCCCACTTAATCAGACGTAACACAATTACGAACGCACTGCGTTCGCAATTCAAAATATTAATTCTTAATTCACAAAAATGCCAAGCCAAACCAACGAACAAGCTCTTGAAGCATTAATCGAAAAATACTTAGCAGGCTCAACCCAAGAAGAAAGAAAAGAGCAAGCAAACATAGGAGAAACGCCATTAGAATACATTACTGGCAATGGATATTATGTAGGCTATTCTACGGACTTCAATACAAAATTTGCATTGGATGAAAAGCGTTTTTGGAATTTCTTAGAGACTTCACAAAAGGAAGAATTAGAAAAACTAAAGAAGCATAGTGATTACAAATTAAGAATATTAGATCGCTTTGATAAGTTAGTCAAGAAGCATGGTGTGTTGCATTTACTACGTAAAGGTTTGGGCGTGGAAGATGCACATTTTACTTTGTTTTATGAGCAACCTTTAGAGAGTAGTGGAGATACCGTAAAAGAGAACTATTTAAAGAATCAGTTTTCAATCACAAGACAGGTGTATTTTCATCAAACCACAAGAGAGTCAATTGATGTCGTCTTGTTTTTAAACGGTCTGCCTATTGTCACCATGGAGTTGAAGAATGAATGGACAGGTCAGAGAGCCAACCCTCATGCCATCAACCAATACAAAAAAGACAGAGACATAAAACAACCTTTACTACAGTTTGGGCGATGTTTGGTACATTTTGCTGTTGATACTAGCGAAGTGTATATGACTACTAAACTAGCAGGAAAAGGAACTTTCTTTTTACCATTCAATAAGGGAAATAACAATGGAGCGGGCAACCCTCCAAATTTATCAGGGCATAAGACAGATTACCTTTGGAAAGAAGTCTTGACGAAGGACAGTCTCTCGAATATCATACAACATTTTATGCGAATGGATGGTGATTTAAAAACACCATTAAATAAGAGAACATTGTTCTTCCCAAGGTATCATCAAATGGATGTCGTTCGAAAATTGATTGATGATGCACACAATAACGGAACAGGACAGACTTACCTTATTCAACATTCCGCAGGTTCAGGAAAATCCAACTCTATTACATGGGCAGCCTATCAATTAATAGAGGTCTACCCGAAAAATATGCAAGTAACCGGAGCTAAAGCATTAGACAGACCGCTTTTTGACTCTGTTATCGTAGTGACTGACCGTAGAATACTGGATCAACAATTAAGAGATAACATTAGAGGATTCTCCACAGTAAAGAATATAATTGCTCCTGCTTATTCTTCTAAAGACTTAAAAGAAGGATTAGAGAATGGGAAGAAAATCATTATCACGACCATTCAAAAATTCCCATTTATCATTGATGGAATATCAGATCTAAGTGATAAACGCTTTGCTGTCATTATTGATGAAGCACACTCTTCTCAAGGTGGTGTAGCTGCAGGTAAAATGAACCAAGCGATGGGGGCAGGTGAAGTGGAGGAAGTAGAAGATACACAAGACAAAATCTTGCAAATTATCAAAGCCAGAAAGATGCGTGAGAATGCTTCTTATCTCGCTTTTACTGCCACTCCAAAATCAGCCACTTTAGAACGTTTTGGTATTAAGCAATCTGATGGAAGGTTCTTGCCTTTCCATTTATACTCTATGAAACAAGCCATTGAAGAAGGTTTTATTCTTGATGTTTTAGCCAATTATACCACTTACAAAAGTTATTACGAAGTAGAGAAATCCATAGAAGATAATCCTGAGTTTGATAAGGCAAAAGCACAGAAAAAACTAAAGAACTTTGTCGAGAAAAATCCTCAAACCATTAGAACTAAAGCAGAGATAATGGTGGATCATTTTATGACAAAAGTAGTGGCTCCAAAGAAACTGAAAGGCAAGGCAAAAGCAATGGTTGTAACTCAAGATATCGTTGCAGCTATTCGCTATTATCAAGCCATCAGAAGTATTATAAAAGGGCATGACAATCCATTTAAAATAGCTATTGCATTCTCTGGTGAAAAAGTAGTAGATGGAGTGACCTACACAGAAGAACAGCTTAATGGATTTCCCGAACAGGATACCAAAAAGAACTTCGATACAGACGAATACCGCATTCTAGTCGTAGCCAACAAATACCTTACAGGCTTCGATCAGCCCAAACTGTCCGCCATGTATGTTGATAAAAAGTTACAAGGCGTATTAGCAGTTCAAGCACTTTCAAGACTGAACAGGTCAGCAAATAAATACGGAAAGCGTACAGAAGACCTATTTATACTCGATTTCTTCAACTCCGCAGAAGACATTAAAAAATCATTTGACCCTTTCTTTACGGTCACTTCATTGAGCAGTGCCACAGACGTCAACGTACTGCATGACCTCAAAGAACATTTAGACGAAATAGGCATCTATGAAAACCATGAAGTAGATGAGTTCATCAATAAATACTTCAACAATGTAGATGCAGATGAACTAAGTCCTATTATAGATGTATCTGCCCATCGTTTCAATGAGGAATTAGCATTAGAAGATGATGAAAAAGCTGACTTCAAAATCAAAGCCAAGCAATTCGTAAAGATCTACTCACAAATGTCAGCCATTATGAGTTACGAAATGCCGGCATGGGAAAAACTATTCTGGTTCTTAAAATTCCTCATACCAAAACTCATCGTAAAAAGAAAAGAAGATGAACTACTAGATGACATTTTAGATTCAGTAGATCTATCTTCTTACGGATTAGAAAGAACCCGTTTGAACGAAGGAATCATATTAGACGATGCCGTTTCAGAACTTGACCCTCAAAACCCAAACCCAAGAGGAACACATGGGGAAGAGGAAAAAGACCTATTAGAAGAGATCATCGAAACATTCAATGACCGTTACTTTAGCGGTTGGGGGGATACTCCTGAGGAAAGCAGAGTAAGACTACTCAACCTCAAAAAAAGAGTCACTGAACATCCCGACTTCATCAAGAAATTCTTAGAAAATCCCGACGATCAAAACAAACTGATCGCCTTCCAAAAAATCATGGATGAGGTCATGGCAGAACAACGTCGTAAAGAAATCAATATGTACAAGAATTATATTAAGGACGATGTGTTTAAGAGTAGTTTGGTAGAGCAGATGATGAGGATTGTGGGTAAGACTATTATTTAAATAAACATTATTATTTATAAACTAATTTATAAATAAAATAAGGCAAACATAAGGACTCTCTAACTAAAAATATTTCATGAAAATTTTAAAAGAACTTGAAAAAAATCAAATTGATATAAATGGCTTAGGTAAAGATATATTGGAATTAAAATTTAATTTATCTCTTTCTGAAAAATTTAAATATCATGGTAAATATAAACCTACTTTTGTTCATTTAGATAAATTTGGCAAAACAGAATTATTAGTTGATATTAAAAGAGAAAAATTTAATGAAGAAGATTTAAAACTATATCTCCATCAATATGGAGAAATGGTTAAAGAATTCACTCCAAAAAAAGTAATAATTCTAAACTTTGAGTATAATGATGAGACTTATATTGAGAAAATAAGTAACGAACTAAATAAAAAGAATAAAGGTCTAGTAACTTTTCAAGTTCTTGATTTTTATTGGGTTCAAAACAATCTTTCACAACATCCTAATATTGAAAGAAAATGGTTTGGAAAAATAGATGACTTAACTAAATTAATTCCAGAATCAAGTAATTTTTATGTTGTTAGTCGATTATTTCAAAATAGTGATCAAACTGAATATTTTTTAAGAAATAATGTTTGGGAGAACAGCAGTCCTTTCAATGATATTAATTTATTAACTGGAATTAAAAAAGAGGATATTTTTGTATTAAATTCTATGGATAATAAAGTTTTTATACCAAGAGCGATTGGTGTTGTTACTAAAAATTTTCATAGGGGGAAAAGGTTTAATGTAAAATGGCATTCTCTTTCTAGTAACATAAATTTAAAGGACGAATTACTAAACTTAGATTTAGTAAGTACCATTACCCAATTAACAAGAGAACAATTTTTAATAATATTACAAACTTTATCTTTTACACAAGAAAAACTTTTTAAGTTATTTTCTTTAGCGGAAGAAACCGGTTCGCAAAATCCTCTACAATTAGTCAATTTGAATAATGATGGACATTCAAAAACAACAGATTCTTTAGATTTTAAAAGTGATATTAATGCGTTTGCATCTTTAATTGCATTAAAGAAATTAAGCCCGCCTCTCGCAATTTCTCTTTTTGGAAAATGGGGAAGCGGAAAGAGTTTTTTTATGAATAAATTAAATGATAAAATAGAAAAGCTGTCAAATGAAGAAAATTCTAAGAATAAAAATGAAGAATTTATTTACTGTGAAGGTATTGCTCAAATAACTTTTAATGCTTGGGCATATATGGATTCTAATTTATGGGCGAGTTTAATCTCGGCTATATTTCAAAAACTTGATGAATATATAAATGATTATACTGAAGATGTTAAAATAAGGAAAGAACTTAAAAATGAAATTACTAAAGAACTTGACTCCTTTAAGATTCAAAAGGCATTATTATTAGATGAAAAAAAAGAAAATGAGAAGAAATATCAAGAAATTAAAGAAAAATTATACTCTAAAGAAAATGAGCTTATCAACATAAAAAAAGAAATTCAATCAAAGAATTTTAAAAAAATATTATCTGATATTTATTCTAATGTTGATTATAAGGATGAAGAAATAAAATTAGTAAGGAGTTTAGGAATTAATGAGGAAGAACTTAAAAAGGTTAATCCAGAAAAAATTTTAAAATACAATGAAAAAATTAGAAGTTTCTTAAACTGTTTAACTTCTTTTTCTTCAGCTCAAATCAAGTTTTTAATGTTAATTGTAGTAATATTTGTTTCCTCATATTTATTTAAAGATGAGCTTGATGGATATTTAAAGAAGTTTTTAGAAGTAGTAGGGTTATTTATAACACCATTTTTTTCTGTTAGTTATAAGTTTATTAGTGCTTATAAAAAGTATTTTAAAGCAATCAAGGTTATTATTGATAAGCAAACTAAAATACAAGATGAGATAAATAAAAAGGAAGAAGAATATATTTGGGAGATTGAAAATTTAGAAGATAAAAAACAAAGTAAAGAATTTGAAATAGCAAAAATTGAAAAAGATATTTCTTTATATGATACTAAAATAGCACTATTAGATTATGATTTGGAGAACAACCTATCCAATTTCTATTTAAAAAAGTTTATATCAAATAGGAATGAGAGTAATGAATATGACAAGCATTTAGGTATAATATCGACAACAAGAAAAGATCTAGAAACTTTAAGTGATTTATTTAATAATAAAGGCAAAAGCTCATCTTCAAATAATATAGAATTTTATAATAACCTTGAAAGAATAGTTCTATACATTGATGATCTAGATAGATGTCCTGATGAAAAAGTGTTAGAAGTATTACAAGCAGTACATCTATTAATGGCTTTTCCATTATTTGTTGTAGTTGTTGGAGTGGATAAACGATGTGTTGAAAATGCCCTAACTTATAAAAATATACTACAATATAATAATATTACGGGAGTAAACTCCGCTAAGAAATTAAAAAGTAATTTTGGTATTAATGTAATAGAACCTAAAGAGTATTTAGAGAAAATTTTTCAAATTCCATTTAATTTAAAAGAACCAAATGAGAATAATGTTACTCAATTAATTGAAGACCTTATTTCAAGTGAAGTTGTACAGAAAAAGCCTAATTCAAATGATCAGCCTACAATTAGTAATAATAAAGTTTCTGAAGAAGATACTTTAAGCAAACCTTTAGAACTAAAAGAAAACGATAAAAATGTGCTAGATGAGGGCAGTTACACTGGTACGAAAAATATTGATAAAGGCAATTCTATTCCAGATTTAGAGTTCTCAGTAGAAGAATTAGAGAACTTGAAATTGATTGCATGTAGTATAAGTAGGAACCCAAGAACAATTAAGAGATTTATAAATATCTACAGGATTATTAGAGCTCATGAAAGTTTAAATTTTTCAAAAGAAGATAAAGAAGATAACTTTTTGTGCATTATGTTTTTATTGTCTTTAGTGATAAAAAATTCAAAGGATGAATTTAATTTATTGGAAGAGATTTATTTAGATGATGGATATAAGAAATTGATTGATTTATTAGAGGGAGAAAATAGGAAAGATCTCAAGGAATATCTTAATTCTAAAGTTTCCATAAAAATTATATTAGAATTGGGAACTGATAAGTTTAAATCATTTATACCTTTGGTTAAGAGGTTCTCTTTTTGATAATCTTTAACTATTTTAGTTTTCTTGAATTTGTACTATTTTAGTAGTTGAGCAATTTAAGGCTTGAATATTTTGTTCTTATCTGATTGGAAAATTGAGAATTTATTAATTTGAACTATCTAGTAATTTTAAATCAGATAAGAGCACAAAACCTACCCCAATGCACCACCTCCTCCAAAAAATCTCCCAGAAAACACTTATCACACCTGAACTAGAAAATCGGATTCAAGAATTATTTACACTCCAAGAACATCAAAAATCTGATCTACTTTTAGAGGCCAATCAGAGGGCGAGGTATTTGTATTATGTAGAGAAAGGAGCATTGCATAACTATTATTATCACGATGGTCGACAAGTGAGTTCTTGGTTTTATGTGGAAGATATGTTTATCACATCTTGGTATAGCTTTTATGTACAACAACCAAGTTTTGAGAACATCGAATGTTTAGAAGATTGTACGTTATATCGTATTAGTTATGAGGATTATCAGAAGCTGATACAAGAATTTCCAGCTTTTGGTAATTTCGCACGATTACTTTCCGAAGAGATTTTGGCCATCTTAGATCAGTTTTCTAAGAGTTGGTCTTTTTTATCAGCCAAAGAAAAATACGATTTAATGGAAGTGTATTTTCCAAAGATCGAACAGCGAATTAAGTTAGGGCATATTGCTTCTTTTTTAGGGATATCACAAGAGACGTTGAGCCGTATTCGTGCTGGAAAATAAGATTTTGATCTAGATCAAAAGAACCCTTATCAGATTACCTGACATTTGTAGTTGAACATAAATCAAAACTATGAATCGAAACAAAATTATTCTCTCTTTAGCATCATTGCTATTTATTATTATTGCTGCTTGTAAAAGCGTTGAGACGACTTCAGTTGATCCTGTTTTAGAGATTGGAGAGGTCTCTTACAATGGAACAATAAAACGAATTATTCAAAACCACTGTGTCACTTGTCATTCAGGAAAACGACCCACCGGTGACCTTGATCTAACCACTTACGAAAATGTCGTTGACGCCATTAAAACAAAAGATCTATTAAACCTTATCAACAACAAGAATTTTCCGATGCCTACTACGGGTTTGATCTCTAAAAAGGAAAGAAAGGCTATACAGAAATGGGCGGAAAATGGTTTTCTCAGATCATCAAATAAGGAAGAAAAAGAGGAGGTAGATACTACAGCCGTAACATTTGAAGCTCCGAATTTACAACCCATTGATATCGATAAAAATGGCTTTGAGTTTTTAGAAAAAATGCAAGGACATTGGGTGGGGAAAATCCATCTATTGGGAAGAGATATACCTTGGTTTGCTTTCGATTTTAGAGCGATCAATAGTTCTCAAATTCATGGGTTATTTGAAGGAGGAAGTATGGGCAATTTGTTCAACACTTTCTTTGTAGCCGATTTTAAGGGGACGAAAACAATTATGCTCCGTAACGGAGGTATTCTCGGTGGTATCTATCGTACTAGTTACTTTGTGATGACAGAAGCTGATATCGATGAGTACTTATTTGTAGATGCTTATGGTGGAAAACAAATCATGTGGGTGAAGATTTCATTCAAAGATGATCAGATGAAAATGCTGACATATACCAGTAAAATGGGAATGAAAACACCAAGCAAGCACATAGAATTTGATGGACGAAAACTACATCAAGATCTCGCCCAAAATGCAGCTACACAGTATCAATTCCCAAGTAAAGAAGTGGTAAAAAGTTTTCCTCAAGGAATGCCTTTACAGGATTGGGGACCTGAATATCCCGTAGTTACATCCACTAGTTATATGATGGTCAATGACGATTATAATTATGCACTTTTGGGAGAAATGTCAGGGGATCCAATTCAGATAAAAGATATCAAAAATATAGCTTCCTTACATCTCAAATTTTCTAGGGAAGATTTGAGTAAAGACAAAAACATACAAGTGTATTTATCAAGAGTGCCTTTAACGAATGAGGATACTTCCTTTAAGTCAGCTTATGGATATATCGAGCAAGAGGCGATGGATGAAGTATTGTTATTTCCCGAGATCGATTATCGAGATAAAGAGTTTACTTTGAACTATTTACATGAAGGAAAATGTTACATCACTTTTGTTGTGGATAATAATCAAGATATGGTGCCGAGTAAAGGAGATTATTATAGTGTTAGTCAGGAACTTGATTTAACAGGAGAGTCGACTCTAGAGGTAAATAACATCACAAATACTATAAATTAAACTCAAAACCTATGAAACCTAATCAATTTATATTTGCCGATTTATCCACTTATCAACCTAAAATATCCATGAAGTTTTATGCTTCCGTTTTCGGTTGGGAATTCTATAATGAATACGATTATCAAACTGCTTATTTAGGAGATAAAGCTATTGTTGGTTTGTACGAAACACCAAATCAATTTAAGCAGTTGAAAATGCCTCATTTTTGGATGTCATATATTCAAGTAAATGATGTGAAAAAGACTGTTGAACAAGCTCGAAATTTAGGAGGGATAATTGAATTAGAACAAGAGTTAGATCATTTCGGGAAAGTAGCATTAATCCGAGATCCCTTAGGGGCAGGGTTTACGGTCTACCAAGGAGACTATTTGATGAATAACCGAACAAAAGGGATATCAAATACACTCATTTGGAATGAGCTTCATGCATCTGATGCCACCAAAATTATCCCATTTTATGAAGGTATTTTTAATTGGAATTTTGTTTCAAAAGGTAAAGGGACTTACAAGATATTGGATACACAAAATAGTCATATTGCTGATTTGTTCATAATAGCAAAGGATGTTAAGGGCAAGTACGAGTATTGGGTGTGTACTTTTGGAGTGGATAACTTAAAAGTGTCTCTTCAAAGAGTTCTAGAACATGGAGGAAGCTTGATTAGTGATGAAGGAAATAGAATTATGGTTAGTGATGATTCTGGAGAGGCGTTTTTTTACATTCAGTCATTATGATATGGACGAGTCATCATAATGTGAATTTTATTTTGTCTCTATTTATATCTTGGACGAAGTCCTACATCACACCATCTCCCTCACCTCTTCCAAAGTCAAATTCCCACCATCGTATTTACTCAAGAAAGTCTGGAAATCGATATCTGTATTGATCAATCCCAATTTCTTTCTTAAACGGTAACGAGCAATTTGAATCGATTTCACACTTTGGTGAGTGATGTTTGATATATCTTTCGTGCTTAAATTCAGTTTTAAGAAAGCACAAAGTTTTTTCTCATTAGGGGTGAGGTTAGGATGTTCCTTTTGAAGCTGATCAAAAAACTGATGATGTACTTGTTCGAAGCGGACTTCCAATTCTTTCCAAATCTCACCAGAGCCCGAAGTCTGTAAATTATAGACAATAGATCGGATTTTCTTTCTCGTTGCACTATCCATTTGAGGATCATCCAGTGTCATCAATTCCTCTGAGACATTATTAATGAGCTCATTTTTCTGCATTAAGTGCATGACATTGGTGGTCAATTCTTTGTCCTTAAAAGAGATATCATTTTGTAAGGAATGATACTGTTCTTCCACCCTCAATTGCTCCGATTCCAACAACTCTTTTTCCATCATCAATTGATCTTCGCTTTGTTTCGCATTGATCGCCTTTAAACGTTGCATTCTGAAAATTAGCACAGAGATGATGACAAATAAGATAAATGCAGTTGTCAAGCCAAAAATCAATTCTTGTTGATCTTCTTTTTCCGTTTGTAAATCCTGCTGATCCAACTCCAACTGATGATTCTTTTCAATGAAATTTACTGTTTGCTCATGTGCAGTCTGAATCAGTTCATCGGATTGTTCCTTAAATAAAACATGATATTTCAACGCATTTTCAAAATCCCCTTTTGCTTGATATAGTTGAAAAAGATTGTTGTACACATTCACTAAATCTTGATAAGCCTTTAAGGAAATAGCAATTTGTTCAGCCTCCAGATAGTACTTTTCAGCTGCATCAAATTGATTGCTGATGAGTTGAACTTGAGCAAAGGCTAGGAGGGAATTGATTTCACCTCTTCGATCTCCCGTTAATTTTTTGATCGCATACGCCTGTTTAAAGAAATAATTGGCAGAATCGGTGACATCAATTTTTAAATATTGATTTCCCAAATTATGGTAGGCTTTCCCTTTCAAAGAAAGCATGTTATCGGTTTTACAGAGGGTGACCACTTCTTTAAATTGATGTATCGCATCCATACGTTTTCCTTCCTCATCAAATAAGTTAGCTTGATTGAGTAAAATATTTGGAATGAGATAGTCGGCGTCCTTATTTGGTAAAAGATAAGCCTGTTTTAAGGCTTCTTTATAAGCACTAGAAGCTTTCTGATACTCCTTTTCCATTTGGTACAAAGTAGCAATGTTAATTAGTGCCTTTGTTCTGCCAAGTGAATAATTGATGGCAGAGAAATTCTGATCCGCAGAATAATAGGCATCTCTTGCTTGTGCATACCTTCCCTGAAGCATATTTAAATTGCCTTTTCTGTGATACAAATTTCCCAAAATCAAAGAATGTTCTTTGGGAGGATATTCTGATATTGCTACGTCTGTCATCGATAAAGCCTTCATCAAATCAGTCTGACTAAGCTCATCAATTTTCTCTAATAGGTTTTCTTCATTCTTATTTAAACTCTGATGATTATCAGCAAACAAAAGGGAAGAAAATAATATAGCAAAGGAAATAAATAGTCTAGTTGGTCTCAATGTTTATAGTGATATTAGTTTAACTTCAAACATAATAAATTCATTTTTGAAATCAAAAAAAAGATATAATTTTATCATTATCAGTCCTGAAGTATCAATTATAACCTCCACTCATTACTAACAAGCTTGAACCAATCACAATACTCTCAACAATTAACACTACCTTTGTGTTTCATCTCATAAAGCCTGCCATATAACATTCTAATGGTTTTGCTTTTTTATTTTGTAAACCATTGATTATGACATTCAAAGAGCTGAAGTTAAATCCTTCTATCCTCAAAGCATTAAACGAAGAAAAGTACGTTAAACCGACACCGATTCAGGCGAAAGCTATTCCTTTTGTATTAAAAAGAGAAGACGTATTGGGTTGTGCACAAACAGGAACAGGGAAAACGGCCGCCTTTGCGATTCCGATTTTACAATTGATGCAGCAGGATAAAAAGTCGAAATCGACCAATAAGATTACGGCGTTGGTACTAACTCCAACCAGAGAATTGGCCATTCAGATAGAAGAAAGTTTCTCTACTTATGGTAAGTATACTGATGTGCAAAACACAGTTATCTTCGGTGGGGTAAATCAAGAACGACAAGTGCGAGCATTGAGAAAAGGTGTGGATGTTTTAATTGCCACTCCCGGACGTTTGTTGGATTTAATTGGTCAAGGTTTTATCAGCTTATCGGATATCAAATACTTTGTGTTGGATGAGGCCGACCGTATGTTGGATATGGGTTTTATTCATGACATCAAGAAAGTATTAAAGCTTTTACCTAAAAAGAGACAATCCTTATTCTTCTCAGCAACAATGCCTAAGAATATTGTTTCTTTATCAAAACAGATTCTTATCAACCCTAAAAGTGTGACGGTCACTCCTGTATCTTCAACAGCAGAGACCATTCAGCAGTTTGTGTATTATACCAATAAGAAAGAGAAAATCGACTTGTTGCATCACCTCATCAAAGAGAAGAAAATACAACAGGTATTGGTGTTTACAAGAACTAAATATGGTGCAGACGGTATCGTTAGGAAGCTGACAAAAAAGGGGACAAAGTGTGCTGCTATCCACGGAAATAAATCTCAGAACCAAAGACAAAAGGCGTTAGCTGCTTTTAAAGATGGAAGCATTAATGTGTTGGTCGCAACGGATATTGCAGCTAGAGGAATTGATATAGATAAACTACAATACGTTATCAATTATGATATTCCGAACGAGTCGGAAACCTATGTACACCGAATCGGTCGTTGTGGTAGAGCAGGGGAGAAAGGTATTTCGATTTCACTAAGTGAGGCGGAAGATAACAAGTACATCAAAGATGTAGAAAAACTAACGAAGCAAACGCTTACCGTGGTAGAGGAACATCCTTATCCTCAGACGGACAAACCAATGAACGCAACTCAGAAAAAGGCGTTGGAAAAAGAAAAGCAAAAAAGAAAACAAGAGTTTTTTGCGAATAAAAAACGTAAAGCTGCTGGGAATGCAAAAAAGGAAGGTGAGAAGAAAAAGCCTTCGAGAAATAGAAATACAGGTAATCCTAAAACTACTTCTTCAAATAAAAAAGGTGGTTTTAAAGGAAAGTTTAAATCCAATAGAAGAAAAAGCAATTAATATCGAATTGCCTGTATTAATAAGGAATTCTTAGAAAAAAATAACCCACAGCATACACTGTGGGTCAATACTATATACTAACTAAATCATTTTTTCAATTGATATATTAATTTCTGTAACGACCATTTGAGTTCATTACATCTGGCTGCCAAGTTCTTGTAAAAGTCGCCAAATTATCTTGAACTTCAGGTAATAAATCGCCCGCATATTTATCGATAGCACCATCGCCTAAATACAAACCAATGTAAGCAAGGATGTCGTCTGTAGCCAAACCATTTTCTTGTCCAAAGCCAGTACGTAACACTTGTCTAGGGTCAGATCCTTTTGCTTGAGAGGCTTCGTTTCTAGTTAAAATACCATCTTGGTTAGTATCTAAATCCTCGATTAACCATTGTGCTTTTTGCTCACCGATTAACGCTTTAAAATAGATCTTAGCATCTGCTGCAGAAATTGATGGGTTAATAGAAGGCACTGTTCCTTGGTAACCACATTTTTCAATAAACTCATCATCGATATCAATGCCTAAATTGATTTCAATATCTAAGATCGCTAATCGTGCATTTTCAGGATCAGAAACTACTCCATCGCGACTTACAAAATAGCCGTCTGAGTTTAAACATCCGTCGTTGCCATTTCCAACAGGTGTGACACAAGTCGTATTGTTAGGGTTAAAGTTGCCACTTCCCTCGTTTGATCCCGAACCAGTATCTCCGCCAGATTCTGTACATCCAGCACTAAATGCTTGTACAGCATCTTCAAAACACTGACCACACGCTTCATAAGGATGTGAAGCAGGACAGTTAGATGATGCCGTCTGATCTTGACCACCAGAAGTATCTTCTGATGTTCCCGTTGAAGTACAACCGGCACTTAAAGCCTGAGCTTCGTTCTCCCAACATTGGTCACATGCCACATAAGGATGTGAAGATGGACAGTTTACTCTAAAGTTGGAAGCTTCTTGATTGACCTCTTGCTCTTGTATGTCGTATTGACAAGAAAATAGAATTGTAGCTAGTAGTAGTAGACTTAATTTAATAAATTTCATATCATACATTATTTAAGTTTGAGATGCCCAAATGTAGAAAGGCTCGCTTTCCTTTACCGAAAATTACGCTACTGCAATCCTTTTTTATCACCTCAATATTATTACAAAATGGATGATTGATGTACTTCAAAAAATGATTTTGAAGTAGTTGGACTACAAAAACTTCATGTTATGATTACTTCATTTATTCAATATCAAATACTGATTTGTGATGAGGAGTAAATAAGTACGTCATCTTTTTCAAGATACTTTTCTGAGACGATTTTATTCCGTGATTCTTCTACCTTACTGTCATGAAAAAATATCACATCTACTTTATCACTTTTTTATTGTTGGGGTGTCAAATTCCCTCAACAACTACTAAATTTTCATCATCATGTGTTTTAGAAGAAGCACAATATTTAGATTCCAGTACGGTTCAATTATCTGATATCGAACATTGGGTGAAGGAAAAGAAAGTAAATTCTGTCGAAGAGTTATTGCTAGCCTTCCCGGAAGTATATAGAAGGAATTTTTCATTAGTAGAACATACAAAAGCTTTAGGAGAATCCAATCTAGAATTTCCAAGAATAGTACTTTTTGGGGAAGATGGGCATTTGCTATTTAATATCAGTTCTAAAAAAGATGATCCTACCTATCAAAAAGTGGATGGGATGGAACTGAATAACACCACAGGTAATTGGGAATTATTTCAGTTAGATTTTGCCCAAAATCCCATTGCTGTTCGTCGATCTCCAGGGGAATGTTTTCGATGTCATGGTCAAGAAAACCCAAAACCATTATGGGGAACAAGCAATCATTGGGAAGGCGTTTTTGGAGATAATGAGGCTCCCGGACCCAACGGAGAAGCTTTGTCTATCCGACATATTAAAAGGATGAATGAAATTAAGAATAGAGAGACTGACGAAGAGAGACTATTACTTTTGGAATGGGAAGAAGACGAAAAACTACGATCGGGTGGTATCCGAAAAATTAAAGGCAATCGTTTTGGGGCAGAGCTAATAGTATCCAATCAGTTGATGGGAGCTAGTATTGTCAAAGGGATTTATCAAAGAATGAAATTGAAAATTGGAGCCAACAAAGAACGTTATTTTTTACCATTGATTTTATTAACAGCGAATCAACATGATAGTATGACGTTGGGAAGTATCACCCAAAAGAATATCAAAAAGTCGTTTCCCCATTCAAACTTAGATATTGATCACATCTATCAGGAATTAAGTATCCACCCCTCATTTGATTTTGCCATTAATGATAGTAAAGAAAATCAAATCACTAATAAATTTTGGCAACTAGGAAAAGGGAATATCTATGAACAATTGGCTCTTTTGATGCTTTACGATTTGAATAAACAAAATAGAGAAATTCATGAATTATTAAGGAGCGTTCCTGTGGAGTTTCATTGTCAGTCGAAAGACCATACGATCTCTTCTATGGATGAACTAATTACTCATAAAGTGAAGTATAGTTATGTATTAAGTGGGGCAGGGAAGGCAAAAGTCGCAGAGCATTATTTGCCTTTGGATGATGACGAAGTGTATCTTTCTGTTTTACAACCAATATTTCAGCAGTTGCAGGTGTATTATATGCAGGAGGAGTTGTTGGGTAGATAAAATGTAATTAAAAACTAAGACAAGTGAATCATCCTTTTTATGAAAAAGAATGATTCACTTGGGCTTTATTTTCTATTTCTTCGCTTTTCTCCCCATCTCAAACAATAACTCCCCACCATCTACAAAATCAAGATGGTTCAACTGAAAATCAGTTATTTCTTTCCCATTTAACACCACCTTCTTCACATATACATTCTTCTCTGACTGATTTTTTACTGTAATATGAAGCGTTTTACCGTTACCTAATTGCACCTTAGCTTCCTCCACTAAAGGAGAACCGATAGCGTAGTTTGGAGAACCAGGTAAAACAGGGTAAAAACCAAGGCTGCTGAAAATATACCATGCACTCATTTGTCCTGCATCATCATTACCGCAAAGGCCATCAATATCGTTAGAATACATCGTATCCATAATCATACGCACATGTTCTTGGGTTTTCCAAGGGTGATTTGTCCAATTGTATAAGTAAGGAATATGATGTCCCGGTTCATTACCATGAACGTAATTTCCAATAATACCATCTTTAGTGATGTCTTCGTGATGTTCAATGTATTTATCCTCGATTTCTGTAGTAAAAATTTTATCCAAGTGATTCGAGAACTGGTCTTTTCCTCCCATCATTTCAATCATTTGATCTACCTCGTGAGGAACGTATAAACCATAGTTCCAGGCATTACCCTCGATGAATCCTTGTCCGTGAGTGTCTAGAGGGTCGAAGTTTTCTCTCCAAGTTCCATCTGACAATTTCGGGCGCATATAATTACTGTTTTTATCAAATACATTTTTGTAGTACGAAGATCTCTTTGTGTATTCGTCTTCTACTTTTTTATCATTTTTTGCTTTGGAAAGTTGAGCAATACACCAATCATTATAAGCATATTCAAGCGTTTTAGAAACGGAAGCACCACTTTTATCTTCAGGGACATAACCCATTTTAACATAGTCACCAATACCATCAAAATAAGATACATTGGCTGTTGTAGTACTTGCTTTTATCATCTCATCGAGGTCTGCATCGGTAGTTCCTTTAGCTACGGCATCGGCTAAAACGGTAACCGAATGATAACCAACCATGCACCAATTTTCGTTGGCATAATGACTCCATATCGGTAACATTCCGTGGACACTTTGAGATTGATGTGCCAACATCGACTTGATCATATCGTTATTTCTTTCCGGTTGAATGATATTGAAAAGCGGATGCAGAGCACGATATGTATCCCAAAGAGAAAATAAGGTGTAGTTGGTAAACCCATCGGAGGTATAAATATTTTGATCCAAACCGCGATAACTTCCATCTACATCTTCATAAATAACTGGACTCAGCATCGTATGATACATGGCAGTATAGAAAGTTTCCATCTGTTCTTCCTTTGGTGTTTTTACGTCAATCTTAGCCAATTCTTTATTCCACTTTTCTTGAGTAGATTTCACTACTTCATCAAAATTACAATGAGGAACCTCTGTGGTTAAGTTTTTCATTGCACCATTTGTACTTACAGGTGATAAGGCAAACTTGATTTCAACACTTTCTCCGGGTTCAACATCAAAATTAAAATAAGCTCTTATTTCTGATCCTGCCATTTCAGGGAAGTTGTGTGCTTCATCAAATTTTCGATAAAAACCATTGTATCTAGGAGCGTTGTATTTCTTGTGTCCATAACTTTTGATAGGCTTGGAGAATTGCATGGCAAAATAGACATATCGTGTCCTTGCCCAACCGTTAGTTTGTCGGTAACCTACTACAGTAGAATCGTTTTCTACTCTTACAAAACTCCACACGTTTTTAGCCTTATGGTTGTAGATATTGGCCATTAAATCGAGGATAATATGGGCTTCCTCTTTTTCAGAAAAAGTATATTTATGGTAACCTACTCTTTCAGTAGCCGTGAGTTGTGCTTTAATATTGTAATTGTCTAATAACACCTCGTAGTATCCCGGTTTTGCTTTCTCAGTTTCATGGCGAAAAGAGGAATGATAGCCTTTTTGATCATCAGAGGTTCCTGGCTCTAAATCAAGTTCTCCGGTGGTAGGCATGATTAAAAAATCACCTAAATCGGAATGTCCTGTGCCACTCATATGTGTATGAGAAAAACCAAAAATGCTGCTATCACCATACTGATACCCTGCACAATAAGCATAGGTTTCTTTGATGTATTTACCTTCTTCATCAAACATAGGTACTTGATTTGTTTCTGGAGAAAGTTGAACCATGCCAAACGGAGCAGCAGCTCCCGGGAATGTATGCCCCATATTACGTGTTCCAATGAATGGGTTCACATAGTCAATAAATTCTTTTTGATGCTGACCTATAGCAAGGGTAGAAAAGAATAATAGGAGAATTGGTGATAGGAACGTTTTTTTCATTAGGTGTTTGTTTAAATAATTTCAGATCACGAAGATAAGAAAAACAATTACATCCAATCTAAGTTTTCTATCTTTAACAAGTAGTTACAATGAGGCTATTTTTTGTATCAAAAATTCTCGCTCTTAATTAAGAGCTTGCGATACAGTAATCTGATTATTATATAAACTATAATTCTATGCTTTTAAGAGTCGTTATTTTCCTAATTTTAAACTTCTCCGCCTTAGCAATTGGTGGTTTCTTTACAGGTGCAGGGGTACCTTCCGAATGGTACGCAGAATTAAACAAAGCACCCTGGACACCTCCGGGATGGGTATTTGGAGCAGCATGGACAACAATTATGGTTTGCTACTCCATTTTTATGGCTTTTCTGTGGAAACAATTACCTAACAAGAAGTGGCTAATAACATTATATGCATTTCAGTGGATTTTAAATGTATCTTGGAATCCAGCCTTCTTTTATGCGCATCAAGTAGCCTTAGGATTGTTATTAATTACCTCTTTAACTTTGTTGATCGGCTATTATTTCTTTGGTCATATCGAAAAGTTAAAATGGAAAACCATATTTGTATTACCTTATTTAGTATGGTTGCTAATAGCTACATCGTTAAACGGATATATATTGATGTATAATTAATATGCTTTGGTACCGACGTTACCCTGTAACCTCACCTTTAGAAATAAAAAAATCGACTTATATTTAAAAATAACATAAGTCGATTTCAAAAATAAATTTAAGAATAAGCCCTAACTTCAAACAACTTAGCATTCTTGGCTCCATAAGTTTCATTTAGTTGAATACGAACAGCTGTTGTTTCAACAGAATTAAAATCGAATTTGATTAGTCGGGTTTTATTCTTGGAAATTGAGCCTACTTTTTGCCATTTTCCTTTTACTCTAACCTCAACATCTAATGCTTTCATTAATTCGGGAGGAACTTGTGTAGTGTAGATTTTATCTTCTAAGCTATCTCGTCTAAGCATGATATTTTTCTTAACATTTGTATCACACTTTATTTCAATTTTAGATAAATCAATCTTCTCTGACCATTCTAATTGTATTTGTGCGGGTAGAGTATCAGATTGCCAATGATGTTCAACTTCTTTATAATCTCTTGACCATCCATCTTTTAATAAATCTGCACTGCCCGATTTAGTAGAAGAAGCAATTATTTTAGATGCTTTTTGTACCATATCATGCTCGTCTTTAGCTGGTCTATTGGGGATAAAAACATCATCTCTTAATAATTGTTCTTGCAGCTCATTACTGAACTTCTCTCCTAATTTTCTGGGATTTACTTTATTCTTTATACACATAGCAGCAGCAGTCCCTACAGCTTGTCCTTCTAACGCACAAGTGGCCATTATTCTTGATGAAGAAAGGGCAATATGAGTTTGAGAGATATTTCTTCCTGCGAAAGAAAGGTTTGGAACATTAATAGAATATAAGCTTCTATAGGGAATTTGATACACTTCCTCGAAGTCTTCATGGAAATAACTTGGAGGTTCTTTTAAGTTGAGCATACCACCTGGGTTATGTTCATCTAATGACCACCCCCCATACGCCACGGCATCTTTAAAGTCGACATTATTTAACAAGTCGGGTTCGCTAAGAATATGATCGCCAATGAATCTTCTGGATTCTCTTTTTCCTGGTAAAGATGAAACCCAATCTAATGCGTAGTTTTCAGTCTCAGGAAATTTACCCGAATTTTTGAGGTAATCCCACACACCGTAAGCGTAGCCCATCAAAGCATGTTTATTGTCTTCAAACTCACCAATAATATCGTCATCACTGCCTAGTTCGACCCACCAAAAGCCCAATTCGAAAGGCTTTAAATTTCGTCCTTTGTGAGATCCTTCTGCATCATATTTTTTAGTAAAATGTGGAGCTTCAAAAGGCATTGGTTTTCCCATATCTTTTGATCCTAAAAGAATGGTAGATCCCATTTGCCATCCATCAGCCTCTTTTGGGGCATATTTTTCATTAAATTCTGATGAAGCTTCTCTACCTGTTCTGTAATAAGCTCCAGCAGTTGCACCAAGAAGTCCATCGCCCGAACAATCAATAAATTGTTTGGCTTTAAATGTGAATTCTGTTTCTGTTGTCAATTGCCAACAATAAGCAGCATCAATTTCTTCGCCTTTCATAATGGCACGGATGCAAGAAGTGTTTAAGTAAAGGTCTATATTTTTTTCCTTTGTAATAAAATCATATAAAATATGGTCCCAAACCGGATAAGAATCTTGTGGGTTATTGAAACGGTTATGTAATAGAATCTCTTCAATAATACCTGTTTCTCTTTCTGGTTTACCGTTTTTTAAATGGTTAACACCGTTGAGGTGCACTCTAATTTCGCTGGAAGAATTTCCTCCCAATACTGGACGGTCTTGGATTAAAGCAACTTTAGCTCCATTTCTTCCAGCACTAACTGCAGCACACATTCCAGCAGCTCCTCCACCAATAACTACAACATCATATTCTAACGTTTTTTTTCGATCCGGTCGAGGCTGTTTTCCTGTCCCCATCTTATTCCATTGGTCTTTAGGAAGGAAATTTTTCTTTGATTTGTTTTCTAGTGATTCACCGTCTGTTTTTTCTTCTGTAGAAGCATGACTAAAAAGCGGAACAATACTAGCTCCCATTACCCCTTTTAGAGTATTTTTAAAAAAAATTCTTCTTTTCATAAGTCAAGTAATAATTTGTTAGTTATTCATTTCGTTGTTTGAAATTGCTAGGTAGTTGGAAAAAGTTCAAGGTGTTAGCAGTCTATTTTTGAATTGTTCAGTTTATGTTCAGAAAAAAAGGGTAAAAAAAGACCATCTGATGATGGCCTCATATATTTTAATTCTTTAAAAGATTAGTTTCTAAGGAAGTTGATTACCTGATCCAACACAGACTCCGTTCTCAATATTCTAAAGTGGCCAGTACCTTCAATTTTCACCAACTCGCATTTATCTCCCCATGCTTTAGCAACAGATTCCGATTGTGCTAAACGAACAATCTTATCGTTCACATCCTGAAAGATCATTCCTTTTTTCACGTTCATCTTCGGTACATAATCGCTAACATTTTGTTCGTCAGCTTTTACCTTAAACTGTTGTTCTAGACGGTCGACTAAACGATACTTTACTTTATCGTTCATCCCCACCATTTCAGAAATATCGTCTACTCTTTCCATGAAACGGTCAGGAGTAGTCATCATCACATATTTATCGATTTCAAATTGATGTTGAGAAAGACAATAGGTTGTTCCCACACTACCGAAAGAGTGACTGATTATTTTATTGATTCTGAATTTATCCAACATGATTTGCACTAAATCAGCAAATTCGAACATGGTTGTTTGTCCCTTTGGAGAAAAACCATGCGATATCGCATCAAAAGAATAGAGTGTGAAGTTCTCCTTTTCCATTCTTTTTATTAAATCAGAAAAGTTGCCTGCTTGACCTTCCCAGCCATGAACCATCAGTAATTTATCTTCGCCATTTCCCCATTTATAGGTTTTGACTTCCATGCCTTTATAATCGATGGTCCCTTTTTCGGCTTGATCGATAATCTCTAATTCATGAGGTCTCAGTTTTAATACCTGAGGATTCATGATTTTATCATAGGCTAATTTTACCACCACATTAGGTGCGGTGTACGAAAGAAATTTGATGAGTGGTTTCATGTACATTGAAAGTTTGTACAAATTTAAATATTATAAACGAATATTCATTCATTGATTTATCAATTAACAAAATCCGTGGTCTTAAAGTTTCTGGGTTGCTTATCCTTAATTATTACTGGAATAGGTGGGGTGCACTCCTCCTTGTAAGATGTGAGTTATATTTAGATCTTTTATTATTAACATCTTAAGTCATATTTATTACCACCTTCTCTTTTTATTTCCCAAAATGTTGTCGTGCTTTGTACTACCAATTTAAATTAACTATTGAGCTATAGTCCATAGCTCATCATTTTTCATCACTTCCAATCGCTCTATGAGAACATCGATTACTCAGGCCAAAAATAGCTTTTTGGCCATCTATAAGGGCATACAGAAGGAAGTATGGATCTTATCTTTAGTATCCCTTATCAACAGGATAGGGGCAATGGTTATTCCTTTTTTATCTATTTACTTATCGGAAAGTAAAGGATTCACCCTCGCGGAAATCGGATGGGTCATGTCGGCATTTGGCATGGGTTCCATTATCGGTACGTGGCTCGGTGGAAAGACCACCGATCGCTTTGGGTATTATCCAGTAATTATCTTTAGTTTATTGGCTTCGGGTATCGGGCTGATTTTACTAAAGGAATTGGATGGATTTATCGAAATCGCCATCGGCTTTTTCTTAGTAACGTTAGTGGCTGATATGTTACGTCCACCCATTTTTGTGGCCGTGCATAAATACAGCACTGAGGAGACCAGAACCAAATCAATTACTTTGGTGCGTCTAGCCATTAACTTAGGCTTTGCTTTTGGACCAGCTACCGGAGGTTTACTCATCGCCACTCTTGGTTATCAGTCCTTATTCTGGGTAGATGGTTTAAGCTGTATCTTTGCGATGATCGTTTTCGCTTTCTCCCTAAGCATGCCGAAAGTTGTAAAGGAAGTTACCAAAAAGACGAAAGCAGAGAAGAAGAGTATGTCGCCGTATCACGACAAATCTTTCTTAATTTTCGTGTTATCACTTACCTTATTTGGATTGATCTTCATCCAATATTTCAGTACTGTTCCTTTATTCTATAAAGAGGTACACGAGTTGAAAGAAGCGACTATTGGTTTGATTATCTCCAGTAATGGTTTTGTGATTTGTATTTTGGAAATGCCACTAATGCACTGGATCGAAAAACAAAAGAAGTATTCGAAAATGAAAATCATGTATTTTTCGATTTTCTTAGTACTTCTAAGTTATATCTTTTTGATAGTCGGAATGAACATCGTTCTTCTTTTCATCGGCATGATGTTGTTGACAGTAGGAGAAATGTTGATGTTCCCATTATCAAATACAGAGGCCATGAAAAGGTCTTCGGGTAAAAACCAAGGTGATTATATGGCCTTGTATGCAATGAGTTTTTCGATTGCCCATTTAGTCGGGCATAACTTAGGGATGCAGACCATCGATTTCTTCGGATACAACCTCACTTGGTCGGGGATGATTATAGGTTTGATTGTTTGTTACTTCTTGTTGAAAGGGTATCAAATAGCCATTGATAAAGAGAAAGAATCAGTGCATCAAGATCCTCATTTCGAACCAAAAGTTTGATAGGTTTACCTATTATTTGATAAAAATTGATCTATCACATAATCAATAAGAAATAATCTCCAATTTTGCTTTAAAAATAAAGTAAAATTGGAGATTTTCGTATGTCAATATTTTTTTAACTCAAATAACTAATATGATCGCTAAACGATTATTCCTCCTGATCTCGTTTATTGTCACTTCCGTTGTGGCTCAAGACAAAGAATACAAGACGAAAGAACTTAGAGCAATGCTTCCTGAAATGATAAAAGAAAGGGAAGAAATGAAAGCACTTCGCTTAAAACTGACCAAAGAAAATGACGATTGGAAAACGGTTTGGGTGAAGCAAGTGGTACCTACACTAAAAAATAAAAACTTCTATATACGAGCAGTAGATGCTGAGATCTTATCTGGTTTCAATAGGTTTAAAACCCAGCCAGAATTGGATAAATTTTTAATAAACCATCTTCCTGATTTAGAACACTACTTGTTTACAGTAAAAATGGACAAAAAGGAAAGTTTTGAAGAACTGCAGGAAATATATAAAATGGTAAGAAATTATCATTGGTTACAAAATCAAGTGAGTGTTACGATCAATCCATTACAGAAATTAGCAGACGACTTTTTTTACAGAACACCTTTTATAGAACGCTTGGAAGCATTATATGCTAGTGCCTCGGAAGATGTGAAAAAGGAAAAAGAAGACTTTTATGATGATGTAATTCTGTTTTGGGGAAATTGTAAGTCTCAGTCCAATAATTTCGATCGTATCATTCAAGAACATTTGGCTGCAGGAACATTAGATAATAATACCATCTTAATGTTGGTAGGTAAGATGTATAATACCAACCAATATTATATCGCAACAAAGTTGGTGAAGGGGGCAATTGAAGAAATTGAAAAAAACAACGACACGTCTTCCTATCATTATGGTGCTTTTTTATTGAATCTGAGTAGCTTGTACATGATGCAGGAAGATTACGAAAACATGTTAGCGGTTCAATTGAAGCAAAAAGAATTAAATCTGTTTCCTAATGAAGCGATGCTGATTTATAATTATCAAATGTTGGGGATGAACGAGGAAGCCTTGCAATTGGCTGATGAATTTCTTCAAAAGAACGATGTTTCAAATCCACTTTATTTAGGCACTTTGGGAACCAAAATTTCTGTGTTACAGGAGATGGAGAACTATGAAAGTGCAAAGGAAGCCTCTTTGTTATTAATCAAATTGAGTAAAGAGAATAAGATAGATATTTCGTCCTCAACCTATTTTACTTTGTCGAAAGTATACAGCCTTCAAAAGGATACCCAAAATGCTTTAAAATATGGTTTGATGGCGTATGAGAGATCAATTGAAGAGTTTAAAATATTACCAGAATTAGATCCTAATAATACGACATCACTGTTGTATGTGCGTATTTTTAAGTTCTACTATTACATCAATTATGTAGGTACTCTTGTGGAAGCAGGTCAAAAGGATAAAATCGATTTCAATAAACTAATTGAAGAATACAATCATTTCGAGTATCTGATAAAAAACATCATGCTGAATCCGTCTAAGATGGATAAGAAACAGGTGGTGAAAATCTCTGAAGATACCGGAGATATTATCTATACCTTGGCCGAGAAATACCCGACAACAGCCTCAAAGCAATTAGCCTATAATTATACATTACTCTCAAAAGAAATCGGTTTATCTTCGGTAATTGCCATTAGAAAATATGCTGCAGATAGTAAAGATAAGGACCTAAAAAACTTGTTCGAACATTGGATGAGGGTAAGAAAAGAGATTCTGTTTAAAGATGAAAATATAGATATTGATAGTTTAAAGGACATCGCTTTTGGTCTTCAGAAGGAGCTTTCGATAAAAACACGTAAAGAAGTCTTTAGTCAGATAGAAGAAAATGATGTAGATTTTAAAATGGTGAAGAAGGCCTTAAAGCCTAAAGAAGTGGCCATAGAATTTGTCTACTATGCACCAAATAAATACGCTGCTTTGGTGTTAAGGTCGAATATGCAGTCACCTGAATTTGTTCCTTTATTTGATGAAAGCGATCTAACGGCATTACTCCCTCCAGAAGACCGTCAGAAAGAACAATGGCTGATTGACTTCATCTATAATCGAAATTCATATCAGATAGCAAAATTGGTGGTGGACCCTCTTCGTCCATATTTAAGTGATGTAAAAACGATCTATTATTCACCTGCCGGGATTTTACATGGTTTATCATTGGATGCCATCAAATCAGAAAATAAAGAAAAGAGGTTTGGAGAAGAGTATAAGTTAAAGCGATTAAGTAAAACATCTCAGATTGCTCAGAAAACGATATTATCACCTAGAAAAGCGACTATTTTCGGAGGGATGAATTACAATAAAAACGCGTTTAATGAGATAACAGGAGAGAGTGGGGAAAGAGGATTGGAATTGAATACCAAAGCGAGTAAGAAAGCGCAAAAAGAAGAAATTGCCGTACAGAAAGTAGGAGGAGTGTTTACTTATTTACCCGGAACATTTGAGGAGGCCAACTTGATTAATACCGAGTTACAAACTTCCAAACTAGAGGTAAATATGTATACAGGTAATGAAGCCACAGAAGATCAATTCAAAGCCTTTTGTAAACAGCCTACAGATATTTTGCATTTGGCTACTCATGCTTATTTTACACCCTATATTCCCAAAGAGAAAATTGCCGAGGGTTCCTATAAAGGAACAGCAGAAATTTGTTCCGATCCAGATCCGATGAATAGAGCAGGTATTGTGTTCTCTGGTGCCAACTATTTCTGGGAAACAGGAAAGAGTTATGAAGGAAAAGAAAATGGTATTCTTATGGCAAGTGAATTATCAAATTATGATTTACGTGCTACAAAGTTGGCCATCGTTTCTGCTTGTCAATCGGGTATTGGTCAAAGTACAAGAAGTGAAGGGGTTTATGGTTTTCAGCGTGCGATAAAATTGGCAGGGATCGAACATCAAATTATCTCTTTATGGATAGTGGATGATGCAGCCACACAGAAATTTATGACGCACTTTTATAAGTACTATATCGAGCTATCTGATATAGGAGAGGCAGTAGAAAAAGCGAAAAATGAGTTGAAAAAGGAGTACGATCATCCGTATTTTTGGGCTGCGTTTGTGCATGTACGATAAATTCCAAGATTTTTCATTAATAGAAATAACTAAAAAATGAGTGGCCACTACAAGATTTATAGATTGATATTCAGTTTGTTGTAAATTCTTGTAGTGGTGATGTAGTGGTATAATAAAGAGAATTGTTGTGTTGCCAAAAAGGATTTGTTGGTGTCGTATTAAGAAGTAGTGTTCTCATTACTTCCTAAAATTGTGATATAAGAAATGTAGATCAATTCAATTGAATTCTATGTCTTCAAAGAAATCATCTGACACTCCACAAAAGGAGGAACTTTTACGGCTTATTGAAGAAAGAAAAAAGGAAATCGACACCTTAAAGAAACTTTCAAAGAGACTGTCTTCATTAACCAATTCATTTATTAAACTTAACTCAAAGTAATGAGAAAACTTTCACTGTTCTTCTTATTATGGGTTGGTGTATTTTTTAGCACACTAGCTCAGAATGAGATCAGAAGCTACAACGCCAGAGGTGAAGCACAAGGAGTCATCCGTGTGAAATTTACTGAAAGCGCAACAGCTCAACTACAAACTGCCACTCCTACTTCAAAAAGTACTGCCCGTTTGGGTATTGCTTCTTTCGACGCAGTCGCACAACAATTCCAGGGACACGATTTAAAAAGACTCTTCCCTGAAGATTCTAAGTACGAGCACAAGCTTAGAAAACATGGCCTTCACTTATGGTATGAATTAACTTACGATGCTAGCACAGATGTTCAAAACGTAATTGCAGCCTTGAACAATGTAGCTGAAGTAGACCTTTCGGAGCCTATTCTAGAAAAAAGAATTATTGGTGGAGAAGGTGAAGCAAAGGTTTTATCAAAAACTGAAATTGCTAAAATTCAAGCCACTCAATCAGGAATGAACGATCCATTATTGGATAAACAATGGCACTACTTTAATACTAGTGACAATGAAACGATTCGTCCTGACGCATCAATCAACTTAGATAAAGCATGGGAAGAAGTTACAGGTACTCCTAATGTTGTCATCTCAATTCATGATGCCGGTGTAGATATTACTCACGAAGACTTAATCAACAACCTTTGGGTAAACCAAGGTGAAGTTGATGGTGTAGATGGTGTGGATAACGATGGTAACGGTTATGCAAATGACTTACACGGTTACAACTTCGCCGGAAACACTTCTGTAATTACTCCAATGGAGCACGGTACTCACGTTGCTGGTACGGTTGCAGCTACAAACAACAATGGTGTTGGTGTAGCAGGTGTAGCCGGTGGATCTGGAAACAACGACGGTGTTCGTCTAATGGTTTGTCAGATTCTCAGTGAAAACGGTGGTGGTAACATTGAGAACTCTTACGTTTATGCTGCCAATAACGGAGCGGTAATTTCACAAAACTCATGGGGTTACTTAAATCCAAATTACTACGAGCAATCAGTATTGGATGCTATCGATTATTTTATCGCTGAAGCAGGTGATTTCGAAGGTTCACCAATGAAAGGTGGTGTAGTAATCTTTGCAGCAGGTAACGATAACGTATCAGAGCCATATTATCCAGCAAGACACGAACCTGTAATTGCAGTTGGTTCTACAGGTGCTGACAGAACAAAAGCATATTACTCTAACTATGGTGATTGGATAGATATCTCAGCTCCTGGTGGAGAGACAATCGAAACTTTAAGCTTAGGTGTTTTATCTACTTTGCCGCAAAACGAATACGGTTACATGCAAGGTACATCAATGGCTTGTCCTCACGTAGCAGGTATAGCAGGTTTGGTTACGAGTAAATTGGGAGGTCCAGAATTCTCTCAAGATGTATTAAAATCTCATCTATTAAATGCAGCAGTAAGTTTGGAAGATACTGAACCTAATTTTGCTCCGGTATTGGGTAGAGGTTTGATTGATGCATCTATTGCCATTAGAGAAAACGAAGGTGTTGGTCCAGATGCTGTAACAGGAATTGAGGTGCTTGCAAAATCTAACGATTTTATCGAATTGTCATGGACAGTTCCAGCAGATGCTGATGATGAAAAAGCAAGTAAATATATTATTTACCTATCAGAAGGAACATTTAATGAAGGGACTGCAGCACAATATACTACTTTCTCTACAGGAGATGTTGGTACTGCAGTAACTTATAGAATAGAAGGACTTAAATCAGAAACAGATTTCCAATTGGCAATTAAAGCATTTGATCATTGGGGTAACGCATCAGTTCTTTCTGAAGTGCTGTCTATTTCAACTAACCAAGGTCCGGAAATGGAGTTGTCTACAACTTACATAAGCTTAAGTGGGAATATCAATGATGGAACTGAATTCAGTAAAGAATTTGAAATATCAAATACTAATGATGCTTATTTGGAATGGTCACTAGAGACTCGTCAAACTGACTATTATGTAAGCCCTTATTCGACTATTACAACTGGAGTTTCAGCTCAAAATTCTATTCAGCCTCTTAGTTTAAATAGAGTAATTCCATTTGAAGAAATTAGAAATGAAGATAGAGAGCCCTTATACAATTTTGAGGAGGAATATTTAAGTTATACTAATGGATTTGTGGCAAAGTATGTTGTTGGACATGAAGATTTATCTCTTTCAAATATTACAGCCTCAGCATTTTTAGTAGAAGATCCAAATGGATTTAACTTAACAGAATTAGATGTATATCTAAATGAAATTAAGGAAGGACAAGCTGTTTACGAAGTATATAGAGGTCCTCAGTTAGGTCAAGCAGAATTAGTTTTCTCTACAGAAATTGAAGAAAAGATTCAAAAGTCACATATCGTTAACCTTGATAATGATGAGTCAGTATTCTTCCCAACCGGCGATGTATTATGGTTAGTAGTTAAGGTACCTGCAGGAAACTTATACCCTATTGGTATTAGCGAAAGTAATGGACATAAAGATGCTGCGAATTATCAATGGATGTCATTTGATGGAGGAAAATCTTTCATGCCAATTGATATAGCATTAGGTCAATCAGGTTTCTCGTTTACACTTGGAGCAAAGACTGATGCAGAATACCAAGGTGACTACCTTTCTTTAACTCCTTATGAAGGGATTATCAACGGTGAAGGGTCACAAACTGTACAATTAACTGCTGATATAAGTAAGTTGAAAAACGGTAATGTTAGGTCAAACATTATTGTTAAATCAAATGATCCGAAAGCTCAAGATAAAAGAATCACAACTTATGTAGGTGTTTCAGGTCATGAGTCAGATCTTTCTGTACCTGGTATTGCCAATTTTGGTTCAGTACAAATTGGTAGAGAAAAAGATTTGATCATAAAAATGGAGAATTATGGTTATGGTTCATTTAAAGGTACTATTGCCTATGACGGTTTAGATGGTTCAGATTTTGAAATTATTGCTAAACCTAATGTAGTTTTACCAAGAGCAATTGAAGATTTAGTAATCAGATATGCTCCTTCTGCAACAGGAAATAACAACGTTGTTTTAACAATAACAGATGGTAGAGGTGCTGAACATAAGATCAATTTATTTGGTAATGGAGAATCTCCATCTGAGATTTCTATTGCTCCTCTAAACCAAACACATCTACTAACCATTGGTGAATCAAAATCAAGTAGTGTAGTTATTGAAAATACAGGGGACTTCCCATTGGAGTTTAACATTCCAAAGTACTCAAAAAATAGTATTACAGATCATGAATTTGGATACGCTTGGAAACTAAGAACTGATGACTTCCGTTGGGAGGAATTAGATGGTCAAGAAGGAACTGTAGATGTAACTAATCATTTTAAAGACAATGGTTACTTAGATTTTGTAACTGTGCCTTTAACATTTAAGTTTCCTTTCTATACTGAATTAGTAGATACATTATATATGTCTCATATTGGTTTGGTGGCGTTGGATACTAAAGATCCGGTGAATGGTTCTTGGGGTAAATTATTGGGTGCTAGTTTTACATCAAACGGTTATTTTGCACCTTGGTATGACTACTTTAATTTAAAAGCATCTACTAAATTACTTTATAAAGTATTTGATGATCACGTAGTATTTGAATATAAAAATGTCTATTCAAAAGAACAGATTGGTGAATCAGGTGACACATTAACTTTCCAATTAGCAATATTCCATGATGGACATGCTGAAATGAGATATTTAGAAATTAGTGAATCTAATGCTTTATCAGTTTTCCCTATGGTTGGTATGGAAAGTCCTGATAAAAAAGATGGTATCTATTTCTATGACCTTCAAGGGCAGCCTGAATTATTATTTAAAGATCAATGGCAAAACGTTTGGATTGATATTACATATCCAGGTCCTGAAATTATTACTAATTTATCTCAAACAAGTGGTGTTGTTGGTGTTGGTGAATCTGTAGAAATTACATTTGATGTAAAAACGGATGAATTGATTGAAGGAATGAATACGCAAAATATTGCGATTGAAAATAACGATCCTTTTAATTCAATAGCTCACTTTACTGTAAATGTAGACATCACAGATGGAGGAGAAGCGATAGTTAAAACAACAGACAACATTATTGATTTCGGAAAATTATTTCAAGGTGATGATCAGTTTAGATTAATCAACTTTATAAATGAAGGAAATAAGAATATCGATATTGTTTCAGCGACTTTCAGTGATGGATCTTTATTATCAGTCGATAAAAACTCATTTGAACTTCCAGCACGATTGGGCTCTATTGTTAGGTTAGATTTAGTAACTAGTGAAGTTGGTGAGGTAAGAGATGTATTAACTTTCACTGATGAACTGGGGGAAAAATACGAATTCGAAATCCTTGCTACAATTGCTAAATCTCCAGCTATAGAATTGGAATATACAACAAACAATTTCCAATTGTTGACAGGAGAGTCTGATGAAATGCAAGTAACCGTTTCAAATGTAGATGGTGATACAACATTAAGAATGTTAGTTCATAGTAATGCATGGTTATATCCAAAAGAAGAGGAAATGGTAGTTTCATCTACAGAAATTCCATCATTTGATTACTTCTACAAAGATAATGATGCTCAATTACAAGGAATGGATGACCCTAATGCACCATCATTTAAATGGATTGATATCGTATCAAAAGATGGTGAAAAGTTAGAATTTGATGAGTCAATTATGGCTGGTGAAATTACTTTCAAGAAGCCAGTTTCATTCTATGGTAAAACGTATGAAAAGGCCTATATGGGTTACCCAGGAGTAATTACATTTACACGTCCTGATGGTTTCCTTACTCCAATTATCAATGAGTTTATTCCTAAAGAAGACCACTTCAATAACTTTATTGCAGTAATGTGGGGTATCACAGGTTTCGATTACTTTGATGAAAACCCAGCGAAAGGTATCTATTTCTATGAAGATGAGAATAAAGCGGTATTTACTTATCACAGATGGGTACACTCATTTGGAGAAGGTAGAGATAGTATGATTGATGCTCAAGTGATTCTATATCATGACGGTAGAATAAAAATGCAATATAAGACGTACAACCAACCTGTTGTAGATACTTGGAATAATGGTTTAGTTATAGGTCTTGAAAACGAAGATGGTACTGAAGGTGTTTTAGCAAGTTATGGTAAACATTTAGTGAAGAATAACTTGGTATTAGAATATATTCCTTCAGAGGTAATTAATGTTGAGCCTGGTGAGGAGAAGGTATTAGATTTTGTGGTTGATACAAAAGATATGGATGGTGGTGTTTATAATACTAACCTTACTTTCTTAAATCATACACCTGGTAAAGAAAATATTTCTATTCCGGTAACATTAGAGGTCATTGGACAGCCAGAATTTGTTTGGGAAAACGATGTTCTTGACTTAGGCGATATTCAATATGCACCTAACTTATTTGTTCAACCAGAGTTTACATTTAAAAACTTAGGAACAGGAACACTTTATTTTGAAAAAGAGGGTTTCAATGGAATCGAAGGCCTTAATTTTGAATTATACTTCCAACTGATTGTAGAAGAAACAGGAGGAGAAGAAGGTTTTGGAGCTACTTTCTATGGTTTAGATTGGATCTATAAGTGGAAAGAGGTATGTGAAGGGTCATATCATCCACTTCTCGGTTGTATGGGTGAGTTTAAAATTATTGAAGGTGAATATCACTATGTTCTACCACAATTAAGACCCCAAGAAGAATATACAGGCCGCGTGACAATACGTCCTCAAGAGGCAGGTGAATATGAAAAAGTAATTTCATATACTGTGAATGGAGTTGATCATGAAATGACTATCAAAGCCAATTTCTTCGAACCACCTGTATTCGAAAGCGATGTAACTGATACATTATCAGTAATGGCAATGAACATGGATCATACTGAAACTCAAACTTTCGAAATCTCTAACGAAAACGGTAAGTCAGCTTTAGAATATCAATTTGATATTGAATACAATTATACTGGTGAAACAGCATTAAATAACATGAGTGCTTATGCAGCCAACTCATTGTTAGTGATGCCAGAAATTGCTCCTTTTGCTTCAGTTGGATCATCAATTGATCATGGCGATTTTGCACAGGCAATGTATTATGGTGATATTGATGGTTCTAAGCATACATCGCTTGGTTATGGTGGTGGTCAATCACTAACATCAGTAACACGTTTTGAAGCTCCAGGAAATGGTATTGATTTATCTCATGTAGCCACTTGGTATGTGCCAACGGGTGCAAAAGATGGAAATATTATAGTAGAGGTCTTAACAGGAACCAAAGAGCAAATGCTTTCTTTACATAGAGAAACATTCAGTACGGTTTCTGATGCAAGCGACCAAAATGGTGAGTTCCAATTATTCGAACTTTCAGAAACGCTTACATTCTTCCCAGGCGAAAATATCTTTATTGCCTTTACATATGATCAATTCTCTGCTTATCCTCAAGGAATGAAATCGTTGGATCAACCAATTCCAAACACTTTCTTTATTCCAACAAATACTGGATTAGTAGATATGTCTGAAGATTCTCGTTTTGAGACACTAGGATTTATGGTGAGAGGATTTGGTAAAGATGCAGTAACAGGAATTTGGTTCTCATTAGATCAAATGAATGGATCAATTAACCCTGGTGAGAAAGAAACTATTACAGCTTCTTTTGCAGCAGCATACAACAGAGGAAGAAACGATCTCTTAGCTAAAGTGAATATAAATACAAACGATCCATCGGTTTCAGAAGATGCTTCTAGCTTCATGGCAAAAATGAATATCAACCATGCGCCGCAAGCAATAGAAACACCTTCTTTAATCAAGATGAACGAAGGAGATACGGCCACGGTAACATTATCGTTTACCGACATGGAAGGGCACGCTTTTACATTAGCTGTAGAGGACCTAAATGATCTTGGAACATTTGAAATAGTTGATACAGAAGTAAACTTAACGATTACTCCAAGTTATGATCATGCAGGAACTCATAGTTTCAATGTAATTGCAGAAGATGAACATGGTATGACTTCTACAACCGAGTTATCTGTAGAAGTAGCGAATGTTAACCGTGCTCCTGAAGGGGTAGAATTCGATACATTACGCTTGTCGGTTGGTGAGGTATTCTACCTAGAAGACTCTGAAGTATTCTCTGATCCTGATGGTGACGTTTTAACTTTTGGTATTGCAGACAATAATGACGGAGTGGTACTAACGGGCCACGCGAATGCAGAGTTTATTATTTCGGCAATCAAAGAAGGAATTACAGAAGTAGCAGTATTGGCTACCGATCCAGAAGATGCAACGGCTATTCAAATCATTCCAGTAGTAGTTACCGCCGGAGGTGATGATGTAACCAATGTTGTAACGGATCAAGTTGGACAGCTTTACGAGCTATTCAACTACCCTAACCCAGTACAAAGCAATACTATTTTGAGTTTCAACCTTCCTCAACAATCTGAGGTTGAAATTGCAATCTTTAGTACTGAAGGAAGAAAAGTGGATCATTTATCACTTGGTACTCTTCCTGTAGGACATCAAAAAGTAGATTATAACACAGATAAATTACAATCTGGCGTTTACATCTACACTCTAATTGTTGATGGCCAAGCAAAGGTATTTAGTAGGTTGATAAAGTAATAAGCTACTTATACTAGAATTGGATTAAGGTTACCACTGCCAGGATTTTCCCGGCAGTGGTTTTTTATACCTGGCGCAAATGTTAAGCGACAGCGTCATTTGTGCCCATAAACGTTAGAGGTCTCCCGACCTCGTGTACTATTAGTAAAGGAACACGAGGTCGGGAGACCTCTAACGTTCTTTAAGCACAAGAACCGCTTCGCTAAATTCTTGCGCTAGTTTGGTAATTTATATATATTAAATGAAAACAATTAGATAGTACTTCTTATTCTACAAGTATCCATTAAAAACCCATAAACATGAAAACAGCAACTTGGAACGGCGTAGTTTTGGCCGAAAGCAACGAAACTATAGAGGTGGAAGGAAATCAATATTTCCCACCCAATTCCATCAAAAAAGAATTTTTCACCGACTCCAATTATCAAACCACTTGTCCATGGAAAGGATTGGCTTCTTATTTCAATGTTGAAGTAAACGGACAAGTAAACGATGATGCAGCTTGGTATTATAAAGAACCTAAAGAGGCTGCAAAACAAATTAAGGGATATGTTGCTTTTTGGAAAGGAGTGAAGGTGGAATAGCTGCCGCAAATGTTAAATGATAACGTCATTTGTGCCTAAAAAACGTAAGAGGTCTCTCGACCTTGTGTACTATTGTAAAGAAACCCCAATAAATATCCAAAAGGAACTTATTGGGGTTATATATTAGTTGGGTAAAGATGCAAATGATTTTTAGTCTGCTTCTACTTTTTTGATAAAAATATGTGGTAAGGCATCAGTAATACATTGATGTCCTAATTGAATAAAACGGTCGCCATTTTCTTTAATCCCAGAAATAATAATATCTCTAGGCCCTTTTAAAATGGGATCATATATTTCACCTTCATCAATAATGATAATAGAAGAACTAGACAGAGGATCTTTGTGTGCAGCGATGACTCTACCCACTCCCTCTTTAATAAGCAATCGTTGTCCAATGTTAGGTGGACTAAACCGCTCACTTACATTGATATTGGTCAAAATCCCTACGGTCTTAAATTTTGTGCTTTTATCATAAAAGGTCTCCATTTTATTTTGTTTCGTTTTTAATCCTTGATCATCATCACCTAGAGGTCGGCCAAGAATAATAGAAGGGGTTGTATCAACACAAAACATCCGAGGTGTTATAAAACTATTCCCTTCTTCAGTTTCTCCAAGAGCATAATATTGATGATGTAATTTTACCATTAGTTCTTCATCTTGTTGATGTGTTAAATTCAATTCGAAAAAGGAGTTTAATCCGATAGTTTTTATTGTATATACACCAGATAACTTTGAGATAATTTCTATATGCTTTAATTCTAAATTATCGGAATAAGCATATATGGAAACATTTTTTACCAAGACAAGCTTAGTTTGCATAGTATATAGAAAGTTTTATAGTAATTAGTTCATAATATTAGTAGTGTTTAGTACCGAAGATGATATTTGATCACTCATTGAGAATGATACTTTTTGTTTTTTTGATGTCTCAAATTTCAGGTTTTTGTTTGTATTGTAGCAGGATAGAAATACGTGATTTAAGAAAAGGGGTAAAATTACCTATGCCCGAATTGAATTGATAATTAGGGAATTAAAGAATCTTGTCGAAAATTTGTTTTTGATTTATGTATTCTTTTTCTTGCGTAAGAAAATTAAACTCAATTGTAACAGATCACGAAATTTTTTTACTAAATAAAGAGTTTTTTCTAACTAAAAAAGCTACGACAAATAATAAATACGACGCTATTCTCTTCTTTAATGTAAAACGCAATACGATAATTTTTAGAATCTCGTTGGGCTATCGTAAAAAAACTATAGTGACAAGAACAAATTAAAATGAAAATCACAGCTACTAATTACTTTTTAAGCCTACTAATTGGCATTTCTTTTTTCACATCATGTACCACACAGACATCTTCTAAATCGGAAGAAGTTCAAAAAGGAGCAGTCTCTTCCGTTAACGATGAAACCTCTTCTTGTAGCATCAATAAAGATCTTATTGTGCAGTGGAGTGAGGTTCGTACAAACAAAGACAGTGTAGTCTCTCTATTCCAAAACCATGGCAATAGTTTCACATTCACAAAGACGATGGACCAAATGCCTAAGGCAGATAGTATTATTCATGCTTACATTGGTTATGATGCCGCTACTAATGCTTTAAGTTTTACTGTTTTGACAGCAAATAGTGATACTGTGGGGAATACAAGTTGTTTGACATTTGCTCCACTAAGTGCACAAAAAGATACTCTAGCAAGCTTTGAAGAAGTGAGCGAGAATAATAAAGATTCTATTTCATGGAAATTAGCCAATAAGAGAATCAACCGTTGGAGAAATGATAACAAGAGAAACAAATGGATCGACGAATGTTTTTCTCCTGACGATTCCACTCAAGTTTTCCAAGCATTTGCAATCAATACTATAGATTTTGAATACGGTGAAGAACATCAATGCTTCCTGTCATTAAAAAAGGTAATGGTAAAAGGTAAAAAACAATATCGCCCAGATTTGATCATTGTAAATACTACTTCGGATGAGATTGTGAGTTTTAGTGTAAGTGCGGCTAGTGCTGATGTGGAGGATTTGGCAACTCCAGTTCCTCCATTTGACCCAAGAACACCATCTAATACATTTAGTTTATTGGAACAGTCAATGTGAATGATATTACTAATATAATCAATCTAATATTCCCATATTTCACACCAATTATTTTACTAATAGGTAGTATTGTTGGGGGATATTATTTCAATTACATCGATAAATCTCAAAAGGTCTTATTAATTTACCTAATGTTGAGTTTAATATTTGATATTTTAAGTAAAATAAATGCTAAAGTAACAAATTATAGCGTCTATCTTTTTACATTATTAGGAATATTAGATCTATTAATTTTTTATTTCTATTATATTATAATTATAAAACAACTGAGTAAATTAAAATATATTATTATGATAATTTTTATGTTATCATTTTATGAATTTTTACAAATAAAAAATATTGAAACTATTTATTTTAAATGCTATTCTAAAATGGTAGTTTCAGTTTTCTTAGTTTCCATTTCATTGTATTATATTTATATAAATATTGGTAACATAAATTTCATAAAAAATAGATTAATAATATTATTTATTTTTGGTTTTTTTTCTTTTGAATTTTTATTTCTTATTCCGATAAATTTTTTTGTTAATTATGATTTTAAAGTAATATACTTTTTTTGGATTATTAGAATTATTGTTATTGTTACTTTTTATTTAGTTATAATTAATTCAATATGGCAGAATGGCAAAATCCAGAAACAATTATCAGATGGATCATCTTTTCGATAGTCTTTTTCTTGGTGTTATTTTCTTTTATAGTATTACTGATAAGAGTATATTATAAAAAGGTCATTTCTTCCAAATTAGAAGAGTCGAGAATAAAATTAGAGCATCAGAAAAATCTATTAGAAGTATCTATAAATACGCAAGAAAAAGAAAGAAAACGTATTGCAGCCGACTTACATGATGATGTAATTGGTAAGTTGACTGCCATAAAGATGATGGAAGAGTTGAGACCGGAAAAGAGTGAGGAAACCATAGAGTTATTGTCTGAAAGTATTCAAACTGCTCGACGTATTTCTCATGATTTAAGTCCACCTCTTCTATCATTTAGTGCGCTTTCAACATTAATAGAAAATGCAATTGCACCTTTACAAAGTCAATTAAAAGTAGTTCCAATTTTTGATGTAAGAACAGTAGATACTTTTGATGAAGAATTTAAAGTTCAGTTTATCCGTATTTTACAAGAAATCATCACAAATATTGTAAAATATGCGGATGCTTCTGAAGTCGAAATTCACTATAGACAATCCAATTTATTTACCTGCCTCCAAGTAATTGATAATGGAAAAGGATTTAATATCAATAAAAATAGAACTGGATTAGGTCTTAAAAATATAGAGACAAGAGTGAGTTATTTAAATGGTATTTACCGTTTAACTTCTGAAATAAATAAAGGGACTAAATCAATATTTGTGTTTAAAACCAATGAATAAATGAACGCTATTTCAATTTCAATGCTTGATGATGAAGCTTTAATTGTTTCTTTACTGACTAATTTTTTTGAAGAACAAGAAGAAATAGAAGTTTTATCAAACCATACAAATGGAGACGACTTTCTTGCTCAACTTTCCGAGGAAAATAAGATCCCACAAATCTTAATATTGGACCTCAAAATGGAAGGAAAAAGTGGAGTCGATATCTTATCAATTTTAAAGAAAGATTATCCATCCATAAAAACGATTATCATGTCCTCTCATTACAATAAGTCCTTAATGGGTTTTATGCTAAAGACAGGTGCAGCGGCTTTTATTCCAAAAGGGGTATCTCCAAAAAAACTATTGCAAATCATAAAAGAAGTCGAAGAAAGAGGCTTCTATTTTGAACAAGATCAATTAGACATCATCCGAGAACAAGTATCTTCTAAAACGCCTGTACCTAATCTGTCTAACGATGTGGTGCTGTCCAATAGAGAGATAGATGTACTCAAACTTATTTGCTACCAAAAAACGGCTAAAGAAATCGGAGATGAGTTGTTCATTACCAAAAGAACAGTCGAGGGGCATAAGAATAATCTCTTCTTAAAAACCGAAACTAAAAATATTGCCGGTTTAGTTATCTATGCTATTCAGCATAACATTGTAAAGGCAGAAGATTTATTCATCTCTTTAAAAGCATTGGATTAATCCCTAATGGTGCAAATGTTAAGTGCTAACGTCATTTGTACCTATAAACTTTAGAGGTCTCCCGACCTCGTTTTTTACTAATAATACACGAGGTCAGGAGACCTCTGAAGTTTTTCAAGCACAAGAACCGCTACGCTAAATTCTTGCGCTAGAGGTTCACATATTTTTTTATCACAGCAATTTTTATTTGTTACAAAGACTAATTATTTATGAAAATCAAACAAAAATTTCCTTGGCATCTTATGTTCTCCACTGGCGCAAATGTTAAGCGTCAGCGTCATTTGTGCCTAAAAACGTTAGAGGTCTCCTGACCTCGTTTTTTACTAATAATACACGAGGTCAGGAGACCTCTGAAGTTTTTCAAGCACAAGAACCGCTACGCTAAATTCTTGCGCTAGTTGCTCACATATATTTTTTATCACAGCAATTTTTATTTGTTACAAAGACTAATTATTTATGAAAATCCAACAAAAATTCTCTTACCTCATCGGGATCTTATGTTCCGTAGGAATTCTTTATTCATGCACACCCACCTCTTCAGAAAATGAGATGGTAAAAAGTGAAGAAGTTATCGACAATTCTTTGTTATCTCATTGGGAAAAAGCACGATTAGATAAAGATCAAGTAACAAAGATCTTTAGCAGTAGCTCAAATACTTTCCATTTCACGAAGGAGGCTTTTTCATCTAAAGTCCATGCGTATTTAGGTTACAATCCTGAAACAGAAAGTCTGAGTTTTACCATAATCACAGCAGAAAGTGATACCGTGGGTAATACTTCATTTTTGACTCAATCCATCCTAGGATCAGAGAAAGAGGAGTTATCCTTTTTTAGTACCACCGCTGAGAATGCCAACTCAATTCCTTGGGATGTGGCTCACGAAAGAATTAGTAATTGGAATAATGATGACATTCGTAACCAGTGGATTGAAGAACGCTTTGCGAATAATCCATCAGAACTAGGTATCGTTAAACTCTTTATCATACCAGAAAACGATTTCAATTATGGTGATACTCACCAATGTTATTTGGGTCTGAAGGAAGTGCAAAAGGAAGGGGAACCGATTCGTTATCAAGTAGATTTGATAGTGGTGAATACATTTGAGAGATCTGGAGGGAGGACTGCTTCGGAGAGGAATGTGGAGGATATGGCAACTCCTGTACCACCATTTCCTCCTTCAGCAGAATAATAAATAAAACTCTACCACTGCCGAAAATGTTAGGCGTCACCATAATTTGTGTCTGTAAACGAGGTCGGGAGACCTCTGAAAGTTTTTTAAGCACAAGAACCGCTACGCTAAATTCTTGCGCTAGTGGCTCCCATATATTTTAACCACAGCAATTTTATTTGTTACAAAGACTAATTATTTATGAAAATCCAACAACAATTCTCTTACCTCATCGGCATCTTATGTTCCGTAGGTATTCTTTATTCTTGCACACCCACCTCTTCAGAAAGTGAGATGGTTAAAAGTGAAGAAACTATCGATAACGCTTTGTTATCTAATTGGGATAAAGCACGATTAGATAAAGATCAAGTAACAAAGATCTTTAGCAGCAACTCAAATACTTTCCATTTCACGAAGGAAGCTTTTTCATCTAAAGTCCATGCGTATTTAGGTTACAATCCTGAAAAGGAAAGTCTGAGTTTTACCATCGTTACAGCCGAAAGTGATACGGTGGGTAATACTTCATTTTTAGCTCAATCCATCCTAGGATCAGAGAAAGAAGAGTTATCCTTTTTTAGTACCACCGCTGAGAATGCCAACTCAATTCCTTGGGATGTGGCTCACGAACGAATTAGTAATTGGAATAATGATGACATTCGTAATCAGTGGATTGAAGAACGCTTTGCGAATAATCCATCTGAACTAGGTATTGTTAAACTCTTTATCATTCCGGAAAACGATTTCAATTATGGTGATACTCACCAATGTTATTTGGGTTTGAAGGAGGTACAAAAGGAAGGAGAACCGATTCGTTATCAAGTAGATTTGATAGTGGTGAATACATTTGAGAGATCTGGGGGGAGGACTGCTTCGGAGAGGAATATTGAAGATATCACAGCACCTATTCCTCCTTTTAAGCCAAATGTTGAATAAATTATCCACTGGCGCAAATGTTAAGCGTCAGCGTCATTTGTGCCTAAAAACGTAAGAGGTCTCCCGACCTCGTGTACTTTTTGAATAATAAAACGAGGTCAGGAGACCTCTAAAGTTTTTCAAGCACAAGAACCGCTGCGCTAAATTCTTGCGCTAGTGGTTCACATATTTTTTTTATCACAGCAATTTTTATTTGTTACAAAGACTAATTATTTATGAAAATCAAACAAAAATTCTCTTACCTCTTCGGGATCTTATGTTCCGTAGGAATTCTTTATTCATGCACACCCACCTCTTCAGAAAATGAGATGGTTAAAGGTGAAGAAGCTATCGATATATCTTTGTTATCCAATTGGGATAAAGCACGATTAGATAAAGATCAAGTAATCAAGATCTTTAGCAGCAACTCAAATACTTTCCATTTCACTAAGGAGGCTTTTTCATCTAAAGTACATGCGTATTTAGGTTACAATCCTGAAACAGAAAGTCTGAGTTTTACCATCGTCCCAGCAGAAAGTGATACGGTGGGTAATACTTCATTTTTGGCTCAATCCATCCTAGGATCAGAGAAAGAAGAGTTATCCTTTTTTAGTACTACCGCTGAGAATGCCAATTCTATTCCTTGGGATGTGGCCCACGAACGAATTAGTAATTGGAATAACGACGACATTCGTAATCAGTGGATTGAAGAACGCTTTGCTAATAATCCATCAGAACTGGGTATCGTTAAACTCTTTATCATACCGGAAAACGATTTCAATTATGGTGATACTCACCAATGTTATTTGGGTTTGAAGGAAGTGCAAAAGGAAGGAGAACCGATTCGTTATCAAGTCGATTTGATAGTGGTGAATACATTTGAGAGATCTGGGGGGAGGACTGCTTCGGAGAGGAATGTGGAGGATGTAACTTATCCAGTACCTCCTTTTAAACCACATGGTCAATAGTCTCTACTGGCGCAAATGTTAAGCGTCAGCGTCATTTGTGCCTATAAACGTTAGAGGTCTCCTGACCTCGTGTACTTTTTGAATATTAAAACAAGGTCAGGAGACCTCTAAAGTTTTTAAAGCACAAGAACCGCTGCGCTAAATTCTTGCGCTAGTATTTTAATCACTTACAAAATATTTTAACTGAAATTTACTTTGGTATAAATTCAAGTAATTCGCTTAATTCCTTATCGGTGATATTGGTTTTGCTTGATTTATCATAAATGGATAGTAAGTATACCGAAGTTTCTGAAACTTGCACATAGGTAATAATTCTGGATCCTCCCGATTTACCTTTTCCTTTAGAAGTAATTGCCATTCTAATCTTATAGCAATTGTTACCTAAGGAGGTTCCAAGTTTTGGGTTCACTTCTAATTCCTCAATAAGTTTAGAAAAATCGTTTTTAATTGAAGGGTATTTCTTTACTAACTTTTTTAATTCCTTTTTAAAATTAGGAATTACTGAAACATTATAATTCATCAAGTAAATCTTTAGCAGAAGTTGCTTTTAATTTACCCTCTTTTACAAGTTTCATTTCATCTACGGCTTGTTTTACGCTTTTTAAAACTTCAGCCTTTTGAGGAGTTAAAGTTTCTGTTTTAACGTAGTTGAAATTATTTAGAAGCTCCATAATAAATGCAGCTTTATTGTCTTTTATGTCTAATAAAACTTTCATAAGAAAATATTTAAACCGGGTAAGCTTGCCGCCTTTATAACACATTGTGAATTACAAATATACGGGAATAAAATACGATTAAAAAGTTTATTGTTTTACCATCTGGCGCAAATGTTAAGCGTCAGCGTCATTTGTGCCTATAAACGTTAGAGGTCTCCCGACCTCGTGTTTTTTTAATAATAGTACACGAGGTCGGGAGACCTCTGAAGTTTTTCAAGCACAAGAACCGCTACGCTAAATTCTTGCGCTAGATTAGTTCAACATCGAGTATCTTGTATTTCTTTCCAGAATAATGTCGAGCACTACTGAGAAGATATTCATCGGGTTCATTCACTATTCCATTTCTAACTGGATTTTGGTGAATGTATTCAATTTTCTGATTTAATAGTGAACTATTACTTAACTCAATAGGGTGATTTCCGTGTTGCCAAAATTGATATTTTTGCTTTTTATGACTTGCTTCTGTCTCAAATAACCATAACATCCAATTTTTTCTACTTTCAAATGGATTGTCCTTTATGGCTTTAAGAATATTTGCTGAAGTATATTTCTTGATGTCTCTCAAAATGTATTCAAGCTCCACTTCCATATCTTTACTTGAGATGACTAAATGAATATGATTGGTCATAATGACATAGGAATGAATCACTAAACCTTTGTTTTGTTGGCAAAATTTCAAACTATCAATTACTATATCGATATACTCTTTTCTAGTGAAAATATCTATCCATTTGACAACAGAGAGGGTCACAAAATAGCATTGTGATTGATCTAAGAACTTGTATTTTTTACTCATGAATCGTTAGTTAATTTTTGAATGTATTACAATGATAATCAATTTATTGATATTTAGGGAGATTAACTGGCGCAAATGTTAAGTGCCAACGTCATTTGTGCCTTCGTACGTAAGAGGTCTCCTGACCTCGTGTACTATTAAATAAGAAACACGAGGTCGGGAGACCTCTAACGTTTATCAAGCACAAGAACCGCTACGCTCAATTCTTGCGCTAGTTTGTAATATAATAATCAGTTTATAAACCCCTTTTAATCAAAATATTAATTCCATATCAAGAGGTAATTATCTTACACACTGCAAGATAATTACCTCTATTTTTTTGAGGATATTTTAGTAGGTGATAAATCCATAACTATCAAAAATAAAATCTTCCTTCTTTTGTTATTAGTCGCTTTTTACCTTGCTGATATATCGAAATAAAAGGAATGAATATGAGAGACAACAACCAATTAATTGTCATTTTTTAATTACAATTTTATCATCCTGTAAAATGATTAATAGCAACGGACAAACTTCAAGTGTGAATACAATCTTATTAAATGGAAAGTGGAGTTTTACACAAACGGACCAAAACCAATGGTATGATGCTAAAATTCCTGGGACAGTGCATACCGACTTACTAAATCAATCGATTATTGAAGATCCTTATTACCGACTAAACGAAAGAGAGGTACAATGGATTGATAAAAAAGATTGGACCTATAAAAAGGAATTTTTCTTAGAGAAACATCAATTAGATAAGGACCATATTCAGTTAAGTTTTTTGGGATTGGATACTTATTGTACTGTCGTTTTAAATGATGTAGAATTAGGGGAAACGGACAATATGTTCAGGACCTGGGAATTTGATGTTAAAGAGATATTAAAGGAAGGGAAGAATACCCTAATAGTGCAGTTTGATTCTCCAATAGAAGTGGGTTTGGAAGCCCTAAAAAAGCATGGCTACCCTTTACCCGCAGTGAATGATCAATCGGAAATTGGAGAGGTCGGCGATAGTAAAGTGTCGATTTTTACCCGAAAGGCGGGGTATCATTATGGATGGGATTGGGGTCCGAGATTGGTCACTTCAGGCATTTGGAGGGATGTAGAGTTAAAGTTTTGGGATACTACCAAAATCAATCATGTATTGGTAGAACAAAAAGTAACAGAAGATCAGGCAACGATTACTTTAGTTCCAGAATGGAGCAATAATGTAAGTGATCTGAAGTATGTTGTAAAAGTGAATGGTGAAAAAATTATCCCGACTGCTTCTTCAGATAAATTGGTGGAGTTTGAAATTAATAATCCAGAATTATGGTGGCCTGCTAACTTGGGAATACCTTATTTATATGATGTCGAATTAGAGGTATATCAACAGAATAAATTACTTGATGTTTACCATCAAAAAGTCGGTGTAAGAACGATAAAAGTAGTGCAAAAAGCAGATAAAGAGGGGGATGGGAAAAGCTTTTATTTCGAAGTAAACGGCCGACCTGTTTTTGCTAAAGGAGCCAATTATATTCCAAATGACTTGTTCCTGCCAAGAGTATCAGATGCTACCTACAAACATATTATTCAATCGGCTTTAGATGCCAATATGAATATGTTGAGAGTGTGGGGCGGAGGAATTTATGAAAATGATATTTTCTATGACCTCTGTGATGAAATGGGCATTTTGGTATGGCAAGATTTTATGTTTGCCTGCTCGATGTATCCTGGAGATCAAGCATTTTTAGATAATGTAAAGGAAGAAGCTATTGATAATGTAAAGAGATTGAGAAATCATGCATCGATTGCTTTATGGTGTGGAAATAACGAGATGGAGATGGCTTGGGCACCTCATAATCCAGAAGCAGGCTGGGGCTGGAAACAGCAATACACAAAAGAACAGCAAAAAGAGATTTGGGCCAATTACGAAAAAATCTTCCATGATATCTTACCCGAGGTAGTAGAAGAAAATACAGATCAGCAGTTCTATTGGGCCTCTTCTCCAACGGGTGGAAATCAGAATTTAGCCACTTATGAACACACTTCTGGGGACATGCATTATTGGGGTGTATGGCACGGAGAACATCCTTTTTCTGACTTTAGAAAATACATTGGTCGTTTTATGAGTGAATATGGTTTCCAATCGTTTCCAGAGTTTAAATCCGTAAAGAAATATACTATTCCTTCTGACTATGATATCGAATCGGAAGTAATGGCTTCCCACCAAAGAAGTGGTATTGGTAATTTGAGAATAAAGAAATACATGAAGGACCATTATCAAGTACCCACTGATTTTGAAGATTTCTTGTATGTCGGACAGTTACTTCAAGCGGAAAGTATCTATTCTGCCATCCAAGCACATAGAGAAAAAATGCCTTTCTGTATGGGATCACTTTATTGGCAAATTAACGACTGTTGGCCGGTGGCTTCTTGGTCTTCGATGGATTATTATGGGGAATGGAAAGCCTTACAATATTTTGCCAAAGAGGCGAATAAGAATACATCGCTGATTGTAAATCATGATGCAAAAAAAGTAGAAATAAAAGTGGCTTCCGATGTGGATATCAATAAAAATTTAACCTTGGAGGTCGCACTTCTAGATTTCCAAGGAAATGTTTTATGGGAGCAATCTAAAAATGTGAAAAAAGTGGTTTCAAATATTACTGAAGAAGTTTTTACAGAGCATACCAATAAGATCTTAAGTGATTATCCAAAAGAAAAAGTAGTATTTGTTACCCAATTAAAAGAGGGTGATCAAGTGATTGATAGAGATCTACATTACTTTGTTTTACAAAAAGAGCTGAAACTTCCTGAGGCAAATGTAAAGGTCGAATTTAAACAAGAAGGAAAGCATTTGATAGCTACTTTTGGAAGTGAGCAACTGATCAAAAATCTATTTATTGAGGTGAACATAGATGGAGTCATATTATCTGATAACTATTTTGATATACTTGGAGGACAAACTGTAGAGGTGATGATTTCATCCTTAAACGGTGAACAAATTGATCCTAAGAATATTCGATTGAAACACCTTCAACAAACCATGAAAACCACCATTCAATAGTAAATTGATTTGGTATAAAAGGGTATCTTTATTGAGATACTCTTTTATATTTGTGGAAAAATTATTCCTGCGAATACATTAATCTAAACTACGAAGAACTAAACGATGAAGTCATTCAAATACGGTCCATTATTATTACTTACCATTTTATTATTTAATTGTCAACAACAACCACAGGAAGGATCCAACTACTTCAGACTAAACGATCAAATGTTGGAACTCATTTCCTTCTTTGAAAAGAATGCTTGGGACGAATCAAAGTCTACCTATTTATCAGAAATTGATAATGAAGGGAAAGCGATGTCGGATAAAATATTTACCGTAGCGAGCAGTCGTTTGATTTATGGATTATCTTATGCCTCTCAGAGTAAATCAGACTATTTGATGAAAGCAAAGAAAGTGGCCAATTTCCAGAAAGAGTATTTGATTGGAGAGGATGATCAAGGGGCATTTTCATATTCTTTTGTAGAAAATAAGAAGGTAGAATCACCAACACATTTGGATGTTTGGCAACAGGCCTATGGTCTTTGTGGTTTGTCAGAGTTATACCGTCAAACCAAGGATGCGACTTTATTACCGACGATCCATCAATTGCACAATGGTTTTATTGGCCGATTTAAAGATGAGGAAGCCAAAGGACTTTGGGGAAATTTTAAAATTGGAGAAGGAGGAGTAACAAATTCCAAAAGCTTGCAATCTTTAATGTATCCACTCACGGCTTACATGATCAACCTTTGGGAAGCTGACAAAGAAAACAAGCATTTGTATGAACATCAAATAGCGGAAAACGTGGAGATGTTGTATAACATTGCTTGGAACAAGGAGACACAGTGGGTAAATGTGAAGTTTAACGACGATTGGTCTGTTAAAAAAACATCAGAAGGTAAATATGATTTTACAGTTACTCCAGGACATAATTTTCAGCTATCAGCTTTGCTGTTGAGGACCTCTAAATTTGATTTCCTATCCAAGGAGAAGAAACAAAAGTACCAATCGTTGGGGAGAAAGATTTTAGATATCACTTTAGAAAAGAATTATCTATTTGATGATGGAAATATTATTAATGGTTTTTATTCTGAGGTGGATCCAAATACAAACGAGGTGCTTGATACCCGAAAAACATGGTGGCAACATGCAGAGGCAATTATTGCGTTATCACTTTATGGAGGGAAATACGATCAGCAACAAGAATTATTAGAGGACTATTTCTTTACTACTTTCTTCGATAAACAAAACGGAGGAGAGTATTTTTATGTGACTGAGAACAATACACCGATCACAGAAGAGTTGAAAGGAAGTATTGGAAAGTCGACGTATCATACGATAGAAATGATACGAATTCTTAATGATTTTTAATCTGTCATAAGAATAGAAAAACGATAATGTTTAAACAAATATTGTTGCTAAATTGTATAAAATTTATCAACCCATCATTATAAATAAAATAGAAGATGAAACTAAATAACGGACTTGAAATCCCAAGCTTGGGATTTGGTACTTACTTATCCAAAAATGAGGAAGTAAAAGCAGCAGTATTGGCAGCATTAGAAGCAGGATATCGTCATATTGATACCGCTATGATTTATGAAAACGAAGAAGGAGTGGGTGAAGCGATTACAGCATCGGGTGTACCTAGAGAAGAAATCTTCCTAACAACTAAATTATGGAATGAGGATATTAGAAATGGAAATGCAGAAGAAGCATTGAAGTTGAGCTTGAAAAAATTACAATTAGATTATGTTGACTTATATTTAATCCACTGGCCAGCAAAAGGCTATGTAAAAGCTTGGGATCAGATGATCCAATTGCAAAAGCAAGGATTAATTAAATCGATTGGTGTATCGAACTTTAACCCTCATCACTTGGAAGACTTGGAACCTTCAGGAGTAGTTCCTGCAGTGAACCAAATCGAGTGTCATCCAAAATTACAACAAAACGAATTATTAGCGTATTGTAACGAAAGAGACATTGTTGTACAGGCTTGGGGACCATTAATGCAAGCGAAATTATTCGAAGACGAAACATTAAAAGCGATTGGAGCTCAGTATGGTAAATCGACTGCGCAAGTGATGTTAAGATGGCACTTACAGAGAGGTGTAAACGCATTACCTAAGTCGGTGACACCTTCTAGAATTAAAGCCAATTACGAAATTTTCGATTTCGAATTATCCGCAGATGATATGGCAAAAATTACGGCAATGAACGAAGATCAAAGAGTTGGACCAGATCCAGAGACATTTGATTTTTAATGGATCATTTTCCAGAATTTCACCAAAAATAAATAAACAGTTGGAGGGGGTAACCTCTCCAATTTTTCTTTTTATATAGGAGGAAGTATTCCTCAATTTTTTTAAATAAACTAAAACCTTAAATGAAAAAACTAACCAAAAAGCTATCCCTAGTAGGGATGCTATTGCTGTGCCCAATTTTCTTATTTGGCAAAAACAAACTACCGCTCAATGAGACGCTTCATTACACCTTCCGAATGATCGAATACAAATCTGATAATACATTATCGATTTTAGAGCTAGAAACGGAAGTAGAATTCCTAAATCAGGATGGTGATTTACAGATTGAATTGATGGAAGTGAGAACGCATCAAGAGGACGAGGTATACACTCAAAGTCTTGATATGAGTTTTAACGAGAAGTCGTATTTTGTAAGAGGACTAGAGTATCTAAAAGGCAAGAAATTACAAGTCAATAAAGACCTAAGACTGATTGGAATCAAAGGCATTGATCAAGGATCAAAGAAATATGAGGAACTGGAATATAATACTAAGGAATTTTTCGAAAAACTTCAGCTTCAGAACCCTTTAGTGAGTCTTCATCCGGTACTTTTTAATGCAGAGTCCATCCATCCTAATTTTAAAAAAGTACTCAAAAGTAAAAAGGAAGTGACTGTTCCTTTTGAAGAAATGTTTGACCTTCAGGATGAAGAAGTAACACTTGTTGGAGAGTTCACCTATCAACCTTTGGAAAAGAAGAAAAAGCAGTTGATCTATGATGCGAACTTTAAGGAGTTGGAAGTAAGTGTTACCGCAAAAACAGAAATTGCTCCAGAAGGAATGTACAATTTTTATCAGACAGCTACTTACAGTGATAAAAAAGATGGTTTTCTAATTCTTGAGGTCGAACGTCATGATGGTAATGGAAATAATGATCGATACCATATGCTTCATCGTTTAATTTATGACTTAATTAATCTAGAGAATGTTACTCTGCTAAACGAAAAATTTGGAGGAGAAACATTAAAAGAAGACGATAAATTTGAAGACATAAAGGATTACACTGATGAGGAGATCAACGACTACTTAGACAAAATGGTGAATAACTTATCGTTTTATCGAGATGAAGTATTCAACAATTCCATAGAAATCTTATACGAAGGTTACAGATTTGAGTACCCGTTAGTTTCGACTACTTTTAATTTAAAAACCGATATAGGAGTTGCATTATCGAGAAACAGAGAAGTTTCAGCGGAATTAACACCTTTACAAGCATTAGGTGTATTTTTCCCAGAAAATTTATTTGATAATACACATCAGCAAAAAGTAAAAAAAGTTACTTTGGATGCTGAATTTAATGTTCCTTATTCATCAAAGTTAAAGGTGTATAAAAAAGGTAAAACTCAAGCTGAATCATTACAGTTTATTGAACAAGGAGTTCAAAAGATTATATTACCATTAGAAAATGTAAATAGCTATGATGCAGGAACTGAGTTTTTTGATGCCGATGGAAATGAGATTTATCCATCCGTATATTTTGGTATTCATGGAGCACAAACAAGCTCAGAAATAATAAGGAGATATGTAAAAGACCCATCTCTATCCAACCAACTAACGGTAGAGTATCATCACCCAGAATTACACACTGTAAAAATGTATTTTTACGATAAATACAGAACGTATAAAAGGGAAAATATTGAGGCGGTTGCTAAGTAAGGTTTAAATATAGATCGGGAGTTCCTAACCACTAGCGCAAGAATTAAGCGAAGCGTTTCTTGTGCTTTCAAAACGTTAGAGATCTCCTGATCTCGTATAAAGAATTTTTAATGAATTGATAAACTAACTAAGAATATTAAATTGAAATACTATATTTGTCACTTCTTTCAAAGCAGGCAAAAAAACTAAACTATGTAAAACTTATTAGTGAAGTCATTAATTGAGTGGGGAGTTCAAAACTGTAATATGCCAACGTATTTAACTCAATCCAATGTTTTGTGTGTATCTTTAATTGAAACTTTCAAGAGAGAATACGTATTTGAAAGTTGTTTAGAAAATCCTGAAAGTGTTATAGATCATATTCAAGAATGGGTAGATGAATACAATGGATATGCACCACATTCAGCACTGATGATGATGAATCCAAATGAATATTATTAATTACAAAATGTAGCTTAAAAGCGGTTCTGTTTTAGACAGTTTAGTGCATGAACAGGTGCTTACAGTAAATTACTTATCTTTAAATGCTTTTATTTCCGTGCTTTCTTTTGCCAACTCTTCAACGAATTTGTCCTGGATAGATGCTATTTTTTTAGAATCAAAAATAATATTACCCTCTTAATAATGTATTAACAAATATTACAATACATATAATCAATTTAGTATAATTATATCTGTATATTTAAATTTGTAATACATACTATTAGTCTCAAAAACCCTATTATTCAGTACTTTTATCAAAAAAAATATAAAATATTACTTTTTAAAGAGATTGAATAAATATATTTTCAATTTTCTGTTTTAGAGGTAATGAGTAAAGTTTCTTTTTGATACTAAAAGTTAATTTTTTTAAATTATATAAGTCATGAAAATTAAAACTGCAAACTTATTATTTTTAACTTTTTCTTTAATTGTAATATTTAATACCACTACTCAAGCCCAATTTGGACGTAAACTGGTAAATAAATTAAATAGTGCAATTGAAGGTACTACTACAAAAACTACTTCTGATCAGAACAATGATAAATCTTCAAAACGGGTAACTGAGCCTTATGAATTTAAATTTTCTAACAAGCCGCTCGATTATCTATCAAATGATAATACATATATTGAAGAATATATTTTTGGGGATAATTTATTCGTTTCATCTGATTTTGGGGAAAACTCTATTGAACAAGAATACAAAAAATATGGTCTTGAAGTAAGAGATGGAAGATATAGAAATCATAAATGGCCTTATTATAGATTATCACTTAATGGTACAGAAATTAAATGGTATAATGATGTTTATGTTACTTTTAATATGTTAAAAGGAATGCAATTCTCTAAAAGACCAATTAAAGGAATAGATATAAAATCAATTGTAGAAGCAAGTCGAGAATTATTTATACAAGCTTACGAGGATGGTAACTTAGTACCAGGAAAATTTGATTTAAAAGTAGAAGTAGTTTTAACTCTTATACCTAAAAAAGATCAAGAGAAAGTCTTTTGTGAAGGAACAATACCAGTAATAATCACAAAAGAAGCTATAGATGAAGCGATTCATGGACCATTTTTATCGTTCCCAAAATCAAAAATGGATGATGAACAGCTTATTAAAGAAATCATACCTTTAGGTCAAGAATTTATAGAATCTAATTATTGGGACTACGAAGTAGTAGATGCTTCAATAGCATCAGATACTTGGAATGTAAATAGAAATTCTGATACAGGTCAGATTTTATCAAGGTGGTTATTAACAACGCTTAAATTAAAAGATTCTAAAGGAAAATTTTATCGATTCGATTATGCTATATTTCAAACGCACTTAGGAGGAGGGAAATTCGGTGATACTACCCAAGACAAAAAAAAATTAGGTAAGGGTGATAAAAAATATATTAAAAGGATAATTTTTTAAAACTAATGTTGAATAAAAGCTACGCTAGCTAAGGTCCTCAAATTCTTAGGGAGTGTCAGTTGAATGCTGTCTCGTTTTTCTTCTTATTTCTTAATTAAATTTCTTTTTTTGAGAAGATTGACTTTTATGATACATTTTAAAGTGATATTTTATTTTTGACAAGGGTGACGGCGTAGGAGTCAATTTATTTTCCCATTTCAAAAGATAAAGTATCACTTTATTTTTATCCATTTTTTCTAATATTATTCAGTGCTAAATAGATCAATTTAAGTACAGACATGTTATCAGGGAATATACTTATTTCTTAACACCTGAACTAATACCCATCAATCACCCTCGCCAGATTCTCTTCTCTCTCCAGCCCCAATTTCTTACGAATACGGTACCTAGAAGTATTCACCCCATTGATAGAAATATTGAGTAGTTGTGCCATTTCCTTCGCCGAGAAATTAAGTTTAATTAGTGCACAATGTTTTAATTCTGTAGGAGTGAGGGCAGGGAAGCTGTCTTTTAAGTTGTTGTAGAAATCTTTATTAACTCCCGTGAAGCGTTTATCGAATTCATCCCATAGCTGTATGCGGTGTTTGGTATTCATCTTCACCGATTTAAGGAGGGGTTTATTATCAGAAGCATGTTCTTGGATGGCCTGCATCATATCTTTCAGAATCACATCTTTATCAATTAATTGTAGAGTAAAGGAAGTGAGTTCTTTATTTTTAACCTCTATCAATTCTTTATTTCTTTCCTCCTGATGTTTGGCTTTTAGCTGTTGCTTTTCTTTCTGACTATCAAACTGACGTTGCTTTTGTCTTAAGTAAACCATCAATAATAAAATGATGAAGATAGCGATAGCCACAACCACAATAATTCTGTATTGCAAATTTTCTGCTTTCTGATGTATCAATTCATTATCTCTTTCCAAAATGATATGATCCCTTTCCTTCAATTCTTCAAGGTAACGATTTCGAATCCCCAATAAACCTGCATTTTGATAACTCTTCGTACTAAAGATTTCATCGTTTACCTTTTTGGAGGCTCTTAAAACATCGTAAGCTTCCTTGTATCTATATTGCTTGTTTAAACTCAATGCTAAATTACTGAGGCATTCCGCTTTTGTATCGAAATGAGCGTTCCGATCTTCAATATTTTTTAGTGCCTTTCTAAAGTATTTTTCGGCCAATTTCCACTCCTCTTGTTTGATATAAGCATTGCCTAAATAGTAGGATATAATCGTGATGTAAAACGGATTGATACGCTCAAAATCTTTTTCAGATTGTAATAAAATAGACATCGCCTCATCGTATTTTCCCTGATGCAATAAGATGTTTCCCTTTTCTGAACGGAGGTAGATTTTCTGATCATCGGTGTACTGAAGTTTTTCTGCTAAAGAATAGCACGTATCAAGATAGACCAAAGCTTTGTCAAAGTCGGAATTCTTCCGGTAATAATGTACAAAGTGATAATAAGCCGAGACAATACTCTTTGGAGTGAGTCCCTCTTTCTCTACGGCAAGCTTCGCATATTCCAATGTCTTTGTCTCATGAAAGAAGGCCTCTTTATTCTTATCAAATACATTGTATAGTCTTCCTAAATGTTTGTTGACCTCAAAAAGCAAGGTGTAATTTTGATATTGTTCCGCAAGATCAAGTGCATTCCAAATATGAGCGAAACTATCGCTATAATTTCCTTTTCTAGCATTGTGATCAGAGAGCCCAGCAAGTGTTTTGATCATCCATGAAGTATCTGCTTGTTGAGAAAAATACTGATAACAACTTTGCAACTCCTTCACCTTAGAAGAATCACTATTGATCACCTCCTTGTATAATTGTCTATACTGTAAAGTGCTATCTTCTTGTCCATAGGACGAGGTGTAAATTTGCAAAATCAGAAAAATAATTACCCCTATGTGTTTTCGTAAATCACTCATTTTCAATACTTATAAAAATAGTTGTGTGCCGCCTTCAAGATCAATATATAATAAGCATTGCATTAGTAGGTGTGACAAAATAAAATACGATTGTATAATTTTTGAATGACCCCGTTTTTTGGTAAAAAAAGTCCTTATCAAGACCTTTGGTTCGAATTATTACTTATTATAAAGAACCAATGAAGAGAATAACTTTACTAGCATTACTTTGTCTATTTTTTGGCTGTCAATCTAAGAAGACGACGACTGTTTCCTCACCCAATGGGGAACATCAAATTGCTTTTGAATTGAACAAAAATGGTCAGATCTTTTATCAGGTTAGTTCGGGGGAACAGAAGATTATTGATTTGTCTGCTTTAGGATTTGAGCTTAAATCAAGATCACTCAAACAGGGATTTCAATTACTGAAATCAGAAACAACTTCTCATGCTTCACAATGGAAAACCGTTTGGGGTGAAGAGGAAATGATCGATGATATTTATAATGAAATCACTTTAGAATTCCGTCAGAGAAAATCAAATATTCTAGTCAACATTATTGCCAGAGCATTTGATGATGGAGTGGCTTTCCGTTACGAATTTCCCGAACAAAAGAACCTCCTCGATTTCGTTATCATGGACGAGTTGACGGAGTTTAATTTTGCAGGAGATTACAAGGCGTGGTGGAATTTCGCTGATTACGATAACTACGAAAAAGTGTATTATTCTTCGTCTATTTCAGAAATAGGCGATTCTCTAAAATTCGAACGTAGGGTCGGAAAAGAGGAAAGAGCAAATATGTGTAACACTCCTTTAACGGTAGAAGTGAATGACGATTTAGTGGTGAGTATTCATGAGGCTGAATTGGTCGATTATGCAGGAATGACGCTACTGAATACTTTAGAAAATGAAACATTAAAAGCGAACCTTACTCCGTGGAGAAATGGTGATTTGGTCAGAACAGCTGCACCTATGAAAACACCTTGGCGTACGGTTCAGATCGGACACAATGCAGGAGATTTAGTAGAATCGAGAATGATTATGAACCTCAATCCGCCGTGTGCAATTGAAGATACCGATTGGATCAAGACGTCAAAATACATTGGTATTTGGTGGGAATTACATACAGGTCGCACTTCTTGGGCTGAGAAGGTACAATTTGGAAAACCTTTACCACCGACTCGTCCACATGGAGCAACGACAGAAAATGCCAAATACCATATCGACTTTGCTGCTAAACATGGTTTTGAAGATGTGCTTATCGAAGGTTGGATCAAAGGATGGGACAATATGGGCGATAACTGGACTGGCTATGGAATATTCGATTGGGAAACTCCGGCGGACGACTTCGATTTCGAAGAAGTATTACGTTACGGTAAGGAGAAAGGTGTTCGAATGATGGCCTATCATGAAACGATTTCAGATATCGATCATTATGAACCGGAAATGGATCGTTTATATGCTGAAGCTCGAAACAGAGGAATTGATGCTATAAAAGTGGGATATACAGGTGATGTAAACTTCAATACAACAGTTCCCAATAGCTATGCACAACATCATCATGGACAATATATGGTGCGTCATTATCGAAAAATGATTCAGACGGCGGCCAAGAATAAAATTAGAATAATTCACCATGAGCCCATCAAATACACAGGGGAACAGCGTACCTATCCGAACATTATGGCAAGGGAAGGCGCAAGAGGTCAGGAATACAATGCATGGAGTGAGGGGAATTCTCCTGAACATGGTGTAGTGCTTCCTTTCACCCGACTTTTAGGTGGACCAATGGATTATACATTGGGTATTTTTGAGGTGAAATTACCTCAAAGAGAATGGGCGAAATTTGAGATCAGAGTAAGAAGTACGGTCATGAAACAAGTCGCTTACTTTGTGACAATGTATTCTCCAATTCCCATGGCGGCAGATCTTCCAAGAAACTACGAAAAGAACATGGAGGCATTTCAGTTTATCAAAGATGTGCCAACAAACTGGTCGGAAAGTAAAGTGTTGAATGCTAAAATCGGCGATTACTTCACCATCGCTAGAAAAGAAAGAGGAACAGAAAATTGGTATTTGGGGAGTATCACCGATGAGAATCCAAGAACATTTTCCATCGATTTAGATTTCCTTCATCCCGACAAAACCTACCACGCTACTATTTATGCGGATGGTAAAGATGCACATTGGGAAAGCAATCCTTATCCGGTGGAAGTGACTAAAATAAATGTAACCGCTAAAGATAAATTGAGTATTCAATTGGCAGCGGGCGGAGGACAAGCGATAGCGTTTAAAGCCTTAGATTAATCATCAAATACTATGGATATGAAAGCACTAATTTATAGTTTCTTTTTGATGATGATGATTGGAGTAGTTCAAGCACAAAATGTGGTTTCTACCCAACATCAACCTGGAGATTTTCCAATCATCGTAAAAGGTAAAGTTCCCAACATACTATTTGATAAAAACGATCATCAAGTAGTCGAAACGACGGCGAAACATTTTTCTGAAGATATAAAGTTAGTCAGTGGACGATTGCCGAAGTTATTGACCTCAGGAAAATCAAAAGAAAATGTCATCATTATTGGTTCCTTGGATCAAAGTGAATTGATATCAGGTTTAGTCTCTCAAAATTTGATCGATACGTTGGGTATGAACAACGCTTGGGAGAGCTACAGTTATCAGGTAATTCCGAATCCGTGGAACAAGAAAAAGAAGGCATTGGTGATTTTCGGAAGTGATCGAAGAGGTACTGCTTATGGTGTTTTTGAGTTGTCAAAACAAATGGGAGTATCGCCTTGGTATTGGTGGGCTGATGTTCCTGTAGAGAAAAAATCCACTCTTTACGTTGATGGAAATATATTAAAAAGTAAATCTCCTGATGTAAAATACAGAGGGATCTTTATTAACGACGAAGATTGGGGATTGCTTCCTTGGAGTGCCAACAACTTCGAAAAAGAACTAGGTGATATTGGACCAAAGACCTACACCAAAGTGTGTGAGTTATTATTGAGACTAAAAGCCAATTACTTGTGGCCGGCAATGCACGAACGTTCTGGTGCCTTCAATAAGTATAAAGAAAACAAAGAAGTAGCCGATCGATACGGGATCGTAATGGGGTCGTCTCACTGCGAACCGGTCTTGTTTAATAACGCCACCGAGTGGGACGAGAAAACCATGGGCGAATGGAATTATGCCAGCAATAGAGCAGGAATTTGTAAGGTGTTGGATCAGAGAGTTTCTGAAAATGCAATGTATGAGAACCTTTATACCATTGGCATTCGAGGAATTCATGATCATGCCATGAAGGGCAATTTTTCTGTTGAAAGACAGATCGAATTGGTAGAGGAAGCGATACAAGATCAAAGAGATATTTTGAAGCAACACGTGGGTAAATCGGCCGAAGAGATTCCTCAGATCTTTGTGCCTTATGCAGAGGTACTTCATATCTACAATAACGGTTTAAAAGTACCGGATGACATCACTTTAATGTGGGTGGACGATAACTATGGCTATATCCGCCGATTGAGTGATCCTTTGGAACAGCAACGATCGGGTGGTAGCGGAGTGTATTATCATATTGCTTATTTAGGAAATCCGCACGAATACACTTGGTTAAGTACCACAAATCCGGCATTGATTTATCAAGAAATGAAAAAGGCGTACGATTATAAAGCCGATCGCGTTTGGATGGTGAATGTGGGAGATATCAAACCAACTGAATACAATACACAGTTTTTCCTCGATTTGGCTTGGGATGTGGAATCGATCCAAAGAGATCATGTTTTCGATCATATGTATCAATGGTATCAGGAAATTTTTGGAGAGGAATTAGGGAAAGCAGCTGCCGATTTGATGTACGATTATTATCAAATCAATTTCACCCGAAAGCCAGAATTTATGGGTTGGGGAGAAGAGTTTTCGAGTTCGCGATGGAGAGAAAGAATCGAAGATACTGATATGAGTTTTACTACTTACAGAGAAGCAGAAACTCGATTGTCTGAGTTTAAAAAATTAAGTGAGCGTGCAAATCAGTTAAGAAAAAAGATTCCAACAGTACAGCAAGCAGCGTTTTTTGAGTTGGTCTATTACCCTGTTCGCGGGGCTCACTTTATGAATCATAAATTGTTGTTGGCTCAGAAAAATAGAGAATATGCCCGATTGGGTCATGCGGGAACAAATCGTTTACATCAAGAAGTAATAGCCTATCACGATAGTACCAGAATACTGACGGAGGAATATGGAAACCTGTTGAATGGTAAGTGGAAAGGAGTGATATCAGCGATTCAATCACCCGGAGCTACTTTTGCTAAAATGCCCCCTTGCAAGGAGATCGAACTACCTCAAAAAGCAGGGTGGGGAGTGATCGTAGAGGAACATCAAAAAGTGAATGGAATACATCAGCCTTTGGTACTTCCGGTGTTCACATCACATTATCAGGAAGCTTATTTTATTGATGTATTTAATAAAGGCAAGGAAGCTTTAGAATGGACGGCAGAGGGAAGTGAGGAGTGGATTCAGTTAAGCAAAACTTCAGGAATGACTAAGGAAGAGGACCGTATTGAAGTGTCTATTGATTGGGAAAAATTGAAGGGAAGCAAGGATGGTTTTGTGAAAATAAAAAGTGATCAAAAGGAAGAAACAATTTACCTCAGAGCATTTGATGCAGGTGTGACATCAGATAGTTTGGATGGAGTGTATGTGGAGAAGAACGGGTATTTGTCTATTCCATTAGAAGGCTATCATGAGAAATTGGATAAAGACGATGTGCAGTGGGTCATCAATAAAGGATTAGGCAGTACGGGGGCATCATTGGCCATAGAAAATCAGCATGCGAAAACGGCAGGGCATTGGGCAAGAAACGATACTTATGCACATGTGGAGTACGAGTTTTATACCTTCAATTCGGGTCGATTTGATATCTCTACTTATGTGTTGCCAACCTATCCTATCAATAGTTTCCTATTGCATCGATTTGCCATTTCGGTAGACGATGAATCGCCTAAAACGATCTATGTAGGGGCAGACATTGATAGCGACCGATGGAGAAATAATGTAAGACGAAACTCGTCGATTCATACTTCTTCACATTACATCGACCAACCCGGAAAACATACTTTAAAAATCTATTACCTCGATCCTGGGGTAGTCCTTGATAAAGCGGTAATGGATTTTGGAGGCTTGAAAAAATCGTATTTAGGACCTTCAAAAACGCAGTTGAATTCATTGGTAGAATAACATATAGTTATAATTCATTATTTACCAGTAGTTTAAAAAGTACTTCATATTGAGGTACTTTTTTTTAGTTTCAGCCTATTTTTATTTTTTATAAATTTGAAACAATCAATTTATTAAACTGACATCTCTTATGATTAGCGAACTATTTACAGACACTAGAACACTTCCTAAAGATTTGGCAAAGTCCATTGAATGTTATCGATTATATATTGGACTCTCTATATATGGGATTGCTTTAATGAAAATTATTGAAGTTTTTCAATTGAATTTTTTATTCTTCTTGCTACCATTTATTGTGCTTGGTTTAATCTTTTTACCCTTTAAGGGGTTATTTCATTCAGTAAAAAATGTACGTAAAAAGGAAAAAATAAATCATATATCAATTATCTACTATTGGGGAAATTTTGTACTTGTCATGGCATTTGTACTATCAATTTTGGTATTTGTATATGATATGATGAGGTTGTTTCTATAGTAGCTGGCGCAAATGTTAAGTGCTAACGTCATTTGTGCCTAAAAACTTTAGAGGTCTCCTGACCTCATGTACTGTAGTTATAAATACACGAGGTCGGGAGACCTCTTACGTTATTCAAGCACAAGAACCGCTTCGCTAAATTCTTGCGCTAGGCAGATTATTTCTCTAACATCTCTCTAAAAAACGTTTGATAATCCGTTTCTGTATTCGTTAAGTTTAGTTTCTTTCTTAGTCTAAAGCGTGCTACCTCAATCGACTTAGTACTTTGATGTGTGATACTGGAAATGTCTTTCGTAGAGAGATTCAGGTATAAATAAGCACATAGTTTTTTCTCGTTAGAAGAAAGTTTTGGATAATGCTCGTTGAGTTTATCGTAAAACTCTTGGTTGACTTGTTCAAAACGAATTTCCAACTCTTTCCAAACATCAGTTTGATTGTTACTTTGGAGGTTAAAGACAATCGAACGAAGTACTTTTTTTGCATCATTGTTTACGACATCATAAAGCTTCATCAGCTCTTCAGAAACGCCATTGATTAACTCATATTTTTGCATTAAATGCATGATATTGGTCGTTAATTCTCGATCTCTAAATGAAATATCATTTTGTAATTTTTCATTCTTTAGCTTGATCGTTTCTTGTTCCGATTGGGTTAACTCCATTTCAGAGCGCATCTGTTGTACCAAAACTTTCTCATGCTGAAGCTTCAGACGTAAAAATCTTAGAATTAGGAAAGCAATAACGAATACTAGAATTAAAAGAATCGAAAGTACAATGATTGCACCCTGTTGTAGTTCTTTCTCATTTTGTAATTCTATACTTTCTTGCTGTAGCTGTGTTTCCTTTTGATATTGTTCGAGATGATTCTCAAAATCTTCTTTCAATATAAAATCAGATTGATTTTTATACTCTTTAAAGTATTGTAGAGCAGTTTTGTGATCTCCTTTTTCCTCATGTAATACCGCTAAATTGTTATAAGTATAACGTAAAAGTAGAGGAGATTTTAGATCTTCAGCAATTTCCAAAGCTTCTAGATACCTTGGTAAGGCCTCCTTAAAGTTTTGATCTAAACGATAAATATTACCAAGAATATTTAAAGAAGTAACAATGCCATTCTGATCATCAATTTCTTTTTTAAGTTTTAGTGCTTCCTCAATTGAATATCGGGCATCTTTCAAACGGCCAATTTTAATGTATTGATTACCAATATTATGTAGTGCTCTTCCTCTTATTTTATTAAACGTAGAATCTTTACAATATTTCAGACAAGTATAATAGGACTGAAGGGCATTTTCTGGATCTTGTTTGTTATCATAGATACTGCCCAAATTGAGGTAGATGGTAGGAAGGTATTTATATCCAATTTCCTCATTTTCTTCTAGTTCTTTTATGATTTTGAAGTTCAGTTCTTCAGCTTTTTTAAACTTTTCTTCTTTTTGATAAAGGATCGCAAGATTAATTCTTGTTTTCACTAATTGATTCTGAGCGTTGTTATTTTTGAATATTTGTTGTGCGATGTGATAGTTCTCTCTCGCATTAATCAGGAAGCCTTTTGATAAATAGACGTTGCCTAATAAATGGTGGAACTCTGCTTTTATTAAAGAATTGGTCTCTTCTTCACACAATACAATTCCTTCGTTGATGTAGTCCAATGCCACATCAAGGTCATGATTCATATATTCTTCCGCCAGTTTTTTTAAAATAACAATACGCTTTTCAGTGTCAACACTTAAAGAAAGTTCTCTATGCAGTTGATCCAAACTTTGAGAAAAGACGTTGAAGCCTAATAAGGATATAACAATGGTAGTTAGAAACGATTTCAACTTAGTTTTAGTAGTTTAATTAATTGAGATAGTGGTCACGTGAGTGTAGAACTCATTCATATACTACAAATCTACTTATTTTTAATTTAACTACTTGTTGATCTGTGCTTAAAAAGTGGTAAATGTGAATAAATTGTGTATTATAATAGACATATACCTTTTTATCGTTACCTTGAAATACAAATTCTAAACAAATGAGTTGTTTAGTTCACACACCCACACATTCCTCGTAAACTTCACTTTACCTACTTTATCCACCGTACTAAAATCGACCAACTTTAAACCGTATTTATCAATTACTTCTTTGATATCGGCAATAGAAACGATGACTAAACGTTTGGCAATTTTTGAGGCTGAAGCAATGATATTCTCCATAATTTCATCCGTAGAAGCCGAATATAAATTGTATGGAAGATCAATAATAGCTGCATCATATTGTTGGTCTAAATCTTTGATATCAGAATGATACACCTCTGCTTTATAGCCATAATGTGCTAAATTTTTTAGGGTATGATGATAGGCTTTTATATTGATATCACATCCCTCAATAGTATATCCACCGTAACACCCTTCCAACATCACGGTACCGACACCACAACAGGTATCGATTAACCTTTTCGATTTATCGCCAAAAGAAGCAATATTCACTAAGGTTTTGGCGGTGTTCATACTTAAGGAATTACTGAAGGAACAAGGCTTATTGTTATGTTTTTGCCACTCGGCTTCATCACGTACAGATTCTCCGAAATAATAGACGCCATCTTGATAAAATAAAGCATAAGTGATGCTTGGGTGATAATAATCCGGTTCACCAGTAATGATGTACCCAATATCCCTCAGCTTATTCAAGCGAGGTCGATACTCAATATCATCCCCTTTTAATTTGATGTATTCGAGTTTGAAACCTTCCACACGGATTTTCTTGGACTTAATTAATGAAAGGAGCTCTTGATAATCGGAAGTGGCAAAATGTATTTCCACTCGCTTTTTGATAAAAGCACTATGATCAGGTTCAAATTTTATATCCGAGAAAAAGTGATTTCCCTCCAACTCTAAATTAAATAGTAGTTTCGTTTCTAAACGACTTAACTGTGTTTCGTTAGAATTGTACTTAATAAGATATAAAAACTGCTCTGACTGCATAAGGATCTACTATAAATAAAAAGGCGCTGTTTGCGACAAATACAAACAGCGCCCAAAGTTACTATTTATGTTTTAAATAGCAGGAATTTATCAGTTTTTAGAATTTTGTCTTTCCTCGTTCCATCGCTTATAATCTTCCATAGCACCATCAATAGAGAAAGAATCGATCTTCTCTATTTGAGGATACTTGTATAAAGATTGAATAAACTCTCCAGCCACCGCACCTGCTTTATAGATATAAGGAGCACGTTTCGCTAACCAAGCCCAATAAGAGTTGGAATCGGTATCCGCTCTTTCGTAAGGGTCTCTTCTGATGTTAAAGATCTTTGGAAGTCGTAAAGACACAAAAGGTTCTGCCCAAACTTGCATGGTGTGAGCACGCTGTTCCATAAAGACCACTTTCCAATCGTCCATTCGAACACAAGTGATGTCGCCATCATCGGAAGTATAGATAAAATTCCTTCTTGGACTTTCTTTCACTTCACCCAAGAAGTACGGCATCATGTTATAGCCATCGATAGTGGTTTTTACACTACGACCAGCATAATCAATTCCTGCTTCTAACTTACCTTTTATATCTTCTACACCCACTAATGCCATAATCGTTGGCAACCAATCCTGATGAGAAACAATACCGTTTAAGATTTGTCCTTCTTTTATCTTTCCTTTCCACATCACATGACAAGGTACTCTATAGGCACCTTCCCAGTTGGTATTTTTTTCAGATCTGTAAGGAGTTACTGCACCATCAGGCCATTCGTTGTAGTGAGGGCCATTATCAGTAGAATACATAATGATGGTATTTTCCATCAAACCAAGTTCTTCTAATTTCGCTAAGATCTTTCCGATATTTCTATCGTGATCGACCATCACATCCGCATAGAAAGAATCGCCTCCCTGACCAGAAAGACCTTTTATATCGTCGGCTCTATACGTTGGGAAGTGCATTCCTACAGTGTTATACCATAAGAAGAAAGGCGCATCTTCTTTCGATTTTTCGCCCAACCAGTCGATGGCACGCTGTGTTATTTCTCTATCGACCGTTTCCATTCTTTTCTTTGTCAGGGGTCCTGTATCTTCCACACGACCATCGGCATAGGAGTGGATAACACCTCTTGGACCAAAACGTTCTTTGAAACCAGGGTCTTGAGGATAATCAGGATGTTCCGGCTCTTCTTCCGCATTCAAGTGGTAGAGGTTACCAAAGAATTCATCAAAACCGTGTTCCGTAGGTAACATTTCGTCTCTATCGCCAAAGTGGTTTTTACCAAATTGAGCTGTATTGTACCCTTCTTTCTTTAAAAGCCAAGCAATAGAAGGGTGTGCAGGTCTAAAACCCGCATTGGCACCAGGTAAACCTACTTTAGATAATCCCGATCGGATAGGCGACTGACCTGTTAAGAAAGAGGAACGACCCGCAGTACACGATTGCTCACCGTAATAATCGGTAAACGCAATACCCTCGTCTGCAATTCGGTCGATATTAGGAGTTTGATAGCCCATTTGTCCTCTGTTCCAAAACGAGAGGTTGAATTGTCCAATATCATCTCCCCAAAGAATAACGATATTAGGTTTTTTAGATTTTTTGATGGGTTTGTCGTCTGCTAGTAAAGAAACACTAAATAACAGCGACAGAAAGATTAAGAAAGCTTTCTTCATAATAGGAGCTTATATTTTATGAAATAGTTAATTGATTTTGTAGCAATTAAATTACAATAATATTTCGGATAAATCGATATTTATCTTCGTATTATCAATTAGATTTTAAGTTTCTCGGAAAATCAATTCATTAATAGATCTAAATACGTTAAAATTATATTTGTATGTACAACTAATTATTTTAACTTTGTATCAAACATTAAGGTTATGGAAGAAAAAAACAATTATCAGGAATGCTGTATGTACTTTACAGCCAACTCGTTGACGAGGTACATCAATACGATGGCAGATAATGCTTTCCGTCCAACAGGTTTAGCACCATCATACGGACACTTGATGATGATTTTAATTGAAGAACCCGGTTTAACACAAAATGAGTTAAGTGCAAGGATGAATGTAAAAGCATCGACCATGACTCGTTTTTTAGAAAAACTGATTGCTCAAAATTATGCGGAGAGAGTGCAGGAGGGAAGAAGCATGCATGTATATCCAACCGATTCAGGAAATGCATTACATGATCCTATCCTTAAAGCGTTGTCTGATTTACATAAAAATTACTGTGATGTTTTAGGTAAGGAAGTCGCCGAGAAAATGATTGCAGATATGGCCATAGCCAACAGAAAATTAGGTGAATAAATAGTGGAAAAGGGATATTAAAATCCCTTTTATAAAAATATTTAACTTGTATGTACAACTAAAAGTAAAAAGAAACATGAAAACATTAGTCATTTTAGCCCACCCAGAAGTAGAGAAATCGATAGCAAACAATAAGATTTTAAACGATATAAAAGAAAATATTGATAACGTAGAGGTAAGCGATATTCATTCTTTATATCCAGATTATAAAATTGATGTTGAGGAAGAACAACAAAAGTTATTAGCAGCAGATAATGTTATTTTCCAATACCCATTTTATTGGTACAACATGCCCGGTATTTTAAAAGTATGGTTCGACCAGGTATTCTCGTATAACTTTGCTTACGGATCTAAGGGAGATAAATTAAAAGGGAAAAATTTCTTACTAAGTTTTACGGTTGGAGGGCCAGAAGAATCGTATTCACCAACAGGTTATAATCACTTTAAAATTGAGGATTTCACAAAACCAATGGAGCAAACAGCCTATTTGGCTCAGATGAATTTCTTAAAACCGATTTATGGTCATGGTATGGTTTACATTCCAGGCGTATACAACTCTATTGAGGCCGTAGAAGAACGTGCAGCCAAACAATCCCAAAGAGTTATTGATACCATCAATGGTCTTAAAGAAAAAAATGCAGAGGGTATTATCAAAGGATTTGTAAAGGAGTGGTTCTCTAATTTTGATATCATGTCAGAGGATAAATTCTTTCATCCTTTTATATCAGATCAATCGGTATTCACTTTTCCAGAAGGACGATTTGAAGGTCAAAAAGGATTTAGTGATTGGTATGCTGAAACAAGAAAAATCATCAAGCCTAACAATACACACACCATTGAAAAAATAGAGGTCACCAAAGAACAAGAACTATTTGATGTTCAGTTAAGCATTGATCTAGAAGCTGACACCACATCTGGAGAACAATTGAAAATGAAAGTGGAAGAAAGCTGGAAATTGGCTATATCAGACAATGGAAAAATAGAGATTAGAGAGTATATTGTAAGACCTTTGTAAGCAAAATTTGATACAAAAATGGAGGCTATCTCATAGGTACGTATAAGATAGCCTCTCTTGTTTATCAAGTAATAAGCTGTTATTTCTTTATCACCTTCACCTGTCCGGCAGAGCGATCCGAATTAAACTTAAAGATATACACCCCACTCCTCAGATCACTAAGATCAATTTGATGTTTCCCCTCAGTTAATTTCATCTCTTTATACTTTTCTCCTGTCAAAGAATAAATAGATAATACAGATTGATCTATACTTTCAATATATACATATTGATTTGTTGGATTGGGATAGCATTTTCGAATAATTTTATCAATCTGGTCCACAGAAGTTGGTATTTCAACCTCTACTTTCACAGGATGTATAGTAATGATTACATGATCCGTTACGATCTGATCCTCATAGAAAACCTGTAAACCAATGCTATAATTCGTGGTAGTAGGCACTTGAGGAGCAACAAAAGTAGGTTGCATATGACTAGGATCTGATAATATGATATCAACTGGAGCATTCCATTTTAAATACCCTTCTTCATGTAATTCTGATAATGAAGCATCCAACATCACGGTATCTCCGGCATTCACTATTTGTCTGCTTCCCGCATGTGCAATGGCTAACAAAGGTGGTTTAGGTTGTACAGTTACTTCCACCGTATCATTTGATGTCACTCCTTTGTAATTACTTGTAAGAGTGATGATAAAAGTGGTATCATTTTCTACTTCAGGAGCAACAAATGTGGGTTTAACCCCAGTGTAATCATCCAATTGAATTTCCAAAGGAGTAAACCAAGTAAAGGTTGAATTTAATGGTAAAGACTTCGAGGCATCTAAAGTCACCACACTATCTGATTCTACAGTTTGATCTTCTCCGGCAGAAGCTATTACATCAGGAATAATAATAACATCCACTTGATCAGAAATACTCGTGAACATATCTGTAGCAGTTAAAGTAAAGGTATATTCAGTATCCAAAGGAGCGTCTTCCGGAACAGTAAAACTTGTCGATAACTGATCCGTATTCGATAATATAATGCCATCGGGTGCCGTCCAAGTAAATTCAAAAGGAGCATCCGTATTCATATTTCCAGCTAATCTCACCTCATTTCCTGCTTGCGTTGCGACATCATTCCCTGCATTTACTTTAGGTGTAATATCATATTGTTTTAAAGAAAAATCGTCTAAGTAAATATCAAATTCTCCATTTCCAGATGATGAGTTGATGTGAAGTTGACTTAATACTGCATCACCATCATTTCCATTTTCAATATATTGAGGATCAATCGTAAAGACTTTTTCAAAATAGACCCACTGATCAGCCTGTCCTTGTACATCTCCGCCAACTTCACCAGGCTTCTTTATTTCAACCCTATTATCTGATGCTGTGACAGAATTTCCAGCAGGAATAAGATGTATAAAAACCGAAGAGGACATATTTGATACTTTCAATCGACCACTTAAAATATATTGTTCTCCAATAGTAATAGGAAAGAAACTATTTTGTTGTGTTATAACAGCTTCTATCCCAGTAGAAGTTTGTATTCGAAGACTATTTTTGCCACTTGAATTTGGGTCTACCTCTTTGCTTATTTCAAAATCAGCTACACCAAACCACCCGACACTCAAAGGGAGCTCAAAATCACCATTGACAAGCATTTCCTTACCATGATATGTTTGGGAATAACTGTTTGAAGTAAATATAAATTGAAGGAAAATAAGACATAACAATATGCCATATTTATTAGTCAGTTGATACATGATAGATTGTTGTTTGCTTTACCTATTTGAGGGTAAATAGTTAAAAGTGTAGATTTAGTTTTGCTACAGAGCAATGATAATCATAAATTAGGTAAGATTAAAAGTTTATTGAAATTCTATGATTTAAAATTTGCCTTAAGTAAATGGGAATGATAATTATCTAGACTCTAGATTTGATAAATCCTCCGCCTCTTCCTTAGAAACGATTTCTTCATTATACAAAACAAACCGATCGATCGCATGCCCTGTCGATCTTCTAGAAATCTGCACAGTATACGTTCCAGCTTCGTTAAAAGTAGCATAGATATTTAACCCTTCATGATCACTTGTTCTGGTGGCCCAACTCCAATCTAATGTTCCAGAACAAAAGACTTTCATCCAGCCATCTTTAGAACTTCCATTCACTATTTTATCTGACTGTACCATCGTCCCTCCTTTTGGATATTTTACTGTGGCATTTTTCTTCCCGAAAAAATCATGTGCACCAAGAATTCTCAACCAACTGTCATTAGCTTCTGTGGTATTATCACCTTCATTTACTTTGTTGTGCCAAATGAAACGGTAGGTGCCTGGAGTGTTTATCTGAACACTATATTCCAGAATAGATTCACCCGGATTATTCATTTGAGCATCACCAGAATTTTGGTAATATGAAGTGCCGGTAAATCCAGCCGTTGCCGTATTTTCTGTCCACCCTTCTTCTGCAGGAGTTGTTTCTACTTCAACTACAATCATCCCTTCTTGTTCTTGAAATACTGCATTAGAGTCTTTAAGATTGGCTAATTCGTCTTCGCTACAGCTTGTAAATAGAGTACATAGGATCGCACTTCCCAAAAGTACTTTTCTTAAATGTTGAAAATTTTTCATAGTAGTTTTATCAAGTATTTATGGATATAGAGTCTAAAATAATGCCATTTAAAATTCACCCCCCTTCAACGATAATTTTTTTACTTTATCCTCAGTAATCAATAATTACCTTAGCTTCGAAATGAAATTAATCTTATAAACATGCAAACAAACCAATTTTTATTGACCTTCTTCGGTCTTTGTTTTTTAGGAGTGATATCAGCAAATGCTCAGAATTTAACGATACCACCAAAAAATTATGTGGATACAGTAGCGATAGAAAATGCTGTTGAAAGAGTAAACAATAAATTCCCACTTTCAGATCAGAACAACGATGGGCAATGGAAATTGTTGAAGAAATTCTCTGATGAGTTCGATGGAAAAGCAGTCAATGAAAAAAGATGGTATCCGAACAATCCGAAGTGGAAGGGACGTCAGCCAACGTATTTCCATGGAAGTAATGTGGCCATAGAAAATGGTGAAGCAGTATTTAGAATCAATAAGCATGGAGAGGAAGAATTGCCGGAAGGATATACACATACATCGGGCTTTATTAAAAGCAAGAACAAGTTTTTATACGGTTATTTTGAAGCAGAAATGCAATTAATGGATGCTCCATGGGTATCGGGTTTTTGGATGACAAATGTGAGCCAAGATTGGTGGACTGAGATCGATATTTGTGAAAATGACCCGGGAGTTGAATACAATAGACACGATTTAAATTCAAATATTCACGTATTTAGAGCACCAGAAGATCAAGGAAACGTAACAGAACATTTCTCAAGAACGAAGAAATATTACATACCTGTGGAATTACAGAAAGATTATCATGTTTGGGGTTTGGAGTGGACGAAAGAATACATCCGTTTTTACATTGATGGAGTATTATTTAGAGAAGCGAAGAACACACATTGGCATCAACCACTTGAAGTAAACTTCAATAACGAATCAAACAAATGGTTTGGAGCCTTGCCAGATGATAATCGATTGAATGAAGAGTTCCGTGTGAAGTATTTTAGAGTATGGGAAAGCAAACAACAATAGCAATGAGAACCAATTTATTAATCATTTTATTACTAACAACAGGCATTTTATCGAATGCACAAACTATTTCTGGAGATCAAAAAGTAGGTCATAAAGTAAGTATTACTTTCGACGGACCTGAAACTTCAGAATTAGACCCTGTTAATCCGTTTTTGGATTACAGATTGGACGTCACCTTTACAAATGGAGATGTACAGTTTGTGATTCCTGGGTTTTATGCTGCCGACGGAAATGCTGGAGAAACAAGTGCAGATGCAGGGAACAAATGGAAAGTGAGATTTACTCCTAACAAGGTAGGTGAGTGGTCTTACAAAGCCTCTTTTGTGAAGGGGAAAAATATAGCAGTGGCCGATGATATATCTAAAGCTGAAAAAGTATCTTTTGATGGAACAAAAGGATCTTTTAATGTAGATCAAACGGATAAATCAGGTAGAGATTTGAGAGGTAAAGGTCGCTTACTACCTACAGATACACATTACCTTCAATTTGAAGGCAACAAAGAATATTTCATCAAAGGTGGTGTAAATTCTCCAGAAGATCTTTTAGGGTATCATGAATTTGATCAAACACCAAAGAAGCACAAATTCGAAAACCATATTCAAGATTGGAAGGAAGGAGATGTGACTTGGAAAGATGGAAAAGGAAAAGCACTAATTGGAGCAATGAATTACATGGCTTCAACTGGAATAAATACAGTTTATTTCCTTACAATGAACGTACAAGGTGATGGTAATAATGTTTGGCCTTGGACGGAAAGTTTTGAACGTTACCGCTTTAACGTGAGTAAGCTAGACCAGTGGGAAAAAGTATTTACTCATATGGATCAAGTGGGTTTGGTAAAACACGTAATTACTCAAGAAACTGAAAACGAAAATCTATTGGATATCGGTTACACTGGAATTCAAAGAAAATTGTATTACAGAGAATTAGTGGCTCGTTTTGCACATCACCCAGGTATAATTTGGAACATGGGTGAAGAGAACGGTATCACGAATTGGTCACCTGTAGGTCAGACGGCAAAAATGCGTAATACTATGATCACGTATATGAAGAATTTAGATCCTTATGGTAACCCGGTGGTGATTCATACATTACCGTCTCTTAAAGATCACGAAAATACAGTAACTCCTCTATTAGGAAATAAATCATTGGATGGTATTTCTTTCCAAGTACACCATTTAGAGGATACATATAAAGTAACTAAGAAGTGGAGAAAAGCATCTGCTAAAGAAGGTAAAAAGTGGGTGATTTGGTTAGACGAGATTGGACCTGCAAGTCATGGTGTATTGCCTGACGATTACCCTGCACAACAAGATACTGTTAGAAAGGATGTGATTTGGGCCAATTTGATGGCAGGTGGTGCTGGTATTGAGCATTACTTCGGATACAAGTTTCCTCATAACGATTTAAACTGTGAGGATTGGAGATCGAGAGATCGTATTTGGCACATGACCTATGTAGCGACTTCTTTTTTCCAAGAGTACTTACCGTTTACAGAGATGAAAGCCAAAAACAATTTGGTGGATAGTAAAGATAGTTATGTATTTGCTAAAGAAGGTGATACGTATTGTGTCTATTTGAAAGAGGGCGGAAATCCTGTACTTGATTTATCGGATCAAGAAGGGAAATATTCTGTAAGATGGTACAATCCAAGAACAGGTGGCGACTTGATAAAAACGAAGGTGAAAGTGATTACTGCAGGGCAGAAAGTAGCCTTGGGTAGCTCTCCAACTTTTGATGATGATTGGGTTGCTTTGGTTCGAAAACTTTAATCTATCACATAAAAGATTCTAATCTTGATGAGTTTTTGTACGGGCGTTGCAGGGCAACGTCCTTCAAAAAATACTTTTTTGACTGAAATGAATATTAATTATGAACATTAATCTACGAAAATTAACATTGCTTATTGGGTTATGTTGGGGCGCATTAGCCCAAGCACAAAACCCATTTATTACACATCGTTTTTCTGCAGATCCAACTGCAAGAGTCATTAACGATACGTTATTTGTGTTTCCATCATCCGATACCACTTGTTCACAGATCAAAGGGAATAATGGTTTCTGTATGCCTGATTATCATGTGTACTCTACGGTGGATTTAACGAATTGGACTGACCATGGCGAAATTCTATCACATAACACTGTGCCTTGGGTAGAGGAAGACAGCTACGGAATGTGGGCTCCTGATTGTATTGAAAAAGATGGGAAATATTATTTCTACTTCCCTGCAATGCCAAAGGATAAAAGTAAATTTAGAAGAATTGGTGTAGCGGTAGCAGATACGCCAACAGGTCCTTACACTCCAGAAACCCATTACATTGAAGGTATTGAAGGTATCGATCCCAATGCATTTATCGATGATGATGGCAGAATTTACCTTTACTATGGTGGCGGTGAAAAGCTATTTTGGGTGGAGTTAAACCAAGATATGAAAACCATTAAAACGAAACCTCAAGTAGTACAAGGTTTACCTCCAAAATATAAAGAAGGTCCATTTATGTTTAAGCGTAAAGGAAAGTATTATTTCACGTTCCCTCATGCACCGGGTGGATCGGAAGAAATTGCATATGCTGTAGGTGATAGTCCAAAAGGACCTTTTACATACAAAGGAAAAGTATTAGAGCGTTGGAAAGATGGATGTTGGACCAACCATCATTCATTTGTAGAATATAAAGGTGAGTGGTTCTTGTTCTATCATCATATGGATTTGTCGGGTAACAAACATAGAAGATCAATCTGTGCCGATAGAGTATACTTCGATGAAGAAGGCAACATCCCTGAGATTAAAGCAACATACAGAGGTATCAGTAAGATGTTTGCCAAAGATGCCATTCAGGTAGATAAATACAGTGTGATGGAAAATGCTAAAGTGGAGAAAACGGGAGCAGAACAACCAAATTGGGTAGTGAAAAGAATTTCTGAGCACACTAAGTTAGCCATTAAAGACATCGATTTCGAAAAAGAGAAGTTTACTCAAGTAGCATTATTCGCAAGTGCTATTAATGAAGCAGAGGTAGATCTATTTGTAGGTAATAAAAAAATGGCCACTTTCAAGATTCCTAAAATGAAAGAAGGGGAGTGGAGATTGATAAAAACGGATGTACTTTTCAAAACAAAAGGCATGCAGGATTTGAACTTCATCTTTAGAGGAAATACAGAAGGATTGGCTTTGGATTGGATACAATTCATGAAGAAGGATGAAGTATTGGTAGGTAAAACTCCGGATTTAAAGTTATTCAACGAGATGCATCAAAGATTGAATATCGAAGCATATAAACTTTATACTTTGAAAGAGTTTAAAGCAGAAACGCCTCAATTATCGAAGCATGCTTTAGTAAAAGGAAAATGCTATATCAACGGAGAATTATCAGAAGATTTTACTAATGTTCAGGAAGGTGATGTGATTGCTTTTACTTCTGATAAAGCAAAGAAAATGTACAATGCGTTTGGCGGATTTAAAGCCTCAAATTTCTCGGATCAAGAAGGTGTAAACCTAGAGTCTTGTCGTCTTGGTGGTCAGAATATCGGCTACATAGAAAATGGCGATTACGTGATGTACAACAACTTGATATTTGACCGTCAACCAAAACAAGTGACGATTAATATGGCATCGGTGAATGATGGAGGTTCTATCGAATTAAGAAAGAACAGTGTGAACGGAGAGATGCTAGCAAGGTTCGATATCAAATCGACTGGTGGATGGCAGGAATGGTCATCTTTGACATCAGAAGTAGCTGCTTCAATTAACTCTACAGATAAATTATTTGTAGTGTTTAAAGGTGCTGATGGCTTCTTATGTAACCTAGCTGACATTAAGTTTAACTAATTCTTCCCAGTTCGATGAGAAATATTTATTGCTTTATTTCTCATCGAACTTCCCCTCCAAATTAGGTTTCAATCCAACAGAAATATATTCAATGAAAAAGAAATATTTAATCATGGGAGCATTGGCAGGGCTATTGACTGCATGTTCACCTAAAGAAGCTGTACAACAGCAAAATGAAATTAAATACGAGGCCGATTGGGAATCGCTATCTCAATATGAGGTGCCGGAGTGGTGGAAAAATACAAAATTCGGTATTTATTTCCACTGGGGCCCTTACTCGGTGCCGGCACACGAGACAGAATGGTATTCGCATTATATGTATAATGAAGGACATCCGGTGCGTAAATACCACGAAGAAACGTATGGCCCATTAAGTGAATTTGGTTATAAAGATTTCATTCCACAGTTTACAGGAGAACATTTTGATGCTGAAGAATGGGCGAAATTATTTAAAGAAGCGGGTGCTCAGTTTGCAGGTCCAGTAGCAGAACATGCCGATGGTTTTGCGATGTGGGATTCTGAATTAACAGATTGGGATGCTGTACAGATGGGTCCTAAGAAAGATATCGTTGGTGAAATGGCAAAGGCGGTAAAAGGTCAAGATATGAAGTTTATTGCCACTTACCACAGACATTGGATGTACGCTTGGTACACTACATGGGATAAAAATACAGATGCTGGCGATCCTCAATACGAAGGATTATATGGTCCTTGGACTCCAAAAGGAACATTTAACATGGCCGAAACCAAAAGTGATCCGCTTCCAGATGAGAAGTTCAACAAAGAGTGGTTAGCTCGTTTGGATGAGATTATGGACAAATACGAGCCAGACATTATTTGGTTCGACAACCGTATGGACATTATCGGCGAGGATTACAGAAAAGAATTCCTAGCTCATTACTACAATAAAGCACAAGAGTGGGGAAAAGAAGTGGTTTGTACATACAAATTCCACGATCTTGAAGAAGGCACTGCGGTATTGGATTTAGAGCGTTCTAGAATGAAAGACAAACAACCTTTCGTTTGGTTAACTGACGATTCCATCGATTGGAAAGCTTGGTGTCATATCAACGATCCGAAATACAAATCGACCAATCGTTTGGTGGACTTTTTAGTTGATGTAGTATCAAAAAATGGGGCGGTATTATTGAACATCCCTCCAAAAGCCAATGGTGAAATCCCTCAGGAAGTAGTCACTCGTTTAAAAGAAATGGGTCAATGGTTTGCCATCAACGGAGAAGCAATTTATGATACTCGTCCGTTTAAAATCTACGGTGAAGGTCCTCAAGAAATTAAGGAAGGTCACTTAAGCGAACACAAAAACAAAGAGGCTGTTGCAGAAGATATTCGTTTCACTACAAAAGGAAACAACTTGTATGCAATTGCTTTGGATTGGCCAAAAGAAGATCACTTATTAGTGAAAAGCTTGGGTAAATCTCAAAATATCCTAGACAAAGAAATTAAATCAATTCAGCTATTGGGCAGCGATGCCAAACTTAATTACTCTCTTGAGGAAGAAGGTCTGAAAATTCAATTACCTGAGAAAGTTGGAGCACATGCTTTCGCTTTCAAAATTGAATTATCCGGACAAGTGATGTAAAAAAAAGGGAGGTAAAAACATTGGTTTTTGCAGAGAAGCTCTTGGGGGGTCCTGAGGGCTTTTTTTTACAAGTGAAGAATGAAAAGTGAAGAGTGAAGAGCGAGGGGGATTATAAATTAAAAATGAAAAGTTAAAGATGAAAAACGTGAGATGTTGAGGGGTGATGTGGGTGGTTCGTCCCTCTGGCGCAAATGTTAAGCGACAGCGTCATTTGTGCCTTGAAAACGTTAGAGGTCTCCCGACCTCGGAAAGGAGAATTTTTAATTTTCTTTTTTGTATAATGTAAAATATATCATTAAGATTAACAACCAATCGATTAATAAAAATTCATCCCTTACTTGTACTTCCCTAAATAGGGTTGACCGTTTTGGTACTACTTTTACTTTAAACTAATTGGACAGTGATATCTTTTAGGACTGTCCTTTATACTAAAATCAAGGGGACATAAAGTCTTCTTGATTTTATAGTTTTGATGTGCATGAACAATGACCAAAGGTCTTTGATCTTCTCTTAAATTTAAGACTTTTTCTTTATACTCTAAAGGTGTATATATTTTTTTAAAGGTCTGATGTTTTCTTTTATGATTATAATTAGTGACTATTCTTTTTACCCTATATCTTAGCTTTCTGTAGGTGTCGATCTTAAAGTATCTGAGGTATTCATTTTTTATTATTCCATTGATACGTTCAGCATAAGAGTTCTCCTGAGCACATTCCCCCATACTTTCTTTTATACCATTATCCTGTAATAGTTCAAGGTATTCTGTACTAGTATATTGACTTCCGCGATCTGAATGATGGATAATATCCCCTTTCTTAAATGAACAGTTTTTTAGAAACATTTTTAATGCTAAAACATTGGATGATGAACGTAAATTATCACTAACATTATATCCTACAATTTCCTTCGTGTATATATCTATAATGAATACTAAATAATAAAACCTCCCCTTGATACTAAAATAAGTGATATCACTTTGGATCACTTGATAAGGTCTATTTACAACCATACCTTTTATGTAATTATCATATCGGATCTTCCCTGGAGTGGTCGTACGATGATAATTCCGATGTTTTAAGACCCTATAGCCAAGGGATATGAAAATTTCACAAAACTTGTCCCTTCCCATTGTTTGAGGAAGAAGTGACATGTAAAGCTTCTCAACCCCACAACCTGGATGTTCTTCTCTTATCTCATCTACTTGAACAATCAGTTCACTAAGTTCTCTCTCAAAAGCGTTTTGATGATGTCTGCTTTTGTTGACGGTCTGTTTACTGATGCCTAATAGACGATATAAAGAATTAAGGCTGAATTTTATTTCTTCTTTGTGGTCTTGGAACCACCAGATTGCAGGGTTTCGAAATTTTTTTTTATATCAATTTCGTACTCTTCATTAGCCAAGTCTATCACCTTTTCAAGAAAGTCCAAATACAGTTGTTTTTGACCTAAGGCTCGTTCTAATTCCTCTATCTTTTTTTGCTGTGACTTTAGTTTGTTCTCCTGACTATTTTTCATCTCCACAACTTGAATTCCTGACTTATTATATTTTGAAAATTTATAAATCCAAGAGTAAATCACCTTAGTACTGATAGAATAAAACTTGGATAAATCTCTTACACTAAGTTGACCATATTCATATTCTTGAACAACTTTCATTTTAAAATCATCTGAAAATTTTCGCTTTTTCTGAAGGTGTTTTCCTGTTTTTAACATAAACTTGTTACTTTAAAACGGTCAACCTATATCAGGGAATGACAACTTTTTACCTCTTACCTCTTACCTCTTACTTCTTACTTCAAACAACACATCCCCAGCAATAAATTACTGGGCTTCTGATACTCTATCTCCAAAAATATACCTTCCCTATTCCCTATTAGTTATTACTTTAAAAAAAAGCGAGCGTCAATTCAACAACTCCTAATTTCTATATCCTCTCTTTCCCCAGGCTTCGATCATACATCACAATACTTCCTGCAACAGCCACATTCAGGCTTTTGGGAGAATTGAATTTTACCAATAAATGACTTTTTTCCATGGCTTGTTTAGAAAGTCCATGATCTTCTGCTCCGAGTAAGTAGACGCATCTTCTTGGGTGTTTAAACGTTTCGAGGTCTTCTGACTTGTCAGAAAGCTCTACACCAACAATCCTAGTCCCAACAGGGATATTATTTATAAAGTCATTGAAAGTGTCGTAGTGGTAGTAGGGGATAGATTTAACGGCATTGTGGGTATCACTTGCTTGTTTCGCATAGCGGTTACCGATGGTAAAAATAAAGCTTGCACCAAAGTTTTGAGCCGATCTCCACAACACTCCTAAATTTTCTGGAGTTTTCCCGTTTTGTATACCAATACCAAAGTATTCGTTCTCGAAGTTTGAATTCATGGTCGCAAGATAATCATAAGTATTTTGTGTGATGTAGTTTTGGTAGTAAACAATAGTGATTTTACATAGTCAAAGAAAATGTGTACATTTGTGTACAAAATATTTTGATTATGTCAAGTACAATAACAATACGTATTTCTGATGATTATCTGGAGCAAATTAAAGCTCTAGGTATTAAACCAACTCAATTTGTCAAGGAGTTGACAATAACTGAGTTGGAAAAATTGAGAGAGGCTCAACTAGAGGATGAGATAGCAAAAGAAGCTGCTGCGATTAAAGCTTTTGATCAAAAGTTTTCTATAGATTTTGATAACGCTTCTGATATTATAGAAAAAGATGCTTGAAAGAGGAAAAATCTATTGGTTCGATATGAATCCAAATAAGGGGCCTGAACCAGGAAAAGTGAGACCTTGTCTAGTTTACCAGATAGACGTGTATAATAAGACGAACCCTGATGCGTATACTGTTATTCCATTAACTACACAAGAGGAATCTAAATACATGGAGAAGCAACTTGAAATAGCTAAAGAAAACGGAGATTTAGAGCTTGTCAAAAATATTGAATACCAAATGAGTGGTCGATTTAGACATTTAATTGAGAGAGGTTTAGGAAACTTAACTTATAATTCAAGTGCTATGATTACTCGAATCACAACATTATCAAAAGACCGTTTAGATAAGGCTTTAGCGGATAAAAAAACACATAGAGCAATACCAAAACATGTCATGTTGGAAATCGATAAAAAAGTAGCCTATTTTTTAGGTTTCCCTCTCCAAAACTAAATTGCTCCCTGCTACCTGCTACCTGCTACCTGCTACCTGCTACCTGCTACCTGCTACCTGCTACCTACTCCCTACTACCTACTCCCTAACCTCTCCATCGTATTCACTCTCCCACCTCCTCTCACAGGACTCCCTCCAAACACATACACCTCTCCTTTGTAAAGAATTGCATTTGTTCCATGTCTTCCTTCTAACATATTTGGTAAAAGAGACCATTTCTCTGTAGTAATATCAAATACTTGCGTTTTATTGGATGCTTTTGGTAGGGCATTTTCTCCACCCATGTATATCAAATAGTTGTTTAGTTTAACAATGCCTCCTGCAGCACTTGGGTAGGGAAGTTTGTCTTCCAAAGTGATCCATTTTTGTGTTTTGAAATCATAAACATCAACAAAAAGATTGGTGTATTTAAAGAAAGCTGTGAAGTTGTTTTTATGGTGTACACTGCTGTTTCTTCCACCGATTAGATAGAGTTTGTCGTTTGCGACTATAGCATTAAAGTGATCTCTTAAATGAGGAGCTGAAGTTAATTGAGTCCATGTTTTTGACTTTAAATCGTAGACATCGAATCGGTTGGAGCAGCCGGATGTGTGACCGTTAGTGATACCGCAAGCTAAATAAATCTTTTCTTGATATAGCACGGCACCTCCACCACCTCTTCTTACTTCTTTTGGAATGATACCTTCTTTCTTCCATTCATTTTTTTCTGGTTGATAGGTCCAAATATGCTCTAATGGTGTTTCAGTAGGGTAGTTACCTTTCATGGCACCCACAAAATAAATTTTATCTTGATAAGATACACCTTGAAAATGATGCATAAAGAAAGGAGCTTCACCTAACTTTTTCCAAGTATTGTTGGATGGATCGAAGACTTCCACAGCTTTTGATTCTCGACCGCCGATCAAATAGAATTTGTCTTTATGCAGTGTAAAGGTGGTCTCATGTCTACCACCAACTACTTGATGTTGATCGACAGATGACCATTGTAACTTGTCAAGTTCTTGTGCCTTTAGTGAGAGAGCACTTAAACCAATAATTAAAGGGAGAATAAATATAAGTTTGTTCATGATCTAAAATTAAAAAATACCGAAGTAGAATCCTCCACTCCGGTATATAATATTGATTTGAAATATAAGTGTGTTTGAAGTTAGTTTTTGCGATTACTGTCTTAATATTTTTAAGCTAGTAGTAGCTGAGCTATTCTTCAATTGTATGATATACATACCTGTATGGTAAGGTGTAAGATCTACTTTTTGTACTCCTGCACCCAATACATTTGATTTTAATACTTGTCCCATTGAAGAAAGAATAATCACCTCAGTTCTTTCATTCAATTCTAAGGTAACCACTCCACTAGTAGGGTTAGGGAAGTAGCGTAACACCACTTTCTTTTGATCTTGAATTGATGTCGGATCTTCCACTTCCGATTCAATTGGAAGAACAGTCACCACCACGTTATCTACTACTACAATATCTTGTGCTGTTACCTTCAAACCAAAAGTATATTTTGTCATCACCTCCACCTCTGGGGCAGTGAAACTTGGATTTAAACTTGATGGATCATCTAAAGTTATTCCAGAAGGAACAATCCATTCGAAAGTACCACCTTGTATTTGTGAGTTGGATGCATCCAAAGAAACCGCATCACCAGCATCTACCGTTTGATCTTGACCCGCATTTGCAATTGGTTGAACAAACTCACCATCAGGCTGTACGGTAATCGTTACCTGATCTGAAGAAGTGACGTTGTTGTATTCAATATTTAATGTGAAAGTGAAGTCTGTATTGATTTGAACAGAAGGAGCAGTAAACGTTGGTTGCTTCGCGTTTACATCAGATAGTTGAATGTTTCCAGGGCCTGACCAAGTGAAAGTAGCTGATGACGGCACAGATTGTGAACCATCTAAAGTAACTTCATCACCGGCAGTGACTGTTTGATTCACACCCGCATTAGCTGTTACTTCTGGAGTGACTGTTACTTTTACCTCATCTGATACTGATAAACTACCTTTTGTGGCTGTAAATGTGAAAGTATATTCTTTTGTTTCTTCAATAACATCAGGCACCTGGAAAGAAGTACCTAATTGATTAGTTGATGATAAAGTGATACCATCAGGGGCTGTCCATTCGAAAGTGAAATCATCACCTGAGTTATGTGAAGCTAATAAACTTACAGTTTCACTTGCTTGAGCCGTTTGATCATCACCCGCTGATAATACGAAGTCGATATCGTATTCTACCAAACTTAGATCATCTAACAAGATAACTTCTGAAACGGCATTGTCTGAACTTTGGATATGTAATTGAGATAAAACGGTTTCTCCGATATTTGCACTACTAAAGCCTTCTGGTATGGTGATCACCTTTTCAAACTCCATCCACTCATTCATAATGGGTTGAATATCGCCCCAATCTATAGATGGTTTAGTCATAGAAAACTTTGCTTGATCGAACCAGTTCCCCTGACCTCCTGGCATTAAACGGAAGTTTAATACTGTAACATTCATCGACTCTACTTTTACACGACCAGAGAATTTGTATTTTTTTCCGATAACTAATGGGAAATAAGCATCCTCACTTGTAATCACACCATCAATTTTAGACGATGTTTCCATCTTTAAACTCGTCGTACCACTAGCTTCTTGATCAACATCTGTAGAAGTAGCATAAGCGTCTAGACCTACCCAACCCGTAGATAAACCGTCTTCGAAACTTCCGTTTGTCAATAACTCTGTACCGTTTACAATTTCATTTTTTACAGTAATCGTCACCGATACCTCTTCTGAAGTCAATACTCCATCACTTACCGTTAATTTGAAAACAAAATCTTCTTCTCCATCTACATTTGGAGCGGTGAAGGACGGTGCAGGATCAGATACATCTGAAAGAGTGATGCCTGATGGTTCAACCCATTCAAAAGTCATTTCATCACCGTTAGGATCGTAACTACCTGTGGCATCAAGGTACACTACATCTCCTGTAGAGACAATTTGATCATCACCGACCATTGTGACTGGCGCCTTGTTATCGATAGTGAATTCAATTTCCTGAGAAATATTTTGATCTATGACTTCGATACTTCCAGTTTCCTCGATATACAATTCTTTAGTAATAGAATAATTATATGTACCAGCGACTAAAGTTTCGAAAGTTACCTGTCCGTTTGCGTCTGTTGTTAAAGTCTTATCAAAAGTACTTGCATCTGTAAGTTGTACTTCTGCTCCTTCTACTACATTGCCTTTATTGTTTCTGATAGTCAGCGCTGCATCATAAGTGGACACACCTTCAGCAATTAAAGTGATGACCTTTTCTGGTCCACCTTCTGACATTTCTAGATTATCTGTTTGAGAAATATAGCCATCTGCAGAGATGGTATATTCATAGGTTCCAGCAACCAAAACGGCATCAATTGTACCGTCTGCTGTAGTGGTATATTCGTTTCCGTTGATTATTACTTTTGCACCTGCAAGGGCTGTAGATCCATCGGTGGTCACCTTTAAAGGAACTGCAAGAAGTGATGGAAGATCATCATATGCAGTTGCAGGGAAACCTTTAAGTACCGGGTAAGAACCTGATCTCATCTCCCATGCACCTGTATCAGTAAAGTCTAAATCCGGGAAGTTAGACTGTATAGCCATTGCGTTTGGTGTCAAGACTGTCACTGCAGGGTGTGTATTTTCTTGTCCAGTTGTAGAAATACTATACAATCCAGCAACATCAAATACTCTTCCATCTTGAGGGAAATCGGCTTCTGGAACGATAGCAGGGTAACCTCTAAGAACAGTTCCATAGAAAACAGAATTTGTGATGATTCCATTATCTGCTAAATCTTTAACGTTTCCAACTAGACCTCCATTCAGTCCCCAATTGGCATTAATAGTGGCATCAGCAAAGCAGTTATTTACCTTGTTAGCAACCAAGTAACCTACGATACTACCCACATTTCCGGTAGCAGTAAAATTACCGTTAACAACAAAACAGCTTTCGATGGTTGCATTCCATTCAGAATGTCCCACAATACCGCCGACTCTCTCAATACCTTCCGGTCTCATATCGGCTGTTACATTTACCAAACCTAAATTTTTGATGGTTCCACCTTGCATAAAACCAATAAAACCAACACCTAATTTTGCCTGATCAGCATGCGGTGTAATGTTCAAGTTTTGGATGATATGATAGTTACCATCGAACGAACCTTTAAATGTGTGATCTGTACCTGCATCTTTCCAACCGATTGGAGTGAATGTCTGTGCATCCATATCGATGTCGGCCGTAAGTTGGTAATGAGCACCCCACATCTCGGTAGCTCCTGAAAGGTCTAATAAATCTTGAACGGTAGCAATTTGATAAGGATCACCTGCTGTACCAGTTCCCCCTGAAAAAGTTTGCGCATTGACTGAGCCGAAAAAAAGTAAGCACAGTCCCAATAGAAGTAATTGTAGTCTGTAAAGTAATTTCATTTTTTTCATCAAGTTGATAGATAGAATTGTTTAATAAGAGTAAGCGTGTTTGGTCTGTACGTCTAATAAAACAATGCGTAGTTATTAATTCATTTATCAAAGTTGTAAAAATTACACTAATAAGAAGGCGAGAAATAACGAATAAAGTAGGGGGGATATTTAATCAGTCACTTTAAATTGATGGTAACGGTAATGTAGTAGGGAAAAAATTATGGATGGATAGGGGGGAAAAGTGATTTTTTTCAACTTAAATGGAAGTCTGCTATTAATTCAATATTTTTGTTTCTAATAGAACAAGCAAACTTAAAGTTATAAAAATTGAAACTAAACAAAACAAAAATTTTTTGAGAATTACAAAATCACAATAGACTATGTTAAAGAAATATTTCGATGAAATGTATAGCATTCATTATTACAATTTATCTTTCAGTAATAAAGATAGAACAGTTTATTTTTATACTATAATAATAGATCTTCTTTATTATTTGCATACTATAATAGGATCAATTGGAGCATCATTTTTAATTGTTTTGTATGATGATAATTTTCAAGAAACACTCAACATTATTATTGTTATATGTGAGTCAGTAATAATGTTATACTTTATTCTATTTTTATATTATTACTCCATTAACGATAATAAAAAATTTGTCATTAATGAGGATTTAAAAGTATTTAATAAATATAGAAGAAAATACAGAATACTTCATTTACAAATGTTGATTTCGTTTATCACATGTATATTAATTTTTATTTTTTTTACTCCAGAGTATAAATAAAAATGAAAAATTGTAAGAAAAATCTAAAGGCCTTCACCCTCCAAGAACTTCTAGTAGTGCTTGTCATCGTTGGCGTATTGGTATTATTAGCATTACCAAACTTAACGCTTTAAAAAATGGAAGAACTAATAATATCTTTTAATTGATCACGATACACGACGCAATGTCCAAATTTCATATCTTTACAAAAAAGAGATTTAAACATGAAGAAATTCCCTATTGGCATATCAAATTTTAAAATGGTGATTCAAGATGATTACTACTTTGTAGATAAATCTTTATTGATTGAAGAGGTAATTGATAGTAATGCCACTTCACTTTTAATACCACGCCCTAGGAGATTTGGAAAGACATTAAATATGTCGATGCTTCATGCATTTTTTGATATTAATAAAGCAGAAGAAAACAAGTCGCTTTTTGATAACCTGAAAATTAAACAGTCTGCGGCTTGGAAACATCAAGGGAAATATCCGGTGATTTATCTTTCTTTTAAAGATGTAAAAGAAAATTCTTTTGAAAATGCTATTAATAAAATCTATGATATATGTATTGATTGGTTAGCTAATCATAATGAATTACTTAATGCTGATTTAACTGATTTAGAAAGGAAACCATTTGATAGTTTATTTGATGAAAATTGGAATCAAACTCACTTAGATAACTTCCTGAAAGCAATTTCTAAAATTTTATATAAAGTATATAATCAAAAAGTCATCATCTTAATTGATGAATACGACTCATGTATCATTAAATCTTGGGAAGCGGGTTATTATGAAGAAATGATCTCCTTCATGCGTGGATTTTTGTCAGGTGGATTTAAAGATAATGATTATTTATTCAAAGGGATCATTACCGGAATTCTGAGGGTAGCTAAAGAAAGTATTTTCTCAGGACTAAATAACTTGGAAGTGAATTCCATCCTAGATTTCAATTTTGCTGACAAATTTGGATTAACTGAGGAAGAGGTTCAAAAACTACTTTCTGATAGTGGAATAAGCATTTCGTTCGAAGAGGTGAAGTCTTGGTACAATGGCTATTCATTTGGAGAGTGTAATGATATATACAATCCTTGGAGTATTATAAATTTTGCTTACAAACCTACTCAAGGTTTCAGACCTTATTGGGTGAACACTTCCGCAAACGAATTAATTGAAGAATTACTAACCAATGCAAATGCTGATTTAGAGAAAAAGTTAACAGGCTTTATCGATGGTCAGGTAATGGAATGTGAGATCGAAGAGACTACAATTTTCAAAGACTTAGATGCTGGAAAAGAAAAAACAGTATTGGGATTATTATTGTTCAATGGTTACCTCACAAAAGCATATACAAAGCAAGAAGACATCACTATTTCTCATGGACTAAAAATACCCAATAAAGAAGTAAGTGTGGTCTACAAACAAATGCTGGAAAGATTGTTAAGTCGTTCTACTGAAGTAAGTGAAAGCTCTATTTTAGCAGCTTTATTAGAACAAGATGCTTTGGAGTTTGAAGATGCATTATCAAAATATATGTTGACTTCATTTAGCTTTCATGATATTCAACATAGAGGTTCACTTCCAGAAAAAGTATATCATGCTTTTATTTTAGGACTAATGGCTCATTTATCGAATAAATTTATCGTGAAATCTAATCCAGAAACAGGGTTAGGGAGAGCAGACCTACTCATTTATCCTAAAGATAATAATGATAAAAGAGGTTGGGTTCTAGAATTTAAAAAGCTTAAGAAAAGCTCTCCAGCGTTAAACGAATTGGCTAAAGAGGCCATGCAACAAATTCACACATCTCAATACATTACAACCCTAAAAGAACATGATAAAACAGAGGTGATGTTAGTAGGAGTGGCTTTTGATGGTAAAGAAGTGAGTTGTGTGACAGAGTTTTTGTATTAAATATCAGCTTCTTTAGGATAATGATATTTACATGAAAGGACATAATATCCAGTTTCTGTTTCTTTATAAACGAGTCTATTAGTTTTATCAATACGTCTAGAAAAGTAACCCTTGAGATGATGCTTTAATTTTTCTGGTTTTCCCTCTCCAATTAAAGGACCATTATTATTAATATCTATCATTAATTCTTTAATTCGGATTGTACTTTTTGAATCGTTTTTCTTTTTATACTCTTTGATATGCTTTTTAGCAAGAGAACTAAATTCCCAAGTCTTCGAATGCGTCATCTATAGAATCGTATTTTGTTGAGTTATCATCTTTTGAATTTAAAGCCTCCATCATTTCTTTATCTTTCATTAAATAAAGAGTTTCAATTAGAGCATTGTATTCATTTTGTTCAATCACTACATAATTGGCTTCTTTTGTAGTGATGATGAGTTCTTCAAAATTGGATCTCGCTTTTTCTAGAAAAGACTTTGCATTAGCTCTAAAATTAGATATGGTTGTAACTAACATAATTTTTTAAAATAATAATTATACTCAAATATAGTACAATATATAGTACGTATCAAATATTGTACAAGTAAATTTTATCTACAAAAAAAAGAACCACCTCTCAGCAGTTCCTTTTGTTAGTCTTTGATAGTAATCCTAGTCAAGAATTACTGTAATTCTAATTCTTTCGAAGAAGAAAAATTAGCACCACGCATTGCAGTAAATTCCTCCATTAACTTTTGTGTTAACTCTGGATTTTCCTTTGCAATGTTTTTCGTTTGTGCAGGATCTTCTTTCAAATTGTATAGCTGTACATTTTCTGAATTCCCAAGCTCAATATTCACTTGTTTATTCAATTTGTTGCCTTTATAGGCTGGGATAAGAACAAAGTCACCTTTTCTAAATGATGTTTTTGTATTTGCTTCCAAAATCAAGCTTTCTCTACCCACTTTGCTTTCGCCAAGTAAAGCAGGAAGGACGTTCTCAGCATCTGAAGTTTTGATATCGCTACCAACTAAAGCGGCTAAAGAGTTGATCATGTCCATCTGACAAACCAAAGCATTTGATTTTGAAGGTTGAATTTTTCCTTTCCAGTAAGTGATGAATGGAACGTGTGTACCTGCATCAAATAATGAGTATTTACCACCACGTAAACCACCTTTAGGATCGTGCTTACCGATTAATTCTACAGCATCATCATAATAACCGTCGTTTAATACTGGACCATTATCAGATGAGAAGATAATTAATGTATTTTCTTCGATACCCGCTTTACGGATCGATCTTAATAACTCACCAATACACCAATCTGCTTCCATAATTACATCACCTCTTGGTCCCATTCCCGATGATCCTACAAAACGAGGATGTGGCGTTCTTGGAACGTGAGGTTGTTGCATTGTGTAAGCAAGGAAGAATGGTTTATCACCTTTCGATTTCTCCGAGATAAATTCTTTTACTTTACCTAAGAAATGGTCCGCCATGTCTACATCGCTCCAAAGTGCCGATTTACCACCTTTCATGAAACCGATTCTAGGAATACCGTTCACGATAGAGTTGTTGTGGCCGTGGTGCCACTTCATAGTCAACATCTCAGGATTAGTCAATGCAGTAGGTTCTCCATCGAAGTTCTTGTTGTAGTCGATTTCGATAGGATCGTTTTTGTCCAAACCAACCACGTCGCCATTCTCGATATATACCGTTGGAACACGGTCTTGAGTGGCTGCCATGATGTAAGAGTGGTCAAAACCTACTTCATTTGGTCCTGGAGAGATATGCTCATTCCAGTTTTTGTCGTGCGTACCTAAACCAAGGTGCCACTTACCAATAATACCTGTTACATAACCTGCCGATTGTAACATTTTCGGAAGTGTCATTTGTTCAGTACTAATAAGCATTGGTGCTGAACCAGGAAGGATTTGTGCATTTTTTCTCCAAGGATATTCACCTGTAAAGGCAGCATATCTCGAAGGAGTACATGTAGCTGAAGAAGCATAACCGTTAGAGAAGTTCACTCCACCGTTTGCCAATTCATCCATGTGAGGTGTTTTTAATTCTGTTGCACCATTCGCACTGATGTCGCCATACCCCAAGTCATCCATATATACAAAGATGATGTTGGGTTTTTGAGTGGCGGTTGTTTCTGTTGTTGTTGTTTTTTGACATCCCCAAGCTGAAAAAATCAAGGGAACCAAAAATAATAATCTGTTCAATTTCATCTTTTATTTCAAAGTGATGGTTGAAATTTAATTTCTACAGTGGCTTCTTGTAAACCTTTTGATGTTGCTTTTAAAGTAATCGGAGTAACCCCACCTCTTTTACTTTGTACAATAGCTAAAGCTAAACCATTAAAGACTTCCATTTTATCACCTTTCAAGTTCGTTACAGATGAAGAATTACCGTTGCCTACGCCTGCGATTGTGCCGTCTCCTACTATTTCAAATTGTAGATTATTTGATGCAGTGTAGCAGAAATTCCCCTCTTTATCGACAACTTTAGCAGTGATATAAGAAAGATCTTTGCCATCAGATGCAATTAACGACCTATCTGCTTCTAAAACAATATGATGCGGTTTTCCCCCCGTTTTTATGACCTTTTCAGCCACTTTTTTACCGTTATTAAATGCAACCACTTTGATTTCTCCAGGTTGATAAGGAACATCCCAGCTTAAACGGTACTTCGACATCATAGGACCTTTTTCTTTCCAGTCTCTATGTGTCATTGGTAACGCCGTTAAATCTTTTCCTTTTACTTTTTTACCCATCGACTTTCCATTCACGAAAAGCTCCACTTCTTCAGCATTTGTAAATGCTTGTACTGGGATAATTTCGCCTTCTTTTCCTTCCCAGTTCCAGTGAGGTAAAACGTGTACCATTGGTTCTTTTGTCCACTGACTTTGGTACAAGTAGAATCTATCTTTAGGGAAGCCACATAAATCGACTGCTCCGAAGAACGACGAGTGTACCGGCCAATCACTGTTCCATAAACCATTCGTCTTATTATCACGACCACCAAAAGGAGTAGGTTCTCCAAGGTAATCAAAACCTGTCCACATAAACTCACCCAAAATACGAGGTGATTTTTCCAACATTTCAAATTCTAAATCTGGAGGATACGCCCAAGGAGGACCCACCAAATCGTAACTTGTCACTTGTAAAGATCCCTCAGCTACCTTTGGTTCACGAGGTAAATCGTAATGTCCTCTAGAACTTGTACAAGAAGAAGTTTCCGAACCGTAAACGATCCATTCAGGATGCTCTTTCAAGATGTTTTCATAACGCATTGGGAAGTAGTTGAAGCCAACAATATCGATCTCATGTGCTAGTTTATTCACAATAGCCAATGGGTGATAGTTAAACCCAGCTGTTACAGGACGAGAAGTATCTTCCGATTTTACAATCTTCGCTAAACGTCTTGTTTCTTTCCAACCGTCTTTTCTTGTTTGCTCTAAAATCTCATTACCAATACTCCACATCACAATCGAAGGGTGATTGCGATCTCTTCTGATAAAATCTCTTAGATCACGCTCACTGTATTCTTCGTAATGCTTATTGTATCCGTTTTCTACCTTACCGATCTTCCACTCATCAAATGCTTCGTCGATGACTAAAAGTCCCATTTCGTCGCAAAGATCTAGAAGTATTTCTGATGGAGGGTTGTGAGATGTTCTAATCGCATTCACACCCATATCTTTCATAATCTGTAATTGTCTCTCTTTTGCTCTTTTGTTTACTGCAGAACCTAAAGGACCTTGATCATGATGTAAACAAACTCCTTGGAATTTCACCTGCTTACCATTCAGTAAGAAGCCTTTATCCGCATAGAATTCGATTGTTCTTACACCAAATCTAGAAGTAATTTTATCTAACTCAGTGTCTCCATCTTTCACAAAAGTGATCGCTTTGTATAAATGAGGATCTTCCATCGTCCACAATTGAGGCTTTTGGATGTTCAACTCAAGTTGTGCAGTTTGTTGGGTGTTAGCATCAAGTACAACTTTCTTAGAAGATTTATCGATAGTGTTTCCTTTAGCATCAACAATAATAGTTTCTAAAGTAACATTCGATTTTTTATCCAAGCTGTTTGTCAAATCTACTCCAATATTTACCTTGGCTGAAGCTTCAGTAATTTCTGGAGTAGTAATAAATGTACCATCATGAGCGATATGAACAGGGTTCTTGTATTCTACCCAAACATCTCTATAAATACCTGCTCCAGGATACCAACGCGCACTTAATTCTTCTGGATTACATTTTACTGCTATCGTGTTATTCTGACCAAATTGGATCGCATCTGTCATGTCCAATTCGAAACCAATATAACCGTAAGGACGTTCACCTACTTTTTTACCGTTCACGAACACCTCTGCTTGGTTCATTACGCCTTCGAAGTAGATAAAAGCCTTTTTATTTTCTAGCTTTTTAGGAACAAAGAATTCTTTTCTATACCAAGCCTGACCGTGGAAAGGAAGTCCTCCACTACGGGCATTATATTTTTTATCGAAAGGTCCTTCTACCGCCCAATCGTGTGGTAATTCTAATGTTCTCCAATCTTTATCGCTAAACTCTGTATTTTTAGCATTCGGTAATTCTCCTTTAGAGAATCGCCAATTATCGTTAAAGCTCACCGGCTCTAAACTTTCTAAATCTTGTTGGGGCACCTGCTGTGAGCAAGACATGACGGTACATAATAGACCGACCCCTAATGCTTTAAATGTATTCATTTCAATTTCTTTTGCTTAATCGTGGATTAACGCAGGATGTTTGTCCTTATATTCTTGAGCGGATTCAGTAGTAAAGCGTTCTACAAGTGGTTGGCCTGTTCCTCTTGCTGCCTTAATTTCTGTATCCCAAGCTTTTCTTAGTTCTTCTAATTTGTCTTTGTATTGATCATCACTTGCTAAATTGTTTAGCTCATTTGGATCTTCCGAAAGATGATATAATTCCTCATACACAGGAGCTTCTCCTTCTAAAGAGCTTTCTGCAAAGCTTCTGTAAACTGGAATTTCCTTATCGTTCATACCATACAAAACACTATTTACGTTCATCCCCAAAGCCTTCGCATATTTGATGCGTTTAGAGGCAGAGAACGTCTCGTTTTTATAGTATCTGATGTACTTCCATTCTTGATTTTGTACTGCCTCACATCTAGGGTTACCAAAGTGAGTCGACCAAAGGTTTTCTGTGAATACATACGATCTAAACTCCGCTTCTTGGTTGGTTAACAACGGAGTTACATCTCTACCTTGATACACCTCCGGAATATCAATTCCAGCATTGGCTAACATAGTAGGAGCGATATCAATACTTTGCACCAAAGCATCGTTTCTGTGTACTCTTTTCTTCTTAGGAATTCTTGGATCGTACACAATCGTCGATACTTTTGTGCAGTACTCATACAATAATGCCTTACCACCAAGACCATACTGTCCCATCAATAAACCATGGTCAGAGGAGAAGATAATGATCGTATTTTTATCTAATTTCAGTTCTTTTAATTTATCCTGAAGGTGACCTACTAAGCGATCAATACCTGTCATTGCTTGATACTGACGAATTAATCTTTCCTTAGTTAATTCTGGCGTATCCACATGATCATAAATCGTTTGTCTGTCTTCCACTCTCAATAAATCTGCTGGAAGCTTAAGCGCTTTGATGTCCTTTTTAGCGATATAATTCTCCGGTAAAGGAATCTCCTGATCTCTCAAGAAGCTTTTATAAATTTCATCATCACCTTCTCTTTGTTGCATTGTTGATGTACTCGCACCATGAGGTAAGTTGAAACACAAATTGATCAAGAAAGGCTGATCTGTAGGACGGCCTTCCATCACCTTAAACGCTTCTTTGATTCTGAACTCATTGTTATCCAAAACATCAAAAGCAGCTTCTTCGACAATCTCGATTTGAGTATCATTTTCGGCGCCTCTAAAGATTTTATGGCGGTCTTTAGGATAGAAACCCAAGTGCCTGTGACCTCCATAGAAGTAATCGAAAGAGTTCTCCATGACCATCGACTTGTACCCGTTTTTTCCAAGAGGAGTGTGGTTCTTGCCAATATAAGCCGTAAAGTAACCTGCTTTTCTCATCACCATAGGGTAGGAGTTTTGCCAAGCTTCTTCCGAAAGTGCAGTAGCCGAATTAAAGTTGACACCATGCTTTCTTTCGTATTGCGACATCAACATAGATACTCTACTTGGCATACAAATAGGGCTGGTGATGTGTGCATTGGTAAACAACGTTCCTTCATTCGCTAAACGATCGATATGAGGCGTTTTCACCACTTTATTTCCCGTTACACTTAAGTAATCGTAAGGTTGATCGTCCGTTAATATGAAGATGATATTTGGTCGTTGTTCCTTACTCTTCTTCTGCCCATTTGATGTTGACACGCAGGCAAGTAAGCAACCAAAAATTATAAGTAATCGATTCATTGTATTCATTATTTAGCTTTCGGTATTTGTCAGTTTATTGACATACAAGTAATACGCTCCTTGTTTTTTATTTTCTTTCGTGATGAAGAACGCTTCCAAAGTCGTTTCCCCCTTTGGTACTTCCACTGTAAAGCTCACCTCGTTCCCTTTCTTCTTGATGTCCTCCGACCATGTCTGATCACCGATTCTTAAACCTGCTTTATGAACATCAAATACTTTTCCTTTTGGCAGGTAGTAACCTTCCATTTTCGATTTGTATTCGGGAGCCACTTCATTGTTCATTAAGTGTGCTTCTTCAGGGTAACGCTTCAAAATAAATTCATACTTACCGGCAGTCGTAAAGTCCACTCTCCACTCACCGTTTCCTTCTACACCTTTACGAATCAATTTCTGATTCCAAGGAATCTGAGCCTCTTCTTCTACATGCCAATCGTGAGCCGTTAAGAAAGCAGATTTCGATTCCATAGCTCCCAATAAGATATAAGGAAACTGACCGAATGATTTTTCCTGATCAGCCCAATTGTCTTCGTAAGCCTGACGTAATTCTTTTACCAATTCTGGATGCTGATCTGCGATGTCTTTCTTTTGAGCAGGATCTGAAGATAAATCAAATAACTCTGTGCCGTTTACTAAACGCCAATTTCCTTTCATAGTGTATGATTTTCTCCACTTTACAGGATACTCCAAACGTTGAGAATCCCCAATCAAAGTTCTATTAGGCAACTCACTTTTTGATGTTAATGACTTCGTGATATCCATCCCATCAAAATCAATATTATCGGTGTTTTTGATGTTACACAAGTTCATCAACGTCGGAAGTAAATCGATATGTGCTGTTAAATCATTCATATCGTATCCTTTTTGGATGTTCCCGTCTTTCCAGTAAATGAAACAAGGTACTCTATGTCCACCTTCGTATTCAGAACCTTTGTGTCCTCTCATATCGGCTGTAAATCCTTGCTTGCCCGCACCAAATGCAGTACCATTATCGGTCATGAAAATAAGAATAGTGTTATCTGCAATTCCCCATTCTTCTAGTTTGTTTCTTAGTATTCCAAGGTGGTCATCTACTTGAGTAATTAAACCATAGAATTTTGATAATGTCTTGTTTAAGCCTTTGTCTAAGTAAGGTGTAACATAGTGTTGTTCTACGTTCAATGGACCGTGAGGAGCATTGGTTGAAATGTAGCAGAAGAAAGGATTGTCTTTGTTCTTTTCGATAAAGTTCATTGCCGAGTTGAACCATACTTCAGTACAGTGGCCAGGCATTTGCTTTTCTACACCGTTATGGATGTACGTATCGTCGAAGTAATCGTTGTTCCAGAAGTCAGGCGTTTGTCCAACACCACCGCCACCGTGAGTAAGCACCTCTTGGAAACCTCTAAATCTTGGATTGTAAGGGTAATTATCACCTAAATGCCACTTACCAAACATAGCCGTTTTATAGCCATTTTGGGCGAAAATATCCGCCATTGTTTTTTCATCTTCGTATAAAATCGATCTTCCCATCACTGTATGCCAAACACCTACACGATTGGCATATCTACCCGTCATAATCGAAGATCTTGATGGAGCACAAGTAGGGCTCACATGGAAGTTGGTTAATCGAACACTCTCACTATGCAGTTGATCCATATGTGGAGTATCAATCATTTTATTGCCATGAGCACCAATATCCCCATAACCCTGATCGTCTGTAATAATTAAGATCACGTTAGGAGGAGTATCGTTTGATGTTGTTTGATTTTTTGCACAACTGCCTAGGATTAGAAGCAGTCCAATAGAAAAAAAGTAAGATAATCTCATCGTAATAGTCGGATAATAAAAAGAGAAATGGGAAGTAAATAAGGGTGCTTCCCATTTCTAAATCTTCTCGTTATTATTTATTTATAGTCACACTCTTTGCGCTTAGTGTAGCGCCAAGTTCTTTACTTCTAGGCATTGGTGATGCACTACCAATAGAAACCGTAAGTTTACCTTTTGGATTCACTTCCTTACCTTCCTCATCAAAGATGATTCTCTTGTCTTTAGGAATAGTGAATGATATTTCTTTTGATTGTCCCGGAGCTAAACGAACTCTTTGGAAGTCCTTTAAAGAATGGTTTGGAGCACCGAATTTCACCTCATAATCTGATAAGTACAATTGTACTACTTCTTCAGCTTCTACAGTTCCTTTGTTGGTTACTGTTATTGTAGCTACTAAATCTTCTTTCGACTTAATTTTATCTTTGTTGAATTTGATATCGCTATAGTCGAATTGCGTATAAGTAAGACCGTAACCGAATGGGTATAAAGGATCCACATCCATGTAGCGGTACGTTCTGCCTTCCATTGTGTAATCGTCGTATGCCGGAAGTTGGTCTAACGATTTAGGGAACGTTAATGGTAATTTACCTGAAGGTGATTCGTTACCGAAAACGATATCTGCAATAGCTTCACCACCTTCTTGACCAGGATACCAAGCAAATAGAATAGCATCTGCTACATCAACAATGTCCATCAAGTTCATTGGGCTACCGCCAGTAATAATCACAATCAAAGGATTTTTTGATTTCGATTTGATCTTCTTCAAGTAATCGATTTGATTTTGAGGAAGTTTGATGTTGTTTCTATCACCTTTTGCATCCGAAGCGATGGCTTCACCTTCTTCACCTTCGATCAGTCCTGAGATACCTACCACTGCAATACATGCATCAGCAGAAGCCGCCTCGCCAGTTGACCAATCGATAGGGTTTACATTTGGGCGATCCAATAAAATACCTTGCTTGTAGTTGATACTTGTTCCCAAGCTCACTTTACTTACAATACCTTCTAAGATGTTCGTCATTGTACCACTCATACCGAAGTAGTTACCCAATAACACTTCCGAGTTGTTCGCGTTTGGTCCTACCACGTAAAGTGTTCTAATGTCTTTCTTTAAAGGAAGTGCGTTATTATCATTTTTAAGAAGTACAGCTGATTTTAAAGCCGCTTCATAAGCCAAACGTCTGTGTGTATGACAACCTACAGTATCTGAACTTACATTATTGAAAGGGTTGATTTCTTTTGGATCTAATAAACCCAATTTGATTCTAGTTCTTAGTAAGTTCGTTAAGCGTTCATCCACTTCTTTCTCAGTAATAAGACCTTGATCGATAGCTGCAACAACGCTTTCTTTATATACTTTACCACAGTTTAAATCAGTTCCTGCTTTGATGGCAGCAGCTGTCGCCTCTGCACCGTCTTTATACACTTTATGGTGTGCGTAGAAGTCTAAAATAGCACCACAATCAGATACTACATGACCATCAAATCCCCATTCTTTTCTTAAGATATCGTCTAATAGTAATTCAGAACCACAAGCTGGCTCACCGAATACTCTGTTATAAGCACCCATCACTGCTTCAACATCTCCATCGACAACCAATGTTTTGAAAGCAGGTAAATACGTTTCTCTGAAATCTTTCATCGAAGGAACCGCATCAAAAACGTGACGGTCTTCTTCTGGACCAGAGTGTACCGCATAGTGCTTAGCACAAGCTGCAGCTTGTAAATACTTTTCGTGATTTCCTTGTAAACCTTTTACAAAGTGTAAACCCATCTGACCAGATAAATATGGATCTTCTCCATACGTTTCCTGACCACGACCCCAACGAGGATCTCTAAAGATGTTTACGTTTGGAGACCAGAAAGTAAGACCAGCATATCTACTTCTGTTATCCATTTCTTGTGCAACTAAGAATTTTGCTCTTGCTTCAGCACCGATAGCAGTACCAATATTTTGCAATAAATCTTTGTCGAAAGTGGCTGCCATACCGATTGCCTGAGGGAACACAGTGGCTCTACCATTTCTTGCCACACCGTGTAATGCTTCGTTCCACCAGTTGTAGGTTGGAATATGTAAACGAGGAATACCCTCACTAACGTCGATTAATTGAGATGCTTTTTCCTCTAGAGTCATTGCACCTAAAAGTGCTTCGATTCTTTCATCTGTATCTCTATATGGATCAAGCCAAATAAATTCTTCTTCTTGAGCCTTTAGCTGAGTTGTTGTTGTTAGGAATAGGAACCCTAAAAAATAAGATGTAATTCTTTTCATTTCAAAAACGCTGTTTAGTTATTCATTTGCTTAGGTAGACAATATAGCTACTTCAGAAGATGATATTTCAAATTTAAATTATTTAAACAGGTTCATCGGGAGTTTATTTGTTTGATTAAGGGGGGAGAAATTAAAAACCCTCATAGAAGGTTACTCTATGAGGGTTTTTGTCGTCGGTCGTCTTATTTCGTCTCAATTAAAAATAGAAGAAAACTATAGTGTTTGTTTTAGTTTTTCTTCTGAAACTCGTTGCTTAATTTCGAATCCATTGAGAACCACAGGAACATCCTGCGCGTAGTTTTGAACAATTACTTTAACAGCCGATTGGCCGTCGGAGTAGATGTAATAAGTAGCTTTTGCTGGATACAAGTTTCCAAGTTTAACACCACTTGTAGGCTCTATTGCTGGAATAGGCATACGATTACCTTTATTGTCTTTTACACTTATCTGATAAGTGTTTAATTTCTTCTCTAGAATGGCATTTCCTTTTACTCTTGCCAATACTTTAATCGAGTGATGGTAGGTAGTTAACTCATACTTTCCTTTAGGAAGGTTGTTGAACGTTAACTCGATTTGATCGTCTGCTTTTGCAGTTACACCATCCATCGCTAAGTAAGGTAGGTTACCTAAAAGACCAAATGCAGTATTCCATTTTAAGTCGCCATTTTTAGCGGTAACACTTACTTCTGCATTTTCATAATCTTTTAATGTAAAGCTTTTGTTTTCGTCCCAACGGTTCCAATCAAATTGTAACAATTGATCTTTACCACCTAGGTCGACTTTAACAATTGGGAAGTCGTTTACATCAGAAATCTCCTTCTTTCTCATATCAGTTGAGTAAGGGAATGTTTCACCTTCCAATGTTGCCGATTTTAACCCTTTCGCTTTTGCTGTAATCTTAAATTTACCAGCATTCAAAGTAGAGTTCAAGATAATTGATGCCGTACCCCAATACGATTTATTTGGGTTGGCGCCAATTTCTTTACCACCGATTAAAACACCTTCACCTTCGATTTTGAAGGATACCATTGTTTCGTTATCACCTACTACTTTGTTACCGTCTTTATCTACGATATAGGCTCTCACCATTCTCATATCACCGCCACTTGCAAGGATATCGGCATTTTGATCTTCCAATTCAAGTTGAAGTTGATATGCTTTTCCGTATTTGTTCAAAGTATAATCAGCCACTTGCTGACCCCTGATGAAACCTTTGGCTGTTAAATCGCCATATTCGCCCACTAATCTGAATGTATAAGATGGAGAATTACAGAAAGCCCTGTTAGGGTCATCATCAGGTTTTTGTCTTGCGACTAATTTACCGTCGTTGTATAACTCTACTTCATCACAGTTACTGAAAACGACGATGTTATTGTTTTTACTTGCTCTTTCATCCGCAATGTACACCATTGGAACATCCGTCATTTCCGATTTATACCAGAAGTTCACAGGGTTAGGTACTCTGAAGATAGAATAAGGTCTTCTTACTTGCATACCCCAATCTTTTTGGAAAGAGAAGTAATCGTGTGCTGTCCAAAGTGCTACACCAAAACGGTTTGCAGATGCTTTAGATTTCGATACTTCGAACTGATTCTTTAGTGCGTCATCAGAACTACCGTGCTCACATAAGAATGAGAAATCATTCTCAGTTACCGGCATGTTTTGGTAATCCATTGGCGTATAGATATCACAAACTCCAGAGTGCACAGGACCTGTCCAAGGGGCTCCATTAGAACCTGTCATACGTGTAGGATCTTCTTCCTTACACGCATAATGTAAACGTTCTACTGGACCTCTATGGTTTAAACCACCACTCCACATCAAAATCGATGGGTGATTTCTGTGGTTTCTGATCATAATTCTAGTGGCTTCCTCTAGGTTGTCGAACCATTCTCCTTCTACGAAGTGAATCCAAGAAGGTGCTTCTTCAATCAATAAGATACCTAGTTCATCACATGCTTCGATAAACGCATTGTCGTGAGGATAATGTGCCAAACGAACCACGTTATAACCAGTTTCTTTAAACTGTTCAGCATCTTTTCTATGTAAACTGTTGGCAACAGCATCACCTACATAAGGGTATTGTTGGTGCTTGTTTACACCGACCAATTCAATATTCTCACCGTTTAATAAGAAACCTTCACCATGGATGAAATCAAACTGTCTAATTCCAAGAGGATTCTCTACAACATCCATCAATTGATCGTCTTGATACACTAAAGTTTGCACTTTGTATAAATAAGGATCATCAATTGACCAACGTCTTAAATTCTCTGTAATACCTGTAGTTTGTTGGAAAGTATGAGATGCTTTTGGTGCAATTTGATACGTTTCTGTTGCTTTAGTAACTACATAACCTTCTTTATCCACTACTCTTTGAACAACCGTTGTTTTAGAAGGAGTAGACTGTGTGTTCTTCACTGTTGATCTGATGTTGATCGTTGCATTGCTTTTCGAGATCGTCGGTGTAGTGATGAATACACCCGCATATTTATCTTCCCAATCGAAAGTAATGTGTACAGGATTCTTCACTACTAAATATACATCACGGTACAAGCCACTGTAAAGAATATAGTCTCTACGATCGCCATCAGGAGGAATAACTGGGTTTGGACGGTTGTCTACGCTTAGCACGATAGAGTTAGCGCTTCCGTCTTTCTTTACATAGTCTGTTACATCAAAGCTAAAAGGAGTGAAGCCACTCACCATATCTTGACCAACAAACTCACCATTTACCCAAAGTTTAGTGTTTTGGTGTGCTCCTTCGAACTCTAGAAAAACCTTTTGTTCTTTTGTTGCTTCTACCTTTAACTCCTTTCTGTAATAGCCAATGTATCTTTGGAAAGTGAGCTGTGAAGAAGTATCTGAAGAGTTATCCAACTCATTAGAAGAAAGCTTCATTACATGAGGGACATTTACTTTTTCCCATTGGCTATCGTCGAAGCCTGGATCGCTAACTTCCTTTTCGTTGAGTTCACCCCGGTGGAAGGACCACTGTTGGTTAATATCTTGTTTCACTCGCGCTTCTTGAAGCTGCTGAGTGGTCTGGGCATTGCCCCATTGGGGCACAATGAGCCCCAATAGGAAAATTCCACAGATTAATAATTCATTTCGTTTCATTTCTATTTGCTTTAGCGTATTAGAATACGTTTTGTTGTTGTTCCATTTTCTGAAATGATTTTTACTAAGTAAATACCATTTTGATAATCGCCTTCTAGGTCTAACTTTACTTGATTCGCACTTAAGTCGAAAGAGAACGTATCAACAACTTTACCGTTCAAATCGATGATTTCCACCTTTTGAATTCTACTTGATGCTCTCAAATTGATTTCTTGGTGTCCATTCAGTGGATTTGGAAAAAGTGTAATTTGCTCTTCTAATCTAAGGTTGTCATCCGATGATAGGATAGGGTTATAGTTTAACTCATCAAAAGTATCTTCAGCAATATTTAAAGTACTTAAACTGCCTCTCTTTACTAATCGAGCAACTAATTCTAGTTCTTGATAATTTACAGGCTCTGCAATGATAGATAAGTCAATATCAATTTCGCTTGTTCCTTCCGCAACTTCTACACGAGCACTTCCCAATAAGAAAGCGTCTCCCCAAAGTTCTAATACGATATCACGATCTTTCGATGCATTGTAAGATACTTTGTAAGTGTTCGTTGTTCCAGATTCTACTTCATTATCACCAGAAACAAAGGCGATTTCATCTGTTAAAATGCTTTCTAACGTGAAAGCTAATTTATCGATAGTTGCTGTACCTGTTTGCGATATCAAATGAATAGGGTAGTTGCCTGAAGGCATTTCTACAGTTGCCTCTGAAGTGTTCATATCAGCATTAAAGCTTAAAGGTGCAGAAACTGTTTCATTATTAATTGTCATCACCACTTCAGAAACATCACTGTCTGATGCACCGTCTACGGCTAATGTATAAATTGCCGATTCGTCTACATTTACAGTATAAGAAGTCCATTCTGATTCGTTTAACACGATATCGTAGTTTGTAGCACCGTCTTTAATATTTACACCCTCATTAATTCTATACTTACCATACTCGTTAACATCATTTAATGAGTGGTAACCAATTGATAAACCACCGATATCAAAATCTTCTGCCTCAATAGTTGAAGGAAGGTCAATATCACTTCTAAATGGAACACGTTGTGTTTGGTTGTAAATATTGATCACTTTCAAGACTACCGAACTTACTGTACCTTCATCATCAGGGAACGTAATTTCTACTGTATTATCTTGTTTAAGTAATGAATGAGGAACAGGAATTTCAATAGAACCAAAGAAGTCTTCTCTGTCTGCTTGATCGTATCCTTTCCAATTATTCAAAGCACTAACAGTTACTCCGTTTACTTTAACTGATGGACGTTTTGTTTTATCGTGTTTTCTACCGATTGACATTCTTAAACGTGCCTCACCATTAGCTGCATCTAGTTCTACATTTTTGAATGAGAAAGTGAGCTTTTCGTTGGCAGCAATCGTCTTCATATGATCTTCTGAGTAATACTCTTTTCTAATTGATTTTTTAGAGAAGATCACAGGTCTTTCTAAATCATAGGTTAATACCACAGTTTCATGTGGTTCAAGTGTTACACTTTGTGGATTAGTGATGTCTTCATCAGAATAAATAGGCGATTCCTCTTTGTAGATCTTTAAGCTTCTTTTATTGACTTTAGATACATTACCCAATCCAGAAACAAAGTTTAAAGCTACTGTTTGATTTTCTCTTCTTAAACTGTTCAAACAAACATAGGCTTTATTACCATCAACAAACGCTTGTACCAATAAATCTTGATCGTTTGTATTAATTCTAACTCTAGTACCTTCCACACCTTTCCAAAGGTCGTAGAAGTATCTTTTAGCCGTGTAGAAATATCTAGTTGGTTTGTTGTTAACGATAGAAGATTTGTCAGGTCTCCATAAGTTAGCACCATAAGGTTCCCAGTCGTTAGCTTCATAGAACCAAGGAGATTTACCTGTGTTAAAAGGGATAGAGATCAACATACGGTCTTCTCTGTCCATTAGTTCGAACATCAAGTGGTTAGTGGAACGAATCGTCTGAATACTGATGATGTCAGAGTAGATGTTGTTTTCTGTTACTGGAATTCCACCGTATTCTGTGATCGCGTGTGGTTTTACTTTACCCCATTTGATGTTACTGTATGTTTCAATCAAATCAAGAATTGCGATAGAATTACTACCTGATCTTTCCGTGTCACCACCTTTTACGTTGATACCGTCATAAAGGTGAGTAGAAAAACCGTCCATATGTTCACCGGCAACATCCATGAACATCTTCATTCTCGAGTTCCAATGTTCAAAATCCCAAAGTTCTAAAGAAGGCCAAGCCGAAGAGTAACCGACTACTTTTGTATCTAGTCCTTCTTCTTTGAATGCTTTACCTATATCTCTAAAGTATTCCGCTGTTTTTCTGCGAACTGCTGCTTCAGTATATTTTCCATTTTCTGTAAACTCATCTGCATGTACGAAAGGTTCGTTTACCGGCTCGTAATAATCAGGACGGAAATCGTCTTCGTAATTGTATTTGAAATACTTTGCAGCAAACTTGCCTGCTTCATCCGTATCCATTTCCATACGAATCATAGCTGACGGGTGGTCCGTTACCACCATTTGTTTCGTCACATATTTAAAATGTGATGAACTCTTAAGTGAGTTGATACTATTGGCACCATCGACCATAATTTTATTATCAGACGGTAAACCGTTTTGAGAAATATAGTCGTTGTATCTACCAAAAGCACCCCAAAAAGAACGGCCTAAAGTGACGCCCCATTCTTTCAGGTCTTCCATGTCTTGATCTTCGTAGTCTTTACCAGGAGCCATGTGGATATTGAAGTACTTCGTTCTATCCAACTCGGACACATCATTTAAATAACGTTGAGTTTCAAAGTCAATAGTCACTGCCGTCTGTGCTTCAACTTTGGTAGTCACAAGGATTGTAGCTAACGCCAATACCTTTGTAAAATTGATAAAAAATAATTTCATACCGAATGTTGATTAGTAATAATTCATTAATTCAAATATAGTAGTCAGAATAGGGTTAGAGTGGCGAAAATTTTTGCTAATACAGGGGGTGATTTAATTCTTTCTTATGTCAATACCCACTACTTTACCACTTCCATCTAAAATCTTCAAATATTATTTGAATAAGTTAAGCGTGTATTATAAAACACAGAATCTCGTATCAAAAACCCCGGATGTAATTCCGGGGCTTCCAATACGAGAAAAAAGTATTTTAAGTATTTATTTTAGTTTGCTGGAGGAACTTCATATTCAAAGAATTTGAAGTTATCGAATAGTACTTCGACTTCTCCTGCTCCACCACAACCAATTTGTAAGTGAAGTTTTGCTTCTTCCCAATCCTCTGGAGCTTGTTTGTCTGTAAGGATGGTAATCTTCTGCCATGTACCTTCGTTTTCAGGTTTCAAGGCATCTGTACAACAACTACCTAACCATTGTTTGTATCCATCAGACCAACCTGCTGCAGGTTGCATTCTCCAAGTCATTTCAAGGTTGTTTCCACCAGGGTTTGAATTAACTTTCACCCAGAATTCGAAAGCATAAGTCTTACCTTTTTCGATCTTAAAGAAACCTGTATTTTGTGCAATTTGAGAATTCGTACTTGCATCCATTTTAGCCATCATCGAATTAGAACCACTCTGAGCATCAGTACTAATGTTTGATAAGTAAGTGTTTCCGTTGATGTTGTAAGGCTCGCCAAATGGAGTGATAGTACCATCTTCAAAATTTGTATTAACTGTGAGTAAGTTCAACAAGTAGATGTTGACTGTTTCATCAGTGAATGTTTCTAATGCTACGAAGTCAGAAGATTCTACGGTACCTACACTAGCATCGTAAGATACTGTTGCAGTTTGAGAGTTTAATAAATCTTGTTCTAAATGTAACTCTATAATACTAGCATCAGCAGGGTTCAATTGGATTGATTTAATCACTGCATCATCAGTACCGTTCACTTTAACATTGAATGCTGCAATTTGCGTTTCATCAACCACATTCATTTCTCTAGAGAATTGTAATTGTACAACACCAGGCAGGCTAATTTCATTAGCTTCAGTCATTAGAACTGGTAAAGTTGATGGAATAACTTCGATAAAATCAACCATTACTAATGAATCAGGACGTCCAAATGGCTCAACTCTTGAAGAAACTAAACCTACATCGAATTTACCCAATTTCTTGTATTGAACTTCAATTGTTTTAGTGTCAAGCGATTCATCCTCGCCTTCCAATAACCATTCAAAAGTATCAGGAGATCCCGAACTAGTATCTGTCATTATTACAATAGAACCTGCTTCAATAACGTACTTTCCGTCTTTTACTGAGTAGTTACCTTCTACTTTGGTTACTGCAAGTTTAGTAGTAATGGTATCTAAAACGTTCACGATAAATAATGAATCGTGATCACGAATACCTGTAGAGTCAGGGAATTGCCACTCAATTTTTAATGGTACATCACCCACTTCCATGAACTTTACATAAGCTGTTTCTTCATCCAAAACAGAATCGTTGTTGTTGATGAAATAATTTGGTGCAGGAATAGACCATTTTCTAGAAGAATAGCCTTTTGAACCATCTGCAATCGCAATTTGGTTGTTTACCTCCACCGTGATTTGTCCTTGGTATGAGGAGAAAATGGCTACGTCTTGGAAGTCCCCGTGAGGAACTACATCGTCTTTTTGGCAGGATGTGAGAGCAGCTGCAAACGCCATCGCTCCTACGCATATATTTTTTAGAAGTTTCATGTTCTAATTAATTTAATTGTTATTTGATGTTAGGGTTAGTTAGTGCTTCGTCTACTGGAATAGGGAAGTAATCATGTGCTAGTGGCGTATAAGCTGCAGCACCCTCTCCATATTCTTGTAAAATTGCGGCTTCAGCGTCGTCTGCTGTTGCATAACGTAACACACCGGCTTCAAGAACAAATTCCAATTTAGATAATCTTGTATATTGCTCTTTTATTTTACCCCAACGTCTTAAATCGACCCAACGGATATCATGACCTTCAAACATTAGTTCTTTTGGTCTTTCATCCCACATGATATGCTCCATTAAAGAGTTGGCATCGTAGTTTAATGGTTCTAACTGAAGTACGCCTGATCTAGCTCTAATTTGGTTAATCAAAGTGACAGCTTCATTCACTGCTGCATCACCTTCTAATTTAAGAATACACTCAGCATACAATAAATAGATATCTGCTAAACGGATAATTCTTTCGTTAATACCAGAGCTGTAGTTATCACCAATACCATCATTTTCGTTTTGGTGGTTTTGGAATTTTCTTAAATAAGAGGCTTCACCGTTATTGAAACCTGCTTTTTCTACTTCTTTTTGATAGTAAATAGTTTCATCATCAGCTAAAGCGATAGAAGCTTCACATCTTAAAGAGTACAATCTACCTTCGTTACGACTATCTGCAGGATCCATAGGATCTTCTTTTAATTGCATTGTCATCCAGTACGATGGCATTACAACTCTCCATCCACCTGCACCACCTGGCGCCATTGTTCTTGCTCTTGTAGTACCTTCAGACCCAGTAGGACCATCTAAGTTACCAGCTGCACCAGAACCTTGCTTTTGTGTTGCTGAGAATACTACCTCAAAGATAGACTCTGAGTTGAATTCGTGCTCTGCATCAAAGTTCCAAGAAATCTCTGGAGTTAATTGATACAAGTCAGGACGATCAACGATCTTTTTGTATTCTGCTTTTGCTGAATTATAATCCTTTTCGTTGATGTATACGTGACCTAAGAAACTTGTTGCTGCACCCCAAGTAGCACGACCTAAGTTTTTGTCGTCCCAAGACTCAGGAAGTTTTTCTTGTGCATGCTTTAAATCTGATAAGATTAAAGCCAAGATTTCTTCACGATCTGAAAGTGGTTTCGCGAAATCTTCTTTAGAAGTAGGAACTGTTTCGTGAAGAATAATATTACCTTGGTTATACGTATTGAACAACCAGTAATAGCAAACACCACGAATAAAGTGTGCTTCAGCTAAATACAATTCTCTTTCTTCTTCTAACATGTCGATGTCTACAATATTCTCCAATACTTGATTAGCACGAAGAATACCAGTATAAAGACCTGCCCACTTTTCTTTTACAACAGAAGTGTTGTCGTTAAAAGAAAGCTTTTGAAGTGCCTGAGCTCCGGCATTCCAGTTGTTCGGACGGCCAGTATCAGATCTTACAGGAGTATTTACTGCTGATGTACCGCCAGTAACACCATGTCCTTGTAGTGCACTATATGTGGCCATTAAGCCTTTGAATGCATCTTCTTTAGTTTTCCAGAAGGAATCTTCTGTAATCGTATTTGGATTCTTTACATCGAAATAGTCTGTACAGCTTGATAATGTAGCTGACAAAGCAAGTCCAACGAATATTTTTGATATTAATTTCATGATTGTGAGTAAGTTTAGAATTCAAGTGATAAACCACCTCTGTAAACTGCTGAGATAGGATAGTTACCTCTGTCAACACCTCTAAGGAAGATACTTTGTGAACCAACCTCTGGGTCAAAACCTTTGTATTTCGTGAAAGTGAACGGATTCTGAGCACTTACGTAGAATCTTAAATTGCTCATTTTCATTTTGTTTAATACACTCTTAGGTAAAGTATAACCTAAAGAGATATTTTGAATTCTTAAGTATGAACCATCTTCTAAGAAGTAATCTGAGAATGTACGAGTGTTATAGTGCTCGATCTCATCTCTTGGCATTGGAATTTCCGATGTTGGATTATATGGAGACCATGCATTAACTAATTCTGCACTTCTCTTAGTTAAGTAAGCGTAAGCTCTTGAACCGTTGTATACTTTAGCACCATAAGAACCGAATAACTGAAGACCTAAATCAAAACCTTTGTAAGCAACATTTAAGTTCAAACCAGCTTCCCATTGAGGAGTACCACTACCTTGATATACACGGTCATCTTGATCAATTACACCATCACCGTTTACATCTACATATTTCAAGTCACCTAACTGAGCAGAAGGAATTAATTCTTGATAAGCACTTAACTCTTCAGGAGTCTTAATAGTACCTTCAGTAGGAATTAAGAAGAATGAACCTGCTGTGTAACCTGGTCTTAAGAATGTAGTAGGCTCCGAGTTTCTAATTAGCATTGGCTCACCACCTGAGATTGATTCAATTGATGGTGCAAGCGATTGAACTATGTTGATGTTTTTAGTGAAAGTACCGTTAACAGTAAATTTCACATCACCAATATTGTTATTGTAACCTAAAGCGATCTCAATACCTTCGTTAGAAAGGTTACCTACGTTTTGCCAAACTCTATCGTAATTGTTTGCAGCAATTGCACCTGTCGAAGGAGGAATTTGTACCGCTAACAACATGTCTTGCTTGTCGTTTTTATAGTAATCAGTTGATAAAGTGATACGACCTTCTAAGAATTCCATATCTACACCAATGTTTTGAGAGATGTTTGTTTCCCAACGGATTGACTTATCAACGAATGTAGGAGCAATTGAACCGAACATTAAATTGTCGCTTCCTTCTCTACCTAAAACATAATCTACTTGAGGAATTACGATAGATTGGTAAGGAAGATCGGCCATTAAGTTCTGAAGACCTTGTCCTGCTTTATCTGAACCAGTTTCACCGTAACCGTATCTAATTTTGAAGTTAGAAACAGTAGTTTTGATTGGCTCCCAGAATTTTTCTTCAGAGATGTTCCAACCTGCAGAAACTGAAGGGAAGATACCCCATCTATTTGACTCGTGGAATCTTGATGACCCATCACGTCTAACTGAAGCACTCAATAAGTAACGGTTGTCATAAGCATACTGCACACGAGCAAGCATACCAATGTTTTTGTTTTCAGAGTAGCTTTGGTCTGCAGCAGTAATTTCGTTTGCAGCACCAATAGATTGTGTATCATTACTAGGGAAGTCTCTAGCGTGGATATAACGTCTATGTCCTTTTGATGTTTCAAAAGTAACACCACCTACGAATCCAACTTTATGTTTACCAAACTTTCTGTTGTAAGTAGCAGTATATTCTTGGATTGTTCTTTCGTATTTGTAATCAGTGTACTTAAGATCTGCAATAGGGTTAGAAGCATTCAATAAATACTCTCCATCAGTATCGTATACACTCCAAGTAGGAGCAAAGAATTTTCTGTTATCGTTAGCTACTGAACCACCAATGTTTGCGTTTAATTTAAAACCATTGAATAACTCATAGTTAACTCGAATGTTACCATTGTAACCGCTATTAGCTGTTTGGTTTGTTTGGTTTAACTTACCTACGAATCTACCCATGTTTTCTGGGTTAGCACCTGGAACAACTACATCTGTTTGACCTGGGTTAATACCTGGCAAGAATGGAGCTTGTTTAATCGCATCGTACTGTAACGCCCATGGTTCGTTGTTGGCTAAACTATTATTCAGACCCATGTTTACTTGGAACTGAAGTTTACCTTTTTTGTAAGTAGTATTTGCTCTTACTGTTTGACGAGCATAGTCAGAACCAATTAAAACACCTTGTTGGTCGAATAAAGTACCAGTAATGTTGTAAGTTAATGCATCAGAACCACCAGAGATTCTTAAACTGTGGTTTTGGATTGGCGCCATATCATTTTGAAGTTCTTGCATCCAATCTGTATCGTAGTAAAGACCTTGCTTGTTTTGATCTAGTGGGTTAAACTTACCAGACTCTTTAAACAAGTTTGTCAATCTATTGATATAAAGGTGATCGTTAGTACCCGCTACATCAATACCAGAAGTAATCTTCTGTACACCATAGTAAGAATCTAAGTTTACTTTCATAGAACCTGCTTTACCTCTCTTTGTTGTGATTAAGATTACACCAGCAGATGCTCTTGAACCATAAATCGCTGCAGAAGCACCATCCTTAAGTACCTCTAAAGATTCGATTTCTTGTGGAGAGATGTTAGGGTTAGAAGTATAAGTCACACCATCTACTACATATAATGGCTCTGAACCACCATCTTGGAATGAGGTGACACCACGAATAGTAATTGTTGAATTCGAACCAGGAGCACCTGATGCTGCTCTTACTGATACACCGGCCATTTGACCTTGTAATGCAGTACCAATATCGGAAGTAGCTAGACGATCAAGATCTTCAGATTTCACTTGAGTAATCGCACCAGTCACTTCTCTTTTTGTTTGCTCACCGTAACCAATTACGACTACTTCTTCTAAAGCTTCAGTGTCATAACCTAAAACGATATCGAATTTAGTTCTATCACCTATTGCAATATCTTGAGATACATAACCAACAGATGTTATTTGTAGTACTGCATTTTTGTTGGGTACTTCAATTGTAAACTTACCGTTTAAGTCTGTAACGGTACCAGTACTTGTTCCTTTAATAAGAACATATGCTCCAATAATTGGTAGCTGTTCCTCATCTGCAACAGAACCTTTTACTAGAAAAGATTGTGCGAACACGTTCATAGATGAGAGAAGCAGTATGAGGGTCATGATCCCCATACGACTTAGTTGCTTTGTTTTGGTAAAATAAAAACTCATAGTCTCTACATACTAAGTTTTAAAAAATTAATTCATTTGTTCATTTCTGATGATTCAAAACTAGAGCGGAATCTTTTTTTAAGTGTAGAAAAAACTATTACAATAGAGGGGGTAAAAAATAAGCTTAAATCAGATGATATAGATTGTTATAAAATATTAAAAATGCCCCCTAAAAATGTAGCTTAGTTTTGTCTAATAGTAGATTCTAAGAGATTTTTGAAATTTTTTTGGACAGAAAAAAAGTAAGTAGTTTTCATATGATAGTGTGTTAAATAATACATTTGCGAAAAAAATTCCGGGAGGAATGAAATTTTCCCCCCGCTGAGTTTATAATTTTTTTCTTGTTGTGGACAAGTAGATTTTTGTGGACAGTAATGAAAGAGCTGATTTATTGATTTTCAATCTCTTCCAATAGATTCTGATTGACTTGAGACTCCGATGCTTCCTTTAAATAAGCAGAAGGAGGAATGCCGAATTCCTTTTTAAAGCAGTTTCTAAAGTACTTCAGGTCGTTAAAACCAACTTCATAAGTCACATCACTTACACTGCAGCCACCTAATTTCAACATTTGAGCGGCACGTTTCAAGCGAATATTTCGAATAAAGCCTTTGGCTGTTTGACCTGTTAGGGCCTTTAGTTTCTGATTTAATCGAATTGGCGTTGCTCCATATTCTGAAGCCAATCTATCTACAGTAAATTCAGAATCAGAAATGTTTTCTTCTACGATAGCTACCAATTTCTTAAGGAAACGCTCATCTATAGAAGTATGTGTAATCTCACTAGGAGCCACATCCACTTTTGTTCTGAATTTCTTTTGCTGATTTTTTCTATTTTCAATCAATGAATGCATTCTGGCTAACAACGTATCCGAGTTGAATGGCTTAGTCACATAAGCATCCACTCCATATTCGTAACCCTTCAGTTTACTTGATTCAGAATTTTTGGCTGTCAACAAAATAATAGGAATGTGACATAGCTGATTATCATCACGAATATTTTTTGTTAGTTCATAACCATCCTTGATAGGCATCATAATATCTGACAATATCAAATTCGGCATCACGTCTTTTGCCAATTGAAGTCCTTTTTCTCCATCTTCAGCCAGATAGACTTCATATTCATCTTCAAGTAGTCCTTTTAATAATTCACGGATAGAGTAATTATCATCCACTACTAAAATTTTAGACTTGCTGCTCACTTCCAACTCATCTTCTTCTTGCTGTAATTGGATTTCTTGCGCCTCTAAAATTTCTGCTTCTGTTTCGTTGAAGGTTTCCCCTTCATAGCTTTCTCTATTTAGTGGGAATTCTAAGAAGAAAGTAGTACCTACATTCAATTCGCTTTCCACACGGATCTCACCGTGGTGTAAATCGACCAAACTTTTCGTAAATGCTAAACCGATACCTGTACCTCTATTCTTTGCTTTCTTTAGGTTGGAAACCTGATAGAAACGATTGAATAAGTAATCTAGTTTTTCTTCTGAAATACCAATACCAGTATCTTTCAACTTAATTTTTACTTTATCACCTTCTTGAGAAACAGAAAGTGATATTTCCCCTTTGTAAGTAAACTTAAAGGCATTCGATAGTAAGTTGTACATAATTTTTTCCAACTTATCTATATCCATATAGCCGTGAATATCTTCTGAGGTGAATTCTATTTTGAAATTAAGATTTTCATGTTCAGCAAACTCTTTAAACGAATGATACACCTGATCTATAAATGAAGACCAATTCCCTTTTGACAATTGAAGCTTCATTTGTCCTTGTTCTACTTTTCTGAAATCAAGTAGTTGATTGACCAAACGCATTAGATGCTGTACATTCTTAAAGATCATCTGATAACTCTTTTCGCGATCAGAAGCCGAAAGTGCTGCACCTTTTTTAATCAACTGCTCGATAGGAGTGTGGATTAAAGTAAGTGGCGTACGCAACTCGTGAGAGATATTTGTGAAGAATTGCAGTTTTAACTGACTTAAGTCTTCTAGTTTCTCTCTTTCGAATTTTTCTAGTTCTAACTGACTCTTCTTACGTGCTGTAATCAAAGAATATCTAGAGAAGAAACCTATAGAACAGAAGAATAGTAAAACATATATTGTTTTCGCCCACCAGCTTAACCACCAAGGAGGAAGGATCTCAATATGCATTTCAATAGGCTTCGGATTCCATATATTATCACCGTTAGAAGCTTTTACCTGAAGTACATATTCACCAGGAGAAAGGTTGGTATATTTTGCTTCGCGGTGCTGAGCATCCGTTTCAATCCAATTATCGTCGAACCCGAGTAATTGATATTTATACTTGTTGTTAGCAGAAGAACCATAATGCAAAGAGGCAAAACGGAAAGTAAAACTATTCTGATCGTAAGTCAGCTGTATATTCTTTGTGGTCTGTAAAGAAGTACTTAAAATCTTATGACCGTGGAACTCTTCTCCTAAATGAATATCTTTATTTAATACCTTTAGGTTCGTGAAAATAACGTTGGCAATCGTGTTATCATCAATAATTTCATAAGGTTTAAATAGGTTGATGCCATTTACACCACCGAATAATAACTCACCATTATTCATTTTTAGTGCTGCTAATTCTCCAAACTCATCATCTTGTAAGCCATCTGAAACATCAAAGTTTTTGATTTCTCTAGTTTTCAGATTGATTTTACTAAGACCTTTGTTGGTCGCTACCCAAAGGTTGCCATAATCATCCTCCAACATCGATTTGATCACATTGCTTGGAAGACCATTTTTTGAGGTCAACTTATCAAAGCTATATTCTTTGTTGATGATGTTCTTTTCTGATATAATATTGATGCCTCCACCCATGGTTCCGGCCCAAATCTCTCCATTTGATGCTTCGAAAACAGGAATGACATAATTATAATTCAGACTCTTAGGATCGTTTTTCTTCGACTGAAGAATCGTAAACTTAGGATAGTCTTTTAGCTTTTCTTCTTTATCTAAAATGATTAAACCTTTATTCGTTCCTATCCAAAGACTACCTCTTTTATCAATAGTTAAGCTTCTGATAATGTCGATCACCTCATCGTCTCTATCGATAATTTGAGGGTACGACCATTTCATCTTTCCATTTTCTTCTACACCTCTTACCAATCCGCCACCATAAGTAGCCAACCATAAAATGGAATCACCATCACTCTTGAGAGCAAAAGTGGCATTACTATTTTCTTTCGGATGGAAAATACACTCTTCAAGATGTTTTTCTAACTGATCTAATCGATCTTCTTCAATAGCCAATGTCTTTAATGGGTACCCCACACCAAGTACAATTTTGTCTTTCCAACGATCGACCGCATAGACTACATTCTGACCTTTTTTATTAAGTCCAACACCTATTTCAGTCACTTTTCCGTTGTCGACAATGTTTAGTCCTCCACCTTCAGTACCAACAAGTAATCTGCCGTTTTTATCTTCAAAACAGCCCCTAACCTTATTATATGTAAGATGGTATTCTTCGTCTCCCTTCTTTAAGTGTTTGAACTTCTTTCTTCTAGGATTGTATTTATTGATGCCACTACCGTTTGTACCAATCCAAACAACACCTAAGTTATCTTTATATAAACAGTTAATGATGTTCGCTCCAAAAGTCTCAGTATTGTCACTATTAAAGTGATTTTCTATTTGAAGTTGTTTCCCAATAACATTCCATTTCAATTGATACAAGCCGGCACCTGTTCCTGCCCAGAAAATACCATCGTCGTCTTTGGTTAAACTTTCTGATTTGATATCAGATACTTTGCTAAAAGAGTATTTTCCAGAATCGTTATTATCGATGGTTAAATGATAAATGCCATCAAAATAAGCGACCATCAAACCATTTTTCCCTTCAACAATAGCTTGCACACCGTTATCATGTGCTTTTTTAAAACTTTTGAACACCCCAAATTTTTGAGTTTCGGAAGGAGTAACAAAAATCTGAAGGCCTTTTTTACTTCCCACCCATAAGTTGCTTCTATGGTCAACATATAAACTCGTTATGTGATTAGAAAGAATGCTTTCGTTGTTGTGTGGGTTATGATAGAATTTATTTACTGAAATTGCTTCTTTGTCTGTAAATTCATGTTTAATACAGTTCAGTCCTCTCAGGTTGCCAAACCATATGTTACCATGACGGTCCGTGACTAGTTTAACTACATTATTGCTGGTAAGTAGTTTTGAATTGCCTTTGGTGTTCGCAAAGAAAGTAAATTGTTCTTTGGCTTGATGATACCTAAATAAACCAGCGTCAGCAGATCCTATCCATAAGTTACCGTGCTTATCTTCGGTAATTGTATTGATAAGGTTGGAGGGTAGATCATGAGTATCCATTCTGAAATTTTTAAACTCATAACCATCAAAACTAGAGAAGCCGTCGTTAGTACCTATCCAAATCAGGCCAGACTGATCTTGATAAATACAATTGATATCGTTCTGTGATAACCCTTGTTTCGTTGTAAAATGGTCAAATACGATGTCTTGGAATGTTGCGTAAGCAGTATTCCAAAGACAAGTTGTTAATGTAATGAATAAGAGGTAGACAAGACTCTTAGACATTTTCGATGTTAGTAAATTCATTTATTTCTCACTTATAATAATAAATCAAATCAAAAAGACCATACTCAAGTAATAGAATGGTATTGAAAAGTATTGATAAGAAGTCTGTAATTCAATTTTTTGGGGGGAAGAATAAAAATACCCCCTTCATTTGCTTAAAAATTTACTCTTAATAGTAGCAATTTAATTAAAAAGATCAGATTCACACAATATTGCGCAACAATAGTACGCGGTGTTATTAATATTTTCTAATATTAATTTTTTTATTGAAATAATAGCCCCGAAGTAATAACGAATAACTAAAGATTCTTAGCTCTTTTATTTCTGTTGTTAAAAAAATTATGCTTTAAACTACGATAAATGCCCAATTTGAAATTCTAACCCCTCTATTCGTTTAGTTAATTTCCAAGTACTAATTACTTAGCTAATAAATTTGAGACATATCTAAGATTTCTTAACAACACAATAGAAATTGAATGAAAAAAGATGTCTGTGACTACTTATTATTTATAGGCGTATCAAATTATATAGAGTATGAAAAATGTATTAATTATTATCGCAGCTTTCTTTATAGTTGGTTGTTCCGTACAAAGGGATAATAAGCAATCGAATAAAGAAGTTTTTACAGCTGACTGGGAATCTCTTCAACAATACGAAGTACCAACTTGGTTTCAGGATGCTAAATTAGGAATCTTTATCCACTGGGGTGCTTACTCAGTTCCCGCATATGGATCGGAGTGGTACCCAAGGTTAATGTATATGGACAGTGTAGAGTGGACCCCAGATGGTGAAGCTAAAAAAATTGGAGCAACTGCTATTAATAAATACCACGAGTCACATTTTGGAACACTTGATAAATTCGGCTACAAAGATTTTATTCCAATGTTTAAAGGCGAAAACTTTGATGCTCAAGAATGGGTACAACTTTTTCAAGATGCAGGAGCCAAGTACATTGTACCTGTAGCAGAACACCATGATGGCTTTGCGATGTATAAATCGAAACATACTCGATGGAACTCTGTAGATATGGGTCCACAAAAAGATATTTTAGGTGAACTAACTACTGAAGCTAGAAAGAAAGACATTAAAATTGGAGCATCATCGCATTATGCTTTTAACTGGAATTACTTTACTTACAAAAAAGGATTTGATACGATGGATCCTGAATACAGCGATTTGTATAGTAAGCCGCATGATCATTATGCTCCAGCATCACAAGAGTTTTTATCACATTGGTGGGATAGAACAGTAGACATTATTGATGCATACCAACCAGATATTTTATGGTTCGATTTCTATATCGATAGAGAAGAATTTATGCCTTATCATCCAAAATTGGCTGCTTATTACTACAATAAAGGTATTGAGTGGAAAAAGGATGTGGTATTGCAAACGAAGAACTTTAAGAAAGTAACTTTCCCAGAAGGAACACATGTATTGGATATCGAAAGAGGTAAAATGTCGGATATTAATCCAAAAGTATGGCAAACGGATACTTCAATTGGTAAAAACTCATGGGGTTATGTAAGTAATTGGGAAACTAAAGATGCCAATACAATCATCGACGACTTAGTGGATATTGTAAGTAAAAATGGTTGTCTATTACTGAATGTTGGTCCAAAAGCAGATGGTACTATTCCTGATGATCAAAAAGCGATTTTATTAGAAATTGGTCAATGGTTAAAAGTAAACGGAGAAGCAATCTACGGTTCAAGACCTTGGAAAATATATGGTGATGGCCCAACACAGGTAGCTACAGGTCATCATACAGAAGGTAAAAACAAAGATCTTACAGCAGACGATTTCAGATTCACAACGAAAAATGGAAAGCTTTATGCCATTTCTATGGATTGGGCTAGAAACGGAAAAGTAAAAATCCCTCATCTTCAAAAAGGATCAGAATATTTAACTGCTTCTATTAAAGATATCAAGTTATTGGGTGTGGAAGAGGATTTAAAATGGTCACAAAATGAGGATTATCTAGAGGTGATGCTGCCTTCTGAAAAACCATGTGAGCATGCATTTGTCTTCGAAATCGCATTCGATAAAACAAACAATCCATTATAATATAAGCTATCTGATGGAAAAGCTGTAATTCTAATTTGAGTTGCAGCTTTTTTTAATTCTAAGAAATAAAAACAGAGGATTAGCATTCTTCAATCAATTAGAAAACATAAAAACCTTTTTAAACAAGACATAACAATGAGAACAACCTTACTAATTTTATCATTGATGTATTCTTTTGTGCTTACCGCACAAGACAAAGCAAAAGTAACCTTCAATCCATCGACTAAAATGTCTTATGATGGGGTGACAAAGTTTGAGCGTAAAAACTTTATCAATGTACACACTACTTATGAGCATATCCCTCAGCAATTTAGAAAGGAGTTGTACGAAGAGTTAGGTGTATCTGATGGTCGATCATTTGGCTTAGGGACACCATCAAATAAATTGAGTGGAACCAACCATAAACATCCTGGAACGTTTTCAGAAAAAGCATTAAAAGCGGAGATGAAGAAAATTGCTTCCCATTCAACTCCAAGAAAGTTCGAGGATGAAATCATTGTCACTTCTCACCCAGGGTCTTATTTCCCTGTAGGAGAATTTGTATTGGAAAAGAAGAAGGAACAATTGGTTGGCATTCCTGCAATTGAAGAATATTTCCAGCAAAGATTAAGAGAGTCAACGTACAGAAAAGGGTATATCGAAATTTTGAATGAACCCTTTGTACACGATAGAGATATGCATACTTCGGTAGATACGATTATCGATATGTTTAAATATACGGCAAAAGCGATTCATCAAAAGTATCCTCAAGCAAAGGTGGGTGGCCCTGGACATGCTTGGCCAGCTTATGAGTTAAACGACTTTCAGATTTGGAAGGAGCGAATGGGTAAATTCATTGAGGTCGCAGGAAATGATATGGACTTCCTATCGGTTCATCTTTACTCCACATATTATGATGATAAAGCAAGTTACCGAGCAGGTGCCAATGCGGAAGCCATACTTGATATGATCGAAGCCAAGTCATTACAAGTTACTGGTACTATAAAGCCATTAGTGATTTCAGAATATGGTTCTGGTTTTAAAAAAGGGACAAACATTGTGCAAGCCTATTACAAAGAAAGAGATTGGTATGTGATTCATGGAGTGAATTCTAAGATGATGCAATTTATGAACCGACCACATCGAATTGTAAAATCCGTTCCTTTTATATGTGGTAGAGCCGATTGGTACGATAATGAGCACCCATATCCTTGGGTACTTTTCCACAAGAAGAATAATGAATATCAGAAAACGGAATTGATTAAGTTTTATCAGTTCTGGAAAGATGTAAAAGGAGAGTATGTATTTATTCAATCGGACCATGCAGATGTTCAGACAGTAGGATTTAGAGATGGCAACAAAGTTTTTATCTGTTTGGATAATTTAGAAGATAAAACAATTGAAGTTGACTTAGCAGGAACAGGATTTAAACATCAAAAAGCGGAGTTAAGAAGAATTTATAGCGAGGGTAATGGACCAATTTTATCTCAGCAATCTATAAGTGATATATCAAAAATTACGTTGAGCTCTGATGAAACCGCTATTTTGATTTTGGAGCTAAATGATGATACGGATGAATTTTCATCAACTATTAAGTTAACGGAGCAATACCATCCAGAAACCATTCAGAAAATCGGACAACAAGAAAAAGAATATCAATTTGATGTCAACCCAGACGAATTGGTTTTTGTCGATCTTCATTTGGGTATTGCTAGACCTATTGCAGAAGACTTTTTACCTATCGTAAAATTAAATGGTCAAAAAATTTCGGTCAGTAGAAATCAGATGGGTCGAACACAAGATTTTAAAGAGCTTACTTTTGAGAACGCATTGGAACCTAAGATCAAAAGACCACAGCAGCAGAACTTCTTTGGGGTACACAAAATAGCTTTGCCTAAAGCACTTTTGAAGAAAAAAAATGTGCTATCTCTTTCTTTTGAAAAGGGTGAAGGGTATATATCTACGGTGAAGTTGGTGCAGGGGCATCAGAGTGAGATGAATCAATAAATAAAGTGTTTTGGAGGTAATGTCAGATCTGAAAGAAGAGAAAACATTACCTTTTTTTTGTGTTTTCACTCAACATCAATTTTGTAATTGATTAATATATAGGTGTTTAAATCAAAAGGAGGGTAATCAATAGATAAAAGAGGGGTATTTGGTACTTATCTACCGTTGTTCAGTATTTATCGAGTAAGATAAATGTGCAAATTTAAATCGGTTAGTTAATTTTGTTAGCGAAATGAATAATATAAATCAGATTTGACTATTCAATAACAACTAATAAAAAAAGAGACTACCAAATGAAAAGATTTTTTTTACTATTCATCAGTTTAATACCAGCACACTTATTTGCACAAAACATCATTGATGTAAATATAGATGTAAAACATTCCATTGAAGGACTCTCTGAATTTGACAGAGATAAATATGTGACTATTCACGCGGGCATGCGTGAAGGGGATTGGGACAATGCAGCCTCAGATCCTACGGACATCAGAAATGATTTATTAAATAATAAGAATGTATTTTTAGGTAGAGATACCGGACATATCTCATGGATATTAAGAGGTGTGGCTAAACAAGATCCTAATCGCCCAGGTTTTGCAGATACAACCTTTTTGGCACAAGAAGCCGTAAGCTACAGAAATAAATATAGTACCTACAGCAACTATGCTCACAAAAATAAGTCGTGGGTGTTAGGGGCACAATTGCATCCATTTTGGCCTGATGGTCAGAAAACCAATTTAGGATGGGCCTTATCTCAAACAGATACAGAAGAGGAGCCTTTAGGAACAGCGACAGGTGAGTATATCGCTCATTATATCAAAGAATTTTATAAAGACCAAAACGAAGAGGAAACACCAAAGTACTTTGAGGTAATCAACGAACCGGTGTGGCACTTGGTGGATTATGGCAGTACAGATATCAAAAAGATATTTGAGTTCCATAACACTGTGGCAAGAGAGATTCGTAAAGTTAACGGCGATAAAGTTGAAATCGGTGGTTACACTACTGCTTTCCCTAATTTTGAAGAGCAAAACTTTAAACGTTGGGAAGATCGTTGGAATACATTTATGGATATGTGTGGAGAGGAAATGGATTTCTGGTCAATTCACATCTATGATTTCGCTTCTATTAATGGTGGAAAAGAAATGCTTCGTAAAGGTAGTAACTTGGAGGCAACGATGGATATGATGGAACATGCTTCTTGGAATAAGTTTGATGAAGTGAAGCCTGTGATGATCTCAGAATATGGAGGACAAGCGCATGACTTCTTTAAACAACCTTGGACGCCAGAAAGAGATTGGTATCTGATGCGTTCAATGTCATCTCAGACAATGACTTTTTTAGATCGTCCTCAAGCCATTAATAAAGTGATTCCTTTCTGGGTATTGAAAGCAGAATGGGGTAGAGATTCTGAAGGTTACCCTTATTTACACCGTTTACTTCGTCAGAATGATGAGTTGGAAGGATCAACTGGCAAACATTGGGTGTACGGAGAAGTAATTAAATACTACGATCTTTGGAAAGATGTTCAAGGAACAAGAGTCGATCATTTATCAAATAATTTGGACATACAGACAGATGCTTATTTGGATGGTAATGTGTTGTATTTGATCATCAATAACTTGAATCAAAATGATGAAATTATTCGACCTAACATCATTGGATCAGATACGAATCCTATTACTTCCGTAGAGGTTAGACATTTATTTGCTATTGACGATATTCCACAGATTACTAATAATGTCTTTAATGAGGTGCCAGAATCATTTTCTTTAGGAAGCGAAGGAACATTAATCTTGGCTTATACTTTCCAAAATGAAGTAACTATTGATCAATCATCGACAGAGTCGAAATACTTTGCTACTACTTATTACCAAGAGATTACTGGGGGGACGCCTTTAGAGTTTTCGATTCCCAATGTAACAGTAGAAGAGGAAGGCGAAGCCGTATTGAGAATTGGTATAGGTAGAGATCATGGGAAGTCGCTTTTCCCTAAGATTAAGGTGAACGGAACAGAAGTAGATGTACCTAATAACTATAGAGGAGATGATCAGAAAGACAAGGACAGATTCTTCGGAGTTTTAGAAGTTCCGGTACCTTATGAATTGATAGAATCAAGCAATAATGTGAGTGTTGAATTTTCTGATGCTTCAGGACACATTAGTAGTGTTTCTTTGAGGGTGTATAATTTTAGTAGACCTATTGAAAGATCTTTTGATGGTATTGATCCTCCAACGGGAATTCATCCTGACGAGGTATCATTGATCAAATTGTTCCCTAACCCTACAAGTGGTAAAGAGGTGAATGTAGTAACACCAAAAGCAGCTACTTCTATTAGAGTATTTGATATTATTGGAAACAATGTATTTGAAATAAATCAGCCAGAAAGTGAATTTAAAATACCATCAAATGTATTGAAAAGAGGAATGCATTTGGTACAATTTAACTTTGATGGTGTGGTAGTCACTAAGAAATTGCTTGTGAACTAGGCAAAAAATAAAAGCTATCGGGGTGGTATTGTCCAGAAAGAGGGTAAAAAAAGTTTTTGACCCTATTATAGTGATTTTGTCTATGTATTATCTGCCATAGAAAAGGTAATTTTAAGCTATATCCCATTATTCAATTTCTGATTGAGTGATGGGATATAGATGATTATAAATTTTTTTATTATTTGGAACATGAAAAAGATCGTCAGTTTTGGAGAGCTTTTAATTAGATTGTCCTCTCCTGGATACCAGAGACTAACGCAAACTAAATCATTAAATATAGATTTTGGTGGAGCAGAAGCAAACGTAGCTGTATCCTTAGCACAGTTTGGAGATAACGTTTCTTATGTTACTCGCGTGCCAGAAAACGATATGGTAACCAGTGCGATTCGTCATTTAAATAGCTTTAAAGTAGACACAGACGATATCCTTTTGGGTGGCGACCGAATGGGCTTATACTATTACGAAAATGGTGCTGTAGGTAGAGCTTCAAAGGTGGTGTACGATAGAAATTATTCTTCTACGGCAACCATGAAAAAAGGAATGTTCGATTGGGATGAAATCCTGAAAGATGCCGATTGGTTCCATTGGTCAGGAATTACGCCAGCCGTTTCTGAGGGAGCAACTGAAGCGTTAAAAGAAGCATTGGAATTTGCTCAGGCAAAAGGTTTAACCATTTCTATGGATTATAACTTTAGAGGCAACCTATGGAAGTGGGGAAAAGAAGCCGATGAAGTGATGCCAGAATTGATGCAATACAATCACGTAATGTCGGGAACTCACCCAGATGTAGATGTATTGGCAGGGCCTATTGATGATGCGCTTTTTAAAATTGAAGGTGATAAAATCATGAAGGAATATCCTAACTGTAAAGTAGTTGTATTTACTTCTAGAGGTGTTGTTTCAGCATCACATAATACATGGAGTGGAGCACTTTATGATGGAGAAAAAGTATATCGTTCTACTCAATATGATATCACTCATATTATTGATAGAGTAGGGGGTGGCGATTCATTTATGGCTGCACTTATTTATGGTTTAAGAAACTTAGGTGGTCCTCAAGAAACAATTGATTTTGCAGTGGCAGCATCAGCAATTAAGCACACTGTAGAAGGGGATCAAAATATCTGTACAGTAGACGAAGTACAGACTTTTATAAAAACTAACGGAACAGGAAAAATACAAAGATAATCATGAAATTTTCGAGAATAGAAGTAGCTCTTAAGATGAAAGAAGTAGGCATGGTACCCGTTTTTTATCATCAAGATGTAGAAGTGTGTAAAAAAGTGTTGAAAGCTTGTTACGATGGCGGTGCTCGTGTATTCGAGTTTACAAATAGAGGAGACTTCGCTCATGAAGTATTTGCTGAATTAGTGAAATTCAGAAATACAGATATGCCAGAAATGGCGATGGGAATTGGTAGTATTTACGATGCAGGTACGACAGCATTGTACTTACAAATTGGTGCTGACTTTATCGTATCTCCAATTCTTAATGCAGATATGGCCAAAGTTTGTAACCGTAGAAAAGTATCTTGGTCACCAGGCTGTGGATCTCTAACAGAGATTTCATATGCTGAAGAATTAGGTGCAGAGGTAGTAAAAATCTTCCCAGGTGCACAAGTAGGTGGTCCAGATTTCGTGAAAGCAGTAAAGGGTCCTCAACCTTGGTCGAGCATTATGCCAACAGGTGGAGTGAAACCAGAAAGAGAAAATTTAGAAACATGGATCAAAGCCGGAGTACACTGTGTAGGTATAGGCTCACAGTTGTTCAAAAAAGGCGATGATGGACAATATAACTTAGATCAAATTACTTCTCAGGTAAAAGAGGTACTTCAGATCATTAAAGAAATACGTTAACCTGATTTATGACTTATTGGACAAATAACAAGGTTAAAAATATAGTTAATTTATTGATAAACGTCTTCCGCATTGTGGAGGGCGTTTTTTTGACGTTTAATCACACCAAGAAATACAATTAATCAATCCTCCTAATTTTGCAATCTCGTTGATGTTAATTGGTTCAATTATTTTATTTGGATATATTTTTTGTATTATGTTTAATGCTTCTTGATCTTTATTGCCCTCAACTTCAAAAATGGGAAAAAGGACAAAGTTGTTAAGAACTAAAAAATTGACATATACGCCAATAGCACTTTCTATTGGATTGTCTTTCGCTTTGTAATCAAACCAAGGCATTTCAAAATACTCCCATTTTATTTTCTTGATTAATCTTTTAAAACTTTTTTGAATATATACTAAATCACCATCAAGTTGATTGACGACTACTAATCCTTCTTTGATAATTCTTAAATAGCCATCTATATGGCCAGTCATATCAGTGGTAATGTCTTTCACAAAATATGGAGTACACGCAAGATCGTTGGAAAGTTGGTGAATTATCTCTTTTTTTTCTAAGCTTGGATTTTCTTTGAATACCCTTTCTGTAAGTATTGCTGTAGTATTTATTAATTCAACATTTCCTCCATCAAGGTTTAAAATAGAATTTTTAGCATTAATATGATTTTGTTTTAAAATACTTGATGGAGAAGATTGTAAGTGTAGATCTTTTAGTAAATAACTAGGCTCATATTTGAACTGAACTAGAGCTCTATTGGCATTTTTGACTGGCATATAATCACGACACCATATGTCTTTTGTCCCTTTCAAAAGAGAATAAGGCTGTTGGTGTTTTTCGAGCACTTTCTTAATCTCTTTCCAAGAGTTAGGATGATTTATTGGAAGTAGTTCCGAAAAGTAAATTCTTTCCATAATTATTGAAGTCCTTTGAATTGAGATTCTTCTTGCAAAAGGATTTGCTCTACTTTTTCAATATATTGAAGAATAGCATCCATCTGATCACCAATCGCATCTTTTACTAATTCTTCTTCTGTTTTGTATTCATCAATATTCTTTTTGTCGAATTTCCATTCATGACTTATGTGATTGATAATCCATTTAGTATCATCTATATCAAAAACTTTTGCTTCATCTAAGTTATTTAAAAGCGAAATCAGAAGTTTTCTAGCTGTTTTACCGTTCTCTTTTTTAGCAGTTGGGATAGATGTTTGAAATGAGGCTTTTTTGTCTGCAGTAAATTTTAATTCAAATAGGAAAGAATAATTATCTTTAAATTCTTGACCATTTTTTGGGATAATATACACTAGGTTTGGAGTAGTAAATCTAAAGGTATTATCATTAGAAGACTGTGTAACAATTAATTTTTTACTTTTTAGGTAGTTCTCAATTTTCAAATTAAAATCACCTGTGTAGTTTTTATTGTTTGCAATAAAATCAAAGACCTCTTGATGCTTTGAATACAATTCTTTGGCTAACTGATTGAGGTTTTCTGTTTTCAAAATATTTCGCTTTAAATTGGTGTTATAATCATATAGATAAACTTGAATGCTTTGAGATAAATTATTATCATTTATAGCCTTATCTATCAAGTTACTAATTTTATGGTAAGACATTAAATTATAAAATTCCAACTCATTTTTATCTAAAGGTTCATCTCCAAAAGGAGTGAGGTATACAAATATTTTCTTGTGGTTAGGAAATCTATCATTTATTGACCTTCTATATCTAAGGAGTTGACTTTCCCCTTCAAAGGAATCAATTTTATTCTCTATACAGATAATTAATTTGTCTGTTTTTACTACAATATCAATTCTATCATTTTTGTTGCTTTTGTCGTTATTGTATTCTGTAAAAACTTCTACTAATGTATCTTCTTCAATAAAAGAATCTTTATCTAAACTTTTTAGGAAATTATTTAAGAAATAAACGTTTAGTCCATGATTTTCTGTTGGATTTAATAGCCATGCAATAACATCTGAGTGCATGTTTTCCTTTCGTTTTTTTACAGAAAATAGATTGAATAAACTGGGTTCGTGAAATTTAGCTTGTAATGCCAAAAAATCCTCATTTTCAATAATGGATTCAAGGTGTTGTTTGTTCATTTTTTTATGGAATGATTGATGATTTTAGACTACTTTATGAGTTTTTTAGTTAGAAAAAATATAGTGGTATGAATATACATTATAAACATGTATTTATGGTAATTAATAGGAGAAAACTTCTATATTGCACCACCAAATTTATTTACCCTTTCACAAAGAAAGTAAACCATGAAATTAGAACTAAGCACACTTGAATCCTGGTTATGGGATTCTGCCGATATATTACGTGGATCTGTCGATTCAGGAGATTTTAAAAACTATATTTTTGGATTGATGTTCCTCAAGCGTGTTTCCGATGTTTATGACGAGGAAGTGGAACGTTTGATAGAGGAAGAAGATTACGATCAAGAAGAGGCACATGAAGATGTGCATTTCAAAGTGCCCGAAACGGGGCATTGGAAGGAGTTGATCAAAAAGACCCAAAATATTGGTGAGGCATTGGATAAGGCTTTTGCCGATATTGAAGAGGAAAATACAGAGTTAAATATTGATGGGGTGTTGACTGCTGTTCACTTTGGGAATAAGGCGGTACTGACCGATGAGGTATTACAACGCTTACTCAAACATTTTAATAAATATTCTTTACGTAATGCAGATTTATATTCTCCGGATATCTTAGGGGATGCTTACGAGTATCTGATCCGTATGTTTGCCGATGATGCAGGGAAGAAAGGAGGAGAGTTCTATACGCCTAACGGTGTGGTAAAACTGATTGTGAACTTGATCAAACCTGAAGTGGGCAATAGCATTTATGACCCTACATGTGGTAGTGGGGGCATGTTGATTGAATCGGCTCGTTATATTAGTAAACAAGAAGGAGGAAAGACGGCTTCGGGTATTGTGAACTGTTCCCTCAACGGACAGGAGAAAAACTTAAGTACTTGGGCGATCTGTAAGCTAAATATGATCTTGCACAATTACACGGACAGCCGTATTGAAAAAGGGGATACGCTGGGAACTCCGAAACATATTGATGCCAACGACGATTTCCTTTTACAGGATAGAGTGATTGCCAATCCTCCGTTTTCATTAGATAAATGGTGGGGAAGAGCTGAGGTTAATTTGGAGACGAAGATAGATAAAAAAGGAAATGAAAAAGAAATTGCACCTAACTATAAAAAAGCCGTTTCTGATCCTTTCGGACGTTTTAATTTGGGCGTTCCTCCTCGTGGTTATGCTGATTTGGCTTTCTTACAACACATGTTGGCAATGTTGAAAACCGATGGACGTATGGGTGTGGTCTTGCCGCATGGTGTATTGTTTAGAGGAAGTGCCGAAGGTAAAATTCGTGAGGGATTATTAAAGTCTGATCTGTTGGAAGGTGTGGTAGGTTTACCGTCTTCTCTTTTCTACAATACAGGTATTCCTGCGAGTATCTTGGTATTAAGCAAGAAAAAGAAAGCCCACTTACAAAACAAAGTGATCATTATTGATGGATCAGAGGAATTTAAGGAAGGGAAAAACCAAAACAGTTTAAAATCAGAACATATCCAAACCCTTACACAATGGTACGATACCCTTTTCAATAATGAAACAGCAGAGGAGGAAAACAAATATGCTCGTTTGGTGGAGATGGAAGAAATCGCTGAAAACGATTACAACCTGAATATCGCCCGCTATATCGATACTTCTGAACCAGAACCAGAAGTAGATGTACCTCAAGTGTTACAAGACTTAGAAGGCATCGAAAAGGAAGAAAAGGAGATCGATACTAAGTTGAATGAGTTTTTAAAGGAAATTGGGTTTTAGGGTATGGATAATAAAATAGATTTTGTTCCTGAACATTGGGAATATGTGACTCTAAAGGAAGTAGCAAATATCAATCCTTCAAAACCTAAACTTAATGATGATACGGAAGTCTCATTTATTGGTATGGCTGATACATCAGAAGATGCAAAATTGATAAATGCACATCCTAAAAAGTATAATGATGTAAAAAGTGGTTTTACAGGTTTTGAACAAAATGATGTTTTAATAGCTAAGATCACACCTTGTTTTGAAAATGGTAAAGGTGCATTTTTAAATGAACTGCCAACTAAATATGGTTTTGGAAGTACCGAATTTCATGTGATAAGAGGTTCAGAAAATATCTTATCAGAATATATTTATTATCATTCAATTTCATATAATTTTAGAGAGAATGGTAAAAATAACATGACTGGTTCTGCTGGACAGAAAAGAGTGAGCAAGCAATTTATTGAAAATTATAAAATTCCACTCCCTCCCCTCCCCGAACAAAAAAAGATCGCCTCCATCTTATCCACCGTCGATCAGAAGTTGGAACAGATAGACAAGCAGATCACCAAAACGCAGGAGTTAAAAAAGGGACTTTCCCAACGCTTATTGACTCGCGGTATCGGTCATACAAAATTTAAGCAGAGTAAGATTGGAGAAGTGCCGGAGAGTTGGGGGGTTGTGACTGTAGATGATGTGTCAGACGTACAAACAGGCGGTGCTGATACTCAAGATAAGATTGAAGGTGGTAAATATCCATTTTATGTAAGGTCAAATACGATAGAGAGAATTAATAATTATACTTTTGAAGGAGAAGCAATTTTAACATCAGGTGATGGTGTAGGAGTTGGAAAAATATATCATTATGTAAATGGTAAATTCAACTATCACCAAAGAGTATATAATATTCATAACTTCACAAATGAATATTATGGACAATTTTTCTATTACTATTTTTCACAGCATTTTTATGCTAGAGTCTCAAAAATGAGTGCAAAAAACTCTGTTGACTCAGTGAGAAGAGATATGATAACAAAAATGCCTATTCCATTACCATCAATCAAAGAACAAAAACAAATCGCCTCCATTCTCTCCACTGTTGACCAAAAGCTATCTATTTTGGAGGGTAAAAAATCCAAAGTAGAGGAGTTAAAGAAAGGCTTGATGCAGGGGTTGTTGAGTGGGAAGGTGAGGGTCTAGTAAGTATACAAAATAATTTTGATTACCTTTAAATATTATTGATATACGAAAATAATATGAACGAAAATAAATTTGATTCATCACAACATTATGTCAGTCTTAAAAATTTATTATTAGACCCTAATAATTATAGGTTTATTGATAATAAAAAATACAAAAAAGTTGAGCCTGAGAAAATTAGAGATGAGAATATTCAAAAAAGGACATTGAATTTTATCATTGGTGATAAACGAAAAAATATTGATGATTTACTTGTAAGTCTAAAAAGTAATGGTTTTTTGAAGGTTGATACTATTCAAGTTGAGAGATTAGATTCAAATAAATTTAGAGTTTTAGAAGGTAATAGACGAATAGCTACTTTAAAAGTATTACAAGAAGACTACAATGTCGGAATAGATATTGGTAATCTTGATCCATCTATTTTTAGTAAAGTACCTGTTGTTATATATGAAGAGAAATCTTCAGGTGAGCACGAAATAATAATGGGGTTGAAGCACATATCCGGTAATAAAAGATGGGCTCCGTTAAATCAAGCTCAGTTAATATACGATCTTTTTTATGATAAAAATTTAACTGAACATGAAATTCATAATTCACTTGGAATAACAATTCATAGCGTAAGGCGTAATATTAGAACTTTATCTCTAATTCAAGAATATAAAAAGAGTGATTTTCAAGATCAATTCAAACCTGATATGTTTGCCATTTTTAGAGAAGCAATTTCATCAACTTCAATTAAAGACTGGTTGAAATGGGATGATTTTTCTAAAAAAGCAATCGATGCTAGAAACTTGGAAAGATTCTTTAGTTGGATTTCTGAAAGTGCTAATTATCAAGTGATAACCAATGAATTTGGAGAAGAGGAAGAAGAAGAAAATTTATTGCCTCCAGCAATTACGAAAAGTACAGAAATTCCCACTTTAGCAAAAATTATTAATGATGAACAAGCAATTTGGGAATTAGAGAAAACAAGAAGTATTAATGATGCATATTCAGTTAGTGCAACTATAAATGAAGATCAATATCAAAAATCAATAGATACTTGCGAAAGTAGTATTGAAGATATGATTTTTTTCTCTAAAAAAGCTTCTAATTTACAATCAAGCAAACTCACTTTTTTAAAAAAGAAATTTGATAATTTTTTATCAAATATTGGAGTAGACCAAAATGTATCTTCTTCAAAATCAATAAAAAATATTTTTGTGAATTATAAGAGTGAAAAATTCTCTGAATTGACGTTACATGATTTTAAAGGATTCAAAACAAATATTAAGTTCCATGGTTTAAACAAAATTAACTTATTTGCAGGGGATAATAATTCGGGGAAATCATCTATTTTAGAAGCTATTTATTTATTAACAATTCAAAATGATATAAATGATATAATCGAAATTTATAGAAGACGTGGTAAATATTTGAAAGGACTACCAAAAGATTGGTTTAGTAAATATTTTAACCAAATTTCTATTTCTGGAAGATTTGATAATAAAGATGTTATTCTTAAGATAAGTTCAATCTTTGAAGATTTTGATGATAAAAGTAAAACAGATTATATTAATACTCTATTTGTAGAACATGGTTTCGGTGAGAATATCTTAAATAGTGAAGCATCAGAAGAAATATATTATAATAAAACAGAGAGCTCATCTGTTAAGTTTTTTAAGAATAACAAAGAAGATCAATTCTTTAGAGAAATAAATACAATATGTAATATTTCATATTCTAGTCCTTTTACACTTTTAAATAAAGATTTTATAAATACTTGTCATGAAGAAAGTGTTAAAAAAGGTACTTACAAAAAAATTATTTCATTCATTCAAAATTCTATCGATAGTAATATTTCGGATATAATAAAGGTTGGTTCTGGGGAACAAGTTAGATTTTTGGTTGACCATGAAAGATTTAAAGAGCCAGTTGATATTACAACATTTGGTGATGGCCTTCAGCGTATTTTTTATATAGGGCTTCAAGCATCAATAGCAGTTCATGGTGTTATGTGTATAGATGAACTAGAAAATGCAATTCATCATTCTTTATTACAGAGTTTTACAAAGTTTTTACAGGAGATATCATCTGAGTTTGATATACAATTCTTTATTACTACTCATAGTAATGAATGTATAAAAGCATTTTTTGAAAATGGATATAATAATGATGAAATTTCAGGTTATAAGCTTTTAAATAAAAATGGTGAAATCACCTATAAAGGAGCTAAAGGAAAGTCATTTGAGAAGCAAGTAATGAATTTTGGTTTAGATATTAGAGGAAAGGGTAATGAGTGATTCTAATGTTACGTTTGTATTAGTAGAAGGAAAACATGATACAGCAATTTTAAGTAGGTTATTGAGATTAAATAACTTTTCAGATTTTACAGATAAAAAAATAACTGACTTCCCAAATCCATTGAAAGGTTTCTTAGAAGGTATTTTAAATAAATTTGAATATCAAGATGAGGCAAACGTTTTTCAAAAGCCTCAGCTACCAAATAAAATTTGTAAAGATAAAGATTCTGATAACTTTTATGTTTTCTATCAAATGGGAGGAGATTCTCAATTTGATTATGTGATCAACTTAATAGAATTACTAAAAGTAGATGATTCATCTTCAGAATTTTTTGGTGAACAATCTTTCGATACAGATGTCAAGTTTTCATTACAATTATTTTTTGATGCTGATGTATGTTTTAAAAATCGGAAAAGAGAATTTGCAACTAAATATGCAGAATTACTACCGAATTTCATTGAATCTATTGATGTTGAAGATCATCAATATTTTTCTAATGTAGAAAACATTGATGGATTTAGTAATATAGGGATTTTTATATATGGTGAGGGGGAATCAGGTACTCTTGAAGATATTATTATTCCATTAATGAGAGATGATAAAAACGAAGCTTTATTTCAAAAAGGTGAAGATATTATTTCAGAGTTCATGCCTAATGAAGAAGAGGAGAGTTGTGCTAAGAAAAAACAAGGAATTAAGAGTAAAAAAGGGAAAGCACTTATTGGTATTGTGGGACAACCAAAACATCAAGGGAAAGCAAATCAGGTGATTATAAATGATACAAAATTCATAACAAAAGGAAAGCTAGATAATAATGATACTTTTAAAGAAATCTTTGATTTCATGACCTAAGTCTAAAAAGAGAACTATAACAAACATGTCAAACCCCGAATTCATACAATCAGAACAACCTGCCATCGAACTACTAAGCAAGCTCGGTTATACTTATTTAGATGGACAAAAAGACGACACTCGTTCTTCGATCAATGAAGTTTTATTTGAGGAGAAAGTAAAAGACGCGATAAAAAGGCTGAATCCATGGTTGCAAGAACAGCAGGTCAATCAAGCATTTCGAGAAGTAACGTTTAAAAGTTATGAGTCGTTGATGGAGGTGAATGAGCAGTTTTGGAAAAGGGTATTGTGTAAGGATGAATTTACAACGCAGTTAGAAGACTTAAACGATCCACATCGAAAGAAAAAAGATGTGCGTTATATAGATTTTGATCATCCAGAGAATAATGAATGGATAGTTACTAATCAATTAAAATTTAAAGGAAGCCAAAGTAATAGCATTCCAGATATAGTGGTGTATGTGAATGGTTTTCCTTTGGCAGTTATGGAGTGTAAATCGGCAAAAGCTAGCGGAGCCATCGACAAGGCGATTAGCGATATGCAGCACTACCAACGCAATAGTGAACGTCTTTTTGTTTATAATTTTATTTGTGCAGGAATGTGTAAATGGCAAGCGAGATATGGTGCCATCAATGCCCCTTCACAATTTTATTCGAGGTATAGAATCAAAGACGAAAGGGAGGTGGAAACCTTTTTGGGAAGAAAGGTGTCTGAGCAAGACATCATGCTGTATTACCTTTTTAGGAAAGACCTTTTCTTAGATATTTATAAATACTTTACCCTTTTTGAGTTGAGCGATGGGAAAAAAATCAAAAAACTCCCTCGTTATCAACAGATCAGAGCAACGAATAATACAATCAATAGCTTATCCAAAGACAGAGGTGGTGTAGTTTGGGCAACACAGGGATCAGGGAAATCCATTACTATGGGTTATGTCACTCGAAAACTACAAGCAGAAGAATTTGGTTTTGAGAACCCTACAATCATTGTCCTTACAGATAGAAAAGACTTGGACCGACAAATCACCAATACTTTTCAAAATATTGGTTTGAAGAATGTCAAACAAGCCACTTCTGTAGCAGGACTCAAAGATCTTTTAAGAAACGACTACGGTCAGATTATTACCACTACCATTCAGAAGTTCCAAGAAACCGACGATGAAGGTAATATCATAAGAACTAGAAAAGAAAAACAGAAAGACGGCTCCTTTATTTTCTTTAAAGAAATCATCAATCCAGAAGGAGAATTGATTCATGAAGAGATCATCAAAGAGTCAGAAGCAAAAGGGGGAAAGTTAAGTGTAGATACCCTTTCACAAAAGAAAAATATATATGTTCTTATTGATGAAGCACACCGTACACAATACGGTCTATTGGCTTCATTTATGAGAAAAGCATTACCCCATGCAAAGTTTGTTGCCTTTACAGGTACACCATTAAGCAAAGAAGATAAATCTACACTTGGTACTTTCTACGGTGGAGATTATTTAGATGTCTATACCATTAAAGAAGCAGTAGAAGATGGAGCTACTTTGCCATTACTTTATGAACAAGGACTTCCACAATATTTTATAGATAAGGAAGTCATGGATCAGGCTTTTGATGAAGAGTTTGGTCATGAATCACAAGAGAAACAAAAGCTCTTACAAAAAGAAGCAGGAAAGAAAATTAAAAGTGCCAATGAAAGGTTAGAAGCCATCGTTGATCACCTTTTGAACCACTACAAAACAAGAATCTATCCTGATGGATTAAAAGCCATGTTGGTCTGTGAAAATAGAGCCAATGCCATTGCTTACAAAAAGATTTTTGAAAGAAAAAAGGAAGAAGGAGCCATTGATTTTAATACAAGAGTGGTGATGTCGTTTTCTTTGAAGAAAGATCCACCTGAATACTTTGAATTAGCTACTCCATCCGAGGAAGTAAAAGATGCCGTAGAGAACTACAAGCTACCTTTTGGTGATGAAAATGATATAGAAAAATCAGGAAAATTGAAGTTCAATAACGATGGTATTTTAATTGTTTCCGATATGTTATTGACAGGTTATGATGCACCTATTGCTGGTGTATTGTATCTTGATAAGAACTTAAAAGAGCATACTTTGCTTCAGGCTTTAGCGAGGGTGAACCGAACAAGAAAAGGTAAACACGCAGGTATTATTGTCGATTATTACGGCATCGCCAACAACTTGATTCAAGCCTTAGAAATCTTTGGAGGGGAAATGACGAGAGAAGAAATCATTCCCGATCTTGAAAGCGAGTTTCCAAAGCTAGAGCAAAGACATGAGAAGTTGATTCAATTATTTAAAGGCGTAAAAGTCGACCGAAATTACGAAAGAGAAAAGTATATCGATCAAGCTGTAAGAATACTTGAGCCATTAGATATAAGAGACGATTTCAAAGACTTACTAAAGAAGTTTAATGAAAGTATTGCCATTGTTACACCTCATCCTAAAGCGGTTAAATACAAAAAAGATGTAAAGCTTTTTAATGAGATTCGACTTCAAGCAAGAAATATGTATCCAGAAGACGATACTTTAAAAATCTCCCCAGAAGAAAGTGCCAAGTTAAAAGCATTGATCGATGAACATTTGCATGCATCAGGAGTAAAAGACTTGTTAGAAGAACCTGTATCCATCATGGATCAAGAAAAATTCAAACAAGAATTAGATGGTACACTCTCACCAGAATCGAAGGCTAAAAAAATAGCCAACCGAGCAAGACACGTCATTAAAGTGGGGATGAATAATAACCCTGATTTTTATAAACCTTTGGGTGAATTGCTAGAAGAGTTAATCAAACAGCAAGAAGAAAACAGAATCTCTCAATTAGAACTATTCCAAAAGATTCAAGAGCAAGTCATCGACAAGATTGAGAACAAAGACAATGAGGCCAATAATTTAGGTTTAAATCATCAAGAATTTGCGGTGTATTCTACTTTAGGAACGCAATTAGGTGAGGATGCTGTAGAAGTCACCAAAGAAATCTTCGAAGTCATTCAACCTGAATTAGGAATTGTCGATTGGCAAAATAAGTTTGCTGTCCTCAAAGATATCGAAAAGAAAATACGTAAAGTGTTGAGAGGAAAAATGGAGAAAGAGGTGTATAAAGAAATGCTTCCGGTTTTGGTAGATTTAATTAAAAAGAATGGGTAGGGACGTTGCAGTGCAACGTCCGTACGGTTATTATTATTGAAAAAGTGTACGAATTAATGGTATGGGAAAAGTAAAATACGGAAATACAATCATCGACTATGTATTGAGTATTGAAAAAGAACTCAAACACGACTATATACAAGTAGAACAAGGACAACCTATTCTTTACCGAACTTCTAATGCTACGGAAGAAACGGCCAATAAATATGTATTAAAAAAGGCCCGCTGGATTATCGAAAAAATGAAGTTGGTAGCAGAACCTATTCATGAAGAAATAAAAACAGGTTCTCGTTTGCCTTACTTTGGTCGTAAATACTATGCAGAGATCAAGCAAGGAGATAAAAATGAAGTCAGCTTTTCGGGGTCAAAATTTCATATTACCTTAAAAGAGATAACACAGGAGAACATCAATGAATTGCTCCAATCTTTTTACCGCCAAAAATGTATTGAAAAAATTAAGCCTCGTTTCAATCGCTGGATCAAAACAACAGGATATACCCCTTCTAAAATATCGTTTAGAAAAATGGAAAAACGATGGGGTTCTTGTACTTCTGAAAATCAGATCATCCTCAATATTGATGCTTCAAAACTACCATGGAAATTGATAGATTATCTTATTCTTCACGAGCTATGTCATATTCCTTTCAAAGACCACACAAAGGACTTTTGGAATGAAATCAGAAAGCACATGGAAGACTATGAGGGGTATGATAAGAGGTTGGATTATTGGGAGGTATAATGAAAAATCAAATTCTAGACATGTGATATTTGTATTGGACAAATAACAAGGTTAAAAATATAGTTAATTTATTGATAAACGTCTTCCGCATTGTGGAGGGCGTTTTTTTAATACCCAAACCTCACCAAACAATGCCACAAATACTTCATCATCTGTAAGTTCTCATGAGTTTTATCCATCTGCTTCCCAGCTTCACCCAATACAAACGCATTAACTTTCCCATCACGACCAATTTTCTTGGCAAAAGCAGGAACATCCGGACCTCTAAAATCCCAAGGAAAATCATCTACAGGGAGTTCGGGGCCTTTGTGCCAAGTTAAATTGATATCAAATTTTTTGGAAAGTGTTTCTAGGTGGTTACCAATTGATGTTCCCAAAAATGAATCGTCAGCGACAAGGGCATCGATGTCGTCTTTTAGTAGAAGATCACCATGTATTTGTGCCTCTATGTAAAAGTCTAAATTCTTAGAAGGTGGATTGAAGAGATTGTAGTTACCTGCTTGTGGTAATTGTTTGTTCGTTTGTGAAAAAAAGTCACTTACCTTATTGTGGGCTATTCCTAAAGCAGTGCCACGAATAGAAAGATCTTTTAATAAAGCGGTATTGATGAATTCAAACTCTTGGATAGTGCCTAACTCTTTTGGTGAATCGTAAGTGTCTCCATAAGAAAAAGTAGTTCTATTTTTAATTTCAGGTTTCAATAGAAAATAACAAGAACCAAACCTTGGAGAGGGACCGTCTTTTGACATGTTGAGATGCAATGCACCATATTTAGGTCGTTCTGTAAAAGGTGTATTTTGATAAGCACCCTTAAAAATATGATCTTCCCATTCCTCTCTTGCTCCACCCTTAAATGCAGTCACGCTTCCAGAAGAAACTTGAGTTTCATATTGATTCTTATATTTCCCTGAAGCGATCATACCCTCAATGATTAGAGCATGGTCAGAAGTGTATCTATCAGGATGAAAATGTATACCAATACGGGAAAATCTCTTGAGTTTATCACAATATTCGTCATATACTTTTTGATCGATACCCGATTGATATAATATCATATCTCTTAGCTCAAGGTATTTATCTTGATGTATTTTGGTGTATTCTGACACCGCATGGATGGCTGATTTTTGTGATGAAGTTAAGTTCATTTAGGTTGGTAAACTAAAGGCTTAATAAGTGATATCTCCTAAAAATAACACCAAATTAATTATTTTTTGAAGACATCACTTAATTATTTATTTATGTCGCTCTACCCAATCACGTATCAGTTTAATAAACCTTGGGTAGTCGTCTTGATAGACAAAGTGACCACAATTATCAAATATCTCTAATTCACTATTAGGTAGTCTTTTATGAAGGTTTTCTGCATTTACAGGGTGGAGTATCGCTTCGTGTTCTCCCCAGAAAACCTTTACAGGTAATTCAATGTTCTTTAGATTTTCATCTAAATGAGGTACAGAGGCAGTATATTTTTTAAACCACTTCATGTTATTGGCCACCTTTCCCGTATGTGCTTTTTTGTAATCCGATATCTCATATTTATTTGGCACATATTGAACATTTCCTAAGTTTTTAGCCGATTCAATTAAGGCACCACTGCCGGCAATCACAAACATGATTCTCCAAAATTCAGAATGAACCATTTTTCTCATCACACTCGGTTCAGATGTAGGTAAAGCGGCAGGGCCATCTCCAATCATTATAGATTTTACTTTGTGTTGATGATTGATGATATAATTTAATGTAGTCGGCATACCAACATCAGGTCCAACAATATGCAAGTTTTCAATCTTGAAATGTTGAATAAAGGTATCGAGAAATTGTCCTTGATAATCAAAAGACATATATTCTTCTCCATTAGCACTTCCTCCAAAACCGGGTAAATCGTAAGCGTACAAATTATAATCCTTTTTTAGATCATCCCATATAGGAGAATATGCGATGATAGTATGAGGGAAAGCGGACAAAAGAATAATACTTTCTTTGTCTTTATCTTTATCAATTTCTGATTTAGCCATTCTAATTTTTACCCCATTGATAGAAAGATATTCCAATGGCATCTCAAAAGGTTGAGCTAAAGTGGGTTGATCAGAATAATTGTTTTGCTTTCTAATTTTATTCAAACCGGGCATTTCTGGAGTAATCAAGCTTACAAATGCAGCATTGAATTTATCATAAAGATTTATGGAACTAAGTTTTTGGTTATTCATATATTTAAAAAAGAATCTAACTTAAACAGTAATTAAAATAAATACATCATAGAGATTATATGATCAATAATGAATTAATTAGTTAATCAGTTCTTATTTTATACAATGGAGTAAATTATATCAAAAAATAATGATATGAATACTTTTATTTATTCATAGATACATGATGTGAATCGATTTTATCTTATTTGAAGGAAATTATATCGTCCTAGTTTTTCAACATGAAACTTTTTATACTAATACTATTATTTTTCTTACAGCTTCCTTCCGACTTAGAAGTGCCCACATTCGAATTAGAAGTGAGACATCCTGGTATCAAAGAGGGGAATCAAGTGATTGGAATTGTTGAAAATGATCAGCACCAATATTCGACGAATGTGGCTTCTGTGATTTGTTACACTAACCAATGTAAAATCATAACAGTGACTTTAGAATGGGATATGTATGGTGATTTTAAGAAATTAATCATCCCCAAAGGCCAACAGCTTGAAAAATATGTTGATGGAAAAGCGATGGATTTTGATGCGGCCGATTATCAAAAGTTGAATGCTATTCTACGCGATCCTTTTTCTAAGTTAGGAGGTTTGACGTATGAAGATTTACAAGTGGAAGAAGACGATTTAGATGGATATTCTGGTGCCACAAGAGAATTTATTACCGATAAAGATGTGGTGGTAGGAGCAACACTTTCTTGTTTTACGTTATGGCATTGGGTGAATAATGAAAAGATTAAAAATGAACTGAGAAACAGAACTGTTCAGCAATTCTCTGAAGATGATATTAGAGCGGTCATTAAACAACCTACTGATAGGACAAACCATTTATTGTTGGATATTTTTGATCAGAAAGCCTTTGATATATCAGATTACTTCCTCTATTTCTTAGATCATGCGGATAAGATTTTTGCCGATGAGTTGAAATTGATTTTAAAACAGATCAATTACGATCAAAAAATAGCATTACTCGACGCCACCAATAAGCAGCAAAATCGATTACTTATTCTAAACAATCTTTTTGATAAAGAATCATATCATGAAGAATTTATTGATAAAGTAAAATTTGATGATTTCAATGAAGTGAATGCATTTATCGATTACCTCACCACTAAAGAAATATATTCAGAAGATATCACCGAAAAATTACTCGACAAATTGAGTATTCCGGATGTGGTGATAAGCCGATCAATATACTGGTATTTAAAAGGAAATGTACTTACAAAACCTCAGAATAAAGTCCTAAAACGATACGAAAGAGCCAATAAGCAATATCTATAATGTTTTAATGATTTGATAATGTGTCTCTGAACAAATTATTTACCCATACATACAACCATCCATTTTTTAAATAGGACTTTTACAAAATGACAAACAATACGAGTGGAATGAAAATATTACAAACCGTCATTTTAGGACTATCCTTATTATGTATTACTTCTTGTAGTCATAAGGAAAAAGAAAACAAACTAGAGAAACCAAATATCGTTTGGGTGATGTTGGAGGACATTAGTCATGACTTTGAATGTTATGGAATGCCTGCCGTAAAAACACCCACTTTTAATGCCTTAGCAGAAGAAGGAACGTTGTATTATAATTGTTATGGGACAGCATCAATTTGCTCGACCAACCGATCTGCTATGATGGTCGGTGCCCATCAGCGATTGACCAATACGCATCACCACAGAAGTAATAGAGAAGAACCACTAGCATCGCCTTTCCAACCATTCACTTATTTATTAAAAAAACAAGGATATACGAACGTCTTAGGCCATAAAAATGTAATGAAAAAAGGCCGTAAGATTGATGTGAATTTCAAGCACAAACCCATTGGAAATTGGGAAGAGGACTACGGACTTTTTGATAAGTTCGACGAGTTCACTGCAGAAGATCAACCGTTTTTTGCACAGATTCAGTTAGCCGTAACGCACAGAGGCGATTGGTGGACAGAAGTGAGAGAACAATCGGAACATCCTGTAAATCCTGCAGAGGTACAACTACCGCCGGAATATGCCGATCATCCTGCCATTCGTTTGGACTGGGCAAAATATTTAGATCAGGTCGAGTACGCTGATAACGAAATGAAAATGTTGATCGACGAGCTAAAAGTAAAAGGAGTTTACGATAATACTGTCATTATTGTGATTGGCGACAATGGTCGTTGTAATATTAAAGGTAAAGGTTATTTGCACGATCCTGGATCAAGAATTCCTTTAATCATCAAGTGGCCAGAAGGTTATGAGCATGATAAAGAATCTCAGCAAATTATTGCAAGCACAGATATTACCGCTACAATTTTAGATATCGCAGGTGTTGAACTTCCAGATTACTTAACAGGACAATCGTTTATTGATGAAAATTTTGATCGTAAAAACGTGTATTCTTACAGAGGTCTATGGGATGAAATTCCAGAGCAAGTAAGCTCAATTACGGGAGAACGCTTTAGATATATCAGAAACGATAAACCAGAAATTCCTTACGATGCGCATCAAGGGTATTTGGAATGGTACAGACCGGCGGTACATGTAATGCGATCTTTAAACGAAGAAGGAAAATTAAACGAGATACAGCAACGTTGGTTTGAGCCAACAAAACCTCAAGAGGAGTTGTACGATTTTGTGAATGATCCCTTCGAGATACATAATTTGGCAAACAATCCAGAATACAAAGATGTATTGAAACAAATGCGTGAAGAAACATTGGAAATGGATAAACAAATGACGCCTGTTTCTAATGTATATGATCCTAAAGCAGTACCTGGTTTGGCTCCTGTGAATTTTGTGAAAGAACATTATCCAAAAGAGTATCAAAGAATGCTTGATGGAGAAGAAATTGGCTACAAAAAATATTCAAAATTATACAAAAAACATTTAGCTAAAGAGAAATCAAAATCGATACAGTCAAAATAGAAATATTATTTATTATAGTTAGAATCAATTGATGTGTGACTTGTATTATAAAGTTGAAAAAACACCTTCTATTCGGGGGTGTTTTTTTTGTCCTAAATTTTTATAAAACCTGAAAGAATGACCATAAAAAGTTACTTTTTGATAAAGAAAAGCTACATATTGACGAATAGGTACATTTTTTAGATGTAAATAGACAAATAAAAAAGAAGCATCATAGACCTTTGTGTACAACATTTAAAAGGAATGAAAATGATAAAACATAGTTTACTTTTCCTATTTTTTTTAGGAGCAATGAGTTGTACAACTGTACAGAAAACACAGGAGTCAAAGGAAAAGCAACCGAATATAGTTTTACTATTTGTAGACGATTACGGTTGGTCTGATTTAGAACATAGAAACGAGACGTTCAAAACGCCCAATATTAGTCAGCTAAAAACAGAAAGTATGGAATTTACAAGAGCGTATATTCCAACTCCAACATGTAGCCCAAGTAGAGCATCAATGTTGACAGGTAAAGAGGCGGCGAGAATACAAATGCCTCGTCATATTCCTCATGAGCATGCGGACGGTTCAAATTCAAAAGAATTTAATAAGTGGGAAACAGATCCTGTAAGAAGAGGTTCAAGAAATTGGCTTCCTTTGGAAGAAGTAACCTATGCGGAAAGAATCAAAGACTTTGGTTACTACAGTGCTTTTATTGGTAAATGGCACTTAGGTCATGAGCCTTATCACCCGATTCACCAAGGGTTCGATGAGCAAATTGGTGTAAGTAATTTCGGTCACCCGAAAAGCTATTATCCAAAGTTCTTTAAAGACAATAACGCCTATACAGAATTTGATGATCAAGAAGGAGTTTATCTAACAGATGTGATGACGGACACGACAATTCACTTCTTAGAGAACTACGATAAAGACCAGCCTTTCATGCTTTCGGTTTGGTATTATACAGTACACGGACCTCATATTGGTAAGAAAGAATTGGTACAAAAATACTTGGACCAAGGGATGACAAAAAGATATGCTGAGTACCATGCAATGGTAGAATGTATGGATATTTCAGTAGGTAAGATTATGGCTACGTTGAAGCGTTTGAATATGGATGATAACACGATGGTCATCTTAACTTCGGATCAAGGTGGTTATTTTGAGAATTTACCGTTATCTGGTGGAAAAAGACAGAATACTTTGGGTGAAGGTGGTGCAAGAGTACCAATGTTTATCAAGTACCCGAATAAAGTAGAAGCTGGATCGGAATGTCACACGCCAATTCAAACCATTGATATCTTCCCTACAGTAATGGAGGTAGCATCAGGTAAAAAATACACAGACGATAATATCCAAGGTAAGAGTATCCTACCATTGCTTCAAGGTAAAGAAATGGAGGAAAGAAACTTGTACTTCATGCGTTCTTACGAAGACCAATATGCTGCGATTATGAACGGCGATTGGAAGTTGAAGAAATATCACTCTGGAAAATTCGAACTATTTAATGTAGTAGAAGATATCTCTGAAAAGAATGATTTGATTAACACAGAAGCGGAAGCAGCACGTGTAGATAAAATGAAGAAAGAGTTGCTTGAGTGGGAAGAAGAAGTATATGCAGGGTGGAAAGAAGTAACTGATAATAACTCTTTCTTATATCTGCTACCAAAGAACAAGAAGAAAGAAAAAAAGAAGCTAGAAGCTAGCAAATAAACATACTTTTCGATAAAGATTGTAAAGAGGTTGTCTCATATTTTTTGAGTCAGCCTCTTTTTTTATACCCACCAAAACTTCGTAAGAAGAGGTAGAGGAATTCGTATTGTGTCTGTTTTGGGTTCAATACATAAAAATACACACTTCAAAAAAGCGGATATTATGTAGCTAACAGACTAGTTCCTTGAAGTTTGTCTTTGTGGAGACACAATTTATACACACAGGATCACTTAAAATCAATCATCAAGACATCTTTGTAATGTCATTCAAAATGGAATTCAAATGAAGTACTTACTTATTATTGGGATACTTTTTTCATCCCTATCACTTTTTGCTCAGCAAAGAATTAACTTCAATGAGCATTGGAAATTTAAATTAGACGATCAAACTGGCGCAGATAAAACCAACTATAATGATAAAGATTGGAGAAATTTAAACCTGCCTCACGATTGGAGTATCGAAGGAGAATACAACGAAAATCATCCGATGGGTGATAAGTGTGGTTACCTTCCTGCTGGTATTGGTTGGTATAGAAAAACGATTCAAGTACCAAAAGAATGGAAAGGTCAGTCGGTACACATCACTTTTGATGGTGTATTTATGAATTCCACTGTTTGGGCGAATGGAAGAAAATTAGGTAATCGTCCTTATGGATGGATTACTTTTGAATATGATATCTCTAAAGAGGTAGACGAAAATGATGAAATCACTTTTGCTGTTCGAGTGGATAACGATTTACAGCCGTCAGCAAGATGGTATACAGGGTCGGGTATTTATGCGAACACATGGATTGATGTAAAATCCAAACTTCATGTACCAATGTCGGGTATCTTTATCAAAACGGAACAAGATGAAGTGACGATCACAACAGAGATTCAAAACGATTTTGCTAAAACGCAAAAAGGAAATCTAGTGACTTCTATTGTCGATGCCAATGGTAAAGAAGTAGCGGTAGCTGATTCTAAATTTGTGATTGATGGGAACGGACATCAAGAAATAACACAAAAGGTAAAAATAACGAATCCACATTTGTGGTCTATCAATTCCCCTTACTTATACAAAGCAATAACTAAAATATCATCCAAAAAAACGAAAGAAAATTACTCGACGAACTTTGGTGTTCGCGATGTAGAATGGAAACCTGGTGAAGGACTATTTATCAACGGAGTAGAAACAAAAATGCAAGGGGTGTGTAATCACCAAGATGCAGGTGCTTTGGGTGCAGCAGTTCCTGATAAAATTTTAAGATTCAGAATTCAGCAATTGAAGGATATGGGTGTGAATGCAATTCGTACTTCTCACAACCCTCAGACACCTCAATTCTACGATATGTGTGATGAGATGGGAATGCTGGTAATGGACGAAATTTTTGATGGATGGCACAAAAAAGCACCCAACGATTATGGTGCTCACTTCTTCGAGGAGTGGTGGAACAGAGATCTTACAGATTGGATCAAAAGAGATCGTAATCACCCATCAATCATTATTTACTCAGTAGGTAATGAGACAAAAGGGGAGGAAGCAGCCAAAGCGTTGGTAGAAAGATGTCATGAATTGGACAATACAAGACCTGTTACTTCTGGTCACTCTGGTTCGGATCATATGGATATTTTTGGTGTGAATGGCCATAGTGAACGTAAAGGTTTCTTCGACCATTTATCGAATGACAGAGTATTTGTAGGTACAGAAAACACACATACTTGGCAAGTGAGAGGTTATTACAGAACAAAAACATGGTATAGAGATGGTTATCCATGTGTTCGTCACCAACCGTATGAGTACCCTGATTTAACAGATGAAGAAGTATTTACGTACGATTGGACGACTTCTGCGAACAAAAGTAGCTACAAACAAATCTTTAATTCGAGTTACGATAACGCAATGGTTCGTCTAACATCTAGACAAAACATTGAGCAATTAAGAGACATTCCAAATTATGCAGGTTCGTTTAGATGGACGGGTCACGATTACATTGGTGAAGCAGGTTTTGTTCACGGAGGATGGCCTTTCAAAGCATTTATGGGTGGAGCAATCGATATGGCGAACTTCGAAAAGGATTTATTCTACTTGTATCAGTCGCAATGGACAAACAAACCAATGATCCACATTTTACCACATTGGACACATCCTACATTAGAGAAAGGAATTGAAATTCCAGTATGGGTATATTCAAATTGTGATGAAGTAGAGTTGTTCTTAAACGGTGCATCATTAGGTAAACAAAAGCCAGGAAAATCGTGGGATAAGATGCAATGTGAGTGGTTAGTAGGTTACCAAGAAGGTGAACTGAAAGCTGTTGGTTATAAAGATGGAAAAGCGATTTTGAATGAAGTGATTAGAACTGCTGATGCTCCTGCCAAAATCAAATTATCTGTGGATGGAGAAGGTATAGCCAACACTTTGGAAGACATTGTTCAAGTTCGTATCGCATCCACTGATAAAAAAGGAGAGTTCTATCCTTATGGAGAAAATAGAAGCTTCTTTAATGTAGTCGGTGCTGGTAGAATTAAAGCTTTAGATAACGGTAGCCCAATTGATGTAGAAAAGCATTATGAGGCAACAGATAGAATTGCGTTTTACGGATTAACTAGAGCATATGTGGAGTCGACAGATGCAGATGGCGATATCAATTTGTATGTGGGATCGATTTTAGGCGAAAAACGATTGATCACCTCAAACCAAGTGAACATCGATGTGGAGCAAATTACGCTGAGAGGAAAAGCATCCAATGGAAAAATCAGTATCTATTATACTACTGATGGATCGACGCCAACGACATCATCTAAAGAATACAAACAAGCCTTTGATATTGAATTAGGAACGACGGTAAAAGCATTGGTATTACTGGACAATAAAGAACTTTTGAGAATGCAAGAAGAGTTTGCAGCTGATGCTGGTTTCGAATGGAAAACAGTGATGGCAGCAGCTAATCCTGGCGGTGACCAAGCTGAAGATGCTTCATTTGATGGAGTAACAATTTCTAACGAAGGTGCCAATTTTAACGGCAAAGGTTTTATCGATTACGGTAGAAACGAAGGTGGTTATGTGGAGTTCTATCAAGAAAACGACGGTAGCGAAGGAGAGTACACTTTAAAACTAAGATACTCTGCAGCAAAGAGAGATATTAAAGAGCATACGTTAACGTTAGACGTGAATGGAGAGAAACAGGTCATTGCTTTACCATCATGCGATAACTACCGTAAAGAGTGGAGAGAATTTGAGGTGAAAGTACAATTGGGTATGGGAGCCAACACTATTCGTTTAACCGCTCTAAATGTTAATGGTTTCTGTTTAGACGAAATGAAGGCCATTTAACTCTAAGAATTCAAACTTTTAAAATATTTAATGCTGATATTTGGACGAACGTTGAGGGTCCATACACTTTCAACTTCGTCCCATCCTCAGCGATTTGGGATTTATAATTAATTAATGAGATGAAAAATTATTTTATTCTTTTCTGTTTCCTTTTGGGATTTCAATCATTCGCCCAAAAAGAAAGTGATTTTTACACTGACAAAATCAAAGACGCTAAGAAAAAAGTGGATTTGGTAAAAGACTATAAGGTCAACAATAAAGACGATCAAGACGATAGCGAGAAACTTCAGAAAGCGATTGACGATTTAACTGCTTCAAGTAAAGGTGGTGTGATCAACATTCCTGCAGGTAAATATTATTTCAAAAATGTAGTTCTTAAATCGAATGTTCATATTATCATCGATTCGAAAGCGACAATTTATGCTACTTACCCTGGTAATAACAAGAACTTTGTGATCATGTCGTTTGGCGATGAAAAGCACAGAGCAACCAACGTAAGTGTAAGATCGAACAAAGACATGTACACTGTTGATTTGAGTGTTTCTCAGAACAAAAACGTAAGAATGTTCCAATTGGCGAACTCTGAAAACTTCCTGATTGAAGGCATGAACATCTTAGATGACAATACTAAATTCAATGGAATTACTTTGGGTTATGTCAAGTACAAAGGAGAATATGTGATGCCAGAAAATGGTGTCATCAAAAACTGTCGTATCGAGAAAGCACACTACGGTTATGGTTTAATTCAATCACAAGCAGCTAAAAATGTATACTACGAAAACATTTGGGGCGATGGGGGTGTAACACTTCGTTTAGAAACAGGTTTGAAGAAAATGAACGACCTTCAAGTAGGAGGTAACTTCAATATTGTAGCGAAAAATATCTATTGCCAAAACGGTAATGCAGCTTTAATGGTATCTCCTCACTCTATCCAAAACGGACATGTGGAAGCAGAAAATGTAGAAGCAGTCAACTGTGGTTTTGCAGTAAGAGTAGGTAAAGGTTATGTGTCTAAAAAACAAAAAGTAGACAACCTTAAGCCAGGTACATATGCAGGTACTTCTAAAATCACGAACGTGAAAAGTACTTACGGTACGACAGCGCAAGTGAAGTCTAAGCACTTTAGATATATGCCTTGTGAAGATCGTAAATTAATCGACGGTAAGAATCCTGACGGCGAAAGCTACAAAGCACCATCATGTGCAACAGTAGTAAACACTGCTGAAGGAAAAGGCGGTGCTGCAAAAGGGTATTGGAACATCGAAATCACGAATGTGAAATCAATCGGCTACCCTCACCAAAAGAACGATATTATGTATGAGAAAGATGCAGTGAAAGACTGTAACGAAGGGAAATAAGCCTTTATTTATAAAGCATAGAATACGAATCAGGTTAGTTTATTTTAGTTTTTTCAAACTTAAAATGGACTAACCTGATTTTTTTATGCCTATCAACTCTCTATTTCAATTTTTAATCTATTCATCTGAGTTCGGTGAAAAATATTTTTCATCGAAATCAAGTGAATTATTATTGAATAAAATGTGTCTTTATTCTTTTGAGTCTAAAGGGTTTTATATCAGTCGATTATCTTGGTAAGAACACATAATATACACAGAGGATCATTTTTCAAAGATGGCAAACAGATATTTGTATTGTCATCTAACATGAAATGAAATGAAGCATTTACTATTAATTTTTTTGGGGATATTTTTACTGCCGTCCCTTTCATTACAAGCTCAAGAGAGAATAAATTTTAATGAGCATTGGAAATTTAAATTAGGCGAACAAACAGGAGCCGACAAAAAAGACTACAATGATGAGGATTGGAGGAATTTAACTTTACCTCATGATTGGAGTATTGAAGGGGATTATGATGAAAACCACCCGATGGGTGATAAATGTGGTTATTTACCTGCCGGTATTGGATGGTACAGAAAAACAATTCAAGTGCCTGAAGAGTGGAAAGGTAAATCAGTAAATATCACTTTTGACGGAGTGTTTATGAACTCTACGGTTTGGGCTAATGGAAAAAAATTAGGAAATAGACCTTTTGGTTGGATCACTTTCCAATATGATATCTCTAAAGAAGTAGATACAAACAACGAAATTACTTTTGCCGTTCGTGTAGATAACGATGCTCAACCTTCTGCAAGGTGGTACACAGGTTCAGGTATTTATGCAAACACATGGATTGATGTAAAGTCAAAACTTCATGTGCCCATGTCGGGTATTTTTGTAAGAACAAAAAAGGACGAAGTAACTATTACTACTGAGATTCAAAACGATTTTGATAAAACGCAAAAAGGTGAATTGATTACATCTATTGTTGATGCCAACGGTAAAGAAGTGGCAGTAGCCAAATCAAAATTAACTATCGGTGCAGGAAAACATCAAGAAATAACACAAAAATTAAAGATCGCTAATCCTCACTTATGGTCAACTGTTTCTCCATACTTATATAAGGCAATCACTAAAATTTCTTCGAAAAAAATCGATGAAGAATATATAACAAATTTTGGTGTTCGTGATGTAGAATGGAAGCCCGGTGAGGGGTTATTTATTAACGGAGTAGAAACTAAAATGCGAGGGATTTGTAATCACCAAGAAGCAGGTGCTTTAGGGGCTGCAGTTCCTGATAAAATTCTAAGATTTAGAATCCAACAATTGAAAGATATGGGAGTGAATGCTATCCGCACTGCTCATAACCCTCAAACACCCCAATTCTATGCAATGTGTGATGAGATGGGAATGATTGTAATGGACGAAATTTTTGACGGTTGGCACAAAAAAGCGGCAAACGATTACGGAGCTCATTTCTTTAAAGAATGGTGGGATCGTGATTTAACAGATTGGATCAAAAGAGATAGAAATCATCCATCAATAATTATCTATTCAGTAGGTAACGAAACAAAAGGAGAAGAAGAAGCAAAAGCGTTGGTAGAAAGATGTCATGAACTAGACAATACACGCCCAGTTACTTCGGGTCACTCTGGTTCTGATCATATGGATGTATTTGGTGTAAATGGTCATAGTGAACGCAAAGGTTTCTTTGATCATTTATCGAACGATAGAGTGTTTGTGGGTACAGAAAATACACACACTTGGCAAGTAAGAGGTTTCTATAGAACAAAAACATGGTATAGAGATGGTTATCCATGCGTTCGTCATCAACCTTACGAATATCCTGATTTAACAGAAGAAGAAGTATTTACCTATGATTGGACAAAATCTGCTAACAAAAAAAGTTACAAACAAATATTTACTTCAAGTTATGATAACGCAATAGTACGTCTTAATTCAAGGCAAAATATTGAGCAATTAAGAGATATTCCTAATTATGCAGGTTCTTTTAGATGGACCGGTCATGATTACCTTGGAGAAGCAGGTTTTGTACATGGTGGTTGGCCTTTCAAAGCATCTATAGTTGGAGCTATTGATTTAGCTAATTTCGAGAAAGATTTGTTCTACTTATACCAATCTCAATGGACTTCTAAACCAATGATTCACATTTTACCTCACTGGACACACCCTACTTTAGAGAAAGGAACAGAAATTCCAGTTTGGGTCTATTCTAATTGTGATGAAGTGGAATTGTTTTTAAATGGTCAATCTTTAGGAAAACAAAACCCTGGAACATCATGGGATAAAATGCAATGTGAATGGCTAGTAGGTTTCCAAGAAGGCGAACTCAAGGCAATTGGTTATAAAGACGGAAAAGCAATTGTTAATCAGATAATAAGATCAGCGGATGCTCCTTCTCAATTGAAATTAACAGTTGATGGTGAAGGGATGAAGAACCAAAAAGAAGACATTGTTCAAGTACGTATAGCTTCGGAAGATGCCAAAGGTGAATTTTATCCTTATGGCGAGAATAGAAGTTTTTACCACGTTGAAGGCTCAGGTAGAGTAAAAGCATTGGATAACGGAAGTCCGGTTGATGTGGAAAAACATTTTGAAGCCAAAGATAGAATTGCCTTTTATGGTCTGACTAGAGCATATATTGAAAGTACAGATGCTGATGGAGCTATTGATTTATATGTGGGAGCAATCTTGGGAGAGAAAAGGTTAATCACTTCAAAACAAGTACATATCGATGTTGAAAAAATCTCACTAAGAGGTAAATCTTCTAAAGGAAAGATCGACATTTATTATACCATTGACGGTTCAAGACCAACTACAGCATCTTCAAAATATACAGTACCATTCTCAATTGAATTGGGAACAACAGTTAAAGCAATTGTTGTGTTAGAAAACAAAGAAATCATGATAATGCATGAAAAATTTGCTAAAGATGAAGGTTTTGAATGGAAAACAGTAATGACAGCAGCAAACCCTGGAGGTGATCAAGCAGAAGACGCCACTTTTGATGGTGTAACTATCTCTACCGAAGGAGAAAACTTTAACGGTAAAGGCTTTATTGATTATGGAAAAAACGAAGGTGGATATGTAGAGTTCTATCAAGAGAACGATGGTAGTGAAGGAGAATATACCTTAAGACTAAGATACTCTGCAGCTAAGAGAGATATTCAAGAGCATACGTTAACGTTAGACGTGAACGGTATGAAACAGGTCATTGCTTTACCATCGTGTGATAACTACCGTAAAGAGTGGAAAGAATTTGAGGTGAAAGTAAAATTAGGTATTGGTGCCAATACGATTCGTTTAACCGCTTTAAAAGTAAATGGCTTCTGTCTAGACGAAATGAAGGCGATTTAATCAAAACAAAAAGAAAATAACCCTTAATGCAGGTACATACAAAGGTACTTCACTTAAATATAAAACCCCACAGCTTGAATAAGTTGTGGGGTTTTTCTTTATTGAGATGTTATTTGTATGTAGTATTAGAATTTCTTTGAATTTTTGGCGTTGTTCATTAGATTGGTAGATTATTATCAAACTTATTGATATGCATTAAGCTGTATATCAGAATAGCAACTATAAAATGAACTTACAAGAATTCACTCCTGCACAAACTCACATGATACTTTATCCGAGGAAATCAAAAAATACGGATTTATTAAAATTCGCTTTATTTGATTTACTATTTATAGATATATTAATGATAGAGGAGGAGTGGAAATATCCTCACCCAAGAAGCCAAAGAGAAAGCTTATATATCTACATTTCTAGAGGTAAAAAGTATAATCAATATATCAAGAGACCTCATCAGGATATTTTTCTGAGACCTTTTGAAGAAAAAAATAGGAGAATACAATTAAGGAAATTAATAAAAGAAGTATTGCCATCATGTGGAAATGGTCAAGGCTATAAAGCAATACAACTGAATAATGAATTTAAGGAATTCGGAATTTTTCATCAGCTATTGAGTTTAAAAGATTTCAGCTTGTTCTTCTTAAACTCAAAAGGTAAAAAGTTAAGAAGTCAATTTAAGACTAAATTAGATAGTTATAATAGAAGATTACTATCAAGAGATTTCTCAAAAAATGAATTATTAGAAATTCTAAAAGAGATAGGGTCTAATATTTTTTTACTTGATAATTTTAATTCTGATTTGATAGAAAAAATGGATGTCAATTTCTCTAATTTACATATTACATCACCTATGAAAGAAGTGTCAGAATATAATTTTGCTTTTGAAACAGCCTTCGATATGATGTCGATATCTCTATTGATGGACATGGATATATCAGATACAATTTCAAGTTCTTTTGAATCAGGTATGTATTTAGAATCAAGTAATTATGATTCTACTTCTTTTGATGGTTTTGGTGGTGACTCATTTGATGCTGGTGGGGATTATTAATTTGATGTATTCGATTATTACATTAGAAATATTATACCTTTTCGAATGTGAAGTTTTACCTTTAAGAACAAATTGTTCGCAGAACTGAATTTTCTCTTTATAATTAATATGAAGCTAATCATTACAACAATTGCATCCCTCATTTATTTGCTAACATCCACAGCACCTGGTCAAGAAACACAAACAAACGACCATATAAAACACTACAAAAAGGGAAATATTAATTGTGTGATTTTCCCAAGCAATTACATATATGAGTATTATACCTTTTTAAATACCACCAATCAAAGGTTTACACCAACAATTGATGAGGTTAAAAAGGCAGAAGCTTACTTGGAGGAAAAGTTTTATCTTGAATATTTGCTTAAATACAGACGTCAATATTTTGGATACATCGATAAACAGGGTAATAAGATATTGTATATAAATTGTTTTTGGTCTGAAAATAGTTTTCATCATAAAGAATGGAAAGAAACTATAGTAGTAGTTGATGATGGAGGAGATCATTATTGGCAAATTAAATTTAATCTGAAAACAGGTGGTTTTTTTGATTTGTCAGTTAATGGGGAAGGGTAAAACATTAAATAACACAACTCTAAATATCTATTCAAAACAAAACATGAACAAGCCGTCAACATACATTTTCTATATCTTATTTAGCATTTTATTATCGAGTTGTGATTATGGGGAAAATCTATACATCAGAAATTATGAAAGCGATACTTTAAATGTACAATTAAATTACTCGTTTAGAATGGAACATATAAATTTCATTGTAAGTGATGAATTGTTGAGTTTAAAGGAGATAAAAGACCACTCACTTTACGCTCAAAAATTACAGTATGAATATGATGGTTTGGATCGAAAATTAAAGTTTAAACTGTTACCAAAATCTACTACCCTAATCCCTATTAGTACAATTGGATATTTTGAGAATATAGTATTAGAACCAAATGATACATTATGGCTTAGACATAGTAATAATATTCCAATTGAATTAATCTCCAAAAAAGGGATGAGAAACTTAGTTTTTGATATCAAAATGGTTGTTTTGAGAGATTATATAAACAATACTAAAAATTGACTAAATTCTTTTCATGAATATTTTCAAAAACAATCTTCGCAAACATTACTTTCTTGAGTTATTCAAAATAACTGATCAAACATCAGCTTCTCAGTTTGATACTCAAGATTTAGTTCTTCAGTCAGTAGAATTAATGGAAAAACTGACAAAGGAAAAAGCGAATCATTTTAGTTTAAATTATTCAAATAGTGGGTCGAAAACCGTTAGAGGATTTAAATCTCAATATCAAAAATCTAAAGAAGTTATCCATTGTTATGTGGATTTCAATTCTAATAAAACAAAAACTTATTTCACAGTTAGCAATCCATTACTGAACTATGTAAATGACTCAAAAAGGCCAGAAAAATCGTTGATTGATATTTCCTTTCAAATAAATCAAAGTTTAATTACGAAAGAAGAAATCGAAAATCTTGCTGAAGAATTGATACAAAGTTTTTCATTTGATTATGGCTATATTCATGAATTCCCAACCAAAAAATATCATGGTGAGAAAAAAATGAAAAAAGGACTTTTTTCTACCTCAATTGATGTTGATAAGATTGACCTTCTTTGGAAGAATCATGAACTAGAAATCATGAATGGATATATTAAAAAGCTTTATTTTATTAATTATCTAAACCAAAGTCAAAAAACAAATAAAGCAATAAAAGAGCTCATTCAATCAAATGGAGTTTGCGCTCAAGTTTCGAATACAATATTCAAATGGGAAGTAGAACCGAAAGAACATCAGGTACTCGTGAAAAAAGAGGAGTTGTTGGATACATGTATTGTTTCTAAAGAGTCTCGTTTTTTGAGTTTTGATACTAAACAGATTTAAAAAATTATACTTATGTTATTAATTATCACAATATTTTTAATTTTCATTACCTTAATAATATTTTTGTTTTGGTGTCATTTTATTCTGGTATCAATTCATAATAAATTGTATTTCCAAAGTATACTTTTATCAAGTATACCGATAGTAATTATTGCCTCAATTTTATGGAAGTTTGAGTTGATAAGCTTTTCGAGAGAATATTATTTATCTCAAAAAATTAAATATTACCTCAATATAGATTCTACAGTAAGTGAGGAGTATTCCAATAATTTTCTTTTTTCTAGTAATGGAGAAACATTTTCTTTTGAAAAATATAAAATAGAATCATTTAATGAAGTGAAAATTAATAATGATTTTTTTAGATATTTCCCATCAATGGATTATGCAAATCATAAATGGAAAGAATGTCCAGTATCAATAGAAGAAAGGGATTTAATCAATTCGTTTATCAGTTTAGTTGAGAATAAATCCATTGAGAATGAAATTACAAGTTTAATAAGTTCTGAAGATAATTATTATTCATATATGTATGACAAAGATAATTACTATTACAAATTTTACCTATACAATAGGGAGAGAGGGTATCTTTACTTAATAGAACTTGGCATTGACTAATTTTATATTCTTGTGAAATAATGAATAAAAAAGAGGGGCTACCCCCTCTTCGTAAATTCTTACATCACCTCCCCACAAAATGCTTCTGCAAATGCGGTTCCTAATCTTTTTTGACCTTCAGTGGTATAATGCACATTGTCATTTCGTTTTGGATAATCGCTCCAAGATTCGTCCATAGAAGTTGGAATCATATATAATCCTTTTGACTTATCTGCTGATGCCGACATTTGTTGTCGAACAATCTCCACACCATCAAGATAATTTCCTCTTGGCGGACAATTGACTTGTCCGAAGAAGAACGGCATATCTTTCACTTTAAAATCGGTTCTATAGGCATTGACTAATTTTAGTAGGTTTTCACCGTAAGTTGTAGCAGAAACCTCTAAACGTGTATCTTTTTCGCCTTGCATCCAAAGCATACCAATAATCTTTGCCTTAGGGTGCGCCGCTAAAGTGGTTGTGATCGCTTTTGTATGCTGCTCATATAGTTTCACTTTCTGACGTTTTTCATCACGTTCTGATAGCTTTGCAGTCTCCTCTGTCCAATTCGGATTCCAAGCCCCTAAAAGAGATGTTCCTCCTAAAGATTCTTTGACGAACACGAATTTTTTATCTGGAAATCGTTCATGTAAAGTGACGCCAAAAAACAATTCTGGTCCGTAATTACTTTGTCTTTTTGAGGCTGATTGATAGGATAAAGGCACCTCAGGTCGTCCATTAAAAACGATAGTAATCATTTCAGCCGCTTTGTCTACTCTTTGTTTGTCAGCCTCGCTGAGTTCATCAAATTGTCCCCTTCCAGCCATGTTGGATTGACCTCCTAAAAGCACAATATATGTTTCTTGTGCACTAAGAGTAAGTGATGCAAAAAGAAAGAGAACGAATGTAATTAGTTTTTTCATTTAAGATGAATTGAGATTATTAGAAATATTAGTGAGGAAGATGAACGATCCAAGTGATGGGTTTCAACCCATCACCAAAACCGTCGCAGAATCACCCTAATTGTATAACCCTTTGTGATACAAAAGTAGGATTCATCCACCTTCCTCAACGAGGGGTTTCACCCCTCGAATATGTAAGGGTAGAAACAAAGTCTTCAAATGATCATGAACCTTAGGATGTAAACACCACCTAAGAATTCTTCTTCCCCTCAGAGAACAACGGGAAAGTCTCGTTATCCACTCTAGCGTTTTTCATGATCTCTTCAATTTCTTTCACCACTTCAGGATGTTGAGGACTTACATCTTCCATCTCTTCAGGATCGTTCTCCAAGTTATACAGCTCTAATTTTGCATTTCCTTTCGTGATGTTGTATTTCACCCCTTTCCACTCTTTCAAACGAACAGCTTGTCGACCACCTCTAACAGGAAGTTCCCAATACATATAAGGGTGTTCTTCTTTTTGTTCTTGACCAAGAAGGGAAGGTAAAAACGAGATACCATCCGTAGGAGCACTTACTTCCATACCCACAATGTCGGCTAAGGTTGGCAATACATCCCAAAAAGCAGAAATATGGTCTGATGAAATACCGGCTTCAATTTGATTAGGCCATTTCACAATGAAAGGAGTTCTTACCCCACCTTCATATAAATCTCTTTTTACACCTCTTAGGTTACCACCACTATTAAAGAAAGCAGGATCGGCACCACCTTCTTGATGTGGGCCATTATCAGATGCGAACATGATGATTGTATTGTCTGCAATACCCAATTCTTCTACTTTATCTACAATCTGACCTACATAGATATCCAAAGTATAAATCATAGAAGCAAATGCTGCATGTGGTGTTTCTTGTGGACAATACATCTCTTTTTTGATGTTCGGACCGTAATCAGAAGTATAGCGCTTCGATTCGTCGTGAGGCGTTTCAGGGTATCTACCTTTAAACTTCTCGATCACTGAATCTGCAGGAGCAATTAGCTCTGCATGAGGTAAAGTATAAGGAACATAGACAAAGAAAGGTTTGTCCTTATTATCTTCTATAAAATCCAATGTTTTTTCCTGAATCACATCAGGAGCATAGGTCACTTTATTGGTCCAATCGTTACCTGGTAAAAAGTCCTTTTTATCGTTCTCCCATAAATACTCAGGAAAATATCTGTGTGCTACACGCTGACAATTGTATCCGTAAAATTCATCAAATCCTTGGTTAATCGCATCGCCTTCACTGCCGATAAAACCTAATCCCCATTTACCAAAAGCACCTGTTTTATAACCAGCATCTTTCATTAGCTCGGCAATTGTATAAGCCGATGCCGGAAGAGGAGTTTGTCCTTCCTGACCTTTCAATTCTTTATTACCACGGATAGGTGTGTGACCAGTATGCTGCCCTGTCATTAAAGTTGATCTTGACGGCGCACACACGGCAGACCCACAATAGTGTTGGGTAAATTTGATTCCACCTTCTGCTAATGCATCAATATTAGGTGTGGTAAATTTTTGTTGACCATAACTACTTAAATCTCCATAACCCAAATCGTCAGCAAGAATATAAATAATATTAGGTTTCTTTTTCGCACTGCTATCACTTTTGCTTTTGTTGGATGAAGCACATCCACCAAGCATTACTATCGCGATCGCAAACATATAAGTTTTAAAACACTTCATTTTCTATTATTTGATTTCGAAACATGTTGTTTTTGCCGTCTACAAGAAGGCAACACTAATTAAATTGATTGAAAATAAAGTTCTGTCGTTGTTGGTTTTCTTCTTGTGCTTAACCGTTCACTACTTTTTTCTACCACCAAAAAAAGGACATAAAGCAGGACAAATCTTCAAAATAAGGGGGAAATATTCACTATTAAAAATAGGGTGTTACTTTTTGATAATGATGGAATTACAGGGGTTTAAAAAAAACAAGTGTATCTGTGTTTACTGCTTATAAACAGGTGATTATACGCTCAGGCACACTTTAATAATGCTTAAATACAGATTTAATATGGCTTTTAATCAAATTGCAATCAGTAATTTTTTAAACAAAACCATCAGTATGATAATCGAAATGATTACGAGAATGAAATTGAACTCACAACATAGCATCTTTTTCCTTTTATCATTGATTTTTGGGTTGACTTCTTGTCAGTCATCCAAGTCGACAGCACAGTTAAAAGAGGCCGACGATAGACCCAATATTATTCTATTTGTCTCCGACGATCACGGTAAAGATGCCTTAGGTTGCTATGGAAATCCCGTGATAAAAACACCCAACTTAGATCAGTTGGCCGAAGATGGAACCATCTTTAATAACGCCTTTTGTACTAGTGCTAGTTGTGCTGCAAGTAGATCGGTCATCTTAACAGGTAAGTTCGGTCACGCTACGGGTTCATACGGACATACTCACGATTATCATCACTTTAGTACGTATGAAACGGAAACTTCCCTTCCTATTATTTTAGAAGAAAACGGATATTATACGGCTAGAATAGGAAAATATCATTTGGCACCAGAGAAAGTATTTCACTTTCAGGAAGTGATTCCAGGTAACCAAAGAAATACAGTAGAAATGGCCAATAACGTCAAAAAAGTATTTGATAAAAAAGAGCCATTCTTCCTATATTTCTGTACTGGAGATCCTCATAGAGGAGAGTCGACGGGCCCTAATTGGGACGATCCCAATAGCTTTGGTAATAGCAAAACAGGTTACCAAGGTGTAGAAGAAATTACCTATACACCAGAAGAAGTATTGGTGCCGAGTTTCTTGCCAGATACAAAAGAATCGAGAGAAGAATTAGCCCAATACTATCAAAGTGTTTCTAGAATTGATACGGGTTTTGGTAAAATGATGGAACACCTTAAAACCTCAGGTAAGTTAGACAATACAATTGTTATCTATATATCTGATAACGGTATTGCATTTCCTGGCGCTAAGACAACTTTGTACGAGCCAGGCATGAACCTTCCGTGTATCATCAAGAACCCATTATTGAAGGAACAAGATAAAGTGAAAAACGAATTTATCTCTTGGGTAGATTTAACGCCAACAATTTTAGATTGGGCAGGGGTCAACTATCCTAAAGATCAATTCCACGGGAAGTCTTTCGATGGCGTTTTAAGTGGTGATGATGTTGCTGTAAGAGATGAGATTTATGCTTCCCACACTTTCCACGAAATCACGATGTACTATCCAATGAGAGTGGTACGTCATCAAAATTATAAACTGATTTTCAATATTGCTTCTGGGTTGGAATATCCTTTTGCATCTGATCTTTGGGTATCTTCTACTTGGCAACAAGTGTATCGTTCGAACGGTAAATATTTTGGTAAAAGAACTGTAGAAGACTACTTGCATCATGCAGAATTTGAGTTGTACGATTTGGAAAAAGATCCAGACGAAATTCATAATTTGGTAGATAGCAAAGCACATCAGGAAGTATTGGAAACGATGAAAAAGAAAATGAAACAGTTCCAACAAGACACCCAAGATCCTTGGAAAGTATTCTGGGATAAGGACTACAGTCTTCAAGGAACTGGACTAAATCTTTAATGTAACTTTGTGTGACTAAATAACTGAAGAGGATGTCGATAACTTAAAGTGAGTTTAACACCTTGCATTAATAGACATCCTTTTAGGTTCACACAGAAAATCGCTTTTGCCTAAACTTTAACCTCATTATCTTTTTTTAGTATTCTGAATTGTCATTAAAATATTAAAAAAGGTACTTTTGAGGTACACTAGACTACATTTTTAAATATTGAGCGTATTAAATTTTAACTATCGAAATGAAAGAAATGAAACTGTATTTTAATTTAGTAGTACTCACATTATTAAGCTTTACATCGTTTGCTCAACCGGCTTTAAATAATACTTTATACAAATCGTACTCTATGCCAGAGGGATTGTCTCACTATGGAGTTACCTCTGTGATCGAAGATCATAATGGGTTACTTTGGGTGGGAACTTTTGATGGTTTAAATACATTTGATGGCTTCGAGTTTAAAACATTCAGAGATGAAAATGGACTGAACAGTAATCGTGTTCGTTCCCTTTTTCAGGACGATGAGGATAACATTTGGGTGGGTACCGACCATGGTATCAGTCTATATGATTATACCACTCAGAAATTTATCAACCTTCATATGAATTTAACGCCTAGAGGTGTGAAAGCAGGTCCTGTGGTACGACAGTTTCAAAACTATGGAGATAAGATTTTATGTACTACAGAAAGGTCAGGCCTTTTGATTTTTGATAAAAAGACAAAAAAACTAGAGCAAACAATCGATTTGCTAAGGAACGAATTATCCTACAAAACCATCATATTACCAGATGATAAACTTTTAATCGCTTCTACAAATGCTGTCATTGTTTATAATCTAAGAAATCAATCCATAGAAAAAGTGAACGGAGCGGATAAGGACCGTTACATGGACATTGCCAAATACGACGACCGAACATATATAGCGATTGGTAGTAAAGGAGTGAATGTGATTAAAAAGAACAAGAATAATCAGTATATCTCACAAGCTAAACTTCTGCGAGAAAATAAGTACCATTATATAGATATTGATAAAGATCAAAATATTTGGTTGGCCCATAAAGAAATAGGGTTAGACAAATATTCCCTCAAGCGACTTTTGAAAGAAAAAGAGCCACTAACTACTTTAAATACCTATCGAGTAAATACCATGTTTATCGATGTGGAAGGAAATAAATGGGTAGGCTCACTTCGTAAGGGCTTGTATCAAATACCATTTTACCAAAATGTTTTTGAGCAAAACAGATTACGTATTGGCGATGGATCACCTAAGTGGTCAAACCACGTATTACATATCCAGAAATACGACTCAACAAATATTATCATCAATGTTCACTTTAGAGGAATTATCAATTTCAATACAGCAAAAAATATTATAGAGCCATTGCCTGAGCAATTTCAATATCTAAAAGGACAGTCGAATGCTTCGATTTATATTGATAGAGAAGGTGGTCAGTTTGTAAAGAAATTCTCAAAACAGGGTATTCATTACTATATGCCTAAAGGTGGAAAAAAATGGCGTTTAATTAGAGCAGAAGATAATCAGTCGTTTGCCAATACGAAGATCAAAGATTTATTATTGGATAAACATGGGTATCATTGGTTTGCCACTTCAGATGGGCTCTATCGTTTAAAATTATCGCATAATGGTAAAGTATTACAATCCGAATTTATTAATGAACTGCCAAGGTTAACATCAAAGAAAATTGATGAACTAAGATATATTTATGAAGATCCTAAATATAACTTTATATGGATCGGAACGAAATACGATGGTCTCATCCGTATTAACAATCAACCGGACAAGCCGTTGGCAAAAATGAAGAAAGCACAGTTTATTCACGATGAAAGTAATAAATATTCGGTGTCGAGTAACTTCGTTTCTTGTATCCAAAGATTAGAGAATGGAGAACTGTGGATTGGTACTGAAGGTGGAGGTATTTGCTTGGTAGAAAATTCACAATTGGCCTCTACTTTTAAAAGGTTTGATATTTCTAATGGTCTAGATAACAATGTCGTTAAAACCATACAAGGTGATAAAAATGGCAAGCTATGGATTACCACTAACAAAGGTCTAAACGCATTTGATCTGAAAAGCAGAAGTTTCAGAAACTTCACGGTAAATGATGGTGTGAGAATCTCTCCATTCGAGCCTTCGTCTGTTGTGATGGACGATGGTAAATTGGTGTTTGCGGGAGGTAATGGCTTATTGTATTTCTACCCTGAAGCGGTGGTCGATAGTGTACCCATGCCTAATTTTATGTTTGGCGATTTTAAGGTGTTTAATCAGAAAATTGCACCATTAGATACGTTAGACGAGAAAGTGATTCTAACAAAATCATTAGATAAGACGAAGAAAATTGAACTGGATTATGATGAAAACGTCTTCTCTTTAGAACTGATTTCACTGCATTACACCAAGAGTAAAGGTCATTTAATAAAATACAGAATGTTACCTCAGGAAACAGAGTGGGTAACAGTGCCTTCAGAATTGAAGTTTGCGAATTATAATGGTTTACCTCCGGGAGATTATACCTTTCAAGTAGCCGTATCGAACTCTAAAAAAGAGTGGTCTGCAGTCAGAGAAATAGAAATAGTGATTCATCCACCGATTTGGAGAACGGTTTGGGCGTATCTACTTTATGTCGTAATCTTGATTGTTGTGGTTGTCGTTATTATGCGATTTATGCTAAGAATGAACAACCTAAAACACGATTTAGAATTACAACATATTGAAAAGGAAAGGGTAGAAGAATTAGACAAGACGAGAACAAGATTGTTCATGAACATTGCCCATGAGTTTAGAACACCATTGACTCTAATTTCTGGTCCGTTGCAGATTCTGATCAATATGTTCGAATCGAACAACGATGCCAATAAGCATTTAACGTTAATCGAAAGACAATCGAAGAAGATGTTCCAATTGGTCAATCAGGTACAAGATTTCCAAAAGGCAGAACAAAGTTTATTAAAACTGAAGATGACTTCTTTCGATTTCACCGAGTTAATGAATGAGATCAAGAAGGGATTTGATCAGTTGGCAGAACATACCAACAAAAAACTAACGGTGGTTGGAGAGGCACATCAGTTATTTATAATGGCCGATCGACAAAAGTTGGAAATTGTATTGAACAATTTATTGAACAATGCCTTTAAGTTTACAAAAGAAGGAGACGAAATCACTTTAACGTATGGAGTGAAAGACGAGAAACTTTTCTTTGCGGTATCTGACAACGGGTTTGGTATCTCAGAAAAAGATCTTCCTCATATTTTTGAACGCTATTACCAATCAGAAGATACAAATACTTCTACAGTGGGTTCTGGTATTGGTTTGGCTTTCTCGAAAAGGATTGTCGAATTACACTACGGTGAAATCAATGCAGAAAGTGAGAAAAATGTAGGAACGACTTTCAATGTGTTACTACCTGTGGAAGTGAACCTAAAGGATACATTCAACGAAAACCGTCTTCAAGAGGTACTTCAGAAAGAAACCGACGAGGAGAAACAAAGAATTCTTCCTAAGGGAATTGAATTGCCAGAAAGTTTAATCGATGAATCTCTAAAAGAGTTGAACATCTACTATGTGGAGGACAACAGAGATCTTAGAGAATTTGTAAGTACTTCACTATCCGATTACTTCAACATCACTTCTTTCGAACACGGTAAGCAATGTATGGAAGCGGTAGAATCGGAGTGGCCAGATTTAATTATCAGTGATATTCTAATGCCAGAGATGAACGGTTTGGAATTATGTAAAATGATAAAGACGGATATTCGAACGAGTCATATTCCAGTAGTGTTACTTACCTCACGTTCTTCGGTGGATGATCAGGTACTTGGTTTGGAAAGTGGGGCAGATGCCTACATCAGCAAGCCATTTGATATGAAACACTTAATTGCCACAACGCAAATGCTCCTCAAAAATAGAAAGCAATTGAGGGAGCGTTTCAGTATCGATTTCCCTGTCGATGTAGAAAAGAAAAACAACAATAAGAGCGATAGAGTCTTCATGGAAAAACTCTACGGCTTGATGGAGAAATACTTGGACGATGAGGAATTGGATATCAACATTTTCATCAAAGAGTTGCATCTAAATCGTACGCATTTTTATCAAAAAGTAAAGTCGATTACCAACCATACACCTTACGAATTATTGAAGTTGTATCGCTTGAAAAAAGCCGCAGAATTCTTGGTAAAAGAGAAGCTGACCGTATCAGAAGTATACATGCGAACCGGCTTTAAGAGTAGAACGCACTTCAGTAGAATGTTTAAGGAACATTACGGAATTACGCCGGGTAAATATGGAAAAGAGGTAGCTACGGAAGAGGAAGTAGTTTAATTTATAACTAAAAGTTTTTGATAGAACGAAGGGAAAAATAAATCACACTTTATTTTCCCTTTTTTTGTCTGTTTTTATCAAAAAACGTCCATTACAGTACCAATAGCCCTATAATTACACTAAAGTTGTATGCTGCGACACACTACATGTACTTCAGAATACTCATAAAAAAGTAGAAAATATCAACTTTGTATTGTTCAAGAATTATTACTGAAAACACTAGAAGGGTGTGTGACTATTTTTTTAAGTAATTCCAATAAATATATAAAGATGAAGAAATTAATTATTGTATGTTCTCTACTCATTCCGCTGATCATATCTGCTGTAGCAGTGAGTAAGGATGATACCATTAAAATAAAACATACGAAGGAGATTGCCGATGATGCAACCCCTTATGTATTGAACCAACTATTAGAGAATAAAGCAGCTAAAGAAATTGTTTTTGAGAAAGGAGTATACCACTTCTATCCAGATAAAGGACTAAACCAATTTGTCTATTTGTCGAACCACAGAGATGTGTTTGTAAGAACAGCATTTCCAATTATCAATTATGATGGGTTCACGATTGATGGACAAGGATCAACATTTATTTTTCATGGTACAATGCTTCCTTTCCATGTCATGGAATCTCAAAATGTGGAAATTAAAAATGTTACAGTCGATTGGGCCATGGCTTTCCATAGTGAAGGTGAAGTAGTAAAGCACGATGAAAAGAACCATACGTTCGATGTGAAATTCTTTGATGAATACCCGTATGAATTGAGAAATGGGGAAATCAATTTCATTAAAGAATACTATGAGCACGATTTAGGTCAGACGATCATTTACGATAAAGAAAGAAAAGCCATTTCGTATAACTGTATCGCTTCTACGCCAATTTCAACAGTTCAAAAAACGAAAGTGAGACACAATACCGATAAGGTGAAGTACAAATACAAGGTCGATAAAGCTGATTTGACTTTAAGAAAGAACGGTATTGAAAACAGAATCAGCATGGAGGAAGTGGAACCAGGTGTGGTGAGATTCTTCAATCATAAAAAGGAATTACCTCCAATTGGATCGATTTTAACGACTAAAGGTCAGCAAGGATTAAACCGTGTAGCACCGGCAGTAAGCGTAAAAGCATCGAAAGATTTTAAGATGGATAATGTGGTCATTCACCATGCAGGTGGTATGGGTGTAATTGTGGAGAACTCTGAGAATCTAACATTAAATAAATTGAAGATTACTCCTTCGGGTGATCGTGTGGTGTCTACGACAGCAGATGCTACTCACTTTGTAGGCTGTAGAGGTAAGATTGAAATTACAAACTGTTATTTAGAAAATCAGTTAGACGATGCTATAAACATTCACGGGGCGTATCAAGAAGTTGTAGAGCAATTATCTGATAACCAATTGGGCATTCGTATGGGACATCATCAACAAGAAGGTTACCATATTGGTCGTACTGGTGATAAGATTGGTTTAGTGAGATTGGATGACTCATTTACTCCGTACAAAGAGGTGACTTTAGAAAACATAAAAGTGATTAATCAACGCTACCAGATTTTGACTTTCAAAGAGAAATTACCAAAAGGAATCGTAGCAGGCGATTATATAGAAAACTTAACGGCTTACCCAGAGGTATTGATCGAGAAAAATACATTTAGAGGAAACAGAGCAAGAGGTGTACTTCTATCGACGCCAAAGAAAACAGTGGTAAGAGAAAATTATTTCCACACCCAGATGGAAGCGATCCTTGTACCTGTAGAATCATCGAAATGGTATGAGTCGGGAAGTCAAGCCAATTTATATATCGAAGGAAATACATTCGAAGACTGTAATCATGGTGGTGCAGATAGAGGTTGTATTCGTCTTCATACAGATGAAAATAACGAAAATATTGCCTTTAAAAATATCAACATTAAAGGGAATACATTTAAGATGTTCGACAATACAGTATTGGAAGTATCGAATACAGATGGTTTAGTTTTCGAAGGGAATACCATTTTACCGACGAATACTTTTCCAAGGTTACACAAAGATTCTCCGGCCTTCATTTTAAAATCATCCAAGAATATTACCTTCAAAAACAACGATTTTAAGGGTAAAGCGCCGAAATTGATGGAAACAGACAAAAAAATGTCAAAAGTGACATTTCAGTAAAGATAACCTAGCTAATATGGGGGGGCTGCATTCGTGCGGTCTCCCTATTTTTAACTGACACAACTTTTTTTAATTATGAAATCAAATAAGTTAGTACTTTTAATTGCAGCCTTTATCGGATTAATGGGTTGTAATTCGTCGAAACAAGAAAGCTCGTCGGAAGTGGCGAAAAAGCCAAATATCCTCTTAATATATTTAGACGATTTAGGATACGGTGATATGGGTGCATATGGTGCCGCTACTAATTTGAAAACACCAAACATGGACTTCCTTGCCAACAATGGAGTACAGTTTTCGAATGGTTATGCGACATCTGCAACTTGTACACCAAGTAGATTTGGTTTAATTACAGGTACGTACCCATGGAGAAATGAAAAAGCAAGAATTCTTCCTGGTTCTGCTCCTCTAATTATTAGTCCAGAGGCCATGACACTTCCAAAAATGCTTCAGAAAGAAGGATACGCTACAGGTGTAGTAGGTAAGTGGCACCTTGGTTTAGGTGATGGTAACATGGATTGGAACAAGACGATTAATTTAGGTCCTAATCAAGTGGGTTTTGACGAAAGCTACATTATGGCAGCGACGCAAGACCGTGTTCCTACCGTATTTATTGATAACGGTAACGTAGTTGGTTTAGATCCAAACGATCCTATTCAAGTAAGTTATAAAGAGAACTTCGAAGGTGAGCCAACGGCGATCACAAATCCAGAATTGGTAAAAATGAAATGGCACCACGGTCATAATAACTCAGTGGTGAACGGTATTCCAAGAATTGGTTTTATGAAAGGTGGCGAGTCTGCAAAATGGGACGATTACGAAATGGCAGATCACTTCTTAGTGAAAGCTAAGGACTATATCAAAAAGCATAAAGACGAACCATTCTTCTTGTACTATGCAATGCAACAACCTCACGTTCCAAGAACGCCACACCCTAGATTCGAAGGTAAGTCGGGTATGGGTCCAAGAGGTGATGCAATTATCGAAGCCGATTGGTGTATTGGTGAGATTATGAAAACATTAGAAGAGCAAGGTGTATTAGACAACACTTTAGTGATCTTCTCATCTGATAACGGTCCTGTATTGAACGACGGTTATTATGACGATGCTGTAGAGAAATTAGGTGATCATAAGCCTGCAGGTGTGCTTCGTGGTGGTAAATACAGTTTATTCGAAGCGGGTGCCCGTGTACCATTCTTAACGTACTGGAAAGGTAAAATTACACCAATGAAATCAGACGCCATCGTTTGTCAGATGGATTTGCTTACTTCTATTGCTTCTTTGATTGGTAGCGATATCAAAACAGACGATAGTGAGAACGTAATGGATGCCTTATTGGGTGAATCAAAAGAAGGTCGTATTGACTTAGTATTGGAAGCAACATCAAGAACTGCTTACAGAAGAGGTGATTGGTTATTGATTCCATCTTACAAAGGGCCAGCTGAGTTAAAGAAAGTAGCTATTGAGATTGGTAACGATCCAGAAATTCAGTTATACAACTTGAAAGAAGATCCTTCACAGCAAAACAACTTAGCGAAAGATCATAAGGATAAAGTAGCTGAAATGATGGAAGCGTTCACTAAGATTAGAGGTGATCATTCTAAAGGAACTAAAAATTATAAGTTAAGATAAACTCATCCCAATAGGGAATTTAGTTTACTTTTTAAAGCTGCCTTACATCTTGTATTTATAAGATGAAAGGCAGCTTTTTATATATGTAAGCGTACTATTTTGAGCTTTTATCAAAATATGAATTGACAATTTGATACAATTAATTAATAAAAACAGACACCCATTCCATCTGAAATTTTGTTATTGAAATTCAGTACTTATTCTATGTAATTTTTTTTGTTAAGTTTCTTTAGCTGATGATTTGTTTGTTTAGAAGAAATAGAACTTAATTTTGTTCATCATAAATTTTGTGCATTCATCAAAAGCGTAATACTTCCTAAATTTTTCTATCAAAAATTTTTCAAAAACTAATTACAAGAATAAGTATTAATAAATGAGATGAATAGTTTTAATATTAACTTAATGAAGAAGTATTTTTTTCTTTTACTACTTGCTTTAATATGCTTTAACCAACATTCATATTCAGAGAATACCTTTTCTAAAACAAAAAGTTACTCTATGAGTGATGGATTATCTCATTATGGGGTAACGTCTATTTTAGAAGATCATAATGGTTTGTTGTGGCTAGGTACTTTCGATGGCCTAAATTGCTTTAATGGATATGATTTTAAGGTATTTAGGAATACAGGAAAGGTAGAAAGTATTACTAATAATCGAGTTCGATCGCTTTACCAAGATAAAAATAACAACATTTGGGTTGGTACAGAACAAGGCATCTCATTATACAATTATAAAGACCAGAGTTTCCAAACGTTATACGAAGCGGAATCTGCAGAAGTGCACATTAATGGTTCTACCATCAACCACATATTTAAGTATCAACATCAAATAGTTTGTGTGTCTGAACACAATGGCTTGTACTTTTTTGATGAGGAAACCTATGAGCTTCAGAAGTTTATCACTATTGAAAGTCAGAAGAAGAATGGCTTTTATTACTATGGCATGGTGCAGTTGGATCATCATATCATTTTATCAACAATTGATGGATTAGTTATCTACAATTTAGAAAAAGATACACATAGGAAAATTAAATTAGCGGGTCTAAAAAATACAAGGGGGATAACGATCACTCCTGATAAAAAACATGTATTTATTGCAGGGAATTCCGGTATTTACAAATATGAAGTAAACGAGGATAGTGATCAGATTCTTTCCTTTGAGGATAAATACTTCACTAAAATTAGATTTAGAAGTATCTACTGTGCCGAAGATAATCAGCTTTATTTAGGTCATATTTCTACAGGTTTAGATGTGATAGAAGATTATCATGAATTGAAACGTGGAGTACAACTCAGTAAGTATAAAAATAAAGTAAGCTTACCTTTAGATAGGGTGAGTGTTTATGCCATCAATAAAAAAAGCGGAGATTGGATCGCATCATTTACTGAGGGGATCTATCATATCAATAACAGATTTCAAGATTTCAGTAATTTCAAAATTCCGAATAATACTAAGCAACGTTTTCCGAAGAAGAGTCAGGTTTTAAGTATCAATCAATTTGATGAAAACACCTTATTGTTTAACGTTAATTTCAGAGGGATTCACTGTTATGATATCGCTCAAAATCAGTTTTGTGCTATTGATAATCGATTGAAAAATTTTGATGCCAAGCATATTAGCAATCTATTTTTAGATAATGAGGGGAATAAATGGATCAAGAGTAACTATAATCTTGGGCATATTTATTTTCAGGAAAAGGAGGACGACCGATGGTTGGAAATTAAAGATAGTAGATTTCCTTTCTTAGGGAAACTGAATATTAAATCTGTTGCCAAAGATCGATTGGGTTATTATTGGTTAGCCACCAACGAGGGGTTATTTCGATTGGAAATTAAAAATAACAAGTTAATTGATGCACAAGAGTTAAGTAAATTCAAGCAGCAAACGAAGAATTTATCCAGCGAAATGAGATATGTGTATGTTGATCCGTTAGTCGACGTTGTGTGGGTAGGCACACGGTTGAATGGATTGATTCGCATCCAGAATAAAGATTTACCATTAGATGAACTAGAAACAGAACAGTATGTGCATTCATCAAAAAATCCGAATTCGATATCAAGTAACCACATTACCTCTATTCTTCGATTACCAAATAAAGAACTTTGGATAGGAACTGAAAGAGGTGGAGTTTGTCGAGTAGAACAAGGTGCATCCACTTATACTTTTACATCATTTAGAGAGAAAGAGGGGTTAGATAATAATGTGGTAAAATCCATATTATCTGATGCCAATAATAATCTTTGGATAAGCACGAATAAAGGATTAAACGTTCTGAATACCAAAACCTTCGTAATCAGAAACTTTAGTAAGGAAGACGGTATTTTTGTAGCTCCTTTCGAAAATACATCTGCATTGTTAGAAGATGGAAAGATGGTATTTGGAGGCGCAAATGGATTCTGTATTTTTCATCCCGATAGTATCTCGGATGAGTCTTACCCTGATTTAAGACTTGGAGAACTAAAGGTGTATAATCAAGAAGTACAACCCAATAAAACAGTGGATGATCATGTTATTCTCACTCAAAACCTCAATAGTACAGATCATTTCTCTTTGAATTACGATCAGAATGTATTTTCTATTGAGATGTTGTCTTTGCATTACAGTAATCCTAAAAGTCACTTACTAAAATACAGACTCTTACCAAGTGAAAAAGAATGGGTGGAAGTTACTTCTGATCTAAAAACAGCTAGTTTTAATAGTTTGCCTCCTGGAAATTATACATTCGAGGTAGCGACTTCTAATTCGAATAAAGACTACGGACAAATAAAAAGTATTGCCATAGAGATTAAGCCACCTTATTGGAAAACGACTTGGGCGTATATTATTTATGTGGTACTTGGAGTAGCAATTATAGGTATCACTATAAAGTTTTTACTTCATCTTACGAATCTAAAGCATCAGTTGCAGATTGAACAGTTAGAACACAACAAACTAGAAGAACTAAACAAGACCAAGCAACAGATGTTTATGAACATCTCCCATGAATTTAGAACTCCACTTACTTTAATATCTGGACCGATACAGGTGTTATTAAAAATGTTCAGTTCGCATAAAGAAGCATTTGAGCATTTGGACTTAATTAGTAGACAGTCTAAAAAAATGTATCAATTGGTCAATCAGGTGCAAGACTTTAATAAGGCGGAGCAAAGTTTACTAAAATTACAGTTGCAGTCTTTCGATCTTATCGAGTTACTCACCAATGTGAAAGAAGATTTTGATCCTTTGGCAAAAAAGCAGAATAAGACGTTTCATCTAAAGGGAGAAGCGAATAAGTTATTTATCAATGCAGATTACAGTAAATTAGAAATCGTACTGAATAACCTATTGAATAATGCTTTTAAGTTTACCAAGGAAAACGATTCGGTCACTATAGAGTATTCGTCTAATTCTAACGGGATTGATTTGTACATTACAGATAGTGGACAAGGGATTTCCGAACAAGATGTACCATTTATTTTTGATAGATTTTATCAATCGAAAACCAACACCTCGACAATAGGATCGGGAATTGGCCTTGCGTTTTCTAAAAAGTTAGTGGATCTACATTTTGGATCAATTAAAGTGACTAGTAATGAGAAAGAGGGGACTACTTTCCATGTCTTTATTCCCACAAAAGTAAGTAAAGAGAGTCAGTTTAATGAGGTGAGATTAACCCAACTATTAGAAGAAGAAAGCCACGAAGAAAGACAGAAATTACTTCCTGATAATTTAGTGCTTCCAGAAATAAAGATTGATGAAAACCTCAAAGATCAAACAATATTCTATGTTGAAGATAATCCTGACCTTAGAGAATTTGTACAATCGGTCTTAAGTGATCACTTTAATATTAAAGCGTTTGATAACGGCAGAAAGTGTTTAGATCAATTAGAAAAAGAATGGCCTGACTTATTGCTATCGGATATTCTGATGCCAGAATTAAATGGTTTAGAGTTATGTAAATCATTAAAATTGGATATTCGAACGAGTCATATTCCGGTGATTCTATTGACCTCAAAATCGAGTATTGAAGATCAGATAAGTGGTTTGGAAATAGGTGCAGATGCTTACATCACCAAGCCATTTGATATGAAACACTTAATTACTTCTATACAAATGCTCCTCAAAAATAGAATGCTTTTGAGAGAGCGTTTTAAGATAGATGTTCCTATTGAATTAGAAAGAAAATCAACCGATAAAAACGATAAGATATTTATAGATAAACTCTATCAATTGATGGAGGACAACTATTCTAACGAAGAACTAGATATTAATTTCTTTGCTAAAGAATTGTACTTAAATAGAACGCATTTTTATCAGAAAGTGAAAGCAATAACAAACCATACTCCTTTAGAGTTATTGCGTATGTTTAGACTTAAAAAAGCAGCAGAGTTGTTGGTTCAAGAAAAAATACCAGTATCAGAAGTGTATCTTCTTACAGGTTTTAAGAGCCGAACTCACTTTACGAAAATGTTTAAAGATACGTACGGACTTACTCCTGGTAAATATGGAAAATCATCAGCAATAGAGAAGGATAAAAAAGTGATGATGTAGCTAAACTGAAAATCTGATGAAATGAAATGTATTTTTTAATAAATAAAATGAAAGACAACAATGAGACTAAAACCGACAAAGAGCAGAGCTAACTAACTGTACAAAAGTGATTTATTGAAAATGAAGACATTGAATTAACAAAAAAAGACAGGTGTAGGAATCTTAAATTCTACTTTTGGGTCATTAAAGGGTGAAAATACAATTATTACTATTTTATAACTGATCCTTTTAGCAAACTCAATAGTACTAATGGGCATTTATCTATCAATAATGTCTCTTCATTGAGAATTACTTTTTTAAATAAAAAGGCGATTAAATGATTATGAATTTTACAAAAAACACCAAAAAGCCTAATTTTTTACTGTTATATCTGACATTTTTTATTCTATTCATTTCAGGGTATGAAATACAAGCACAAACAGTACAATTAAAGGGTAAGGTGATCAGCAGCGATGACAATTTACCTTTGCCAGGGGTAAATGTATTGATTCAAGGAACTACCTCCGGTACCATCACTAATTTTGATGGAGAATACCAACTGATGGTGGAAAGAGGAGATGTACTTGAATTCCGTTTTATTGGTATGGAAACTCAAGTGGTGGTTATTAAAGACCAAGCAAGAGTAGATGTGAGCCTAGAAACTAGTGTCAAACTTTTGGATGAACTAGTGAAGATTGGATATGGCGAACAAAAGAAGAAAGAAATTTCTGGAGCGGTATCACATGTAAAAGGAGATGTGATTGAAACGTTTACTACAGGTGATTTCGGTGATGCACTTCAAGGACAAATTGCTGGTGTAAGTGTGTCGAATACTGGTGCACCGGGAGAAAACGCAGTCATACAGATTAGAGGTGTAAGTACCGTTTCTGATATGGCAGGGGCAACAGAACCTTTGTATGTGGTCGATGGAATTCCTCAAAACGAAAACCCACGTTTGGCTCCATCAGAAATTGAAACATTAGATATCTTAAAGGATTTAGCATCTTGTGCAATTTACGGTACAAGAGGTGCTAATGGCGTTATTCTAATTACTACTAAGAAAGGAAATAAAGGGAAGTTAAATTTATCGTTTAACGGAACATACGGTATCAAAAATATTACTTCTGATATACCGCTCATGAATTCAAATGAGCAAATATATTTTGATATCGTAAAACACCGTAACATGAATGGTAACCACGATGGAGAGATGATTTTACCCATCGGCCAAAGACCAGAATGGTTTAATAATGAAACGGATTTAAGAGATGTCATTTTATTAGATAATCAGCCAACACAAAATTACAATCTGAGTGTAAGTGGTGGTAGTAAAGGATTAACGTATAACCTTACCGGCGGAATTTACGACGATAGAGGTTCTGTATATAACTCAGGTTTCTCAAGAAAAAATGCGAGAGCAGGTGTGCGTTACAAGCAAGGTAAATGGGATATTAATTCAAGTTTAGCGATTAGCTCAGAAACAACGACAAGAGCCAACCCTTATTTACTTTTACAAATGATTCGTTATAAACCGTATCAGCCAGAGGTAGATCCAAATAGAGATGATCCTGTTTTATCACCTGGTATTGGTCACTCTCCAGAATCATCGATTGCAAATCAGGTAGTTACAACAATGCGTAGAGAAGACAAGTTGTATCGCGATCGTTTACAGGGTAATATTAGTATTGGTTATGAGTTTACTGAAAACCTTAATTTCAGAGGTAATATTGGTGCTAATTCAATTAATGATTTTAGAATTCAGTTCAACCCATTTATCCCTACTTATGACTCACAAGGACAACTATTGTCGAACAATGCCAATAGCTTTGTAGAAAACTCATCAGGAAGAAGAACAGGAACCTCATTCGATGGTCGTTTAACTTATGCCAAAAAATTTGGAGATCATAAATTCTCTGCCATGTTGGGTGCTTCTAACGAGATCTACACAAGCGAGAGTTTTACAGCCAGAAAATATGGTGTTGTAGATAACTCGATTAGAGTATTGAATGGGGCAACTTTGGATGCCGCTGCAACATCAGGTTATAACTATACTTACAAAGTTATCGGTACGCTAGGAAGATTAATGTACGACTACAAAGGGAAGTACATGTTCTCGATGAGTGGTAACTATAATGGTAATTCAAAGTTTGCTAAAAACAATAAATGGAAATTCTTCCCATCTGTATCAGGTGCTTGGAATGTGGCTGATGAAGCATTCTGGGACGGTATGAGAGGTGTCACAAACAATTTTAAAATTAGAGCATCTCATGGTCAGGTAGGTGGACAAAGCTTCTTACCATACACAGACGAAGTGACCATTCAACATGGTCTTGATTATCCATTTGGTGGTGCAGGAAACCAAGCATTATACTTTGGTGCGGCACAAGTGAGATACGCCAATACAGAAGTACAATGGGAAACATCTATTCAAAATAACTTCGGTATCGACGTAGGCTTCTTGGACAATAAGTTCACTTTAGTCGCCGATATTTATCATACAGAAAAAGCAGATATGTTATTCCCTGTTCAACTTCCTCCTTCAGTGGGTACAGGTAGTGGATCCAATTCTAAACTGACAATGAACATGGGTAATATGGTGAATAAAGGTATTGAGATTGCCCTTGGTTATAAAGGTGGAAACACCAAATTTAATTGGAGTGTTAACGGTACTTTCACCAAGAACATCAACGAGATCACGAACATGAATACAGATGAATTTGTCTACACAAGTGACAACGGATTGATCTCTGGTGCTGAGGCAAGTTCTAAAGTAACTGTATTTGCAGAAGGATATGAGGCAGGGGCATTTTTCCTTTACAAAACTGACGGTATTGTGAAAACAACCGAACAATTGGAAGAGTTTAGAAAAATTAAACCCGATGCCCAAATGGGTGATTTGATCTATGTGGATACTAATGGTGATGGTGAAATTACAGATGCCGATAGAGTTTATTCTGGTTCAGGATTTTCGGATTGGGAAGCAGGTTTAATGGTGACGTTAAACTGGAAAGGATTTGATTTTATGATGCACTGGTATGCAGCAATTGGACATCAAGTGATGAATGGATCGAGTGCACAAGCCTACAGTGAAGGTCGTCATAAGAATCAGGTATCGACTTGGTCGGAAGCGAACCCACATTCTGATATCCCAGCCTACAGAGGTGGAATGAAAGAGAACGATAACTTTAAAGCCTACACAGACCTTTGGTTAGAAGATGGATCTTTCGTTCGTCTTAAGAACATTCAACTCGGCTATACGCTACCGAAAAGTGTGTTGAAAAAAACAGGGGCATCAAACATCAGAGTGTTTATTTCGGCACAAAACCCACTCACTTTTACTAGATACACAGGTTACGATCCTGAGGTCGCTGGTAATGGTGTGTCATCAAGAGGTTTGGATAAAGGAAACTATCCAATTTCAGCCATGTATTTAACTGGATTTAAATTAAACTTCTAAGCAAAAAATATCACAAGACGATGCAAACATCTAACGCTTATATAAAATATAGCTTATTAGTAATTATCAATATATTCCTTTTAGGTTGTACGAGGGATTATTTAAATGAAGCTAACCCAAACGAAAAACCAATTGAAGATTATTTCAATAATCTTACGGAGTCAGACAAGGTTCTAACAGCTACCTATGCCACTCTAATGAATCATTATGTATTAAACATTACAGAAGAGACATGGAGATCTGATATGGGCTACCCTGGATGGAACCGACCTTCGCCAACCAATGGTGATGCACTTATTTGGTACAATCATATGTATAATGATTCAAGTCCATCGATTAGTAAAAAATGGCAAGCATTATACGAAGGTATCTTTAGAGCAAACCAACTGATAGAAGGATTAAATGATCAGTTGAAGCACATGGAGGAAGAACCTCGTTGGCAGGAACAAATGGCACAAGCTAGAATGCTTAGAGGTGTTTATCACTTTTACCTGTATCAATCATTTAACAATGGACGTGTAGTGATACGAGATAAAGTGCCTCAAACATTGGAGGAAATTATGATATCTGTTTCTCCTGCAGAAGAGGTATTGGCCTTCATCAAAAAAGATTTTGATTATGCCTATGAAAATCTACCTATTTCATTTTCTACAGAAAGTGCAAGTATAGGTAGAGTGAATAAAGGTACAGCAGCCATGTTTTTGGGAAATATGTACTTATTTGAAGGAGATTATGCATCTGCAAAACCTTTCTATGAGGAGATAATTCACAATGCCGAATATGGGTATGAATTGGTAACGGATAGTGATTTACAATTCACGACAAAAGGTGAAATGAACAAAGAATCCATTTTCGAGATCTGTTATCATGCTGAATTAAGAGCGGATTTAGGGAACTGGGATGAAAGTAGACCTTCTAACCGATTGGCAAGATCTGCTCCTGGTAACTTAGGTGGATCGAGAGAATTTCTTCCATCGGCATGGATTGCCTATGCTTATGAGCATGAGGCAATGGACGAGCAAGATGAGAGAAATTATTACAACGATGCTTTGGGTGTGAAACAGTTAAGGAACGTACCGCTTAGAGCATCAGCAATGATTGCTTTAGTTCCTGATGAGCAAACTACTTATTATGTAACAGGAAACGTTCCTCAACAAGCAGGTTTTAGAGATAATGAATATGGGTATTGGAAGAAATATTCTAACCACGATTATTTAACTTACGAAAATTCATTGCCGTACGGATCATTACACTCTGGTAAAAATGTAACAGTCAATCGTCTAGCAGAAGCTTATCTGAATTTAGCAGAATGCTATATCAAAGAGGGCAATGTAGAAAAAGGTTTAGAATATATGAATGCCATCAGAAAAAGATGGGGATTAAGATTATTAGGAGATGGAAACGGCGATACATCACATGATTATGATGGAATTACTTATACCGCAGACAGTTTGATGCATCAGTTAATGTATCATGATAAACCATTAGAGTTAGCTGTGGAAGGTCATATGATCCGATGGATTGATTTAAGAAGATGGGGAATTACCAAACAAAATTACCAAATGAGAGCTGAGGAAAGATATTACTTGGTAGGATATAGATATGTCAACCCACAAGGTAATTTTAGCTGGAGAGGAAATTCACATTTACAACCTGGCGATGTACCTAGTGGAAGTAATTCAATTGTAGTCAAAGATTTTGAGATGGCATCCATTAACTTCAATCCAGAACTGCACAATTATTTTCCTCTGCCATTATCCGAAATCATATCAAATCCTAACCTAGATAGATAGTAAGCCATGAATCAATTTAAATATATATTTGTAAGCATTTTTACTTGCTTGTGTTTATTTGGCTGTAAAGATGATGATCTGAAGCTAAATGCTAATGACTTTTCTGATGTGACTTGGTACACTTCCATCGCACCAGGAAAACCTTATGCAGTGGCCGTAGGAGAACATATTTCTTTTATGGATGCTTCTCAAGGGGTATTGACCCATCATTGGGAAATTGACTCTGGCAATTATTATCTTTCTCCGGATTTTAACTCTCGTGATACTTTAGATAAGTACATCATGGAAGGAGTAGGAACCATTATCGAAGATGTTACAGCCAATGTACTTTTCAAGAAAAGCGGTATTCAGAGAGTAAGACTTTACAATACATTTTCTGAGGAAGTCACTTACAGAGGCTATGATACACTGTCTGCTGTTCAAAGAGAAGATGGCATTTGGGTCATCGACACCGCTTTCCAAGTCGATGTGTATGCAGATATTGATCCTCATGTATTCATCTTAAAAAATGATGAGGTGATTGCAGAACTTACAGAAGGTACTGTGATCGACGAGGATAAAGCTTTGTGGGATACTTTGGAGATTAATGCAGGTGATAAAATCACGTATATTGATTCGACAAAAATAGGCCGTCCAGATTATAGATTATGGAAATTGGTCAACAATGCGATTACTGAAGAAGGTGCTTCATTAGAAGAAATTACGACTACTTTCCATTTTGAAAAGTTGGGTAATCAAGGGGCAGGTAGTGTTTCTATTCAAAGAGCAAACGAAGAACTACCAATGGCCAATCTAAATGTACAGTTACCTTATATTTTTAAGGTGAAAACTCCTGAAATTCAGCCATCAGTTATTGTTAAATATGATGGTAATGAGATCTTCAGATTAGAAGCAGGGGCAACAATTCCAGCAGAATCAGAATGGCCAATTGTTGATTTATCTGCAGGCGAAAAATTAGAATTTATTGATGTCTCTACTGTAGGACAAACAAACAATAGAACTTGGAAGTTTTCATCAGGATCATTGGGTAACTCAACAGATTCTATTGCTATCAATCAATATTGGGAAAACGGTACTCATAAAGTGGGTGCAATAAATGCCATCAGAAAAGACCATGATTATTTAATCAATGGATCGAAAGAAGTGGTGATTCCTTTAAAAGTAAATGTAACTACACTAGATATCACACCAACGTATAGCATTTATTATAACGATGCCGTTGTATTTAATTTTGCAGAAGGTGATGTGGTTGGAGATCCTTCAAGTTGGCCAATTATCGATGTTCAAGCCGGTGATAAATTAGTCTTTAAAGATGAAACATTGAAAGGATCGCCAACAAGTATTCTTTGGGAGTTAAACAATGCCAACCCATCAACATCAACAGATTGGGAGGTGGAAGCAGGTTATACTGTCAATGCCACAGATGCATTTGAAGCAGGAACTGTTTCTTGGAAAAGAGAAGGAATGCCAATCGAAGATGATAATAAATCATTGCCTCTTCCATTCTACATTCAATTACTTTTCCCTCAAGAACCGACTTATATCAATAGTGATATTTCACAAACAGGCGTAGGTACGAATGTTTTATCATTTACGGTATCAGAAAACTTGCAAGACATTGATTCTGATTTAGTGAAAGCCGATTTTGACGTGTTAGTGAAACAATATGGTTTTGAAGTATCAGGAATAAATATCAAAGAAGTTAGATTGAATCAGTCGTCAAGAAAACAGGTGGAAATTGAATTTGATGCACCAATCTATAATTCAGATAGTATCTATGTAGCCTACTCAGGCGATATGATCAAATCGTTAGCCAATGTTTCCTTAGAACATTTCGAAAATAAGCTAACGGTGATGCAAGGCAAAGAAAACAAAATTTCTGGTTTTGTAAACCCTGGTTTTGCTCAAGCCATTGCCAATAATGGCGGTGCTTACGGTTGGTGGACGAACGTATCAACAGTAAGTAGATACGAAGGGAAGTCTTCAGATGGAGATAATGCTTGCCTTCAGTATTTAGTAGCCAATTATAATGGATCAAAAATATCTATTCAATCTACAGAAACCATCAACATTATGGATGAATTGGATGAAGGATGGTATGAAATAACTATGGACTTCTTTATTCCAGAAGGCGTAGACTTGAATACATTTAAAGTGCAATACAGAGCCAATTGGACCAACATACCTTTTGATGTTTCATCGATAGAAAGAGGGAAATGGGTACAGGTTAGTAAGGCATTCTATACCACTTCTACAATTGGACAAGGTAGACAAGACTTTGTATTAATGATCAATTCAGTAAATGATGCTACTGGAGATGTAGAGTTTTATGTGGACAACTTCAGAGTGACTTCTGTTGAAAAACGTCCTTAAGCATCTATAGATGAAAAGATCTAAGATGAATTGAAGTATATCACAGTTTAACACATTCATCAATAGTTTTTGATGAATGTGTTGAATTCATCTTTTTTAAGAATGATAAGACATATTATTTACAAAATAAGACGGGCTTGGAACATTAAAATTTCATTTTTGAAGCAACAATTTTTTCAAGGTGTGTACTAAAATTATAATCAGCAGCATGATGAAAATGAAGAATTATTTATCTGTCATAGCACTACTTCTATTAAGTTGTTTCCACTCATTGGAAGCCCAAGACTTAAAGCTTCAGATAGAAAAAGAAACAGAACAGCTTCACAAGTTGGTAAAGAAAGCAGAAAGAAAAGGTATTGATGTTAGCAAAGAATTAAGCACATTCAGAACAGCAGCGATATTTTCTAGATATGCAGATTGGGATGAAAAGAATTTCAAGAAAAATGTGAAGTTATTCAACTTAGTCAAAAAGCTTAACGATAAAACTCCTGAGGAAAATGCACATTATTTACCTCAATTCGAAAGAGAACAAATTCTTTTGATGCTTAAAAATGCACAATCAGAATTGGAAGCAGTTTTAAGTGGAGAACATCAAAGACAAGCGACACCAAAAATAGATTGGTCTAATCTGGACATCAATAATAATACAATTGAACAGAATGGAGAACCTGTTTTTATCTATGATTATGTATGGAAACCCACAAGTAAAGAATTTCAGGAGTTTTATGGAGAACAAGATGGAATTTTTCTAACAACAGGTTATCTAAATGAAGATGGATCGTTAAAGCACTACAAACTAAAAGAGATACAAAATAAGGAGAGCGGTACATTAGGTACGGTATTTTTAAACCATCTTAATCCACCAAAATGGGCCATAGATAAGTATACCGATTTTACGGTAGGTGGACGTAGATATACGGGTTACGATATTGACAACCCAGGAGCAAAAGAAATTCAACGTCAGTTAATTTCTCAAGTGGCACCACTCACAAAAGGGAAGAATTATGCGAAGTTAGGTTGGATGTTAACGAATGAGCCTCACTGGTTCACAATTAAGGATTCATGGGCTTCGGGTACAGTTTCTAATTTCACTTTAGAGAAATTTAGAGGCTATTTAAAGGAGAAGCACAAGGATATTAGTGTATTAAATAAACGTTGGAATACCTCATTTACTTCTTTTGATGCTGTCGAGATCAGTATTCCAATTGAAGCAAAACTTCAAGGAACTTCGAAGTGGTACGATTGGATGAGTTTTAATCAATACAGAGTGACGGAATGGTTTACTTTTCTACAAGATGAAATCAGATCTCATGATAAAGAGGCTCACACTCATATTAAATTGATGCCTAATCTTTGGACTGAAAACAAAAGAGATCATGGTATCGATATGGAAGCATTATCTGATCTAACATCAATTATGGGTAACGATGCGGGTTCTCATTATTCTGCCATGTGGGGTAAAAAAGAAGAATGGGTAGATCATTATGCTTACTCTTGGAGAGAGATGTGTATGAGCTATGATTTTTATAAATCCATATCGCCTAACAAGGTGATCTACAATTCTGAAACACATTATTTATCAACGGTAAAATTCAGAGAGTTGGATTTAAACCTCGATTATGTGAATGCAACCCATTGGATGGCGACGATCTTGGGTCTAAATTCTAGTAAAGCGTGGTTCTGGCCTCGAAAAGAAGACGGTTCTCTAAAAAGCTACACAGAAAAAGGGTATGCCGGATCTTTAGCTATGCAACCTGCTGTAGTCGATAAAGTGACAAGAACCATGATGGATCTAAATGCCAATGCTCAAGCACTTACAGAGATCCAAAATCTAAGAAAACCGATTCGTGTCTTTTATTCTGAAACGTCAGCCATAAATCTTAAAAAACACATGGACGATGTGTTTACTACTTACGAAAATCTATTTTTCGAAGGATATTCAATCGGCTTTGTCACAGAGAATATTTTAAAGAAACAGTCTCAAAAAAACTGGGATGTAGTGGTTGTTCAAAAGACTCCGTTCATCAAACAATCAGAAAAAGATGCTTTGCAAAAATACTTGGATAATGGTGGTACAGTAATCATAGATAATGCAAGTATTCTAAAGAACGAATATGGAGAAAAGCTTTCACCTTTGAATAAAAGCAATGGTCAACTTATCAAGGTGGAGGACTTAAATGAAATGAAGTTGAAAGCTTTGGCAGAAGTGACTTCAAAGCATACTCTTCAAGTAAGTGAGTTAAATGATCATGCTAAAAAAGGAGTTTTTTGGAGGTATGTAAATACTGATAAAAACAGCAATATGCTTACGCTAATTAATATTGGTAAGGAAGCAAGAGCAATTGAAATTAAACTGACGGACGCTGAAAAGTCTACATCTGTAAAAAATATTCTAACTGGAGAGCAATTAGAGAATAACATCACCCTCCAGCCATTTGATGTTCTCTTTGTTGAAGTCAACGACTCTTTAAAATTATAAGTAACTACACAAGACAAACGATAAATTATAATCTTATGAAATCAATTTTTTTCATCTTAACGCTAATCGTAGCAACATTTAATTTTCACGATTGCCAAGCGCAAGCTGATCCTGAAGTGGAAAGTATTTTGAATCAAAAGAACTTTGGTTTTGAATCAAGAATGAGTGGTTGGTGGACAAAAGACAAACAATACTGGAGTATTACTGATGAAAAGTCAGCTTCAGGAAAAGTGAGCTGTAAATTTACATGTGATGCTATTCCAGAACAGCAAAACATGAAAATTGAAAGCAAGAACAATCACAAAGTAGACGATAGTTTTAAAATTAATGTTGAAGAAGGGGAGTACAAAATTCGTCTAAAAGTATTCTTGGAAGAACAACATCCTAAAAGTTTACACCTTAGTTTTGTAGAACCGAACAAAGCTTGGCTTCAATCCATTATCAAATTCAGAAAATTAGAAACAGGTAAATGGATCGATGTGGAAACTAAAATTAAACTGACCAACATCGTTAATGGTAAAATGGTTTTGATGGTTCCATCGAATGTAACACATGGAGGAGAAGGAACATTTTATGTGGACGATATTCGTCTAGAAAAAATATAAACGGAATGTTTAAAAGTTATCAGAAAGGTCTATTGTTTTTACTCTAGACCTTTTTGGTAAGTATAGGATAAATATGATGAAGAATCTTAAATGATATCTATTGATATTGTTGATATACATTATAATAAGAGATGAATAGAATTACTTACTTTTTTACTGTTGTATTGTTTCTTGTGTTTTCTATTAATGCTATCGGTCAGTCTTTAGAACAATTGGTAGAAGCTAAAATAGATTCCCTCGAAACATTAATTCTTGAAGCAAACGAACAAGAAATTGATACTCAAAAAGAGGAGATGATTGTCTTTACGGCAAAGTTGTTTTTAGACTTTGCTAAAGTGGATGAACAATCGATTTCCGAAAATAAAAATTACTACGCGGTACATACTTTATATAAAGAGGAAGCCCAGCAATTAGCCAATGATCTACCTGATTTCGAAAGACAAAAAACATTAGAATTATTGGATGAAGCGGTGGCGCATATACATCAAGTACTATCAAAAAATATACTAAGGCAAGCGACAACGGAGATTAATTATTCCAACATTCAGCTCGACAATAATCATCTGATGCAAAATGGGAAAACTGTTTTTCTAATGGATTATGTATGGAAACCGGATGATGTTTCTGAAGAAACCAAAAAACACTTTGGTGCCTATGGGAGTGAATATATTTCACCAAGTTTTATCAATGAGGACTTCTCCTATAAAAATTGGGCTTTTGATAGGGTCGCCAATAACAATAATCAAAATATCGGTGCTGTATTTATTGATAACAATAACATTCCTGCTTGGGCATACGAAAAGTATGACAATTTTGATGTAGGAGGTCGAAAGTACGGAACATACGATATCGATCATCCTGGAGCAAGAGAAATATATGGGAAGCTTTTCGAATATTTTATTCCTTTAGTGAGTGGTAAGGAACACTCAAAACTAGGGTATATGTTATTTAATGAACCTAGTTTTTTTACACGTGAAGGGACTTGGAATACTGGAGAAGTATCGGAATACACCAAAAGTAAATTCAGAACTTGGCTAAAAGAAAAACATCAATCTATCGAAAACCTAAATACATTATGGGCATCTAGCTACAGTAGTTTTGATGAGGTAGATGTACAAATTCCGATGAGTACCAACAAACAAGGTTTAAGTATTTGGTACGATTGGATGGCGTTCAATCAGTACAGAGTAACTGAGTGGTTTACTTGGGTAAAGAATGAAATAAGAAAATATGATGATGATGCAAAAGTGCACATCAAATTAATGCCTTGGTTGTGGGTGAGAAATGCAAGAGATCATGGAATGGATTACGAAAGCCTCATTCGATTAACGGATATCATTGGAGTGGACGCAAGTGCCAAGAATGATCAGATGTGGGGAGAGAATGATTGGGATCATCGTTATGGTATGGAGTGGCTACCCACTACTATGATCTTCGACTTTTATAAATCTGTGCAACCCAATCAGTTTATTTATGATTCAGAGAATCACTTCTTAACATCAGTTTCTTTTATGTTTAAAGAAGTTGATCCAGATTATGTAAATGCAGTTTATTGGTTAGGACACTTACATGGACTTTCAGCCTCAAAAAGTTGGGTGTGGTCTAGATTGAGTAATGGTAAGATTGATTCACAAAGACCTGTTAGTGGAGAATATATTGTAGACGTGACTCATCAGCCGAAAGTACTTGCTCAAGTACAATCTACCATGATGGATTTAAATACTTTTAGTGAAGATATCTTTAAATTTCAATCCAAAGAAAAACCAATAAGAATCTTCTATTCTGAAACTTCGGCCATCAATAGAGAGGGTTATATGGAAGAGGATATCCACGAGATTTATCAACAATTGTATTTTGAAGGAATACCAATTGGCTTTGCAACGGAAAACATCATTACATCGAAGAAAGATGATTGGGATGTCATCGTAGTGTATAATACCGAATCCGTAAAAGAATCAGAAATTGATGCACTACAAGAGTATATTAATGCAGGTGGAAAAGTGATACTCAATTCCAATTCATTAAAATATAATGAATATGGTGCGCCTCATTCAAAAGTATTAAACGGTGCGATTTACAATAACTCTTTAGCTGGTATGGCTGATCTAGCTGTTTCTAATGTAAAGAATTCTCCCAAATTGGAAATTGTAGAAACGAACGAAAGTACTGGTAAAGGGTGTTTTTGGCGATCAATATCAACTGCAGAGGGCAAAGAGATACTTTCTATCATTAACCTTGGAAATACGGATGCTGATATCTCTATCAATTTAAAAAAATCAGACTATGGTACTTTCTGTTTCAACTTGATGACAGGAAAATCGATTGATAATCAGTTGGTGCTTTCGCCTTATCAGGTATACTTTTTAGAAGTGAGAGATGAAGTAACAGTAACTCCAAATGTGGGATTCGTTTCTCCTCAGAATGGAGACGAATTTTTAGTAAACAACACTGTAGAGGTGGAGGCCACTACTTCAATTGATAAAGGCAATATTAAAGGAGTAAGACTTTTTATTGATGATCATTACGTTGGAGAAAAAACAGCGGGACCCTATCGTTGGTCGGTAGATTATTTTAAAGATCAACCGGCAAAATCGTATACCCTCACTTTAGTAGCTACTTCTGATAAAGGAGTAGAGTCAGCATCAAGTATTACGATTCAGACCAACTGTGAGAATTTAAGTAATGAGGTAACTGTTGAAGGGAATTTATTAAAAGCGGTTCAAGAAGGAGCCACTTATCAATGGTTCAATTGTGATGCTCCGGAAATCATATTAGGAGATAACTCACCCATTTTCACTCCACAAGAATCGGGAACATATGCGGTAATGATTTCTAATGAAACCTGTACTGCCATATCAGAATGTATGGATATGAATGTGACCTCAATTGATGATCAAATAGGAAGGGTGATGGCAACAGTTTATCCTAATCCAACAAACTATAAAACGACAGTTGATTTTGGGAAGCAGTATGATCAAATCAATTTAAAAGTGATCAATACGATTGGGGTAGTGCTTATGGATCAACAATATAAAACGAAGAGAAAAGTAGAATTGGATCTAAAAGAGTACAAAACGGGGATCTATTTTATACAGGTTTCTACCAATGATTATATGAATGTTTTGAAAGTAGTCAAAGAGTAGTTGTATTTCAGCAGTAAATATGCCTCTAATTTGTATCTACTAATGAATATAATGTCTGTAATAATAAATAACAGTATAGACAAGCGGTTTTCATTAGGCGTGTAAAATACAATTAAACTAGTTTTGTTTGAAAGCGAAATCATTCGTTTTGAAATTAATTTTCTGTAAAAATCAATCTTAAAAATTAACGGCAAACAATATTGTCATTCGTTAAACAAAACTATTTTTTTTGTATGAAAAGAAATATTACTTCAATTCTATTTTTCATCATCGGTCATCTGTCTTTCGCCCAGAATCTTATTCCTAATGGCGACTTTGAAGGTGATAATGGAAACTGGAATTTTAAAGGAACTTCAGAAATCATTTCTAATACGTATAATCCTGATCACGGTAATGCGGTTAGGTTCACAATGAACGCATCAGGCGGTTGGGCAACAGTAGGACTGAATCAAAATATTACAGATCAGTTTACTTTTCCTTTAGCGGAAGCGCAGGAATTTATGGTGACCTACGACCTCGCATTAGAGTTCGATGAAACTCAAATGACAGCAGCTGATGCGGATAAATATACTAATGACACCGGGTTTAGTACAGGCTTCTTCTTGATATCTAATGCTTCTAATCAAGGTAATTGGATGAAATCAACCAAAGAAGCAGGTTATGTTAACATTCAAAATGTCTATACTCTAGGGACGGATGTAAACGATTTAAATGTAGAGATACGTATTGGTAAAGCGTTAGATGGTTATAGCGACCAATTTAAACTAAGTGGCCTTTCGTATGTGTTTGATAACCTAGAGATGATTCCGCTTGCTGATTTTATGCAAGCAGAGTTAGAAGATCTAGCACTTACTTTTAACAGTGTGGATCCTCAAGATGGTAATGGTATTGTGTTTAATATCGAAAGCTTTCCATCGTCTCATAAAGGTATAGACTTAACATGGGCATCAGGTAATCCGTCATTAATTGATGATCAAGGGGTGATTATCCAACGCCCTGATGTAGAAACGAAGGTAACTTTTGTGGCGACAGCTACTTTACAAAATACAACTACTCAAAAAGAAGTAGAGGTTACTTTACTTCCTATCAAAGATGGATCAGGAAACTATATTGTAAGTAATGCAAACTTCGAAAAAGATCTTGCGGTAGGTTGGAATACTATTAATGCAGGAAATTTCCAACAAGTGGACTACCATGGATCAAAAGCGATTCAACTCGAAGGTGGTGGTTCAAGTATCGGTAACTTACAGGTCAATTCTATTGGTTATCCAGTATATAAAAACCCATCAATTGTTAGTTATTATAAAGTGACTTCTACGGTAGAATCAACAAATCCAGCAGATAAAATTAGATACCGTTTTAGATATCAATTAGCAGGAGATGCATCTTATACCTCTTTAACGGGAGTAGTAAATACTTCTGAAATTGGTGAGGGACAACATCATATTGTCAACTATTATCAGTTAGATAATCCTGAGGAAAAGTTATTGGAAGGATTAGGTGTTCAAATTCAATATGGAGGATCTACAGGTAATATCATCATTGATTATGTCAATTTAGAAGAAGTATCGGAGGATGAATATCAGTTAAATAACTTGGTCAGTACTTTTGCTCTTCAGTTACAAAATGAGGAAAACTTGAATAATGTTCGTACTAACTTCCCATTACAAACGACTGACGAATTAGGATATGGATCGACCATTACTTGGGAGGTGAAAAATCCAGATGCTTACCCTGATGCTGTAGTGATTGAAGATAATCATGCGGTATTGAATAGAAGCTTGGCAAAGATCGAAGGCGTAGAATTAACGGCTACAATTTCCAAAGGTGATGTAAGCGTTCAAAAGGTATTTACTTTTGCTTTAGCATCTTTCTCTCCTCAAGAACAGTTGGATCAAGCGTATGCTGCTTTGGAGGTACTTTTTGAAGAAGGTAATTCTTATGATAACGTCTTCCAAGATGTGACTTTAGTGACTTCTACTATCAATAATGTAAAAGTGGAGTGGGTTTCTAATCATGCAAATATTACTGAAACTGGAGAGGTAACTTTAACTTCTGAGGAAGTGGAAGGAACATTAACAGCTACACTGACTAAAACGACAAGTACTGATCCTTTGACTGTAGATAAGACCTTTACTTTAATAACAGCTAAGAACGATGAAAGCAAACTACAAGAGGTATTAGATGCTATTTCGATTACGTATGCTGAAGGCGATGATAAAGACAATGTCACTCAAAATGTGGTATTACCTTTAACAGACGATACTTATGCTGATGCTGTGATCGAGTGGTCTTCGGACAATGCTGCAATTACAAATGCTGGTGAAGTAACAATAAGTTATGAAGATGACATCACAGTCACTTTAAATGCTACAGCATCAATTGGTATGGAGGAGCAAAGCAAAGAGTTTGTATTAATTGTTGCTCAAGACGAAGCTCAAGCGGTTATTGAAGCTTTAAAATTAGTAGTAATTGACCTGAACGGTAATGTTGATGCTGATAATATCACAGATAACATCGTTTTATCATCAGAAGGTGCTTTCAATACAAGTATAGAATGGATTTCTTCTAATGAAAATGTATTGGCTACTGACGGTACAGTCAATCAAATTTCTACAGATCAGCCTATCAAGTTAACAGCATTCGCTAAATTAAATGATGCAGCATCAGAAGGTAAAGAATTTGATGTGATTGTATTGGGTGATCCTTCTAAGAAATTGGAAGAAGCTGTAATGGCCGTAGAAGTTGTTTATGCTGAAGGCGAAGATGCCAATAATGTGATGTCTGATGTAACACTTGCATCGACAGGATTATTTGATGTAAACATCTCGTGGTCATCAAATAATGAGGCTGTGATTGCTAACGATGGTACAGTAGTGAGAAGCATTGAAGATGAGACTGTAACGCTAACGGCTACAGTAACATTAGACGATAAAAGCATGGACAAAACATTTGAATTGAAGGTAATTGCTGATGCATCATTACAATTTGCAGCGGCTGTAGAAGCACTTGAAATCGGACTTGCAGATGCAGATACGGAGGATAATGTGACTTCAGATGTAGATTTACCATTGTCATCTTTATATAACACTTTGGTTTCTTGGGAATCGTCTAACGAGGACGTGATTACTGTAGATGGAGAAGTGACAGCTCAAGTAGAAGACGTAAACGTAACGCTAACAGCTACAATTACTTTAGGTAACTTATCGACTACCAAAGAATTTGATGTAACTGTGGCTAAAGTAGATGAACCGACATCTATCGATCGTAATCAAGTAGTGATTAATGTGTATCCAAATCCATCATCAGATGAGATTAATGTGACAGTAGATAAGATCATTCAATCCGTAGAAATCTTTGACTTGCTTGGTAGAAAAATGGAAAATTTACCTACGCTTAAATTGGGTAATAATAAAGTACAGGTCAATATCTCAAAATTACACAAAGGCAAATATGTTGTATTGATAAACGGTAAAGCCAAAACATTTATCAAACAATAGAATAGGACACTATTGACATAAGGACTGACTTAAAGAAGGCATCTTCAATGATTTATTGGGGATGCCTTTTTTATGCACTTGATAAAAGAGATTATCGTCCTGTAATACACTTAGATACATAAATTGTACAGTCCGCTACAAGACTCAAAGGGTTTATTTTCATCTTTAAAAACTTCTACTTCAAGCACAATCTGAAGAGGTCAATTATGAAATGAATTTACTAATGAGCATTATCTCTTCTATCAAAATGTAACTGATGAACAGAAGAGGATTGCTATTTAAAGAATGAAAGAAAATGAATCTTAAACAATTACTTTTTATCACTTCAATTTTTGTGGTATCCAACATTTGGGCACAAGATGAAGCTGATTTTTACACTGACAAAATCAATGATGTAACCAAAACCGTCAACTTAGTAGATGATTATGGAGTGAATAATCAAGATGATGAAGACGATAGTGAAGCCTTGCAAAGAGCAATTGATGAACTCACCGAACTACCAAATGGAGGAAGAATAAATATTCCGGCAGGGAAGTACTATTTTCAATCTATTCTTGTCAAATCAAACATCCATATTACTATAGATACTGAAGCACTTATTTATCCTACCGATCCTGGTAATGACAAAAACTATGTAATTATGAGCATTGGCAAAGATAATGAGGAGACTCGAAATGTAAGTGTGAGAGGTGTGGATGGTTATTACACCGTAGATGTTAGCAAAGCAAGAAATCCGAATGTAAGAATGTTCCAATTGGTCAACGTCAAAAACTTTTTGATTTCTGATATGCATTTAGTCGATGATAACACAAAGTTTTCAGCCATTACTATTGGCTATTCGACTTACAACGGAGAATATGTAAGTTCAGAAAACGGAGTGATTAAAGACTGTAGTACTGTTGGTGCACATTATGGATATGGATTAATTCAATCTCAAGCATTAAAAAATACCTTCTTCAAAAACCTTTGGGGTGAAGGTGGTGTAACGCTTCGTTTAGAAACAGGATTGAATAAGATGAATGACCTTCAAGTAGGTGGAAATTTTGATATTTATGGTCAAAATATCTATTGCGAAAACGGGAATGCTGCAGTAATGATTTCTCCACATGCTATTAAGAATGGACACGTAGAAATTGATGGTGTAGAAGCAGTCAATACAGGTTTTGCTGTCCGTATCGGTAAAGGGTATGTTACAAGTTCCCAAGAAGCTTTAGGAATCACTCCGGGATATTATGCCAGTACTTCTATTGTCAAAAACGTAAAAGCGACTTACGGTTGTAGTGCTCAAGTAAAATCAAAACATTTTAAATATTTCCCTTGTGAGGAAAAGCAATGGATAGGAACAGAATATAATCCTGATGGGGAAAGTTACCCTGCACCAGCAGTAGCTAATATTTTAAATACTGCAGATGGTAATAATAATACAGCTTTAGGTTATTTTGATGTTGCCATTTCAAATACAGAATCAATTGGGTTTAAACATCAACCAAAAGATGTTGTGACTGAAGAAGATGAAAATACGGAATGTGGAGAAATTCCTCCTGTAACCGATGGTTGTGACTGCGAATGCAACAACAGTGGAGGTGTTTCTAACTTACCACCTCACGATGATCCTACCTATTTTGTTTTCCCTAACCCATCGCCGGATAAATTTAAGATTAGAGGAGATATTAGAGATACAGATCAAATTCATGTGATCAACCAGTATGGTGCAGTCATAAATGTGGAACCTATTTTTTATGATACAAGATGGGTATTAAATCTGCAGAATCAGCCTATTGGTATTTACTTCTTAAATATAAATGGAACAATTATTAAGTTGTTAAAAGAATAATTAGACCTTTTGATGAAGTAGAAGGTATTTATAAATCAATTAAAAAAGTCAACCTTAAAACAAGTATTTCTAATGTTTTAAGGTTGACTTTTTTTGGATGAGATCTTTTTCTATTGTGCTTTTGTTTTAATCGTCACTTTAGCGTTCATAGCTGATCTCATTGCCTCTAAATCCTTTTGATAAGCCTTGTCTTTTGCAACATTCGTCCACTCATTAGGATCGTTTTGGTGATCGTACAACTCTTCGAAACCGTCTTTATAAATAGTGTATCTAAAACGGTTAGAACGAATAGAATGCATGCCTTCGTCTTTAGAAGTTACCGCTGTTCTGTTCAGCTTTTTCTTAGGCGATTTTACCAATTCGATAATACTGCTTCCTTCGTTTTTATCGTTGGCAGGTAGGCCACACATTTCTACTAGAGTCGGGTAAACATCAAGTAGTGAGACCACTTCTTCAGATGCTTTTCCACCTTTTTCTCTTGGATCGTAAATCACCAAAGGTGTTTTAGCAGAACGTTCCCACAAAGTATTTTTCCCCCAAATATCTTTTTCACCTAAGTGCCAACCGTGGTCGCCCATAATCACAATAATTGTATTGTCTTTGTATTCCGATTTTTCTAGCGCATTGATCAATTCACCCACACAGTCATCAGCAAAAGTAAGGTTGGCTAAATAGGCTCTTACTGCTTCTTGCCAAAGACCTTTTGACACTAATTCGTCGTGAAGACCCAATTTCATTTTGTTGCCAAAACTACCTGTGTCTTTGATGTCATCTTTTAAATAAGCAGGTAATTCGATCTTATCCACATCATACATTTCGAAGTACTTCTTTGGAGCGTACCAAGGTAAGTGAGGTCTAAAAATACCACAAGCTAAGAAGAAAGGTTTGTCATGCTCTTTCTCTAAAAACTTCGCACAATATTCAGCATTTTGCCAATCGTTAGTTTCTTCTTTGGTATCTTCAATTGGATACCAATCGAAGTTTTTCTTGGCGGTACCTTTCATATCCTTTCTTGTGAAATCAATACCATGACTTCTTCTAAATGACTCATCTGGAAATCTAGTTCCTAATTTTGAGAATTTTTCTTCTTGAAAAGATCCAGGATCACTACCCGGTTTAGGCTTTGGTTTGTTACCTCTTGGACTATGGAAAATTTTACCCGATGCGACTGTCTGATATCCATTCGCACTAAAGTGTTGAGGAAGAGTAACCACATTTTCAAATCCTTCGTGATCTCTAAAGTGTTCTGAGTTACCATATACTTTAGTGGTCGACGGCCTCAAGCCTGTAAGCAAACTTGTCCTCGATGGATTACAAAGTGGAGCAGCACAATAGGCATTCTTAAACATTACCCCTTTTTTAGCGATTTTGTCGATGTTAGGTGTAATGGCTTGCGGATGACCATCAAATGCACCCACCCAATCGTTCATGTCGTCGACCATGATGAACAGCACATTCGGTTTTTCATTTTGTGCTTGTAACAGACTTACCGATAGTAGCCCAAAGACAAGGAATGTTTTAAATATTCTACTTTTCATATTTCTTTCATTTCAATGATAAAAACCTGAGGAATCAGGAACATACAAATATGTTTTTTTTCGATGGTTTACGACTTTCGGTACGTTCTTAATATGTCTTTGTTAATCCATTCCGTAATTTTAAGTACAATTTCGAATTTTGTATCTGCATGTACAATAAGATTTTTGCAGTAAAATGATATAAATTAGTTAACTATCAGATAAACAATAAAGTAGGTTTGTTATCTATGCGGTGTCAATTTGTGCCCACACGTACAGATACAAAGTACTGATACAAGAAGACCTCTAAAAAATGATGGTCAGCTACATTTGCCTAAGTGAAATGAAAAAATGAATCATTATGAAGAAATTCAACTCTTTATGTAAACTCATCGGTTTCATCACCTTGTTTTTGATGAGTACGAGCGCTTGGGCTCAGAAACAGGGGATAACTAGTATAGATACCGATTATACAATTACGCATGTTCGTAATGCCAATTTCAAAAAGAAGAACTATATCGTAGCCAATAGTTATGAAGGTAGAATTCTCATTTTTGATGCAAAAGGTAAAAAACTATGGGATCATCCATTATCAGGATATGCCAATCACGATCTGTGGTGCGACGACATTAATAACGATGGCAACGACGAAATCTTAGCAGCCAATGCCGATGGACACCTATATGTATTAAACCATAAAGGCGATCTATTGTGGAAATACAAAGCCGAAGAGACACCTCTTTTATCGGTTACCGCAATGAATGGTGCCGAAGGTAAATATATTGTGATTGGCGGTATGGACAGATACCTCTATTACCTTTCTCCAAAAGGAAAATTAATCCAAACCATTTTTGCAGACGACTATTCGTTGGAAAAACCACGTACGAAAATGAAGGACAAAAGAATTCCTAGTTCAACTTCTCATGTGGCTAACTTCTTACGTCCTGCTAAATACACTAATGGAGAAGAGATTTTGGTGGTTCACGGTATGCACAATCAAAATAATTCTACAGGTTCGATCTACTTATTTAAGGCAGATGCGACCACTCCATTCAAGAAATTCAGTCTTGGAACAAAAGGTACGGTTGGTGATCTTAGAGTAGTCGATGCCAATAATGATGGTGTAAACGAGTTGTCTTTGGGTTCTTCTGGAATGCTAGAGAAAGGACAAATTACTGAAGTGAATTTAGAAAGTAAGGAAGTGATTTCTCATTCTTTCAGAAAAAATTTCAGAAAGGAACTTAAAAACTACGGTTACCGTGTTGCTCAAACCGACTTAGTGTTGTTGGGCAAAGAGTCTAAGTTTTTCACCTTGGTAGGGAATAACATCATTTTGCAAGATGCGAAGTACAATACCCAAACTGCAGAGGTGTTGCAAACAAAATATGCTTACAACAATATGTGGAAAGATACCTCTACAGGTAACATCATTTTAGCAAGTGCACAAAGTGGAGGTAGCTGTATTCATATTCTTCATCTAGATAATCCTTCATGGGAGAAAGGGTACAAAAACTTAGAGCCGAAAGGAAAATTATCTAAGTTATTAAAGAATACTGCCGACTTTAGATCAACTATTCAGTCTTTCGAAAAACCGAAGTGGGAAGGAAAAGGACAAGATGTCTTTTTCATGACAGAGAAGATCACAGACGGAAACGAAGAAATTATCGGCAAATTGAAGAAGCAGAACAGATCGCCGTATTTTTTGAAGAGTCAGCACATGCCGAAAGTAGAGAATTGGGACCGTACCGACTTTGGTAATAAGGTGTATACTGAAAAGCGCGATAGAAGAAAAACATATTCTTTATCTCAACAAGATGTTTTGGATATTCTTGTTCCTAACTATAAAAACGAATATGGCATCAGTTATTGGGGTGGACATGGTAACGACCCAATGATGATCAGCTTGGAAACAGAAAAGAAAATTCTTGATGCAGGAGGGGATAAAAAGACAGTCATGATCTTCCCAGAATTGGAGCATTATGATCAGAACTTCGCTTATGTAATGGACAACTTCTTATATCCATTGGCCGATTATGCAAAGGGAAAGAATGCTAATATTTATGTAAGGACTAAACACGCTTTCTGGCATTCGATTATCTACCTTCCGATGTGGAACGGATTAGTTTCTGGAGAATACTCATCGATTTTTGTGCCTTCTATGGAGGAAACTACAGATAAGTCGATGGACTTGAGTTACTCAGGTAAAATGGGTATTTGGGCGAGTGGAGCCACGGATAGCTGGGGAGCAAGAGCAGCAAGAGACAACACAAGTTATTATAGACAAAGACAGTTCTCTAGTCAGACGGTTCCGAACCACATGTTAAGAATGATGGTGTACAATATAGCAAGTGGAGCACAGTATTTAAATAATTTCCATGTAGATCAGAAATACTTTAGTGTGCTGTACGAGATGGTCGACAAAGGTGTAATTTATGTTCCTAAGAAATCGGAGATCGTAAGTTTCAACCCGGTTCACTTAAGTATGACAACTCCGGATAAAGACTTTTTAGATGAAGGAAACAACGTGAAGTGGACGACTTTCTACGATAAAGAGAGAGAAGATAATCGTAAGATGGTATTCTCTCGTTTGAATGGTTCATGGCCTGCGGCACCTGTAACAGCATATGATTTCTCTGCTTATGCATCAGGATCTAAAGAGAGACGCTTAGACTTTTTACCGAAGTTCGAAAACGGAATGGTACTAATCACTCCACCTCAAAGTGGTGTGTATGCCGATAAAAAAGCCTCAAGGGGAAAATTAGAAGACCATCTTCATCCATTGTACAAAAACATCACGAAGGAATTCATCACCAATGGTAAAGACTATTTATCTGCAGATGGAAAGCAAACTTTTGCAGCAGATACCTACTATAAAAATGTAGAAAAAGCCATTCAGGAAGGAAGCAAGCAAATTCCTATCAATGTATCTGGTGATGTTGCTTGGGTAGCCGTTCAAACTGCACCAAATCATATTCGACTAACGTTGGTGGATAATGGGTATATTAATCCCGACGATCGAAAAGCAAAAATCACTTTCAATTCTATTGAGGTGAAAGGTGTGAAGGACGTGGTTTCTAAGGAAGAAATAGATTACTCAGATAAAAATATGGAAGTGGAAATACCTTGTGGTCTTTTCAGATTTCTTGATATTGAGTTGAGTGTGCCTTTGTAGGAGGTAATCAGAAATAAGTTAATAATTGAGGTGATATCAAAAAGTTGGGTGGGCTAAGCCTATACCAAGAGTTTTTGATATCACCTCTTTTTATACCCATCCCCAAAACAGACACCCAAATCACTATCAAATATATTTATTTAACGCTTTAAATCTGCAAACGCCCATCAATTTTATTACCTTTGAAGCGTAAATAGCAAAGCATTTTTTTTAATGATAAGTGACTAAATAACTTCATTTTTTATACCGCTAGGCACATTTATCCTCATAGATACACACTTTATATTGTCAAATACACTGATTTTTTGAAAGTGAGATACATTTGATTTATCAAAACAAAAACAACTGTTCAATTCGCTTGTATGCGATGACATCAAATACACTTTTTAAAAAATTAAACTTATTGAAATGAAATAGAAAAAGTATAGCTAGGCGGGGTCGCAGAGAAATCTGCAAAAATTTATGAAATGGATTAACACTTAATTTATCTAAAACGTATGGAACAGACGAATACTGTTTTCAAAGTGATTAAATATTGTAAATCATCTGTACTATTATTTTCGCTTCTTATACTATCATTTAACTCTTTTGGACAAACTCTAAAAATTAAGGGTAAAGTTATTAGTGAAGATGATAAGATGGAATTACCGGGTGTAAACGTAAGGATTCTTGGTACTAACCAAGGTACGATTACAGACTTTCGTGGTAATTATGAATTAATGGCTGAATCCGGAGAGACATTGGAATTCAGTTTCATTGGTATGGAAACCCAAACTGTAAAACTATCAACTCAAACGGTTATTGATGTAGTACTAAAGACTGATGTTCAATTATTAGACGAGGTAGTTGCCATTGGTTATGGTGAACAAAAGAAAAAAGAAGTATCTGGTGCAGTGGCTCACGTTTCTAACGAATCTTTCTCAAACTTTGTGACTGGAGATGTATCTAATGCACTTCAGGGACAAATTGCAGGTGTAAATGTATCTACGAGTGGTTCCCCAGGTGCGGACGCTGTAATACAAATTCGTGGTGTTAGTACTGTATCAGACATGGCAGGGGCTACAGAACCTTTATATGTAGTGGATGGTATTCCACAAAACGAAAACCCAAGATTAGCACCGTCGGAGATTCAATCGATGGACATCTTAAAAGATTTGGCCTCTTGTGCTATTTATGGTACTAGAGGAGCAAACGGTGTGATTTTGATTACCACCAAAAAAGGACAAGAAGGAAAACTAAGTGTAAGTATTGACGGTTCTTTTGGTGTGAAAAATATTGTTTCTGGAATTGATTTAATGAACACTCAACAGCAGGTGTACTTTGATCAAGTGAAAGAAAGAAATAGAGGTGCAAACGATTGGGATAACTCTACTAACTTACCTATCCCTAGAAATCCAGCTTTCTTTAGTAATGATACTAACCTTTCTGATGTTGTGATTTTAGATAATCAACCAACACAGAGCTACAACTTAGGGGTAAATGGTGGATCTAAAGGTTTAACTTATAATGTAACTGCAGGTTACTACGACGATAAAGGTTCTCTGATCAATTCAGGATTCTCAAGATTTAACGGTCGTGCGGGTATGAACTATAAAAAAGATAAATGGCATATTAGTTCATCTATCGGTATTACATCAGAAAATTTGGCAAGAACATCTAGTAACTTACTGACGCAAACAATCCGTTATGCGCCGTATAAACCGGTATTAGATTTAACATCAGATATCATCGTAGACGAGAGTGGTTGGAACACCACCAATAACGTGTTAGAGGCGATGCGTCAGGAAGATGAGACCAAAAGAGAAAGAGCACAAGCCAACTTAAGTTTAGGTTACGAAATTATTGAAGGGTTGAAAATCCAATCGAATATTGGTTTGAACTCGGTCAATGAATTTAGAGTAAGGTTTAAGCCGTTTATCGAAAACTATGATGAAAACGGTATCTTACAATCTGATCCTGCCAATTCATATGTCAACAACGAATCTATTCGTCGTACGAGTTTCTCCATCGATGGTCGTTTGTCTTATGTGAAAAAATTAGGTAAACATAAGATCTCAGGTATTTTGGGTGTATCGAACGAAACACATTCAAGAGAAAGTTTCTTTGCAGAAAGAACGGGTATTGTAGATAACTCTATTCGTGTTTTAAATGGTGCAGCTTTAGCAGCATCGGCAACATCAGGTTATAACTATACTTACAATATTATCGGTACTTTAGGTCGTATTACTTACGATTACGATAGCCGTTACATGTTTTCCGTTTCGGGTAACTACAACGGTAACTCAAAATTCGCAGAAGGTAAAAAATGGAAATTTTTCCCATCAGCATCGGCGGCGTGGAACATTGCAGAAGAAGAATTTTGGGAAAGCTTCTCACGTGTGAATAACAATTTTAAGATTCGTGCATCTCACGGTCAGGTAGGTGGACAAAGTTTCTTGCCTTATACAGATAAAGCAACGATTCAAAATGGTATGGATTATCCATTCGGTTCAGGTGGTTTTCCAACGCTATACTTTGGGGCGGCACAACAAAGTTTTGCTAACGGAAATGTACAGTGGGAAACATCTATCCAAAATAACATTGGTATCGATTTAGGTTTCATGGGTAACAAGTTCATCTTGAATGCCGATTTATACCATACGCAAAAATCCGATATGTTATTCCCAGTTCAATTACCTCCATCGGGTGGAGCAGGAACAGGAGCGGATTCTAAAATGACGATGAACATTGGTAACATGGTCAATAAAGGTGTAGAATTAGCTGGTACATTTAAAGGGAAAACAGGAGGAGTGAATTGGACGGTTACAGGTACATTCACAAAGAACATTAACGAGATTACAAGCTTAAATACAGAAGAGTTTATTTATACAACAGACAATGGTTTAATTTCTGGAGCCTCTTCTACTTCTAAAATTACAGCCTTTTCACAAGGATACGAAGCGGGTGCTTTCTTCTTGTACAAAACGGATGGAGTAGTTAAATCTGATGAACAATTAAGAGAGTATCAAAAGATTAAGCCAGATGCTAGATTGGGCGATTTGATCTACTTAGACACCGATGGTGATGGTCAGATTACAGATGCTGATAGAGTGTATATGGGATCAGGTTTCTCTGATTTTGAAACAGGCTTAATCCTGAACCTTACCTGGAAAAACTTCGATTTTATGATGCATTGGTATGCTGCAATCGGACACAGTGTAATGAACGGTTCAATGGCCATGGCTTATTCAGAAGGTAGACATGCAGATCAAGTAAATACTTGGAACAGAGCTAACCCTAATTCTGATGTACCAGCGTATAGAGGAACAACAAAAGAGCACGATAACTTTAGAGGTTATACAGATTTATGGTTGGAAGACGGATCGTATTTGAGATTAAAGAATATTCAAATAGGATATACTTTACCTCAAACAGTATTGAAAAAATTGGGTATGGCGAATTGTAGACTATTTGTCTCTGCTCAGAACCCATTAACGATTACGAATTACACAGGTTACGATCCTGAAGCAGCAGGTAATGGAGTGTCTTCTAGAGGTTTGGATAAAGGTAACTACCCTATCTCAGCATTGTACTTAACTGGATTTAAATTAAACTTCTAAAAACCACTGAAATGAATTTATTAAATAGAACATATAGAAATATAGGTTGGTTTTTGATAGTATCCTTCTTTTCTGTAGGGTGTGCAGATCAATTGAACGAAACCAACCCGAACGCTAAGCCGGTAGAAGATTATTTTAAGAATCTAACGGAATCGGATAAGGTATTAACGGCAGCTTATTCTTCTTTATTAAATCATTACAATTTAAATATTGTACAAGAGGCTTGGAGAACAGACGAAGGTTACCCTTCACATTCACAAGGTAGACCACAGTTTTATAAGCAAGGAGAACCTTGGTACTTTAAAACGTTTACTAACTCTCAAGTAGAGATCAATAAGAAATGGGATGCTTTATACAAAGGAGTATTCAGAGCGAATCAGTTAATCGAAGGATTAAATGGTCCTCTTGCCGATCAAAATGAAGATCCAAACTGGATTTCTCAAATGGCACAAGCAAGAATGCTAAGAGGTATTTTCCACTTTTACTTGTATCAGTCATTTAATAATGGTCGAGTAATCATTAGAGATAAAGTACCGGTTACATTGGAAGATTTCAATATTCCAGTTTCTTCAAAAGCAGAAGTAAGAGCATTCATTTTAGAGGATTTTGAGTATGCTTACGAAAACCTTCCAGGAAGATTAGCCAATGAAGCTGAGCAAGAATTGGCAGCAGGTAGAATGAACAAAGGTATTGCAGCCATGTTCTTGGGTAATTTGTATTTATTGGAGTCGCCAGCACATATTGATGGAGACGAATTTAATCCAGATTATGATATGGCGAAGAAATACTACGAAGAATTAATTTTCTCAGGTGAGTATCCTTATCAATTAGAACAGGATGCCAGTATTTTCTTTACAAGAGCAGGTCAGTTTAACAAGGAATCAATCTTCGAAATTGTCTACGACGATAACTTAAAACCAGAAATGGATCGTTGGGATGAGCAATCGCCAAGTAACCGTTGGGCAAGGTTTACAGCACCAGGTTCTCAGGGTGGACAAAGAATATTAACACCAAATGCTTGGTTGTCTTATGCTTACAAAACGGAAGTGAAAGATACGAAAGATGTTAGAAACTTTGTGTTTGATGTAGATGAAGAAGGTAACGATATTTTAGTAGAAAGAGAGGTTTCTCTAAGAGCATCGGCTATGATCAGTTTAGTAAACGATATTAATACTCCTTACTACAGATCGTTAATGACGCCAGAAGCAGTGACTTTCGGTAAATACGAGTTCGCTTACTTTAAGAAATACACGAATCACGACATCATTACATCAGAAAATAACTTACCAAAAGGTGCTTACTATTCTGGTAAAAATGTATGTGTGAACAGATTGTCTGAAGCTTATTTGAACCTTGCTGAATGTTATTTAGCAACCGGAAATACTTCAAGAGCAATTGAATTGATCAATACTATTCGTAAGCGTTGGGGCTTACAGTTAATCGGTCCATCAAATGGTGATACAGCCCACGATTACGATGAGAAAACATACACATCGGAAGACGTTTGGAACCACTTGATGTACGTAGAAAAACCATTGGAGTTATCAGCTGAAGGGCACTCAATTCGTTGGATCGATATGAGAAGATGGGGAATCATTGCATCAAGATTTGATTTCTTAAAGGATGATGCTTATAAAACAGAACGCTTCACTTTCGAAGATTCTGAAGGAAATACTGTAAGAAGAAACAAAGCAGAATTGTTCCCTTATGTAGAGGGTGAAGTAACCACAAGTATTCGAATTGTAGACTGTGAGGATGCTTCTATGAACTACATCCCTCAATTACACGATTATTTACCGTTACCACTTGAGGAAATTATATCAAACCCTAATCTTGGACAATAACAATGAAGTTAACTAAAAATATATCGTTTATCTTTTTACTTCTAATCACTGTTATTGGATGTAATAAAGAAGAAGAAGAAATACCATCATGGTCAGATGTATCATGGTACACAGAAGCAGGTGGTTTTGCACATTCTAATTTTGTGAGAAATACAGGTGAAGCCATGTCGTTTTTAGACTTATCTCAGGGAGTGAATTCTCATGAGTGGGTACTTGATAGTGGTAATTACTTTATCGGATCGGAATACCAAAAAGGAGAAGATTTAAGAAACCATATTTTACCAGATCTAGATAGAGTTTCCACTTCTCATAGTATTAATGTATTGTTCACAGAAGCAGGTTTTCAAGGTGTGAGACTTCATAATACGTATTACCACCCTGTAACATATATCGGTAAAGGGAATAGAGTAGATGAAGCTGGAAACGAAATTCCTGATACGTTAGAAGCGCACCTAGGTGATGATGGAATGTGGGTAATTGATACCACTTTCTATGTAAATGTATTCGCTCCATTGGAACCAGAAATGCAAATCGAATACGATGGAGAAGTATTGGCAAGAGTCACTCAAGATCTTATCTATTTAGGTGATGATGAAGAAGGAATCACTTACGACCCTTCAGACAATTCTACTTGGCCATCATTGACCGTTCCAGTTGGAGAGAGTATCATTTACAGAGATTTGACGACAATAGGTAGACCAGAAACTAGAACTTGGACTTTCCCTCAAAACTCAGAAATCATCAATTTTTATGAAGATGAGGTATATACTGATGCTGAAAATTCATCAGTTGTTGAATTACAGATGTTGTCAACGAAGTCCACTAATGCTGGAGCTATGTCATCAGAGCGATTAAAGCCTGATCAAATAGCTGCTTCGGAGACATTAAAATTACCATTATTATTAACTCCCGAAGTATCAGATATCCGTGCAGCCTATGAAGTATACAAAGGCGATGAGTTAATCTTAAAAGTAGGTAGTACAGATCAGCCTTCAGAAGACGAAAGCACTTGGGCTGAAATAGTGGTAGAAAAAGGAGATCAATTAAAGTTAGTCGATGTTTCTTACCGAGGTATCGTAGATTATTCTAAAGTTTCTAGAACATGGAATTTATATGATGGTACTACTGCTACCGACTCTGTTTCTTATGTAGCATACAACGATTTGACATCAGGTGATGAATATTTTAAAGTAGGTACTTTCCAAATCGATAGAGAAAAAGATAATGCTTCTGGCATTGAAGAAAGTACAGATTCTAAAGTGATTCCTCTAAAAGTTAAAGTGGAAATTGAGCAACGTCCTACCTTCAAAGAAGGTGATATTACTTCAGAAAGAAACGCAACGGCAGCGGTAGGTGTTTACGATAAACTGATCACATTTAATGTATCAGAAAACTTACAGGCCATTGTAGATCAAGATCTAGCGAAGCAAAGCTTTGAAGTAAAAGTTAGCAACTCAGCATCTGGATTAGCAGAAACAGTATTTGATATTGCTTCTGTTTCTGTAAGCGATATCAACAGTAAGAAAGTAGAGATCCGATTGGTGGATGAAATCTACAATTCAGATCAAATTACTGTAGCTTATACTGGTCAGGCCAACAATGCCATTATTTCTGAAGCAGGAGCAAGTTTAGAAGACTTCGCTCAAGAATCGGTCATCTTATATGGTAAAGAAAGTATCTTGGATGCTGATCGTGCTGGATTTGAAATCGATAAAGATGGCAAACCGGAGGAAGCAGACGGATGGTTCTATCAAGGAACAAATTATTATATAAGAACAACAGATAAAGCCTTTTCAGGAAATTACTCTATGAGTTTCGATGCTCCTAACAAAGATTTCTTAAATGATACAAGAGACCGTTTGACAACTCAAATTAATGTATTTGACTTTGGAAATACATTTAAGGAGAACGATCCAATCCGCATCAGCTTTAAAATATATATTCCTACAGGAAGTCCATTTACAGATGGATTGGTAGTGAGATTCCAATCGCCAACAGCGAATGTTACTCAGGTATCGACAGCAGGCGTGACTAGAGATCAATGGGAAGATATCACAATTGATATGATTTCTGCAGGTGATTTAGTCACTAATCAGCAATTGACGATTATGATCCAAAAAGGTGACCTAGCCGGAGTATCTGATACGGATCCGATCACATTCTATTTGGATGATATCAGTATGACGCTTTACGAGGCAAGACCTTAACCGAAGTACTTGATAAATAGAAAGGTTGTCTTATAAAAATAGGGCAACCTTTTTTATAATCTCTTAATAAGTTCATTATCAATTGATTTCTAAATGTCTGCATTAATAAACTTTATAAAAAAAGACATCTATTTTATGCAAAAGCACACCCCTACAACACCTATGCTCTAATTTTGAGGTATCGAAATGAAAACATTATTTATGAGAATCTTTAAAATAAATTTTATCATTCAGTTTATTTTCATGATGACGCTGCAACAGACATTTGCTGCCGACAAAGTAAACTTTAATGATAACTGGAAATTCCAGAGAGAAATTAGCCCCGTTTCTATAAATGAAACTGAAGTACTTAAAGCAAACTTCGACGACTCTAAATGGGAGTCTGTTAAACTTCCGCATACCACGAACATCGAACCTCTTCCAGTAAACGATCAATGGCAGGGGATCGCATGGTATAGAAAACAATTCCAATTAGATAAAACATTAACTGATAAGAAGATTATCATCGAGCTGGAAGCAGCCATGAACTATTCGCAAGTTTGGGTGAATGGTCAATTAATCAAGGAACATCAAGGCGGTTACTTGCCCGTAGTATTTGATATTACATCGGTCGCTAAATTCGATGCCCCTAACACTATTGTTGTTCGTCTAGACAATACAGACAACGAGGTGACAGGCCCAAAACCATTAAAGCGTTTGGACTTTAATATGTATGGTGGCTTGTATAGAAATGCTTGGTTGATCTCTAAAAATAAAGTACACATCACTCATCCTATTTTGGAAAACAAAGTAGCAGGTGGTGGAATCTTTGTGACTTACCCGGAAGCTTCAAAAGAGAAAGCGGTAGTCAATATCAAGACGCATATTAGAAACGCAAACGATCGTTCTTCTGATGTGAAAGTGGTGCATGAGTTGGTAAGAAACAACAAAGTGATCAAGAAGTCGAAGGCGAGTAAGTTGACATTAGCTAAGGGACAAGATCAAACCAATGAGGTAAGTTTAGAAATTAAGAAGCCTTTATTATGGTCGGTAGATTCGCCCAACTTATACAAATTAGTCACTAAGATTTATGATAAGAATCAATTAGTCGATCAAGAAGAAACAACTATTGGTATTCGTAGAATGGAGTTCAAAGGAACGAAATTCTTTATGAATGGAGAGGAGCAGTTCATGAGAGGAGTCAACAGACATCAGGAGTATCCTTATGTTGGTTACGCTTTGTCGGACAATGCTCAGGTAAGAGATGCTATTAAAATTAAGAATGCGGGTTTCGATTTTGTAAGATTATCACACTATCCACACTCTCCTTCTTTTATGCACGCTTGTGACTCTTTAGGTCTAGTAGTTTTGGATGCGATTTTAGGATGGCAATACTATAACGAGACAGAGGCGTTTAGAAATCAGATGTTCAATGCATCAAGAGATTTGGTGAGAAGAGATAGAAATCATGCTTGTGTTATGGCATGGGAAGTTTCGCTGAATGAGACAAAAAATATGCCTTTGGAGTTTAGAGAAAAACTATCAGCCATAGCACACGAAGAATATCCTGGCGACCAATGTTTCACTGCAGGTTGGATGGCCGAAGGTTGGGACATTTTCCTACAAGCACGTCAGCATAAAATTATGCATAAAGATACAGGTATTACAGAAAAACCGTATGCCGTTTCTGAGTATGGCGATTGGGAATATTACTCGAATAATGCCGGTCTGAATCAGGATAAAATGCCGAAGAGTGAGCGTTACGAAACAAGTAGTAGACAAGCAAGAGCATTTGGTGAAGCACGACTTTTAAATCAGGCTTACAACGTGCAAGAAGCATTTAACGATAACAAAACAACTTCTGCATTTGCGGATAGCTATTGGGTAATGTACGATTACACTCGTGGTTACCACAAAGATTTAGAATTGTCTGGTCTGATGGACATTTATAGAATTCCTAAGTTCGCTTATTACTTCTACCAATCTCAGCGACCAGTATCAGAACAATACCCAGCGATGGTGAAGTTGGCTACTTATTGGCAAGAAGATTCTCCTTTGGACCTTAAAGTCTATAGCAATTGTGAGGAGGTAGCGTTGTATCTTAACGATCAATTGATAGAAACGAAGAAACCAACGAAAGATAAAATTTCTGAGCATTTAGAGTTTCCTCCAATCACTTTTAACTTAAAACAATTTACTGCGGGTACCTTAAAAGCAGTAGGTAAAATTAATGGCAAAGTGGTGACTGAAGACATGGTGAGAACTCCAGGTAAAGCGGTTAAGATCGAGGTAGCATTGGATAAAAGTGGTGTAGAGGTTTCTGGAAATCAGAATGATATTGTATTTGTGTATCTAAAAGTAGTGGATGCGAACGGTACAGTTGTAGAGAAATTCAACGAGAAAATGGATGTTCAATTAACAGGAGATATCGAGTTGATGAACAACCAAGAAATCAAAGCTGAAGCAGGTATCGGTACTGCTGTTATTAGAGTAAATTCTCTTGACAAAAACATCGACATTAAAGCAACATCAAAAAATGGATTGGAAGGTACGCTTCAGTTATTGAAGTAGTACAAATAAAACAGTATTCCTATGAAAAATATTAATCAACTTTGGTCCTTAATCGGATTACTTTTTATCACTTTTAGCGGTTATGCAGGTGAGGTAATTACATTCACTCCTAAAGCGGGAGACAGGACTTACGAAATTAGACAAGCATTAGAAAAAGCTTCTAAAAACGACTTAACTGTAGTTTTTGAAAAAGGCGAATACCTTTTCAAACCGGACTTGGCATACGAACAAGAGTGTTTTGTGACCAACCACGAAAATGGGGTGAAAAGAATTGCTTTCCATTTTAATGGATTTAAAAATTTAACGATCAAAGGAAATGGTTCGGACTTCATTTTCCACGGTCAGATGATGCCTTTCCGTTTTGATAATTGTGAAAACGTAAAGGTAGAAGGATTTCAAATCGATTGGGACATTCCTTTCTCTTTCCAAGCCGAGATTATCGAAGTAAACGAAGAAGAAGGATGGAGAATCGTAAAACCGTTTACAGATGGATTCTCATGGAAATTGAAAGGCCAAAGAATTGTCTTCCCAGAAATCGACGAGTTTAGCTTTTCTTGTTTAGGTTCTTCTCTACCATTTGATCCTGTAACTAAAAACATTAGCCATGGAGCCCACGATCAAACTTCTATTCCAACAAAAGTAGAACGTTTGAGCAACGGTAATTTAAAAATCTATGAGAAACAAAAGTACTTTGCACCAGTAGGTTCTATTCTTCATTCAAAAGGAAAGAAAGGAGAGAACAGATACGCACCGGCTTTCCACATGATCAACTCTAAAGACCTTCACTTCGATAATACGGTAGTTCATCATGCAATCGGGATGGGTTATTTAGCAGAAAAATGTGAGAATGTTTCCATCATCAATAGTGGGGTGTATTTAAAAGAAGGAACAAACAGAGTCGTTTCATCTCTTGCAGATGCAACACATTTCTGTAATGTAAAAGGCGATATTTTGGTAGAAAATTGCCGTTTCGAAAACATGTTAGACGACGGTACGAATGTTCACGGTACTTATGTGGTTGTAGATGAAGTAGTGGATGATCATACAGTACGTGTGAAATTGGCTCACTTCCAACAAACAGGTTTTGAGTTTACTGAAAAAGGAGATGAAATTTGGTTTATCCATGCACCATCACCATCAAGAAAAGGAGTGAGCACAGTAGCGAAGGTAGAATACATTAACTCTACTTTTTCAAACATCACATTTGATGAAAAATTGCCAGCTGAATTGAAGGCAGGGGACTTGTTGGAAAATAAAACATACAACCCAGTATTTACCATGAGAGGTTGTGTGATTCAAAATCACAGAGCTAGAAACATTGTATTGAAAAGTCCATTAAAAACGGTGATCGAGAACAACAAATTATCTTCGATGATGTCGTCTATTCTCTTTAGAGGAGAGTCGTTTTACTGGTACGAGTCGGGTGCAGTAAAAGATGTGTTGATTCAGAATAACGAATTTACTAATTGTGCTAATGCAGGTAAAGAACACGCAGTTATGTGGATTACACCACGTTTAGGTAAGGACTATTCAACCACAGAGGATTATGATCACGGTATCAAGTTTATAAATAATACGATTAGAACATTCGACGCTAGAATTGTAAGAGCAGACAGAGCTGCGGATCTACTTATTAAAGGAAATAAAATCTATCAAACAACGGAATTAACACCATTATTCCCAGATAGAGCACAGTTCGAATTCGATAATTGTAGCAGAGTAGAGGTATCGAACAATACCTACGAGGGAGATGAAAGATTAGGTTTTAAAGCCGACGAAAAATCGAAAAAGACATTAAAAATTAAAAATAACAGTGGCATCAAAAACTCAACTAAATTCTCACAAAAGTAATTAAAGATATTAGATTTAATTTTAACTAAATTCGAGGTTATAAGAAAGGGGTAGGTCGGTGATCTACCCCTTTTTTCATACAAAAACATAGAGGCACAAAAGAAGTATTCCTTAATACATATAATTCTTTCCCGAAAGTGATCTTTATCTCAAGAAATGATTTGAAATAAACTTATAAGGAATGAAATTAAACTTTACTTTATTCTTTCTCTATCTACTCCTATCAAATATGTGCTGCATACATGCACAATCAACTTTTGATTATCAATTTGATAGAAATACATCACAATGGACATCTGATCAAGAGAACATTTGGGCTATTCAATCCGATCCAGCCAACACTAAGGATGCACTTAAAATAACGGCTTTCTCCAAGCCGAAATACAAGTACATTTACAGCATAGAAACGGCAAGCACTATTTTACTGGTTAGAACTGCAAAGAAAGGTGATCAGAACATCATTATTGGTAGTGATTATGATGGTCAGTTAATGGGAATGGACTACAATGGAAACATCCTTTGGAAGAACCCGCTTTCTGGTTTTATGAACAATGATATTTGGTGTGAAGATATTACCGGAAACGGGAACGACGAAATCCTTTGTGCCAATGCCGACGGTTCTCTTTTCTGTGTAGATACAGATGGAAAAACATTATGGACGTTTAAGAAAACAGAAGTGCCTTTGTTTTCCGTATCTGTAGTGAATTACGAAGGGAAGAAATACGCCGTTACTGGCGGTTTCGAGTTAAGTCTATTTTACATCGATCATGAAGGGAATTTAATTAAGGAAATCAAAAACTCTTCATATTCTATCGATAAAGCTTGGGGATCGGGAGATATTCCACAAGGGAATAAGCATGTCAACAATCACATCAAAAAGTTTTACGACCAATACAATGATGAGAAATTGTTGGTGCAAAGTGCTTTCAATGGGAACGCCGCAGATGGTACGATATATCTATTTGAACCTTTCGCTGATCAGCCATACGAAATTATTGATCCAGAAATGAGAAAACCCGTTGGTGGTTTACAAGTGGTAAACATGGACGGTAAGATACAAGTGATGATGGGAACGTCGACCTCTGTAACAGATTCTCAATTGATGGTCTATGATCTTTCTGATAAGACTTACAACCAAATTTATTTCCCTGATTATGGAAAGGAGTTCGATCGATTTGGTTATCGTATCGTAGCTCCTGATGTGTTAGATTATAAAGGAGAAAAGAAATACATGACGTTATTTGGGTCTAGAATTTTCTTATTCTCTAAAGATTTTTGGGAGAATGGAGAAAAGGAAATCTTAGCCAATAGTTATGCGTTCAACGACTTTTATCAGGATCGAACATCAAATAAATTGATCTTGGCGAGTGCCCAAAGTGGTGGTTCTTGTATACATGTTATCGACTTAAGTAATGATGAGTGGGCTGATGAATTTGAAGAATTTGTACCATCAGGAAACATCAAAAAACTGATTAACAATACGAGTAAAGTAAGAGAACAAGTATTGGCTTTTCAACGACCAAATTATGAGCGTGTTCCTTTAGAAACTTTCTTTATGTCGGATACCAAAGACGACATCACTGCACCCTATATCGATGCGATGAATAGTAATTCTTATGGTGCACAGTTTTATGCCAACATCCACATGCCAAAAGTGGAAAATTGGGATAGAAGCGAGATGGAGAACGAGACGTACAAGAACAAGAGGGATGGTCGTAAAAACTATTCACTTACTCAACAGGAAGTCTTGGATAAATTGACCCCTTATTATAGCGAAGGAGTAGGGATAAATTCTTGGGGTGGACACGGTAACGATCCGTACTATTATAGTGTAGAAACCAAAAAGAAGTTGCTCGATGCAAGTAATGGTAAAAGGATGAATTTAATCTACCCCGAATTAGAAAGCACCACCGACGAGTTCTCTTTTGTATTAACTGATTTGTTGCTTCCGATGGCTGACTATGGAAGAGATAAAAACCTGACGATTTACTTAAGAAACAAGCATTTATTCTGGTCGGGAATTGTACACAAACCTATTTGGGAAAGAGTGCTGAATGGAGAATATGCCGAGGTATTTGTTCCTTCTATGGAGGAAACCACAGATAAGACCATGGAACTTTCCGTAGCTTCTAGAATGGGCTTGTGGGCGTCCGGAGTATTTGATAATTGGGGAGCAAGAAGTGCCCGAGATAATCCTAGTTTCTTGCGATTAAGACAAAAATCGCATCAGATGTTACCCAATCATTTCTTACGACAAATGGTGTACAATATCTCTTGTGGAGCAAGATATTTAAACAATTTTGCTGTAGACCAGGAATACATGAGTGTACTTTGGGAAATGGTAGAAAGAGGAGTGATTTTCGTTCCAAAAAGAGAGGAGATTGTGAGTTTTTCGCCAGTGCATTTAAGCATTGTCAACCCCACAGATAATTACATAAAAGATGGTAATAAGGTAAAGTGGCTCACATGGTTTGACGAGACCTATGACGAAAACTCAGACAAACTGTTTGATCGATTAAATGGTTCTTGGCCGGCATCGCCAACGAACCCTTGGGACTTCTCTAATTTTGCCGCTGGAGTAAAAGACAGAAGACTTCATTTCTTGCCCAATTATCAAAATGGCATTGTGATGATAACACCTCCCCAAAATGAACATTTTGTTCCCAATGAATTACCAAGGGGATATCTAAAAAATCATCTTCATCCATTGTATAAAGATATTCTAACGGAATACATTTCTGATGGAGAATACTTCTATTCAGCCGATGGAAATAATGCCTATAAAGCGTCGAGTTATTCTGAACTGATGAAGGAAGAATTGGAAGAAAAGGCCAAACTTATTCCCGTGACTGTCGAAGGTGAAGTCGCATGGGTAGCTGCTCAATCGGCGCCTAAACACATCCGTTTAACGCTAATTGATGGAGGATATATTAATCCAAGCGACAAAGTAGCTGTGCTTCGATTTGGATCAGTAACTCCTGTGAAAATTACAGATGTATTGTCTGGACAATCAATTTCGATTAGCGAAGAGGCCACAGAAGTAGACATACCTTGTGGTACATTTAGATTTTTAGATGTGGAACTTCAAAATGAATTATAAGATGAAAAGGGTGCAATTATACATAACAACACTATTGGTCTGTCTATCAAATTTAGTTCTTGCACATCAATATGTGGCATTATCAGATACACTTTCTGAGGTGTTAAGTTCGACGGCAATTCAAAGTGACGATGTATTGATAGAGCATTTGGATGAAGGGGAATATAGTATCAGTATTGAGGTGTTTATCGCCAGTAAAAACTCTCAAAAAGAGTTCTTCTTTCAGCTTTCCAATCCATGGCATTCCATTCCTTTTGATATATCTGATGTGGATGCTGGACGTTGGGTGACGCTTACTCAAGAAGTCACATTTGATGATGGTATTGATCAGGCTTCCATGGGTTTCTTTCTTCCTTTTGATCGTGATAAAGAGACTAAATCCGACTTTTATATAGGAGATATCAATATTCTAAAAATAGGGGATATCACTAACATTGAAGAAAAAATGAATAGGGTGGTCATTTATCCTAACCCTACGCAAGGAATAGTAAATATACAGGGAGAAAATATTCAATCGGTATATGTTTTTGATGCGATGGGCATTCAGAAAAAACAATACGACACAGCCGTTAAACAATTAAATTTTAAGGACAATCAGAAAGGGATCTATATCATTAAATTATTAATGAAAGACAACAGTATTCAGGTGAGAAAAGTAGTACTGAATTGATTGAACAACTTCATAATTATCAGAACCAAAAAACTTTATTTGAAATGAAAATAACTACTTCTTTTTTACTCATTATCTTGATGATGAGTGCTTCTTTATATTCGCAAAATCCTAACTATTTTAAAGAGAAAAAGGTCATGGCGATTAGTAATCCTATTCTAAATATGAGTAAGGATATAGGTTACTTGAAAGGTTTGAAATACCAATTCTTACTTGGAGCAAAGGAAAACGAATTGAATGGTAAATACAGAACCTATCAGCCACTTTTACCATTAATGTCGCCAGCATTGGAGACTGATCAGGCATTAGAATTGGATATGAAAATGGCCCAATCTATGGGGATAGATGGATTCGAGTTTCCCCTTTTGATGAGTGCAAATCCCTATTATTTAGATCGACTTTCTCAAACCATTGTTCAATATGTAAACTTGGCAGAGAAGAAGAAGATGGATTTTTCTTTTGCCTTAAAAATCAATTTAAGAAGAAACCCAAAACAGCTTTCTGAAGATGAATTGATGCTTAAATTGGAGCGTATTCTTTTAAATATCTATTCTAACACTAGTTTTTCGGAAAAGTGGTTGAGAAATTCGAATAATCAGATTGTCTTATTTACGACGATCTCAGAAGGTATTTTGGATGAATCTATTAATGTAAAAACAAAGGAACTAGCAACAATAGAAGGTTTGGTAGAGAAAATTTATCATCAATATCATGAACTAAGTAAACATATTAATCACCCCATTTCTTTTGTTTATGAAACCAAATTACCTTATCATGAAGATTATAATAGAGAGGTACTCGACTATTTTGATGCCATCAGTATAACGAAACATCAAATTCTAAATAAGAAAGGAGCGGATATTTTAAAATCCATTTGTAAGGAAAAAAAGAAAGGTTTTGTCTGTTCGGCAACTCCAGATAAGTTTAGTTCTCAGATGATTGTAAAGTCGACCGATCAAAAAGTAAAAGGAAAAAGTGAGTTATCTAAAACCCTAAAACTTTCTGATATTTACCTATTATATCAGAACCTAAACCTTTCAGAAGGGTATAGAAAACTCTTAGAATTAGCCATTGATAATGATGCAGATTTAATTCGAATCGATTCATGGAATCATTACAATAATGCCACTCATATTGCTCCAGAAGTTCACCACGGTTTTGGATATGGATTATTATTAAAGTATTACAAAAATATTTGGTTAAACAAAGGTGAGTTCTTAGAAAATGAGTTACTACTCACTGCTTATAAGTCTTATCCATCGAAGTGTAATAAAAATTTTGATGTAGAAGTACGTTTCGACGATTCTTATTACCCAGATGCAACCGAAGATAGCATAGAAGTAGTGAGTGTGTTAAATGAAGTAGGAGAGGTTTATGTAAATGGTAAACGATTAGGAAAAGCAGAAAAAGGACTCAATACTTTTAGAATACCTATGACAGAAGGAACCGTAAATGTAGCCTTAAAAAGATATGGTAAAGAGGTGATATCCTACACAACTAGTAAGGCGATTACTTTTTCTCCCCAAAACGTTGATGGAATAACTTACCTCTATTCTAATATGGATGTAGAATGTGTGAATTCTCTTTTTCAAAAAGTCTCTGATTACAAGAAAAAAGATATTCTTAATCGATTTATTGTAAGCGAGAATAGTATGAAAAAGTGGGAAGAATTAGATAAAGCGAAATACGAAAAAGCATATGCTAACTTCCTTCAGTTTGGATACGATAGCAAAAAGTTTTCATCCCTAAATAATACTATAGAAACCAAATACCTCAAATCCGTAAAAAGTTTTATGGACGACATGGAGTATAACATATGGCTCAAAATGTATATCACAAACCAGAATAAACATGGGGATATAAACCTTTTTGAGCCGATCGAAGAAACCGAAGAAGAGGGATTTGTTTTGGAGCAGAGTGAAGTGAGTCAGTAACTAGTGGTTAAATATAGATTATTAAAAGGTTGAATCTTTATTAGGTTCAGCCTTTTTACATTTTCAATAATAACGGCGTAAAACTTACTAAAAGTGAAAATGGAATTGTGATAAGAATAGGATATAAAAAACTACATATTAGGTTAAGAATTCTTTTATTATTCTTTTGGTAAACACCAATGAGGGAGAATATCAAATTGATAATCACAGGAATACTAAAGATCGAAAAAAAAATATTTGTTGCTCCACCTATTATTGTTGGACTAATATCTCCGGCTTGTTCTAAAGTATTGAATATTTCAACTATGAGTATTACCGCTAATAATATCTGAATGATGGTCATTATCCCTAGAAAGTAGAAAGAGATTTTGGTGAAGTTCCATGATGAAATGTTTGCCATTGTAATAGTTTGAATAAATGTTTTTGATGCTAAAAATAGAAATAAAATTACTTACTTCAATTCTTATATTATGAAACCAGTTAAGTTTTAGGAAAAATGAAGGCCAAACGAAAAACTAATCTATTATTAAAGTTTATGGTAGGATCGTAAATCAAATAAGTTAATAATATTCTTTTCAATATTGAAATCGAGGGTTTAAACCCCGAGAAAGAAATAAGCAAATAACTAGTTTTATTAATACTATATAATTAACTAAAAAGTCGTTTTGAAATTATATATTTAAAGATGGGTTTCAACCCATCGGTTATGAGCTACTAGAGTTGATAAGAAATTCAATACTAACTATTCATAAACTTAAACAAATGAACGTTTCAAAACTTATATTACACATTATTGTTTTCTTTTTAATATTCCCTGTTTTTGGACAAAATGGAATAAATGAGGGTAAGTATTTTCTTCTACCAGAGAACAACAATAAGATATCTATTAATTCATTTCTAAATAGTAAAATTAATAGAATCCATATTTTTAAAACTGCTGAAAACTCTATTTATACAACTAATCAAAAAGATAAAGTAGCGATTATTGATATTGATAATAATCAACTTCAAATAATTGATATCAACTCATTAAAGGAGATAAAGCTTTCAATTCCGTTTAAAATAAAAGCATATTCTTTAATACTTAATGAAGAAAGGCTTTTTATAGGAGGGATAAAAATGGAACCGAAAGCTATTGATGGAGCTGTTTTGATACAGTATAATTTAAAAAGCAATGAATGGTCTGAGTTGGATATACCTAAGGAAGTGATGATACATGGAAAAGCAATAGATGATATAGTTGTTCATGATAATTTATTGATTGCTATTGATAATTTAGTATCCCCTAAATATATATTGTATTACGAATTAAAATTTAATAATGAGCCTAGTTTTTCATATTATAAAAAGCTCAATGTAAATAACCCAAGTGAAAATATTCACAAAGCAAGAATAACTAAAGATTATTTAGGTTTATATTCCACATCTTGGAATATCAATATGACCCATAATGAACATCTGACTATTTATTCTGATTATAACCTTAAGAAATATTTCATTTTATCAAATTATGAAAATACTTTTTTTAATGATTTCATTTTGAATAAAGATGAATTATATATTGCTCATCGTTCTAAGGGATTAGGTGTTTTAAAAATAAAAAGTAATTTACTTAAAGAGCTTAATAAGACTATGTTTTTTAATGATAATGTTCTGGATAGTAGTCTTATAGAGTATAATGATAATTATTCTGGCGAAATAATTAAACTAACAATAATACCAAATACTTCTTATTTAGTTTTAACTAAAAGAAAGTTATTTGGAATAAAAAATAAAATAATTAAGCTTGATTAAATTATTAAAACCAACCAAATGCAAGTAAAAAAACTAAACCAAATTCTCTTTAATGAACTGATTGATTGCTTCTTAAAAGCATTCGACGATTACTTTGTAAAAATGCCAACCGACATTGAATATTATCAAAAAAGATGGGAAGCTGCTGGAGTAGATTTCAATCTCTCCTATGGCATGTTTGATGATGAAAAGCTAGTAGGATTTATCATTCATGCTATAGATGAAAGGTTTGGAATACGAACCGCATTCAATACTGGTACAGGTGTGATTCCAGCATATAGAGGACAAAGAATTGTAAAATCGATTTATGATTATGCTTTAGCAGATCTTAAAAAGAACGGTATCCAAAAGAGTATTCTCGAAGTGATCATAAATAACGATAAAGCTGTGCTTGCTTACAAAGGTGTTGGTTTCAAGATTCGAAAAGAGTACAAATGTTATGCTGCCAATTTATCATCAGATAGTAAGTCGGAGGTCGATATAAAGAAAATTCCAACCCACAAGTACGATTGGAGTAAATTACCTCATCAAGAATATTATTCATGGGATTTTCAGAAAGAAACCATCCTAAGAGATTCTTTTGATCTTTATGAAGTAATGCATAATAATGTTGCTGAAGGTTATTTCATTATTCATCCAGAGAAAAAATTATTGGCACAATTTGATGTATTCAATACGGCAAAAGAAGCTTGGGAACGATTATTTAAAGCTATTGGGCATGTTGAAGCGGAAGTGAAAATTATCAATGTAGATACTCTTTTAACAGATAAGATGGAGTACATCAATTTATTGGGATTTGAAAATACTATTGACCAATTTGAGATGGAGTTGGAATTTTAAATTTTATAAATTTATCGGAGTGATAACATTCAAAAGAAACATATATCAAAAGAGCTATTTGCCTTTTCTGTTCATCTTATTTTTATTTAAACTATTAAGCGTTACAAATAGCCAATATGAACTAATTGATGCGTTATTTGGTGGTTCATACTTCCATCTTTCTATTGATGATCCGGATTTTGGTTATTTAAAAATGATGTTAGTCGAACAGTTTCTATTATTATTTGGCGTCATTTTTTTATTCGTGAGGCAAAATTTTAGTTTGTTGATAATTCATATCTTTCCACTTTTTGCCATTATCACTTCAACTTACATTGGCTTTCACAAAAGTGATTATGCATTTATTTTGGACCATGTGATTTATAGTTCTATACTTTTGATGATGTCAAATACAGAATTAATCCTCAAAAGATTTCACGTGAAGAAAAATAGTCGACAACATTATTTTCTTATTAATGTAGCTTTATTAATTTCATTTACAATTTTCTTTGCATCAATGTATTTTGATGTGTTTTAGTTAGAATTATCTAAGCTTTCTATCTTTATTTCTCATTATGAAAAAGCTCAAATTCATCCTCCTACTCCCTGCAGTTGTATTTCTTATTCTATGCCTACTATCACTTCGTGCTTATACCATTGCAGGGCCATCGATGTCGCCTACGTTACTACTCAATGAGTTGGCCATTGTTAATCATAATGCCTACAAATTTGGTCAAGCAGAAAGAGGGGATATGATATTATATTTCGATTCAATTAAGAATTCTGTAGCTGTGAAACGATTGATTGGTATTCCGGGTGATAAAATTGAGGTAAAAGAAAATGTAGTTTACATTAATGATATAGAGCAAAAACAGACTTTTCAACCAAGAGAAAATTATAATCATGTTCCTCAAGAGAATGGTTTAGGTGATATCGTAGCCATAGAAAATATTTTCGGTCAAGATCATTTGATCACCTACACTAAAGGTAAGAGTGATAAAAGAAATTTTACAAGCATCACTTTAAACGAAAACGAGTATTTTATTCTTGGCGATCATAGAGACAATAGTGCTGATTCTAGGTTTATTGGTCCTATAAATGGGGAACAGATATTTGGGAAGGTGGTTTGGTGATACACTAAAAATACAAAAAAGGATCGAGCTTCACACCCGATCCTTTTTTCATATTATGAATAACATCTCACTTCAAAAAGCTTAATGTTATCAGCACCCCAAGTGTCTTTTAGTTTTAATCGAATGGATGTGGTTTTCACACTATCGAAATTCGTTTTTACTAACCTTGTGATGTTATTTTCCACTTTTGCGACGGTTTTCCAACGACCGTTTACTCTTGCTTCAACATCAAATGATTTGACCAATTCTGGAGGTACATCAAGTACTTGCTTTTTATTCTTAGCAGGGTTCTTATGCATCATGATAAAGCGTTGAAGATTTGTATCCGCTTTAATTTCCACTTTAGAAATATCAATGGCTTTATCCCATTCTAGTTGTAATTCGGCATTTTTACCACTCGACATCCAGTGATGTGGAATACCGATTTCATCTCTAGAAATACCATCTTTAAGAAGATCTACATTTCCACTTGATGTAGAAGAGGCAATCCATTTAGAAGCTGATGTTGCTAAGTTTTTAGGATCGTCTGCTTTTACATTAGGGATATACTGATCGTCTCTTAAAAGTTGTTGCTGTAAGCCTTTAATATCCTTTTGGCCCAATTGTCTTGGCGTCCATTTTTTATCCATACAGATAGCTGCAGCAGTACCGATGGCTTGTCCCATCATGGCACAAGTGGCCTGAATTCTGGTAGACGACAACGCAATATGAGAACATGAAGCATTTCTACCCGCGAACATCAAATTGGAGATATTTTTAGAGTATAAACTTCTGAAAGGAATTTCGTACAACTGCGTAAATCTCGAGTGGAAATACGAAGGAGGCTCACTTGGGTTTTCGATACCACCAGGACAGTGTTCGTCTAGCGACCAACCACCATAAGCTACGGCATCATCAAAATGTCTGTATGTTTCTAAGTCGACCTGAGTCAGGATATGATCACCCATAAAACGTCTCGATTCTCTGCGACCAGGCACTGAACCTACCCAATCCAAAGCAATATTGTCAGCTTCAGGGTATTTACCAGAGTTTTTGACATAGTCCCAAACACCATGAAGATACCCAATAAGTTTATCTCTATTTTCTTCCTGATCGGCAATAATATCGTATTCACTTCCTAGCTCAACCCACCAATAACCTTCTTTAAAATTCTTGATTTTACGGTCGTGCATTTTCTCTGCTTCGTAAGGAATTGCACAAGTGGGAGGGTTGTATTTTACAGGACGACCCATGTCTTTGGTAATCATCATGATAGAAGCACCCATTTGCCATCCATCGGCTTTATCGGGAGCGAAAGACTCGTTAAACTCCGCCTTTCCTTCTCTACCTGTTCTGTATTCAGCTCCAGCTTGTGCCGCCATTAAGCCATCTCCAGAACAATCGCAGAACATACCTGCATTTATGGTGTAATAAGTTTCCGTAGTCGATTGAAAACAAAGAATACTCTGAATTTTATCTCCTTTTGTAGAGGCATCTAAGGCTTGTGTATTCAACATTAGATCAAGATTATCTTGTCTTGTTACATAGTCGAACAACACATGATCCCACATAGGGTAAGATTCCTGAGGATTGTAATACCAATTCTCGATAAGCATTTCCTCAATCACCCCAGTTTCTCTCTCACATTTGTGCTTGTTTTTTAGGTGATTTACACCGTTTACAGTCACACGAATTTCCGAAGAAGCATTACCTCCCAAAACAGGGCGATCGTTGACTAATAACGTTTTTGCACCATTTCTAGCTGATGATACAGCCGCACAAATACCTGCCATACCTGCTCCAACAACGACAACATCATAAGAAATTTCTTTCTGACGATTGGGTAACCCTTTCTGACCCGTTCCCATTTGCTGCCAATTGTCTTTATTTCTATCTGTGCTAATGCTTTTTCCTTTTTTGTCTTTAGCTTCGGCTGTACTGCTAAATCCAAGCATGCCTGTGGCGATACCTGCAGCAGTTGTTTTCTTAAAAAAATCTCTTCTTTTCATCTCAAGTGATAGGTTTAGTTCAAGGAGGTTTTAACTATTGAATGTTACTTTGAATTTGAGGATTGATTTTCGAACCCTTCACCAAACTGTCATTGGTACGTGTTCCGTAATCAATTAACTTGGATGATAATTCTGATATTATTGTTTTGTATTCTTTTTCATCAAAGTAGTTGATGCTTTCCGTAGGATCTTTTTCTAAATCAAAGAACCAAGGTTTAGTCCCTTGTCCATCATACACTAATTTATAGCGATCTGTAATTGCCGCAATCCAACTGTCCATTCTTACAAAAGTGACATTATCGTATTTTGATCGGTCACCATTTTTTAATAGATCACTGAAATCTACACCTTCAGTACTGTTTGGATTAAAATTCTTTTTATCCACATTCATCAATGCTAAGAAGGTGTCCATCCAATCGGCCGTATTGAAAGCGTTATCTACGATAGTTTTTTCTTTAATTTCTTTTGGATAACGAATAAGGAAAGGAATTTTAGCAGAACTTTCGTAAGGTGTACCTTTATTTTCGTGTCCTAGTTCACCCAACATATCGCCATGGTCTGATGTAAAAACAACAATGGTATTATCAAGAAGATTTAGGTCTTCTAATTTTTGAAGAATTTTCCCCATGTTATCATCAATACATTTCACCATACCATGGTATTGAGTGATATGTTTTAAAAGTTTTGTAGAGTCGTAACCCACTTTAAAACGTTGTTTTTTAGTGACCCAACCCGGATAATCTTCGTTTCTTAATGCAGTTGTAGAATAAGTCTCTGGAAGTTTTACATCTTCCACTTTATACATTTTGCTATAAGGCTTACGTACTACATTGGGAGTATGTGGATCGGGTAAACTTAGCACACACATGAAAGGTTCTTTCTGATTCTTATCAATAAATTCTATGGTTCTATCAGTTAGCCAATCGGTAGTATATGATTTTTCATCGGCTTCTTTTGCACCTTTAGCTCCGCTTTCAATTGGAACAATAGGAGTATCACCATCCATGCCTAAAATCTTCCAATGACCTCTATTGAACATGTATTTGTAATCCGAGAAGCCATGGTATTCCGGGTTGGGCTGCCAACCTGGCTTTTGGTCTTCATGATCTAAGTGCCATTTTCCAATATACCCTGTTGAGTATCCTTCTTTATTCAATACTTTGGCAATAGTATTCGCTTCTTTTTTAATACCTTTTCCATTTTTTGTTACTCCTGTAGTTTGCGGATAGTTTCCAGTAAACATAGAAGATCGAGACGGAGCACAAGATGGAGTAGTAGAATACATGCTGGTTAAAACAGCACCTTCATTTCCGATTCTATTAATATGAGGAGTAGAAAAGTTAGGAATTTCGCCCCAAGGGTTCGCCATTTCTTCTAATCCTTTTTTCTTTATGATGTCTTTGTATGCACCAATAGTTCTAAAATTATGTTCATCTGTAATAATTAGAATAAGGTTGGGCTTGTTTTTCTTCTGTGCGAAGGCCGAGTTGCATTTGGCAAAACCTATAAGCAAAGAGAAGATGCTTAGTAATAGATATTTCATTCAAGTAATATTTCATTAAAAACTTATCACAATTTATGGGCTATCTTATTTTAAACTGTGCTTCAGAATCTTAAGAATGTATCTTAGGATAAAAATATCGAATATGTACTAGAGGTATCAAAAAACAAAGTTTATACAGTTGTCTAATCAAATTTTATGGTACAGACAAATACAAAAAAACGTTTCCTTTTGATGAGGAAACGTTTTTTTTAGCAATTTTAAATATATAACTGCTTATATCATATCTTGATCAAAAATCGCGATTTTATCTGGAGTAGGGTAGGTCTGAAGTTTCGAAAAATCCTTCTTCCAAAAGTCCATATCCAAGATCTCGTTATTCACATTTTTTGTAAGGGTGATGACCACTGGGATATCATCACTGTCTTTGTAAACGACGCGAACGATATCACCTCCGTACTCCGCTTTTTCAGGAGGAGTAAAGTTGATGCTGCCCATCACTGCATTTTCATAATCATCCACCATTTCAGCTAACTGATATTCTTCCGGATTTAATCCACCTAGAGAGATTAAGTGTTTTGCTAAAGTGATTTCTTCTTGTCTAACTTGTCTTCTTTCTGCCATAAATGTAAAACTAAGGAACTTAAGAACTAAGGAACTAAGAAACTTAAAAACCGAGTAACTTAGGACTTAGGCGAAGTAACTAAAAAACTAAATGGAATGGAAAGATATTTCGTTAATCATTTAGAAGTGGACTGATATCATCACCGGGATTACCGATTATGCATATTATTTCATCAATATCAATTTCTTTTTTGTTGGTGATATGCAAAACGGTACCGAATTCATAAGATTCAATTTCGAAGGTAGCTTTATTGGTATCGACTTCGGCTACAATGCTACCCACATCAATTTTATCACCTACTTTAATTTTCCACTCCACGATTTTACCTGAGGTAATATCATCAGATATTCTGGGCATAATAATAGTAGAAGGAGGTTCATTTCTATGATAATTAGTTCGTTTCGGACGCTCTTCAATTTTAGTATCATCACCAGTACCAAAAATGCTTTTCAATAATTTGCCAATCATAATGAATAATAAAAAGTTTGATTTTATAATCTGTAATATACAATAAATTATAAAAATGAACTTTAATGTGTTCTTTAACCTTAGCTTGAAAGTCATCCTTATAGCTTTATAAACCTCTTGACCAATGTTATTAATTAGGAGTTAGGAACTAGGAACTAGGAGTTGCTGAATTTACGCTCCTCATTACGTGAGCACGGGTTAGGAAACCCGTGCTAGTTTTTGCTCGCTCTTCACTGACTTCCACACATTTCACGTTTTTCATTTTTAACTTTTCATTTTTAATTTCTAAAAAAAAGAGACCTACCCAATCCAGGTAAGCCTCTAAATCCAGTCCTCTATATAATTTTAATCTTTTTTCGATTGATAAGTATTTTATTGAGCATTGTCCCTCCAAATCATGTTCACAAATTCAGGATGATCAATAAATGGGTTTCTATTCTTTTGTTGTAAGAATATCTGCTCATTACGGTCCAATTCTTTAAAAGAAACGGGGTCATTATTGTGCCATTCTATCATTAGATTTAAGAACCAATCTTTATATACTTTATCAGATGATCCATCTAAAACAGTTCCTGCCTGACCATTACCTACCCAAGTTCCAATTTGATCTTCATATCTAGTAGCCATATACAAATACATACGGGCAAAGTCGCCTTTGTACTCATCGTTTGGCTCGAATACAGTTCCTGTATAACCAGATGCTGCTGTGCCACTACCAAGCTTACTATTATTTACTGAAGTCCAACTAGCATTAGCGACCATACCATGAGGGTGGTTAGAACGCATAGTGTTTACGTAAGCATCAGTTGGAATAATATGGTGGGCATCGGATACCATTGGAGCTCTTTTGTCGAACCAACTTTGTGGTACTACGTGTTCTCTATTGTAACAGTAACCCTCTCCACTTCCAGAATTACCACATTGATCATAAATAATTCGATATTCATATTCACCAGGTTGAACGCCATCAGGAATAGTTGGGTTTTCTGGATCAGGAATATCAGAATACATATCCCAAATAATTTCTTTCATTTGGTATTTATCATCAGAAGTTTGATAAAGAGTCCATAAAGCAGCGTATCCAATATCTTTATAATCTTCAGAAATAATTTCGCTTAAAGTTGATTTTAATTCGTAACCAGATTTATTGAAGGCTCTTCCATAGTAACCTGAATTTTCTCCGTTGTTCGTAACAACAATATTATCGATTTCTACTTTTGTTGAATTAGTATTACTTCCTAAATAAACGAAAGCGATAGTTACGTTACTACCAAAAGAAGCTAGGTTGATATTCGATTCAGTCCATTGCCACCACTTCTCATCTAAATCACCAAATACTGGTAAGGTAGCTTGATCTGTTAAGTCTTCCCAAGTAGCACTAGATATATTTCCGTTGTAGTTTTTAGAAACCTTAATTCTAATAACATCAGTATGTCCTTCGACAAAGAAACCAGCAGCAGCACGGAATTGTAAATTGAGATTACTTTCAGGAATTGTAGGTAATACCATCCAAGATTCAGAAGTTGCATCACCAGATTGATAAGCATTTGCCATTGCGTATTTGTTACCAGTTCCTTCAACTTTCCATTTCACAGTTCCTTGTTCAGGAGAGTTACCCCAATTTTCGAAGTCGATTTCACCTTCATCTCTATCATCAAAATTTTCTTGGAACACAACACCCTCTATTGGTGGGGTTTCAACATCACCAAAGTCGACCATATCAGTAACTGGGTTGTTGATATACAATTGAGCAGATCCATTGAATGTACTTACAATAGCATACATTGTTCCGTAACCTACTGGAATTTCTTCTCCAGCAAAATCAGAATATCCACTATTTCTCATCACTATATCACTTGATGAGGTACCGTCGTTGAAATATCTATTTTGAGTTGTTTCATTTACAGCATCTGCATATGTAGTTCCGGGTCTATCAGTAGAAGCAACATAGTTTATTTTTACTCTACGACCAATATAATTATTTAAGTTAGTTTGTATTTCATTTATTGTTGCTGTAATTGTTCTCACAGAATCATCAATAGTCCCTGTAAAAAGATATTGATCCATTAATGGACCTGGTACACGACCAGCTGCTGGAGTACCGTTATATAAACTAGGAATACCTAATTGTACGTTACCACCGTAAGATCCTAATACAAGTTGATCACAAATAACACCTACTTCCTGACCTAATTTATAACTTGTATATAGAGGCGCTTTATCCAAACGAATTAAAATACCCCCTGTTTCATCTTGAAGGTATAACTCTTTATAAATGTTGCCAGGTTCGTCATTTGATATCACTTGTCCAACAATAATTGAGTTATCTGGAATAGATGTGGTATCATTATCTCTTCCGGAGTGTAATGCTTTTAACTCTGCAATCGAGATGGTTGCTGTGCCTTCAGGGATTGGAGAAATTTCTTTATTTTCAGGATCGTTATACTTCGTATCAACACATCCGAAAAGAACAACGCTAAAAAGAAGCGAAATTAAAATTCTGTTTGTAAAAAACTGTTTCATTAGAAGTTTATTATTTAAGAGGACTTTTTGAGTGTCATCTTTTTGTAACGCTCAAGATGATAGACTCAGAATAGTTCCCCACAAAAGTTGCGAGCTTTTGTGGGGATGTGGATTATTCTACAGAGTGAGAACCTAAACCTGATACATTATCTTGTTCAAGTTGAGTCCATTCACCATTGGATTCTGGTTTAGTATCACCAGATACACCATTTCTTATATCACTATTTCTTCTAAAAGTAACATCTTTACCGAAGTTGACTCTGACTGGGTTTTCAGGATCTGTCAAATCAATCCAACCAATTCTATCAAGTTCTGTATCACCTTTGAATAATGCGATTCTATCATCTCCATTAAAGTTTGTTACAGTGCCATTAGTTACTGTATTAACTCCTTCAGGTAATGTTAACGCAGCAGAACCATGCTGAATAACTAAAGTAGATCCATTAGGCATTGTTCCTGCTAAGTCGTATGTACCTGTCCAATCTAAGTTTTCATTAGACATAATTTTTAAATTATATTCTGTTAGATCGACAGTTGCTCCTGTTCCATTAAATATTTCTAAGTATTTATTATTAGATGAACCTTCAACATATTCTGAAATGATTAGATCAGAGAAACCTGAAACATTTTCATCACCTAAATTAACTCCTGGCGATAATGCAGGTTCAGTTTCTTCTTCTTTAGCTTCAACTGTTTCAATATCCCATCCTGTAGCAGTATCAGAATCATCTGCTGTATATTTGAATGCAATAGTTACAGCATTTAATCCTTCAGCGATAAATGCAACTCTTTGTTCGCCTCCATTATTTCTATCACCATCTACATTGAACTCTGTCCAAGAAGCAGTTGTAGGGTCGCCACTATAATCTGTTGAGTATAAAACTTTAACGGTTTCAATACCTTGAGAATAAGTGATTTTTTCAGATACATATAAACGAGGAGTGGTAAAAGTTGAGAAGTCGATTGTATTTTCAGAAATCAACCAAGATTCAACTTCACCTTTTTGATAAGCATTGATAGAGGCCTTTCCATTTGCTGCTGTCCAAATTTCAGTACTTGAAATGGCATTAAATGTGGTGAAATTAATACTAGTGTTTGTCAATGATGAACCACTAATTGGATCTCCTGCACCTTCAATTTCTTCTTCAGGAATTTCTTCTTCCTCTTCTTCAGTCACACCATCCCATGAGAAAGATGTAGGTGATTTTAAACCAGGAATACCAAAATAAGCTATCGTATTACCTTTAATCCAAACCTGTTTTCCTAAATTATCAGGGTTGTCTACAATATTAACTTGTTCTCTAATGAATGAGTTATTAGGTAATTGAACAGGTACTACGTTCGCCATTAAAGTTTCATCTTCATTTACTGCAATGGCAATGTTAGATGCAACAGCCCCTGATAAACCTAAATTCAGGTTATTATTACTTAGAGTACCTACAATTTTACCTTTTACCCAAACATCATTTTCATCTTGGTTTTCTTGAGCGGCAGTAACATTATAAGCTGTAGCCAAGCTCTCACCGTCACCTTCTGCTTCTGGTTTTTCAGGAGGAGTAATCTCATCTCCAGAAACTTCGACAGTATAAATGTTCCATGACATTACATTATCACCTGTTCCATTGTAAACAAAAGCAATGTAAGCTTCACCAGAAGCTTCGAACTGTGAAGTTAAATCACCTTGAGCTCTTTCATTTGATGAAGTAAGTGCAGTCCAAGTGGCAGCTTTTGGATCTCCTGTACCTGAGTAATCCGCAGAAATCATTACTTTAACATCATCAGTAGAAGTAAAGAAACTTAATTTTTCTTTTACGTTTAAGTAAGCAGGAGAATACTGAGTAAAGTCTACTTTTTCTTTAGAAATCATCCAAGAAGTAACCGCTTCTTTGTTATATGCATTTACATAAGCGTTGCCATTAGCAGCATACCAGAATGCAGATGATCTAGCTTCATTCCATGTTGTGAAGTCGATACTTGTGTTAGTTAATTCAGAACCTAAAATATCTAAACCTTTACCTTCTACGAAATCTGGAAGATCAGGAGTTTCTTCTTCTTCAATTTTTTCTCCATCAAAAGAGTATGCATCAGTTTGCTTTAAGCCAGGAGCAGAGAAATAAGGTTCAAGGTCACCTTTTAACCAAATCATCGTACCCATTAAATCACCATTATCTTTTACATTAATGGCATCTCTAATAAATCCTTGTGGTAATTGAATCGGCATACCGTTTTGAGGGTCTGTCTCATCTTTTGAGTCAGCAATTACAAAGTTTGTATGAGTAACATCTGTTAAACCTAAATTGAAATCTTCGATTGACTTACCATTGATAGTACCAATAATATAACCTTTAACCCAAGTTGATTTTTGACCTTGAGATTTTTGAGCTTCTGCAACTGTTAAAGCATCAGCAATATCTCCATCCTTAATTTCAAAACGAGCATTAGTAAATTTAACGTCTTCTGGGCTGTTTAGAGTTAATTGGTTAGTACCATTAAAAACAGTTAAGATTGCAGAGATTTCACCCGATTCGTTAGGCATTTTTTCACCTGCCCATGTTGCATATTTTGAGTTTCTAAGAATGATGATTTTACCTTCCTCATTTGTCAAATCACGATTAGTTGCTGAAAATGCCCCTTCAGAAACATCTGCATAAGTAGAATCTTCATCTACAAATTGTACATCTTTGATAGTAACCCAAGTATTGTATAAATCGGAAAGATTATCTGGAAGGTTATTTAAATCAATGATGGATGGTTGTGGCATCTCACCTTGTTCACCAGCAATAATATGTTTTGTGATTACGTCAGCTTCAATATTTCCTAGTTTACCTTCATATTTACCACCCAATTGCATTAATCCACCATAATGACCTAGATAAAGGTCTTCGGCTTTAACAACAACTGTTTGCCCTTGAGCATAGTCTAAATATAAGTTGGTTTTGTTTAGTTTGATTTGGATACCTGTTCCTTCTTCATCTTGAATGGTGATGGACTTGTATACGTTACCTGTCTCATCAGATGAAATCACAGTACCTTTGATCATTACTTCTTCAGAGATTAACATCATATCAGAATCATCATACAAATCAATCAATTCTTTGATTGTATGAGTTATTTCGATGTCATTTGGATTCTCTGGGTCAGTTCCTGGGCCATCTGGCTCATTGTCTTTTTTACAGCCAAAAAATGAAGCTGATAACAATCCTCCAATAAGAAGGAGTTGAATGAATTTGTTGAATGTTTGCGTTTTCATTGTTGTAGAAGTTTAATGAAATGCTCTTTTTTAAATGGTAAATAGAAAAGATTTGTATTAATGAAACATCTTAAGGTGTCTCATTAATACGTTTATATTAGAAGCTCAAGCTCAAGTTCATAAAGACTCTTAAACCTTGTGCGTAATAATATCTGTTCGGGAACTTCTCCGCGTTCTGATCAGTGAAATCGAAACGGTATTGTTGGTATCCGGTCGTTACGATATTCTGATTGTTCAATACGTTGTTCACGTTCAAGTTTAGACGAAGGAACATGTCGTTGATTTTCCAGCTCTTGCCAGCAAATACATCTAATGTGTAAGCATCGTCTACTTTTTCTTGATGAAGAATCTCGTTGTATTGTTCAGAACCTTTTGCGATACCGTCTACAGCTCTATCTGTGTATCTAACAGGGTTAAGTGTTACATAACGATCCCCTAAGTAATTGATTTGGAAACCTACATTCCAGTAGTTTCTAGACCAGTATTCTAAACCTACAGTACCTGCAATTTCAGGAGAACCACCTACGTGGCGACCATTGAAATATACTTTTTCATTCTCTAACAATACCTCAGCACGGTTATCGACAGTAGCCGATGCCAAAGGATTCGTGTTGTATAAGTAAGAAGCATACGTACCAGCAGCTCTAAAACGAAGTTCAGAAGTAATGTTGTAAGATAATCCCAATTCAACACCCGTATGTTCTTGTCCCATACCTGTAAGTGCGTAGTTCATGAAGGCATTTTCACCATCATCCCAATAAGAGATTACTTTTGTTAAATCAGAAATTTGAGTGTAGAAACCAGTTGCTCTTACTTTTAGTTTTTCACCTCTGTAGTAGTAGTTGATATCACCCGATAACACCGATGAAGAACTTAAACCATCTACGGTTTCATTTCTTGTTCTCAACGATTTGAATGAATCCTGGAAGTAAGGTGCCATCGTGTAATACGTTGAGTTGGCTGTAAATACATTTCTACCATTTAAGAAATACTCACCACCGAATTTGATACCGTAATCCAAGAAATCTAGTACTTCAGATTTACCATATGAAGTATCAGGGAATAAACCTTTTCTACGATCACTATCTCTAAACATCGAAGTACTTGTGATGTTACCACCTAAATAAACGGAACCTTTAGTAAACGATTTTTTCACTTGACCCCACCAAACTGCTGTTTGAATATGTGCTGTGTAATCGTGACCAATTCTATCGCCTTGACCTCTTATCCAAGTAGAGTCGTTTAAGTTGTTAATTGATTTCTCTGTTTCCACAAAGTCTCTATCAGCAAAGTTGTCGATATCCAACCAGTAATCACCACCCAAAAGATCGTCTACTGTATTGTAGTTGTTCCCTTGGTAATATTGATATTGAACACCTGTTACCAAGTTCCAAGAATCGTCTAAGTTATAGATCAACGTTGGGTTTACATCAATTCTGTGGTAATCTAAGTGTCTGCCTTCTACGATATAATGCGATCTGTTTCCTGAGAATTGCTCTCCATTTGGATTGTTCCAATGTACTGGTACTGTCTCTGGATTCGTTCTGTTTACATTGTAAATCTGATCCCAGTTCACCTGACCAAACGTTCCGTTTTGCCATTGCTCAGTCACATAGTCACCCGCAGCAATATTACCTTGATCGTATTGGAACGAAGGCATATATCTATAATAATCTGGACGAGGATCAGGAGCATCGTACCAGTTTAAAGCTGTTCTTTTCTCTCTACCCAAAGCATAACCAACAGACGTCTTTAACGTCAACTTATCGTTGATTTCCCAAGTGTCTTTTACAATAAACTGTGGAGTGACTGTCGTTTTCTCTCTTGAGTTTCTTTTCTTACCATCTTGCCATCCCCAGTTCGGGTTGTAGTAGTTGGTACCTTTTAATTCGTAAGCTTCTTTTACTGTCGCCATTTGCTGACCTCTAGTTGATGGAGCAACAAATGCAGTAAACACCATTTTGTGGTTAGGGTTAAATCTCTTTTCAGCACTGAAGAAACCAGCCCAAGCGTCGTATGTAGTACCTTCTACAAAACCTTCTTGTGCCCATCTTCTAGAACCTGAAGCAGTAATAGCCCAACCGTTTTCCATTAAGCCAGTACTGTAAGTAAGCATAACACGGTTCGTATAACTTGAGTTACCTAAAGAGTAAGAACCTTTAAAACCAGGTCTTTGATTAGATGGATCAGAAATAATATTCGTCGAACCACCTATGTTACCAAAGTTGAAATCAACAGGTTGTAAAGAAGTAATTACTTCCTTGTTTCTAGTTACATCATTTAAACCACCCCAAAGTGACCAAGAAGCATAACCTCTTTCTGGAGATGCCATATTGATACCATCGAAGTAGATGTTCATGTAGTTAGAATTGTAACCTCTTTGTCTAAACCAATAAGGTCCCCACGCAAAACCAGCAATAGAGCTATACGCATCACCCGATGAGAAAAGAAGACCAGGAGTAGATTGTGTATCTCCATCTTCCATGTCTAAATCAGTTAACGATAATGCAATGGTAGATGCTTCATCAGTTTCCGAATAGAGCCTAACGATCATTCCATCACTCAATGGAGCATCTAATTGTATGTAACCATCCAATAAGATATGAATTTGTGCTCCTTGAGGGGCTAATTCTGTAGGTACAGAGAATATACCCTTATCGTTGGTTAGATATTTATTACCATTTACTTCCACTTGGATACCAACCAAAGGTGCTTGGCTTTCTCCAGAAAGTACAGTTCCCGTAATGAATCCCTCTTGTGCAAAAGCAACTACAGAAAGGAACATTAAAAGTAGTGTGTAAAAACGTTTCATTATTATTTAGAGGAGTTGGATTTGTCTTGTTTCAATAAATAGATGACTACAGGGAAGTGATCAGAATATCCCGCAGCATAGTTCCCACCTGCATAGGTTCTAAACGGATATCCTTTATATCGACCTTCTTTATTTTTTAGCTCAGGGTAGTTACAGATCTCAGCTTTCCAATAGAAAAGACCATTGTCTTTCTTTTTTAACTCTTTGCTCACAATAATCTGATCAAATAAGTTCCAGCTGTCTCTGTAGGCTAAAGTACCTAAGCCTTTTTTATACATTTTGTAAAACGGATTGTAGAGATAATTTTTTTCAGAAAGTTTGGCTGCATCTCCAACAGCCCCAAGACCTTTAGTCAATGATTTGTTAGTAGGGTCATCGTTTAAGTCACCCATGGTAATACATTTCATACCAGGATGTTCGTTTCTTAAAGAGTCCATAATCGAGCGATTTAGTTTGCCTGCTTCTTCACGATATCTCGATTCTGCTCTTCTCGATGGCCAGTGGTTTACTAAGAATGTAATTGGTTCCCCATCTAATTCTGCTTCAACGATCAATTGGTTTCTCGATTTGAATTCCCAATTATCACCGGCATACGTTTTCTGAATTCTTAAGTCTCTTGCTGATACCTTTTTGATATCAATTAGATCCTTTCTATAAAGAAGAGCAACATCTACTCCACGTTTGTCGGGACCTTCAATATGGCATATACCATAATTGAAATCTTTTAATGCTGGCATTTCAACGAGATCTTCTAAAACATTTCTGTTTTCGATCTCAGCTAATCCAACAACAACAGGTGCTTGCTTGGTAACCTCTTTACCCAGTTTAGCGATGATGGTCGACATATTTTCTTGCTTCTCCCAATATCTTTTTCCGGTCCATTTGTATGAACCTTCAGGTAAAAAGTCGTAATCATTTTTACCAGCATCGTGTAAAGTGTCAAATAAGTTTTCCATGTTATAAAAAGCCACACCATACACTTTGTAGTTGTTGGTTTGTGCTTTTACAGCCAGAGGGAAAGTGATAATGAATAATAAGAGGATGGAAAGTTGTTTCATAATTGTATAAGTCTTAGCGAAATCAATTCCTAAAAACGGTCATCACTGGCCTATGATCACTCACTTTTGGATCGTAATCATCAGAACATTGATCTAAGGTTACTGTATATGATTTTTGAAATTGATTAAACCATTCATTTGTCATCAAAATGTGGTCGATATGGCTTCCGTTCGGTCTCCAACTAGGATACGATTTATCGAGCCACTCCGAACTTTTTGCTTGATCCATATCAGCGAAAGCATAATTGTTGGCATCATCAATAAAATTACTAAACTGAGAAGAGTACGTTGGGTATAACTCACCGTTATAATCACCTACAACAAGTACTCTGTCGTTTGGATAATTTTCATCAATAAATGCTTTCAGCCTTCTGCTTGCTTCTTCTCTCCTGTGTTTACTTGTTGCGTCTCCACAGCATTTTAAATGCAAGTTGATGAGGATAAATGTTTGATTATTAACTTTATTAAGAAATTTGATAAATAGAGGATTTCGAGGGAAGTAATATCTATCGAAGTCGCCAGTAGTTAAAACGCGTTCTTCTTTGATTTCCAATCGTTGGTTGTTGTAGATAAATGCTAAGTGGTAGTTATTATTCACACCTCTTGCAATATCATTATCTACAATAACAGAATAAGAAGGGTTTACCTGAGATATTAGTTTAATAGCACCAATATTCTCAATTTCCTGAATACCCCAAACGTCATAATCACTTTCAGCAATTGTTGCATTCACTATTCCAGAAGTTTCTAAATGCTTAGGAAAATGTTCTATATTCCAAGTAAGCACTTCGAGTGTATTTTCTGAAGCAGCAACAGGCAGACAATCTACTAGAACATCATCATATTCAGCAGGAGTCGTAGGGTAACTTATGTCAGATGTACAGCCCAAAAAGAGTGTACCCACAGAAAGTGTGGTAAATATTTTATTTAGAAGTTTAATAATTCTTTAATTCAGTTTAGTATATAAGTTTTAGCTACTTATTCGTAGAGGACATCACAAAAGTGAGGGGGAATCGTGTGAAAAAAAAATGGATTTAAAGTCATTTAGGAAATTAATATTGCGTTCATCATAAAATTTTATTTCGTTCAAATCTAGTTCATAAAAATATAATGTTGTTTTTATTGAAAATATATTATAGAGTGAAGCTAATTGATGGAAATTTTAGAACCTTTAGAATTAAGTTAAAATATTATTCTGTCTGTTAATAAAGCCCAATATGTGTAACTTTTTTGATAACATTCTACACACATTTACTTTTTTTCTTACGTAATAAAAAGACGGTGACTGATTTTTTTGAGTTAATCCACTGATTATAATTGTAATATACACACTTTGTATTACCAATTATTTTGCAGTCTTAATTAAAATAGATAAATTAAAGTACCAAAAACTAATTATCATTAAATACAACACACTATGCAAAAAAAATTAATTGCTGAATTCCTCGGTACTTCATGGTTGGTTATCGGAGGATGTGGTTCCGCTGTTTTTGCAGCCGGAGTACCCGATGTAGGCATTGGTTTCCTAGGCGTTTCTTTAGCATTTGGTTTAACAGTATTGTCTATGGCGTATGCTATCGGACATATATCAGGATGTCATTTGAATCCTGCTGTATCTTTTGGTTTGTGGGCTGGAGGTCGATTTTCGGCTAAAGAATTGGGGCCTTACATTATCTCACAAGTTTTAGGAGCCTTATTTGGTGCAGGTATCCTCTATGCTATTCTATCAGGTAAAGGAGATGGAATAGGAAGCTTTGCAGCCAATGGCTACGGAGAACATTCTCCAGAAGGTTTTAGCATGATGGCAGGTTTTATTGCAGAGTATGTATTAACCTTCATGTTTTTGATCATCATTTTAGGAGCCACTCATTCACAAGCCCCTAAATATTTGGCAGGTGTGGCGATTGGTTTAGGTCTAACATTAATACACCTTATCAGTATTCCTATTACAAATACATCAGTTAACCCCGCAAGATCTACTTCCCAAGCACTATTTGTTGGAGGCTGGGCAGTAAGTCAGCTTTGGTTATTTTGGGCCGCTCCAATCTTAGGAGCCGTAAGTGCAGGGTTTGTTTATAAATATTTATCCCCTGAGGAAGGAGAATAATTTCTTTCCTTACTACTTTACAAGAGGTTGTCTCACAATGGATGAGGTCAACCTCTTTCTTTTTTATAAAAACAATAATGGAGTCTTAATTTTTATAAGACAAATCTTATTTTTCCTTCGGATACTCTAATTTTGGAATGAAAGTTGAATTCTTACTGTTACTTTTTAATTGAAAAAATCGAAGTGATGTTTCTTTGATGAATTAGCGTTTACGACTGTTTTGATAAATTATATAACTGCAAATAATAAGGAAACAAATAAATCTCTTCGGCAAACTTTGTAAGATGAAAAAAATAGTACTGTCATTACTTTTCATAATGGCGATGATTTCGACCTCTTCAGCTCAAAAAGCTAGAAGGTATTTTTATGCAAACCAACCTACAGGTATTACTCTTGGTGCTGATGTATTAGAAGGAGCACAATTTAAAGTAAGTGCATATTCTCACTATGTGTATTTTTCTTTCAGTTCTAATTTTAAGAGTACTGATGGAACAACAGAAGGTTATAAATCTGAAGAAGTAGCTTCTGCTGGTTTACAAAACAAAGGTAGTTTTGGTATTACACAATACAATTTGGGTGCTATGCTTCCTTTAAAAATTGATTATACCTATGGAATTTATATCGCTCCTCAAGGTGCTTACGCCAGAAAATTTGATATTTACGAAAACACTACAAAAAAATTCAAGGGTCCCGTTAGTAATGAATACGGTGCCGCTGTAGATTTTATGTATATCGATAGAACAGGTATAACATTCCAAGCCGGCGTATCAGCATTATATGGTGGAGAGAATGAAACGGTATATCTTTCGGGATTAAACATAGGAGTTGGATACTCTTTTTAAACCCGTAAAAAAAACGTATCTTTAAGAGGTTGATTCATCATATAAATGATGTCAACCTCTTTTTTTACTACTATCCATTATGTTCAAAGCTTATATAAACCTATTTTTTGCTCTTTTACTATTCCCGGTTTTATCCACCTACGCTCAGAAAGTAACTTTTGTAAATGAAAACGGCGAGGGCATTCGGGGTGTCTTAATCACTACAGATCAAGGTCAAAATTATTTAACGAATCCTTTAGGTGTAGTACATTTAAAGGATAATGCTAACCAATATGTTATTACTCATATTAATTATGATAAACTGATTTTATCAACTACTGAGTTGACTCCTACTGTTGTATTAAAAGAAAAAGTAAATGCCCTAAATGAAGTAGTCATTGGAGCCAATAAATGGGAAGAAGAAAAGAAGGAAGTTCCTCAACAAATCGTAGAATTTGATAAAAAATCGATAGAATTAAATCAACCAATGACAAGTGCGGATATACTATCTCAATCGGGAGAAATATTCGTTCAGAAAAGTCAGCTAGGTGGTGGTTCTCCTATGATTAGAGGCTTTGCGGCCAACCAAGTACTTTTAGTGGTGGATGGCGTACGTATGAATAACGCAATTTATAGGAATGGTAATCTTCAAAATATTATCACTATAGATCCCAATACAATAGAGAAAGCAGAAGTGTTATTTGGCCCAGCTTCGGTGATGTATGGAAGTGATGCTTTGGGAGGAGTAATGGATTTTCATACGATTCAACCTCAATTTTCGGAAAATGACGAGCTCCTATTTTTTGGAGAAGCTAAATTAAGTGGAAATACGGCTGCAAAAGAAAGAAGTGGTTACCTTCAAATCAATCTATCTAAAAATAAATGGGCCTATTTTGGGGCGGTATCAAATACTGTTTTTGACGACTTGAGTTCTGGAAAAAATGCACCAACCGATGCTTATACTTTCGGGTGGAAAACATTTACGACTTATCAGAATGATCATCAAGATTTTGTTAAGGCCAATTCGGATATTTATTCACAAACTCCATCAGGTTATCAACAATGGAATACCCTTCAAAAGTTGGCTTTTCGTCCCAATAAACATCTCGAATTGATGTACACCTTTTCTTTCTCAAACTCCTCAAACATTCCTAGGTATGATCGTTTGACAGAATTAAATGATGTAATCCAAGAGGATGGAGGTAAAGTAGGGGTGACAATGGAAGAGATTATCGGCATTCAGAATAACCAACTGATCACTTCTTCAGGACTAACCACACCAAAGTTTGCAGAATGGTATTATGGTCCACAATTATGGATGATGAATAATTTTCGAATGAAGTTGAAAGAGTTAGATGGAATAGCCGATGGACTATCAATTATTGCCGGACACCAAAAGATTGAGGAAAGTAGGTACCAGAGAAAATTTGATGATAAAGACAAGTTGAGCGATCAAGTAGGATTAGATCTCTTTCATTTAAATATTGATGCAAACAAACAATTAAACAACGAATGGGAGATCTTTTATGGTGTAGAAGGAACCATGAACTTTGTAGCTTCTAATGCACACACCACTAACATTGAGACGGGAGAACAAAAGGCCGCAATTCCTAGATATGCAGGTGGAGGTAGTGAAATGCATACTTATGCCGCCTATTTTACGACAAAGAAAAGATGGACGGAGCATTTAACAATGACGGCAGGGTTACGTTATAGTCAAACCCTCTTAAATGCGGATTATTCAGATGCAGTATCGCAAAGCTTGCAACTACCTTATCAAGATGTATCACAAAATGTTGGTAGTTTAACCGGAAGTTTAGGTTTGGCCTATCATTCGAATAATGGATGGCAGTTAAATACGCAAATCTCTAAAGGATTCAAAGCACCTAACATAGATGATGTCGCAAAAGTATACAATCCAGCAAAGGATGATCTTGTTGTTCCTAATTCTAACTTGAAACCCACCGATGTGTATTCTGTGGATATGACGATCCAAAAAAGCTACAAAAATCTACAATTTGGGATGACTACTTTCTATTCTAGATTACACAATGCAATGGTACGTCAGGAAGGGACTTTCAATGGTAAAGATTCTTTGATAATCGATGGAGAGCAATATGCTGTACTCATGCTTCAGAATACGGGAACAGCGGATATTGCTGGGATTAGTTCATTTGCGAAATATCAATTTATGCAATACTTTGAACTAGGAGGTAACGTCACTTACACTTATGGAAAAGATCTTCAGAATAACACTGCACTGAGACATGTCCCACCTGTTTTTGGACAAACTAAATTGGCGTTTAAAAAGAAACGTTGGGCGGCCAATGCTGTCTTTGATTTTAGTGGCGGAATAGCTTTCGAAGATTTGGCTCCTTCAGAAAAAGGAAAGCCGTATTTGTATTCAAAAAATGGTAGTTTATCTTGGTGGACCCTTGGTGTAAATTCAAGCTATAGAATCAATAACTATTTACAGGTGATAGGAGGAGTGGATAATCTTTTTGATTTAAATTATCGAACATATAGTTCAGGAATTAATGCACCGGGGAGGAATTTTAAGCTGACGGTGAAGGGATGGTTTTAATCACGTTTTTAAGAACAGTATTATTAATTATGTTTTTATGGTGATATTTTGTCTCTACTGATATAAGAGAAAAACAAAATTTATATTCTCTTACAATGAAAGACTTTATTTTACAACGCACCCTAAAAAGAGTATTTACTTTCTTATCGATAATGGTTGTATTGAACCTTGTACTACTATATTTGAGCGGTTTTTTCTTGTCTGGTCAGGAAAAGAATCCATTGATATTATTGTTCAAAGAAAGTGTGATTTCTTTAACGTATTAAACGAATCAGCAAGGACGTTAAATTAAAACGTCCTTGCTGATCTGATCTATTGACAGCCACTAGCCGTAGCTGATAAAGCAGTCGACAAATTCTCTGTAAAAGTAATCGAATAATCGAAAGGAGAATCCCCACTACATTCCATTTTTACTCTATCTATTCTTCTTGGAGAAAACCATGCATTGGCTCCAACAATAATGTTATTTTCAGCATCAAAATCTAATGAGGTGACACTAATACTGTTGCTATTTCCATTGCTTAATTCACCATGTAAATAAGTGGCATATTCTACATCACCAGAATTGACATTAATTTTAGCGATGATGACAATTTTTTTGCCTCCACCTTGGCCATAGCTTGTTAACCATCCGTTTTTGGCAAAACGTCTAAAATCGGTAGATTCATCACCTTGTGTACCCGTACAGCTAAATACAGCATACAAATTATTCTGGCTATCCCATGCCAAACCATATCCTTTGCTATCGTCTCCACTAGTTTCGTAATCGGTTCTAGACCATGTTAAAATGCCATCGTCGTATCGTGATAGAATTGGATTTTGGTTATTGCTACTGACTTGCTGGTAACCGATATAATAACTAATGCTTCCATTTCGAATTGATGTAATTCCGCGGTCTAATAAGTCTCTTTCGTCCATGACGACATCAAAAGTTTTGGCATCTCCGACCTGACTAATAGTTTCTGCTTCGTTAATTGGTGTTTGTAATGATTCTTCCTGACAAGCGATTATACCTATCAAGAGGATCATTGTGAAATAAATTCTTCTCATCGTTGTTTTTTTTACAGTATACATTGTGTAAATCAATTTATATACCAATCCTTATTGAGTTATGTAAGAAAATGAATACTATAATTTTTATTATTTGTAACGAATAGAAAGAGAATGCGTAGCGTTGATATTGAGAATTTACTTTTAACTCTTTTTATGCCTTTTTGAACGACAAACGCTATATTTGATGTGTCTATTTATAATAGAAACGTCTAAGTATCTGTCTGCTAAATATATGTATGATGTGGTGACATTTTACATCAAGACAGTATTTGATGCTCAAAAACAGTAAACTAATTACCACAATTAAAACTCTAATTCTCTCTAATATGAAGAAAATGAAGACTCTATTTATCCTAATAATTGCTTTAATGCCCATTACCCTAATTGGTCAAACCATCTCTGATGCTAAGATCGAAGAGGTGACCGTTTTTACCAATGCTGCCCAAATTAAGAGGGGTGCTTCTTTCCAAATGAAAAAGGGAAGCCATGAATTGGAAATCAAAAATTTATCTCAATACATAAAAGAAGAATCTATTCGAATAGAAGGAGACGATCAGTTGACTATTCTGAATGTTCGTTTTGAAGAGGATTATATTCAGGTTCAAGATGAAAATGAAAGAAATAAAGAACTTAAAGATAAAGTTGAAAAATTAACTGCCCAGCTTGGAGAACTAAAATTACAGAAAACTATTGTTCAGGAAGAACTTTCCTTCCTAAAGGAGAATAAAAAGGTGAGTGGTTCAGCAACAAGTTCCACTGATTTTCAACAATATATACAACTTTATGGTGCACAGTTAAAGAAGTTAAGTAAAGAGAACTATCAGCTTGATAAAGAAATTAATACAGTAAATAAGGAACTTACAGCTGCAAAAAATCAGTTAAGAGTCTCTGGTAGAAATTTACAGAAACCAAGCGGAAAAATTATTGTCAATTACGAAAGTGATATCGTTAAAACGGTTCCTCTTAAGTTGACTTATCAAGTCAGAAGAGCAAGTTAGTACCCAACTTACGATATTCGTGCGGTTGGTAAAAAAGGTCAGGTAAGTATTACTTTTAAAGGTAACATTACACAAACAACAGGGATTGATTGGAAAGATACCAAGATAAAATTGTCTACTTCCAAGCAACATATATCAGGTGATATGCCTTCTTTACATCCTAATTATATTGTATATCGTCAACCTTCATACTCATCTGCTTTGGCTGGTCAAGTTGCTGGTGTAGAAATAGTTTCAGTTCCTGATGAAGAGGAAATTGATGATCTTGATGTAGATTTATCCGGCAATGATAATAATATTCAAATTCGTGGTCTAAGTAAAGCAAAAGCAAATCAGGAGCCTATGTATGTGGTGGATGGAGTGCCTTATAAAAAAAATCCAAATCTTAACCCTAACGAAATAAAGACGATTGATGTAATGAAAGGTGAGAGTTCTGCCGCGATTTATGGATCACGAGCTAGTAATGGGGTAATTGTCATTACTACAAAAAAAGGAGGACATTCAAGCAAATACAACACCCTTTCGAATAAGAATCTTACCTCTATAGAGTTTGAGTTATTGGATAAACAAACGATATTATCAAATAGCTCTGAGAAAACGGTGATCTACAAAGAGAATACAATTGATGCTAATTTTGAATATAACAGTATTCCTAAATTATCGAAACATGTGTATCTCACAGCACAAATAATCAATTGGGAAGAACTTCAATTAGCAAATGGTAAAGCCAATATATTTTTAGATAATGCCTTTGTTGGGAAATCCAACTTAAATATCGACCAACTGTCGGATACTTTAAAATTATCGATGGGCGTGGATAATTTTATTACCGTTGACAGAACTCGTCTTCCAAAATACAACGAGAAAAATACCTTTGGATCGTCTCAGAAATTGAGTGAGGCCTACAAAATCACGATTCGTAATACCAAAGATGAAGTAGTGAACTGTCATATATATGATCAGATTCCTATATCTCAAAATAAAGAAATTCAGGTGGAAATTCTAGAGTTAACAGGAGGTCAACACGATAAAGTTACAGGTGAAGTGAAGTGGAATGTCACCCTTCAACCTAAAGAGACAAAAGAATTAATTTTAAGATATAGTGTGAAATACCCAAAAGGGAAAAAGATCGCATTATAATTAATTGAAATAAAAAGTAAAGGCGAACATCAAGTACTCTCTAATAACTTGATGCTCGCCTATTTTTATTTCTCTAGAGCGAACTTTGTTTGGTATTCAAATTCCTTGCTTGGAGTAGTTAATTTATCCTTACTCAAAATCATCAAATTAAATTTAGAAGTCACATCTTCTTCTTCAAAAAGGACCCGAGGAATAGAATTAGGAATTCCATCTTTTGGACGCCAAGTACCTTGATACCCTCTTTTACTAAAGTGATCTACATTAAACTTAAATTGTGTGACAGCAACATTCGGGTCTTGCAATTCTTCCATAGATTCTACAGTTCCGCTTAATGTGATTTTGCTGTATTGGTAGACAGTAAAATAGATTGATTTAAGCTCTTCTGTGTTCTGAAAAACTGTATCCACATTTTCAGTGTGAGAAGTGTAATCAAATGTATTGTCTTCATACAAGTGAAGCACAGAAGTGCCATTTGCATAATTAGAAATATAAGAAGCCTTTAGATTGTTTGTTGTCGTGATAGGTTCAATTATTTCGACAGTTTCTTTGTTACATGATAAAAATACAACAAGAGATAGTAATGCTAATTTAATTTTTTTCATAGCGTTATTTAAAATAGATGAATAGAGAGTGTTATTATTTAAAGTTCGAATTGTATGGATACGACAATAACAAGAGATGGTTGTGTTTAGTGTTATGTGTTTGCAAATGTTTGGAAATATAAATCTTACTAATATATCGTAGGGACGTTGCAGTGCAACGTCCGTACAAAGAGTAATAATCTCCTGAAAATTTTGTCTGATGAAATTATTTTCCATTTAAAACGTTATTTAAGTAATACGACATAAATAACATAGCATGAGGTTTTCACTTATATTCATCATTACCATCCTTTTGATCTCTTGTAATTCAACCCCCAAAGAGAATTTTAGAAACCCATTATTGCCTAAGGATTATATCATTAAGAAGTTTCAAAACCATGATATTGTGTTGCTCGGAGAGGATCATGGAGTAAAAGAACATGTAGAGTTTATACAAGATATGATTCCTCATTTGTACAGGAACGGTATTTATCAGTTAGGAATGGAGTTTGGTGCTTACGAGATGCAAGAACAATTGGATGAACTCCTTATTGCAGATGAATATGATCCCCAGAAAACGAAAGACCTGTTCTTTTTTTATAATGTAGGTTGGGCGTTCTTAGAATATCACGAACTTTATCATAAAGTTTGGGAGTTTAATCAGACCCTGACTTCTCAAGAAAAAAAGTTTAGAATTATCAATTTAAGCTATCAATTTCATTGGGAGAAATTTGATATGAATCATCAAGAAGCATCATTAAAAGAAGTTTTCCATTTAGGTGAGATTGATTCTTTTCGATGTGAAATAGTAAAAGATCAGGTGATCAATAAAAAAGAGAAAGCCCTACTACTAGTTGGGACACCACATGCTTTTTCCAAGTTCTTACATGATGCATCAAAACCAATTGAAAATAAAAACTGTCCTTTTGTAGATACCTATTTAGGTCACAGATTATATGATGAAATTGGAGACAAAGTATTCACAATTTTGTTTCATCAAAGCTTTTTGGGCACTAAAGAAAATAATTATAAATCCGTATCTCCAGCTAATGGCCGTTTGATAGAGATGATCGAAAAAAAACACATCGGGAAGATAGGATTTGATGTAAGTAGAAACATCGCCAACCTTACAGATAATAGTGCATTAAGTGAATGTCAACCTCACCTAAAACTCGGAGATGTTTGCGATGGATATATTTTTATAGCTCCCTTAAATGAACTTACAGGCTGTACGATAGACGCCTCCTATTTTTCCGGAAAAGACTATAAAACTGAGGTATACCCTTTTATTCCAGATCCCAATTGGCACAAACCGCCGGAAACGTTGGAAGGATATCTTGGGCAGATTAGGAGGTATGTGGATTTGGAGGAAAGATATGGGGGGATTAAATGAAAAGTTAAAAATGAAAAGTTAAAAACGTGAAATGTTAGGCTAACGCATTTTTTTTAGGTAGCAGGTAGCAGGTAGCAGGTAGCAGGTAGCAGGTAAAACTGGCGCCGATGTTAAGCGAAGCGTCATCGGTGCCCATAAACGTTAGAGGTCTCCCGACCTCGTTTTTAGGTAGTAAGTAGAAGGTCGTAGGTGCTGAATTTACGCTCCTCATAACGCGAGCACGAGTCCGGAGACTCGCGCTAGTTATAAAAAAAAATTCTTTAATTTTAGACAGAACTCTGTACTAGTGAGGATAAAATCTCATTCAATTTCTTGATTTATAGAACAGTACTTTGGCTTAGTGAGTTGAAGACTTACGCTGAACTCTCTCTAACCACATTCCTCTTTCACGAACCACTTACAAGTCACCCTTAACATTTCACGTTTTTCACTTTTAACTTTTCATTTTTAATTTCTACAAATTTCCCAAAGCTTTACATCCTTCTTCAAAATCATATTCCTGCACAAACTCTAGAGCAGCTTTCAAACCATTTTTCTCTTCCTCGATTGTTACTTTTTCGAGTAATGATTTAATAATTTCACCCGCCTCAGGATCTCCTTCATCTAATAATTGAAGCAACTGAGCTTTTTCATCAGGGAAGTCATTTATGGATACAATTTCGGTTGGAGTATCAGTTTCTTGAGGGGATTCTTGAGTTTCTTCTTCTCCTTTGAACTGTCTGATATTTTCTAACATGATGGATAATTGTACTAATAAGTCGTTGTACGCTACTTCATCATAGGTTTCGTAATATTTGAGGGAACTTTCTAAACGTTCCGCCGCTTTTGATACTTCCGTCATACCCAAGTTAGCAGAAACACCTTTCACCGTGTGGGCTTCTTTTTCTAATTCAGTATAATCTTTATCAGTTGATAGTTCCATTAAGCGGACTAAAGTATCTTGTTGCTTGTTGAAGAACTTATCCAACACACTCAAGAAAAGCTCCTCATTTCCACCACATCGTTTGATGGCAATTTCGGTATCAATTCCTTCGATCTGTATGTCTGATTTTGCATCAATATCTTTACCTGCTTCTTTTAATTTTTCGAGCAGTTTAGGATCATTTGATTTATAATTGCCTTTGGCTTCAATCCATCTTCCTAAGATAGAGAACAACTGAGCATTATCAATTGGCTTGGCGATATGATCTGTCATGCCCGCTTCTCTAGCACGGTCTTTATCTTGAGATAACGCATTGGCAGTCATAGCAATGATTGGTAATTCAGTGTATCGAGCATCTTTACGCAACTCTTCAGTAGCTGTGTAGCCATCCATCACAGGCATTTGTATATCCATCAAGACGCCTTCATAGGGTTCGTTATCATCAAATGCTTTATTGACTTTCTCGATACCTACCTGACCGTTTTCAGCAATATCTACATAGACACCGAATTTAGCGAGTAGTTCAGAGGCAATCAATTGGTTGATTTCATTGTCTTCCACCAATAGGATCTTAGCACCTTTTACGTGTTCTGGGAAGTTCTGAGATTTCTTGTATTCGTTATTGGCCGCAAAGCCGAAACGGGATAACAAGGTATCTAATAACTCTTGTTCATCGACAGGTTTTACGATAATTCCTGAAATACTTTCTTCATCAATTTTATCGGAAAGTTCTTCTTTATCGTGGGCCGTTACCATAAGGATATCGGTGGTTGCATGAATTTTTGATAACTCACGAATCTTACGTGTCGTTTCGATACCGTCCATACCCGGCATTTTCCAATCCATTAAAATGAAATCGTATGTGATGTCGGATTGGGTGATGTTGGCTAGGGCTTCTTCACCACTTTTCACTACATGTACTTTACAACCGAAGTTGTGTAAGTAGTTTTGTAGGATGACCAAAGATTCTTCGTTATCATCAACAACTAGAACGGTAGAACCGATTAAGCTTCTTACTTTATAAGGTTGTTTGCCAGCAATTGAATCTTCTGCAACCTTTTCTACTTCGGCAGTGAACCAGAAATTTGATCCTTCGTCGATTTGAGATTCTACACCAATTTCACCGTTCATCAGCGTGGCTAATTTTTTAGAAATGGCTAACCCTAAGCCTGTTCCACCAAATTTACGAGTAGTTGATGTATCTGCTTGATTGAATTCTTGGAATAGTCTTGATCGCTGATCTTCTGTTAAACCAATTCCGGTATCAATTACTTCGATATGAAGTTTGGTATGTCCTTTCGTTTCGTCTAATCCTATCTTTAAAGTCACTTGACCTTTTGGCGTGAACTTCACGGCGTTGTTCATCAAGTTCAAGATAATTTGAGATATACGAAGAGGATCTCCTTTCAATAATTTTGGAATCTGAGAAGAGATATCAAACTTAACGGTGATCCCTTTTTCTTTGGCTCTAAATCCAATTACGTTCATGATGTTTTCGAGTACATCATCTTGTAAATTGAAATACACATTCTCGATATCTACTTTACCCGCTTCAATTTTTGAGAAGTCAAGTACATCATTCACAATAGATAAAAGCGATTGAGATGAAAGCTGTATCTTTTTCAAAAAGCTTTTCTGACGTTCGTCTAGTTGAGTGTCTAACACTAGGTTCGTTAAGCCCATAATGGCGTTCATTGGGGTACGAATCTCGTGCGACATATTAGCTAAGAACATGGATTTAGCATTGGCCGCTTCCTCGGCAATTTCTTTGGCCGATTTTAATTGCTCCTCTGCTTTTCTTCTCTGAGTGATGTCGATAATGATATCTGCAAGGTAAATAGGCTCTCCTTTTTCGTTCTTAACTAAGAAGTAATTTTCGTAGGTAGATAGTCTTCTATTCTTAGCAGTAAGCATTTCTAATTCGCCTGACCAAGCCCCAGTAGACATCACAGAAGGAAGCATTTCTTCTTCTAATTTCTTTTGAGATTCTGGAGTGTAATACCCTTGAACGGTTTTTTTGTAAACAGCATCAACATGGTCTTCATCCAATAAATGCTGTAATGACTCGTTGACATAAACAATAGACTGATCTCTCATATCTGCCATGCCTAGACCGTTACTCGATGAGTCAGCAAAACGTCTAAAGATCCCTAACTCTCTAGTTCTATCTTCTACTTTCTGATCTAAGTTGGCATTTAGTTCTTCTACTTCTTCAAGCTTCTCGTTCAACTTTTTATTTTGTTCAGAAAGGCGAGAGTGTAATCTTCTATTATTGATAAACACCAAGTACCAAGCGAAAATAGCGGCAATAATAGATAATGCGACACCGATTAAATCGATTTTGATTCTTTGTGATTTTTCCTCAAATACTTCATCGATACGACCTCCCAATTTTTCAGAAAAATCTTCCATTGTGTCGGCATACCTCACTTTATTATCAAGATATGCTCTGGAATTAAGCAATTGACTAGCCTCTTCAGCTTTGCCATCTCGAATCAATTGAAAAAACTTGGATTCAATATCAATTAGTTTTTTGTTGGCCGCTTCTGTACCTTTTAAGAGCGCTTCAAATTCACCTTTAGTGTCCATTTCTAATGCTTTTACTATTGCATTATCAAGTACAGCTTCATAGCGTTTGTATTTCTCTTCCCACTTTTTTTCAGAAGTCAGAGCAGCAATTTTTGTGGAAGTAGTCAATACTTCATCGCAAAAGATAATGTCCTTTTGCAATTGAGCGACCTTCCATATGATATCACTTTCTCTTTGGAAATCTTTATAAGCTTTGTTTAGTTCCCATCCGAAAAATGCAAAAGCGATAATCGTTAGGGTAGAAGCTAAAAGGAAGAATTTGGTCTCCCTTCTGTTGTTTATTTGTTGTTCCATAGTATAGAATTAACGAGCAGTTCCGTAGCGGCTATCAACATAAGCCAGCATTTCACTAGGTTTTAGAGATTGTGAGGAATTTCCCATACGAACATAAAAAGCTTCATCGCCGTCGCGTGTCATAAACACCGGACGAGAAGAAGGGTCGCATTGGATAATTAATACTTGTTCTCCTTTCAAATCAACGACTTTAGTATGAATAAATTGTGCCATATCTGCACCAATATATTCTCTTACTAAATTATGCCAATGCAGCATCAATTTGTCCTCGTTTTTGAAAGCATCTGGCTTCATACCGATAGGTTCACCATCATCGTTGACACCCACGAAAAGCGTTCCTCCATTTCCATTAAGGAAAGCAGCGACACTCTTCAAACATTGGTTCTCGATGCGTGATTCGTGTTTCTTAGTATATAAATTGAAGCGTAATGTGGATTTAAATTCACATGTTTCGCTTTCTCCTTTGGCAATTAGATCCAGCCATTCACTTTCAGTATCACCCGATTCAATGGTTTGATTTTGAAGTTGATTGAGTTGTTCCCTCAGCTTCTTTTGGTTGACAGACATTTCGATTTTAGGTCGAATTCTCGAAATAACAATGTCCGGGTCAAAAGGCTTAGTGATGTAATCGATGGCACCCAAAGCAAACCCTTTTTTCTCATCTTCAGGATCGACCTTAGAGGTTAAGAAAATCACGCTAAGATGTTCCAACTCTGGATCGGATTTCATGGTCTTAAGTACTTCATATCCATCCATTTCAGGCATTACAATATCCAATAAAACCAAGTCGGGTTGAGGAGCTTTTTTAGCCAACTCTAAGGCTTTTTTTCCGTTTAGGGCTACTTTGATTTTGTATTCATTTCCTAGTAGTCCGCGCAACATGTCTATATTTTCAGCAGCATCGTCAACAATTAGAATGCAATTTTTTGTGTCTGTCATATTAAAAAAATGGGTCGTAATCTTTAAAACGTTCAATTTAATAGGTTTAAGGTAGAGAAAAAAACGAATGTTAGGAAATATTGATTAATCAATTATCTTAGCTAATTATTAACTTATCAGACTTCCCTGAAATGCCAATAAAAACACTCTTCAAGACTTTTTTCAGACTGTTTGTCGCCTTTCTTATTACCATTCTGATCAATCAATTATTGTTTGGAAATACGTTTTTAAATGATACTAAAGTTGATCTTCAATTGCATGATTTATTTATTGTTTTCCCTTTAAACTTTTTGTTTATCATTCAATTTTTATCGCATTTGTTTCTTTACAGTATCATCAGAATGTGTTATTCGAGTAGGATGTATACTCATCGAATTTATTTTATGGAAGGATTATCTCTTTTGATCATCACTATGTGTTCTTTCTTACTCTATTATGTCATTCTATTTCATAGAGAAGCCCTTCATTTATATCAAATGAATGATATTGTATCAGGTAAAGTAAATGATTTCACTATGATCTATTTCATGGAATACTTTCTATCTATATTTTTCTTGACGTTTCTCTTTGTGTTCATCCTTCTATTAAAAAAGCAATTTGATATTAAAAGCAGATTTGTGTCTTAATATTTATGAGGAGAAAAAAAGAATTAATTACTTTTACAGTCGCAAACATTTTATATCAAAAGAAATAGATGTATTTGAACTAACAACAACTATTTATCTTAACGTGATATTATTTTTTAAACTTGAAAATCAAAAACTTAAAAACCAACGAAGATGGATTATAACAGAAAAGTAGGCTTTGGGGAAAGATTCGTATCTATGATTATAGACCATATTTCTATGACTTTCTTATTGGGAATGATCGCAGTACCCATTCAAATGTCGGTGATGTCTGATTTTTTTACTTCTCCAGGTACAAACCCCGATCCTGATCAACTTTTTGGCTCTATAAAAACCTTGATGATTCCTTATTGTTTCATATATGCTTTGTATTTCTGTAAGGATGCTTTTAAAGGAAGAAGTTTAGGGAAATTGGCTACAAATCTTCAGGTGTATGATAATAAAACTGATGAAATAGCCTCACCTATTAAATGCTTTGTACGAAATATCTCAATTATTATATGGCCTGTTGAGGTAATTATGGTGATGATTAATCCTCATAGGAGAATTGGAGATTATATCTCTGGGACCTATGTTGACATTTATGATAAAAAAGCCAATACAAAAGTTGATTTTCCTAAAATTGGGATTTCATACGTTCTATCAGTTTTAGTAATGGGAATATGTATGTCACCATTAGTATTCTGGTTAGACTTTATTGGTTCAATTGCTAATGATCAGCAAGCATATGTGGACACTGTTGTCAATGAAAAAGTCGTTTATGATGAACTTAGCTATTATTTTGACTCTTTAGAGATGAACATGAATGATCAATACATTCAATTAAAAGTATATGCATCACCCAATGTTTATCTAAATTCTATTAACGAAGTGAGAGGTTTAGTGGAACCTATCATGAAAGAAAAGTTTCCCTATCATAAAGTGGATTTAGATATTATTTATACCGAAAACGGAACACAAGAAGAATTAAATATTGATTTTTATACCAACTAAATAATAATGCACCCAACTAAAAACACCAACCAATTTTTTCTTTTACTTCTTCTTTTTCCCATTCAGCTTTGGGCACAAGATATTTCTTTAGCTATTGATTCTTTGGTTTCGAAGTATCAAAGAGAATATCAAATACCAGCGATGGCAGTGGGAGTTGTTCAATCTGATACTTGTTATTTTGGTATTGAAGGAGTAGTTAGGATAGAAAAAAATCAAAAGGTGAGACTCAGCGATAAGTTTCATTTGGGGTCGAATACCAAAGCGATCACATCATTCATTGCTTTCAAAATGATAGAATCTGATGAGATATCACTAAACACTAAATTTTTTGATATTTGTTCGGATTTGAAAGATGAAATTTCGGCTGAATATCAAGAGATTACATTAGGAGATTTACTTTCTCATCAAGCTGGAATACAGCCTTATACGAGTGGTTTGGAGTATGAAAAACTTCCAACGTTAAATGGTTCCATATCAGATAAAAGAAAACAATTTTCTGAGTTTGTATTAAATGAAGAATCGGTAGCAAAAGGAACCTATTCTAATGCAGGATATATTCTAGCTTCCTTAATGTTAGAAAAAGCCGCTCATCTTTCCTTCGAAAAGTTGGTGGATAAGCATATGAAAGCACTAGATTTGGACTATTTTATTGGATTTCCAAATAAGCAAAACCAAAAATACCCTTGGGGACATTGGGAGGAAAATCAGCAGTTGATTTCTTTATCGCCCACTCATTTTTATAAGTTAGAAGATTACACCTTGGCAGCGGGAGATGTATCGATGAATATTGAAAACTATGCCCGATTAGTTCAACTTCATCTAAATGGTCTAATGGGAGAAGACAACTACTTAACTTCTGATAGTTACAAAAAAATGCACTATGGCATTGATAATTATGCCTATGGTTGGGGGAACATGAAAACCAAAACGTCAAAAATTAGCTTTCATGATGGCAGTGCGGGTACCTATTTTTGTCATACGATATTAGTACCAAGTAGGAGTAGTGCCATAATTGTGATGGCTAATTCAGCTACAGAGGAACATCAAAAAGCAGTTTATGAATTGAGAGATGAATTGATAAGGGTTTCGGGGGAGTTGTTGGAGTGATTTTTTTACGGTTTTTAATCGTGTTCAATGCAAATGGATCGGTTAGTATTATTTACAATTAATTTTGATAGGTGTAAATTAAATGTCGCTATCTAAAAGATACATAGGAATAATTGACATTCAGTCATCTTACAATTTAAATAGATATCTTAAGGTGATAACTTTTTTGTCCATAAATGTGTAATTTTTACTATTCTAAAAATTATGGGGATGATTTACTTTTGTTTTAAATAGAAGCAATAGATTCTAACTTAAAATAATCGCTCGCCATGTTAAATAATATCCTAGCTTTTTTATTATTATCAATATTTTCTCTTGAGAAGAAAGAAACTCCACCGCCAAATATTTTATGGATAGTTTTAGAAGATATGTCTCCACAATATTTTAAACCTTATGGTAACGAAGTGGCAAGTACACCTGTTATAGACTCACTAATTAATCAAGGAACTAGATTTGATGCAGCATTTTCCACTGGGGCTGTTTGTTCACCAAGTCGATATACCATAATTACAGGTACTAGAACAAATGCTTACGGCACGGGACATCATCGTTCAGCTTATCCAATTCCTGAGGATTTAAAACCATTTCCGTATTATTTAAAAGAAGCAGGATACCACACTTCAAATAACTATAAAGAAGATTATAATACATCGGCATTAAAAAAGTTATCAAAAGAAGCTTGGACTGAAAGTAGTGGAAAAGCAGGATGGTGGAATCGTAAAGAAGGTCAGCCTTTCTTTGCGGTATTTAATTTTAATAATTGTCATCAATCTAGAACGTTTACAAACCCATATGACGATTACAAAAAAAGAATTTTAGATAAGTTAGAGGATAGTGAAATTATAGATGATGCGGATATCATTATTCCTGACTTCTATAAGAATACCCCAGCTTTAAGAAAAGAATTAGCAAGAACATACAATGCTTTAAAAAAGACAGATAACGAAGTAGATACTTTATTCAATCATTTAAAGAAAGACAATTTACTATCTTCTACAATCATCTTTATCTATGCAGATCATGGTGGTGGGTCGTTACGTTCAAAATCTTTTGGATCAGCACTCGGACATCAAGTGCCTATGGCTGTAATTGTTCCAAAAGCATATAAACATCTTAATCCATTTAAAGGAAAGAAGTCGACAGATCAAACAGTAACATTCGAAGATCTAGGGCCAACAGTTTTAGGATTAGCTGGAATAAAAGCTCCTGATTATATGACAGGAAAACCTTTTATGGGTCAAAATCCAGAGAAACAAGAATTTGCTTTTTCATCAGTAGATAGATCTGGTGAATCAATGAATTTAACTCGTTCTGTTTCAGATGGAAGATATTATTATACAAGAGTATTTTACCCTAATAAACCAGCATATAGTTGGCAAAAGTATTTTGATTATAGTGCAAGTCGTCAATTAATTAGAGCTTATCAAAATATGAGTGAATTGAATAAGGTGCAATCAGAGCCGTTTTCGATTAGAGGTCAAGAATATTTGTATGATTTGAAAGCAGATACTTGGCAGGTAAATAATCTCGCTGAAAATCCTAAGTTTTCTAAAATTAAAAATAAGTTGAGTACAGCTTTAGATGAAAAGCTATTAACTATTAAAGATGTACATTTCTTACCAGAGTACATGTTAGATTCATTAGCGAAAACAACTACAGCTTATGATTATAAGAATACAGAAGCTTATGATTTTGATGCAATTTATAATGTAGCCAAACTTGCGGGAGCAGGGAAAGAAGCTTTAAATACTCAATTGAAAGCTATAAAAAGTGTGGATCCAATTGTTAGGTATTGGGGAGTTTTAGGATTATCTGCTCAGAGTAATGAAGTTTTAAAACCAAATCAAAAGGAGATAGAAAGTTTATTAGATGATAATTTTGCACCAACAAGAATAATAACAGCTTCAATATTGTTCAAAACACTAAATTCTAGCCAAGCAAAGCAAATTCTTCAAGAATACATTCATCATAAAAACCCTTATTTGGTAGTACAGACACTTCAAGAAATTATCTATTACCCTAAAGAAGTAGCATTAGGCTTTGCTGATGATATAGATGAATTAAGTAAAAACAACAAGAATGGTTTGGTATCAGAAAGTATTGATATCTTTAAATATCTATGTTTCGATGTACCATTGTACTATCAGTATCACTGGTAAAACTATTAAATCAAGACTTGTAGTTGGAATTATATCCATCATAAAAGATCAATATGAAGATGAATTATAAACTTATTTTAAAATTACTACTGCTTTCTTTTATAGGATGTATATCTTGTTCTCAAACAAAGAACAAACCAAACGTTGTCATTATTTATACTGATGATGTCGGTTTTGGAGATGTAGGTAGCTATGGCTCAAAGCTTATACCCACACCGAACATCGATAAATTAGCTGAAAGTGGTATTCAATTTATGGATGCACATTCAGCTGCAGCCACTTGTTCTCCATCAAGATATTCTTTATTGACAGGGGAATTGGCATTTCGAAATCCTAATGCAGCTATTTTACAAGGTGATGCAAAAATGTTGATTGAGCCCGATCAATATACATTAGCCAATCTTTTTCAAGATGCAGGGTATAAAACGGGTATTGTAGGAAAATGGCATCTTGGGTTAGGAAATGGTAAAATTGATTGGAATAAAGAAATTCTAGGTACACCAAATTCTCTTGGTTTTGATTATTCTTATATCATTCCGGCAACAAATGATAGAGTACCTTGTGTATATCTTGAAAATGGTAAGGTAGTTAATTTGTCTTCCGAAGACCCACTAACTGTATCCTACTGGAAAAGAATACCCGATAATGTAGAAGGAACAAATTATCCAGACGCTATAAAGAATCCAGAAGCAGTTACATTATACAAGGGAGACCGTCAACATAGTTGTTCTGTAATCAACGGGGTAGGTCGTATAGGTTATATGAAAGGAGGAAAGAGTGCAGTTTGGAGCGATGAAAATATGGCTATTGACCTATTAGAACAAGCTAAAAGTTTTATAAAAAGCAATAAGAAAGATCCTTTTTTACTTTGTTTTACTACTAGTGATATTCATGCTCCAAGAATACCCCATCAAAAATTTAGAGGCAGTACTACTCTTGGTTATCGAGGGGATAATATGGTTCAATTAGATTGGGTAGTAGGAGAAGTGATGAATACCCTTAAAGAATTAAAGATGGAAAAGAATACTATTGTAATTTTTTCTAGTGATAATGGACCTGTTTATGAAGATGGAGGATATAAAGATGGCTGTGTGGATATGTTAGAAGAAGTAGATAGAGGACACGATGCTTCTGGTCAATATACTGGAGGTAAATATCGTATTACAGAAGGAGGAACAAGGGTGCCATTTATCATTAGTTGGCCCAATAAAATTAACCCTGGAATCAGTAATGCCTTAATTAGTCAAACTGATTTATTGGCATCATTTTCTCAACTTTTAGATGTGAAACTTCCTAATAATAGTGCAACGGATAGTCGTATGCTTTGGAAAACACTTATAGGAGAAGATAAAAAAGGAGCTGATATTATTATTGAAGAAGCAACAGGATTAAAACCAGGATTAGCGATTAGACAAGGAAGTTGGAAATTGATAGAATTACATCCAGAACATACTTGGGGTAAACCATTTTCTGAACGAAAAATTGTTGGATATTCATTGTTTAATTTAGCTTTTGATCCAAAAGAAATGAATGATTTAAATAAGATTGAAATTGAAAAATCAAAAGAGTTAATGTTACTATTAAAACATTACAAAAGTAATAACTTAAATGATATTTAATTGATAAAATATAAATTATAATTTAAAAATAAAGTCATTAATTAATGTAAATATATATAGAATTAAAGTACATTATATTTAAGAAAGCCATCAAATATTTGATGTCTTTCTTTGGTAATAAGTAACTATAATGGAACTTCATCTTTTATTGAATTTACTTGACTACGATATTTAATCGGAGAAATACCTTTAATTTTTTTGAATTGTCTACTAAAATAAAATTGATCTTCAAACCCTAATGTATAGGCAATATCTTTAATACTCAAGTTTGTGAATTTTAATTTTTCACAAGATTTTTCAATTTTTAATTCATTAAAATACGCAAGAGGAGTTTTGTTTAAATGTTTTTTAAACTCACTTGTAAACCTGGAGACAGATACTTTATTCAACTCCGCTAAATCACTAATATTAATACTTGAATTCATGTGATTATTAAAGTATTCTAAAGTCTTACTTATAATAAGGTTATGACTTTTTTTCTCTGTAAGATTATATTGTTTTGTGTATTTAAATGAAGAGATTAAGTGACCAAAAATCATGTTTGCATATTCAATATTGTCATTAGACATTCCAGCTTCAAGTACATACAATATTTCATCAAACATTTTAACTCTATCCTTGTATTTATTTGCAGATTCATTGCAAAAGGATATTTTTTCGCCTATTATATCATCGAAAAGATGAATGTCATTTCCAGTAAAATGTATCCAGAATATTGTCCATGGTTGTTTTTCATCACTTTGATAGTTATGAGCGACTCCTTTAGGAATAATGATCGCTTCATTTGAGTTTAATTCAAACGATTTATTGAGAAAGTTAACAACCCCTTTACCTGTAATGTTATATATTAGTATGCATTCTTCTGCTCCTTTATCACGTTTTCTAAAATGATATAAAGCTTTAGGATAGTAACCAATGTCTGTGATAAAAATTGAATTAAAAAATGGTTTTTTTGTAAAATATTTTTGATGTCATCACTATAATTGATGCTAATTTCACCTTCAAAACCTCTAGCTTTCTTTTTCATTTCAAAAGTATTTTTTCAGGTCATTCATATTGTTTAAAAATAAAATTAAATTAATAAATATCTAATATACTTTCACATAATATATTTAAATACATTGTGTGAAATGTTATTATTTATAATAATATAAGTTTTTAATGTATATATAGTTAAATATTGCAACATTAGTGTGGACCTAATTTATGTCATTTGAATACGTTTTTATTTTACTTAAACACCTCGGGTAGTAATAAAAAATAACACCTATTATGATATTATTGATCATTATATGTACAATACATTTATCATTGAAGTGATTTAAAAATTAAAGTTAACTTTTAACCTGTTTCGCATAAACATACTCATGAATGCTACATAATGCGATTGAATCCAATTTCTTGATGATGTCATATATCTAATATTTAAAGATTTATAATTATCAACTCATGCATTAGTCTGTTCAACTGAAAACCGAAGTTTATAGAGTTCATTATCAATAACATCCAGTTCTTGAGTGTGAGACTTTGTATTCCTTTTATTGTGATCAATATTGTAAACGATATGCTTTCCTCCCAGCAGTTCTTTTAATTCCTTGGAATCAAAACCAGCATCTGCATTTAAAAATAAACCATCTAAACTATAAGTTATTTTTAGAATATTATCCAACATTTTGGACATCAAATTCTTAATATTAAATAGGTCATTATGCTGTCCTGATATTGCCTGAAAGAACTAATAAATTTGTTGTCTTCCCTTTTTTTCTTCCCTGATATCCAACTTGATCTCCACCTTTTTTAGCTAAGGTATGACTACCATCCAAATTTAAAAGAGAACAGTCTAACAAGTGGTTATAGGAAAACAACAAGTCATTATAAATTGATTGGAAAATTCCCTTTTTACACCATTTATTGTAATGGTAATACACTGTCTGGTAAGATATTTCAGTCTTACCAAAAAATTCTTTTAAAGGTAAAAGATGCCATTGAACACCTGTTTTTATCTTATAAAAAATAGCTTTCATTATCCTCCATAAAGGAACTTTAAGCTTTCTTCCTTTTTTATTTTTTGGAATATACTGAGTTACATATTTATTTAGTATCGCTTTATGCATGGTCTGAAGGGTTTTGTTTTTTGTGGAAATTAAATATCTCCTTTCAGACCTTTATTTCTAAATGCAACACAAAATATTAAGATCTATTTTTAAATAGCTTCATTTATAATAAGAATAAAATCAAAGTAATATTGATTGCTTATTTATTCAAGAAAATATCAAGTAAGAAAAAACGGATAACGATAAAAGTTATATGCTTTATTTAACCTTTTTAAAATAAAATTATTGTATAGAATATGGACAAAAATATCCTCAATTCATTTCTTATTGTTTTGTCCATAAAATTACATTTTAGACCATTATAAATAATAAATGTATGAAGTACATTTGTGTATACCAATTAGAATAGACGACAAACTAAATTTATGAAACAGTTATTACCTCTTTTATTAATAATTTTTTGGGGCTGCAATACCAAAGAAAGGCAAAGGATAGATATATCCGGTGAATGGACCGTTGCACTTGACTCTTTAAATAAAGGTCATGAAGAAGAATGGTTTACAAAGGTTATCGAGCATGGAACCGAAATTTTTCTCCCATCTACTTTAGACGAGAATAAATTAGGTACAAAAGTGATCAAAACTCCAGATATGAGTAGAGATAACCTATTTGAACTAAGTAGAAGGTATACTTATATCGGTCCGGCGTGGTACCAAAGAAAGGTATCGGTTCCTGAGGAATGGAAAGGAAAATCGATTGAATTAGAGCTAGAAAGAGTAATTTGGAAATCAGAGGTTTGGATTGATGGGAAATATAAAGGAAAGGACAATAGCCTTGTCTCTGCTCATAAAATAAACTTAGGTGAACTAACACCTGGCGAACACGATATTACTATTTGTATTGATAACAGTAGACAATATCATCTATTTGATAGTAAAGGAGTGCGTGCTATTAATCAAAATCACGATTACTCACATGCCTATACAGAAACAACACAGATTATTTGGAATGGTGTTCTTGGGAATATGACATTATCTCCATCAGCTTCTTATAACATTAATCACACTAGAATTAATACCGATATTCAAAATAAATCGGTAACAATTAAAGTAGAAGGAAAAGGAAATGAGAATAGATTATTTTTTGACGTTTTAGATACAGCAAATCAAGTACTTTATACAAAAGAAGTACTTTCTAAAAATCAATTTGAAGTTACTTTTAAAGAAGATTTTGATTTATGGAATGAATTTAATCCTACTTTATACAAACTAAGAATCAGTGATGAAAACAACATTTTAAGAGAAGATTTCTTTGGGTTAAGAGAAGTTGTTGCTAAAGGGAATGATATCTTCATCAACAATGAAAAGACATTCTTTAGAGGTACGCTAGAATGTGCGATATTCCCATTAACAGGTCATACTCCTTTGGATGAAAAAGGTTGGAAAAAAGTATTTGAAACGTCAAAAGCATACGGTTTAAACCATATTCGTTTTCATTCTTGGTGTCCTCCAGAAGCAGCTTTTAGAGTAGCTGATAAAATGGGATTCTATTTGCAGGTCGAACTACCTAACTGGTCGTTAGAATATGGTATTGACCCCAATATGGTAGAATGGATGGAAAAAGAAGCAGATAGAATAATCGAAAGTTATGGTAATCATCCTTCTTTCTGTCTAATGTCTATGGGGAACGAATTAGAAGGTGATTTCGATTTATTGAACGGTTTAGTAAAGAAACTTCAAAAGGAAGATAACAGACATTTATACACGGTATCTACATTCTCTTTTGAACAACCTCATGGTACTATACCAGAGCCAGCAGACGATTATTGGATTACTCAATGGTCAAAAGATGGATGGATTAGAGGTCAAGGTGTATTTGATGCTTATCCACCACAGTTCAATATTGATTTCTCAAAAAGCTTATCTTTTGTGGATGTACCTGTAATCACCCATGAAGTGGGACAGTATTCTGTTTTCCCAAATATGAAGGAGATTGATAAATATAATGGAGTATTACAACCATTAAATTTTGAGGCCATTCGAAACGATATGAAAGCCAAAGGTATCCTTAATCGAGCTGATGATTACTTAAAAAGTTCTGGACAGCTGGCTAAAATCCTATATAAAGAAGAAATTGAAAGAGCCTTGAAAACGAAAGAGATTTCTGGAATTCAAATGTTGGATTTACATGATTTCCCAGGTCAAGGTATGGCCCTTGTAGGAATATTGGATGCATTTTGGGATTCTAAGGGAATTATTTCTCCAGATGGATTTAAAGAATTTTGTTCTGAATTAGTGCCACTACTTGATTTTGACAAGGCAGTTTTCTCAAATACAGAAACTTTTGAGGGAACTATCAAAATGGCTAATTACTGGAAAGACTTATCTCAACAAAATGTGAAATGGAAAGTTATTGATTGTGTAGATAATTCCGTTATCAAAAATGGAGTGATAGAAAATAAGAATATTAAAAGAGGGGTAAATACAATAGCTTCCATCCAATTTGAACTAAATTCAATCCTTCAACCTAAAAAATTGGATATTGAAATTGAAATTAGCAATACATCGTATAAAAATAAATGGTCTATTTGGGTCTACCCAGAAACCTCTTTATTAGACCATGAAAGTATTATTATTACTGATAATTGGTCAAAAGCAGAAAAAGCATTGAATAATGGAAAGGATGTTTTATTTACATCAAATTTGAAGAAAACGAAGGGAGTTGAGGGGAAATTTGTTCCTGTATTCTGGAGTCCTATTTTATTTCCGGACCAGGCTGGTACAATGGGTATTCTTTGTGATCCAAACCATAAAGTATTTAATAATTTTCCTACAGAATATCATACCAATTGGCAGTGGTGGGACATTTGTAAAAAGTCTAAAGCTGCCCAAATTGAAGGTTTGCAGGTAGATCCATTGGTTACAGTAGTAGATAACTTTTATAAAAACAGAGATCTTTCAACACTTTTTGAAGCAAAAGTTGGAAAAGGAAAACTATTAGTTTCAACTATTAATTTATACGAATTACCAAAGGAAAGAAAAGTGGCTAGAAGCCTATACAACAGTATTATTACTTATATGAAATCTGATGATTTCAACCCTGAAAAAGAGGAAAAACTTTCTAACATTCAGAGGAAGTTAGCGCTCTAAAATCTATTTACAACGTTTATTATACTTTTTAAAGATGAATTGAAATGAGAAATTTTATTACAAATCTAATTTTTCTGACCTCATTCTTACTTATGTTTTCTTGTCAAGTTGATGATAAGTTTCAAGATGTGGATGGTCAGCCTCCAATTGTCGAGATGAATGAAGAACATATCAAAACAGAACCTGGTGCAACTATCACTTTAGAAGGATTAATATCTGATAAAGATGGTTTACATCATATTCACTTAGAGAACAAAGGACTGTTTCTTAATAAAGATATTATGCTTCATAAAGATGATACTATAGTTTATGAATATGAATTGTACTATGATATCTTCTCAAAAGATACATTAACGGGGATGTCTTATCCAGTAACTGTACAAGTATTTGACCTAGGAAACAGAGTAACGGAAACTGAGGTACTAATTACAATGGATGCCGATTTTACAGCACCTGAATTTACTATTTACCCTCAGAAAGATTACTTCTTGTTAAGCTCACCTACTGCAGAAATTAATTTGATTTTTGAAGCGGTAGATAATATGTCTCTAGCTTCTATCGATATTGAAGTAGGCGACTTTTACTCAGAACAAATTACTGATTTTGATGACGTGATGAAGTTTGCCTACAACAAAAATATTTTAGTGGGCGAAAATATTGGATTTCATCCAATCACAGTAACTCTAATGGACAATGGAGGAAACAAAACTATAGCAGAAAGCACTTTAGAAGTACAAGCTACTCCTAATTTCCCTTCTATGTATTTGATTGATTTCGAAGAAGAATCACAATTTAGAAATACATTAATTGGGAGACCTTTATTGATGGATAAAACAGAAGATTTCGTTTATCATACTTCATATTATGCGGAAAAAGCGGGTACCGAAATTGTTTTCACTCCTCAAACATCATTTGCTCCTTATTTATATGGTGTTGATCCAGGAAATAATGATCAACTTCTACTTGATATAGATGGTGCTAATACTGCATTGCCAATTGTTTTAGATGAAGTAGGTTACTATGAGGTATCTATTAATATTGAGGAAATGTCATATACCATTACAAAATATGCTCCTACTGAAGAAGATCCAATGGGATCTCATATGACTGAAGAATATGGAGGTTTTGAAATAGAATTAATGGTAATAGGAAGAAACATCCCTGGTTATGCTGATTGGACACCAACAGAAGGAGCTAAGATGACTAGAGATGAAAACAATAAATATAGATGGTCTGTAGAAATGAATCTTGAAGCAGGTAACACAATTGCAGCATTCTTGGTTTCTCATCATCCATGGGGTTGGTGGTACCCTAAAGGTTATTGGAAATGGAATGATGGTACATCTTGTTTATACAATGTTCAGGGTGGTGGAGTAGATCCACAGAATAAAACAATTCCAGAATCAGGAAGATATAGATATGTCTTTGATTCTCACCTGAAAAAATCTCAATTCTACCTTATTAATTAGCCAATTCGATCATCATGAAAAAAATAAAAATTTTATTGTCAGTGCTACTTTTAGCACTGACATCCAACACTCTTTTTGCCCAAGATGTCATCAAGGGTATTGTAAAAGACGAAGCAGGAGAACCACTTATTGGAGTAAGTGTTCAGTTGAAAGGTACTGTTAATGGTGCTATTACGGATTTAAATGGTGAATTCACTATTGATCAAGCTAACGAAGAAAGTGTTTTAGTGGTTAGCTATATAGGTTATGTCAAACAAGAAATTTTTGTTGGCACAAAAAAACAATTTGATATCACCTTAAAAATCTCTGTCGAAGAACTTGAAGAACTTGTAGTTATCGGTTACGGTACTGCAAAGAAATCAGACTTAACAAGTTCCATTAGTTCAGTAGGTGCTGAAGAGTTAGAATCGAACACTACAAATAACGCCTTACAATCCTTACAAGGTAAAGCAGCAGGTGTTCAAATCACAAACTCAACAGGTAATCCAGGAACAGCACCATCAATTATTATTCGTGGTATGACGACCATCAATGGATCAAACCCATTATTTGTAGTAGATGGAATGCCAGTTGGAGATAATATCAACTTCTTAAACCAAGATGATATTGCAAGTATGGAGATCTTAAAAGATGCATCAGCTACTGCAATTTATGGTACTCGTGGTTCTAATGGTGTAGTTTTAATCACTACAAAAAAAGGTAAAGAAGGGCCAATGAAGTTCAACTTTAAAGCAACTGTAGGTGTTCAGCAAATGCAGAAACCGGATATGGCAGGTGTAGATGAGTTTGAAATGGTCTACAAGGCCAGAAGTTTAAACGATGGAATTCAGCCTAGATGGAATCCTTTGAGTGATTTGTCTGAGGGTACAGATTGGTGGGATCAAGTAGTGAATGATCATGCAATTACTGAAAACTACAATTTTGGTTTCCAAGGAGGAGCAGAAAAAATCCAATATTCTGGAAGTCTATCTTATTATAAACAAGAATCTCAATTTGATGCGGGTTATTATGATAGAATTACAGCACGTTTCAATACAATATATCAAGTCAATGATAAAGTGAAATTTGGAGTTGATTTTGCCCCAAGAATTGAAAGTTGGGAAGGAACTCCAAATGTGATCCAATCAGCGATGACTATGGATCCAACCACGCCGGTCTATAAGCCTGAAGAAGAATGGACAGATAATAGATATAGTAATTACCAACGTTCTTACAATAGCCAAGTAAGAAACCCAGCGGGTATTGTAGATAGAGCTATAGACAATAATAATGGTCAAGCAATTGGTGGCTTATTAAACTCACATGTATCCTATGATATTTTGAAAGGGTTACAATTAAAATCTCAATTTGGTCTTAATGGTCATTATCAACAGACTAATCAGTTTAATCCTGAGTTTTATATCGATAACTTAGAACAAAGTGAAATTAGTTCGATCTACAGAGGAAACACATTGAATTATAACTGGAACTGGACCAATACACTAAATTATACGAAAGAGATTGGGAAACACAATTTCAATGTATTAGCTGGTTTCACAATGGAAAAATTCCATAATGATTGGTCTCAAGCAGGTAGAACAGGTGTTCCATCGAGTGATCCTAACTTCCACTATGTGTCAATGGGTACTGGTGATCAATTCGGGTCTGGTAATGCTTCGGTTTCTTCGTTAGTTTCGGTATTAGGTAGATTTCAATACAATTACGATAACAAGTACTATTTAACAGGTTCAGTAAGAGCGGATGGATCATCTAAATTCCCTAAAGCACAACGATATGGTATTTTCCCATCAGTATCTGCATCTTGGAGAGTAAGTGAAGAGGATTTCTTGAAAGGAAGTGAGACGGTTTCTAATTTGAAAATCAGAGCAGGCTGGGGACAAGTGGGTAACCAATCTATATCAAATGCTGCTTTCTTAAGTTTGATTGGATATACAGATTATACTCTAAATGGAGAAAGAGTTCCAGGTACATCATTAACTTCTATCGGAAACAAAAACTTAAAGTGGGAAACTGTAGAGGACTTCAACTTTGGTATTGATTTAGGACTATTTGATGACCGATTGACCGTTATTGCGGATGTTTTCCAAAAGACATCACATGATATGTTGATGCAAAAAGATAACCCTCTTTATTTAGGTTACCCTAATCCGAATTCTAGAATGTGGGCCAACATTGGTAGTTTACAGTCAAGAGGTTTTGAATTTTCAATCAATTGGAGAGAAACAAAAAATGAGTTGACTTACAACATTGGTTTAAACCTATCTTCAATCGAATCTACAGCATTAAAGTTAGTGGATGGAACACCATATAACGATGGTCGTCTATCTAGTACAACTATTACTAGAACCATGGAAGGAAATCCAGTGAGTTTATTCTACGGATATCAAATGGATGGTCTATTCCAAACATGGGAAGAGGTGTATTCGCATACCAATGATAGAGGTCAATTGATGCAACCAAATGCTAAGCCAGGTGATATTAGATTTAGAGATCTAAATGGTGATGGTGTAATTGATGGAGATGATCAAACATTTATTGGTAATCCAGCTCCTCGTATAGTTCTAGGTTTAAATCTTAGTTTTGAATATAAAGGATTTGATTTAACAGCCAATTTTAATGGTAAGTTTGGTAATGATGTATTCAATACTACCAAGTACAATTTCATGTCAGGTAATTACAGCCAAAATGTATGGGCAGGTACTTATAATTCAGCTTGGCATGGAGAAGGAACATCGAACACTCACCCAAGATTATCGATAAGTGATCTTAACCAAAACTACAATACGGTATCTTCTTTCTATGTTGAAGATGGTTCATACCTAAGAATGCAATTGCTACAGGTTGGTTATACTTTACCAAAACATATAACAGGTGATAATCGATTGAGGGTTTCAGTATCAGCTCAAAACTTATTTACCATTACCAACTATACAGGTTTAGATCCTGAAACAGCATCAGCAGGTAGTGCTACGGCTTTTGGTATTGATTATTTATCGTACCCTGTACCAAGAACATTTTTGATTGGAATAAATGCGAACTTCTAAAATGAAATGAAAATGAAAACAATAAATATATTTAAAGTAGCTTTAGTTACGTTAGGCTTAATACAATTGACTTCTTGTGAGAAGTTTCTTGATCAACCTGTATTAGGTACGCAAACCCAAGATAATTACTATAAAACAGCTTCAGAATGTGAAGCATCGATTAATGGGTGTTATCAAAGTTTATTTGGAGAGTCAGGTGGCTGGTGGCCGATTGCTGCTTTTTATGTAGCTACAGATATGGCATCAGATGATTTGTGGATGGGAAACACTTCTCAAGACCCCGCTACATTTTTAAGAACAGCACATTATATGAATCCAAAGTATGATGCAGTAATCCAAGCATTTTGGGAACATAGATACAAAGGTATACAAAGAACTAATACTGCTTTGAGTGGTATTTCTGGTTCGCCTATGCAAAATGAAGACGATAAAAAAAGAATGTTGGCGGAAGCTAAATTTCTTAGAGCTTTTTTCCACTTTGATTTATTGATCAATTTTGGTGATATCCCAATTATGGATAAAGTGTATTTACCAGAAGAAGTACAAGGAAAATCTCGTGATAAAATAGAAGATGTTTATGCTTTTATTGAAAAAGATTTAGAAGAAGCAATTGAGTTTCTTCCTTTAAGAAGTGAATATGATTTATCACAAAGAGGTAAAGCAACAAAAGGTGCAGCTATGGCTTATTTGGGTAAAGTATATCTTTTCCAACAAAAATATGTAGAGGCAAAGGACATGTTTATGAAGGTCATTAACTCAGGAGAATATGGATTGTTAGCAGATTTTAGTCAAGTATGGAACCTACATTATGACAATAGTATTGAAGGTATTTTTGAAGGTCAATTTATGGAAGATACTCAATATCGTTTGGGTACTCAAATTCCAGTATTAACAGGTTCACGTGATGATTCAGGCTGGTCATGGGGATTACCGACAAGTAATTTAGAAAAAGCATTTTTAGATGAAGGAGATATGGAACGTTTAAAATGGTCTATCGTTAAAGATGGTGAAGATGTTCCTGGGGATGATGACCAAGACGCACTTCCTATTAGTCCTGGATCACATAAGTCGGCTAGAATTAACCGTAAATTCTATATTCCACAAGTGGATAGAAACATGCCATATAATAACCCTACACATGCCTTAAACCATAGATTTATGCGTTATGCAGATGTTTTATTAATGTGTGCTGAAGCATCTTACCATTCAGGCGATGAAGGAACAGCTAAATTATACCTTAATCAAGTAAGACAAAGAGTGTACTTGGATGATGTGACCGCCTCTGGAACAGAGTTAAGAGATGCGATCCGTAAAGAAAGAAGGTTAGAGTTAGCAATGGAATTCCACCGTTTGGAAGATATCAGAAGATGGGACGATGATAATGGCAAAAAAGCAATTTGCAATATCATGGGTCCAAATGGCTCTTTTGTTAAATATAACACAGAAACATCTGAGGATAAATATGAGAGAGATAATCAGATAGAATCAAGTAATAAAGGTACGTTCTTCCAAGAGAATAGAGATCTTTTATTCCCTATCCCTTACATCGAAATCCAAATTTCAAATGGTGCAATTCAACAAAATCCTAACTTCTAAGAAAATGAAAAAATTAAAAATAGCTTTATTAGCTTCAATGTTAGGGCTAGGAGCTTGTACAGAAAAATATGTTTTTGAGCCAAATCACGATTTGCCAAAAATGCCCAATGATAAAGAATTTTTTGCAACAGTCGATCTAGGTAACAAACATCAAAAGATAGAGAGTTTTATGGCTTCTGATTGTTGGGCTGGGAATTGGGTTGGATCTTATTGGGATGAAAGCCAGAAATCTGAGATTGCAGAACTTCTATTTTCACAAGAAATTGATGGCAAATATCCAAAAGGAATTGGTCTTTCAGGATGGCGATTTAACCTTGGTGCTGGTACGACCGCTCAAGGTGATGAAAGTGGTATTGAAGATCCAACGAGGAGAAGTGAAAGTTTTTTATCCAACGGGGTAAAAGACTGGAACAAAGCAATGGGACAGCAATATTTTCTTAGAAAGGCAAAAGAATACGGGGTGAATGATTTTGTAATGTTTAGTATTTCTCCAGATGTATCATTTACTAAGAATGGAATGGGTTACTCCCCAGGTGGAGAAAATATAAACTTGGCCGATGGGAAATTACCAGAATTTGTCAATTACATTTCTGAGGTAATCACTCATTTCAAAAATGAAGGAATTGACTTCAAATATTTAAGCCCAATCAATGAACCACAGTATGCTTGGGATACCAAATCTCAAGAGGGTACACCTGCAACAAATACGGATATTTATAACCTTGTGTCAGCTTTAGATCAATCTTTTACTGAGAATAATATCAATACAAAACTATTGGTTGGTGAAGCAGCAACATGGGAGTATTTATATAAAGTAAAGGGAAATGAAAATAGCAGTAATCAAATTGAAACTTTATTCGGCAATGATTCTGAAATAAGTATCAAAAACTTACATCATGTTGCTCCAATTATTACTGCACATAGTTATTGGATAGATAAAACAGCGGCTCAAATGAGAGAAACTCGTACTGCAGCCTACCAAAAAGCATCTCAACATGGATTGAGCTTGTTCCAAACAGAGTATAGTTTGTTGGGTGAAGGTTTTGAGGATCATCCTGGTCATGAATCCGCATCCTATAATGACGTTGCTTTACAAGTAGCGAAGGTGATTCATCACGATTTAAACTATGCAAATGTGGAGTCATGGTCGTTCTGGACCGCATTGGATCAAGAAAGATGGGGACATAAAAACAGATTCCTTTTAATTTCTGTGACTCCATCTGATGGAGCTTATGGAAATATTATGAACTCTGGAGAAAATTCAGCTACAAAATCACTTTGGGCCTTAGGTAACTTTAGTCGCTTTGTTCGTCCAGGTTTTGAAAGAGTAGATATTGAAATTGATGGAAATACGAACATTCTATCTTCTGCTTTTGTTTCTCCTTCTTCTGATGAATTGGTAGTAGTATACACCAACCTGACGGATCAATACACAGGGGTTGAAATAAAAATGGATAATAACATGAGAGCGGTAGAATCTTATGTGACAAGTAATGAATTTGATTTGGTTAAAGAAGAAATCAATGAAGACGAGAGAAAGATACAACTACTTCCTCGTTCTGTTACGACCGTTATATATAAATAAAAAAAACAATGAGATATTTACTGTCTGTAATTGTCCTTTTTTACATAAACCAACACTGTTGGGGGAGCAATCCCCCAACAGAAAAAAAGGCACAAGTCACTATAAATACTGAAAATAAATTTCAGAAGATTGAGTTTTTTTCAGCATCAGATTGTTGGGCGGGGAATTGGGTAGGCACCTATTGGTCAAAAAAAGAAAAAGAGCAAATTGCAGATTTATTTTTCTCAAAAAAGATTAAGAAAGGACAACCTCAAGGAATAGGTTTAACTGGCTGGCGATTTAATTTAGGAGGAGGAACAACCGAGCTTGGAGATAGTAGTGATATTAAAGATGTTTCAAGAAGAAGTGAGAGTTTTTTAGAAAAAGATGGATCATACAATTGGAACAAAGAAATGGGGCAACAGTATTTTGCTCAAAAAGCGGTAAAAGCGGGTATTGATAATTTCATCTTATTTAGTATCACTCCAGAAGTAACTTTCACAAAGAATGGCAAAGGGTATTCGCCAGGAGGGACCAACTTTAATATATTACCCAATGGCTATAAGGACTATTCGATTTATATGGCAGATGTTATAGAACATTTTAATAAGGAAGGGATTAATTTTAATTTAGTCAGTCCAGTAAATGAACCACAATATAATTGGGATACAAAAGGACAAGAAGGAACTCCTGCTCATAATGATGAGATCTATCGTTTCGTTAAAAATATTGATAGTGTATTTGTAAGCAGAGGAATTAAATCAAAAATTCTGTTGGGTGAAGCAGCTGATTGGGAATATCTTTATAAGGAAAAAACTGAAAGGGAAAGAAGTCTACAGATTGAAGATTTTTTTAGTGATACATCAGCCATCTCGATTAAAAATTTCACAACAGTAAAACCAACTATGAGTGCACACAGCTACTGGTTTGATAGAAATTTTGAAGAAATGAAATCTACCAGATCTTTAGCATTAGAAGCAGCACAAAGAAATAATATCGAGTTATGTCAGACAGAGTGGAGTATGTTAAGTAAAGAATACGATTACTTCCCTGGTTATAAACAGGCATCAACAATGGATATCGCTTTAGTAATGTCAAATGTGATCAATCACGATTTAAATTATGCCAACGTTACTTCTTGGTCGTATTGGACGGCTATGGATTTAATTCGATGGAATCATAAGAACAGATTCTGTTTGGTTGAAGTAATTCCTGAAGGAGGAAGTGAGGGAGATATCACTAAAAGCGGAACACATATCGCACATAAAACATTATGGGCATTAGGGAATTATAGTCTATTTATCCGTCCAGATTTTGAAAGAGTTGAAATGGATTTATCTTCTGATCTTCCAGTAGTGGGTACTTCATTTATATCATCCAACCAACAAGAATTGGTAGTGGTATATACCAACTTATCTGATGAGAATATAACATTCACATCATCAATAGATGATCAAGAATATCAGCTAAAAGAGAAATATGTTACCGACGCAGAGAACGATTTAAAAGCATCTGACATAGATAATATTCTACCAAAAAGATCAGTCACCACTTTTATATATAAAAAATAGTATGGAAGTTTTAGAACAAACAGCAACAAAAGAGAAGAAAAATTATACCGTACCATTATTGATTATGGTGGGTTTATTCTTCCTCATTGGTTTTCTTACCGTAGTGAACCAACAGTTTTTAGCCCCTTTACAGCAGGCTTTTTTATCCGAATCAAACAGTTTAAAAAATACGCTGACCACTTTAATTGTTTTTACTTTCTTTATGGGTTATCCGGCTACTGGAAACTTTGCTGCTCACCTTATAGAAAAATACAAACATAAAGTTACGTTAATGGTGGGCTTAGGCATTGCCGCTATATCATTATTAATAGAAGCATCTTCTGCATTATTCAACGAAAGTCTTGGTACAATGCAAATTGCAGATGCGACTGTACCATTAGCCTATATTTTATTTTTAATTGGTGCTTTCTTACAGGGATGTGGAATGTCTATTTTACAAACTGTTGCCAATCCATTTATCGCGGCTTGTGAAGTTCCAGGGACAAGTGCTGTAACAAGGTTAACAATTGCTGGAGCAGTAAACTCAGTAGGTACAGCTATTGCACCATTATTTGTGGCAACTATCATCTTTGGAGGTAGTATCCCTCAAGTTTCTGACATTATTCTTCCATTATGTGTATTCGCCGGATTGGTAGTATTGATTGCATTTGGTTTAAAAATGTTGCACTTACCCGATCCCAACGAACCTGATGAACAAGAGGAATATGTTGGGGAAAGAAGTGTATGGAGCTTTAGTCATTTAAGATTAGGAGTAATAGCCATCTTTGTATACGTAGGAGCAGAAGTTTGTATTGGTTCCAATATAGTATTACACGCACAAAGTCTTCAAATAGAAAAAGAAGTTTATGCCTTGATGGTTACCCTTATTTGGAGTGGCATGTTGGCAGGAAGATTTTTGGGGTCGTTTTTGAAAAATATCACTGGGAATACACAATTGGCATTCACTTCTGGAATAGCAGTTCTTTTATCGTTAGGAGCAATGTTGACAGAGCAATTGTGGTTAATCGCTGGAATTGGATTTTTACATTCAGTAATGTGGGGTGCCATCTTCACTTTAGCTATAAATAAATTAGGCCCATATACCGCAAAAGGATCAGGAGTATTAATGATTGGTGTAGCTGGTGGAGCAATTTTACCTTGGATTCAAGGAATCATGGCAGATGCTTTAGGAGGAGATTGGCAGTGGACTTGGATCATTGTAGTGTTGTCAGAAGCGTATTTATTGTTTTATGCTTTACGAGGAAGTCAGATAAAAAAATAGAATAAATGGAAAATTTAATCGAAGAAAAAGTAGTTTGGTCAAATGATGACGAGCTATTTGAATTAATTAGAAATGAATTGTTTTCAGCGGTTGTAGGGGATATTATGGATAAAATGGGGTACTTCCATCAATTCATGCCACCACAAGTACAACCTTTAAGAGACGATATGTTTGTGGTGGGTAGAGCCATGACAGTACTAGAAGCAGATTGTTTTGAAGAACTGAGCGGATCGGGTAATAATCCAATCTTGTCAAAGCCATTCGGTTTGATGTTGGAAGCTTTAGATGATTTGAAAAAAAATGAAGTCTATATCTGTACAGGTTCATCTCCAAATTACGCACTATGGGGTGAATTAATGAGTACAAGAGCTAAGATTTTAGGGGCAGCTGGCGCTGTGGTAAATGGGTATTCAAGAGATACAGAAGGTATTTTAGAATTAGATTTTCCAACGTTTTCTTATGGAAGATATGCTCAAGATCAAGGACCAAGAGGAAAGGTAATTGATTTTAGAGTGCCTATCGAAATCAATGGAACGAAAATTAATGATGGCGATATTATCATTGGAGATATTGATGGTGTTTGTGTGATACCTAAAGCGATTGAAGAAGAAGTTTTACAAGGTGCCTTCGAAAAAGCTAGAGGAGAAAAAATTGTAAAAAAAGCAATTGAGGGAGGTATGTCAGCGAAAGCATCATTTGATAAATACGGCATAATGTAATCCAAATAAAAAAAACTAAAATGAAAATTACTGATGTGAAAGTTTGGTTAGTACAAGGAATAAAGTACAACTGGACAATGATCAAAATATATACCGATGAGGGAATTACAGGTGTAGGCGAAAGTACCAATTGGCCTGGAAGTCCAATGATTGAAGCAGCAACTAAACATGCTGGAAAATTAATTATTGGAATGGATCCTCTTAAGACCGATTATATCTGGACAAAATTATACAGAGACCTCAATTGGGTCGGACCTTTTGGAGTGAGTATGTGTGCAATAAGTGGTATCGATATGGCTTTACTCGATTTAAAAGCTAAAAAATATGGGATGCCGATGTATGAACTTTTAGGGGGTAAGTTTAGAGATAAGATTAATCTTTATGCCAACTATTGGTTTATAAATGGAGGTCATACCGTTGAAGACTATTCAAAACAAGCACAAAAAGTAGTGGATGCCGGTTTCAAGGGATTAAAATTCGATCCTTTTGCACACACCAATTACTTCTATGGAGAGGAAGGAACAGGAGCTTCATCTACCATGGCACTTACTCCTCAAGAGATGGATCATGCCTATAATATTGCGAAAGGTGTAAGAGAAACTGTGGGGGATGATTTCGATATCATGATTGAAACACATGCGATGCTCAATGCCAAAACAGCCATAACTATGGGTAACCGTATGGCAGATTTAAATATTACTTGGTTTGAAGAACCACTAGGTCCCGAAAACCATGATATGTTAAAGGCGTTTAGAGATCGATTGAATCCAGAAATATCAATTTGTGTGGGAGAACGTCATTATACAAGACATGGTATTCGCCCAGTACTTGAATTAGGTATTTGCGATATATTAATGCCTGATATTACCCGTTGTGGAGGACCTTCAGAAATGAAGAGAATGGCTACTATGATGGAAGCCTACAATGTTTTATTGGCTCCTCATAATCCAAACGGCCCACTTTCTACTCTTGCAAGTGGACATGTTTGTGCCTCAGTTCCTAACTTTTTCCGTTTAGAAGTGATGTTCACCGATGTACCTTGGAGAGATACCATTATCGACACACCTCTTGATATTAAAAATGGTCAACTAATTCTTTCTGATCGTCCTGGTTTAGGGGTGGATTTGATTGAAGAAGAAATGGAAAAACATCCTGGGATCGTCGAAATATCAGATAATTTTTATGTTTAATAAAATCTAAATTACTATGCTAGCGATTGATTTATCAGGAAAAGTAGCAGTAGTCACGGGTGTTTCAAGTGGTATTGGTAAAGGTATCGCTAAAATGTTAGCCAAAGCAGGCTGTGCTATTGCAGGGTGTGGATTAAGAGATGCCTCTTCAACATCTGTTATCTCTTTTTATCAAGAAGTAGAGGAAGAAGGACAAAAAGCCATCTATGTTTCTTGTGATGTAACTAAGACAGAAGACTTAGAGCGTTTTGTTAAGGAAGTCATTTCATCCTTTGGTAAAATTGATATCCTTATTTCAAATGCTGGAATCAATGTATTTAAAGGAGCAGAAAATTGCTCATTAGAAGATTGGGAAGTCAATCATAATTTAAACTTAAAATCACATTGGTATCTAAGCAAGTTGTGTAAACCATATTTGGATGAAAGTGATGTTGGAGTGATAGAAATTATGGCTTCCAACCACGCATATACCTCAATTCCAGGATGTTTCCCTTATAATGTCACCAAAACAGCCTTAACTGGATTAGTGAGAAGTATGGCAATTGAATGGGGACCGAAAATTAGAGTAGTTGGATTGGCTCCTGGATTTATTCAGACAGAAGGGGCCGATAAATGGTTCAATTCATTTGATGATCCAAAAGCAGAAAGAGAAAGAACCGAAAAAAGACACCCTGTCAATAAATTAGGAAGTGTGGAGGAAGTAGGTGCACAATGTGCTTTTTTAGCTTCTCCATATTCAGCTTTTATTACTGGAACAACCATATTAATGGATGGCGGTAGAGGGGCAATCATGCAGGACGATTAAGATCATGGAGAAAGCTAAATTAATTTATAATGGAAAAGCGACCTTAGGAGAAGGACCTATATGGCTTGAGGATAGTAATGAATTAATGTGGGTAGATATCGAGAAAACCACACTTAATTTTTTAGATCTTCAAACCTATATGAATCAAGAATTTTTGATAGGTCAACGTGTTGGGTTTGCAGCTGTCAAAGATACCTCAACGTTTTATTTAGGAACACAAGAAGGTATCTTTGAATTCGATAGAAACACATCTTCTAAAAAGTTTTTACACCAACCTCCTACCAAATTTGATGAAAATATTCGTTTTAACGATGGGAAAATAGGTCCTGATGGAGCGTTGTATGCAGGTACTATGCATTTATCAGTAGTTGAAGGAGCTGGAACATTCTATAAAATTGAAACGAATGGTGAGTACATTCCTTTGATTCAAAATACCACTATTGCCAATGGATTAGGATGGTCTCCTGATAAGAAAATAACTTATTTTATTGACACACCAAACTTTGAGGTAATGGCTTTGGAATTATCAGAAGATAATTTGATAATGAATAAAAGAATCGTCATCTCAATTCCTCAAGACTATGGTGCTCCAGATGGCATGACAGTAGACAAAGATGGAAATGTATGGATCGCACATTGGGGTGGAGCGAAAGTTTCACAATGGAATCCCGATAAGAATGAATGTTTAAAAATCATAGAAGTAGGCGTTCCGAATGTAACATCTTGTACATTCATAGATCATGATTGCAAAAAGTTAGCAATAACTACAGCAAATTTTGGAATGTCTGATAAAGAACTGAATGAATATCCCTTAAGCGGAGGCATTTTTTTATATGAATTGAAATAGTCCTTAAACTAATAATTAACGCAAACTAAAGTCCGAATCATTAATTTGATTTGGACTTTTTTGTATTTCAATGAACTCAATAGCTTGATGTATAATGAGTTAATAATTTAGTGGAAATAAAGTATAAAGAAATTGTCCATAAACAAATAAAATAGCCTATGTGCTATAAGTGTACTTCCTACTACTTTTGAAATATAATAATTGAAGAAATAGCTATTCTAAAGATCTTTCAAAAGACATAAAAAATAAATAAAGATAAAGAAATGGAAAAAGTTAAAGCTTGGAGAGAAGTAGTGAGTATTCCTACATATGAAATTGGCAAACCAGAAAAGAACCCAATTTTCCTTGAGAAAAGAGTGTACCAAGGCAGTAGTGGAGTAGTATATCCTTATCCAGTAATTGAGAAGATTGAAGACGAGAAGAAGGATAAAGATTGGAATGCTGTTTATATCGAAAACAAGTATATCAAAATCATGATTCTTCCTGAACTAGGAGGTAGAGTGCAGATGGCATACGACAAAGTGAAGCAACGTCACTTTGTGTATTACAACTCAGTAATCAAACCAGCTTTAGTAGGTCTTACTGGACCTTGGATTTCTGGTGGAATCGAATTCAACTGGCCGCAACATCACCGTCCAACTACTTACGATAAAGTAGATTCTCTAATCGAAGAAAACGAAGACGGAAGTGTGACTGTATGGTGTAGTGAGATCGAAAGAATGTTCCGTACAAAGGGTATGGCAGGATTCACTTTACATCCTGATAAGGCTTACTTAGAGATTCACGCAAAACTATATAACAGAACTTCTCAGCCTCAAACATTCTTATGGTGGGCGAACCCAGCTGTAAAAGTAAACGACAATTATCAATCGGTATTCCCACCAGATGTAAATGCAGTATTTGATCACGGTAAGAGAGATGTATCTGAATACCCAATTGCAAAAGGAACTTATTACAAAGTAGATTATTCTGCTGGTGTGGATATTTCGAAATATAAAAACATCCCTGTTCCGACAAGTTACATGGCTGTGAACTCAAAGTATGACTTTGTAGGCGGCTATGAAAACGATTCGAAAGGAGGAATGCTTCACGTAGCGGATCATCACCAATCGCCTGGTAAAAAGCAATGGACTTGGGGACATAGTGATTTCGGTCGTGCATGGGATAGAAACTTAACAGATACTGATGGACCATATATCGAATTAATGTGTGGTGTGTATACTGACAATCAACCTGATTTCTCTTGGTTGCAGCCATATGAAGAGAAGAGTTTTAAACAATATTTTATGCCTTATCGTGATCTTGGTGAAGTAAAAAATGCTACAAAAGAAGCCATGATTAACGTAGAAGAGGAAGAGGGTAAAACTATCGTTAGAGTTTACGTAACGGCAGTTTACAACAATGCTCAAATTATTGTAAGTAGCAAAGACGAAGTAGTGAAAGAATTCACTTTGGATTTATCTCCAGAAATGAGCTTCGAAGAATCTATTGGTGAATTGATCGCCTTAGATGATATTAAAGTGGAGGTACTTACTGAAAAAGGAGTTGAACTAGTGAACTTTGAATTAGATGGTAGTGCTGCAGATAGAGAAGTTCCAGAGTCAGCAAACCCTGCTAAAGATCCAGAAGATATTGAATCTATTGAGCAACTTTATTTAAGAGGTTTGCATTTAGAACAATACCGTCATGCTACTTATAATCCTACAGATTATTACTTAGAAGCATTGAGAAGAGAGCCATCAAGTGTTCAAAACAACAATGCTATGGGCTTATACTTGATCAGAAAAGGGAAATTTGCTGAAGCTGAAAAGTATTTAAAAATAGCTGTAGCCACACTTACTGAAAGAAATCCTAACCCTTATGATGGAGAACCTTTATTTAATTTAGGTTTGAGCCAAAGATTCCAAGGTAAAGAAGAAGAAGCATACGGTTCTTTCTTTAAAGCCACTTGGAATGGTGCTTGGCAAGATAGTGGTTTCTTCCAATGTGCTCAAATTGATGCCAAAAGAGGAGATTTAGACAAAGCGTTAGACTTAGTGGATAGATCACTTTGGAAAAACTGGTTAAACCACAAAGCGCGTCACCTGAAAATCATGTTATTGAGAGAGGTGGGTCGTACGAATGAAGCTTTAGCTTTAGTGGAAGAATCTCTTAAAATGGATCGTTTCAACTTCGGTGCTTTATACGAAAAGTATTTATTAACGTTTGATGTAGAAATTAAGAATCAATTGATCGATTTGATGAGAGATAATGTCCATAACTTTATCGAAATCTCATTAGATTATGCCAACGCAGGCTTCTACAAGAATGCATGTACATTGACATCAATCCATACAAACAAAGAAGCAGCGATTTACCCTATGGCCTTGTATTTTGAGGCATCATATCACATGGCTTTGGGTAATGATGAATTAGCACAGACTATTCTTGAAAAAGCCTCACAACAGCCAGCGGATTATTGTTTCCCTAACAAATTAGAGGAATTAGTTGTTCTTCAGGAAGTCACTCAAAAGTGGAACCCTTCAGATGCAAAAGCGTGGTACTACTTAGGTAATATCTGGTATTCATTCCGTCAATATGATGATGCTATGACTTGCCTAGAGAAATCTGTAGAAATCGATTTTAATTTCCCTACCGTACATAGAAACTTGTCGTTAGGCTATTTCAATAAATTAAACGAGCCTAAGAAAGCACTTCAAGCTTTAGAAACTGCTTTTGAATTAGACAAGACGGACGCAAGGGTATTTATGGAATTAGATCAGTTGTATAAAAAACTGAATCAAACTCCGGAATTCAGACTGAAGAAGTTAGAAGATCATCTAAACCTTGTTGACCAAAGAGACGACTTATATTTAGAAAGATTGACGCTTCTAAATGTTCTTGGTAAATATGATGAAGCACTTGCTTTAATCATGAACAGACAGTTCCATCCTTGGGAAGGTGGTGAAGGTAAAGTAACTGGCCAATATTTGATTTCGAATATTGAATTGGCAAAACTTGCGATTAAAGAAGGTAAATTTGCAAAAGCAATTGAGTTCTTGAAAGCCACTGAAAAATATCCGGAGAACTTAGGTGAAGGTAAATTATTCGGTACACAAGAAAACGATATAAACTATTGGATGGGTTGTGCCTACGAAGGATTAGGTGATCTTGACACAGCCAATAAATTCTGGAAGTTAGCATCAATTGGATTGAGCGAACCTGTAATTGCGATGTACTATAATGATCAACAGCCAGATAAGATCTTCTATCAAGCAATGGCTTTGATTAAGTTGAATGATAAGGTGGAAGCAGAAAAACGATTCAATAAATTAGTCAGCTATGGTGCGGAGCAATTACAAGTGCCATTCAAAATGGACTACTTCGCAGTATCTCTACCAGATTTATTAATCTTTGAAGAAGACTTACAAATTCGTCACGAATTGCACTGTCACTACCTTATTGCTTTAGGTAATTTGGGATTGGCTAAGGGTGATCAAGCAGAAACGTCATTCAAAACGATTTTGGATACAGATGCTTACCATTATGGAGCTCGCCTTCATGCTCAGATGAATGGAGAACAATTAGAAGAGAGTGTTTAATCAGATAGAAAATGAGACCAATTAATTATTTAATTATTGCTCTATTGTCATTACAACTTTTTAGTTGTAATGGCAATAAGCAATATACTCAAGAAACACTTTCTCTGGCGGGAGACTGGAAAGTGGCTCTGGATTACGATAAAGTAGGGAAAGATCAAAAATGGTTTTTATCTGACCTGAAAAATACAAAAGATATCAATTTGCCATCCACTTTGGATGATGCAGGAATAGGGGAAAAAACAAAATTAGGCAACGAAGTCAATCAGGATAATTTATATCAACTATCTAGGGAACGTTCTTATATTGGACCAGCTTGGTATCAAAAAGAAATTGAAGTACCATCATCTTGGAAAGGTAAATCAATTTCCATACTAATGGAAAGAGTAATATGGACTTCTGAAGTGTATGTAGATGGTAAATTAAAGGGATCACACAATAGCTTGATTGGTCAACATAAAATTGACTTAGGAAAATTAACACCTGGTAAGCATCAAATAACCATTTGTATTGATAATAGTAGATTACATCATTTATTCTCAGATGAAAAAGAAATTCAAGATTTTGCACATGCTTATACGAATACTACACAAATCATATGGAATGGTATCCTTGGAGATTTTAAATTGATACCTGTTGGAGATTACGAATTAAAAAATATCACTGTTTTACCTAATGTAAAAGATAAAAACATAGATTTTAAAGTGAGTAGTAATGGGATAAGTCAGAAACAATTAGAATATATTATTTCTGATTCCCAAGAACAAACGATCACAAGAGGCAAATTAACTGGTGTAAATAAAGAAATCGTTTCTGTAAAAGGTGATTTTAAAACATGGGATGAATTTGATCCTAAGGTATATACTTTGCAAGTAGTAGAAGGAAATGAATTGTTGTATACTACTAATTTTGGTATTAGAGAAATTTCAACACAAAAAAATAATTTGATGTTGAATGGACACCGTATCTTCTTAAGAGGTACTTTAGAATGTGCCATTTTCCCTCTAACAGGTCATCCTCCAATGGATAAAGAAGGCTGGGCGAAAGTGTTTGATTCCGCAAAAGCCTATGGTTTAAATCACTTACGATTCCACTCTTGGTGCCCTCCTGAAGATGCATTTAATGTGGCAGATAGTATGGGTTTCTATATTCAAGTAGAATTACCTAACTGGAGCTTAGAATACGGTAAATTCCCAGAAATGGTGAAATGGGAGCGTCAAGAGGCGTTTAAAATGTTGGAAGAATACGGTAATCATCCATCTTTCTGTTTTATGTCTATGGGTAATGAATTGGAAGGTAACTTTGATGCGTTAACCACCTTAGTTCAAGACCTAAAAAATACAGATCAAAGAAGATTGTTTACTACCTCAAGTTTTTCTTTTGAACAACCTCATGGTACTGTGCCTGAGAAAGTAGATGACTTCTGGATTTCACAATGGACCAAAAAAGGATGGATTAGAGGTCAAGGTGTTTTTGATACTTACTCACCCACTTTCGACAAGAACTACCAAGCAAATATGGACTTTATCGAGGTTCCTGTGATTCAACATGAAATTGGACAATACTCAGTATACCCTAATTTAGAGGAGATAAAAAAGTATACTGGCAATCTTATTCCGAATAACTTTAACATTGTAAAAAATGATTTGGAGAAAAAAGGAAGATTAAACCTTGCACAAAAATATTTGGAAGCTTCTGGACAATTGGCTAAAATCTTATACAAAGAAGAAATTGAAAGAGCCATCAAAACTCCAGCGATTACAGGTTTCCAATTATTAGATTTACACGATTTCCCTGGTCAAGGTACAGCTTTGGTGGGTTTATTGGATGCCTTCTGGGATTCTAAAGGCATCATCACAGGTCCTGAATTTAGACAATTCTGCTCAGAGTTGGTTCCATTATTATCTTTTCCTAAAGCTGTATATACCAATGCTGAAAACTTTAAAGGAAAAGTAGAAGTAGCTAACTATTGGAAAGAGGTGAAAAATCCTGTTTTTGAGTGGGAAGCGAAAAAGAAAGCATCTGGTGAAATTCTGAAAAATGGTGCAGTAACAAAAGACCAAATTGGGCAGGGTACGTTCAATACATTAGGTGATATTGAATTCTCATTAAGTGAGATTAAAGAACCTACTGAATTGCAAATTGAAGTAGCTTTAAAGGGAACTGATTACCGAAACCATTGGTCGATTTGGGTATACCCTGCAAAACAACAGGATCCTAAATCGGATGTGATTGTTACTTCAGATTGGGGTAAAGCACAAAAAGAATTGGCAAAAGGTGGTAAAGTATTATTTACTCCTGCTATAAAATCAATTAATGGCATCGAAGGTAAATTTGTATCTGTATTCTGGAGTCCAGTTCACTTCCCTGATCAACCAGGAACAATGGGACTTTTAATGGACCCTAAACATGAAGCTTTCAACCACTTCCCAACGGATTTCCATACGAACTGGCAATGGTGGGATTTATGTAAAAAATCGAAATCATTGGACCTTGGCGATAGCAAGATTACACCAATTGTAACGGTAGTAGATAACTTCTATAAAAACCGACATATGGGTAATGTGATAGAAATGAAGGTAGGAAAAGGAAAATTATTATTCTCTTCTATTGATCTTCATTCAGATTTAGAAAAAAGACCTGTAGCACAGGCTTTAAGAACAAGCTTGATGGACTATATGAACGATAATTCTAAATTCAATCCAACGTATGAAATGTCATATAACGAATTTAAAAAATCGTTTAAGGCAAAATAATATTTAAATAAAAAAGAGGCCGTCTCAATATCATTTTTCCCACATTATTATCAATGATATGGGTACAATTGAATTATGAGACGGCTTTTTCTGAAATGAAAGAATCATGAAATTACCACATTACTATACTTTAATATTCAGTTTCTTTTTATCCATTTTCCTGTTTTCATGTAAAGCAGGTTTAACCAAAGAGACAAATCAAGAAGAAAAACGCCCCAATGTACTTGTAATTATTGCAGACGATTTAGGAGCACACGACTTATCAACGACCAATTCAAAATATTACGAAACACCTAATATTGATCGAATAGCTTCAGAAGGTTTTCAATTCGATCAAGGATATGCCTCTTGTCAGGTTTGTAGTCCTTCGAGAGCGAGTATAATGTCTGGTAAATTCACGGCGAACCATGGGGTGACCGATTGGATAGGTGCTGCATCGGGTGAGCGATGGAGAAAGGCCAATCAATTCACGAAATTGTTACCTCCAGAATATGAACATAAACTAGATACATCTTTTGTAACCATGCCTGAAGCATTTCGCGATCAAGGGTACGAAACTTTTTTTGCAGGAAAATGGCATGTTGGAGGAGAAGGTTCTTCACCTGAAGACCACGGTTTCAATACCAACATTGGAGGTTATGATGTGGGTAGTCCACATGGTGGGTACTTTTCACCCTACAATAACCCAAAATTGAAAGATGGTCCACAAGGTGAAAACTTATCTATGCGTTTAGCCGACGAAACCATCCAATTTATGAAAGGGAACAAAGAGAAGCCTTTCTTTGCTTGTTTATCTTTCTATGCAGTGCATAGCCCTATTCAAACTACTGAAGAAAAATGGAAAAAATACAAAGATAAAGCTGTGGAAGCAGGTGTTGCTAAAGAAGGATATAAAATGGGTGAAGTGCTTCCTATGCGTCAACAACAAGACAATCCTGTTTATGCAGGTCTTTTGGAATCAATGGATGAAGCGATTGGTAATGTATTATCCTCTTTAGATGAATTAGGATTAGCAGATAATACCATCATTGTATTTACAGGAGATAATGGAGGTGTAGTTTCTGGTGATTCTTGGTCCACTTCAAATTTACCATTAAGAGGAGGTAAAGGATACCAATACGAAGGTGGATTAAGAGTGCCGTTTTTAATGAAAGTCCCTTGGATGAATCAAAAAGGAAAGAAAAATGATACTCCTGTAATTAGCACCGATTTTTATCCTACTCTTTTAGATTTAGCGGGATTAGACCTACTGCCTAAAGAACATTCTGATGGGGTGAGTTTAGTACCATTAATGGAAGGAAAAGAAATAGAAGAACGACCTTTAATTTGGCATTATCCGCACTATGGAAATCAAGGAGGAAAACCAGTGTCAGTTATTCGAAAAGGGAATTGGAAACTGATTCACTTTTATGAAGATGCTCATGATGAACTTTATGATTTATCAAAAGATGAAGGGGAACAAACGAATGTGTTTGCTGCTAACAAAGTGATAGGAGAAACACTTTATAAAGAACTATTTGATTACCTCAAAGAACATAATGCAAAATACCCAACAGTAGATCCTGAATATTCAGAAGAAGCTGCACAAAAGTATTTAAAGAGAGTAGGAGTGGATCGAAAAGTAATTCTTGAAGAAAAAAGATTAGAGATGTTGAGCGATGATTTCGATCCAAATAACAATTGGTGGGGAAGTCAAAGAATAATTGATTAAAAATAACAGATATGTATTTATTGAAATTAATCTCAATTTCTGTAATTGGTTGGGTCTCTCTTTTTGGAGATCCAACCAAAGTAGATGAAAAGCACTACATCGATGATATCAAGGTAGAATTAGTCAAAACTTGGCCAAAAAATAGAGCGATCAATTTGGTGTTTCACGGACATTCTGTGCCAGCCGGATATTTCAATACTCCTAATGTCCGCACAATGCAAGCTTATCCCAATGTTGTTTTAGGTGAGCTAAAGGAACAATATCCCTATGCAGTAATCAACGTGATTAAAACGTGTATTGGCGGAGAAAACTCAGTAAGCGGTGCAAAACGTTTTGAAAGTGATGTCCTTATCCATAAGCCTGATGTTCTGTTCATCGATTATGTATTGAATGATCTATCTCTTGATATGACGAAAACTTATGAAGCATGGGAATTCATGATTTTGAAAGCTAAAGAAAGAGATATAAAAGTGATTTTGCTGACACCAACAGCAGACAAACGTTATGATATTCTTTCTGATGAGACTACAATAGCAAAACATCGTCTTCAAATAATTGAATTGGCTAAAAAACATGAAGTAGGATTAGTGGATAGCTATCAGGCTTTTCGAGATGAAGTATCAAAAGGAACTGAATTAAATTCTTTGATGTCACAAGTAAATCATCCCAATGAAAAGGGACATCAATTAGTAGTAAAAGAAATTATGAAATTTTTCTAAATAAGATTATCGGTAGATGAATAGAATGTAGTGACTACTTTATTTAAAAATATCTAAGTTTCCAAGTGTAAATATTCACTTTACCCAAAAATTATATCTATTGAAAGGTTGTCATTTTTTATTGACGACCTTTTTTATTTTAAATATTTATGTTTTTGAGTGGTTAGATAGCTATTATTTAACTATTTTCGCGAACTAAATAACAAAATATAATTCTGTTACACCCGTGAAAAACTTCGAAGAGAAATATAAATTAGTTGTAAAAATAGGAAATGCACTACATAAATTTGGCTGTTCATCTTTGAGAGTAGAGACATATATTCAAGATGTAGCCAAACATATTGGAGTGGATGTAGCCTGTCAGGTAACAACAAACACTTTAAACTATCAGATAGAAGATCCTGTGACAAAAGAGCGTCAGGTGATCTTGCAATATATTCCATTGGGAAGTAATAATTTAGGAAAGCTGGCCGATCTGCATAAACAAATCCGTAAGGCTTTTAAGGATGGTCATGATTATGAGACCATCACCAAAAATATAGATCAGGTCATCGAAAAAAAGAAGATTTACAATGAGTTTTGTATTGCCTTGGCCTACACAGTTATTCCACCTTCGTTTTTAGGATTAATTGGTGGCAGTTGGGTCACGTTTTTGTTCAGTTTTCTGATGGGTTTTATCAGTTACCTCATCATTAAAGGAGTAAGAAGATTCAATACCTCTAAATATACTGTAGAGTTCTATACGGCATTTATTTGTGCTTTAATTGGCAGTGTCTGTAAATATTTTGTGCCAGAATTAGATCTCATAGAACTAAGTTTGGCATCAGTTATTTTATATGTACCCGGTTTAACCATATCCATTGCTTTAGAAGAGATTTCTTTCAATCAGTTTAATTCAGGATCTGGCTTCTTTTTCAACTCCATCATGATCTTCTTGAAGTTATTTATTGGGGTTTATCTGGGAATGTCTTTAGGGACCTTCTTTTTTAATTTATCACCGGATGTGTACATCAATGAGATTCCTAAATGGATGCACTTTATTGCCCTTCCCGCTTTATCTGCAGGTCTAGGTGTGGTTTTCAATACTAAGTTCAAAGATTTACTGATAGGCTTATTTTTAGCTGTCATTGCTTTTTGGGGACCTATGATTTTCCAAGAAAATATCGGCTGGATTTTCGGTACATTTATCAGTGCCTTTTTGATTACATTTTTGAGTATTCTATTAAGTAAATGGAAGAACGTTCCGCCATCAGTTTACCTTTTGCAAGGTATCGTGATTCTCGTACCAGGTAGTAGATTATTTATGGGCTTATCAAATCAGTTTAATAATGATCCAATTATTGATAATCCAAGTATCGGTACTTCCGGCTTACTCATGTTTTGTGCTATAGTTGTAGGGATGTTAGTGGCGTATAGTACTTATTATCCTAACCTAGATAATAGAGATGAAGTCATCTAAATAATATAATTTATCTGTGTACGGACGTTGCACTGCAACGTCCTTTTTTTGTGTAGACCAAAAAAAGCATAAACAAAAATTGCTTATGCTTTCTACTTCTATGAAATGATTTTTTTATAAACTATTACTAACTTATTTTTTAAAATAGTTTGCTTTAATATTTAGATAACCTAGTATGAATAAAACTGTCCATGGGTAAAAAAAATGATATAGTATCTCTGCTTTTATCACTTTGTCTACTACAATATTACCGCATTTCTTAATGCGTAATGTTGTGCGTATCTTTCAAAGAATAACTCTTTTTGATATCCGTTTTTATATTGCACTATTCCAATAGTTTATAAAATCATTTTTTCTCTTAAGTATAGAATATGATAAAGAATTGATTGAAAAACGTAGTAACAAAATTCTTCCAAAGTGGGAAATAGCAATAAATAGACATATTTTTTTGTAACTTCTGCCAATTAAATAACATCAACTGATATACATTAATTAAATGAAAACTATAATTTCTCTTTTTTTGATCAGCTTTATATTTTGCTCTCTTCCACTTTTTGGACAGGAAAGAAGTAAAGTGTATTACTCTAAACTAAAAAACGAAACAATAGATTATTTGGAGTTTTCTCCCGATGGGCGTCTTATGGCGGCAGGCGTTTATGGTGCTGTACGAGTATATGAAGTAGGGACTGAAAATTTTAAAGATTACAAAACCAATGCGTTTAATCAGACACCCACTTTTGTGTTGTTTTCACCAGATCAAACACAAATAGCTTTTGGAACTTTTGGTTCGGTAAGAGTATACACTTTAGGTTCAGAAGAATTTATTGATCTTAAAACAAAGGCAAAGAACCAAACACCCGATTTTCTTTGTTACTCTCCCGACGGAAAATACATTGCCACTGGAGTATTTGGTGCTGTGAGGGTATGGAAATTAGAAGATCAAACGTTTAAAGATTACCCAACAAGACTCAAGAACGAAACACCCACATTTGTTAAGTTTTCTCCCGATGGTAAAAGCATAGTAGCAGGTGTTTATGGTGGGGTGTATAGTTGGGATTTGCTCGTGTTCTAAATGAGTTTGTTTTGATGACTGTAAAATGATCTCTAAAATATTAAAGAAAGAAACTAAAATTTAACTATTGAGAAACACACCATGAATCAAATTAACTTAAACACCTTAGACCAACTTATACTTCTATCCCTTGATGATGACAAAGGTACGTTCGTTCATGAATACAGCGTATTTGGTTATTGTTTGGCCGGTGCTGCATTATACGACCTTACCTTGAAAGAAAGAATTAATATTTCAGAGGGTAGAATTAATGTAATTCATCAAGAGGAAACAGGAGATGAAGCTTTGGATGAGTGCCTAAAACTGATTTCAAAATCTAAAAAAGCGCGTAAGATTAATTATTGGATTGATAAGTTGGGTTATAAAGAAAGTGATTTGAAAGGCAGTACATTAAATAAACTACTTGATTTACAAATTCTAGAGAAAAGAGAAGATAAAATACTTTGGTTGTTTACTTACAACAAGTATCCCACTAAAAATGAGGTTCCCGAAGTGTTGATTAGAAAACGTCTGAATGCCATTATTCATGGCGATCAACAACCTATGGCAAATGATATCATGATCATCAGTTTGGTCAATTCTTGTGGATTAAATAAAGAGGTGTACGGTAAAGAAGTAGCAAAGGAGAAAAAGAAAACCATCCAAAAATTGATCAAAGAATTTGAGTTTGCCAACGAAACAAGTCAGGTGATAAAAGAGATTCATGATTTAATTATTGCTTCCTTGGCTTTAGTGGTCATAATGCCAACAATGACAGCTTCTTCGAGTTAAATTCAATTGATGTGCAGATACCAAAACGCACAAAAGATAGACAATCAAGTACAGTTTTGTTTGTAGTAGAGCGTAACTTTATATCGAAATGAAAGGTTTATTCTGCCAAATTGGAAATATATTATTCCTGTATGGCACTCTAAAACAAACAAAACAATGAAAAAATCCTATATATTTTTAGTATTACTCCTCTCTTATTTTGTATCAAATGCAGAGGTGAAACTACCTGCAATTGTCTCTTCCAATATGGTTTTACAAAGAGATACAGAAGTGATGATTTGGGGTTGGGCATCACCAAAAGAAGCCATCAAAATAAAAGCCTCATGGTTGGATCAATCTATTGATATCACAGCCGATAAAGATGGAAATTGGAAGACCTCAATAAAGACTACTTTATCAAAAGAAGAGCAAAGCCTTCACCTTTCAAGCAAATCATCTGATATACATTTAGAGAATATCCTATTTGGAGAAGTGTGGCTGTGTTCTGGACAATCGAATATGGAAATGGCCTTAAAAGGAAACCCTGGACAGCCTATTTTTGGCTCGGTAAAGGCGATTGCTCATTCAAGAAATCCACAGATTCGTTTATTTGGAATACAGAAAAACGGAGCTTCAACACCTTTGGCGGATGTGGGAAAACCAAGTAAATGGGTAGAAGCCTCTCCAGAAACGGTAGCCGATTTTAGTGCGTTGGCCTATTTCTTTGGAAGAGAATTAAATGAGGTTTTAGACGTACCCGTCGGATTAATAAAGACCTCTTTCGGGGCAAGTTTTGTAGAAGCTTGGATAAGTAAAGATGTATTGGAAAAATATCAAAAAGTGAAAGAGAATACAGAAGGCTTGCGCCCAAACAAAACACAAACAGCCTTATTTAATGCCATGGTTCACCCAATAATTCCTTACACTATAAAAGGAGCGATTTGGTATCAAGGTGAAAGTAATCGAGAATTTCCAAAGGAATATCAAACACTTTTCCCTGCGATGGTTAAAGATTGGAGAACGCGATGGAACCAAGGCGACTTTCCATTTTACTTTGCTCAAATAGCTCCTTACCAAGGTAAAGATGAAGGCGATTATTACAACTCACCAAGAAATGCAGCTTTTTTAAGAGAAGCACAAAGCAAATGTGTAAATCTTATTCCGAATTCGTATATGATTAATAATATGGATTTGGGTCAAGAAAAGTCAATTCATCCCCCTTTTAAACACGACACAGCGCATCGTTTTGTGATGAGTGCATTACAACATACCTATAATTATGAATATGTAAACGCCGATGCTCCAATTTTTGAGTCGATGGAACAAACAAAAGCAGGTGTATTACTGTGTTTCAAACAACTTGGTTTAGGTCTTTATTGTGAAGGTGATATTCCAGGTTTTGAAGTGGCAGGGAAGGACAAAGTATTTTACCCAGCACAAGCTAAAGTACATAAAAAATCAAAAGTGATTGTTACTTGTGATCAAGTGGATGAAGTGGTGGCTGTTCGTTATTGTTGGAAGAACTGGATCAAGGCAAAGCTTTATGGAGTGAACATGATTCCAGTGCCATCGTTTAGAACAGATGATTGGGAAATGGCTGAGCAGGCGCAGTAAAAATTGTGTGATTAGTTGTGATGTTAATAATTAATCAATAATATAATTTGTTATTTATTTTTTGTATTCCATGAAAATATTACTAAGTTTTGATAGCTAATTTTAAACTTAATGAATTCTGACCAATGAATAACTTTTTAGCTAATTTCGAACTTACACATATTGATACCGATTATAAACATGAATACACAAAACAAGGTCAAGAAGGAATTAAACCACTTGTGCATATTAATCAGGTATTAGAAAAATATGGTGGAAGCACTATTGAAAATGGTTTTTTTAGAATTCATACTTTTGGAAGTTCCATATTTTGGTTAAAGGAAATAGTCAGTTTTTTTAAAATCGAAACGGTTACATTTATTCCATTTGCCTACGATTTTTATGGCCGTCAGTATGCATCGAATGTAAAGGACAACACCATTACCATGTTTGATCCTTCTGATGGAGAAAAATACATTTTAGATGATATGTCCATATCAGAATTCTTTAATGAGTTTGTGGTCAAAAATAGAGAAGAACCATGTGGGTATTCGGATTTTAAATCTTTAAGTAACTTATACGGTGAAATATTAAAAAGTTCTGATTGCTTAGGTTTTAAAAAGCTATTATTTCTAGGGGGAGAAGATGAGTTGGAAAACTTAGAGGTGCAAGATATGGAAGTCTATTGGGAATTAAATAAGCAATTAAAACATCAAACGGATGTATAATTATTAATAAAAAAAAGACTACTTAGCTTTAGTATATTCATTTTGATATTAAAGTTGACTAGTCTTTTTTATGTTTCATGTATTATACTAACTTCGCCAAAACTAATTATTTACTACTTTCAAAAATCAATGACTAAAATGAGAACATTCAAACTATTAATCATTTTACTATTATCTTCTCAGGCTTTTTCTCAAACCAAAACTACTGACTTGGTTTTAGGAGAAAAATTAAAGTTTCCATCAGAGATTTTATCAGACACTATTGAATGCTGGATTCGAGTACCTGATCAATTCACGAATGCTCAAACAAAGATTGACTCTATTGCTCTTCTAATGCTTTTGGATGGAGATGAATATTTTAGGATGTCAACTGATATTGCAGAGTTGTATGAGTGGTCAAAAAAGATGCCTCTGACTATAATTGTTGGTTTACCTAGTACAGGCGAGAGCAGATATAAATACTATACTCCAACAAACGTGAAAAGTAATAAGAGTGTGCAGGATAGCCTTTTATATGCACAGACAGGTCATTTTTCTGATTATGAGCAAGCTTTAAAAAAGGAACTTATTCCGGCTTTGGAGAAAATGTATAATGTGAAGTTTAATTCTAAAACGATATTTGGTCACTCCAACGGAGGAATTGGGGCATTATCATTTTATATCTCCAAGGAAAAAGTATTTGATAAGTTTATTGTAGCAAGTCCTGCCCTTTTATGGGATGATTACTACTTGCAAAAACAAATTGATGATCAGAAAAGGACAGAATCAATTTACCTTACTCTAGGTACCAATGGTTGGGACTATTCTTTAGAATCTTATAAAGTGATATGCGAGAAACTATCGAAAACAAACAAGAATTTTAAGTTTCAGGTCAACCCCCAGGAAAGTCATGCGACAAATGGATTACGCTCTCTATTAGATGGTTTGTATTATGTTAATTTGAAAGGAAAGGAGGTGCAGTAGTTTTTCTTTCGAAGATGATGACTTTCTATCATAAAACTTCCTATTTTTGCCGAATTAACGAATCATATCAATTCGAGACAAACTAAACTTCGGTAACAAAATATGAAATTTAATACGACAAACTCGTCGAAGATTCTTTTTAATAAAATTACTCGACCATTCTTTTTAATCGGTGCTTTTGTTTTGTTGTGTAGTCATGATCTATACATCAAAATGGAAACATATTTCCTAAAGCCTAATCAAGAAGCTACTTTGAGTTTATACAATGGTACTTTCGAGAAGAGCGATAACACAATAGCCACTGACCGTTTATTAGATGCTTCGGTAACAGCACATGGCAAAAGAACATCAATTGCTGATGACCAATGGAAGGATCAGGACAGTACCATTACTCAATTTACTTTTAAAGCAGGAGAGGAGGGGACGTACGTAGTCGGCATTTCGACAAAGACCAGAACCTTGAAACAAACGGCGGAGTTATTTAACGGATATCTAAAACATGATGGTGTGTTAGACATGCTTCATCAACGTGAAGAAAATAATACACTGAATGAGGATGTTGAAGAAAGTTATCAGAAACATGTAAAGGCGATCTATCAAGTAGGTGATACAAAAACAGAAGATTGGAAGACGGTTTTGGGGTATCCTATTGAGTTTGTTCCATTAGAAAATCCATACGACAAACATACAGGAGAAACGTTAGATATTCAGTTGTTATTGGATGGTCAGCCTTTGGCTAATCAATTGGTGTATGCAGACCATGTGGCGAATGCACATTCCCATAGTCATGGGCATCATCATGGAGAACATGGACATACTCACGACCACAATGATGAAGACCATTCGCATACCAACGGACAAAGGTTCCGTACTAATAACAATGGTGTTTTGACACTCCACCTTACGGAAGACGGTATTTATTACCTTCGCACCATTCATATGGTAAAAGTGGATGCGAATAAAGAGTACACTCATCAGTCGAAGTGGTCCACATTAACATTTGAGGTGACCCACCAACATGGAGCACATACACATACACACGATCATGATCATGAAGACGAAATCCCAACTTGGATTTTCGTATTGGCAAGTGTGATCATCATTGGTATTTTATTTATGATTTTCAGAAAAAAGGACTAAGTATGAACGCAAATATTAAGAAGGCATTATCACTTTTGTTCTTACTTCTACCTTTTGTAAGTGTAGCGCATGATGTAACAAGTGCCGATCAGGAAATTCTTAGAAACGGAGGTCTTTTTGCCTACATACACGTAGGAGCAACGCATATGCTTACAGGTTACGACCACTTATTGTTCCTTGCAGGTGTTGTCTTCTATTTAACGGGCATCAAAGATATATTAAAGTTTATCACTGCTTTTACAATTGGTCATTGTATCACGTTGATAGGTGCTACGTATGCTAGTATCACCGCCAACGAACATTTAGTAGATGCAGTCATTGCATTGAGTATTCTATACAAAGGTTTTGAAAACTTAGGTGGCTTCGAAAAGCTGAAAGTAAAATCGCCTAACCTCCTCTTAATGGTCGTTGTCTTTGGACTCATCCACGGTTTCGGTTTATCCACAAGATTGCAATCTTTCGAAAACGGAACCGAAGATTTATTGGCAAAAATCCTATGTTTTAACTTAGGTGTTGAAGTTGGTCAAGTATTGGCTTTAATTCCAATCGTTGCCCTTTTCACATTTGCCAGAAAACACAAACAATTTCCTGCCTTCTACAAAGCCGTCAATTGGTATTTGATAATAGCCGGAGTGTTCTTGTTTTTGTATCAGATGTCGGGATATTATTCTGGGCATTAAGATATAATACTTAAAAAAATTGAGACTAAAACCCCAATGAGATGATTCTTGTTGGGGTTTTTGGTATATAAAAAAGTCATATTTAAAGTTTAGCAGAATAGCCGAGTATTACTCGTTTAATACTCGGCTAGTAAATTTGATTATTTTATTTTTGTATATCAGATAATATGTTCATTTATGTCGTATTGTGGCTAAGTAGGGTTGTATGAGTGTATTTTACTGGTTTTAGGTAGGTTATGGTATTTGTATTCTATATTAGAATTATCATCAATCAACTTTGAATATTTAAAGTTGATTGGTAAATTGAGGAAGTAAATTTTACTAATGGATAAACGCCATGGTGTTTAGCAAAATATAATGTGACATAGTGGTGTTTATTAAATGTTATGCACTACAGGAAATATCGAATATTATGAGTTATGATTTAATGGTTTTCAATCCTAAAAATGCTCCTAAAAGCGAAACGGATTTTATGAATTGGTATGAAAATCAAACGGAATGGGAAGAAGAACACGACTATGATGACCCGAAAGTATCATCTGAAGAATTGAGAAATTGGTTTATGGAAATGATTAATGATTTTCCAGCTTTAAATGGGCCTTATGCCCCTGATGATATTGATGTTCGAATAGATGATGATGAATTAACTGATTATTGTGTTGGAAAAGATGTTATTTACTCAGCATTTAGATTTTCAGTAGCAGAAAAAGCATATCCAAAAATGATTGAGCTTGCAGAAAAGCATAAAGTTGGTTTTTTTGACGCAAGTGGAAATGGAAATATTATGTTTCCTAATGGAAATGGAATATTAGAGTCAATAAACAAAAAAATGGAATCAAAACCCTGGTGGAAATTTTGGTAAAATGAAAACAGAATTACTTGCTTATAGAAAATATCCCGAACCTAAAGGGACTGATTATTTTATTAATGATTTAGACACTGAACAAAAGGTTATTGAACTTTTTGATTTCTGTCAAATTTTGGAAGCTATAGTAACAAAGGCAGGTTGGGATTTTTTATTAAACAAATATGGAATCAAAAAAATATTTGAACTCAATAATTTAAGCGGTTGGATGGAATGTGAGTCCTTAAAAGAGTTTGAAGAAGATATAAACGAACATATAAAAAGTGCATAACATCAACTAAACTCCACTCACGGTTGACGCAACCGCTCACGTAGTTTAGTCATCACGTTATATTTAAAATAATCATTCAAAACTACTCTATTCTATGAAAATATACTTTTTACTTTTAATATTTTGTTCATTTTTTATTGAAACTGAAGCAGAAGTTAATAATGATACCTTGGAATATATTGTCTCAAAAAATAATAATTTATTTGGTGATAAGACTGTTTCAGAATATAAGTTAAAACTTAAGCTAATAGAAGAAATTGACAATACTAAAATTTACAGGTGGACGGTAACTAATATAACTAAAGATGAGTATTTATCCTTACTTGAGATAGTCAAAAAATTAGAAGCTATAATACAAGTAAATTCTCAAAGTGATATTGAAATATTAAATTGGGATAAAATTTTATCTAATAATCAGAAAGAATTAGATAAATATTTTTCTGTTAATTCGGTTTCTGATAAAATTAAGAACAGACTTTATCATAATAGTCAAAGTAAAGAAATTCTAACTAATCATTATTTCAAAGATATTGAGTGTTTTTTTGAATTCAATAACATAGAATCAAAAGTAAAGCTACCAACAGAAATGGTTTATAATGTCAATATTGGAGATAACCCAAAAACTGTTAAAGTGACGAAGCAGATTTTTCAAACTAAAAAGAAAATAAAGAAAGATGAAGTTGGCTATAATTCCATTGAAAATTATAATGAAAAACAATTTACAGAAATGATGTATGATCTAACTAATGATCACAACCTAAGAAGTTTAGGAGTTAAATTCAACAGGCAAATTAAGTCACGATCTATTTATAAAAAAGTAGATAATATACTACGTTATTACAAAAAAGAAATAATTAACTCTATAACTAGCTTAAACAATACACAAGAAGAAATAATAATAAAACTTGTAACTAGTAAATAAATATAACAACAGCTAATCTCCATCCATCGGGTGACGCACCCTCTGGTCGTAGTTTAGCCAATACGTTATGGTGAATAGCAAAATTAAAAGTAAGTGGAAAGTTTAGATGAACTTGATTTGGAATTAAGTAAAAGAGTGCAAATCTTAGTCAAATCAATTAATTTTTATAAGTCTTGCATGGAGTTAAATCATCCTCAAGACCTTGAATTGAAATCTTTTGCTGACAATAATTCATTTATAAGAATGACTAGATATTCGTTGTGGTGTATGTCAGTGCTTGAATTGAACAAACTTTATGGAGGAAGTAATGATTATTACACAATTGAGAAGCTATTAAACATACTATTATATAATTGCAAAAAAGAGTTGTTAAACGATAAAATTGATAAGAGTACTTTGAAAGAGTGGATGTCAATTATTAAATCTGAAAAGTATAATAGGATAATTAAAAATTTAAATAGTTTAAGAAATAAATTTTATGCTCATACAGATAATAATCTAGACTTGTCAATTAATGAATTTGAAATTTTAGACAATGAAATAATTGACATATTTACTTTCACAAAGGAGGTTATTAGTGAAATTAGATTGAAAGTACTTGGCATCGATACTAATTTTGAAACAATAAAACGAGATAAGTATTCTGCTTTGAATGTTTTGAAAACTTTATACGAAAATAAATAATAATCACCATAACATTCTATATGATCCCATTGCCGTGTAGTAGTTATCTGAAAGTGAAGTGCTAAATTGAGGCACCGCCAAAACATTTCCTTCCTGTGAATTGAAAAGATCAATCAATCACAGATAAGCTAATCTTTTGGCTATTTAGTAATTTAAGAGTGCTCTGCTGAAAAACGGCAACAGGCACATATAGTAGGCGTTGGTGTGCCACGATGCTGTGGCTTTCCAGTAGGTGCAAATCCTACCTAAGTAATTTACTGTTCACTTAGAAGAGTTACTGACAGTGATCGCCGTGAGGTGGATAGCTGAAGCTCAGTGATCTCAAATAACCAAGCCGTAATACGCAAGTGTGAACCCATAGTAGCTTCGAAAAGGCAGGCGTAGATGGGGAGAGTTTTGACGGTCTCGAACCCTGTTACATTGTATGAATTAACAGTAACATGAAATACAATGATCTACCGGAGTCATAGGGATGGCGTGGTTATAGATGGAAAGTAACGGAACGTGGGAGATCTGTTATTTCAAAGGTTGGCCACCTTAAACAAGCTGATATAAGTATAGCGAAATTCAGCCTGGTAATAACAGAAGTCGGAGGAGCTCATAGTACTGCTCGACCTTAAGGACAACATAACCTTGAGTTAGGGAAGGAGCTCTACTTTGGATATGTAGATATAGAACTGTAATGCTCGGTACTGGCTTAGTCCTATCGGCCGAATAAAATGTATTGATGGTTCTAAATGCTACTATATGTTTGTATAAGTAAGAAAAGAAAATATGGCGTTTAAATTAGCTACTTAAGCATCACCCTTATTGGGTAGATTCTTATGAATATCAAACAAAGAAATCCATCGGTAAGCCGTATGAGGGAAAACTTCACGTACGGTTTGATGAAGGGGGTTCTGATAGTTTTCTCAAAATGATTACATTTATAATTATTTAAACTGAGAGAGCTATCAGACTCTACTCTACTGCTTCATTATAAAAACACCCTGCAACCATGACAAGATTAGATTTTATAGAGTTTCTTAAAGAGTTTAGAAAAGACCTGACAAACAATGATTCAAAATGGGAGAATAAGACTCTTGAAGATTTTTTAGAAGCAATGGAAAGGTATACTGAAGATGTACAAGGTTATTACGATAATATGAAATTGAATATTGATGCAGACAAAGCCACTTGGGATAATTTCATGACTATTATGAAAGGAGCATCAATTTATGAGTGAAAAGATAGATTAAAAACTAATGTGGTTTAAAAAGAAAATAGAATTGTTTAATCATCCATTAATTGAAAAGTTTGATAAAGAGCTATCATCAATTTTGAAAGCTGACTTGATAACTTCTGATTTGGAAATATTGGAAAGATTATCTAAGGAAGAGCAAAAACAAAGCGGAATAGCATCTTCAGATTTACTCTCAATATATGATAAAAAGAAAGATGACTTGATTAAATTCACTTGTTATTGCTACTCAAAAGAATCAAAGATTGAGCTTGTCGAGGAATATCCTAATCCTGATGATGACAAACAAGACTACTCTGATTCAAAAACCATTGGATTAAGTAAAGGATTCTCAATTACATATGCGATTTACTATTACTTCTTGTCAAAAAATGACAATAAAGGACTAATGGATTATTTATGTGTTAGGCGAATCCCATACTTTAAAAAGTTTCATGAGAGACTGATTAATTATTTCCACGCATCGAAAGGAGTTATGCTATCTGATTCTTACATACAATATGCAGCAGGATATGATAAAGAAAATGTAACGATTGAGGATATTGATAAAGCAGTTAAGGATGTTCAAGAAATGGATGATGAGCATGGAGCTTTTTGGATTTCGATACTAATGGATAATGACGAAGAATATGTAATTGAGGTTAATAAACGTCAGAAAGTTTCTGTTATGTATGGAGAAAAAATTGACATTCAATATAATTTGCAAGATTGGAATGAGGTAAAACACATTTTAAAATTGCATATTGACAAGAAATTTGATGATATAATAACGATAGTAAATAAATAACGAAAGCACAACAATGTGTATAGTGCATAAGGGTTTCAGAGGTTTTCGAGCAGTATCACCCACATCATTTTTTGGTGGTAAATTGATAGGTTTGAAGTCCGCAATCCCTTACGAAACCATACACTCAACGTTAGGCAATATTAGAAATGAGTGTATTTAATCGAAAGACAAAAAAGAAGCATATTGAACAGTTCGGACTTAGAATAGCTGAATTGTTGGAATTTGAAATGCCTCAAATTAAGACAGCAATCGGACTTTCGAAAATTTACGGAATCAGCTTTATGCAAGAACCAAAAGGCATTTACATATCACGCGGATACAACCCGAAGGAATTTGAAATCATCAACAGAAACCATAAGACTTGCTTCAACTTGACTGGAATATCAGTTCTCAACAAACAAGAAAACATGTATCAACCTATCAAATTGTATTACCAATCTGACGGTTTGACCAAAATCGAAATAACCAATCCCGAATACTTCCATAGGACGTTTGACCTTAATAAAATTCAGAAAAGAGATATAGAACTTGAGCATCTGGAAAAGGAAAATCCAGACCGTAAAACAGCTGAAAAAATATTGAAATCCCTAAGCAAAGAGCAAATTGACCTTTTGGACCTTGATAACACATTTGAAATTGACTTTGATGAAAAGTTGTTCTATACGATCTTGGATATGGAAGATGGAAATTATGTTGCGGTGGATAAAAAGGGAAAAGTCTATAGATTAAATCACGACCATGTGGAAAGAGTAAAATTGATTGCTGATAAACCAACCGACTTTTTTAAGATTTTTAAAGGTCAAAAGAGCGAATTAGAAGAATTAATGAACAAATAAAAATATTGCCTAACAAAGCCATATACAAACCGTTGGCAAGCATTAAAATGAAAGAAAAGATTGAATACAGGTTTTGGTTTTGGAGTCATAAACTGACTGGGATAATGACCATGCTAGCAGAATTGTCAAAATATGATTTGGACGAAATCGAAATTGAGAGAATAAAACGTAAGCAGTCGCCCATCCCCATCTATTATGCCTCAAATTCCTGACTTAATTTTACGTCATCATTAAAACGTAGATATTATGTCAAAAAAAGCAGAAATGTATGCTCATATAGCATCATGGAAAATTAGTGGTTTACAACAAAAAGCTTATTGTCAACTTCATTCAATTAAGCTATCCACTTTTCATTATTGGGTAGTAAAACAACGTAAAGAAAATACAAATCCAGCTAAGGGGAGTTTCATCCCTGTCAAAGTACCGAAGAAGGTTGAACAGACCGTTAAGACCGTTACTCTCGAATATCTCAATGGAGTAAAACTCCATCTTTCAGATCGAGAATTATTAAAAGAAGCAATTCATTTTTTCTAATGTTATCTCTTCGTAATACAGATCGTATTTACCTGTACAGTAAATTTACAGATATGAGAAAAGGGTTTAATGGTTTGAGTAATATCATTATTTCTACGATGGATTTATCGGTAACAAGTGGAGATATCTTTGTTTTTATCAACCGGAGTAAAGACAAGATTAAACTTCTTAGGTTTGAAAGAGGAGGTTTTTGTTTATACTATAAAAGACTGGAAAGAGGTAGGTTTGAACTTCCTAAAGGTTTTGGAGAACGCAAAAATATAGCACTAACCTCCACGGAAATGATGATGATAATTGAAGGTATTTCTTTAGAAAAAAGAGGTCAAAAAGTACGTTTTTAGCATTAAAATCGCTATTTTTGTAAAGTGAGTAAGGATGATAAAATAGCGAATTTAGAACAAGAAAATGCACAACTGAAGACACAGTTGTCAATGCTTCAAAGTATGCTTTACGGTTCTAAATCAGAGAAACGAAAACAAACGGATATACCCGATAATCAGCTCTCTATTTTCGCTCAAGACAAAGAGCAGAAAACGGAGCCTTCTCAGGAGATTACCGTTCCTGCTCACAAACGCAAAAAGAAAAAGCCTGTACGAACAGCTTTACCAGAGCATTTGGAACGCGTAGAAGAAGTGATCGAACCAAATCACGATTTGGATGGATGGCATAAAGTGGGTGAAGATGTAACGGAAGTACTCGAATGCGAACCTGCTCGTTTATATGTTCGTAGAATTATTCGCCCTCGTTACGTTCGTGATGCAGATCAAGAGAACAGCGAGTTTAGTCAGGCAAATTTACCTTCAGATTTACCATTTCCTAAGTCAAGTACATCGGCAAGTTTAGCCGCACAGATGGTCGTAAGTAAATTTATCGATCATATCCCCATCCATCGTTTTATCAAGCAATTTGAAAGACAAGGTGTTTATCTAAAAAACACGACGCTGATTGACTTACAAAAAAGAACGGCGGATAAACTGAGTATTTTATACGACACACTCACTCAAAAAATACAGCAAAGTAACTACCTTCAAATCGATGAATCGACCATAAAGGTGATGGGAACAGGTAAAAAAGGAAAACCACACCAAGGATATATGTGGTATTACCTTGATCCTAAAGCCAAATTATTATCGATTCATTATGCAAGTGGCCGAGATCGGAAATATTTAAAAGAACATCTGCATAATTTTTCGGGTTATGCTCAAACCGATGGCTATAAAGCTTACGATTATTTTGATCAGACAACAACAATTACACAGCTCAATTGTTGGGCCCACGCACGTCGATACTTTTTTGAAGTACATAAAGGTGGAGATAAAAGGGCATTGGAGGCGGTGAACCTTATTGGTCAGCTCTACGAACTGGAAAAATCACTGAAAGAAGAATCTAATCCAAAAATCATCTATCAGCAAAGGCAAAAGTATGCTCTTCCAGTAATCAATACACTTTTTGAGTGGGCAAAAAAACTAACCGTATTACCAAAATCCCAATTAGGAAAAGCAATACATTATCTTCTCAATAGAGAAAAAGGACTCCGAATGTACTTAACTGACGGTAAACTTTTGATTGATAACAACCCCATAGAAAATAAAATTCGTCCACTTGCTATTGGTCGAAAAAATTACATGTTTGCAGGAAATGAAGAAGGAGCAAAACAAGCTGCCATGTTCTATGCCTTTTTTGCAACAGCCAAAATGAACGACATTGAACCTTTTGAATGGCTAAAATCAACGCTAGAAAAAATAGATGATCAGCCAATCAATAAAATTGAGGAATTACTGCCGGTGAAGTAGTATATAGCGGGATGGGCGACTGCTTACATTAGAAACATATATAAATATATGTTTGTTCGCATTCCAAATGTAACGGTTGATATGTGAGAATTTTAAAAAAAACTTGATCAGTTATCATAGACAAATTTAAGCAGAAAGGGATAAAAATTTAATTAAGTGAATATCAACACATGATAAACTTAGTTATATGTCTATTTCTTAATATTAGAATAACTTTCCAAAATATTTTTCTATTAAAACCGAATCTTGTTTTGTAATACATATATATGTAAATTGAAATAATCTTTAAGGTATTGAATAGCAAACTTCAAATTATTTGAATGGGCTTAAAACTAAATTAGCATTGTAAACTATATAAAAAAATTATGATTTCTAAACTTTTACAAGTATCAAAACATCCTTTAACCAAAAGTCTGATATTATGTTTTTCTGTTGGATTTACCTTATCTAGTTGTGATGATTTGCCAAAGCAGGAGGATGTGGCAAATAATAATGATGAGATAGTTATTGAACAAAAAATAACCAATGAAGTTGTTGAAGAAAAGACAATTGAAAAGAAAGTATATGTTCCAGAAGAAAATATCAGAAGCTTTATAAAGAACAATGAAAAGGCTTTTGAGCAGTATAATTATTTACTACAAACTTTAAGTAATCGAGACAGTATAAAAACAATTGAAGAAGTAAACCTTGCCTTAGCATCTAGAGACAAATTGGTGAGCCTTCTAATGAGCGATAATAGATTATATGAATTCATGGAAACAGGGCTAACCGAGGATACATATAATGAGTTCGAAAAATTGGGAATTGAAATAGTGGAAGCAGAAGGGATGTTTTTCGAACTTGGTAAGGCTCCATTGCTCACGGACCTGATTGAAAAATTAGCTAATGAACCAGATCTATTAAAAAATCAAATTGAAAATTTATACAGTGCCTCTAGAGGTTCTGAATACCCCTTTTTAGATTTGGAGGAACAATTAAAAATTATCCCTCTAGTAGAAAAGTTGATTACAAAATATCCTCAAAATCAATATAATTCTAAAGCTTTAGAAATTTTAAAGGAAGCTCTTACTCCTCTTGTCGATGTTCACCTTGTTAAAAGTAATCAAGTTAATAATCATATCGTTGGAGGTTTGTATGTAGAAGCATATCCAAATCAAACAGACATAAGTTACCATAAAAAGTTTGCATCTGAAGATACTACAAGATTTTCTAAAGTGGTGAAAAATATATTAGGTTCTATCTCCACAATCGACTATAGTTTTGAAAAGATTTATTACATAGAAGTTCCAGAAATTATTACTGATTCTACATTTGCTAATCAACAAAAATTTGAGGAATTCCAAAACCTTCCAGACGTTGTTAAAGAGCTGAATGGTGTTTTGACATACCTATGGTTAGGACTTGATGTACCCCATGTTCTAAATCTTGGTAATAATACAAAATCAATAGTAGTCTATCGATTTTATGACGAGTTAGCCCCAGCTGAAAAAAGCTTAGAAGAAATAAAGAAAATCATACCAAGTGCTAAACTTGTTGAATATCAACCTGAAAAGTAAGCAGTCGCCCATCCCCATCTATTATGCCTCAAATTCCTGACTTAATTTTACGTCATCATTAAAACGTAGATATTATGTCAAAAAAAGCAGAAATGTATGCTCATATAGCATCATGGAAAACTAGTGGTTTACAACAAAAAGCTTATTGTCAACTTCATTCAATTAAGCTATCCACTTTTCATTATTGGGTAGTAAAACAACGTAAAGAAAATACAAATCCAGCTAAGGGGAGTTTCATCCCTGTCAAAGTACCGAAGAAGGTTGAACAGACCGTTAAGACCGTTACTCTCGAATATCCCAATGGAGTAAAACTCCATCTTTCAGATCGAGAACTATTAAAAGAAGCAATTCATTTTTTCTAATGTTATCTCTTCGTAATACAGATCGTATTTACCTGTACAGTAAATTTACAGATATGCGAAAAGGGTTTAATGGGTTGAGTAATATCGTTATTTCTTTAATGGAACTGGATGTGACTAATGGAGATATTTTCGTTTTTATTAATCGAAGTAAAGATAAATTGAAACTGCTTCGGTTTGAAAAAGGCGGTTTTTCATTGTATTATAAACGTTTGGAAAAAGGTCGGTTTGAGCTTCCAAAAGGGTTCGACAAACAGAAAAACATCTCTTTATCTTCGACAGAAATTATGATGATAATTGAAGGTATTTCTTTAGAAAAAAGAGGTCAAAAAGTACGTTTTTAGTATTAAAATCGCTACTTTTGTAAGGTGAGTAAGGATGATAAAATAGCGAATTTAGAACAAGAAAATGCACAACTGAAGACACAGTTGTCAATGCTTCAAAGTATGCTTTACGGTTCTAAATCAGAGAAACGAAAACAAGCGGATATACCCGATAATCAGCTCTCTATTTTCGCTCAAGACAAAGAGCAGAAAACGGAGCCTTCTCAGGAGATTACCGTTCCTGCTCACAAACGCAAAAAGAAAAAGCCTGTACGAACAGCTTTACCTGAGCATCTGGAACGTGTAGAAGAAGTGATTGAACCTGATCACGATTTGGATGGATGGCATAAAGTGGGTGAAGATGTCACTGAAGTACTCGAATGCGAGCCTGCCCGTTTATTCGTTCGTAGAATTATTCGCCCTCGTTACGTTCGTGATGCAGATCAAGAGAACAGCGAGTTTAGTCAAGCAAATTTACCATCAGATTTACCATTTCCTAAGTCAAGTACATCGGCAAGTTTAGCCGCACAGATGGTCGTGAGTAAATTTATCGATCATATCCCCATCCATCGTTTTATCAAGCAATTTGAAAGACAAGGTGTTTATCTAAAAAATACAACGCTCATAGACTTACAAAAAGAACGGCGGATAAACTGAGTATTTTATACGACACACTCACTCAAAAAAATACAGCAAAGTAACTACCTTCAAATCGATGAATCGACCATAAAGGTGATGGGAACAGGTAAAAAAGGAAAACCACACCAAGGATATATGTGGTATTACCTTGATCCTAAAGCCAAATTATTATCGATTCATTATGCAAGCGGTCGAGATCGGAAATATTTAAAAGAACATCTGCATAATTTTTCAGGTTATGCTCAAACCGATGGCTATAAAGCTTACGATTATTTTGATCAGACAACAACAATTACACAGCTCAATTGTTGGGCCCACGCACGTCGATACTTTTTTGAAGCACATAAAGGTGGAGATAAAAGGGCATTGGAGGCGGTGAACCTTATTGGCCAGCTCTACGAACTGGAAAAATCACTGAAAGAAGAATCTAATCCAAAAATCATCTATCAGCAAAGGCAAAAGTATGCTCTTCCAGTAATCAATACACTTTTTGAGTGGGCAAAAAAGCTAACCGTCTTACCTAAATCTCAGTTAGGAAAAGCAATACATTATCTTCTCAATAGAGAAAAAGGACTCCGAATGTACTTAACTGACGGTAAACTTTTGATTGATAATAACCCCATAGAAAATAAAATTCGTCCACTTGCTATTGGTCGAAAAAATTACATGTTTGCAGGAAATGAAGAAGGAGCAAAACAAGCTGCCATGTTCTATGCCTTTTTTGCAACAGCCAAAATGAACGACATTGAACCTTTTGAATGGCTAAAATCAACGCTAGAAAAAATAGATGATCAGCCGATCAATAAAATTGAGGAATTACTGCCGGTGAAGTAGTATTTAGCGGGATGGGCGATTGCTTACCCTGAAAATAAAACAAAGGAAAGTGTTCAATAATTAATGCATATTAGAGTTTATACCAAGAATGCCTCAAGAAAATTAATGAAGAGATATGTTATATTCTTCTGAACGATTTTTTTGTTTAAAAGGATAGATCAAAAAATAATTTTTGGGAATTCGGGTTACTTCAAAATTAAAATAAAATATGAAAGCATAGCCGACAAATGCTTGGTTATGCTTCTAATATTATCCAATCTCTTCCGAAAAAAAGAATTACTTTATCTATAATCCATGCTTAGAAATATATTCAACATTCTATTTGTCATATTATTTGTATCATGTCAATCTCATTCAGTCGAAACAGGAATTGAAATCTATCAAGTGAAAAAACAGTTACCGGACTTTACAAAAGATGAAAATCCAAATTGTCGTTTCTGTCTAGATCTAGAAGTATCAGATTTATTTGATAAACCACTTCTGACGGAAAAAGATATAAAAGAGTTTAATTATACCAATCAACAAATAATACTAACTGAAAAGGCAAAACAAAAATTAGAGGATCTGGAAATTCCACTAGTCGGTCTTCCTATGGCAATGGTACTGGATGGAGAAATAATCTATGGATTCTGGTTTTGGGATAAATATTCTTCTTTTGGTTGCGATAGAGTGTACACTTATCCAAATATTAATTTTAAAATTAAATTTGGTTTACCTCCAACAAATGCTTTTGGGGAAGACCCAAGATTTGATGAAAGATTGGAGGATTACTTAGAAAACTAGATCTAAAAGCAAACTAAAACATAATAACTAAAATTACATGAATGAATTTAAGGAACGCTATAAATCTTTTTCAAACATAGATTTATTAAGAATAATCGAGAACAAATCAGAATATCAGCCTATTGCAATCGAAGCTGCTGAAGCTGAAATAGAAGAAAGAAATATTTCAGTCTAAGAACAAAAAGAAGCAAAATCTCTTTTTGATAAAGAGAAAGAGGAGAAAAAATTAAGATTCGAACAGAAAGCAGCTATTGGAAGAAATGTGAAAGAAGTTTTTACGGGAGTATTTAAAACAATTCATCCAATTCAAGAATCATCTCCTTCCACGGAAAAATTGATACGTTTGACAACAATAGTTTTTGGAGTCATTACTATTGCAAAACTATTTAAGGAAATGGGGTTTGTGCTGTATTTGTTATCTGGAGACTTAGGTAGTTGGGATCTAAGTGTACTCGAGGTTTTACTACCTTTTATATTGCTTCCTTCTGCAACGTTATTATTTGGCTTAAGAAAAAAGATAGGATGGATTTTGTTGACTTCTTATCTAACTTATTCTGCCGTAAGCACTTTAGGACTCCTCTTTTTGAATTGGAACTCCGAACCAAGCGGAATTCCAGCCTTGGATAGTTTATTTCCTCAAACATCGCTCATTACTTACATCGTTGTGTTGTTATTTTATGGTGGATTTATTTCGATTCTAATCAAATCAGAAGTAAAAAATAGTTATAATATTGAGAGTATGATAAGCTTGAAAACAATTGGATTTTCAGTGGTGGCGACTTTGTTTATCATTTGGCCTTACTTTTTTACGTGATCTGAGAATATGAATTTTTAAAGATATGAACGCAAGCTCGAGGGGTTGAAACCCCTCGTTAAGTAAACTAGTCCACCTTACTATTGATATCTATCTAAACATCACAAAATAAAAAGACTCGCGTAATAAATTCCCAAATGGGTTTAAACCCATTTGGGAGAGTCTAATAAATACTTTTATCGATCATGATTTAGAATTTTTGATATTTCTTGGAGGTATATTTTCCTTAACGAGGGGATTCATCCCCTCGGCTACGAACTATCAGAGTACTTTTATTAGTTACTACTCCAAGCCTCAGTGGTATTCCCATACTATGGAGGACTATTTGATTATTAGCAATATCAATTTCTATCAAAGGAATATCTATTTTTAAATTATAAAACAAAGAAAAACTTCTTTCATTCAATTTATCAACTATGCTCGATCAACTAACAATAGGTGAAAAACTATATTTATTAGATTATAATGTTTCTGCAAGTGAACTAATTTGGAAAACCTTATTTGAGTTACATTTAAAAGAGGTTATTAAAATTGATGTACACGGAATTCAACTTCAATCCTCTACAGAAAAATTCAGAAAATATGAATCTCTTCTTTTATTACCTCTTGTAAAAGAAGAGGGTCAATTTCTTTATTTTGATGACTATAAAATGAAACTCGGAAGGATTCTGTATAGATTTTATCGTTACAAAGAAATTTTATTCGATAATAGCTGGCGTTTAACTACTCTTCTAGAGGATAGGAATTTTTTTGTGACATTATTATTTGGTAAAAGGTATTCAGATAAAGGTGTTGTCGAAAGATCAAAGCTCAAAAAACATATTAAAAAATTGAGTACTGGTCTTGCTCACTTTAGTGAATTAAATGAAGAGGAAATCCAGTTTCTTAAAAGTCATAAAATCGATCTTACTCTACTAAATCCGAGAGATATTAAAAAAGATAAAGATATTCTCTTAAACTTATTCAACAACCTTGAAGTTGATTTATTGATTAATCAATTGACAGATTATCGAGATAAATACGATTACATAGATTCGGGAGGTGGTGATTTTGTAGATTTTTGTGATGGTAGCGATGGAGATGGAGACGGTGGTGGTGGAGATGGAGATGGAGGAGGAGATGGTGGTGATTAATTTTTTTAATCTTGATCTTAGTTAGCATTATCAATAACTTTTCTTAAGTTTCGGATCATTTAATACAGTCTTGTCAAACTTTCATCTACATGCATTCCATAAAAGAAACCTTCACTAACCGCTATGCACTTTCAGAAGAGAATTTCGAAATTCTTCGATCTCACATGTCACTTATTGAGAAACAAAAAGGCGAATTGATTTTGAAAGAAGGACAGGTGGATCATAGTGTATATTTTATTGAAAAAGGGGCCGTTAGGAGTTATTATTTCAATAAAGAAGGGAAGGATGTTTCTGTATGGTTTGGATTTGAAGGAGATATTGCGGTTTCATTAGGGAACTTTATTCATGCACATCCCTCATTAGAAAATATTGAATTGCTTGAAGATACCACACTTTTAAAAATCAGTAATTCGACATTGCAAGAACTGTATGCTACCCATATCGATTTAGCCAATTTCGGAAGAAGACTTGCCGAGCAAGCACTTTTGGAAATGGAACAACAAATATTCTTATCGCAAACTTCTGATGCCAAAACGAGGTATCATTCTCTTATCGATAAGTTTCCTGGGATTCTTCAGAGAGTAAAGCTTGGACACATTGCTTCGTATTTAGGATTACACAAGTCACCCTAAGTAGAATTCGAGCAGAAAAATAACTTTTTACATATGTAAAAAGAAATCACCTTTTCCAACTCTAGTTTTGTGTCATAACCTTTAAAAAAGAATATGAGTTGGATTTACTTAATACTTTCAGGACTTTTCGAAGTAGGATTTACTACTTCCATGAAGCTTTCGGATGGCTTTACCAATTGGAAAGGAGTGGTGGGCTTTTTTAACACAAAAACAACACTATGAAAAACATCACAATTATTGGCGCTACGGGTACACTTGGTTTACCGATTACAAAGAAATTAAATAGTTTAGGCGTTCAGGTCAAAGCAGTAGTTAGAGATATTCAAAAAGCAAAAGAAATTCTTCCAGACAGCGTCGAAGTGGTTTATGGAGATGTAGCCAATAAAGAGAGTTTAAAAGAAGCTTTAATTGGATCAAAAACCGTTTATCTCAATTTAAATACCACCACTTGGAATGTCGATGCACCTTCTCATGCAGAGCGAGAAGGTATTATCAATGTGATAGATGTGAGCAAAGAGTTAGGTATTCAGCATATTATGCAAATCGTCGGTATTGATTCTTCTCACCCAGAATTTGCCACCACGGGAATGGAATACAAAACCAATCTCATCAGAAAGCCGGCAATGGAATACCTTAAAAATTCAGGCATATACTATACTTTTTTCCATTGTTCTGTTTTCCTAGATTCCTTCCCGAGCTTTATTCAGGAACAAGAGTTCGCGATCATCGGTAACCACTCTTACCCAGTATATTTTACCAATACTACTCAATTGGCAGGGAATATTTTTAATGCCATTGATAATAAAGAAGCATACAACAAAGCATTTACCATTCAAGGTAAAGAGGGAGTAAGTTTCCCAGAAGCAGCCAAAAAGTTTGTTGGTATTTATAATTCAGACATCAAAGTGATGGAGTACCCATTGGATATCATTCCACACTTGGGTTTGCCTACAAAAGAAGATGAACAATTTATGGAACATATGTTGACGTATGTTGAGCAGTTGAAAGAGGAACAAGTTTCCCAAAAGACATGGGAAATATTAGGTGAGCCAGAATTAACTATTGATGATTTTGCTAAGACAATCGTTGGTCGATAAAATCCCAAACCTTTTAGGATTTGCATTAATGAGAGTAAGAGACCGATTAATTGCTGAATAACTGATATGTTTTATCCATTGCGGATAAAACATATCACTTTACTTATTTAAGTTTCAGAAAAAGTAGGGAAACAATTATTTTAATAGAATAGTTCACCTAATTATTTGATAATAACCCACACTATGAAACTTAAGCATCTATTATTTTTTGGTTTATCCTTTTTTGTATTTATCTCCTGTGATGATAACGAAACCAATGATCCTGATCCAGTAGAAGAAAACACCTTCGGCATTCGTCACGATAAAGAACTATCTGAATACGAAAGTCTTGCTGCTACCGTTAGTCCCGAAAATCCTGATTTTAGAACAGTAGTTCAATTTAAATATAGTTTAGATGGGACGGATGAATACGATTACACCGCTTCCGGAGTGGTGATTGACGAGGAATGGATTCTCACTGCAGGCCATAATTTTTATGATAAGTCAGAACAAAGTAATCCGGCACCTGTATCGGGCATTACAATTCGCGTAGGAAACGATCCCAATAATCCGGATACAACATATACTGTAGAATCGATTTACATTCATCCTACATGGTTAAATTGGGATCAAAATTATAGCGATGCCAACGACTTGTGTTTAGTAAAAGTTTCGAGTGCTATAGCTGATATCACTCCAGCACAATTATTTACAGACAAAACCGAAACATTGGGAAATAAAGTATGGATTTGTGGTTTTGGAGATTACTCTAAATTGGAGGGTCAAGATAAAACCATGGATTCAAAAAAACACGCTATGGAAAATGTTTTGGATAGGCTTCAGGAAGGTTTGGAGACTTCTGTGAATGGCGTCACTTATTCTGGTGGATTAGTGGCTTTCGATTTTGATAATCCAGGGAAGACCATCAATTCGCTTGGTGATGATATTGTGAATGCAGACGAAAAAATTCTAGGTGAAGGTACTTCAGATCCTGAACCAATGGAGTACGAAGCAACAACAGTATCAGGCGATAGTGGAGGGCCCTTATTTCTCAAAGATACGGATGGTGCTTGGAAAGTATCTGGTATATTAGGTGGAGGGGCAAGTAACGTCTTCGAAGGCCATGTAGATGGTAGTTATGGAGACATTAGTATCTACACAAGAGTATCCACCTCTTACGATTGGATATCTTCAGTGATGAATGATGAAGAATAAAGATGAATTACAATTGTAGAGATGTTTTAATATCTTCTCTATTGATAAAAGGTTTAGAAATAGGTTGTTTCATTTAATTATGTGATAACCTATTTCATTTTCATCATATCACTTTTTTTCTTAGCTTCATATCAACTAAACTACTTTTTGATATCAATCATAAAAGCTAAAAATGAACTTAGAAATAACCACTCAACCAAACGAGCAAGATGCTAAAACAATAAGCCAAGGGATCATCAACTTTAATAACGACAAAGTACCTGATCTGGAACCCATCGAAAAAGAGGTGAAGTTTTTTGTGTTTGTTAGAAATGATGACCAAGAAGTGATCGGAGGAATTCGAGCTATTTGTTTTTGGAATACTTTACATATCGAATTACTGTGGCTTTCAGAAGAATGTAGAGGTAAAGGAGTGGGCAAAGAACTAATTGATTCTGCCGAAAAATTTGCTGTCGAACATGGATGTGGAAAAGCATTTGTTGAAACTACAAGTTGGCAAGCAAAGCCTTTTTATGAAAAAATGGGCTATCATCATATAGCCACAATTAATGACCGACCGAAAGGTCATGCTTCTCACTATTTAACTAAAGACTTAAAATGAGTAAAGGAAACTATCTATCAGAAAAATTAAAAGAAATACTTACAGAAGGAAAATGGGTAACAGGAACCAACGTTAAATCTCAGATACTTGATCTAACTTGGGAGCAAGCTTCTCGAAAAGTGAACGGATTAAATAGTATCGGCGACTTGGTGTATCATTTAAACTATTATAATGCTGGAATTATGGAAGCATTCAAAACCAATCAGTTAAATATTAAGGATAAATATAGTTTTGATGCACCGCAAATCATCAATGAAGAAACTTGGAAGGAAAGAATAGCTACGTTTTGTGAAAACTCAGAAGCACTTATCTCTTTGGTTTCCTCATTTTCCGATGATGAAATTCATGGGCCTTTCGTTGATCCGAAATATGGAACTTTAGAAAGAAATATCGATGTGATTATAGAGCACAACTATTATCATTTGGGACAAATAGTGTTGATAAAGAAATTGATTAAAGCTTAATTGGAGATAACAAATATCTTTTGAACAGGAATAAAAAATTATTAGAGAAGTTGTAATCACTATATTTACAGTATGAGTAAAACAGTAAGTTTAGTCGAAAAGAAAATAAGTGATTTCGTTGAATCCATTCGCCCACCTCACGAAGTGAGAAATCAAGTGGATATCGGATATATATTTGAAAAAAATGTATTAGAAGTTTTTGAGAGAAGACCACGATGGGACAACGAAAATGAATTCATAGAAAATTCAGTAGTAAGATCAAGATTTATTAAATCTAGAGACCTTTGGAAGATCTATTGGAAAAGAGCAAGTGGTAAGTGGGAATCTTATGAACCTTGTCCCGAGGTGAACACAATAGAAGAAGTATTTAAAATATTAAATGAAGATGACTACGGTTGTTTCTTTGGTTAGAAAATGCTTTTAATAATCACATTACAGTTCATCAAATATTAATACAAAACAATTGCTATAACTTTCTCAATTGGTTATTTTTAGTAGACAAACAAATCTGACCTAAAACCTAATAAAATGAGAAAGATCAAAGCAGTAATTTTTGATTTAGACGGAACTATCGGGGATACAGTTCCTTTATGTATCCAAGCTTTCAGACAATCCATCGAACCACTTATTGACCAACAAGTTTCTGATGCCGAAATTATGGCTACTTTTGGCCCTTCAGAAGAAGGAACTATCATGGCCTTAGCCCCAAATCACTACGACAAAGGGGTGGCAGATTATCTAGCCTACTATGAAGAGTATCATGATATTTGTCCATCGCCTTTCGATGGGATGCTAGAAGTACTCAACTTGCTTCAAGAGAAACAAATCCGTATTGCCATGGTCACAGGGAAAGGGAAATATAGTACAGAGATTTCCTTGGATAAATTTGGGTTGACAGACTATTTTGAAATCATAGAAACGGGTATCCCTACTGGCCCGAGCAAGCCAGAAGGTATGGAAAAAGTAGTCGACTATTTTAAAGAAATTCCAAAAGAAGAGATGATCTATGTAGGTGATGCCCCAAGTGATATTACTGCAAGCCGACAAGTTGGAATTGCAGTCGTTGGAGCCGGATGGGCAGAAGCTACTGAAGTTGGAAAATTGGAAGCATTAAGAGCCGATAAAGTCTTTAAAACCATTGAGGAATTTAAAACTTGGTTGGTTACTAAAATTTAAAATCTTGATGTACCTTGTGAGGATTATCATTTTATTGGCTAATCTTCACAAGGAATTGCAAAACCAAACCTTTAAAAACGGACAAAAAAAAGCATTAATCCGATTGGCGTTAATTACCTCTCCAATTATTGGTGTCTATACCATTACACCAATGATTCTTTTTGTTACCTCGGTAAAAGATGTTCAATTGGAGAATTTCTATATCAACGAATTCAATGTTATAAAGGCATTAGTGGGTATATCATTCTTTGTATTTATAGAATGGATGCTCAATATTTGGTTATTTAGCTATGCAGATAATCAATTGGGGAGGGAAATAAACAAGAAGTATAAATACATTTTTTCTTATGCATTTATGTTTGTGGCGGTGTTATTCTCACAAATAAGACGGATGGAAATGAACCCCATCGATTTTAAAATGTTCAGTTATTATCCCTTTGTAGCCGCTACTGCTAACAATACATTTATCCTCATTTTATATCGCTTAATAACGGGACGACACGAAAAAGCACAGTTGGAACTCGATAAAACCAAACTGGAATTAGCACAATATGTTACTCAGCAAGAACAACTAAAGAATAAAATCCATCCTCATTTTATTTTCAATGCCCTCAATACGCTAAAACTTTTAATAAAAAGAGAACAAGGTGCCGCCGAGGATTACTTGGTTCGACTTTCCTCTTATCTACGATTTTCCATAACGGAAACAGCCAAAGACATATCGCTGATTAAAGACGAATTGGAATTTTGTCAGAATTACATAGAATTGCAGAAAGTGAGGTTCGCGAATTCCATCACCTTTCACAACCTTTTGCCTCAAGAGGTAATCAATAATGAGTACCTACCTGTGGTTACGCTTCAGTCATTGGCCGAAAATGCGATTAAGCATAATGCCTTTACGAAGCAAAATCCATTAGTAATTGAGTTAAGGTTAAATGAGGATAATAGTATTACTTTTAGTAATAATGTGATACCTAAAAGAACTAATGATGAGACAACAGGAACAGGTTTAGATAATTTGAGAAAACGTTTTGAGCTCTTGAAAAACGATTCACTAAGCATCGTTCATCATCAAGAAGCCAAACAATTTGAAGTGACTTTTAACACAATCAAAAAATGAAAATTGTAATTATTGAAGACGAATATTTGATGGCAGAAGAATTGGAGTCTTTAATCATCAATTATAATACAGATAACGAGGTGGTGGCGAAGCTGACTACGGTGGAAGAATCCATCAATTATTTAAATGAACACCCTATGCCCGATCTGTTCTTTTCGGATATACAGCTGCCCGACGGTTTAAGTTTTGAAATCTTTGATGAGATCAATTGCAAAGTGCCCGTCGTTTTTTGTACCGCTTACGATGAATATGCTTTGGAAGCCTTTAAGGTGAATGGCATTGATTACATTTTAAAACCGTTTGATAATAATACAATAGGAAATACCTTAGAAAAGGTTAACCGAATGATGTCTCAAAAGCAACCTATTAGAGAAGATTTTTCGAATATAATTGCAGAATTAAGAGGGGCATCAAAAAATACGGTAAAGAAGAATATTTTGATATTCAAAGGAGAGAAGATCATTCCAATCAATACCACAGAGATAGCCTATTCTTATCTAGAAGCAGGCATCACTTATATCTATACTTTCGACAATCAGAAATACGTAACCGATCAGTCCTTAGATACTTTAGAATCTAATCTTGGAAATACATTTTACAGAGTCAATCGACAGTTTTTGGTCAATAGAGAAGCCATTGACCATGTATCTAAATACTTTGCAAGGAAATTATTAGTAGAAACAAAGTTGAAAAATGTACCCGATCAGATCGTAGTGAGTAAAGCAAAAGCGAGCGATTTTTTAAGGTGGTTACAAGAGTAGAATCCTCTTGCCCGTTTCGGAGTTCGATTGGCCCGTTTCATCTAAATTTTCATCAAAGTAAAAGGGAATAACGAAGATATTTGAGGAAATCATCTATCGACTTCAATGCACAATAAATTAGTAGTATTCCTTTTTGGGATTATTTTTTCATATCAATTACACGGGCAAAATAAATTTACAATTAGTGGCCAAATTACCGATGGCAGTAATGGAGAGGACCTTCCATTTGCCACTGTTACGGTAAAAGAACAGACTTCTACGGGGGCCACAGCCAATACGTATGGGTATTATTCTTTAAGCTTACCCGAAGGAGATCACACCCTTATTTATCAGTATATCGGTTATGACAAAATCGAAAAACCCATTACACTCAATAAAAACATTACAATCTCTTTGGAACTTCAGCCTACCGCTAAAAACTTAGATGAGGTGGTCATTACTGCAGAACCCGACGATCAAAATGTAACGAGCAATGTGGGTAGTGTCACAAAATTAGATGCACAAGAAATTAAAGCCTTACCAACTTTTGGAGGGGAAGTGGATATCATAAAAGTGATGCAAACACAACCCGGTGTAAAAACCTCTGGAGAAGGAAACTCGGGTTTCTATGTAAGAGGAGGCGGCCTCGATCAAAACTTGGTACTACTTGATGAAGCCCCGGTCTATAATCCTTCTCACTTACTTGGTTTTTTCTCTGTTTTCAACGGGGACGTCATCAAAGGAGCAAGTTTATATAAAGGTGGAATGATGCCGGAATATGGAGGGAGAACTTCCTCTGTTTTAGACATCAGAATGAAGGAAGGAAACACAAAAGAATACAATGTGCAAGGTGGAATAGGTACCATCGCCTCAAGACTTACCGTAGAAGGACCAATTGTGAAAGACAAAGGTTCTTTCATGATTTCCGGACGTAGAACGTACGCCGATTTATTCTTAGGCTTATCAAGTGATGAGAGCTTGAGTAAGTCCAACCTCTACTTTTACGATCTTAACTTAAAAGCCAATTATAAAATATCGGAGAAAGACAGAATATTCATCTCCGGTTATTTTGGTGATGATAAATTTGGTTTCGATAATACAATGGGTATCAATTACGGTAACCGAACAGGTACAGTACGTTGGAATCACGTATTCAATAGCAAACTATTTTCAAACACTTCTTTGATTTACAGTAACTACAATTATGAGTTTGCTTTTGGAAGTGGAGACGAAAGAAGAGCATTAGAATCGGTGATCGAAGACTTTAACTTCAAACAAGATTTTACCTTTTTTGCCTCCTCGAAACATACACTGAAGTTTGGTGTAAATGCTATTCATCATAAAATAGAGCCGGGAAATTTAACTGGAGGTGCTAATTCAGGTGTGAACTCTAGTAATGCTCCCGATAAATATGGAATCGAAGGGGCTATCTATATCCAAGATGAGTTTAAAATTACAGATCGATTTAGTGTGAATTACGGTATCCGATACTCTTTATTCCAAGGTTTAGGCAATGGAACAGAGTATGAATTTAACGATAAAGGAGAAGTGATTGGCGCCAAAGAATACAGTGATGGAGAGTTGATGCAATACTATGGTGGTTGGGAACCAAGGTTGTCGGCCAACTATTTGATCAACTCGGTAAGCTCAGTAAAATTGGGATATAATAAGAATTATCAATACCTGCACATGTTAACGAACTCTACATCATCATCACCAACTGATACTTGGATTATGAGTTCGAATAATGTGAAACCTCAGGAAGCAGAACAGATCTCATTGGGATACTTCAGAAATCTAAAAGACAACATGTTCGAGACCTCAGTAGAAGTGTACTATAAGGATATGAACAATGTGATTGACTATAAAACGGGAGCAAATGTATTCTTAAACGACTATGTAGAAGGCGATTTGGTCTATGGTGTAGGCAGGGCCTATGGTGCTGAGTTTATGATTAAAAAGAATAAAGGTCGCTTTACCGGTTGGCTAGGTTATACTCTGTCTCGTTCCGAACAAAAATTTGACGAGATTAATCAAGGACAGTGGTTTGCAGCAAGACAGGACCGAATTCACGACATCAATTTAGTGGCTATTTATCAATTGTCGCCAAAAGTGACTTTATCAGGTAACTTCATTTATTATACCGGCGATGCCATCACTTTCCCATCTGGAAGGTACGAAGTGGATGGCAAAGTTGTGCCTTATTACACAGAAAGAAATGGTTACAGAATGCCGGATTATCATCGATTGGATTTAGCAGTCACATGGATCAGAAAAAAGACCGATAAATTCGAATCGAGCTGGAACTTCTCTCTTTACAATGCTTACGGAAGGGAGAACGCTTACACCATCGATTTCCGACCAAGTGAAGAAGATCCATCAAAAACGGAAGCGGTGCAGACCTCATTATTTAAGTGGGTACCGTCGGTAACATATAACTTTAAATTCTAGAATCAATACCATGAAAACGATAAAAATAGTATTCACATTAATTGTTTTAGCATTCATCGTTACTGCCTGTGAGAAAGTAATTGATGTTGATTTAAATGATGCTGAACCTCGAATAGTAATAGAAGCTGTGATTTGGGAAGGTGAACACGATATGGTAGTGAAAGTTTCCAAAACCGCCCCATATTTTGATAATTCACCCTCAGAAAAGATTAGTAATGCAAGCATCAAATTAAAGTATGATGATACTGCACAAGATGTCCCCAATACAGGAGAAGGAGAGTATCATTTTGCTTTAAATGCTAAAGCAGGAACAACCTATAATTTAGAAGTAATGGTAGAGGGAGAAACCTATACTGCTTCAACTTCTATGTTAGATAAGATAGCGATAGATAGTGCTTATTCTGTATATGAAGAAGGATTTGGCCCTATTGAAGCCGGATATAAAGTGTATTTGAAATATCAAGATCCAGCCAATGTACCAAATTACTATCGTTTGATGTACGACCTTAATGGACAATTTCAAAATGAAGCGGGTGACTTAAGAGTGTACAACGATATCAGAAACGATGGCCTTGAAGTTGAACTAGGATTACTTACAAAATCTTTCGAAGTAGGAGATACCTTAGATCTTACTTTTATTCATTTCGATGAACCTTCATACGATTACTTTAGCACCCTTGGTGATATTATTGGAGGAGGAGGTCCTGGTCCAAGTGGAGGATCTGCAGCTCCAGGAAATCCATTATCGAATTGGTCGAATAATGCATTGGGGTATTTTTCGGCATATAATTATGATACAGCTCGAGTGGTGGTGATAGAATAAATACAAAGATGATCTTTTCTTTATATGAAAACGAACTATCCATATTCTTGAGCTAATTGTCCATTTCTTCTTCTAAATAAGTGCCGACATTTGTTTCATCAAAAAATTAAATATTAAAATTATGGCACATATAGGAAATTCACTGGTAAATAGTTTGGACACACATATAATTGCAAAAGAGCTGATGGAACTCTATGCAATAGAACAACAAAATATTTATGCATATAAGCATGCACTTCAACTGATGGGAGGAAAAACAGAGTTATTAATCGGTGACAGAATTGAAGGTTTGATTAAAGTAAGTCAGTCTCATTCAGATATTTTGTTGAAAAGAATTATAGTTCTTGGAGGAAAACTTCCAAATACACCATCAGGGTTAGAGAAGCTAATAACAATAGAATTAGAAAATATCAATGATCCTAATAATTTAAATAAGCTGACAGATAATCTTTTAAATCGTTTTAGAGAGATTATTCCTTTGATTTCTAAAACTATAAATCTTTTGAAAGATACAGATCTACTTTCTTTTTCAGCTTTAATACCAATTTTAGATTTTTATGTAACTCACGAAGATGAATTAGAAGCTTTTTCTGAGTAATTATTAAATAAGTTTTTACTAATCCTACTCCGTAATGGAGTAGGTAAACTTTAAATTTATGAATTTAAGCTCAAAACTAGGAGGTCTAGCACTTATTGTTGTTGGTCTACTTAACATATTTAGAATATTTCCAATTTTATTTACGGAAGGTGTTACTTTAGATCAAATACCACCTCATACACTAGAAGATACCATATTTATAGCTCAGACGAATGCATATTTAGTTTCGCATATAATGGCATTGTTAGCAACACCGTTATTTATTTTTGGAATCACTTTATTTAATAATAATAACCTCAATATTAAAAGAGATACTACTAAATATATAGGTTTATTTGCTCTAATAGGATTAACTATTGGTCAATTATTTTACTCTTTAGGATTAATTATAGATGGTTTTACATTGCCTACTATTATAAATGATTTTGTTCAAAACAAGGAAAATGACAGTATGAAAGCTGTGATTATGGGCGTACATCAAATAGCTATGGGATTTGCTGGAATAGGATTCTTTACTCTCCTTTTATCAACTGGTATTTTTGGCTTTGTACTATATAGGATTAAGTGGAACAGATTTATTTCAGCATCAATGATTTTTCTTGGGTTTTCAGCAACAATAGGTTATTTCATCGGTTTCCTAGACCCAATGATAGGAGGGAATTTTGAATTTACCTATGGAGCACTGACATTTATGTATTTGTTATATCTTAGTATGGGGGTGTATCAAATGAAAAGAGATAATCAAGAAAAAGTTGTATAGTATTTTTATGAATATATCGGTCAATTTACGAGTATTTTTTTATCTTTTTTCTTAGATTTAAGAATCAAAAAGCTCCTATAAACATGACCTCATTCAGCAAAAATGAAACCTAGGTATCTATTAATCTCAATTCTCATCATTATACATTTTAGTTGTGTTGATGATAAAATTGAGGAAACTAAAATAGCGATCATAAATCAAGATTTAGAACACCTCAAAGAATTAGATTCCTCTATTTATAAAATCATTAAGAAGGACTTATCAAAAGAAGAAGATTCAATATTTAGTATATACAGAGGGAAAAGGCAAAATGTTGATAATGAATCACTTCACCTTTTAATGGAAAAGCAATCTGAAGAAAGATTAAAAAACGAATTAAAAGAATTAGAAGAAGCATCAAAACTTTTAGAAAGATAAATTATGAACATCTCATTCAATCAACAAATCTCCCTAAAAGACTATAAAGGATTTAGAAAAAACTATGCGTTTAAAAACTTAAAACAGGCTTCATATATTATTATAGTCCCTTTTATAATCTTTTTGCTTTATGTTTTTACCTACAAAAGGAACATACTTCAAAACCTATTCATCTCATTAAGTGATCTTAAGTTTTACAGAAGTTTGTTTTTTAATTTTGAGTTCGTAATCATTCTCTTCTTCACTTCTTATTTAATTAAATATTTCGTTGATAATTCATTTTCATGGACAAAGGATTATAATAATGAGGTTTTTTATGGAGAAAAATCTACCATAACTATAAATAAAGATTTCTTGATTGTAAAAGGTGAGGAAGTTTCAAGAAAGATAAAATGGGAGAAAATTGATTCTGTAGAAGAATTTCAAGGTTGGTTCATCTTATTTAAAGATAAAAAATTGTTGTTTCTTATTTTAAAAAGTGATTTTGATTCAACCGATGATTTAAGAAGTTTCAAACAGTTTTTGAAAAATGATCATCAAATAAAAAAAGTTCGAGTGGAAGCTTAAAAATTAGCTGACAAAAATGTTATGTAACTCCTCTTTTTTCAAATTTTTGGAATAACAATTAACAATACAATATCTATTTATTAAATTTGAGCTCTTCAATTTTAAAAACTGATTTTCTATAAGAGACAATGAAAAAACTGACTTACTATACTTTACTTTTTCTACTGATGTCATGTACCTCTTCAAAGACACTAACGAAATCACAATATGTCGAGCAGAATGGTTTTCAACTTAGAACTGTTTCTACAGATCCAACTTATGGAAGAACAGAAAAAAATCCGATTAAAGTAGGAGGAGTTGATGTGAAAGAAGGACCATCGAACGAACGATTGTACCTTGATGCTTTAGCAGGCCCAAGAGGCGAAACAGTTAGTTATTACAGAGCGGGCAGTTGCTGTGCATTCGAAAGTGAAAATGGTTTTATGGGCATGGGAATGCTTGATCATTATAGAGTAACTTGGAAAGGAACGACCGATACTTTATCACTTTATCTAAATATGTATGATGGTGGTGAGTTGGAAGCACCTGTTGGTTTTACTATTCGTAAATCGTCTGATCAAAAGTAAAATATGCGGTATTTATTAATTTGCTTATTATTCTCTTTCATCAGCTGTTCAGAGTCAAAAGAAAACACAACAAACTCAGAAGGTCAAATAACTGATAGTAATTTAAATCAATCGTCTTCATTTGTCTTTGCAGATAAGTCTTTTGGTCAGTTTTATCTGAAATTTATATCCTCACCAAGTTTTCAACTATCTAGAACTCAATTTCCTTTAGAAGGAAGTTATAATAGTTATGATGGTGAAAAAACTTGGACAAGAAAAGAGTGGCCACAGATGACATGGAACCTTAAAGATCATCAAGGAAATTCTCAGGATAGTGTTTCTATCATTCAGAATCATGAAAAATTCTTTTATGGCTTATATTGTTTGGATTGTGGTTTTTCTTTCGAAATGCAATTTGATAAGATTGATGGTGATTGGTTTCTTACTTATCGACAGGAAAATAATTTTTAATAAAAGATTGATAAGGGTTTATCAATCTTTTATTCTTATATTTATAATAAGTATTTACCCAAAAAACGAAATAATAAGACATCATTGCGAAATATTCTCTATACCCATACATACCCAAACTATTTAAAAAATGAGAGTTTATATAATTATGCTACTACTCGTGCTGTGTACGAATGTTCTCACTTATGCCCAAGACGAATACATCCTATCAGGTACAGTCATTGATAAAAATGAAGTTGGTTTATTAGGCGCTAAGATCAATATCAAAGGGGATAACGATTTTCCGATTATCACCAATCAGAAAGGTGAGTTTAAAATGTTAGTAAAAGGAACTGAAACTTTGGAAGTAAGTTATCTTGAAGGTGAGAAGAAATACATAGAAATCGCACGTCAAAAAACAATTGAAATATTGATTCGAGAGGAGGCGGTTATTTTGCAAATCGAAGATTTAAATATCGATGATAATATAGAATGATCAACCAATAAATATTTACCTCTAACACTCTGTAATTTCTAAAAATCAAGACCTCATTAGATTTTTATACTAATCAAATAATAGTGAAAATTCTAATGAGGCTTCTTAGGTTATGATGATCTAGAGTATTTTATACTTTGATAAGAAGTTGGATATTTACCAGTCATTATAAAACCTAATTATACTCTGATGGAAAAAGAAATACTAAACAAATGTCTTCAATACGGTGCAACAAAAGCAGCTATAGTTTCTGTAGATAAGATCACATTCGACGAAAAACTAAGAGCTTATTGCGAAGTAGATAAATGCGGACATTTCGGAAAAAACTATGCCTGTCCACCTTTAGTGGGTAATGTGAATGAAGTGATTGCAGAGGCAAAAAGGTATAAAAAAGCATTGGTCTATCAAACGATTAGTGACTTGGAACACTCTTTGGATAGAAAGGGTATGCTGAATGGCATGAGGTACCACGACAAGGTAGCGAATAAAATAAATAAAGAAATAGAACAACACTTTGATAAACATTTAGACTTACGAGCAGGTCCTTGTACAGTGTGTAAAGAATGTACAGCAGTAATAAATGAGGCATGTAAATACCCTGATAAGAAAAGAGCTTCTTTAGAAGCCTACAGTATCAATGTATCTTTATTAGCCAATGAGTGTAATATGGATTACAAATACAACGAAAGGATGGTCACTTATTTTGGAGCGTTTTTATTGAATTAGTTATTTATGAGCAACAAAGGGTAATATCAATTTGTTTATTTCTTTTATTTTTAGGTTGTTACGTACCTGAAATCTATTGATCATCAAAAAAGAGAAAAGAATTGAAAGATTAGGGAACGTGCAAAATTAATTCTCTAACTAAATTGCAGCATCATTATAAGTGACACTTTTATTGATTTAGATAAATCAAGAATTTTTTAAAAGAAGTCAAAAGGTATATCAAACATTAAACTAAATGTGAGTTATAGTTTTAGGCTTTCTGATAAACAAACATCAATCGAGAAAGTATGAAAGTCTTGAAATTATTAAGTATTACCTTCACCGCCTTGCTTATAGCAAGTTGTGGTAATACTTCTAAAGTTAACGACCAAAGTGTTGTTGTCAATAATTCGGCTAAAGCCATTAAATTTAGACAGTTATTAGAAAATTCACCTTCAATAATAGAAGATAAAGACGGTAATGTTATTTCTTCTGAGAAGTATAGTTTAGAGAAGACTTGGGAGGGAAATATCTGTAAAACGGTGTTGACCAATACAGGTAAAGAAGTGATTAACCCAAAAGATGTAATGCTTTTTTATGTAGATAAACATGGTATTCAACCTGATTCTCCAATATATGGAGAAGGTTTTCAAATGTTGCATCAAAATGGAGGAACATTAGGTCAACCTCAAAATATTGGTTCTCATTCTGATGTGAAACATTATAGAATTAAACAATTAAAAGGACTTCAGACGGCCTACGGTTTATTAAACATTAATGTAGACGGCACGGAGAACTTTATGTTGGGCTTTACCTCTTGTAATAAATTTATTGGAGAACTAGCTTACGATAAAGATCAATTAATTGTTGGGTTCGATACGGAAGGGTTATCGCTTGCTCCGGGAGAAAGCTGGACTTTCGAAGACTTTATTTTTATTGATGGGGAAAACCAAGGTGATCTTTATGATAGAATGTCAGTTGAAATCACCAAAAATCACCCATCATTAAAAAGTAAAAAAATGCCTATCGGATGGTGCTCTTGGTACTGTTATAGAGAAGACATTACTGACGATATCATGACAAAGAACCTTGATATTTTCTCTAAGAAAGTACCCGAATTAAAATACATTCAATTAGACGATGGTTACCAACCGTTTATGGGTGATTGGTTAGATCCAAATCCAAAATATGGTGATGTTAGAAAAACAATCAACGGAATTGCTGATAAAGGATATATGCCTGCGATTTGGGTTGCTCCTTTTATTGCCCAAAAAGAATCGAGAGTATTTAAAGAACATCCTGAGTGGTTTGTAAAAAATGCCAAAGGACAACCATTAGCTTCTAACACGGTTACTTTTGGAGGTTGGAGAGAAGGGCCTTGGTATTGTTTGGACGGCACACACCCTGAAGTTCAAGAGCACTTAAAGTATATTTTTAAGACGATGCGTGAAGAATGGGGAATTAACTATTTCAAATTGGATGCAAACTTTTGGGGAGCCATTCACGGCGGACAGTTTCACGATACATCTGCTACTCGTATCGAAGCTTACAGAAGAGGAATGCAAGCTATTGTAGATGCATGTGATGAAAACACAGTTATTCTTGGTTGTAATGCACCAATTTGGCCTTCATTTGGTTTGGTATCAGCACAACGTACTAGTGGTGATATCAATAGAAGTTGGAAAGCATTTAGTAGCCTTGCACAAGAAAATTTAAGTAGAGCATGGCAAAACGAAATGATTTGGGATGTAGATCCTGATTGTATCGTTCAAGCTGCAGATAGTCCATTCGGTAAAGATCCATCTGTATTATCAGAAGATGAGTGGATGTTCCATCTTACGTCTATCCATGCAACTGGTGGATTGGCTTTAAGTGGTGATAAAGCAGAGTTACTTACAGATAAGAACTTAAAAGACTTAAAGAAGTTGCTTCAGCCAACAGGCAAAGGAGCGAAATTTAAAAATACAAAGTTAGAAATTGGTGTGACCGATTTAGGTGACAAACAATTCTATTACATCTTCAACTGGTCAGATCAACCAAAAGATTTTGATGTAGAACTAGTAAAAAATGGTTCATTATCAGATTACTGGACAGAAGAAAAATTAGAATCGGTTGAGGGAAAATATTCAATCAAACAATTGCCTGCACATTCAGCAAAACTGTTAGTAGTAAATGCCAATGAAAAGGTAATGTAAAAGAATTATTTCAGTTATGTATTAAAGTGAGTAACAAGACTACTTAGTAATTTATTAGAAAAGAAAAGTTGCAAAAACCTGGGGTATTACTCTAGGTTTTTTTTGTTGTTTACAATTGAAAAAAATAAATTGCCCTTTTCTATCACCTTTTCATTTATTTGCTTTTAAATCACAAAACTAGACGCTTAACCTCTATATGTAAGAATTGTTCTAACAAAAGTTATATCACAATCAAACAAACTTAACAATAAGAAATACTTTTATAATGATGAATTTGATTCAACTAATTGACAACGAATAATTACTTATAAAAGAAACCTACTTATAAAAGTATGAAATATTTTATTACATTTTTTCTACTGTTAACCACAGTATTTTTACAGTTATCCTACGCTCAAAATCCACAAGAGCTATGGGCCAATTTTGATCCGGATGCCGGAGATTTTAATGAAGAAATTATATATGAACACACAGATGCCAACGGGATCTATGAGAAGCATACATATATTAGTGCTTACTTTAAAGGAAAAGAAATCCGTGTCTATTGTGAGTTTAAAAAGAAGGCAGACGCTAACAATGCTCCTGCACTTTTAGATGTTCATGGTTGGATGGCTAGACCAAGACCTAATCAGGAATTTGTAGAAGATGGTTGGGCAGTATTAGCACATGATTATTGTGGGAAAACAGAAGAAAATAATTCCTCAGAGCTAAGAGCAAACTATACTAAATATCCAGAAGGATTAGAATATGGAAATATGAATCCGGATTATGGATATGAAAATCGCAAATCGAAATACAAGGACTCTGGCGAACAAATTTCTGACCCTACAGAAACTGACGATTATCTATGGTATGTCTTACAAAGAAGAGCGTTAAGCTATTTATTGGCGCAAGATGGAGTAGATAATACTAGAGTGGGTGCACAAGGATACTCTTATGGAGGAACCATTATGTGGAACCTTGCAATGGACGAGAGAATCGATGCAATGGTGGCTTATTTTGGTGTGGGCTTCTTAGAATATTACAGAACCAAACAAGTGTGGATGTACAACAATCCATATAATGAACCAGCAAAAACTTCTGGGGAAGAAATGTATTTAGAAAGCATTGCTCCTCAGGCACATGCCCTATACATTAAGGCAGCTTCTTTATGGTTAAATGGTTCTAACGATCATCATGGTGGTCACGAAAGAGGAGAAACTATGTTTGATAATTTCCAAGCAGATGTACCTTGGAATTTCGCTATTCAACCAAAGGCATTCCATGCTACGGATAGATTAGGGGATGATGCCAAAATTTGGTTAGAGAAACATGTGTTAGGTATGGATCATTATTTTCCAGCAAGACCTACTTCATCAATTACTTTAGATGCGGAAGGAGTTCCTTTCTATTCAGTATCGCCAGATCAACCGGAAAATGTAACTGCTGTAGAAGTTTGGTATGCACTTAAAAATCCAAACAACAACACAAGAACTTGGATTGAAGCTCCTTCAACTAAAGATGGTAATAATTGGACGGCCTCACTTCCTGTAAGCAATATTGATGATTATGTTTTCGGTTTTTCAAAAATTGATTATGATAACAATACCGTTATTTCAGGTGATTTTGAAGCTGAAATTCCATCAAATTTAGGTGATGCTAAAGCGACATTAGAGCCGGAAGCTCCAGACCCAACCGATTGGGAGAATGCAGGCGGAGCTATCGAAGTGCCAGGTGGAGTTGAAGCTTTCTATCCAGTAGAAAATAAACCTATTTCGAATGATATCTTTAAAGAGCCATTTTATAAAGCACCTCAAGGAGCATCATTTAAAATCAGATATTACGGTACTCAACCGCAAAAACTATTTGTGAGAGTAAACGAAAAATATGTTTTCAACTTCGAAACAGGTGCACATAACACTGATGTTCAGGAGATCAATATTCCAGCATCAGCTTTAAGAAATAGTAATGATGCCAATGATATTATGGGAGAATGGTCTGTAGCTGATTTAATTGAAGTGGGCCCAGAAGATGGACAAGAAATTACTAAAGTGGCTTTTGTGGCTTTAGAGTGGGGAGAGGAAGATGTGATGCCGAATCAAGTAGTGTATCACTTTGATGGAACCGAAGATAGAATACTTGCCCAAAATCATAATGTCACAACAGAAGTGATGGCTAATCCTTCTTCAGATGGGATGCCTGATCAAGAACAGGTTACAAAAGTGACAAGACAAAATATGGAAGAAGCAGCTATTATTTTACCATTGGGAGGTGAAATACAAGTAGGTAGTAATAATGAGGTTAGTCTTTATGTTTATCAAGAAGCGGGAGCAGTGCCAACATCAAACGACTTGACATTGACTTTAAGAAACAACACTACTGGAGTTCATATTTCACAAACCTTACCTATTTCTAATCAAGGACAATGGGCAGAATATGTATTTGATTTTGATGGTGAATTGAATAGTGATGGATCATCAGTTTCCAATAGAATTTATTCTGAAATGACACTATCATTTGGCACTAATTCGGAGAATATTGACGGTGTTGTCTATTATGTATCAAATATTTATGGTCCTGAAGTAAGCTTTGAAGGCACGAATACTCGATTAAAAGAACTAAGAGTAAACAATATTAAGTTGGCCGATTTTGATCCTTCCACACTAAATTATACAGTCGATTTGCCTTATGGATCTTTAGAGGTTCCAACAATAACTGCTGCGGTAGAAGACCCAGAAGCTACTTACGAGATTGTTGAAGCTGAAAACGTTTATAAGGAAACAACCATTAGAGTGACAGCCAAAAATGGTTATACACAAAGAGATTATAGAGTGCGATTTAATGCTCCAGGACGTAAAATTTTTGATGCTAATAATAAACATGCTGTAGATTTTCAATGGCGTTTGGTGAGATCGGATACAGCTACTGTAGAAAACCCAATGCCTGATCATATTGTAGGTGAGGGAGTAAAGGTATTGAAAGTAACTCGTTTACAAAATGCAGATGCAACGGTAGAATTTATCTTTAATAATGGGTCTTGGTTAGCTAGTGAAGATAAGTTATTCAGAATTCAGGTACTGCAGAAATCAGGTCAGGAAGATTATCCGGTCGGCAATAGAATTGGATTCTATGCAGGATGGGAAAAAACAGATGGTTTCGATCGAGGTACATTCCAAGATATCAAAGAACAAGATAAGTGGGTAGAATATACTTTTGATTTGAACGACAATAACGTAGTAACAGGTAATGATTTTAGAAAAGTGTTGGTGTATTTTGGTAATCAAAGTACGCTTCCAGGTACAGAATATTACTTAGCTTTAGTTGAAGGTCCATCCATAAGTTATAATTATGATGCGAACTTAAAATCAATTCATGTCGATGGAGAATTATTAACGACTTTCCATCCGGATGAATTAAGTTATACCATCGAATTACCTCATGGAACAACAGATCAACTTCCAACCATTGAAGGAACGGCAAACAGTATGTTATCTACTGTAGAAGTATCAACAATTGCTGATTATACTGAAGAGCAAACCATTACGGTAACAGCGGAAGATGGAACTCAAAAGGTATATTCAATTAATTATGTAGAAACAGCGTTAAGCACCAATGCGCTATTATCTGATTTAATCGTCGATGGTGCTACAATAGATGGATTCGATGCTAATAAAGAAGATTATGCTATAGAATTACCTTATGGGTCAAATATTTCTGATTTACCAGAAATTATTGCATTAACTCAAGATGAATATGCCACTGTCGACATTCAAAATGCAACAACTCTTCCAGGGGAAGCGACAATAACTGTTACGGCACAAGATACCAATGTAACCAAAGTGTACAAGATCAGCTTTACGGTAAGTAAAAATACGGATGCTACACTTAAATCATTGGGCTACAATAGTATGCAGATTGAAAACTTTAATCCTTCTAATTATACCTATTCAGTGGAATTACCCTATGATTTTGAAGGGCTGCCAACAATTGAAGCCGCACTTTCTGATGAAAATGCCATGATGACGATTACAAATATCACAGAAATCCCAGGAACGGCTACAGTAAAAGTTGTTGCAGAAGATGCAAAAACAACATTGACCTATTCGGTACAATTTAGTTTAGGTGATATACCCATTAGCGATGACGCTTCTTTAAGTTCTCTAAAATATAACGGAACTTCCATAGAGAATTTTACTTCCGATCAATTTTCATATACAGTAGCCTTACCTTTGGAATATGAAGGATTACCCCTATTAGAAGCAGTAGCATCAGACGAAAAAGCAGTTGTAAAAATTACAGATGTAACGAAACTACCAGCAGTAGCATTGGTTGAAATTATGGCAGAAGATGGAGTTACTGAATTAGTATATATGGTGGCCTTCTCTAAAGAAGATGCCCCACTATCTATTGGCAATAACCCTACGAATATTAAAGTGTTCAAATCTACATCAAATACGATAACGGTAACTTCTGATGAATTATTGAATGGAAAAACTTTATTGGCTTTTGACCTAAGTGGTAGGATAATATTAAAGCAATCACTGAAAGATAAGCGTCAAGACTTTAACATCACTAACAATGGGTTAATGATTATTCATATCATAGATAATAAAGAGGCTTTGGTATTTAAATTATTCTAAATATCTACCTTCAAGTGATTATAAAAAGAGTTTTTAATAGTCTAATAAGAAATTAACATAGTTAGAAACATCTTAGTACATTAAAGAGTACCTAATTTAGGTACTCTTTTTTCTTTGCTTAAAAATGACAAATAAAACCAAAATTCTTTACTGATATATCCAAAAACGTATTTGTTTATCTCAAATAAGAACGATACAAGTATTGTAAGATTTAGGCCAAGTTTTCTGTTAGATATAAGCTAAAATTGTAATGTGATTATTTTTTAAGGCTTATAGTCAATTAGAAGTATGAAGAATTATTTTTTAATAAGTTTATGTATGTTGTTCTCCCTTTCCTTATTCGGTCAGAAAAAGGAAAAAGGGATGGATGAACTGTGGGGTGAAAATGGAACGAATACCCAGGTAACAGAAAAAGAGCATCAATGGTATAAAGAAGCAAAGTTTGCGATGTTTATACATTGGGGATTATATTCGGAACTAGCTGGTGAATATGAAGGCAAACATTATTATGGTATTAACGAATGGATTATGCGTAGAGCAAGTATCCAAACCAAAGACTATCGTAAATTAGCTGAAACGTTTAACCCTGAAAAATTTGATGCAGACGAAATCGCTCAACTAGCGGTAGATGCAGGAATGAAATATGTAGTTATTACTGCAAAACACCACGATGGTTTTGCTTTGTTCGACTCAAAAGTGAGTGATTATGACATCACGAATACACCTTATAAGAAAGACCTTGTAAAACAATTGGCAAAAGCGTGTAAGAAAAAAGGCATTCGCTTTGGTTTCTATTATTCTCAAATGCAAGATTGGAACGAGAAAGATGGTTTTGGCAATACTTGGGAGTTTAATCCTGATGAAGCGGATGTACAAAAGTACATGACAGAAAAAGCTTTGCCTCAGGTAAAAGAATTGGTCACCAATTATGGTGATATCGGATGTATTTTCTTCGATACTCCTGGCCCAATTAAGCACGAGCAAGTATTAGAGTTAAAAGCTATTGTCGATAAGTATCAGCCCGACTGTTTGATTAACAGTAGAATTGGTAGAGGTCTAGGAGACTTCGAAACGTTAGGTGATAATGAGATTCCTTCTGAGCCAGTGGATGGTCTTTGGGAAACTTGTGATACACACAACAATACATGGGCGTATAGCAAGTTGGATTTCAACTGGAAAACACCAAAAGAAATCTCTCATCGTTTGATCGATGTAATTACAAAAGGGGGTAACTACTTGTTCAATATTGGTCCAAAAGGAGATGGTTCAGTACCAGAAGTTTCTGCCATGATTCTTAGAGAAACAGGTAAGTGGATTGCAAAATACAAAGAAGCAATCTACGGAACAGATGCCATGTATTTGGGAGGTCAAACTCAATTTGCGGCCACTCAAAAGGACAATAAAATGTATGTTTTTGTAAAAGAATGGCCAAGAGACAATCAGATCTACTTGCCTAAGTTCATTTCAAAAGCAAAGAAAGCATATTTCCTAGACGATCAGTCAGCGGTCAACATCAATATGTTAGATGGATCTACATTATTGAAATTACCATTAAGAATGCCAGATCCAGTAGCCTCTGTGATTGTTGTTGAATTTGAAGACAAACCAAAATTAAATACAGATAAAGTTTTTAATACAGGTTTGGTGACAAAACTTTTACCTCACGAAGCCAACTTAACTGCTTGTTCAACAGACAAAATTAGATGGATGGAGATCTTTGGCGATTGGCATGCCACTCCAGTAATCGAAAAATGGTCAGAAAAAGGAGCGAAAGCAGAATGGGAAGTGAACGTTCCAAAGAAAGGAATGTACATTGTAAGAATCAATTACGCATGTAACGAAGATGCAGACATGCAAGAAGGTCTTTTAAATATCAACGATGATCAGTATTATTTTGTACCTACTTATAGTGGCGATAAAAATGTGATCAAAAATAAGTTTGAAAACAGAACGATAAGAGTATTTAAAGATAGAAAAATCGGTGTGGTGAATTTCGATCAACCAGGTAAGCAGAAAATCTCTATTACCTTAAATTCTGATGACGCTTCAGGATGGATCAATCTTGCATCGATATCATTCGAACCTATTATTTCTGTAGAAGCGAATCAAAGTTTCTAATTAATTATTGAGTATATTTGAATCGTCAGTTTCATTTTGAAGCTGACGATCTCAATTTTTTATCACACATTGTGATCAAACGAACTGAAATGAGAAAGTTATTACCCTTCCTAATCGTTTATTTTGGGGTCCTTACCTCGGTCTTTGCACAGTTGCCAAAAGATTTATGGCAATATGCAAATACAAACACCTATATGTTTTTAGAAAATGATATACAAAACAATACACATTTTCAAATTCAAACCAATCATCATTTCCTTAGATTCAACTACCAAGATTTTAAATTGGAGCAACTTCGTTTGATTGATGATAATGAAGTGAATGGAAAATACTTAGAAAAAGTACAAGTCGAAACATTAGATATATTATCGTTATATGTTGTCAAGAATGGGCAAAAGCATAAAGTGGTACGTTTAGATGAAGATGCCCACTATGCAGGAGAAGTCATTGAAAGTGGTAAATTCTTTCAAAGAAGAAATTTTCCAGATCTTAAATTAGAAGACGATCCAAATCTCAAATTTTCTGTAGAAATGTCTTCATGGACGGATGCCCTTGATTTTCAATTGGTATTCGAAAACGACACTATTTTGTCAGATGATTATCAGTTAATGATAGAATTAGACTTACCTTCTGATCAGGTAACTTTAAGTAAGAAAGGTGAGGTGATACATGCTAAAGCCAAAAATGGAAAAGTATGGGAGATCATCAAAAGAGAGAACGACCACTTGATGTTGACTCCAGAGAATAAAATTCAAGTAACAACATCAATAAAAAATAAAGAAGTAAACCTGCTGATGAGATTTAAATACGAAAATCTGCATCAAGAAGGACTGAACATTATTGCTAAAGACCTTCATCGTCCAAATAAGGAAGTGGTGATTACAGAAGTGGAACAACAGCAAGCAAAAAAGATATCTTTAAACGATTCTTTTGATGGTTTAAAGGGAATGGAAAGAGTCGCTTTAACGTTAGAAAACCTAACAAATTCTACTCAAATTCAGCGTCTTATTTTCGAAAGAATAGATGGAGTAAGAGATATTACGGGTATCAGTTTGATGTTAAGAGATAAAGATGGAAACCCTACAGGTATTCCTATTCAAATCTCAAAAAACTGGCACAATGGGAAAGAGTTTAAATACCGTGGGCCTTGGATGCGTTCGTATACGGTAGTTTGTCTTCCTCCAAACTCAAAAGTAGAATTGGAATTATCAAAAGTTTCGGGGTATTGGGGAACATTACCGGCTGTATCGCACAATCAACTTTCATTGACAGGTTGGGGAAAGAAATTTAGAGGAAACCATCAGTTATGGGATCAAACGGCTATGGGTGCATGGGGTGAAAGCGTGTGTTATGAACCCGATTGTGGACAAGCGAATACTCTAATTACAGATGTGAGACCTTTCATGATCAAAGCAGAGGATGATAGCCCTATCGGTCCAAAAAAATACAATTGGACACCGAATGTGGGTGGTGGAGATTTTATGAGAGTTTATGATGAAAACGGTAAAAAATTAAAGATCAAACGTATAAAATCACATTATAAACGTAATTGTCCAAACCTTACTGAAGTGACTTATACGGGTGTGACAAGTAAAGATGAAGTCGATTATTCATTAACAGCAAGCATTATCAGAAACGACGATTACTTTAGAGGAATTTATACTTTAGAAATTGAAGTAAACGATACGTTTGATTTTGATCGTTTGGCCTTAGCTCAATTTGGTTCAGAAACCTATTCTTATCAGGTAGAAAATAAAATTGCTTGGGGTAATGAAAACGGTTTGATCAAGGAAATGCCTAATGTTCATAAGGAAAAGCAATACACCAATCAGGATATTATTATTGATGGAAAACAGCCATGGTTTAGTATGCACGAAGCAAAAAACATGGAAAGTCAAAAATATGCTGTTACGGGAAATAAAGGTATTGTCTTAAAAGAATGGTCGGCGACCGTGGATGGAAAAGAAATACAACCTCGTTTTTCAACGTATTCTTCTAGTAAAACAAGAGCAAGAGAACCTGTTACGATTGTAGAAGTGAACTTGCCTTCTGATATCAAGCAACTAAAGAAAGGAGACAAGGTACGTTTAGTGATGGAATTATGTGTTTTCCCTCAAGAAGCAAAGAGTTATTATGGTTCCAACAAAGCTTTTGCAAAAGCTTTAAGTTTGGGACAGGATACTTGGAAACTTATGTGGAGAGAAGCCAAGAAAAACGATGTTTCCGTAAATGTTTCTAAGGGAAAAGTGGTCAGAAACTATCCTTTAAAAATAAAAGCTGTAGACAATGAGGTAGTGGCGGATTTATCAAATGGTTTGGCTTATGTTCCGGTGACTATTTCTAATCTGAGAAATTACAAAGACTTTAAAGTGTCATTTACAGTAGATGATAAAGCCGTGGAATTTAATCAAGAGAACCATGGTAAGGATTATTATCAAGTAGACTTTGATCCAATAACACAAACTTGGGAAGTGACCTTCTCCATACCAATGGATGCGGAGGTTTTAGATCAAAAATAACCTATCACTTAAAGAAAGAAATGCACTAATTGCCTAAACGATTAGTGCATTTTTTTATTAAAATCGACCTTTTTGAGCTAAAAACGAAGATGTTGAAAATGAGCAAAGATTTGAAAGATGTAATAAGTACGTTTATCGATTGTTTGTTGATATTGTGACTGATTTGAATGTTTTATCAACACACAACAACGAATAATTATTACTTATTTTATGATGAATAAAACTACACTTTACTTCTACTTGCTTCTTATTATTTGTCCGTTTTTAGGAGAAGCAAATAATATAAAAATAGAAAACGTTGCACTTACTAATAAGAATACTAATTCAAAAACCGTAGAGGTGAATTTCGATTTATCTTGGGATAACTCATGGAGAGTGAGTAGTGCTCAAAGTAATTGGGATGCCGTTTGGGTTTTTGTGAAGTACAGAAATTTAAATACCGATTACTGGCAACATGCTACTTTATCTTTAAGTGGACACAATGCTACTGGAGCAACTATTGATAATGAAGACGATACTGGAAACGGATATTCTAAAGGTGCATTTGTATACAGTGCATCCAATATATCCCAGCAAACAGTAAATTACAATGTTTCTTTAAGCTGGGCTTATGGTGAGGATCACCAAGGTGATGACGATACTTTCGAAATCAATGTGTATGGTATTGAAATGGTGTATGTGCCTCAGGGGCGTTTTGCTTTAGGGACAGGTGGTAACGAAGCTTCCTCTTTTTATACTTTCATCAATAACACTTCAAATAGAGCAAATCCGTATTATGTTTCATCAGAGGAAGCAATAGATGTTGGTGAAACGGCAGGGAATCTTTGTTATGTGACCAATGTGAATTCAGGTGAATTTAGAGATGGAGTTATTGCTGAAGATTTTCCTAAAGGATATCAATCATTTTATTGTATGAAATATGAAATCACTCAAGGACAATTTGTGGATTTCTTGAATACTTTAACCTCATTACAAACGGGACAAAATGATTTTGTCAAGAATAAATATGGAACCAATAGAAATTCTATTCAATATGTAACGGATCAATACGTGGCAGATGCTCCCTATCTTCCATATGTTCATGGTAGTCACTTAGCAATCTTTAATTATTTAGACTGGGCTTGTTTGAGACCAATGTCAGAGTTTGAATTCGAAAAAGCATGTAGAGGAACAAAAACACCGGTACATAGAGAATTTGCGTGGGGAGAAAGCACTTACAACCCAGATGACTTTACTGTAGCTAACCTTGGAGCGTTTAATGAAGAGATTACTGCAAATTACAGTACTACGTTAGGCAATGCTGCGTTTAGTGAAACATTAGGGAATGTGGGTGGACCAATAAGAGTTGGTATCACTGCAACGAGTACATCTGATAGAATTCAATCGGGAGCTTCCTACTATGGCATTATGGATTTATCTGGAAGTGCTTTTGAAGCAGTGGTCATCGTTTCTTCAGAAGAAGGAAGAAAATTTGATGGTTCTCATGGTAATGGATTGTTAAGTAATATCGGTAACTATACCATCGATGGATGGCCACAATTAATTGAAGCTAATGAAGGTGCAGGTATTCGCGGAGGAAGTTATGTAAATACCAATGATCAGGCATATGTGTCGACAAGAGGCTTAGCTGCTATATGTTACCCAACTAATTCGGGTAGAGATTTTGTTGGAGGAAGAGGAGTTCGTACTGCACCAAAAAATTAATCATAGGCACTTATGAAAAAAGACAAACAGATAAGTGCATTGTTATGGGTAATGCTATTCGTTAGTTCATTATCAGTAAATGTTTGTGCCCAAGATATTTTTATGGGCGGAAATGGTGGCGGAGATAATTCTAACAGTTTAATGCAAACGGTAAATTCTACTTCTCATAATTTATTTATGGGAGGGGAAGGAAATGGGTATGCCTCACAAACGATATTAGAAACTCAGAACTCAACGAGTTACAATATATTTAAAGGTGGTGTATCTAACGGATATGCTTTGGGTAATGATTTAGATGTTTTTGGTTCAGTATCTCATAATATATTTACAGGAGGGGAAGCGAAAGGATATGCTAAAAACACCGTAATGGTCGACGAAGATTACGATCTTCCTATAGAAATAGGTGTATTCGAAGTAACGAACGTTCAGGGAAAGGCTTTTATTCGTTGGACTACGCTTACTGAAATAAACAACGAATACTTTATCATCGAAAAATCGGTGGATAGAAGAAATTGGGAAACAGTATCTCAAATAAAGGGAGCAGGAAATTCAAACAATAGATTAGAATATTCTACAACCGATCCATCGACATCAAGAGGAACTTCTTACTATAGATTAAAACAAGTCGATTTCGATGGTCAGTTTACCTATTCCGATATCAGAATATTTAATTTGGAAAATGCTCCTAACATTGAGTTGTATGCTTATCCAAATCCAGTAATTAACGAATTGACCATTCTTTTAGATAAAGATTATCATCAGTTAATTCAGATGTATTCTATAAATGGGGACGCTATACCTTTACAAATTGTAAATCAAACAGATCAAGATATACGTTTAAATGTAGCTCATTTAAACAAAGGATTCTATGTAATCAGAGTAGGACACTTAGGAGTTTTAAAAATCGTGAAGTAATGTCAAGTAATTCAATTATTAAACCCAAGACAAGTTGTTTTGGGTTTTTTATATAAAATGCCCCAACACGTTGCACACGATTTATCCAGAACATTACCTTATCATACTTTACCTAAATCGGGAAGACCTTTAGATGCCTTCGATTTAATAAATATTGTCCTCAGGTGTATGACTATAAAGTGAATGAGGATTGGCATCATTTAACTAGGTACAAGACCACCCTCAATTTATATCAACCAATAGACACACTATGCAAGGAATGTTAGATTTGAAAATGTGCCAATGGGTGGCATCAAACAATAGTTTGGTAGGAATTTCTGAAGTAATACAGCATGATTCCTATGAAATAGTCATCGCCAATAATGGATATCAAATAAAAAGAGTAAATGTTAATAGAGGAGTTGTGAAGATTGTTAATTTAGATCATGATCTATCAAAATTAGTAATACAGTCTGATGAAAATAAGCAAATCCATTGGGAAGTAAAATATGAGCTTCAGTTGTAATTATTCACTTTTTTTAGTGTATAACTTAAGAGCTTTAAGCACTTAGGATGTTATACTAAAGAATTTGATAGAAAACTGCATAAATTAGTTTGTGCTGTTTTTTTGTTTTGTAGTCAAAGAATTTGAAACGACGATAATTTGCTATTTTGTTAATAACAATGGAAAGAAATAGACTATTAACAGCACGAATAGTGTTTAAATGGACGTAAATACTAATTTTGCTAACAAATGAAATAAATAGACAAGTAATTAAGTGTAATTGTTACCTAATTTTGAACTAAGCAAAAATCAATTATCAACTAATACTAAGTATGGTGAAAGGGAATAAACTACTTTTTAAATTACTTCTTTTTATTCTATTCATAGTCTGTTCAAACGAAACTATCGCTCAGGAAAAAAGAACTATTCGTGGTATAGTATACGATACAAAAGGGATTACTGTTCCTGGTGCATCAGTAGTAATACTCGAAGAAAATAGAGGTTCGATTTCTGATATCGACGGTAAGTTTACATTAGAAGATGTAAAAACCGGAGACGTTATTAAAATCACTTTTATTGGTTACGAAAGTTACCAAATGAGGATTAAGGATGGAATGAAAGAAGAGGTGAAAATTTACCTCAAGGAAAAAATCCAAACACTGGATGAAATTGTTGTCATCGGTTTTGGTGAGCAACGTAAAGAAGACCTTACAGGTTCTGTAGGTCGAGTATCTGGTAAAGAAGTCGAAAGATCGGTAAATGCCTCTTTCGAAAACGAATTACAAGGTCGTATGGCGGGTGTGCGTGTGGTGACCAACAGTGGTCAGCCCGGAGCATCTTCTTCGATTAGTATTCGTGGTGTTAACTCAATTGGTGGTAACAACCAACCTTTGTATGTAATCGATGGTGTACCAATGATGACAGACGACAATATGGGTTTTGCACAGGAAGGAGGAGCTGGACAATCTGCTCTTGCAGACATTAACCCAGCAGACATTGCATCAATTGAAGTATTAAAAGATGCTTCTTCTACGGCGATCTATGGTGCCATGGGTTCTAATGGTGTTATCTTAATTACAACAAAGAAAGGTGATCTTGGAAAAGTAAAAACACAAGTGAGTACCAAATATGGTGTACAAAGTTTGAATAGGGATTTATTTATTCCTGTTTTAGATTCCAAAACCTTTCTTGATATGCGTAAGGAGATTGGTCGAGGAAGAGAAGATTACAATCCAGACTCTTTAACTTCTACTAATTGGCAAGAAATCTTATATAAAAATGGATCTATCTTCGATCTGAATGCTTCCGTTTCTGGCGGTAATCAGAAGTTTAATTTTATGGCATCTACTAACTACTACACTTCTGATGGTATCATCCAAAACTCAGGCTTCGACCGTATGTCGTTTAGAACAAACTTTTCTGCAGAATTAAGTAAAAAAGTGAGAATTTGGGCGAATGTATATGTATCACAATCATCATCTGGACAAGTAAACACAGGTACCGGATTTGATGCAGCAAAAGGTCAAGGTAGTGTAGTAATGCAAGCTATCCGAGCACAACCAACCATGAACCCGGACGGTACTTCTATTATAGATAATTCTAATAATTTAGAGTTAAGAAACTCACCAACCCAATTGGCTGAAGAAAATATTATGCGTAATGCAAATGATATGATGACAAGTAGTTTAACGATGCAATATAAAATCAATAACAACTTCACATATCAAGTAAGAGGCGGTTTTAACTCAGGTACAAGAGAAAATAATTTTTATAGATCAAGTATTCTAAATACTGTTGATGATACCAAAGGTTGGGCAAGAAGAAGATTTTCAGCCTATAACAACTGGAATGTAGATACAGATATGACCCATTATAAAAAATGGGGAAAATTTGATGCAAGAACAATGGTGATGGCTTCAGCTAGATTTAGTGGAAATGAGTGGATGCAAATGGAAGCATCGAACTTTCCATCGGATGAAATGCTTTGGCATAATATGGGCGCCGGATTATTACAATTACCAAGCTCAAGTGGTTATGAACAAAGAACAATGTTGAGTTTAACTGCTAGATCTATTATGAGTTATGATAATCGTTATTTCTTAACTGCATCAGTTAGGCATGATGGTGCTTCACAGTTCTCTGAAGGAAACAAATGGGCGACTTTCCCGGCTGCAGCTTTATCATGGAAATTGAATAACGAGCAATTCCTTAAAGATGTAAAAGAACTTAACTTATTAAAGTTTAGATTGAGTTATGGTGCCAATGGTAACCCTGCCAACAGAGTAGGACGATCACTTTCTATTTTCTCCAATCAAAATGCTGTATTAGGTCATGATAAAAGTAGATACAGTGTATTTAGAGAAGCATTCTTTAGAAATGATCAGCTGAAGTGGGAGCTGACAAAAGAGCTAAACTTAGGTTTTGATGCAAGTGCATTTAATAACAGAATAGAGGTGACAGCAGATTATTATGTAAAAAATACAAATGATCTTTTGTTAGAAACCAACGTTCCTGCTTACACAGGTTTTAATACTGGTTTGGTGAATATTGGTTCCCTTCAAAACAAAGGTTTCGAAGTAGCATTGACAACCACCAATATTGAAAAAAATGATTTCACATGGATTACAAGAGGTGTATTTACAAGAGCAAAAACTTGGATTACATCTTTGAGAACTGATACATTAAATGCGGGGTATATGAATCCTTGGAACGGTGGTGATGCTACACAGCAACTAATTGCAGGAAGAGAATTAGGTACATTCTGGGGATACAAAGCAGATAGAATTTATCAATACGAAGACTTTAGAGAATTCAGAGGATTATCTACAGAAGAAGCCGCTGTGAAATTCAGAAATGATTTAAAGAATGCTGGATACCAATATGCAAGATTAGGATACACTCCATGGAAAGAAAATGAGGTGGGACAAGCCCTTTATCCAGGTCAACAAAAATATGTAGATCAAAATGGAGATGGGAAAATCGATGCCAACGATAAAATGGTCATAGGCACCGCCCAACCAGATTTTGTTTGGTCACTAGAAAATAGGTTTGAATATAAAAACTTATCTCTTAGCATCTTCTTTATGGGTGAACACGGGAGAAGTATGGCAAACTTAACCATGTGGCGACTTGGGTTTATGAACGGAATTGGAAACGTTACTCAAGAAATCTACGATAGAAGATGGACACCAGAAAATCCGAATAATCATACGCATGTAGCCTTGTTGGATAATAGTGCAACCAATCTTCCTTTTAGTGACATAGTTATTGAAGATGCCTCATTTATTCGATTAAAAAGAATTGATTTGATGTACCGCTTCAACTTGAAATCGATTACCGGTAACGTATCATTTGCTGTAACAGATCTGTATACATGGACTAATTACAGTGGATACAATCCGGATGTTTCATTAACAGGTCACAATGCTTTAAAGATGGGACACGATTATGGTGTATATCCGTTGCCGACTTCATATACTATTGGTTTGAACCTTACTTTTAATTAAGAAATGAATTATCAAAAATATTTTTATATAGCTTTAATCACTCTATTGAGTTGCTTATCGGGTTGTTCAGTCTTTTTAAAAGAAGACCCAAAAGGGTACCTCACAGAGCAAGATTTTCCTCATACCTACGAAGGGGCTGTAAGCTTAGCGTTAGCTCCGTATGAGAATTGGGTGAATGGTGGGTTTATCTATGGAAGATTCTTTTTACTATGGGATTCAGGGACAGATGATATGAGTCCGATCGGTAGAGCGAATGATCCAGTTATTAGACCGTTTGTATTACACAACTTAACTTCTGATGAGCAATTTTCTTACACTGCGGTTTGGACCCCGCTTTGGAAAGGAGTTGCCGATTGTAACAGAGCAATTGATATTATCTCTCGCATGGAAGTAGGTGATATTACCCCTGAACAAAAGACAGAAGTAATTGGTGAAATCAGAGTACAACGTGCTTTATACTACTATCATTTGGTAAGAATGTGGGGCGATTTACCTTTTGTTGATCGACCTCTTAACCAAATGAATGAGTTAGAGAATGATAAGATAGAAAGAGTAAGTGCGATAAAAATTTACGAAGATCTTATTATACCTGATTTAGAATATGGTTACGAATATTGTCCAGATTTTTATCCTTCTTCTTTTGCAGGCAGAATGACAAAAACATCTGCGGCGGTCTTATTATCTGATGTATGTTTGACTATGGCAGGTTGGAGATATACTTCTCAAGGAAATTTATTAAAAGGAGATAATGCCTATTTAAAATTAGCAGAGGAATGGGCATTAAAAGCTTTAAATAATAAAGGCGGATTTGATCTTTACACTGTAGATGATACCAACCAAGGTGATGCTGCTTGGTTACCCTGGAGAAACCCTTTCTCTAAAGAATCAGTGGTTGAATTCGGTAACATGTCAGGTTTTGGAACTGGACAACAAGGTGAAGGTTTAACAGTGGTTACAGATGCAATGTTCTTAGGTGGAACTGATTTTTGGGGAACAAATGTTCCACAATACGAAGGAGCAGCACGTGGTCTATACATTCCAACTCCTGATTTATGGAGAGCATTTGAGGAAGGTGATCAACGCAAAACTCATACTATGTTGATAAAAACGTTGAAAGCTAATGGTGATTCTGCTTACAGCATTCCGTTGTATCATAAACTATTGGATCCTAAAATTTATAAAGGAGAAAGTGGTTTTCAACATAGTGATGGTGATAACAACATAGTGCTTTATAGAATTGCCGATGCTATTTTAAATTATGCAGAAGCTTCTAACGAAATCAATGGACCAACGGCTGAAGCAATTTTTCAGATCAATAGATTAAGAACTCGTGCAGGCCTTACAGCCTTAGTGGCAAGCGACTTGGATCAAGATTCTTTCCGCGATGCTATTTGGCAAGAAAGAAGAGTTGAACTAAATGGAGAAGGGAAAAGAAAATTCGATCTTATTAGAACGAATCGCTTAAAGCAATTGGCTGATGGAAGAGATTTATATTATCATTCATCTGACAATCCAGAGTGGAAAGGAAGCGGCGAAAGAGAAAATATTCTCATCAACTTTGTGTGTTTGCCTTATCCTCAGCACGAATATTTATGGCCTATTCCAAGACCAGAAATGACCTTGCACCCTAATTGGAAACAAAATTACGGTTACTAATATGAGACAAAAAATGAAAAATATTATCAGTGTAAATATTCTATTGGTGCTCTTTTTCTTTGGATGTACTCAAACCGAAGAAGAAACTATAAAACAAGAACCAAACGGGATTAGTATAAGTCCTTGGGAAGTTCCTGTATCTTTAAAATCCCAAGATACGCTACAATTTATGGCCTATCATAAACCCGATTTTGAGGAAGCAACAGACATGATTTGGACAGTGGAATCTCCAAATGATGCTATTACAGTCGACGAATCAACCGGTCTTGTACATACTCAAAACGATGGTTGGGCAATGCTTGTCGCTAGATCAGCAAAAAGTCCTATTTCAGATACTTCCTATGTAGTCGTAAGCAATAAACTAGCTTCTGTAGACTTTATTGAACCTGTAGAAGTGGAAGTTGAGGGAGTTATTGGACAAACAAAACAAGTGTATGCTTTTACCACTCCGTACAATGTCTCTGATATGGGATTAATTTGGTATGAAGCCGATGAACCAGAAAAAATCACTGTCACTCGAGATGGTAAAGTAACTCCAAAAGTTCCAGGCTTAACTTATGTTTTGGCTCATACTATAAGAACTGAGGATAGAGAAAGAATCTCAACAGCCATACGATTTGATGTTCAGCCAACCATAGCGGTAGAAGAGATTGTTTTTACAGAAGAACAATTTGAGAAAACTGTTACAGAAGTATTCGATCTTGATTTTTCTGTACTTCCAGAAAACGCCAACGATACCATCTTTACCTACCATGTAGCAGACACGACACTTATAGGTATACATCCTGAAACAGGACAATTGGTGGGTAAAAAATTAGGGTCGACTTATGTTTTTGTATCCAACGGTCAAATGCACTCCGATCCTATCAAAGTAATTGTAGAAGAACCAATTTTGGCAGAAGGAGTGACATTAACCAACCCTCATGGACCAATTCAATTCATTGGTCAGACAGTTAAGTTAGTTCCTGAATTTAGACCAGAAGATACTTTTGATAAAACAGGAGCTTGGACGTCTTCAGATCAATCCATTCTTACGGTTGATCAAGAAGGTAATGTAACATCAGTAAGCGATGGCGTAGCAAATGTTCATTTCGTATCAAATGATGGAGGTTTTGAATCAGATATTGATGTTGAAGTGAAGACTAGATTAGATTATATCATAGATGGAAATATCAATCCTGAAATTATCACAGAAATGCAGAATTTCAGAACATCTACATCCATTGCCATTACTTCAGATCGAAATGGTAACGATAAGGAAATGTTGAAAGTAGTGAAGAATGGAGCACACGAATCGAAGCAGATCCTATTCTTAAATGGTAATATTCATAAAGACTACCAATTAGAATATTCTGTTTGGGTAAAATTAGAGACACCAGAAATCGAATTGGAGAAATATGATATTGCACTAAGAATCACAAACAATGCGGAGAACATCAGATATGATAAAGTGATTCCTGTAGACAATTCAGTCTATGACAAATGGGTGCAATACACATTCAATTTCGACGATGTTCTTTTTGACCCTCAAGACTTCGGACGATTAGAGTTGATCTTCCAATATGGAGATCAAAGAGATGAAGGAATTGGCAAAGTGTATTACGTCGATGAATTCAAAGGACCTGGTTTAAATCAAGACTAAAAATTCCATTGGGTATGTAGGGACGTTAGACTATAACGTCCTTACAAACTCTTTGATAAAACCTCTTGCAAATTTATCGCACAAGATTTTTTAGGTATAAAACCATTGATCAATCATTTTTTTAAAATCAAATTTTATCTAAATGAAAAGAACGCTTACACTCTTTATTTTAATTCTACTATCCATTTTTGGTTTTGAGGTTCAAGCTCAAATTCAGGTTTTTGGTACTGATGGATTAATGGATCAACCCACTACATGGGGTGCTTCTTCTGATGTCTTAAAATCATTCAAAGGCAAAGAAAAAGTGGTGCATTTAAAGCGAAATCAAATAGCCTATGGAGGCGTATTGTTTGATACTTACTTAACATTTGATTTCTCTAAATCGAATACTGTAAGCTTTGAAGCCTATTACCCGACGCCATCAAAAAAATTAGACGAGTATACATTAATGTTCGGTGTAAGAGTGAAAGGTGATCAGGGGGAACATCAAGTGTTACATAAGTTTGCAGTAAAATCATTTGACGAATGGGAGAAATATACCTTCACCATAGATCCTGATGAAGGTATCGATTATCAGTCGGTAGTACTAATTATGCAGCCTGGGAGTAAGAATGGGGAAGGTGATGGTTTAGAAATGTATTTAACGAATGTGGAAATACCTGGTATATTATCGGATGATATCAAAGTGAATATCACCACAAATGCGGAAGGGAATCAGATTTTACTTCAGAAGTATACGTCACCTAACATTGTGTCTAAGCTAAAAAAGCCTGTTTTTAAGGTGATTAAAAATGGATATAAAGTTTTGGAGATTGCCTCTGTTGAAGCCGATGAAAGTCAAGTAAAAATTCATCTAAAATCGACTGTAGGTCCTAATGATGATATCAAATTGTCTTTTGAAAAAGGAGGCATTTTTGATGAAAAAGGTCATGCACTCAAGTACTTCAAATATCAAGAAGTCAAAAATGTAGTACCAGTAACTTATGACGTTTACACTGATTTCGGTTTAGGCGATAAATATTTGAAAGGTCGTTATAGCGGTTATCGTGCTCAGCTTCTTACAGTGAATGATCCAAAATATCAGAATGGTAAAGTACTTCAAGTGAAAAGTACAGAACAAAAAAGCAGTGCTGTGCTTTTTCAACTTACCCAACCAATTGATATCACTAAAGAGAAAAAATTTAAACTTAAAGTATATGTTCCTTCACCTAAAGATGGTGTAGATAAAGTAAAACTAGACCTTTGTTTCCGTCAAGATCAAAAGGCAGATAATCAGTTGGTCAAACAAGAAGTGATAAGCAGGTTCGACAAATGGGTAGAACTTGTTTATGATTTCAATGGGGAACAGCCCGAGCAAAAAATATACAATTCAATCTGTATTTCTTTTAACCCCGACCCCATGTCGGAGTACAATAAACAACTCTCTTTTTACTTAAAGGAGCTACAAGGTCCTATAAAAACAATTAACTAATATAACAGAATCGAAATGAAAAAATTATTACTGTCGTATAGGTTTATAGCTGTCTTTTTGGCTATTACTCTTTCCTATAATGTACATGCTCAAGAAAATTTCACTTATCTAAAATCCAATGAATTAACCGTTGGTGAAGTAGGAGAAATCGACCGTCTAACAACATCAATGAGCGGAGATCCAGAAGGATTAATGTGTGATGAGGTATACAAGTTTATACGTTCGGATGCACAAAGAGCCTATTTTGAAATTGATTTGAAAGGGTCGATTGACTTCTCAAATTCTACAGAGATTAAACTGAATTTGTTTACATTTTCTCCAGAAAGTCCAGTAACCAATACCTCTTTAGCCATTGCACTATTTGATGCTGAAGGAGGAAATGAAACGCTTGCCTATTCATCAATCAACAATTTTGATCAATGGGAAGAATATACGTTCGACTTTAATGGAATTAACCAAGATGTTGAATTTACGAAAGTGCGTGTTTTCCTTATTTTCCAAGATGAAATTGGAGAGTCTGACAAGATGAAATTTTTTGTCGACAGAGTTTCAGGTCCTTTTGTAAAACAAGAAATGATAAATACAGCGGCTCAAGTTTCAGAAGATGGTCGCCGTGTAAAAATCAATTTCTTAAACCATACTGACTTTGCACAATTCTTTAATCCAACCTTTAAAGTATTCAATGAGGCAGGTACGGAGTTAGCTGTTCGCCAAACATCAATTCAAGGTTCTTCAATTGAATTATTATTGAGCGAAGCGGTGCAGATCAAAGAAAAATTGACTTACAGTTTTGTGAGTGGAACAATCTCAGATGTAGATGGAGTTGTATTGTCTCCTTTTGCAGGAAAAGAAGTGATGAACCATTCAAAAGTTGATGAAACCACAAATTTACTATATAAGTTTGGACAGCCTTCACTATTGAATTTAGGGAATCCTTATTTATTTACTTTAGAGGAAAATGCCCAAGATCCAGCAAATCCGTCTGAAGTTGCAGGTAAGTTTGTAAGAGGTGAATCTCAATGGGTAAACATTGTTTGGGCGTTATCAAAAAATCACGAATTTGATTTTACTTCTTCAAAAACATTCTCATTTGATGTTTATTTAGAGGACATCAATAAATTAGATTTAAACAAATATGTAAATATTGGTTTTAGAAAATATGATGCGGAAGGAAATCGTTTACCTGACTTAAATTTACCAAATCACAAAAGCGTTACTTGTTATGGTAAATGGGCAACCTATACTTTTGATCTTTCTGAGTATACAATGGACGATTTAAACGGCATTACCGATATGTTATTTTATATCGCTCCGTCAGATGACAATCTGAAAGGTACAGGCATGACGGGGTATATCAACAATGTTCGTGGACCAAAAATCATTTCTGATGAGTTAGTAGCTTCAGCATCCTTAAGCCCAATGAACAATAAAGTTCTAGTAGACATTGTATCTTTTGGCGAGTTAACAACAGTAACTACTCCAGATTTTACGGTCACAGAAAATGGTCAGCCTGTAGCTGTGACTATGGTTTCTAATACTGAAAGACAGTTAGTTTTAGAAATGGAAAGAAAGTTAGATATGGATGCCGAAATTATCGTGAACTATAATGCGGATAATGGTACAGTTCAGGACGAAAATGGTTTTGTGTTGGCTTCTTTCACTCAGAACCTGAACGAACAAAAAGTAGTTGTTGAAAAAGAAATGGAGAATGGTATTTTCTATTTCTACGATGGGTCTACAACAAATCCATTGTTCAACGTAAACCCTGTAAACCAAGTGGTTGAAGTAGTAGATAATCCATTCCCAACCGCTGAGGTGGCTAATGCAAAAGTTTCTAAGATTGATCGTAAAAAAGGACATAGAGCGATTCAATACATGAACCTATTGGATGGTGCAACGATTTATGGAGACAGAAACCTGAAATTCTCTATCTATGTGTATCAAGAAGGTCAGGCTGAAATGATCAGACAAAATGTATTGCAATTCAGAATATTCACTCCTGGTAGAGCGGGTAACATCGTAGAAAGATTAGATGTAGTGAAACAAGACGGATGGGTAAAATACACATTTGATTTTACAGATTTCGTAACCAATAACACCGACGGAACATTAGTAAAAGAATCTGTATACGATACTTTTGAGTTGACTTTTGGTGAAGATATCGGAGATGGTGGTTCAGACGCAACTATCGAGAGCACAATTTATTATGCCACCAACTTCTTTGGACCGCATGTACAATCGGATGGAGATGCTTCATTGTATTCATTAATGTCAGATGATATGTATTTGGACGGATTATCTGAAGGAACGAAAAACTTTACAATCGATGTGACTTATGGTGCTGAAGTACCTCAAATTTCAGCTGTTGCTAATAATAAAGAAGCAGTAGTTGATATTGCTCAAGCAAATTCACTTAGTGAAAATACAGTGGTGACTGTGACTTCAAAAGATGGTAACACCACAGAGGTATACACTATCACTTACAACGAATCTGCTCCATCTATGAACGCAGACTTAAAAGAGATTTCGGTAAACGGTTTTGCAATAAGTAACTTCGATCCTGCTCAAACAGAGTATACATTTACGTATTTACGTGGAGAAACATCAGTTCCTGAGGTTGATGCTATGGTGGCCGATGAAACAGCTACTTATTCAATAGATGCACCAATGGAAATTCCAGGTGAAACGGTTATTACAGTAACTGCTCAGAATGGAGATGAAAAAGTATATACTTTACATTTCGAATGGACAACAGCTTCAGATATCAATACGGTAGAATACATAAGAGTAAATGATGTGGCGATTGCAGAGTTCGATCAAAATACTATGATGTATGAAGTAACTTACCCATACGGAACGACAGCTATTCCTACGGTGACATCTTCTACTACAGATGAGTTTGCATCTATAGATATCACACAAGCACCAATGATGCCGGGTGATGCAACTATTGAAGTGACTGCTCAAGATGGATCGGTAAATACTTATACTGTCAAATTCGTATTAGGAGCACCTTCAACAGATGCAACTTTAGCTAGTTTAAGCGTAGACGGTCAGCCACTTGATAATTTCTCTGCAGATGTATTCGAATACAATGTAGAATATCCGTACGGAACAACTACTATCCCAGAGTTATCAGGAGAAACTTCTTTTGTAGATGTAGCGAATGTAGAAACAAACCAAGCCACTGCTATGCCTGGTTCAGCAAGTATTGTTGTTACTGCGCAAGATGGTGTAACAATGTTAACGTATACAGTAAATTACAATTGGGGTGCTCCTTCAACAGACGCTTCTATCACTGCAATTTTATTAGATGGTGTAGCCATGGAAGAATTCGAAGTAGCTACTGATAATTACGAGGTGATGTTACCTGCAAGTACTGAAACTTTACCAGTGATCACGGTGACAACATCAGATGAGAACGCTACTTATGAGGTGTCTACTCTTGAAGGTTTGGAAGGTGAAGTAACAATTACAATTACTGCTCAAGATGGAACAACTACATCAACTTATTCTATCAATTTCACTTTAGAAGTACTATCTGATAATGCCAACTTAACTGCCATTCTATTGGATGATGTTGCTTTAGAAGGTTTCGATGCTGATGTGTTAGATTACGAAGTTACAGTGACTGAATTACAAACTGTAACTTATACTTTAGAAGACGAAACAGCTTCAGTAGAAGTGCTACAAGCAACAGCCTTCGGAGAGAAAGCAATGATTACAGTAACTGCTGAGGATGGAGTTACTGTAAAAGAATATACTGTTTTGTTTAAGCAGCAAGCGCCTACTTCTATTAACGATCTATTTGCGGATATCAAAGTATATGGTTTTAACCAAGTGTTGACGTTATCATCAAAAGATGGATTTAGAAACAATGCTGTAAGAATCTTTAATACAAATGGACAGCTAGTACATCAACAAAAAATTGATGGTACTAAAGTTCAAATCAAAAACTTGAGATCAAGTATCTATATTGTTCAATTAGAAATTGACGGTCAGGTATATGTTCAAAAAGTGATCTTGTAAATTATTTTTCCTTAAGCTTTAAAAATTAAATTCCGTATCGAAAACTAGGCTTATCACCTTAGTTTTTGATACGGATTTCTCCATTTTCAAAGCAACTATATAATTATATTTTGTTTGTCCTGAGTGAAGCGATTCATTCAACAATCCCCATTTTTAAAGCAAACAACCAATTTTTGAAAGTTTCCGACCAAACTTTCAATGCTATTATCAAGATATTGCCACTATAAATTAGACGATTTGAACAACAATTTTTTGTGATGATGAAATGTATTAAGAAAATTATACTACTTATATTTTGTTCTTTATTTATGATGAATGCCCAAGCACAAACTTGGGAACAAATGCATGCTTCAAAGGGAGATGCGATCACTCATTTTAATGAGGACAAGTTTGGCTTGTTTATCCATTGGGGTATTCATTCAGTTTTAGGTGGCATGTATAAAGGAGAAAGAATGGACGATATTGAGAGTCCAGAACCTAACGATGCCTGTTGGATACAAGCAAGAGCAAGAATTCCTAGAGCAGAATATAGACAACTAATGGGACAGTTTGATCCGGTTAATTTTAATGCAGACGAATATGTTTCTTTAGTGAAAGAAGCTGGAATGAAATACATAGTCATTACTTCAAAACACCACGACGGTTTTGCACTTTGGGATTCCAAAGTAAGTGATTTTGATATGGGATCTACGCCAAGTAAAAGAAACTTAGTGAAAGAATTGTATGATGCTTGTGAGCGTCAAGGAATTGATTTTGGGGTGTACTATTCTCACAATATCGATTGGAATGATGCACATGATTGCAACATCAAATTCTTCTGTGATGCAACAGATGAGGTTTGGCCAGAACCAGCCGATTTCAAAGGCAAAAAACGAAGACCAATGGGAGCCAATTTATGGGATCCAAGTGAGAATACCTTCGATCAATATTTAGTCAATAAAGCTTATCCTCAAGTAAGAGAATTATTGGAAATGTTCCCGAACATGAAGTTCATGTGGTACGACTTCGCGCACTTCTTATCCAAAGAACAAAGCTTTAAGTTTTATCAAATGGTGTATCAATTGAACCCTAACGTTATTGTTACCGATAGAGTAGGTCACGATTTAGGCGACTTTAATATTCCTGGCGATAATAAAATTCCAAACCCAGAAGACATGGGCGGAAAGCATTGGGAAACAGTAGGTACATTCAATAACTCTTGGGGATACAAAGAATACGATAAAGATTTTAAATCGCCTTATGAGTTGATTTATTGGATTACAGCCATTGCCAGTAGAGGTGGAAATTATATGCTAAACATCGGTCCAAAAGGAGACGGAACTATACCACAAGAAAGTGTAGACAACTTAAAAGAAATTGGTAAGTGGATGAGTGTAAATGGTAAAGCCATCTACGGTACAAAAATGTGGAAAGTGAGTAGAGAAGGAGAGGATGCCCAGAAGATGTTAGGTACAGGCCATAGAGCCGCTCATGGATTTACCTCTAATTTTACGACATCAGATTTTTGGTTCACAACAAAAGGAAACAAAGTCTATGCAATAGCGCTAGAAAGAGACAAAACAGCTTTAATCAAAAGCTTCGCCGACGAAGAGATCAAAGAAGTAAAATTGTTAGGTTATGAGAAAAAACTGAAGTGGGAACATACATCTGAAGGCTTAAAAGTGACCCTTCCAAAGAACAAGACCCAGCAGATAGGTTTTGCCCTAGAAGTGACTTTAACTGATAGAGGTACTACTTCTAAAGTGAAATAGGGTGTTATTGAGTAGAACACTGGTCTCACGATATATCTAGAGAAGTCGAAAGATTAGTTCCTTAGTCGATCTCTAAGTCAACTAGTCTTCGCCAAGGAGGGGTGCAACCCCTCCGGATTATAGCACTTATACACATACTCCTCTGCGATGGGTTACACCCATCGTTGTAGAAGTGAGTACACCGCTAGTCTCTCGATATAGCAAGATTAGAATTGAGAAGTAGTTCCTTAGTTGATCTCTAAGTCAACTAGTCTTCGCCAAGGAGGGGTGTAACCCCTCCGGATAGTGTATGTTGATATTCTGCTTCAAGGGCTTACACCTTATGAACTGAGTATCTTCTCACTCCACGAACCACAAAAAACAAATCAAAATGAAAAAAATATTCCTCCTATTCCTCTTCCTCCCCATCTTCGCCTTAGCACAAAAAGAATCCATTTGGGATTTAGAGGAACTATACAAAACTCCTAAGTACGAAGAAACGGATATAGTCAATAAGAAAGGAGTAAAAAGTATCTTCTACGAAAGCATCGATTACAAAGGCAAGCCAACCAAAGTGTATGCCTACTATAATATTCCAACGACTAAAAAACCAGAAAATGGCTACCCCGCAATTGTGTTAGTACACGGAGGTGGAGGAACAGCCTTTGAAGATTGGGTAAAGATTTGGAATAAGAGAGGATATGTTGCCATTTCAATGGATTTAGAAGGACATTTACCTTCTAAAAATCACCAAGACAGAAAGAATTTCGAAGGTTCAGGACCATCCCGACATGGTGTTTTTCATGATAACAACGAAGCGTTACAAGACCAGTGGTATTATCAAGCCGTCGCACAAGTTATCCTAGCCCACTCTTTCTTAAGAGGTTTACCTGAAGTAGACACCAATAACATTGGTATTACAGGCGTAAGTTGGGGTGGGATGCTGACAAGTTCAATCGCTGGTATAGACGACCGCTTTAAATTCGCTATTCCTATTTATGGTTGTGGGTTCTTAAATGGTACAGATGGATTAATGGGGCAACATTTCAAAAATGGGAACCAAGCGTACAGAGATAGCTTGTTAACCAACTTTGAAGCCGAAGCTTATTTACCAAAGGCCACAATGCCTATCTTATTTATCAATGGATCGAACGATGCACATTTCCCAATTCCCGCTATGATGTCATCAGCTAAAGCACCAAAATCAAAAACATATTTATATGTGGAAGATGGTTTAGGTCACGGTCACCCACCCGCTTGGGATGTAGAAGAATCGTATAGATTCGCCAATGCCATCATCCATAATTTACCATTAATGGATATTCAGAAAACTACTTGGGATCGCTCAAAAATGGATTTTTCAGCCGTTGTAAAAGGAGTAAGCCCTAGAAAAGTAACGGCCTATTACACCTTTGATAAAGGCAAATGGCAAAAGAGAAGATGGCACTCAACACCTGGTAATGTAAAAGGCACAAAAATGAATGCCCCTATTCCAGAGGAAGCTACAGCAGCTTATCTAATTATTAGAGATGTAAAAGGGATGTCGCTAACAACAGAAGTATTGTTTAGTGCATCAGATAAACAAACGATGAAATAGTAGATCATCCAGAGAAAACAATTTTCATTCTTACTTGTACGGACGTTGCAGTGCAACGTCCTTTACCTTTTTAATCTAAACCATGAAAAACTACTCCTATATATTTATCATCTTTGTTATATCGTTGCTAAATTCATGCAAATCATCCCAAAAAATGTATTCTGGATTTACTCAAGAAGAGTTGCTAGAAAAAAAACAGGACTTAGAACTTGCTTTAAATCATACCATTATAAATAGTGTATTGATGGAAATGGAAGGAGGTAAAAGCCATATGCCTTTGACTAAAATGGATAGAAAATACACTATAAATTATTTAGAGAACGATCCTAAAAATAAAAATAGGTAGAGTTTTTAAGGTATATGAGGAGTATACTCTTGTTAAAAGGAATAAATATGAAATGATTTTAATTTCAAATGATAGTAAAGAAAAGAGAAAATACATTAAAGAAAACTAGCTAAACTATCGTATTCGAAAATAAAATATTAGCATAGATACCAATGTTGTGAGTGTTAATCCAAAATAGAAAATGCTTATCTTTCCAGCAGAGACTTTTATTTAAACAAACTATGAAAAAAACAATCTTCTTTTTATTCTTATCATTACTTTTTAGTTGCTCCGTCAAATCTATCATTTTATCAGAAACAGAAAGAAAAGGGGTTGACGATATTGTGAATTTTTATGGAGGTTATTGTGAATCTACAATTGGTAAAAGTGTAGCTAATGGTGAAGCTTCAATTACCTATTTTGAAGTAAAACTTAAGGAAAGCGAGGGAGTTGAACAATTTAAAAAGGATTCGAAATTTGCTTCATCCAATATGGCGTACCGACTTTATAGAAATTTGACGGAAGAAGAAAAAGCTAAATACACAGAGATTCGGACAGCAATAGTTTTTGAAAATGGAATCACAAAAGAGTATACATTTAAGCCAGAAGAGCTGGCGGTAGTGGACAATAAATCAAAGACTGTAGATTTAGTGGTGGACTATATAAAGGATAAGAATTTCAATAAATTATCTTCATTGCTTAATGATAGTTCTGCAATTCAATATGATAAAGCTGAACTGATACATCAAATTGAAACAGGAGAAACTACATTCGGAAAAATAACTGAGGAAGGATTTCGAATATTTGGATATCGTAAAGTGAAATTCAATAGAAAATTTAAGAAATACTTAATGATTTCTGGAGTGATTGTTAGAGATGGAAAGTCAAATGAATTTAGTGTTGTGATGGACCCTAAGTTAGAAACGAATGAAGTTTTGGGTTTGGAGTACAAAATGTAAAAATGATCTAACCAAGATAAGAATATGAAAAAGCTTTTTATCCTATTATTGATTACCACCTTTTTTTCATCCACCACTTTAGCTAATTGCTTTCAAGAAAGAATAGAGGAATATAGCGAAACAATGAAGTTCTCTTTACAAGCAAAGAGGATGGAAGTTTCTGCTCATTTCTATTTTAAAATCAATAATAATAAGATAGAGATTGATTCCACTCAAAGTTTTGAAAAAGCAAATCTGTTCGAAAAAGCAATCGAAGATATTTTGAATACAGAAATATGTTCAGACTTTCCTCAAAAATTTGAAATACAATTTACATGGGGTAAAAATGATTCATTATTCTTTTCTGGTAATAATAGGGTGGTCATCACAAAGCAAAGTGCGAAATACATGATAAATCCTGCTAAATCAACATATGAATATTTTGAGAAATCTAAACTAAAAATCAAAGGTGAACAAAGTTGGTATTTTGATGTGGACATCGTTGAATCTAAGAAAAAAACCGCCTTTAAATATACTTTTACAAAAGAAGAAAATCCAAATAGATCTGATGATGAATGTATGGAGGGAGTGTACTTTCAAATTCCAAAGGATTCTAAAAACTTTAAATATCGAGATGAGGAATTAAAAAAGGCCAAACTTTATTATAAAAGGATCTGTTTTGGTAATTGTGGCCGGAAATATATAGTAAAGGGATATCTAAAAGGGGAAAAGAAAGGAAATGAATGGATCATCGAAATTCAGTTTGATGATAAATTAATTAAAGGTGAATTTTTACTAGTGAATAAAGCTAAGTAAACTGAATGCACAACAAACAGGTAAATTAGGCAATTAAACATCCAAGAACATGACAAGAATATTTATTATCATCGGTTTCGTTATACTGTTATCTGTAAGTTGTAAGAATCAAAACAAAATACATTTCACGCCAACGTTTACTGAATCTAAAGAGACAACTCATGAGATTCCGAAAGGACAAGAGTATACTTTTGGATATTTGGAAGTGCTTGAGAACAGAGATAAACCTGAAGGAAAGAAGATAAAATTACCCATATACATTTTCAAAAGTCGAAGTAAAAATCCAAATCTCGACCCAATTTTATATACCGTAGGTGGCCCAGGGTATACTTCCATGCGTGCATCAAAGTATATGAAATACTACAAGTATCTCGACGATAGAGATTTTATTTTATTCGAGCAAAGAGGTACTCAATATGCAAAGCCAAGTTTAGATTGTCCCGAATGGGCAAAGGCGGTTTATGAATCTAATCTCCTAGATTTTGATTCGAGTGACGCAGATAGTCTTTTCCAAAAAGCGGCTACATTTTGCAGTGAGAGATTGCGAGAAAATGAGGTTGACTTAAATAATTATACGACAAATCAAATTGCTGCGGATATCAACGACTTAATGAATGTATTGGGAATTGATGAGTATAATTTACTTACAATGTCTTACAGTACTAAAATTGCACAAGTTTTAATTCGTGATTATCCCGATAAAATTAGAAGTGTAGTGATGGACTCACCACTTCCATTAGAGGTAAATTATGATGAAGAAAGTGTGGCTAACCTTTTAGAGGCCTTAGATAAATTACTTTCCGATTGTGAAAAAGACCCTGATTGTAATGATGCTTTTCCGAATATTAAAAGTCGCTTCCTCAAATATTTAGAAGAGAAAACAAAATATCCACTTGAAGTCATTGTAGAAAATCCAAATAATGGAGAACCTGAAACCTTTTACCTTAAAGGAAAAGACCTGATAAATGTATTCACCTCAGCATCTACAGGCAGTGTACCCAATATCCCTCTTGAAATAAACAAGATATTGAACAACGATCTGACTTCAGTCAAGAAGCAATTACAATCTTTATTTAATGAACCCGGAAATGGTATTGGAATAGGAATGCGTTTATCGGTTTGGTGTGCAGAGGAATATCCATTCAATTCCCAGGAAAAGATTACCAATGAAACAAATAAATATCCCGAAGTGAAAGGATTGTCACCTTCAGTTTTCGATGATGGAATTTGTGAAATTTGGGGGGTGAAAAAAGTATCAGACATTGAAAATAAAGCGGTAAATAGTGATATCCCAGTACTTTTAATAAGTGGGGAATATGATGAAGAGACACCTGTTAAATGGGCAACATCAATGAGTAATCATCTTACAAATTCCTATCATCTGATTTTTAAAGGCTGGAAACATGGTCCTACTACGAATTGGGGGAATCCGTGTGCCATGCAAACGGCAAATGACTTCTTCAATAATCCAACAAGGAAACCAAATTCAGCATGTTTAGAGGAAATAAAAAGTCCAGAATTTAAAACTGTTGAATGAGCAATAAATAAGTTATAAATTAGTCAATAAACTTCGATAAAAAACTAATTAAGAGATTACAAATAATGTTCTTATCAACTAAAAACAAATACATCTTAACCATACTATTATTCTCTTCCACAACTTATTTGTTTGCCCAAGACGGTTCAAATATTAAATACGTTGAACCGGATCAGTTGGATAATTCATTCATTGGTAAATATTGTCATGTAGACTTTGGTAAAGAATCTTTTGGAGGAAGATCAATTGATACATTAGAAATCAAAGTAAATGCTCATAAAATGAAATTCTATGAACATAGAAAAGATAATGGATTGAATAATTGGTTTGATGAGCAATATTTAATTCGGATCGATGATAATAATCAAACATCAACTCGACTTCAAAATACACAAATAGATAGCTTAAACACGGATAAAATATATGTGACTAGTGTTTTAAGTTACTACGTTAATGAATCAGTAATTGATACGGTTACTATTTTTCAACATTCATATGATCGAAGTAATATTTCAAAAGTGTTGATAAAAGATTAAAAGGGGCCAATATTATATATTTATCATAATTTTATATTAGTTTGCTTTCCGTCGAATGCATGACTTTCTGTTTATAATGAATACTTCTAACCAATAATAATTTATAAGTTACTGTCTACTCATAACTAAACTTAAAAGAAACAATGAAATATTACTTTTACTTATTGGCACAGATCGGAATGATCTTAATGCTTAATCAACAAATCATTGCACAAACAACTGAATCTCAATCTGAACAATTTCAAAATCGAACAGAAGATTCCATCTTTTCAAAAACATTAAATGAAAGTCGTGATTTTTGGGTGAGACTACCAGATAATTTTCAGCGAGAAAATGGAAGAAAATATCCAGTGATTTATCTAATGGATGGTTTTTCATTAGAAAGTACTTTGGAAGCGGTTTATGGTAATTATTGGGGACATTACTTACCTCATATGATACTAGTCGGAATTTCTAATCGTAAAAACCGAACTAGAGATTTAACTACCTCACAGATAAAGGTGAGACGTGGTAGAGCAATGGATAATGAAACTGGAGGAGCAGAAGCTTTTACAGAATTTATGGAGAAAGAACTCATTCCATATATCGATAGCAAGTATCCAACAATGGGATACCGCACCCTAATTGGTCATTCTTATGCTGGTTTGTTTACCATAAACATGTTGATAAATCATAAAGACCTTTTTCAAAATTACATTGCTATAGATCCAAGTTTGGATTGGGACAATCAAAAATTATTGAAAGAAGCCAAAGAAAAACTCAAGACAGAGAAATACGAAGGCAAATCTCTTTTTGTATCATTAGCAGCAGAGCAATTGCATATGTGGGATGAAGAAATAACTATGGAAAATATAATGGAAGACTCTTCAGAGTTTACTTTGTTTGCTCGATCAATTATTGAGTTTTCGAATTATGCTGAATCTCAAAAACAGAATGGATTAAATTTTTCATGGAAGGTTTATCATGAAGATTTACATGGTACAGTTCCACTCCCAACTATGAGAGATGGACTGATTTTTCTATTTAAATGGTATCAATTTAAATCCCCTCAAAAGTATAATAATCCAGAGACACCAATTGAAGATTTAGTTTCACTACTTAAGGAACAGGAAAAAATCTATACTGAACATTTTGGCGTTCCTACTGCTCCAATGATAGACGAAATGTTAAATGGTTACGGCTATATGTTTATGCAAATGGGACAGCCCAAAAAGGCCTTCATGTTTTTTGAAATGAATATTAAGTACAATCCAACAAACGCCAATGCATACGATTCGATGGCAGAGTACTACGAATCTCAAAATGATAAAGAGAATGCCTTAAAATACTTAAACAAAGCTTTTGAAATAAGTGGAAATGATTTCTATAAAGAAAGGATTGATGCTTTAAATGGGAAGAAGCAATGAGTTTAATTTTTTAAAGAAAATACAAACTATGTTTCAAGGAATTGATATAGCATTGATGAATTGTCAATGATGGATAATATTCTACAAACACTAAACAATATTTCACATAATGAACTTCATCGAAAAAATATTCGGAAAGAAAAAAGATGAACCTATAAAAACGAATGCAGATTTTTGGAATTGGTTCATCAAAAACGAAAAAAAATTTTATAAGGTTGTAAAGCAACATTCCAATATAGAAAGAGGATTTTTTGATAAACTCTCTCCCAAATTAGATGAATTAAAGGAGGATTATTTTTTTCTAACAGGAATGTTTGATAAGAATACCGTAGAACTAATTATCACACCTGATGGTGAAGTTAAGAATGTCGTTTTTGTCGAAGAACTTATAGCATCCGCTCCAAAACTTGATCATTGGAAATTTACGGCATTAAAACCTACTCTTGATATTAAAGATGTTGATATTGAAATTTCCGGTATAAAATTCAATGAAGAAAAGTTGAGCTTTTATGCAAATAATAACCCCAAATTTCCAGATGAAATCGACATCACAATTATTCATTCTGATTTTAATGATCAAAACCGGAAAGAAATAATTAATGGCGTTTATATTTTTTTGGATAATTATCTTGGTGAATTAAATTTCCTAGAAATAATCGACAACTTAGATTTTCAAGAAAGTAAAGATGCAGAAGAAGAGTTAATACCGATTGGTAAACTTAAAGAATATATCAATTGGAGGCAGAAGGAATTTGTAGAAAAATACGATGGAATAAGAACAAACTCGGATACTGATTCTTGCTCAATCCTTCAGGCAACCCTCAAAAATGGCAGAAAACTAATCGCTTCGATAAATACTGATTTAATCAAATGGGGCAGAAAAGCATCTCATCCTTGGATGTTGAATATCGAAATAAAATATGATGGAGAATCAAATAATGGAATGCCTGATGACAGTACTTATGAAAAGCTAAATAATTTAGAGGAAGAATTACTAGAAGAGCTAAAAGACAAAGACGGCTATTTATATATCGGAAGACAATCTGCGAACAACCTTAGAGAGATTTACTTTGCGTGTAATGATTTCAGAAAACCGTCTAAAGTAGCTTATAGGTTACAGCAAAAATATAAGGATTCAGAAGAAATAGAATATGATCTTTTTAAAGATAAATATTGGAAGTCATTGAAGCGGTTTGATGTGAATTAAATACAATTGTTATGAACCCCAACCTAAAATACATCAAACCATCAAGCGACCTCTACACCCAAGCCAAAAGAATACGTATTGAGTGCTTTTTTGAAGGAATGCAGAATGCTGAAGCTTTAATTAATGATCCTTTTGAAAAAGAGGGGATTCATCTCGTGCTCCTAGACAATTTGGGGAAAGTGATAGGGACCGGAAGAATACATACGGAGGGTTCGATTGGAATAATTTCTCAGATGGCTGTTCAAAAGGAACATCAAAAAGTGGGGGTGGGAAGAATTCTATTGACTGAATTAATAGATAAATGTAAATCTCTCGGTATGGATTGTATTGAGTTAAGTGCAAGAGAAACCGCCCTTCAGTTTTATATTAAAAACGGATTTCAGCCTATTGGGAATAGATATCCTTCTAAGAAGACAGGGATTATACATCAGAAAATGAGGCTTGATAATTTATAGATTTCTAAATTCCTCCTTTGTGGAAATCTTATTATATTTACCTTAATTAAAGCAAACTTAAACTTCATGTGACAAGCTCCCAAATGAGTGGAATCATATAGCTAATCAAACAGAAAATCATGAAAAAATCAATTCAACTGACCATCTTCACCACAATCATTCTGATTTTATCAAGCTGTTTTCCCGAAGGCTTTACAGAACAAGCCAATCAAAAATTTGGAGATCAGCATTTTAAAACAGCTATTTCACTAATAGAGTTACATCACATTCGTGAAGGTGAGTACCCTGAATCACTGAAAAGTTTAAAGTATACTGGAGATTGGGACGTTATGATTTACCAATCGGTAAAATATAAAAAACTGGAAGAAGGGTATCAATTGGATTTAGTCAATGGATGGGTAGGAAAACCGAATAATCTTAGCTATCCTGATGAATTTTGGAAGGGATTGGGTTTGGTGAAATCTAATTTAAAAAAGCCTAACAAGTAAAAAAATCTTTAATCGAAAATGAACCATATAAAAGTACTATTCCGCTATTTCAGTAACGTCTTAGACGAAACAACTGTAGAGACCATGTGGGCAATTGAGGTAGATAAACAGAATGGGATTTACAAGTTGGATAGTATTCCTTTTTATGGACCTCAAATAGCTACTGATGATGAATTTTTTGCAGAATACGATGAGTCAGAACAAATGTTGACTTACAGGTACACCACCAAATTTTCTGGAAATTCTATACTATTGATTTCAATTATTAAAGAGGGAATTGATAAGGAAGTTATTCGTGATGAATTCAGATCCTTGCAATGCGAGTCAGAAGGGTTAGGAGATCACTACTTTTCGATGGAAATCTTAGCTTCGAGTAATTTTCTGAAGATAAAAGAGAGATTGGATGAATATGAAGACCAAGGAATACTTGAATATGCAGCTCCCTGTTTATCTGATAAACACAGAAACGATAATAAAAACTAGATTTTCAACCTTTAAACTTATTCTTTAAGCCTATTTGGAGCCCCCAAAACAAAAATGTTTAAGTGAATCGCCTGCTGAATCCGTGATATTTGTATCAGATAATTTAATCAATCAGTAACATATTAAAGTCTAGTACAATGGAAAATTTTAACGCAGGTAAAAACGGAGTAACATTCAGATCGTTACTACAAACGTCAGTTCCTAAATAGAAAAAAGATCAACCAAGATTTATTTACACAATTCAAATAATTAGGTCTTCATCAAGTAGAATTAAACCCAGTAAAATCTTTAATTTTTTAGTTAAAAATGTCTTAGTTTTGGAATAATAAGGATCATCTCAAATTGATTTTTAGAATTATTTTTGTTCCATGAGCAAATTTTATTTTATTATTATCACTTTATTATTTGGATCAACAACAGCTTTTGCACAGGTAGAAGCACCATCCAAATTACCTTCAGAAAGATTAGAAAGCGAATTTTTTACAGATAACACAGATTCATATTCAGAAGCACAAAGAATTACTTTAAGTAATAATCCTGGAGATGATTCTCCCACTTTACAAGGGCATATAAATGCTCTTTCTAAATCAGGTGGTGGAGTTATTACGATTCCAGAAGGGACATGGGAATTAGGAGAAATAGTTCTACTTTCTGATGTTCACCTTATGTTTGATGAAAAAGCTATTGTTAAACCGGTCTTATCAAACAAAACTGACAAGTCAATTTTTATTATGGGTTTTGCAGGTGCAAGTATTTCTAATATTAGTATTAGATCTCTTAGCGGACAATTTACTATTGATATGTCAGAAATCTCCTACGATTTGAGAGTTTTGCCTTTTAATGTTAAAGACCTTGAGAATTTTATGATTGCGGGCTGTCATGTAATCGATAAACGCACAGTACATTCTACAGTAAATTGTGGGGTAAGTGCCAACAATGGCGTTTGGGCAGGAGCAAGATTAGGATTGGTGAAAGATATTACCGTTGAAAATGCCCATGATGGATACGGGGCAGTTCAAGTGAGAGTGGGCGATCGTTTACATTTCAAGAACATCATTTCATTAAGTGGAGGAGCAACGTTAAGAATTGAAACTGATGCTCATGAAACATCAGGTTACAATGCACCAAGAGAAATTACTAGAATTTCGGAGATCTCTGGATACAATATCAAATGTAATGAAGGAAATTCGGCAGTAATGATCCAACCTTGGGGGATAACTAATGGATGGTTTGATGTAGAAAAAATAGAGGCGACAAGTTGTATGGCTACTGTCAGAATTGATAGAGCTTTTGTAGATAGAGATGCAGATGATATTGGTAGTTTTGATATAGACTCTAGAATTACTGATGTGACAAGTACATATGGCTTGAAAGCCCATATTAAAGATGGAAATTTTAAATCAGTGCCTTGTCATATGCGTGATATGATGAATGATACACCTGTTGAAGGAACAGGAGGACGTTTCTTTGAAGGACCTACAATTGCTCCAATATTATATACTGCTAGCAGTGTTGCGGATGAGGATCCTAGATATTACAAAGTCCATATACCATCAGAAAATGAACTCGGTTCAAAATCATTTAATTTTCCAGAGAATTCATTAATTGTTTCAAGATGGAGTAATACAAATCAGAACTGTACTTCAAATACTGACATTATCTCTGTTAGCAACCTAGAAATAAATCCATCAATATTAAAAATTGGTATAGGAGAAACTGATAATTTAATTCAAACAATAAGCCCGACAACAGCGACTAATCAAGGTGTTAGTTGGACCTCTGCGGATGAATCTATTGCTTATGTCGATCAATGGGGAGCCGTAACGGGTATTAATAATGGTAAAACAATAATAACTATCAATACGACTGATGGGAATTTTATAGCAACTGTACCTATTTATGTGGGGGATGCTATTCTGAATATTGAAAAGGAAGTGAATAATAGCTTACATATCTATCCAAACCCTTATAATCACAAGGATTTATACATAGACTTCAACAACCCCATGAATAATGTTTCTATGTCAATTCACAATATTAATGGGGAACGTGTTTTTTATAAGTACTATTCTGGCTTAATGAAAAGTATCCATATTAGTGATTCTAAGTTAAAGCTTATGAATGGTCTGTATATAATTACCTTAAGAAGTGACAACTTTCATATTTCAAGAAAGTTAGTTGTTTGTCCATAAGTAAATTAGTTTTGATGAAGATGTAATGACTCGAATAATTTATAACTAAGAGTCAAGTTTATAATCTAGGTTCTCATGATGTTCCAATTGCTTCTAGAATAAAGAAACTGAATGAGGACCTAGCTAATACCTGAAGGGATTTTGATAAATGGAATAGGGTAAATTAATAGAGTAGGGTAGGTTTAATAGTTATATCAAATTTACGAATTTGGAGTTTTGTTCAATAAATGGAAAAAGATCAACCACTTATTTTCGAACACAATCCCTTAATAATCGTACAGCTTTTTTAAAAACATGAAAACAATAAATACCAAGCTATTATGTTAAAGTGTTTCTATCTCTGTATCCTCATTTGCTCAATGGAATTGGTTGTTGCTCAAACACCTTTAAATTATACACAACAGCTCACTGCCTCAGATGGACTTTCTTATAATGATGTCACTTTTACGTTCGAAGATTCTAAAAAATACTTGTGGGTTGGTACATTTTATGGATTAAATAGGTACGATGGATATGATTTTACGGTTTATAAAAACTCTTCAAAAAATACGTCATTAATAAGCAACAATATCCGATGCATAACCGAAGATTCCAAAGGTCGTATATGGATTGGAACTGATACGGGAATCTCTGTTTATAATTATTCCTCGGATACATTTACAACAGTGTTATCTGCCTCTGATGACTTTGCTCCAACCAAAGGTCTTTTTGTTAGTAAATTAATCGAAGAGCCGAAAAGTAAAAACATATATTGCTTTACAGAACAGAATGGCATTATTGTTTTTGATTCAGCGTTTCAATTCGTTCGTGAATATCACTTCCCAAATAAAGCATTTTACAAAGAGGTGTCTATTAATGATGCTATTATATTAGATGAATCTAATTTCTTATTAAGTGCCACGAAAGGGCTTGTTCACTTCAATAAAAACACTCAAAAATTTGTTAGAATAATTGATCCGCAAATTCAGTACTCCAATTCGATTCTCGGCTTTGATAAGAACAAAATCTTAGTAACACCCCATTTAGGTTTCGCAATATTATCTTACAAAATAGAACACAATACGTTTTCGTATACTCTATTATCTAAAGATCTTCAATCCTATCGTTTTATTTCTGCAACCATAGATAACCTGAATAATCTATGGTTCGGAACATTCAATAATGGCTTGATTCGCGTAAATAATTTAAGCAAAGTACTAGCGGCCAAACCAACAACAATTTCAAAATTCGAACTAGAAAACGAACTTTGCAAAGTACGTCATATACTACCAACTCAAAGCAATACATGTTGGGTATCTACAAGGGAAAATGGGGTGTATAAATTTGACTCCGAAGATAAACCGTTTCATTATGTCGACGACCATTTCAAAACTAATCCGGGTGTTTATCCGAACAAAATAATTACATTTTCGGTGTTAGACAGTCAACGGGTATTTGTCAACCCAAACTCGAAAGAATTAGAACTGTTAAATACCACAACTAAAAAAAATGAGGAAAAATATGCCGACTTTTCAAGTTTTTCATCTGCTAAACTCAGTAATATATTTATTGATTCTAAAAAGAATACATGGATTCGATATGCGAATAATACAATTATCAAACTAGAGAACCATAATAAAAAATTCGATATTATTCAGCATGAAAACCTCCAAAAACAATTTAATTTTAGAGAATTTGTGGAAGATTTTTATGGGAATATATGGATTCACTGCCGTGATTACGTGTATAAACTTTCATTGGATGGTAAAGGAAAGCTGGCAAATTGTGAAGTGCTTAAAATGCACCCGTTTTTTATTGATAATAACTTTCCAAAAGTGTCTAAAATTTATCCAGACCCCCTATTGCCGTATATCTGGCTTGGAAGCAATCAGAATGGATTGTACCGAATTAAACTGGAAAAAGGAAAAGCTTTAAACTCTCTTCCAATAGAGCAGTTTTACACTTGCGAAAATGATAAAAGCACATTAATTGATAATTTTGTTACTGCCATAAAAAGAGCACCAAATAAAGATTTATGGGTCGGTACACAGGGTGGGCTGTGTAAAGCAATTGAAGGAGAAAGAACTTTACAATTCAAACGCTATACAGAACAAGATGGATTAACATCGAATATTATTAAAAATATTCTAATTGATAAAAACAGCTGTTTGTGGATACCAACCAATTTTGGTTTGAACTACCTAGATCCTCCTCAACAAAGTATTCGAAAGTTTTATAAAGAACAGGGTTTACCCTTTGATGAATTTAGACCTGGGGCTGCAATACTTGATAATGACATCGTTTTATTGAGTTCAGATTACGGGTACTTTTATTTCAATACAAATATTGGTAAAAAGGTAGCAAAGGAACATCCTATATTGCACTTTGGTAAGTTGAAGGTGTTTGGTACCACCATTTCCCCTGGTGACACTGTTGATAATAGAGTACTTTTACAGAAGAACCTGAACAATACACAGAATTTACAATTAAATCATAATGAAAATAGTTTTTCGATAGAACTGATTTCTCCTCATTATTCTAACCCTAATAGTTATTATCTTAAATATCGTTTGCACCCCATTAATACAGAATGGGTAAAGGTTACAAGCAACAACAAATACATTCAATTTAATGCTTTACAAACCGGTAAATATGTGTTTGAGGCTATGGCCTCAAATTCGAATGGAGAATGGACAGATGTTCGCGAAATAGAAATTACAATTAATCCACCTTGGTGGAATACGCTAATAATGCGTATGGTTTACATAATTTTAGCCATTGTATTTATATACGGAATAATTAAATATCGAATGAAAATATTAAGGTTGCAACATAGCATGCAACTCAAGCAAATAGAAAAAGAAAGAGTAGATGAAATAAATAAGGCTAAACTTCAATATTTTTCGAATATATCGCACGAGATTAAGACACCGATTACATTAATTGCTGGTCCTGCGGAACTTCTTTTGAATGAGTATAGCAACCAACCGAAGCTATTGAAAAACCTTAGAATTATTCAGCAACAATCCCAAAAGGTAGTACAGTTGATTAATCAAGTGCATGAATTCCAGCAATCTGATGCTGTACATCCAAAATTAAATAATTCTCATTTTTGCCTAAATATTTTTCTTGATGAAATTATAGCAAATTTCGAATTCATGGCCAATATGCACGAAAAGCATTTGCTCCTCCTTCATCAAGACGATACTATTTTTGTGTATGCGGATAAGGATAAATTGGAAAGGGTTTTCAATAATTTGTTGAATAACGCTTTTAAATACACTCAACCGAATGACCGTATTGAAATATCATATCGAATAGACGATGTTAAATTATGTATAGACATAAAAGATACTGGCATTGGCATTACCGAAGAAGATATCCCGCACATATTTGAGCGATTTTACAGATCCAAAGCAAGAAATACAATTAATGTAGAAGGAGCTGGAATTGGTCTTGCCTTTTCAAAACGTTTGATTGAAATGCATAATGGGGAAGTGACAGTTGAAAGTGTACCAAATGTGGAAACAATATTTACAGTTGTTCTACCAATAGTGACAAAAAGTGTATCTGAAGAAATATATCAAGAGGAAAAAGCGACATTAAAAGTTGAAAGAAGTACACCTTCCGAAAATATCACGATAAATGCAAACGAGAAAAAACTATCAGTAAATGTAGCTATTCAAAAAGCTTCCGTTTATTTGGTGGAAGATAACGTTGAGTTGAGAGACTTTATTTCAAATAGCCTGAAAGATACTTTCGAAGTAACAGCCTTTAACAACGGACAGTTATGTATTGATGCGTTAGAAAATGAGTGGCCCGACCTAATTGTTAGTGATGTATTAATGCCTGAAATAAATGGTTTTGAACTGTGTCGTAAAATAAAATCAGATATAAAAACAAGCCATATACCCGTTATTTTACTAACAGCTTGTGCTGAGCTACCAGATAAAGTGCAAGGTTTGAGAGAAGGTGCCGATAGTTATATAACCAAACCTTTTGATATCCAATATTTGGTATCGAATATTGAATCGATATTAGTAACTAGAAAACAATTGCGGGAACGGTTCAATGTTAACATACCTCTAACACTTAAAGCAGAAGAATTCTCAGGTGCTGATGTTGCATTTATTGAAAAACTTTATGATTTAATGGAGAAAAATTTAAGTAATCCTGAAATTGATATGGATTATTTCGCAAGACACCTTTACCTCAACAGGTCCTATTTCTTTAAAAAAGTAAAAGCATTGACCAATCAAACTCCTTACGATGTATTAAAAGCATACAGAGTAAAAAAAGCGGCTGAATTTCTAACAACAGAAAATATGTCTATTGCTGATGCTTTTGTATCTGCCGGTTTTAAGAATCGGCCTCATTTTAACCGTGTATTTAAAGAGCAACTAAAAATGACTCCATCACAGTATGTTGAAGATTTCAAGAACAAGAAGACCTGAAGCCTTCTTTTTTGATCGACTAATTACTCAATGCAACCAACCAACATATAAAGAAAAAAGACCAAATAAGCTATTATACATTTGAACTTTAGAAAAGTTAATTGATTATTTTATAAAAATATAAATACCTGTAGTACAGCAAGTAGAGTGTGAGTATACGTAGAGTTCTAAGCTTTTTACTTACAGTTATATGTGTTAGAATCGATGTTCATAATATTGAAGGTGACTTAATAGTGATTTACTAAATTTTAACAGCTACACAATGAAAAGAATTATTTTACTTATACTAGCAAGTATATTATGGACAGGTATTTATGCTAAGGACTATTATCTTAGCAGTGTATCTGGTAGTGATACAAACGTAGGAACAAGTACCAATTCCCCATGGAAAACTTTATCGAAAATTAGTAGTGTACAACTAGGCCCCGGAGATAGAGTTTTATTTAAAGCAAACGAAACATTTAAAGGAGAATTTATTGTAAATGGATCTGGTACTCAAGGTAGCCCAATTGTAATTACTTCTTATGGTACAGGTAGTAAACCGATTATTACAGGACAAGTCGGGGCAGCCGGAGGAGGAGATTATATGCAGGCTATTCTTGTCGAAAATAATGACAATATCGTATTTGATGGCCTTGAAGTACAAAACAACAGGACAGTAAACCGTAGTGGGGTAGACAGTAAAAAAGCCTTTGGCATCCACATTCGTAACTTTACTTCAAATAAATCTCTAAAGAATTTTGTGTTACGCAATATGACTTTAAGAAGTGTTTATGCTGTTCAGCCGATTCTTCACAGAGAAGATTTTGATAACCTAGAGGTTTCAGCAATCAGGGTTTACAATCTCCCAAACACCCAGGATAAGGTGAGGAATATTCAAAATGTATTAGTTGAAGATTCGTACTTTACAGATATTCAGCGATTGGGTGTACACTTTAAGCACGATGGAGCAAATGCAGATGGAGTTGGTACCGATAAGATGAACAGAATTCAGGATGTGGTAGTGCGTAATTGTACTTTCGACCATTTAGGAGGTTCATCTGTATTGCCACAGCAAACTTACAATTGCTTAATTGAGCATAACATGTTTGACCATCCGGGAGCGAGTACTGATCCAAGAATGCCAGGAAGGGGAAGTGCTGTGTGGAATTGGCATTCCATCAATACAGTAGTACAATACAATTCATGCATTAGCTCTAGAGGTTATTTAGATTCTCATGGAGCACATGTTGACAACGAAAATGACTACACATTTATTCAGTACAATTATATGATTGATTGTGAAGGTGGTTTTGTAGAAATTCTAGGAGGTAGTAACCATTCAGTTTACCGATTTAATGTGAGTGTGAACGACGGTTGGAGAGATGGTGGTGGTGTAACTGGATCATGGTGGAACAGCAACCACACTATTTGGATTACTCCTGATATTATGAACAAAGCACCAGACCTTTGTGAGGTGAATTACATATATAACAACACAATGGTGCTTGACAAAAATTTCGAGACGTGTATTGAAATTGATGCTAAAGACACCCACATTTTCAATAATATCTTTTATACGACCAATGGTGGTGGAATAGGAACAAAACATACTGTAATAAAAACCAACAATGCTCCTTTTGTTGTAGACAACAATCTTTACTTTGGTAATATTGACTCAAGATTTTCTGGTTATGACAACAACCAAGTAAATGCGAATCCTTCATTTACAAATACAGGAACCGGAGCCGATAAATACCAACTGAATAGCGACAGCCCTGCCCTGCAAAAGGGAATTAAAAATCCTGGTCCGGCTATTCCTGGAGCCGGAACAGGTATATTTGCAGATCTAACACCTTACCCAACTCAGGATTATTATGGCAACCCAGTTGATTATGCTTCAGGAAATATTAGTATCGGTGCATATAACGGAGCAGGAAATAGTGCAGGTGAATCTGTGAGTGGAGTTTCTGTAACACCAAGCCAAGTGACTATTAATGTAGGGCAGACAGTTGATTTAGATGAAACTGTTGAACCAGCAAACGCAGCAAACAAACAAGTTAGCTGGACATCTAGTAATTCAAATGTTGCAACGGTATCTAATTCGGGACTTGTAACAGCAGTTGGAGTAGGCTCTGCTACCATAACAGTAAATACCTTAGATGGTAATTATACTGCAACAGCAAATATTACTGTACAGTCAGAATCAGTTGGATCTGATATGATTTTGAACCCTGGTTTCGAATCTGGTAGCACTTCATGGACGTTTAATGGCTCATCTAGTGTTGTTTCTAACAACCAACGTTCGGGAAGTAATGCTGGTTACATAAACGGAAGTGGGGGCATTGTTCAGATTGTAAATTTGAAGGCTAACACGACTTACGAATTAAGTGCTTATGGGAAAGTAGGACAAGCAGGTCAATCGTTTTATTTGGGCTTAACAAATGAATCAACTGGAAATTTCATCGAAAACCGTTTATTTACGACTACTAGCTATCAAGCTCAGTCTATCACTTTCACAACCGGGAGCAGTAACCTACAATATAGAATATGGAGTTGGAATGATGAGGGTGGAGCATACTATATTGATGATTTCACATTAACCATACTTTCTGATACTACCGTTCCAGAATGGGAACCAAAAGCATACCCCCATGGAGCACAGGTGATGTACAATGGTATTTTATACGAAGTAGTTTGGAGCAGTGGCGTTAAGACAGGAAGTTGCGTTCCTAGTTCTTGTAGTGGTTGGAAAGAAGTTAGTACAAATAACACATCTTCTGCACGAAATATAACTAATCAAACGAATTCAAATATTCAAGTTTATCCAAACCCTTCAACAGGAACTATAAACATTAATTTGAACGAAATGGAGGGGGTGCGTGAAGTGAAAATATTCGGACTACAAGGTGAGTTGGTGTTTAAACAGCAGGTTACTACAGATAAAATCACCATAAATACGGGTAACTTAAAAGGGTTATTTGTTTTAACTGTACAAGGGCTATCACAATTCTATTCAGAAAGAATAATTATTGAATAACCTCCTTAAAGAAAATTACATGGAGCTGAGAAAAAGTATTTGCTTATTTTTTCACAGCTCCTAATTCTTTAAAACTAAGAAGTTTTCAAGAAATCAAATAAAAAAGTGATCACAAGATCATACATTTAGTACTCACTTAAGATTCGGTTGAATAACTCTCCCAAACACTCATAAACCGAATTCAGAATATTAATCCAAAATCAACCTTGTCATACAAACTTCTATATTGAAAGTGTGTAAATGTCGCAAAAACAGTGATTTATAGATAAATATACGTGGAGTGATAAGCTTTTTACTTACAGTTATATGTGTTAGAATCGATGTTCATAATATTGAGTGAAATGTAATACTTACTTATTTACTAAATTTTAACACGTACTGAAATGAAAAGAACGTTATTTCTTATTTTAGCAAGTATTTTATGCTCAGCTATTTATGCCGAGGATTATTACCTCAGCAGTGTATCCGGAAGCGATACAAACGCAGGAACTAGTGCCAATTCCCCTTGGAAAACTTTATCGAAAATGAATAGTATCCAACTAGGTCCAGGCGATAGAGTTTTATTTAAATCGAATGAAACATTCAGAGGAGAATTTATTGTAAATGGATCTGGTGCAGAAGGTAATCCAATTATAATTACTTCTTATGGTACTGGAAGTAAACCGATTGTGACAGGACAAGTTGGAGAAGCTGGTGGCGGAGACTATATGCAGGCTATTCTTGTCGAAAACAATGACAACATTGTATTTGACGGACTTGAAATTCAAAACAACAGGACGGTAGACCGCTATGATGTTGACAGCAAGAAAGCTTTTGGCATCCATATTCGTAACTTTACAGACAACACATCCCTTAAGAATTTTGTGTTCCGAAACATGACGTTTAAAAGTGTCTATGCGGTTGAGCCGATTCTCTACAAACCAGATTTTGATAAACTGGAGGTTTCAGCCATTCGTGTTTACAATATCCAAAACACATTGGATAAGGTGAGGAATATCCAAAATGTATTGGTTGAAGATTCCTACTTTACGGATATTCAACGATTGGGAGTACACTTTAAACACGATGGTGCAAATGCAATTGGAAATGGTACTGATAAGATGAACCGCATTCAAGATGTGGTTGTGCGCAATTGTACATTCGACCACTTAGGTGGCTCATCCGTATTGCCACAGCGCACCTACAACTGTTTGATTGAGCATAATATGTTTGACCATCCTGGAGCAAGTACTGACCCAAGAATGCCTGGAAGAGGTAGTGCTGTATGGAATTGGCACTCGATTAATACAGTAGTTCAATACAACTCTTGTATTAGTTCTAGAGGCTATTTAGATTCTCACGGTGCACACGTAGACAACGAAAACGACTACACATTTATTCAGTACAACTACATGATTGATTGTGAGGGTGGTTTTGTTGAAATTCTTGGAGGAAGCAACAATTCAGTTTATCGATTTAACGTGAGTGTGAACGACGGTTGGCGTGAAGATGGTGGTGTAACTGGAGCATGGTGGAACAGTAACCATACCATTTGGATTAGCCCTGATATCATGAATAAAAAACCAGTTCGTTGCGAGGTGAATTACATCTACAACAATACAATGGTGCTTGACAGGAATTTCGAGACGTGTATTGAGATTGATGCCAAAGATACCCACATTTTTAATAATATCTTCTATACTATTAACGGTGGAGGTATAGGTACAAAGCATACTGTAATTAAAACAAATGATGCTCCTTTCGTGGTAGATAATAACCTATATTTTGGTAATATCGACTCAAGGTTTACAGACTATGACAACAACCAAGTAAATGCGGATCCTTCGTTTACAAATACAGGAAGCGGAGCGGATAAGTATAAATTAAACAGTAACAGCCCCGCCCTATATAGTGGAATTACGAATCCAGGCCCTGCTATTCCTGGAGCAGGTACGGGTATATTTGCAGACCTACCACCTTACCCAACTCAAGATTATTATGGGAATCCTGTTGACTATGCTTCAGGAAATATTAGCATCGGTGCTTATAACGGAGTAGGTGATAGTGGGGGTGAACCTGTGAGTGGAATTACTGTAACCCCAAGCCAAGTGACGATTAATGATGGACAAACAGTTGATTTGGATGAAACTGTTGCACCTGAAAATGCTTCAAACAAACGAGTAAGCTGGACATCAAGTAATGAGTCGGTAGCTACAGTTGACGAATATGGTGTAGTAACAGCAATAGCTTGCGGTATAGCAAACATTACAGCTACAACATTAGACGGAGGCTTTACAGCAACTAGCCAAGTGACTGTAAATATTCCTGTGTCTAGTGTTAGTCTTGTGTCAAGCACTCTTGATTTAACTGTTAATGACAGTTATCAGCTTACAGCAACTGTTCTTCCTGCAAATGCTTGTACAAAAGAAGTAAGCTGGACCTCTAGTAATACTAATGTTGCAACAATATCTAATTCGGGGCGTGTAATGGCAATTGGAACAGGCACAGCTTCTATCACCGTAAATACAATGGATGGTAATTTCTCTTCAACAGTAGATGTTACTGTAAGATCAGAACCTATTGAAACTAATTTGTTATTGAATCCAGGTTTTGAGTCGGGCAGTGTTTCATGGACGTTTAATGGTTCATCTAGTGTTATTACTAACAACCAACGTTCAGGTAGTAATGCCGGTTATATTGACGGAAGTGGCGGTATTTTCCAAATTATAAACTTAAATGCTAATACGACTTATGTATTAAGTGCTTATGGTAAAGTTGGGCAAGTAGGTCAATCGTTCTATTTGGGTTTAACCAATGAATCTACAGGAAATTTCATCGAAAACCGCTTATATACCACTACTAGCTATCAATCTCATTCCATTACTTTCACTACCGGTAGTGATAACTTACAATACAGAATATGGAGCTGGAATGATGACGGTGGATCATATTATGTGGATGACTTTAAGTTGATTGAAGAAAATGATGACATTCCAGTAACTGGAGTTACACTAAATACAAATGCCGCATCTATAGATAGTGATGGAGAAGTAACATTATCAGCTTATATACTCCCTTCTAATGCAAGCAACAAAGCTGTAACTTGGAGTTCAAGTAATTTAGCTGTTGCAACGGTTAACAATGGTGTGGTAACTGCAGTTAGTAAAGGAACGGTTCTTATTACAACAACAACTTTAGATGGGAACTATACAGCAACAGCAGAAATAAATGTACTTACTGAAGCAACTGTTGCCGAATGGGAACCAAAAGCATATCCACAAGGAGCACAGGTGATGTACAACGGTGTATTATATGAAGTAGTATGGAGCAGTGGCGTTAAAACTGGAAATTGCGTACCTAGTTCTTGCAGTGGTTGGAAAGAAGTGAGCACAAATAACACTTCTTCGTCACGAACAATAACTGATAAAACAAATTCCAATATTAGCGTTTATCCAAACCCTTCAACAGGAACTATAAATGTTAATTTGAACGGAATGGAAGGAGTGAATGAAGTAATGATATTCGGACTGCAAGGTCAGGTGGTATTTAAACAGCAAATTATTGCTGACAAAATTACCATCAATACGGGTAACTTAAAAGGTTTATTTGTTTTAACCTTACAAGGACCATCACAATTCTATTCAGAAAGAATAATTATTGAATAACCCCTTGGGTTAAGAGTACAGGGAGCTGTTTCGAAAAGGTTTTTACTAACCTTTTCACAGCTCCTTTATCAATTAAAATTATACTTCCTTCAAACTGGGATTAGAATGAATACCCTCAATATTTCTCGAGATTATTTAAGAAGAAAGTAGGGATGAGTCCTAAAGAGTATATTAATATGAACTAAAAAGGAAAAATAAATTTTGGACAAAATAAATAGAGAGAGTTGATGTTTGTAACTAAAGATGTATATTGTATTGCTGAATAAAATGTGATGGTGTATTTTAGTACTTTAAGCAAATTTTTACTAAAGCGGAAGCTGACTTTTTAATTATACCACTAATTGTACAATTGTATTGGCGTATTCCTCATTGGATACCAAACCTATTTATTTATCTATGTATGTAGTGCAAGTATAATTGATTCGACTTCGAGGAGTGGCTCATAAAAGCGTGTAAATATCATAAAAGAAGACGTTAAGAAATTCAACATACTATGGATATCATCTCTCACACATTAACAGGAGTAGCTGTAGGAACGGTAGCCGCTTCATTCTCTAAAAAGAAGTGGACAGACAAATTAATGATTCTATTGGCAGGCGGCTTTGGTGGTGCATTACCAGATATAGACGCTATATCATTATGGTCAAAATTTGATGCTACTTTTGGTAAAGTCTTTCATTTAGAAAGTACAGGTAGAGTGATTTATGGTGAAAAATTTTGGTATTCACATCACGCAGTTTTTCACTCTTTGATGATGCCCATTGTTTTATCTCTTTTGTTCATTGTCATTATTTGTATTATCAAACGCTATTCTTCAATAGCTGAAATTAAGAACCATCTAAAAACGCAATACCTTAAATACTTCGCTTTTTGCCTTGGTTTCATTTTCCATCTATTCGAAGACATGCCCACACCGGCAAGTGTATGGGGAGGGGTCAATTTTTTCTTTCCAAGTTCAAATTACATTGGGGGATTTGGTAAAATATGGTGGTGGAACAACTACGATTTAACATTAATCATTTTAGTTGTGATATTATTCAATATATGTTTTAATCTCATTAAAAATTCGAATCGAACTTTTAGAATAAAATTAACGACTACTACTTTTCTCATGGGTACTCTTCTTTTTCTTTATCAAGTGAATACTCGACCAATGAGTTTTAAATACTCGGGTCATACCAACAAATACAGTGAGTTTGAATATCAATCCAAACAAATTCAGAAAGATATTCTAGGTCAGAAACTTTATCATATTATGGAAGAAATTGATAATAGAATTCCTTTATACTTTTAAAAAATATTTAACTAAAACCATCAAATGAACTTAAAAACAACATATAAAGCATTAATATGGATTGGTCTTCCTCTTCATTTTGTTGGGATAATAGCTGATGTTAATACCATACTTAAGACACGGAGTGGTTTTAGGACCAATACTTTTCCTAATTGGTGTCTTGATTTGGATACCTTTACGCATAAAAAATCCAATACCCTACCCAAATGATCCTAACCACAAAAAATCAATTTTTGATGAAATTCTTGATTTACTTTTGAAGAACTTTTTTAGGGAGTTTTTTGCATTCTGTTTGGCTTTCGGGATGTTCGTGACTTTTTTAGGAAATTCGATTTTAAGAAATTCTTCAGCGTTTAACACAACTGTTCAAATAATTCAAGTAGATAAACAATTGGAAGAAATTATTGGTGATTTTAGAAGTATAGGTGACCAAGTAACAGGTTCATGTAGTGCAGAGGAATCACAGTTTGAATTTAGTGCCTATGGAACAAAAGGAGGAACAAGGGTAAATATTGAACTCATAAATGATAATGGAGATTGGAAAGTGAAATCATTGAATTTTAAGTAAGGAAAGGTTTAAAAAAAATTATTATTCAAATTAGAAAAACTCCAATTACTCTTTATTTTATAATGAATCTTGTAGTTTAAATCAATACAAGTATTTTTGTTATTAAAATATTAAATATGAGTGAGGAAATACGCTGGAAACAAAGATTTGAGAATTTCAAAAAAGCACATTGATACTTTCGGAAGAGATTTTTATCAAAAAAAATAAATCAAATACTAAATAAATCATATCAATCAAATTAAATAATGTACTACAGAATACTAAATTCACTATTAATCATTGGACTATTTATTTCATGTACTACTCAAAATCAGAAATCTGATGAAGAGGTAGTTATCAATAATCCAACAAACAAAGTAAAGCTAAGTTCAGAAATTGTTTGGGAAAAACTTAACCCAGCAAGAGGAGACAAAAGCCCACAGGCAGGGACTATATTTGGCGATAGAAAAGGAGAAGTGCCTACAGGTTTCTTGGCCAAGTTCGTTGATGGATTTTCATCTCCACCTCATATTCATAATGTTACTTACCGAGCGGTGGTGATTAAAGGAACGATTCACAACGACGATCCTAAAGCGGAGAACATGTGGATGAAGCCGGGCAGTTTTTGGACACAGCCACAAGGTGAGGCACACATTACATCAGCCAAAGGGAAAGAAAATATTGCCTATGTAGAAATTGATAAAGGACCTTATTTGGTAAGACCGACCGATCAAGCTATTGACAATGGTGAGCGTCCAATAAATATTGATGTATCGAATATTGTATGGTTAGGTAGTGATCGCTCGAACTGGGTAAGTCAGTTAACCAAAATAAATTTCCTTTGGGAAAAAGATGGTCTTCAAGGATTATTTATCAAATTACCCAAGAATTTTAAAGGGGAGTTATTAAGCGAAGGATCGATTTTCCATGCAGTAGTAATTAGTGAAGGAGTGGATTATACTTTACCTCAAAATAAAGAATTAAAACACTTAGATGCAGGAAGTTATTTTACATCTACGGATAGTGCTAAACATACACTATCTACTAAAAATGAAACTGTAATTTATATCAGGACCAACGGATCGTTAAAAGTAAAATAATACAAACTGATAGGAATCAATAATCATTAGAGAATCATTTTTAAAAAAGATATGCTTTAACTTTAAATGGCCGTGTTTTATAAGAGTAAAACATGGCCATTTTTATATCAAGTCTGAAGATCAGCTACGGCTTTTACTGATCTTGATACAATGGTGGAAAATGACATTTACAAGTAAGCTAATGGAATATATTACATGTCAGAATGATGTAAATGACAAAGGAGATTATGTGTTGATTATTTTACTGTTTACTAACACCTTTCCATGGATTAAATTGATAATCATTCATATAATCTTGCCAAGTGACAATCAAAAGTTTTTCTTTACCATAATCAATAATAGGTGTATACCCAAGGTCGTAACAAAAGAAGTAGGTTTTATTCTTATTGGTTCTGTAAAAAGAAGTGAAGAACTTAAAGTTATATCCCATTTCCTCAACAGTACTTCTTCTTACTGTACCTTTTCCATGAGGGCACAATCTCCGTAATATCTTATAGTTCTCGTTAATGATTTTTTCGTGATGAATTTTATTGAAATAACGTTGACTAAGTATTTCGTTATTATATGCGTATCGACAGGTGTTTGAGCAGAATTTTTTATCCGTCCGACCCATCAAAATTGTTTTTTGACAATACAGGCATTTTTTGTCTTTCATGAATCTAAGTTTGTTAAGCAATGAATTCTAATTCTTATCAGAGAATTATAGTTTACGTAATATAGAACTTCAATTTAATAAATAAGCAAATATAAACGAGTATAAACGATTAATACTCGGATAATTAGAGTTTGATTTATGAATTTGTCAAAAATTTAATGTTCAAAAGCCAATCGTATGACAAAGGTAAATCTGACAATTCGATTGAATCCAATTAAGATTCATAACCAAAAATTTATTAAAGTAAGTTTTCCAATGACTGAAGGAATAAAGAAACTTATCAAAACACTTCCAGATGTAAAATGGAATAAGGAGTTAGAATGTGTTTATATCCCTGATGGATATAAGAGTGTTCAAGCGGTATTTTCTACTTTTAAAGGAATTGCATGGGTAGATACTAAAGCTGTGTTTCAAAGTAATAATAAAGAGACACTGACTCAAGGTGAAGAAATGAGTTATGAATTATTGTATAAGAAAATTCAGCAACAATACCCAAAACATAAGGCAATACATTTAAATGGATTGGTTAAAAAACTAGAGCTTTTTAGATATTCTATAAATACAGCAAATACCTATACAAGTATGTTGTACAGGTACTTGGATTATCTAGAGCAAAAAGGCTATAAAGATTTAAGAAATATTGAGGAGGGACAGCAGTCTAAATCACTTTTGGAGCAGTTTCTTTTTCATTTAGTATCAGTAGAGAAGAAGTCAGATTCTTACCAGAATCAAGCATTGAATGCAGTAAAGTTTTATTTAGAAAAAGTATTGGATAGAGATTATTGTTATTATAATGTTCAACGTCCAAGAAAGAAAGATAAACTTCCAGTAGTACTAAGCATGGATGAAATAAAGTCGATATTTTCCAACATTAATAACTTGAAGCATAAAGCTATTTTGATGACTATTTATTCAGCAGGATTAAGAATTGGAGAATTAGTAGATCTAGAAATAAAAGATATTGATTCCAAAAGAATGTTGATCAGAGTTGTGGAAGGAAAGGGTAATAAAGATAGAAATACTCTACTTTCAGAAAAGAACCTCCAAACTTTAAGAGCGTATTTTAAGGAGTATAGACCGAAAAAGTACCTTTTTGAGGGAGAAAAAGAAGGGAATAAATACAGTAGAACATCAATAGCTAAAATATTAAAGAGGGCAGTTTTAAAATCGAAAATTCAAAAAAGGGTTACAGTGCATACTTTACGTCATACATTTGCTACTCACTTATTAGAAAATGGAGTAGATTTGAGATATATACAATCTCTTTTAGGACATAACTCTGCAATGACCACACAGATTTATACTCATGTGAGTACCAAAATTGTAAGCGAAATAAAAAGTCCACTAGATAATTTGTAATATATATTAGAATTGTAATGCTTTAAGTTTGAATATTTAAAGTCGTTTCTTACCTTAATGGTAGTAAATTTTTTACTAATGGATAAACGCCATGGTGTTTAGCAAAATATAATGTGACATAGTGGTGTTTAGTAAATGTTATGGTGAATAGCAAAATTAAAAGTAAGTGGAAAGTTTAGATGAACTTGATTTGGAATTAAGTAAAAGAGTGCAAATCTTAGTCAAATCAATTAATTTTTATAAGTCTTGCATGGAGTTAAATCATCCTCAAGACCTTGAATTGAAATCTTTTGCTGACAATAATTCATTTATAAGAATGACTAGATATTCGTTGTGGTGTATGTCAGTGCTTGAATTGAACAAACTTTATGGAGGAAGTAATGATTATTACACAATTGAGAAGCTATTAAACATACTATTATATAATTGCAAAAAAGAGTTGTTAAACGATAAAATTGATAAGAGTACTTTGAAAGAGTGGATGTCAATTATTAAATCTGAAAAGTATAATAGGATAATTAAAAATTTAAATAGTTTAAGAAATAAATTTTATGCTCATACAGATAATAATCTAGACTTGTCAATTAATGAATTTGAAATTTTAGACAATGAAATAATTGACATATTTACTTTCACAAAGGAGGTTATTAGTGAAATTAGATTGAAAGTACTTGGCATCGATACTAATTTTGAAACAATAAAACGAGATAAGTATTCTGCTTTGAATGTTTTGAAAACTTTATACGAAAATAAATAATAATCACCATAACATTCTATATGATCCCATTGCCGTGTAGTAGTTATCTGAAAGTGAAGTGCTAAATTGAGGCACCGCCAAAACATTTCCTTCCTGTGAATTGAAAAGATCAATCAATCACAGATAAGCTAATCTTTTGGCTATTTAGTAATTTAAGAGTGCTCTGCTGAAAAACGGCAACAGGCACATATAGTAGGCGTTGTAATGCATATGTCAACCAATTTAGTATTTCTATTATGAGTATTACATTAAACTTAAAACTAGCTTCTCTTTTATTACTTTCTATAATTTCTGGTTTCAATAAAACAGAAATTGAAGGGTTTAATACTTTTATAAACCAGTTTCCAGAGGTTAGTTTACCCATACAATTTCATGGTCAAATTATTGAAAGTGAAACAACAATAAAGTTAGACCCAAAAATTAGTGAAAACTTTATTAAAGGGTCTCAATATCATTATGTTTATGGTAAAATACCTTCAAATGGTAAATATGTAGGAGTAATTACTTTAGGAGTAGCGAACACATTAATTCCATTTCTACATACATTTACATTAAATGGCGAATTAATATCTTCTGAACAAATATCATTGGGTACTTGTGGTGCAGGGATGTGTGTAAGTTGTATAGAAGTAACGGAGATTTCATCAAATTTAGATATTTATTTTGCAGATTCATTAACAGTTTATGACTGTAATGACGATGGTGAAGAAGTTTCAGATAAAAAAGATGAATTTGTTACTTATATTGAAGGAAATGTTTTAGACGACGGATATATAGTAATTTCAAAAGAGAAAAAAAATAAATTATAAACGCATTACAACATCAACTAAACTCCAATCACGGTTGACGCAACCGCTCACGAGTTTAGTAATCACGTTAGCCACAATAACCACTTCATAAAGCAAATGAGAAAAAGTAATATTTTTTGGATTATTTTTTTATCCTTCATTTTTTCAAGTTGTAATGATTCGAATAATATACCTTACCATATTAATGAAATAGAATTTTTAAATGGGAATATTAGAGTAATTTCCTTTTCATCAAAAAGTTGGCATACAGACAGTACAAATTACTATTACAGTAAAAATCATGAGCTTGAAAAAATATTAATTTTTAGTAATAGAAAAGTTATTACAACTTATTGTAAACATTGGCTAGACCCAAATAAAAATTCAATCTATTTTGGTACCCTAGATAGAGACAGTTTATTTGATGGTTATACAATCGTTAAGAGAAATATTAATAATCTACCTGAGATTTATGATTCATATTATCATGGTAAGAAGATGGCACGAACAAAATTCAATTATGGAAATAATAAAATCTTAGGTAAAGAAGATTTTACTCTAAAGGATTCTACAGAGAGAATTTTCAATTATATTTATAAAAGTAATATTCTAGTAAAAAAAGAATGTAATACTGGTATTCATAAGGTATTTTCGGATTATGAGTTTGATCACTTAAGAAATCCTGTTTCATGGAAAGAAGGATATTATGATGGTAATAAATTAAAGGGTAATCTCACTCAAGTGCATAGAAAATATACTTACTATTAAACTTTTAAAAGTGGCTAACATCAACTAAACTCCAATCACGGTTGACGCAACCGCTCTCGAGTTTAGTAATCACGTTAGCAACAATATCTTGTAGATATCTTAATTTTTGAAATAATTATTTTAATGAAAGTATTATTTTTTATATCTCTTTTTAATCTATATATGAGTGATCCTATTAACCAAATAATAGAAGGTAGAATAGAGTCATTTAAAGAAGTTTCAGAATTAACTATATATGATCAATTTGAATTGTATGCTAATAAACTAATAAGAAAGACCAATTTTAATTTAGAAAAAGGGTCAACATTCTTAGTTGAAAAATATTCAGATCACGGAAATGGTAGTCATTTTATTACTTGGATAAATAAAGAACAAATAATCGAATGTGAAATAATAAAAAAGAGAATAACAAAAATAAGAAAACGAAAAATAACAATGGAAGAATACACAAGCCTAAATAAAACTTACCATGAAGAACATCTTTGTAAAAAAGGTGAAATAAACGTTCTGCCAGCAAGTATATATTTAGTAACCAAATATGAAGCAGATGGTAGTTTTAAAAACTATTATTGTATTAATAATTAACATGTTGCTAACATCAACTAAACTCCAATCACGGTTGACGCAACCGCTCACGTAGTTTAGCCATCACGTTGGTGGTAATCATACTAAATCTAATAATGAAATTCAGACTTATAATAATTGTTCTAATTTGCGTGTCCAGTATTTCATATGGACAAGTAAAAGCCTTTGACTTCTCAAAATTGACGTTTAAAGGTCAGGAAATCATTTTATCTAAAGATGTTGTAATTAAGACATTTGGACAAGGTGAAATTAAAGACCCCCAATACGAATGTGGTTTTTATTCTAATGATCAGCCGGGCGCACCTTATTATCAAATATCTTTTGACTCTTTTAACTACATTGGAAGTGACTCTGAAAAATTCATTCTTGAACATGTCAATTTCAACCTTTATAGTGACCTATCAATTCAGTATGAAAAATGGACTTTGAATGGACAGACAACTAAAGCAGATTTGATAAAAATATTTGGTGATAACGTTGAGACTTATTTCGCTAATAATCCTGAACTTAACGATATCCTCATCCATAACACAAATGGAGATGACGGAGTTATATTTTCATTTAAGGAAAATAGACTTATCAGATTTCAGTACTGGTCACCATGTTAACAAAAAAAGCCTACCACCAACATCAACTAAACTCCAATCACGGTTGACGCAACCGCTCACGTAGTTTAGTATTCACGTTGTGCGTCATAATGCAAAAACTAAATGGAGACAAATTTTGAAATAGAAGAAAACTATGCCGTTCAATTAAACGGAACTCATATTGACCTTCACAATAATTTTGACTTTATTGGGTATGAAACAAACGAGAAGAAAATAACAATTGTCTTTAAACAAGCAGAAGGTGATTGGATAAAAAAGGACGAATTTAAAGCCTTAAAGTTTGAGTTTAAAAATGTCTTTTACGAATACTTTGTGGATGGAGATCCAAAAGCTGCAGAAGAGGATTCCCAACGACTTGGGGAAATCACCTTCTTCCCAGCCGAGTCTAGAGGAATTAATGACGGATTTATCCCGCAAGTAAAACCAAAATTGAATGACGACTTGATGATGCTTTTTGAAGACGGAAAAGTGATTCGTATTGGTTGTGAAAAAGTTGAATTAATCGTAGAAAAATAATAACGAACGCACAACATCAACTAAACTCCAATCACGGTTGACGCAACCGCTCACGTAGTTTAGTCATCACGTTAGGGTGCATTAAAAAAATGAAAAATTCGATTACATATCTCATAATATTGACATTGCTCATTTCCTGCAACCAGGAAAAGCGACTGTTGGAATTTTCACAAGAGAAGGCGGACGAATTTGTCGAAAAGTATGCTGTTGAATTTTTACAAGACAATGAACTTTTAAAATACAGCTATCACCCAAGAACACAATTTACTTATACAGGCGACTCTAGAAACAATTACAGGATATTTTTAAGAGAATCTGAAATCAGAATGATTTGCTTTTCGGACAGCTGCGAATTGATAGAATCATTTAACAACACACCATTAAAGCTGTCTAATGGAACTTACACTCTAAAACAAGACTCGATTTTTACAGAATTGAGTTATGACTCAACAACTTTTAATCTTCACGATTTCAAGCAAAACCCTGTAGACTATTTCAACGGACTCAAAAACCGACTTGAAAAATATGGAGTCTTTGCGTACTCCGAATCAAAGGACAAATCATTCATTAAAGTTTATCTTTCAGTTCAGTACTATCTTGTCTATTCTAAGGATGTTGAAAATGACATTAATGAAGATGAAATATTAAAATCCTATAACGACAATTGGCACTTCGTGAAAATGAAACGACAAATGGATTTAGGATGAAAGAAATAAAAAAAACGCACCCTAATAATTAGGGCTTAGTTAGGTCTGAAAGACCCAAAATTAAGCCCTAGTTGAACAAAGGCGGTAGTAGGTTACACATCGATGTCTGTATGGAACTTAGGGTAGACTTTTCATTGATATGGAAGGTCTTTTTTGTGACTTATTTTTCAACCATTCTCAAAACAGTCTTTTCCTGAGTATTTCTGAGCAAAGATTTTCACTCAAAAGTACTTGATTTTGGAAAGTAAAGGGTGTAGAAACCTAGGCTTACTTTCATAAGTTAAAATTTGGAGAATGATGGAGTTAATTTATTGAAGCCGCATTTAGATTTTCCTTTTTTGGAGGAGCTCTTTGTGAAGCAAAACGTGGCATGATCACCATACTTCTTTCCTTACAGCAAGGGCAGACTTTTGGATCATACCCAAGTTTCTCTGTCGATATTTTAACCCAATCCCATTCCTTAATTTTAGGAGGTTTCTGACCAATGGAAGTTCTAATTTGAGTAACTTTCTTTTTCTTTATAGCTCCATTGTAAAACCCAAAATGACGTATTCTTCTAAAACCTTTTGGTAGAAGATGCCTGACATATCTCTGTATAAACTCTACATCTGAGAGTGTCATTTCTTTTTTCTTACCGCCTTGTCTATAATCTTTGTAAGAGAAAGTGACTTTACCATCTGAATAGTTCACTAATCTGTGGTTTGAGATAGCTGTTTTATGTGTATATCTACCCAGATATTGTATGATTTGTTTTGCTCCTCCAAAAGGTCTTTTAGCATACACCACCCATTCTTTTTCAAAACAGTTTCTAGCTACCTCTCCTTCAAGAATAGTTCTCAGAAGCTCATTTTTTCTTATCCCTTGAATCAATTTAGCTCGGAACATTTTGGCTAAACCTTTAGCAGGGAATAAGTATTTACCTGTTTTGTCAGAGCATTTCCAATGTTTACCGTTACAAAGGGCACCACCAGGGATAATGCAATGCAAGTGAGGATGTAGAGTGAGATTTTGTCCCCAAGTATGAAGCACAGCTATCATTCCCATTTCTCCTTGAAGAGACACTCTTCCAAAAGTTTTAATGGTTTCCCAAGCGGCTAAGAAAAGTAAATCATACATCTCCTTAGGATATTTTAGAAACAAGAAGTTTAGATGATGCGGAACTGTAAAAACAGTATGAAAATAGGGAACATCAAGGACTTCCTCTTCTCTTTTTAAGATCCATTTTTCTCTGTATGTAGCCTGACATTTAGGGCAGTTTCTATTTCTACAGCTATTATAAGACACACGAACCTCTTTACATTTTTCACAATGATCGATATGTCTCCCAAGCTTTGCTGTTCTACATAAAGTCATGGCATGTAAATCATACTTTTGCCTTGCTAAAAACTGAGTGGATTCCCTCCAAAATTGCTGTTCATTTAGAATCTGTGCGATCTCAATTTTTGGATGCATAGATCTTATCGAATGGAGAAAATGAATTGGATTTTTTAACTGTGGCGAGATTGAGGTAAAGCATGGTTGTTTGTAGAGCTTCGTGTCCCAACAGCTCTTTTAAAGTAAAAGGATCCATTCCCATTTCAATACAATGAGTGGCATAGGTATGTCTCAAAGTATGAATTGTAACTCTCTTCTTGATATTCGTTTTCTTAAGTGTTTCTCGGAATAATGACCCGATGGAATTTGTAGCTATGTGTTTACTGGTATCGTATCCTTCAAATAGCCATAATTTCGGCCTTACATGTTTTAGATACTTTTCCAATCCAACTTTCATAGTTTTAGAGAGCGGAACAATTCTATTCTTACTGTATTTAGTATCACGTATGTAAATTGTCATACGATCAAAATCAATATCAGATACTTTAAGTCGAGCGACTTCTCTTATTCTGAGTCCTGCAGAATAAGTTAAAGCAAATAACACACGGTGTTTTAAGTGTTTGGGTGTTTTAAATATGATTTTACATTCTTCCACAGATAATATATCCGGGATGGTATCATTTCGTTTCAATGATGGTAATTGTATGGCTCGATCGTCTCTATCACTTAATCTGAAGACATACCTCAAGGCATAGACATAATGCTTAAAGATAGTGTAAGAAGTGTTTTGTTTTTCTTTGAGAAGTAGCAGATAATCATTAATTTGATCGTCGGAAAGTTCAAGTGGAATCTTTTTAAAATACAATGAGATACTAGCGATAGTACGGATGTAGTTTTTAAAAGTAGAGGAAGACTTTCCACTGAGTGTCATGTTTTGATACACTTGATCAAACATGTTTTTAAAACCAGGAACAACGCGTTTCGCTTTTTCGACTATTGTCTCTTTTTTTTCATCTTAGTAAACTATTAATTACAAAATCAATTAAGGTATAAAGGTAAGAGATTGTGGGTTTTAGCTAGCGAAGCTTTTGTTCAACATCAACTAAACTCCACTCACGGTTGACGCAACCGCTCACGTAGTTTAGTATTCACGTTGTGTTTAATTGCAGGTGAAGTGCTAACATGAAAGTTTATGCGAAACAAGAAAGAAAAATATAGAGGTAAGGAAATTGACTTCGATGATTGCTGGATTGTAGGAAAACTTGATGATAGAGATAAGTTTATAACTAGGATTCTTGAACTTGTTCCAGATGACACAATTTGGGCTATTGAAGGAGTTCAGGATCAGTCATTATTAGACTTCTTTAGATCATTCGCCTCGTCAGATGAAGAAAAAGTAGCACTAGGTACAGTTTGGCCAAAACAAAGGACATTGAGAGTAAGAATTGACTCTGAATCTAGAGAGAAACTAATAAACAAGGTGCCAGAAATGAATCTAGATTGGGAGATAATCCATCAACACTTTTATTATGAGGAGCATTTCTACCTGACAGCTTATGACAACCTTGATACATGTTGCACTTGGATTTCAAAAAGATTCACAATTCAAGACTTTGATAGCATGATTTCAGCCGGTGAGCTGGAAATTATTGATTCAAAAGAATGGCAGGCTGAGAATACATCAGTAGATAATAATAAATCACGTTGGTTCTACCTTTTGAAATTGATTGGATGGATTTTATTTGTCGTTCTTTCAATTATGGTTATTGGTCATATTATTGGATTCTTTATACCTAGCTTTAAAGATACTAGTCCATTGTTTCCTGAAAGTTTAGTTAAAATGAGGTTAATGGAAAATATAATTGAAACGATTTTTTACGCAATTATTTCTCTTGGGGTGTTTGTAGGACTAAAAAGAATAAATAAGGGAATTTATATTGGATTAATAAATATAATTATCCTTCTGACCTTGATTTATCGTCTAAGCATTGTAGGTTTTTTATATGGATTGTTTTTCCAATAAGCAACTAAAACACAACATTGTGTAAAGCAAATAGGGCGATGAATCTGATGCGAATGTTTTTGCTATCTTGTAGCACCGCCAAAGCTGTTGCTTTGGCTCATAAATATGAATAAAGTAATAACCAAAACAACAGCTTCGGCTCGCAGTAAATTGATAAGTGGGTGCTATCTACTGCCCTACTTGCCTTACACCTGCCGTTAGTGTGCCACGATGCTGTGGCTTTCCAGTAGGTGCAAATCCTACCTAAGTAATTTACTGTTCACTTAGAAGAGTTACTGACAGTGATCGCCGTGAGGTGGATAGCTGAAGCTCAGTTGTCTCAAATAACCAAGCCGTAATACGCAAGTGTGAACCCATAGTAGCTTCGAAAAGGCAGGCGTAGATGGGGAGAGTTTCGACGGTCTCGAACCCTGTTACATTGTATGAATAAACAGTAACGTGAAGTACAATGATCTACCGGAGTCATAGGGAATGGCGTGGTTATAGATGGAAAGTAACGGAACGTGGGAGATCTGTTATTTCAAAGGTTGGCCACCTTAAACAAGCTGATATAAGTATAGCGAAATTCAGCCTGGTAATAACAGAAGTCGGAGGAGCTCATAGTACTGCTCGACCTTAAGGACAACATAACCTTGAGTTAGGGAAGGAGCTCTACTTTGGATATGTAGATATAGAACTGTAATTCTCGGTACTGGCTTAGTCCTATCGGCCGAATAAAATGTATTGATGGTTCTAAATGCTACTATATGTTAGTATAAGTAAGAAAAGAAAATAAGGTGTTTAAATTAGCTACTTAAGCATCACCCTTATTGGGTAGATTCTTATGAATATCAAACAAAGAAATCCATCGGTAAGCCGTATGAGGGAAAACTTCACGTACGGTTTGATGAAGGGGGTTCTGATAGTTTTCTCAAAATGATTACATTTATAATTATTTAAACTGAGAGAGCTATCAGGCTCTACTCTACGTGTTAAGCAAAAAACAACCATATTTGCACTATCTAAAATACAATTTCATGAAATAATGCACATTTGGCTGTGCGTTTTATTATCTTTGTATAAACTAATGTCTAAAGCAATGAGAACTCTATACCAGAAATTTGAGATTTTGTTACAAAAAACGACTATAGATTTTAAGAGATATCTGTATGATGAAATTTCTTGGAACAGCCGAATGGTTGGAATTATTGGTCCAAGAGGTGTTGGAAAAACAACAATGATTCTGCAATATATAAAAGAGAATTTAGGAAGTAAAAGAGCTTTGTATGTATCTGCAGACGATATGTACTTTAGCGAAAATAAATTAGTTGACCTAGCTGACGTTTTTTATATGAATGCGGGGGAATACTTATTTATTGATGAGATTCACAAATATGAAAATTGGTCTCGGGAATTGAAAAATATTTATGACTCTTACCCTGACCTGAAGGTGGTATTTACAGGCTCTTCTGTACTTGATATACTTAAAGGTTCTGCGGATTTAAGTAGACGTGCATTAATATATCGGTTACAAGGACTTTCTTTTAGAGAATACCTCAATTTCTTCCATAAGAAAAACATTGAAACTTTTACAATAGAACATATCGTTAATGGAGAGATTCAACTTGCAGATATAAAACATCCACTACCCTTATTCAATGACTATCTACAGCGAGGTTATTATCCATTTGGAATTGAAAATGAACTTAACCTTCGATTAGGACAAATTATAGTTCAAACTTTAGAAACCGACATTCCTCAATACGCAAATATGAATGTATCAACTAGTCGGAAATTAAAACGCTTATTATCGATAATTTCTGAAAGTGTTCCATTCAAACCAAATTTATCAAAGATAGCTGAAATGATTAAAGTGAGTAGAAATTCATTAGATGACTACTTTACGTATATGGAAAAGGCGGGTCTTATTGGTCAACTACGAAATGAAACTAGTGGAATCAGAGGTTTAGGCAAAGTAGATAAAGTCTATCTTGACAATACCAATCTAATTTATAGTCTTGCTGGCGAAAAATCTAATATTGGCAATATGAGAGAAACCTTTTTTCTAAATCAAATGAGAGTAAGAAATGAAGTTACTTCATCAAAGAAAGCCGATTTTGTTATCAACGACTTTACATTTGAAGTTGGAGGTAAAAATAAACAGCAAAGACAAATTGGAAAGGACGGAAAATCATTTGTAGTAAAAGATGATATTGAATTTGGATACATGAATGTATTACCTTTATGGACTTTTGGTTTAAATTATTAAAGAATGCCAAGCGCTAACAATAAATATACGTAATGCGGGGTAACTTGGTAAAGTTGAACTTTAAATCATTTATAAAGAACATAGCGGTTTAATGTGAAGTACATTGAAAACCCGCACTACGCATATTCGAGCCGTTGGAACTCATTTTAGTAATTATACACACATAACTTCAACTAAACTCTAATCGAGGTTGATGTAACCACTTACGAGTTTAGTGATCACTTTATTGACTACAAAGGATAGATATGAGATATCAAGAGATAAGAGCAGAATTTGATTCTAAAACTATTACAGTATACCAAGCTTACAATAAAAACATAGCACTATCAGCTATAAAATATCAAAAATTTGAAAAGCCTTTCTCATTTAATCGCATGACATGGATTAAACCGTCTTTTCTTTGGTTAATGGAACGTAGTAATTGGGGAAATAAATCAAATCAAGAATATATTCTAGCAATTAAAATTAAGAGAGAGTGTTGGGAAAAAGCACTTTCTTTAGGAGTTTTGACAGATCCTGATAAAGAAGTGTATAGTAGTGGTTATGAATGGGAAAAGCAATTTAGAGAAGCGAAAGTTCATATACAGTGGGATCCCGAAAGAACATTAAAAGGAGGAAAACTACAAGAAAGAACTATTCAAGTTGGCATTAGTAGATTTTTAATTGAAGAGTATAATAGTGATTGGATTAATGAAATTGTAGATTTAACTCCATTGGTAAAAAAAATGAGCTTACTCCGTAAAGCTGGAAAATATAAAGAAGTGAAACGTTTTTTACCAAAAGAAAGAGTGTATCCGCTAGATGAAGTAATCGGAAAAGAATCGGATTAAGATAAAAAACTCACAACATCTGCTAATCTCCATCCACCGGGTAACGCACCCGCTTGTCGTAACTTAGACAGTTCGGTATAGTGAATTGAAAGACTTTTTTCTTAATTGCATCATTTGTAGATCAAAAAAATATTTTTTAAATGTTGTTTTAAAAAGTAATAAAGAGTAAATATTTTTTAGAGAGCTTATTATATGAAAAAGAGAAGGACATATAAAGAGGAAGTCGAAAAGTTATGTAAAGCAATTGACATCTCTATTGATGCTTACAAAACATATCCTCCAAAAAATTGGACACCAGAAATATTAAATATGGTCATTTCCAACTTGGAGAAAGATAAATTAAGTAGAATTGAAGCCGAACCTAAATTCAGAACACTAGCATCATTGAAATATGATATTGAAGCAGTCTTTACTTATTTTCAAGAAGATACAGGAAAAACCGTTGAATATTTCTGGAAAAAGTTAGAAGACGCTAGCCTTGAATACAAGAGAGAGAATAAATTGGAAAAGATTCTAAATAGAGGTAGAATACGAGGTCGCATTGAGTACGAGTATGTTACTGATATGATTGTGGTTGCAGAGCAAGTTGGAATGACTAGTAAAGAGGAAACAATAAAACTAAGCGATATGCTTGAGGAATATGAATCAAGAAATAAAAAATAGCGGGCTGCAATGATAATGATTTAGATTGTTAGTGAATTAAAAACAATGAAAAACGAGGTTTATCCTCAATAGTGAAATTTAATACAAATTTAAACTAACCCTAAGTTCGTAGTTTAGGTATTATGTACGTAATTATAACCAATGAGACTTTCAATTAACTTTAAACTCATCATAGTATTAACTATTACACTTATCTCTTGTGAAAAAGCTCAGCAAATAGACTATAAATTATTAGAGAATAAGAATTGGTATTTTTGTAGAACGAGTGAAGAGTGTGAAAATATGATGTACGATTATCTTGAAGGTGGGATATTAAAACTATCCTATGATCCTTTTGATTCTTCGAAATCAGTTAGTTTTATTAATGCCAATACAAATATTGTATTAGATTCTGTAAACGCATTACAAGAATATTATGGTGACAATGAAAACATAGGTCATATTACTTCCTTAACTGAAGATACATTGATAATAGCAATGAGAACACCTTTAAATCTTCATATTTATAATGGAAGTTACCTTCCTTTTAAAGTAGATACTTTGAGGTTCACTTCAAGTTATAAGAATATAGATTTCTTTTCTTTGGAAAACTATTCTCCACAATTTAAAGTGATGTCATTTTATTTTGTATTGGATGACAATAAAGTTGAGATAACTCCTGAAGGTAAATTTTATATAAGTAAGAGGGGAGTCAATTATAGGGGACAACTAAATGAAAATGAATTATCTCTATTAAAAAAGAAATTACTTATTGCGTGTTATATATCAAAAGTGGATAGGGTGTTTTTTAAGACAAACCTCAGAATAGGTTTAGGCGAATGTTGGAATTCCAATATTAAAATGAATATTCAATTGGAAGAAAATCATGCATTACAAGGAAAGTATGATTATATGCTAAGACGTTTAAGGTTAAGAAAAAACGAATTATCTATTTACATTAATGAAGGCTTTTGTTACGATTACAATTTAGCCGAATTGACTAATTACATCAAACATTTATCAGAAACGGTTGAAGTACAAAACGTCCAAGTCAATCATGACTTCATTATTGATAAAAAACAATTTTAATTATTATTTTCATTAACAAAAGAGTAGCTAATCATTATCAATCGGATGACTTAATATTGGTAATTGTTTACCCATTCTGTTTGGTATGAGTTTATTCTTAGAAAGACATCATTTTAATAAAATTATCAATTACTACATTCACATTTTATTTATCTTTGTTAATCTAAAAAAATCATAAATATGAGTTCAGAGTTAAATAAAAATACCGAAAATTTTGACAAGGTTTTATCTGCAATACAAAAAGCAAGGCAACAGGTTTATAAGAAAGTTAATTCAACCTTAATTGAATTATATTGGAATATAGGTGTTTTTATTTCTGAACAAGTTTCGTTAAGCTCATGGGGAAAAGGCATTGTTGAAGAACTTGCTCATTTTATAGCACAAAGAGACCCAGAATTGAAAGGGTTTAGTGCTAATAATCTATGGAGAATGAAAAAATTTTATGAGACTTATAAAAACTTGCCACAATGTGTCAAGAAATTACCTGATACTTGGCTTTTAGTAAGTTGGTCTCATCATAGAAGAATAATGTCATTAAAAACAGAGGAAGAAAGTTTATTTTATTTACAATTTAGCGAATTGACAAATTACATAAAACATCTATCAAAAACGGTTGAAGTACAAAAAGTCCAATTCAATCATGACTTCATTATTGATGAAAAGCAATTTTAAACATTATGATCATGCCAAACACAATTGACAATATTATTTCTCTTTCTAAAGAAATCTACCAATTAGAGAATAAAACTGAATTAAAAATAACTCCAGCAAGTATCGAACAAATCAAGAAAGCAGAAAGAGAACTTGATATAGAATTCTCCGATGAATTAAGGGAATTTTTATTAAAAGTAAATGGCTTATCAAGTTTTTGTACTGGTCTTGACTATTCTTCCTTTTCAAAATTGGATGAATATAGATATACATATGAAGCAGACCCTACATTAATAGAAATCTATCAAGAAAATGATGATGAAGGTTATTATGATTGGCTCAATAGTAGTTTAATTATTGGAGGGATTTATGAAGATACTTTGTTACTTCTTTCTGAATATGAAGGGACATTATCATATTATAGATATAATGCTGCAATACCAGGTTTTGTTGAATACAATACTTTTGCTGAATACCTTGAAAATTATGAGTTATATCTCATAGAATATATTAAAGAAATAGAAATATAAACATTCTAAAGTATCAGTTATATACAAAGAATTAGCTGAAGTACCTTACTTGCTGAATAGTAATTTTTTACAATTAAATTAAAACCAACAATCCTTACATTTAAATGAAAAAACTAATTTTATTATTAATCATCTCACTAAATTTTTCTTGTGATAATTCAGAAAGCAATAAAATAGATCAAACTAAAATTAAGGAAGATTTAAATGAAATCTTAACGGATATATCTCAGAATTATATTTATCTGCAAGAAAAAAATGTCGATTTAAACTGCATTCGAGAATATTACGAGAAACAAATTTCAAACATTAAAACAGAAGAACAAACAGTTCTTTTTTTTGAGTATTTGCTAGACGAATTTTATGATAGTCATTTAATTTTAAACACCAATAGAAACTCTTCATTTAGATTATATTCACCAATATATGTGTCGATTGAAAATGAAAAAACATTAATATCAAATGTTTGGCAGCCTAAAGTTGAGCACCTCGATCAGGATATAATCGGAGCAGAATTATTAAAAATAAACGGAATTGATATCGACCAAGCTATCGATCAATTTCCAACGCATTGTAATGACAAACAATCGCAAAATGTAAGAGAGTGGATCGCCAATAAAGTTGTCGCAGGTCGCTATAATCAACCAAGAGTTTTAACTTTAAAACTGGAGAGTAATGAAATTGTTGAGTTTGATTTAGATAAACTAAAAACCAAACAAACTTCTGAACTTCTATCATCTACAACAGAAAATGAAATTGGAATAATTACTTTAAACAATTCATTGGGAAATAATGCTCTTATTAATGATTTTGATAAGGCTCTCGACAAACTAATGGATACCAAGGGACTGATAATAGATTTGAGAAATACCGTAGATGGAGGGAATTCATATGTAGCTCGTGGGATAATGGGACGATTCATTAATGAGCCTAAACCATATCAAAAACATTTTACAATTGAACAGTATAACGGAAATCCAATTGTAGAAAGAAGTTGGATAGAATATGTCACCCCAAGAAAGGAACAATATAAAAATAAAGTTGTGATTTTGGTTGGACGATGGACAGGAAGTATGGGAGAAGGACTTTCTATAGGTTTTGAAGGAATGGAAAGAGCAGAAATAGTAGGTTCTGAAATGGAAAGGCTAGCAGGAGAGATGAATGGTTTTTCCTTTAAAAATCACAATTTTGGTTATCGACTTTCTACTGCTAAATTGTTCCATTTGAATGGAACACCAAGGGAAAAATATGTGCCAACCAATTATGTGAAGCAAACAACAATTTTAAAAGATGAAACACTTGAAAGAGGGATTGAATTGATTGATAAAAAATTGGAATAAAATAATTTATAGATTAACAGTTAACTATATTTATTTGTAATATAAACATCATAAAAATTCAAGTATTAGTTGTAAGCAGTCGCCCATCCCCATCTATTATGCCTCAAATTCCTGACTTAATTTTACGTCATCATTAAAACGTAGATATTATGTCAAAAAAAGCAGAAATGTATGCTCATATAGCATCATGGAAAATTAGTGGTTTACAACAAAAAGCTTATTGTCAACTTCATTCAATTAAGCTATCCACTTTTCATTATTGGGTAGTAAAACAACGTAAAGAAAATACAAATCCAGCTAAGGGGAGTTTCATCCCTGTCAAAGTACCGAAGAAGGTTGAACAGACCTTTAAGACCGTTACTCTCGAATATCCCAATGGAGTAAAACTCCATCTTTCAGATCGAGAACTATTAAAAGAAGCAATTCATTTTTTCTAATGTTATCTCTTCGTAATACAGATCACATTTATCTGTACAGTAAATTTACAGATATGCGAAAAGGGTTTAATGGGTTGAGTAATATCGTTATTTCTTTAATGGAACTGGATGTGACTAATGGAGATATTTTCGTTTTTATTAATCGAAGTAAAGATAAATTGAAACTGCTTCGGTTTGAAAAAGGCGGTTTTTCATTGTATTATAAACGTTTGGAAAAAGGTCGGTTTGAGCTTCCGAAAGGGTTCGACAAACAGAAAAACATCTCTTTATCTTCGACAGAAATTATGATGATAATTGAAGGTGTTTCTTTAGAAAAAAGAGGTCAAAAAGTACGTTTTTAGTATTAAAATCGCTACTTTTGTAAGGTGAGTAAGGATGATAAAATAGCGAATTTAGAACAAGAAAATGCACAACTGAAGACACAGTTGTCAATGCTTCAAAGTATGCTTTACGGTTCTAAATCAGAGAAACGAAAACAAGCGGATATACCCGATAATCAGCTCTCTATTTTCGCTCAAGACAAAGAGCAGAAAACGGAGCCTTCTCAGGAGATTACCGTTCCTGCTCACAAACGCAAAAGAAAAAGCCTGTACGAACAGCTTTACCAGAGCACCTGGAACGTGTAGAAGAAGTGATTGAACCTGATCACGATTTGGATGGATGGCATAAAGTAGGAGAAGATATTACGGAAGTACTCGAATGTGAACCTGCCCGTTTATTCGTTCGTAGAATTATTCGCCCTCGTTACGTTCGTGATGCAGATCAAGAGAACAGCGAGTTTAGTCAAGCGAATTTACCGTCAGATTTACCATTTCCCAAGTCAAGTACATCGGCAAGTTTAGCCGCACAGATGGTCGTGAGTAAATTTATCGATCATATCCCCATCCATCGTTTTATCAAGCAATTTGAAAGACAAGGCGTTTATCTAAAAAATACAACGCTCATAGACTTACAAAAAAGAACGGCGGATAAACTGAGTATTTTATACGACACGCTCACTCAAAAAATACAGCAAAGTAACTACCTTCAAATCGATGAATCGACCATAAAGGTGATGGGGACAGGTAAAAAAGGAAAACCACACCAAGGATATATGTGGTATTACCTTGATCCTAAAGCCAAATTATTATCGATTCATTATGCAAGCGGTCGAGATCGGAAATATTTAAAAGAACATCTGCATAATTTTTCGGGTTATGCTCAAACCGATGGCTATAAAGCTTACGATTATTTTGATCAGACAACAACAATTACACAGCTCAATTGTTGGGCCCACGCACGTCGATACTTTTTTGAAGCACATAAAGGTGGAGATAAAAGGGCATTGGAGGCGGTGAACCTTATTGGTCAGCTCTACGAACTGGAAAAATCACTGAAAGAAGAATCTAATCCAAAAATCATCTATCAGCAAAGGCAAAAGTATGCTCTTCCAGTAATCAATACACTTTTTGAGTGGGCAAAAAAGCTAACCGTCTTACCTAAATCTCAGTTAGGAAAAGCAATACATTATCTTCTCAATAGAGAAAAAGGACTCCGAATGTACTTAACTGACGGTAAACTTTTGATTGATAACAACCCCATAGAAAATAAAATTCGTCCACTTGCTATTGGTCGAAAAAATTACATGTTTGCAGGAAATGAAGAAGGAGCAAAACAAGCTGCCATGTTCTATGCCTTTTTTGCAACAGCCAAAATGAACGACATTGAACCTTTTGAATGGCTAAAATCAACGCTAGAAAAAATAGATGATCAGCCAATCAATAAAATTGAGGAATTACTGCCGGTGAAGTAGTATTTAGCGGGATGGGCGATTGCTTACTATTAGTTAACTATATAGAGTTTCATTTGATGAACTAGAAAAAATCAATCAAATAAAGAAAAATCACCAACTGAAATCAGAAAATAAGCTCAAAACTTACTTTCAATGATGTCATTAAAAGTAAGTTTTGTATTTCTTAGTTCACCTTGTGTTTTCCTAGAAATTTATACATTTCTGATGCAGCTAAAAGATAAGCTCCAACACCAAAATCGGCTGTTGAGTTTTCGTCTACTTGCTGACCAGGAATTGCACGTTCACCGATAGGTTGTACATAACCAACTTTTCCGTTTTCATTTAATGCCGTGGTGCTTAAATAATTCCAAGATTTCTTTACAACAGGAGCATATTCATCCACCGAAAGAATTCCATTGTTCATACCCCATAAGTAACCATAGGTAAAGAAAGCAGTGCCACTTGTTTCCGGTCCTGGTGCATGCTTTGGATCTAAAATACTTCTCGTCCAATATCCTTCTTGTTGCTGAGCCGATTTTAAGGCAACCGCCATTTTTTTGTAAATGCCCTCGAAGTAAGCTCTGTGTTCCCAATCTTCAGGAACATCTTGAAGCACCTTTGCTAAACCAGCAAACACCCAGCCATCGCCTCTAGCCCAAAAGTCTTTTAAGCCATTGACCGATTTGTGTTTAGGGAACACATATCTCGCATCTCTAAAGAATAGTCCTGTTTCCTCATCGTACATAATGCTTTTAGAATAAGCGAAGTATTCGTACAACTTATCCAAGTATTGTTTATCGCCTGTTAGATGATATAATTTTGTCATCACAGGCATGACCATGTATAGGCCATCGGCCCACCACCAATAATCGTTTCTTGAGGTAGACATTTCGTATTTCATCACCTCTTTTGCTCGAGCGACCTTTGCCTCCTCCTTGTCATCCGATAAGTTATATAAGTCGATATACGTTTGAAAACAGATTTGCCAATCACCGAATAATACAAAATCATCTGTTTCTCCATACTTATATTTCCAATTCGATTTTATATCCGATTTAGCACCTTTCCACTCATTATGTTTTGCCCAATCTATGGAATACTGACGATAAGCGTCTTTTTTAGTGATTTCATAAGCCGCCATATTTCCGGTATGATATGCTGCATGATCCCAGAAAGATCGTAGCTCTGCTTTATTGTTTGCCTGCCAGTAGTCGTTTACCTTAAGGATGATCTTTTTTACCTCCTTTTTGGTATTCATCCTCCCAACTGTTTGATGTTCATTTCTATGAATAAATTCCCCCACAATCTTGGCTTTATAGTTCATATACGTCGTGTATTCACCATAAAACCACAAGGCCACCTGATTCTTTTTCGACTTAATACCTTTAGGAACATAAGGTCTTAAATTATCCTTTTCAGAGTGCTCTGTTATCGCTGTCCAAGTCCAAGTTTCGCCATCATTTTTTGTAACAGCCGAGTAGATTTCATAGCGTTCACCTTCTACACCAGTCATTGGGTTTTTATTCGACGACATAAAAATCTGATTCGTATTGTAGGGGTTTATAGTAATAATCCCAGTATAATCGTCCTCACCATTGTATAATCCTTTTCCTGCATCACAAACTAAGTGGTTGGTCCATAAATTACCATTCCATTTAGCATAGTGATACGTAATAGTATTAATATCAATTTGCTTAGAATAACTCACCACAGGATTTCCTTTTTTATCATAATTGATGTTATGCGTCCAAGGTCTTGCTTTTGTTCCATCAGATCCAAAATGATAAAGCTTATGAACTGATTGAACATCAATAGGCTTACCTGCAAATACACTTGCTAAATCTGTTATAACGCTACCATCTGTCTGATAGATTTTACCTTGTGTTCCATCCTTATTTGTTTGATAATAACAGTGGTATAAGTTGTTGTCGGCTTTTCTAGGATGACCATCCGTAAAGAAGAAATCAATTCTGTCAACATTATTAGAAGTGTATTTCACATAAGGTCGCACACTACCATCCCCATTTTTAAATAAGATAAAATCTTTTCCATCATGGAGCGGCTGACCATCTTTATCGTACGTTTTTACATTCGGATTAAAGTTGTTCGTACGCATGAAATTATAGATCTTTCCTTGTTCTGCACTTAGTTGATAAGCGTTATTGTAAGTCGCCCCTTTATGGTCAGAATCATTGGTAGTTAGCTGCATTATTTCATCACCCCAATCCGATTGTTTTTTAGGTTCTTCGACTAAAGAAGTTCTAAAATAATTTTTCTTCGGACCAATATGCTTACTGTAAAAGGCCATAATTTTTCCATCTTCCCTCATTAAAACAGAAGCATTATTATGATCATCTTTTTGAGCCCAAGTACTTAATAATACTTCACTGCCCACAGCATAACCCGTAGAAATATCGTTGACAGACAAAGCAGTCTTACCATCACTTTTAACATAGGAAGTATATAGTTTGCCTTTTTTATATGCTGCACGTTCATCGTTGTACCAGGTCCATGCACCATCTTCTGCAACAACGAAATCGTAACTTTTTGGAGTGGAATGTTGTGCTAAAACCGATGTGTAACAGCCAAGCAAACATAAGCTCATCAGAATATTGAGTAATTTCATTTCATTAGATATTTAATTGATACCTAAATCTAGAATCTCATTCTTTTAAAGATCTTCAAAATTGTGCTTAAAGCATCTTAAAATAAATGCTTTAGTTGATAATCAGAAACTTACAAAGTGGTGTTTCTATTTTTTTCCTGAAATTCAATAGGACTAAACCCTGTTACTTTTCGAAAAACTGTACTAAAATAGTTCGGATTATTATACCCTACTTGATAGGCTGTTTCTGTTACAGTTTGATCAATTAATAAGTGCTGAGAAGCCTCTATTCTAAGTTTTGTCTGATATTGAAGGATCGTCTGACCAATGTTCTTTTTAAACTCCCTCATTAAATGTGCCTTGCTCAAACCAGCCATCCTAGCGATTTCGTCTACGCTAATATCTTCTGAGAAATTCCCTTTAAGATAGTCGACCACTTTATTCACCGCCAAAGCATTTTTCTGCTGTGGAATATCAGATATCATTTCAGAAAGTTCCACCGCTTCATTGTAAATAATCTCTTTCACCTGGGTCGCATCCTTACTGTGTTGGATTGCTTTGGTTTTATCTACATTTCTTTGAAGTAAAGAATCGGTATCACCGCCAGCCTCAATAGTGGTATCGGTAAGCATATTTAAAATTTCCCGAATACGCATTTTGTAGACATCTAAGTTGCCATGTGATACACCTTCTAAGTTTTCTAGCAATACTCGTATATCTTTGGTTTTCTCACTTGTATTCGACTTAATCACCAACTGCAATTCTTCTTTGAGCAAACCCACTTTACCTTTCATATCTTTGATATCAAGGAATACGGCCCAAATCCACATCATCCCCACAGGAATAGAAGCGATATAATACAAACCAATATTCTAAGGTTTCGTTCCTACGCCAATCACTAAGCTCAAACCAAAAATAAGTCCACCAGAAAGGAACAATAATAATTTCAATTGTCGTTTTCCTATCATCTCTTTGATGATTAATAAAGAGCATGGAATTATTAATTGAACTATCGCCCCAATGATCTGAATTTGATGGGCAGCATTAATACCATTAAAAACTTCTTCTGCGGACTCATTAAAGAACCACCTTAAAGAACCATAGTCGTAAAATAAAATGTATGCAATGGCTAATATTCCACCAATTCCATAGGGTAGAACATACAACGTTCGTGTGGCAGGGAGTCCACTTTGTTTCGAAGTGGCTATGAGTAAGGAGGGAATACCAATACCTAATAAAAGCAGCATTCTTGCATAAAGTACAAGTATGGCTTCCACCTCAGAGGAATATACCCAAGAGATTCTTCCGATTAAAAACAGAACAAAAGAGCCCAAAAAAAGAAGGTATAATCTATAATCAGCCGAAATTCTTTTTCTCACAACTATGAAGTACAAAAGGATTGTTAGAAAAAGCTGTGCAGATACCAAAGGGGCTAAAACATATTCAAAGAGTTCGCGACTTAATACCAAAGTTCAATAGAAGTTGTGTTGAATAAATGATGAAAAGGAGAATAAATTTCTAACCTACATTAAGTTATTATGTTTCTACCCATCAATTATAAATTTTATCCTAGAAATGAGTAGTAAATTGTTTCACCCCCGTTGTTTGAATTAATTATTTCTTATCGTATTCTAAATTAGAATAGTCTACTTTTAACTTTGATCATTTAAACTTGTTAAGTATTTTGGTTGAGCAAATGAATTGATAAACACTAAAACAAATTTTCAATGTTTAGGCTCGATCAAAATGAAAACCAGTTAAATACACTAGAACTAAAAAGTAATTGGGCAGGGAATGTTGAATTTAATCCCATACAAGTTGTCTTTCCATCCACAGAAACTGAAATCCAAAAAATAGTCTTAAAAGCAGCCAACCAAAGAAGTACTATTCGAGTAATAGGAACAGGGCATTCTTTTAGTGCTTTATGTCAGACGAACCAGATTTTGATGAGTCTAGATAATTATCAGGGTCTAGTACATGTTGATAAAGATAAACAACAAGTGACTGTAAAAGGAGGAACCAAATTAAAACTATTGGGAGAACTTCTTTGGAAAGAAGGACTTGCCATGAAAAATCTTGGTGATATCGATTCTCAGTCTATTGCAGGTACAATTAGTACAGGAACTCACGGAACAGGAACCTCTTTTGGAAGCATCAGCACTCAAGTCATATCACTTAAATTGATTAATGGCAAAGGGGAAATTAAAACCTGTTCGCTTGAAAAAGACGTTCAGTTATTCAAAGCTGCTCAAGTTTCTTTAGGTGCATTAGGGATCATCACTGAGGTGACACTACAATGTGTTCCAACCTATAAACTGCTCATCAAAAATAGAAAAGAAGACCTCAATACAATATTATCCAGCATTGAGGAGAGGAATACGGTTAACCGAAACTTTGAATATTATTGGTTCCCCTATACCGAAACGGTGTGGACTAAATCTTCTAACATAGTCGAAAGCGGAGAGCCCGATAAAGACAATCTATTAAACTACCTCTCCGAATTATTATTAGAAAACTATACATTTAAGGGATTATGTGAATTTGCTAGATTATTTCCCTCCCAAAATAAATTGGTCTCGAAAATCATAGCTCAATCTGTCCCTACGATGGAAAAATTAAACCATAGTCATAAGGTATATGCCACCATGCGGTTAGTAAAATTTACTGAAATGGAGTACAGTGTACCAGCAGAAGCCTATCAAGAAGTGATGAAGGAAGTGATAAGGTTGGTGAACTCAGAAAAGTATCCTATTCATTTTCCAATCGAAAATCGATGGGTAAAACAAGATGATATTTTTATGAGTCCAGCATTTGGTCGTGATTCAGCATACATTGCTTGTCATGTTTACAATAAGAAGAACTACAAAGAATATTTCAAGGCTTTAGAGTCAATTTTTAGAGCCTATGACGGTCGTCCACATTGGGGAAAACTAAATACAATTACTCAGAAAGATGTAACAGACCTCTATCCTAAATTCATGGAATTTGATACTGTTAGAAAAAATGAAGACCCAGATGGGATGTTCACGAATTCGTATTTAAAGAAAATTATTGGATAATGGGTTTAGAGAATAACTATTTCGAATTACTTAATTCTATATTGAAAGAAGGGAATCGAGCTATACCATTTTTAATGCTTGATCTTGATCGTATTGATGAAAATATCCAATTATTACAAAAAGATTTGAAGACAGGAGCACACCTTCGTATAGTGGTGAAGTCTTTACCTTCTTATCCTTTGATTGCCTACATAGCGAATAAAATGCAAACCAATCGCTATATGGTTTTTCATCAACCTTTTTTAAGTGATTTGGCCAGCAAGTTAGATCATCAAGCAGACATTTTGATAGGCAAGCCAATGCCTGTAAAAACAGCAGCTTATTTTTATAAAAATATTTCAAAAAACAACCCTGATTTCAATCCTTTTACTCAAATACAATGGCTTATTGATACCAAAGAAAGGGCTTTACAGTATTTACAGTTAGCAGAGAAATTAGGTCAGTCGCTTCGCTTAAATTTAGAAATCAATATTGGATTACATCGTGGAGGTTTCCACTCACTAGAGGCATTGAGTGAAACGCTAACTCTCATAAGTGAGCATTCTGATAAAATAGAATTTAGTGGGTTTATGGGGTATGACCCGCATGTGGTTAAAATTCCTTCGATCATACGATCTCAAAAATACTCTTTAAAAAGGAGTAACGAATTCTATGAGGAATGTAAGACCTTGGTACGCGAAAAATTCCCTCAACTTTGGAAGGATCATCTCACTTTTAACGGAGCAGGTAGCCCAACGGCAAGTCTACACAATTCAGCCTCTTCACCATTAAATGATATTGCCGCAGGTTCCTGTTTTGTTAAACCAACTACCTTCGACATACCTACTTTGCATAATTATCAGCCGGCCTGTTTTATAGCCACACCTGTTCTAAAAAAAATGAAAGGAACTGCTATTCCCGGATTAGAGAAATTGAAAAAGTTTATGCCTTTCATCAATAAGAAAAATGCACAATCTTTTTTCATTTACGGTGGATATTGGAAGGCCGACTATATTTATCCAAAACAGTTGGAAGAAAATAAACTCTATGGTGTATCGACAAACCAAACGATGGTCAATGCACCCAAAAATACAAATTTAGAAGTGGATGATTTTGTCTTTCTACGCCCTCATCAAAGTGAGTTTGTGTTTTTACAATTTGGTAAGTTGGTGGTCATTAAAAATCAAAAAATCGTAGATGAGTGGGAGTTGATGGATAATAATTGAAAAACAACTCTTTGGATAACACTATAGATAAACGATGAATTGTGTAAGAATATCAGTAAATTGTATTTAGCATACATCTCTTTATAGCCATAAATTTGTAGTAGAAACAATCTGAAATATAATTAATTTGATATGAATATTTTACAGTCTTTGGAGGCATATACTTCAGCACAAAAGTGGGTGGGAATTAACTTTATTATTCTAGGTTCTATTTTGGTGATATTGGCTGGAATCTTTACATTTTTTGTCCTTAAAACCCCAATGTCCACCGGTATGAAATGGGGAGCATTGGTTTCTGGAATATTGATTCTTGTAGGAGGTATGTCTTATTATAGTTTTTGCAATAAAACACAATTAAGCTCACAAGCTATTTATAAGAGAGATGTAACAGAATTTCTCCAATTTGAGTACGAACGTATGGAGAAAGTGGATAAGGATTTTTTACTCTATCAGCTTACATTCACAGCATTTATAGTGGCGGCATTGATTATCATATTATTCATCAATATGCCTTTATTAAAAGGGGTATCTTATGCAGTAGCCATTTTATTCTTAGGCATACTAATTATCGAAGGGTTTTCTCATACATCAATCACAAAATACACTTCCGAATTAAAGAAAGAAGTTCAGTGTTAGACATCTAACGTTCTCAAGAGTGATTAACTAAAAATAAACTTTGAGAAACAGGTCTTAATTGTTAAATTCACATCTAAACAAAAACAATTTTTTTAACTCTTATTTTTTATAAACTAAAGCAAAAAATGCACTATTATTTTAAAGTATTACAGAACTACGCCACTTTTACTGGACGTGCAAGAAGACAAGAGTATTGGATGTTCGTTCTAATCAATACAATCATTTCTTTTGTCTGCGGAATGATCTGTGGCATGTTGGGCTATCCAGAATTGGCTAACCTTTATTCATTGTTGGTATTATTACCTGCAATTGGTGTTGCGGTAAGAAGAATGCATGATGTGAGTAAGAGCGGTTGGTACATCCTTATTCCTATTTACAATCTTATTCTTACTATACAGGAAGGAGATCATGGTGATAACGAGTATGGAGCTGATCCGAAATCAGAAACTATATAATGTATCAAAAAGTATAATGGGATTATAATTATCTCATTATACTTTTTTTGTAAACTATCATCACACTTTCAGCAAACAATTTCTCTCTGCATTTGTCATATTGATTGTTCTTTTCTTCAAACTGAAAGACTCTTTCTCATGAAATTCTACAAAAACAAAAACATTTATATAACCGGAGGGACAAGTGGTATAGGGCTTGAAATGAGCAAGCAATTGCTGAAGTCAGGAGCTAATGTGGTGGTGTTTGGAAGAAAAAACTTATCAGAAATAGAAAGCAAACTATCTGAAAGTACCAATGATAATAGTGTTGTTGCAATCTCTTTAGATACGACATCAGTTGATAGTGTAAAAGAAGGGTTTACCAAAGCACAATCAGTTATTGGCGATCCTCATGTAGTCATTCATTCTGCTGGGATTGGTAGAAGTGTCGCCTTTAATCAATTTTCTGAAGACGATTTTAAAGAAACCATCAACGTCAATGTTTTTGGAAGTCGTAATGTAGCTGAAGTGTCTTTTCCTTATTTAAAAAAGACGAAAGGACAAATACTCTTCATTGCATCTTTAGCAGGTATTGTTACCAACTATGGATACTCTGCCTATTCCGCCTCAAAGTTTGCCACATTGGGATTTGCAGGTGTTTTAAGAAGTGAATGGAAGCCAGAAGGTGTAAATGTTTCAGTAGCTTGTCCACCAGAAATTGACACACCTCTAGTTGAAAAGGAAAGATTAGAATCCCCTAAAGTAGCGAAGGTACTCAAGCAATTTGCAGGGAATCTTGAACTAGAGTATGCTTGTAAGATGATGTTGAAAGGTTTATCAAAAAAGAAGTACATGATCACACCTGGCTTTCAGGCAAAATTTGTAGCAATATCTCAGGGCATTTTTCCATCGATGAATATTTGGGTAAGTGATTTGGTGATAAGAGTGATAATGAAAAAGAAAAAATAAGATGCACATCTTTCTTACTATGCTATTTACAGTGCTCTATAGTTTATTTCTATATTATTGGAGCACAAATAAGCCTTTTAATTTATCACATAAGGTGTCTATTCACTTAAAGTTAGCTCATTATTTTTCTTTTTTTGTAACTGGAATTATTGTTGTATTATTCATCAATTATAATATAGGTTTAAGAGGGATATGGACCTCTAGAATTATCATACTTTTCTTTTTTTTAAGTGGGATTTTTTTTCATTTAATTGCAGAAAAAGAAGCTATGAAAAAGTGGGAGTTTTGGTATTTTAAGGGCTTTTCCTTTTTGCCAGTAGGAATATCATTATTTACGTTTATACCCTTTTTAGGACCTGTTATCGTATTTTCTATATTAGGTCAACTTTTTATACCTGTAGACAAAATATATTATGAAGATGATCAGCTTAAAGTTCAAACTCGTTTTGTTGGGGTATTAGGACCTCCTCAATTTGAAGTTTACCAAAAGGAATTCATTTTCGAGAAAAGAATAACAGACTATAATACCTATTGGAGATATAATATTGAAGAAGCCTCAGTATCATATGATGAAGACTCAACAAGAATAAAATTGAAATTTGGGAATGACGATAAGATGGATGTTCTAAGTTTTGAGACGGTTGATTAACTTCACTGTTCGTAGTATTAAGACGTAGTTGTCATTACGAACAAAAGCATAGTATAAGTTTGTATACTTATTACTAATACATTATCGTTTAAACTTATATTAGTAGAGTTTTAACGTAGCAAACAATTTTTTGATATATAAAACTAAACAGAATGAAAAACTATTTAATCCTACTTCTGTCATTTTATTTTTTTAGTTGTGATAATGAAATAACGACTTTAACTTTTGAAAGCGTTGGCGTTTCATTAGATTACCCTTCTAATTGGACTGAAATTAATGATAATTCTATTGATTTTGGTATTGCAGATATTTCACTTTTAGAAGGAGGTGGTTCGAGTATACTTCTACAAAATACAGATTCCGTACAATCCAGTTTTTATGGGATCAAAACTTTTGAAGAATATGTAGATGCACTTTACAATACTGTATTATTAGATAGTAATAATTTATTGACTGAGAACCTTAAAGATACCTATCTAAATAAGACAAAATGTAAAAGATTTTCGGTTGAAAAAGAAGGTAAGTTGACAAGGTTGATTCAAACTACGTACTTGTTTAATTATAATAGTAAGTATTATCATTTGATTTTAACTGAACCACTTGATATTGAAAAAGATAAACATGATGAAAATCAAAAGATATTGTTGAGTCTAGGATTAAAAAACACTGACGTAAATAAGTTACTTTAATAAAATACACTGTTCGTAGTGTTAAGACGCAGTCATCACTACGAACTTTGGCATTGTATAAGTTTGTAACTTATAACTATGATTGAATAGTTTTTTTTTAATAGAAAATACAAGATCATATTAGAATAGATTTCCCAAAAGTGTTAATTTAAGGAAGATGAATTATACAATGGGAAAAAAAATATTTCTTTTAGTAATTTTTGCAACGATTAGTATAGGCATTTATTTAGCCTTTTTTAGTACTAAAAAAACATTGTCTAAAGATCAGATTATGAATGCCGTAGCAGAAAAAAATGTGTCTGGTTCGGGATATCGAGATTTAGAAGGGAAATTTATTGAGTATGAATATGTCGATTTCGGTAAATTTGGACTAGCTATTTATGATAATAAGATAAAGTGGAGAGGTTACGGTGGATATTTTGATGGAATAGTATCTATGGTTGAACCTCAAATTACTAAGGTTTCTGATTATATCTATTTTTTATCTTGGGTATTTGGCGATAACGGAGGTGATAATGTGGTCGTCAACTTTAAGAGTAAAAAAGTATTTGCTCACCTTCGTTCGGGTAATGCAAATGATGAGAGCCCATCAGATTTTGAAATGATACACGGGACAGTTCTTTGTGGACCTTCTACATCTTGTAAATACCCTGAAGGAGATCCTATTTCTATGCTTCATATGGTTACAAAATTAAATTTGAATACAATGAAGTTTGATTTGCCGACCATATTTGAGACAAAAAAACCTTTGATACAAGCAAATAAAGATGCTCGAAATGATCTTTTAAATTATACTATTCAATATCAAAATGATATTGGAACTGTACATATTCAAGTTTTAGATGAAATAACAAAAGTGAGTATTAATGGAGGGGAACCGAAAGAGTATCAAACAAACGTAACAAAAATAGATGAGGATATTTATTTTATTTCTTGGCTAGGAAATAAACAGTTTGGAAAACATATTGTGCTAAATAAAAAAACAAACAAAGTATTTGATCATATGGCAAGTAAAATGAATCATGTTGAGCAGATTTATGATTTAGAATAAATCTATTACTGTTCGTAGTGTTAAGACGTAGTCGTCACTACGTACTTATGAATTGTATAAGTTTGAAACTTATTACAACTATTTAAAATAAGCAGAATCAGATTAACTAATCAAAATCTAACTATGAATTACAAATTTCTTCTTTTATTATTTACAGTTACTCTTTTTTCAAATCTAGCAAACGCACAAGGTTTTTATATCGAAGCAGGAACCAATCTATCAGATTTGAATCAACCAAAAGAGAATCATATCGCTCCAACAAAATACCAATTGGGATATCAAATTGGGGTGTCAAAAGATATTCCAATAAAAAATAAATTCTCTTTTTTCCCAAAATTGATGTTTGCCTATAAAAGAGAATATCTTGAATCTGATTTTTATCTGCCTGATGATCTTGGTTTTATTGGACGTAATGGATTTAATATAAATACTAAAGAGTATCACATAGAAGTTCCATTAAATTTTAAATATAAATTTGATCTAAAGACATCTTCTATTTATATCCTTTTTGGACCTTACTTAAATGTACTTTTATTTGATAATTCTAATGCTGAAATGGTATTAAATGCTGTATCAGAACCAATAGAGCCCTCAGAATCACAAAAAACTTCATTCTCGAGAAATTTAGATTATGGTTTAAATTTTGGAGTTGGGTATCAAAAGAAAAGATTTATTGTAAATGCATCAATGGATTATGGTTTATACAGAGATATTAGTACTGAATACTCTGATGAATTCTCGGAATTTAATACTACTTACTCTAATAGAAACTTTACTTATCGATTACAAGTTGGGTATCAGATTTTTTAATTATTAGTTTTGAAATAGAATATTTTATGATTTTCTAAGTAAAGATCCTATGACACCAAAACAAATAGAAAGAGTACAGAATAAAATAAAAAAGATACGTAAAGCACTTGCTGATGAAAGAAGACGTTTCGGTGGATATCATGATGGAAGAGGACTTCGATATGCACCTTTTGAACTTTATTTAAAAATTCAAGACTATAAAGGCGGAGCTACTTATTTAAGATGGTTTCTAAAAAATTTTTCGGATGATTATGGTTTTCCTACCCTTTGGTTAATGTCTTCAATTATCTATTTTAAAAATAAAAAGAAAAAGGAAGCAGAGAAAATGGTATTAACCACATTTTTTAATGATCCAGTGGTCTTTAATATCTTCATAGATACTCCAATTGAATATGTAACGAGCACCCATTTTAATCTTGATGCTATCCAAGAATTTTATACAGAATTGCAACAGAAAAACGATTTGTCTGATTTTAAAACTTGGTTATTAGATTTTACCACAACTGAGAAATTTCTTCATTATAAAAAAGAATATTTATTGTTGGAAGAAAAATTGACTTCTTCTAAAAATGAGAGTGAAAGGAAGGGGATTTTAGAGCTTCAATCTAAGTTAACGGATTTGAGTAGTTATTAAGATAGCTTCAAAACATGAAAATAATTAACAAATTAATATTTATCATATGTATTCTAATGCTCATTTCCTGTAAAGAATACATCAATAAAGAACAAACAGATTATAAGTATCACAATATACCAAAATCAGATACTACTTCAGCTTCAATTTTAATTGCAGTTACAAACGAAGAATATTTACAGTTTGGAGCAAAAGTAGCCTATGTAGATGTAAATAGTGATACCATCATTCCTTTTGGGAAATATGCTTATTTCGGAACGGATACACTAACGTTTTTTGCTAATGTGTTGGAACATCCTAATGATAGCACGTATGGGAGAACAATAGCCATAGATCGGCATCAAAATATTTTATTTGATGTTGTTATGTTTGATAATGGTCCAGATGACTTTAATGAGGGACTTTTAAGAGTATCAAGAAATGGTAAAATGGGGTTTTCAAATAAATATGGGAAAGTGGTTATTCCTTGTCAATATGATTATGCCACTTGGTTTAAAAACGGTATTGCTGAAGTAACTTATGATGCAAAGGAATATATAGATCTAGATGAACATAGAAGAGTTGAAAGTGATGAATGGTTTGAAATTGACAAACAAGGTAATACAATAGAGTAATTGCACTTTTATCATTTCTTCTCTCCATCAGAATAATCAAAAAAGCGAAATAGCCCTGTAAATTTTCTTTACCTTATCTCTAATACAGTTCACAACGTCCTCATTAACAAAAAAACGCTGCTTATGTAAGATTTGAGCTAATGAAAGATATAAGCAAACTAGTACGGTAATTATAAATACTGCAATTTTGAGGTACTATCAAGGGTTTAACCATCCTTTGACCTATTTTTTTGACGACGAACTGAAAGAAATGAATAAATTAAATCTACTTTTACTACTGCTTTGCTTTAATATATCAGTAAATGCAGAGTTAAAAAACAACCGTTTTGATAGGATATACGATATCCATGGGCTGAATCAAAATACAGTGTCTTCTATACATCAAGATAAATCTGGATTTATTTGGTTAGGCACACCCAATGGATTATTCCGATATAATGGAAATGAGTTCAAATCATTTATCCATCAGCCGGGTGAAGAAAATACTTTAATAAATAGTTCGATTCAATCGATATTCGAAGACGCTAACGAGCACTTATGGTTGGTGACTTCTACAGGGTTGTCATTGTATGATTTGAACACCGAGAAGTTTATCACTCCAAAGAATTTTAATAAACTGATTGCTCCTGATGAAAGGATTAAAAAAATTCAATCAATAGATGATAAGCAATTATTGATATTGACGACTCACAAACTCCATAAGGTGACTATTGGAGAGCATTACCAATTGAGTTCAGAGGTCATTAAAGAGACTGAACATTCAAGAGTACATTATCATTCAGTAAATGTAAAAAATGGGAAACTTTATCTCTTAAATTATAATGAGTTAGAAGTTTTTCAGCATAATGGAGAAGAATATGTTAAAAAGTATACTTTAAAGGCAACTGATCTTCATCAGAATGGTTTTTGGTCTAGTGCAATAGATTTGGTGAACGATAAATTGTACATCACTTCTAAGAAAAAGATTTTTGAATTTGAACTGAATTGGGAGAAAATCAAATTGGTCAATACTTTAGCAATCAAAGCAGAGGAAGCTGCATTTAAAAATGCTTCTATCAAACAAGTTAAAATTGATCAAAATGGTATTGTTTGGGTAATTACCCATGCAGATGGTGTTTTCTCTTACGATACACACACAAAGAAATTTAATCATTATTACAACACAGTAGAAAAGTCGTCAATATCAAGTAATATTATTAACGATATTCTATTGGATGATTCTGGGACGTATTGGTTCGCTACGGGGCATGGATCAATTAGTATCCTCAATCCAATGAAGAAACCTTTCCATAATATCTCGAATAATTACTACAGACCAAAAAGCCTTTCATCTAACCTTATCAATTCTATTTTTATCGATAAAAATCAGAAACTTTGGGTAGGGCATTATGAAAAAGGTTTGAATATCAGTAAAGAGAGATTTAAACTTGAGAATGCAGAGAAGATAGATTTTGATTCCTATTTTGAAAATACTTCTATTTCTTCCATCAAGAAAATTGATGATAAAGTATACATCTCTACATCGACTGGCCTGTATGTAACCGATGAGGACCACCGAAACTTCGAACGTATTTTTCCACAGACAAAACATTCTAACTATTATGTTGATATTGTAGAGAAGATCAATAATACGTTAATTATCTATGCTTATGGTCAGTTTTTTCTTTTGGATGAGCAGACTAAACAAGTAACAAAGGCTAATAGCTTAATCAAGAATATAGATTTGTTGAAGAATATCATGGTCATTCAAATATTAAATGATAATGATAAAGGACTTTATTTAGGCACCAATAAGGGATTGTTCTATTTGTCACTTGCAAATACATTCGAGGTGAACAAAGTTACGGATAACGAAGAAGCAGAATTCTATATGAGTAGAATTTTTGTGATGCACCGTTCTAAGTCTGAGAAAGATGTGCTTTGGGTAGGTACTTTTGGCGACGGTCTTTATAAATGCAGATTCAAAAATGGTAAAGTGGTGGAGTACGAGCTATTCTCTCAAAAAGATGGTCTGCCAGACAATGTAGTTTACAGTATTGTAGATGGAACCGACGAATCTTTATGGATCTCTACTGACGGTGGAATTGCAAAGATTTACCCTAAGTCAAAAGAAATAAAAGTATACGATGTAAGCGATGGCTTGTTGGCGGATAACTTCAGAAGAAATGCTTATTTTAAAATGGATGATGGTACAATTCTGATGGGAAATCTTAGAGGTATAACCGCTTTCAATCCATTGGATATTAAAGACGATGAAATCGTACCACGCCCTCAGATTCTGAAATTGAAGATCAGAAATGAAGAAATTAATCCTTTGATGGAGTACGAGGGAGTAACATTACTTCAGAAGCCTATTTATAAGACAGAAGAAATTGTTATTCCTTACGATCTGAATCAAATTAACTTAGAGTTTGGTGCCATGCAATACAATGCTAAAAATGGTATCCAATACTCTTACAGAATGCTTGGGGTGGATAAAAAGTGGATTCAGGCAGGGCAAAATCAGCAAAGTGCCAATTTTGTGAAGTTGCCAAGTGGAGACTATACTTTCGAACTTAAAGCCTCGAATAGTGATGGAGTGGAAAGCACAGAAATTAAACGATTAAAGATTACTATTTTAAAACCATGGTACAAAACAACTTTCGCGTACCTTGTTTATACATTGTTGTTAGCTGTTGTAGTGGTAGGAGTGATTTTCTATCTTAGATATCTATTCAGATTAAAGCAATCTATCTTACTAGAAAAGAAAGACAAGGAACATATCAAAGAGATCAACGAGGCGAAGTTGAAGTTCTTTACGAACATCAGTCATGAACTAAGAACACCACTTACGCTAATTTTAAGTCCACTAGAAAAGCTGACGTACGATAAGAAGTTGCCAGAAGATTTAAAGGAATATGTGGAGAATATCAATACCAATGGTCAACGTTTATTGAACCTTACCAATTCACTAATTGATTTCAGAAAAATAGGTGAGGGTGAAATGAAGATCTATCCGGTTTTCCATGATGTCACGCCTTTTGTGACTAAAACAGCAGAAGCTTTCCACGACTATGCCAAGGACAAAGAAATTGATTATAACATCGATGTGAAACATGTGCCGATAAATGGTTGGATCGATAAAGGTACCATGGAAAGAATTTTGTTTAATTTACTTTCTAACGCCTTTAAGTATACTCCAAAAGGTGGAAAAGTGTCTTTTTCAATTGATAAAGTAGAAGATGAACTTCAATTGATAGTTTCGGATACAGGCCTTGGAATGGACAAAGAAGAAACAGAAAAAATCTTTGATAGATTCTATAGAGGTGATAATGAGGAGACATTATTTGGAAGCAGTGGTATTGGTCTAAACTTGGTACAACAACTTCTTAAGCTACATCATGGCACTATAAAAGTGGATAGTGAAAAAGGAAAAGGAAGCAAGTTTACGGTCTGTATTCCTCTTCTGCATCCAGAATTTGATAAATCAGAAGGTATTATTGAAGAAGTAGAAAATGTGACTATTGATGATCAAAATAAAGCACAAATTAAAGGAGATAAACATAAATTATTGATTGTCGATGATAATGTGGAGATCCTTAAGATGGTGAAAAATCTTTTCCATGATGAATATGAAGTACACACCGCAGAAAATGGTATCGATGGATTAGAAGCCGCATTAAAAAATACGCCTGATGTGATTATTTTGGATGTCAATATGCCAAAAATGAATGGTTACGAATTGGCAGAGAAGTTAAAAGAAAATGTACAGACAAGTCATGTACCAATCATTTTCTTAACCGCAATGAGTGATTTGGGAAGTAGACAGAAAGCCTTAGAAAAAGGGGGACAGTTACACATTGGTAAGCCGTTTTCTCCATACTTATTGGAGCTACAGATTAACAATATTATCTCTCAGAAAGATAAGGAGAGAGAGATTCTTAAGAAGAACATTATTATGAGTGCTGACAAAGAAAAAGTACTCACAAAAGATGAAAAATTCCTTCAGGACATCAAAAAGATTTTAGAAGAGGATTATGATAACGACGAGTTTACTGTAGAGGAACTATCGGTTAAAGTAAATATGTCGTACATCCAATTCTATAGAAAATTTAAAGCGGTTACGGGCATCACAGCCAACGAATATTTAAGAATGTATCGTTTAGAAAAAGCGTCTCACTTATTAAGTAACGATGAGAATATTACCGTAAGAGAGGTAATGTATAACGTTGGATTTAACAGTCAGAGTTACTTCACTAAAGCGTTTAAGAAGGAGTATGGTTTAACGCCGGCGGAATTCAAAAAGAAGAAAAAAGAAGAAAGAACACAAATGGTATAATTGATAGTAAAAAGCAACGATTAGATATAAATCGTTTAAAGAGAATCATTTAAAGCGGGTAGTTTTACAAAAAATAATTTTGATAACTACTCGCCTTTTCTGTTCATCATCTTACAGAATGGGTAAACTACTCTTATTTGAAATGAAACGAAACATCTACTTTACATTATTATTTCTATTATTATCTATCAAAGGCTGGGGGCAATTGCCACTTTCCTTATGGGATTTTGCACATACGAATACGTACATGTATTTCCCAGAGGTGTTAGAGAAATCGGAAGAGTTCTATATTCAAACCAATCATCATTTTCTTCGATTTAATTCAAGCGAATTAAAATTAACGAGGTTCAGAAGTATCGCCTCATATGAAAAGTTATATCAACTGTCTGATCTAGTGGGAAAGGAAGATGATGATATCCTTTCGATGTATTTGGAGTATAACGGAGAGAAATATAAAGTGATAAGAAACGAGGTATCCAAAGACTTTATTGGTGATTGGGTGGAAGGTGGCAAGTTCTATCAAAGACGTTATATATCTGATCTTAAACTAGAGGATGGTGGTCCTTTGTTTAGATTTGGATTGGAAATCGCTTCATGGAACGATGCCTTTTCTTTTACATTAGATTATGATGAATATTTACTTCCAGAAGATGAGATGTCCTTAATAATTGAGTTAAGATTGCCTGAAGCTCATTATGAAGTAAATGCAGATAATAGTTCTCAAATAAAGATTCAAAGTGATAATCATGTGACTTGGGATTTAACATCGAACAAGGAAAATAACAGTATTTCTTATAAAAAAGGGGTGATTTCGATTTCTTCTCCATTATCAAATAAGTCTATTTCTGCATTGTTCCAGAGAAGAATTCAGAATTACTATACAGGGAAGTTATTGGTATATGCTAATGATAAGAATGCTCCATATCAAACATTAGAAAGCTTTAGAGATCCACAAAGACAAGCTACTGTCATTTCTATGAGTGGAAATATGGAATCAAAATTTGGAATGGAACGCACCAAAGTAGTCTTTGAGAATCCGACTGATGAAATACAGTTTGAGCGAGTGATATTTGAGAAAAAAGGTGTGGTAAAAGATATTACTGGAGCCTCTTTGATTTTGAGAGATAAGCAAGGATTTCCAACGGGTATTCCCATTCAAATATCAAAAAACTGGCACAACGATTATAAGCACAAGTTTAAAGGTCCTTGGTTAAGAGGATTTACTATTGTGGCCATTCCTCCAAACGAAAAAGTGGAATTAGAACTGAGTAGAGTAACGGGTTTTTGGGGAACTTTACCAGCCGCTTCCCATAGTCAATTATCCCTTACTTCTTGGGGAAAAGAAAACCAAGCGAGTCATCAGTTATGGGAAGAATCGGCTATTGGTGCTTTTGGAGAGAACATTTGTTACGAACCCTACGGTGGTATTGCAGAATCTATGATTACAGATGTTCGACCTTTGTTTGTGAAAAGTACCCAACCAAATATCAAAGAACCTGAAGAATACAATTGGACACCAAATGTAGGTGGAGGTGATTTTTTACGTTTTTATGATGATAAAGGAAATAGAAAAAACATAAAGCAGGTAAAAGTCGATTACATACGTAACTGCCCTAACTTAACGGAAGTGAGTTATAAAGGAGTCACAGCAAATGATGAAGCCGATTATAAATTAACGACCCATCTAATGCGTACCAACGATTTTGTAAAAGCATATTATCATATCGAGTTAGATGTAAAATCTAAATTAGAATTTAGTCGATTGGCAATTGCTCAGTTTGGATCGGAAACCTACGCGTACTCCTACGAGAATAAATTTGCTTTTGGTAACGAAAATGGATTGCTAAAAGAAATTAAAAACCGAAAAGATAAATTGGGTTATGTGGTTCAGGAGATCAATACCCCTGGGGCAGCCCCATGGGTTAGTATGCACGATGCAGTAAATTATGATCTTCAGAATTATGGAACGTGGGCCAATAGAGGTTTAATTTTAAGAGAGACGGTTATTATTATTAATGGAAAAGTGGTAAAGCCACAGTTTTCTACGTTTGTGCATTACAGCAAAAGAATTCAAAAGCCAGTCACTTTAATGGAATTGAATCTACCGTTACACATCAAAGAATTGAACGAAGGAGATCGAATTGATATGACTATTGAGTTATGTATTCTGCCTAATGAATCAAATAGTTATTATGGAGACAATGAGGCCTTCAAAAATTTCATATCGAAAGAAGCCAATACTTGGGAACCAATGTATAGAGAGGCGCATAAAAACACTCAGTTGATCTTTTTAAAAAAGGGAAAACTACTTCGTAGAAATCCAATAAAAGTAGAAGCAGAAAATGATGAAGTGATCTTGGATATTACAAATGGGTTAGGGTATGTGCCCATCACTATATCGAATATTTCCAATTATAGAGACTTCAATATTGTGATTACAAAAAATGGAACTTCGGTAAATTTAAAGGAACAAGAAAAGTTTGGTAACGATTATTGGCAGACCGACTATAATGCAGAGACCAAGACATGGGAAGTGACCTACTCCGTTCCTATGGATGAAAGTTTAGAGCCATAAATATTGCTGATTATGCATCAAAAAAGCCCTTTTTTCTCTTTTTTGATACTATCAGATCAAAAGTAAGAAATGTAATATATGAGCAAATTGAAATGATATAAACGCACTAATATTGTATCAGATTCAATCAAAAGAAGTTTATTTTTTAATTTTAATGAAATGAAGAGAAACAAAATACTTTTTGTCGTACTACTTAGTATGCTGCCTATAGTTTCTATTTTTGCACAAGAAGAAATGCAAAAATTCTTCCGTACCTCTACCGTTGTTTATGATATAGACGGTCAGAGTAGAAGAATCGGTTTGGGTCATACACCTGTGAAAGGATCAGTAGAAAAATCTATTGTGGATACTCCTTTTGGTAAAGCAGAACAATCAAAAGCTTATTTCGAAAAGGATGGTTTTGGATTGGAGTTACATATCAGAAAACTTCAAGACATTAAGGCTTATACTATCCAAGGTTACTTCCATAATAAGAGTAATAAAAATGTAGATCTTAGAGTATTTGATTTATTCGATACTGAAAGAGGTTTTGCCGGAACAGTAGATTTATCTAAGCCAGAACAATGGTTAATCACTCCATTAATGGAGCATAAGCATGCGGAGACTTTAGACAAGTTAAACACGCGTTATAAAGAGGTGGCTTTGGCTTACAATACAGAAAATGGGAAATCATTTTTAGTAGGCCCAGTTGGACCAGCAGACGCACATTGTAATGTGAACATTAGAAAAGGAAACTTGTTCAATACAGTACGTATGGATGAAGTATTGGTAGAGCCAGGTGAGGTTAGAAATAGTGAAGAAATGATCTTCTTATACGAAGATGATAAAGATACAAGTATTGATATTTGGACAAAGTGGGTAGCAATTACACACAATGCTAAATTAGACAGAGATCCTGTTTACGGATGGTGTAGCTGGTACGATAGAACTACTAAAATTGATGAAGCACACGTAATGAACGTGACAAAAACAATTAAAGAGAATCCAAATACATTCGGAAGAGGAATTGTGCAAATCGACGATGGTTATCAAAAAATGGATGGCGATTGGTCAGCAAACGAAAAATTCCCTTCAGGTATGGCAAAAGTGGCTGAAGAAATTAGAGCAATTGGTGCAACTCCTGGCGTATGGTTCGCTCCTTTGATGATCAATCCAGAACATCCGTGGGCGAAGGAAAATCCTGAAGCATTACAAACAAATGCAAAAGGAATTGAAACGTTTATGAACCCTAACTCTTTCCACCCAGATGGTGCAAAGTGGATTAACCCAACGCATCCAAAATCGAAAGAATTCTTATTCAACATCATTAAAGATGCTAGAGAGAGAGGTTTTGGTTACATAAAAATTGACTTCAACGGTATTGGTCAAAATTATGTAGATCCAAAGTTAACAAGATTACAAACGTTCAGACAGTTGTATACTTTGTATAGAGAAGCAGCGGGAGACGATATGTATATCCTTTCTTGTTTAGGTCAGCCAACAAGAGGTGTAATTGGTTTTATCGATGCAGCACGAGTTGGTCCTGATTCTCACCCAGCACACTTCGATCACTGTTTAGAATCTGTATTGAGATTCCAAATCTATCATAAAGTATGGTGGAATAACGATGCCGATGTGTCTTACTTAGAGTCTAAACTTCCTTCAAGAAGAGTAGGTTATACTCAACAAGAGGGAATGTGGAAAACTTGGCACAACTCTGTAGCACTAACAGGAGGTACAGCTATGATTTCTGAACCAATCGATGCTGATGATGTAAAAGAAGTGTGGAGAAATTACGAAATCATGCGACCAGGTGTGATCGAAGAAACAAAACTTTTAACACTAGGAAAGTCTGCTGATAACACTGTGTTTGGTTTCCATGCAGAAAGAACATTTGGCAACTTCGGAGTATATAATCTATACAATGTGGATAAAGAAAATAGAAACGATGTATCTATCGATTTGGTAGAAGCAGGTTTACCAAAAGATACAAAATGTGCAGTGTACGACTTCTGGAAAAACGAAGTAGTAGGTTATGCAACGAACACATATACGGCAAAAAATCTTCAGACCAACTCTTCTCAGATGGTGAGATTTACACCACTTGTTGAGGGGAAGACACAAGTATTAGGTTCGAACTTACACCTTTCTATGGGTGCAAACGAAATTAAAAACATGGTCGTGAAAGGGTCTAGTATTAAAGTGGAACTAAGTGACCATGGTGCACAAAATGGCGATATCATTTTCTACTCAGAAAAAGGGATTCAGGCCAACAACTCTAAGAATTGTGAGATCGAGAAGGTAGAAAGCTTGGGTAACAATCTTTGGAGAGTGTCATTATCAAATAGAAAGTGGAACGAAAAACAATCTTTCTCTTTGAAACAAGTAGCATTATAGATAATCAATTTCATAGATCTAAAGCATGGGCTTTGTTAGGCCCGTGCTTTTTAAAATTAGAGTTCTATTATCAAGAAATGAAGAATTGGACAAAAGATTGTAAAATATAAGTCATTTGAACATCGATTTTTCAGTCATATTTGTCAATAAGAATTATTCTTTCAATCGAATTCCTTGAAGATAACAACTCGAACAATTTAGAGTCTTCTTCAGGAGAAGATAATTTAACTTAAAACTGTATTAAACTTACATAATTAATAACACAGATGGTATAAGGTATAGAATTTGATAATTATTATTACGTCTACTTATTTTTTAATAATAAATATCTATTCAAATCTTCATCGAAATTTTATTAGAAATGAAAAAGAATTTGAAAATTTTCGCAGCAGCTTCAATGATGATGTTGTCAACTGCTGCAATAGCACAAACTGAACAAGCAGAAGAAGTAAAAATCATGGAAGGTAATAGAGTGTATGTTACTAAAAATGATCAAGCTTTTGGCAGTAAATCTTATTGGAGAATTAACATGGATAAAGCTGTTGGTGGAGAAGCATTATCTATGAAAGGTGAAAAATATGAGAAAGGTTTAGGCGTGCACGCTCCATCAAAATTAGTATTTGATGTACCTAGAAAAGCACAATATTTCTATGTTGTTCCTGGTCCTGATGACGCACACAATGGTAAAATAACTATGTCTATTAAAGTTGACGGTGAGGAAGTTTTTACTACTGGACCAATTTCTAGTAAGACTAAAAAATATACACCAACATTACAACAAATTGATGTAGCGGGAGCGAAACAAATTGAACTAATTGTTGAGGAAGGTGCTGATAATGGCGGTGATCACGCCGATTGGGCAGAGGCATTTTTTGTTGAGGGTAAAAAAGAATTTAAATTGAAAAACCCTAACTATGGTGCATATACAGAAGACGAGTCTTTGGTATATCTTACAAAAGAAATGGCTACTACCAACGATTCTTACTGGAGAGTAATGAACAACGAAGGCGTAGATGGTGGCTTTATTAGTATTAGTGGAAATCAATTTAGAAAAGGTTTGGGTGTGCACTCTACTTCTACAATGGTATTCCCTGTGAAGGACAATTATGTAAACTTTGTGGTTACGCCAGGTGCTAATGATTCTAATGGAGGTAAAATTCGTATGATCATTAAGATTGATGGCGAAGAAGTATACAACAGTGGTACAATCAGCCGCAGTAAGCAAACTGTTGAAGAGCAGAGCTTTAATGTAAAAGGTAAGAAAACAATTACACTTATCTGTGAAGATGCTGATGATAACCAAGGTGGTGATCATGGTAGCTGGGGTGATGCTCGCTTTACTACAAAAGCAGATTCTAAATAATCGTTAGCTGTAATATAAATCAACTTCTAATTGATGTTGAAATAAGGTTGTCACATCATCGAATGCGACAACCTTTTTTTATCCTCTTCTATATATTTATCTATGGTGATCAAATCCTTAGGATCATCTTTCGACTAATTCATTAAAGCATGAAAACGTATCTTTTTAAGTGTTGGGCATTGCTAATCACTATTGTAGGAATACAATTCACTTCCTATGCACAACAAACTGCGCAAAGTATCTGGGAAAACTACGATCCAAAAGCCGAACCTATTAATGCTAAGGTTTTAAAAACTTGGGAAAACGATAAAGGAAAATTTGAATATGTGGTCTATGATATTGGTCAATTAGAAGGCGACAATAAATCGGCTTCCCCTAAAGTGGCTGCATATTATGGTTATCCTAAAGACGCTAAAAATGTTCCAGGCATTGTTCATATTCATGGTGGCGGACAAAGAGCAGAATTATCTCGTGTGGAAACGTGGGTGAAATTAGGCTACGCATGTATAAGTATTAATTGGGGTGAAAAGCCTTTAGAGGATGGTCTTCAGAATACGGATTGGGACGATTTACCTGTAGGTTTCTTAGGAAAAGATAAAGGATTAGGTTTCCATAATTCGGTCACTCCAACAGAAAAAACATTGTATAAAGAGCCCAATGCCTACAACAGTAGTTGGGTAGAAATTTCGATTAGTGCAAGAAGAGCAATTACATTCTTGGAAGAAAGAGCAGAAGTAGATCCAAACCGTATTGGATTAGAAGGACATTCTATGGGTGGTTTTGCTACGGTAATGACTGCCAATGATCCTCGTATTAAAGCTGCCGCTCCATCTGTAGGTGGATCCGGTTATTTACATCAAGATATGTGGGGTTTGCCTAATAGTAAACGACACATGAGGAGTGATTTAGCGTTATTTCAAAAAACTATTGCATCACAATCATCTTGGCCTTTAATCAAAACACCTATTTTGTTTCTAGGCTCAACCAACGATTTTAATTCCCCAACAGAATTGGTGGTGAAAGGGATGTCGTTATTACCAAAATCCACAGAAAATATTTTGGTTTTGGCACCTCATTTAAATCATAGATTTACCAAAGAAGCACATGCTGCTCGTTTCCTTTGGATGGACGCTCATGTAAAAGGTACTTTTACTTTTCCTAAAAAATCAGCTTCAGAATTAAAGCTGAAGACCAAAAATAATATCCCTGTATTTACAGTAGAACCTGATCAATCATCAGGATTGCCTATTGAAAAAGTGGAAATTTTCTATGGATATAGTAGAGACTCCAGAAACCGTTTTTGGCATTCTGCTGAAGTGAAACAGAAGAAAAACAAGTATTATGCAGAGTGCCCAGTATTTGATGATAAAGAGCCATTGTATGCCTTTGCCAACATCACTTACAAAATAAACCACATGATACCTGCCCATCCAGGAAAAGACGAAACCAATTTATTTACGGTTTCATCTGAATATCAAATGGCCTATCCGGATGAACTTCAATCGGCGAAAGTAAAAACGACCGCCAGAAGATATGCTATTATCGACGATTTCTCTAACGATATGCAAGACTGGTATACGTTATTTAGAAATAACCATCACCATTGGTTCTTTGGAACTCGTAAGCTGATGGACCCTTGTTTTATGGGACCAAAAGGCGGAAAGCTTAAAATTCAATTAGAAACAAATGCAGAGGGTAATCAACTTGCTGTGGGCATTGAAACGAACACATGGCAAAATTATACTGGGAGAAGAAAAGAGAATTATTATGTGGTAGTTACTCTAAAGGACAAAGGGATCAATACTTTAGAACTTTCTCCGGAGGACTTTGTAACGAATAATGGCAAACCTCTAAAAGATTGGGACGAGGTAACAGAATTGACATTATCACCAGCATTCAATCTTCATAATAAAATGAAAGCGGACGAACGCTGGAAAGGAGATACACCAACGATGAAATCCATGAAATGGATTGGTGGTGATTTTACCAAATGGAGAAGAATCTACCCTCACGAAAAAAGAGACGATGCCGACGTGCAAAAAGTGATTAGCTTCGATAACGAATTCCAACAAGCTATTGACAAATCTGTTGAGTTGGAGGATAAGGATAAGGGTTCGAAGTGATATTGATAGATATATAGACTTAAAAAAAAGAGAGGTCGATTCATTTTATTTATGAATCGACCTCTATTGATTTATTTACATCAAACTCTCCTCCTCAACCTTAGACACATACAAATAAAACGCATTCGTTTCTTCACCATCTTTTGTGGTGAACCAAGCTGTTAAATCTGTTTGTCCTTCCTCAACATCAACAGTAATGTCTGTGGAGGTTAAAGTATTGTCAACCGATGCTTCGGATACCTTGTTTCCAATTTTGATAAACGCTTTTTCGAACTCCAATGACTTTCCTTTTACTCTAGCATCCACATACTTTGTTATCGGATAATCATCATTTAATTCGGCATTTAGCGGAAGTCCGCTTTCTTCAGGCCAACGACTTAAACCAATTTTATATTTTCCTTTTTTGGTGAAGTTCACTAGGAATTTAGCAGGTTTCATCAGTTTACCATCTCGAATAAGTTTTTGATTCCAAGGCGGGTAATTATCATCATCTGTATGAGCATCGTGACAAGTGATGACATCTACTTTATCGATACCCAAATCAATGACAGAATATTTTGTTTCCTGAATCATCTTGTCCCACCAAGTAGTATAGAAAGCATTCATTTTCTCCACTCTTTCTTGATGTTGATCTGCTATATTGTTTTCTTGACCAGGATCTGTTTTTAAGTTATAGAGATCTTTACCATCAATCAAACGCCAATCGCCTTGCATCACACAGCTTTGTTTTCCTTTTTTGGGCCAGGATAAGCGTTGAGTGTCCACTATAATCATACGTTCTTCCGGCTTATTTTCGTTTTGAAGGTATTGGCTGATATCCACACCATCCAACTCTTTTTTAGGAGTAAAAGGGACCTTGGCTAAGCTCGTTAATGTGGGTAGTAAATCAACATGTGATGTTAATTCAGACAATGTTTTTCCACCTTCAAGTGCTCCGTTAGGCCAACGAATAATCATTGGAACTCTATGTCCGCCGTCGTAATGACTCGCTTTTGTTCCTCTCATTCCAGCATTATAACCGTATACTTTCTTCGTTTTAGGATCTTTTTTAAATCCATTGGCGGTACCATTATCCGTAGTAAACAAGACGATGGTATTGTCTGAGATTTTTAGCTCGTCTAGTTTATCCAGTAATGTCTTAAAGTTATCGTCGATATTGGTAATCATACCATAAAATCGTTTTTGACTTTCTAGCAATTCTGTTTCATCAGCATAGAGATCGTAATATTCCTTTGGTACATTATAGGGACCATGAGGTGCATTCAAACTGATGTAGGTAAAGAATGGTTCATCTTTAGCGTTTTCAATAAATTTGATAGCTTCCTCAAACCAAACATCTGTACAATAGCCTTCGTGTTTTTCTGGCTCTCCATTTCTGAAGTACGTATCGTCGAAGTAATTATTGTTCCAATAATCTGGCGTTTGTCCGATTCCACCACCACCATGGTAAAGTGCACTATCAAAACCTTTATCATGAGGTCGAAACGGATGATTATCACCTAAATGCCATTTACCAAACATCCCAGTTGTATATCCCGCTTCTTTCAATACCTCGGGTAAAGTTTGTTCGTCCCCATTTAGCATAGATGCTCCCATAATGGTGTGCCAAACGCCCACTCTGTTAGGGTTTCTACCGGTCATCATGGCCGATCTTGTCGGTGCACATGTTGTCGAAACGTGATAATTAGAGAGGTTGACACTTTGTTTGGAAAAGGAGTCGATTGCTGGTGTTTTTATAATCGAATTGCCTGTATGTCCTAAATCACCATACCCTTGGTCGTCGGTGATGACCACGATAATGTTGGGTCTTTTTAAATCATCCTTCTCTATTATTTTCACACAAGATTGGAAAAAGAGAAACGAACTGATGAAATAAAAGAAGATTGTGTAGTTACATTTCATTTCAAAAAAATTAATTAATAATGAAGATGATTTGTTTAATACTTTTCTCTAAAAAAGCAGTATAAATGTGTACGGACGTTGCACTGTAACGTCCCTACGAAACATTTTAAGACTATCAATTTTATTGATAACGAATGTATTAAACTGGAAAAATCTCCTAATAAATATATCCATCCTAACATTTATTACTTATCACGTTTATTACATTTTAAGATGATTTTCTTTCCCTTGAAGTAAAGAGTTTACAGTCGTCTATATCAGTTAGTTAGTGCAATTTTAAATATTGGAAAAAATAGGGTTGATATTTAAACGCACATCAAAGAAAGTAATGAACAATCACCTCAAATTCTATTGTTGTTACTTTATTCCAATAATTATAAATACTTGGAATGAAAGAATTAATACTAGCATACTACATCAAAAAATATTTGTTATTTGTTGTACTTTTTCAGACGTTGTCTTTTTCTATAATTGCTCAAAGTTTAGAGAATCAAACAAAGCCATCACCTCTAACGGAAGTAACTTCAGATGTGGTATTTTCTTCAGAAAGGTTTACGATTACTTTTCAACCTGATGGTAAAATCACTTCCTTAAAATTGAAGGATGGGAATGAAGTTTTGCTTTCGACGAACCGATCATCGATGTATATAATTTTGATGAGTGGGGAAAGAGTCGAACTTAATAAAATATTTCGTTCGGGAGATCAACTGATATTTTCGACTGCTGATGAAAAATTAATGGCAAGCTTCAATATCAATGTTACGCCGACTTATATATCTTTTGATATGGTTGATTTTTATGGCAATTTTCCTGTGGGTGCAAAGCTAGAATTTGAACTCAGTGCCCGTGCTTCCATGAAGTTAATGGCTTTTGATTACATATCGACTTTAAGAAAAAGTGGTAACTCAAGCACTTTAACTTTTGAGCATGTTTGGGATCGCTATAAAAGAGATAACTTATTGGGTGGTTTTGTCATGTACGCTTATGCTAATGAGGCAGAGGAGGATGAAAGTATTCTTCAGGCTTGGGGAAATGAAGCCATACCTCATCCAAAAGTGAGTGGTGTGTGGAATTATGATCGAGCAAAACAATGGGTAGAAGAGTGGGAAGAGATGTTTTCGGATCAAAGTGTGATGTATATCCGACCTCAAAGTGTAGAAGAGTTACCATTATTTGAGCCGTATATCAAACAATCTGATGTGACCACAATTAACTTCTTTACCGATGTTTGGCAAGGAGGGTTTTGGCCCGATAATACGCTCAATTGGGAAGTGAGTGGTGTGTTTCAAAATCAAGCAGAATTAAAATCATTTGCATTACAACAAAGAGAAAACGGAAGAAGCATCAATTTGCATTATGTAAGTGGAGGAATTGGGAAAAGAGATCCTTTGTATGCGCAGGAAAATTTATCGGACGAGTTGGCGACTTGGGTTGAGGGAACGCTAGATCAATCCATCTCTGAAAATGATATCATTTTAACTTTTAAGCCCAAAGAAGCATGGTATAAACCACCTTCAACTTTATCACAAGAAACAGAAATTTTTGGTCAGCGTACTGAATCATTACCTACATTTTTTAGATATGAGTATTTGCAAATAGGTAGCGAATTGATGAGGATTAGTGACATCCAAAAGGATAATACTACTGGCTTATGGCAAATTACTTTATCCAATAGAAGTATAAATGGAACATTAAGGTCAGCACATGAAGAAGGGGAAATTGTAAAAGGGATCCTAAGTCCTTACAATACTGTTTTTGTTCCTGATAATTACTCTGATTTATTCGATACAGTAGCAAAAAATTATGCAAGCTTAGTCAATGACTGTCAAGTATCAAATACTCTTTTTGATGGTGCAGAAATTCATGTATATAACGGTAGATGGGGCTTTGAGAAATTTGCACAGACAGTGTATGAAAATGTGGAACATCCTGTTTTGGTACGTACATCCAACGGAATTCCTCCCAATGCTGGATATATGGAGTATAAAATCAACCGTACCAAGAAATTCTTACAATCTCCGGTGGGGGACCATAATATCGGTCGTGCATCACTTCGATTGGAGCGCTTGAGTACAACAGATAAAGGGATTATAAAGCCATCATCAAATATGTTGGCTGCACAATTTATGTTGAGTAGTCAGGCTGCTTATAATGGTAGTAATTTCTCCATTTTACGACCTGATCCTATGTTTGGAATTACGTTGGAAGAGTTTCAACAATATGGGAAAACTTCTGAAATATTGTCTCTTCTACCAAAGTGGAAAACGGTAAATAGAAATTTAACTGAAGAGCAAAGACAATCGATGTTGGAAACACATACGACCTATAAAAATCGTATAGCATCAAATACTGCATTTGAATTAAGAGACTTTGATAGTGAAGACGATTTTCTAATTTATCCTATAAAAATGATGGTAGAGCACCCATCTGATGTAGCCGAAGACCTATCCTACGCTTTATTTCATATGCTACAAGAAGATGGAATGTATGTACCAAAAGTAGAAATGTCGTTTGATGAATCGAAGAGGTTAATCAATCCTTACAAAGATCAAGTACCTCAATTCCAAATAAGGTTTATGTTTGGAGAAGGAGTGGTGGTAGATCCGACTATTCAAATGGGTAATCAGATATTAAGGGTAAATACATCTGTGGAGTTATCGACCTCATCAACCTCATATATTGAGTATAGAGGAGGTGATAAAGCAGGAGTATTTGATAAAAACTGGAATCTTATTGAAGAAGTAGAAGTGACTATTTCAGGTGATTTTGTAGCCATCAATGGTGAGAATGAGATCACCTTATTGTCTAATAATTCATCAACTGCTGAAATAGAACTCTTGTTATTTACTGAGGGGGAACCTTTTGCTGTAGCCAAAGGGAGTAAGGATACCACTTTAAAAGAATTAAAATTTGATGGTGTGATTTTCGAAGAATTGGATAATAACTTGGATCAGTTTACTCATCATTTACCTTGGGGAACAACACAAACTCCTACAATTACAGCGGTTGCAAATGATGCAAATGCCATTGTTGAAATTTTATCAGAAGAGGATGTGATCTATCCAACGGTTATCAAAGTGACTGCCGAAGATAGAAGATTCTCCAAGGAGTATGTCATTCATTATGATGTAGAAGGAGGATATGCCAATGCCAATATTTTAGAAATATCCATTGATAATCAGAAAGTAGAAGAGTTCCAAAAAGATAAACTTACTTATGAACTTTATGGTCGTTGGAGGGAACAACCTACATTTAAAGTCACTTTAGAAGAGGAGAATGCAAGTTATAATGTAAATCACCCTCAATCGGGTGGTGACTTGCATGTTATTGTGGTAACTGCTCAAAATGGATCAACAAAAAGTTATTACCTCTATTTAAAAGAGGGAGATGCCCCAACGAGTTCTCATCATCAAAAGGAAAATATTAAAGTATATAAATCCAATGAAAATACTTTGGAGATAAAATCAAATAGCGATTTGAAAGGAAATACTCTTTTGATTTATCACTTAAGTGGGCAAAAACTATTACAAAAGGAATTGGATGGAACGCGTATTCAATTGCCCTTTTCATCAAAAGGAATATTTATCATTAAGATCATCGATCAACACTCGAGTGATGTGAGGAAGGTAGTGTTTTAGAATAATTTGTTTGTTAATTCTCTAATATCAAGGGTGAAGCGAAAGTTTTGCCCTTTTTTATGCTTTTATAAGTATTACAAATTTTGATTTTTTGTAAATTGATCTTGTAAAAACTAAATTCTATGAGACAATTAAGCATTCTTTTTCTTCTCCTTTCATTTCAATTAGAAGCACATGAGGATTATTTTCGGGTGGTCAAACAATCCAACCTCATTTTAAAAATTACAACTGAGGAGAATTCTTCCTATCATCAACACATTTACAATGCTTATTTCTCGATGATTAACAATTTCATAAGAGAGGTAGATAGTACGGCTTATGTATACCTAGATTACAGGGAAGACTATTGTAATTTTTATGAGAAAGACTCTGTATTTATGTCATATACTTCCTCTTTAGAAGAAACTCACAAACATAATTACTATTATGATATACAATTTGAAGATAGAGAGGCTTTGACTATAAAATATCAATCAAAGAAATTCAGTATTAATAGAATAATGAAACTGATTGACTATGGTTTAAAGAATAAAGAAAATCTTAAAAATAAAAGTCTTCCTAAAAGATTACCCTCCTCAAAAAATAGCCAGAAATATCAATCTAAAAAAGCCAAGATCGACTCCTTAACCTCATCAATAGATGAAGTTGTTGTTGAAAGTTTTTTGCAAAATGATTCTATACATTTGGTCTTAGAGAGTAGGACAATTGTCATTGACAATATCAGGAAAATAGATTTCGATACGACCCATCAAATACTGCTAATACAAACGAAGAAAAATGAAATTCTTCTAATAGAATTGAAAGATCAATTTGTTCAAAAGCTAATTAATTTACCTTTTAATATTGGTTGTTTGGATGAAGTGAATTTCCGCTTTAAACCATTTAAAAATCAGTTAAAAGTGATACATGAAAAGTTCTTAAGTGAACCACAATATGCCTCTTTTGATTTAGGTCCCGAAATAGAACTTAAGGTTAAGAAATTAGATTATTTGTATTTATGGGTGATTGGGGTGCTATTGTTAGTTTCTGGTTTGGATTTTATTGTTGTGTTGAGGAATCTAATTAAAAGGAAGGTATAAAGTAGAATATCTAGTTTTATTACAAAACTTAAATGCTTACTCCATCGAAATTGATAATTTCTTATCTTTACCAAAAGAATAAAATTGCATGAAAAAATATCCAATTGGCATTTCAGATTTTAAAAGAGTAATTAGAGACGATTACTACTTTGTAGATAAATCTTTATTTATTGAAGAGATTGTTGAAAGTAGTGCGACTTCTATTTTGTTACCTCGTCCAAGAAGATTTGGTAAGACATTAAACATGTCTATGCTTCATGCATTTTTTGATATAAAAAAAGAAGAGGAAAATAAATCCCTTTTTGATCACCTTAAGATTAGAAAATCGGATGTTTGGAAGCATCAAGGGAAGTATCCTACAGTTTATCTTTCATTGAAAGACATAAAGGAGAATTCTTTTAGTTCAGCTCTACTTAAAATAACAGATCTTTTAAAAGAATTTTTAAAAGGATATCAAAATATTATCGATAACCCTAATTTGGATACTGATGATTTGAAATATTTTGATAAACTAAAAAGCAATCAATTAACGAGTTCTGAATTATCAACTTTTTTAATTAAGTTTTCTCGAATTTTACATGATTACTATCAACAAAGGGTAATCATATTGATTGACGAATACGATTCTTGTGTAATTAAATCATGGGAAGCTGGTTATTACGATGAAATGATCACCTTTATGCGTGGTTTTTTATCCGGTGGATTTAAGGATAATGATTATTTGTTCAAGGGGATTATCACTGGCATCCTAAGAGTTGCTAAAGAAAGTATATTTTCTGGTTTGAATAATCTTGAAGTCAATACTGTTCTTGATCATGATTATGCTGATAAATTTGGATTAACAGAACAAGAAGTGAAACAACTTTTAGAGGATGGTCAGATTGATGTTCCTTTTGAGGACGTGAAGTCTTGGTACAATGGTTATAAAATTGGGACACATTCCGATATATATAATCCTTGGTCGATTTTAAGCTTTGCCAATAAACCCAAACAAGGTTTTAGACCCTATTGGGTAAATACATCAGCAAATGAATTGATTGAGGAATTATTGACGAATGCGAATGCTGATTTAGAGAAAAAACTGACAGGTTTTATAGATGGTCAGGTAATGGAATGTGAAGTAGAAGAAACGACTATTTTTCAAGATCTTGATGCTGGAAATGAGAAGACAGTCTTAGGGTTACTTTTATTTAATGGATATTTAACAACAACTTTCTCAAAAAATATTGATGGTATAGCTTATCATGGTTTGAGAATACCGAATATAGAAGTGAAAACGGTTTACAGACAGATGCTTCAAAGGTTATTATCAAAATCTACTGTGGTAAGTGAAAGTACAATTCTTACAGCTTTACTAGATCAAAATGCCAAAGATTTTGAAATAGCTTTATCAGAATATTTACTTCACTCTTTTAGTTTTCATGATGTACAACATAGCGGATCTCTACCCGAAAAAGTTTATCATGCATTTATTTTAGGCTTAATGGCTCACCTTTCTTCCAAGTATATAGTAAAATCTAATCCCGAAACAGGACTTGGGAGGGCAGATTTAATGATCTATCCTAAAGATAGTAAAGACTCAAGAGGTTGGATTCTAGAGTTTAAAAAATTAAGGCCTAGTTCTCCGCCATTACCTGAATTAGCAAAGGATGCAATTAAACAAATTCACGATTCGAAATATATAACCACTCTAAAAGAAAACAACAAAACAGACATCATGCTTGTGGGAGTTGCTTTTGATGGAAAAGAGGTGAGTTGTTTGACGGAGTTTTTATAATCATAAGGCATTTATGCCTTCAATTTTTGACTATAAACCAATTATAAGAAAGTAAACTCCCAATGCTAAACCGGGTTTTCTTCACTATACAATTTTATACTAACTAATCCAATCATAAAAACTACAACTTAATTTTATATGATAGAAAAATTATTGGAGGAGTTTCGACTCCTTTTTGCCTTTAAATCATCAAATAATAAATGGCAAAAACCTTTATTAACCACCATAAGTATAGGAGTGCCCCTTTTATTAGGTTTATATTTTGGGTCTCTTCAATTCGGACTAACAGCATGTTTAAGTGGGTTGGTAATAATTTATCTTCCTGAAACAGGATCATATACCAATAGAATTTTAACTCTTTTGGTTTGTTCATTTGGCTTTATTGCCTCATCTGCATTTGGTTATTTTTTTAGTTTTCATCCAGTTGTTTCGATCATAGCATTTGGATTATTTACAGTGGTTGTTCATTGGATTATTCTATTTTATAAAACTTCACCACCTAAGAGCTTTTTCTTTATATTAATAGCAGCAATGTCTATTTGTCAGCCCTTTGATATCGCATCTATTCCTTTAAAGGTGGGATTGATGACTTTAGGAACTATGTTAACCTGTATGTTCGCATTACTTTATTTACTTTATCTCTCGATTAAAGATCCAAAAGCTAATCAAGATAAAATAGTTCCTATTTTTAAACCTAATCCGTATGCAGATGTTTGGGAAACTATCATTTTTGGTGGATTAATGTCTACATCTTTAGGGATTGGTTATTACTTACAGTTAGATAATCCTTATTGGATTCCTATTTCATGTGCAGCGGTAATGCAAGGAGTTTCATTACATCACGTAAGGCAACGAATGATACAAAGAATCTTAGGAACATTTGTGGGAATAGGATTCACTTGGTGCTTATTTCATTTTATCGATTACACTCCCATAACAATTTGCATTTCAATAATTATCCTTCAATTAGTTATTGAAATGTTGGTGGTGAGACAATATGCATTAGCAGTTGTGTTCATTACACCGTTTACCATCTTATTAAATGAAGCAGCAAATCCACTTTTTCATAGTACCAATACATTAATTGTGCTTCGGTTTGAAGAAATCGTAATAGGGAGTATACTTGGAGCAATTGGAGGATGGTTAACATACAAAGAGAAGATTCGACATAAATCCATCAATAAGATTGAAGGGTTGATGAAAATTTAAACATTGTACTAAGAAAATCAAGAACAAGGGTAATCGAATAGTCAACTCCTTAAAATGGAAATGAAGTTTATGATCATAAATGAATTTATTTTTCTTTTAAAATTGTTTAATCATGATAGCAAATAACCTTTTAAACTAATATAGATTTGTGGAAACTTAGAATGAAAATGAGAACCACAGGAACATTAGAATTAAGGAATCTGATTCAAACTAAATACAGTAATATTACTGGTATAGAGGTTGTTAAAGAAAACAAGATTGTCTTTGAAGATTATTTTAACGGTTACACAAACCAAGATCGTGTGCATGTAGCATCTGTAACGAAAAGTATAGTATCGCTACTCCTTGGAATTACTATCGATAAGGGGTTTATAAAAAGTATCGATCAGAAAATCTTAGAGTTTTTTCCAGATTATACGATCAAAAGGAGGGAGACGACTATACAAGAGATCACGATCCGAGATCTTATAACAATGACTGCCCCTTACAAGTTTAAATATGAACCCTACACAAAAGTATATTCCAGTGACGATTGGACGAAAAGTGTATTAGGTTTTTTGGGTGGTAAAGGTAAAATGGGTCAGTTTAAATATACCACCATTGGATTACAGGTCTTATCAGGAATTCTTGTTAACTCAATCGGTAAGTCTATCGTTGAATTTGCAAACGAAAATTTATTCCAACCACTCAATATTAAATCAACTCACCATGCACCTATAAAAAATAAAGAAGAGTACTTTGCTTTTATGAAAAATAAAGGAGTGAGCGGTTGGGTAGTAGATCCAAAAGGGGTGAATACCGCAGGATGGGGACTAGCTTTAACTTTAAATGATGTATCAAAAATTGGTCAATTATACTTGAATCTAGGTAAATGGAAAGGAACAGAGATCGTCTCTTCTCAATGGATTGCAGAAAGTACCAAAGTACATAGTTTGTTTAACGAACTGCCTTATGGTTATTTATGGTGGATAATAAAAGACGAAACTATAAATGCCTATTCAGCTATCGGAGATGGAGGGAATATTATTTTTATATCTCCCGAAAAGGATTTAGTAATATCTATCACTTCTACATTTTTCCCAAGAGCAAAAGACAGAATAGAATTAATAAAGGAATTTATCATACCAATGCTTAATTTATAATAGACTATCTTTAATGAATAATCTTTCAAAAAACTAACAAATGAAAACTAAGGAATCTCTATTATTACTCTTATTCATTCTATTAAAATTTTTCTTACAATCTATTTTAATAGATTCAGGTTACGATTTACAGAGAGATGAATTTCTTCATTTAGATCAAGCGAATCATTTGGCTTTAGGATTTACATCAATTCCGCCATTTACATCATGGATCTCTTTTCTTATTAAATTATTAGGGAATACAGTTTTTTGGGTGAAGTTTTTCCCTGCTTTATTTGGCACCTTAACTTTGGTGGTAGTTTGGTTTACAATTGATGAGCTGAAGGGAAATCTATATGCAAAAATACTTGGTGCATCCTGTATTTTATTTTCTGCCTTACTAAGGTTAAATACCCTTTTTCAACCCAATTCATTTGATGTACTAAGTTGGACTGTCGTTTTTTACTTCATCATAAAGTACATAAATACTGATAAACCAAAGTGGATGTATTGGACAGCTGTATTTTTTGCTCTCGGCTTTCTTAATAAATACAACATTGCCTTTTTGGTACTCGGACTTATCCCAGGCATTTTGATGACAAAAACTAGAAAGCTATTACTAAGAAAAGAAGTATATGGAGCGATATTATTAGCTATCGTGCTAATATCACCCAACCTTTTTTGGCAATACAGTAATGACTTTCCTGTCTTTAAACATATGGAAGAGTTGGCTAATACACAATTAGTGAATGTACAAAGATTATCATTTCTCAAAAATCAACTCTTCTTTTTTACAGGTTCTATTTTTGTCATTCTCGCAGCACTTACAGGTTTATCGACATCAAAGGATTTGGGCAAATTTAGATTTTTATTTTGGTCATTTCTCTTCACATTGATCATATACACCTATTTAAAAGCGAAAGATTATTATGCCATCGGTTTATATCCAATTTATATCGCTATTGGGTCGGTTTATTTAATCAATAAATTAGAAAACAATATTGGTAAAGTAATTAAGCCAATATTAATCGCTTTACCTTTATTGGTCATGATACTCAGTTATGATATCGCATTTCCCAATAAAACACCTGAATATATTATCCAAAATCAAGAAGAATATAAAGCACTTGGTTTGTTGAGATGGGAGGATGGGAAAGATCATCAGATTCCACAAGATTATGCTGATATGTTGGGATGGTGTGAATTAGCAGAGAAAGTAGATGTAGCGTATAATTTGATCAAAGAACCTGATAAAACTTTAGTATTATGTGATAATTATGGTCAGGCAGGAGCGATAAATTATTACTCTAAAAATGGAATCAAGGCCGTTTCATTTGATGCTGACTATGTCAATTGGTATGATCTAGATACAAAGTACACCAACTTAATTCGAGTAAAGTACAGTAGAGAAAGAGATAATGAACTGAAAGAAACAAGTCCTTATTTCGAGTATTCAGCATTACATGATTCGGTAACGAATATTTATGCAAGAGAATATGGCACATCAATATTTATTTTTGAAGATGCTAAGATTGATATCAATAGGAGAATCGAAGAGGAACTGGAAAAAATTAAAAATAAATAGTTTTATAGCATTATAGGATATTCTCGATAGAAACTAAAAAAGGCCAAGTGAAAAACTTGGCCTTTTAAAAATATATTCGTTTATACTGTATTGTGAGTTTTAGTTCTGCTGGATGTACATCACTTTAGTTTGTAAGTACTCCTCAAGACCATGTTTTCCGTCAGCTCCACCAATACCCGATTTTCTAAATCCGGCATGGAAACCTTGGATGGCTTCGAAGTTTTCACGGTTCACATAAGTTTCACCGAAACGAAGCTCTTTTGTTGCTCTTAATACTTTATTGATATCATTAGTATAGATTGAAGACGTTAGACCATACTCGCTATCGTTAGCAAAGTCCAAAGCTTCATCGAATGATGCTACTTTCATTACTGGAAGTACAGGACCGAATGTTTCGTTCTGCATTACTTCATGATGTTGCTCTACATTGGCAATGACTGTTGGCTCATAATAGTAACCTTTGTTGAAACGGTTAGATACTCTACCACCTAAAAGTACTTCACCACCTTGCTCTACTGCACGCTTTACCATTTGATCTACTTTCATTAGTTGAGTAGAGTTAATTTGTGCACTCATGTCAGCTTTCTCATCTGTACGAGCATCGCCCACACGAACAGCCTTCATGGCAGGGAGAAGTTTAGTCATGAACTCATCATACACTTCTTCTTCTACATATACTCTTTCAGCACAGTTACACACCTGACCACTGAAGATTACTCTTGAGGCAACAATGGCTTTCACTGCTAAATCTAAATCAGCGTCCTTACAAACAATTGCAGGAGCCTTACCACCTAATTCTAAAGATACTTTTGTAATGTTTTTAGCCGCAGCTTCCATTACTTTCTGACCTGCTACTACAGAACCTGTTAAGCTGATAATTCCTACATCAGGATTTTCTGTTAAAGCTTGTCCGATTTCATGACCGTAACCAGTCACGATACTTAAAATACCTGCAGGCAAACCAATGTTTTCGATTAATCTTGCGAATTCCATACAAACCATTGGTGTTTCCTCACTGATCTTTACGATACAAGCATTACCTGTCAATAAAGAAGGAGCAATCTTACGCGCCATGACAAAGAATGGGAAGTTCCAAGGCGTAATACCTACAGCAATACCGATAGGTAATTTGTGTAACATCATTTGCTCGTTTGGACGATCACTTTGGATAATTTCTCCTTCGTAAGAACGAGCCAAACCAGCATAATAATCAAAATAAACAGCCGTTACATCAATTTCTACTTGCGCCAAGCCCATTACTTTTGCTTGTTCAGTAGATAATGTTTCCGCTAGAAATACTCTGTTTTCACGAATGACTTGTGCCATCTTCTTTAGGTATTCTGCTCTTTCTACAGATGGACGTAATCCCCATTCAGTTTGTGCTGCTTTAGCGGCTGCAACTGCTCTGTCTGCATCATCTTTAGTTCCTCTTGGTGCTAAAGCGATAACTTCTTCCGTACAAGGATTTAGTACTTCGATATGATCCGCTGAACTCGAAAAAGAGCCTGCGATGAACTGTTGGTAAGTCTTTACTTGATTACCAGTAATAGTTGATAGATCTGACATAGTGTTTGTGTATTTATAATTTTTTGAAGTTCCAATCGGATTATGTGTGCAATCTACGATTAATGTTTTTTTTTAATTTCCTGCGGTTTCCTGCTAGGTATGCAGGAAACTCAAGGACACTTTCTTTTGGGGTGGGTAGTATGTTTGTAATGTGACAAAACAACAATGGATCAAAAAATAAAATCACAAATAAATTATGAACGCGGTATCACCAATTAAAGCGAAAAAAATTGATAAAAAGAGTACTTCAGATTCAAATTGGAAAATCACTCCTGAGTTACCAAAATTAGAGTTCGAATGGGAGAAAGGATCTGATCCTGTTACTCGAACTGAAGTAGAATTATTCTACAAATCGAAAGCGATTAAAAAGCTTAGAAAAGATATTTGTATTGCTGGTAGAAGACTATGGGAAAGAGGTTATGTAGACGGAAACGGTGGTAATATCACTGTTCGTGTAGGCGATAATCTTGTTTTATGTACACCTACGTTAATCTCTAAAGGTTTGATGAAGCCAAAAGATATTTGTTTAATTGACTTAGACGGAAATCAAAAGGCAGGGCATAGACCAAGAACTTCAGAAGCTTTAACTCACTTGGCAATCATGAGAAGAATGCCAGCTGCTAAAGCATGTGTACACGCCCATCCTCCTCATGGTACAGCCTTCGCTATCGCTTCTATTGTACCTCCAACAGGGGTTATTCCTGAAGCAGATATCTTCTTAGGTCAAATGGGATTAGCAAAATATGAAACTCCAGGTTCACCAGAAAACGCAGAGGTAATCGGAGAAACAGCAATCGACCACCAAGCAGTTTTGATGGAAAACCATGGTGTAATTGTTTGGGGTAGCCACTTGGAAGATGCTTACTGGAAAATGGAAAATGTAGAAGCTATTTGTCAAACAGTGATGGTAGCCACAACAGTTTCTCCAGAAATCTCTTGTGTAGGTATTGAGAAAGCAAAAGATATGATTGCCATTCGTCAGAAATTAGGAATGTACGATAAGCGTGCAAACTGGTCGGACGATGAGCTTCTTCAAAACGACTATTACAAAAAAGCAAAAGTCGTCAACAGAAGATAATTATTGAGTCAAATGTGTGATCGCTAATTTTTTTATGAATTAAGATTTCCAACTAATTCATTTTTTCAAAAAGTATTGCTTGTTCAATGTTACAGGCAATACTTTTTACTACAACACATGATCAAATAGCAAAATACTTTTATCGAATTCCCTAACTAAATGAAATGAAAATCTTATGAAAATAGGACTATTTATACCCTGCTATGTAAATCAATTCTACCCGGAAGTGGGTAAAGCAACTTTACAACTTTTACAAAAATACGGCGATGTAGGTTATCCATCAGGACAAACATGCTGTGGTCAGCCTATGGCCAATGCCGGCTGTGAAAATGATGGTGTGGATGCATTAAAAGTTTTCTATCAACAGTTTAAAGACTTTGATTATATCGTTGCCCCTTCTGCAAGTTGTATTTTACATATCCGAGAACACGGTGGGAAGCTATATAAAGAAATGAAGCCTATTCTTCATAAGGTGTTAGATCTTACGGAATTCTTATTTGATGTGGTCAAGGAAGATCAATTACAAGCATCATTTCCACATAAAGTAGCGATACATAAATCGTGTCATGGCTTAAGAGGGATGCGTTTAGGGCAATGTTCCGAAAGAGTTACTTGTGATGTATCCAAGCAAGATGAGTTGGCAAAACAAGTAGAAGGCATTACCTTAATTCAACCTAATAGAGCCGATGAATGTTGTGGATTTGGTGGGACATTTAGTGTTTCCCAGCCAGATGTATCAGTTAGAATGGGCAACGACAGAATAAATGATTATATCCAATCGGGAGCAGAATATATCACTTCCGGAGATATGTCTTGTTTGATGCACTTAGACGGCATCATCCAAAGAAAGAAATTAAATATAAAAGTAATTCATTTAGCTGAAATTTTAGCTGCTCAAATATCAGAAACACCAAAACAGACGGAAGAACATGTCAACGCAGTATAAAACACATCAAGAGGGAGCAAAGCAATTCAATAAAAATCCTGATCGTGTAACTTGGCATGATAAGGCACTTTGGTTTGTTCGTGAAAAAAGAGATAAATCGGCTCACTCTATTCCAGAATGGGAAGAGTTAAGAGAGATCGCTTCTCAAATTAAAGCACATTCATTATCCAATTTAAATGGGTATTTGATGCAATTCGAGGAGAAAGCGAATGCCAATGGAGTGCATGTGCATTGGGCCAAAGATGCTCAGGAGCACAACGAGATTGTTCATTCCATATTGGCTAAACATGAAGTGAAAAATGTGGTAAAAAGTAAATCCATGCTGACAGAAGAATGTGGATTGAATCCTTACCTTAACGATAAAGGCATAGAAGTAGTAGATACCGATTTGGGAGAACGCATTGTGCAATTGGCCAATGAACACCCAAGTCATATTGTACTTCCTGCCATCCATAAGAAAAAAGAAGAAGTAGGAGAGCTTTTTCATAAGCACCTTAACACAGAAAAAGGGGCTTCGGATCCTACTTACCTAACCGGAGCAGCACGTGAACATTTAAGAGAGAAATTTTTAAATGCCGATGCGGCTATTACGGGAATCAATTTTGCCATTGCAGAAACTGGAGGGTTTGTGGTTTGTACCAATGAAGGAAATGTAGACATGGGTGCCAATTTAGCTCCAGTACATATTGCCTGTATGGGTATCGAAAAACTGATTCCAAAAGTAGAGCATTTAGGTGTATTCCTTAGACTCTTGGCAAGGTCTGCTACAGGGCAAGCCATTACCACCTACAGTTCTCATTTCCACAAGCCAGCTGATGGCAAAGAGTTGCATATCGTCTTGGTGGATAATGGAAGAACAGAACAATTAGGAAGAGAAGATTTTAGAAAATCCTTAAACTGCATTCGTTGTGGGGCATGTATGAATACTTGTCCGATTTACCGAAGAAGTGGAGGACACAGTTATACTTATACTATCCCGGGTCCTATCGGAGCCATCCTTTCCCCAGGAAAAGACTTAAAGAAACATAGTTCATTGCCGTTTGCATCTACTTTATGTGGCTCTTGTAGTGATGTTTGTCCTGTAAAGATTGATATCCATATGCAATTGTATAAATGGAGACAGTTGGTGATGAAAGAAACCAACTACGATAAGTCCAAACAAATTGGGATGAAGTTCGCAGGAAAAGCCATGGGAAGTCCTACACTTTTTAATTTGATTGGGAAAATGGGAAATATTTTTCTGAAAGGTCCAAGAGCATTAATCTATAACGGATTAAACGCTTGGGGTATTGATAGAGAACTCCCAGTTCCCACCGAAACATTTGATGATTGGTACAAACAAAACGGTAAGAAAAATGAGCAGTAGAGAACAAATATTAGAAGCAATAGAAAACATCAACTTAGACTCTAAACCTATGCCGGTCATTCCAATTTACGACGGCCTAGGAAAAGACAAACATGCTTTTTTTATAGAGATGTTACACTCTTTAGGTGTACAGGTAATTGTGAGTGATGATCTCTCTCAATTGCATCAAATTGCAGATGAGTTTAGAGTAGGCGGACCAGTATATTCAGCAATCGATGCTATTCCATCTGACTTAACAGAGGGAGTAAAAAAATCATCACTCGAATGTGCCATTATACAAGGAGATTTGGGAGTGGCAGAGAATGGAGCAATTTGGGTAGAAGGCGATCAATTGCAGCATCGTTCACTTACCGCAATCGCTACAAATTTAGTGATTGTCATGCCATTCAAAAAAGTAGTTTGGAACATGCACGAAGCTTATACTTACGTGCGACCTCAAGAAAATGGATACGGAGTTTTTATCTCAGGTCCTTCAAAAACAGCAGACATCGAACAGTCTTTGGTAAAAGGAGCTCATGGAGCAAAGTCATTGACTGTTTTTATACAGAAATAAGCCTAATACGATACTATTTGAAAGAAAATAGTAAAGAAAATGCAACAAAAGTGATTTAAATGAGACCTTTTTTCTCTTTTTATTCATAAAAGGTGGAAAAGAGGTCAAACCTTTCAAAGTGATGAAATGAGTAACTATTTGAAAGATTTGGAACCTAAATTATCCATTGAAGTAAGTACTTTTGACTTACAATCTGAGAAGAATTATGAAGTAAATGTCATGGTAAAATGATTTTTACAGGCCTTCTCAGAACACTAACCTAAATGAAATGAAATATTATTTTTTTACACTTATCATGGCATTTTCAGTAATAACAGGATGTGATGAAAAACATCAAATAAAAGAAGGAACTTTTGAGTACGATATCGATTTTTTGAAGCAACATCAAGAAACCATTGTACTGACGAATAATGATGGAAAAAGTAGAGTAGCTGTAGTACCTGCTTATCAAGGAAGAATTATGACAAGTAGTGCTTCTGGAGAAAAAGGAAACAGCTATGGATGGTTAAATTATGAGGCCATCGCATCAGATAAATTAGAAGAAAAAATTAATGTTTACGGAGGAGAAGACCGTTTCTGGATGGGACCAGAAGGAGGACAATATTCTATCTTTTTTAAGAATGGAGATGAATTCACTTTTGATAAATGGCAAACGCCAAGACAAATAGATACAGAGGTGTTTGAGGTCGTAAGCCAATCCACATCTAGTGCATCTTTTCAGAAAGAAATGAAATTGGAAAACTACCAAGGTTTCCCATTTCATATTCAAGTGAACAGAGCAGTAAATGTATTTGATCAGAAAACAGTTGAGCAAAACTTAGGTATCGATTTACATCAGCTGCAATTAGATTATGTAGGTGTTGAATCGGTGAACGAAATTAAGAATATTGGTCATCAACCTTGGTCGAAAGATACAGGACTTTTATCCATTTGGATCTTAGGAATGTTGAAGCCTTCAGATCAATCGAAAATGATAGTGACTTATAAAGGAGCTCCGGAATATAAAAGTTATTTCGGTGATATTCCATCAGACAATATTGCAGTAAAGAACGACATGATCTTGCTAAAAGCCGATGGGAAACACAGAACGAAGATTGGTTTGGCTCCTGAAAATACAAACCCATTGATTGGAAGTTACGATACAGAGAAGAAAATCTTAACCGTTTGCCAATTCTCTTTTGGTGAAGACAAGGAGTATGTCAATTCTCTTTGGGAACATCAAGAAACACCTTACCAAGGAGATGTGGTGAATGTTTACAACGATGGACCATTGGAAGATGGTGGTCAGTTAGGTCCTTTTTATGAGTTGGAATCATCATCACCTGCTAAGGAATTGGGAAAAAACGAATCGGTGAAGCATTCTCATATTACCTATCATTTTGAAGGTGATGAAGCAGATTTGAATTCCTTATGTCAGCAACTATTCAAAGTACAACTAAGTGATATCAGCATTTAAGATATGGGGGTGAAATGAATTTTTTAATAGGGATTTTTTGGGACGATCGACAAACACAAAGCACGAAGTATTGAAAAAATATCTGCCCCCTTTTTTTAATGACAACAATAAAAAGAAATATGAACAATCCAGCAATAGAAAATATAAATTCAGTCGCGACTGAAATAGAAGATAAAAAGAAAGATATAGTGGTGGAGAAAAGGTATTTACTGCCATTTATCTTGATATCCAGCCTTTTTGCATTGTGGGGTTTTGCCAATGATATTACCAACCCTATGGTTTCGGCCTTTGAAACGGTAATGGAAATTTCAACTTTTAAAGCAGCCTTTGTACAAATGGCTTTTTACAGTGGGTATTTTACAATGGCTTTACCAGCTGCTATCTTAATCAAAAAGTATTCTTACAAAAAAGTGATTATGATAGGATTAGGCTTGTATGCTGTCGGTTGTTTATTATTTATTCCAGCAGCCCAATATCAAGTTTTTGCTTTCTTCTTAGTATCTCTTTATATCATCACTTTTGGATTGGCATTTTTAGAAACGACAGCAAACCCTTTAATTATGTCTTTGGGTTCTAAAGAAACAGCCACAAGGAGATTAAATTTTGCACAATCATTCAATCCAATTGGATCTATTACAGGGATGTTTGTAGCACAACAATTTATCTTGTCGAGCCTTCATTCGGCCGAGAAAGCTGCCGATGGATCATTAATTTATGAAACCTTATCTGCTGTTGATAAAGAGGGCATTAGATTGCATGATTTAATGGTGATCCGAGACCCATATGCGATGCTGGGAATAGTGGTCATTTTAATGTTTATTATCATTGCTGTGACTAAAATACCCCAGAATACTAAAATTGGTCAAAAAGTGGATTTTGGTGCAATTTTTTCTAGATTAAGCCAAAACAAAGAGTATAGAGAAGGTGTAATTGCACAGGTATTTTATGTAGGTGCACAAATAATGTGTTGGACATTTATTATCCAATACGCTGAAAATATTGGTTATTCTAAAGCAGATGCTCAGGCCTTAAATATTGTGGCGATGATAACATTCTTATGTTGTCGTTGGGTCGCAACATTTATGATGAAATATATCAAGCCATCCTTATTATTAACCATTTTTGCTTGCGGTGGTATTTCTACCATTTCAATTACAATTTTGGTCGGTGGCGATATAGGTTTGTATGCATTAGTTGCAACCTCTGCATTCATGTCGCTTATGTTCCCTACCATCTACGGTATAGCCTTAGATAAAGTGGGAGAGGATAGTGAGTTTGGTGCAGCAGGTTTGGTCATGGCGATTGTAGGAGGGGCGTTAATGCCTCCACTACAAGGTAAAATGATTGATCAGGACTTCATTTTTGGTCTACCGGGAGTGAACTTCTCCTTTATTTTACCACTCATCTGCTTTATAGTGATCGCTATCTTCGGTTATAGAAGATTCGCAACGAAATAAATGAATTAAATTAATAAACAAATTAACCATACACTGAGATGATATTGAATAAATCAAACTTGCCTAAAATTGGTATTAGACCAACTATCGACGGAAGACTAGGAGGCGTAAGAGAAAGCCTTGAAGAGCAAACGATGGAAATGGCAAGAACGGTAAAAACGTTCTTGGAAGAAAACTTAAAATACCCAACAGGGGAGGCAGTAGAATGTGTAATTGCTGACTCTACTATTGGTCGTGTAAAAGAAGCGGCAGATTGTGCTGAGAAATTTGTAAAAGAAAATGTTGGATTGTCAATTACGGTAACTCCTTGTTGGTGTTATGGTAGCGAGACGATCGACATGACACCTCATATTCCAAAAGCCATTTGGGGTTTTAACGGAACGGAAAGACCAGGTGCTGTATATTTAGCAGCAGCTTTGGCTGGGCATTCTCAAAAAGGAGTTCCGGCATTTAGTATCTATTCTCATGAGGTACAAGAAGCAGGAGATAAGTCCATTCCTCAAGATGTCCAAGAGAAATTATTGAAATTCTCTAAGTCAGGTTTAGCAGTGGCAACAATGAAAGGTAAGTCGTACTTATCTATTGGTTCGGTGTCAATGGGTATAGCTGGATCTATCGTAGAAGAGAACTTCTTCCAAGAGTTCTTAGGTATGAGAAACGAATATGTAGATATGTCTGAAGTATCTAGACGTATCGAAGAAAATATCTTTGATCAAGCAGAGTATGAAAAAGCGCTAGCATGGACAAAAGAAAATTGTGTTGAAGGTGTAGATTTAAACACTGAAGATGTTCAAAGAACTCCTCAGGAAAAAGAAAAGATCTGGGAGCAAGTCGTAAAAATGACCTTGATCTGCAAAGATTTAATGTGTGGTAATCCTGAATTAGCAAAAGCTGGTTTCGGTGAGGAAGCACTTGGTCATAACGCCATTGCTGCCGGTTTCCAGGGTCAAAGACAATGGACGGACTTTAAGCCAAATGGAGACTTCATGGAAGCGATTTTGAACTCATCATTCGACTGGAACGGAATCCGTAACCCATACATGATGGCCACAGAAAATGATGCTTTAAATGCAGTATCGATGTTGTTTGGTTATCTGTTGACAAATCAAGCGCAAGTATTCTGTGATGTAAGAACATTCTGGTCTGCTGATTCTGTGGAAAGAGTAACAGGTGAGCGTTTAGAAGGTTTGGCTGAAAACGGTATCATTCACCTTATCAATTCTGGATCGGCTACTTTAGACGGTACTGGTCAACAATCGGATGCAGACGGAAATCCTGTAATGAAACCATTCTGGGACATTACCGAAGAAGAAAAAGAAAAGTGTCTGAAAAATACACAATGGCCGGCAGCCATTCACGAATACTTTAGAGGTGGTGGATACTCATCTCAGTTCTTGACAAAAGGTGGTATGCCTGTAACAATGGCTAGAATCAACATCATCAAAGGTATTGGTCCAGTACTTCAATTAGCTGAAGGATGGAGTGTTGATTTACCAAGTCACGTGCATAAAGCATTAGATCAAAGAACAAACGAAACATGGCCAACTACTTGGTTCGTTCCAAGATTAACTGGCGAAGGAGCATTTAAAGATGTGTATTCTGTTATGGCGAACTGGGGAGCAAATCATGGTGCATTCTCATTTGGTCACTACGGAGAGGAATTAATCACTTTAGCTTCAATGCTAAGAATTCCTGTGTGTATGCATAACGTGGATACAGATAAGATTTTCAGACCTAGTTCATGGGCAGGACATGGTATGGATGCAGAAGGAGCAGACTACCGTGCGTGTTCAAACTACGGTCCATTATATAAATAATTGACTATCGGTTACCTAGTTTTGGCCACACTTTAGTGTGGTCAAAATCAACTATTACCAACCCACGGTTTCAACCGTGGGCATCATCTATGTGAGACTGAGGTTTCTGAATCTTACTAAAAAGAAAGCAAAATGGAAAAAGACTTGGCATTAGTTCTTGACTGTGGTGCAACCAACATCAGAACAATTGTATTAAACAAACAGGGTGAAGTAGTCGCAAAGTTTGCCATCAATAGTACTTCAAGACCTGATCCTTTAAATGAGGAATATACTATTTGGGATATCGACGAAATGATGGACAAATTGAGTTTTTGTTCAAAGAAAGTCGTAGAAAGTATTGATCCAAATAGAATAGCAAGTATTGGAATCAGTACGTTTGGGGTGGATGGAGCTTTTGTTGATGAAACAGGCGAGTTACTTAGTCCTGTCATCTCTTGGAAATGCCAAAGAACAATTCCAATTCTTGAAAATATCAATAAGTACTTTTCTTCAGAAGAGTTATTGCTAAAAACAGGAGTAGGTGCATTCAGCTTCAATACCATCAATAAATTGATATGGTATAGAGAAAATCAAAAAGAAACGATCGATCAGGCGAAGCATTGGTTATTTATTTCTTCTTTAATCGGTTATAAATTGACCAATGAGTTCTATACTGATCATACAATGGCAGGTACTTCTCAGCTTTGCAATCTTCAAACCCAAGATTTTGATGCTGAGATTTTAGAGAAGTTGGAATTAGATAGATCTCTTTTCCCTATAATGAAATATGCAGGAGAGGAAGTGGGAAAACTAAACGGAAAAGCCGCTGCAATGTTAGGTTTACCAATAAATATTCCTGTAAAAAGTATAGGTCATGATACTCAATTTGCTTTATTTGGAGCAGGAGTAGACCTTAAAAATGCGGTATTAAGTTCTGGTACTTGGGAGATATTAATGGTACAAGCATCAGAAGTTAATTTAAACGCAGCCTTAGCACAACATGGTATCACCGTAGAATTTGATCCTGCAAAGGGGAAATATAATATCGGTTTACAATGGATGGCTTCAGCAAATATTGAATGGGTAAAAAATACTTTCTTTAAAGATATTCCATTAGATGAGGTCTATGAAGTCATGATCAAGGAAGCATTAAAATCGGAAGTGGAAGAAGATTTTTATGTACCGAAACTTCAACCAAATCAGAAGATTAACTTAATTAATCTTGATCTATTAAACAATAGAGGTGATATTTTCAATTCTTGTATGAGAAGTCTATCTCAGCAACTCAAAAAAGCAATTGATATTCTGGAAGAGGTAAGTAATTTCAAGATAGATCAAATTACCGTTGTGGGTGGTGGAGCAAGAAATGCACATTGGAATCAGCTTAAAGCCAATGCAACAGATCTAAAAGTGAAAACAATCCAAGAAAAGGAAACAACGGTTTTAGGTGCATCCTTCTTCTTGTTTGATGAATCATCAGAAGAAATTAGAAGTAAGTATGCGTATAATTTCACTGAATTTATTCCTTCTAATGCATTAGAAGTCGTTTAAATAAAATGGAGCTGCGAACTCCAAAAAAATAGGTCGTTACAATGTAACGACCTATTTTTTTCTCAATACTTGAGTAGTAGGAAAACTTTCATTCTATTGATAAATAACTACCTTCTTCGATTTATCACCCATTGGGACATTTTCCCAAACAAAATGATCCTTTACAAGAGGGTACCCAGCTCTAATAATATCACTATTACCATTACTTTGTACAATATCAACCGTGTAGAAACCTAATTTTTTAGCAAATAGAATATTATATTCTTCAATTTGACTAAGAGGTAAGAAAGTTCTTTCTTTTATTTCTAATTTTTTCCAATCCAAATACTTTGGTAAGTAGTACTCGTAGAAATTGGTGCATTCTCTGACAACGTCAGGATTTAAATTCTTGATTTTCTGAGTATAAGAAAGAATTACCGCCATGATATCGCCATAATCTTCTGCCTCATTTCCTAATTCCATAGAATGAAGCATATTCAACACCAATGTGTTTTTATACGTTCTTTCTTTAGGTAGCCAGCTCACATTGAATATCAAGAACATAGCTTTAGCAAAAATTTGTTTCTTGTAGTTGGCTAATTTATCATTAAGAGCTTGATCATCATACGACTTAATGTTATTGTTGTTAGCAATTACCAAGAATTTACCTACTGTTTTTGCAAGGAAGTTTTTAATACCAAACTGTTTTTGAGCAATTTTCCCTTCAACAAAAACTTTGACATTTAGATCTTTGTCTTCATCATACACTTCAATATCATAGTGCATCAATAAAGAGTCAATAAGAATAAGAAGATTGGTAAAATCTCTGATCTCCAAAGGTTGATCCATTTCATCTGTGATACCCTTCTTTTTGAAATAAGGATTCAAAATGACATCGTATTGTTTGTTGATACGATCCGAAAGCTTTTGTAATGATACATATACTTGATCATCAATACCTTCGGCCTCCTCCATATTCACCTTTTCATCAACTTTGTTGATGAAGCTTAAGACCTGATCATTAATTGTCTCTGTAGTTTCAATCAATAACTCCTTTTGAAGAGCAGCCCAATTTGTAATAATGCTACCTAAAAGGGTCTTAATACCTTCTACAGATTCATTATCTTCTTTTAAGTATTTTGCTATTTTTTCCAATGAAATATCTTTTTACTAAAAATGATGCTACAAAGTTATACCTATACTTTTAAGGTTAAAAAAATATGAAGGGTTCGTTTACATAATTTATTCAAATGGGTGATAATTATAGGATATTCTTATTAAAAGTATAGTTTTTAAAGAGTGAAATGGACAAAAATATCTTTATTCAAGAATTACATATCGAAAATCTTAAAAGGAGAAATTAAAACATTTGTATTTCATGTCTGAAGAGTGAGGATTATGTGTCATTTATACCTATTATTATCAGTTTTATCGTTAATTTTGATATCAAATTAAATAACACAACAGATCTACTCTAACGAAAATAAAATGATCGAACAATTATCGACGATTTTTAAAGAAGAAGGTAAACACAATGCTCCCAAATACATTCAACTCAGTAATACTTTTAAGGCACTAATTCGATTAGGAGTTTTAAAGGCTGAAGATCGTATGCCTTCTTTTAATGAATTGATCGTTGATCTTGATGTTTCCAAAGACACAATTGAAAAAGCTTATAAGATTCTAAAAGAAGAGCATTATATCGTAAGTGTCAGAGGCAAAGGTACTTTTGTGATGAACAGCCCAGAATTAGGGAAAATAAAAGTGCTTTTGATTTTTAATAAGATGAGTGTTTCAAAAAAGAAGTTGTACGAATCTTTCACAAAAACATCTGAAGATCATATTGAAACCAACCTTCTTTTACACGATGGGAATCTATCCCATCTAGAAAAGATCATCCAAGAACAGAAGAACAATTACCACTACTTCGTGATCATTCCGATTTTCAAAAAAGTATCCGATCAGGAAGTACAAAAAGTATTAAAATTAATTCCATCCAATCAGTTACTTTTATTGGGTAGGGCAGAAAGTAATTTAAGTGAAGAAATTCCGAGTGTTTACGAAGATTTTTCTGAAGACATATTCAATACACTTCAACAAAATATAAAACCTATTGTACAATTCGATCAATTGCATTTAGTAATTGCAAAAGATAGTTCACGATCGTTACAAGATATTTGGTCGGGTTTTGTGAGATTCTGTTTGCACTTTAATTTGAGTTATAAAGTGAGCTCAAATTTTAATGAGGGAGATATTGAAAATAACACTTTATATATCGTAACTATAGACGAAGATCTCGCCAATATCATCAAAGATTGTCGAACAAATAATTGGCAATTAGGAAAAGATATTGGGTTGATTTCTTATAACGATTCTCCATTAAAAGAAATTTTGGAAGGAGGAATTACCATCATCACCTCTTCGTTTAAAGATATGGGGAAAATTGCTGCTTCTCAGATCATCAACAAAAAATTGGAGAGTGTAAAAGTGCCATTTGTGATGAAAAGGAGAGCTTCTTTATAAAATATACCATCAAATTATTAGGAGTGGCTATGCATAATATAAAACGGCACCTTAATCAAATTATTAAGGTGCCGTTTTCATTATTTTATTTTTTACTGATAGGTCAATTTCCCATCAATCTTTAGGTGGTGATTATCTACATGGTATTCATACTTAGTAGAAACGAATACCTCATGATCTTCAGATTCTAACATCACAGATGATCTAGAATCTGGTAAAAACAATTCTACCTTAGAATGATCTTGACTTAAAATCACATACGCATTTGATGTTGATTTAGAGTCTAGAGGTTTTAAAGTGGTTCCCACTTCCCAAGCTCTTACACATTCTTGGTAGGTTTCACTCCACGTAAATCCAGCTGAACCAATACAGCCATGAGCATCTTTGTCATTCCCGGTCATTTGTTCTTTAGAGGCGTTTGAACTGCCCGTTCCACATGATGAAAGAGCGAATATAGTGAAGAGAAAAATAGTTAAGTTTTTCATGTATTAGTTTTTTGAGTTGAATATCAATGACTTAAAAATACTATTATTATTACTTAGATAAAAACTTAATTGGAAAAAGTCAGTTAATCGCCCCTAAATATTGACCATTATATGAGAGTGAATAACCCAATTTCAACTCTTTTTGTTAACGCATACGAATGAAGTTTCCTTTTTACGAAACTAAATTTCATATTTGTATCATAAGTTTCCAAAATAGGAAACAATATGATTTTAATTATTAATAATTTAGTGCTACATAATTTTAATGATATGAAAATCAAAAAATAAAATAATTTGTTAATGAAGTTTACTTAAGTTTCTTTGTATGGAAACTAATTTTCATCTTTGTATTGTTAAGTTACTTCAAGAAAAAATTATTAATCTCAATCGCTATCAAAAATGAAAAAAATATCAATTTTAAATATTAGTCTGAGTAAAATACTCAAAAATAGAAGGTAGAAGAGTTTAAAAATTGATTTAATCATGTTATTTTTGTTTCTTAAACTGGAAACTTCAAAAGATTAAATCAAAACAGTAATTATAAAATGGATAAGAAAGAAGCATTAGAACAGTTTGTGAAAGCATTTAAATTCGATGGATTACCACCATTAGCAATCAGAATTATTGGGGTATTCTATATATCAAACGATAAGTACCTTACTTTCGAAGATATTATCGAATTGGCTGATTCCTCAAAAGGAGCTGTAAGTAAAATGCTTAAGATCTTGATTGCTGTTAGAAGAGTGAACTTTATCCAAGACCCGAATTCTTCAAGAAAGCGCTTGTTTTATTTAGATGCTCATGGAGTGGAAGAATACATTAAGTTAGTCGTAAGTGGATTGATGGATCAGAATACTCAGATCAGAAGGTTAATGGAGTTTAGAACTTCAGAAAGTAATAAAGAAATTGATGATCTCATTGAAAAAACTATACAGTTTAACTCAGGTGTAATTACTTCTTTATTACAATTAAACGATAAGTATTACAAAAAATAAAATAGAATATTTCAGTGATCTATCAATTGCTATCTAAATCTGGTTTCCTTTTGCGGAAACATAATAAATATAAATTATGTACGAAAAAATAAAGTTCTGGGTGAAACTCTATTTGCCCATGGTTGTTATAGCCATCTTTGCTATTATCATCACTTACTAATTGAGTGATCCATTATTAATTAAATCTATCTAATTTCAATCACTTTTTTGTCATTTTAGACATAAAGCGGAATCCTATTGCCTAATTGTTTCCAAAAAAGGAAACTAAATCAATCTCAATCATGAAAAATATCTTACTAATTGGTTTCATTCTCTTTTATAGCTCTATCCTTTTAGGACAAGAGAGGTTCAAAGTTGGTATTTTAGCTGAAGTAAAATCGTTAAAATCAGATTCTTTGGGTGTAAAACTAAGGTCTGAAATCTTATCTTTATTAGATCATAAATATGATGTAGAATTCGCTAATGTGCTTTTCAATACATATAATACAGATTTAGCGAAGTCACAGTACGATAGTCTAGTAGATCAAAAATGTGATGTAATCGTTGCATTTGGACCAACAAATGCATTAATGTTCTACGAAGAATACATCGATTTTACAGTTCCAACAATTTTAGCAGGTTTCGTGAATCAGGACTTTGTGGAGATTCCAAACCAAGCGAAAACTTCTGGTGTAGATAACTTTACTTATTTCGTTACTCCCTTTTCAATTACTAACGATGTCGAATCATTCTCCTCGTTATATGATTATCAAAAATTAGGTGTTGTGGTAGATGATTATCTTTTAGAAGCCTTTCCAGTCAAGGAAAAGTTAGATGAAATCTTAACTGATAAAGAGTATTTGTTAATCACCATACATAAAGACACAAAAACATTAGAAATTCCTGCTGATGTAGATGCTGTTTATTTCAACAGTACATCTCAATTATCGGAAGAAGATTTCGAAAATGTCATCAAAGAGACGAACCGTTTGAAGTTGCCTTCTTTATCTGGTTACGGTATTAGTGATCTTGAATTAGGAGTGATGGCTACCAATCAACCAAACATCAATTTCGATCAGATCTTCAGAAGAATTGCTTTAACTATAGAGGCAATAACATTGGGTCAAAATTTAGCTGATCTCCCAGTAGAAATCAATTATGAAAATGGGTTGACTGTCAATCTAGAAGTCGCTGAATATGTGGGTATCACTTTTAAGAATAGCGAGTTAGTGAAATACAATTTCATGCAGTCGAATTTTGAAAACGACGACCACAGTTACTCTTTAAAAAGTTTGATGAGCATGATGTTACATCAGAACTTAAGATTGGAATCGGAAAGAAAATCAATCGAAATCAAAGATCAAGAGGTGAGGTTATCTAAATCAAATTATCTTCCTGAAGTGGGAGTGAATGCTGCAGGAAACTATGTGAATGAGGAAATGGCAGAGTTGTCTTTCGGACAAAATCCAGAGTATAACGCTATTGGTAATGTGCAATTAAAACAAACAATTTATTCAGCAGATGCATCGGCCAACATCAAAATATCGAAGTTGACTTTAGAAGCACAAAAAGAAGATTTTAATGCATTGGAATTGGATCAAGTACTGGAAGTTGGTATGGCTTATTACAATACGTTGATCTACGAAGCCAACAAAAGCATTCAACTTAAAAACCTTCAGTTAACGAAGGAAAACTTAAAATTGTCGGAAGAAAATTTAGCATTGGGTGTAGGAGGAAAATCAGATGTATTGAGATTCCAAAGTCAGTTAGCCCAAAACACTCAAGGAATGATTGAAGCAAAAAATACAGTAGCCCAATCTCATTTGATGTTGAATAAATTACTGAACTTACCCATGGAGGAGCGTTTAATTTTGGAAGATAGCTTACTCTTAGGAGCTCAAAAGAACAATAAAGAATACGAGGATTTGATGTTGCTTTTAGATCAACCCAAAGATCGTTTTCTACTTACAGAATTCTTTATCGAAGAAGCCATTGTAAACTCACCTGAACTTTCTAGTTTACAGTACAATAAAGAATCGGTTGAACGTAATTATAAACTCAATAAAAATGGTCGTTTTATCCCAACAGTAGCTTTACAAGGACAATACAATCAGTTCTTGTTAAGAGAAGGAGCAGGGGTAAATATGCCGGCAGGCTTCCCAAGTGTTCCGCTAAATAATTACAATGTTGGTTTGAATGTTTCGATTCCGATTTTTCAACAGAATACGAGAAATATCAAACAACAGAAGTCGAAAATTCAGATGGATCAGTTAGCGGTTCAGAAGAATGACTATGAGCAAAATATCGAGAAGTTGGTACATGAATACATCATTGCTTTGATCAATGAAATGACCAACATCGAAATCTCTAAAGCCAATAAAGTAGTGGCAGAAGAGAACTTGAAAATCTCTCAAAGTGAATACGCTAACGGTATTATTCCAGTCATCCAACTGATTGATGCACAGAATAATTTGTTAGAAAATGAGCTAGCTTTTACTACTGCTCAGTACAATTACTTTATCGTATCACTTCAAATTCAACGTGCGATTGGTTACTACTTCTTATTGAACTCAGAAGAAAACAACCAAGCCTTTTTCGCTCGTGCAGAACAATTCATCTCAAATAATTAATCATCCTAGATCTTAAGAAATTATGAAAAATATTACCATGATATCTCTATTCCTTACTGCGTTTATTTTTAATACTGGGTGTCAGGAAGAAAAACAAGAAACTGTAGAAACCATTCGATCGGTAAGATACACTGAAGTAAAAAATACCACATTAAGCAACAATACAATTTATAGTGGAAAAGCGACTGCTGACCAGGAAATGGAGTTAAGCTTTAGAAATAACGGTATTATCACGAAGAAATTAGTGAAGGTCGGACAAAAAGTTAAGAAAGGTAAGTTGTTGATGCAATTGGACAACATCCAAGCCCAGCTTTCTTACGAGCAATCTTTAGCGGCATTAAATGCAGCAAAATCAGAAATGTTCACGGCTAAATCGGAATACGAAAGAGGTCGCAAATTGTATGAACAAGGCAACTACACTTTAAGTAAGTACGAAACAGTGAAGAATGCTTACGAGAATGCTACCAATCAGTTAACATCGGCAGAAAGAAAGTTAGCCATCGATAAAGAGCAAATCTTAAACGGTTATATCTATGCTCCAAAAGATGCGGTGGTAGCAGAAGTAGAAGCCAATTTAAACGAAACAGTAAGTTCTGGTCAGAAAGTGATGGTACTAAATGCTGGTAATGAAATGAATGTTGTGGTTGGGGTATCAGAAAGCAGCATAAATGAAATTACTAACGGTTTAACAGCCTACTTAAATTTCAGATCAATTGATGAAAAATTGAAAGGTGAAGTAATCGAAGTATCACCTATTGTCAACAAAGAAAACGCTACTTTCCCTGTGAAAATTAGGATTCAAAATCCAACTAATTCTATTCACCCAGGAATGGCAGCAGAAGTAAAATTCAACTTAGGTGATTTGGCTTCAGATTATAATATCGTGCTTCCTTTGAGTGCGGTAGGTGAAGACGAAAAAGGAAATTTTGTCTACTTCATTAAAGATCGTAAAAACGACTTGGGTCTTGTTGGAAAAGAATATGTTCAAGTGGGTGAGTTAACCGACGAAGGTATTCTAATCACAGACGGAATCGAGCAAGGTCAGCTGATTATCACAGCCGGATTGCAGACGCTTATTCAAGGTCAAACTGTAAAACTTTAATCTCTCTAATTCTTATTACTACCTACATATTTTTAATACAATGATAAATTTCGCCAAATTCTCCATCGAAAAGAACCGTATTGTTCTTAGTGTTTTAGCCGTGGTTATGATCATGGGAATGGTTTTCTACCAATCTTTATCTAGAGATAGTATGCCTCCATTTACGGTAAGAGTCGCAACGATTGTAGCTTCTTTTCCTGGGGCAAGTCCAGATAGAGTAGAGGAATTAGTGACGGATAAAATTGAAAAAATTGCTCAAGAATTACCTGAATTAAAGAAGGTGACAAGTGATTCTAGAACTGGACTTTCGGTAGTAACTGTGGAGTTGAAAATGGACGTGGCTCCAGAAGATCTTCAGCCGGTATGGGATCGTTTGAGAAGAAAGTTGGATCAAATGTCTGACTTACCTTCTAACGTTTACCCTCAGTTGCAAGACGATGGAATCGGTGAAGTTTTCGGTATTGCTGTGGGTATTACAAGTGATGGTTTCTCTTATGCAGATGTAAAGAAATATGCTGATCGTCTAAGAAACGACTTGATTAGCTTGGAAGATGCGGCTAAAGTAGAAATTAACGGGGAACAAGAAGAGCGTGTATTTATCAAATTTGATAATGCGAAGTTGAAAAACTACGGGTTAACATCAAGTAGTTTGGAGCAAATGATTAGCTCGACAAACATTTTGAATACAGGTGGTGAAATCAATCTTCAGAATGAAAGAATTGTCTTGGAGCCATCAGGTAACTTCAACAATATCAAAGACATTAGAAATATGTTGATTCCGGTGGGAAACAACGGAAACGTCATCTCACTATCTGATGTGGCAACGATTGAAAAGGGGTATATCTATCCTCAAAAGCAAATTGTGAAGATCAAAGGAAAGAAGGGAGTATCCTTGCATATCTCTTTAAAAGAAGGCAGAAATATTTTGAATTTGGGTCAAGAAGTTGATCAGGTTTTAGCACAATATCAAGAGGAATTACCAATCGGTTTGGAAGTGATGAGATTGTCTTCTTTAGATCATTACATCGAGCACAAAGTAACTGATTTCGAAGGGAACTTGATCCAATCGGTCGTGATTGTTTTAGCAGTGATGTTGATCTTCTTAGGCATGAGAACAGGTTTAGTTATTGCCAGCTTAATTCCAATGGTATCAATCGCCACTTTCATGGTGATGGGGTTATTTGATTTAGGTATCAACCAAATCTCTCTAGCCGCTTTGATTATGGCATTAGGAATGATGGTCGATAACGGTATTGTAGTGGCGGAATCCATCATGGTAAAAATGGAAGAAGGCATTGAAGTGAAAAAGGCAGCCATCGACTCCGTTCAAGAATTATTCTATCCATTATTGATCTCGACTTTAACGACATCAGCGGCTTTCTTATCGTTCTACATGGCCGAATCGATTATGGGTGATATCATGGGGCCTATCTTCTCAGTAATTACTATTGCCTTAATATCATCATGGTTGATTTCTTTGAGTATCATCTCCCTTTTATGTGTGTACTTCTTAAAAGTGCAACCTAAAGGTGAAACAAAAAAGAAGTTCTTAGATCGTATGATTGATGCCTTGAAATCAGGTTACCATAAAGTGATCATGATCTCATTGAAATACAAAAAATCGGTAGTCGTTAGTGTGGCTATGATGTTCATCGCTTCATTACTAGGATTTGGATTATTGGAAGTATTATTCTTCCCGGATAGTGATAGAAATATGATCACGATCGACATCAATTTGCCACAAGGATCTAGAATTGAGGCCACTCAGAAAGTAGTTGGAGAGTTAGAAACGTTCTTCAATGAGGAATTGATGGTAGGTGAAGATAATAAAGACGGCATCACTTCTTGGACATCGTTTATAGGAGAAGGACCATCGTCTTATGATTTAGGTTATACTGCGGATGAGCCAAATGCCAACTATGCTCATATCTTAGTAAATACTTCAGATCAATTGATCAATAACGAGTTAATCAAAAAGATTGATGAGTACAGTTTCTTGACTTTCCCAGATGCAGATGTGAAAGTCGGATTATTGGGTGCAGGTAGTGGTGGAGCTCCGATCGAAATCAAAGTATCAGGAAATAATCCAGATCAGTTGCAAAAGATTGCTGCAAATATCAGAAAAGAGCTGTCGTCTGTAGAAGGAACGAAAAACGTGAAGGACGATTGGGGTCCAAAAGGAAAGAAGTTTGTGATCGAAATTGATCAGAGCAAAGCACAAGCGGCGGGTATGACCAACCAAGATATTGCGGTGTCCCTTCAAACGATATTGGATGGATTTAGAACGGGAGAATTTAGAGAAGAGGAGAAGTCTATTCCGATTTTATTGCAAAGCATTGAAAGTTCTGATTTATCATTATCAGCTTTAAAAACGGCCAATGTGTACAGTCAGAATTCTGGGAAAAGTGTACCACTAAATCAGGTAGCAGAGATTGTTCCTGTGTGGCAATATACTCAGATTAAGAGAGAGAATTTAAAACGTACAATCACTGTAGAATGTGAGTTGACTGAGGATGGAAATGCCAACAACATTATGGCAACAATTAAGCCTTGGTTATATCAAGATCAAGAAAACTGGGGAGCAGGTTACACTTACTCTTTAGGTGGCGATGCCGAGGAAAGTGCAGAGAACATGGGAGCGGTATTTACTTACCTTCCTCTATCGGCCTTCATCATCGTAATGCTGTTAGTAATGCAGTTCAATTCTTTCAGAAAAATGACCATCATTCTATTAACGATTCCATTAGGTGTGATCGGAATGGTGATCGGTTTATTGATCTTCCAAGTACCTTTCGGATTCATGGCTTTCTTAGGAATTATCTCTCTAGCAGGGATTGTAATTAATAACGCCATCGTCTTGATCGAACGAATAGAAGTGGAGGAAAAAGAGTTGAAAAAAGCCCCTCTACAGGCAGTAATCGATGCGTGTTTGCAAAGGTTTAGACCCATCATCTTGGCCACTTTCACAACTGTACTTGGTTTAATTCCATTGTACTTGGGTGGTGGTGCTATTTGGGAGCCAATGGCGGTGACTATTATGGTTGGATTAATGTTCGGAACCATCATCACTTTGATCTTTATTCCAGCATTGTATAGCATTTTATTTAAGGTGAAATAATCATCATCTCTACTTCATCAATATCTATCTCATGTCAATTATTGTTATACAAGCAATCGCTTCAGCCATCTCTATTCCAACAGAAGCGGATAATATTAATATTCACCTAAAGGATGATCAAATGGTTTCTGTATCCAAAAAGGAATGGAAAAAAGGAAAGCGATTTAGCTCAGAAGATCGGTTTGCTTATGTACGAAACAAGCAAGTGATGTTTATCGAAAAAAGTGATATCGAATACATCAGATATGAATCGTTAAGGACTTACGAAAAAACGGCAGATTTCATGGAAGAATATGCCAAAATTCAAGAATTGGAAGAAGATGTACTGAAGTATTTCCACACTATAAAACACAAGAAAGCCAGGACTTCTCAGGTGCTGGGAGTAGGAGCATTATGTATGGGAGTATTTGCCGCTCCTGTAGTACTCATCGTTTCGCCCATACCAATTACCCAAGCGGTGGTTCGAATGCGAAAAGTGAATTACCAATATTGTACAAAAAGGGAAGAATGGAAAGCCTTAAAAAAGTCAAGAAAAGAAAAAATTAAGAATTACAAATTAAAAGCTACTGCATAAATCTATCAATCATGAAAACATTATCAATCTATCTCACTTTATTATTCGCCTTTAGCCTAACATGTGTATACGCTGGAGGGGGTGACAAAGAACCTCATTATGATAGAGGAATTACCAATAGAACATTTATTCCAAAAGGACAATGGATGGTTGGTGCCACGTTTAATTACTCGGAACATGTAAACGACAACTATCAGTTTTTAATCTTGAACAAATGGGATGGAGCTGGTTATACTTTAAAAGTAAGTCCATTTTTCGGTTACTTTCTAAAAGACAATTTAGCAATTGGTGGTCGTGTGACTTATCAAAGACAAGAATTAAGAATCGATAACCTACAACTGGATTTAGGGGACGATATCAATTTATCTGTGCAAGGCATGACGGAACAAGCTCACATGAGCTACTCTACTTTCTTCATGAGAAATTACATCAGCTTAGGAAAAGGAAATCGATTCGGTTTATTCAACGAAGTGAGTTTGTCCTATGGCTATGGTCAATCCAAAAGTATGCATATGGAAGATGGGCCACACGATATCAGAGGATTGTACTCAAAAACCCACGAATTTAATATTGGTCTTTCTCCAGGGATGGTAGCGTTTGTCAATAACAACTTGGCATTGGAAGTAAAGATGGATGTGATTGGTTTCAATATGAAATCGACAGAACAAATCGAAAATCAAGTGTGTACGGGTTCAAGAAGAACCAGTAATGCTGATTTCAACTTAGACATTTTCTCATTAAACATCGGATTAACCTTATTTATCTAAACTCATGAAAAAACTTATTACTATTGTTATCGCTGTATTCGCTTTAAGCGGATGTATTAAAAACGATGTGCCTTATCCGTACATCTTCGGAGAAATTATTTCATTGCAAATTGAAGGTCAGAATGGGAATGCGATCATTTCACAAGAAAACCAAACGGTAGAAATTAGAGTGCCTTTTGGAATGGATAGAACACAATTAAAGATCACTGACTTAGTGATGACGGAAGAGGCGACTATCTATCCAAAAATTGAAGAGTTGATGGATTTTTCTTCACCGGTTACTTTTACAGTTTCCACTTATCAAGATTATGATTGGACAGTGACTGTTATTGAAGATGATTTTGATATCATTATGCATGAATTCGAAATTGAAGGACAGGTTTCATCAGAAATTGATCAGTCCAATAGAATTATTCGAGTGGTGATATCAGATACTTTGGATATTGAAAATTTAAATGTGATACAATTTAGTTATTCACCAGAACAAGTACCCGTTCTCCCATATCCATTTGATGTACATGATTTTTCATCAGAAGTAACTTTCCTTTTTGATGACATAGAATGGAGAGTAGAAGTAACGTACGATGATGGAGAAATTGAAAATATTGGAGAGCAGATTATGTATTCTGATTTTAAAACATGGTATTACGGAGGCAGAAAAGCCAATGAATCCAACAACAGTAGAAAGTTTAATATTCCAGGAGAAGATTTTGATGGCACTCCATGGAGAACGGGTGATGTTGGAGCGGCTGATTTGATTATTCCTACTGGAGTGAGAACAGTGTATCCTTCTCCATCGGAAGAAAACTATGAGTACACTACCTTGAAAACAACATCGGCTTTAGGTGTAGTCGCTGCAGGATCTTTGTTTGTAGGAGATATTCAAGGAAGTGGTTTAACCAATGTACGAACTGATTTTGGTATTCCATTTACAGATCAACCCAAAAGCTTTGAAACGACTATTCAATATATGCCAGAGTTGTACGATGGAAGCCCAGATCAATGCGATGTGTATGTTTTGCTTCAGGTAAGAGAAGGGAGTGGCGATAACGAGAAAAGATATCGATTAGCTACTGCATGGTACAGATCGGACGAAACGATGATGAATTTTGAAACCATCAACATGCCATTATTATATGGAAACCACAACGACTTAGCCCCTTTCATGATGCCATCGACAGCTAACGAAAGAATGCCAGAACACGGTTTTGCACCAATAGACAGTGAACCAACACACATTATTGTAGTGTACTCTTCGAGCTTCGATGGAGCGAATTTTAAAGGAGGAGTGGGAAGTGAACTTCGTGTGAAAGGATTTGAATTAAAGTATTAACCTTTAACGACTAAGACTAAAAAAGAGAACCAATAAAAATGATGTATATGTATTTTATATAGGATAATTAAGCAAATTAATTAGGTAGTATTAGAAACTAGAGGCATCTTAATATTTAGGATGCCTCTTTCTATATTTATATTAAATGATTTTGATTCTGTACTGATATTGTATGGAAGTAATAATCGTCTAACAATTGCTTTAATAGTTTTTTATCTCGCAATTCGGTCTCAAGACCAAGATCTTCAATCATTTTTGTTTCTACTTTTTTAATGACCATTCGATGTTCATAAGAGAGATCAAGTTTCAAGCAGTTTTTAATCACTTTTACATGCTTTTCAGTTAGATTGGCTGCTTGTGAGAAAACCGGAACATAATCTTCTGGGAAGGTTGGGATCTCTAAGTCAGAAGAACGTACTTTTTTCTTTTCAGAGATGACCATTGTACCTGCTACAATATCACCTACTCTTTGTCCTTTTTCTCCCAAAATAATAGTTAGAATGGCCACCATACCATTAGATATAGCAATATCTACAAAACGAAATAACCAACGTAGCGTCAGTTGAGAAACCCTTAATGGAGTACCATCCTTTGAAACTACCTTAATTTTTAGAGCACTTTTTCCTAGGGATTGTCCATCAAAAAATATTTCCATGAGATATTGATAGACAAGAATCACAAACCCCATTAAGACACTCAAAATTTGAATGGCCAATTTTGCTTCTATGTATGCAAATAGAGATAAAGGAAGAAGATAAGCCGATAATAAGATGACTAAGTCTAAAAGGTAAGCTAAAATTCGGCTAGTTACATTTGCTTTTTGAAGTCGTAAATTTACATTCTGACTATTTTGAAATGATATTGATGACATGTTGAAAGAATTAAAAAAATAAATTAGTCTACATCAAAAATATAGATTTTTTTGATAGGATACTTATATTGCAGTAACAAACTTATTTTTTATGAAAGAACCAATATTTATTCTTAGAAATCAGGATAAATGGAAAAAGATTGAAGCTGAGACTATTAATGCAAATGCCTCACCCGAAATACTAGCCTCGAATTACAAATCTCTGACAGAAGATCTATCTTATGCACAGACTTTTTATCCTTCTAGTGATACTACCTATTATCTAAATGATTTAGCGGTAAGATATCACAAAATGATTTATGTGATTAAAAAGGAAAAGAAATCGAGATTTAAAGACTTTTGGTTATATGAAGTGCCATTTGAAATGGCTAAAAATCACAGGCAAATTTTCTGGGCTTTTGTGGTGTTTTTAGTGAGTACAATAATTGGAGTGTTTTCCGCTTACCACGATCAAGAATTTGTGAGACTTATTCTAGGAGATGGTTATGTAAATATGACTTTAGAAAACATCGCTAATGGCAAACCTATGGATGTATATGCCTCAGGAGGTGCTTTTGAGATGTTTTACCGAATAACACTCAATAACATTCAAGTGGCTTTTTATGCTTTTGTCTTAGGAATATTAACTAGTTTAGGTACAGGTTTTTTATTATTCCGTAACGGTATTATGCTCGGTTCCTTCCAGTACTTTTTCTATGAACATGGGGTACTTAAAGAATCACTTTTAAGTATTTGGACCCACGGTACATTAGAAATCACTGCCATAGTATTCGCAGGAGGGGCAGGGTTTGTTTTAGGAAATTCTCTTCTTTTTCCCAAACACAAAAAACGTAGTCAAAGTCTTAGAGATGGTGCTAAAAGTGGATTAAAGATCGTAATTGGTCTTGTCCCTATTTTTATAATTGCAGGGTTTTTAGAAGGATTTGTTACTCGACAGGTGGAATGGCCTTTAGCTTTAAGGTTATTCTTTATCCTTTCCTCTTTGGCCTTCATAATTTTTTATTATTTTTGGTATGCTTTCAAAGTGTACCAATCGAAAATGAAAGAAAACTAACTCTTTTTTTAGCTAACACTTTACTTTTATAATTTATAATATCTATCATGAAACGTACATTCGAATTTAATCAGGTGAGAGACCTGGGTGACAAAATTGATTTTACCTTTTCCTTCTTCAAAGAAAACTTTAGAAAAATATTTAAATCTTGTTTGACAATGATTATTCCTTTGACTGTTATTGGTTCTGGAATTTCAACTGGTGGACAATTATTTTTTGCTGGTGAAGCAGGTTTATCTACCACTTTTGCATTGTTTGGTGGGATTTTACAAAGTATTGCCACAGCTATGTTAGCAGCAAATATTTTTGTCTTAATTAGAGGACATATTAATGGAAAAGATCTTTCTCCTGTAGAAATTAATAATGAAGCGAAAGAATATACAACAAAAATATTTTTTGGATCAATATTATACGGTATCTGTGTTGTTATCGGTATGATTTTCTTTGTTATTCCAGGCTTCTTTTTAGCAATAGCTTGGGCCGTACTATTACCTTTGATTGTTTTTGAAGAAAAATCAATTACCGAAGCGATGTCAAGAAGTAATAATTTAGTAAGCGGTAACTGGTGGGCTACATTTTTCTATTTCTTTATTTTAGGTATAATTGTATTTGGTATCAACTATGTATTTACGATTATTCCTGCTGGATTAGTTGGTGTTGGAGCATTTTTCCAATTTTCTGATGAAGGATCTTTAAATGTTGCATTTAAATTAGTGGCTGTAATTATCTCAATGGGTGTAGGTATCATTTCACCGATTGTAAAATCAGCGTATCACATTGGTACTTCAACACAATATTTCTCATTAAAAGAGAAAAAAGAAGCTTCTAGTATCATGAGGGATCTTAATGCTTTAGACTAAGATAATTAGATAGCTAAAAAGCTGTCATTTTTATAAAATATAGTGGTTTTGTAGTGACGTTGCACTGTAACGTCACTACAAAACCACTTTTGATGCAATACAAGCTTAGCAAGCGAAAAAACAAACGAATGCGTAAGTATTATTCCATATTACTCTTCTTTTTAACGACTACAGTACTTAAAGCAAATGAACGAGCATTTTCTAAAGAAACAGTAGATCGTTTAAAAAATGATTCGGATTACCAGTATATCCCACCCTATAAGATTTTCAATATGTGGGATGAATTCATCCAATATATTGTAGATATTTTAACTGATTTTTTCAGAGATACTGATATTGAAAGAAGTACAATAAGTACTATTATTGATTATACAATATGGGGTATCGCTATTTCGGTATTGCTATTTGCATTATATCTATTTTTAAAGAAACAAGGAGTTATTGTCTTTAAGAGTGAACAAAAAATCAACAACTACGATACAAATATTTATTCCAAAAGCGAAAACACTATTCCTTTAAAACAACAATTGGAAGATGCCATTCATCAACATCAATATCATGAAGTGGTTCGATTATATTATTTGATGGCCATAGATACTTTGGATCGTAAGCATTTGATAAATCTTAAAAAGGTTGATCACCATAATGATATCATCTTTCAACTAAAATCGAACCTTATTTCAAAACCCTTTCAAGACATTGGGGTATATTTTCAGTATTGTTGGTATGGAGAATTTGAAGCAAACCAAACCATATGTGATCAATTAGAAGGAATGTACCAAAACTTTGAACAAGCCGTAAAACAACATGAAAAAGCTTAAAAAACATCATATCTTTTTAGGTGTTGTTGTACTGTTGTATTTAGCATTAACCTTTAAAGATCAGAGCCAAACTGATTGGACAAAACACTATAAATCTAATGCTAAGAGTCCTTATGGGACGAAAGCATTAACCACACTTTTAGATGAATCTGAAGATTTAAATTTGAAAGTGGATAATTCACGATTAACCATCTATGAATTATTAGATTCTCCTAAATCTATGGACAAGGGAATAATATTGATACAACCCTCATTTTCCCTTGATAAAACTGAATATGATCAATTATATAAAGCAATTGAAAAAGGAAAAAATGTATTTATTGCTGCAGAACATTTTGATTATAATCTATTAGATACACTCCGTCTTTTTGCAGAGGGTACATACAATTTCACCAATATAAAATATGTTGATAATCAAGAAGATGCAGAGGCTAAGATTGATTCTGTTGACCTTGAAATGAATGGGGTAATTGGAAAGTTTTCAACGATAGATTATCACTATTACTTCACCTTTGGTGATTCATCGTCAGTAGAAAGATTGGCAGGCACCGATGATGACCAAAATGTATTTGTGAATGCTAAAATTGGAGAGGGTAATCTCTTTTTATTATCAACGCCTAATGTGCTTAGTAACTTTCCGTTACTTCATGAAGATAACTACCTTTTTGTCAACGAAATTCTGAAAGCATTACCAGAAGGGGAATATGTAAGGACAGAATATTATACTTTAGGTAGAGAAGGACAAAGTACTCCATTGAGAGTAATACTTGCCCAACAAGGACTAAAAGAAAGTATTTTTACATTATTGCTTTTGATCTTTGTTTATTTAATATTCCAATCCAAAAGAGAGCAAAGAGCAATACCTACTATCGAACCTCCTAAAAATGATAGTATGGCTTTTGTGAAAACGATAAGTCAGCTTTACTTAAACGCCAACGACAACAAGAAAATCTTAATCAAAAGAAAAAGATTCTTGTTTAATCATATTAGAAACAAACATTACCTTGATTTTAATGAAGAGGATAATACTCAAAATATCCAACTTTTAGCCATTAGAACAGGTATTGACGAAGAAGAATTACGTTCACTCTTCGTCTGTGTCGATAGGGAAATTAACTACCCTATGACCGCTTCAGGCTTTACAAGGGCCAATCAATTAATCGATGAATTTTACTCAAAAGAACAATAAACATGGAAGATAATATTATCAACAACTTCGAAAACAGAATTGATACATCAACGTTAATCCAAGAATTAAATTTACTTAGAGAAGGGATCAATAAAGTAGTGAAGGGTCAGCAGAAAACCATCGACCTATTACTTACTGCTATATTAGCCGACGGCCATGTTTTATTGGAAGGTGTACCGGGTGTAGCCAAAACATTAACGGCGAAAACGTTGGCGCATATGATCGAAGGACATTATTCAAGAATTCAGTTTACTCCAGATTTAATGCCATCGGATGTATTGGGTACGAATGTATTTAATGCAGCCACCAATTCTTTTGAATTTAGAAAAGGTCCTGTTTTCGGTAATGTTATCCTTACGGACGAAATCAACAGGGCACCTGCAAAAACTCAAGCCTCTCTTTTCGAGGTAATGGAAGAGCGACAAATCACTTATGATGGTCAGAAATATGATATGGACGAGCCTTTCTTAGTTATTGGTACTCAAAACCCAGTTGAACAAGAAGGAACGTACCCATTACCAGAAGCGCAGCTAGATAGATTTCTATTTAAGATTGATTTAGGCTATCCAGACGAGCAAGACGAATATGATGTATTAATGATGCACCATCAGCATGAAAAACCAACTAATTTAATTACCGAAGAGTATAAATTGAATCCAGCTAAGCTGAAAGAGTTTAGAGATCTAGCGAAGAAAGTGATCGTAAAAGATGAGATCATCGATTACATTCTTAAACTGATTCGTACTACGCGTACAACAGCAGATTTCTATTTGGGAGCATCACCTAGAGCGGGGGTTGCTTTATTGAACGCATCTAAAGCTTGGGCATGTCTGCAAGGAAGAGATTTCGTTACTCCTGACGATATCGCTTATGTCATCAAACCAGTATTAAGACATCGTTTGATTATGACCGCAGAAAAAGAAATGGAAGGAGAAAATATGGACCGATTGATTGATAAAGTGGTGCATTCTGTAGCTGTTCCAAGATAATTACTATGAAGTTTTACAAGCAATTATTCTTTTCAGATCGCTTCTTTTTTATTGGAGTAGCGCTGGTATTTGCCTATATATTGTCCTATCTGTTTCCCATCATTTTTAATGTGGTAAACCTGATAGGTATCCTCTTCTTTTTATTGTTTATAATGGATACTTACCTGTTATTTTCGACTAAAAAGAAGGTATATGCCACCCGATCTACTCCGGAAAGATTATCTAACGGAGAGGATAACCCGATAGAAGTATATATTGAAAACAGAAGTGCACAACATCTTTTTCTAGAGGTAATCGATGAGGCTCCGATAGAGTTTCAGCTTAGAAACTTAAGATTCAAAACTACTCTAAAAGAAGGAGAAGACGATAAGTTTACCTACACTATTCGACCAACAGAAAGAGGGGAATATTTTTTTGGTGACTTGATTGTTTTTGCAAAGTCAAAAATTGGTTTAGTACGCAGAAAAGTAAAACAACACTGCGAGATCACTTCAGTAAAAGTATATCCATCTTTTCAGAAACTGAAAAAGTTTGAATTGATGGCCTTGCATACAGGTCATATCGAAGGCGGGATCAAAAAAGTCAGAAAGGTTGGTCAGCAAAAAGAATTTGATCAGATAAAAGAATACGTTCCTGGAGATGATTTTAGAAGCATCAACTGGACAGCAACTGCACGTTCTCAACAACTAATGGTGAATCATTATCAAGATGAAAAAGCACAGCAAGTGTACACCGTTTTGGATATGGGACGAAGCATGAAAATGCCATTTAATGGTATGACCTTGCTTGATTATTCTATCAATGCTAGTTTGGTATTACTTCATATCGCTCAGAAAAAACAAGACCTTATTGGTTTAACAGCATTTGATTATCAGAGTCAGAATTTCCTTAAAGCAAGAAGAAATTCGGGTCAGATGCAGAACGTGATGGAAAAATTGTATAATCTGAGTCCAAGTTTTATGGAAACAGATTTTGCCAAGGTGAGTGTTTTGTTAAAGAATCAGATAAAGCATAGAAGTATGTTGTTGTTCTTTACCAATATCCTTCACAAAGAAAGTCTAGAACGAAAATTACCTTACCTTAAAAGACTTGCCAAAAAACACTTACTAGTCGTTATTTTCTTCGAAGACAACGAGCTTAAAGAAGAGATCAAAAAGAAATCGACTTCTATGGAAGAAATCTATCTAAAAGCTCTTCAAGAGGAGAATATTTTAGAAAAGAAAATGATCGCTAGACAGTTACAACAAAACGGTATTCAAACAATCTTGACTACACCTGAGAATTTGACTGTAGATACGATTAATAAGTATTTGGAATTGAAGGCGAGAGGAGTGTTGTAGGTGATTTAATTTTTGCGGAGAATATTGCTTTAATGTCCGCATAATTTAAGGAGAATATTTGATATGAGGAGAAAAGAAACATCTTAACACTTTAACAAAATGATGAAATATTTAATCTCAATTATATTATTTACTTTTCTACATTTAATTCCTGGGTTTGCTCAAAAGAATAATGAAAAACAAACCGAGAAAGGTGCAGATGCAATCATTGGGATTGAGTTGATTATAACTCAGGATACTCTTTATCTAGGAAAAGAATTTCCTGTTTATTTAAAGCTTTCAAATAATTCCAATAAAAGTATATTTATCCCTAAAAATATTGATTTAACAAGCAACTTACTTCCGAATGGACTTAATGAAATTTGGGATGGAGCGTTAGTTAAATTAGAACTACAACCTTCATCAGACTTTGCTTCAATGCACCAAGAGAATACTACTTGGGTCACTTCTGTGGAGTTTATTAAAGTGAAACCTAAATCTTATGTGAAGTTTCTTTTAGTGGATCTAAATCAACATATTCAAAACTTTAATAAAGACATTGATTCAGATGATTTGAAAGTCAAGTCAAAACAAACTTACACTTTACAAGCGACGTATAGGAATGGCAGAAAGAAAAAAGGAAAAGTAAAGCGAACATTTTTAGGGGAGGCCAAATCTCAAAAAATTGAATTGATTATAAGAAAAGACTAAGTAAAATAATTATGAAATGATAGCTAAACTTAGCCTTTACACAATATAACGCTCAATTACTTTCAATAAACATTTTTCAAGCATAATCAGATGAGATTCATAATTAAAATTATATTCGTAATCTTAGTAACATTATGTTATGTAGAAGTACAAGCTCAAAACTGTACAAAATGCGATATACAAACTTTAAAAACTGTTGAGCAAGGATTGGAGTCATTAAATTTTGATTTAGTGTATTCATTAGTATGTACTCTGGATTCCTCATGCATAAATAATGTAGAATTTGGAGAGTGGAGTAATGAGTTAATCCATAAAGTGTTAATTAAAGATGTTAATCTATTAAACCAAGTATTACATAAACTTGGATGGAAATATATTATGCTTGTAACAAAAGAGTTACAAAATCCTGTAATTGAGTATGATTATCAACAATTATTCAAAATTATAAAAATGGCTGAGGGACCAAAAGATATGCTCTATGCAGAGCAAGAAGCAATAATAATTGCTGCAAAGAAAAGTGGAATAACGTTAGATTAGAATATATGAAATCTGTAATTTTTTTTGTGATTTATATTATACTCTTTAGTTGTGTTAGTTCAAACAATAATTGCAATAGATTCAAAGAAGGGAGATTTATTTATTTCAATAAAGAAGAGAAGCAATTTGACCCAAAACATATTGCATTTAGAACAAGCGATAAACAAATTGGTATTGATTTGGAAAAAGGAGATACGCTAACTTATGACTTGAAATGGATGTCAGATTGTGAGTATAAATTAATATTCACTGAATCTACTTTGAACAAAGAAGGATTTATAAAAATTGGCGATACTCTTACAGTTACTATTGAACCTATTGATCATTCAACTTTCAGCTATTCTTCTATAATTAGTAAGGAAAATTATATGAGAGAGTTTAAAGGAGTGATGAAAAAAATTAACTAAACAATATAAAATAATGATGCTGAAATTATCACTTATCTTAATATTAAATTTCCTATCTCTTCAAAGAATGATCAACCAGAACAAGTAATTGAAAGTTTTTACACATGGTATTTGAATGGAGGGAGAGAGGAGGTTCAACCTACATTCGTAAAAAAAGAAAATGAATTCACAACTTTAAATTTAAAAGAAGTAGAGGAGGTTCTATCAAAAAATAATGTATCAAAACAATTATTGGATAAGTATCGTAATCAGTGGTCGGATTGTCTATCAAATTTATCGAAATTAAGTTTCAAGGAATTTCAAGCAATTGATGATATTTCGGATATTGAAGATCTTATGTGTGATGTCCAATCAGATTTTTGGTTAGCTAATTCATTTGAAAGTCATCGTGAATTTATTATTGAAAATGGAGAATACATCAATCCAAATAAATATGGAGCTGATATTACTATTCATTCAGCGGCCTTAAAGTTTCATGTTATTGTTGTGAAGCAAGACGATCAATGGCTGATTAATGAAATTAGATGAAGTATAGAATCAAAAAAAATCTAATATTTTGAGTCATTGTATTATGGTAGAAATTATGGGGTTGGAAAGCGATGTTAAAAATAATTAGTTCTTAATAGTAACAAAAAATTATTTCTATGACCTTAAACGAAATTAAAAAAATCGATACTGGTTTTTCTCATAAGTATAAATACTGTTTTAAAAACTATCATTTTACTTTTGATACGCCATTTTTATTAAAAGTTCATAGAAATTATAGTCTACTGAATATCCTAGAGTTATTTATTTATAGGTATCCATTTATTTTTCTTTTATATCTATTTTGTTTCATCCTAAGGCCGTTAGATTCATTAGTTATTAATACTTCGATGAATTTTTTTCTGATGTTATTAGTTTTCATACACCGAAAGTATAAAAACCTAAAAAAGCAGAATTTTGAAAGTAATATGGAAAAGATACGCGGGACTATTACCTTAAAAGAGTATGAAAGTGGGGAAATTTTTGGCTATAAATTTAAGGTATCATATTCTTTTAAAGACATTTTTTATCAACCATATAATTTTTTTACATTTTATTCTGATACCGATAAAAGAAATGAAGACCATGAAGTAGGTGATGAGGTAGACCTTTATTTAAATAAAGATTTCCCTGAGTATGTGAAGTCAGATAATTCAAAATCTCGGTATGATTATCTATGGCAAGCTTTAAAAATTATCCTCCTATTTATTTCTTTAAATCTGATTCTCTATTATTATCATTTAATAAAACTTTTTTAAAAAGGAATCATGGAAAAAGAGGTAAGTGGAAGTCATAGTAAGGGTTACCTCATAAAATAAATGAATATTGATAATAATTAAGGTTTAGTTGATACCCATTAATTACTTTAAGCAACTTAAAAGTTTATGATGAGTAAGAAGAAATAATAATTTCACCAAAGAAAATTAGAAGACATTTGATTGTAATATCGAATAAGAGATTAACAACCATGGGAGAAATTTACCTAAAAGCTCTTCAAGAGGAGAATATTTTAGAAAAGAAAATGATCGCTAGACAGTTACAACAAAACGGTATTCAAACAATCTTGACTACACCTGAGAATTTGACTGTAGATACGATTAATAAGTATTTGGAGTTGAAGGCGAGAGGAGTGTTGTAGGTGAGCTAAATTCTAAGCTCAATTAGGAATATGTGATCATTTAAGATTTTGAAATAGTTTACAAACTTGTTAACTTTGTGTAATGACAAGAGAAATTCAATTTTATGAAAAACATTTTGTTAATTTCTATTTATCTCTTGATTCAAATGCTCAAGAGAAGATAGAATATGTGTTTCAGGTAATACGGACAGTTGATAGAATACCACAAAAATTTCTTAATCACATTGAAGGTACAAATGGTTTATATGAAATTAGAATTAAAGTGGTAGTGATATTTACAGAGTTTTTTGTTGCTTTGACGAAGGACGGATTGTAATTCTGTTTAATTGATTCCAGAAGAAAAGTCAAAAAACACCGAAAAATGAAATTTCAAAAGCACTAAAATTGAAACAAGAGTATTTTAAAACAAAGAAAAGTGAATGACTATGAAAGAGATCAAAGATGCACAGAATTTTGATGAACTTCTTGATATAAAATATGGAAAACTTGGTTCAGATAAAAGAGATGATTTTGAAGTAAAAGCAAAAGCATTTGTGATTGGAGAAATGATTAAAGAAGCACGAAAAGAAGCTCACTTAACCCAAGAAGAGTTAGCATCAAGAACAGGAACAAAGAAAAGTTATATCTCTCGTTTGGAAAATGGTAAAATTGATATACAAATTTCAACATTATTTAAAATATTCGAAGAGGGGTTAGGGAAAAAACTTGGTTTTACTTTGATATAGGGTGATTGAAAATTAAATGAGCTTGTTTGCTTTTTAATTCTTTCAGATAAATTAGGTAAAACTGAAATCATTAATGATGTCTTGCAAACTTATGATAGTTGGAAAAAAACGGTAGATGAATTATATAGTGTAAGAGATAAAGATGAAATTATCAACTCTATAGGAAATAAACAAACTATAAGAACATAGTAGCAAACTTCTAAACTAAACCATGAAATTTTTAAGAGTACTAAACTTAATTCTTCTTTCTTTTTTAATTATCATATGTTTACTAGGATTATTTTATAAACATATATCCTTTGGAATGGGACTTGGGGATATATTAGGATATTTCTTTTTAATATCAGGGACGGTACTATATGTATATTTGTTTCAAAAATATTATAAAGGAGGGATCGCGCCACAACTCTTAATGCTCAACTTTTATTTTATTTTTACTTTTTTGGTTGTACTCAAAGCTACTTATTTAAGAAGTGATGAGTATAAATGGAATGGTTGTCTTTTTTATGAAAGGTGTTTTAGGGACTTTCAAATAACAAATAGTAATTATGATAAAACAAAATGGGTAGATGTTTGCCCTTGTAAATACTCCACAGATTTTACGGGTAAATGGAGTGGATACCATGTAGAACTACTTTCAGGGGATATCAAGTATCCTGAGGAACTTGAAGAATATATTAAATTACCCATCACCATTGCATTTATTAAAATGGAGGAGGAAGAAAAACAAGCATCTTTAATTCAGCATCAGATATATTCTTTTTCTGGAACAATACATGAAATAAAAAATGGAATTCCTGTTATGGAAGTATCTTTAAACTAGATATTTATCAATACAAAATAGCAAATCATGATACTAATAAAGTACTTCATACCATTTGAAAAAATAACGTACCAAACAAAACTAGACTCTGAGGAAGTAATTTATAGAATTAATAAAATTACTGTTCCAGAATATGGTATTAGAAGGTCTAAATTATCAGATAGGCGTAATAATATAATATATGAAGGGAGTGTTATTGGAAACGAATTTAGTATTATTAGAATGACACAAAATAAGAATTCTTTTTTACCAAAAATTGATGGAGTTGTTGAAGAAAATTTTGGGGTAACCGAAATCAAGATAAAAATGAGTCTTGAACCTATAGCTTTAGTTTTTATTTTGTTATGGTGTGGCGTACTCGCTTTTATTTTTTACCCATTTTTAATGTCAAACTTAGAAAAAGAATTATTTGATCCAACAATATGGCAACCCTTTGCGATGTTGTTGGCTGGTTATGGAGTTATGATAGGATCATTTAAGTTCGATAGTAATTATTCTAAAAAACAATTATCTAAATTATTTGAAGCTGAATTAAAAAAATGAGTTCTAAATTAAAAATTATCATTGGTTCTATAAGTTTCATAATAATTTTACTTATTATGTTTCCAACAATCAAAAGATTTATTGAAATAGATAATAACGGAAATTGGGATGATGAATATGTCAAATGTGATACTATATTAATCAACCAAGAAACCTTAATAGGTTGCCATAATTCCCAAACCAATTATTATGTAATTAATGAGAAAAAGGATACAGTGTATCAACATGATGAATGGGTGTATTCAGCTAAGTTTATTGATTTTAATAATGATGGATATGATGATATTTTGTTTGGTTACATGTCTAATACACCCGAGGCTTTTGATTTAGCATTGTATAATCCAAATGACAAAAACTTTAAATTGGTAAAGGATTTTCCAAAATTTCCTTCTCCAACTGAAATAGACAAAACTGGTATTTATTATTCCTATCATAAAAGTGGTTGTGCTGATTGGGACTGGGACAGTGATCTATTTATACTAAAAGATTTTGAAGTGGTTAAGCTCGGTAATATACATGGAATAGGTTGTGAAACTTCTAATAAAAATACCGGAATATTTATTTCAAAAGTAAAAGGAACTCACTACCAATTAATAGATTCAATTTTACGTGAACCGGGTTATTACGATGAAAAGTTTGGCTTTATTAAAAGCTATTGGAATAGCAATCACAAAAAATTTGAATAATAATTTTTTACATTCGAATATAAAAACACCAAAACATGAAAACTAATACACTACTTCTCTTACTTTTAATCTCTTTATCTGCTTTCTCTAAAACATCACCAGATCCAGCAGCACCAAAACTATACACTTCCGATATAGAGAACTTTTATACTGCCTTCGACTTAGTATTAAAGGATACAGCCAATGCAAATCAGATTTTTAAGGAGAAATACTTTTCTGTGGGGACGAAAGGTTTAAAGGACTTTTATAAGCTTAAAATTAATGACCTAGATAAGTTCTCAAGATTTATTATTAAGCATCAAGAGTTTTATAAATCAATTAGGGAGGACATTACAAACATTGACGATCTAAAACAGAAGATTTATGCTAACAATAAGGCATTTAAAGATGTATATCCTGATGCGGTTTTCCCTGATATTTATTTTGTAGTAGGTAGATTTAGTTCTAACGGAACAATTTCAAAAAGAGGTAAGCAATCGCCCATCCCGCTAAATACTACTTCACCGGCAGTAATTCCTCAATTTTATTGATTGGCTGATCATCTATTTTTTCTAGCGTTGATTTTAGCCATTCAAAAGGTTCAATGTCGTTCATTTTGGCTGTTGCAAAAAAGGCATAGAACATGGCAGCTTGTTTTGCTCCTTCTTCATTTCCTGCAAACATGTAATTTTTTCGACCAATAGCAAGTGGACGAATTTTATTTTCTATGGGGTTGTTATCAATCAAAAGTTTACCGTCAGTTAAGTACATTCGGAGTCCTTTTTCTCTATTGAGAAGATAATGTATTGCTTTTCCTAACTGAGATTTAGGTAAGACGGTTAGCTTTTTTGCCCACTCAAAAAGTGTATTGATTACTGGAAGAGCATACTTTTGCCTTTGCTGATAGATGATTTTTGGATTAGATTCTTCTTTCAGTGATTTTTCCAGTTCGTAGAGCTGACCAATAAGGTTCACCGCCTCCAATGCCCTTTTATCTCCACCTTTATGTGCTTCAAAAAAGTATCGACGTGCGTGGGCCCAACAATTGAGCTGTGTAATTGTTGTTGTCTGATCAAAATAATCGTAAGCTTTATAGCCATCGGTTTGAGCATAACCTGAAAAATTATGCAGATGTTCTTTTAAATATTTCCGATCTCGGCCGCTTGCATAATGAATCGATAATAATTTGGCTTTAGGATCAAGGTAATACCACATATATCCTTGGTGTGGTTTTCCTTTTTTACCTGTTCCCATCACCTTTATGGTCGATTCATCGATTTGGAGGTAGTTACTTTGCTGTATTTTTTGAGTGAGTGTGTCGTATAAAATACTCAGTTTATCCGCCGTTCTTTTTTGTAAGTCTATGAGCGTTGTATTTTTTAGATAAACACCTTGTCTTTCAAATTGCTTGATAAAACGATGGATGGGGATATGATCGATAAATTTACTCACGACCATCTGTGCGGCTAAACTTGCCGATGTACTTGACTTAGGAAATGGTAAATCTGATGGTAAATTTGCTTGACTAAACTCGCTGTTCTCTTGATCTGCATCACGAACGTAACGAGGGCGAATAATTCTACGAACGAATAAACGGGCAGGCTCGCATTCGAGTACTTCCGTGACATCTTCACCCACTTTATGCCATCCATCCAAATCGTGATCAGGTTCAATCACTTCTTCTACACGTTCCAGGTGCTCTGGTAAAGCTGTTCGTACAGGCTTTTTCTTTTTGCGTTTGTGAGCAGGAACGGTAATCTCCTGAGAAGGCTCCGTTTTCTGCTCTTTGTCTTGAGCGAAAATAGAGAGCTGATTATCGGGTATATCCGCTTGTTTTCGTTTCTCTGATTTAGAACCGTAAAGCATACTTTGAAGCATTGACAACTGTGTCTTCAGTTGTGCATTTTCTTGTTCTAAATTCGCTATTTTATCATCCTTACTCACTTTACAAAAGTAGCGATTTTAATACTAAAAACGTACTTTTTGACCTCTTTTTTCTAAAGAAACACCTTCAAATATCATCATCATTTCAGTAGAGGTTAGTGCTATATTTTTGCGTTCTCCAAAACCTTTAGGAAGTTCAAACCTACCTCTTTCCAGTCGTTTATAGTATAAGCAAAAACCTCCTCTTTCAAACCTAAGAAGTTTAATCTTGTCTTTACTCCGGTTGATAAAAACAAAGATATCTCCACTTGTTACCGATAAATCCATCGTAGAAATAATGATATTACTCAAACCATTAAACCCTTTTCGCATATCTGTAAATTTACTGTACAGATAAATGTGATCTGTATTACGAAGAGATAACATTAGAAAAAATGAATTGCTTCTTTTAATAGTTCTCGATCTGAAAGATGGAGTTTTACTCCATTGGGATATTCGAGAGTAACGGTCTTAAAGGTCTGTTCAACCTTCTTCGGTACTTTGACAGGGATGAAACTCCCCTTAGCTGGATTTGTATTTTCTTTACGTTGTTTTACTACCCAATAATGAAAAGTGGATAGCTTAATTGAATGAAGTTGACAATAAGCTTTTTGTTGTAAACCACTAATTTTCCATGATGCTATATGAGCATACATTTCTGCTTTTTTTGACATAATATCTACGTTTTAATGATGATGTAAAATTAAGTCAGGAATTTGAGGCATAATAGATGGGGATGGGCGACTGCTTACTATTTGCACAATGGGCTGTAGTCATATTTTTAATTGTTTCAATAGTAGTTTCAATGTTGATCCAACGACAAACAAAGCCCATTCAACAGTTTCAGCATTTAGAAAAGTCGAACAAGATTTTCGCTCTAGTATTCTTAACATTGACACCCATTTATCTCATTTTTCATTATGCCTTTGAAAAACAGTACCAACAATTTCAAATTGGTTTTTTGATGTACATTGCTTTTTCAGCTTTGGCCGCTCGTAAAATTTATGACGATTTACAACGTTTATCTTTGATTAAAAATGATGTCGAACCCAACAAACAACAGTTTAAGAATTATGCGCTTACAGAACGAGAAAAAGAAATTGCCACACTACTTCATAAGGGTGTAACTTATCAGAACATAGCTGACCAACTTTTTATTTCTTTGCCTACAGTGAAAACACACGCCAGTAATATTTACAAAAAGTGTGGAGTGAAAACTAGAAACGAATTATCCAACTTGCTTCGATGAGAGGTTAATTTGTTGATTATCAATTCTCATACTTTTGTATGATATCCTTTTTTTCAGTCTAATTCATACATTTACCCGATTGTGCTCCTCTTGCATGATCTATAGATTTGCTTCAAAAATATAGATCATGAAACACAAATTATTACTCATTGCATTTTTAAGCTTTTACACTATTGGGATTAACGCACAGGATGTAGCAGAGCAATCCAGAACACAACTTTTTACCAAAGATGATTCTTCTGAGTTGGGTCATTTAAAAAAGGACTCCACTAATACTAAAAGACCGAAACTTTTTATTGCCTATGATTTTGGAGAAGCTGTTTTTAACCAATTCAGGTCATTGGGCGGTGAAGTAGGAGTGAGGTGTAAAAATGAGCATCTCTTAAGGCTCGCTTACACCCATCTTTATTTAACAGAAAAACATCTCTCATCTGATTTTGCAAAAGCGGTCGATGGTGAAAACGTCAAAGGAAAACAAGTTGGTTTTGAACTGTTCTACGATTTTCCAGTATTAATCAAAAGCCTCTATATCGCACCTTCTGTTGGATATTATGATCATGAATACACACATACAATCTCAGATGAACAGCTTAAACAATCTTCTTTAACTGTTGGAACAGCTATCAGTTTTACCGAAACAGATGTACTAAAGATAAAAGGTCTTTACTATAGAGTTTCTATTCCAATCAGATTTCATTTTAACCCGATAGAAGAATCTCAACTTGGAGATGCCACCATCAAGAGCAATCAATTTGATAATAGTATTTGGTTTTTCATCGGCTTTGAGTTTTAATAAAATGAGGAAGATAATAGTAATTATTATTGGTTATATGTCTAAAATGTTATTTGTAATCTTTATTATAATAGTGTATAAAACAGATTTGAATATTTAAGGTTGTTAACTACATTAGGGAGTGAAAAATTAGTGGTTCTACAGTGGTGTATATCTGTAAAATTTGAGGGATAAACGCTATGGTGTTTATTCTTTGTTGAACTTAATTAAAATGACAAAGACTATAATTAAACTGTTTATAGGGATAATACTGTTCACTTTCATTGGAATAAAATATGATACTGAATTTTATAAACCAGAATTTTTCATCAAACATAAACCGAACTTTAAGATAGAATATTATAGTCCGATTGGAGAATCAGATTTGACTTTAAATGACTTAAGTGGAAATAGAAAACAACAAGAAATTGACTACATAGAATTTGTAGGAAACTATTATGAAAGAGATTTTCTTGACAATCTTTCTTATTTCATTATTCCTCTAATAAGCCTACTCATCTTATCTGCAATAGTTCAACTGATTGGGGTAATCGATAGAAAAGACCGTCTGAAAAACTTCCTATTTGGATATGTAAGTAATTTGTTATGGTTATTTGTAACATTTGCAATTTATTGGAATATGGGTGTAAACGGATTCCTTATGGTAATTATTTACTTAACTTTAAGTGTACTGAGTATCATTGCTTTGAATAGGAAAATAAAAACGAATTACAAAACTATGTAAAAATACATTAAAACACATTTTACACTAACCGTTGTACGTCTATATCCAGATGCGGGTAATAAAACTTTGAATATAATAAGTATTTTTAGCTTTCCGAATTGAATTCAGTTTGTCTGAAGTAATTTTGAAAACCTGTAGAACTGACATTAAGTTGTATTTAAACAGATATTTGTCTGTTTTCAACAAATCTTATAAATCAATTTGAAAAGACTTAGTGAAATAGAATCAAAAATCAGAGACTCTGAAGTTGTGGAGTTTCATATGGATTGGAAAATTTGGAAGACAGATTCTTTCAATCAAGAAGAGAGCATTTTAATAAAGTTTATTAAAGACAAATACCTATTAATTCTAAATCTAAAAGGGTTGGAGGTAATAGATCTCTATGAATCTGAATTCAACTCTCAATATATAGAGAATATAAAATGTTTTATTGACAAAGAAAATAAGATTTGGTTTGTGCTAGACCCTTTTGATGAAAGAATTGAAGAAATCGAAGAAAGAGACAATTTTATAATTCGATGTAAGGAATATGAATTGGAAATAAACGAAATACAAACGAATACACAACATTCTAAATGATACAATTGCCGTGTAGAGGTTATATTAAATGTATGTGCTAAATTGATGAATTGCCAAAACTTTACTTTCCTGTGAATTAAAAGATCAGTTAATTACAGATAAGCTAACATTTTGCTTATTTAGTAATCTTGAGTGCTTAATTAAATAATACCAAAAGACATATATACCAATCATTACTTCTATAATCATGAAAATAAGTTTATTAATTTCGATGATGTTTTTATGTCAGCAGATGGATACCGGAATAGATTATATGTTAGAACTAAATAATAAAACCTATAACACTAATAAAAAGCATCATAGGTTTTATATCAATTTTCAATTTATAACTAAAACTAATTATTGGTTATAACTATGAATTGTTGATCAAAATTAAAGTTGCGGTTCAAGAGCAACTTTAACTCCTGTAAGAGTAGCTCCTTGATTATCTTCAAGTTGATCTCCTAGTGCTTTGGCTAAAGCTTGGTTACCATTATTCTTATATGTGTATGGTTTTCCATCAACCGAAACTGCTAAATCAGTTGGTCCACCCCAGTTCACTCCAAGAATTGCAAGGTTTGCAGAACTAGCAGGAATTGCTACTTCATGGGTTCCTGAAATTGGACCATTTACTCCATCTAGTTTCAAAGGGCCATTATAATCACCTTTTACTAAATTAATAGTTACGTCTACAAGGTTGTTGTTTCCACTTTTAACATCACAGACTAAATAGCTCTCGCTATTACCTGGAGTATTAGATGCAACAAGAATTAGTTCATTATCACACTTTGTTATTTTAATGACACTCATTTTGAAAAATATTAGTTTTTGTCCTACTCTAATTATTTTGGCTTTTCAGTTCCGCCTTAGCAATCAAAACCAATCGTAGCTACTCAATCGATAATTTTGTTATTGATTACGTTACAAATGTCATAAACTTCTATTGGTTATATTAGAGTGTAAATACCTCTTTATTCAAAAACAGTATTTTTACTTATTATGTCATTACTGAAATTTTCGATTTTGAATGAAAACCTAAAAGAGTTTAATCATGGCCATTTAAGACTCAAATCAGGGTTAGGGCATTCTGGGAAAATTGTGGATATATATCCAAATATTTGAGGTGCGGAAGTCGATGATAATAGAAAAGCATCTTTTAAACTATTAGTTACCTTGTCGCTTTTATCAAATTTAAAAGGACCACATCTTACTTGTTTTCCTTGAGAAAATTCATTTTCTATCCATTTAATAATTTCTTTATCAGAAGAAGTAAACCTTATATCTTTAGCTAAAAGTGCAGTTGTTGGTAAAACAGGCATAACTCCAGTAGCAGGGTTGTTACCCGCCACAGAACCTCCAGTTGAAACTTTGATTCCATAACCAATACTTATTGGAGACCACCTCCAAGTTCGAGAAAAGAAAACATTAGTATCCAACCAAGGTCTAATAATATTTATTCGTTTAAAAGAAAATGAAATTTTGTATTTCATATCAGCCCCTGAATTTTCAAAAACAGTTTCTTTATCCAAAGAATTTTCATTCCATGATGCAAATAGATTACTAGAATGATGTCTTGAATTATATTCAACAGAAGGAATAGGGTTGGTTGTAGTTCCTTTAAGCCCTAAAACACCATGTTTTATTAATTGATAATTAGGCCTATCTTTTTTGTTTTGGCAGCAGCAACAAGGTTTTTGAGTCATCCCTAGACCTCCTGATCTTGATTGATTGTCATAATCATTCTCATCAAATTCAAAAGGTGTCCATAACTCAGGTTTAAACCAATCTTTATATTCAGGAATACTTGTGTTGTATTGAAAACTACTTCCATTTTCTAATTCCTTTGTATACTTATTATAACGCTTATTCAAATTATTCCAATATACATATCTTTCTTTCGGCTGTAGTTGTTCAATTGTATCTAAAGCCTTTTCTACTTCCTTTTTAAACCCTTTAGTATCCCAATCTACTTTAGAAGCATTGTATTTCGCTTTTACACTTTCTGGTATTTTTTTACCTCCATTGTCTTCAGTTGCAGTGGCTGTTTCCAAGTCGTCTAATGCACAGTAAAAGTTTCTTGAATAGTATTGGTACTTTTCAAAAGCTGTTGTAGGTTTTTGATCTTGCCATAGGTAATTTTCAGCCTTCTGTAATTCTTTTTTTTCTAATTCAGAAAGGTCGGTAATGGCCGTTTCTTTTCCATCTAAAATTAATTTATAGACATCCGAGACTAAAGCAGATTTTGCTGTAGAGACATAATTACATTCTAAAGTTGAGTTTAAAAAATTACTGATATAATACTGTGTTTTTATATCGTTTGGATCTAAACCAGTTTCTACTGTTACTCCAGGAATTTGAATAGATAGTAATGAGGATGGGTTATTTCCCACCACACCCGATTGACTTAATGCTTTTGCTAATTTACTATATAACTGAGAGAAAAAGACGGGTTCAATATTTTCATTATTACGGTAATTCATTGATCTATATAATTTTATAAGAAAAATGGAGCAAGAATAAAATCTTGCTCCTTTGTATTGAATTAATTATGACCAAGGTAAATTTGGATTGGGATTCGGTAATTTCGGGAGGACCTGACTAATTGCTGCTATAATTTGGGTGTCCTTAATTTCAATTTTATTACCAGCTATAGTACCCTGGATCTTATGATCTTCTTCTCCATAACTTACTCTTCCTGAAATACTAAATGGACCAATTCCAACTGTTGCTGAAGCTTCAACATTTCTTTTTAAGGTTTCTTCAACAGTATTTGTGAACTGTCCAATAATCTCTACATTTCTTGCTAAAATATAAGTTGTTGGAAATGTAACAAAAGCTCCTGTAGGTCTAATTCCTTCAACAATACTTCCTCCTGTTGAATATTCAGCGGCAGGGGCACTTTCAGAAAATTTCCAAGCTTCACTGTTAAATAATAATGGATTCATCCAAGGACGAGTAAGGGTAACTCTCATTAATTCACACTTGAAAACAAGATTAGTTTCATTAATTTTAGTATAACCCTTATCTTCTTTATATGATCCTTCTCCACTAATAGAAATAATACCATAGTCAAAACTAAGGTTACCGGCTGCTGTTATTGATCTTGAATTGGATTGATTGTCTAAATCTTTTTGATTAAACTCAAATTTTGTCCAACCTTCTTCTTTGTGCCAACTTTTATATGATGGAGCCATTATTACAGGGCAGAATCCCATCCCATTATCAAGTTTTCCTTGATTATCTTCATATATACGATCAAGTTTTTCCCAAAATGCAGCTCCTTCTCTTCCTTGGTATTGGGAGATGATTGCTACATTGGTTTCTTGTTGCACTTTTCCTGCTACAATCCAGTTTTGCATTGCAGCTTCTTTTTTTGCCTTAAGGCTAGCTTTAGGCTTATTTGCTGGGATTTTGTCGTTCTCATAAGTAGCCCACGCTTCATTATATGCATCTTCTGCATCTAAATAAGCATACATTGCTTCATCACATTTCTCTTTTAGTGAATTATAGCTTTCAATTGCTCCTTGTAGCTTTTCTTTTTCTTTTTCAGATAGGTCAGCTAATGGGAATACTTTGTAGTCCAAAATACTTTTATAAGCGTTTGAAACAGATAACGCAACAGGAGAATAAGTTGTGTTAAATTCAGTAGATGTATCAAAAATCTGTGAAATTTCTTGATTATCAGCTGGTTTTGATTCCGGGTCTAATCCTACAGGTATATACTGACCAGGATTGTAGACTGACAAAAGTGATTCACCGAGTTTTAATTCACCCATTGGTGTTGTTACTCCAAGGGCAGTAGCGATTTTAGAGTAAAGTTTTTCATAAAGAACTACATTGTAGTCTTTGTTGTTGTCTTGGTTTTCCATTGATTTAGAATTTAATTTTCCTTTATAAGTTTTATTGTATAGTACCCTTAAGTTTATTATGGTAAAATTGATTTGATTAAACCATAAGTCATTCCTACATTTTTTTCATTCTGTTTTCTTTCAATGATTACATAATGAGAAATGGATTGGGATTTAGAGTAGTTGTGAAAAACATGTTCCTTTAGATTATTTTTTTTATGGGATGAAATATTTTCAAATTTCCATTCATCCTCATGATGAAATAATACTACATAAGGTTCTTCACTTGGCATACGGAGTTTAAAAGTTACAGGTAGTTCATCCGTCATATATCCAGACAATTCAAGCATTTTGGTTTGAGTATGTGTGAAGTTTACACCATCTCGAGCTTTGTTATTATGCCATGAACACAAAGGCATTAGGTAGCATATACCACCATCTTCAACTTTACCATTGGAATTGGTTGTCATATGACCACCAACAGAAAAGTCCGGGTGTGAGCTATTGTCTGGGGCATGAGCATTAGTTACATAGCAATTGCCATCAATATCATATGATTGTAGTAACGAATTCCAGTTTTCACCTTCATGATTTGGAATTTTTTTTGGATCGTCACTACTTCCGTCTACATTATATAAATCATCAGAAATATAAACGACTTTAGCTCCAGTAGATTTTACACTGGGTTCTCCTTTCTTAAGTTGATTAACGAAAGATTGAATCTGTTTTAAGTTTTTAATGTTATTCAATTTTATATTTATTTAGTTTGAGAGTTACTAATATCTTGGTAGAAGTTTTTAACTCATTAAATATCTTAAAAGAGATATTAGCTACTCAATCGATAATTTTGTTATTGATTACATTACAAATGTCATAAACATCATAGTGTTTTATTAGAGTATAAATACTCCATTTTATAAATTCAGTATTAATACTCACCAACTATTATGATAAATACTAAAGAACTATGGAGTGAGAAATGGGTAAAAAAAACACTCTGCCAATATTAAAATCAACAGAGTGTTTCATCAAAAAATATGATCGATCTACAGCTTATCTTTTAATAAACTTACCAGTAGCTTCAGTAGTATTGCCTTTGGCTTTGTAGATGTATAAACCTTTTCTCAATTTCGATACATCAATTTTACCTGTGCCTTGGATAGTCTGACTTGATACCAAAGTACCTGTAATGGTGTAAACATTAAATAGCATTGGTTCATTGATGCTATTTCCTTTTAGATATAAAATATCTCTTACCGGGTTAGGGTAAACAAGGAAATCTGAAGTCTTCGTGTCTTCGATACTTAATGGAGGATCTGTGTCATCTCCTAAAACAACTAGGTAGACGAAATCGGAGTAACGATCGTCTTCTGATGTTGCCCAAATTTTTACCGCACCTCTTTTATGAGCCGTAACAATTCCGTCTTTTGAGACAGAAGCAATAGTGTTGTTAGCCGATTTATATTTGATTTCTCCTAAAATATCAAATGTTTCAACTTCCAATTCTAATGTCTCCTGCTTTTCTAGAGTGGCAGTACCTGGAGTTAAAATGATTTGTCTCGATGCTTCACCACCTTCAATTTCACCTTTGTAAAAACCGCTACCCATAACTGCTGCCCAAAGAACAGTAGGATCATTTACATCAAATTCTACTTGATTGATATTGTCAGGCTGACCAACCGTATGGTTACTTTTGATCCACGTTTCGCCACCATCATTACTTAAATAGAAGCCAGGATTGGCGGTAATAACTCCTTGAGATATGACTAAGAGGTTACGATCGAATGGGGAAACATCAAAGAATTCGATAAACTGAGACTCGAACACTTTTGTCCATGATTGTCCATAATCATCAGAATAGTACAATCCGCCACTTTTTACATCTCCTGCTCTTCGTCCTGCCGTTACATATAGTCTTCCTGTATGATCGAAAGTGACGCTGTTGATGCCTTCGATGTAATCTGCCACTTTTATTTTCGTCCAATTATTTCCTCGGTCAGTCGTATGGAATAAACCTCCATTCTTACGCACTTCTTCATTCCATGGGGCAGCGGCAAAAATAGACTGATAGGTACTGTCTCTTGGATCAAACGCTAATTCTTGTACCCACATTTTAGTAGGCATTCCATTGTTACTTGGAGTGAATATTTTCCCCGAATCAGTCGATTTATGGAAACCACCTTCCTTGTCTTTATCAGGACCATCCGTTCCACTTCCTCCGCCAGAACCAGCTACTTGTGTTACTCCAAAGTACATATAATTGGGTTGGATCGGATCAATAATAATGCTGTTCGTCCACATCCATTCTTCGGCTTCTGTGGCTTTACCCCAGTCCTCAAACGTCTCGGCTCCATCGGTAGATTTATAGATTCTATCCAAATGTTTCTGACGCATAGATGTTGTGTATACCGTGTTCACATCCCATGGGTGAGTAGAAATTGCAAAGACACTTTCCTGTGTTTGAGGAATGTATTTTACAGCTTGTTTTCCATCTACACCATCGTTTGTACTACGCCATAAGTGATGCTCGCCAGAACCTAAATAAAGAATACCTTCACCCAAACGTCGGTCTTGGAAAATACACTGTCCAGGCAAGTTACTATCACCCGTTCCCATAATATTGCCATTGCTTGTGTAGGTTTCGTTTACTTGCTTGAACGTTTCTCCTTTATCTGTACTTACAAAAGTGTTGTGTGCATAAATCAACATCACGTCACCTCTAGTATTTACAGCACAATAGCGTAACGATCGAAGCGGGTAATTTTGTCCCCATTGCTGATTGGAAAGTTGATGCCCTTCTTCCATATTATCGTTGTAAGGGTTGTTTCTTTCTATCCAATAATCCTTATCATTTTCCCAAGCAGGTCCAAAATCACGAGCAATATTGATCCAAGAAGTACCTCCATCGGTTGTTTTCCATAAACGACCCGGAATAATTGATTTTTGTATTTGAGCATCATAAAAACCAACATACAAACCATTTTCTTCGCTAGGATCTACATTTAAGGAATTGAAATATTGCAAAGCAGCAGTAGGTAAGGTAGGATACTTACTTCTCGCTTCCGCTGTGGTGATATCAAACCATTTCGCTATATATTGATAATAGTTGTCCGATACACCACCTGTAAGACGATTAATATCAAGACCTAAGTTTCCATTTATATTTTGCCAAGTCGCCCCATTGTCGTCCGACTTAAAAATACCGCCATCCGATCTAGTTGTTTGTCCGTTGCCATGATACCTAACCTGATCAGCTACATACAAAACAAAACGACCTGAAGATTTATCAAAATAATAATCCATATCCATAATGGTATTATTATCTAATTTGCCTTCCCCAATGTTGGTCCATGTTGCTCCAGCATCAGTTGATCTGAATAAACCATATTGAGAACCTGCAAACACAATATTACTATTGGTTGGATGAACGATGATACGTGAGAATTGTGCTTTTTCGTCTAACCCTTGTGTAAGTTCCGTCCAAGTAGTACCCGCATCTGTCGTCTTCCAAATCTTCCCTTGGTATTTGATATTGTCATATATATTCTCGTTACCTCTTGGATTGGCAGCTGTTGGGTTATTCACCGTACTCCAAAGTTGTTGCTGACCTCTACAGAAATTACCAGCACCAACATACCATGTAAAATTGTTACTTGGATCTATAGCTACCGCTGATACTTTTCTGTACCAAGATCGACCGTCTCTACCACCATCAAACTCGAAAGAATACCAAGGACATTTTTTAATTTCTGTCCAACTACGAGCAGTATCTTGACTAAAATAAAGTCGAGAAGACTCAATAGCTACAGCATATTTTTCGGTTTTGGTAGAATATTGTAAATCGTATAAACGGAAGAAATTACCTTCACCATCAACATCTTTAATGGTCTTCCAGCTCTTTCCATTATCTTCAGTTTGATAGGTATTGCCCATATCCGGTGACTCTACACAGAAATCAGGAAGTAGAGGATGATATCTCAAGAAATTAGAGAAACCAGCATTACCAGGACCAAATTGTGTCCATTTTACTTTGGTTTCCGACTTCACTTTTCCCGATTGTACCTGACTCATGTATTCATCATAAAATGATTTGGTAGTGAAACACCATACATCACCCACGATCACATTGTCGTTGGCTTCGATTTCGTCGACACGCCAGAAGTACTTTGTATCATTTTCTAAATCATCAATAACTACTTGACTATCCGTAATATCTGTCGCTACCTGTTCTAAATCATCTGATGAGGTACCTAAATAAACATTACTTTTTACAGCAGTGATACCTTTTAACCATTGCAATTGCACATCGAAAGAGGTAATCGCTGTCGCCTCATTTTTTGGTGATGGAGTAGTGGGCTTTGCTTCCGTTGCTAACTTTACCAATTTCACATCATCAATATTTAGATAAGCACCATTTTCTAAATAAGGAATTCTGATGTAAGGAAGGAAAGTGGTGTAACTATCGTCTACCTCAAATTCGATGAGCAATTGTACGAAATCATCTTTGGCACCACTAATAATCGTCACGATATGTTCGCCAATACTACTAGAACTACCCTGTCTACCGTCGTGCACATCAACGGTAATAGTTTCACCTGCTCGGTCTACATCTGTTTTATAATAAAATGAGAATTGGTATTTCCCTGCATCCAAATCTGGATAGTATTCATTACGAAATGTGGGCGTTCCGTTTCCATAATCTCGAAATGCGATTTTAAGTGATCTTGATCCAGTTCTTTTCACTTCGGTATCTATTTCGAAACCAATAAATGGCCAGGCTCTCCAAAGAGTTTTTGCTTCATAATTGTAATAACTCTCATAAGAACCCGAAATTGATCCGTTTTCAAAACTTTCATCAGGAAGTAAGTTTGTTTGTCCAATAGCACAAAAGGACCATAAAATTAAAATGTGAAGAGTAATATATCTCATACTTCTATAGCGGTTTAATGTTTACTTTTCATTTCAATACTTCAAAAAAATACACTTATCTAGAAGTGCTTAACGTAAACATAGCCGGAATGATGATAAATATCTGTTTAAACTAATTCGTAAAACGGGGGTGAATTATTATCTGAATTTAAAATCTCGATTTCAATTTTTTGAAGAAAGAACAAGAAACGATTATTGGAAATAAAGTGATGTGGTTATGACGTGTTTTTTTTGTTGTTTGAATAAGTATGGGGGAATATTTTTTAGGTTATCGGGGGGATATGTTTGAAAATCAAAAATTACATTTTATTATGATACAATTGATAAGAATTCATTATATCCTAACTTTATGATATGAAAAATGAAATAGATAAAAAGCTATTAGCAAGAAATATAAAACCAACTGCTATGCGTCAGTTAGTCTATGATATCTTATTAAAAAACAATAAAGCATTAAGTCTTTATGAGATAGAACAACAATTTGATAATGTTGAACGCTCCACTATTTTTAGAACATTAAAGACTTTTCAAGAAAAATTACTTATTCACAGTGTAGATGACGGTACTGGAGCTGTAAAATATGCTCTTTGTGATGAAGATTGTAAATGTTTGCCAGACGATCTGCATGTACATTTTTTATGTAATACATGTGGGGCTACCTATTGCTTAAGAGAAATGCCCATTCCTAAAATTGAATTACCAAAGAATTTTTCATTCCAAAATGCAAATTTTGTAATAAAAGGTATTTGCGAAAAGTGTAAGTAAAACTTTGCAATACTAGTGCACTTGTTTCTTCTATAAATTTGATTAATCATTTAAATAGAAGTAATCATGGCAATATATTTATTCATATTTTACTGTTTGTTTTTTATTATCCTATTTATAGCTCCGAGTTATTTAACTTATAAACAAACAGGTATTCATCCTTTCAGATTTACAGAAGAAGATACTACAATAAACTATGTAGGAAAAGTATATAAAATTATATCAGCGATCTCTTTTGTTACACTATTTATTAATGCATTGATACCTAGTTTAATGCAATTCCTCATTCCGATTGAATATCTTGAATCTGAATTAATTTCATGGTTTGGTCTGTTCATGATACACTTGTCATTTGTCCTTATTTTTATTGCTCAACGAAATATGTCAAATGAATGGCGAATTGGTATTGATGATACAAATAGAGTTCATTTAGTTACAAAAGGAATGTTTAGTGTTTCTAGAAATCCCATTTTTCTAGGAGTATTAATAGTTTTCTTAGGCCTTTTTTTGATTTTGCCGAATATAATAACAGCTATAATTTTAGTAACAGGTATGGTTGTTATACAAACACAGGTTCGCCTTGAAGAGGAGTTTTTAGTAAACACTTTAGGAGTTGAATACAAAGTATATAGGAGTAAAGTTAGACGTTGGTTATAATGATAAAATCAAATTTTCATATCTCAAAAATGGATTGTCCTTCGGAAGAAAATATGATCCGAATGCAATTAGACAGTTTAGAGTGTATTAAAAAACTTAAATTCGACCTTGAAAAACGAAATCTTATTGTTTTTCATTCAGAAGATAACAATGAGATTATAAAACGATTGGAAGTATTGAATTTAGGAGTAAAGTTTTTGAATAAAGAAAACATAGATGTTTCCGAATTAGAAGTCGATGATACTAAAAATCAACGAAAATTGCTTTGGTCTGTCTTAATTATAAATTTTGTTTTTTTTATCATCGAAATAACAACTGGATTTATCTCTAAATCAATGGGCTTAGTTGCAGATTCACTTGATATGTTAGCAGATTCACTAGTTTATGGATTAAGTCTTTGGGCAGTAGGTTCAACAGTAATAAGAAAAAAGAAGGTTGCTCGATTAAGTGGTTACTTTCAAATCACTCTAGCAGTTATGGGGATTATAGAAGTCATACGAAGGTTTTTGGGTTTCGAATCAATGCCTGATTTTCGTTTAATGATTGGTATCTCCATTTTAGCTTTAATAGCCAATGGGGTATGCTTGTTTTTATTACTTAAATCAAAAAGTAATGAAGCTCATATGAAAGCAAGTATGGTTTTCACATCAAATGATGTGATTATTAATTTAGGAGTAATTATAGCAGGAGTTCTTGTCATATTTACAAAATCAAAATACCCAGATTTAATAATTGGAGGGGTAGTATTTTTAATTGTTGTTAGAGGTGCTTTAAGAATTTTAAAGTTAGGAAAATAGGTATTATTAATTTTTTACTCCCTAGTATGGGCGTAGCACTTCAACGACCATACAATGGCATATATATGAATACTGCTTGAAAAGAGCACCAATAATTAATAAAAATCTATATTGAGAATAACTAAACTAAATCTGAAAAAATGAAACCAATTTTTACAACAGTCTCAGAAGACTGGAAAAGAAAACCGTATTTCGATAATTACTATTATAATATTAAGACAAAGTATAATATCAGTCATCACATTGATATCACAGACTTCAAAAATGAAATATAAGAAAGAGGACTTAAGTTTTTTCCGTCAATGTTGTTTGTCATACTCAAAATGATAAATCAGACTGATGAGTTTAGAATGGGGTTTAATGAGGAGGGAAAATTAGGATGTTGGAATTATGTTAATCCTGTTTATACAATTTTTCATGAAGACGATAAAACATTTTCGGATATGTGGAGTGAATACAAACCTGACTTCCAAGATTTTTATAATGAAATAATCAATGATATTGAAACGTATAAAGAAGTTAGAGAAGTGAAAGCAAGAGGTTCCCAACCGGTTAACTTCTGTCCAGTATCTTCAATTCCTTGGTTAAGTTTTGAAAGTTTTAGTCAGGATACATATTGCGAAAGTACACTTCTTTACCCCATTATTAGAATGGGTAAGTTTTATGATAAAGATGCTAAAGTGCTTTTACCCATCTCTGTTTTTGTTAATCACGCAGTGGCAGATGGCTATCATACTTGTAAATTAATTAATGATATTGAAGAGTATGGAAAAGCAGTTTCGTCGTGGATCTAATTTAGAAGAATAGTCAATCAACACGAATACTGTAAAATTTCAACGTTAAAAAAACACGTTTGTAAATCCTTGTCTAAAATATTTTGTTCTATTTGATTCTTGATAATTAACTCAAAATGGTGTAAATTAGGTGTATATTTACACCAAAAGAATCATTATGTTAAGACAAAGTATATCACTGACTGAACCAAACGATAAATGGTTAAAGGAGCAAGTTGACAGTAAAGAATATTCAAGTAAAAGTGAGTTGGTAAATGATTTAATTCGTCAAGCGAGAAAGCAACAATCTCAAATTGATTGGATTAAGTCTAAAATTGAGAAAGCTGAAAAAAGCGGTTTTACTCAAGATTCCAAAGAAGAAATATTATCACAAGCTAAGACATCTTTAAATGGCTAATTACAAGCTTAGCAATGTTGCAAAAGAAGATTTAATAAGAATATATCGCTATGGAGTGGAGCAATTTGGAGAGAAGAAAGCGGATAAATATTTCAACTCATTTTTTGAGTCATTTGAAAGGATTGCACAAAGACCTTTTTCTTATGAATCAGTAGATTATATTAAATCAGGATATAGAAGATGTGTATCTGGTGTTGACAGTATTTATTTTAGAGTAATAAATGAATCTGTGGAGATAATGACAATTATCGGAAAACAAGATTTAGGGAAATTATAATGTCATCCGTACGGACGTTGCACTGCAACGTCCCTACAAGGGCGTATACAAATGAATGATATATATATTTATTTTTCTTTCAAAAAATAAAGCCCAACCAAAGGCCCAACACTCAACAAAACAAAAACATACTCAATAGATATGATTTCTTGCAGCAGACTAATCAATTGAATACTCACAATTGTAATAGCAAAGCCGATACAATTTACAATAGTTAAAGCAGATCCCTTCAATTCTATCGGTGCATTCTGAGCGACTAGAGTAGAGAAAAGAGGAGAGTCGGCAATGACAAACATACCCCACAGCATTAAGAATACAATAAAAAGAAATTGTGACGATTGATAAAATAGAAGAGGGGACATCAAACAGCAGGTGCATGACAAAAGTAACGCTAATTGGGCTGTTTTTTTTACGCCTATCTTTTCAGAAATATACCCTCCAATGATACAGGCGATACTACCGAGTCCAATCACCAAGAAAGCATACAAAGAAGTGTTGGCTTCCACTTGATGTATAGTATTGTATGCGATGATCATCAATGGAACAAATGCCCAGAAAGTATAGAGTTCCCACATATGACCGAAATACCCAAAAGCAGCACTTCGAAATTTTTCTTTTTTGAAAATTTCAAAAATGGCACTGAATTGAAAAGAACTTGAAGACTTCCGAAAAGGGCCATCAGGAACGAAAAAGAAAATACTTAATCCTCCAATCAAAGCTAAAATTGATGTTGATACTATCACATAATCCCATGGGAGACCACTTGTAAATACTTTCAACGCATGTGGGAAAGCAGTTCCTAATACCAATGCTCCCACTAAAAAGGATAATGATTTACCTAAACCATGTTCGAAATAATCAGCGGCTATTTTCATTCCTACAGGATATATTCCTGCTAAGAAAAAACCGGTCAGAAATCGAAAAAGAAGAAGTGTATTGTAAGTATTACCATGGTAGACTATTCCCATATTGAACAGACTTCCAAGAAGTGCACAAATAAAAAATACTTTAGAGGGAGAGAAGCGATCGGTGATGGTAAAAATAGCGAAGACCAATGTGCCAATGATAAACCCAAATTGAACGATAGAGGTAAGCGTTCCAATAGCGTTTTCATTCAATTGTAATGTAGTCACTAGATCACTCATCACGGCATTACCTGCAAACCATAAGGAGGTACAGCAGAATTGAGAAATGACAATGAGAGGGAGAATAAGTTTGTTGTTCATTTAGTGTTTGAAATTATATTGTATGGATGTATATCACAACATCCATACAATATAACTCAAATTTTATAAGTCTGTTTCTTTATTGGTCATCACTAAAGTAACTTTATTAAAGTTAGCGGCTGAATTGATGAACTTCCTAAACTGATCGTAGACCTCACGAGGGAATTTATACGTTTTATACACTTCATCTACAGTAATAAATAACTTATTTCCTTCTAAGGTGTAATCCGATTTGAAATAGGCCACTTCTTTTCCTTGTACCACTATTTTATTATCAATTTGGATACTTTCTAAGCCTTCTAACTGATAACCTGCAGGAATATCAATAGAGATCTCATGGTGGTAGTTAGAGATTGTTGACATGACGATATCATGCACTCTTTCTTTTTCTTGATATAATTCTGATTGTTTACCAATCAACTTACCTATGGAGATCAAATATTCATTTCCGGCTCTTTCTACTAATTCTGGGGTAGTATACTCTACATTAATTTTGAAATAACTCTCAGGATCACTAGAAAGTTCGATTTCTCTTCCCTCGATGTCCCAGTTTTTTACTTCATAATTTTCATAAGAAGAAAGGATGACTTCCTTAATAAATTTTTCTTCAGATGACTTATCATTATTTGAGAAAGCAGAACGAAAGCCAAATGATCTATAACCTTGAGAATAGTTTTGCATTTTTACATTTGGAAGAGCAAGATCATCAGAAAAATCAAGGTTTGCTTTCACTCCAATATGATTTACAGAATCACTTAAGAAACCTAAGTTGTCAAACTTACTGAAGTTTTTAGTCAGTTTTCTTTCTGCATTTCTATAATCGATAAACAATGCCTCAGAATCCATCAAACCGGAATGAACAGCACCATAACGCATATGATAAGCATCGGGTAATAAGAATTTCTCATATTTAGGGAAGTAGAAAAAGAGATCAGTAATATCATCCATAGAAGCATATCTTTGATCTATACGACCTTCATATCGATTACTCCCCATGACCAACTGATTATCAATTCCTAATTGATCAAAGCAATACATATATAATTTGATTATTCCTCTATAGTTACCATTACCGTTGGCTACAACTGATTTCGGGTTTTCTAAAAGTTCCCCTCCACCTTTTGCAACTCGAATGGTTGATTTTACCTTATTTTCTAATGCTTTAATTTTTTCTTCTTCAGAAATATTCATTGCAGCAATATCTTTTACATATTTCATCGCTACTTTTTCTGATTTTGGAGAGTTAAAACTGTTCAACATTCCATCGATGTAGTAGTTCCATGTAAAAAATTTAGTTCTAGAATTACCATTACTACTTAGTTTATGTTTGAACTTCATATAAAGAGGATTCTCATAGGCATACTCTTCTTTAACAAAGGCAGGGATATTTTTTTGATTAAGTTTAATTACTCTAGGTAAGTCGTATTTCTTTTCAATACTACTGGATAAACCATTGTAAGACTTCGTTTTTATTGTCCACGTTTTAGGGTAGTACAATTTGATACTACAATCTAAAACTGGAATTTCTCTTTGCACTTTTTCGCTCCCATAAGGAACAATTGGCATTTTAATCGTGTAAATATATTCAGCTTCACCACCCACTTCAAGTCCTTCTATGGCAAATATTTTTACATTTTGAATGCCCTTCACATTCTTAAGTTCTTTAATATTCTCTTTATTCAACATAGTGATTTTGCCATCTGTGTTGATTGACCTCACTTTTAACTGAATAATTTCTGATGAAGATCGAATAGGAATATACACTCTGTTGTGTTTTTCAATGCCAGCATCAGAGTTTACATGCACTAAGCTATGAATGGTTTTGTACGTATTTGCTTGATTATTAGTAATGCGATGCTGTATGATACGATGATCTTTTAAAACAACAGCTTCATATTCTTTATTTTCTTCTGAAATAGTAGCTAATTTAGGCTCTTTTTCCCAATCGTAATCTTTATACATTTTTGGGTCATTTTGTCCAACAGCGTTAAGCGTAAAGACAGTCAGTATGAGCAAGATACTTTTTAAGGCTTTCATTTTATTGAGTTTTTGTTTGTTTAATAATGATATTCTCTTGGTTTATTTCGGATACATCTTTGATAAAGCTATTCCATTCAGCAAAGTCAGATGGCGATAGCAAAAGGTAATCGGAAGTAAAGTTTCGAGAATAGACAATAGTTTGATCTTTTATTTGATACTCAGTCGTTATACTACCAAAAGAACAAGATTTTGATGTTCCTTTTGGTAGATAGGACAGTTCATATCCTTCTGGAATGTCGAAGGTGACAATAGAAGAAAATTGACGTTTGTATTCCTCTTCATAAGAGTGTTTTCTTGTTTCTACATCTAATTTTTCTCCAATTTTAAGCTTATGTAAGTTTAAATTGATGTAGAATCGATTGCTTACATTTCTACAATAATTGGGTAGTTGAAACTCAAAATAAATTCTACCCACTTTTTCACCCTTAGAAAAGCCATCTACTTTTTTAGAGGAGAAGCTGACATTGTTTTTGCCAATATCAATAAAATCTCTAAAACCTTTAGTTTCATTTTTTAATTCTGATTTAAAGGTACTCGCATAGTATTCCTCTTTGGCATAACCTGTGAGCTGAGTGGTGTAGTTTCCTTTCAAGTCAGTACCATCCAATGAGATGTGTGCCGAGTCTATTCGAACATTCTTTTCTGCTGATATTTCTGGTACCACCTTAATTTCGTAAGTAGCTCCTTTTCCAATAAGGGCCTCTTTCCCTTGGATCATACTTGTAGGCATACCATAATCAGAAAACGGATTGGTAGCATCTAGAAATATAGTAGTGTCATTTTCTGTAATACTACAAATCATATGATTATCCGTCATAGTACATGGCATTTCCTCATAGGTATAAGGTTTAGCTCTTGTCCCAATCCAAGTGAGATGAGCATTGACATCCATCAATCTATAAAAATTATAAAGCAGGTTGGCCATATCTTTACAATCTCCATATCTTTTTGTGAGTACCTCGCTAGCACTTCTTGGAATAAACCCTTCCATGCCATCTTCAAAAGCGATATATTTTATGTTCTTTTGCACCCAATAGAAGACCGCTTTTTTAGCCTCTTCTTTGGAAGATGTACCACTAATAATTTTGTCTAATTGATCTTGTAATAATTTCTCATCTTCTTTATCAATTAGACTGACTAATTTTGAATACCATCTATATAAATCATCCACTCCAGAAGAAATGTGGTGAGTTTTTCCCTGATGTGTGTAAGATTCTATCAAGATTAAAATATGAGGAGAACTGTATGATCTAGATGGACTATTTTTTTCAAATTTATATTCTTCAACATTGCTTAGCGTCCATGTATACGTAGTTTTATTCCCTTTTTTAGTTTCGGAAAAAGCAACATTATGATTTTCTAAACCAAGTAATACTGGTTTTATCTTTACATTTTTATCAAACGTAACAGAGTATTCCGCATTCTCAACGAAATATCTATCTTGGAAATAAAATGGTTTTATAAAATGAGCATCATAAATCTGTTTTGTGTAATTCAGTTTACCAATAACCGATTTCGATAGTTGTGGAAAAGTAAATTCAGTAGCTTTATAATCATTGTAAAAGATACCTCTTTGGAGGATATCTCTTGTCGAATAATTTTTTACTTTAACCGACTTTGTCTTTCCATTATTGGGAACAATAGAAGTGGCTTCTATTTGAGTGATTTTTTCAAATTTAGAATGAAATATCGATTCTAAAGAGTTTTGTTCGAAGTTATCAAAAAACTGTTTTTCTTCTTCATTCTTTTCTAGAATGTGAATGAAGCCATTAAGAAATCCAATAGTTAAATGAGTATTCTTCTTTTTATATATCACATCACCAGAAGGAGTGTTTGCAATACAAAAAGAACTCATTAGTATTAAACTCAAAAGGCTTAATAAGAGACTTTTTTTCATTGTATTAAGAGTAATTAGTCAAATTTAGGGTATGACAAGTTGTTTGCTTTAAGAATAGATTAAATATAAATCTTTAAAAAATGAGGAGTTGATACGCCTTTCCTCATGTCAAAAATAATAATTTGATAGCTTTAAAAAAATAGTTGTACAAATTATATGTCGATCATTTGCTAATTCCATCTCATTCTTAGTAACTAATCTTCATTTTACACTTTAATTAAAAATCAACATTTGATTTTCACCTAATATTAAATCCATTTCATATACTTTGAACATTTTTTGATGTTGGTTGAGCATTTTTTGAAGTCCCTTAAGCATCGGTTTCTTTTCCTTTGTGATATACAAAATGACTAAAATCGATATGAAAAAAAGGACTACAAAACTAATTTGTGGGTTGATCAGTCTACTCACTTTGTGGTCGGTAAATGTTTTTGTACAAGAACAGTTACCAGTTTAATTAAACCTACAATAATATCGTTGGGATAATCAAAATAGTTAGCTTTACAATCAATTTTATTATTCTTGATGATCATGGATTCACCTTCCCAATTTCCACCGTAAATATCACTTAGATGTTTATATACAGTTTGTGGAGAAATATCATTTCCTTCGTATTTATGCATATATGAATTTACAAAAAAATGTGGATGAAAGAGAGATGCTAAATATTCATTATGAATTATGTAGAAATGGAGGGAATGTTTTTTTGTAATATTATCATTTCTTCAATGAAGGCCTTCTGATAAGCTTTTTCAATCTTATTTACTTTGATATATTTTTCTTTGTTCTTATCTCTTTCCTTAATCTTAAATTGATTTTTGTTTAGTAAAGTTATTTTTTCAACATCATCAAATAGAAGAGTGGTTTTAGAATTTAAAGAATTTCTAATAATCAATCGATCTGATGTGATTTCAACATGAAAGTAGTTCCATTTATTTTTTATAGCTAGATAAGTTAATACAATAATTAAGGTAATAGCTATAGGCATTAAAAAGTGAATCTTATCAAAAGAAATAAGTATAACAAAAAATAATGTGATAATACTTACACTTTGATCTTGGCCTAAATAAAAAGCATGAAAAGGAAATATTTTACTACTCTCTAATTCACTTTTAAATTCTTTTGTATTCAAATCATAAAGTATATGCACGCTTAATATTAATGGAATAGCCCATAAACTTTCAAAGTTGCTCTGATGGTTAAAATAAGATATTATCAATATGATGATTAAATCAACTAAAAGAAGGTATTTATTGAATTTCATGTTCTTAGTAATAGTTTTTGTAAATATATAATTTTTTAAGGTCAATTTGACATTTATTAATAATCCAAAATAAGAAAATTGCGTTGTTTGTTATAAATTAAACAATCATGAAATTTTTACGAGCAACTTACAGACTTTTTCGTATTTCAACCTGTACGATTTATTATATTATTTGGGGAAAATTACATTCTGCTAGAAGTGAAGATCCCGCTAAGGTGACCAAAAAAATGCTTAGAAATTGGGCGAAGAAATGCCTATACATTCTAAACTACGAGGTAAAAGTAATTAACCAAGGCAAGCTTCAGCCTAGAGGCATAATCATGTCGAATCATAGAAGTTATGTCGATATTTTTATACTTTTTTCTTTGTATCCATCGAGTATTGTGGCTAAGAGTGCAGTAGGAAAATGGCCTGGCCTGCGTTCTGCTGTGAAATTGGCCGATATGATTCTGGTCGATAGAGGTAACCATAACTCTCGACTGAATACCATGAAGGAAATCAAGGCAAGAGTGGAAAATGAGAAGCGTGTGGTATTATTCCCGGAAGGTGGGATAGGAGATAGTTATTACCCTCAAAAGTTTAAAGGGGGGAGTTTTCTTATTGCCTCTCAATTGAATGCTCCTATAACACCGATTACACTTTGGTACGAAGATCAAAATGATGCCTGGATGGGAAGCATTAGTTTTGTCAGACATTTTTATCAGCAAATGGGTAAAAAGAAAAGCTTTGCTACCATCAAAGTACAGCCTCCTGTACAAAATGATGATCACAAAGCTTTATCGAATGAGGTGTATGATGTGATTTATCAATCGGTGAGTGATTTTGATAATCTTCAAAAAGAAAACAAACAGATTGCTTGATGACCTTGCTTTTTCCTAGGGTTGAAACCCTAGGCTTGGAATAATTATATCTGTCCCGACTGAAGTCAGGACAGATTTAGACAATACTTTAGTGTTGTCTAAAAAAATTATTATTAGCCCCAAACTTCAGTCTGGGGTACTATATCAAGTGATTTGGTAGGTAAGGAAGATCTTACTCCACCAAAACAGCATCCGAAGGATACCACTCTCCATCAAACCAAGGTTCTAAAGGACCATATAATCTAAAGATGGTATTCCAACCTTTACCTGGAACAGTTTGTATCCAGTTGTTTTCCATACCTTTTGGTGCTTTTGGACCAATGTAAATGTCCCAGCTACCATCTTCATTTTGAACCAATCCCTTTTTATTATTGTCAATGCCAGGGAATCTTTGATCGGTTTGTAACATCGAACGGGTTTGATTATCGTAGATGGTAAACGACCAGAAGTCTTTCATTGGAGGATTGGCAGGGATGTGGAATTTATATGTTTTGCTTCCATCGAAAGTATTTCCATCTTTATCTGAGTAAGCAATAGCATATTGCGACCCTTTACCAATAATTTTCATTGACATGGCAGGAGTAATACCCGTTGCATAAAAGTGGAAAGCACTTCTTGCATCTAATAATCGAACTCCATTATGTTCGAATAAGTAACTCTTATAAGCCAATGGATTTAACCATTGTGTTCCTTTAAACTTGTATAAATATTCGCTTCTAGGTTTTGCCATTTGTGTTCTTACAATGGCACTACCTAATTTGGATGCTTCTTTTAAGATCGCTTGCATTCTTGGATCAGGATTGAAAGGTTTGCCTTTTTCAATACCTATGGCAGCAAGAGTACCTAATAGTTCAGGGTTTTCAGCAGCTGTTGGTTCAGATTGAACTACTGCATTAATCTCTTCATAGATTCTTTCATCCATTCTGTGAATTGTATTGATCTCTTTGCCAGAAACATTCACAAAATTCATTTTTGGTTGATTATCTTTTTGAGATAATGGATATACTTTAAAAGTCTTTTTAGTCGATTGTACAGCAGGTTGTGGGTCTCCATCTTTCTGGAAACCTCTCCAAATGACCCAATGACCATATGTTTCTGCTTGTTTTACAAAATATCCTTTAGGTACATCACCTTTATAACCAGGAGGTAAAATCAAGAACTTGCCTCCCTTAGATTTATCTGGACCAAGACGACCGAAGTCGGCTACATATTTAAAATAGTGATCATCAATAATACCCAAAACATCTGGAGGAGTTTCAATCACCATAGGTTCGTCTCCTAATTCCAACCAAGAACACATGTATACTGAAGTCGTATTTGCAGTAAGGAAGAATGATTTAGAATCCATTAATTCCTCAAAAATAAGGACGGTTTGGTTGGCTGGACCATATTCTAGAATACCACGTTTCATGGCTTCCATAGAAGCAATGTGAATACCTTTTGTGTAGGCATCGACAGCGTTGACTAAATCTAGATAATCATAGACTTTTTCTGCTGTTTTTGGTTTAGGTACTCCATCGAAGAACGATAATTCTCCTAGAGTTTCAGTTTTAATTGTATTCGGACTTTCAATTCCTGATGGAATCTTCGTCGTCATTTTCATTTTTGGGATTTGAACAGCTTCATTTTTTGAAGTATCATTTGTAGACTGTCCGCAACTCGAGAATAATGTTCCCATCAATAGGATGGATAACAGGTGTTTGTAGTTAAACATTTTCGGTATATGTTAATAGTTTGATAGTGAATATAATCTATTTTTAGCATACAAAATTAAATTTCAGCTATTAATTTAGATTTATATCAAACATAGTTCTTAAATCTTATAAAATATCTGATGTTGAACCTTACTTGATCTTTTCAATATCATTCAACTCAAAGCTACCATCGAATACTCCTTTTTGAGGACCATAGAATCTAAAAAGCATGAAGAATCTTCTTCCTTCTACTGTAGGTAACCAATTCGCTTCTTTTCCTTTTGGCGCTTTTGGTCCAAAATAGATAGTTGTACTTCCATCTTTATTTTTCTTCACTTTACTCATATTAGAATCGATCGTCGCTTTATCAATTTCTCTTTGATAGGATGCTGTTTCTAAATCGTAGGTAGTTACTGCCCAGAAATTATCTACGGGAACATTTGCAGGGACTACTAATTTATAATTGCTGCTTCCGTCCAACCATTGTCCATCCGTCGTTTCGGCAAGGTCTAAGTAGAAAGTAGCCGAGCCATAATTTTTGATACTTGTAATAATAGCATAGTATAAAGATCCTTTTGCGTTATAATCAAAAACGGATGGGTATTCATACGTCCAATCGGTCTCAAAAGCACCTGGAGGAACTAAAACACTCCATTTTTTACCTTCATACATCCATGGATTCAATTCCCTGTGGTATTGGTTGATCATATACTCTAATGCCTTTGGTGCTGCTTCAGCAAATAATTTCTTTTCATTTTCCGTAGGTTGGAAAGGTTTATTTTTCTCAATACCCAATTGCTTAAGTATCCCCATAAATGCCAAATTCATTTCTTCTACAGGTTCTTCTTGAATGAATGCATGGATTTCCTCATAAAGTGTCTCATCCATTTTTGGAGTACATTCCAACATTTTGTCGTAGACATCCACATAATTCATCTTTGGAGGATTTGCCGCTTCAGATAGTGGATATACTTTGATTTTCTTAGTGATAGCAGTTGCCTTGGCTAAATTTTCTTCAGAAGCATTCGCGATGATAGGTCTTAATACACAAAAACCATTGTTTGTTCTTTGTGTATAAGTATATGCTCCTGGAATAAGAGGTCCATTGTACCCCTCAGGTATCAAGACATATTTACCTCCATTTCCTTTGTCTCTACCTTTTGCTCCAACATCGTCGATGGGTCTTTGCCATGCATCCATGATGGTACCGAAAACACCTACACCATCTTCGGATTTAGGAAGCTCGATAACAATGGGTCCATCTTGTATATTCCAATAGAAATGAATGTATGGAGTAGTATTGTTTGGTGTAGCCGTCTGAAACTTCCAATTCTGAATTTTAGAATTATAAGCAACATCATTATAATCCACACCATTATCATGTAATGCATCACGATAGGTTTTAAAATTCATAAAAGGCATTGCCCAAACAGCCGTTTCAATGGCTCTATATTCGAATAATTCATCTTCAAATTCCTGACTTTGTGCAAAGCTATGTTGAAGAATAAAAATAAAAGCAAGTAAAAAGAGTAAGGATGATTTTTTCATTTTGACAGATGTTTAATGTTAAACATGATTGAGTGTTCATTTTCTAATATCTTTCGATTAAAAATGTCACTATTTTCATTAAAATCATTTGATATGTTTCGATAGAGTGCTTTTTAATTTGGCTTTAAATGAAGAGTGTTTTTTCGTGTTGTATTTTTGGTTAATGTTAAACTAAGAAGGGTTTTGCATGCCAATATAATAGTAAAAAATACGTTTTTACAAAAGCTTAACTATTTTATTTTAATAATTAAACCGATTTAACAACTGTCGCCCGTATACTAATATAAACTATGTTCAAAAGTGACAAATAGATAAGAACTAAACTCTTCTATGAGGATATTTCTGCAGCGAACATTTAACTAAAACCGATTATCAAATTATCATTAAAGACACTACATTATGAAGACGATCTATACCAAATCAATCCGATTAACTTTGTTTCTATTGAGTATTTTTAGTTTTGCTAATGCTCAAGATGTCACAACAGTTACTGCTACCGACGACGAAATTAGTCAGAATTTAGACTTAGAAGTTGTAGCGGCTGTGTTTGGTGAATCTAAGGATCTAGAAGACTTCGAAAATAGATTGAACGATCCCGAGAAACAAATCTCAAATTTAGATTTAAATAACGATGGGGAGGTGGATTACCTTAGAGTAGTCGATACTTCCAAAAAAGATACACACGTGGTTACAATTCAAGCAGTAATTGGTCAGGATCAATACCAAGACGTTGCTGTTATTGATGTTGTGAAAGACGAAAAAGGGGAAACTCAAGTTCAAGTGGTAGGAGATGTGTATATGTACGGTTCGAATTACATTGTTGAACCAGTATATGTTCACCGTCCAACTATTTATGTATGGTTTTGGGGACCTTATTACCACCCATGGAGATCGCCTTATTACTGGGGTTATTATCCTCCATTTTATAGACCTTGGAGACCTTATCCGGTACCTTATTATAGAAATAATGTAAGGGTGAATATCAATATTCATCATAGACATACCTACAGACATACCACTGTAAGAAGGTCTCATAGAGCGGCGAATATGCAGAAGAAGGCAAGAAGAATGGACTATGCGAAGCAATATCCAAACAAGTCGTTTGATAAACGTCATAAAGATATTTCCAATGCTAGTCAGTTAAAGCCGGTAACATCAGATAACAAGGTGAAAGATAAAGCGAATCGACCTACAACTTCTGATAACAAAGCAAAGGACAAATCTACTCGTCCGGCTACATCAGATAATAAGGGAATGGATAAAGCGAACCGACCTTCTACTGCTGATAACAAGGTAAAGGACAAGTCTGTAAAACCGAGTCAGCCGACTACTTCAGATAAATCAAACAAGCCGGTAACAAACGACAAGGTGAGTAAAGATAAATCTGCGAAGCCTGCTCATCCATCAACAAATGATAGAAAGGCGAATTCTTCGAATTACAATACGTATCAAGAGAAATCGACTAGGCCGAGTACGAATGATCGAAGTGTATCAAAAGATAAGGCGACAAGACCGGCTTCTTCGAGTACCAACGATAAGAGAACTGGGAAAACATCTACGGGTCGACAAGTACAGAAAGATTGGAAGACGTCATCTCAGAAATCAGGTAATAAATCGAATGTTCAGAATAATAAGGTGAGTGTACCGAGTTATAACTACCCGAACAAAACAAATAACAAAAATAGTAGTTATACAAAACAGCAATCGCCTTCGAACAACAACCGAAGTTCTTCGAACGTGAATAAGAACAAGTCGACAAGGCCGAGTAACACTACTACTAGACCAAGTAATAAATCGACTAGGCCTGCAAATAATTCGAGTTATAATCGTTCGAATACCAATACAAAGAAAGCAACGCCAAGTACAAGGCCGAGCACGAACAATAAGTCGAATAGTTCGATGAAGAAATCGTCGACAACAAATAGAAGTTCAACGACGAGACCTTCTAACATGAATAGATCGAGTAGTAATACGAACAAATCGTATAACCGCTCCACAACGACATCGCCTTCGAGATCTACAACGACTCGTCCGGCGACTCGAACAGCTTCACCCTCACGATCGAGGAGATAGTTAGTTCAAAATTTACAAAAAAAGAGCCACCCCATATGGAGTGGCTCTTTGCATATTGAACAATTGAGTCTTAGTTTTTGATAAGTTTTAGTGGTGTTACATTACCTTCCTGATAAATCATGACGATATATGTCCCACTTCTAAGTGTACTCATTTTTATTTTTACAGCTTCAGTACCCTCACCTTTTTCTAATGATTGACCTGTCAAGTTGAATAATTCCCAATTAAACTTACCGTTCACTTTCAAAGTCACTTCTTCTTTACCTTTCGATGGGTTAGGATAAAGGACGTTATTTGATAAGTGATCGCCAATTGATGTAGGTTCATCTACAATTACTTCCACAGCATAAATCATTTCTGTTAGATCTTCTGCTACTACTTTTAATTCAGTAATTTTCGTAAAGTCGATACTAGTAACATTAGCTTCTAGTTCTTCCTCTCCTTGATAAAGCGATGCGAATTCTGATACTTCAAAATCTGCTTTTAAATCAGCGATTGAGCTCACTCCACGGAAATCGAAAGTAATGGTCTCATCATCAATTTCTCCCTCAATATCTGATGATAACGAAGGGTTAAATTCTGAAAGAATAGCCATTGAAATTAAATTAGCAGCATTGCTCTTTTCAAGTTTAATATCAAAAGTATATTCTACTTCTGTACCATCTTCTGCTGTGATATGGACTTTTTCTAATCCTTTAAAGTTGATGACACTTTCTGTAGACGTCACTTCCTCATCGTTGATATGAAGTGTTGCAGCATCAGAGATTTCGAAATGTGTGATCATCTCATGGTTATCAAAATCTGATAAATCTGCTGTGATTACGGTCTCTTCGATAGAGAAACTGATATCCTCATCGATATGCTCATTGTGTTCAGAAGTAATCGTCCAACTGATGAATTCAGCAGCATCACTTAACGACAATTTCGTATCGATAGTGTATTCAGTACGATTAGCACCGTCTTCAGAAACAATCGCGAATTCCGTTAATTCTGTGAAATCGAATGGAACTTCACCAGAACCATAAATGTCGCCTTTGTACTCTAAATAAGCACCCGGACTTACGGTGAATGAAGGAACCAATTGATCTTGTTGCTCAACACCTGCTAAATCAAGAGTTAAGTGTAGATCCTCTATGTTTGCCTTAATAGCTTCTGTTAAATGTGCATTGAATCGAGGAGTGATTTCGAAAGTGAATAATTCAGCTTCAGAATTTTCTTCTTGATTCACTTTGACAACATATAACTTCTCTGTTTTTAAGATGGTATCAACTAATGTATACACGGCACCTTCTGAGAAGTCGACCATATTCTGATCCGAGATTTGTTTGCTGTTGTTCAACATTACTTCAGTGGCACTTCCCGTTTCGAAAGAAGGAATTAATCCAGAAATATCTACACCTTTAGGTACATCTAATGTAATTGTAGATGCTTGGATAGTACCTGTAATATCTTCTTCCAAGGCTGGGTTGTTTACTGCTTGTAAATCGAAGTAATCGAATTCTACGTTTGGATCTACAAATACATATTCAAATGTCCAAGATGATGAATTATTGAAAGTATTCAACGTTACAAGCATATTGTTTTTAACGTCGTTGAGGTTCACTTCTTTACCCCAATCCAATTTTCCAGCTGGAGAATAACTCGCCATAAATCCACCGGCTACTGCTTTTGCATACACTTTAATTTTTGAAATATCCGTACCTACAGGCAAGTAAGTCGTGATCTTTTGTTTCTCATCGTATTCGTCTCCTTCAATTGGATCTATTCCAGGAATCTCCTCTCTTCGGCTTTTATCGTTGATAACGGTTTTGATTTCACCTTCGACATGGAAAGATAATAGACCTGTAGTTCTATCGATTCTACTTTTCTGCACACTAGATGACATGCCCATTAATTGTTTTGCATCTAGAGTTCCTGCAGTATAAAGAGGGATCAGACGATCTTCTTGGAAATCGAATCTATAGAAAATATTATCTATATCTCCGTTATCTAGCACTTTGTTTCCTTGGATATACAATTGTCCGTTTCTCTTATCAAAAGAAATACCTTGACTATAGCTTAATTGATCTTCAAAGCGGTGATAAATACTCACTTCACCAGTTTGTATATTCATTGTTTGAAGTTCACTTCTTCCACCATCCAATAGGTAACAAGTACCATCAAAATCGAATGTTACACCTGCAATTCTACCTCCTTCAGGCATAGTGATTTCAGTGACTAATGAAGCTTCTGCTGTCATTGTACTAAGTGTATATAAGTACAACTTATCATTACTTTTAGCAAAACCATATAGTTGATCGGAGTGAACATCGTAGGCAATATTAAAGAAGCCTAGTGCATCGAAAGCATCGATATCAAAAGTAACATTCGTAGAAATACCTGATGAAATACCTACCTTTAATAAGCTACTTTTCGTTTGTGAACTTCTTGATGCTAATGCATATAAATTACCATCTGTTTCTAGATGTCCATGATTATTAAGGTTATAAACATACGCCGTACTAGCAAAAGTTGGTCCTCCTACATAATAGGTAGTGATTCTATCTTTCTTACTAGGATTGTTCTTCTGCCATCTATAAATATTGTAACTATCGGCAGCGAACATATAGTGTTTTACGCTAGAGACAACAACTTCATGTTGCTTGATGTTATTTTCAAGAATCTTATCTTCTGGGTGAATAACCTCCGCTTGGATGATATACTTTTGATCTTCGTATGCTGAGGTTAAAGTACCATGAGGAATGATCATCTGTACTTGTCCAAAATATCTATCAAAGGTAAAACCTTCTACTGTTTCAGTGTATACTTCTGTGCCATATGAGTCGAATGCAGACAATTTGATATCTACAGTTTCCTCTTCATGAATAAACTCCATTACACCCACTTTTACGATATAAGCATCACCACTAATTGATTGAGTTGGTGCATCTATATAATCTAAAGCAACATCATGATTGAATGGCTCACCATGTAAATTAATTCTGAAATCCTGGGCTGTTTCACTTCCCATAAATGCATCAGAAATAAGAGAGATACGAAGTTTTTTCAATCCAGCATCACCACCAATAGTCTCAGGCTTGATGTAGCCATAATAACGGTGTTCGAAAGCAGGATCTTTGTACATAATCATTTTCTCTTCTTCAGAGAAGAAACCATCGTCATCCCAATCAATATAACCTACAGGTGTTCCAGCACCGGCAATCGGTCCTTCTAAAATTACTTCCAACTCTTTTTGTTCCCCATAAGTGAAATCAAATACCTTATCAGGGAAGTCTTGGTAACCGTATTTGTCGTTGGTATAAGAATGATCTGGCTGACCGTTATTCTCGTTAAAGTAGTAATCGCCAATACTGATTTTTGAGATAAACATATCTGGCATTGTCGAAGGCTCGATAGGATTTTCTACTTTTTGATGAGAAACATAAATATTATTATCCATGTTTTCATCCTCAGAAACAATCTCTACTTTAACATCAAATTCTTGGTGCGCAGTAAATAGATCCAAACGCTCCTCGAACATGTAATCATTGTAGTATGAAGGCTTCACAGGACTTGTAAATGTCTGCTCCGCTTTAAATTCACCATCAACATAATACTTAGCCGTAAAGCTTTCAACCTGAGACGATCCATTGTTCGCCACTCTAAAATGAACTGAATATTGTTTGTTCTTTAAACTATGGTACTTATACATATCACCCGAAGGGTAAATACCAGATACCGCTAAATCGTGGTCTAACTCTTTATCGATCTCTTTTACGATAAATTCGAACCCTTCTTTCTTTTCAGAATTTGGACCACAGATATAGATGACGGTTAAATCACCAGATGGCATGTTACCCATTACTGCTGACTGATCGAAAGTAGTTCCACCATACTCAGCAATAATCTTTTCTCTGTTGAAGTGTCCATAATAGCCATCTAAAATGAATAATGAGTCTTCTTCGTTTAAATTCAATTTGGTTAACTGAATTTGTAACCTCTTCGATGCATCTTTTGATGTAAATACATTACCAAAAGCTTGGTTGCCAGAATAAGGATATATTCTACCACCATTTGTTGTTACTATTAGTTCACCATCCACAAGAGGAGGAGAAGCAATACCGCCATACATTTTAGAACCTGCTCTAAAGTACTCGTTGTATCTATCTACACCTGTAAAAGTGCCTTCTTCTAAGAAACCATCTCCTTCTACTGTATATTTGATACTATAACTATCGTCTAATTCAGTAATTGATAAAGGTGTTTTGAATGTATGATGCACTCCTTTCGCAGTTGTTAAAGCACCGTTATATTCTTCTTCCACTTTTTGTTTGATAACACCTTCTTGATTCGTTACCTCAAAAGTTACTTTTGCATTATTGATCGTTTGTTTCGAAGTGTTGACGAACTTGACATACAATTCTTGTTCTAGTTCACCCAAACCACTTTTTGCACTTGACCAACCTGCCAATGTAATTTCTTTTTCAGCAGCGCCATCTTCAAATTTGATGTCGTCGATTTTAATCTCAGAACCTGTATAATCATTACGATTCATTGCTCTAGCCGCACGACAAACACCTTCGAAGTCAATATCAATGGTTTGACCTTTATAAGCACTCAAATCATAGTATAAGTGACTGTAGAAGATCTTAGTGTAATAATTGTCGTTGAACTCATGCCAAGCATTAGGATCAGATTCAATATCTTTTTGATGATATACTTTTCCAAAAGCATCTCCAACTGGTGCACCGTTAATGTTCAATCTAAAGAAAGCACTGTTGTTTTGTGCAGAAGGAACAATCAGATTGAAGTGAAGAACAGGCTGATCTAATGTAGCAGGTACAGCAATTTTTACTGAACCCGAAGCAATAAATTCAGGGTTAAGTCCGAATAATTCTTCAGCAGCTTCATCAGAATCTGGAATTTTATCTGAGTCTACCCAAGCTGGGTGTCCATGAGGTAAAATACCAGTAAGTAACAATACTTTACTCTTAAAGAATTCAACATCATTGCTACCATAAAAGGCACTTGCATATTCACCCGATTTCTCTACCACAAATTGGTTAGGAGATTCAAAATCAATTTCAATAGGCCAAGTATTATCCGAAGTGATATTGTTCGCATGTTGTAATTGAGTACCAAATGAACGTTTACTTTCTGATTCATGACCCTGATTGATTGCTCTAACTGCATACCATGCATTTCTGTCTGAACCATAGATATCTGTCGTTACCTTTGTCGCGTCTACAGTTTCTAAAACTTCATAATCTTTACCATTATATTTTAGTACTTCGTAATGAGAAGCTCCAGGAATAACACCCCATTGTATAGTCCCATAATTGCCATGATCCTCAACAATTGGAGTTTCAGGACGGTGCATCTGTTTGATGTTCACCTCTCTTACTTTTCCACCTTGAATTAATCTTAATTTCGCTTTTTCGCTGTAGACATTTGATGGTTTTAAGATACCTTCTAAACTACCTGCTTGTGATGTATATACCTTAGAGAAATTGATACCATCTTCTGCATAATACATATCCGTTTGATTATCATGATCAGTAGAATTCCAACGGATTAATGTAGCTGCATCGGCTACTAATGTTTCTCCTTCAAATGGGTAAATGATCTCAAAATCGTCTTTTGTAGTTACATAGTTTACAAAGAATTCTTGAGGTCCCATTGGTACTTTATACCCTTTCACTTTTACTGTATATCTACCTGCTTTTGGCTCTTTGATAACGACCTGTTCGATGTTATTCAAACGGTCTTTACCAGGTTTTGCCACGAAGTCTGGGTTGTATTTATCTAAAACTAAAGGCTCGTGAACTTCACCGTTAAAGATAACTTCAATGTCCAGGTCATTAATCAAAGTAGTACTTAATGTTGGATTGCTTTCTGGATCTAACCACGTCAACATCACTTTTAGGTCCGCTTGATTGGCAGGGACTACAAAGTTGAATGTCACTTCTTCTTCATTATCCACTTCGCCTGTAAAGAATTTACCAGTCTCTAGAGTAGAAATGGCTCTATCGATATTCATTTCACCGAATCCACTATAGTAATCTGGACCTTCTAAATACAAGTCGTTGGCAGAATTACAAAGGATACCTTTCAGTAAAGCCGATCTTGGAGAGTTTCCATACATAGCTCTGTATTTTTCCGTAAGTACTGCAGCAGCACCAGAAACAGCAGGACATGACATAGAAGTACCCGTCATGTACAAGTATTCGTTATAAAAACCAAGCGATAAAACATCTGTACCATGCGAAGCGATGTGTGGGAGTAATACACCTCCGTGACCAGGTCCAAAGCTACTTGACCAATTTAGGTCTCTATAAATAGTAATATTGGCAACAGATAAAATGTTTTTAGCTGAGTTGGACACTGTGTTATATACCCCTAAATAACCTCTACTATTACCTGCCGCAAATACGTGTAATAATTCAGGGTGATTATTGGCTACTTTATCCAATCCATATTCGAAGTCACTATAAGGATACTTGATACCTAATAGGTTATTTAAACCATAAGAGTTTTGTGTGATACTGATTCCTCTTTCTGTAGCAGCCAAGTCCATTTCTTGGTATTCTTGTAAGCCATTTGATCCAACATTGAAATTCCAGCTTTCAATAGTTGCTTCAGGTGCAAATCCTTCTGCATATTGATCAATGACACCGGCGCCACCTACAATACCGGCCACGTGCATACCGTGGTTGGTTGTTTTAAATTCGGCTTCTTGAACGGTTACACGATCACCTAAATCAATATGATCATCCACATCACCATCCCAAATACCAATATGAACACCGGCACCTGTAATGTTTTCAACACCTCTTTTTTCTGAATACAATAATCCAGAAGTTTTCTGACCATTAAAATCTTCGATAATACGCTCAGGAGCAGGAGGGAGGATGTTTGTAATCCAAGAGATTTCTTCTAACGACTTCAAGTTTTCTTTTAAAGTCTCAACAGCATACATGTCAAATCCTTGGATGCTGTTAACTCTGTATATTCCTTTCTTGTTTAAAGTAGATAAGACAAGGCTTTCAGGAACATCGTTTACCACGTGAATCATGAATTTAACATTCACACCATCCACCGAAAGTTGATCCGGAATACTGTCAGTTTTATACACTGAAGCTACCTTGTTTAGGTACTTAGAATCGAACATTGAACGCATGTTCGCAGTGTTAGCAGCATAAACACTTTTGGTAGGATCGATAGAAACATAATAAGCATTTCCACCAATATAGTTCAATACAGTAATACCGTTAGCTTTTAATTGCTGCTTGTCTTTAGCATTTGGTATTTGCTGAAACTGAAGAACTTTGTATTCTAAACCATTCGAACTCGTGGTTCTATAGTTTCTTGAATATTTTGAAAGTGCAGAGATATCACTCTTTGGAACATATTTTTTACCGTTGGTTTCGATAACAAAATCTTGTGATAGCTGAGCAAAAGTTTGGTGACTCCATAAAATTAGGCACAGGAGTCCCATTACAATTTTAGATAATTGTATTTTCATGATGAGTAATTGTTAATTAAGAATGGTCTCAGTAGAGATTGTTTTTAGTTTAAATAAATGTGGTGATGATAGTAGAATAGTTAATTAAATGGCTGTAGCTTCTTGCCAATAAGTTTCGAAAACACTAGTTAGTAAACTTGCCAAATCATGGTTGTTTAGAATGATGGCCATTGGGCTCACATTCTCACCTCTATGAAGTGAAATCAATAATTTATACTTATCGATTACCACCATTTTTATGGGAAGTTTTGGATGAAGTCTTGCCTCTTCTCCGGCAGATGAATAAAATTTAGCGATTTGACGTACTTGGTCTTCGTCTTGGTCTCCTATTTCGTAAATGGCTCTATATTTTCTACCTTTTTTAATACTATTAATTTGACTTTCATTATGTTTCATTTTACTTGGATCTGTAAGATATGGGCCTTTTATAAAACCGACACCTTCCTCTTCACATTGATCGAATAATTTATGAAAGGATTCAATAATAGCAGGTGGAGAAGTGATAATCTTTGCGACTTCACTTTTTTGCTGATTAATATTTTCGAGATATTGTTTGCTACATTCAATTGTTAACTCTTCTAATAGCCTAGATCTTAGTTCTTGTTCATGTTTTAATTTTTTAAAACCCTCTTCAGGGTCGGTTAACTTAAAAGTTCGCTTTTGACCTATGATCTCATAACAAACTCCTTTCTCTATAAGTTGTTCTAGAATTCTATAGATTTTAGAGGTGTGCACGCCAGATGTTTTAGATAGTTCAGAAGCCGTTGCTTCTACATGTTTTAGTAAAGCTTCGTACACTTTAATCATGCTTTGTGAAAAGCCGAAGTGAGATAATGATTGCATAGAGTTCAAAATAATTTCACTACCAAAGGTAGTAAAAGATTATTTTATTAAAAATCAATCAATTATAAATTGGGTGATGTTTAATTATATTAACATGACCGTGATTTTTTATCTAAACGTTATTTTGATGACGATCGGCTTATTTATGCTCATAAGAACAATCAACATAAAGAACGAAAAAGTATATAGTGTAGTAAAAGAATTATCGCGATTAAGTTATGGGGTATATCTTTCTCACTTATTCTTTGTAGGATTATCTTGGACGTACATTGTTCAACCTTTAGGTTACTCCACACCAATATCTATTCTATTGGTAACAATATTGACATGGGTGGCTAGTAATGTATTGGTAAAAATCCTTTCTTACTTACCGAAGAGTAAATATATCATTGGATAAATTTTACAAATGAAGAGAAAATCAACTTTGAAATGGTTGATTTTCTCTTTTTATATATGCCTAATTTCTTCAAACTTATGAATGAAAATATCTTCAATATAATTCAGTTCTTTTTTGTATTTTAAATCTGATCTTGTCGCAAAATGCAAGGTATTTTCTGTAGCCACTTTACCTTCCCATACCAATTTGATTTTACCTTCTACGATATCGTTTTTGCATAAAAAATCTGGTACCAACGCCATCCCTTCTGCTTGATATAAACAACGAATAATAGAGCTAATGTTAGGGAGTATATAATTGGGTTTAAATACAGGTTTTTTCCCTAAATTCTCGAACCAAAAGCGTCTAAAGTGCTCCATTTCATTAGAGGCACTGTACCAAGTTTTAGATTGAAGAACTCCATCCAATTCTTTCCAATTTCCTTCTTCAATTAGTCGATCGATTTCTGAGGTATCCACATTGTTTCCAGCAACTAAAACTATTCTTTCTTTAGCAAAGGAAGTATAAGTCACCAAAGCTTTTTTGGTATCAGGAGTTTTGGGTGTGATGACTAAATCCAGTAAACCATTACTTAAATCTTTAATGAGGTCGATATGACTTCCAAACTTGGCAATTAAATCAAATTCTAAATCGGGCACTTTGTTTTCCAAAACCAATTGAAACATCTCAGAACACATACCGATATGCACCGATGGTTTTCGTTCCTTGGAAGATCGGCGAAAATGTTGTTCAGCTTTCTCCAATTTAAGAATTGAATTGATGATGTATTCATACAAAAACTTCCCTTCCTCTGTAGGAATCATTTTACGAGAAGTTCGTTCGAAGAGCTTTTTACCAATATAGGATTCTAAAGCATTTAAGTGGACACTCACCCCCGGTTGAGAAGAATAAAGTGCGTTGGCAGCCTTTGTTAGTGTTCCGTTTTCGTAGACTTCTTTGAAAGTTCTATACCATTCTAAATTGACCATAATACTATCTATTAAAATATTAATACAAAGGTATGAAATGTATTATTTTTATGATAGTAAGTAGTGCAGTACTTTTGTTTCATATTAAAATAATCAAAGACATGAAAAATATATTTATAATTAACGCCGCTCACCCATTCGCTCATTCTGGAGGAAGATTTAATAAAACATTGCTAGAGTTTACCAGCAATTATTATTCATCAAAAGAAGATATAGAAGTTAGAACAACTCAAATAGGGGACGAATATGATCCAATGAAAGAGGTTGAAAACTTTAAATGGGCTGATGTTGTCATTTATCACGTTCCCATTTGGTGGTTCCAAGTACCTAACGGGTTCAAAGAATATATTGATCAAGTATTTACAGCTGGACATCAAAACGGTATTTATAAACATGATGGAAGAAGTCGTAAAAATCCGGATATCAATTATGGAACAGGAGGAATGTTACAAGGAACCAAATATGTATTGACGACTAGTTGGAATGCACCTCATACAGCTTTTACCTTGGAAAATGAGTTCTTCCAACAAAAAAGTGTCGACGAAGGAGTAATGTTTGGTTTCCATAGAATGAATGCTTTTACAGGAATGGAATTAGTAGATACACACCATTTTTACGATATGGAAAAGAATGCAGACGTTCCAAAAGAATTAGAAAAATATAATCAGTTTTTAGAAGAGTTGAGTTTCTAGAGAGTTATGAAAAATATAAAACCCCGCAATGTTTTTTGTGGGGTTTATTCATTTGCTAATAAATCAATTAGCAATTTTAAATCTTTGTCACTAATAGTATCTTGTTCAGATTTATCATAAATATCTAGCAAGAAGATTTTTTTATTTATTATCCGGACATATGTAATGATTCTAGCTCCGCCAGATTTCCCTTTTCCTTTAGATGAAATAGACATGCGAATTTTATAACATTCTTTACCTAGAGGGGTACCTAAAGTAGGGTTTTCGGCGAGTTCATTAAATAAATTCAGTAAATCAGCTTTTAAAGATTTATGTTTCTTAGCCAATTTTTTTAGTTTTCTACCAAAAGGTTCGGTAGCAATTATATCATAATTCATCTAAGAGATCTTTCGCTGATTTGAGTGATTTCTTACCCTCTTCATATAACTTTACATCATTAAATGCTTCGGTTAAATCTTGAATGGCTTTACCTTTTTCCTTATCCTCTACCTCTTTTATGATATTAATATAGTCTAAGCTCTTTAAAAGCTCCATAAAAAAAGGAACTCTTTTATCATCAATATCTAATATAACTTTCATAATTATTTTCTTTTATACACAAATATACGATTTAATCTTTGGATGAGTGTAATTACAATAAGTTATAATGTAAGTATAATATTGAAATTCATAGCAATAAGTATTATTTGAATTAGTTACTCTTTGGGGCAGGCACCTCAATAAAAGGAATTGTCACAATAAATTGTAATACATTAATATTAGAACTTAAAGAAACATTATCGCTAAAACTATTTGATAACCCCATGACATATCTCAATCTTAAATCAAGGCCTTTTCCTTCCCGAACTTTCCCAAAACTTTTGACCACCTCAAAAGCCCAATTATAGTTCACACTTCGAAAAGAGTTTTTGATATCCTGATTTATGGTCGCTTCATTCCCATTTTTTAGATCTAATTCTGTTATTTCCGTTGCCTGATTTAAAAACGAAAATTGTGGACCGGTACCAAAATGCCAACTATCCGATACAGAATACCGCACTAAGATAGGGACATCAAAATATCTGACCGACCAAGAAGTATTGATTTCTGAAATTAGTGAATCGGCGAAATTCGGAACAGGTAATATTTTAGGAGTATTTCTTCGACTACGATCACTAATCATCTTAAATTCGGCTACCAATTGAAACTTATCAGATATCTTGGTATGTGTACCCAATCCAAAGTTCCATCCAATCTGTACATCTCCGGGGGCATTCTGATAGAAGGAGGTATTTGCTCCAACATCTAAACTTAAATGGAAGTTTTCTGAAGCTACTTTATCTCCGAAGATGAGGACAAGTATGGCGGCTTGACCGTTGCAAATAGTCGTGCTAAAAATAAATAAGAGTAAAGTAATAGTGAAGTTTTTGATCTTCATGTCAAAATATTGATTTTGGTGAAATGCCGTGTTTTTGGTATTACTATTTTAAATACATTTTAATTTAGGGAAAATAAAGATCAATTAAAATTTAATTTGTATCTGTCATTATCACAAGCATACAAATTAAATTTTGCTACATCTTTTCTACTTCATGCAACAATATCAATAGTTTACCTCACTTCTGATGATTACCTTTACAAGACCAATAAACCTAACAAGAATGCAGTATTCAAGACGACAAATAATCAAACAACTTTTTACCTCTTTTATCGGATCCACATTAATTCCACAATCTATTTTTTCTATGGATGATTACACAAAAAAGTATATCGACAACATTGGTCTTCAGCTTTGGACAGTACGGAATGAACTTTTAAAAGATGAACCAAAGACATTGAAAAGTATTTCTGATTTTGGTTACCAACAGTTGGAAGGAATGAATCTTCCTCAAGTGATGTCAATAAAAGATCAAGCAAATGATGTTGATTTAGAAATTAGAAGTACTTTTTTTCAATGGACATACCTTACCAACAATTGGGAATTAGCCAACACCAGAGGAATTCAGAAAATAAAAGGAGTAAGCGATGTGGAATCCTTAGTAGAACTATCCCACAAACTTGGACTGAAGAACCTCACTTTTGGATATCTCTTCCCAGAAGAACGATCAGTAGAAGATTATAAAAAATGGGTGGATGCACTTCATAAAATGGGAGAGATGTGTCAGCAAGCTGATATTACATTATCCTATCATAATCATGCGTTTGAGTTCAAAGGAGACCAAGGAACCACTCCATTTCAAGTACTTGTTGATCAATTAGATCCCAAATTAGTGAAATTTGAATTAGACGTTTTTTGGGTGAAAGCGGCTGGATTGGATCCTTTAAAAATGATGCAGCAACTTGATGGAAGAATAAGCCACCTTCACCTAAAGGAATTAAAGAACACCAATTATATACAATTTGATGATCAGACAATGCCACACGAACAATTTGTGGCTTTAGGAGAAGGAATAATTGAGTTCCAATCCATATTAAAAGAGGCATCAAGACAGAATATCAAAAGTTGTTTTGTAGAGCAAGATCATGCAGAAGCACCCCTAGAAAGTATCCAAAAGAGTATCAATTTTCTTAGAGAAATCACCTAAAAAATCACTCATTAAACTCCTGCAATTCATCTCTGATGTTCTTAGGGAAAGTCTTCTTCGCCAAATACAACTCCTTCACTTTCTCATCTTTATTGACAGTCTCATCCAAATAATAGATATAATTGAGGTGCAAATAATAGATGAGTATACGATTGTAAGTATCCAGTGACTCGTCTTTAATCATACTCAACATTTCCTGTTCAATATCTTCTTGATATTTCGTCTCTGCCAATGCACGTCCTAATCGGCGAATACTTCCATAATAATGTTTGGGTCCACAGTTTTCTACTCTTAATGTGATGCCCAATAGCAAGTCCTTAACATTAAAATTGAGTTCCTCTAACTCTTTGATATAGGTATTTCTTCCTCCTTGTGCATAACTACCATCCGACATTCGCGAAAAGTTATCGTTCATGATATCCATATGTGCTCTTAAGAAAATTTCCCAATTGATCGTTTCTGCAGAAAGTTGTGCAATCTCGAAGGCATGATCCCTTGGGCGAGAATCCATAGAACATTGTCCCCAAACTTCTCTGCTTCTTTTTAATTGAAGTTCTGTTTCTTTAGAGTAATATTGACCAACCAAGGCTTCAAAACTTTCAGTTGAACCACCCTCTGTTAGTCCTTCATTAATAGCCTCCAGCAAATATTTTTGGAACTCTGATCGCTGACTATTTTGTTCCCTTACTATTTTTTGTTCTTCAAGGTATTCATTTCGCCTAATACCAAATTCTTTATACGTTTCCTTTTTATTTTTCTTGGGGTAATCAGGTAAACCAGTATCAATAAACTGATAAAATGCCTCTATCTTAGGACCTCTTTCCCACTCGTTGTATTTATTGTTTTCTGCATCACTTAAAAGAATTCTAGCAGTAGTATCGATCATACATTCAGAATACTGCACCATACGAGCATATTTCTTTGGGAGTGATAAAGATTCAAATTCTGTGATAAAATAAATGCCTTTTAATGATGCATCTGAGTATTTTGATTTTTCTTCAAAAGCAAAAAGTGTTTCTCCTTTTACCTGTGAATCAATATAGGCTGAATCAAATCCCATAAGGCGTTTGTCATTTAAAATATCTGTAAACTTTGTTCCTACCTTATCCTTTCTCCAAATTTTATGATGTGACCTCCTAAATATGCGTTCTTCATTAATTTTAGTATTGGGATATTTCTTAACTAATTGATGAAACCCTATACCATTTTTTAAATCCTCATAAGCGGCATTGACATCCTCTTTTGCCACATTAAACGATATCCCTTTAGCAGTAGCAACGCTTAAATACTCCCGATCCAAATCACATCGATTAAAATCCAGATTAATAGAATCGACAATTACTTGCAATTGATGCATAGTGGTGTCATTATAAATCAAACCATTTTGATAAATTTTGAATTCATCACTTTGAGGAAAAGCAATAGAACATTGAAGGATAGATAGTATTAGAATGAAGTATTTCATAAGAGTAACATTAATTAGTTTTAAGTAGATCGTACTATAAAGAAAAGACTTTTTTATGAATCGTTGTAACTGAGGGAGTTAAAGTAAGTGAAAAGAATATTTGGCAAAAAACTGCTTTTATGCAGAATAAAAATTGAATTTTAACAAGATGTGAATAAAAAGTAACAAAGCACTTGCGTCGTTATAATTTATTTACTTTATTGCGTTAGATAATTAAACAAATGGCTTTCAATTTAAGAAACATATCGCCCTTCATTTTACCTTGTAAGGATCTAGGATTACAAGGATTACAGCCTATCTTCAACTGCTGATTAAGGATTCATACCTCTTTTTTATAATCACATATTTTTTCTTTTTCTCTTTCAAATCAACATTCATTTTTGATTCATGAGACAGAACTACTATTTATTATTAGCTGTCCTTGTATCTTCTTTGTTTAGTTCATGTTTGTTCGCTCAAAATTCACCCTTACTTTTGGTAGGTGGCGGTAGCGAAGAAAACGGTGGTTGGTCAGACGAACCTTATCAATGGTTTGTAGGTCAGTCCATGAACAAAAAAATAGCAATTATCTCTTATGCGGAAGTGGAAAGTGATTGGTTAAGCAATTATTTTATTTCACTGGGAGCTGAAGAAGCAAAGGACTTTAAAATTGATCAAACTGGGGCGGAGGATACTCAACTAATAGCTGAATTAGAGGCATATGATGGGTTTTTCTTTAAAGGTGGCGATCAAAATAGATACTATAACTTTTACAACAACTCGGCTTTTAAGTCATTCTTACTAGATAAAATTGATGAAGGTGCAGTGCTTGGTGGGACTTCTGCCGGTATGGCCATTCTATCATCAATAGTATATACTGCAGACAATGGTAGCCTTTATCCTGAGGACGGTCTATCATCTATGGATGTTCGTTACTTTACGTTTGCCGATGATTTCCTAAATGTATTACCAAATACAATGGTCGATACACACTTTGCTGAACGTGGTAGAATGCCTCGATTAGTCAGTATGTTAGCCTATTGGAATATTCACCAACCCAACCAAAATGTTTTGGGAATAGGGGTGGACGATCGTACCGCTTTATGTATTGATGAAAATAGAATTGGTACTGTTCATGGAACAGGAGCAGTTACATTTATCGAGTTAAATTCTTCTCATAACATTGATAAAGACTATCCTTTGCAGTTATCGAATACAAGTTTGATTAGCTGTGTAAATGGGCAACAATTTGATATCAATAAGAAGGAAAAAACCTCTACGGATTCGGTTGATAAATTGTATAATTCTAATATATCATCCAGTAACGTTACACTGTATAATGGTGCTAATTACCTTTCAATTTTAGAAGGTTTAACATCAAAAACGCTTTTGGTGTATGATGGAATTAAGACAACAGTGGATAAAACTTCCGATGATCAACTATTGGTTCTAGATGTTCGAAACTTACCAACAACTAATTTAGAAGATTTTAGATCACAGTTGATGGCAACGGAAGAGGTAGTTTTACTTCCAATCGATTCTTCTTTACTAGATGACTTCAAAGAAGAAAATTCAATTCTTCATTTAGTATGGAAGGCAATGAAAAGTAGTGAAACGAAAGTTCATGTTTTCGATGACGCTATTCCATTTGTAGGTGAAAAGTATGCATCCAATGTGTATTCTAAAGACAATGCAGCTTACACTGGAACACTCACTTACAAAGATGGACTTGGACTGTTGGAAAAAGTAATGATCATGACAGATCTCTTTTCGAATAGTGATTACAACGAGAATACCACAGCCGTATTTCAGGAAGCATTATTCTCTCAGGATATCAATTGGTGTGTAGGTCTAACCGATAAGAGTGAATTACAATTTGAGGTCATCGATAATCAATGGAATTTGACTTATACAGGTGAGAAGTCGTCGATAATTACGGAGAATTATTCTGATGTATATACCACTGCGGATAGCAAAAGAGCCATTGTTGGTTTCCCAGATGTCCGAACTCATGTGATGTACAATAATACCATATCACTTCGAGAGGTCAATTTCCAGAAGTATGAACCCTCCTTTGATGATATCATCAGTTCACTTCCGTCTTCGGATACATCAAGTATTCTGTGGAAGCACGATCAATTATTTTTTCAGCATCGAGCAAATAGAAATATTCAGCTAATTGATTTGCAAGGAAGGGTTTATCTAAATATTACAACAGATCAAGAAATTGTTGATTTTCCAATTCAATCTGTATCACCCATGATTATAAGGGTGACAAATCTCTCATCTCGAGAACAAACAACATTAAAAATACAATCAACTAAGTAAGGGACACCCAAGCTTAATTATTATGAAACTATCAAATCTATTTATCTTATCTCTTCTGCTATTCTTTAGTATTGGAATAGCTCAAGCACAAGAGTTCACGCTTAGCGGCACAGTCACGTCTGATGCCGACAAAGGTCCGATTCCAGGAGTAACAGTTTTTATAAAAGGAACTTCGAATGGAACGGTAACAAATATTGATGGAAAATATACCATTCTTCTAAAGGAGGATGACAAAGGAAAAACACTTGTATTTAACCACATTGGAATGATTAACCAAGAGTTCACAATTGGAGATCAGACCCAACTTAATGTTTCAATGATTCCAGATATGGAAGAGTTGGAAGAAGTAACAGTGGTAGGTTATTCTTCGGAAAGTAAAAAGCTTTTGAGTTCTTCTGTTCAAACAGTGGATAGCGAATCTTTGAAAGATTTACCTGTGGGTACGCTAGATGCCGCATTGGCAGGTCAGGCAGCAGGTGTGCAGATCAATTCTAATTCTGGTACTCCAGGTGGAGCATTATCCGTAAGAGTAAGAGGTGTAGGTTCTGTAAATGCAGCCAATCAGCCACTATATGTTATTGATGGTATTCCAGTAATTACAGAAAACAGTTCACAAGTAAGTTTTAGTGGACAAACTATAAGTGCGTTATCTGATTTATCGCCCTCAGATATTGAATCTTTTACGGTATTAAAAGATGGTGCGGGTGCTGCAATTTATGGGTCGAGAGCTGCTAATGGTGTCGTTTTGATCACGACAAAACGTGGAGCATCTGGTAAAACTAAGATCTCTTTTAATGCTTTTGGTGGAGTTCAGCAAGTGTATAAACGATTGGACTTATTGAACAAACAACAGTGGTTTGAATTTAAAAACGATCAATTAGGTGTAGAAAAATATACGAAAGAATATATTGATAACTACCCACACGATACGGACTGGCAAAACGAAGTATTTAGAGATGCCCCAATGGCTTCTTACGATTTATCGCTTCAAGGAGGAAATGAGAAAACAAATTTCTATTTGTCAGGTAGCTATTTTAAGCAAGATGGTGTCATCAAAGGGAGTGGATACGATAGAACCAACTTAAGAGCAAACATCGATCATCACTTCTCAGAAAAAGTGAAATTGGGGACGAGTTTACAATTTGGTATGTCTGAAAATGACCGTATCGAAGGTGATCAATCGTTGAATGCGCCACTTCCAAATGCCTTATCGTTACCGGCTATTTATCCGGTGTACAATGAAGATGGATCGTATAACGAGGATGGACCGTATGCCAATCCAGTAGCAATTGCCAACGAAGCTTTGAACAAAGCATATACGTACAGAGGTTTAGGTAATGCTTATTTAGATATTGCCCTACTAGAAGAGTTAACCTTTAGAACTCAAGTAGGATTTGACTATTACCATTTAAGAGAACACAGTTATGACCCTGTAACAACACGTCAGGGGGCTTCTTACAATGGTCTTGGTTTTAGTGCGAACAATACTTCAATTAACACAACGGTTAATGCCACTTTACAATATGTGAAGTCCTTTGGAAATCACAAATTTGATTTATTGGCTGGCTTTAGTTCAGAAAGCTATAACAACAGAAGTAATTATATCCGTGGTCAGAATTTCTCTCGACCAGAATTTAAGTACATTACTTCAGCTTCTGAAATCATTGAAGCAGATAGTTATGGATTGGATAGAGGGTTAAATTCCTTCTTTGCTAAAGCGAACTATAGCTATGCCAATAAATACATCTTTGCCTTTTCAGTAAGACGAGATGGATCATCGAAGTTTGGTGAAAACAATCGTTACGGTACTTTCCCGTCAGCTTCGGTAGCATGGAGAGTGATTGAAGAAGGTTTTATGAGTACTTCGGATTTCTTCTCTGATTTCAAAATCAGAGGTAGTTACGGTCTAACAGGTAATGATGCGATTGGTGATTTCAGATACCAAGCATTGTACGGATCAGGAGCCGATTATAACGGACAACCGGGTATTGCACCAACACAACTTCCAAACGAAAACCTAAAGTGGGAAACAGTAAAACAAGCCAATTTTGGTATTGATTTAGGTTTTTGGAACGATCGCCTATCATTGACCACTGAGGTGTATCAAAAGTCAACCACCGACATGTTATTGTCTAGACCATTGCCTCCAACATCGGGATTCTCTTCAGTGATATCAAATATTGGAGAGATGAGAAACCAAGGTGTGGAAGTGTTATTGGGCTATGAAATCTTTAGAAAAAGTGATTTCAATTGGAAAGCATCTTTAAACGTTTCCACTTATAAAAATGAAGTGGTGAAATTATATAATGGTCAGCCAATCGATAACATAGGTCGCGGTAATAACAGAATTGAAGAAGGAAGTCCAATCAGTATTTTCTACGGATATAAATCATTAGGTGTGGATTCTTCTACTGGTGATATTGTCTTTGCCGACATCAATGGTGATGGTGAAATTACATCAGAGGATAGAACAGAGATTGGTAATCCTCATCCAGACTTTTTTGGTGGATTTACCAATACGATCAACTGGAAAAACTTTGATATGAACCTTCTACTGACATTTTCTGTAGGTAACGATATTTACAACGGTACTCGAGTGTACTTGGAGTCAATGAAAGGAGAGGACAATCAAACTACAGCTATTCTTGATCGTTGGAGAGAACCGGGTGATGTGACAGACATTCCAAGAGCTACAGCCAATGATCCTAATAATAATAACCGAGCTTCAAATCGATTTGTTGAAGATGGATCATATCTGAGATTAAAGAACGTAACGCTAGGTTATACATTACCTAAAGCATTCACCAAAAAGGTGTTTATTGATAAACTAAGAGTCTATGTTTCAGGTCAGAACTTGTTCACTTTAACCAATTATTCCGGTATGGATCCAGAAGTAAATTACGCTGGTGACGATGGAGTAAGAATGGGAACTGACTTCTTTACTTACCCAAATGCTAGAGTTTATACAGCAGGTCTAAATGTATCCTTCTAATCTAAAAGAAATCATGAAAAAATTAGTTTACATAACAAAAATTGCCCTGGTTTTCTTTCTATTCGGATGTGAAAGTAATCTAGATGTGCAGCCGGTAGCTTCGATCGATGCCAACGAAGCCATCAAAGATGCTAACGGCTTAAACTCTGCCTTGAATGGCTTATACAACGAGTTTCAATCAGATAGTTATTACGGAAGAGATTTATTTATTCTGAACGAATTATCTGCTAATGATGGAAGAAGAACGGGTACGTCTTTGGACTATCAACAGTTCGAAAATCATTCTATCTTAAGTGATAATGCCGCAATTGAAAGCCTTTGGGCAACCGCCTATGGAGCAATCAATACTGCTAATAATATTATCGAAAGAGCGGTGCCTATCTCTATGGATGAGGCGATAAAAGGCAACATTATTGGTGAGGCTTATTTCCTTCGTGCTTTAGCACATTTTGATGTGTTGAAGTTGTATGGTGGAGTACCTTATAAATCAACTTCTACTCAAGGTGTTTCAGAGGATATAAATGTGCCTAGAAACACTGTAGAAGAAGTATACAATTTGATGTTAGACGACTTGATGACAGCCAAGGAGAAAGTGACTATCGAAAAAGGAAACTTCTTTGTAAGTCCTTCAGCGGTAGATGCTTTATTGGCAAGAGTGGAGTTGTATTATGCAAGTTACTTACTTCAAAATGGAGGAGATAGTGATGCACATTATCAAAAAGCTTTAGATTATGCAACAGCAGTAATTTCAACAGGGAATTATGAATTGGAGCCTGAGTTTGGGAATGTTTTCACTACCAAAGAAAACAAAGAAGTAATCTTCCAATTGAACTTCTCTGCACAGGATAGAAACAGAATGTCATACTATTTATCACCTATTTCTTTAGGTGGTAGAGGAGAGGTGACATTCTCTAATTCATTGCAAAATTCCTACAAAGGAAACGATCTGAGAGCGGATTTCATCTTTCAAGATTTCCCTACTTTAGATGGTACAGCGACAAGTAAAAGAGTGGCTAAATATCAGGATACAGCCAATGGGGCAGATGCTATCATTATCGTCAGATTAGCAGATATGTATTTGATACAAGCCGAAGCACATTATATGTTGGAAGGAAATGCTGCTCAAGATAAAATCTTATCAGCGATTAATGAGGTAAGATCAAGATCAAACGATCCTCTGACAAGTTTGGGTAGCGATCCACTTCGAACTATTCTCGACGAAAGAAGATGGGAATTCTGTTTCGAAGGTCATCGTTGGACTGATTTGGTAAGAACAGATCGAGCCACTTCCACACTGGGCATTTCTAAAAATGCCACTTTATATCCCATTCCTCTAAAGGAGATTCAGACCAATACAAGAATCAATCAAGAGGATCAAAATCCGGGGTATTAAAATAAAATATCTCTCATCTATGGATGTTCTCCACAGTTATCATTTTTTCAAAAAAATTAATTACAACCATGAAAACGTACTCTAACTTAATTTTTAGGTATTTATTGGCGATATTGCCACTATCATTTCTATTCGTTACCTCATGTTCTGAAGAAGATGAAACGCCACCTTTGGCAAGTGTAGTAGCTAAATTCGATTACGAAATTTCTAATGAAGGCGTTGCTCCCGCAACTGTTACTTTTAATAACACATCTATTGCAGCAACTACTTATGAGTGGGATTTCGGTATGGAAGGTGCAACTTCTACAGACGAAAACCCAGAATATACATACGAGGATTTCGGTACTTACGAAGTAACATTAACAGCAAAAGCTGAAGATGGTAGAGAAAATACTTCATCACAAACGATCATCATCAAAGATCCTCTTGGAGGTAAGTTGCCAACGCTTTATTACACAGATAGAGCAACAGGTAAAGTACACATGATCGTATTGGATGGTGCTGAAACACCAACTATTCAATCATTCGGCGATAATCATATCAAACCTTATGGTATTGCAGCAGATTTGGAGAACGAAAAACTTTATGTGGTTGAACAAGATGCTGATTTAATGTTTCAATATGATGCCTTAGCAAATGGTACAAAAACTGTAATTCACAACGCAGCAGACTTAGGTGATAAAGAACATATGTTATACTATCCAGCTGGTGTAAAAGTGATTGATGGAAGGTTATATTGGGGTGCTGAAGGTGGCATTTATACTTCTGCTTTAGATGGATCAGATTTAAAAGCATTTGTGGAGTTTTCTACAAACACAGGTTACTTAGAAGGTAGTCTTCCATTGGGTATTACTTATGATGCAGAAAACGAAGTCATCTATTTCGTGAATGACGCTTACGATTATAGCGGTGGTATCTACAAAGTAAACTTTGATGGAACAGGTTTAGAAGAAATCGTTGAAGGTGTAGATGCTGGAGATGTTTCTTACTTAGATGGTAAATTATATTACTTTGATTATGCCACATCGAAAGGTACAATCTATGATATAGCTACTAAGGCTAAAAACGAATTTGTTGATTATCCAACAAAATTTGTTTGGGGCACAATTGTAGATCCAATCACAGAGAAAATTTACTGGACTGATAGAGGAGATAATGATGATGGAACAGATGGTAAAATTTACTCTGCAAACCTTGATGGTACAGAAATCGAAGTGTTGTTAGATATTACAAATGCTCCAACAGTAGAGGGTACTAAAATACTAAGACCATACGCTCTAGGGTTAGGTTTATATTAATTCACTATTTATGGTGTAGTTGATGCACAAATTGATACTTTTACTTTAGTTAGAAGATCATTTCTTAAAGAATCTGGATAGGTTTCAACCTATTCAGATTCCCAATAAAAAGCCCATGATTTCAATCATGGGAAAAAGTAAGGGACATAGAGAAACATAGTGCAAAAAACACCATAAACCAAGTAACAAAATGAATAAAAAGCACATATTATCACTTTTCATCATCGGCTTAATGTCCTTCTCGACATTCGCCCAAGGAAAGCTCTTCATCATCGGTGGAGGAAAACGACCACCCGAATTGATCAAGAGATTAACTGAGGAAGCGAAGTTAAAAGAAGGCTATGGTATCGTGCTTTCTATGTCGAGTAGCGAGCCAGATACATCAGCTTATTATGGCGTATTACAGTTTAAAAAACAAGGTTTTGATAACGTATCATCCATGTTTTATACTACTGAACAGCCACCGACTTCATCAGCATTAGATTCCATCAGAAAAGCCTCTTTGATCTACATCACAGGTGGAGATCAAAACCGATTTATGAAGCGCATCGAAAAAACAGGTATTTATGAAGCAATCCACGACTGTTTTGAAAACGGTGGTATGATTGCCGGAACAAGTGCTGGAGCAGCGGTAATGAGTGAAGTGATGATTACAGGTGATGAGAAAAATTATCCAGATTATGACGATACAGGCCGTTCCATTGAAAGCAATAATTTGATTTATGGGAAAGGCTTGGGCATGATCAATAAAGTGATTATCGACCAACATTTTATTCAAAGAAGCAGGTACAATCGTTTGATGACGGCCGTAATTGATCACCCAAAATTACGGGGTATTGGTATCGACGAATCGACCGCTATTCTGGTACATCAAAATGAATTTGAGGTAGTCGGAGTAAGTCAGGTGATATTGATCGAGAAGCCTCAACAGATTGATACAAAAGAAACTAAAATCGGAGCTAGAAAAATCAGCGTAAGCATTTTGAAAAGCGGCGATAAGATAAAATTATAAGAAGACTCTATTTATGAAAAATAAATTTGCCCTTGCAATTCATGGAGGAGCTGGCACGCTATTGCCTTCAGAAATTACGCCAGAGAAGGAAGCAGAGATCAACTCGGCTTTACAAGGTGTACTTTATGCAGCTAAAAAGTGCTTGTCAGAAGGAGGATCTGCTTTAGAAGCAGTGGAAATTGCGGTAACTGCACTAGAAGATTGTCCATTGTTTAATGCTGGAAAAGGGGCAGTGATGGCCCACGATGGTTCTTACGAAATGGAAGCATCGATTATGTCTGGAGAAACATTGGAAGCTGGTGCAGTGGCAGGTATTCGCCATATTAAAAACCCAATTCAATTGGCTAGAAAGATTCACGACGATGAAGATTTTGTTTATTTGCACGGAAAAGGGGCGTTAGATTATGCAAGAGACTATAGTTTGGAAGAAGTAGAAGACGATTACTTCTTTACAGAATCTCGTCATAAACAATGGTTATTGGCAAGAGAAACCAATCAAATGTTGGTGGATCACGACGGTGAACGTAAGTTCGGAACAGTAGGTGCCGTAGCGTTGGATTTGGATGGCAACTTAGCAGCAGCCACTTCTACAGGCGGATTGGTCAACAAAAGGTTTGGTCGTTTAGGTGATAGTTCTGTGATCGGTTCTGGTACGTATGCAAGCAACGATAGTTGTGCAGTGTCTTGTACGGGTTATGGAGAGTTCTTTTTGAAAGCTACCGTGGCACGTGATATTGCCGCACATATGGAATTTGGTCAACGTAAACTGAAAGAAGCAACAGATATTGTTGTACATGATAAGTTGGTCAAAATGCAAGGCGAAGGTGGAGTAATTGCCATCGATCATCAAGGAAATATTGAATTATCTTTCAACTCGGAAGGGATGTATAGAGGTTGGACATCATCTGATGATGAACAATTGAATATTGCCATTTTCAAGTAACAAAATATTATGAAGAAGCTACCAGATACTTTAGTGATATCTTCTACTATTCTCGCTTTTTTTATTGGTCTAACATGGATCATTTCTGCTGGGGAATATCAAAGAGAAATGGTGGACGGAAGAAATTTGCTCATCCCCAATACCTATCATGAGGTGGAGGCACAACCGCAAAGTATCGCTTCTTTCTTTACTGCACCTATCAACGGTTTTGTGAGTGCATCCGAAATTATCGCCTTCATTTTTATTGTAGGAGGTGCATTCGGGATGCTTACACAAACCAATGCGATAGAAGCCGGCTTACAACGATTGGTTCTTTGGAGTAACAAGAAGAAAGCGTATAAAATGATCCTTATTCCATTTATCTTTGTTTGTTTCTCTGTGGCAGGGGCGACCTTCGGAATGTCAGAGGAGGTCTTGATTTTTATCCTGATCACCATTCCAATGGCCAAGGCGATGAAGTTGGATACCATCGTTGGAGTAGCTATTCCCTTTGTAGGTGCAGGGGTAGGTTTTGCAGGAGCGATCAGTAATCCGTTTACGATCGGAATTGCTCAAGGGATTGCCGAAATACCTTTATTCTCAGGTTGGGAATACAGAGTATTTGTTTGGTCCGTTTTTACTTTGATAGGGATGATATATGTTATGTATTACGTATCAAAAATCGAGAACAACAAAGAGAAAAGCTTGCTTCCAAATCAAGACAAACCACTTGATGTTCAAGAAGAGTCTATCGACTTTAATTACAAAAAAGCCATTGTCGTCGCACTTTTGTTTATAGGAATTGGAGTGTTGGTGGTTGGAGTGACTAAGTTCGATTGGTACATGACTGAGATTGGTGCTTTGTTCTTCGTCATCGGTTTTATTGCTTCATTGATTTGTCACACTCCAGCAAATAAAATGAGTGAAAGCTTCATCAAAGGATCGAAGGAAATGATGACGGCCGCTTTGGTGATTGCCTCTTGTAAAGGGATTTTGATTGTAGCCACAGAAGGGAAAATTATTGATACGATATTGTTTTCCATCACGGGCTTATTGGACGGATTACCAAAGTTTGCAGCAGCTGAAGCGATGTTTGTCTTCCAAAGTATTCTGAATACAGTACTTCCATCGGGTTCTGGTCAGGCGGCTTTAACCATGCCGATTATGGCTCCATTAAGTGATTTATTGGGTATTTCACGACAAGTTGCAGTATTGGCATTTCAGTTTGGAGACGGATTAACCAATCTGATTATACCAACGAGTGGAGTGACCATGGGTGTTTTGTCCATTGCAAAAATCCCATACAATGTTTGGGTAAAATGGATGGCACCTTTATTACTACTTCTCATGTTTGCAGCGGGCATTTTATTAATTGGACCTCTTTATTTTAATCTATTGTAATCAGTAAGATATTTCTCATCACAGCACACACATATAACATACTAACTATAAATATTTAAGATAAATCTTTCGATTAAAGCTAATGATTTTTACGAATACATGAAGTCTACTTCATGCGATTCTAGAAAGTTGTTATCTGAAAAATTAGACAGTTCTGGGGCGAAGTTCTCTAGGGCACAATGGGACATGTTACTAGAGAATGATGCCCCAAGGATTGTCTCCACTATTAATTATTACAATTATGAAAATTAACAATTACTTTCTTAACAAGACTATCTATGTAGTCTTACTCTCTCTCATCTCAACGCTTACTTTAGGACAAGGGTACAACTTTTCTTTGGAAGGGGGTACTTGGAATGGGCATGGTAATGTAACTACACAGCAGGTGACAATGCTGGTAGGTGGAGCGGAAGTAGGAGGAGATGGTGAGGTGAATGCGACACAATGGTTTGTGAACCAATCCGGAGGTGGGGATTACCTCGTTTTAAGAACAGATGCCGTAGGAGGACAAGCCTCCTGGGTATGGAGTAATTTTAGCAGTTCGATCAGTTCTGCAGCGGAGTTGTCGATTACAACAGCCAACGGAGCAAATAATGCTACAGTAGCACAGTATATTCGAGATGCTGAGGCATTATTTATTGCAGGGGGCGACCAAAGAGAATACATGGATCTTTGGAAAGGAACGGCTGTGGCTGATGCTATCAATTACTTGATAAACGACAAAAAGGTGCCTGTTGGCGGAACATCAGCTGGTATGGCGATTATGGGTGGTGCATATTATGCACCGGCGACATCGGGGGTGTTATCATCAGAAATTCTAAATGATCCTTTTCATCAGTATACTAATAACTCTTTCTTTTATAACGACTTTCTCCAAAACCCGTACTTGACAAATGTGATTACAGATACGCATTTGGACCGAACGCATGGTACTGGAAATGAAAATAGATACGGTCGTGCTTTTGGAATTTTAGCACGAACAATTAGCGATCAGAACGATCAACAACGTTATGCTATTGCTTGCGATGAAGCAGCTTTTGTATGTATTGATGCATCTGGTAATGCCAAGGTTTTTGGTGATGGTGGACAAACTCAATATCCTACGAAAGCCTATTTTATGGTGGGGAATTGTTCGACTCCCGAAACTATTTCGGCCGGTCAACCTTTAGTTTGGAATAAGAACGGAGAGGCAGTGAAAGCCTACGTCATCCAAGGTTCAGTAAATGGAAATGGAAACTCTTTTAGTCTTAACGATTGGGAAACTGCTTCTGGCGGTGGATGGATGAATCTGTATACCACTAATGGTTATTCGGGTTTTAATTATGTAAACGGAAGTGGTGCTTCTACAGGTGCTTCTGCACCAAGTTGTGATGGAGGAACAACACCACCTACCGTGGAGCAATATTGCGATTCCTACGGTAATTCAACTTCCTATGAATTTATAGATGAAGTAGGAATTGATGGTAACTATCACTTCTCTGGTAATGACAATGGATATGGAGATTATACTTCTGTTAGTTTTAATTTGACGAAAGGTGGAAGTCATACTTTCTTCTTAGATCCGAATACATCTTCTAGAGAAAGAGTGGTAGTTTGGATAGATTATAACCAAGACGGAGTATTTGATGCTAATACGGAGGAAGTACTATATAAGCAGACAAGACGTTCGTTTAGTTCTAGTTTTACGGTACCTTCTACAGCATTATCAGGAGCTACAAGAATGCGAGTTTCTATGCAATATGCATCGGATGGCTACCCTTATCCTTGCGATGTTTTGGACTATGGTGAAGTAGAAGATTATACAGTGGTTATTTCTAACAGTTCCTCTCAAAGATTGGCAGGTGTAACTGTAGAAGCAGAAGGAAGTAGGGCTTATCCTAACCCAACTAATGGGCGATTGACCTACCCTTCGACTACATCAAACATTACTTTGGTTGTGGTGGATGCTTTGGGGAGAGAACTCCGAAAAGTAGCATCAAACACTATCGATATTTCAGATCTTAATAATGGATTGTATTACCTCAGAATCATCGAAGATGGAGAGGAATCAGTGCAAAAGATCATCAAAAATTAATTAAGATATAACTCTTCTTATCTGTTTAATGAATCCAATCGCTACACAGTTTTAATTAAAATATTAAACAGGTTTGAAGAGTTTTTTTTTCATAATGTCAATTTATTCTCACATATAATCAATAGAATAACATGATGAAATTTTATACGCAAGAAGCGATCAACCTAGAGAAAAAATATGGAGCCAATAATTATGCGCCACTACCTGTAGTGCTCGAAAGAGGAAATGGGGTATATGTTTGGGATGTGGAAGGCAGAAGATATTACGATTTTCTATCTGCTTATAGTGCGGTGAATCAAGGGCACGTGCATCCTAGAATTTTGAATGTGATGATCAAGCAGGCGTCGAAATTGACCTTGACTTCTAGAGCTTTTTATTCTGATCAGTTAGGAATGGCGGAAAAGAAGTTATGTAATCTATTTGGTTACGAGCGTGCTATTTTGATGAACACAGGGGCAGAAGGAAACGAAACAGCCATCAAATTAGCAAGAAAGTGGGGATATGAGAAAAAAGGAATTCCAAAGAATGAAGCGATCATTGTGGGTGTGGAGAAGAACTTCCATGGTCGAACAACTACGATAATTTCAGCTTCTACAGATCCGGTGGCAACGACTAATTTTGGTCCATTTATGCCAGGTTTTGAGATTGTACCCTACAACAATTTAGAAGCTTTGGAAGAGATTCTTCAAAACCCAAATGTAGCCGGTTTATGGATGGAACCTATCCAAGGGGAAGCAGGTGTTTATCTTCCCGATGAAGGCTATTTAAAAAAAGCACAAGAGCTTTGTCACCGTTACAATGTGTTGTTTATGGTCGATGAAGTACAGACAGGTGTAGGGAGAACAGGTAAATTGCTTGCCTCAGAATATGAGGAAATAAAACCCGATATGATCATTTTAGGAAAAGCAATTTCAGGTGGTTTTTATCCAGTATCAGCAGTGTTAACTTCTTCTGAAGTGATGGATGTCTTTAAACCTGGACAGCACGGATCTACTTACGGTGGAAACCCATTAGGTTGTGCTGTGATGATGGAAGCTTTGGACGTACTTGTTGATGAAAAACTAACAGAAAATGCTTACAGATTAGGCAAAATATTTAGAAAGAAAATGCGAAAATTATGTAAGCAAACTGATTTATTATTAGGCGTTCGTGGCAAAGGATTGCTGAATGCACTGTTGGTCAACGACTCCGAAGACAGTGCCACAGCCACTTTAATTTGTCACGAATTGATGCATAAAGGACTTCTAGCAAAACCCACTCATGGAAATATAATACGATTCGCACCTCCATTGGTTATTACCGAAAGTCAACTCGAAAAATGTATGGATATCATTGAAGATACTGTGTTGAATTTTGAATTGGTAGAGGCTTAAGGTGAATATATGGTGTTTAGCACCTTGAGTCTAATGCTCAGGCACCGAACAAATGTTCGGTGTCTGTTTAATGTATTTGTAGTTTCAGAATTTCTTTCTGTGAACCTTGAATAATATGCACCACAAACATACCTCTACCCCAAGTAGTCGCCAATCTTGTTTCGTTTTGTAAATCCTCTTTAAAGAATACATTTTGCCCCATCTGATTAAAAATCAATAATTGATAAGGCTCGTTATTATTGGGTGTAATGGTAATTTCCTGTCCAGAATATTGAGGGACAGGATAGGCGACTACATCAAATTCTTCGGGGGATTCTAATGTGACTTCTACAGGTCCAAAGTATTCAAACTGACCATCGAAATCAACTTGTTTTAAACGGTAATAAACGATGCCGTTTCTCAACTTATCTTCATATTGATATTCTATTCTTGTTGAACTATTACCAGCAGCTTTCACTTGATCCAATAAATGCCAATCTTCTTCATCATAAGAATATTGCACCTCAAAGTAATCACTGTTTTGCTCACTCGCAGTTGCCCATTTCAGTAAAACACTTTGGTCTAATACTTCCGCGTCAAAATAGATCAATTCTACGGGTAGATCATCATCACCATAATAGATACTTACGGTATCTAAATGATCTGATTCTGGACCGTTAATACCATCTAAACGGAAGTAAACTCTATCAAAACGATCATCATTATCAGTATATACATAGGATATTGGACCTTCTGATCCCGAAGCTTGTTGTTCGGTTAAAGGACTCCATGTATTTTGATCTTCTGATGTATATATTTCATATGAAGTTATTTCACTTTCAGAAAACATTCCCCATGTTAGAGTGGTCGTACCTTGTCTGTCTAGATTTCCTTCAAAATAATTGACTTGATCCGTTAATTCATCACAAGGGATAAATTCTGGTCTTTCATCTGTACTTTGATCCTCAACAAATTCTCCAGACTCAGGCAAAGAAATACATCCTCCAACAAACTCCCAATCCACATCTTTTTTATAATGTATTTGATCGCTTATTTCGTGGATGATCACGTTCTCCATGTTGACTTGTAAATAACCTGTTACCTCATCATTATGTGCTTGAAAATCGACATGACCGTCCAATTCCCAAACACTATTATTATTGGTCAAAGATCCATTTTCGAAACGAACATGTGATCCGGCAGCAGTAATTACTGATGATGCCTTTATTGTTGTAAAAGAATTTTTTACCTCAAACTTTTTCATATCAATATTTAAAAGATCGGCAGTTAGAATAACTGGGTTATAACCTTCTTCATTATTGATATTAATATCACCTGTACCTGTTAAATGAGACGATTGTATAATAACAATACATTCGTCTAAGTCAAGTTTGGTCTTTACAGAGAAAGTCTCACCTGTAATAATGATCTTTTTATGTTCATAATTTTCATTATTCACTTCCCCCTCTAGAATTACAGTTTCCATTTCTTCCTGAGCAAAAACTTCGGGAATTAAAGACGAAAACAGTATTATTAATATTGTAAGTATTGATAGATGTTTCATTTTCAGATTTTGTAGTTTGTCCAAGACTTATATCAGAACCTGAAAAATGTCACCAAAAAAGGCCCGAGAAAATTCCCGAGCCTTAAATTATATATTCAGTTCTCTATTTGATGATCACTTTTTTAGTCGTTTGCACATGTGCATTACTAATATTAATGATATACATGCCTTCCGGTAAATTCTCAACAGGAAGAGTGTACTTGTCACCTTCAAATTGATCTTGTACCAAACGCTTTCCTTCTAAATTAAAGACTTCTATAGTCGTTAATTCGCTATTCGGAACCACGATATACAACTTATCATTTGCAGATGGAATAGGGTAGATACTCACTTCTTTTTGCTCTTCTAAAGTAGTGTTTACTTGTCGTGCATTTGATGTAGCCGATTGCCACGCTGCCCATAAATTAAGGTTGAAGCCAGAATTAACTACATCAATTCTTACCACATGTTGACCTTGTGTTAGTGGCACATTTCTAATGTGCATGGTCTGATACGCTTGCCATCCGCCTGTATTCGGTACCGTCAGATTACCCGTTACAGCCACACCGTCGACAGAAATTTTTAATACGCCTCCATCGTTAATACTAGCCACACGCGGGAAGAAATCATAATCATCAGTTATGTTTACATTTACAGTATATTCTAACCACTCTCCGGTATTCATCCAACCGACATTGTAACCGCCATCGGTATCCGAACAGATTTCAATATCTACACCATCCGTTCTGTACATACCTCCTTGGTTATTGGTGTCTGTATCCGAGAAAGCAATCCCTTGACCACCAATATCGTAATCTTCTGCTTCTACTTTACCTGGAATGGAATGAGGTGTTCCTCCATAGGCCGATTGAGGTGCGGTAACTGATAAGTTATTCTTCTGATCGGTAGCAATATTTTGTTGCCAATTTGTGCCTACAGGACGAATGCTCGCTTTTACAATATAACCGCTTCCAATCGCTGGGGCACTGCCCAAAGAAATGGATAAAGTTTCACTCCCACTTCCTGCATTGATGGTTTTTGTAGCTTGTCCTAACCATCCGGTAGACGACCAAAATTCGGCTACAATATCTCTTTGTTGTCCTGCGGAATAACTCAGTGTAATTGGAATAGTGGTATCACTTCCAATTGTTGATGTTGGAGAAACAATCGCCACAGATTCTGTTGGAGCCACAGCTTGATCGAATGTTTTTGTTTTCAAAATCATCGAACTCACATGTCCACCGCCATCAGGGAATGTAACAGTTACTGTATTGTTTGTTTGTACTAAAGAATGGTCAAATGGAATCTCGATTACTCCAAAGAAATCATCTCTATTGGCTTGGTCGTAACCTTTCCAATTATTTGGAACCGTTACAGTTGTACCGTTCACTTTAATTGTTGGTTGCTTCGATTTGTTATGTTTTCTACCAATACCCATCAATAAAACCGCTTGGCCAGTACCAGTAGCGATTCCATTAAAGTTAAAAGTGATGGCTGTGTTGGCATTGATGGCTTGAAGATGCTTACTCGTATAATATTTACGATCACGAATCGCATTATTGAATGGAATTGAATTCGCAAATCTTAATTCGAGCACCACTGTCTCTCCACCTATCAAATTGATGCTGCTTGGCGCTGAAGCAGACGAACTGATGTTCATGACCGGATTGGAGTTGGGATAGATCTTCAATGATTTAGTGGTTACATTTTGCAATCCACTCAATCCGCTTAAAAAGTTTAAGTTGACATTTTGAGATTGATCATCCAAGTTATTTAAAGCCACATACAACATGTTGTTGTTAGCAAAACCCTGAATCTGAATATCCGGATTGTCAGAATACACATGCACTCTTCTTCCGCTTACATTTTTCCATTGCTCATAGAAATGGATCTTTGGCGAATACTTCCAACCTGCTACCGTCGGTTGACCAATATTGGTTGGAATTAGTAATGCGGCACCATACGGTTGATAATTGTTCCCCGGCGTTAAATGCCAAGTGGATTTATCCGTAATAAAAGGAATAGAAATATCAATGTTGTTCTCCCTATCCAATAAATTAAAGAGCATTTGATTGATACCTTTTACTGTCTGAATGCTCTCGATGTCAGTATAATTATCACCATAACCAGAAGCAATGGCACCATACTCCGTAATAGAGTGAGGTTTCACTTTTCCCCATTTGGTATAACTATATGTCTCAATTAAATCGAGAATAGCCTCTGAGTTACTACCCGATCTGCGGTTGTCTTGTCCCGTTACATTTACCCCATCATAAAGGTGAGTCGAGAAACCATCCATATCAGCTCCAGCCACATCCATGAACATCTTCATGTTTTCCTCCCAATGGCCAAAGTCGCCTATTTCCAATGAAGGCCAAGCGGCAGAATAACCAATCACTTTCATATTGGCTAAGGCAGGCGTTGCATGGATCTTGTTTCCGATAGCCGCATACACTTCGGCCATCTGAAGCTTGATACGGTTTTCTTCCGCTAAATTCCATCCACCAGAATAGTAATCTTTTGCATGAACAAAAGGCTCATTCATGGGTTCGAAGAATTCAGGTCGACCACTCGCATCTACATAGTCTTTATAATACTCTGCCGCCCAATTGCCGGCAGCGATAGGGTCTAACCCATCTTTAAAGACATTGTAAGGGTGTTCTGTACCTACAAAACGAGAGACTGCTTTTACCTCATCCGTTCCGTTTTTACCAGATGGATAAGTACCGATGGCGTTTCCTTGTCCTTTGGAATAAGAAAATGGACCCCAAAAACCACGACTAGGAGAGACGTTGTAATCGTTGTAAAACTGATTCAGTTCTGTGTCGCGACTATTAGAATGGAGATTGAAGAATTTGGAACGATCGAGAAGGGAAACTCCTCCTACATATCGTTGCACTTGATGCTCAATAAAGACATTTTGAGCGTAGACAGTAGCTGAGGTGAACAGCCACGATAGAATTAGTAGTTTTACTGCGTGTCGTAATGAACAGTAGTACGTTGTTCTATTCATAAGTAATTTAAAGTTAGTTGGTTAAGTAATAATTCGGTTTCCAATGTAGTTGGGGATTATCGTTAGGCGGTGAAAAAAAAATAGTAAATAGGTGGGGGAAATTTTTTAAGTTTAAACATGGGGGAATCGAAAGATTTTAAAAAAATAATATACCCCCTATAGATCTTTGATTTTTTCCCAAGTGACAAATTATCATCAAATATCTTGTTCTTTGAAATGAAATAACTGGAAATGATCATCAGAAACCACTTGAAATAAGGGTGAACATCAGGTAGATGAATAGGATGTGAAACTTGAATTTGATAGGTGAATAGATCAGTCTCCAAGACAAACTTCAAATAACGAATGATGAAAAAATCAATTATCTACTCAATAGGAATCCTCTTGATGATGAGTTGTCAGTATCAAGTGAATGATCAGACGATTTCGACGATCAATAAAAAGAGAACTTTAGGAATTACAGACGAGAGATCAGCGGCCATTGAGAAGAAGGTAGTGGCGATAATGGATAGCATGTCGTTGGAAGTGAAGGTGAAGACGTTGATGGGAGAATCGAGTGATCCATTATTAAAACATGGGGAGGCGATTTCTGGATATAATATAAAAGGGGCAACAACATTGCCACAGCAAATTGGTATTTCTTGTTCTTGGAATCCGGAATTGGTGAAAACGAATACGGGGTACACTTCTCGAATGATGCGTTCGTTGGGAACTACTTTGGCACTTTCTCCCATGTTGGATGTGGCAAGAAATGCGAAGTGGGGAAGAATGGAAGAATCTTTTGGAGAGTCGGAGTACTTAACAGCAAGAATGGGCTTGGCATTTATAGATGGCATGCAGACCAATGACTTATCGAAAGGAGTGGCGACAACTACCAAACATTTTGCAGGTTACGGTGCGAATAACAAAGATGATCGTCAGTTTTTAGAGGAAATCTTGATGCCTCATGAGGTAGCGGTGAAAATTGGAAACACACAATCTTTAATGCCGGGGTATCATTCTTATAAAGATGTACCCGCCCATGCATCGGAATTCTTGCTTCAGGAGACGTTAAGAAAAAAGTGGGGATTTAATGGCGTTATTGTATCGGATTATTTTGCCGTGAAACAAATCTTTACTTCGTACAACTACGCAAAAGATAAAAAAGGAGCCTTGGTGAGGGCACTTAAAAATGGAGTCGATTTAGAATTGCCAGCAGGAGATTGTTATAAATTAATTCCAGAAGCCTTATCAGAAGGTTTAATTACGATAGAGGAGGTCGATCGTTCTGTAAAACGCATTCTGACTTTAAAAGGAAAACTAGGATTATTAGACGGTCCATTATCCATTGATGCACACGTTGAGTTAGATAGCAAGGAATTTAGAGAAAGAGCTTATATATCGGCCACTCAATCCATTGTATTATTAAAAAATGATGGCATCCTTCCTATTCATCAAGGAGTGAAAAAGATTGCATTGGTTGGTCCAAATGCGGCTTCTGCAGAATCATTATTAGGCGATTATACTTATCAATCTTTATCGCTTTATTGGAAAAAACAACCTATCGATCCTACCGATCCTCAGTTGATCACTTTAAAAGGTGGATTAGAAAATAAATTGGATAAAGATGTTCAGTTGATGTTTGAAAGAGGATGTGATTGGACGACTTCATCGAAGAATTCCATCGCAAAAGTGAAAAATAACTTGGGTGATGAAAGGGAGAAAAAAGTGGTCGAATTATCTTCTATTCCAACCACAAGAGAAGATTATTTAAAAGCATTGTCTATCGCCCAAGAAAGTGATGTGATTATTGCAGCAATGGGTGAGAACAGGTATTTATGCGGGGAGAGCAGAAGTAGAAAAGATATTCGTTTGGCAGGGGAACAAGAACAATTTGTGAAAGATCTTATTACCACTGGCAAGCCGGTAGTGTTAATCATTTTCGGAGGTCGCCCACACGTATTGAACGAAATTGCAGATGATTGTGCAGCAATTATTCAAGGTTGGTATCCTGGCGAAGAAGGCGGAAATGCCATGGCAGATATCTTATTAGGTAACGTAAATCCATCGGCAAAAATGACGGTGACTGTTCCAAGAACTAATGAACAATGTCCTATATATTATGGAGGAGCGTACAAGAACAAATCACCAATGTTTTCTTTTGGACATGGTTTAAGTTATACAAAATTCGATTATCAAAATTTTGCATCAGATAATGCGGTGACGACCAAAGACGAGTGGATAGATCTATCTTTTGAGGTAAGTAATGTGGGTGATATGGATGGAGCTGAGATTTCACAATTGTATATCACTCCAAAAAATCCATCGATTAAGCGACCGGCCTTATCCTTACAGGGATTTTCTAGAACAGAATTAAAGACAGGTGAAAAAGCAAAAATCAACTTTAAAGTATCTTTAGAGCAGTTAAGCTTCTATGATAACAACATGGATTTAATTATCGAACCTGGAGAGTATGAGTTTCTAATAGGTGCATCATCGACTGATATTAAATTCAGAAAAACCATAATAGTAAACGGAGAAAAGAAAATCTTATCGTCTAAAAATGTGTTTTTTAGTGAGGTAGGTAAAATTGTAGAACATATAGAATAATATTAGTCTTTAAGTTTTAAGAATAGCAATTTTATTTGTAATATTAAATTTGGATACTAAGTATATTGTTATGCTTTAGTACACTAACTATATTTTTTACCAACTATTTTTTTTATTCTAATGGAATATTATTTAAAAGCGTTCAAGAATTACGCAAACTTTTCGGGTCGTGCTAGAAGATCTGAGTATTGGTTTTTCCTTCTCTTCAATGTAATTGCAATTTTTGCATTAATGGCACTAGATGCATTTATTATTAATGTATTGGAAGTAGGTTTTAGTCCTTTTTACATTATATATGCTTTTGCATCATTTATTCCAACAATTGCTTTAATCGTTAGAAGATTACACGATGTAGGTAAAAGTGGATGGTTTTACTTTGTAGGTCTAATTCCTCTTATCGGACCAATTTGGTTAATTGTTCTTTTCTGTACAGATGGAGAATACGGAAATAACCAATATGGAGAAAACCCTAAATTGGCATAATCATATGATCTGAGGTCATCTCAGAATAGATAAGAAAAAGCTGTTTCATAGAAATATGGAGCAGCTTTTTTTGTTTTCTATGAATGATAATAATAACAAGTCATAATTAAATCCTAATCATAGTTTAGACAATGAAATATCTTTTTAACTTCATGTCATTATCGAAGAATCATAAACTTTTTAAAAATCATGAAATCAAAAAAAGAACAACTAGAGGAACTAGAAAAGGAATACGAAAAGCATTTAAAATCTTTAGATAATGAAACTTTACCTTCTTTGAAGAAGCAACAGAAGTTTGTGAAGAGAGCGAAGGAGTTAGAAGAGAAGATTGAGGAGTTGAAAAGTGGGGAGTAAGGTGCTTTTCTTTAAATTTAATGAATGGCGTATGATAAACAGTTTTCACACCCACACAATTCCCTTGCCTTTCAAACAAAAATCATCGAAATTTAACCCATGAACAAGGAAGAATTAAAAGCATATTTGCTTAAAGAACAACTCGTAAATATATCGAATGCTTTAAAGAATATGTTTAGTCGTACTCAAGCATTTTATTTTCAGGTGACTACCACATTTACGGTAGCAAAAGATGGACGGTATGAGGTATCTACTCCAGATAATTTTCCTGTTTTTACTCCAAAAGGGCAAGGGTTTCTTGAAGATGGTGGCGATTATTTCAGAGGAGAACTTCAACTTAGAAACCTTGATGAAGAGAGCCCGGCACAGATGGCCAAAGATTTAATTGATATTACATTTGATTCAAAATAGATGGAATATTATAAAAATAAAGAAACAGTCAGTGAGTACATCAAAATGGCTGCAGAGGTAGACGGACAAGAACTTATTGATGTCTTAAAACATCATTTACCGAAGGGATCGAAGGTACTCGAATTAGGTACAGGACCAGGTACTGATTTTCATATTTTAGAAAAAGATTATGAAGTGATTGGTTCTGATTTTTCGGAAGAATTCCTCAAAAGACTAAAGAAACGTTTTGCGGAGGGGATATTCTTAAATTTAGATGCATCCACCATAGAAACTGATGAAAAATTTGATGGTATTTATTCCAACAAAGTCTTTCAACACCTTACGGATGATCAAATTAAATCATCTATTTATAGACAATTTGAAGTCCTTAACGAAGGAGGTGTTGTTTGTCATTCGATGTGGTATGGTGAAGGAGATGAAATCTTCAAAGGGATGTTAGTTAACTATCAGGATGAAAAATCTTTAATTCAATTATTCGAACCTTATTTCGAAGTTTTAGTAGTCGAGAAATATATGGAGTTTGAAGAAGGAGATTCTATACGTTTGATTTCTAAAAAGTTAAAATCATAAAGAAGGGAAGCACCGCCAAAAGCGATACCTCCCTAATAATATACTTCTGTGTATCTAAGGTTAATTCACCTTAATTTTTGTGGTAATTACATCGTCAATCATTTCGATTTTAAGAATATAAATACCATGGGGAACTCTGCTTTCTTTAAGTGAAAGCGTAATTATTTCTTTAGTAGTAGTAGATAAATTATAAATTACTTGTCCCTGAATATTTGATATACTAATTGTAACTTCTTTATCTAAAGGAAGTCCTTTAATATTTAACTTCTGATTTGAAATAGGATTTGGATAAAAAATCACTTGGTTAAAGTCATCATTTAATACCTCATTCTCGAATGAATTGATTGTTCTTGCTGAACTACTCATAGTTGCGAAATCACATGTATAATGATAGATTTTATTTGTTGAAGTGACTGTCCATAACTTAGAATCGGAAGTGATAGAAATTCTAGATCCAATGCCTGATAAAACCTCGTAGTTGCCGCTCCCAACATACTTTTGAACAGAATTATTAGTATCCACAAACACAAATTCATCTTTTGTAGGATTGATGGCAATATCTTTAATTTTAAGATTTCCTTTTTTATCCCATCTACTTCCAAGCCATTGATATACGTATCCATCAGTTCCTCTAATCCAAGGTCGGTCATCACTAGCAGCAGCTATATCCGTTCCAAGTGTAGTACCGTAAGGACTTGACCAACCATCACCTAAATATTTGTACACTTTGCCATCAGTTCCAATAGTATAAACATTATTTCCTACAGCAATGTCGGTACCTATACCTCTTCTATACACCCAAGTATTATTGGTGTATTGATAAATTCTATTGTCTGAATTAATAGCCCATAATCCTGATTGTCCGACATCAACTTTTTTGATTCTCATACTGTTATCTACAAGAGAGAAACCATTATAACCATTTGATTTATATAAATAGTTATCTGTTCCGACAACATATGTATCGTTTTCATAAGCACCAACATCAAGAGCATTTCCATCTTGAAGAACCCAATCACAAGTTCCTCCTCCATTGTCACTTCCATTATCTCCTCCGTTACCATCAACACTCATTGTATAGGTGTAATCATTGTAAGACCAGTTATTATTGATTTTACTCCATAGACGTAGGTAAACTGTGCCTGTATTTGGAAGATTATTTACTATATATTTTTTCTCAGTAAATTCTCCACCAGTATTAAGAATATCTGTTTCTCCTACCGAAGTGCCAACATATAACCAATGGGAATCTCCTTCTAAATCCCATTTAAATTCAACAGAGTTGCTTTTAAGTACGCTACCTTCTTTTGGAGCGATACCTGTTATTTCTCCACCTCCATTATCGCCACCGTTATTTCCTAAACGATTGATGACCCATGATTTTGCAGAAGAACTAATTACCCATCTCATGTCTCTTTCAAAGAAGTCTTCTAAATTTCGATTAGCTGACAAACTCCAGATTTTATAAACATTATCTCTACACTCTTGGTAAGAAGTTCTACTTGAACGGTCACTTACAACATTACTTTCTAAGTAACGGTATACTTGTTTTATCCAGGCATCACCACCAAAGTTTTCATAAGAATAAATGATCATCCCCGTCATTAAATCGTTTACACTAGATTGCTGTCTCCATGGTAATCGATCTTTTCTCCAGGTATTATCAAAGTTGTATTGAGTATTATTTAGGTAGTATTCAAATTTGCTTACCATCCCTTCTCTAAATTGAGCTAGACTCTGACCATAATAAAGTAATTCATAATTTAATGAAGTAGGAATCATTACAGCTTGAGCGTTATTAAATCCAACTGTCCACCATCCCCAATTGGCAGAGTTATCATTCATAATCCAATCGAATTTATTATTGAATCGAGTGAGGTAGAAATTCCTGGCAGTTTCGTAAAGAAAAACCTGATGAATGGCGTTTCTGCCACTATTTGCAGCATCATACACCTCTTTAAATAACACTTTTCCTGTCGACATACCTCTAGTACCATGATAGGCGAGTCCACCATAACCACAGTTGTCAGTAACAATCTCTATCACTGGAAGACCTTTGTAACTTGATTGTTTTGGTAAGTTCGAAAGGCCAGAGAACTCAACAAATTTAGCATCCATTGCATCTAAAATGTCGAGCACTTTATTCATGGTTGTAGCTGATCTACTCGAAGGAGATTCTCCTTCTATCATAATTACTACACGATTTCCGACCCAAGCGGTCGCACTTTTTGTACCTACGCAGCTTGGTACTTTGAATGTGAAAGTGGTCTGTTCTGGCGTAGCGGCGTTTGAATTCTTTGCCAAGAACATAAAACATACAATCGTTAAAATAGATTGAAGTCTAAATAAATAGTTGAACATTTTTATTAGTAATTTTTGTCGTAATGAACGTGGATGAACCACTAAAAAAAGTAGAAAGCGACAGACACCTAAGGACTATGAAAGGTGCCTTCAATGTTTCTACCTAAATCAAATAAATAGTTTAATATAAAGTTTTTGGAATTTGGCTTTAACGGACAAGCCAAATCTATTATCAGATAATTAGTTATATTCTATTTTCGAGAGCTGTATAATAAAAGAAGTATTGTTTTTACTTCTCCAAGAGCTTAAATAATGTTTTGTTAAAATCTATTACGTTGCAAACTTAAAAGGATCAAAAGCAATAAAGTGGGATAAAATTGTCATTTTTAAGGGGGTATATTATTAACTTTAATTAAGTGTGATATTTACAAAATACCCATTATCTTCATTTTTAGACAATCTTAGACATAAACATTTTTTTATAACATTCACTTCATCAAGAAATAGTATTTCTTGGAGATGGTGGTTTGTAACTCTCTAAATCTATCATACCAATGAAAGCAACATTCAGCTTTATTCTTTTTATTTTAACTTTTCAATCTTTTGCTCAAATAGTATTTGAGAAAGGATATATCGTAGATCATCAAAATCAAAAAACAGAATGTTTAATTAAAAATCAGGATTGGGTAAAGAATCCCACCTTTATTGAATACAAAACAACAAACAATAAGGAAGTACAAAAAGTAAATCCGTTAGAAATCAAAGAATTCAAAGTGTATGAAGGCGATAAATATATCGGAGTGCAAGTAGATATTGATCGCTCTTCTTATAGTCTCACTGAATTAAGTGAATCGAGAAATCCCGAATTTCAAAATGAAGCGTTATTTCTAAAAGTATTAATTGAAGGAGAAGCAAATTTATACAAATATTCATCTAGAGGTATTGTAAAGTATTTCTATAAAGTAAAAGATGGTGATGTGAAACAGTTAGTTTACAAAGAGTATCTTCATTATACAAAAGAGAATACAAGGAAAAAAAGCTTGCTAGAGAATAACTATTTTAGACAGCAACTGATGTTGGATCTAAAATGTAATACCATAAAAGAAAGCGAATTCACTTATTTAAAATATAACGAGAAGGCTTTATCAAAAATGATTTATCGTTACAATAAAGCTATGGATGAAACCTATAAAATTGAAAAGAAGGAAACACATACTGGGACTTTTAAATTTAATTTAAGAGCAGGGTTAAATTCATCGAGTCTTAGTTACAATAATCCTATTGAAAAGAACTCTATCGATCATCCTAGTCAGTTGAATGGAAGGTACGGTGTCGAACTGGAATATATTTTACCTGTTAAAAAGAACAAGTGGAGTATATTTTTAGAGCCTACTTATCAAAAGTATGCCACAGAAACTGAAATTCAGTCAAGAAGTGTTTTGGGAGGGAAGTATACCTCAAAAATTGATTATGCTTCTATTGAATTACCTGTAGGATTGAGGTATTATATGTTTGCTACTAGTGATATCAAATTCTTTGTCAATGCTGCCGCTTTATTTGATTTCGCTTTAGATAATTCAACTATAGAATTAATTAGAGAAAACGGTGTGAGGATGAGTGCTTTTGATATCAAATCGAGATTAGGGTATGCTATTGGTGGTGGAGTTCAATTTAAAGACCGATTAAGTTTCGAGTTGAGGTATAATGGCCAGAGAGATCTTTTGAAAAGTGAGTCAGATATCACGACTAAGTATCAATCGTTATCATTTATCTTGGGATATTCTTTGTTTCGTTATAGTTCAAAATAAATATTGATATAGAAAAAAGGCTAAGAGAGAAAATTCATATTCCTTTCTTAGCCTATTTACTGTTTTACTAATAAATTCAATTCTTTAAGGAGCTTCCGTTAAAGTAATTTCAACAGTTTTCCCCACTTGTATTTGTACTGTCTGATACTTGTAAGTACCTGCGTATTGTACAATATAATTACCAGGGTTTAGTTGATAAGTATACGTTCCGTGAGCATTTTCTTCCAGGATGATTGCATCATACTCGCTATAACCATTTGGATTAGAGAATATTGCATTATCGAAAATGGCAAAATCTCTTGGTTCTACAGAGGTGGTTACTTTTAGTTCACCAATCATTTCTACCTCTTGATAACAAGAGTTAAAGAAAATAAGGAAAATGCTTAAGCTGAGAAGTCGGATTAGTTTTGAAGCTTTCATTTGAAATTAGGTTTAGTTTTTATTAAAGTTAAATGAAAAATTAGTATTGTCAAACCCTTGAATATTTAATGGAGTACTCTAAAGTGTGATAATTTTTATTTTTCGATAATCCTTGATGTAGAAATAAAGTTCGATGACCGCAATATTAAACACCCACCCCAACCAAGCCACAAACTTGTAAGTATCCATTGGAGGAGTAGCTAAAGTATTTACTATAATCCATTTAAATAGTCGAAGACTAATGGCTGAAAGGGTTAGCGCAAAGCTTCTCAACATAAACTTTTGGTGCAAATCCCAATTTTTTAATCGGACATAATCAAAAGCTTTATAAGTAAACCAAAACCACAAAACAGCTTGAAGAACAAAAGAAGTTTTTGTAAAGATATCTCCATTAGCATGTAATGCCATAATAAATCCGGAAGGACAACTCACCAATAAAATGAGGAAGACATATATTTTTCCAATGTATTTATGAATGGATGGAAATTTAATTCTTATGGATTTAGAAAATTGAAATCCACCCAAAACCAATACAAAAATACTACTGTACACATGCGCAAAAAAGGCTATTTGATAATAGGGTAGTTGAATTTCCTCCTCTTTGAGATTCAAAAAAGCGACATCAAATTGTAAGGGGATATACTGAAGTGTGATGAGCAGCATTAGATAGCTAAAGTAAATGAATGCTGCATAGTATATCACTTTGAAAACAGGAATGGAAATCGATTTCATCATAGACTATCCTCGACCAAAAGTGTCATAATACTCAGAAGCATTTTTCTCATACTTCAATAAAAGCTTGATATTTTGTTTTTCGATATCCGTCAGATTAGCTCGAATGTCTGTATGTACTGGAATGTACCAAGGTTGTCTATCAAAAAATACTCTTAGCGGTTGATTTTTATACGAATATCCATGTCGAGCATAAATCGTATTTCTGATGATCATTAAATCAGTTTTAGAGAGATTTTCTACGTCTTCTTTCTTCAAAAGTGTAGTAGATGCATTGATCTCATGAGAAGCATGAGTGGATTGAACCATAGCCTCTTCCATCCATGTTTCAACAATTCCATCTTCATATTCTGCAGATTTTTCTACATTTTTTGTTTTATTCCAGTCTTTATATGTCATCCAATTGAGTTGATGATTCGGATTATATTTAAAGACTTTTTTATCTAGGTTATATTTTCTCTTTCTAATATTAATCTCTTTATAACCTCTCCATTTACCAATCATTTGATTGTTTTCTAGGTGAATTTTAAACTGAAAAGCCCCATCATACTTATGGTCACCCGGCTCTTTAACATCAAATGCATAAACACCATTTGATTCTTTTTTCATGGTACCTTTAAAAGGACGATCGTTACCCGCCACTACACTATGACCAACGACTTTATCTCCATCAATTTTATCAATCGAAATGTTGATTTTGTTTTCCTTGTTCCAAGAATCATATTCTCCCATTCTAACGCTTCTATCAAAATCATCGTCTTTTAGGAAATAACCCACCCAGAAGCCAATTAAAGAATCGGTAGAGTAATGGATTTCAGTTACTGTTGTTTCTTTTACATCTTGATTAGGAATTTCCTCAACTTGAGTTCCCTCTTCTACGACCACCTTTTTATCAGAGTTTTTGATGTGACTTTCGCAGTTGAAAAGGAAGATGATTAGCGGGAGTACTAGTAGTTTTTTCATTAGAGTAACATTAAAGTTTGTATCGACAAAGCTATAAAAATAAATCAAACTATGTGATGTTGATAGTAGGCATGAAAATAAAGAAAAAGAATTTTATTCTACATTTGTTCAGAAAATGATGAGTGAAATGGGTGTTTTTTGGAGATAAAATTCGCTTTCTTTACACGATAAACGACGTTTTTTAATTTTATACCCCCTAATCTGAATAAAAAATCACCGATCGAAAGTATGGTTTTATCTACTTTCGAATTAAGCAAATGAATTACAAGACATCATCAGAACTAAACTGATATTAAACGTATAAAGTATGAAGTTATTTAAATCAATACCGGTTCTATTTTTAGGTATTGCAATGTCTTGTCAACAACCACCGTCAAATACGGAGTTGACACAAGATGATGTAATTAAAGAAGATTGGGAATCGATCTCTCAGGTAAACAAAGAACCTGATTGGTACAAAGATGCAAAGTTTGGTATTTACACTCACTGGGGACCCGTTTCTGGTGCGTTCGTAAATATGGATAAAAACGAATACTTAGGCGGTTGGCATGGTATGTTAATGTACGGAAAAAAAGGTCTACCGAATTGGAAAACAGGAGAATATCCAAAAGACGAAAATGGGAACGAAGTTCATAAACCAACTTCTAATTACTTACACCATGTTGAGCAGTTTGGTGACCCTAAAGAGTTTGGTTATAAATATCTAATTGAAAACTTTAAGCCAACAGGATTTAATGCTGAACAATGGGCGGAGTTATTCAAAAAATCAGGAGCTAAGTTTGCTGGACCTGTAGCCATGCACCACGATAACTTTGCGATGTGGGATGCCAAAACTACAAGATGGAATTCTGTAAACTATGGTGGAATTGATATTTCTGCGGAGTTAAAAGAGTCTGTAGAGAAAAGAGGAATGAAGTTTATCGGTTCTTTCCACCATGCATTTACTTGGAAATATTATGTTCCTGCTCACGAGTATGGAGGAGTTGATCCAGAAGATTACGATTTATATACAGAACCACACGGATGGGATAGTAATGTTCCTACTGAAGCTTACCACAAAGATTGGTGGGCGAAGCTAAAAGAATATATCGATGTGTATCAGCCAGACGTAATTTGGTTCGACTGGTGGTTAGAGAACATGGACGAGAAATACAGACAAAAATTCTTGGCTTACTATTACAATAAAGCAAAAGAATGGGATAAAGAAGTAGTGGTGATGTTTAAAGAAACTACTTTCCCTGAGTCTACTGCAGTTAGAGATTACGAAAGAGGTCGTCCGAACCAACCAAAAGCAGATGCTTGGGTAACGGATACTTCTCCAGGTACATGGTTCTACAGATCGAATGCGAAGTTTGTATCAACAAACGAACTAGTAGATATCTTAATTGATATTGTATCGAAAAACGGTAACATGTTATTGAACGTTCCACCAGATCCTGACGGTACTATTCCTGAACCAATGGTTAATCTTTTGACAAATATTGGGGGTTGGTTAGACGTAAATGGAGAAGCGATTTACGGAACAAGACCTTGGACAATTTTTGGTGAGGGACCAACTAGAATTCCTTCAGGTGGACACAAGATCGAAAGACAAAAAATTGTTTATACAGAAAATGATATTCGTTTCACTAAAAAGAACGATAATGAGTTTTATGCTTTAGTAATGGATACACCTAAAGGTGATATTCAAATTGAAACATTGAGTACTAAGTTCGGCATCTTAAACAATGATATCGAGAAAATCACTTTACTGGGTAGTAATGAGCCATTGAAGTGGGAGAGAAATGAAAAAGGTTTAGTGATCAAAAAGCCAAAGTCATTCCCTACAGATTATGCTCACGCATTTAAAATCCAATGTGAAGGTTACAGAGAAACTGATATCGGTGGAGATCTAGAGCAAGAACTGTAAACAATTGATATTGTAGAATAGTTATAATTTGAAATAAAGACTTTTAATAGTAAAAGGCGAGGAATCTTTCTTCGTCTTTTTTTATGCTCCATCATCAAATACTATTTTTGATGTTGAACTGAATATTTCCATCTAAATAATTGTTCTAGATAGGTCGATGAACTACTTTTGAATACCTAATAAAAAAACTACCAAACTATTTAAAAATGAGACTAATATTCATCTTACTATTTATTTCTACTTCCGTTTTCTCTCAAAATCTAAAAGGAGTAGTTTATAATGCATCAAACAATGAACCTATCCAAAATGTAAATGTCTATTTAAAAAATGACTTGATTAAAGCGACAGTCACTTCTAAAAAAGGAGTTTTTAAGCTTTTTACTGAAAAGAACATTTCTCTATCGGATACTATTTGCTTCTCTCATGTGGGGTATCAAACAGCATCAATTCCGCTTTTTACATTAATAAAAAGTGGCCACAGAATGTATTTGAATGAAGTGGTACATGAGTTAGACGAAGTGGTGATTGAAAGGAAACGAAATTTACAGAGCGAATTGAAGTTTTCTAAAGTAAGTAAATTACCCAAAGGGGTGTATAATTTTGGCTCGGTACTAGTGGGCTCAAAGATCTATATCTCTGGAGGTGATGAATCTATTTTTGTCAACACTGGTCTACAGAATTATCAGACGATTACAGAAGTGGCAAGATATGCATCGAAAGCTTACAGCTGGGAGGGGTATCAAGATGTTTTACAAATTTATGATATTGAAAATAACACTTGGGAATTGATAGATGATAAATTTCGAAAAAAAGCCTATCATGAAGCAGTGGATATCAATGATAAATTATACCTGTTAGGAGGGAAGTCTTTATCAACGAGTAAAAAGCTGGAGTATTTAGAAAATACCATAGAAGTTTACAACCTCAAGACAGGTGAATTGCAGATAGATTATACCAACCCACATCAAGCAGTTAATTTCTCTGCAGTAGCACACGATCAAAAAATTTATGTGATGGGTGGTTCTGTTCATCAAAAAAATAATGGGAAAAAAATCTTTACAGATCAGGGGCATGTTTTAGATACCAAAACTGGGTATTGGTATGAACTTCCAAAGATGAGAAAACCTAAGGAAACGACCGGTATACTTATCGGTAATAAAATATATGTTGTAGGTGGATTTAATGGGCAACCATTGAAAGAAATAGAATCGTATAACATTGCTACTGAACAATGGGAAAGTGAAGCCGATTTACTCTATGGCATTGAAAATCCATCTCTTGCCTATGCAGATAATTTGCTATACATTTTGGACGACGATAGTATATTTATCTATAACATAAAATCAAAAGTGATGAGTGAGTACCGTACAAACCTAAATCTAAGGGATGCGTCTATCACTATTTATGAGGACACCTTATATGTATACGGAGGCTACGAAAAAGAATTTGGAGATAAATGGTTCTCGAATTCTGTATATAAACTTCCTTTGGTGGAGTTTATGGATACTAAAATGGCGGGGAAGTAATTCCCCTTTTTTAATTTGTAATATAGTTTTAAATTAGAAAACTATTTACAATTAAAGACTAAACTATGAATATCGAAAAAATAAAAAACTTCAATCAAATTCTATTATCCGTAGTAGGTGTAATACTCATCTGTTTTTTACTTCTTGGTTTCTTTTCAACCGCAGTTATACTAGCTACTGAAGTATTTGATGTCTTCGGAAATTATGATAGTACGACAGGAATCCTTGCTGAAGAAAAAGTAGAGGAACTTCAATCCGAAAATAAGAGAAAACAATTGGTTTCTTATGAATATCCAAGATTGGCCGATACCTTAAATCAGGTATATATTATCCCTATTACACATATTAATTTAAAGAAAGTTGAAAATATTGAAGAGGCTAATATTGATGATGAATCCAATGAAATATTAGGAATAACTAGTAGTAAACGTTATAAATCATATAGAAATAGTGATTATCATAATCTAATTGTATTCGATAATAAAACACAAACTTCAAAAAAACTATTTGATACCCGATTGAATTTCGATTACATACATGTAGATTATTTTAAAGATGATAAAGATATCATAGTTAATTTTAAAGCTGCAACAAAAGATACCAATAAAGATGGAGTAATAGATCAAAAAGATTTAAAATCAATTTATCTGTATTCTATCCCAAATGATAAATTAAAAGAAATTCATATTCCTAACACAGATGTTCGAAGCTATAGTTTAATAGAAGGAGAAAAAGACTTAATCATCAATTTTGGTATAGATGCCAATAAGAGTGGTATTTATGATAGCCGTCAAGAACCCAATATAATAAAGAAATATATTTATAAAACGGGTGAATTGGTCGATGTTATTCAGCCCAAAATGATGAAAGAACTACAGCAGCAGTTGGAAGGTTCTTCAAAATAAAAGGTACAGGCAGATATTTTATTAAAATATCTGCCTGTAACATTATACAAATCCTTTAATGTTAACTTAATTTTAAATCTGTTTAATATTCAACTTTTATTCCGGTCAATTCTACTACAGTGAATGAAGATCTTTCTGAAAATGTGAGCGTAGCGGTAAGTGAAAAATTTGCTTACGTTCATACTGGAAATAATACTTACATTAATGTATTTGGTGCTAAGAACATGATTCCATATACACCAATCGAAACAAACAATAAGATTTCTGATATCGGTACTTTTGGTAACATGATTGAGTGTCAATAGATAATCATGATTAAGAAATTGAAATACCTTATTTTAGAAAGAGGTTGTTTCATAGAATTATGAAACAACCTCTTTCTTACTTAGTTTCCTCTACTTTGTATTCATTACCATTCAAATCAACCATAAAATATTCATTATCATATCTTGCACCAAAAAGTCCTTTTTCCCAGAAATTATACAGAGGGAAAAAGTTTGTATCCATACTTTTATATTTAGGTTCTATTATTATCTGACCATCTGATGAAACAATGCCATATAATCTATCTTTCCATTTTGTTCCATTTTCAATTAAATCGATTAGAGTTATAAATTCAAGGTTATTGTAACCATTATTTAAGAATCTACCTAATTCCTTTTGTTCAAATTCCATAAGAATTTTCTTAGTGCGAAAGTTGAAGAGTTCTACTTTTTCAATATCATTTTCTATAAGAGTCATTTCAATATAATCCGGAAGACCATAAATTTTTCTGAATTTTTTATAATTACCAGAAACCAAAATATTTCCACTTTCATCAATTAATTCTCTATCAAATAATTTTGATTTTTTTTCATTAAATAGTGGAGCAGCTGAATATAATAAAGGGGTTTGATTATGAATTGTAAGATATTCATACTTATAATCAAAAGGGTCAATGATTAATTCTTTCGTGGAAATTTTTAAAAGACCTTTAGAATCTCTGATATAATAATGTTCGTATTCTTTTGGAAGTTCTTTTGTGGAAATTACCAAATAATCACCATCTTGAATGGATAAACCACTATAATTATATTTAGTTAAATCATAAACAAACTCACCTTTAGTATTAATTATTATGGTCCTATCATCATCCAAAGTTTCTACTATAGCATATTGTCCATGAAATGAATTAAGATCGTTTTTATCTTTGTACTTAAAAGGGGTAATTTGATTTAATTGAAGGTCAAAAAATGCTTTTTTTCCTTCTTTTACAGCAAATAAGTAATTTTCATTTTTGCATAATTTTATTTTCTCGTGAATTATATCAAGCAGTACATTTCCCTTAATATCAATAATTCCATATTTCCCATTATTGTATGCGATAAATAAATCGGTGTTTTTAATTGGTTTAATATCAAGATACTTAGGTTCTAGTACCCATTCTTGATCTATATTCATAAGTCCAGCTATGGTATAAATTCCTGTTTTATTTTTAAAAATTGATGTAATGTAAAGATCATGTGTTTCATCATAAACTATGTTTACATATTTTGTTGGGAATACAAGATTTCCTTTTCTATCGGTTAAACCACTTAAAGTATATTTTTCTTCAAAAGCCATAATTTTTGCAAACCCATTTTTATTAAACTTTTCAATGTCAAAATATTTAAAAGGGTGGATTTCATTTCCTTCTCGATCAATTAAACCATAATAATAATTCTCATCCTCTTCGCTATATTTTTTTAATACAGCAACACCATGGTCAAAAGGAACTTTTATATGATCATAATTGGCAGGGATAACAATTTGTTTATGGATATTCATAAATCCCCATTTTTCATCTTTTTGATAAGGAATTAATAAATCCTCATCAATTTTATATTCAGACAAATGATTAGGTTTCGGTTCATTTTCAGCAGTTGTGGTCTTGTTTACTGCACATGATGATAGGAATATATATACTAAGAGAATAGTATATGTAATTAGTTGACTTCTCATTTTTTAAGTTTTAGTTCGAAATACGAAATTATGAAAAAAAATAATATTATGTATTTCAAAAACAATTTTAGTCTAATCGATTATCTGAAATTTTTATGGATAAGGTGAGAATGTTTCAATTATTAAGGTGAAAGACTTCAACATTATAAGGTGTTTTTATGTAATGTATATTCTTTCATCAAAAATTGATTTTGATATACTAATACCAATTGAAAAGTGTTTTTCAAATCATCCATTTTTCTATAGCATAATCAGCAATGGGCTCTAATACAGTATTTTCATTGCCATTATTAAGTTTATCTTTTTCCCATTTGGCTGGATTATCGATGATATATTTTGCGATTCGAGCGTATTCTCCATCATTTCTGATTATATATTCCCAATAATTGCGATGCCACAATCGCTTATTAAATCTCTTCCAATTTTTTTCTTTCACCCCCTTTATATACTCATTCGTGGACATAGTTTTAAACCACTGCACAATCCTCCCAATAAAAATATCCCCCTCATATTGCCCCCGTACGGGCAGACCCACGTGTCTGCCCTCCTTATAATAATTGAGATCGCTGCCCTCTTTATTATGATTAAGATCCCTGCTATGATTTTTATAATTTAATTCCCTCCCCACCTTTTTTTCATAGATAGATTTGCCCTCTTTATTATCATTTATATCTCCGCCCTCCTTCTTAAAATTATCATCTCCACTTTCACCCTCCACAATCTCTACCACACAATGAAAATGATTCGGCATTACCACCATCTCCCTACATTTCACCACATCAAATTTCTCCTCCAATTTCCAATACCACTTTTCAACCATCTTTCCAGCATCATTCAAAATCATTTTCTGATTTTCAACCCTGCCAAATAAATGAAAACGGTTTCTTACACAAATAGTGATGAAGTATAATCCAGCTTTAGAATAATCGTATCCTTTTAGGCGAATGGATTGCCTGTTAGGTAGTTGCTTTTTCATGAATCGTTGTTTTTATGAGTAATAGCTAGTGGTGAAGGTAGGGATTGTGAGATTAATTTCCGAATGGTTTTTTGAGAATTGGAAATAATAATAGAGGGTTGATATAATAAGGAGGGCAGAAATATATATGAAAAAAAGGGCAGACACGTGGGTCTGCCCGTACGGGGGGAAGCTTCAATTTTAATTTTGGATTTCTTTATTTTTTATTCAATTAATATTAGAGGCATTTATAATAGCCGAAGTTGAAGTAGTTTTGATAATAAAATTTTCCAATTAATCGATTGGTGGTAGAGGCGAATAAGCCATTGGTAGTATCAAGCTTTATTCCTAACTCCAATTTACATAATAAAGTATAGTGATGATGATCGAAAGTGATTCTGTTATCTAAAGTAGTTGCTAGCCAAAAATGATAATTTTCATATCCAATAATTGCTTCATATCGGCCGTAGGAAAATGATAATGGGGCCTCGGGTAAAGGAGCAAATGGGATATTGGTTCTAATTTTTGATGCGAAGTAATTCTTCTTGTTTTTAAATTTCCAACCAAAGTAAACTGATGGCTCTATAATCCAATTATCGAAGCCACTTAGGTATTTCAGATTACCAGTTGGGAGTATCATTTTTACAGAGGTGGCCACGCCTTGGAATCCTACTTTTTGATAATTCTTAGAATAATGATTCTTCGAATAGCTCACACTAAAATCACCCACAGTGGTAGTACTAATACCATGATCCCAAGCATTTGAAATGTTATATTCCAAGTTTAAGAAACTACTTTGGTTCAACTGAAGTAAAGCATTTCCGGTCTGACTTACCAAATACTGTTCAGCATCAAATTGATAAACATCGATGTTGAAATCAATATAAGATAAATCGTAAAGTGACGATTTTAGTATCAGGTCTTTCCGATTATTCTGTGCAAATAAAGAATGCTCAATTGGTATTAGTAAGAATAAGAAAAACCAACTTTTAGGTTTGATATTAAATTGCGGTAGCGGTGTATTCATTAGAATAGACTTTTTTTTCAAAAGGGAAATCTATTCTATGGATGCCTATGGCGATAACTTTTTTTATGATTCTTACATCCCACTCAAAATGATAAGTACCGTTGGCATTAAATCTATATCTAGTTGTTGTTTTCTTTATCTTTTGAACACGGTAAAACAGTAATTTTAAATAGAAAAAGGCCACCTCAAAAAATTTAAGATGGCCTAAAGCGTCAATCAAAATAAAGCAAACTATTATTTGGTTTCTTCATCATAAGCGATGTAGTAACCCGCTCCGTAAGTGGAACAGTAATACACCCCTTTTTTGTGATAGTCGATTTCTAAAGCATTAATTCTATCCGATTGAATATTACCTGTATTGATCTTTGTCCATGTTTTACCAGCATCCAAAGAACGATAGATACCCGGGTTCATCATATCCATTGATCCATCCGATGGTATAGCTGCTAAAACAATGTTCGGATTGTATTTCGCAGTCGTTACAATACTGGCAAACTTGTAGGGAATTAGTTGTTTCCACTGTCCTTTTGATCTCACCCAAACACCACCATGCTTATGGGCTCCATCAAATGTTCCGGCAGTGATATACAGTTTGTTATTTTTAGAGAAATGAACATCATGTACACTTACAATTCCTTTAGGAAGATCAATCGCTTCCCAAACCGTTTTCTTCTTATTCAGTTTGAATAATCCACCCTCTTGACCTTTTTTACCCATCACAGCAGCGTATAAATCGCCTTTGTTTTCGGGATCAAATTCGATCTTTTGAACATGTCCATTTTTTGGAAGTCCCGCATTGATAATATCAAATGTCTGACCTCCATCTTGAGATCTGTAAATACCAAAATCTTTGAATTTTCCGCCTTTGAACTTCACATTATGAACCACTCTTTTCTTTGGAATAACAAAGTATAAATGCTCTGTCTCCACCGGATCAATGCGTAAATGACTCTGATGTATGATCATGTTCAATGGGTTCCCAAAATCGGTAGGCTCAAAAATTCGTCCTTTTGGCGCCCAGTTTTGTCCACCATCTTTTGTTTCCATCAACTGACCAAAATAAGCTTGTCTGAAATGCAAAGCGTACATATGGTTCACATCATTTGGATGAATCGCCATAGAACCTACCGAACATTCCGCTGGTTTTTGCTTATTTGGAATACTGATTTTATAAACAGCTTGTGCCCCTTTTCTCACTAAATCGCCATCGTTTGTAGTTTTGAAGATAGAGTTTTCTCCAGCACATAAATACAGATGATCTTTGATTCTCTCGTCTTGAATAATTTCCTCACCCGGCAAGTTACTGTTTCCAGCACCGACCCAATGATGATTCCCTGGTTTTGTTTCTTTCTCATCGTTCTCCAACCAAGTATCTCCATTGTCGTTCGATACACACACTACTTTAGCTACCTGATACATAATGGTAGATCCATCGGCGTTAAATTCGGCAACAGCACCAGCTTTACGGTCGTAAGCATCTCTTTCTTCCCATTCGTCCTGACCAATCCAATCTACATTTATAGAAGTAGGATTGTTTCTCGCTTCCCAATGGGCTTTATCTCTACCGTTCCAATCTTTACCATTTCTGAGCGTTACATACCAATGTTTACCGCCATCATCCGATCTCCAAAGCATTCCGCCTGGGAAAGTAAATTGTGACTTATAGTTATTGATGACCAACAAGTGATTAGGGTTCGTTGGATTCACACGAATCATACTAACGGAATGCATCAATTGTTCTGGGGCTTTTGGATATTTCTTCTTCGCCTCATTAGCAGAGATACCAAACCATTTTCCTAAAGCAAATTTATAGTAGCCTTTCTGAATGTTCGGATTCTTCATAATGGCTTTATTAATGGGCATATCCGAGTTAATATTCACCCAAGATTCTCCTTCATCCTCACTTTTATAAACACCACCATTGTAGTCAATAGTATTGCCATTTGGAATGTATTTCACCAAATCAATCGCATATAAAATCACTTTTTTAGAGGCAGCATTATAATACATGTCCATCGAACGGATTATGTCGTTATCCATTCCCGACTTTACTTTTTGCTTCCAAGATTTACCTCCATTTTCCGATTTATACAAACCAAAAGTGGTCGCAGCAAAAACGGTTTGCGGTTGGGCAGGGTGTACAAAAATTCTTGTAATCTGAGCTTTAGTATCTATTCCTTTTGGAGTGATGTTCTTCCAAGTCTGTCCTTTATCTGTACTTTTCCAAATTCTAGCTTGATGTCCGTAATTGGGATTTCCATCGTTGCCTTCACCTGCTTTACCCACTTTAGTTTTCGTTCCAAAAACACCATGAGGGTGCTTATTCGTATGGAAAAAGTGATTACAATCCCTGATATTACCAGCACCTGCATACCATACATTATCGTCGGTCGGATCTACTTTGATGGTATTTACATGGATATTCTCAAACTGAGCACTCACCAATTCGTTGATCTTCCATGTCTTTCCTTTATCGTATGTGAAATACATGAAATTTGCATCTTCAATAGTACAAATACCAAAGTTCTCGTCTTGTCTAGAGAATTCTGGAGCATAGATTTCTACAGGTCCTCTACGTCTCGTTTTATACGATGGCCCATCAGGATCCATAATTCCCTCGTACGTTTCCCCTCTGTCTGTTGAGCGGTAAGAGTTCCCCATATTTGGCCCTTGATACACCGTGTTAGGGTCAGTCGGGTGCCAATAGATATGGTAGTTATTTCCTGATCCACCAGGTCCAAATTGTTCCCATTTTACCGTAGGCACGGATTCAATTCTTTCTGAGTCCAACTTCGAAAAATCTACTTTTTCCTGAGCGAAAAGTAGGGAAGAGGCCATCAGTAATATATTTGATATTATCGTTTTTTTCATTTCAATAAATGCTTTTGTTTGTAGTAATTTAGAGTCGTTTGTCGTGTAAGAGTTGTTCCCTAAAGCACAGTTTAATTAAAGTGGTTTTTAGGCGTCATCCCTTTCATTTGTTCTTCATAAGTGCCTCTTAAATAAGGCTTTTTGTCTTCCGAAGTCGACTGACGGTCGAACAACACTCCATATTTCTGATAATCGTGATAAGGAACAGCATTTTGCTTCAATTGCTCAACTTGTTCATCATATCTTTTTCTCATGATCTGAAGTTGCTTTTGGTATTTCTTTTCAGAAATCACATTCTCCATCTCTAAACGGTCTTTCCCTACATAATACAATTCTTCTGTAGGTTGCATACGCTCGTCTTCGTACTGCCAATAGATATATTTCCAGTCTTTAGAAACGACAGACATTTCCTGGATTTCATCATTTCCAAAGAAGTTCATCAAAGGAATATATTCTCTACTGATGCCCTTTTTCTTATGCATTAAAGGAACAAGATTTACCCCATCCATATTTTGAGGAACATCAACTCCTGCCATAGTTAAAATGGTTGGAGCGATATCGATACTCGAGGTAATTGTTTCTCTTTGTGCACCTTTGGTTTTCTTAGGCATTCTTGGATCGTAAATCAAAAGTGGAGATTTTGAAGCTTCTTCATAAGGAAGTACTTTACCCCCTAGATTGTGTGCACCACAGCTATAGCCATTGTCACCTGCATAAATGATGATGGTATTTTCATCCACACCTAATTCTTCCAACGACTTTCTGATCATACCAATAGCGTAATCTACACCATGAATAAGTTGGTTGTAACGCTTAATGGCTTCTTGATAATTCTCCTCAGTATCTCTCCAGAACTCATACTGTTTGTATTGTCTTCCCGTTAATGCTTGAGGCGCTAAATGTTTGGCATTTTCCTCACCATAATTGGCTGGTTTTTTATACGTTTTTCCTTCATACACCGCATCGAAATACACATCTGGAGTGAATGGAAGGTGAGGGGCTTTAAAGCTGATCGACATACAGAAAGGTTTACCCGATTCTTTTGCTTCTACAATAAAATCGTGTGCCCAAGCAGCATGTGCTCGCGTACTGTGAGGGTACTTTTCCGCATATTTCTTGATGTATTTGTTCTTTTCTGTTTTGTATTTGGTCTGACCTAATCCGCCTGCCCAAACATCAAATTGATCGACAGGTAAAACCTCCCATTTTTTATCGCTTGGATCGGTGCCGTCAGATACTGCAAAACCAAATTTTCCCGCAAAACCTGTAAAGTAACCAGCATCACGCAAGATCATCGGATACGATTTCTGGAACTTCTCTTTCTTCATTGGTCCATGCTCGAAATTACATCCAGTTTTGTATTCGAACATTCCAGTCATATAAATCGCTCTACTCGCCATACAAATGGAAGTAGTATTGTAGTGATTCATAAACTGCGTACCCGTTTCCGCCAATTTATCCATGTTGGGCGTCACTACCTGATCATTTCCATAACAGCCCGTAGCGATGCTTGTATGGTCATCGGATAGTAAGAAGATAATGTTTGGTCGCTTCTCGTCTTGTGCTGAGAGTGAAGAAATCACTCCCAAGCATAAGATCCATTGAAATATATAATTCAGTTTCATCGATTATTTCTCTTTTGATATGTAAACATAAAATGAGGAGATGTCTTTTCCGTCTTCATCGGTAAATTTGCCAACCAATCGGGCTTTTCCTTCGTTTAAATACACTCTAAACGTACAACCTTCCGTCTCCATATCCACTTTTTGATGCACTCTTAAAGCATCAATCTCCAAAGTGGCTTTTTTCAGAGGCATCACACGACCCTCCGGTCTTGCCTCGTACCAAGGTGCTTGAACTCCCAAAGCTTCTACTTTAGAATTAAACTTCATCTTGGATTCTTTAGGCCATCGAGCTAAAGTAATGTTGTAATAGCCTTCTTGTTGCACATCAATTGTCCAGAATCCGTCATCAGTTAATGCGGGCTTCTTGCCGCTTAAAGGATCGCGAATAAGGTCTTGATTCCAAGCCAAAGGTTTGTCGGAATGAATATCATGTACGGTTAAAGCCGTTTCATCAATTCCTTCCACACCTACTTTATAATACTCAAATTTACTGAAGTCTTTGGAAACATACGTCCACCAATTTTCATAAGCCGCTCTCATTTTCGTCACTCTTTCGGGATGCTGTGCTGAAATATCGTTCGCCTGACCAACATCTTCCCGAATATTGTACAATTCTTTCCCGTTAATGAGTCGCCAATCATCGTCCATCACCGCACTTAATTTCCATTTTACAGGATGTTGTGTTTTGTTTTTATCCAACACAGCATAACGTGAGGGCCAATCATCACCTTCTCCATAAAGTAGTGGACTTACCGATTTACCGTCGTATTTAGTATCGGCATGTTCGGTTAAACCACAAAGATCGATTAAAGTAGGCAACACATCGTAACTCATCACAAGGTGATCTATGGTTTTTCCTTTTGATAATTTTCCGTCTTTCCAATACATAAAGAAAGGGACACGGTGGCCGCCATCGTATTGAGAACTTTTTAGACCTTTCATGTTGGCATTGTAGCCGTATTCTTTTCCTTTGATGTTTCTCCAACCGTATTGTGTTCCGTTATCAGTGGTGAAAATCAAAATGGTATTGTCTGCCAATTTCAGTTCCTTCAGCTTCTTTTCTAATCGAGTGATGTTGTCATCGATATTGGTAATCATACCATAATACGCTTTTTGAAAATCGAGAAGATCTTCCTCGTCCTTATACATATTATAGTATTCTTCTGGTACATTTAGAGGTCCATGAGGAGCATTGGTGGAAAGGTACACAAAGAAAGGTTGATCTTTTTTCTCTTCGATGTACTTCATGGCTTCATCAAAAAATACGTCCGTGCAATAGCCCTTGAAACGTTCTGGCTTGCCATTTCTTAGGTAAACATCATCGAAATAATCGTTGTCCCAAAAATCAGGCGTCTGTCCAATTCCACCCGCACTATGATACAAAGCCACTTCGAACCCTCTATCTTCCGGTAGATACGGATAAGCATCACCTAAATGCCACTTACCAAAAAGTGCCGTGGCATATCCATTGTCTTGGAAGACTTGAGGCATAGCTGTGAATTTTTCTCTCAATAAATTACAGCCGGCAATAGTGTGCCATACTCCGGCACGGTGACCTTCCATACCCGACATTAAAGCCGAACGGGAAGGAGCACAAGTCGATCCTGCATGAAAGTTATCGAAGCTAATTCCTTGATGCTTCAATCGGTCCATTGCTGGTGTTTTGATAATTTTATTTCCATGGGCGGCTATATCTCCATATCCCTGATCGTCGGTCATGATAAGGATGACATTAGGTTTAGCCTTAGGTTTTTTGTCATCTGACATTACCGGATTTGCCAAACAGCAAAGAGCGATAATCCCAAAAAGAAGTTTATTCCATGTTTTCATTCAACATTTCATTTCTTAATTCGAAACTTAGAGTATGTCACACTTTAGAAGTTGGTACATGCTCCTAAAATTTATGAAAGCAAGGTAGTGTGCGATCGACACCTCCAACTTATTCTCTGATTATAGAAATAGCCAATTAATTTTATTACCTCCTAATTTTTAGTTTTTACACCCTTTTTTATCAAGAAATCTGCCTTTAGAACTACATTATCGTATGATTATTTATAGATAATCTGTTTTTTTGTATTTATCAATTCATCATCAGTGAACTTAGCAAATGGAAAAAGTGAAGCCTAAATATATTATTAGTTCTTGTCTCGTTGGCGTAAAATGCCGCTACAACGGAACCTGTTCATCCACCATCAATTTAGAAGATATGATACAAAGTGGAGAAGCAATTCCTATTTGTCCAGAAGTGATTGGAGGTTTGCCGACACCGAGAGAACCGGTCGAAATTCAGCAAACAGAAGATGGGATTCGAGTAACAAATAAGGCAGGAAATGATTATACACCTCAGTTTTTAAAGTCGGCAGAAGAAGTATTAAAAATTTGTCAGGATAATGGTATAACCAATGCGATTCTTCAATCGAGAAGTCCTTCTTGTGGATTCGGGAAAATCTATGATGGCACCTTCTCTGGGAAATTGATAGAAGGGAATGGGGTAGTAGCAGATAAACTTTTTAAGAATGGTATTAGTGTGATGACGGATGAGGAGGTGCTCTATCAGGTCTAAAACTGGACCGCTTTTGAGCTACATTTTTTAATTTATAATATTCATTTGGTGTCATCATCATCAGTGCTGAATGTGGTACATATCCATTATATTCATCAACCCATCCTTGAATTTGATCTATAACACTTTCAGGATTTTCTAAGCAACTTTCATATACGTAGTCTCTCTTAAATGTCCCTATAAAAGATTCACACATACCATTGGATTGAGGTGAATATGTTGGAGTATTACAGTTCTGAACTCCCCACTCATTTAATGACTTCACTAATTTCTTTTCTATATATTCAGGACTATTATCATGTAAAAATTGTAACCTTTCTTCTTCAGAAGATTGTTACATTTCTTCTATCTCATTTTCTGAGAAACGCTTATATAAAGCATTTTGAAAAAGTAATTCTATATCACAACCTTGAATATATTTTGATGCATACCATGAAATTATTGTTCTATCGCAACAGTCTAAAATAAATGAAAATCTAATCTTTTGACCATTCCAACATTTAATACTTGTAATATCACTTGCCCATCTTTTGTTTGACTTTTCTACGGATATTTTACCAGTATGTGGACGTGAACTACCTCGCTTACTCCCTCTCTTGACCAATAAGTCATTCTGTTTCATATATCTATGTAACAGATATTTAGTTATTGTAATTTTGTAGTCCCTTTTCAAAATTGCTTTGATTCGAAGAATACCATAGGTAGCTTTATTTCCTGTAATTTCACTAATTGCTTCTTGAACTCTTTTTGGTAAAGTTTGAGAAGATCTCTTACGTTTCTTTTTAACTTCAACAGGCTTATAATAAACTGAAGATTTAGAAATACCCAGAGATCTAATTACCCGATTTAGGCTTACTTTGAATTCCGAGGATAACTGTTCCACTTCTTCTTTTTTTGTTGATCCATTTCTAACTTTTTTTTTAGAATCTTAATGTCCAACGTTGATTCACCAAGTGCTTTTTTCAGTTCCTCGTTTTCCTTTCGTAAAATCTCTAATTCAGTTTTAGAGTGTAATTCACCTTCGTTTTTAATACCCATAATTGCTCCTGATTTGGCATCTGAACGCCATTTATATAATTGGCTTGTGATCATTCCATAACGTCTACAAAACTCTGGACATGATAAACCTGAACTTTCCCAGGACTCTACAATTACAGCTTTTTGTTCTGAAGTAAATAATCTTCTGCCTCCAGCAGACAATCTAGCATTTTTAAGGATTTCTTCTACCATTTTCTTTCGCTTTTTTTAGCTAAGAAGTGGTCCAACTTTTAAATCAGATAAGAACAACAGCTGTAGCTAAAGGGAGAAAAGAAGGAAAGGAAGAAGGTTTAAAAGAAGGCGTAAAAAAGAAAGCATTAGAAACAGTTCAAAATGCATTGAAGCTAGGATTACCTGTGGAACAAATCTCAATTCTGACTGGGTTAACTATAGAAGAGATCGAAATAGTCAAAAGAGAATTATAATAAAGTGAAGCTTATTTTCTTAAAATTATAATCCTGATTTACAATTCTCATTTATTTAACTATAAAGCAAAAACTCAACTATCTATATATCGAAGACGGCAATAGCATGGCTGTAGAGAAAAACTACATATTCTATAAAATGCCAATTTATTGATGGAAATCAGTTATAGGAAATTACTAATGGTAATATAATTATGTGTCGTTTTTATTCTCGTAGTCCTATTCAAAAAAACTTTAAATAGAACCTCTTTTTTATTTCAAAATTAAATGTTTTGTTTTCTTTAAAAATAATTTTTTATAAAATTCAAAATATGCTTGAGTTAATGAATATTGTCTTTTAAGGTGATTTAATAAAAATTAGTTTGTTTGGATTGACATGACACCCTACCAAAATAAAAAAATAACCCATTTTTTTTATTCGTAATACATTAGCCTATAAATTGACTAATACATTTTTAATAATCGTTCTTATAACACTATATAAAATGAATTAACAATTTTTCCTAATTGTATTGCGTAATTGTTAACAATTAATTTTTATGCTAAAAGAACTTAATTATTATTAAAATAATAATATATTTGCACCGACTTAAAAACAACGTTTAAGCATAACAGCCCTTTTTAACTACTGTTGAAACTATTGAACTATTTACTAATGAAATCTCTTTTCAACTTTTTAGCTGGATAATGTTATGCAATAATTTACTGTTTACTTTAATATAAAATGAAAAACAAACTACTTTACGACAAGCTTTTTGTCTTGGCCTTTTTGTGCCTAGTTACTTTTAGCAGTAACTCCTATGCTCAAATTGTAACTTTTGATGCAGAGACATCAAATCAATCAGTCGATCTATCTAACGGAGAGACACATCAAGAAACAATTACTATTTCAAACAAAGGTAACGCTCCATTAAGTTGGTCAGTTAGAGAAGTAATTGTTGGTGCACCTTTTTACATTAACAAACCCGATTATGCTGATGGTCTTGATGAGCAGTATCAAGATATTATTTCGGAAAATGTAATTCTTGCAAGAAGAGAAAATCAAAATATCTTTAACATCGCTAAAGAGTCAAATTGGCAGGGTAACATTTCACCTGCTTTAACTTTATGGTCAGAAGGTATTTCAAGAGGTAAAGATTTAAGTGATTACTCTAACCTTAATGATGCAAATGGTGGATGTGGAAGCTGTATTCTAGATGATACGTACTCTATGTATATTCCAAGTGAAAGAAGATTTTTTGATTTTGAATTCACAAGATTTACTAATTCAGGTCGTGGTGGATTTGAGTATTCAAGAAGAGAAATTGCGACTTGGGCAGAAACTTCAAAAAACTCAGGAAATCTATTGCCAAATGAATCAGAAGAAATTCAACTTACTCTTTCACCATTAAATTTACCAAATGGAGAGTATAATGTAAATGTCGAGTTTATTACAAATGATACGCAATCAAATGGTAATATTTTAGTTCCTCTTGTAGTAAGAATCACGGATGGTGTTCCAGAAATTATTACAGAAAGTTCTATTTCATTACAAAATCAAATGATTGGAGGTACATCAACTACAATTTTAAAAATTGGAAATGAAGGTACTGCTCAGTTAAACTTGACAGACATCACATCTAATTCTTCTTTGGTAACATTTGGAAATACAGCATTAACTATAGGTGTTGGTGAAATTGAAGAGGTTGAAGTTTATTTTACTCCAGAAACTACAGATGTTGTTAATGGCGAAATAACAATAAATAGTGATGATTCTAATTCTCCAAAAGTAATTGCATTTACTGCTCAGGGACTTGAAGCTCCTCAATTGAAAGTTAGCACAGATTTAATCAAAGGTGAGCTAATATATGGAAATTCTATGACTGCTTCTATTACTATCGAAAATACAGGGGCAGTTGATCTTAAACTTGAAGGTAGCACTGAAATAACAGGTTCTAGAGTAACTTTTTCTAAAGAAAGCTATACTGATTTTGATGATATTAATAATCAAGATCATATTACACCATCGGTATCTTTATCTAGAAAAAATAGACAAGGACTTTATAACCCTAAACTTGAATTAGGTTTTGATGACGATTCTCCGATTGGAACTTTATGGTCAACATCAAAAACATCTTCAAGTTCAGATAGTGATTATAGCACTTTTATGCGTGAATTTAGTTGGTATCCTCCAGGTATAGTGGATCGAGTGATATCAATGAAAAGTGTAGCAGAAGAAAGATATTTTGATTTCATTTTTTCATATTGGGCTGAAGGAAATGGAAGCGGAACAGGTTCTGGTGGAGGATTCAGTTACACAAGGTATGAAGTACCAAAATGGTTGGCTGTTCAATCTTTACCATCAACACTTTCTAGTGGAACTTCAACTACTGTTACTTTTGATATCACAGCAAATGTCATAGCAGGTGTTTATTATGGTGATTTTGTCTTAATTACAAATGATCCAATTAATCCAGAAATAAGAATTCCTTTTGAACTTAAGGTGAATGGTAATGCTGCAGTAAATATTCCTTCATATACATATGATTTTGACGAAACTTATGTTGGGGAGACCTCAATGAAAAAAATCGAAATTGAGAATGTTGGAACTGATACGTTATTTATATCAGATGTAACCTCAAATAATAGTAAATTCAATATTTCATCTTATGATGAATATATTTTAGGTCTACAAACTGGTTATATAAATGTGGAGTTTGCACCAACTTCAGTAGAAGAACCTTCAGGTAAAATTTCATTTCAAACATCTGATTTACAAAACAGTTCGATTGAAATTACTGTAACAGGACAAGGAGTTAATTACTCAAATATTTCTGTTCAACATGATCCAATTATCATTAATAAGGATTCACAAGACCCGTTTAGCCAAGGTATTACTATAGAAAATACTGGTGGTTCAGATCTTGACTGGATAATTTCAGGTGATTATATATCCTCTGTAAAGAATTCATTACCAGGTATTAATGCGAGATATAACCATATACTAAACGAGATGAATAGTATGACCATTTTTGAATATGATGGAGGTCATAACTATATTAATGATGGTTATAATGATATGTATGATAATGGAAATTATATTGCAACTAACTATTTTAGAGGAATTAGTTATTCTGATAATGTAATCTCTGATGGAACAAACTATTTCGGTGAAGGGACAAAATACTATACTCGTCATTTTGAAGGATTATTCTTCCTAGCAGCAGAGTTAAATGGTGTTGAAGAATTTGAAATCTATGGTAATTTAGGTGCTGATGGATATGGTAGTGTGGATACACTTTCTTTAGAAACTTCCTTTCAAGGTAAAGTTTATAAAGCATTTGTAAAAAGGGTCTATGGTACAAGTGATCCAGCTATTCATCACATGATTATTGTGGAGAAAAATAACGATTTGGCACGCGAATATTCTACAGATACGGATGATGACTATCATAAAGTTACAGGTCTTGAAAATACAGATAAATTATACTATTTGTTATTTGCAAGAAATGAAAGGGAACCTTATGGAACAAATAGATTAAGTTTAATCTTTAATAAAGCATTAGAATCTATTACTGGTTTACCAATAGGTATTGAACTATCGTCTATTTCTGGTAGTATTACCAAAGATAACTCTGAGGAAGTGATAATTTCATCAGAAAATCCTTCAGAAATATTATTAGGTTATACTGAGTTTATTTTAGAATTACACTCAAATGACCCTGAAAATGAAAGAATTGAAATTCCAATTACGATTCAGGGTAGTCCAAAAATTGTATTAAATGAAGATTATTATGACTATAATACACAATTTATTAGTCATCCTTTGACTCATAATTTTACAGTAAAAAATAATGGTGTTGAGCCTTTAATTATTTCTAATATTTCGGTTAGTAATTCTGCTTTTACAGTTCCATCTGGGGAAATAACAATAGCTACAGGCGAAACTTACATTTTACCTATTACTTTTGATCCATCTACATCAGGTGATTTTACAGCTGATGTTACATTAACAACAAATGATGTTAATAACCAATCAGTAATTATTTCTGTAGAAGGTTCTGCTGAAGCTGCACCAATGTTAACTTCATCTATTGATTTTACAGAATTAGATATATACCCTGGTACATCACATGTTGGTCAATTAACATTGGGTAATACTCAAGGTATTAACCTTGATTGGGATTTGCGTCTTTTAGATAAAAATGGTGAGGATGTATCGCCAAATTATATCACAATCGATAAATCTAACGGATCAATATCAAGTGGAAATAATGATGTGGTTAGCTTTACTTTTGACGCTTCTAACCTTTCAGTTTTAAGTGAAGAATATATATTATATATTACTACTAATGATCCAACTCAAGCAGTTGTTCAAATACCTTTTAGATTCAGAGTAAACGATTTAATTGCAGTTGAGACTATTGAAGATATTCTTATTAATGAGGATGTTGAATCTGGATCAGTTGATATTTCATCTTTATTCGAAACCGTAAATGATGAAGAATTGTCTTACTTGATCGTATCAAGTAATGTAAATGTTCTTACTGTAAATTTAGAGGGGAACACTTTGATGTATTATCCAAAATCATATGGAAGTATAAAAGTGTCTATTGCAGCTACTTATGATAATACAAATTATGCTTATTATGATTTCAATATTAGAGTTAATGGTATTATTGTAGAAGCAAATCCTATTGAAGATCAAGTGTTAACTGAAGGTTTTGGTTCTAAAGTAATCGATTTCACCACATTATTCACAGAACCTGATAATGATGAGATCACTTATTCTGTAGCATTAAGTAATGATAATGTAGTTACTGCTACATTGAATGATACCAAATTAACTTTAACAGAAAAAGCAATAGGAGAAGTAACTATCACAATTACTGCTAAAGAGGAGTTTCATAGTCTTTCTTCATCGTTTACATTTGAGGTAAAAGAAAATGAAGTGAATTCTATTGTTAACGAAAAAGAAGTTTGGAGTATCTATCCTAATCCTACTTCTAATTCTTTCAAGATTAAATCTCAAGAGTTAGGTGAATTAAGAATATATTCTACTGCAGGATATTTAGTTAAAACAGTGAACATTGAAAGAGTCGGACAACCCGTAAATGTACAAGGTTTAAGCTCAGGTCTCTACATTGTTTCATTCGATAATCAAAAATCAAAATTAATAATTAGATAATTTGATTTAAGGAGACTGACTAAAAAGTCATTTAGAGAAATCTAAATGACTTTTTTTTGATAAAGTATTTCTTATTGGAATAAAAAACCATTTGTAAAATTAAACCTTCAAGGAAAAGTGGATAAAGTATATCATTACGGTACTATTATTAATTTCCAGAATAGTGAAAATCCAATAAAAACAGTAACTTACAGATACGACCCCACAGGCAACCGAATCTCCAAACGAGTAGAAGATGCCAATGGAACGACAAACTATCTATACATCAAAGACGCCTCTGGCAACAGCATGGCTATAGTTAAAAACAATACCATCACAGAAATACCAATTTATGGCAGTAGCCGAATCGGACAGTTTGAACCTAGTAACACACACTCTTCTTCTTCCATCGGAACAGCACACCATAAATTTGAGTACAGTAATCATTTAGGTAATGTATTAGCCACCACCGATGACCTCGGAAACGTACTTTCGTATTCTGATTATTATCCTTTTGGTTTAAGTATGGAAAGCCGTTCTTGGAGTGATGATGGGTATAGATATGGGTTTAATGGGAAAGAAAATGATACAGATTTAAGCAGTTCTCAACTGATTCAAGATTATGGCTTTAGGGTGTATAATCCGGTGATTGGGAAGTTTTTGAGTGTGGATCCGTTAATGAAATCTTATCCTGAACTTACACCTTACCAATTTGCGAGTAATATGCCAATTTTTGCTATTGACCTTGATGGGCTTGAATCATATGGAGCGACTCAAAAGCAGGCAAACGAAACAACATCATATGCAACTGCAGCTAGAATTATAGATAAAGGAAAGAAAGAAAAGGCAGAATTAGAAACAGCTTATCATAATGCTGGAAGCCAAGAAGAGAAAAATAGAATAGCGTATAAAGGGTACGCCCGTTTGTCAAAAATTTCAAGAGAAGAAGGCTGGGAAGTTGGTGCTGATTTTTTGGATCATTTTTTAGGGAATACCAATAGAAATATGGGTGAAACATTAAATGTTCCAGACTCTTGGATTCAACAATTTCCCTCATATCAAAAGGGAATTACTAAGAATTATAATTATGTAATTAATGGCCCTTCTGTATTTTGTAAATCTTGTAAAGATAAAGGCCTTGTTAAATTTGCATTATCATCAAATATAAAAGAAGGTGAAACTATTAAATATGATAAAAAATGGGAAACACTTGTTGAATCTCTATTTGAAGGATCTGAATTGTCCTATACTTTGGGGGCTTTTACTATTGTAGCAATTTCTGATATTGATCTAACTAGAAAAGGTAATACAATTACTTTATCAGGAACGATATATCAAAGTGTAATTGATAAATATGATTTTTCACCTGGTAAAAATTTAAATGTAATGAGTTTTGCTTTACCTGATGATTATGCTCATGATTTACAAAAAAGCGGAAAGGCAAAAGATTTTGAAGTTAGAGGAGGACGTTTAAATATAAATATTTCGGGAACAATTAATCTTAATGATGGACAATATAACATTAATAAGGACTATGAAACACCAAATAATTAAAATTATAATATTTGTTTTTTTATTTAGTTGTAATGAGGGGAGAAATTATGATGATAAGATATATTTAATTGTAAAAAGTATACATAACGTTAAAGAAATAGAATATAGTTCAGATAACCCTAACTATGCTTTAGAAGGGGTAGTACATTTAGGAGGTAGTTTGTATATGGAATTATTAGAGATGTCAGAAGAAGGTTTTATAGATCATTTTATCATTAAAAAAGGTGATGTATTTTATGATAAAGATAATATTGCTGATTATCATTTAATAATTATGAGTAAAAAGAGAAAAATTGCTATACGTTTAAGATATGATGAGATTTATAAAAAGTTTCATATAATTGGATATGTTGAAGTGATTTAATTCCTTCAGAAGAACCAAAAAACCTGAGCATATCCACACTCAGGTTTTATCATAAATAAATCTAATACTATTTGGAATTTATTGTATTTCCTTATTCTGAGCTTCTGTTTTAACCGTTATGGTTTTAGTTTTTAGCCCTTTTCCTTTAGCGGTGATATTGATTGTTCCACCTTTGCCTTCATTGGCTCTAGCGATGACCAAACCGTTAAAGAATTTTAGTTTTTGACTATTGGGGAGTACTAGAGAACTAGGATCTCCATTTCCTGTTGCCTCAAAAGTACCATCACCCGATACGGTAAATTGAATATCTCCATTAAATGTTGCACAGAAGTTTCCATCGATGGCTCTGGCAGTAACGAAAACCAAGTCTTCACCATTATCAGAATTATCCTATTACTTCTAGGATTTGGTTCCCCAATGTAATCGAAACCTGTCCACATTTAGATTAATACAATATGGAATTTATAGTGTTTCTTTCTTCAGAACTTTTGTTTTAATTAATTATTACAGTTTTCCCTCACAAAAGTAGAGTTTTCTCTATCTCCTTGTTATTTTTGGGATAAACATAAATGTAAACAAATGGCGACATCAAAGTACATCAATCCTTTTACCGATTTTGGATTCAAGAAACTCTTTGGAGAAGAGAAGAATAAAGATATTCTTATTGATTTCTTGAATACAGTATTGCCTGAAGAAGATAAGGTGTATGATTTGACATATAAATCGTCTGAAAAACTATCAGCGCATCAGACAGACAGAAAAGCCATCTTTGATTTATATTGTGAAAATGAAAAAGGGGAGAAGTTTATCGTAGAATTACAACGTGCTCACCAAACCTTTTTTAAAGATAGAACCATCTATTATTCAACTTTTCCTATTCAAGAACAAGCGACCAAAGGCCAACCACAAGGAAAAGGTTGGAAATATGAATTAAAAGCAGTGTATGTGATCAGTCTGATGGATTTTAAATTTGATATATCAGAAGATTTTCATCATGTGGTAGAATTGAAGAATCAACGCAATGAGATCTTCTATGATAAACTGAAGTTCATTTATTTGGAGTTGCCAAAATTCAAAAAATCAGAAAGTGAATTATCGAATCATTTTGATAAATGGATATACATCCTCAATAGATTAGAAAGTTTTACAGAAGCACCTAAATTCTATCAGGAGTATATTTTCAAAAAAGTATTTGAAATAACGGAATATACTGCTCTAGATAAAGAGGATCAATTGAGATACGAAGAAGATCTAAAAATATTTAGGGACTACCTAAATACGTTAGATACAGCTGTAGCTAAAGGGAGAAAAGAAGGCAAGGAAGAAGGATTAAAAGAGGGGAAAGAAGAAGGATTAAAAGAAGGTTTAAAAGAAGGCGTAAAAAAGAAAGCATTAGAAACAGTGCAAAATGCATTGAAGCTAGGATTACCCTTAGAACAAATCTCATTACTGAGTGGGTTAACTATAGAAGAGATCGAAAGGGTCAAAAGAGAATTATGATGAAGTGAACTTATTCACTTAAAATCATAATCCTAATTAACTATCCTCATTTTTTTAACAATAAAACAAAAAACTAAACTATCTATACATCAAAGACGACAACAGCATGGCTATAGTTAAAAACAATACCATCACAGAAATACCAATTTATGGCAGTAGCCGAATCGGACAGTTTGAACCTAGTAACACACACTCTTCTTCTTCCATCGGAACAGCACACCATAAATTTGAGTACAGTAATCATTTAGGTAATGTATTAGCCACTACCGATGACCTCGGAAACGTACTTTCGTATTCTGATTATTATCCTTTTGGTTTAAGTATGGAAAGCCGTTCTTGGAGTGATTATGGGTATAGGTATGGGTTTAATGGGAAAGAAAACGATACAGATCTAAGCAGTTCTCAGCTGATTCAGCAGGATTATGGTTTTCGGGTGTATAATCCGGTGATTGGGAAGTTTTTGAGTGTGGATCCACTTACAAAATCTTATCCTTGGTATACTCCTTATCAATTTGCAGGGAATAAACCAATACAAGCTATCGATTTGGATGGATTGGAAGAATATGAATTAAATAATTCTCCTTATCTGAGAGAAATAATAACTGGTAACCCTAAATTAATGAATCCTGAAAATGATTATTTAACACTTAGAAATTATTTATGGGATAAGATCTGTAATGAAACATCTAATGGAACTTTAAAATTAAAAGATTCTGAAGCACAATTTAATTTAAATTATATTGATGAATATGGTAATACCTATTCTCTTATTCCTAAAACCTTGAGTAAAAAAGAAAAATATATTATTAACAATTTACAAGGTGAATTAGACTATAGATATCAAATTGAAAAAGAAAAGGCAATAAGCTCTACAGTTCATAATGCAGATGAAAGTAGAGTTATCCCTGCTGCAATGTACGGATATGGTTCAGTTTCTTTGAAAGCGGGTGTTTATGGTGGTGGATTTACTGGAGGAGGTGTTTATAAAATGCAGGGCTCTCATAAAGGGACAATTAGGCCATATACAACAGATACAGGATCTGGTTATTATGATGGAGGTTTCTATGGTAATCTAAGTGCAGGTTGGGGTTTTACATGGTTTACTGGTGAAGATCCATATAAATTTTCTTTAGATAATAATTTTGGTGGTACTGCTTATGGAGGAAGTTTTAGTCTTTGGGGAGCTTTAGGTATGGAAGGTTCAATATCTCGATATGATAATAAAAGTGAAGGTAGGGTTATAAATTTTGGATTTAATACTGGGGTGGCACCTAATAAGCTTTTAAAATTAAAAAGTCCAAAAGGTTCCATAAATAAAGAAAAAACTGAAGTAATTAAAGAAAATGATTTAAGTGAATAATTATTGAAATATGAAAAAATTAAACCCAACACTTAGGAATTTCATAATATTAGTTTTGTTTATTGTATTTTTTCCAGTAATAGATACTACTATAAGTAGAAATTTTAATCAATTAAAATTGGACACAGATTATAATTTAAGTATTGATTACCTTATTTATAAAGATAGATCATGGGTGTATTTTTACAGTAATAAAGCTTTTTATGTAATTAATCTTGGGTACGATAATAGTTTTGATTTGGTAGAAAATGGTGATTCAATTATTCATTTAGCAAATTTGGATAGTATATATCACAAAACGAAAAAAGGAGATGTTATTCCTAATGAAATAATATATTCTGACCCAACTTCATGGTTGCATGAATTACTTGGAGATACACTTGATATTGAAGGTAGATATGGTAAAAAACCTTGGAAGCAATAGACTATTTCGTTTATTTTGATATTTTAAACTTATTTTAGTTTTGTATTATCATAATAGAATGAATGTCTATGTTAAAAATATTTTTATCAAAAAAACGTTAGATAACATAATAACATAAAAAAAACCTGAGCATATCCACACTCAGGTTTTATCATAAATAAATCTAATACTATTTGGAATTTATTGTATTTCCTTATTCTGAGCCTTTGTTTTAACCGTTATGGTTTTAGTTTTTAGCCCTTTTCCTTTAGCGGTGATATTGATTGTTCCACCTTTGCCTTCATTGGCTCTAGCGATGACCAATGCCATGCCGTTAAAGAATTTTAGTTTTTGACTATTGGGGAGTACTAGAGAACTAGGATCTCCATTTCCAGTTGCCTCAAAAGTACCATCACCCGATACGGTAAATTGAATATCTCCATTAAATGTTGCACAGAAGTTTCCTTTGGTATCGATGGCTCTGGCGGTAACGAAAACCAAGTCTTCACCATCATCCGAAGAGATAATTGTTCTGTCGGCAGTAAGTTCGATAGTTTTCGCTTTTGAGTGTGTATTGATGATTTCTTCTCCCACGACTTTGCCATCGATATGGGATACTGCTTTCAATTCTCCTTCTTGGTAGGGAACATCCCATCTTAATCGGTAAGGTGATGGGAAATCGTATGGCCCCTCGTAGTATTGGAACTGAATAGGAACGATGCCTTTGTCGACACCTTTTACTTTCTTTCCTAGACTTTTTCCGTTCAAGAACAACTCCACTTCTTCGGCGTTAGTATAGGCAAAAACTGGGATTTCTTCTCCTTCGTATCCTTTCCAATTCCAATGAGGCAACAAGTGAAGCATCGGTGTATCTGTCCACTGACTTTGATAAAGATAGAATCGATCTTTCTTGAAACCACATAGGTCAACCGGACCAAAGAAAGACGACTTATTCGGCCAATCGCTGTTCCAATACCCGTTGGTAGAATTATCGCGACCGCCATAAGGCGTTGGCTCCCCGAAGTAATCGAAACCAGTCCACATAAACTCTCCTAGAATACTTGGGTTCTGCTCTAAATAGTAGAATTCCATATCTGGAGGGTAAGACCAAGAGGGGCCAATAATATCATAACTCGTTACCTGATGGTCTGTATTCTTTTTATATTTTTCTAAGAATGGTGCATGGTAAACACCTCTCGAACTTGTAATCGATTCTGTTTCCGATCCGTAAATAATCCAATCCGGATGGTTCTTTCTCACTTCCTCATATTTAGCAGCTTTATAGTTAAAGCCAACAATATCTACTTGGTGAGCCAGTTTGTTTTTAATAGAGTTTTCGTACTGATTGAAACCAGCAGTATTCGGACGAGAAGGATCTTCTTCATGACAAATCTTGGCCAATTTCTGAGCCACTTTCCATCCGTCTTTCACTTTTTGTTCTTTGATTTCGTTACCAATACTCCACATAATAATCGAAGGGTGGTTACGATCACGACGAATCATATCTCTTAAATCACGCTCATGCCACTCATCAAATACTTTATGATATCCGTTTTCAATTTTCTGAATTCCCCATTCATCAAACGCTTCGTCTAAGACCAAAAGTCCTATTTCGTCGCAAATTTCCAATTGTTCTCTACTCGGAGGGTTATGTGACGTACGAATGGCATTCACACCCATTTCCTTCATAATTTCCAATTGTCTTTGAGTTGCTCTTCGGTTAACGGCTGCTCCCAAAGGACCTAAGTCATGGTGCAAACAAACACCATTGAATTTCGTCAATTCACCATTTAAGAAGAATCCTTCATTGGTTGTAAACTTGATGTCTCTCACACCAAAACGTGTACGGTAAGTATCCATCACCTCACCCTCTTTACTAATAATCTCAGTAACTAATTGATATAAATTGGGATCATCAATCGACCACAATTGAGGCTGAATAATGTTAAACGATTGTTGAGCTATAATGGTCTTTTTCCCCTCCGCAATGGTTTTTTGATGAAGCTCTTTCACAGTATCACCATTTGCATCAACCACTTTATTCTTGATGCTCACTATCTCATCACTTAGTTTAAAGTTTTGCACTTCCACCTGTATATCGATAGTAGCCACTCTAGAAGTAACATTATGGGCTTTTACAAATGTGCCCCAATGATTCACTCTAACATCATTATTAATATTTAACCACACCTTACGGTACATACCTGCTCCCGGATACCATCTCGAAGAAAGATCTTCCGGTTTCACTTTTACGGCAATAATATTTTCTTCCTCTTGTTTTAGATAAGGCGTTAAATCGTATTCAAACCCCAAGTAACCAAACGGCCTTTTACCTAAATAATGTCCGTTAATCCACACTTCCGAGTTGTTCATTACCCCTTCAAATTCGATGGCCACATGTTTATCTTTTTGGGTATTGGTTAACGTAAAATGCTTTCTGTACCAACCTTCACCATGAAAAGGTAAACCACCACATCTAGCGTTATATTCATTCGAAAACGGACCTTCAATTGCCCAATCGTGTGGGATGCGTACCGTTCTCCAATCTTCATCATTTAGTCCGATGGATTTCCCATCTTTTACCTCACCTTTATAAAATTTCCAATCTTTATTAAAATCCGTTTGTCCATCCGACTGTGCCCAAGAAGGGGACGACATCAAGAGGAAACAGATTAGAATCTTTAAGTAATTCTTCATTATCTTTTGTTGGTCTTATTAGTTTGAAAAATCAAATCATACTCTCGATTTAAAAAGCATATACAATTATATTTTATTGGGTGATGAGGTACCGTTGTCATTTCGATTTTAAAAAATCACCCCCTTTTTCTGTCACTATTATTGGTGTATTTATAGTTCAGAATATGTATTTGATGTACAATAAGACAAAAGAGTAATGAGTAGATAATTATAAAAAGTGAGTTTTGGTTCTCAAAGAATCGTTGTTATTGTGGGATGACATCTTTAGGATTGATGCCCTTAATCTTTTTAAACATCGCAGAGAAATTGGGAATACTTGTGTAGCCTAAATCATAACCCACTTCCATCACAGAGAATTTTCCAGTTTTTAGTCGTCTGTACGCTTCATCCATTTTCGCGTGGGTGTAATATTGATAGATAGATGTATTAAACAAAGTTTTAAAGTCTCTTTTCAATTTTGAAGTGCTGATGCCAAAAGTTGTGGCAATATCATCCACCACAATTTTATCGTGAAGTCGACTTAAGATGTAGTTTTTAATATCAAGTAGTCGTTTGTAATCATCTTGATGCAAACCATTGAGTTCGTTCTTCTGTCTCAACTCATCTAAGGATAGAATAATCTGAGAAAAGAGTTCCAATCCTTTCGACATCAACATGGGAATTCTTTCAAAAGGAGATTGATCGTAATGTAATAAATCATCAATAGTAGATTCCATATGAATAGGTAAAGCGGTATGATATGCTATCGGAATTTCTTGAATTAGTGTATCGATCAATGTATCTGCATGATGAGGAAATAACTTCAGAAAGACGTTTTTGCTTACCTTAAAAGAAATTGATTTATAAAAAGAAGCGATCGGGAAATATGTTACTGTAGGGAACAAACCATTGTATATAAATAGTCCATTAATGCTTCCCGCCTCCAGTAATTGAAGTTGGTTATTGTAATTCTGATTGGCACTTCCTCTATACACTATATAAATATGAATGAGATCGGGATCATGATCAGGCGATCGTTCCATAATGAGAGGAGCACCAAATTTTGCATCCGCCAATATTAATTCCAAACCATCAATAAGTTCGTGAGCACTCATTTCTATAGAAGTCGATCGATCTTTAATTGAATAAGTTTCCTCAGTATAGGTGCCACCTAAAGCATCATATAATCCTTTGAAGTAATTTTTAGCACTTCCTTCTTCTACTTTAAATGTTTTTATAGAATGATTCACTCTTTATTGATTTTGGTAATACTTCATCAAAGATAGTTAAACTGATACACTATAGGAGTGTTATGATCGAATTGACCCATATCGATAAACAGATGAGCGATTTCGATATGTATCTAATTAGAAATGATTTTACATTTACTTCAGTTACAAATAGATAGAAAAAAAGTATTGAAGATGAGGAAACTAAATAAAATTATCGCCCTGTTCACATTGTTGTTAAGTGTTAGTATAATGACAGTTCAAGCATGTACCGGTATTCGTTTAATTGCAGAAGACGGAAGTGTAGTATATGGCAGAACTTTAGAATGGGGAGCATTCGATTTAAACACAAAATTGGCTATTATCCCAAGAGGAAAATCATTTACAGGTTCTACACCCGATGGTAAGAATGGAAAAGAATTTAAGACCCAATATGGTTTTGTGGGTATGACATTATTTTCTGAAGAATTCTATGGAGATGGCATCAACGAAGCCGGTCTTGCAGGAGGAGGATTCTTCCATCCCGGATATGCAAAATATCAAGAATATAAGAAAGAAAATGCTGATAATTCCATCTCAGCGGTTGATATGGTTACTTATGTATTAGGTAACTTTAAAGATGTCGAAGAGGTGAAAAATGGAATGAAAGAAATAGATGTAGTGGGTGTTTTTGATGAACAATTAGGGATTGAAATTCCAGGCCACTGGATTTTTTCTGATATAACAGGAGCTTCGGTAGTGATTGAATTTACAGATGGAGAATTAAAATTATATGATTCAGCCGTTGGAGTAATTACCAATGCTCCAAATTACGATTGGCATTTAACGAACTTAAGCAACTATATCAATTTAACTCCCTTTCCCCATGCACCAAAGCAACTAGGCGATTTTACTGTTAGGGCTCATGGAGCAGGTTCAGGTTTTCTAGGTTTGCCGGGTGATAATACACCAGCATCTCGTTTTGTAAGAGCAGCAGTTTATTCTCAAACGGCAAGAAATACTGCTACAGCAAACGAAACCGTCTACGAGTTATTTAGAATATTAGACAACTTTAATATTCCATTAGGCCCTGATGGTGCTGAAGGAGCAAGCGAAGATCACTTCGATGATTCTTTGCGATCGGCAACCTTATGGACTTCTGTAGCCAATACAAAAGACAAACAATACAGTTATCATACACAACATAACAGAAGAGTTAGAATGATCGATCTTAAGGAGATTAATTTTGCCGAGATAGGTAATGAAGTAATACTCTTGGAACTTGATCCATCAAAAGAACAAGATATCCAAAAGATTGAACTGTAGGTTAGTTTTATATTTGATTTATTGTGAGCGATCCATCCTTAATTTTTAGGGATGGATTTTTTTGTATTCTATTTTATTAAAAGCCTTTTTTGTGCTAAAAGAAGTAATAATTGTGTACAAAAAGAGGGGAGTTTTTTTATTTCTTTACACCCACTTTTGATGCCTAAAGGTTTCCTCTACATTTGTAAGCACCACAATTTATATTTAAGTGAGATGAGATTATTACAAACAACATTCATAGGCGCACTACTTTTATTTTTTGCGTCTTGCCATAAAAACGAACCAAAGAAATTTGATAAGCCAAACATTGTATGGGTCATGTTGGAAGACATCAGTCATGACTTCGAGTGTTATGGTATGCCAGCAGTAAAAACTCCAACGTTTAATGCCTTGGCAGAAGAAGGTACATTGTATTACAATTGCTATGGGACAGCATCAATTTGTTCTACCAATAGATCGGCCATGATGGTGGGCGCACATCAAAGGTTAACGAACACCCACCATCATAGAAGTAATCGAGACGAACCTCTTTCAGCTCCTTTCAAGCCTTTCACTTATCAATTGAAACAAGAGGGTTACACCACTATTTTAGGTCATGATAAAGTGAGAAATAGAGGTAGAAAGATTGATGTCAACTTCAAACACAAACCGATTGGTAACTGGGAAGAAGACTACGGCTTATTCGATAAATACGATACTTTCACGGCAGAGGATCAACCATTTTTTGCTCAGATACAATTGGCGGTAACACATCGTGGTGATTGGTGGAATGAGGTAAGAGAACAATCGGAACACCCGGTCGATCCAGCAGAAGTAGTGTTGCCAGAAGATTATGCCGACCATCCTGCCATTCGTTTGGATTGGGCGAAATATTTGGATCAGGTAGAATATGCCGATAACGAAATGCAAATGCTGATTGATGAGTTGAAGGAAAAAGGAATGTACGACAACACCGTGATCATAGTTATTGGCGACAACGGTAGGTGTAATGTTAAGGGTAAAGGCTATTTGTTTGATTCAGGATCAAGAATTCCTTTGATTGTGAAATGGCCAAAAGGATATGAGCATGATCAGGAATCTCAACAAATTATTGCAAGTACAGATATTACCGCGACTATTTTAGATATCGCAGGAGTTGATCTTCCAGAATATTTAACGGGACAATCGTTTATCGATGAGCACTTCGACCGTAAAAATGTATACTCTTACAGGGGATTATGGGATGAAATTCCTGAACAAATGAGCTCTATTTCCACAGAACAGTTTAGATATATCCGTAACGATAAACCAGAAATCCCATACGATACACATCAAGGGTATTTGGAATGGTATCGTCCGGCATTGCATGTAATGAGAACTCTAAACAAAGAAGGGAAACTGAATGAATAGCAAGAAAGATGGTTCTCTCCAACAAAACCAAAAGAAGAGTTGTACGATTTCAAAAACGATCCATACGAAACTCAGAATTTGGCAAATCATCCTGAATATCAAGATATATTAAAGAAGTTAAGAGAGGAAACATATTTGTTAGATAAACAAATGACACCCGTCTCTACAGTTTACGATCCGAAACCAGTTCCTGGATTGAAACCTATTAAATACGTAAAAGAGTATCATCCAGAGGCCTACGCAAGAATGTTAGCAGGTGAGGAGATTGGACATAAAAAATATTCGAAACTCTATAAGAAACATATAGCAGAACAAAATCAGCAATCAAAATAATAATGGGATGAGTGTTGGCTCAGCCTACTGGTTCGAGTGTTAAGCGTCAGCGACACTCGGACCAAAAAAACGTAAGAGGTCTCCTGACCTCGTATATAATTTTAGAATGATGTGTGACTAAAAAGCATACTTAATTACCTCAAAAAAAACGTCAGTTTTCTGGCGTATTTTTTTTGCATTACTATTTACTTGATATTCAATTTATTCTTTTGATGATAATATGTTCTACTCTAGTTATACTTTAAGAGCAAACTTTAATATCAGTTTTATTAAAAATAAGAAACATAAGGTTAGGTGGTAGCGGTACTATCCCTCACCATCAACTCCGTTTCCAATACAATATGTTCCGATTTTAAATCGTCTGAAGTATTAAACAAAATCTCAATCGCCTTCTTGCCCATATCGTAAGAAGGCTGTTTTACGGTAGTCAATTTCGGAGACGTATAGATGGAAACGGGTTCATCTGCATAACCAATAATGGATATATCTTTAGGAATCTCTAAACCTTCTTGTTTGCATATCTCCATCGCTTGGAACGCAATGTAATCGGTCACAGCAAATAAGGCAGTAGGTCGGTGTTCATCATTTAGTATTTTTCTTAATGCGTTTTCCCAATCGTTTTGCACCTCAGTAGAAATCACCATATCCGAATGGAAGGGAAGTTGACTGTCTTTTAGTGCCTCAACATACCCCATATATCGATTAAAAGTAGTCGAAATTCCTTCTTCACCTTTTAAGTGCACAATATGCTGATGTCCATTTTTTATCAGATAATCGACAGCTTTAAAGGCACCATCGAAATCGTCTGTAATCACTACAGAAGTATCAATGTCCTCACAAATTCTATCCAATAAGATGATGGGAATTCCTTCATCATATATATCATTTAAATAGGAATAATCTTCTCTATCTTGTGATAAGGCAATCAGTAGTCCATCGACTTTAAGATCGGATAAATTGAAGCAATTTTCTTTTTCCTGTTCATAACTTCGCCCAGAACTTTTGATGATCAACTGATAGTTTAATTCCCTTGCCCGATCTTCTATACCGTGCAACATCATAGAGAAGAAATTATGGTTGTATTCTGGAATCACCACCCCAACCGTTTTGGTTGAGTTTTGTTGTAAGTTTTTTGCCAATTGGTTCGGTCTGTACTTCCATTTCTTCGCCAATTCTTCGACTTTTTTCCTTGTCGATTCAGAGATTCTTTCCCCTCCATTCAAGGCTCTTGATACGGTGGTAACCGATACATTCAATGCTTTGGCAATGTCTTTTATGGTGACTCTATCTTTTTTCATTTTCCCTTTCTGTTTTCGGAGGGTAATTTCTCAAAAAAACATCAAAAAGCAAAATCTTAAAACCTTTGTTTTTACTATTGTGCAAACGTTAAACTTTCTTCTTTTTGATGCCCTATATACATTTGTTTCGTGATCAATAACAAGTCACAAAACAATCCAATTAGCTTATAAATATATGCTCTTATTTTAAGTATAAATGAAATGAAAAAGATAGATGCACATCATCATTTATGGAAGTATTCTCCAGTGGAACATGCTTGGATAAACGATGAAATGTCGGTACTAAAACAAGATTATCTTCCAAAGCAATTGTGGGAAGAAATGTCGAAGAGTGGATACAAAGGGTGCGTGGCAGTACAGGCAAGTCAAACAGAACAAGAGACTCAATTTTTATTACAAGAAGCGAGTGTAAATCCGTTCATTTTAGGTGTTGTGGGTTGGGTAAATTTATCGAACAGCAGCATTAAAGATAGATTACAATACTTTTCGAAATTCTCCGATTTTAAAGGAGTTCGTCATGTATTGCAAGACGAGGAAGACGATCAGTTTATGTTAAGAGAAGAGTTCTTAAGAGGCATTGCAGCTTTAAAAGAATTCGACCTTACCTACGACATTTTAATCTTCCCAAAACACCTTCCGTTTGCGAAGGAATTGGTAGCTAAATTTCCGGAACAACCTTTCGTTATCGACCATATAGCGAAGCCAGAAATTAAAGATGGAAAGTTCGAACCTTGGGCATCCGATTTAAAGGAAATTGCACACTATCCAAACGTGATGTGTAAGCTTTCTGGAATGGTTACTGAGGCCGATTGGAAACAGTGGACCAAGGAAGAGTTACACCAATATATTCAAGTGGTGGTCGACGCTTTCGGAGTAGATCGTTTGATGATCGGATCGGATTGGCCGGTATGTAAATTGGCAGGGGAGTATTCTGAAGTAATGCAAGTGGTAGAAGACTTTTTTACTGATGCAAATGATAGGAAAAAAGTAATGGGTGAGAATGCAATGTCCTTCTATAATCTCACTTTAAAGAAGCAAGAGGTGAACATTTAGTCAAATCTAGGGGGAAAATTTTATTCCACACCTTTTTTTGATAATCATCCATAAAAAAATTAGGAAATAGCATACATATCGAACAGTAAATGACTTGTAGGTAATACCAAGTAGCTGTTTGGATGTAGCATGAAATAAATGAATAATAAGATGATCAATACACTAACAAAACCTACTTATCAAGCAGACGCTAATAAAGATAATTATGGTTTTTCTCACGGATCTAGATTGGTCTTAGGTTGCTCTGGACTTGGTGGAGTTTGGGGTGCTGTAGAAGAAGAAGAATCTGTAAAAGTTATACTAAGTGCACTAGAAAATGGTATCAGTACTTTAGATACTGCACCATCGTACAACAGATCGGAAGAATTTGTTGGAAAAGCATTAAAACAATGGAGTGGCGAACGTCCATTTATCAGTACAAAAATTGGTAGATTATTCGCCGAAAAAGCAGACGAGTTTAAACTAGATTACACTCGTGATACCATGCTTCGTAGTATGGAAAACAGTTTGAATAAATTGAATACAGATTATGTAGACGTATTGTTCTTACATGAGCCACATATGTTGCCTTACGATAAGCAAGATGATATTATTGAAACATTATCGTATATCAAAGCGCAAGGTATGGCAAAGAAAATCGGTGTAGGTGGTAACCCGGTTGACGATTTCTATCCATTCTTCGAATCAGGAATTTTTGATGTTGTATCAGGCTTCATGAAAATGGATGCTTGTAACATGTCAGCTTTCGAAAGAGATATTCCTTATTTCCAAGAAAACAACATTGCTTACTATGCTGCATCAGCATTGCATATGGGCTTGTTGGGAGCACGTTTTGACAAACTATGCGAAGAGCGTCCAAACAACGAGTGGATCTCTAATAAAGATGTGGATATAGCGATTAATATCAAAAAGATTGCAGACGAGAACAATATGGATATAGCGGAGCTTTCTTTACGTTATCTGATGTCTGTGAAAGAAGCAACTCGAGTAGTTATCGGTTCAAGAAAAATTGCTCAAATCGAATCGACTGTCGATTGCTGGAACAAAGGAGCACTTTCAGAAGATCTATTTAATCAAATCACCAATTGTATCTATAACTAAACAACAACAATGAAAACAATCGTTTTAAATAAACCAGGAGAATTTGAGGTAACAGAAACTGTTCAACCTACAGAAGAATTACAAGCAGGAGAGGCTTTAGTAAAAGTACACAGAATTGGTATTTGTGGTACGGATTTACACGCTTACACTGGTAAACAACCTTTCTTTACGTATCCAAGAATTTTGGGTCATGAGTTGGGAGTAGAAGTATTGGCAGTGGCTGAGGGCGTGAGCAACGTAAAAGTAGGCGACAAATGTTCTGTAGAACCTTACTTCAATAAAACGGAAGATCATGCAGTACAAAGAGGTTTTACCAACTGCGGTGAAAATATTTCTGTTTTCGGTGTACACGAAGACGGTGGTATGAGAGAATTCTTTAAGATTCCAGCACAATACCTTCACGCTTCAAAATCATTGGGTTACGATCAGTTGGCTCTGGTAGAGACATTAAGTATTGGATGCCATGCGGTAAACAGAGCTAAAGTAGGTAATGAAGATACAGTTTTAGTGATTGGTGCAGGTCCTATCGGAATGGGTGCTTGTCAGTTTGCAATGGCAGCAGGCGCTAAAACAGTCATGTTGGATATCAACGAAAGTCGTTTGGATTTCTGTTTGAAGCACATCAAAGTAGACGGTACAGTACAAGTGGACCAAGAAGCAGATGTAACAGAAAAGCGTATTAGAGAGCAATTTGATGGCAACCTTCCAACAGTAGTAATCGATGCAACAGGTAATAAATTCTCTATGGCCAACACTTTACAGTATACTGCATCAGCAGGACGTATCGTATTTGTCGGTCTTTTCCCTGGTGATTTTTCTTTCCACGATCCTTATTTCCACAAGAAAGAATTAACGATCATGGCCTCAAGAAACTCATTGCCAGCTGATTTCGATCAGATTATTGAAATGATTGAAAACGGTCAGATTGATACAGATCCATGGATCACTCACAAAATAGTATTTACTGATATCGCCGATCATTTTGATAGCTGGCTAAAACCAGAAACAGGAGTGATCAAAGCGATGCTCGAATTATCATAAAGAAAGTAGATCTATTAGTGTAGAAGTACAATTTAGATGGGTGCAACCCATCGGCCGGTTAACTATAGCATATATAATTAACCAAGAAGATTTATTCTACATAATACATCTATCAGATATTGATCTTCCTCAAGGAGGGGTGCAACCCCTCCACTCAACGGGTCATCACGAGTTCACTTATATATGGATAATAATCCGATTGATTAGATGGGATCAATAGACATACTCACTCAAAACAACAAAAATGAAATGAATAACGCTATTACAAATGACATTCCTGTAGACAACCAACCTGCCGAAGTACAAGAAGAAAAGCAGGGTAAAGTGGTTGAGAAAAAGTATTTACTTCCGTTCATACTGATCACAAGTTTATTTGCCTTATGGGGGTTTGCCAACGACATTACTAACCCAATGGTATCTGCTTTTGAAACAGTAATGAATTTAGAAACAGCAAAAGCATCATTGGTACAATTTGCCTTTTATGGCGGTTATTTCACCATGGCACTTCCTGCAGCAATTTTAATCAAAAAATATTCTTATAAATCGGTTATTTTAATTGGTTTAGGCTTATATGCCACTGGAGCATTATTATTTATTCCAGCAGCCAATTTCGAAATGTTCGGATTCTTTTTAGTATCACTATATATCCTAACATTCGGTCTAGCATTTTTAGAAACTACAGCCAATCCGTTAATCTTATCTTTAGGATCAGAGAAAACGGCAACTCAACGACTAAACTTAGCACAAGCGTTTAATCCTATCGGATCTTTAACAGGTATGTTTGTGGCGTCTCAATTTGTACTATCAAAATTAGAATCTGCTACACTAGATGCAGATGGCGAACTTATCTTTCCCACATTACCTGAAGCGCAACAATTATTGATTAGAACCCAAGATTTGATGATCATTCGTGATCCTTATGTATTCTTAGGTTTAGTAGTACTATGCATGCTAGTATTAATAGCAATTACAAAAATTCCAGAAAAGAAAAAGGACAGCACAGCTCCGATTCAATTAGGGGGAACTATCAGCAAGTTATTAAGTAACAAAACGTATAGAGAGGGTGTAATTGCTCAAGTATTCTATGTGGGTGCTCAAATTATGTGTTGGACATTCATCATAAAATATGCAGAAACACTAGGTTACTCTAAAGCAGAGGCACAGAATCTAAATATCATTGCCATGTTCCTTTTCCTCGGCAATAGATTCTTAGCCACTTACTTAATGCGATTTGTCAATACCGCTTTATTATTGGCTGTATTTGCTATCGGTGGTATTATTACAACATCTATGGTGATCTTCGTAGGTGGAGATATCGGATTGTATGCTTTGGTAGCTACATCTATCTTTATGTCGATGATGTTCCCGACCATCTACGGTATCACTTTAGAAGAAGTGCCTCAAGAAAGAGAATTTGGAGCAGCAGGTTTAGTAATGGCCATTGTTGGTGGCTGTTTAATGCCTCCTTTACAAGGTTATATTATTGACATGGAAACAGTATTTGGTATGAATGCAGTGAACTTCTCATTCCTTCTGCCATTACTATGTTTCGTAGTGATCAGTGTATTCGGATTTAGACGATTCCAAAAAATATAAATAATGAAATTCAAGAGATATTGTAAAGTGCTTCAATTAACTGATAACCCTCAGTTAATTGAAGATTATAAAAGAGTGCATGGTAAAGGTCAGGCTTGGCCAGAAATTACCAACGGTATGAAAGATGTTGGGATTCTAGATATGGAAATCTACATCGCCGGAACTCAGTTGTTCATGATTATGGATACGGTAGCGGACTTCGACCATGAGACTCAAATGGCGATTTTGGCCACAAAACCAAGACAATCAGAATGGGAAGCTTATGTTTCTCAGTTCCAGGAAACAGATGCCAATGCTACAGCAGATGGCAAGTGGGTATTGGTGGAACGTATCTACGAAATGGAACAACAAGTAGAATGTGCGAAAGAGGAAGGTCAGGTAAAAACGACCGATAAATTAGAAGTGACGATCAGTTAATTAAAAATTGACTTACAAATAATAAAAACAATGAACAAGGTACTAATGGTGCATCCGACGGATAATGTAATGGTCGCATTATCAGATCTTCAGGAAGGAGAGACGGTCGCTTACGAAGGACAAGATTATACAACAACCTCAGCAGTGAAAGGAAAACATAAGTTTGCCTTAGAAGATTTTGCTGAAGGTGATAAGATATATATGTATGGCGTATTGGTAGGTAAAGCTACGCAACCCATTAAAAAAGGAGAGGCGATTACAACAGAAAATGTAAAACACGCAGCAAGCGATGTGGCTGTTGGAGATCGTAAAACAGATTGGATCAAGCCGGATGTTTCTGCTTTCGAAGGTAGAACGTTTAAAGGTTATCATAGAACAGACGGACAGATTGGTACTCAAAATGTTTGGTTGGTCGTTCCTTTAGTATTTTGTGAAAATAGAAACGTTTTAGCTGCGAAAGATATTCTAGAAGAAAAACTAGGATACGCAAAAGGCAGAGATTACGAATTAAATTTAGATGATCTTCTAGGTCAGTTAAACGAAGGAAAAACCGCTGAGGATCTTTCATCTAAAGACTTTATGTTGTCTTTGGAAGAGCAAAAGAACCAAAGAGTTTTCAAAAATGTAGATGGTATTAAATTCTTGCTTCACGATGGTGGATGCGGAGGTATCCGTCAGGATGCAGAAACACTTTGTGGTCTACTAGCTGGATATTTGAACAATCCAAACGTTGCTGGAGCGACATTCTTAAGCTTGGGTTGTCAGAATGCACAAGTAGAAATTATGCAAGAGGCCATCAAAGCCGTTAATCCAAAATTTGATAAACCCGTCTATTATGTGGAACAACAAAAGAGTGCTTCTGAAGCCACTTTTGTAGGTGATATCGTAAAATACACGATGGCCGGATTGGTCGAAGCCAACAAGGTAGAGCGTAAGGAGGCACCAATTTCTGCATTAAGATTAGGTTTAGAATGTGGTGGATCTGATGGATTTTCTGGTATCTCAGCCAACCCAGTAATCGGTTATGTTTCTGATATGCTAGTCGCTTTAGGTGCCATTCCAATTTTAGCGGAATTCCCTGAGTTAAACGGTGTAGAGCAAAGTTTAACCGACCGTTGTCAGACAGAAGAAGATGCCAAAAGATTTGTCGATCTAATGGCAATTTATAAACATAGAGCCGAAGCAGTAGGTTCAGGTTTTGATGCAAACCCATCTCCGGGTAACATCAAAGATGGTTTAATTACTGATGCCATGAAATCTGCAGGTGCAGCCAAAAAAGGCGGTTCATCGCCAATTGTAGAAGTATTGGATTATACGGAGCAAGTAACAAAACCTGGTTTGAACCTTCTTTGTACACCGGGTAACGATGTAGAATCGACCACCGCTTTGGCTGGATCAGGAGCTACTCTAATTACATTTAGTACAGGTTTAGGCACACCAACAGGTAACCCAATTACACCAGTAATTAAAGTGTCATCAAATACAGTACTTGCAGAGAGAATGAAAGACATTATCGATTTCAATACAGGTACAGTAATCACAGGAGAAGATAGCATTCCAACTAGGGCAGCAAAGATGTTAGACTACTTATTAGAAGTAGCAAGTGGTGAAGCTGAAACCAACGCTATGCGTATGCGTCAGGACGACTTCATTCCATGGAAAAGAGGAATTTCACTTTAAGCTGTTAAACATTTAAAATTGGAAAAAAGTTGGATTATTATTTTTTTGACTAATCAAGGCAGAATTGAAGAGCATAGCCTTAGTTACGTGATGAAATTCTAACGTAGAGTAGTCAAAAAAAGAAGATTTAAAACTTCCGATTTTGATTGTATAACTGCTTAATCAACATCAAAAACAATTAGAACTATGCAATTAAATAGAACAACAGCAAACGTAGAAAAGCGTCCTATAAAAGTCCTTCAATTTGGTGAAGGTAATTTCTTGAGAGCATTCATCGATTGGATGATCCATGAAATGAACGAAAAAGCAGACTTTAACGCAGGTGTTGCTGTAGTACAACCAATTCCACAAGGTTTAGGCGAGCTACTTTCTTCACAAGACGGTTTATATCATTTGTATTTAAATGGTATTGAAAAAGGTCAGCTTATCAATAAGAAAATGTTAGTGGATTGTATCCAATCGGTGGTCAATCCTTACGAAGATTATAACGCTTATTTGCAATTAGCAGAAGAGGAAGAATTAAAATTCGTTTTCTCTAATACAACAGAAGCGGGTATCACTTATAAAGCAGGTGATGCGAAAGATAAAGTTCAAGATAGTTTCCCAGCAAAGTTGACAGCTTTCTTGAACCACCGTTTTGAACATTTCAAAGGAGATGCATCAAAAGGTTTAATTATTCTTCCATGCGAATTAATTGATAAAAACGGTGTCAAACTAAAAGAAATCATTCTAAAATATGCTGCTGATTGGGGCTTATCAGATGATTTTAAAACTTGGTTAGATTCGGCTTGTACATTCTATAATACTTTAGTGGATAGAATTGTTCCAGGTTATCCGAAAGACAGAATCAAAGAGATTCACGAAGAGTTAGGATTTGAAGATCAGTTGGTAGTAGAAGGGGAGCAATTCCATTTGATGGTCATGGAAGGTGATCAATCAATTAAGGAAGTATTGCCTTTTGAAAAAGCTGGTTTGAATATTATCGTAACGGATAATCAAGCCCCTTACAGAACGAGAAAAGTGAGAATCCTAAACGGAGCACACACTTTGATGGTACCGGTAGGTTTATTGGCAGGCATTCCAACGGTAAGAGAAAATATCGAAGACGCTACAGTTGGTCAGTTTGTGAATGATGCTTTGACTCAAGAAATCATTCCTTCTCTACCAGCAGCAGAAGGTTTAACGGAGTTCAAAGACGATGTATTGGATCGTTTTAGAAATCCATTTATCCAGCACTATTTAAAGAGTATCTCTTTAAACTCTTTCCCTAAGTTTAAGACAAGAGTGTTGCCTTCGATTGTTTCGTACATGGAAAAAGAGCAAAAAGCACCAGCTTATTTAAGCAAATCTTTTGCAAGTTTGATCAAATTGTATGATCCGAAAAATAAAGTAGGATTTGAAGCACAAGACAACGCCGATGTTGTGGAGCTGTTAGGTACAGTTTGGGAAGAATACAGATCAGAATATTTCAGTTTAGATGAATTAGTGAAAAAAGTATTGAGTTACGATACTCTTTGGGAGGCTGATTTATCGGTAAATACATTGCTTGTTGAGGAGGTTTCGAAGTCATTAAGAGAAATCGAATCGACAGCAGAATTAGTGTAACTTCGTATTTATCGTCTCATAACATTAATAGTTGATTTAAAATCCATTGTGACATTAAGTTGCAATGGATTTTTTTCATTTTGATAATTACCGATAACATTACTTACAATATTTGTAATTTCTCATCAGTTTAAATTTAAACGAATTTAAAAATAGGTAATGTTTGTAAATTTGTTTAAACAATTAATAATAAAATAAGAACTTGCTAAAGCTAAATTATCAACAACCCTTTTGACTAAGCATTAACATGTTCAGGAATTTATTAATTCTCCTATTATCGCTTCTTATACTTTCGTGTGCTGAGGAAAAGAAAGTAGCTAATAACAAACCTATTCATCCATATAAAGTTGTTCAAGCTGAAATTAGAGATGTATCTTACGAAAAGGCTTACCCCGCAAGTGTAAAGGGTGAGGTGAGTAGTGAAGTACGTGCAAAAATTAGTGGTTATATCGATGCCGTATATGTAGATGAAGGTCAGAAAGTTCGAAAAGGACAGAAACTTTTTCATATAGAAACAGCTTCTTTAAGCGAGCAAGTACAAACTGCGAAGGCACAAGTAGAAGTAGCCGAAGTTGAAGTGGCTCGTCTTCGCCCTTTGGTAGAAAAGAAAGTAATATCAGAAATCCAATTGAAGACGGCAGAGGCGAAATTGGCAGAGATGAAGAGTAATCTAAATACCATCTATGCGAATATTAGTTATGCCACAATTACTAGTCCGGTGAATGGAGTAGTGGGTTCAATTAACTTTAGACAAGGTACTTTGGTGGGACCGAATACGGCCTCTCTAACGGAAGTATCTGATATTGAAAATGTGTTTGCTTACTTCTCGATGAACGAAAAAGACTTCCTTTCTTTTACGAAAGATGTAAAAGGAAAAGATATGGAAGAGAAAATCAAAAACTTACCAAGTGTACAGTTGCTATTAGCCGATGGATCTTTGTATGCTAATGAAGGAAATATTGTAACGATTTCTGGTAGTATCAATCAGGAAACGGGATCAGTATCATTTAGAGCAAAATTCCCTAACCAAGAAGGTATTCTGAGAGACGGTAGTAGTGCAAGAGTCATTGTAAAGAACGAAGTGAAAGATGCTTTGGTCATTCCTTATCAATCTACTTTTGAGCAACAAGGTCAGACGATCGTTTACAAAGTTTCAGAAACTGACTCTTTATATACTAAAAAAATTACGACTTCTATCAAGACAGATCGTTTGTTAGTGATCGACCACGGTATTGAGAAGGGTGACAAAATCCTTGCTGAAGGTGTAAACGTTGTTCGATCTGGACAAAAAATTAAATCAAAACTAACCACTGTGGATGAAGTTTTAGATACTTATCAAACGGCATTCAAATAAGAAAAAATCAACTTCATGTTACAAAAATTTATAGATAGACCGGTACTATCCACTGTAATTTCTATTGTAATTACTTTGTTGGGTATACTAGGTTATATGGATCTACCTGTATCACAGTATCCAAATATTGCCCCTCCAACTGTAGCAGTAACAGCAAGTTACCCTGGAGCGAGTGCACAAACAATTCTTGAAAGTGTTATTGTACCTATTGAGGAACAGATTAACGGTGTGGAGGGAATGACGTACATGACTTCTAGTGCATCTAACGACGGTGCGGCATCGATTACAGTTTTCTTCGAACAAGGTATTGATCCCGATGTGGCTGCCGTAAACGTACAAAACAGGGTAGCAAGAGCCAATTCTAAATTACCATCAGAAGTAATTCGTGGTGGTGTAATTACAGAAAAGAAAGAAAACTCTGCCTTATTATATGCAGCGATTTATTCAGAAAATAAGGATTACGGAGAGACGTTCGTGACCAACTATTTCAACATCCAACTAAAACCTGAATTGCAAAGGGTAAAAGGGGTGGCTGCTGTAAACGTTTTCGGAGCAAGAGATTACTCCATGAGAATATGGTTGGACCCTGCAAAAATGTCGACGTACTCTTTAACAACTGCAGATATTCAGAATGCTATTAATGAGCAAAGTTTGGAAGCAGCTGCGGGAGCATTAGGTCAAAACTCAGGCTCACCTTTCGAATTCGTGATCAAATATAAAGGACGTTATAAAACACCACAAGAATACAAAGACATTATTATTCGCTCGGAAGGTAATGGTCGTTTTCTACGTCTAAAAGATGTGGCGGAAGTAGAATTGGATGCCTTTTCTTACGATACAAAATCAATTACTTTGGGTCACCCAAGTGTGAGTTTTGGTGTGTTCCAAACGCCTGGATCCAATGCTCAGGAAGTAATTGAAAACCTTCACCTAGAGTTAAAACGCTTGGAAAAAACGTTTCCTGATGGCGTAAAATATGTGATCAACTACGATACAAACAAGTTCTTGACAGCATCAATGAAAAAAGTACAAGTGACTTTAATTGAAGCTTTCATTCTTGTATTCCTTGTAGTGTGGATCTTTTTACAAGATTTTAAATCGACATTAATTCCTGCAATTGCGGTTCCAGTAGCCATTATTGGTACCTTCTTTTTCTTAGGAGTATTAGGCTATTCTGTCAATTTATTGACCTTATTTGCTTTGGTGCTCGCCATTGGTATTGTGGTGGATGACGCCATTGTAGTCGTCGAGGCCGTCCATGCCAAAATGGACAATGGGGAAGAGGATTCTCATAGAGCTACAAGTACGGCAATGAGCGAAATCTCGGGTGCGATTATCTCGGTAACATTAGTAATGGCCGCCGTTTTCGTACCAATTACTTTCATAAAAGGACCATCAGGTGTATTCTATGAGCAATTCGGGGTAACTCTGATTATCTCTATTTTGATATCTGCAGTAAATGCCTTGACGTTGAGTCCAGCACTTTGTGTGATGTTCTTAAGAAAACACGATGGAGAAGAGAAAAAATCATTCTTCGATAGATTTTACGAAGTATTCAACATAGCTTTTGATGTAGCTGTCAAGAAATATACTCGTATCTTGGAGCTATTCTTAAAAGTAAAATGGCTGACATTGGTAGCCATCATTTTATCGTTTGCAGGTATATTATACTTCAACGAAAAAACACCATCAGGTTTTGTGCCTTCTGAAGATAGAGGAGTAATTTTTATCAATATGGAACTTCCGATTGGTTCATCATTGGACCGTACTTTTGCTATGACAGAAGAAATGTTAGCGGCCATTAAAGACGTTCCGGGTATCCATTCAGCGTCAATGAGATCGGGTTCTAACTTCTTCTCGGGTGCTGGTAGTTCGTATGCCTTAGGTTTCGTACTCCTTAAGGGATACGACGAAAGAATTACTCCAGAAACGAGTATTGAAGGAATTTTAGCAGAAATGAAGAAAAGGACGGCACATATTAAAACAGCCAAAACCATCTTCTTTGTTCCTCCAAGTATTCCAGGTTTCGGTAGTTCGGATGGTTTCGAATTACAGATTCTTGATAAAGCATCAGGTCAGTTATCTGGGTTGGATGAAGTGGCGACAAATTTCACTAATGAGATTATGAAATCCGATGTGATTGCCTTTGCCTCCAATTCATTTAACGTGAATTTCCCTCAATTGGAGATGGAAATTGATGTAGCCAAGGCGAAAGAATCCAAAGTACTTATTGGAGATATCTTTAAGTCAATGCAAGGTTTTATTGGTGGTTATTATGTTGCCGACTTCACAAGGTTTGGTAAACAGCTGAGAGTAAATATGCAAGTGAAACCTGAAGATCGTAAGAATGAAGGAAGCTTGGATAATATGTTTGTAAGAAACAGTGAAGGTACCATGGTGCAGATTTCTGAATTTGTGAAATTGAAACGTTCCTATGGTCCTCAATCGATCAAACGTTTCAACTTATATAATGCAGTATCAGTAAATGGTGGGGTGATGCCGGGTCACAGTTCTGGTGAGGCCATCAAAGAGATTAATAGAATTGCAGCCGAAACCTTACCGATGAATTATGAAATTGCTTACTCTGGTTTAACGAGAGAAGAGATCAGTTCATCTGGACAATCCGTTTACATTTTCATGTTGAGTATCTTGTTTACTTACCTGTTCTTGGCCGCTCAATACGAAAGTTATGTATTGCCATTTGCTGTATTGTTCTCTTTACCGTTTGGGGTGTTAGGTGCTTATAGTTTTACATATTGGAGAGGTTTGGAAAACAACATCTACTTCCAAATTGCCATGATTATGTTGGTAGGTCTACTCGCCAAAAATGCCATTTTGATTATTGAGTTCGCCCTCCAACGAAGGAACGAAGGCTACTCCTTATACGATGCGGCCATTGAAGGAGCAAAAGAACGTATTCGTCCAATTTTGATGACTTCTTTTGCTTTTATTTTAGGTTTAACACCATTAGTAATGGCCAAAGGAGTTGGTGCTGCAGGTAACCTATCGATTGGTACAGGTGCAGTAGCAGGTATGTTGGTGGGTACCTTATTAGGTTTAATTTTTATCCCAGTATTGTTTGTGGTTTTCCAAGGTCTTCATGAGAAGATTGTACCGAAGAGACCTCATCAAGAACCTAAAAAAGAGAAATTAGAACATGCATAAAATTAAATATATATGGATGGGTGTGTTGATCAGCACACTCTTCTCTTCTTGTTTAATTCGTAAAGAATATAATCGAACAGTCGAGGTAGATAACGATCATCTCTACAGAATTAGTAATGAGAATGTCGATAAATCTGAAAACTTCGGACAAATACAGTGGTCAGACTTCTTTAAAGACAGACTGCTAAATGACTATATCCAGAAAGCAATATCAAATAATTACGACGTACGCATAGCCTACGAAAATGTTGAGATTGCCAAGTCGTTGTTTTTGCAAGGAAAGAGTGTCAACCTTCCATCAATCAATGGAAATATAGGCGCTGGATATACTCAAAACTCAGCCAACACACCTGTAGGTAGTGTTTTTGGAAATCAGCAACAATATAATGTAGGGGTTGATGTTTCTTGGGAAGCCGATATTTGGGGTAAACTAAAAGCTACCACCGAAGCGTCAAGAATGAATTTATTGACCCAAGAGGAAGTAAAAAAAGCCATAGTATCTGATATCGTGAGTCAGGTAGCTTATAACTATTACCGTTTGATTGGCTTTGATAAACAAAGAGAAATCTTATTAAAAACGATCAAATCGAGAGAGGAAAGTTTAGAAGTAACACAGGCACTTTACGAATCGGGAGAATTGACTTTAGTCGCTGTAAAACAAACTGAAGCACTACTTTATAACTCTAAAGTACTTTTAGTTGAAGCTGAAAAGAACATCGAAATCTCCGAAAACGCCATCTCATTTTTAATGGGAGAAGCAGGTCAATCCATAGAAAGAGATTCCATTTTCAACGATCAATTTGATTTTCAATTAGACGTAGGTTTGCCTATTCAACTTTTAGAAAATCGCCCAGACGTAAAAGCAGCGGAGTACAATCTTATCACCGCTTTCGAAAATGTAAATATCGCCAAAGCCAATTTCTACCCATCATTTAGAATTACGGCATCCGGTGGTCTCCAAAGTATTCAAGTCCAAGATTGGTTTAACCCACAATCTTTCCTATTCAATGTATTAGGACAAGTCACACAACCGATCTGGAATCAACGTCAGATTAAAACAAATTACGAAATCACACAGAGTCAAGAAAAAATAGCACTCCACAATTTCGAAAAACAGATTCTTCTTGCAGGTCATGAAGTTTCCAACTCCGTTTTAATCATCGATAAACAAGAACAAAAAATTATCAACCAAGAAGCAGAATGTGAAGCCTACCGCCTTGCAGTACAATATTCTCAGGATCTCTTGGTCTCTGGCTCTGCTAACTACTTAGAAGTAGTCACTGCTCGCCAAAACCTTTTGGCTTCCGAACTTATTCTAGTGAATAACAAGCTAGATAAGATTACGGAGTTGATTAGGTTGTATAGAGCTTTGGGGGGAGGATGGAGTTGATAAATTAAAAATGAAAAGTTAAAAATGAAAAACGTAGTTAGTTAAATAGTTCGTGTAAACGGTATTTACTAATTACGTTTTTGATTTTGAAGTATTGATAATTTTCATCAAGATGTGTTTGATATCTTTGAGATCATTTAGAAGGCTTGTATACATTATATCCGTTAAATATGATGTGGCATGTAATAAGCGAATCCAATATATACTTTCATTGGTCTCTTTTAATGATATTGACAGTTTATGAATAAAGTCTGATTTACTTTGTGCAAATTCTGCTTCTGAAATATTTGCTCCTATAGATGTACCTGATCTCAATAATTGTTTTGACATAATAAATTCATTTTTCTGATCAGAAAGATATTTATAGGAGTTGACAATGCGAATAGAGAGTTGGAAAGATTTTTCAGCAACAAGACACATGATGTTTATAATTAGAATGAATGTTAAGCGTTAATTATTCAAACATAATTAAAAGTCTTACTAATACCAATAATAAAAAACGTAGTTAGTTAATTCTATGTACACGTACAGCTTAACTAACTACGTTTTTCATTTTTAACTTTTCATTTTTAATTTCAAAAAGTTTATATCAATGTGAAAATCTCGTCACTTGATAGTCTCGACTTCGGCAATTTCGCATTAAAATCCTCCTCAGCCCTATATCCAAGAGATACAAGACATAAAGAAGTAAAACCTTTTTCTCTGAGTCCAAATTCTTCATCCATTGCTTTCATGTCGAGGCCTTCCATTGGCACAGCGTCAATTCCCATGACTGCGGCACCAAGTAGTAGGTTACCTATGTTTAGGTAGACTTGTTTGTCCATCCAATGTTGGAGATCTTTTAGATCGTATTTATGGATATCTGCAAATACGTTACGACCACCATGCATTTGATCTTTAAATTCTTGTTGGGCGAAGCGACCGTCTTTGTCTTCTTTATCCAATACATGTAGCATATAGTCTTCATTTGCAGTTGTTCTTGAACAAAATAAAACTACATGTGAAGCGTTTAAAACTTTTGGTTCATTAAAAACAAAGAATCCTTGTGTACCTTTTGCGATTCGTTTTTTACCTTCCTCAGAGCTTGCGATAATAAAGTGCCATGGTTGAATGTTGGTACTTGAGGCACACATTCGAAGCAAGTTTTTGATCTGATCAAAATCTTCATCTGAGATTTTTTTTGTTGGGTCAAACTCCTTTGTAGAGTAACGCCAATTCATTACTTCTTTTAAATTCATGGGTTGTATTTTAAGGGTTAAAAATTTGATACCCGAAAATATCAAATAAAGAAGAAGACGGTTTATTTTTGAAAGAAAGTATTGATGTATCTTATTAAAAATCAATTGAAAAGTAGGTTACTTATATTTATTCCGCAATTTCACAACAAGCACCATTGTAGCAAAAGAAAAATGCTCTTCACTAAAATGTGCTAAGTATAAATTGTGTACACGAAAAGTATAACTAACTACGTTTTTCATTTTTAACTTATCACTTTTCATTTTTAATTTAAAACCTCATTTTTACAACTCATCATTTTTTTCCAAAATCGATAATGATCATCATTTAACTCATAGAATCTCAAAAAGAATCCTTGCGCATGAATCGTAAGATTATTTTCTGTTTGATATAGTGCTAAATGATAAAATGGGATAAACCAATCATAAGTTTTGACTTTGATTTTGATTCTGACAATGATGCCTTTTGTTTTAAGAATGACTCTTGCAAAATCTAATTGGGACCTAATTTCAGCATCAAAAGAGATAGGTAGGTTGGTGGCTATGATTTGATAAGGATTTGATCTCATTCTTGAAAATAAGACTCTGAGTAGTGGATGGTTTTTTCCGACCAATTTTTCTTCTGCTGCAGTGGATAGGTGTTTTCCGTGGGTAGTTTCTATAATCATATGTTCTGTTTTTTTATTGAGAACTAATTGATTAGTAGAATGTTTTTGAGTTAGATATTACACAGTTGGTTTTAATGATTTTTTCTAACATAAAAAGGAAGTCTCAATTTGAAACTTCCTTAGTGGATCTTGACTAGTAAAATATTATACGCCTGAAATGATCTGATAGTATATTGGCATTCCAATAGTGATATTGAAAGGAAATGTAACGGCTAGGGCCATTGGGATATATAATCCGGGATTGGCTTTGGGGGCTGCAATTTTCATTGCGGCAGGGACGGCAATGTAGGAGGCGCCGGCTGCAAGTATGGAGATGAGTAATCGATCTCCAACTTCTTGAGTGATCCATCCACTGACAAGGGCGATGATTACTCCATTTAATAATGGGATAACGATGCCAAATGCAAAGGGAAAAATTCCATTTTTACAGAATGCGGAGAGTTTTTTACCGCTACTAATTCCCATATCTAAAAGAAAGATGACTAAAAATCCTTTGAAAATATCGGTGGTGAACGGGGCGATGCCTTTCGCTTGATCATCACTTACTATTAAGCCGATAACCAAACTACCGACAAGTAATAAAACACTGCCATTTGTGAGGGAGTGCTTGACAATTTCCCATGTATTGATCTTATTTTCTCTGGTTTTAGAAAACATCGACATTAAAAAAACTCCAACAATAATTGCTGGAGCTTCCATGATGGCCATTATTGCTATCATATGCCCTCCAAAACTTATATTGTTTAATTCTAGAAATGAGACGCAAGTAATAAATGTTACTGCACTAATAGATCCATAAGCGGAGGCGATAGCTCCTGCATTATCAATTCCTAATTTTCTTTTTAAAAGAAAGAAACTGTATATAGGAATGATTACCGATACGATGATACCCAAGAATACCATGGATAGGATATCAAAAGTGAATTCACTGTGTGATAATTCCTGACCGCCTTTAAAGCCTATGGCAAACAATAGATAAAGTGATATAAATTTTGATGAATTTTCTGGAATACTTAAATCGCTTTTTATTTGTGCTGCGACAATGCCCAGTAGAAAGAATAATAGGGCTGGATTGGTAATGTTCTCTAGAAATAGATCTACATTCATAATGGTATAGTTGAATTAGTTTGGTGCTGCCATAAAACACATTTAGATGTGACCAAATGGTTTTATGACAGTCTTGTTAATCTACTCACATGAGATTTCTTTAAACTTCAGCTAGCTCTCTTCTAGCAACGGTTACATGACAATCAACTTCAAAGACAGCATCGCTATCCTTATATTGATTTAGTGATTGAATTAACTGCTCTTTTTCAGCTTTTAATTCTTCAACTCTTCCTTCTAAATCTTCTCCTTCTGTATTACCTTTCAAGAAGCGCTCGAAGATTTTCTTGTTTAGAAATTGGATCTTATGATCCAAGATTGAAATCAAAAGTTCTTTAGACTCTTCTGCATTGTATGCATTGTCGATGAGTTGTAACTTTAGTTCTTTCATAGTTAAAAGTGACGGTTATTGTAAACCAAAAATTTTGAGTGAACGTTATGAGAAAAACTTTTTTCCTTTTTCCTTGTCACAAAGTAAATTATTTTTTTTCATTTATTTTTATTTATATATTTAATGCAAACTATAAATAATTTTTATGAATTTCACGCTACATCAACTACAGGTATTTTTAGAGGTGGTCAAACAAAAAAGCATCACTAAGGCTGCTGAGAACATGCACATGACACAGCCCGCATTATCTATTCAACTTAAAAACTTTCAACAACAATTTGATTATCAACTTACCGAGGTGATTGGTAGGAAGTTATATATTACAGACTTTGGGAACAATATTGCAGAAATTGCAGAAAGCATCGTATCTGAATCTGATAAACTGAAATATAAAACCAAAGAATATGGGGCTGAGATCGCCGGGAAATTGAAGGTTTCATGCGTTTCTACCGGCAAATATGTGATCCCATATTTCTTAAAAGATTTTATGCAAAATCATACTTCTGTTGAATTAGAACTAGATGTGACGAATAAATCATTAGTAATTGAAAGCCTTAGAAACAATGAAATTGATTTTGCTTTGGTATCTGTTAGCCCTTCAGATTTGAACTTAGAGGAGGAACCTTTATTACAGAATAATCTTTTTTTAGTGGGCAATACACCTGATTTAAGAAAAGATAGGCCTTTCATTTTTAGAGAAAAAGGTTCAGCGACTAGGGCGGCAATGGACAAATACCTTTCAACCAGAAAAGTTCAAAAGAAAATGGAGTTAAAGTCAAATGAAGCTGTTAAACAAGCATTAATTGCAGGTTTAGGCTATTCTATTATTCCATTAATAGGCATTAGAAATGAATTAGCAAACCAAGAATTACATATAATTCCTAGAAAAGATTTACCTCTTTCTTCTACATGGAGATTGGTGTGGTTAAAACAAAAGCAATTCTCACCAACTGCTCAGGCTTTTTTGGATTATATCAAGGAGCATAAAAGAGAAATTGTGGCTCAGCACTTTAATTGGATCTCAGAAATTGTTCCTTTAAAAAAGAACTAAAGTTAAATTTTCAGGTGTTTCAATTAAACAATATCAAGATTATATTGTATTATTATTCAGGTATTTATCAAAATATTACATCAAAATTGATTTCAAACAGTAAACCTTGGAATCAATTTTGCAACTTTCACTCATGTACTGCGTCATTACATTATAAAGCATACGACATCAATAGTAATGACTTTTTAATTTTCTTCTAATTAACGCTTACCAAAATGAAACACTTAACATTCTATTTAGGGCTTATTCTTTTATTAGTTTATACTTCTGTTACTCAAGCCTCAAATATTCCGGAAAATGAAAATCCAGAAAAAACTTCTGAAGTAGAAAACTTCGATTACCGTAACGGTATGCTTCAATGGGAAACATATGCAGGTGTCGATGTGAAATTTTTCTTAATTGAATCATCTGATAATTCTGAAAAATGGAAATTAGTTAACGAGGTAAATGCTTATGAAAAAATTAGATATAAGCACCGTTACACTTTTGATTTAAGAAGACCAAAGAAATTTTATCGTCTTTCTGTAATTAACTCAGATGGCGACATAAAACAAATTGGAGTAATTAAGACTTCAACAAAAGAGTAATTTTACTCAATCCCCAACTCAACTTCAACTAAGTACAAAATGAAACGATCATTATTTTTGTTACTATTTTTAGTAACAACTGCTTCTTATGCACAAATTAATTTGAAAGGTTATGTAATTGGAAAACCTTTAGAGAGTAATAAACACTCCTCAACAAAAATTTCTTTTGGTGGACAGTATGGAAATTTAACAGCAGCGAGAAACAACGAAGATGTTGTCTACTCACTAATATTTAGTCCAGAAAAAGGCGGTAATCCTAAATTGTTATCACAAGCTGAGATACAAAAATTTATACAGTCTCTAAACCATTATTTTAAGGTGAAGTTGACTAGAAAGGCAGATGGCAAAGATGGAACATTTAATGGAAAAGCCAATGATTGTATTTTCATAGTGAATTACACTCATAAGCAATTTCAAACAGGTTTACATTATTATATCGAAATGTTGATTTATAACCCTAAATTAGGGACATTATAAAATGAAGCACTCTTATTAGAGTGCTTTTTTTATATTTTTGAGGCAATAATTAAAATTTCATATTTTCTAACCATAATTAAAGTAACCTTTTTTTAATGATTAGAGTTATATGAAATAGAACAAGCTTTTTTTAACTTCATTAAGTTAAATAACTGACTAAATGAGAAACATCATGAAAACTATTTTCAAACAACTACTTATTTTATTATGCTTTGTAACACTGAATACTCTTCATGCTCAAAGTAGACCATCATGGCATTCGGATGATTTAGCTCTTACCTTCACAAAGGTCACTGACAATTTATATTGGTCAAATTCTTTGATAAATGGAAGTGTAAAATATCATTTGGAAGTAGATTTAAATAAATCAATACCTAGATATACACTAGTTACGGAACCACATCATGATCAAGAAACGGTAAGTAAAGTAATACAATACCATTTAAGAAATAATGGTACCGTGAATAAGTACGATGTACAAGAAAAACATGAGGTAGGTGAGAAGGAATACAAAATGTATTTTCTAGTGAAGAAAAAACCTTTCGAAAAAGATAAAGCAGTGATGAAATAATCATTCACAAAAATAAAGTGGAAGAGCCCTAAATGTAGTTTGTATTACATTTAGGGCTTTCTTTATTTAGTTCACTAGGAATTAAATTGAACTAGTGATGTTATAATTTAAAAATGGGATAAATAACTTGTTCAGATTGCGGTTCAGATTATTCCTAATGTTGTCAAATAACATTGTTGTAACTAGATGAAGTAATTAGATTTGAGTTCTATAAATAAGTACGATTCTAAATCTAAACCTCTTATAAATTCAATCTAATTAAATAATGAGAAACCTAATCCTATTAATCACCATCTTTTTATGCAGTTGTACTGAAAAATGGAGTCTAAATGACAGTTCAGGAAATTTGGTAGATACTCATGAAAGAACATTGTCTTTTTCAGAACATCTTACTCTAATTTATCCATACGTAATTTTAATTCTGATATTCATTGGAATTCCAGTAACGATATTTTTTGTCATTAAATACTTCATTCGATACAATCATAAGACGAAGAGTAAGTACAATAATTAAATCAAACTCTATTTGATTCATTTTGAAATAACACAAAAACACCTTGACTATATGATAATCAAGGTGTTCCAATGAATTTCTCATTACTAATTAATTACTACTATGTATCTCTTCAGGTTCACTAATACATGTGTAAAAAGTAATGGAAACCCCTAGTGACTGATGAAAAAAAATTAAATATTTTCTAGAACAGACAAAGTTTCTTTCACAGACATCCTTACTTTATAGTTCGGATCATAGTGTCTTTTTAAGATCGTACCATCCTGACTGATAATGTAAGTTGCCGGAATTGGGAGAGTTGCTCTTTTAATTGCATTGATCTTTGTAAGGTCACGCTCATATTTTTTAAGCATTTCTTGGTAGCCCTCATTCACATCAAATGTTACTTTGTAGCCGTTCATAATTTCTAATTTTGAATCTTCAACGATATCAAAAGTGAAACCTTTCTTTTTGGCCAATTCTAAATTGCCCTCAGCAAGTTCTGGAGTAACGGCAATAAAAGTAGCACCTGTTGCTTCAATTAACGACAAAGAATCTTGCACATTCTTTAGGTGTTTAGTGCAATAAGGGCACCAACTACCTCTGTAGAAATTTAGAACTACAGGACCTTTTTTAAGTGCTTTCTTTAAATCAAATGTTTCACCGTTTTGGTCTTTTGCTTTAAAAGTATACGCTTTTTCGCCTTCTTTTAAACCTTCTTGAAGTGTGTTTACAGTAATACCGTACTTTTCTAGGATCTCTTTCTCTTGTGAAAAAACACTTGTTACAGAGAATAAAATGATCATTACGATCGATTGAAAGTTTTTCATGTTTGAGTATAAAAATTAGTTATAATTGACTGATTGGTCAAATATAGAAATTTAATTTATATAATTAATAATTTTTACCTCAAAAATTTTTTTTTATAAAAAATGTGGCTTTACGATCTGTAAAGCCACATTTTAGAAATGCTTATTTTTCAAGTTGATTTATTAACAAATTCTTTCTAATATTTTTTCTAATTTTAAAGAATATCGATGAAATATATACCCGGGAAATAACCCATTTTTCTCGAACCGAAAAACCGTTAACTTTATGATTATTAGTAATATAGATCAAAAGGTTAGTGGTTTTTTTTCTATAATCGGAAGGACTACTATTAAACTGTGCATGAAAGCTTTTAGAGAAATAACTGATATCATTAAAGCCACAATCGTAAGCTATATTTGACACCCTCATGTCGGTATTCATCAAAAGGTCCTTAGCTTTTTCTAATCTTTTCTGATTGATGTAACGCTTAGGTGAACAATCATAGATGCTTTGAAATTTCCTTTTAAAAGTCGATAAACTCATCCCTGCAATACTCGCATAATCTTGTACACTAATGTCTTCGTATAGGTGAGTTTTAATCATATTTTTGAAATCTAAATTCACAGGACTAAATAAATCACTGAACATATGACTCAAATTTTCAGAAAAATGAGAGTTGACTAAGAGTAATAACAATTCCTTTACTTTTAATTGAATCAATTCATCTGTGACAATGGAAGGATTTTCAAAATAAAAATTTAGGCTACTGATATAATTTTCAATCATCGAAGAAATCTTAAGCTTTTCAGCTGTACTATGTTTCTTCCCCTTATTCTCTGATAAAAATGAAGGCTGTTGATTTGCATAAATAGATTGTAAAGTTTCTGGATATAGATGAACAAGAATGGCCTCATTATGCTTTTCGTCTTTATTTTCCTTCCAGAAGTTCATATACGCACCACATTTCATAAAGAGACTATCGGAAGATTGCACCGATAACTTTTCTTGAGGAACGTATAATTCAGCTTCTCCTTTTAGAATATGTAAAAAACAAGCTTCATTTTCCATTTTGGTATTGGCCTTAAAAGGTGGAGTAAATTTTACTTTCTCCATCACAGCTTTACCATGTAGATCGAAACTTTCTCTGTTGATAATCATATTTAAGCACTTTTTGCAAGTTTAGCAGCTTTTCTAGGGTGTGGTAATCCCGTTTCTGCATAATATTTTAACTCTTCTAATACTTCCTCAAATGATTTACCAAGACCGAGTTTTAATATTGGAGAAAGAAGATTTCCAAACGTTTTTATTTCTGCATCGGCATCCCAATGTAAAAGGGTCTTATCATTACTAATGAACTCTAATCGAACAGAAACATGATTTCTTTTTATGGGTAAGACAGAAGAGGCATTGATGGGAGTTACATCAAATTCGAAATGAAAATTATCCTTATTGTAATAAGTGATAATTTCGTTGGCTTGTGGTCCGTCTTCTTTTTTATTCGATAAATCGCATACTCTACCATGCACTGCAGCACCATCTTTTATTTCTCCGTGTTTTTCAACTGATCTAGGAACAATTGACATCCACTCATAGGCATTATGGAATTCTTCTGCGACAATATTCCATACTGTATTACGGTCTTTTTGAATAATAATTTCTTTTGAGATTTTCATAATGATATTTGATTAAGAGTTTATGTTTTTGAACTATTACAAATATCATAGTTGAAGGAATGATACTATTGGTGAAAAAGCTCAATGAATAGGAATATTGGTTCAATGTTGATTATGAACCTTTATTACAAATAGTCTATCAATGAGTCACTTTTATTTGATGTTTCCCCTTATTAGATGGGGTGCCCTTAGATTTATTTTTTATTCTTCGAATCAGTCTATAGATGAAATATACGATGATCAACCCATAAAAAAGAGGAGTAGTAAAGTAGGTAGTCGGGTATGTCGCTCCTAATGTAACACTACTCACTCCAATACTCACAAACCATAGAAGAGATGTGATTGTAAAACCCCAAATGATATTACTTGTAGTAAGTAAAGGATATTTTTTTGTGCGTTTTTTTTCGGTCCTTTTGAAATAAATAAAGAAACCACTAATACATAAAAATCCACAAATTAACCCCATCAAGCAATAGACTACTTTTAAAACTATCCCACCAAAATCACCAAAATGAAGGGCCTCTTGCATATAATATACATGTCCACCGAAACCACTTTCACGGATATCAAATTTCTTAAGCAGATGATAATCGTCTTTCTCTAATGCGACAAAATTGGTGTGTCTTTCAAAAGGCATATTAGGAATGTCTCCAAATACGATCACGGAGTTACTTCCGTCTTTGGAAGGAGAAATCATATCTGGAACCATATCTGGGAAATTCTTTTTTGTTGCTTGTAGAACGCTTAAATAGTCTATAGTTTTTGTCTGATCAATAGTTTTATCAATAGGAAATTCCGTAGGGATAAATTTACCTGGACGATGACCCAACATAGGTTTTTCCAATTTGGGTTGAAAACCTAACCATGTACCTGTTATCGCTATGATCAATTGTATGACGATGGTAGCTAGCCCTATAAATTTGTGAAGGTCGGCATACTTTACTCTATTATTTTTACTCCTCACCTGACCAAAACGCTGTTTTTTGGTGAAATCAAAATAGAGAAAAATACTAATGATTAATGATACGGTAAGCAGAAGGCCAAAAAATCCCACCCATTGTCGACCATAAAGTCCTTCAAATAATCGAACATGAATGTTTCTAATGAAGAAACTGAATGAGCGATACATATTTCTTTCGCCTACGATTGTATTCGTATAGGGGTTAAGATAGACTTCTTGAGTAATTTTAGCTGGAGAGTTGGGGTCGTCTAAATATACCGTCACCTTCCATGTTCTATCTTCATTTTTAGGAACATTTATTCGATAACCATTATTCTCCGGGTATTTATCAAGAACTTTATTAATTCCCTCATTAATATTTTTGGGAAGTTCTTTGGGCGTTACAAAGAATAAATCAGGACGAAGCATTTCATCGATTTCAAATTTGAAAACGGCCAATGCACCTGTAATACTGACGATGCCAATAAACAGTCCAGTATATAACCCAATCCAACTATGTAATGCCCAAAGCTTTTTTCTCATCACCTAGAATTTTACAGTTAAACCTAAAGTAAAGTTTCTTGGCATTCCAGGGAATACTCTATCGTAATTGTAACCACCTACATAATACGTTTCGTTGGTTAAGTTTTTGACATTGGCTGAGACTCTAAATGCTCCAATGTTATAATACACCGCCATATCCCATAGCATATAATCAGGAAGCACCAATTCTGGGTTATTCGTAAAACGGTCGCCAACATATTGTCCACCAAAACCAATTCCTAAACCTCTTAAAGTACCTCTTTGAAAATCGTATTTAGTCCAGAAACCTGCTTGATGCTTAGGTGCATTTTCTTTTTGTCTTCCTACTTCTTCTGGATTATCCGATGCGGTAATAGTCGCATTATTAAAAGCATAATTGGTAGAGATAGAAAGGGCAGGAGTTATCTGACCATTCAATTCCAATTCGAAACCTTTCGATTGTTCTTCACCTCTCTGAATCAGTTTGTCTACATCGTTTGGATCTTGAACTAAGATATTGTTTACAGTGATCATATATACCGATGCAGTAGCAGATAATTTACTATCAAAGAACTCTCCTTTAGCACCTGTTTCCCACATATTTGATTTTCTTGGATCAAATGGACCACCATTCTGAGATGCATTCATTTTGTAATCCTGAGGTTGGAATCCTTCAGTATATGTACCGTATAAATTGATAGTGTTCGTCAGTTCATAAGTTAGACCAAATCGAGGCAATAATGCATTTTGATCTTTCGATACTTTCTCACCATTTTCAATACGTACATCTTTATAATATTCTTGGCGCACTCCCATTAATAAATGGAATTTCTTGTAATCCAATTGTTCCTGAATATAGAAGCCCATTGTATGATTTTGAGTATAGGATCCTGCACCCATTTGAATCGATCGGGTGGGATCATAATAATAGTCGTTTGGATTACTATTACCATACTGAGGATTGTCTAAATCAAAATCAGGGACTCCATCTGCCTCGCCTCTAGCTTGTCTTTCGTTTTTATCATAGGTTTTGCTAGAATAATCGAAGCCGACCATCACAGTATGTCCAACTTTTCCAGTATTGAACTTGGAAACAAAATAGTTTGTGATATTGTCCGCATTTTCATATTCATCACGCTCAACATAGCGCATTTCTAAAACACTTGGTGTAATGTATTTACCGTTCGTTCTATGTTCGGCCAATTCACCAGTAGAACGGAACATCATATAAGAGGAGTTAAACGATAACCAATCTGTAATCTTTTGGTTCCAAGAGAAAGTAGTATATAAGTTATTTAGTTTCAAGTAGTCTCCAGGTTGTGAAGTAGACAAAGTAATTGGTGTCTGATTTAAATCAGTACTGCCTTCATAATTGGGTTTACCTCTGTCTAGTTTTGTATTGTTTTGCATATAGACCACATCCACATTAAAACGGGTATTTTCGTTTGGAATATAAGATACCGACGGAGCAATATAGAATGACTCTCCGCCCATATTATCTCTAAATCCATCTGTAGTTTGGTATCCCGCATTCAATCGGTATAAGACTTTTTCATTTTTGGTTAACGGACCAGTTACATCGACATTGGCCTTATAAGAATTAAAACTTCCAGCCGAAACGGTAGCAGAACCTTGTTGAACAGTCAGAGGTTTTTTGGTCACAAAGTTTATGGTACCACCTGGGTTTGTATTGGCAAATAGGGCAGAAGCAGGACCTTTAATTACCTCCACTCTTTCATATAAACCTATAATGGGTTGTGTCCAGAAGTTAAATGCGGTTTTTAATCCGTTGACCAATTGTCCATCCTGATTTCTGTATCCACGTACCGTAAAATCATTATAAATCGTATATTGGTTCACACCCGATACATTTCGAACCACATCACCTAAATAATAAGCTTGCTGATCCAATATTAATTCTTTAGTGACGGTGGAAATCGATAAAGGAGCGTCTTTAATCATTGTTCCAGTCCTTGTCGCACTAAAAGTGTACGCATTATTGTACGACTCGTTTTCTACACCAATAATTTCCACTTGTTGAAGCTCTCTAGTATTCTCTTCTAAAGTGAAATTCTGTTGTATATTTTGATCTTTTTGAACAGTAACAGTCAATGTTTGTTTCTTGTAGCCCACAAAATAAGCCACTAATTGATGTTCACCCTCCGGCACATTTTTAATTCTATATTCTCCGTTTTCGTTTGTAGTTGCACTTAATGTTGAATTAAGAATACCCACACTAACGGACAGTAGTTTATCCCCATTTTGATCGACAACCTTACCTTGAATTGTTTGTTGTGCAAATAGTAAAGTGGGGAATAAGAAAGTTATAATAGTGAAATATCTCTTAGCAATCATTTCTTGATAAATACGGTTTAACAACGATGTTGCAATGTATTTATTTTATTTAGACTGATTACAAATAAAGAATCTTAAAAATGCTAATAACACTAAATACTAATCTATGATGATTTGTACTAACTCAATGTGTCTTCATCATCAATAGGTAAACTATTATTCTTGTTTTCGTTTAATTTTTTTATCGGTTTCTGTAATGCAAGGTTATTTGGATAAGAAATATCAGTCCCATCATCAGTAAGAATTCGAATATTAAATAAGGTGATATTTGTGATAATTCCTTCTACCGAATTTTCACCTCCATCTTGGATACGAATTTTATCCCCAATTTTAAATGGATAGGCAAAAAACAAAATCAAAGAGCCGGTGATGTTGGAAAGCATCGACCATTGGGCAACAAAGGCCACTGCAGTTAAGGTAAAGAAGGAAGTAACAAATACAGAGAAACCTTGAAGGGAAACATCCCATATAAAGATCATCCCGATAAATACCAATATGGTATAGATCACTCCAAAAAAGTTACTGATGTACATTTTTCGGTGAAACGAGAATCCCTTTCTTTCAGTTATTTTGGTTAAATATTTTTTTGTGATGGCTTGCACAAGAAAAGCCAAAACAATGGTACAAACAGTAAATAGTAATTTTCCTTCTAATTGATCCATAATGAAATTTGTTTGTACAAAGTTAAGAAGAATCTAATTTAGTTTTTCCTTTTTTTATTCTAATCACAATTTTTAAAATGCTTCACCAAAGCCGATATAAAAGCCATTATTTCCATCAACACCAACAGCATAGTCAATTCGTAGATTCGTATTATTCTCTCTATCGATGAGGAAACGAAGTCCTCCCCCTAAACTACTTTTCTCAAAGCTAACGTTATTCCAGTCATCAAAAACATCACCCTGACCAGCAAATAGGGTAGCCCCCCATCTTTTATAGACGGTAAATCGATATTCTGCCTGTACACTCAACATGTAATTATCTCTGTAACGTCCTTTATAATATCCTCTCATATAACTATCAGAACCTATTTTAGCTAATGTATTGAAAGGGTTTACACCAAAATTATTTATACTATTAAGTTGAAAAGCTAACACATTTTTAGATTGAAAAAGATGTAAGTATTTACGAAAGTCCAAACTTAATCTAACATTTGATTTGTGAATATTTTCTTCAGAATAGTGTCCTGAGGCAGTGATGACCTGAAGGAAATGTCCCTGCTGAGGGTTCAAGATATTCTTACGATTATCAGATGATAAAGCCATTCCCCAATGTGTAATTTGATAATCCTTTGTACCTAAAATTTCTTGATTTTTTATCAAGCCATTTTCTTCATTAGAGGTCATGTTAAATTCTTTGACATGAGAGAAATAAGCCCCTAAATAGATACTTTTATATATTTTTCTTTGAAGTTGAATATCAACTGTAAAGATTTCGCTCTCGAAAGATTCTTTTTCCTCTTCTTGAGTATTATTTCCTATTCCCCAAAATAAATCAGGGAATTTCTTATACATCACAGTTCCTTGGGTTAACCAATTTCCTTTTCCAAAATTCAACTCCCAGTTAATATCTGAGATCATTTGATTATTCTGAGTATAATTAAATTCCACATCCATAGTAGACCTCCTGTTCAAAGAAGTATCTCCTAAATGTAAAGTGAATAATGCTACTGCTCCTAAATAGCCTCTAGTTTCTGGGGCATAACCAATCGTAGGTAAAGGAAGTACTTTCCATTTTTTAAATGAAGTGTTTACCTGACTAGAATCGGTAGGCGTTTGAGCATAAACAGTACCAGAGAACAATAGTCCAATTAAGAAACTGACGTATTTTCTTTTCCCCATTTGCTTGATTTAAATAGTTTACCAATTCCCCAAAAAATAACAGAAATACCCAATACAATAATAAAACTAATAGACCCCAATTGATCATCGTATTGTAATAGCTCACCAGAATAGGCGTAAATAAAAGCACCAGGTAAATACCCCAAAAAACTATAGAAAAACATTTTACTGTTTGAGATATTCGAACAACCTGCCATAATACAAATACTCTCAGATAATAAAGGAATTGGTCTTGAAACAGCAACAATCAATATTCCCCATTTTTGTATTAGTTCAGAAGCTTTGTTTTTTTCTTTATCAGATAAAAAACGTTGAATTAATTGTGGCTGTTTACCTAAATAAAAACCTATAAAGGTGGATATCATCCCTCCAATGACAGACAGTATTGTCCCTTCAAACCACCCAAAATAAGTACCATTACCTATCATAATTAAACTACCTGGAATAGGTAAGATAATATCTAAGCTTAATAAGGTAATAGAAGCAATTTTCATCTGAACTACATCCAATTCAAACAAAGGTGTCGGATCTTCTAAAATTGGAATTTTAAAGGCAACGACAATCCCAAAACTTACCAAGAAAAAGGTAATTAAAGAGAAAGTTAGCGTAATTAGTTTTTTCATGATTGTTGAGAAAGTTGGTCCGCGTATTTCTTTAAAAGTAGGTATTGCTGATGACTAAGGTCTCTGGTGATGGGCATGTAATTGTAGTTAGCAAAATTAGATGGCGACATATAATTTTCTAATAAACTGTTTACTTGTGATGGATTTAACCAAGTTTCATCTTTTAAAAAGATGCCATTATACCTTTTTAGCATAGCTGGAACAATTGTGAAGTTAGGAAGAAGTACTTTTCTTTTTATATCCTCTAATGTAATTTGATCATTAGATTCAAGTAGTTGAGTAATCTCAGGGTCTTCCTTAAATACTTTAATAAATACAATTTGATAATTATGGACTAAATCAAATAGGGTATAAACATGTTCGTTTTGGACTTCATCAATTGAAATGTACGGTTCAAAAATATAAGTCAATACTCCAGCTTTTTTCTTTGGTAAAAACGTAACGTTGTCATATAAGTCAATTGGTAGAGAAGTTGCTTTTTCTACTTGTCTATGAAAATCACCTACCAATGATAAAGCACATCCAGCAATAGCATTTTCTTTCTGTACAGGTATACCTCTTTCATAAACATGTAACTGAATGCCTTCTTTTGAATTACTATTATTGAAGAATTTATCTCCAAATTCTGAATAATCAGTATAGTTACCTGCTTGATCTGTTGTGATGTATAAATCTTGCTCTTCGAATACTAAATCTTTTTCAATATAGATCTGTAATTTTCCACCTTGAGGATGAATAGAAGTAGGAAAATCAAATTGATAAAGACCTGAACACTGAATCATTTTTTCTAGATTATAATCATTCTCATAATCAAGAGTACCAAGTTCTAAAACCTCACCATTATCAGTCTTAAATCGAATAAATAGTTTCCCAAGATTTAAGTTGATAAAACCATTAAACTTATATTCTCCCTTTAGAGACATAGGTTCTTTTGGCTCTTCTTTTGGTTTATGAGGAATTCCTTTTGAAGGAAGAAAATTTAAAAGATCAATAACTACCTGATTGTTTGAAATATCAAATGGAATATTACTTGCTCCTGGTTTTTGATATAATTCATTGATAGTATTAAATGGATTTTTGTGTTTGTAGGTTAAAATGCGTTTGAAATAATCAGTTTTTAAATCATCATTTACTTCAAATATTGTTCCTGTAACTCTAATCTGTGCTGGATTGTCAGAACCATTCAGTTTATTATAATCAGGATATTGAATTTCGAATAATTGATGAAAAGTGAATCTTAAATGAAAGGTTTTACCTCTCAGTAATTCATTATCAACATCCTCCTTAAAAGAAAATTGGGTATGAAAAGTACCTGCACCTCCTTGAATACCTTGAGCATTATACACTTTAAATAGGTTCAAATACCTAGTAGTGGATTTATGGGGAGTTGCAGATGTATCATTTCCTATTTGAATGGATTTATAAAAAATCTGAGTAATCAATTGTAATTCAGGGCTGACATCGCATAGATAGGTGTTTTTAAATGCTATATTTTTACCGATAATCGAACTATATTCTTGTTGAGCATCGTTAGTCACCGACACAATTTTGGCATCCAATAAATTAAATGATAAATCACCATAATAATTCATATACCCAGGGTGAATAATATCAGAACCAATAAACAAGGCGTATAAATCATGATATTCTTGATCTAAATCAGATTTTCCCAAAGGAGTAAGCATCCATGTGCGGTAGTCTTCTGTTAAGACTTTAATGCTTTTAATCTCAACAAACTTACCTTTCTTATCGGTTTGAATGTGATAATTTTCCACTTCTTCTTCACCAATATAAATTCTTGGATGTGTATATACTTGGTGAACATCTTCGTCGAAGAGTTTTAAAAATTCGTATTTGTTATTGTTGCCTGTAGCAATATTTAATGTAGCGTTTCCATCAAAATTTAATCGAGGAGAAGTAGTTATGTTCATGATTTTTTAGTTTAAATATATTGGAATCCGGCAAACAAAATATCGTCTGTTTGTTCTTTGTCGCCCTTCCAAATATTAATTTCAGATTTAATTACTTTGCATTGCACTTCTAAAGAAGCGTCTGATAGATTACAGATAAGATTTCGTAATTTCTTTTTCGTATATTTTTTATTGTACTTCCCTCCAAACTGATCTATAATACCATCAGTAAAACAGAATAAACGGTCGTTTTCTTCTAGTTTGATTGAAGTTTCATTAAAGAAATCTTTTTTGACATGACTAAAGCCAATTGGATGTCGATCACCTTTAATTTCAATTACATTTTTATCTCGGAGTATCCATAAAGAAATAAATGCACCAGAGAAATGTAATTCGTTTGTGCTATGATCTATACAACAAAAACCAATGTCTAAACCATCATTTCGAGAATCAAAGGTTTTCCCTCCATGATTTAAAGACTGATCTATTTTGAGAGACAACTCATTTAATACTTTATGAGGTTGATATTGATTATTCTTTAATACTATATGATCTAGAATAGTAGAGCTTAACATGGACATTAATGCACCTGGAACTCCATGTCCTGTACAGTCACAAATGGCAAAATAAGTGTAACGCTCATTGGATTTTGCCCAATAGAAATCGCCTGATACTATATCTTTCGGCTGATAATAAATGTAGATATCTTTAAATAGTTGTTGTAATTCCACAGGTTTTGGCAAAACGGCTTCTTGTAGTTGTTTAGCATACTCAATAGAATTAGTGATTTGTTGATTAGCAACAAATAATGCTTCTTTTTCCACTTCAAGATCGTGGGTTCTTACCTCTACTAAACGCTCTAAATCAGAATTGATTTTTTGTTGCAATTCTTCATTCTCTTGCAACTGTTTAATGATCAATGTTTGTTGTGCTTCATTCTGGTTTTTAATCAATTTAAATCGGTGGGCAATAGCTATACTAAAGATCAACAATTCAAATGAATTACCTATTTGAATACTAAATTTGTAGAATAAATTATTTTCAATGGTTGCATTTAGAGTTGTAATTAAATGTATAATTAAACCAGTTAGAAAACATCCGAAACCTAGCAAAAATATCCAACTTGAAGGTTGTTTTTTATATATAGAATATAAACCACAAATTAGAATAAGAATGAAGGTATATATTCCTAATAGATGAGAAATAACATTACTAAATACAGGGGATACTACATTCACAAGGATTGGAACAAACAGGAAAATAATTAATACATTAATTAGCTTATTTAATAGTTTTGATGTGTATTGAATGTTTAAAAAATTTTTTGAAAATAAGACTATACTCCATCCAAAACAACTAGAAGCAATGACTTCTAAAGTTACTTTAAAATGAGGAAATTGGATACCGGCAAAAATGATATCATAAAAACCAAAATTGCCCATTAGAGCAATTAGATTGCTTAACAAATAAAATAAATACCATTTGTAGAACCTTTCTGTAATTATGAAAGAAAGAGAAAGGTTAAACAAAAGCATTATGAGGATTAGACCAAAAAAGAAGGCAACAAGAACATTAGTTGCTTGTCTCCTTTTTTCAATATTTTTTTTTGTAGAGATTTTTACGTGAAAATTTTCTGGAAATATTAGACTGTTATCAGTTATGTATGATTTTACAATAATCTTTATCTTAGTTTTTGGAGGAATTTTTAGAGGTAAATATTGTTGTTGATAAAATGGGAAGGATTTTTTTTCGTAGTCAATTAAAGTTCCAGTTAGTAATATATTTTTTTGATCGATTATTTTTCCTTCAACATATTGCCAGTTGTCAAAATTAATCAAGAGTTCTTCCTCATTGAAACTATTTTCTATGAGAAATTGCATATAATAAACAGCCCCTACTCTTGGCGTAATTACAAAAGAAGGATCAAAAGGCTTTAAATGATCAGAAACTTCATCTATTGCAACATCTAATTCACTTACAAAAATTTTAGAAGGTTGGATTTCCTTGTATTCCAGTTGATGTTGAGCAAAGACTTTAGAAGTTAGTAAAATAAAGAATAGTACTTTAAATAATCGGAGCATAGTGGTCTTTGAGAAAAAATACTATACAATTAAAATGGCTATAAATGAAATTCCAAAATCTAGCTACTTTTTATTTGTAATATCATCAAAAAATCACTCTTTTTAGGTATAGGGATTCTTACTGTAATTGTTAACGGATTTTTATTTAAAGGATGATGTAACTATTTAGTTATGAGTGTTATAAAATGTAAAAACATTGATTTGGATCACATTAATCGCTTATTTAAGGGAAACTAATTATTCTCATGCTTACAAATTCTATACTCTTTCAACAATCAAAGACATTTATCGATCTATCTGGAATTCATGCAGATGCAGAGCTACATATTTGGGCTTTATATTTTGACTTTCAAAATTTAGTGAATAATAATGATGACCTTCCTGATATACATGTTTTTCTTACTTCAAGTTTTCGAAATGACTTTTTAGTCAGCATAGAACGGAATGAATATGTGGTAAATGATCCTCGATTACTAAATGCTGAATTAAAAACTAAACAATGGGAGTATTTAATTGACAAATTAGATTCTTATTCTCAATTAAAAACAGAGGAAAAAACTAGATTATTTAAAGTATTAAGAAGGTTATGTTTTTATTCCCTTATTCTTGAGCTTTCGAACTCAGATAAAAGTTGTACTGATGATCACTTTAATTATGAGATACTTTTAGCGAAGTATATGCTGAATATGGAAGAAGAACATTCATTTAGCATAGAAGAATTAATAGAATATGCCTTAACCATTAAAGATCCATCAGAAATTAAAGTAAAACTATGGTATTTGGTCTGTCAGTATTATGTGAAAATTGATCATCAATTAGAAAAATTACAACATTATATCAAGCTGTATGAGGTTTCTGTTGTTGAACTAGAAGGCACACTAAGTAAAAATAAATCCTTGGAGTTGAATAGTCGTTTTCATAGAATGAATGCTTTTGTTCCTCAATTGAATGAAGACATGGAAGGAATGTCCGTTCAAATGACTATATGTGAGGACTTGGCCTTAAAAATACAATGTAGAAGTTCTACAGAAGAAGTCCTCAAAAGATCTATTTTATTTCCAATTTATGAAAGCAGAGTTAAAGAATATTTAATTCGAAATGACTTAGACAGAAGTATTGTTTATGCAGAAAAACTAATTGATCTCCAACCCAATTCTGGTGTGGGGCACATGTTATTAGGGCAAGTGTATGCTGAAAAAGAGCAATATATATTATCTAAAAATGCTTATTTAAAATCTGCTCGATTATCACCTTTAACTGCTGAAATAGCCTATTTTATGGCAGGGCAATGTGCCCAACAGCTCAATGAATACGAAGAAGCGATTACCTATTATACAACTTCTTTAACCTTTGATCAAGAAGGATATGCGAACTATGAATGTTTAATTGAATTATCGAAAGAAATGTAAGCAGTCGCCCATCCCGCTAAATACTACTTCACCGGCAGTAATTCCTCAATTTTATTGATCGGCTGATCATCTATTTTTTCTAGCGTTGATTTTAGCCATTCAAAAGGTTCAATGTCGTTCATTTTGGCTGTTGCAAAAAAGGCATAGAACATGGCAGCTTGTTTTGCTCCTTCTTCATTTCCTGCAAACATGTAATTTTTTCGACCAATAGCAAGTGGACGAATTTTATTTTCTATGGGGTTGTTATCAATCAAAAGTTTACCGTTAGTTAAGTACATTCGGAGTCCTTTTTCTCTATTGAGAAGATAATGTATTGCTTTTCCTAACTGAGATTTAGGTAAGACGGTTAGCTTTTTTGCCCACTCAAAAAGTGTATTGATTACTGGAAGAGCATACTTTTGCCTTTGCTGATAGATGATTTTTGGATTAGATTCTTCTTTCAGTGATTTTTCCAGTTCGTAGAGCTGGCCAATAAGGTTCACCGCCTCCAATGCCCTTTTATCTCCACCTTTATGTGCTTCAAAAAAGTATCGACGTGCGTGGGCCCAACAATTGAGCTGTGTAATTGTTGTTGTCTGATCAAAATAATCGTAAGCTTTATAGCCATCGGTTTGAGCATAACCTGAAAAATTATGCAGATGTTCTTTTAAATATTTCCGATCTCGACCGCTTGCATAATGAATCGATAATAATTTGGCTTTAGGATCAAGGTAATACCACATATATCCTTGGTGTGGTTTTCCTTTTTTACCTGTTCCCATCACCTTTATGGTCGATTCATCGATTTGAAGGTAGTTACTTTGCTGTATTTTTTGAGTGAGTGTGTCGTATAAAATACTCAGTTTATCCGCCGTTCTTTTTTGTAAGTCTATGAGCGTTGTATTTTTTAGATAAACACCTTGTCTTTCAAATTGCTTGATAAAACGATGGATGGGGATATGATCGATAAATTTACTCACGACCATCTGTGCGGCTAAACTTGCCGATGTACTTGACTTAGGAAATGGTAGATCTGATGGTAAATTTGCTTGACTAAACTCGCTGTTCTCTTGATGTGTATCACGAACGTAACGAGGGCGAATAATTCTACGAACGAATAAGCGGGCAGGCTCGCATTCGAGTACTTCCGTGACATCTTCACCCACTTTATGCCATCCATCCAAATCATGATCAGGTTCAATCACTTCTTCTACACGTTCCAGATGCTCTGGTAAAGCTGTTCGTACAGGCTTTTTCTTTTTGCGTTTGTGAGCAGGAACGGTAATCTCCTGAGAAGGCTCCGTTTTCTGCTCTTTGTCTTGAGCGAAATAGAGAGCTGATTATCGGGTATATCCGCTTGTTTTCGTTTCTCTGATTTAGAACCGTAAAGCATACTTTGAAGCATTGACAACTGTGTCTTCAGTTGTGCATTTTCTTGTTCTAAATTCGCTATTTTATCATCCTTACTCACCTTACAAAAGTAGCGATTTTAATACTAAAAACGTACTTTTTGACCTCTTTTTTCTAAAGAAATACCTTCAATTATCATCATAATTTCTGTCGAAGATAAAGAGATGTTTTTCTGTTTGTCGAACCCTTTCGGAAGCTCAAACCGACCTTTTTCCAAACGTTTATAATACAATGAAAAACCGCCTTTTTCAAACCGAAGCAGTTTCAATTTATCTTTACTTCGATTAATAAAAACGAAAATATCTCCATTAGTCACATCCAGTTCCATTAAAGAAATAACGATATTACTCAACCCATTAAATCCTTTTCGCATATCTGTAAATTTACTGTACAGGTAAATACGATCTGTATTACGAAGAGATAACATTAGAAAAAATGAATTGCTTCTTTTAATAGTTCTCGATCTGAAAGATGGAGTTTTACTCCATTGGGATATTCGAGAGTAACGGTCTTAACGGTCTGTTCAACCTTCTTCGGTACTTTGACAGGGATGAAACTCCCCTTAGCTGGATTTGTATTTTCTTTACGTTGTTTTACTACCCAATAATGAAAAGTGGATAGCTTAATTGAATGAAGTTGACAATAAGCTTTTTGTTGTAAACCACTAATTTTCCATGATGCTATATGAGCATACATTTCTGCTTTTTTTGACATAATATCTACGTTTTAATGATGACGTAAAATTAAGTCAGGAATTTGAGGCATAATAGATGGGGATGGGCGACTGCTTACAAAGAAATAGAGGATTCAGCCTTAGAACATTGGGCAGAAGAAGCTTTGAAAGCTTTAGAAATAGAAAACGATGAAGATACATTACCTTATCAAGAAGTTATGTTCAAAGAATAAAAAAGAAGGAAAATCCTTCTCCTCTTAGGAGTTTATTTTAAACCTAAAGTTTGACTAAGATGAAAAAGTTCAAATCAAAAACTAAATCTAAAAACAAAAAAATTGTTTGGTAAAATTTAGAGTGCTAATGAAAATTTTCAAATCAAAAAACAACAAACCAAAGAAGTTTCTTTGGTAAATTTCACAACTCAATTTATCCACTCATTAAATTTAAATCACTATGAAAAAATTTAAAACCACTACAAAGAAGACTACAAAAAAGTTATGGTAACTTCCACTTTTTTGTAATTGAAAAGGCTATTTCAAAATTTATTGAGATAGCCTTTATTTTTCTGAATTATAATAACAATTTTGAAACCTAAGTCAGTATTGCATAACTTCACAGAAGTAATGTAATCGTATAAATGAAATCAAAAGTAACATCAAATAACATCTTAAGTGGGGACGAAATAAACCCTTTTAGCTATTTTGAAGTGCTAAAAGAAAATTTTGGTGGGCTCTTAAAAGATGATGAATATATTTTAGATCATCCAGAAGTAGGTTTGGTGAAAAGCATCTTTTATCAATACCTTCCGGATATGTATTGTGGGGTAACAACATTGCATTTAAAAAAACGATTTACTTTTCAGAATACAACTCAGAGTAAGAATAAATTTATTAGCTTAAGAATTGGGAAAAGTGGTGATTTTACTTCTGAAAATAAAGAGAAAGCCACTTTTAAAAATGCTATGTATCTCTACAACAGTCAACAGAATTTCTCTATTGATTACCCAGAAAATCAAAATATCCGATGGTACTTTGTTCGCTTCCCTGTAGAGGTCTATTATCTTTTTGCAGATGAACACGATAGTAAACTGAAGGAATTGATCAACCAAGATAATGCATGGTTTTACTATGCACCTCTTTCGCCTGCTTTGGATGAAATTTTACAAGCCTTGGACCAATGCATGGAAGATGAACACTCTAGAAGAGGAATGTTATTGTCGAAAGTGATTGAGATTTTTGTGATTCTTAAAAATATAACCATAGCCAATAATTTTAAGAATATTGTTTATGGAGTTCAAGCAGAGGACTTGAATGTAATGCTAAGAATTAAAGATGATATTTTGAATGATTTTAGGAGAATACCTGATGTTCAAAAAATTGCTAGAGCATATGGAATGAGTGAGTCTAAATTGCAACGAACGTTTAAAAAGGTCTTTAAAATGCCTATTCTTAAATATTATAATGATCAAAGGCAAATTGAGGCTAAGCAGCTTGTGATGTATTCGGAAAAGGATTTAGGACAGATTAGTTTTGATTTAGGGTTTACTGATCTATCACATTTTAGTAAACGATATACAAAATATCATGGAGAACAACCTTCTGTAACAAGGAAAAAGTCAGCAGAAAATCCACTGACTTTTTGATAACTTATAAATGATCTCTTTATTACTTACTCATTACCTTATTCTTATATTCGTCAATTAATTCTAAAGTAACAGACTTTAGTATTCCCGTATATTTTGATGTTTTCACAGAGTAATTATCCGTTATTGAAGTACCAGAATCTTTACCAACATCTAATGTTTCATCTAAAGAATATAAGTTAGGAACTGTTTTTTCTACTGTACCCATACCAATTTTCTTTCCGTCAGCATAAAGTGTTACTGTAGAACCAGTGTATGGTTTTTTCTCGTCCATAATCACTTTCGCTGTAATATTTTTAGTTCCTGCTGGCACTTTTACAGAAGATTTGATGGATGTTTTATCAACCGCATTACAGTACTCATAGTACGCATAACCTGATTTATCCACTCTTAGTACAAAACCTGCAAATCGACCTCCTTGAGTGATAAGCACCCCTTGATCACCTTTTTTGTAACCATCTAAGTTTGCTTCTAATGTGTGAGATACAAACTTTGTAAAAGGAGTAGCACCTTCTGGAAGTCTTAAGCCATTTGGATATTTAAATGTAGTCTGACCTGCAGTTAAAGATGCACGGAAAGTACTTCTAAAACGTTCAGTCCTACGATCATCAATTGGTAATGCATTGGCTTTAGCTGCTTCTGCAAAGAAAAGATACTTCATGTATTCTAATTTCTCTGGCATTTCTTCAGCCATGTTACGTGATTGTGAGAAATCAGATCGTAGATCATACAGTTCCCAATCCATTTCAGTGATTGTTCTATTGTCTGGAGCAATTTGCCAAGGGATCGTCTTTATGGCACCTGCCCACCAACCATCGTGATAGATACCAAGGTTGCCAAAAATCTCAAAGTATTGAGTAGTGTGTTGTTCTGAAGCTTCAGCATCATCAAAAGAGTACACTAAAGATTCACCATCCAATGGAACTTGTGGGTGACCATCAATGGCTTCGGGCATATCTAAACCTGCCACTTCTAAAATAGTTGGAGCAATATCAGTAACATGAGAGAACTGAGATCTCACTTCACCTCTGGCTTCAATTCCTTTTGGATATGAGATCGCCATAGCATTACGAACACCACCTAAATGAGAAGCAATTTGCTTTGTCCATTGATAAGGAGAATTCACAGCCCATGCCCAAGCTGCAGGCATATGGTTGAAGTAGTCTTCCGTACCTAAACGGTTATTTTTAACAGCGGCAACTTTGTCTTCCCACTTTTCAGGAATACCATTAAAGAATGCCATTTCATTTAATAAACCTTCTTGACCGCCTTCAGCAGAGGCACCATTATCACCAGCGATGTAGATAAAAATAGTATTGTCCATTTTACCCATTTCTTCTATCGCATCATAAATTCTTTTGATTTGAACGTCAGTATGTTCAGTAAAGCCAGCAAATATTTCCATCATACGAGCATAGACCATTCTTTGCTCATCTGTTAAGCTATCCCAAGCTGGTAAAGATTCAGGGCGTGGAGTCAATTTAGTATCTGCAGGAATAATCCCTTTCGCTTTCATATTATTGAAAGCTTTTTCTCTATACACATCCCAACCTTCATCAAACTGACCTTTGTATTTTTCAATATATTCAGCAGGAGCTTGGTGAGGAGCATGTACTGCACCTGGTGAGAAGTAGACAAAGAAGGGTTTATCTGGAGCAACAGCATTCACTGATTGAATGTAGTTGATTGCCTTATCCGCCATGTCTGTAGTTAGGTGATATTCCGAACCATCAGCGTTTGTTTCAGGAGCAGAAATACGCTTTCTATCTTCTACCAAAGCAGGGTGGAATTGATCCGTATCACCCCCTAAGAAACCATAGAAATAGTCAAAACCTAAATCGTTTGGCCAACGATCGAATGGACCTGTAAATGATGCTTCCCAGTCAGGGACATTATGGTTCTTACCATACCAAGAAGTAGAATACCCTTTTTGTTGTAATACTTTAGCAACAGAACCCACTTCTTGAGGAAGTGCCATAGTGTAACCATCGTTACCAGTACCTAATTCCATAATAGCACCTGTTTCTGCTTTATGGTGATTTCTACCAGTTAATAAAGCTGCTCTTGTTGGTGAACATAATGCAGTAGTATGGAATCTAGAATACGTTAGACCTTTATCAGCAATCTCATCGAAAGCTGGAGTTTCTATCTGACCACCCATATGACCCATTTGAGCATATCCAACGTCGTCTAACAAGATCAAGACAATGTTTGGAGCATCTTCTAGGTTATTTTCTCTAAAATTAAGTTGTTTTGGCGCCGAATCTTTCGATTCGTGAACAGTTAGTCCTTTTACTTCTTGTGCTTGTGCCATAAAAGGCATTGCAGCAGATAGTAAAGCAATACTTATCTTTTTTCGTAAATTCATTTTGTAAACTGTTTTTGTTTGTAATACCTTACAAAGGTGGATAGTTTACCATATGATTTGTTTGAATGAAAAAGGATAACATTTGTATAAAACGGGCAAAATATAGGGGTTAACACATTTTATCCGTCTTTATTGTGTTGTTATGTACAAATTGTATTCGTGCTATTTCATATAAAATCAGAATAATTTCACATTAATCAATACAATCATTTGATGATAATAACATTCAGTAAAGGATTTTTATCCTAATAAATAATGGAAGAGAAAATAATAATAATTGATACGGATGAAGTCAATCCTAAATCCTATTATGCAACTTTAGAAGAGAATTTTGGGGCAGTAATAGATGGCAATAATATCTATTTGGATGATAATAAATATGGTATGTTAAAATCCTTTTATTGTGAATATTTTCCAGGCCTAATTTGTGGTACAACAACATTGAAAGTTAATGTACCTGTTCGTATAGTTAATCGAACGAATAAAAAAGATAAGTATGTTAGTATTAGAATAGGAAAATCTGGAGACTTTACATCAGAATCAAAAAAAAGCTCCAAGAACATTACTGCTTTATATGTTTATAATAGTAATCAGGAATTTTATATTGATTATCCTGTAAATCAAATAATAAGATGGTATTATATTCGAATACCAGTACATCTTATTTACAATTTTATTGATGCAACCAACGAAGACTTATTACAATTAGTAAATAAAGAAGAAGCATGGTTTTATTTCTCTGAAATCACCTCAGAATTTGATAAAATAATTGCAGAATTGGATGATCAAATTCAAGATCCTGTAGTTAAAAGAGGAATACTGTTTTCTAAAATGATAGAAGTATTGACAATTCTTCAGAAGCAATCTTCTAATAATGGCCTTGATAATGTTGTCTATGGAGTACATAATGACGATTTAAACTTAATGTTTAAGATCAAAGACGAAATATTAGATGATTACAAATTGATTCCAGACTTACAACAGCTTACCCAAAAATATGGAATGAGTGAGTCTAAATTGCAGAGAACTTTCAAGAAGGTATTTAAGAAACCTATCTTGAAATTTTTTAATCATCAAAGACTCGAAGAAACAAGGAAATTGGTTGTTTCCACTCAAATTGACTTGTTAGAAATAGCACTAGATTTTGGATATTCTGATTTGACACATTTCAGTAAACGCTATTATCAATATTTTGGTGAAAGACCTTCTGTAACACGAAAAAAGTCAGGAGAAAACCTCCTGACTTCGTAGTTAATTTATCTGATAGAAACACAATTATTTTGCGTTTGCCTCATTTCCATACTCACTGATAAAAGATACTTTTACCATTTTAAGAAGACCAGAATATTTCGATCCTTTTACAGAGTATTTGTTTGTTACCGGAGTACCTGAATCTTGTCCAATATCCATTGTTTCATCCAATGAGAATAAGTTAGGGATGGTTTTTTCAACACGTCCTTCACCAATTTTCTTGCCATCAGCATAAATTTTAATGGTTGATGCTGTATATGGCTTCTTATCGTCCATAACTACTTTAGTAGTTATATTTTTAGTTCCAGCAGGAATCTTAGCAGTTGTTTTAATGCTATAAACATCAGAAGTATTGCTGTATTCGTAATAAACATAACCTGCTTTATCTACTCTTACAACGAAACCACCAAAACGACCTCCTTGAGTGATTAGCACCCCTTGATCACCTTTTTTGTAACTATCAAGTTGTGCATCCATAGTATGAGAGATAAACTTAAGGAAAGGAGTAGCACCTTCTGGCAATCTTAATCCGTTAGGATAGTTAAATACCTTTTGTCCTGCAGTTAATGAAGGGCGGAATGAACTCCTAAAACGTTCTGTTCTTCTGTCATCAATTGGAAGTGCATTCGCTTTTGAAGCCTCAGCAAAGAATAAATATTTCATGTATTCTAATTTCTCAGGCATCTCCTCAGCAAGATCTCTAGATTGAGAGAAGTCTTCGCTTAAGTGATACAACTCCCATTTCATGTCTGTAATTTCAACATGTTTAGTAGATCCTGATATCCAAGGAATGTTTCTCATTGCACCAGCCCACCATCCATCGTGGTAGATACCCATATTACCACCAATCTCGAAATATTGAGTGGTATGTGTTTCTGGAGCTTCTTCATTATCGAATGAATACACCATAGAAGTACCATCAATTGGAGTTTGTGTGTATCCATCAATTTCTTTAGGCATTTCCAAACCAGCCACTTCTAAGATAGTAGGAGCGATATCAGTAATATGAGTAAACTGACTTCTTACTTCACCTCTTGATTCAATACCATTAGGATAAGAGATTGTCATGGCATTTCTTACACCACCTAAGTGAGAAGCAATTTGTTTTGCCCATTGATATGGAGAGTTGACAGCCCAAGCCCAAGCTGCAGGCATATGGTTAAAGTAATCTTCTGTACCTAAACGGTTCGATTTTACAGCAGCCACTTTATCTTCCCATTTTTCTGGCATTCCATTAAAGAAAGTCATTTCATTCAGCATACCTTCTTGACCGCCTTCTGCTGAACCACCGTTATCACCAGCCATGTAAATAAAGATGGTATTGTCTAATTTACCCATCTCGTCAATGGCATCGTATAATCTTTTGACCTGAACGTCTGTATGTTCTGTAAAACCAGCAAAAACTTCCATCATACGAGCATACACCATTTTTTGCTCTTCATTTAAACTATCCCAAGCAGGTAATGATTCAGGACGAGAAGTTAATTCAGAATCAGCAGGAATCAAACCTTTTGATTTCATGTTATTGAAGGCTTGCTCTCTATATACATCCCATCCAGCATCGAATTTCCCTTTATATTTTTCTACGTATTCAGCTGGGGCTTGGTGAGGTGCATGAGTAGCACCTGGAGCAAAGTATACAAAGAACGGCTTGTCTGGAGCTACTGCATTTACTGACTGAACATAATTAATGGCATGATCTGCCATATCTGTAGTTAAATGATAGGGTGATCCATCAGCATTTGTTTCAGGAGCAACTATTCTTTTTCTATCTTCGACTAAAGCAGGGTGGAATTGATCTGTATCGCCACCTACAAATCCATAGAAATAATCAAAACCTAAATCGTTAGGCCAACGATCAAATGGTCCAGTAAATGAAGCTTCCCAGTTAGGTACGTTATGATTCTTGCCATACCAAGAGGTAGAATATCCTTTTTGTTGTAGCACTTTTACAAAAGAACCTACTTCACCTGGAATTTCTGTGGTATAACCTGAGTTACCAGTACCCGCTTCCATAATAATACCTGTTTCAGCTGTGTGATGATTTCTACCAGTTAGCAATGCAGCTCTAGTAGGGGAACACAAAGCAGTCGTATGGAATCTAGAATAAGTTAAACCTTTATCTGCAATCTCGTCGAAAGCAGGTGTTTCGATCTTACCACCCATATGCCCCATTTGCGCATATCCAACGTCATCTAATAATACTAGAACGATATTGGGAGCCTCGTCTAATTTATTTGCTCTGAAGTTAAGTTGTTTGGTAGGTGAGTCTTCCGACTCATGAACAGTAAGTCCTTTTACAGTTTGTGCTTGTACTGCTACAGGCATAAGAGCTGATAGCAATGCAATACTAATTTTCTTTCGTAAGTTCATTTGATAACAATTTCGTAAATAATACTCTACAAATGTCTTATCAAAAGCTTGTTTTTTGTTAGCACAAAAAAGGAAATTAAATGGTACAAAACAGTCAATATATCAATCTTAATGAACTAATTTAAGAATAATATATATTGTATTGTACCATGAAAAAGTATCTGATTTACCTTGCTTATTTTTTATATAGTCTTATTTCCACTTATAAATAGGGACCGGTAAAACAAGTATAAAATAAAATGATCATGCAATCCTTTGCATTGTTGAATGAGTATCACATGAGTAGCTTTGAGTACACTTTTAGATCAAAGGTGTAAAATAGTATTCTTGATAAATAGAAATTAGATTATTGAACTTCTTCATCTTATTAAGGTGAAGAAGTTTTTAATATTTGTAAAATCACTACAAAATTTAGTAAACTAATTTAAATATCGGTAAACTAATTTCAAACCGTTAAAAAACAATTTATATTGCTACTACAAAAGCAAGATCAATAATGAAATGAATTGTAATTGCTTTCAATAACTATTCTCTCTGTATTAAATGAGCACTTTTTCATTTGATATAGGGCTAAATAAGAACAACTTAACAATTTCTATTATCAATTTTTACTAAATATGAAACCAAACAGACGAGTTAAATTATCTGATTTGGCAAAACAACTAGGTTTAAGTACTTCAACGGTTTCAAGAGCGCTAAACGATCATCCTAAAATTCCTCATGAAACAAAAAGAAGAGTTAAACAGCTAGCTAATGATTTGTCATACCATCCAAACCCATTTGCCAAAGGGCTATTACAAAAGAAAACTAAAACTATCGGTGTTTTACTCCCTTCTTTTAAAATGTCTTTTTTCGTATCAATTATTGAGTGTCTTCAGCAGGAACTAAAACTAAAAGGTTACAAACTAATTGTATCTTCTTTTGGACCTAGTTTAAAAGAAGAGAAAGAAGCTTTTTGGGAAATGGCCAAAGCCCATGTCGATGGAATAATAGCTATTCCTAATAATGATCACGAAGATCCTACATTTTTAAACAACATTATTGATGAAGGTATTCCCATTTTATTTATTGACAGAATTATCGACTCACTTGATGCGAACTTTGTGGTCACAGATGATTTCAATGGCATGTTTGAGGCGGTCGACTATTTAATTGATAAGGGAAGGAGAAAAATTATTCATCTGGAAGGACCTGATGAATTATCTACAAGTTTTTTTAGGCTTCAAGGATACAAAGAAGCTTTACGTTCCAAACAAATCGAGATTGATAAAAGATTAATTATACCTTGTCAATCTAAAGAGGAAGTGATACAGAAATTACAATCTGTTGATGTAGAATTTGATGCTATTACTTGTTTTAACGATTACTATGCTTTTGAAGCACTGCAATTTTTAAAGTCAAAAAATATCAGAGTTCCTGATGATGTCTGTCTCATTGGTTTTTCAGACGAGCCTATTTGTCAATATACCACTCCTCAGATGAGTTCAGTTATGCAACCCACCTCTTTATTTGGTAAAAAAGCCGTAGAACTGATCCTTCACGAAATACAACAACTTCAAAATAATAAAGCCATCGAATTTGATATCTATAAGATCAAAACACAGCTTCAGTTAAGGCAAAGTTGTTTGTCGGTTTAATCTTGTATTGCCGATAAATGCATTATTAAAAACTAGAAAGCACCTATTTTCAAAGAAATACGGTGCTTTTTTGTGCCTATTTGTTTGATGTGTGCAAAAACGTGCAAACGTTTGCATGGATTATTTTAAGTGTAACATATACTTTTGTCTCATCAACTATTCAATAAATAAATAAAGTATGAGAAAAGGTGAATTACTTTTTATTCGACTACTGTTTCTAACAGTATTCACATTCGGTGCAATAGACGCATTTGCGCAGTCTAGAACCATTACTGGTACTATTCATGATGAGAACAACGAACCTTTGATTGGCGCAAACATTCTAATAGAAGGAACTACAAATGGTACAATTGCCGATTTCGACGGTAAATATCATTTAGAAGTTCCTGAAGGGACGAATAATATCGTTGTTAGTTTTGTGGGATATTTGTCTCAAACTATTGCGATAGGAACAAGATCTGTCATCGATGTAGTTCTTGAAGCAGATGCAGAACAACTAGAGGAAGTAATCGTTGTTGGTTACGGAACTCAAGAAAAAGTAAACGTAACAGGATCGGTTGCACAAGTAGATTCAGAAGTCCTAAGTGCAGTACCGACTCCAGATGCAATTGGCGCCTTACAAGGACGTATTGCAGGTGTAACGGTAAATCCAGGTCAGGGTCCAGGAGCAACACCAACTATTAGAGTTCGTGGTGTTACTTCAATGTCAGGTTCTAACGACCCTCTAATCGTTATCGATGGTATTCCATCAACTGTAGAGAACTTTGCCACTTTAGCGAATTCAGATATTGAAACAATTTCAGTATTGAAGGATGCTGCATCCGCTTCTATTTATGGTGCTCGTGCAGCAGCAGGTGTAATTTTAGTAACTACTAAGAGAGGAAAAACAGGTGAACCAACGGTAACTTATGATGGTTATGTTGCAATGCAATCCATGACTACGACTCCTAATTACATGAATTCACTTCAGTATATGGAAGCAGTAAACAGAGGATTTACAGCACAAGGTGGTAACGAATTCTATACAGAACAACATTTCGAAACAGTAAGAAACGGAGGAGACCATTTGATGGGACAATTCGATTGGTGGGATGCAGTATATAGAGATAATGCTCCTCAACAATCGCATTATGTGAATGTAACAGGTGGTACAGAGAAAACAAAGTATTTGGCCTCAGTAGGATACATGGACCAACAAGGTTTTTACCAAACAGAAAACTACTTTAAGCGTTACAACACACGTTTAAATATTACTACAGAGTTGAGTAAACGTTTAAAAGCAACTGCTCAAATGAACTTCACTCGCCAAGAACAACAAGATACTGGCGATTCATGGAGAGCAACACAAGCGTTGGCAATGGTTCCATTGAATCCGATTTATAATCAAGACGGTACTTATAACATTACTCGTCCAGTAGATAATACACGTTTCGAAAATACATTGGCTCACATGAAACTTTCGGATTATATACGTAAAGTAAACCAATTACAATCGTTCTTATCATTAGATTATGAGATTGCAAAGAACTTAACAGTTACGGGTCGTACGTCAATGAACTTCAGATCTTTTGAACAAAACCATTTCCAACAAGGGTATCAATTTGTTCACTCACACAACAACGCAGTAGGTCTTAACTTACAAAGTGCAGCAGCTGAGGACTGGAACAACTCAATGCGTGTTGTAAACGACCTAGTAATGAATTACCATGTTGATTTCGGTAAACACCACATTGGTGCATTGGTAGGTATTGCAGAGGAATTCTTTAGATACGATAGATTGTATGGTCGTCGTGTGAACTTTGCAAACAATCAATTGAGAAAAATTATTGCAGGTGGTCAAGCAGGACAAATTGCTGAATCGAATGCATATGATTGGGCATTACAGTCGCAATTTGCTCGTATCAATTACGATTATGATAAGAAATACTTATTAGAGGTAAACGTAAGACGAGATGTTTCATCAAGATTCCATAAAGATAACAGAGCAGGTGTATTCCCTTCGGTTTCTGTAGGTTGGAGAATCGCAGAAGAAGATTTCTTCAAGGATAATGTTTCTGAAAACTTCATTTCAGACATCAAATTTAGAGGTTCAGTAGGTAGTTTGGGTAATCAAAATATTAATAACTCAGCGGTATCAAACCTATACTATCCATATATGGGTGTGATCTCAGCAGCTGATTATCCTTACAACAACGAGTTGGTAATGGGTAAAGCACAAAATGAGATGCCAGTACCTGGTTTGAAATGGGAGACAACAGTTACTTACAATGCAGGTATTGATATTGACTTCCTAGACGGTAAGTTAGGTACTAGCTTCGATTACTTTAAGAAAATTACAAGTGATATGTTATTGCCACTTCCAATGTCAGCGGTTGGTGGTTTAGGAAACCCTTGGGAAAATGCAGCGACTTTAGAGAATACAGGTTGGGAATTTGATATTCGTTATAGCAACACTACTAAAAGTGGATTTACCTACGGTATTGGTGCAAATATTTCTCACTTCACCAACGTGTTAACTGATTTAGCTGGAGGATTTAGTGAGTACTCTAATCAATTCCGTGAAGGGGATCCGATTGGTACCATCTATGGTTACAGAACAAAAGGAATCTATAGAGATCAAGCACATGTTGATGCTGATAATGCCAAGTTAGCAGATGCAAGCTTGAAAAACGGTGTCGCTCAAACAAGAAACGTAATGTTAGGTGATTTGATCTATGAAGATATCAATGGCGATGGTATTATCAATCACGAAGATATGGTGGCAATTGGTAACACACTTCCAAAATATCAGTTCGGTATTACATTCGATTTTGCTTATAAGAACTTCGATTTATCAATGTTCTGGCAAGGTGCAGCAGATATTGATGGTTATGTAGGTTACAATGTATTTGCAGGAAACAAAGATTCCAACTTACGTGATTTCTATACTGATGCTTACCACCCGGACTTAAATCCAAACGGTGCTTATCCAAGATTCTCACCGGATGAAAACTCACAAAACCATGAGGTAAATGATTTTTGGGTACAAAGTGCATCTTACTTACGTTTGAAAAACTTACAAATCGGATATTCTTTACCTAAAACAGTTACTGATCAAATGAAAATTGGAAAGGCACGTGTCTATTTATCTGGTCAAAACTTGTTGACAATCACAAACTTCGATGAAGGATTTGATCCTGAAATGGTAGCACCAATGAACCAAGATGGTTCTTTTCAGGTGGGTGATGTTAGACCATCGTTTATGCCTACAGTAAGAGTAGTATCAGCAGGTCTTCAAGTAACTTTCTAAATTAAGTAATAAATATGAAAAAGATATTAATCGCGTTAATCGCATTTATTGGAATAAATTCGGGATGTTCTAATTTAGATCTCCTCCCTCACGATGACTTAGTGGATGATTCTTTCTGGAAGTCTGAAGAAGATTTTCAAATGGCAGTAAATGGTTGTTATCAATTTAGTGATGGTAGACAGTCTGATATATTTTGGGTAGCTCAACAAGATAGAAACCTTGATCATCAGTTGGATCTTGTAAATGGAGGTATGAGTGGTTCTGAAGGTATTTGCTTCGGAACGGCGAATGCTGGTAACAATTATGTGACGATTGTTTGGTCAAACATTTATAAAGGTTTACGTCGTTGTAATAACTACTACGAGAAAACTCAAGAAGCCATCGAATCGGGTAGAATTGAAATGTCTGATAACATTAAGCACATGAATGGCCAGGTGAGAATTATCAGAGCAGCGCAATACTTTAAATTGGCTAGTTTCTGGGGAGATGTACCAATGCCTTTAAAAACGTTATCAAGAGATGAGGCGAATACAATTCTTCAAACTTCTCAATCGGAAATTTTCGAATTTGTAGAATCAGAATTATTAACTGCCGCAGAAGAGTTAGAGGGTTTCTCAAGTTCAGTAAACGCTTATCAATCAACTGCTGCTTATGCTTACCTTGTTCGTTTGTATATGATGCAAAAGGAATGGTCTAAAGTGGAGACAATGGCAAGAAAGATCTTTGATTCAGGTAAACACGCTTTATATACAACCGGAAATCCATCTTTAGATTATTGGGATCTTTTCACTCCAAAAGCGAATAACAATACTGAAGCAATTGTAGCACACAACTTCACAAATAACACTTGGGATTACTCGCACAATACTTTCGAAGTAACTTCAATGTGGGAGTTAGCGGTACCTTCATTACGTTTAACAGATCTTTACTGGAATGATAAAGGACAAGTGATTAAGTGGGTAGACCAAGACAATAATGTTTTAACGCCAAGATTTAAAGAAGATGAAATTTTATCTGCAGCTTATGGAGAGGAAGTACGTGTAATTCAAGACGGTGTGATTTATACTTATCCAGATGATGTAGATGAGCATATTGGTCAGTTTGAAGTATTAGAAGCCAACAGAGATCCTCGTTATGCACAAACTTTTGCTCCGTTTAACGGGTGGGATGGTGCATTCTGGAGCTCAGGAAATAGATATTCTTCGAACTTCATGAGAACGATCTTTATTAAAGGTTATGATGATGAAAACGAGATCAATTACTATAACAATAACCAAATGCATGTGATTCGTTTAGCTGAAATCTACCTTTCATTGGCAGAAGCATTAAACGAGCAAGGAAGACCTGGCGAAGCTGTTCAGTATGTAAATATGATCAGAGATCGTGTTGGAATGGTACATGCTCCAACTTCTAGTGTAGAAGCGACTAGAGAGTTAATTCGTAGAGAAAGACAAATCGAATTCTGTCACGAAAGCGTACTTTACTTCGATTATTTAAGATGGGATGCTTTGGACGGTACTTCGAAAAACTTCTGGGAAGAAACAACAAGAAGAGACTATGCACCGGGTGCATCGACCAACTTCCCTGAAGGATATACTTCAAGAGATTTAGATCCAAGTATTGCTATTGAAGCAGAAAAGATTGCTGAAGGACACAATAGAGTTATTCAAATTTTTAATAGAAATTCGAATAATGCTGTAGGTAAAATCTGGAACCCAAGAAACCACAAGTGGCCAATTCCACAAAGTGAGGTACAGATCAATCCTAATCTAATTCAAAACCCTGGTTATTAATCAATGAAATATGGTTATGGGTAGCAATATCCATAGCCATGTTTTCAATCAAACGAAAACTCATAAATAAATATCAAATAATTAGCATGATTAAATAAATACTATTTTAAAGATTTAGTCGTATTAAGATTCTTTAATCATTGATTATGAATAACATCAATAGTTAGGGGAAATTTAAAAAAATGGGAGGAGATATGAATCTAACAAACATGTTTATCTTAACAGTAAAATTTACGTTTTAAGCGACGAACTAAATCTAAAAAATAAGCTCTAAATAGAAATGAAAAAATTAACGATTGTATTTTTTGTACTTGCCTTTATGGCTTGTAATCAAAATGAGAAATGGAAAGACAGCAGCCTACCCGCAGAAGAAAGAGCGGAGGCGCTCATCAAAGAAATGACACTTCAGGAAAAAGTTCGTCAAATGAATATGACCAGAGGGGATTATTTAAAGACGGACGACAAAATGGATGAAGACAAAATCAAACAACAAATTGGTACCATTGGACTGGGTTCGATTCATGATTTTTACCCTAAGACAGCCGAAGAATATAATGTAGTACAAAGACATACAATTGAGAATTCAAGATTACATATTCCTGTAATGTTGATGGAAGAAATGTTGCATGGCTACCATACAGATGGTGCAACGGTATTTCCAATGCCTTTAGCAATGGGTGCTTCTTGGAATAAAGAATTGTTGCACTCAGTAGGTAAAGTTATTGGTACCGAAGCCAGAGTAAACGGAGCACATGTTGCCTTAGGCCCAACATTAGGTATCGCAAGAGAGCCAAGATGGGGTCGTGTTGCAGAGTTGTATTCAGAAGATACGCACTTGGCCACAGAAATGGGGTATAATCTCATAGTTGGAATGGGTGGTCAAGATCCATCATCTCCATTTTCTATGATTGCCGGACCAAAACACTTTGCAGTTCACTCGGCACCCATAACGGGATCAAATGCTTCTCCGGTATTGTTAGGAGAGAGAACATCGAGAACTGACTTTTTACCAGTTTTTGAAAAAGCAGTGAAAGAAGGTGGTGCTTTAAATTTGATGTCGAGTTATTCTGAATTGGACGGTGTACCATGTACTGGTAACAAATGGTTATTAACTGATGTGATCAGAGATGAATGGGATTTTAAAGGTTTCACAGTATCTGATTTAGGGGCGATGCGTTTCTTATGGAATGTACACCACTATGCTGAAAACCCAAGAGATGCTATCAAAAAAGCCACTGAGGCAGGGTTAGATATGCAGTTCTATGATTTTCCTGATAGTATGTATCAAGCCACTTTGGTCGATTTAGTAGAATCGGGAGAAATGGAGGAGAAGTATATCGATAGAGCTGTAAAGGGCATTCTTTATACTAAGTTTGTTTTGGGACTATTCGAAAATCCTTATATCACTCAAGATAGAATCGATAAATACTATCACAGTAAAGAAAATCAAAAAGTAGCTTACGATATCGCATCGGAATCTATCGTTTTATTAGAGAATGACGGTATCCTTCCATTAAAAAAGAACAAACATAAAAAAATAGCTGTATTAGGTCCGTTAGCTGCAGAGGCAGAACTAGGTGGGTACACTCATGCATCCGCAGAAGGGGTTTCTATTCTAGAAGGATTAAAGAAAGCTTCTCCTAACACTACGTTTACGTATGAAAAAGCGGCCAATATTGTAGAAAGAGGTACAGCAATTCAACCTAAATATTTGTTCCATGATAACGGAAAGAAAGGATTAAAAGCTTCTTTCTATAACAATATGGAATTGAAAGGTGAGCCTGTATTGGAAATGATTCATGATAATATTGATTTTGAATGGCCTTGGAATCCTTATCCTGGTGTAGAAGACGATTTCTTCTCAGTGCGTTGGGAAGGATATATCAAAACTGATGTAGATGTGAAAGGTTGGGTAGGAACGACCAGTGATGATGGAGCTAGAATTTATATTAATGATGAGTTGGTATTGGATGCATGGGCAGGAAGCACGCCTATTAAAAAAGCTCCATATGAGTTCAAAAAAGGAAAAAAATATAAACTAAAGTACGAATATTACGATAACCAATGGCATGCGACAGCATCTCTGAGATGGTCGAAAAAAGACAATGGTATTCAGAATGCTGTACGTTTAGCAAAAGAAGCGGAGTTATCGATTATTGTTGTTGGAGAAAATACCAAAACAGTCAACGAAAACAGAGACGTAGCACACTTGGGTCTTTCTGGTAATCAATTAGAAATGATTCAGGCTGTAGCAAAAGTAGGTAAACCTTATGTGGTTGTATTGCAAAATGGTCGTCCATTATCTACCAATTGGGTTTCAAAAAATGCGAATGCTTTGGTAGAAGGTTGGTTTGCAGGTGAGCAAGGAGGTTATGCTATTGCAGATATGTTATTTGGTGAAGTGAATCCATCGGGTAAAATGCCAATTTCTGTGGCAAAATCAGTCGGACAATTGCCAGTATACTATAACCAAAAACCTACAACAATCTATAGATATGTGGATGAAGACGACAAGCGTTTGTACAACTTTGGTTATGGTTTAAGTTATTCATCATTTGAATATGGTAAACCAAAAGTATCAGTAAATGAAAACAGCAGAGACTTTAAAGTGACAGTTTCTGTTGATGTGAAAAATACATCAAAAGTAGATGGTAAAGAAACCGTACAACTTTATGTGAGAGACATGATCTCTTCTGTTACTGTACCACCTCTTTCGCTAAAAGCATTTGATAAGAAATTAATAAAAGCAGGGGAAACTATCACTTACTCTTTTGAACTCGGAAAAGAAGATTTAAAACTTTGGAACCAAGACAAAGAATGGGCAGTAGAAGCCGGTCAGTTTAATGCTATGGTCGGCCCATCATCCACTCAATTACAAACAATCGAATTTGAACTAAATAAATCATACAAGCTGTGAAAAAATCACTAATCTTAATAGCATCACTTTTACTTTCCAATTGGTCTTTGGCACAATGGAAAGGGAAAGAATATGTGGTTGAAAAAGACCCAAAAGTTCAACAAAAACTAGAAGACTGGCAAGATCTTAAATTAGGATTCTTCGTGCACTGGGGAGCCTATTCTGTAGAAGGACTTTGCGAATCTTGGCCAGTTGTTTCTGAGGATGTTGATTGGTTAACACCTCACGAAGATTTAAATGCCTTTAGAAAACATTATTTCGACTTACCAAAGAGATTTAATCCTACTAAATTCGACCCAACACAATGGGCTGAATTGGCGGAAGATATGGGGGCAAAGTATTTTGTTTTTACGACAAAGCACCACGATGGATTTACGATGTGGGATACAAAACAAACAGATTATAAAATCACGAATCCAGAGTACCCATATGCCAATGCTGAACATGCTGACATTACTAAATCATTATTCGATGCTATGCGTGATAAAGGGATGATGATCGGTGCTTACTTGTCAAAACCCGATTGGCATCATCCATATTACTGGTCTAAATCCTTCCAATCTCCAGGTAGAAATGTGAACTATAAAATTGATAGACACCCAGATTGGTGGAAGAATTTTACAGATTTCTACTTTAATCAGGTAGAGGAATTGATGACGGGATATGGTGATATTGACATCCTTTGGTTAGATGGTGCTTGGGCAGATAAAAACAATCTACAACAAGACATGAAAATGGACGATGTAGGTGAGATGTGTCGTGAACACCAACCGGGTATTCTTGTAGTTGACCGTTGGGTAGGTGGTCGTTGGGAGAATTATAGAACTCCCGAACAACATATTCCTTCAGAGTCGAACCCTATTCCATGGGAAACGAACTTGACCGTGAACTGTTGTTTCTCTTATCGATTTGAAGAAAGCGTAGAAACAAACGTGAAAAGTGGTAGAGAGTTAACGCACAAATTTATTGATATTGTATCCAAAGGTGGTAACCTATTGCTAAACTTAGGAGCTTCTCCTGAGGGATGGTTTAATGCAGAAGAAATTAAATCTGTGAAGCAATTGGGTGAGTGGATTCATGCTAATGAAAAAGCAATTTACGGAACAAGAGCAATTGCTCCTTTTGCCGAAGCGAATGTACGCTATGCAAAAGAAAAAGAAGGTGATAAAGTATATGCTTATGTTTTACTTCAAGAAGGAGAAAACATGAATAAGGCGATGCTGCCAGGTTGTTTAGTAGCAAAAGGTGCTAAAATTAAAGACATCGCCACAGGAAAGTATGTGAAATATTCTCTTCAAGGTAATTCTACACTAATCGATATGCCTAAAAAGTCAGGCGTAGCACAATATGCTATTGCCTTCGAAATCTCTAAAGTAGAGAAAATGGCAGGTAAGAATGTAGGAAAAGATCAAGCAGCCATTGATGCAGAAAATAGAAATTTATAATACAAACCGAGACTTAATTTATTAGATTTATATTTCCTTTATTGAGGCATCTCAATCAATTTTTGATTGAGTTGCCTTTTGGAGTTCAAAGAGAAAATTAAGTCTAGAAGAACAGGAAAGGAAGTGAAAAGTGGGGTTTGAACATCAAATTGTACCTGAATATGACGTAATTTTTATCCCTGTTAAACTTATGATTCATTTAATTTTAACCATAATTTTTAGAGGAGTAACTAACAATAAATCAAACGAAATAAAATGAAAAAAATATTACTTAGTATCACTGCTTTTGTGATGGGTTTGTCTTTTGCAATTGCTCAGGATTATCCTCATCAAAAACCAGAAGTGGTAAGTGTTAATACTATGACACCTAGAAGTTCTTTTTATATTCAAACTTTAGATGAAGTGAAAAATGGAAAAGCGGCTTCTAACAGTCAATATTACCTTGATTTAAATGGAAAATGGAAGTTCCAATATTTTAATAGTGAACTGGATATACCATCCAATGTAACCTCAACCTATTACGATTTTTCTGCTTGGAACAACATCACTGTGCCGTCTAATTGGGAGATGCAAGGTTATGGTATTCCAATTTATAAAAATGTGGGTTTTGCATTTAAGGGAAATGGTAAAATGCCTGATCCAGAATATAACCCATCAGCTGTTTATCATAAAGAAGTAACGGTAAGTAAAGATTGGGATGGAAAGGATATTTATTTACGTTTCGAAGGAGTTGCAGGAGGTGTTTATGTCTATGTAAATGGCAAAGAAGTAGGTTATTCTGAAGGGAGTAAAACAGCCGCTGAATTTAAGCTGAATGATTACATTAAAGTAGGCGAAAAGAACAATCTGACTTTTAAAGTTTTAAAATATACATCAGGATCTTATTTAGAAGATCAAGACTTTTGGAGATTGGCAGGGATTGAAAGAGATGTGTATTTATGGGCAGCAAAGCCTGGTCATATTCAAGATTTAACCATCATTTCAGGTTTGAAAAATCGTTATAGAGATGGAGATCTTAATGTTGATATCACTTTATCTAAACCAAATACAGCACCTCTAAGTTGGGAGTTGTTAGATAATGGTAAAGTGATTAAGAAGAAAACAATCTCTATAATTAAAGCCACTCAACTTCAAATTAAAGAGACTATAAAATCAGTAAAGAAATGGTCAGCAGAAACGCCATATTTATATGATTTAGTCATTTATAATGGAGATGAGGCCATCACTAAAAAAGTTGGATTTAGAACTGTAGAAGTCAAAGATCATACATTACAAGTCAATGGTCAGTATCTATTGGTGAAAGGGGTGAACCTTCATGATCATCATATGGAAAGAGGTCATGCGGTAACCAAAGAAGATTATTTGGAGGATTTTAAAATCATGAAAGCGCATAACATCAATGCTATTCGTTGTTCTCATTATCCTAAGCCGCCTTTCTTCTACGATTTGTGTGATGAATTAGGATTCTATGTAGTGGATGAAGCCAATATTGAAGCACACGGTTTTGGTAATGATTCCCAGGATTATCACCCAGATGAAACAGTTTCTTTGGGCTATTTACCACTTTGGGAAAAACAACATATGGAGCGTACCATTAGAATGTACGAACGTGATAAAAACCATCCATCCGTAATTATTTGGTCTTTAGGAAATGAAAACGGAAACGGTCCAAACTTTTACAAGACTTACGATTGGTTAAAAGCCAATGATAAAACACGACCGGTACAATCGGAAAGCGCCAACTATTTTACCAATACAGATATTTCTGCTCCTATGTACAATACAGGTCAGACCGGCTTGGATTATGTGAGGGATTTCGATAAGGCGCCACGTTTTCAACGTCCATATATTCAATGCGAATATGCTCATGCAATGGGAAATTCTGTGGGCGACTTGAAAGAGTATTGGGACATTTACCGTGCTCACAAGATTCTTCAAGGTGGTTTTATTTGGGATTGGGTCGATCAAGGTATTCTAACTAAAAATGAGCATGGGGAAGAATTTTTTGCCTATGGTGGCGATTTAAGAGCATCAAGATATCCTAACGATGAGAACTTCTGTGCCAATGGTTTGGTGAATGCTGATCGTAAAGTGAAACCTTCTTTATTAGAAGTGAAAAAGGTATATCAAAACATCAACTTTACATTAGAAGGAGGCCGTTTGATGATCAATAATGAGTATTCATTCTTAACTACAGAGGGGTATCAATTAAAATATGCTTTGAAAGAAAATGGCAAAATAGTAGAAGAAAAGTCTTTGAAGTTGCCATCGATAAAACCAATGTCAGAGAAAGCAGTAGTGCTAGAAGATTTCTCAAAGAAGACAGAAGGCACCGAGCAATTCTTATATGTATCTGTGTTCAACAAAAAGCAAGAATTGGTAGGCGAAGAAGAGTTTCTTATTAAAGAGAAAGCCTATGTTTCTCAGTTAAGCAATACTAAGGCAAAAGTAGAAACCACAGGAGATGAGATTATCTTATCAGCCAAAGATTCTAAATTGATTTTTTCTAAAACAACTGGTCAAGCATTGGCTTGGATGAAGAATGGAAAGAACATTTTGCAAAGTCCTTTTAAACCCACTTTCTGGAGAGCACCTTTGGATAACGATATGGGCTTTCAGATTTATAAAGCATTAGGTGATTGGAAAACAGCGAACGATTTCCAAAAACTAATGGATTGCACAATTGATAAAGAAGGAAAAATCACATCGATTTATGACGTTGGATGTGCTAAAGCCAAGATGATCTATGAAATGGACGAAAATGGTCTTATCCGCATTTCAATGGAATTATTTGATGTAACCACTGAAATGAAAATCCCAAGAGTAGGTATTAACTATGCTGTTGATGGAACTTATGACGAAGTAGAATTCTACGGAAAAGGTCCTCATGAAAACTATTGGGATAGGAAAACATCGGCCATGATGGGAATATATAAATTGAAAGTAAGCGATTTTGATTTCGACTATATTCGTCCACAGGAAAATGGAGCGAGAGCAGATGTGCGTTATGTAAAGTATACAAACGGATTGGAAATCTATGGTGATCAACCTTTCTTATTTACTACACATCACAGTACTCTGGGTGACTATCAAGAAGGTCCAAAGAAATTGCAAAGACATTCTACAGATATCATTAAGCGTCCTTTGACAGACATAACAATTGATCATTTACAGATGGGTGTTGGTGGTGACTACTCTTGGGGTGGTTGGCCAATACCAAAGTATTTGATTACTCCTCAAAATTATCAATTCTCTATAGAAATTAAATAGGTGCTGTATGGGCGTTGCGTTACAACGCCCCAAGCGCCTTTTCTAAATAAACTAAACTAAAACCATTAAATAATTATTTCATATGAACAAAAGTATTCCCTTGTTGCTCATGTGTTTTCTTGTACATCAAATACAAGCAAGCAATAGCACTTTAAACCTAATTAATTATTCGGAAGAAGATTCCATTAAAACGATCTATCAATCCGATTGGATAGATTTCAATAAAAATGGAAAGAAAGATATTTACGAGGATCCCACTCAGCCAATAGAAAAAAGAATAGAAGATTTGCTTTCTCAAATGACAGATGAAGAAAAAATTTGTCAGATGGTGACGCTCTATGGATACGGTCGTGTGGCAAAAGATGAGCTACCAACAGAAGAATGGAAAAATGAAGTTTGGGCCAATGGTTTGGGTAACATCGATGAGCCTTCGAACGGTGTTTATAAAGATGCGAAATATATTTTGCCTTACGAAAAGCACGTTTGGGCGACAAATGAAATTCAAAAGTTCTTTGTAGAAGAAACTCGTTTGGGTATTCCTGTAGAGTTCTCGAATGAAGGTATTCGAGGATTAAACCATAAAATGGCGACCTCTCTCCCTGCACAAAGTACCTTTGGAAATACTTGGGACAAAGACCTTTTTGCACAAGCAGGAGATATGGTTGGTAAAGAAGCGAAATGGCTGGGTTACCATAATGTGTATTCTCCTGTGATTGATGTAGTAAGAGATCAGCGTTGGGGCAGAGCAGTAGAATCTTTAGGTGAGGATCCTTTTTTAGTTACTGAATATGCTATTCCATTTGTGAAAAATATGCAATCGCATCAAGTAGCCGCTACGTTAAAACATTTTGCTGTATATGCTATGCCTAAGGGTGCTAGAGATGGTTATTCGAGAACTGATCCACATGTTGCGCCGAGGGAAATGTTCAACATTCATTTGTATCCTTTTGAACGCACAATAAAAGAAGGAGGAGCCATGTGTGTGATGGCATCTTACAATGATTATGATGGTATTCCAATTATCGCTAATCCCTTTTTTATGGATTCTTTATTAAGAAAAGAATATGGTATGAAAGGCACAATTGTTTCGGATTCGGATGCGGCGGCTAACCCTTGGAATAAACACCGTGTAGCAAAAGATTATAAAGAATCGGTAAGACAAGTTGTTCAGGCAGGATTGAATATTAGAACTACCTTTAACCATCCTAAGAACTTTCTAAATCCTTTAAGGGAATTGGTGGCTGAAGGAGCTATTTCTCAAGAAGTTTTAAACGAAAGAGTACGAACTGTTTTGTATACCAAATTTTGGGAAGGATTGTTTGATCAGCCTTACAAGAATGAAGCAGATGGATCGAAAGTAAGAAATAAACAGCATCTTGAAATTGCTAAAAATGCAGCTAGTGGTGCCGTTGTGCTATTAAAAAATGAAGGAATATTACCTTTATCAAAAAGTGAATCAAAACACATTCTTATTGTAGGACCTACGGCTACTCAAGTTAGTAGTTCGAATTCGAGATATGGCGCATTGGATACGAACATCAAAAGTATTCTTGATGGCTTTAAAGATTATCTGAAAGGTTCAAACATCACTATTGATTATTGTAAAGGATCCGAATTGTATGACGAAAATTGGCCATCTTCAGAAGTGTTAAGGTACAGAGCATCTGATAAAGACTTGAAGTTATTAAACGAAACTAAAAAGAAAGCGGAGAAAGCGGATATAATTATTCTTTGTGTTGGCGAAAATGAAAAGATGATTGGAGAAAACCTATCACGTAGCTCATTAGACTTACTTTCGACGCAACAACATTTAGCCTATGCGATGATTGATACTGGTAAACCTTTAGTAGCTATTACAGTAAATGGCAGACCGATTTCAATAAATGATTTAGATCAAGATGCCGATGCTATTCTAATGGCTGGTTTTTTAAATGAGTTCCAAGGTGATGTCGTGGCTGAAACCATTTTTGGAGAGAATAACCCATCGGGTAAACTCGCCACCACATGGCCTAAAGCAGTTGGTCAGGTGCAACTAAATTTTCCTTATAAGCCGTATTCTCAAGGTGGACAAGCGACTTCTGGACCAAATGGTGTAGGAGAGAGTAGAGTGGTTCCTCCTTTGTATCATTTCGGTTACGGATTATCTTACTCAACTTTTGAGTATAGCAATTTAACCATCGATAATCAATTAGATAATAACGGAGCCGTGACCATCACTTGTCAGGTAAAAAATACAAGTAAAGTAGACGGTAAGGAAGTAGTTCAGCTGTATTATAATGATGTGTTATCATCAGTAATTCAATACGAATGGCAACTAAGGGGATTTGAAAAAATTAACCTTAAAGCAGGTGAGTCTAAAAAGGTGAGTTTCCAGCTTTATCCTAAAGATCTTTACGTCTTAAATAAAGACTTTAAGAAAGCATTTGAACCTGGTGAATTTAAGTTTTTCATCGGTTCTAGTTCTGAGATCAAAAAGCTAGAGGGTAATTTTATGTATAACGGAAATGAAATGATTATCAAATGAAACAATACATATTATTTTTCTCTCTGATAACACTTTGGGCTTGTGATCAACCTACATCAAGGATAAATGGAGCCGATTATGTTGATGTTTTTGTGGGAACGGGTGAACACGGGCATACTTTTCCTGGTGCTACTCTACCTAATGGAATGGTGCAATTAAGTCCCGATACAAGAAAATATGGCTGGGATGCCTGCAGTGGTTTTCATGATAGTGATAGCACACTATTGGGGTTTAGTCATAGACATCTAAGTGGAACGGGAATTGGGGATCAAGGAGATTTCTTGATTACCCCATTTATAGATTCATTATCACTTCCCATAGGTTTTAAGAAATCATCGCAAAATGCTAAGGCAGGGTATTACGAGGTTCTATTGGATAATGGAATTCATGCACATTTGTCGACCACAGAAAGAGTAGGTATCCACCATTACACTAAAAAGACATCGGGAAATTTAGGTATTCATTTAGAAGTATCTTCTTTACTTCAAGGTGGTTGGAGTATTGAGAGCGGGTATAAAATTATAAATGATAGTACAATTGAGGGCTACCACCATTCCTTGGGTTGGGCCTATAGTAACAAAGTGTATTTTTATGCTAAGTTTTCTTCTCCATTTGATCTTCAAAATTTAGAATTAGAGCAAGCAAAGGGTAAGAAAGAAGACTTGCATCTCGAATTAAATTTTGGTGATATTGACCAATTAGATATTGCTTTTGCATTGTCACCCACAAGTACTGAAGGAGCAAAGAAGAACTTTAATGCTGAATTTACTGGGTTTGACTATCAAAGTTACATGCAGAAATCAATTGCTCGTTGGGATACGATTTTTGATAAAATACAGATTGAGACGGAAGATATCAATGTATTGAAAAACTTTTATACTTCTTTATATCACACCTATATTCACCCATCAATTAATCAGGATGTAGATGGGCAATATGTAACAATGGATAAGCAACTAAAGCATTCTGATCATCAAAATTATACTATTTATTCCATGTGGGATACGTATCGTGCGGTGCATCCATTATTAACGATCATCGATCCTGAACTTACGGAGGAGTTTATAGAAAATATTATCACCAAAGGTGAAGAAATAAATGTTTTACCGAAGTGGCCATTGGCATCAAATATTACGGGGACTATGATTGGCTATCCTGCTACAGCCATATTATCTGATGCTTTTGCAAAAGGGTATGGAAGTAAAGATCAATTGAGAAGAGCATTGGCACTATCACTTATGTCAGCGAATTACAATCCTGAATTAATTGAACATCATATCGAATCTAGAAAAAATAGGCTAATGGCGTTGGATCAATATTATATAGATTCAATTGGGTATTCTCCAGCAGATATTTGTAAAGGTTCTGTGTCTTATGGTTTAGAAGTAGCTTATTACGATTGGTGTATTGCTCAAATGGCCGATTTGTTAGATGAAAAAGCAATCGCTAATGAATTTTATCACCGATCAAAAAGGTATGCACATTATTTCGATCCCCAAACCAAATTTATGCGTCCTAAGAATTTAGATGGATCTTGGAGAAGTAATTTTGATCCTAAACATTCTCAACATGAAAATGGGGCATATACTGAAGGAAACGCATGGCAATGGTCTTGGTTTGTTCCTCATGATCCGCAAGGCTTGGTCCAATTGATGGGAGGTAAACAAGCTTTTGAGCATAAATTAGATGCTCTATTCTCTATGGATAGTGAGATTACAGGAGAACACGCCTCAGCAGATATTACAGGTTTGATTGGTCAATATGCACATGGTAATGAACCTAGTCATCATATTACATATTTGTATAATGAGATTGGAGAGATGGATAAAGGGAGGGTGATTTTAGATTCCATCATGAATCATTATTATGCACCTACGCCAGAAGGAATTTGTGGAAATGAAGATGTTGGACAATTATCAGCATGGTATATTTTGAATGCCTTAGGGTTTTATCAGTTAGCCCCTGGAGACCCAACATTTACCATTGGTCGACCGATGATAAATAGTGCGATCATAAAAATTAATGGCGGTGATTTTAAAGTCAGAATTCACAACAATAAAAAATCTAATAAGAAAGTCGCCAAAGCGATGTTGGATAATAAGAAGTTAGAAGATAATACCTTTCAATTTTCTCAAATTCAACCTGGATCGACCTTGGAAATTTGGATGAAAAACTAGTTTGATTTATTCTATTTGATGGGTAGATATTCTAATCAGTACGGGCGTTGCACTTCAACGCCCGTACGAACTATTAGAAATAAAAACCATAACAAAATCTTTAAATGTACAGGTTGTTAAACGTTAGAATTTCTTGTATTTGAAAATTAAAATTTAACATCTGTATTAACACAACATAAGAAAGATTTAAAATACAACAGAAACAAAAACTTCGATGTTAAAGGGATCATTAAATAAGTAAAAAGGCTAAGTTATTTTAGTAATAATAAAGACCTTTGTGGCGATTTCAACTAACACCAAATCTCGATTCATTATGAGTATTAAAGTTTTTGTACTGTATTTACTTTTACTAGTTTGTTGTTTATTTATTGCTTACGGAAAAGACTCTTCAAGATGTAAATCAAGAAAAGTGAAACTAATCAAGCAGTTTCAGACAAATGCTACATTTTCAACTAGACAGTAAAGTATCCTCAAACTCGGTAATTATTTACCGAGTTTTTTTTATGTATTATCGAAAAATCCCTAAAAAGGGGGATGCCTTGAAGCTTGTTAATTTTGTACTTTTGAAATGTTGAGAAAAATAATACTACTGTGTGACGATCTATGATTCTATACCCTTACCCAAAAGTACTTGTTCTAAAACAAGTACTTTTTTTATTGTGGATATCCTTGGTATTTCACCCAATCAAAATAGGCTTTTGTTTTTGACTTTGGATAGTCTGAAGTACAATAAACACCTAAGTAGGCACCTGTGTAACCACTGTTCCAACCGTAGCTTAGTAAAATATCATTTTTCGTCTCCCCAATTAACTGATAGGTTTCTCCAGCATCAAGAGAATAGTAATATTCATATTTTTTTGTAGACGATTTTACTTTGAAAATGATATCACCTTTGTAGTTATTTAGAATTTTCTTGGCAACCATTTTTTCTTCCTTTTTTCTTTCATTTGAATATATGGAAACCTCAAAATTACCATCGTTCTTCTCTACTAAAATGGAAACGTAATTATCATCTTTCTGATTGATCATGATGCCTGCTTGCTCTTTTTCTTTTTTAGGATTGAATTGCATTTTTGCTTCAAAATCAAATAAACTTTCTTTCTGACGAATCCCCATAAATGCATATTGTTCTCTTAAACCAATTTTTTGATTTATCGCATTGAGTACTAATTGATTATTACGAGTATCAATGGAATAAAAATCTAAAGGGACTCTTCTAAAGTTCCATTCATGATTTAAAATTTCACTATCGAAATGATCCACAAAAGCATCGTTTCTTAATTGTGGTTGTTCTTCAAATGGAAGTTTTTCTTCTTTCATTATCCTACCATTTTCAGGGGAAACCACAGGCCAATCATATTTAGGATCTTTCCACCAGAATGGCTCTCTTTCCCAAGAAACCGGAGTTAAGAAAGTCTCTCTACCCATATTGCTTGCACGGTCAACATCTCCACGAATACCCAAAGCGACCATATACCAACGACCGTCTTCTAATTGAATAATATCTGCATGTCCTGTGCTATTTACCCAATTATCATACGATAGGTTTCTAGTAGTAAGAATAGGGTTTCGTTCGTTAGATACATAAGGTCCTGTAATTTTGTCACTCACAGCTATCATCATCGCATGATTGTAACTTGTACCTCCTTCGGCGACCATCAAATAGTATCTGCCATCGTGTTTATAGACATGTGGACCTTCTACCCAAACACCTCCACATGCACCACGATACAAATAATATCTTTCCCCTTTCAACTTCCAATTGACGATATCCAATTGTTGGGTCCAAATTTCACCTTCTCCCTCATAGGTTGGATTATCAGGTGAATGAGTTCCTGTGAACCAAACGGTACCATCATCATCGAAAAATATATCTGGATCAATACCTGGAGCACCATCAATAATATGTGGCTCTGACCATGGTCCTGCCGCATCTTTTGCCGTAATTATAAAGTTGACCAATTGTGCATCTGCTCCTTTTTCTTTTGGGAGATATACATTGGTAGTAATAATATAAAATGTGCCTTCATGATATCTAATGGTAGGGGCGTGAATACCTCCATTCTGTTGAACATCGACAAGGTTCATTGCTCCATTACATTGGTCAATTCTATGCAATCCATATCCTGCCCATTCCCAGTTGACCAAATCTTTACTTTTATGAATTGGTAAACCGGGGAAGTATTCAAAAGAGGAATTGACGATATAATAGTATTCTCCATCGTATGTAATAGAAGGGTCGGGATAACCGCCTTGAATGATAGGGTTGGTAAATGTTTGACTAAACACATTGAGGGTAAGCAACGCGAATAAAATAGTAAAATATAATCTCATTTAAGTTTGTAATAAGGGTTTTCGTAAATCAAAATTCACTGGTAATATTACATATTATCAAACATTATAGCATTAAAAAGAAACACAAATTTTATTAAATGTTTATGTTTAAGATTAATCAATAAAAATTATTTTTAAAACTCCTTATCATGAGGTATTTATGAATGGATTAGTAAATTATGAATAAATAAACATAATTTATATAGGGTTTTAGTTATTACTATTCATTTATGTTTTTGATTAAACAATTTTAAATAGTGCGAATAGTTAAATATGAAAAAATTAATCCTATTAATTGTAGGAGCAATTATAGTAGTTGCTTGTAATAACAAAACACCTGAACCTAAAACAGAATTTGTCCCTGTACCAGGTGATACAACTGTAATTGTAATCCCAGGAGACACAGTTGTGGTCAGAGATACTGTGATTATCACTCCAGGTATTCCAATTGGACCATCAACACCAATTTCTGTTCATCCAGTGAAACAAATTGAAGGCTATGATACATTAAAGGTGGCGAAAGATGGTGTTGTTGTAGGTATTATTAAATCGAATGAAACAGTATCAGCTTGGAAAAAGGTAGACACACAAAAAAAGCTATCAGAATACACCATGGAAATTGATGCTACATCAAGTTATGGTAAATCTTTTGTCAATGTATATCTGACTAAATATGGAGAAGATAAGCTGTTGGGGGGAATACGCCTTACAAAGGAAAGTGGAGTATCGGAGAAGCAAACCCAGTAAGTACAGAGGAGATGCTTCAAAAGTATGGAGATTGGATTGTTCGTGATGACTATTTTGAATGGTCATTTGGGGATACAGGTAATTTCATTTGGAGAAGTGGTGACTCTACACAGAAGGGTGGTGAGTTTGAAATCAGAAAATTTGATGTGAAGTAATAGAGAATAAATTTTCTCAATTTAGACTACAAACAAAATGAAAAACCTTAAAATAAAACTGCAAAAGTAGTAGCTGTTTCAGCAGTGATTACTTTATTTTTCTCTTGTTCTCCTGCTGTTGTCAAATCAAGCAGTGGACATAAAGTGAAACTTTCGAAAAGTTCTTCGATGGTTCAGCAGAGAGTTCAGCAAAAAAATAATCAGCAGAAAAGAGGAGGTAGAGCGTTTAAAGCCAGATAATATTAGAATAAAGCTTTGAAGTAGATTCACGATAAAAAAACCACTTTCTCTGAATGAGAAAGTGGTTTTTTATAGATTATAAACTTTATAACCTTAGTTATTTTTCGATAACTCTTTCAATAACTCTTCGGTGCTAGAAACATCTTGACCAGCAGCTTTACCAAGTTCAATTGATTTCTGAGCAGCCTCTATAGCTTTTTCAGTTTTACCAAGTGCTTTATAAACATGTGCCTGAGTATCAACATTTGCATAATTTGCATCAATCATTACTGAACGGTTGATCCAAGTTAAAGCCTTTTTCATATGCTTAGCTTCAACATTAGCTTCATAATATTTCCAAGCAAAAGAATTTAAAACAGAACTAACTCTTTTCTCATCTGACATGCTAGCCACTAATTGATCTACTGCCATATTTGCCTTAGCATAATCCTTTTTCTTCATGTAGAACTGAGCTTCTGATTGAGCAACAATAGAAGTTGATTCAGGAATTTCTTTTTTCACTAATTCAACTTTTGTTTTAAACTCTTCTTCGGAAACGTTAGCTCTTACAGCATTTCTTAGAGTATTGTATGCTAGATTATTTTTAGCCCCTTCAATAGCCTTTTCTTCAGCATCAATTTTATCGAAATAAGGTAATAACCCGCTCTCTATACCAGATACGTAAGATGCTTTAATTAAAAGATCAGTATTTTCTTTTACTTTTAGGTCCGCATCAGAAACTAAAGCAAGGAATTTACCTAACATTACATCATCTGTCTTATAAGCACCATAAACCTTGTTTAGATATTTTGATAAATCCTCTTTAGAAGGAGTTTTAACATCATAAACATTCGCTTTTAAAGTCACTAATTGATTTTCTGGCTTGAGGGTTTCTTTAATAGCATCAACAAATTCTTCAGCCGGTAAAGCACCTACTAAACGATCGATTTCATTTCCGTCAGCATCAAAAAATAACAAAGTAGGATAAGCTTTTACTTGGTATGTTTTTGCCAATTCAATGCCTTCACCTTTTTCCATGTCAATCGCAATGTTGATGAAGTGTTCATTCATCACATCACCTACGATTTTTTCTGGAAAGACTTTCTTTTTTAGCATTTTACATGGACCACACCATGTTGTATAAGCATCTAAGAAGATGTACTTGTTTTGTTTTTTTGCTTCAGCTTTGGCTTCAGCGAATGTGCCTTCAAAAAATTCAACACCTTGTGCGAAAGAGGCAATGCTAATCAATAGCATAGAGAATAGTGAAAAGATTCTTTTCATTTTGGAAGTTTATTAATTTGACTTGAATTGAAATTGAAATCTACAAAACATATTTTGAATATGCATGAATGTTAAAATTAAAAAAACTTAATAATTATTTGGAGGTGGAGTATTGTGGGTGTGTGGTTCGAGGGGTTGAAACCCCTCGTTGAGTAATGTTTATGTATAAGTCTTTCCACTATTCTTTAAAATTGCACATGAAAAGAAAATTGATTTACATTTTGTAAACGGTTATAAAAATCATGTTCATGCTCTCATAAAGGTAAAGCCCAATCAAAGTTTGTCTTCACTAGTAAAACTTTTGAAAGGGATCTCTTCTAGAAGAATCAATGAAGAATTAGGTATTAATCATTTTCAATGACAAACAGGATATTATGTATCATCTGTCAGTCCAAATAGGTTAGAGATTGCTATTAAGTATATAGTAAACCAATAGGAAAAACATCAATCCATCGATTTTGAACAAGAGTTGAAGATTTTTGATTTTGATGAAAAAATTTATTTTTTGATAAATATGTAATAATGTATAATAAAAAAGTTGTCTCATAAACATCATATCCTCAAACCTATGACAATTTGATGATCAACGATAATTTATGAGACAACATAAGATATTAATACGAATGCTCATCCAATTTTACCTTACCCCAGAATACCTTATAGACAATAAAAGTATAGGTAAGGACCAAAGGAGTACCAATAGCGGCAATGGTCAGCATCAATTCTAAACCTTTTTCAGAAGCTGCTGCATTGTATATTGTAATACTATTTGCAGGATCGTTTGTTGCAATTAATAATGCCGGATATAATTGAATGGCCACCATTATCAAAAGAAGGCTAAATGTAAGCGATGAGAATACAAACGCTTGCAAGTATTTTTTCTTTTTGGCTAATCTCGGAATGTTTGCAATACTCAAAACAGCCATCACTGGAAGGACGAACAATTCTGGATATTCTTTAAATCTTTCTGCTAAATGCGGAAGGAAGATCAAAGTATACAAACTCATAATGATATACATGATGATAAAGCCAATCATACATTTTTCTAGCATGTACACGACATGATCGAATAACTTCCCTTCGGTTTTTAACGACAAATAAATGGCTCCATGCATCATCATCATGGCTAAAGTAGTTAATCCAACAATAATGGAATAAGGGTTAAGGAACATCATTAAGTTGGGATCTATAGCTTCATAGTTTTCATCCAATGGAATGCCTTGAAGTACATTTCCCAAAACCACTCCAAGTAAAAAAGCGATCATGGCACTGGAAATAGTGTAGGCAACATCCCACATACTTCTCCACCACTTCATTTCTTCCTTACTCCTAAATTCAATAGAAATGGCTCTTAAAATAATGAACCAAATAAAGAGCATAAATGGAATATACATTGCCGAGAAAAGTGTGGCATAGAATACTGGGAATCCAGCAAATAAAGTACCTCCACCGATGACTAACCAAACCTCGTTACCATCCCATACAGGACCTACTGCATTCAATGCTATTCTTCTGTTCTTATCACTTTTAATAAACAAGTGCATGGCTCCAGCTCCTAAGTCGAAACCATCTAAGATACCATAACCCGAAAATAATGCACCTACAACAAGATACCATAACGTAGGATAATCTAAACCTAAAAATGTTTCCATGATTAATCTTTTGAGTAGAAGTTATTAATATCTTTTTGATGCGTTCTATGGTCGATTAGTTCCATATCGTTTGGTCCATGTTTGATCTTTTTATTTAATAAGTAGATAAACAAGGCAAACAGTAAAGAATAGATAAACGTGAACATGATTAAGGAGAACAAGACTTGCTCAGCTCTCACAGCTTTTGATAATGCATCAGATGTTCTTAATAAACCGTAAACCACCCAAGGCTGACGTCCCATTTCTGCAGCAAACCATCCAAATTGATTGGCCAACTGAGGAAGAATAACAGCAAAAACAAAAATCCATAACAACCATTTTTTATCAAATAGTTGTTTCCTCCAAAGTAAAAATGAACCTACAACAGATAACCCAATCAATAGCATTCCAATACCAACCATCAGATGGTAAAATTGAAAAATGGCATTGACTTGTGTGGGTTGATTATTTTCATCAAAGGCATCTAATCCCTTCACTTTTGTATCAAAATTTTGATGCAATAGGAAAGATAATCCTCCAGGAACTTTAATTCCGTAGACTTCCTTACTTTGTTGATCCACCCATCCAAATAAATAAAGATCTGCTGGGTTGTCTGTATGATAATGTCCCTCGAATGCGGCTAATTTTGCAGGTTGATTTTTAGCCACTCCATCAGCCGATAAATGGCCTAAGAACAACTGCACAAAAGAAAATATAGTGGCAGCAATCAATCCCATTTTAATTCCCAATTTAGAGATTTCTTGATGTCTATCTCTCACTAAGTAGTAGGCATGAACACTTATAAATAAGAATGCTCCAGCTAAGAAGGCTCCCACCCAAACATGTAAAATTCTCTCTACACTAGAAGGGTTAAAGACCATTTCCCAGAAGTCTGTAATTTCGGCTCTTGCTTCTAATCCTTCACCCACTATATGGTAGCCTGCAGGCGTTTGTTGCCAACTGTTTGCCACCACAATCCATATGGCAGAAAACATCGAACCTAAGAAGACACCTAAAGTGGAAATAAAATGAACTCTTGGACTTACTTTATTCCAACCAAATAATAAGATACCTAGGAAACTACTTTCTAAAGCAAAAGCAAATATACCTTCTGCGGCTAAGGCCGAACCAAATATGTCACCAACATACCTAGAGTATGTGGCCCAGTTGGTGCCGAATTCAAATTCCATTACAATTCCGGTAGCCACACCAATACCAAAGGTGAGGGCAAAAATTTTAGTCCAGAAACGTGTGAGAACTTCGTAATCTTTTATACCTGTTTTTAGAAACATACCTTCCGAGATCACAAGCATAAGGCCAATGCCAATACTTAAAGGAGGGTAGATGTAATGAAAAGATACAGTAAAGGCAAACTGTATTCTTGATAGTATTTCTACATCCATAGCTTGGGTAGATTGTATTTAGTTATAATTTTTCGTTGATCAAATGTAAAGTCAAATTACCAACTATCAAAAGACATTTTGTAGATTGTTATTGTTTCTTTAGATATCATTATTCAATGCTCAAATAGTGATGTTTCTAATCAATTCGTAATGAAGTCACTAACTAATGGTGATATTCGTTATCAAAAATACAATTGTGATGTTAATACTGCCAAATGATTATTAATGCATTATATTTGCTACTTCATCAGAGAAAAATATCAAATTTTAGATAAACATTTGATAGCTTTCAATTAGCATAAACAAACCAAAAAATAACTGATTTTCTATCTTCAAATGAATTTCTTAGAACAGCTTATCGATTATCAAAATAAAGCAGAACAAAATTTCGAAAATAAAAAAAGTCTTTCGAATTTTTTCCACTTTATTTTAGCTCTAATCATCTTTATAGGATCTACTCTTTATGCAGGTTTAAGCATGCCCTTTAGATTATTGTACAATATGCTTTATAAAAAGGCAGTCACTGATAAGCTGATTAAAATTGATAAGCAGAATATAGATAAAATACTATCCGATCACCCTACAGTGGTTCTCGATTTTTGGGCAGAGTGGTGTGGTCCATGTTTAATGATGGATAGTACAATTCAAGAATTTTCAGATGAGTCGAAAGAAGTAGTTATTGGGAAAGTAAACGCTGACCTCAACGGTGATATAGTCAAAAAGTATAATATCCGGGGTTTACCACAATTCGTTTTAATTCAAAATGGATCGGAAGTAAAAAGACATGCAGGCCCAATGACAAAATCTGATTTAGAGAAGTTTACCTCCCTATGATAAATTTCTTAAAATAGGGGTTGTGTATTTTTACCCTATTTACTTAAGCCTGTTGTAAAATCTAACCCTCTCAAATCCATAAATTATTACCTATAACAGAGCATTGATTTATATATAATGCATTTATAAAATGAATGAATTATAATGAACAGACGAAAATTTCTAAATGTTGGCAGTAAAGCCGCTCTACTATTATTAGCTACCAATGAACTTCTAGCTAACTCTCGAGATCTTAAAAAAATATCAGGAGAATTCCTTTTTGTAGAAGCAGAACAGTTCGATGACCTTGGAGGTTGGGATGTTGACCAACAATCCATGGATCAGATGGGATCACCATATCTTTTGGCACATGGGTTAGGTCAGCCTGTAAAAGACGCCACCACAAAAGTTAACTTTCCAGATAAAGGCAAATACAGAGTTTGGGTAAGAACCAGAGATTGGGTGGCCCCTTGGAATGTACCTGGTGCCCCGGGGAAATTTCAACTTATAATAAATAACAAAGCAGTGGCCGAAACATTCGGTACTAAAGGTGCAGAATGGCATTGGCATGATGGAGGTATTGTAGATGTAGAAAAAAATACCACTCTTCAGCTTCACGATTTAACTGGTTTTGAAGGAAGATGCGATGCGATATTGTTTTGCAAAGATCACGATTTCAAACCTGTCGACGATGTTAAAGCACTAACCAAATTTCGAAGAAAGCTTTTAGGTTTTCCAGATAAACCTGTAAATGGAGGCGACTTCGATTTAGTCGTTTCAGGAGGAGGTTTTGCAGGAACAAGTGCTGCGATCTCTGCTGCAAGAAAAGGTTTAAAAGTGGCCTTAATTCAAGATCGACCTGTATTGGGAGGTAACGGTAGTTCCGAAGTAAGAGTATGGCCAGAAGGGCACACTTTGCAAAAGCCTTATCCTCATGTGGGAGAAATAGTCGAAGAAATATCACCCGATCCTTTGGATAGAGGGAGATATGGAACAAGAAATGCCCGTATGGGTGAGAATTATTTCGATCAAAGAAAAACCGATGTCGTCAACAAAGAAGAAAACATCACTTTATTTATTGAAGAAAGAGTAATTGATGTAGAGTATAAGAAATCGAAAATAACGGCGGTCATAACACAACACACACATTCTGGCGTTCAACAAAAAATTAAAGGTAAACTATTTGCAGATTGTACAGGTGATGCTACTGTAGGCTATTTAGCAGGAGCTGATTATGAAATCTCAGCATCCACTTTTATGGGATCATCTAATATGTGGAGTGTACTTGATGCAGCCAATAAGGATGAAGTGCTGAAATGTGAATGCAAGGACAAAGCGGCTTTAACCATTTCTTGTGAAATTGGTAAAGTAGAACAACCTTTTCCTCGATGTCCTTGGGCAATAGATTTAACGGATAAACCGTTTCCTGGGCGTGCATCTTTTAAAGGACAATGGGGAATGAAAGATCCCTTAGGCAATTTAGGCGGTTGGTTCTGGGAAAGTGGTTTTGATAAAAACCCAATTACCGACGTAGAAAAAATTAGAGATTTAAATTTCAGAGCCATGTATGGTGCATGGGATGCACTAAAGAATGTCGACAAACTGTATCCAAATCATCGTTTGGGTTGGTCAGCTTATATTTCTGGTAAGCGTGAATCTAGACGTTTAATGGGTGATGTTAAACTAACAGCTGATCATTTTAGAGACAATGTAGCATTTGAAGATGGGGCCTTTCCTTGTTCTTGGGGAATTGATATTCATAGTGCCCACAAAGAATTTGATGAAGGTTTAAAAGGAGAGGAGTTCATTTCTTTTGCTACAACAGGAAAAGGGTATGATTATAAAGGCCCTTATTGGGCTCCATATAGAACCTTGTACAGTAAGAATATTGATAATTTATTCATGGCCGGTCGTAATATTAGTGTCAGTAGAGAAGGTTTAGGACCTGTAAGGGTCATGAAAACATGTGGAATGATGGGCGAGATTGTAGGTTTAGCTGCTTCCATTTGTATCAAAGAGAAATCAACTCCTAGAGGTGTTTATCAAGTGCATTTAGACGAATTAAAGAAACTGATGAAACAACCTTCAATAAAACGTTCTTAGTTATGCATCACATATCAAAATTGGCTTTGAAGATGGTCTTAGCCTCTTTATTCTTTATCGTTTTCACACAATTAAGTAAGAAAAAGGAACCCGAAGAATATAGTTTAAAACTAGGAGAGGCATCGGTTCATTCTAAGTTCGAGGATAAAGAATGGAGTCATTGGGGTGGTTCTATCGTAAAAGATGAAGAGGGCATTTATCACCTTTTCTATTCAAGATGGAAAAAAGATTTAGGATGGGCATGGGTTACACATTCAGAAATCGCACATGCTATCTCTACTTCACCTCAAGGGCCTTTTACATTTAAAGATGTGACTTTACCTGTAAGAAGTGAAGAATATTGGGATGGACTTTGTACACATAATCCTACGGTTCATCAGTTTAATGGTAAATATTATTTGTATTACATGGGGAATACAGGTGATGGGCAAGTAATGGGGACACCTGGAAAAATCAAGTTGAATCCTATTCACCGTAATAATCAAAGAATTGGTGTAGCGGTAGCTGATCATCCGAATGGACCTTGGAAACGTTTAGATGTACCACTAATTGATGTGAGCCCAAATGAAGATGCCATGGATGCTTTGATGGTAAGCAACCCAAGTATCACTCAGGATAATAACGGAAAATTCTTGATGGTGTATAAAGCTGTTGGGAAACAAAGAAAAGGAATTTGGGGTGGACCAGTTGTGCATTGTGTGGCAACATCAGATAGTCCGTTGGGCCCGTTTACAAAACATCCTAACCCAATATTCCAAGCCAAGAATCATGATTTTCCAGCGGAGGATCCTTTTATCTGGTATCAAGACGATCATTATTTTGCCATTGTAAAAGACATGCATGGAGCGTTTACGAAACATGGCAGATCTTTGGTACTTTTTAATTCTAAAAATGGAATTGATTGGCAGCTTTCTAAAAATCCATTGGTGAGTTCTTTAGAAATAAAATGGGACAATGGAGAAACACAGAAAGTAGCACATTTGGAAAGACCACAATTATACTTAGAAGATGGAAAACCAAAAGTGTTGGCTTGTGCAGCAGATGTTGAAGACGAACATGGTGTTTTACATTCTTTCAATGTGCAAATACCCATTGAAACGTTTGATGGTATATAGGCTGTTACACCTCTATACCATCCAGAATTTCTTTAGTATTGGGTAATGTAGAATAAAGAATTCCACATTCGTTCATAAATGTATTTTTCTGATTTAAAGGGAGTGCCAATCCATTAAAGGAAGAAGCTTGAAATCCCAATTCAGAAAACAATAAGGAAGTGGAGGCATAATCCCATATGCTTCCATTTCCTAATTTCTTTTTAGGTGGCTTTATATAAAGTGCCGGTGCATTTTCTAACACCCAAATAGCATTCATACAAGCTCCTCCAAACTTAAATTCTTTCTGAGGTTTAAGTAAATCTACTACTTGGCCATAATAGTTGGTTTTTAAGAAGCTTCGATCACAAACCAATGTATTAAAGTTGTTTGGTTGAATATCAAATACTTTGTTGTTTTTAAAGGCACCATGACCTTTTATGGCATGATAGAGCTCTTTATGGATCGGATTATAAATAACACCTACAACAGTTTCTCCATCTTTTGTCACCAAAGCAATACTTACCGAAAATCCCTCTTTCTTTTCTGTAAATGGCAGGGTACCATCTAAAGGATCAATACACCAGAAATAGTCTTTTTCAAAACGTGACTGATCATCTATATCTTCTTCTGCTAAAATGCCAAAATCGTTCTTTTCTGTACAAGGTTGAAGGTGATCTAGAATAGCGTCTTGAGATTTTCTATCGGCAATTGTGAAGGCTTCGAAAGCAGGATTTTCTACTCCTTGTTTTTTCATGACCTCAAGATCCTCTTGGAAATAATACATAACTATTTCCCCAGCTTTCAAAGCTGCTTCTTTCGCTTTTTCAGCTATTTGATGTAAATCGATAGAAATCATATACTTTACTTTAGACTTGCAACTACCTGACGGGCGATTTTCTCACTATAACTATTGATCTTCCAATGTCCCGGACTCCACCCTTTTAGGAAACGATGGAAATCACTCCAAGCTACAAGATATAATTCTGTCCATTCTTTCTTTAACTCATCAAAATCTACTTCTATTTGATAATGACGGATAGCATTTTCTACTTCTAAGAAGTAATAGTTGAGGATGTCTGATTCATAGCTTTCACAATCTTCTTCATACAGGCAGCTTCCTACAAAATAGGCGAGATCTTTCATTCCAACACCACCTCCAATGTATTGGAAGTCAACAGCAGCTACTTTATTGTGATCGTTTGAGAAACAGAAATTGGCGACTTTTGCATCTCCATGAACCAACGTTTTGTACTTGGCATTATTTAGCTTTTGATCGATTTTTGATGCTGCATTTTTCAACGCTTTATCGTCCATTACTTCTAGTTCATCCGGTCGGGTATCAAGGTGCCAATAGGTACCAATATCCCACAGACCTTCTGATGTATGATTTAAAAATCTCGCATGGAAATAAGCCAACCAACGGATACAGCCTTTCATTTCATCAAAAGAAATACTTCCTAAACGAGCCGGGAAACCACTTTCGTCCAAGTCTTCCATGATGATGACTACATCTTCTCCAAAATGACCAACGCCAAGACATTGGGGTAAACGACATTCATTATCCGTTAACCGTGCATAATTTTCGTAGAAATTTGTTTCCACCTCATAGGACTTCACCTTACGCTGATGCGATAAATCGGTATTCCAACCCCTTGGATGATGTTTTACTTTAGATAACTGAACGTGTTTAACTATTACTTTAGATAGGTTGTTTCCTTCTAAATAATATCTTTTGATGCTACCGTAACCACTCCAAAGCGATTGGATTTCCTCCGTTTTTATCACTTGATCTGCTTCTACAGTAGATAATATATATTGATTGATCTGATCCATAAGTTATTTTTTGGCAAATATAGTCAACCATTATTAGCTGTAATAATATTGTCGTATCTTTCATTATCTATCAAATCCTGATGAATGGATTCAGGTGTAACGAAATTCAAAATGAAAAAAATAACTCTTTTAGGCGGAACAACAATCTTACTTACCTTTATCATTTTATACTTTATGCACCCCACTATTGCCTACGGCTTTAATGCATGGTCAATGGGCTTAACGTGTATCATAATTGTATTGATGATCTTTGAATCAGGTTTTTCAAGAAATAAATTAGCCAACAAACAAATATCAAAATTTAATATAGCAGGAAGTGTAGCTGTTTTACTATTATTGCTTTACACTTTCGTATTACCATTAATCACCTCAACAGCAGTATTAAGAAGTAGTGCTTACAGAGATTTAATTGGTGAGGTGAAAATGGGTGACGATTTTACGGAACAAGTCGCACCCATATCTACAGAAGAAATTAGAATTGTTGATCAGCTTACGGCCAATCGATTAGGTGATAAAGTATTGGGATCGATTCCTTCTTTGGGGTCTCAAGCCTTTTTAGGTGAATTCAGTATTCAGAATGTGAAAGGTGAATTGTTTTGGGTTGCCCCTTTATTGCACTCAGGATTCTTTAAATGGAACAATAACAAAGAAGGAACCCCAGGCTATGTCATGGTATCAGCATCCAACGAAAGAGATGTTCGTTTAGTCCAAGATGTAAACGGAAAACCTGTTAGAATTAAATATCAGCCAGGAGCATTTTTTAATTCTGATTTGAGTCGTCATATCTATTTTAATGGATATATGACCAAAGGTTATACTGACTATTCTTTCGAAATTGATGATGAAGGAAAACCGTATTGGATCATCACTTTATTTGATAGAAGCATAGGCTTTGCCGGAGAAGATGCCACAGGCGTTATTGTCGTTGATGTTGAAACGGGTGATATCAAAGAATATGGTATTAAAGATGCACCAAAATGGATTGATAGAATTCAGCCCGAAACATTCATCACAAAACAATTGGACGATTGGGGTGAATATGTGCATGGATACTTCAATTTTTCTAATGAAAATAAGTTGACAACTACTAGAGGAATTTCTTTAGTGTATGGATCCGACGATCGTTCTTATTGGTACACAGGTTTAACTTCTGTAGGTAGCGACGAAGGAACAGTAGGTTTTGTTTTAGTAGATACGAGAACAAAAGAGACGGTATGGTACAAACAAGTGGGTGCTACTGAACAAGCTGCAAGGCTATCTGCTATGGGTAAAGTGCAAGAGAAAAGATATGTAGCTTCTTTCCCAATTACTTATAACATTACAGGAATACCAACTTATGTGATGTCGTTAAAAGACAATGCCGGTTTAATTAAAATGATTGCTATGGTTTCTGTAGAAGATTATACCATTGTTGGCGTAGGAAACAATATCAAAGAAGCATTAAGAGCATATAAAAATAGTTTAAACAGTAAAGGAAACTCAATCAGTACAGGTTCATTTAATGAAGCACAAACGATAAATGCTTTGGTAGAACGTATTTCTAATGATATTAGAAACGGTAATACCAATTATTATATGATGTTAGAGGGGCATCCTCATAAATTATTCGTAGGTTCGTCCTTAGTTTCTGGAGAATTGCCAATTACACAAAAAGGAGATAGTGTAATGGTGAAATTTGATGAGAATGCTACAGAAATTATTGACATTGTCAGTTTTGACAATTTAAATGTAGACTTAAAGAAAGATTAAAATGAACGGAGAAAAAGATCCTTTACATGGAGTGAAATTGCAAGAAATTGTAGAGTTCCTTGTTGATTATTATGGTTGGGAAGAATTAGGACAAAGGATCAGAATAAACTGTTTTAATAGTAACCCTTCCGTAAAATCTAGTTTAAAGTTTTTAAGAAAAACGCCTTGGGCTAGAGAACAAGTGGAAGCGTTATATATCGAAAAAGTAAAATATAAATAAGAAAAAGGTATCAAAAACTCAGGGTTTATTTCCCAGGTTTTTGATACCTTTTTTTAATAGACTTTATCTGTTTTATGCAATATGAGTCATTTCATGTACAACAAATTCTTCTACTTTACCTTCTGTAGCTTTCAGATATTCAGCCAAATGAGGATTGTTCATGTGTACTTGCCATAAATCTCTATTCTCCCAGTTCTCGAAAAATAAAAATTGATTAGGATTCTCATTATCCTGATGAAGATCATAGTTAATGCACCCTTCTTCTGCACGGGTCACATCAATTAGTTTAAGCAATTCTGCTTTTACATCCTCTCTAAATTCTTCTTTAGCTAATATTCTTGCTACGATGGTCAATTTCTGATTACTCATTGTATACTAAATTTTATTTTTATTGATGATACAAAGGTAATTCAAATCAATAGGGTATATGTTGTAAAATCTTTTGTAATTCTTGTATAATTAAAGGATCTGTTTTCGGATTAATCTTTCGATATCTAAATCAAAGAACTTTGAGATTGATAGACAAATAAAAATGCCTCAATATTCAAACTTATGATATTGAGGCATTCTTTTATTCCTAATAATAATATTAATACAAATCTTCAAAACGTACCGCAGGATTTTTCTCTTCCTTATCGGTTTTTACTTTTTTAGATTTCTTCTGCTTCTTTTCTGTCTTTTTTGTTTCCTTGTTCTGTTCAGCTTTTACCGCCCTGATATTTAATCCTTGTGCAGAAACAAAAAAAGAAGTAAACATGAATGCGATGATAAATAGGTGTTTCATAGTCTAGTTGATTTAGTTTAGTTTAATTTAAAGTTAAACAATATTATCAAAAAATATCCAACTAGTAAAAGTTGAGATCAACCTTAACTATTCTTTAATATTTATAAACGAATTTTTAGAAGCTCAAAAAATACTTATGTAAGAAAAATGCCATATCATTAATATTATAAAATATATTTACTTCAAATAATCACTTAAATAAACTTATAATAGTACTATAAAGGTAATATTTTATATTTCAGCGGGAATAATATCGTTGATCGTCAGTAATCTTACAAGGTATAAGTTTGTCAATAATTTCACGAAAATGAACCTAATTCTTAAAATGACTGTTAATTAGTTACAAGATCATTTATTCATAAAATCTGTACCTGCTTAATCAAATAAAGAACGCAGAGACAAGAGTAAATATCAAGTACTCGCTTTACCCTTTTTTGAAAACCTAATAGTTGTGCTTAAAAAAAAACAAGTCATTTAATAGTAGCACGTAATATGAAAGACATTAATTTTAATGATGTAATCTTTATAGATACATCAAAATCACCTTTAATAATCATAAAATTCAAGAAAAAAACGATCGAATTAGAAGATGTGAAATTAATTAAAAGAGAAGAACTCAATGCTATTAAAAATGTAAAAACTGCTAGTGTAATAATATATGAAGCATCCGATGTGGAGTGGGTTACTGCTGACGCCAGATTGGAATATATCAGATTGATCAAAGAACAAGAAGCCTTTTATAATCAGTATGTTAGGGTACATTATTTTGTCTTGCAAAGCAAATTTTTAAAGATTCTCTTGAATACTGTCAATAGAGTATTCAAGCCAAAAATAAGACAAATGGTGTATAATGATCTAACTACAGCGCTAAAGTATGCTGAGTTAGACAAGGAAGTAATTGAGAGTATTGTATAACAAAAACAAAGAAATTATGAGAAAGCTATATACCTCAAAAGTCGCATATATAGATACTAGAAAATTACCATTGGTATATATAAAAGTAACCAAAGAAGAACCTAACATTGAAGATGTGGCTGAATACAAAAAAATATTATTCGAGTCATTCTCCCATATTAATCAAAGATGTGTAGTTGTGGATGATGCTTCTTCTTTAAAATGGATGGATGCTGTAACAAGGATACAGTTAGGTAAAGTTTTGAAACAGTTTGAAGAGCAATATTCTTATCTAATTTACAAATATCATTATGTAACACCCAACCTTGCAATTCAATTCATTTTAGAAGGAATTAATTTGGTGGCGAAGCCAAAAATAAAACAAGCTATGCATACAAAATTACAAGATGCCGAAGAAGAATCTTCACTTGATGTAAGAGCGTTAAATAGAGTGCATCAATAAAGGTTATTAAGATTTATTATCATGAATTAAAAACCTCAATGTAAAACAGACTTTACCCTGGGTAATAAAGATTTTATAAATACCCTCTGGCCAATCTTCACAAGAAATCTTTGCATTTGCATTGTGAACTGATTTGTAGAAAAGCATATTCTCTTTCACAGAATAAATTTCTACCTTATAAATTTTATTATCCGAAGGTGGGTAAATCGTTGTTGTTTTTTGAACAAGAGTGGGGTATAATCTCCAATCGCTAAACGTATTTATATTTTCTGTGATTTTATTGTCAAGTAGCATCATTGTAAAAGAATCTATATCTATTTACTAATTTATCATTGATCAATTCATTAATCAATAACAGATTAAAAATTAGTAATTAGTTCATATCATATTCTTTAATAAATGATATTAAAAAATTCCGTTTCTAAGTCATATTAAAACATAATAACATTTTAAGCAGAAAAAAGGACAACTGTATCTTTTGATCAGCGTTATTATTAACAAGTTAAAAGAATGCGCTTAGTAGAAAAAAATTAAAGAGTTAAGTTAGATGTCACCCCTTGGATATTATCTGAGGGGTGATTTTTTATGCAATCCATTTTTTTCTTTTGAAATAGTACAACATCCCAAGTGTTATCAATAGCATTACAGCCCACATACTATAATATCCATATTGATAATGCAATTCAGGAATATTATCGAAGTTAGTCCCATATATACCTGCAATAAAAGTTAGTGGAATAAAAATCACAGAGAAGATAGTGAGGGTCATCATTACACTATTTAGTTTAGAACTAATTGTGGTGTGGTAGATATTTAATTGATCAGATAAAATTTCCCTATAACTATCGGCAATTTCACTGGCCTGCTTGGTATTATTTAGTAATTCGTTAAAATAAGCTTTATTCTTCTTCTCAATAAAAAGTGGTTGATATTTAATCAATTGAAGAAAGAGTTCTAAAACAGGTTTTATATTCTTTCTGAAATTATTGACTACTTTTTTATAGGAGATAATTTCATCTAATATTTCAATTTTCTGATTACCCAAAACTTCATTCTCAAATGCATCTATTTCTTCACTAATTTCTTGAATAACATAGATATAATGATCGACAATGATATCTAGAATATTAAAAATGAGATAATCAACTTTGTTGTTGCTTATTTTCTTTCTTCGTTTCTGAATTCTTTGAATTAAAGGTTTAAATATTGGGTGACTTGTTTCTTTAAAAGTAAGTACACAATTTTTATGAAGTACTAAGCTAAAGTGTTCATTGGTTAATTTTCGCTCTTTTTTATCGTACGAAAGTATTTTCATGGTGATTAAAAAGGCATTTTCGTACTCTTCAAATTTTGGACGGGCAGTAGTATCAATTACCTCAGATAGTATATGAGCATTAATTTTATTGTCTTTTAGCTGTTCAATTAGTGGTACATCATGTATACCATTAAAATTAATCCAAGTAATCGATTCAGAGTCTACATATTTTCTTGCATCCTCAATCGTTTCTAATTTTTGCTCATGATAATGTTCTGGTCCGAAATCAATTAAACTGACTTCTACATCCTCTGTTTTTTGCTCACCAACGAAAACAAGTTCATCGGGCGATTTACCAATTGTTTTATGTTTGAGTAGACTGAATTTTATCATTAGAGTTTATTAAAATGTGATTTCCGAAGTTAATTATCTTTAAAAAGGAAAAAAAACATTCTTTTTTGATGTTGGAATATTTATTAAAGATATAAAAATATTCATATAAATTGATTCATTTATCAACCGATTGCAAACATCATATTCTTATATTAATATAGAAAGTACATTAACAAATATATAAACAATGTCCAATTTTTAGCTAATCGTGCCTATTTTTTAATGACATTACTTCCCTTTATTTTCTCAAAATTAAGGGTATCTTTAAAAGTGCAAATCATGACTTTAAAATTAGATATCGAAATGAACCTTAAAAAAATACTATTTATTGTATTTTCTTTCTTGTCAATACAACTAGCAGCGCAATCCTTTACAGGACAACAAGTGAATCAAGGATATGCGATTTTTAGTAATCAAGTATCATTTATTTTTGATGAGACTATTTATGACAAACAACCCAATCGTGTTGTAGTGACGGGTACTTTTAGAGGTTGGGATAGTGACATGGAGACCAAAGAATGGGATCTGAAAAAAACGGGTGGTCAATGGATTCTTACTTTTGATAATACCGATTTTAAAGTGATTGGTCCAACAATGGAATTTAAGTTCAGAATTAATGACGGTGAATGGTTAGGACCTGCATCGGTAGCTCCTAATGAAAAAGGAGGAAACCTAGTATTTATGATGGATACAGTTCTTCCAGGTCTAAAAGCTGAGCTAAAAAACGAAAACCTAATTTGGGCAACTATTGTGGGAGAAAGACCACTTGACCCAACAAAATATCTTATTACAAACGCACAAGGTGATACTATCAAAGTAAAAGGTGTATTACCGAATGAAGCAACAACAACATTAATTGTACCTGCTGAGCCATTAAATAAAAAGAGAGTTTATTATTTACATATGCCAGATCAAGAATTGTCTGCCTTATGTTCTTTTGATGGATGGTTTAGAGATACTTTTTCTACAAAAGAGTTAGGTGCCAATATTGATGATGGAAAAACGACTGTACGTTTATTTGCTCCAAGAGCCACAGGAGTGAAACTTTACCTTTATAAAGGAAAAGACGATACAAAAGCCGAAAAAGTAATTGATATGAAAGAAGATCAAGATGGTGTTTGGGAAGCATTTTTTGATGAAGATCTTCATGGAACTTGGTACGATTTCACTATTCATGGTTTTGATGATCCGGGTAACTTATTCTATGAAACCACTAAAGCACATGTTTCTGATCCTTACACTAGAGTAAGTGATGATACTTGGGGTAAATGTAGAATGTGGAGAAGAACAGTTCCTGCAACTCCATTAAAGAACGGTATTCCTGCAATGGAAGATGTGATCTCTTATGAGGTACACGTTCAAGATTTTACAGACCGACTGCCAGTAGACGAGTCTATTAAAGGTAGATTAGCAGCAATGCATAAATCTGGTTTGAAAAATAGCAAAGGTCAGAAAATTGGTTTCGATTATTTAGTCGACTTAGGAATTAACGTGGTACACTTGATGCCAATTCAAGAATACTTACACTATCCAACAGACGATTGGAAAGCTTCTTTTGAGAACGATGAGTACATGAAATCTCAAGGAGTGAGCGAAGAAAATTACCAATGGGGATACCGTACTTCTCACGCAATGGCTGTAGAAACTAGATATAGAACTGTTGGTAAAGAAGCAGGTGAGGAAAGAAACGAATTCAGAGATTTAGTTCAGGCATTCCACGACAAAGATATTGCTGTAATTATTGATATTGTACCCAACCATACTGCTGAAAATATGGATGGAAACTCATGGATCTTTAACTTTAATGGTATTGATAAGCAGTATTACTACAGAACAAAAGATTTAGAGCATATCGGTGATTATGGTAACGAAGTGAAAACCGAAAACCGTCCAATGACACAACGTTGGTTAATCGATCAATGTCAGTACTACATCAAAGAGTTTGGTATTGATGGATTTAGAATTGACTTGGCAGGACAAGTAGATCAACAAACACTTATTGCTTTAAAAGAAGCGATTGGACAAGATAAAATTGTCTATGGTGAGCCTTGGATCGGATCAAATGATCCAGAATTTGAAGCAAATCCATCATGGGATTGGTACAAGGAAGATTCACCAATCACTTTCTTCCAAGATGATTCAAGAACAGCCTTCAAAGGACCTGTATTTAAATTATCAGACCCTAAAGCCGATCGTGGTTGGGCTGGTGGCAAATCATCAGAAAGAGCAGGAGTGATGAAAGGTTTGGAGAACTCAAACAAAGAAGATGTTACGCCAAATTCTGGTATCACTTACCTTGACATCCATGATAACTTTGCTTTATCAGATCAATATGGTGGAGAAAAGTTTGATGGCCGTACAAGCGTAGATCAAAACAATTATAAAATCGCAGTCACTTTGATGTACACTTCTTTAGGACCTATCGTTACTAATGGTGGTTCTGAGATCATGCGTTCGAAAGCAGATGCACCTTTAAAGGAAGTTGTGAAAACAACGAATAAAGGATATAAAGTATATATGCACGGTTACAGAGATACCTATAACCATAGAACAGCTAACCAATATGCATGGGAAACTGTAGGTCAGCAACCAATATCAGGAAATACCAACGATTACAAAAACATGTTGGCGTTCTGGCAAGGAATGAACGAGTTTAGATTATCAGACTACGGTAAGGTATTCCGTTTAGGCTCTGAAGTTCCAGAAGGGTATTATCAATTTATCACTCCTGAAAATGAAGATCAGTTGGGATATATCATCGATGAGAAAGTATTTGTTTTATTAAACGTTGATGAGAAAGCCAATAGCTTTGATAATGTAGAGCTTCCTGAAGGGAATTGGAAATTAGTAGCCAACAACAAATCAGTAAATATCCATAAAGGAGTAAAGGATGCTGATAAGAAGTTGAACAAGTTGAAGGGAGGAAAGCAGAGTATCGAAATGCCTGCAACTTCTTTAAAGATTTGGGTGAAGGTGCAGTAGGTTGAAGGTATCTTAATTAAAAAGAGGGTGACTCATAATTCAAAAAAACACTGTATCAAAAGCACCGTAATTAATTCTGGTGCTTTTGATACAATGAAAAATGGATAAATGAGTCACCTTCTTTTTTATTCCGTTGTAAAAGGTTCTAAGAAAATATGATCTATGGATTTCCCTTCTTTGACAAACCTATTTAACTGACTATCATTAAATTTTTTAGGAATATTAAATTGCTCAAGATGAATAGATCCGTTGAATTCATTAGAATAAAGAACGGTAGTATGGTTTAATACCTTTAATCTCAATTTTGTATCAAATGTTCCTTTGTATCTTGGAATTGAAAAGTAAGCATAATTTTCGCCAGACATCTGATTAAAATACCTACCACTTCCACACCATCCCCATTGCCAATATTCAATAGGCTTCCATTGATTATCAGGACTTAGTGCTTCTTGTATCGCAATAGTACTTCGATCTTCAGTAAAAAATCTATTTAGACTATCTGACAATGTAGCTATCCATACTCGATAACCTTTCACTTGTAAAGGGTCAGATTTTTTTCTCCTTATTTTATGGTTGATGGTATAAGTAGTGTCGACAAATATTTTTACATTATTTGAACGTAAGGTTTCTAAATAACTTAGAAAGGCATCATACCCTTCTTCAGAACTAGTTTCATATGGGTAATATTCTTCTAATATTTTTTCATCAAAGTAAAATGATTTATCATGTAATTCCTTTCTAGGAAGAACAGTTTTGAATCCATAATCAGCTATTCTCATTACTTTCGATTCTAAATAAGGAAGGGAATCATAAGAATGATGAATGGAATCAATTATAGGAGGGTGAAATAAATACGTTTGAATTTCTTTCTGTTTGTTGTTGCAGGATAGCAAAAAAAGAAATAATAGTAAAAATTGCTTCATTGGCTTGTTCGTAGTTGTTTATGATAAAGCATATTACATATTTCATTTTAAATAAAAAAGAGGGTGTCTCATTTATCCACTTTTCCTCGTATCATAAGCCCCGGATTTAAATCCGGGGCTTATGATACGAGGTTTTATTGGATTTTTAGACATTCTCCTATTTCTTCATTTAGACATTTTACATCCCTGGACCTTGTGGTCTAAAGAAGAATTCTTCTTTTACAATTTTACCATCTTTTACTTCGTAAACAGCAATCTCAGAACTATTGCTTCTTTGTCCAGTAGGTTTAAACGTGGCATCCATTCCTAATACAATAGAAAAGAATTCATCTGCAACAATAGGTTCGGATACTTCAAATCCATGAACTTCCATCATCACTTCGAATTGCTTTCCTTTCATAGCCAAACCTTCTTTCCCTTTTACTTCTTTTACAGGAGCTCCATCAGGCTCGATACTCACACAATCGTCTGAGTACAATTCTTCATGGGCAGTAGCAAAATCTCCTTGACGACATAGTTCAACTAGTCGATTAGCAATCTCTTGAATAGTCATAGTTATTTTTTAGGATATTTAAATATTTAATGGTTATAAATTACGCATCAGGAAGTACAATTAAAAATACTTATTATTATTTATTCGCCAAACTCATAATTGTATCATATGAAATTCCTAAATGATTATGGATTCCCACAGCAATATTTATGGTGAGTTTCTTTTTGCCATTTAGAAAATCACCCATTCTTGATGGACTTATACCAATTAATTGAGATAACTCTTTAATGGTAATATTATTATTAGACATCTTATACTTAATGTAGTCTAAAGTAGAAGGTTCCTCCATTTTCATCCCATTTTTATATTCATACACATCAATAGCTTCAGCAAGACTACTGATAGTATTATTTTCGGTATTATTCTCTATAGAATCGTCTGCTTCAATCATCAATTTTTCTAGTTTCTTTAAAGCAGTTTCGTATTGAGTTTTATCTTCTATTGTCATCATCATCATATATTTTTAATATCTTTTATTTTATCGTATTCAGAATGTTTTCCTATAAAACGAACAAAGAGAATATTTTGACCAAAAAGGATTAATGCAACCATTCTATATTCATTTCTTTTAATATTGAATACGTATCTTTTATTCCCGACATTATCTACGCTATCAAATGCTTTTTTTAGATCGTTTGCATTCTTTCCCTTAAATCGTCGTAGGTCACTGACAAACACTTTAAAAATCGAAAGATCGTTTTTATGTTTTTCAGCAAAATCCTTAATAGTTTGTTCGCTTATAATTCTCATCTTCAAATATACATAAAAGTATAAATGTATACAAAAATGTGTATATACGTTAAGATTATAAGAATTGATTCGGTAAGAATAAAAGACGATTCAGTATTTATATCGCCTTTTCAATCTTTACATTTTCTGTTTGGGTTTGAAAAAATGCAGTTTCAGTAAAAATAATAAGCTGTGCAATGTTGATTGGCGTTAGATATAATGTAACAAAAAACGAAAAAGATTTAGAGTTTAGATAGATGAATAGAGAGTTATATGCTTGGCTGAAACTAAACCATTAAAAATAAGACAGTGAATAAGAGGCTTAGCTAATACTAAAACCATAAGACATTAACATTGACCATTGCTTTAGAGGGCAATGCTCGATTAAAAGATTTAGAGTTTAGATAGATGAATAGAGAGTTATATGCTTAGCTGAAAACTAAACCAATTAAAAATGAGACAGTAATTAACAACTTAGCTAAAAATAAAACCATAAGACATTAACATCGAACATTACTTTAGAGGGTAATGCTTGATAAAAGATTTAGATAGATGAATAGAGAGAGAATAAACTTAGCTAAAAACTAAAACATTAAATTAGAACCAATTGAATCTCGACTTAGCTAAAAACTAAACCAAAAAATATTAAAGTCTAAAAACTAATTAAAATGTTATAAATAAGTTTTGATAGACTAAAAAATTAAAATTGATAGATAAATACAGAACAGATTTAGTATTCGTACAGCACTAAAGACTTTCGGAAATCCGGGGGTCTTTTTTTATATTTTATACCTAAAAAGCCGGTTTTATCTTTCTAAGACACTGAGTGAAATCGCTCATAATTCAATCAAATTGATGGTTTTTCTTAATTGTATATTGTTATTCATTACATTTGTATAAATGTATTTAACTTTTGTATATGACTAACAGTACTAGATTTCTCTACGAGAAGGTAAATCACTATGCCCCATATTTTATGATTGATGGAGCTATTTGTTTGAGTTATAAAGATCTAGGTGATGTGTTTGGAACAAGTTCTTCTGGAATAGCAAATTATATTCGTCAATATCGTTTGAACCACAATTTGGAAGCAAAAAGTAGAATTACTTTTTACAAAACACGAAGAAAAGACGGAACACTTAGACAATTCAAAAAATACGGCCAAGTGATTAATTTTAAACTCCCTTTTGGTGGTTAGTTTCGACAGTATTAATGTAACCACCATTCTTAATTGAGTGGTGGTTAATTTTTTAAATTAATAATTATACTTATAAATACTTTGTATAAAATGTATTTGCAACTAAAAAATAGTTGCATTATATTTGTTCCATGAGAATAGAAAAGCTTCTAAAAAAGCTTCAGAAAAAACCGGCTCCAAATGATTTCCTTTATAAGGATCTAGTAACAATCTTTGAGTCGTTTGGTTTTGAAGTTAAAAGCGGAAATGGTTCAAGAAGGAAATTTGTGAGTAGAAAAAAGCAAGTATTTAACCTGCACGAACCACATCCGGAAAAAACTATCAAACGATATGTCATTCAGAACGCTCTAAAATTTCTCAAAGATCACGGGTACATTTAGTATTCGTGGTCATATTTAAAACCTTAATTTGTTTATCATGAAAAATCTAATGGAATACAAAGGCTATTTTACCAAGCCAGAGTTTGATGCTGAGGATATGATTATTCATGGAAAGATTCTTTTTATTAGTGATGCCTATATCTTTCATGGAGAATCATTAAGTGAGTATGAAAAGATGTTTCAAGAATCAGTTGAAATGTACTTGGAAGACTGTAAAGAGTTAGGTAAAACACCACAAAAAACATTTAAAGGATCTTTAAATGTACGGTTAACTCCCGAAAACCACCGATTGTTAGCACTTAAAGCTGCTGAACAAGGTATATCGATAAATAAGTTGATTGATAAAACGCTCACAGAGTTTGTTCATTCAGCTTAAAGTACAAGTCACCAATCGTAATTGATTGGTGATTTTTTTTGCCAATTTATGCTATATTTTAATTGAAATTGATTTACGAACTAGAAAAGGAGACATAAATATGTACATGAATAACATTTTTACTTTTCATCAAATTGATAATAATTTTAATAGAAGCATTTAATGATTGAATAAATAGAAGTGGAAAGTTCGTTTTTTATAAAAAATATATATTTTTGCATGTTTTAAAAATAAATCAAATTATAAGAAAGAGAAACAATGAGTTTTCAACTATCTTTTCCAAGTAATGCATTATTTGTAGGGCATAAAAACCCTGATACTGATTGTACATGTTCAGCAATCGCAGCAGCAAACTTATGGGGCGGTACTCCAATCGTTCAAGGAGAATTAAACCCTGAAACCACTTTTGTATTAGAGCAATTTGGTGTTAAAGCACCTGCTTTCGAAGATAACTTTGCAGGAAAAGATGTAGTGATCGTAGATCATAACCAAACTACTCAATCTGCAGCTTCTGTAACAGAAGCAAACATCCTTTCTATAATTGATCACCACGCTGTTCAGGATAACTTCTTTTTCCAAAAAGGACCCATCCATATCGATATGCGTACAGTAGCTTCATGCTGTACAATTATTGCAGATTACTACGAAGAAATGAACGTAGAAATCACAAAAGAAATGGCAGGAGTAATGTTGGGAGGTATCCTTTCAGATACTTTAGCTTTGACAGTTCCTCATACAACAGAAATCGATAAAGAAATCGCAGCTAAATTGGCAAAGATTGCAGGAATCGAAGATGTAGCAGATTTCGGTCAACAAATGTTGATTGCCAAGTCTGACCTTTCTAAATATACTGCCGCTGAAATCTTAAACTTAGATTACAAAGATTTCATTTTCGGTGATATCAAGATTGGTTTCGGTGTTTGCGAAAGCTTATTGATTGATAAGGTTAAAGCGAAACACGACGAAATTACTGCAGCAATGGTTGAGAATAAGAAAAACGATTACAACGCAATTTTCTTTGCTTATGTTGATCTTACAACCAACAACTCTGTTGTTATCGGTGCAGATGATGCTGATTTCGAAGTTTTAGAAGAAGCTTACGGTGTATCTAAAGGTGATCTAGGCGTTGCTTTAGAAGGTAAGATCTCTCGTAAAAACGATTTTATCCCTCCAGTATCGGCTTACTACAATAAGTAATCGATATTAAGGTAGATATATTTAAAAAGCTGAATCATTCATCCAGTAATTCATTCTTGGGTTAATGATTCAGCTTTTTTGTTTATATAGGTCATCCGAAATTTGTGTTATACTTACTGTAATTTATGTAAGATGATTTGATCAAATAATAGAATCTTTGTATCATGAATAAAAATTTAGATGAAGATGAAAGATCAGATCACACATATAAAATCAATCCACGAGTTACACCAATGTATGGGGCTACCTGCTCCCACTCATCCTTTGATGACTATTATTGATGGTAAGGATATAGAGGTCACTCAGAAAATGATCGGTATGAAATGGAGTTCAGATCTCTTTTATATCGCATTGAAAGATAAAAGCTGTGGGATGCAATATGGTCGTAATACCTACGATTTTGAGGAAGGGGTTTTGATCTTTGTGGCTCCACATCAAGTGATCTCGGCGACGGAGGAAATTAAAAAAGGAGATACTGATGGGTGGTTGTTATTCTTTCATCCCGATTTATTTATTGGAACCGAATTAGGCGATAAAATAGATCAATATTCATTTTTTAGTTACGATGCGAATGAAGCCCTTCATTTATCAGATCAGGAACGTCAAATGCTGATGTTGGTTATTGATAATCTTAAGGCAGAAATGAATAATAGAATCGATAATCATAGTCAGAATGTGATGATTTCTAACTTAGAGTTATTGCTCACTTACAGTTCTAGGTATTATGAGCGACAGTTTAATACAAGAAAGAATCATCATTCAAGCGTGGTTACTCAAGTCGATAAATTATTGAAGAAGTATTATGATGAAGGTAATTTTACACTCACAGGTATGCCTAACGTTCAATATTTTGCCGATGAAGTCAATCTGTCTTCTAACTATCTAAGCGATTTATTGAAAAAAGAAACTGGACGGTCCGCCAAAGATCACATCAATGATTTTGTTATTGATAAAGCCAAACACATTTTATTAGGAACGGATTCGTCCATAAGTGAAGTGGCCTATAATCTCGGATTTAATTACCCACATTATTTTAGCCGCTTATTCAAGAATAAAACCGGAATGACCCCTAACCAATTCAGGGATAGAAATTAATATTATTTTGAGTTGGTGATAGGTTCAAAAATGATATTTCTCTCCGTCTCTTTTTTATACTTGTCCATTTTTTTCAACTTCTTGACTTTTTGAGGACGGTAGTTATAATTGTCAGGTTTTAGAATACACTCTACTTGATATTCCAACATCTTTTCAAAAGGTAAAAGGAAGTCTGAAGTAGAACAGTTTTCTAATTTATTATCAACTAATAAATTGATGACCGTATATACGGACTCAATGGTGCTTAGGCATAATGATTCTGGCTGTTGTTTGATTATGAATTTAGATTGGATTTCATTATCAAAGCTCACTCGAGGAATCTTTTGAAGATTGGTACTTAAACGTAACATTTTACGAGCAAGAGGCCACGTTCCATCAAGAATAAAAATGTAAGGGGTTTTTCCTAAAAATGAATTCATTTCAGACTGACTTTTTATAGACAGGTTGAAATTTTCTTTTCCTGGATAGAGTAAGAAAGAAGCATTCGATTCATCATTCAGAATTTCATTTACTCTTCTATTTTCAGTAAAATCTACATCCACAATAATTTCCGAGTTTTTCAATTGTAAATGTGCCATATGCCCGGTACCATTTTTCTCTTTATGGTGTTCTTTGGGATGCATAAGAAATACAAAACGAGTATTAGTAAGTATAGGGTTAGTATGCTTACAAATACATGAACTTTCAGGTCGCATACATTTGTAACATTTATTTCTCGGATTTTCTATATCAACTCGCAAAGTATATATCTTTTAATTATTCATCACAAAAACGGCGTAAGTTGTCAATAATCAAATTGACAACCAAACTTCTTCATTTCTATTTTTATTCGAAACGGATATGTTTGATTTTTTTCACAATTCATGATCAAAGTGAAAGAAGTTTATGATGTATCGTTATTTTATTAGTTAAATGATTTGTGTTTTTCATCAAGTAATTTGTGTTCTTTTACTAATTTGATAATCAAGATATTTGTGTAGTAAGTTTAAGAAACATTAAAACAAAAACTATCATGAAAAACGTAGCATTAATCACAGGAGCATCATCAGGAATCGGAAAAGAATTCGCAAGAATCCATGCGGAAAAAGGAGGTGATCTGATTGTTGTTGCAAGATCAGAGAATAAACTGATTGAATTGAAAAATGAACTTCAGGGAAAATACAAAACTGAAGTGATGATAATTACAAAAGACCTTTCAAACTTGTCTGAAGTCGAGGAAGTATATCAAGAAGTGAAGAATGCCAACGTTGATGTAGATATTTTGATAAATAACGCTGGATTTGGTGGACTTGGAAAATTCCATGAAAGAGAGTGGGAGAAAGATTTAGCCATGATCAATCTGAACATTACAGCGCTTACTGCACTTACAAGATTCTTCTTGGACGATATGGTGAAAAGAAATAAAGGGAAAATTCTTAATGTCTCTTCGACAGCTAGTTTTTTACCTGGACCAATGCAAGCCGTATATTATGCAACGAAAGCCTACGTGACTTTCTTTAGTAATGCAATCGCTCAAGAGTTACACGATACAAATATTACTGTGACAGCATTAATGCCTGGAGCAACGGAAACAGGTTTTGGTAGTACTTCTGGAATGGATAAAACAGATCTATTTAAAGATACAGCTTCACCACATTCAGTAGCTATGGACGGTTATAATGGAATGATAGCAGGGAAGTTAGATGTTATTTCCGGATTAACTTTCGCTCAAACGCTTATGGTAAAGGCAGCACCTCTAACACCAAAGAAAATCTTGTTAAAGCAAATCTATGATATGCAACAAGAGAAGTAATGAATTGAATACAACCTATTTTTCTCACAATTTAGTGTGAGAAAAAAACACAAATAAAAAACCCACGATTTCAATCGTGGGCCTCTCTATGATATCTGATATATATATAGTATATATCCCGAAATCTTAGGTTAGAAATATGATATAAGAAACTATCTCTAGTTCACTTTTTCAATCACAATAATACCTTCAGGATTTGTACCAGCAGTACCTTGTTGTAAGTTGTACTTACCAGCACCCGTTTCAACTAATCTAAGGCTACCGTCCATATCTAATTTTAAGATATATTTGGTGTTCGCTGCTATTGCTGAATCACTTTCTACTCTAAAATCTAAAGCTTTGTGAGCAATATGTAAATCAACAGGCTCTTCATTATCTGTTTCGATTACATAGCTAATACCTTTTTTATCAAGGCCTAACACAGCACCGTGTACTTCACCTACAGGAAGTGTTTCTTCCGTCCACATAATAGTGTCTTGAGATTGGAAGTGTAATAAATCAATCATTCCTTCACCTTCTTGCTTATAGAAAGTAACAGTTTGATCGTTTACTTCAACCGTTAAAGACTCCACAGAAACAACTACAGAATCAATACCAGGGATATCAGTAGCAGTTGTTCTCGCTCCTGATAAAGGGGAAATGTCTCCTGATTTAAGAGATACATCAGTTCTTGCGTTTGATGTCGGGGAATCATCGTTGTTACAAGAAGTAAATAGAACAGTCGTAATAGCAATTACTGATAGTAATACCTTTTTCATAATAAATCGTTTAAATAAAAGTTTTCACAAATTTAGTTTAATTTCCAATCAAATCAATTGATTCAGTATAATTTGTACTTTTTTAATTGAAATGTTTAGAAGATGTAAATCGTATAATAACAATTTACATCTTCTAATATCAAGTAGTTTAATATATCACCGAAATTCCTCTTTCTTCTCTAAATATTTTTCCAGGATATAGTTTATTCTCATAGGTGATGATATAAATATAATCACCAATAGTTACTTTTTTACCTCTGTACATACCGTCCCATCCTTGAGTAGGATCACGTAAATCGTGTTCATCAGTATACTCTTTATGGAAAATAATTTCTCCCCAACGGTTGTAAATGGTCAGCTGAATGTTGATCATGTCTTTACCTTCGATGAAGAAGGTATCATTAAGACCATCACCGTTAGGAGTAAAGGCAGTAGGAGGTGTAAACTTCGGAGGACATAAGTCATACACTTCTATTTCGAACTCTTCAGTACAACTTGTTTCAAAAGTGAGGTCAGTCATACGTACTCTATAACGGCCACCTTCTTCAATGGTAGCTGTTGGATTACCTATTTCTATATCTTCCCAGACTACAGCATAGTTTTGATTATTTGTAGCAGTTATATCTATAGTTGCTCCATCCTCAAAACAGAAAGTGGTATCTGCAGGAAGTAAACTTGTTGGAAGTGCATTTAAAGTCACATCTATAGTATGTTCGTATAAACAAGGCTCTGAACTAGGATCACTTCTTAACCACATTTTATAGGTGTATTGACCTTGTTCATCCACATCAATTGAAGTTGTACTTTGCCCGTTATCCCATTCAATACCAGCGATTAATGAAGGGTCAGCATCAATAGTATTTAATGTAATTACATCTGTCTCACAAGCCACTCTTTGAGATGAACCCAAACCATTTGGTAGAACAACCACTTCAATAGAGTCTCTTCTTGCACAATCTCTTTGGTTGAAAGTATTTACATAATAGAATCGACTTTCACCTGGAGAAACTTGAATACTATTATTGGTATCACCATTATCCCATTCCCAACGAACACCACCATTAATGGTTAAGGTAGCAGTTTGTCCTTCACAAATATAAGCTGTTGGATTATATGTGATTTGAGCTTCTCTAATCACCTCAACTTGTTGTTGTACTACATCTTGACAACCTAAATCGTTGGTAATTATTAATGCTACATTATAAATGCCCTCTCTTAAGAATTGATGATCAACAGTAGGATTACCTCTATCTCCTGGGTTTACTTGGTCATTGTCATAATCAAAGAACCATTCCCAATCGATAATTCCATTAGGTGTACCTCCTGTAGATCTTGTACCATCTGCTACTATACTTTCACCGACACAGATTAAAGATGGAATATCTAATCGAGCTACTGGAGAAGGTTGGATAGTTAATCTTCTTGTTTCAACTGAACTTTGACAACCTAAATAGGTAGTAATTCTTAAAGCGACTTCATAGTTTCCTTCACCTTGATACATATATTCCATGATAGGTGTTGTAGAAGTGGTATCTACTTGGAATGTGCCACTGTAACCAAAATCCCATTCGTATGTTACACCACCTGCTGGAATTTGAGAGGCTGAAGCATCAACTGTAATCGTATTTCTTGCACATCCCACATCCTCAGTTAAATCAATTACTGGAACAGGATCTTTTTGGAAATAGACTTGAACGGTATCGATTCCAGGACAAACTCCTGGCATAGCTGTATTATAAGTGGTTAATACTACATCTGCAGTCATTTCTACAGCGTTGGCATCAAAAGTTGGATTAGATACCGTAAAGAAATAACCATTTAAGTTAGATCCTTGAAGTGTACCTCCAACTTGATTCACGATTTCCCAATTATAAGAGATGTTGGTCTGTTGAGGGAAAGAAGAATTGACAGTAATACTTCCATCCTCACAGCTTTCTTGTCTTACGGTAGGTAGTCCAACCAATGGAGAACGGTGAATCGTAAAGGTGTATCTTTTTACACTAGCACCACCCGTACAATCTTGTTTTATGATATTGGAAACTTTTACATCCACTTCAAAAGTGATTTGTTGTGTTCCTACATTTAGATAATCAGTATCTTCTAATAGAACAGATAAATTCTGATCTCCAGATGTATTCACAAGATTGGTAATTCTTGTTTCACCTCCTGCCGAAGCACCTGTAATACTACCTGGAACTAATGTCCATTCAAAGATATAGTCACCAGTAAAATCTTCTGTTCCAAATGGATAGATCACCACTGGTATAGCTGAACAACCTTCTGCGGTAGCATCAGGAATTGTAATTTCAGGGATACGAGTGAAGTTGATGGTATATTGCTGAGTAGATATACATGTAGGGTGAGAAATATTTGTAGCAGTAAGCTCAAATACAACGGTGACAACACCAGAACCAGAAGCAAAATACGTATTGTCAATAGTCAAACCATTCAGATTATTTGATGTATTCCCATTGAACCCATTAAAATAAGTATCAGCTGTAGCATTTCCTCCGGAAACACTTATTACGTTCCAAGAAAGGTTAAACAAACTTTCATCAGAAACTACTCCAACAAGGTTAGCCGTTTGCTCAGAACAGATCGTCATATCATTATCCGAATCAAATTCTGCAGAACGAGTCAATTCAATATTAATGGTTTTTGCAATATCATTACAGCTACCATTTTGTTGTACGGTCAATGTTCCTTGAATAGTAGAACTACCTGCTGTAAATGTGATATCCGCCAATTGCAAACCACTTTGATCAGGACCGTTGGCTACTAAATTAAACGTACCGCCAGTAACACTGCTTGTCCATGTATGTTGAATATTTGTAGCATACAAAGCATTTTCAGTAAATACATCAATGGTATCTACTCCATCAGCACATGTTGTAAAATCAGTGTACTGATCTAATGACATTTTTCTATTAACTACCACAGGGTAGGTCTGAGTAATAGCAGAACAAGCCCCATTAATGGTTAACTGAACATTGGCAGTAATTTGATCACTACCATTGGTAAACTGAATGTTTGAAGCATCCAAACCTGATTGTCCGTTACCTTTGGTCTGAATATCAAAAGTACCACCTACATAACTTGTAGGATCGATTTGCCATACGTATGTCCAACCACTTACTAAATCAGTCTGACCAGCATAGATTTCATGTGTCATAGGATCTTGATCAAATGCACAAATGGTGTTCATCGTAATGCTTGTCGCATCTACTGTTCTAGTGATAGTCAATGGTAAGTTTAATGGATAATTACCACAAGCACCGGCAACATCTAAAGTAATTGTACCTGTAATCTGACTCGAATTAGGATCGAAAGTCACATTATTGAAAATCATTTCAGAGTTATTGTTACCACCTTGTGTAACAGTTAAACTACCACCAGAGATATTGATCACATCCCAAGTATACACATAACCTGTTACCGCATCAGGGTTACCCGGAATAGCGATGACATTGGTAGAACCATTGGCCAAACAAAGATCCAATTGAGGAATAGTGGTGGCTTCAGGCATTCTACCCAAAATCACATTAATGGTTTTACTTTCGATATTACAACCCGTATTATTTGTTACTCTTACTTGAGCAGTAATTTGAGGCGATAATAGATCAAAAGTGATGTCATTAAATATCAATCCAGACTGATCAGGCCCTTGAGTACCCAAATTGAAAGTACCTCCTGAAAGCGAACCAGAAACAATTTCCCAAGTGTAATTGATTCCGTTGATAGGTTCCATCAATCCAGCAAACACAACTACATTTGTGGCATTTTGTAACTGACATTCATCAATCTGATCAGGGAACAGACTCATGTCTATTCTTCTATTTACTGTGATATTGAAAGTAGTGTCTTGAGTGGCACAACCACCTGTAGTGGTTAATTGTACATCAAATGACATTGAATTGGCACCATTCGCAAAATCAAGATTATCAATTTGTAAACCTGAATTGTTGGCACCCGTACCCGAAATTGTTACTGTTCCATCTGCTGCATTTGGAGGGGTGATAATGTTCCAAGAGTAAGCAACACCTGTAAGGGTTTCAGTAGAGGCAGTAATTACATTTTCGTTGGTAGTACCATCCAATAAACAAAGTACCTGATCTGAAATTCCAGTAATATCTGGAATACGATTAATGGTGACAGGAATATTGATACTTCCAGCATCACAATCTCCAGAAACTTGAAGAGCGATTTCACCTGTAATTTGTAAGGAGTTATTATCAAATTGTATGTTACTAGCTGATAATGTCGAGTTGATATTGCCTGAAGGATTGATATCAAAAGTACCTCCGTTTAAATTGATAGGAGCTGCTGCCCAATCATAATTAAATCCTGGAATTGTTTCTAAGATACCATCATACAATATACCTTGACCACCATCAATCACACAAAGTGTATTAAATGTAGTACTCGTTAAATCTATTTTTCTATTTACCGTAAAGCTATAATCTCTAATGACTGTTTCACAAGGACCATTAATTTCTAAAGTAGCTGTAGCTGTGATCTGACTACTATTAAAATCAAAATCAATAGCATTAACTTCCAATCCCGAACCTTGTATACCTTTGGCTTGTACATTTAAAGTACCTCCCGTAACACTACTATTTCTTAAAGTCCAAGTATAAGCAAAGCCAGGTAAATTTTGAGTCTCGCCAGCATACAATTCATAAGTGGCAGGATCAACATCAATAGCACAGATTGTGTTAAGGTTAACTGTTGAAGGATCAATTGTTCTATTAATAGTTAACGGAAGATTTAATGGATAATTACCACAAGCATTGGCAACATCTAACTGAATAGTACCTGTAATTTGTGTGCTACCGTTATCAAATGTGATGTTATCAAACAGTAATTCTGATTGATTATTTCCTTGTTGGCGTGTAGCTAACGTACCACCATTTAAATTGATAACAGACCATGTATATGCATAATTAGTCACTGCTTCAGTGTTTCCTGCAATAGCAATGTAATTGGTCGTTCCATCCGCTAAACAAAGATCTAAACTAGGAATTGTCGTTGCTTCAGGCATTCTACCTATCACAATTGGAATAGTCTTCGATTCTATGCTACATCCTGAAACGTTGGTCACTCTTAAATCAGCAGTGATTTGAGGTGAATTTAGGTCAAAATTGATGTCATTAATGGTTAACCCACTATTATCAGATCCATCGGCTTGAAGGTTGAAAGTACCTCCAGAAATAGTTCCTGATACAATCTCCCAAGTGAACGATAAGTTATTTACTGTTTCTACTAATGGAGAAATAGCAACAACATTTGTAGCACCTTCCAATTCACAAAGATCCAATTGGTTAGGGAAGAGGCTCATATCGACTCTTCTATCAATAGCAACATCAAATGAAGTGGTCACATCTTGACAACCACCTGTTGCAGTTACCTCAACCGTTAAATTGATGACATCAGAAGAAGGATCAAACTGAACATTAGTGAAATCTAATCCTGATTGATTAGGATTTACAGGTGATAAAGTAACTGAACCTCCATTTAATGATCCTGTTGCAATCGACCAATTATAAGTCACGCCCGTAAGCGTTTCTGTTGATGCAGGAATAACATTTACATTAGCTGTATTATTCAACACACAAAGTGATGAATTCGTGAATGAACTTAGATCAGGGATTCTTTGAATGATAACTGGAACGTTGACCGATGTGTTATCGCAATCTCCAGTTACTTGAAGTGGAATTTCAGCTGTGATTTGTAATGAATTATCATCAAAATCAATGTTATTAGCTACCAATTGAGAGCTATTATTTCCAGAACTTACCGTAGTGAATGTACCTCCATTTAAGTTGGTGATAGCACCCCATGAATAAGTGAATCCAGGAATATTCTCTATGGTTTCATCAAATAGTATTTGATTAGTTGCTCCATCTACTACACAAAGTGCATTTAAAGTCACAGCATTGATGTCTACTCTACGATCTATCACCACCGGTAAGGTGATCGTATGATCACCACAAGTATTTGATGAAACCGTTAATACTACGTTCGCTGTAATTTGAGGGCTGTTTGCATCGAAAACAATGTTCTGAGCATCCAATTGAGAATTCATATTACCTGAACTAGCTAAAGTAAATGAACCTCCGTTTAATGAGCCATTGTCTAAAGACCAATTGAATGTCCAACCTGCTAGGTTTTCAGTAATTTCTGCAAAAAGGTTTCCTCCATCGTTATTACCAACAGCACAAAGGTTAGTAAGACTCAAACCACTCACATCAGGTTCACGATTTAAAGTGAAGTTGACTCTTAATGGATAATTACCACAAGCATTGTCTACAGTAAGTAATAATGTACCCGAGATCACTGTGCTGTTATTGGCAAAGTTGATGGTATTGAACATCAAGCCAGAATCGTTGCTGCCATAACCACTAATTGTCACCAAACCACCAGTTTGAGAATCAATTGACCATTGGTAGTCGTATGTTCCTACAACCTCACCTAATTCAGGTAAACCAATCACGTTCACTGCTCCTTGATTTACACAAAGATCAAAATCAGTGATATTAGCCACAGACGGCATACGTCCAATTTGTAATGGAATATCTTTTGATTGAATTGAACAACCGTTGGTATTTTCGACTCTAAGTGTTGCATTAATATAAGCTTCACCAAAATTGAAAGTGATATTGTCTAACCACATTCCAGAATTATCCGTTCCTTGTGGATTTAAAGTGAAAGTTCCTCCTGTAGGTGAAATGACCGTCCATACATAATCTAAACCATTTACGGTTTCAGCAAGTGGAGTTAGAATATCTACATTAGAAGCACCATTCAATTCACAAATCTCAATTTGATTAGGGAAGAGGGTCATATCGACCGATCTGTCGATGGTCACATCAAATGATGTGGTCACATCTTGACAACCTCCTGTAATCGTTAAGTCAACAGTAAATGTAATTTGATTGGATGTCGGATTGGTGGATTTATCAAATACGATATCATCCAAATATAAACCAGAGTTCTGATTACCGTTAGGAACTAAAGTGACCGTACCACCTGATAATGTTCCGGTTCTAATACTCCAATTGTAAGTTAAACCAGTTAGGTTTTCTGTTGAAGCAGTCACCAATCCTTCTCCATCTGTATTGTCCAACGAACAAGTCACAATATCTGATAAAGAAGAGACATCAGGAATTCTATTAATTGTAATCTGCTTGGTTACTGCATTAGCATCACAAGAGCCATTTACAGAGAAAGTTACATCTGCTGTGATTTGAAGGCTTCCGTTGTTGAAAGCGATATTATCAGCTGTTAAACCTGAGTTATTGTTACCGAAAGGAGTAATGTCAAAAGTACCGCCCACCACATTGGTTAGCGTCCCCCAATTGTAATCAAAACCTGCAATGTTTTCTGTAGATTCATTGATAATGATTTCTCCAGTACTACCGTTAATCACACAAAGCGTATTGAAAGTTAGAGCATTAAGATCAACTTTTCTATTGATAACCACAGGAACCGTTTTCGTTTCTGTGTTACAGTTAGAAGTTACTGTAAATTCTAATTCACCATTGATAATAGAACTATTGGCATCAAAAACAATGTTGGTAATATCTACTCCAGAACCATCAGCACTGACTACAATATCAAAATCACCACCTGTTGGAGTTGCATTTTTTACCCATGCATAAGTTACATTAGAAATATTTTCAGTAACAGGAGCAAACCCTGTTAACGCAGATGTTTCGTTATTGAAAGAACATAAAGTGATATCGGTATAACTATCAATATTTATTCTTCTATTGATAGTGAAAGGTTCTGTTTCAGAGACTGTACTACATGCTGTAGTTTGGGTAAGAGTTACCGTACCTGTAATTTGATCTGATCCATTATTGAATTGGATATCGTTAAATCGTAAACCTGTATTTTGATAACCGAATTGTTCATAAGTGAAAGTACCTCCTGCACCAATGTTCACTGTCCAAGTGGAAGTAACCCCCATCCAAGTGTTGGTGTCATCATTTTGAGCGATAATTCCTGTTGCACCATCTTCTTCACAAAGTGTATTTAAATTGATGATGGCAGGGTCAGCAGCTAAATCAATCACTACTGGAATGGAAAGGGTATTGGTCCCACAAGTAGCACTTAAACCGACCACTTCCAATTCTATGGTTGTATTGATGATATCAGAACCGGTATCAAACGTTACATTATTAAAAACTAAACCTGAGTTATCAGTTCCTGTAGTTGAGATGGTGAAATTACCTCCAGTAATAGGAGATGTAAGCGTCCATGTGAAATTATAGCTAGGTGCTAAAGAAGGACTATTTTCACTTTCTACATTTACCACAGTATTTCCATTTCTTGAACATAATGAAATGCTGTAACCTGTTAATTTTAATTCGTCAGGTTGATAATGTATTGTAAATGGAATTGACTGATTAAAACTACCACAACTTGCATCTGGCCCTGAAATTACCAAGTCCAGATTACCTGTTATTTGTGTAGCACCAGGATCGAATGTGATGTTATCAAATTCTAAGGCCGAATTGTTGTTGCCTGAAGCATCTAATGTAAATGAACCTCCAACTACAGAAGAAGTAGACCAACTGTAATTAAAACCGTTAATGGCAATTGCTTCTTCCGTATATATAGAAACATCAGTATCGGCATTAAATGCACAGAATTCTATAGCTGTAGCAAACCTAGTGATGTCCGGAATTCTATTAATTGTTACCGGTAAGGTAATAGGAGTAGTTGTACACGCAGCATCAATGCCACTCACCGACAATTGTAACACCGCCTGAATCTGATTACTTGCACCAGTAAATTGAACATTATCAAACTCTAAACCTGAATTATTATTTCCATAAGGTTGTAAAGTGATTGACCCTCCTGAAATACTTAAGAAACTCCACGTATAGTTAAATCCTGTAATTGCCGTAGCATTTGGACTAAAAATATTGACATTAGATGCATTATGTAATAAACACTGATCTACTGATGTTAAAGCTAAAGGATCAGGTAATCGGTGGATAGTAAAAGGAATGCTATTTGATAATGTACCACAACTTGCCGCAGCTCCATTTACTGTTAATGTAGCCGTACCTGTAATTTGTGCACTTCCAGCATTAAATGTGATATTGTCTAACTGTAAACCAGAGTTTTGAGCGCCATAAGTAGATGTAGAAACGGTACCACCGCTAACACCACTAATCACCCAATTGTAAGAATACCCAGTTAATGTTTCTCCTTGTTCTGCAGCAATGATTTCTGTAACTGCACCTTCTGATAAACAGAATGTTTGAGCACCTAATTGTAACGCATCAGGAATTCTATTAATGGTTAGAGTGATATCTTTTGTAGCACCTGTACATGATGCATTCATTCCATTTACAGTTCCTCTAATCGTTGCAGTAATCTGATTTGAATTGGTAGAAAAATCAACATTATTGATAACAACACCCGATCCATCTGCACCAATACCTGCGACAGCAGCAGTACCTCCTGTAAAATTAGAAATACTCCAAGTGTAATTGTAAGCAGTGACTATTTCAGTACCTACAGCTTGAATCTGAATACCAGATTGTGTGTTAAACGCACAAATTTCTGTATCAGCTATTTCCAAAGCATCAGGTAATCTATGTATAGTATAGGTAAAAGTAGCTGTTGAACTTCCACATGAACCACTAAGTCCAGTTACTGATAATTGAACTTGACCCGTAATGATATTACTTCCATTATCAAAGTTTACATTCGTAAATCTTAAACCTGAATTATTATTTCCATAACTCACCAAAGCACCGGTAGTACCTCCAGTTTCTCCTCCTGTTTTAGACCAATTATAAGTAATTGTTGGTAATAGTTCAGTAGATGCAGTAATTACATCAATAGTAGTAGTACCTTCTAATACACAGGTTTCAAAATTAGGTAGATTAGCCAATAAATCAGGTATTCTGTCAATCGTAACAGGAATAGTAACCGTATTGCCACAGCTAGCATCCAATCCATTAATCACTAAATCTAGAGTAGCTGTAATTTGCTCAGAGTTGTTATCAAAATTGATATTCGTAAAATCAACTCCACTATTATTATTTCCATTTGGCGTAATACCAAATGTACCACCATTTAAATTGGTTAATGTCCAATCAAAATTATATCCAGCAAAGAATTCAGTATTGGCCACAACTGCATTTGTACTTGCAGTACCATCCACCATACACAAATCAATAGAAGTCAAGTTCAATTGATCGGGTTTTCTATAAATAGTAAATGGGATAGAAGTAGTAATCGTACCACAAGAAATATTAAGGCCAGTTATACTTAGGTTAATATTACCGGTAATGCTTGTGCTATTATTTGAGAAATTGATGCTCGTGAATTCTAATCCTGAATTATCAGTTCCTAAAGGTGATTCTGTAACCGTACCACCGGCAACAGAGGTAATTGTCCAAGTATAATTCGTTCCAGAAATAATATCTGATGTTGCATTAGGTGCAATCATTTGAATATTGGCATCTGGATTAAATGCACAAACCGTTACATCTGTTAAAGAGGCAACATCTGGAATTCTATGAATGGTAATCGGAATAGTATTCTGTAAAACACCACAAGAAGGATCAGCGCCTGTAACAGTAATTGTGGCAGTAGCTGATATGAATGCAGAATTAGGATTAAAAGTAACATTATCTAACTGTAAACCGGAATTCTGTGTTCCATAGGTAGAAGTAGTAATCGTTCCTCCAGAAGGTGTACTTACATTCCAAGTATAGGTATAACCCGCTAAAGTTTCTCCCTGTTCTAGAGCGATAATTTCACTAACTGCCCCATCAATTAAACAGAAATTAGCTAATGTTAGACCAATAGCATCAGGAATTCTATTGATGGTTAACGTAATATCTTTTGTTGAAGCAGCACAGCTAGCATCTACACCTGTCACTGTCCCTCTTAGAGTAGCTGTAATCTCTGTGGAACCACTAGAGAAACTGATATTATCAATTTGAACTCCACTATTATCAGTTCCGAATCCGTTTACATCAGCTGTTCCTCCAGTAAAATTAAATAGCGACCAAGTGTAATTATATCCAGCTACAATATCTGCATTTACTGTTTGAATAATTACGTTGGAAGTTCCATCAATTTCACATATTTCCGTATCGTTAATCTGTAAACCATCAGGTAATCTGTGGATAGTGAAATTAAATGTTTGAGGAGTAACCGTACAATTTGATCCAGCACCTGTAACTGTCACCTCAATAGTACCTTGAATAATGCTACTACCACCACTAAAGTTGGCCCCTGTTAATTGTAAACCTGAATTATCATTGCCATTTGCTAAAACGCTAATTGTACCTCCAGTAATAGTAGTGATATTCCAAGAGTAATTAATCGTTGGAAAATCTTCTGTATAAGGAGTAACAATATCCTCCATAATAATTGCACCATTTAAAGCACAAGTTTCAAAATCAGTCAGATTATTCAATACATCTGGCTGACGGTGGATGGTGACAGGAATACTCATTGTATTGCCACAAGTGGCGTCCAATCCATTAATCACCAAATCTAAAGTAGCTGTAATTACTTGTGAATTTGCATCAAAATTGATATTCGTAAACTCAAGACCGCTATTATTATTTCCATTTGGAGTTATTCCTAAAGTTCCACCACTTAACGCATTTAAAGTCCAATCATAACTGAACCCGCTAAAGTTTTCGGTATGAGCATTTACAGCGGTAAAAGTCGTTGTGCCATCAGCAATACAAAGATCCACTGATGTAACATTTAAAACATCAGGTCTCCTGAAAATTGTAAATGGAATATTGGTAGAGGTAGCAGCACAAACAGAACCTGTTACACTTAAAGTAATGTTACCTGTTAATTGAGTTGCATTCCCATTAAAAGTAACGTTATTGAATTCTAAACCTGAATTATCTGTTCCTAAAGCATTAATCGCTAATGATCCATCGGCTGGAACGTCTAGAGTATAACTCCAATTATAGACAAAACCAGGGATAATATCAGCTGAAGCGTTAGGAGAAATAACTAAATGATTTGAACTCCCATTATCCACACAAATAAATGGAGGAGGAGTAGAGGCAGCGGTTGGAATTTTATCTATAGTTACATTCAAATCAATTGTTGAAGGTCCACATGAGGCGTCCATTCCTCCAATGGTTAATCTCACAACACCTGTTATTTGTTGTTGATTTGCATTAAATGTGACATTATCTAAATTAAAACCAGTACCGTTTGCAGAAGGAGTTACCGTAAATGTACCGTTTGCTGAAGAAACGATTGCCCAGTTATAAGTATATCCTGTAAGAGGGTTGGCATCTTCAGCTACCCCCAAAATATTTGATGCTCCATCAATTGCACAAGTGGTAATATCTGTAAGTGTTAATTGATTTGGTTGTCTAAATATTGTAATAGGAAAAGTTTGGGTATTACATGAAGTATTTACTCCATTCGCGATTAAATTTATATCTGCAGTAATTACCGCATTATTTCCTGTAAAATTGATATTGTCTAAACGCAATCCAGCATTATCATTTCCATAAGAAACTAGATTAAAAGAACCATTTGTTACATTTGAGACTGACCAAGCATAATCAACTCCTAAATTATCAACACTGTTTGGTATATTAATAACTTGTCCCGTTGTTCCATCTAAAACACAAATAGGAGACGTGATAGCCGCCAAATTACTATTGACCAATCGAACATTTACTTGAAAAGTTGCTCCAGGACAACTGCCCGCTCCTCCACTTACGGATACGTCGAAGACAATATCAATAAATAAAGAAGCTGGGTCAAATTGGACATCAGTGATGGTTAAACCACTTTGATTACTGCCGGAACCATTAAATGTAACAGTTCCTCCTGTTGTACTGTTAATCGTCCATGAATACGTGAACGGATCGGCTACTGAAGGAATGATTTCACCAAGGTTTTGACCATTGGCGGCACAGACTTCAACCAATCCACTCACTGAAGGTTCAGGGGTACGATAAAAGGTAAGTGTAAATGTATCGGATTCATCATTTGCAGTATCTCCACAAGAAGATATACCAACCACCGTAACGGTAATGACGTTTTCTCCTATATCAAAATCATTATTGTCGATGGTGACATCAAATTGAATATCACCAGCATTGGTTGCATTTTGAGCTGCTGTAACTAAATCGTTATGTGCTTGAGTAGTTGTCCCGGTTGAAGCTTGAATCTGCCATTCTGGTGCAATATTAACACCATTTGGTAGGTTTGAAGCATCAAAAGTTGATATTAAAGATTGTGTAACACTACCACCAGGAGGTACACATTGATCAATAGGTAATACTTGATCAAGGGTGATAGGAGGAGCAGTGTAATAACCTACAGAAACTTCTTTGAAATTATAGCATGAGGTAGGAACGCCTCCATTATTATTGGTATCTTCTGAACATCCCACTTCCCATACTTCTACTCGAAGCATACCGAAGTTGATACCATTGTTTATATTTTTATCTCCCTGTATCTTACAATTGTCCCTGTCGTCTTGACCGTTAATGACGAGTGAGCCCGTAATATCGAATAGTGTCCATTTGTATTCATAACTCTTAGATGGGTCTAAACCTGTTAATTGGTAATTTATTGTACCATTATTGGTTTTTTGACATAATAAGATGTCATCTATAGAGATAAATGGTTGAGCATAGGAAGAAGAACTTCCCAATATCGTTAAGAAGAAACAAGTATATAAAAAAATATGTAGTATTTGCTTTTTCATCAGTACAATGCTTTAAGCGCTAAATTAGTTGATCCAAGGAGTTGAACATGGTAAAAGTTCTGCCTTACGTTTTTTCTTTTTTCTGTAGTTTTTATACAAATTGAGATCGTACCCTAAAGAAATTTCATGAGACATTGCTGCTTGTTGAGGAAGTTTGGTTAAAGTCCAATCCATACTGTAACCAAATTTGAGTTTTTTGATTCTGGTGCCTACCATTAATATGATGGCATCGTGGTTGACACTGCCTTGTTCATTTTGTTTTATGACAGGTAAGCCTCTGTACCAAAAACCAAATATCATTGGATATAAATTGGCATAAGCTCCTAAACTTAATTGGGAGTATTTACCTTGTTGCATAAATAAGGCAACAGGTGTAATCGATTTTCCTTTATAAGAATACACTGTTTTTCTTCTATTGGCATATTCTAGAGGGATTACATAACCACCCATCAAAGAGAATTTCATAGGGTAACTTTGCTGTCCTCCAAGAAAATTCACATTTGGGGAATTGATGTGATGAAAAGAAACACCTCCAAAGAAATTACGCCCAAAAACCAATGCACCTGCTGATACATCTGGAGCAAAAGCATTGGTATTTAATAGTTGTTCTTGTGTTGAACCACCAACAACTCCTCCCTGTCCAATTTGATCAGAGAAAAGTAAACTATTAAAAGCCAAAGAAGATTGCATTACACCAACTTGTAATCCAAAGTTGATTTTTACTTCTTTTGAAATGGATAGTAGATATCCTCCAATAATATCAAAATTGGTATTTGTAAAACTTTGCCTTTGATTAAGAGTAGAGCGATCTTGACGTATCGTGCCACCCAAAGAAATATTCTTACTTGGTATAAATTGGTCATAGCCTACCATGAACGTTTCAAAATTGGCCGGTAACCCAACCCATTGATTCCTATAATTAAATGTTGCTCTAGCATCGTATGTATTTCCTACCATGGCAGGATTTAGATACAACGGAGCAGCATAGAATTGTGAGAATTGTGGATCTTGAGCTTTAGCGGTCAATACGATCAGTAAAAGTAATACAGTCATATTACTTTTTAATAATTGTATTGGTTGCATAATCTTCATCAGTATTCAGTGTATCAAAAAAAACAGTACATTTACTTTAACGTGAATACCATGCCAAAAATGTAATTTTTAGATTCTCATTTCTCAAAAAAAAACACATTTGTAAGAAAATCACTGTAAATGTCTTGTTTATAATTTATATGAATGATATTTATAAAAATTTGAATTCAATTAATATTTATATGAAAATACTAATTCAAACTATACTTTTATTAGGGTTGGTTATTACGACTTCTTTTGGTCAACTTTTACAAGATCATCATCAACATTACACAGAACAAGATACATTAAGGGGTACTATTACTAAGGAAAGAGCTTGGTGGGACCTCTTGAGATATGATCTAAAAGTGGAGGTGCTACCCAAAGAAAAATCGATAAAGGGAAGTAATACTGTAGTCTATAAAGTCATTGGTGGTGTTGAGAAAATGCAAATTGATTTACAGGAGCCTATGAACATTACTAAAATCCTTCATGATAAAAATGAACTAACATTTGAAAGAAATGGGAATGTTTTTTTGGTCAGCCTAACGAACCAATATAAACTAAATGATATCGATAGTATCGAAATATTTTATGAAGGTACTCCAAAAGAAGCAGTAAAAGCACCTTGGGATGGAGGATTCACTTGGGCCAAGGATGAAAATGGAAACGATTTCATTGCTACATCATGTCAAGGTTTAGGAGCATCTGTTTGGTGGCCGAATAAAGATCATATGTACGATGAGCCTGATCTTGGTATGGATATATCTATAGAAGTACCTGCAAACTTAATGGATGTATCAAATGGTCGTTTGGTAAAAGTAAAAAAGAATAGAAAGAAGAAAACCAAAACATATCATTGGCAAGTGGTCAATCCAATTAATAATTATGGAGTGAACATCAACATTGGTAATTATGTACATTTTGGTGAGCAATACGAAGGGGAGAAGGGTGCTTTAGATATGAATTATTATGTCTTGGAACATAATTTAGAGAAGGCCAAAAAACAATTTACTCAAGCAAAGGACATGATGGAAGCTTTTGAACATTGGTTTGGTCCTTATCCCTTTTATGAAGATGGTTTTAAATTGGTAGAAGTGCCTTACCTAGGAATGGAACATCAGAGTTCGGTGACTTATGGCAATAAATATCAAAATGGGTATTTGGGGAGTGACCTTAGTGCTACTGGATGGGGCTTAAAGTTTGATTTTATTATTATACATGAAGCAGGTCACGAATGGTTTGCAAACAACATTACCGATAAAGACATTGCAGATATGTGGATTCACGAAAGTTTTACAGCGTATTCAGAATGTCTTTTCGTAGAATATCATTACGGAAAAGAGGCAGGGCTGCAATATGTGAGAGGAACACGATCTGCTATTCAAAACGATCGACCGATTATTGGTGATTATGATGTGAATTCAGAAGGATCAGGAGATATGTATTACAAAGGAAGTAATATGATTAACATGATCAGAAGAATACAAAATGATGATGAAAAATGGAGAGCATTGTTGAGAGGAATGAATAAAGAGTTTTATCATCAAACAGTAGATACGAAACAAATTGAAGACTATATGTCGGAAAAGGTAGGCGTCGATTTATCCAAAGTATTTGATCAGTATTTAAGAAGCACATCCATCCCAACTTTAGAATATAGGATTGTAAAAGGTGGTATTTCTTACCGATATATTAATGCTATGGAAGGTTTTGATATGCCAATTGATGTGATGATTAATGGAAAATTAAAAAGATTAAATGGATCGACAAAATGGCAAATGATAGAAGCTTCTGACGTGAAATCTTTTGAAATTGACCCGAATTATTATGTGGGTTTAATGGAAATCAAGATCTAGTTATTTGATGAACCAAAAATTATAATCATTGACCCAATACTCCAACTGTTTCCATAGAAGAAGTGTGACATTTGTATCATATCAAAAACAAAAACACTTTTAATTATTATGGAAACAGTTACTCTTCAAAATCAAGTAAAAAAGCCAATCGCATTACGTATCATCATGGTTTCTTTTTTACTAAAAGTATTCATTGCTTTTGGTTTATATTTTGCCATTTCAAATGGAAAACTAGATATCCCTAATGCTAAACCTGACTATATTTTATATACAGCAGTGTTATATATCATCAATTTAATAGGGATGATTGTATCAGCACTTAATGGTAAATTGCAACTGTTTAGGGCGATCATCATTTTTGATTTTATTATTTCGATACCAGCAAAAGCAGTCATTGGGTTTGTGGTGGCTGTTTATTCGTTTGGGTTGACTTTTCATCCTAAAGTGAAGGAGTTTTTTGAATCGAAAAGAAGTATATAAATATAAAAGGTTCGTATGGAGGTTTCTTTATTCATCCATATGAACCTTTTTATTTTTATCCCAAATAAGCATTTGGATTTTCTTCCTCAAAGCCAACTCCTTTTTTCAATTGAGAGATCCTAAAGATCATATCATTATCTTTAGAATATCCCGATTTATCTAACGACCAAGCAGATTTTTTTTCTCCATGTTCATCAGTATAACATAAGTTGACTAACTGAGCCAATTCATAAGGGTCATTTAATGCAAACTGAGTTCTTTGTGAAGCTAATGTATCCACATTATCAATTGGAACCTCAATCGTTTTACCAAAAAGGGGATTACTGATGATCACGTTTTTTCCATCAGTACTTACATTATTTACTTTTAATAAAATACCTAATAACAGAAGTGAAATTAGAAATAGTGAAATCGGTATGAAATAACTCACCAATGGATGCCCTTTACCCATAAAATAAAATTGATAAGCATAATAGTTTGATAATAAGAAAAGGATAAAAAAGATAGGTCTTCCTAAGCTCATACGTTTCGATGATAGTGTCTTCATTTTATCTTTTTAAATCGTGATAAATTGGTTCTCTTTTTTCGAATCCATTAACTGGGATTTCAGGGATCTTTGCATTTAGTGCGTTTGCAATTTTATAAAATCCAAAACCTGCTGATGCAATTAACCACCAAATTCCCTTTAATCTGAAACTCCCTGAGTCTCTCATTGATGCAATTTTGAAGAAGGCAAAAATAGAAACTATAACTAAAGTTGCAGAACCAGCAAGGATATCATTTCTTTTTTGTTTTGTCAGCCTCTCCCTTTCCATCTGAATACCGAAAATAGCCCATTCTGCAATCTCATAATTCGAAAATAACTTAGAAGAATGTTGCTTAATTACAAAATTAAGGTTCCCTCCATTCAGAGCTGTTTTTCTTACATCACCTTTAATTTTGATGGAGTGTTGTTTGATAAAAAACTCAACTGCATCATTATAGATATCAGTAGGGTAGTTTTTTAGTTCATCTTTAATCTCTTGAAGGCTTTTATCTTCCTTTACTTTTTGATCAATTTCTTTTTTGATCTCATTACGAATTTCTTTTCTGGTTTTGACATACAAAGAATCAGCAGCTAAGGCACTTTTCTTGACCTCTTTTATTCTTTGTTTAATTGATTTTTCATCTTTTCCTTGGAGCAATAGTTCTCTACACTCAGCATTAATGTCTAGTTCAGTCAGCATTGATTAAAAAGTTTTAATTAAAAAGTCAGTACAATATAAGCATAAAAAGATTTTAGTAAAGTTTAGGCATAAAAAAAGGAGATGATTTTATCTCCTTATTATCAAATTCTTGTGATTATATGAATTTATGATAGTCCACAATTTTTTGTGATCCATCGTCCTTTAAGACATATAAATATTTTAACTGTCTGTGCTTGTCGAAACCTGTTACATACTTGTTTTCTGTATGGAATGGTATAGTGTAAAGTACTTCAGTTTTGCTTTCTATTCTAATGTCACCTCCCTTATATACACATTTTAAATCTGACTGATTATTATCAGACAATCGTTGGTTGATTTTCGCAACCACTTCTAATGCGGGATGGACATTAGTTTCATTTTCTTTGACTGGATCGTTTGTGTTTTCCTTTATGATGTGAAAACTCATCGATAAGATAGATAGACAAACAAACAGAATCAATGGTGTTAATTTTTTCATTGCTGGGTAATGGTTTATTTAGTTGACGTTGCTTTGATGCATTTTACTTCATTGACGTGATATTTCAAAGGAAGTACTGTTGGAATTACACTTATTAAGAGTCTTCTTAGATAATTACAATAGTTAAATAGGATTTATCATAGCGATTAACATTTATTTAACTTGTAGTGGATGTTTTATTTATCATTATTTCAATAATCGAAAAGCTCAAGCTAGATGTTTTTCCTTTGTGGTCACAAATAATATAACAAAGAACACACCTAATAAGTTTCAGTAATCTTCAGATTAATGCATATCAATATGAATTGGAATGATGTGATAGGAGTTCACACTTTTACCATTACACTGTGCAGCTGTCCAATTTCCTTTAGTTACTTCATCAAAGACTTCGTCTAAATTAGCTATGGTTTCATTATACTCTAACATTCTTTCACCTGTGACTTCACCATTTTTAGTTACAATAAAAGCAAAATAATATTTAGGTCCTTCAACTCCCATTTTTTTAAAATCGACATTATACTTAATGGCTTTTCCCACATTTTTCATTCTATGTGAGATATGTATATCGGAGATAGGAGGGTGTTCTACTTCTGTGTAAACTTGTAAATTGGTTAATGTATCAATTTCAAATACACAAAGTATATCATCATTTTGGGCAAAAATGATAGAAGAAGGTAAAATTAGCAAGAGAGTAAACAGCAGTTTGAATTTCATTTGTAATTAGCTTTTGGATAACGTCAACTAAATTACAATAAAATCTTAAAATAAAGCAACTTAACTAAAAAAAATAGGCTATCGGAAAAATTGAATTTCCGATAGCCTAAATATTTATCTATATAATTAGAAGCTCATTTTCAAACCTACTGAATAGGTTCTTCCGAGTCCCATATAGTAACCACTCATTGTCATGTTGCCCAATTCGTCAACACCACCTTGAAGTCCTTGTACAGCATAATCAGTATCAAAGACGTTGTTTACTCTGAAATTGAAAATACCATCAAATCCGCCCATTTGGAAGGCATAGTTAAAACCAAGGTCAACTAAGTTATATGAAGGCATTTCGTAAGCACTCTTACCACTGAATTCCTCAGAATCTCTTCTTGTAGGATCGTAATCAGCGAATAAGTTACCAAAGTAGTTCCAGTCAGCAGTTAATTTCAACTTAGGGAATACTTCATACTCAACACCTAAAGCGGCAGTTGTTTGAGCAGAGTTACCTACTTCAGCACCTGCGATATAAACGTTTACAGTATCGATAGGATTCTGTTGATCATCGAAGATTTGAACGTCTTCTAAGTCGTTCATCCATCTCCAGTCACCCAATGAAGCCATTGCTGTAATCGTTAATTTATGGTTCACACGATACGACATGTCGATTTCGATACCTTTGTGTAATGCATTTACACCAAGAAGGTTAGCAGTGTAAGGGTTTCCATCTTCCCAAACCGTTTTTACAAACGATTTATCTTGCCATAATGTGTAGTAACCGTTCACGTTTGCTCTGAAACCTTTGTTACGGTAACCATATCCAACTTCACCAGAAAGAATTTTCTCGTTTACTGCGTCTGGGTTAACATCGTTTTGGTAGTTCAAGAATACAGCATTAAAGAAAGGCTGTCTCGAGATATAACCACCGTTGATGAACACATTGTGGTGAGCATCGATGTTGTAGTTAGCACCTGCTTTAACTGAACCACCTAAGAAGCTTTGCCAGTCAGTTGTTTCAGTACCAGATTCATAACTAAAGTAGTCAATTCTTTGGTAAGCTTGGTGAGATACAGCACCTGAAATAAATGCTGATAATTGATCTTTAGAGTATTCAGCTTGACCGAATAAACCTTGCCATTGTACTCTACCATCGTTATGGTAACCCACTTTATCACCTACTTGCGTTTGACGGTGAGGTTGAGAAGCCATTTGAGTGTCTACATAGAAATCACCACCCATCAAGTCTTCTACTTGTTGGTAATGCTCACCTAAGTAGTAACGAAGGTCTAAACCACCTGTTAACGTCCAGTTGTCGTTCAATTGGTGAGTTAAAGTTGATAAAGCACCTGTCCATAAGTGGTTGTTATAACCTGCTCTGTAGGCACCTTTTGATGAACCATCTTCGTTTCTGTTGTTTGCTACATAAGCATCCCAGTCGATGATACCACCAGTTGAGTTGTCTCTGTAAGCACTTTCGAAGTGTCTGTCTTCTGATACAATACCAGTACCGCCACCGCGACCAACTGATACATAAGCTGAAGTTGACAAGTCAGTTTTTTCGTTGATTGTCCAGTAGTGGTTCAACGACATTTGAGGTTTGTGGTAGAAGTTCTCGTTAGTGTTGAACTCTTGACCATTTCTGTAACCCCAGTCTTTGTTATAACGCTTACCGTAACGATCATACTCTTCTTCAGATACGTAAGATCTTCTCTGACCGTGCGTTTGAGGTGCTCCGAATGTAGTGAAGGCTAGTGTGTGGTTGTCGTTGATTTTCTTCGAAATGTTTACAAAGTAAGAATAACCCTCGAACTGTGTTCCGTCCACATAACCATTACCTGAAGTCTTAGATAAAGCAGTAGATACTGCCCAACCATTATCCATAAGACCAGTAGAAAGTGTAACTCCAGTTTTTAAGTAACCGTCATTACCCATTCCCATAAATACATTGCCACCTTTTTCAGCGTCAGTAGTTTTTGTTAGGATGTTAATAGTACCACCAACAGAAGGTACTGCTAACTTAGAGGCTCCTAAACCTCTTTGCACTTGCATTGTTTTAGTAACATCGCCCAAACCAGCCCAGTTTGACCAATATACTTTACCATTCTCCATGTCGTTTACTGGAACACCGTTAATCATAACAGCAACGTTCTCAGAATCGAAACCACGAAGTGAAATACGTGAATCACCGTATCCACCACCAGCATCAGAAACATAAACACCAGGAGATGATTTTAAAACTTGCGGGAATTCTGCGTTACCCAATTTCATATCAATTTTGTCCGCAGAAACTGTAGAAACCGCCACTGGCGTTTTTCTATCTACAGCTATAGAAGCTAAAACTTCAACCTCTTGTAAACCAATAGCATCAGATGCCATTTTTACAGTACCTAAATCAATAGGAGTACCATCAAGTTGTACGTTTTGTTTTACGGTAGTCATTCCGACAAATGAAATGATTACATTTTTTTGGCCATTACCTTTTGCTTGAAAGGAAAAGTTACCGTCAAAATCCGTTATTGCGCCAGTTGTTGTACCTTCGATAGATACATTTGCTCCTATAACAGGTTCACTAGAAGACTCGTCGATTACTTGTCCACTAATGACAGTTTGTGCTAAGGATACGCTTGTAAGACATACAAGCATAGCAATAATTGATAGTAGTTTTTTAAACATTTTAGAAATTAATTGATTAGGTTGTTTTTTTAACTGATTTCTGAGTGCAAAACAACTACATCAATGTGAACTAAATGTTTCTATTTAGGCTTGTTGAATTTAATTAATTCCACTTAACGTTTTAAAGATTTTATAAGACCCAATTTAAATTCATAAGATAAAAAAATTAACATGTAAGACCTCAAACAATGAGCGTTTACATTGATTGAATAAAAGTAGTAGAAGTCCAATGTTACGGTAAAGTGAATGATTATTCAATATTTACAATTACCGGATATTATTAGTAAAAGTTATTGAATAAAATGTGCCTTTTTATGGGTTATTTGAACGTTTATTCTATTTATGAGGTTTCATTTGAATTATTAAAAAATGCTATTTTAGGTAGTAGGTAGTAGGTAGTAGGTAGTAGGTAGCAGGTGCTGAATTTACGCTCCTCATAACGCGAGCACGAGTCTGGAGACTCGCGCTAGTGTAGGATAGTTTACCGCCGCTTTTCACTTTTCATTCTTCACTTCTTTCCCCTACATTTCACGTTTTTCATTTTTAACTTTTCATTTTTAATTTAAATAATTGGTATATTTATAAAGTAATTAAACGGACAAACAAAGCAAATGGCTAAGGTATATACCATACACGATATCGCAATACGACTAAACATTTCTAAATCAACAGTTTCTAGAGCTTTAAGGAATCATCCTGATGTGAGTAAAGAAACGAAGAAGGCTGTATTTGATATGGCAGAGAAACTGAATTATCAAAAAAACATTCTAGCTTCTAATTTAGCATCAAAAAGTACGAATTTGATAGGTGTAGTAATTCCTGAAATTGCTAGACAACATTTTTTCGCTCAAGCATTAAGTGGTATTCAAAAAGTAGCCAAGGAAAATGGGTACATCGTCATGGTTTGTCAATCTAACGAGGAACTTCAGGAAGAGATCAATCAAGTACGTGCTTTAGTCAATAGTCGAGTGGCAGGAATATTAATTTCTTTATCAAAAGAGACCAATAGTTTTGCACATCTTCAAGAGGCTTTGGATAGAAATATACCTATCGTATTGTTCGATAGAGGAACAGATCAATTGGAGGTTTCTCAAATTACGGTAGACGATTATAAAGGGGCTTTTGATATTACACAACATTTAATTGATCAAGGGTATTCTAATTTAGCCCATCTATCAGGTCCAATGAGTTTGTCTATTAGTCAGAAGAGATATAATGGTTTTATTGATGCACTAAAGAATAATGGTTTGAATTCTGCTGAAGCGGTGGTGTATCAATGTGATAACTTAAGCTTAGATGCCAAAGAAGCAGTAGATCGATTATTGTCAATGAAAAAACAACCTGATGCTGTTTTTTGTATGAGTGATTACATGGCAATTCAAGTTTTAAAATACCTTAAGGATAGCGGATTGAAAGTTCCTCAAGATATTGCAGTAGCAGGGTTTGCTGGAGATCCAATAACAGAATTGATGGAACCCCAAATATCTACAGTAGAACAACCTGCTTTTGATATTGGTGTACAAGCAGCCAAACGATTAATTATGGAAGTGGAAACGGAAGACAAAGAAACATTGGGCTTTGTAAATAAAGTACTACCCACTAAAGTAATCTCACGTTCTTCTACATTAAAAAAATAAATATGCATTATTTATCAGTTGATGAAGTAAAGGAACTTTGTCAGACGTCTACATATAGCTTAAAAAATTTCGTTTCAGATCAGAAAACTCTTTTTCCTTATCAATTAGAAAATCTATTTGATGAAGCTGAAAGAGGCACTATTCGAAATCATGATATTCAATCTTATTTTCGATTGAATCAGAATAAGAAATTTACGCTATGCAAAGAAGTGAATCAATTAGGGAATTTGGCGGAAGGTTTTCCCATTAAGATTCCTAAATTCCCTCATTTTAGAACAGCAGAACATTTATATCAGTGTCTACGATTGGATATTTCAAAAGGACAAGAAGTATTTGAGAAACAATTGATGATTATTGATCAGACATCAGGAGAGGGAGCAAAGCTGATGGGAGATAGAAAAGAAGAAATGCGTTCTTTTTGGCACCCGGAGTGGCTGATGAATGATTGGGAGATGAGAGATTTACCATTCAATAGTTATCAAGAAAAACATTGGAAGGCAAAAACTGAGATCATTAATTGTATGTGGTTTGTTTTGTTACATAAGTTAGGCAGCAATCGAAAAGAGTTTGCAAGAGTACTTTTAAAGAATGGAGCCGTACATCAATCTCCAATTGTTCAAGTGGAGAAAAACAACCGAACTGCAGATTTATTTTGGGGTGCAAAGGTGGAACAGAATGCTACCCTTAGAGGAGTGAATATGATGGGTAAATTATTAGGTAGATTAAGGGATATGTACCGAATGGAATTGCTCATGAAGAAACCAACATTAGAAATTCTAAAAGTAAAAGCACCAAAATCATTTACCCTAATAGGAGCGGAAGTGGGTTTTGTAGATTATAACTAAACACTTTCTGAGATATATCATATCATGTACGGACGTTGTACTGCAACGTCCCATCCAACCAATTTTTTAATACATCCAAACAGATAAAAGAAACACATTAAAAATCAGTAAATTGTAAAAACAGACATACTTTACCTTCATTCAATCAAAAATATGAAACGATATATTATCAATTTACTTTTACTTTTTGGTCTATTATTTAACACAAATTGTGATGGTGTTTTAGCATCAGATGTAGATGCTAAACCTAGAGTGTTTATTGTTACGGAAAGATGGAAAGCAGATTACATTGTGAGTACAGTAGATCAAAGTTACAAAGCAGATATTATTGTGTCATCCAAAAGTTGGGACGCTACAGCTGACTGGATATTAGTCGATAAGCAATACCAAGCAGACCATACCATGTACATTACTGGAAAAAAATGGGAGGCTGATAAACTCATCTATATCAAGTAATGTTGGTTAATGCTAGTAAAATGTTACGTAAGAATGAATCAGTATTCATTAATTAGGAATAATTAACAGGATATTTCACTTGATTGTTAATTAAGTGTAAATTAGACATTGATATTGAGGTGCTTCATTGTGCATATTTGCACCGTGATTTTGATGTATTGGCGATTACCATCAAAACACCCATTCAGAAAGTATCTGAATGTATTAAAAAACGTCTTAATTTATTAATCCTCATGGTTTCTAAGAAACTTAATTTGTTACTATTGTGTGTCCTTGGTTTGTTCTCTACTACTTTACAGGCACAGAATTTCTCAAGTACTTTTATTGAATACGCTTACGGTTGGAATAACACAGATTATGTAACTGGTGCTAATCCTAAAAATGAAGGAATGAATTTATTTACACTAGATCACACTACAGTAACAAAGTGGGGTGGTGTGTATGGTTTCGTTAACTTCATGACAGCCCCTGATGGTTTTTATACTACAGGGTATTACAATCAAGATTTAGATCAGTCAGCTGGTAAATACAGATTATACTCAGAGGTATCTCCTTGGGTAAGTTTATCTGGCGTTACTGGAAAAGACTTTTCGTTCGGTCCTGTTGCAGATGTTTCTTTGGATGGTCAATTAAACATAGGTAACGGTTTCTTTGCTACTTTAGCCGGTGCAGGTTTAACATTCAAAGCACCAAAAGGCGGATTCCTAAAACTTTCTACTTATTGGAGAAGAGACAACATTCGTGAAGATGCTGTTCAGTTTACTGGAGTGTTTGATGTGGCAGTTTGGAAAAAAGCAGGTTTCAGAATCCAAGGTTTCTTCGATTTAATTCCTAACGCTACTAACAAAGTAGAATTTGGTCGTACTGATATGGGTACAGACTTCTTATCGCAAACTCGTTTCTTATTTGATGTGGGTAGAAACACTATCTTCAAAAATGATGAGAACTCTAAATTGGAGATCGGTTGTGATATCTACATGCACTTTAACAAAGACTTAGCAGCAAATAACTCTAATGCTTTTGTACCTCAGCCTTGTGTTCGTTTAACTTTCTAAGTTGCTGATTTATAATATAAAAAGAAGTGTATCTTTAGGGTTTATATCCTATCAATATATAAGAAAATGGAATTACTAGACAAGATTTTCAAACTAAAAGAAAACAATACTACGGTAAGTAAGGAGTTTATTGGTGGCTTAACCACTTTCCTTACAATGGCCTATATTATATTCGTTAACCCCGATATTTTAGGTGAAGCAGGTATGGATAAACCAGCTTTATTTTCGGTAACGTTAATAGCGGCAATTATTGGTACTTTACTAGCAGCATTCTGGGGTAAAATGCCATTTGCCATGGCTCCGGGAATGGGCTTGAATGCTTTCTTTACCTATACTTTAGTACTAGGCGCAGGTGTGCCTTGGGAAACCGCTTTAGGTATTGTATTTATTTCTGGTGTGGCCTTTGTTATCTTAACTTTTATGGGAGTTAGGGAAAAAATTGCCAATGCCATTCCTTTATTCCTTAGGATTAGTGTTACTGCCGGTATTGGTTTGTTTATCACTTTTATCGGTATGCAAAACATGGGGCTAATTGTGGCAAGTCCTGCAACATTAGTGACTTTAGGTAAATTTAATCCTGCTGTAATTATCTCATTAATTGGTTTCTTTATTATAGTCATTTTAGAATATAGAAAAGTAACTGGAGGTATTTTGATAGGTATTTTATTTATTACGATCTCTGGTATTATTGTTACCTACTTAGGAGAAAATTATGCTTGGTTTTCAAATATTTTAGGTGAAAGCAATGCTTACAAAATCATTTTACCAAAAACACTTGTAGACACACCTCCATCAATAGCACCCATTTTAATGAAATTGGATATTATGAGCGCATTAAAATGGACGTTTATCGGACCAATTTTCTCTTTCATGTTTGTTGATTTATTCGATTCATTATCTACGATTATCGCTTGTTCAAACCAAGCAGGCTTAACTAAGAAAGACGGTTCAGTACCACGTTTAGATAAAATATTAGAAGCTGATGCCGCCTCTACTGTGGTGGGTTCTGTATTAGGTACTTCTACAACAACAATATATATCGAATCTGCATCAGGTATTGCATCAGGAGCAAGAACAGGTTTAGCTTCTGTATTTACAGCCTTGCTGATGTTCGCCTGTTTATTCTTTGCACCAGTTGCAGGTATCGTACCTAAATATGCAACAGCACCAGCATTATTAATGGTAGGTGTGTACATGTTTATGAACATCAAAGAAGTAAAATTTGATAGCATGATCACTGCAGTTCCTGCTTTCTTAACCATCATTTTAATGCCATTGACTTACTCTATCTCAATGGGTATCACATTCGGTTTTATCTCTTATGTGTTATTGATGGTCTTAGGAGGAAAAGCAAAAGAATTACCGGTTACTATGTATGTAATTGGAGCATTATCGGTACTTAACTTAATTGCCGGATAATTAATCACTGATATCTTAGAATTTAATATATATATATCGCCAATTCAATTATTGGAATTAAAGCTCAGGTCATAATGATTTGAGCTTTTTTATGTTCAAATTATTACTTGATATCCCCTCATAAATAAGAGAGTTTAATAAGGTGTTATCACTTTTTTTAGAAAATATTTACAAAAAGTGAGTTGAAAATATTAGTTGTCGTCTTTACACTAATAAAAGCACATTGTAATATTTTTATTAATTAAGTAACTCAATATTATGAGAACTAAGATGTTTAATTTAAAAAGCGTAAGCGTACTATTTGCTCTTATGTTAGTATTCTGGTCATGTGAAGATGAGCAGGATATCACAAAAGTTGAAGTATCTGCTTCATTCACTACAGAAGTAGAAGGTTTAAAAGCTACTTTCACTAACACTTCAGAAAATGCGACTTCATATGAGTGGGACTTCGGTGATGGTAATACTTCTACAGAAAAAAATCCTTCTAATACTTACGAAGCGGGTGGAGACTATACTGTTACACTGACAGCTTATGGTGAAGATGAATCAGATATGGCTGAAGAAACGGCAACAGTAACTGTAACATCTGTTGATCCTTGTTTAACACATGATGGATCTGAATCTGGTAACCTTATTGTTGGTGGACAATTTGAGTCATGCGACGCTCAATATTGGACTGCTTTAACAACAGGTCAGAAAAATGATGGTGGTACTGAAGAACATGCTAAATTCGAGTTTGGTTATACTGACTATAAACCAACAAATGGTGAAGGTGGATCTTTATATATTCACCCAGATAATGACGAAGCAGGTGGAGAAGAAGGTACAATTCTTTATCAGGAAGTATCGCTTACTAAAGGTTTATACCAATTTAATGCACAAGTAAAATTGGATGGTGAGAATGAAGCTGATCCGACTTCCGCAATGAATTCGTATTGGTTCGAATTCTATGTACATAATGAAGAGCCAGTTGAAGGTGATGGTTATAATAATACAGCAGTTTCAGGTTGGATCTATGGTGGATGGACTGGTTGGGCTTTTGAAATCCCAGCAATGGATGGTTTCCTTCCACATACTTTAATGGCAGCTAATCAAGCTGATGATGATGGGAACTTTGTTGTTGAAGAAGACGGTACTTATTATGTAGCGATCAAATTTGGTAAAGGTAATGATGCCGATGGAGCATCATTTGGAGAAGGTATTGCTTTAGATAAAATGCACTTAGCAAGAGTGGGTGATATACCAGAATGCTATGGTTATGAAGAAACTCCAATTGAAGGCAACTACATTAAAGGTGGTGGCATGGAAACATGTGATGCAAATTATTGGACTGTAATTGCAGCTAATTTAGATGAAGTACCTCCAATGTTTGGTTATACAGATTACGCTCCTGCAAATGGTACAGATGGAGCTTTATATTTCTCAACTCCAGAAGCAAACGATGGTGTTGGAGGAACAGCCGGTACAGTGTACCAATACATGGGTATTTTGGAAGCAGGTACTTACGAAATTTCAGCACTTGTAAAACAGGGTGGTGTTGAAGGTGGTAACTCTCAATTCTGGTGGGAAATGTATGTTTGCACTGAAGAACCTGTTGCAGGCGAAGAGTACCAACCAAAAGAATCTGATGCAGACGATGCATTTAAAGTTGCTCCAATTGGTGGTTATACACATGCTGGATGGGGACCTCGTCCTGATATTGGAGTGGGTGTAGCTACGACTGCTCACGACGGGCAAATGCAATGGGGACATAACCCTTATGACCAAGCGAATAACAGCGGTCAGTTTACAATTGCTGAAGACGGAGAATATTACTTTGTGTTTAAGTTTGGTACTTGGGAAGGATCATTGGGAGAAGGTATCTCAATTGACGATTTGAAAATTACGAAAGTAGTTCAATAACCAAAACCAATAATAATGAACTAGGGCACTCGCCCTAGTTCATCTTTCTAATATATCAACCACTTTTTAATAGGAAAATGAAACAAATTGTTTTCTTCCTATGCTGGATAATTATTGCTCAAAATTTATGGGCACAGGATAGGACTGCGGAGTTTCAATCAAAGATTTCTAAAGGATGGAATACATGGAATTACTATAGTATGTTAAGCTATGTGGAACTGCCTTCAGGACTTTCAATCAATATTAATTTACGACCTTCTGTACAAGGTACACCCTACGACCCAAATTACTTTTTTGACAATATCCAAGTAGATAAAGAAGGAAAGATTCGTCCAGTTGCACATACATTCGATGGTAGTTATACCCATGTCAATGTTGACGATTGGAAAGGAAATAAATTATCTATAAAGTCAGCTGTTGTAGATGATAATATCTATATTTTAGTTGAACCTATAAAAACATCTACTCCTTATTTCTGTGAAATCGAAACAGGTTTCTTATGGAATAATAGAGGACAGTTAAGTTATCTTCAAGATAAAATTGAAGCTAAAACTGAACAAACAACAAAAGAAATACGATCGACTATGTCTGATCAAAAAATTGCAAGACCTTATAAAGCACCATATTATTCAATTTCATCAGATAGTGATTTTGCAATATATACAGGTGGAGTATTGTCGTTAGCTAAAATAAAAAAAATCATTTCTAATGCAGAAAATAATTATCTATCAGCTTCAAAATCTTATGGTGATTTAGCTGAGGGATATTTAGCCACTCAATCTGTTTTAGGATGGAATACATTATATGATGCTGACAAAGATAGAGTCATTTCACCCGTTTCAAGAGGCTGGAATGAAGCATGGCAGGGTTTCGTCCTTTTCGAATGGGATACTTATTTTGCCGCTCTACTTCAAGGATTAGGGAATAAAGAATACGCCTACTCCAATGCACTGACAATGTCAAAAGCGGTAAATAGACATGGAGCCATTGCTTTTACACAACAACCTCGTGGTCAATTAGCTGATAATTCACAACCGCCCGTTGGAAGTATGGTTTGCTGGTTATTGTACGAGAAATATCAAGAGAAATGGTTCTTAGAAGAAGTGTATGACGGTTTATTGAGCTGGAATAAATGGTGGGTAAAGAATAGAAATAACAAGGGTTATCTCACTTGGGGAGCCTCATGGAAAGGGGCAAGAGTACAAGATGCGGCATGGGAATCGGGTCTAGATAACAGTCCAATGTACGAAGATGTGGCTATCGAAACCGTTGGAGAAAATTCTTTATTGAATATTGCGGATGTAGGTTTGAACAGTATGTATGTGATGGACTGTCAGTATCTTTCTAAAATAGCAGAGGTTTTAGGAAAGACGGATGATTTGAAATATCTAAAAGAAAGAGAAAAGCAATTCACAAAACAAGTACAATCTCTTTGGGACGAAGAAAAAGGTATCTATCAAAATAAATATTTAAGTGATGATACCTTCTGCAATCGTCTTACCCCAACATCATTTTATCCGATGATTGCTAATATTCCTTCTAAGAAACAGGCAAAGCGATTATTAGAAGAACATTACTATAATGAAGAAGAGTTTTATGGAAAGTACATCATTCCATCTTGTGCAAGAAACGACAAGAGTTATGATAATAAATATTGGAGAGGAGCCATCTGGGGACCGATGAATTTCTTGGTCTACTTAGGCTTAAGAAATTACGATCAGAAAGCATCAAAAGATATGGCAGATAAGTCTTATCAACTGTTTATGGATGCTTGGATGAACCATAAGTATGTCTTCGAAAATATTCATTCAGAAAAAGGAGTACAAGACCCTAAAGATCAATTGGATTGCGATCCTTATTATCATTGGGGAGCATTGATGGGGTTGATGAAATTTATGGAAGAGGGACAATATAAAAAGAAACAACTATGATATATCGATTATTATTTATCGTCATACTTTTTACATCTTGTCAACAAAAAGAACAATTTGATGATGCTTGGCAACTGAATTGGCAGAAGGAAAATGGTGAAATTATCTCTGTGCTCTCTCTACCTGAGTCTATAGATAAAAATCAGCATTTTGAGACAAAAAGAGGTGATATTGATTTTTCTGTGGAAGTGAATAACGAGACAGATTTCAATTCGATTAAAGCAAAAGCGGAATCATCAACTGCACAAAAGGGGTTCTTTCTACTTCAAACCAAATTACCTACTGATGCTATCCCATACAATTTTAATGGAGTGGTTGATAGTTCAGAAATGTATCGTCAAAGTCCGCACGATGTCAATGCTTGGATCGTGAAGACTATTCCAATGCAAGCGGTGCCAATGATAGGTTATCGAGTGGATAATCAATTTAATGTGGCCATATCAAATACTCCGGCATTTTTCGAAAATTATACGAGTCAGGAATTTGATTTAGAGGAAGGTATTTTGTCACTTAAAGGAGGAGACGACGGAAGATCGCCCGGAATGCAACCCGATCGATCGGATGTATTGGATATGGATTACAATGCTGAAAAAACGCAAATATTCACCCCTGGTAAAGTGCAATCGCATTATCATGAAATAGGAAAAAACAAACCTCACGATTTCGAAGGCTTTTATTTTACTTGTGAAGCGACCGATCGAAATGATTTAAGAAAAAGTATCATCATAAGAACGGGTGAGTTTTTAAGTGGAAAGCAAACCGATTTTTTCGGTAGTTTAGGTTTAGCCACAGCCATGATGAATCTTAGAGCTAACGACTCCCAAAAGAGCGATTATTGGGTAATCCCTGCCGTAGAATATGCCAATACCCAATACGGAAGAGATGCTTTTTGGATTGCATCTATGCTTCCTTCAAAATATGCAGCCGAATGTTTAAAAAGCGAACTGAAAGAAGTCAATCACTTTGCTGAATATCCATTATTCGCTATCATTTGGGCTTACCGTTCTATCCAAGAAGGAAATAAGGTCGCTCTAAATCAAGTACAGGCGTATGTGGATGCCATCGAAGAACGCGCAAAAGATAGTAAATACTATAGTTATTATGAAGGGGATGGCCGATTGGATTTTCAATATTGGGGAGATGTAATGGCTTTTGAAAAAGATGATATCATCACCTATAATCAAGGACTCTTTGCGTTGGCGATTACGCTTGCCGAAGAACTTGATTTAAAAATCACTTCAAATCCTGCAAAGGCCACCATTCACTATCAACAACTATTTGATGAAGACTTAGGCTATTTTCCATTAAGTGAAAAGAAAGATGTGCTAGGTCCAGATCCTTTGGTGCCTGACCTTTTATCACAAATATATCATCAGAAAAAATTACTAAAGAGCGATCATGTGAAGAAACATTATGATCGAATGGTAACATACAGTAAAACAAACTTCGGATTTAAAATTGTGGCCACTCCAACAGGGGAATATTTACCTGCGGAAATGTATGACATACCAGGATACATTTCTCAAGTGAATAGAGAAAACATGCCTGATGGTAGGTATTTCCGGGGTGGTTCTTATTTCCTTTACGATAACCTTTTCCTTATGGATGCCTATTTACATGGGGTCGAAGGAGCAGAAGATATGTTGAAGTGGAGAATAGGTTTAGACTTTAAAATTGGATCGACCACTTACGAATGTTTGAATACTAAAACAGGCGAACCTTGGAAGCCCAACATGGGTTGGAATGTGGCCATCTATGCCTTTTGGAGAAAATTAATTGATGAAGGGAAAGCAGATAAATCTCTTCTAGAATATGTAGATCAAATTGTAGTTGATAAAAAAACATCAGAAAATGAAAAGATATAGTATTATCATATTGACCGGATTATTTTTTTGGGGATGTCAGTCAGCTACCACCACCCATCAAGAAGCTGATATTGTATCCGAAAATTATGAATATCCATTCAGGAATCATGAATTAAGCATAGAAGAACGTGTGGATGATTTGGTGGGACGACTCACTTTAGAGGAGAAGATTCTTCAATTATTTAACGATGCTCCTGCCATAGATCGCTTAGGAATTCCATCATACAATTGGTGGAACGAAGCATTACATGGTGTGGCTAGGGCAGGGAAAGCCACCGTCTTTCCTCAAGCTATCGGTATGGCTTCTACATTTAATGAAGAGTTGATGTTAGATATTTCCACTGCCATCTCTGACGAAGGTCGTGCAAAGCATCATCATTTTGAAGATAATGGAGTAAGAAGTATTTATAGTGGCCTTACTTTTTGGTCGCCAAACATTAATATTTTTAGAGACCCTCGTTGGGGTCGTGGTCAGGAAACGTATGGAGAAGATCCTTATTTAACGGGACGAATGGCGGTTAATTTTATCAAAGGTTTACAGGGGGACGATCCTAAATATTTTAAATCGATTGCTACTGCAAAACATTATGCGGTGCATAGTGGACCTGAATATACACGTCATTCGGATAATTTTTATGTGAACGATAGAGATCTATATCAAACTTATCTACCCGCTTTTAAGATGGCGGTAGAAGACGCGAATGTGTATTCTATTATGTGTGCTTATAACCGATTCAGGGATCGACCATGTTGTGGATCTGACCTCTTATTGAACGATATTTTACGTAAAGAATTTGGGTTTGATGGATATGTGGTAACTGACTGTGGAGCTATTACTGACTTTTATAAAAAGGGGCATCACGAAGTAGTAGAGACACCATCTCAAGCCATGGGTTGGGCGTTAGCTTCTGGTACAGATTTAAATTGTGAAATGGATATAGAGTTTATTCAAGATAATCTTCAGGAGGCAGTAGCGAATGGTGTGATTAATGAAGCAAACATCAACCGAGCAGTGAAAAGGTTGTTTACTGCTCGATTCAAATTAGGGATGTTCGATCCTAAAGAGAAAGTGGCTTATGCACAAATTCCTATGTCAGTTGTCGGTAGCCCTGAACATCAAATTCTTGCCACAAAAGCGGCTGAAGAGTCTTTTGTTCTTTTGAAAAATAACGATATTCTACCCTTAGCTAAATCAACAAAAATAGCTTTGATTGGTCCAAATGCGGATAATGAAGATATACTTTTAGGGAACTATAATGGCTTACCAATTGCTCCTATCACTCCCAAAAAAGGATTAGAATCGGTCTTCGGAAAAGAGAATGTGATGTACGCCGCAGGTAGTCCGTTAGTCCCTACTTTATACGGAAATGTAAAACCTGTTCCTTCAGAATTTTTATATCATGATGCTAATGGAAAGTTAGAGAAAGGACTAAAAGCCGAATACTATAAAGACGTGAAAATGATTGGAAATCTTGTGAAAGAAAGACTTGAGTTTTCAGATATCGAGAGAGATGATAAGGCGTTTATGACAAGAGTAGATCCATCCATTGATTTCCTTTGGGAAACAACGCCAATTAGCGGAAAATTAGAAGAATCTTTTGCCGTGAGATGGACGGGTAAAGTGAAAGCACCTAAAACAGCTACCTACCGTTTTAGTGGTAATCTCACTATCAAAATGAATGGAAAGACGATTAATGGTGCATCTATTGATATGGTAAAAGATCAGTATTATGACATTGAAGCAGATTATGTCATTCATCCATTTTGGTGGGGCAATACCATTACCCCTCATGTGAAAATGAATTGGGTAGAATTGTCAAAAGATTATACTACAGAAGCTATTGAAGTCGCCAAACAAAGTGATGTTATCGTTTTCTGTGGAGGTATCTCGCCACGCTTAGAGGGAGAAGAAATGAAGATTGATATTGATGGATTTGCTCATGGCGACCGTACTCATCTTCAATTGCCAAAATTACAGAAAGATCTTTTACAAAAGCTTTATACATTGGGTAAACCTTTAGTGTATATCAATTTCTCTGGGAGTGCATTGGCTTTAAATTGGAACAAGAAAAATGCAGATGCTATTCTTCAAGGGTTTTATCCCGGTGAAAAAACGGGTATTGGTTTAGCCAATATATTATCGGGTAAAACGTCACCTTCCGGTAGATTACCTATCACTTTTTATCAATCTGTAGATGACTTACCTGACTTTACAGATTACGCCATGAAGGGAAGAACGTATCGTTATTTTGAAGGGACACCGCTTTATCCTTTTGGTTATGGTTTGAGTTATCATGAAGTTGATATGGAGCTGCTCTCTATGAAAGAGGAAATTATGGTAGGTCAACCTCTTGATATCGAATTAAGTATTGAGAATAAATCAAACAAACTTATCAAAGAGGTAGTGCAAGTGTACATTAAAGATGTGAAGGCGGATGTGACCGTTCCTTTACAGTCTTTGGCATCATTCCAAAAAGTGAACCTTAAACCTAATGAAAAGAAAGAGGTGAAATTAACTATTGATGCTGAACGTTTTGAGTTGATCAATAAAGAAATGAAAAAGGAAATTCAGCCGGGTACTTTCGAGGTACACATCAAAGTCAGTGATAACAACCAAGCAGAGTTTATTACCAAAAAGGTTGAAGTAAAGAAATCGATGTTGTAACAGACCCACCAGTTAAAAATGAAGACGTTTCAAATATACTTTTGCTTACTTATCAGTAGTTGTCTTTTTGCTCAAGACCCGTGGGTGATTGAAGCCAAAAAGATTGATCAGACCAACTACGCAGGGGTTTCTGTGGGGAATGGGATGATAGGTGTAGTTTCATCCCCCAATCCTCTGCAAACAAAAGAAATTGTGTTGGCAGGAGCCTACGATGTTCACGGAAGAGGAAGAGTAAGCAACTTTCTAAAAAGTTTTCAGTTGATGAATGCTTTTATTGAAGTCAATAGACATAGAATTAGTGCGGCCAATGTAAGTAACATGTCTCAAAAATTGGACATGAAGCACGGTACTTTTACCTCATCATTTGATTTTGAAGATAAAGCCAGTATTGTAACAACGTACAGATCACTTAGGCATTTACCGTTTAACGTGATGTTGGAAATTGAAATCCACGCTAAAGAAGATTTTCAGTTGAATACCGCATCTATAATGCAGGCTCCTGAAAACTTAAAGGAAATAAAAAATCTTCATACGACAATTACCACTCCTGAAGGAGGTTTGCCCTTACTCACCTCTGTAGCGAAAAGTCCGTCGGGTGAATTGACTGTGGCAGCATCAAATGCTTTTTTATTTGAAGAAGACCAACCCCAATTAATTCATGAATCTTGGGATGATAATATGCATCTGATGCGATTTGAAAAATCGTTGAAAAAGAATCAGACATATAAATTTGCTATTGTAGGTACTTTGATCAGTTCAGCTCATCAAAAAGATCCTTTGAATCAAGCTGAACGATTAACTATATATGCTGCACTTCAAGGAAAAGAAAGACTAATTGATTTGCATCAAAAGGCATGGGAGGAATTGTGGGCAACAGGCGATATTCAAATAGAAGGCGATCCTCAATCTCAGCAAGATATTCGTAACATGATTTATCATTTGTATTCTTTCACTCGAAAAGGAACAAATTATTCCTTATCTCCAATGGGTTTGAGTGGATTAGGATACAATGGTCATGTTTTCTGGGATACCGAGGTTTGGATGTTTCCGGCCTTGTTAGTCTTGCAGCCTGAGTTGGCAAAAAACATGATCAATTACAGATACGATAGACTTCAGGCAGCGAGAGAAAATGCGTACTTACATGGCTACATAGGAGCAAAATTCCCGTGGGAATCAGATCATACTGGAGAAGAAGCAACTCCTGTTTGGGCGTTATCTGGACCTTTTGAACATCATATATCGGCATGCATTGGAAGGGCAGCATGGGAATACTTTTGTGTCACTCAAGATACAGTTTGGTTAAAGGAGAAAGGATATCCGATCATTAGAGAAACAGCAGATTTTTGGTTGAGTAGAGTGGAAAAAGAAGGTGAAGAATTTAATATCAAAAATGTAGTGGGAGCAGATGAGTGGGCAGAAAATGTCGATAACGATGCATGGACAAATGGAGTGGTGAAAGCTAATTTGAGAGCAGCCACAAAAGCATCATTAGTATTAAATAAGCATATTAATCCTCAATGGAATATTGTAGCGGATGGCATTCCAATTCTTAAAATGAAAAATGGAGTGACAAGGGAACATGCTACATATAATGGAGAAAACATCAAACAAGCAGATGCTAATTTATTGACTTACCCCTTATATGAAATTACGGAAGAAGCGTCTATTCTAAAGGATGTGGAGTATTATCAAAAAAGGGTACCTGAAAAATCAACTCCTGCTATGACCAAATCTATTTTTGCAACTTCCTATGCAAGAATTGGTAAAACGGAAAAATCCTATGAAGTATTTCTCGATGCGTATCGCCCTAATCTATGGGGACCTTTCAGAGTAATTATGGAAACTCCAGGATCTTACAACCCTTATTTCATGACTGCCGCAGGAGGAATCTTACAAACAGTAATGATGGGATATGGTGGTTTAAGAATTACAGATGATGGATTGGTTCAGGATGAAATAGCCATACCTTCTCAATGGACTTCACTTAAACTCATAGGGATGGGTAAAGACAATATTAACTATACAAATACTAAGAAAGTAAATTGATGAAAACGAATTATTTAGTGGGAAAGGGTTACTTTTTAGTGCTTCTTCTCATTGTGTGCGGATGCAGTTCAAAGAAGATATCATCTGATACTGCTATTAAAAATTTACCTCCTGATAAAGTTTGGGAGGACACTTCCTTGACCATTCAAAAAAGAGTCGACTTTCTAATGCAAGAGATGACTTTAGAAGAGAAATCTTCTCAGTTATTGTACGATAGTCCTGGTATTCCGAGATTAGGTATACCGGCTTACAATTGGTGGAATGAAGCGTTACATGGAGTGGCCCGTTCTGCACCTGCAACGGTTTTTCCTCAAACCATTGGTTTAGCTGCTACTTTTGATACAGCATTAATTAAAAATGTGGCTGGAGTGATCTCAGATGAAGGTCGAGCTATTTTTAATGATAGAAGAAAAAAAGGGAAAGGAGGAGAACAATATATGGGACTTACTTTTTGGAGCCCTAATGTAAATATATTTAGAGATCCCCGTTGGGGACGCGGTCAGGAAACCTATGGAGAAGACCCGTATTTGTCGGGCTTAATGGGAAGTGCTTTTATTAAAGGAATGCAAGGTGAATCACCTCATGAGCGATTAAAAGTAGCGACTTGTGCAAAACATTTTGCTGTACATTCTGGTCCTGAAGGAGAAAGACATGGGTTTAATGCCTTATCAACTCAACAAGACTTAAGAGAAACGTATCTTCCAGCATTTCAACAATGTGTGGATGCAGGAGTAGAAGCTGTTATGTGTGCTTATAACAGAACGAATGATAAACCTTGTTGTGGGAGTCCTTATTTGTTAGATCAAATACTCAAACAAGAATGGGGATTTAAAGGACATATTGTAAGTGATTGTGGGGCAATATCAGATTTTAAGTGGGGACATCATTATACTGATTCTACCACTTCTTCTGTTGCTTTGGCACTTAAATCTGGAGTAAACCTAAATTGTGGTCAAGCTTATCAAGAAATTGCTTTAGCCATAAAACAAGGGCTCATTGATGAAAAATTGATAGATGAACGTCTTCGTCCGTTGTTATTGACCAAGTTTAAATTAGGGTTATTCGATCCGATTGGAACCAATCCTTATGACGATTTGAGTATAAAAACATTAGATATCGATCATCATCAAAATCTTGCTTTAGAAGCAGCAGAGAAATCGATTGTATTACTTCAAAATAGGAACAATGTATTGCCTTTAAAAAAGGAATTGGATTTCTTATACATGGTCGGTCCGATGGGTGGAAACATCTTATCATTGGTGGGGAATTATAATGGTTTATCTAGTAATATGACGACAATTGTTGAGGGGGTTACAGAAGTAGTTTCGCCCGAAACTAGAGTAGAATATAGACCTGGAGCGTTATTAAATTCCCCTAATCAAAACCCTATTGATTGGTATAGTGTGCAAGCCAAAGAGGCTGATGCCACTATTGTGATGTTAGGATTTACATCTATGCTGGAAGGTGAGGAAGGAGAAGCGATCGCATCAAACAGACATGGTGATAATCCCAATATGCAATTACCAGAAAGTCAGCTTTCATTGCTTAGAAAACTAAAGAATGATGATAAACCAATAATAGCTGTCATCTGTGCAGGAAGTCCAATTGATATAACAGAAGTTCTTGATGTAGCGGATGCTGTTTTATATGCTTGGTATTCAGGGGAAGCAGGAGGAAAGGCAGTAGCCAACATTATTTTTGGAGAGACGTCCCCCTCAGGGAAACTACCAATTACCTTTCCGAAATCTATAGATCAATTACCAGATTTTAATGATTATTCTATGGCTGGAAGAACATACAAATACATGGAAGAAAATCCTATGTTTCCGTTTGGCTTTGGTTTGAATTATGGGAAAGTAAATATTGAAGATATTGAAGTGGAGAAGAATGGGAATGATCAAATTCATGTGGTTGCTATCTTGGATAATGAATGTGATTTCTCAACAGAGGAGGTGTTACAAGTGTATATCAGTTTGGATGATGTCGAAGAGAAAGTCCCTTTGGCCTCATTAAAATCATTTAAAAGAGTCACATTAGAAGGACATCAAACAAAACGTATTTCCTTCTTACTATCACAAAACGATTTTAGTTATTATGATAAAAATGGACAGTTGGTATTTCATCAAGGAAAAGCAAAAATATATGTAGGTTTTCATGCTCCATTACCTAAAGCAGAATTAGATAAACGAAAAATTTTTAAGTATAAGACCTCATCGATAAACTTAGCGAAAATACTGTAAGTAGTATTCAATCATAAGTAAATGTGTATCAAGGTTGAAAGGATATGATTTAGAAATGGACAGCTAATCAATGATTCTTCAACCAATTATGTTAATTTAAACATCACTTTTAGTGCTGCTTCCCTTTGGGAGGTAGCACTTTTGATTAAAAAAAAGAGGGGAAATCCCCTCCGAAAATGTTACTGATTTACTTTTATAAATCTTTCTTTTTATACAATACCAATCTTTTTTTCTCAAATGGTATGGGGTAAGCACTTATCCAAACTTCTGGTTTTAAATCGAGTTTTTCTTTATCGAATGCCAATACAAAAGCTTCTATTTTCTTTCCAAGCATGCTGTCATCCAAAGGGAAATAATAGGTGTAGTTTTTATCCGTTTTCTTAACTCTATATTCCCATGTGTTGCTTGGGTAGGATGGACTTCTATCAGGAGCTCCAATATATTTTCCATCTATTTTTAATGAAGCCAATGCCATCTCTTCTCCATGTTCTCCATTAATTGCAATACATAAATAACTTCCTTTAGGGATTTCCGATAAAGTGAATTCGTTTTTCCATGATGCAGCAGCCTGATATAACTGAGATTTATCCCAGTGCCATTGCACATAAGGAGGTTGTAAATTAGACGCCTTCCAGTGATTCATATCAACTTGTTGTCCGTATTTATATCCTTTTATATCCTGGATTCTCAAAAAAGTGTATGGAAAACTGAGATAACGAATTTCACCCAGATCTTTCAAAGGGATATTCATATGCGTACCTGTCATAAACAATGCACTTTTCCATTCTTTTAGATCTTTAGATACTTTATAATATTCCCCTTCATAGTTTTTATAGGGTTGCAAAGCGTATTCATCGGGAACGTCAATAATAAGTGAATCTAAGGAGGTTAATTTTCCTAAATCTAATCTTAAAGCAGCTTTGTATGGGTGAAAAGCATCATATTTAGTAGATACCGAAAATAAAGTAGTAGGGTCGTTATCAAATAAATAACGGTCCCATGTTTCTCTATTTAAAAACTGTTTTTGTTCAAAGAAAGCCTCTCTTGCTGCTTTTACTGCTGGAAATTTAGTATCCCCTGAACGCTTTAAAGATCGAGCTTCCAATGAATTATTATCTACTGCAAATTGAGTGGCCTCGTAAAGTGACAGCACATCTTCTGGAATATCTATTTTCTTCATATCACCAATTTTTCGATGATAATCAGATAATAAAGGTTCACCCTCAAACTTTACTTTAAGTTGTTTGTTTTTCAAAAGTTTTGAAATGGATTTATTATCCAAAACTGCTCGATCATATTTAGCTAAATCACCATTTATTTCTACTTTCATTTCTTCTCCTTGAAACCCTAGAAGATCAATAATTACACTATCTTGACTATTAGAAGGATGTTTAAAATAATCAATGCCAGTTAGCATCAATTCTTCATTTTTTTCTGTGGATGCTTCTAAAAGAAATGCTCTAAAGGGGAGTACTTCAATTTGTACTTTATCTTGATAGTTATAATCACCTAATTCTCTTTGAGAAGGATGATAAGAACGGAAACTTACTTTTTGTCCATTATTCTCTAGTCCTAAATCTTTGATATCGATTTCTACTATCTTCTTTTCCCAAGTTAAGTTTTTTAAGGTGATGAGTCTTGTAGATGAATCTCCTCGACTAATCGCCCCTTCACCATAGGATTCAGGTAAGAATTGAGCATTCACCATAATCTCCCTATATTTTTGATGTAGATTGAAAAGTTGAGCCAATTTTGGGAATTCTTCATCTTTCATTAACCAAGGGTTTCCATAGATCTGAGGAGCCAAAATCAAATTTCTATTAAAAGCTTGAAGTACTAAATCGTCTTCCCAATAATCTATACAAGATGAAATACAAACACCATGATCTTCCGCTAAACGTGTTAGATTTTCGGGAGGATTTTGTTTCATGGTTTCAACACGATGATGTGAAGCTGTTGCGCTATTAGTCATATGTACATCGATATAAGTTTCTGCACCATCAATTAAATAAGTAGTGGCATACTGTTCACCTTTTTTTCCTAAATCAATTCGATGATTTAAAACCACAAGTTCAGGAGTATACAATTGACATTCTTTCATGGTTTCTGCAAAAATATCTTGTTTGTCTTTTCGCAAAATACCACAAACTGCATCAAACTTAAACAACCCAAATTCATACTCTTTACATAGGCTAACGAGCATATCTTTTCGAGCATTTTCAGAGTTACTTGTATTACCAAATCCATCAGGACCTCCCCAAAGTCCAAGTTTGGTATTCATTTTTTTAGCTTCAGAATATACCAAATTAAAGCCATTTGGGAAACGTTCTTTAAAACGTTGATCTTTTATAGATCCGTAGTAGTTTCTACCGTCCAAAGTGGCTACATCGAATGCATAGATATCCAAATTCATCCCATAAGTTTCGTGTAGCCATTGGAAAAATTTTAAGTTAACCACAGTTTGTGCTTCTGTTGGACCTTCGTTGGTATGGTTGATCCAAGAGAAGTATTCCGACTTAGATGGGGTTTGTTCTGTAATATTTTTTTCCGATTGACCGAGTACCAAACAAGGTACACAAATACAACAAAATGATAAAGTTTTAATAATTCGTTTCATATGCTAGATTTTAAAAAGGCCATCTCAATTTAAGTTGAAACGGCCTTGATGATTCCTGATTTACTGAGTTTTATTCACCGAGGTGATCCGTATGGAAATGGGTTGAGTGTCCCTTGAATTTGGTCCAACATGAAAGATAAATTCCCCAGGTTCGAATACCTTGTTTCGACTATTCTGATTCCAAAAAGAAAGCTGATCTTTCTTAATACTAAATCTTACTTCTTCAGCACTTTTTCCTTTCAAATCCAATTGTTTAAAATCAATTAATCTGCGAATAGGCTGAGTGATGCTTGCCACAGGATCTTGAACATAAAGTTGTACCGTTTCTTTAGCAGCTATATCACTTACATTTTCTATCCGACACGTAATTTCAATGCTTTCATCTAACTGATAATTGGCCTTTACACTCTTTGGATTTCCGTATTTTATTTCACTGTAACTCATCCCAAATCCAAACGGAAATAAAGGAGAACCAAAGGTATATTTATAGTTATTGTGTTGTGGGCGGCCACTATTGCGGTGATTATAATACATCGGGATTTGATTAGTAGATTTGGGGAACGTAGTAGTTAGTCTACCCGATGGATTATAATCTCCAAACAATAGATCGGCCAATGCATTACCGGCTTCTGCACCAGGATGCCAAGCCAATAAAAGGGCATCAGAATGATCTATTTCTTTTTGAAGTGCCAATGGTCTTCCGTTAAAAATAACAGTCACGATTTCAACACCTGTTTTACTCAGTTTTTCTAAAAGTTTTTGCTGATCTACAGCCAATTCGATATTCATTTTAGAATTATTCTCTCCGAATTCATCAGCTTGTTCTCCTAAACATAGAATGATTAAATCGGTTTGTGGCTGAAGTTTAGTAGTTACATTCACACCAACATTTTGAATACCATCTAAAGGAGATATTACATTGTTTACTTCACCAACAGATTTCCACCAACCCATCAATTCTTTTTCCTCAGCAAAAGGCCCCAAAATAGCGATGGATTTATATTTCTCTTTGTTGATTGGGAGGAGTTGATTTTCATTCTTGAGTAGTACCATACTTTCTCTTGCAGATTGTCTAGCCAATGCTCTAAAATGTATTCTCTCTTCCTGACTTATTAATTGATATTCATCGACATAAGGTTGATCAAACAAACCTGATTTAAATTTGATATACAACACACGCTTCACGGCTTGATCAATTTTTCTATTTAGATTTTCTGATAATTTAAGTTGAGCAATTTGTTCGTAGCTTCTGCTTTTCATTTCTACATCCACTCCAGAATTTAAGGCTAATAATGCAGATGAAATAGAGTCTTCAGCGGTACCGTGTAAAATCAATTCTGTGACAGCATCCCAATCACTTACCACAACGCCTTCAAAATTAATATCATCTCTCAAAACCTTTTTTAAAGTATAAGGATTAGAACTAGCGGGAGTTCCACTAATATCATTAAAGGCACTCATTACCGACAAGGCTCCTGTTGCAATACCATGTTCAAAAGGAGGGAGGTAAGTATCATGCAATGTCTGTTTTGAAATTTCTGTGAACTGATAATCTCGTCCACCTTCCGCTGCTCCATAACCAACATAATGCTTTAAACAGGCAATTACTTGTTGATCTTTATGTTGTAAATCACCTTGATAACCAGAAATAACAGCCTCTCCAAAAAGTGCATTTAAATAGGGATCCTCCCCATAACATTCTGATATACGACCCCATCGAGCGTCTCTAGATACATCCACCATTGGAGCAAATGCCCAATCTATTCCGGCGTGCGCCGCTTCTTTTGCCGCTACTTGTGATGTTTTAAATATTAATTCTTTATTCCAAGAACAAGATTGTGCTAAATTGATAGGAAAGGTAGTTTCGTAACCATGAATAACATCGTGTGCAAATAAAATAGGAATTCCTAAACGACTGTTTTCTAAGGCTATTTTTTGAAGCTTATTTCTTTCTTTCACCGAATAAAATGATGTTCTCCCATTCAATATAGATCCCACATTTCCTTTTTTCACTTCAAGTGCAACCAAAGAATCAATTTGAGGAACATAATGCTGTTGCAATTGCCCCAATTTTTCTTCTAAAGTCATTAAAGAAAGAACAGAATCAGCTTTTACTAAATTCGGATCTTTGGGACTACTATCATTTGCTTGTTGTTTTTCCTGACAAGCTAAAAAGAGTAAGCTTCCTAAGAAATAAAAGAAATACTTTTTCATGTTTTAGTTTGTTGTAGAAGTTTCAAAATACCCAATATCAGGAGCACTTCCCTCAAAAGGTTGATCCATATCTTTACCTGCATCAATAAGTGGACTACCCACTTTTGGAACATAATATTGATTACTCATCTCCCCAGTTTTCCAAATCATAGCATCACCAAAAAGGTTTTGACTTTCAGTGATTTGATCAGAGAGTTTCCATTCAGATCCATCCAGAAAATTATGGGTAAACATCACCTGACCACCAACAGTGGAGACATCGAATGTTTTGTTTTCGATAAATAAGTTATTGTGAATATTGAACTCTCCTAAATTCTTACCTTTTATCAAGATACCATAGACATTTTTGTCAAATACATTATTGTAAATGTGGATATCATCAAAAGTCCATTCTTGGCTGTTATCAATATAAACTCCAGAACCACCTGCCCAATTGTATTGGTAGCGATCATTTCGAAAAATATTATTTCTGATGTGGATATTTTCCCTTCCCATATTCCATAACGCAATGCCCTTTCCCTTGTTTTCAATCAAACAATCTCGAATCAAAACATGAGGAGTACCAATTTCTAATCCTTCTTTTGAGCTGACCTTATTTTGATCTGATATATGAATATTATAAACTTCAATGTTTAATGATGAAGCTTTTGCATTAAATATTTTAGGGTGGTTTACCAAAGACAACCAAGTATTTGATTCAACATCATGTACCTTATTTCCAGGGCCTAAATTCCATAATTCAATAGCAATATCTTCGCCCCATAACTCATCTTCCTCGCTTAAATTTGTAATGATATTATAGAATTCGCAATTCCTAAAATACCCATCAAACATAAATTTGATACCATACCCTTCGTCATCATCAATTTGAATGTTATAGATCTCAGCACCCTTTAATTGTCCCAAATTCAAGTTTCCAGAAGAACCATTATCAAAATCTTTACTGCTATTGATAAACGAACAATCATTTACTCGAATATCTTCTAAATAATACTCAGGTTCTTTGTACCATTCTTTGTTTCCTGCTGCAATTACAGCCCCTCTCATCTCACAGTTTTTGATAGTTAAATCATGAAGATGAATGTTATTTCTATTTTCTACCCAAAGTCCTGCTTTCAGTTGTTTATTCTCACCATCAATTGTTAAATGACTTACTGATTGATTCCCATCAACTGGAACAAGTGCTTTAGAACCCAAATATCGTTTTACCTCACGATCTGGAGAAATTAATTGAATTAAACTCCCTTCATACCAATTGCAATAATCTTTTGATAACTTATTGATATTGTCGGGTATACTCACACCACTAGAACGGATGATCACATTCTCTGTATTTTCGCCTTTTAAATGTATTCCAGGCTTTATTATAATCGGCTCCACTTCCTGATACTCTCCTTTCAAAATATAAAGAGTATCATTTTCATTTTCAGGGACAAAATGAACGGCATATGAAATAGATTTAAAAGGCTGATCGATTGTTCCTGATAAAGGATGATCAATGCCATTTGGGGAAACATAATATATAATTTGTGATGGAGAAGGAGAGGCTTCACCAAAAATTGTCCTTAACTGATAATGGGATAACGACTTTCCAACTTGAGTGTCGTTATCATCAAAAATTAAAACTCTCCAGAATAGATAAGCACCATAGGGTAATTCTTCTTCTAAAGTAATCTTATGTTCTGTAGTTTCTTGTTCTAAAACAACATTATTGAATAAAGAATCATAAGCTATTTGTAATTGATAATAGGAAACATTTCCGACTGTATCCCACTCAAAAGAAGGCATCACTTCAACATCAATTACTTGATGTGCTGGAGATACTAAATCAAATGTTGAGTAAATGATTTCAGGTTCTTTTTCTGTAGTATCCAGTTGTTCTTTACAACCGATCATTAGAAAAAGAGGTAAAATGTATGTTAGCATTTTCATGAGAATGGAATAATATGAATTTGGGAAGTAGGGACGCTGCAGAGCAACGTCCGTACACTTGTCCAAATGAAAATTAGAGTACTACAGTCCTCCGAAGAGGATCAATATTGAATTCAACTTTTTATAAATTCTCGTTATAGATACTTTCTTCTGTTGGAATTGCCCAAACAAAACTTTCACTATCGTAAGGTTCTGTGGCAAAACCTTCTCTATCTCCAGGAGGGATATTCATTTTTAAAGATCTTAAATAATCCACACGGTCAGGCTCGCCAAACATTTCTACCATACGCTCTGTATGAATCAAATCTTCTGTCAAATCTCCTGTAGAAATTTCGACAAATGTACCACCCACTGCTTCATCCCAAGAACGTTGTCTTACTTTATTCAGATCACTTGCAGAACCAGTTAAATCACCATTTTTAAATCGTAGAATACTTCTAGTCAACTGAATTTCTCCTAAACGAATTAAAGGTACGTTTGTAAAGAATAGTTCTGCACTCTTATAATATTTAAATGGCCAAACTGTGGTCACATCTTGGATTTCAACTCTAGAATCGACATCCATATTTCCACTGGCTTTATCTGTAGGATAACGAACCGCCATTAACTGTTGGAATCGTTTATCTCTACGAGCTTCGATATTGAATAAAATAGAGTTGGGCTCCTTCAACCAATTTAACTTATTGATCAGTGTATTCGACATTCTATTCTCTGTCCAACTACACATCAAATTATTTTCGTACGTATGGTTAATTACACTAAAGTGATGAGGAGTAGCTAAAGTGATATCATAGAAAGGAATATAGAAAATCGTTTCTCTTCCTCTTTCTAGCCCCACTTTATTAAAAGCTTCAATAGGATCTTCCGACAAATCATATTCACCACCATTTTGATCAATTATCTCATTACAAAGTGATAAAGCATCGTTATATTCACCTCTTGAAAAATGCACCTTCATCAACATCGCTTTAGCAGCAAATTTATTGGCTCTTACCGAATAACTTTGATGATGTACCCCTTCTAAATATTTATCAGGTAGCAATTCTGTAGCTTTTTTGAAATCACTTAGAATCAAATCAAAAATTTGCTGTGTAGTACCAATTTCTGGACTTTTAGCTTCTTCTAATGATTTTGGATATGTCAAACGCAAAGGCAAGTCCGGTGTATTGTTATTACCAGAAGGAGAGTAGGCATGACCATAGAAAGTCTGAAGATAATAATAGGCCATACCTCTCATGAAATAAATTTCACCTACAATTCTATCGAAGTTATTTCTTTTATCTTCATCGCTTGCTCCAGGGAAAGGGTCTCCATTGTTGTCAGCAATAAATTCTAAAGCATTATTTGCAGAACTTATGGTTCTGTACAACAAATTAAAGTTTCTTTTTGACCATGTATTGTGTTCTTTTGTGTTTCTCCAATAGCCCCAACTTGGATCACTTACCCAATTTACGTCATCACCCATGCTATTTTTGAAAATAGCATAATTCACGTAAGGGATATTCCAATGATGACCACTGTAAACACTAGCATACAATCCAATAGGAACTCTTTCGAACTCATCAATGGTGGTCCAAGGATTTTGTGGTGGTCGTTCTAAATCAAAGTAGTTTTCGCAACTGCTTAAAGATAGAGTAATGATGATAAGTAATAGTCTAATATATTTCATAGTTCATACTTCTTTAGAAGTTGGCATTTAGTCCAATTACAACAGATTTAGTTTGAGGTATTGATGAAGAGAATTTTACAAATTCAGCACCTTCAGGATCAAAGCCTGGATATTCTGTAAATGTCCATAAGTTGGTGCCTTGTACATAAATTCTAAATGATTTCATTCTCAGTTTACTGCATAACTGATCAGAGAAATTATACCCAAGAGAGACATTTCTTAAACGGATAAAATCGCCTTTATAAAGTTCTCTATTATGATATACATCTGAGTTGTCGAATCCTGTCATTGGTTTTCCATCAACAATGTAAGTACCTCTTGCTCTTAATTGAGGATATTTAGCAATATCACCTTCCTTCTTCCATGAGTCTGTTCTCACTTCAGATAATAACATTCTCGTCTCATTAGGTACTGTAGAAATCTGACGGTCATAATCCATAATATAATTTCCACCTGAGAAAGTAAACATGAAGCTGAAGTCAAAACCTTTAAAGTTGAATGAGTTGGTGATACCACCATAATAGGTAGGATCTGCAGATTTACCTTCTTGATAGAACCTGTTTTGTTCCATATTGGTCGTTGTAGCATAAGTTAAACTATCTTGACCTGCAGAGTTCTGAGCTCTTCTTGTTTCCCCAGTTTGATTATAGTGATTTTGATCGACAACATAGATCATCGGTACCCCTGTGGTTGGGTCTACACCTGCCCAATCAGAAATATACCATTCTTTTCTTTTTCTACTAGATCTTGATACTGAAGGAGTATTACTGTGGATTAACCCTTTACCAGTATCATCTAATTCTGGAGTTAGACTAATAATTTCGTTTTTGTTCAAAGCGATATTAAAACTAGTTCTCCACTCGAAACTTCCTTTTTTGATATTAACAGTATAAAATTCTAATTCTAAACCAGAGTTGATCATATCACCCACATTACTAAAAATGGAGTTCTTATCGTAATCGTAGGTACCTTGTCCAAAATCTAAATTATCCGAAGATACACCTGCTGACCATGGTACAGGAACAGGAAGTAACATACCATCTACATATCTTGAATAATAGGCAATGGAACCATTGATTTTATTACCCAAGAACCCAAAGTCTAGACCAACATCGGCACTTCTTGTGGTTTCCCAGGTCAAGTTGTTTACGGCGAGGTTGATAGGCAATGTACCATTCACACCCATGATACCTTGGCCACCATAAGAAACATTTCCGTTATAGTTAATTACATCTAGACCCGATTGAACATTTTGGTTACCTGTTTCTCCATAACTACCTCTTAGTTTTAAAGTGACATCATCACCTAAAAAGTCCATAAAAGGTTCGTCAGATAAGAACCATCCTGCAGAAGCAGCTATAAAAGTACCCCAACGGTGGTCAGCTGTAAATGCAGAAGTTCCATCCCTTCTTAAACTGATACCAAATAAATATTTATTGTTGAATTTATAATTAAAACGACCAAAGAAACCCATTAAGTAACGTTCTCCGTTTAAACCGGCATACATATCGGTCATTACATTAGGATTACCTAATTCTTGATAGATGCCTGTCAATCCTTCTCCTTGTAAAACTCTTGAATACTGACTCATTTGCTGTGTTTCTAAACCACCCACAATATTGAAATCATGTTTCTCAAATGTTTTTTGATAAGTAAGAAAACCATTCAGGTTAATACTAGAATAAGTAACGGCTTCCTCTCGTGCTCTAGATGTAGGTTCTTGACCACCATTTAAATAAATGTCTTTACTCTGCCATTCTACCACATTACTTTGTAAGATATCAGTAGATAATTCTGAGCGGAACGATAGTCCATCCACACCAGGGATTTTATAATCCAAGTAAAGACCTGCCAATCCACGGTATTGCTTCACATTGTTTAATGTGTTTCTTGGATCATTCATGGCAACTGGATTGGATCCCGTGTAGGGGTTGTAGTAGTTCGTAGGATTGTCAGGATCCTGAACAGGGAACCAAGGTAAGGCATAAGTGATTACACTTGTTGTACCACTTTCTCTTCTTTCGTTATTTGTATAAGCAATATTGATTTTCGCTCCGAATTTTAAACGATCTCCACCAGGTTTGAAATCAAGGTTGGATAAAAGACCAAAACGCTCAAAATTATTGTGATTTTGTACCCCTTTATCATTTCTATAGTTTGCTGAAATATAAAGTGCTAGGTCATCAAAACCTCTAGAACTTGACAAATTGTAATCGTGATACACACCTGGTCTAAAGAGTTCATTAAACCAATCGGTATTGATTTTTTCAGCATCTTCTCTATCAATTTTAGTAGTTGCAAAAGGAGAGAAGCGGTAGTGATCACTTGTTTTAAAATCTCTTGAATAAGTATTCTGATACGCTTCGTCCATAATACCAAACCAATCGTTTGTATTGGAATAACCTAAATCTTGTGGCGTTCGAGTCAGTTGAGAAAAACCTGTAGAATGAGAGAAAGAAGTATAGCCTGTTCCTTTTTTACCACTTTTGGTAGTAACTAAGATAACACCATTCGAACCTCTAGATCCATAAATAGAAGTGGCTGCTGCATCTTTCAAAACCTCAATACTTTCAATATCATTGGGATTAATCAAAGACATTGGGCTTTGTCCGGAGCTTCCTAAACCATATGGATTACTATACACCGGCATACCATCAATCACCCATAAAGGGTCAGTACTAGAGTTAATAGAACCAGTACCTCTAATTTTAATAACCGTTCTAGCACCAGGAGCACCACCAGAAGTTTGTACAGATACACCTGCGGCCATACCTTGTAAACTCGCTTCAAAACTTGGATTTTGAGTCACTTCTAGGGCATCACCCTTCACGGAAGAAACAGACCCAATAATATCTGCTTTCTTTTGTGTACCATAACCCACAACAAGTACTTCTTCTAAAGCGGTTACTTCTCTAACTAATTGTACATTGAAAGATGTTCTATTGCCTACTCTAAACTCTTGAGTTTTGTAACCAATTGCTGATATCATCAAGTAGTTAAATTTATCTACAAGCATGGTGAATTTACCTTCAAAATCGGTAGATGCACCAATTGTGGTTCCTTTAATGATAACATTGGCTCCTGGGATCGTCATTCCTGTATCATCAGTAACGATCCCAAATACCTTTACTTTTTTACTTTCTTGTTCTGGTTCTTCTTCAGAAATTACTTTTGTGTCATCTCTAGAGAAAATCACTTTATTATTCTCAATGGCAAACTTGATAGGCTTGTTGGATAACAATTGTGTAAGTACCTCTTCAATAGAAGCTTCAGAACAAGAGAAATTTATATTGTTGTAGTCGTCAAATAAATGACTAACATAGATAAAATCATAATTAGTTTTTTCTTTAAGATCTGTAATAACTTGTTTCAGGCTTTGATTCTTAATAGTAAGAGTAATTTTATTAGCTGCTACAGTTTGTGCATTTAAGTGATTAGAGAGACCAAAAAGGCTTATAAAGCTTAAAAAACACAAGCAATGAAAAGCTAGCCTGATAAATGAGTACCGTTTCATATCAGGTTTTGGAATTTTTTTCATAACTTTGAAATGATTTTATTAAACATCTTATTAATACTCAGTCCTTTGTCGCATTAGGATTTTGTATTATTGAAAAGGTCGGTACTTCACTACTGACCTTTTTTTAATGAAAATGCAGATCAAATTTCATGTTTTTTGGAGAGCTTCACACTTTAAGGACAACCTTGCCCAGATAGTATGACTGTATTTTTCTCCATTCTGTAAGAATACCCCATGGCTTGACAGATCACTTTAATTTTGTCTTGGAAAGACATGTCAAGCAAGGTCGCATTAAGCTGACATGATCCCAATTTAGATCTATCCATGATGATTTCTACACCATAAAATTTTTCAAGTACATCGACCACGTAAGTCACAGGTGCACCTACAAAAGTAAATGTTGAAGAAATGTGATCGGCATTGTCCATCATCGTTACTTGCTTAGAGGCATTGTTTAATCGAAGTGCTTGCTTTTCGATTAAGATTTCCCCTTTAGTCACTCCAGATAAGATATCTTTATCCGAAGCTTCTTCTGTGAAAACGGCTACTTTACCTGTCACAACAGACACCATAGAGTTTTCACCATCAGAAAAGTCCTTGATACTAAAACTTGTTCCTACTACACGAGTAGTTACATTTTCTGAAGATACGATGAATGGTTTCTTTTTATTTTTGGCAATTTCAAAAAATCCCTCACCTTTTAAATACACCTTTCGAAGGTCGTTGTCAAAGCTTTTAGGGTATTTCAGCGTACTATTTGGCGATAGTACTACTGAACTGCCATCTGATAGTAACACAGTTGTGGAATGACTCCTATTGTTTTCGATACTCACTAAATTAGTATCAAAAAATTGCGAAATTTCGGATGAATTAAACCATCCTATTGTACCAATAATTACTGCGACAGCGGCGGCATATCTTGTCACGTTTTTCCAAACTCCGAGAGAAGCTTTTTCATTCATTTCATTCGTATGACCTACTTGATGCTGTATAATCGATGATTTTAATCGATCTTTTACTCTATCTTTCGCTCTCACCACTTCGAAGTCTTCGAATTCCGGCTCTACTATTTTGAGGTACATTTTTTTTGCTTTCTGTATCTCATCATAATATTCAGGATGATGACTCACCCAATCATTCCAGAACTGAGCGTCCTTATCTTCACCTAAGGGCTCCTTCAACCAACTTACAAATCCTTCCTCTTGTAGGAAGTCCGCCGCTTTATAATCTTTGTACTTATTCATTATCTAATTAGAAAAAAGAAACTGCATTTTCATATATATAAAGATGCTTTTCCTTGGCTTAACTCACTTTTGAGAAATAAAAATATTAAAAATTTAGATTTTGTTGGTATTGCTGTGGTTTTGTGTGTTTTTATAGTTTAATGTTATCAGCTATTATGAAGTGTAAAGGAATTAATAGGAGAGTGGCAATGCTGTTCGAAATGTTAAGCGGTAGCGACATTACGAACTTGTTCAACGTATAAGTTTTTAACTTATAACAAAAAAGGTCGTATCATTAATTTATGAAACAACCTTAGTTAGAATACTAGATTTTTATTATTACATCTGAATTCTTAGTCATTAATTTCAGATATCTTTTTCACTTCATCAACACTCAAACCAGAATACAAAGCAATTTTTTCTATGTCTAAACCATCTTGAAGCATGGATTTAGCGATTTCAACTGCCCTTTTCTTTTCTCCTCTTTTCTCTCTAGCATCCAAAGTATTTACATAATCCCTAAAACGCTTCAAATCTTCATCATACATTTCCTGATCTTGTTTAGGTAAAGCAGTATATTCTGCAATTTTTAATACTTTTCTAAAGATATGTTCTTTCAATACCGAAGGCATTTGTTCGAAAGTTGTAATATTATTGAGTAGGTAGAGCCATTTATCGAAGTTAGAATTTAACTCACTTTCTTGTTTTCTAAATTTAGGAAGCTCTAAATAGACAAATTTCAATTTGTCATAAAATACCTGATTCTTTTGATCTTTGAGTTGAATGATGTGATGAAAATCTTTTTCCTGTTCATCAAAAATAAAGTCCATGATAGAAATTACATAGACAGCCTTCAATTCATAATCCCATCCTTTCCCTTTTTTTGCTTGTTCTTGAATTGGAAAACTAGAATAATATATCGTTCTATCTTTAAAATGTGTTTGTTCAGCACGTTGTAATTCAACAATGAATTTTTCACCTAATTCATTTTCACAATATAAATCGTAAATAGCTTTTCTGTCAGTATCATTCGTGGGTAAATGTTCAGTTGACTTATAATTCAAATCGTATATTTGATCTTCAGCAGGGAGAACAGAATTCAAGAAATCAATAAGAATATCCTTATTGGCTTCTTCACCAAATATTTTCTTAAAACCGAAATCCGTAAACGGATTGATATATCTTGAATTACACATGATAAGTTTATTTATTATGGGGTAAAGATACTATTTTTTGTTTAGCTCAGAAACACTATTAGTATACCCTTTAAGTATTAGAAGCTAAAGTAATACACTTCTTATATGAACAGGGCTTCAACTCTAAACAATCTGGAATTAATTAAATGTCTTACCAATCTGCCTGCAGTGGAAATAAAGTGTCTAAAATTCAATATTTTCTATAGGTATTACGAAATATTAGTATCTTCGAGATGCAACTGGAATACAATGGGAGTGATGAAGAATGATGTGACTGGAGAAGTCTCTAACCATTGTAAGCAGAAATATTAAATGTTACTCGATATGCAATTTTATACAATAAAATCTAATCAAGAAGAGTCTTCAACTAAAGTTCAAGCTAGTAGAATAAACGGCTTTAATTTTTGGTCACCTTTTTCTAATCAGATTGAAGTTTTAGCTGAAACTCCTTTCAGGTTGATTAAAAAAGGGGTAATGACTGAAATTATAGATGTTGAAGGTGGCTTTGGGTCTTTTTATTTAATTAATTCAAGGCTTCTAAAGATTTTAAGGGAAAATAATATTAAAGGATTTAGCGTATTAGAACCTTTAATAGAAGAGTTAAATTATGACTATTATCTATTTATTGTAAATTCCTATGCTGGGCCAATAAGTAATCGAGATAGTGATTCTTTTAAAAACGAAGGAAAAGTAGAGTTTGATATTAAAACTTGGAATGGCTCAGATTTTTTTTTATTAAAAGACACACTTGTTTGTGTTTGTACAGAAAGAGTTAAAAAAATTCTTGAAAAGGAAAAGGTGACAAATTTGTTGATTAGACCTTTATAGTTTATTTACAAATTTCCTCTACTGTACTTAGATATGCTCTATCCGCTCAAAAACTGGACCGCACTTTCTATTAAATATTGGATTTTAAACAAAAGGGAGAAAATAAACAAATTAATAATATGAATGAAAAAGATATTTACTTGAATTTAGGAACGGCAATATTAGATTCATTAAAAGATAATAATATTGAAAAATGGGATAAATCGGTTTTAGCTGTATAATATTTACATGATGATTTTGTAACATTTAGTCTTTGTTATTTTTATTCTTCTATAAGAGAGAGTATTCCATTGAATTTTCCATTACCAACTGATGATGTAGTAATTTTAAAGAAGTTGACTGAAAAATTAAATTTTAAACAATGGAATGTATTAAAATTTGAATTAACTCCAAGTAATGATTTTAATGTTAATTACATATGGGATCAAAAGGTATTTGAGAATTATACTAACAATATATAAGTTCTCACTACTGTCATCTTACAAGTCATTATATAAATGTAATCGAATAAAAAAACGAGCCTATAATCTATAGACTCGTTTCACATTATTACTGATTTTAAAACTTTCTATCTAACTATTAATTTCTTAGTGATAGCACCTTCATTTGTATGTAACATCACAAAGTATAAACCAGATGGTAAATTCCCTGTAGTGATTCTTACATTCCTTTCTGAAGGGGATAACACTCGCATCACCTTACCTTCTGATGAAAGCAATTGTATGGTTTCTATGACCACATTTTGAGGAGCAGAAATAACTGTATATTCATTGGCAGGGTTAGGAGTTAGCAATACTTTTAACTCTTCCTGAAGGCCAATGTTAGTCGTTCTTGATCCAGATGTACCATATTCAAAAGCTCCAATATCTGGAGCAGAACCGTTGTATGGATGACCAACATCTACACCTGCATCTACCAAATTACTATTTGATGTTGCCGGGGCATAATAATCCTCCCAACGTTGTCCTGTTGCTTTGAACTGAGGGTTGGCCACTAAGTTGCCCGATTGTGAAGTGATACCTGTTACATTATGTGCAACATCTCTCATGTTATTTCTGTAATTAGCATTACTTACCGATGCAGCACCATACAAATAGAAATCGTAAGTTTCTGCTAACATATTTGTTGAGACGTTATTGGCGATATCCAATCCATCTACTGTACCTTTCCAAACGGAAATCACTTTCAATGGAGAACCACCACCTGTCACAAGATTATCAAAAACATTGTTGTGAATTTTGATGTCTTCCATTTTCGGAACTTCATCCGCCACAATAAAGATGGCTCCTGCATCTGCCCAAACCGCTTGAGGTTGCGTATTTCTAAAGATATTGTTTCTGATGGTCACTTTTCTTTCTGCTTGTAACCATTGTGCAATACCCCAACCTTTGTTTTCGATGTAGTTACCGTACACTTCAGTTCCTGAACAAGCTACCTCAATCGCTTCTTTTAATGAAGTGCCATCGTTATCAATAATTTTACAATCATATACTTTAAGATGAGCACCTGCAGAAGCTGGATTATTGAATGTATTTGCCCAGTTCACAAAAGAGAACCAAGTATTGGCATCCAAACGATACACCTCATTTCCAGGGCCTAAGTTCCAAAGCTCAATAGCGATGTCTTCTGTCCATAATGGATCGTCTTCGTTGACTGAGATTGTACAATCGTGAATCTTGGTGTTTTTGTAATACCCTTCGAAGATAAACTTGATACCATAACCATACTGACAATCAATATCAATATTATAAATCTCTGCTCCATCTGTATGAGCTATACAAAGGTTACCCAAAGATTCATCACTTAAGTCAGCGGCCGCATCGATAAACGACATATCGTGCATCACTAAATTTTTGATGTAATATGGAGGCTCTTCACGTCCTTGTTTCTGACCAAAACAAGCTACTGCACCACGTTGTGCTGTATTTTGAATAGTGACATGATGTATGGTCACATTATCTCTAGCTTGTAACCAAAGACCTGCTTTCAAACTACGGTTATAACCATCAATTGTAAATCCAGAGATTGTTTGATTTCCGTTTGCAGGAGCAATAGCCGGACTGTATTGATCAACCACATAAGAAGGGGAGATCAACTGAATAAGAGAACCTACATAATCCTCTTTTCCACCGCCAGAACCTAAGTTACCTGCTTTAAGAATTGTCACTCCTTCACCAGAACCTAACAAGTTGACACCTGTTGGTATTTGGATCTCACTCGTTTCAATATACTCACCAGGGTGAACAAAGATGGTTTTGCCTTGATCAGCGACTACTTGAGATGCTGCATAAGCTACGGTACGGTATGGATTACTTGCTGTACCGTTTCCACTTCCATCATTACCCGAAAGTTTTACGTGAACTAAACCATCTTGATTACCAGTGGTAAAATCGGCTACTCCACCTGTTACATCAGTTGAACCCGAAGAATTCACGGCAGTCACTTTCCAATAGTATTTCGTCGTTGCGTTCAATGAGTTGGTGACTGTATAACCCGTAGACGTAATTCCAGACTCACTAATTACTGGACTAGATAGATTACTATTTTCAGAAACAACGATCGTATAACTATCTGCTTCAAATGAACTACTCCAAGTGAAGAAAGGATTCCACGAAGTACCCGTTACTCCATCAGTCGGCTGAATAATAGAGAAATCTCCCGGTAAAGGTTGTGCTTCTGTTGTGAAACTGAATGTATTATTACTTGCATCTAATGTTCCGCCTTCGTTTACAGCTGTCACTGCCCAATAATACGTTGTACTTGTTGGGAAAGCATCAGTAGTAGGAACAGTGTAAGAGTTCGTTTCTAAACCTCTAGCATCCACAATTGGATTACTTAAATTCGAATTAGTAGACACCACTAAATCATAAGATGTCGCTAAATTCGAAGCTAACCATGTAAATGTAGGCACTCTTGAAACACCATTCGATGAATTCGCTGGAGCACTTAATGTAAAGGCTTCAGGAGCCGGTAAGTTCGATAATAAGTAACTTGATAAAACATTACCACTTACGATACTCCAATCGCTATCACCAGGTTTTTTCCATGCCATTTGTGCATGGTCACCACCATCTTTCTCTTTATGAAGCACCTCGAAATAATATTCTTTACCTGCTTCTAAAGTAATACCGCCCGATTTCTGAGTAGGATATTTATCGTAGTTCCCTGCATACGTCCAACCATCAAAATAAGCCACTCTTACCTTATTGGCTTTGTAAGCATCTGTACTTAACCATAACTCCACATCATCATCACCTGATACGGCGAACTCATAGCTTCCCGTAACGGTAGGTAATAAATAACCCCAAAGACGCTGACCAAAATCAGAACCTTGTTCAGAAGGTGTTTGTGTAGAGTTTACTTTAGAAACTGCATCAGGATAGTTAGGATAATTCACATGGGAAGTTAAGTTCACAATGTCATCACCTTCAATACTGTCCCACTTTTCTAAGTTCACTAAACCATCGCCCACCAATGGACCTGAAACTGTTGTAAACGATAAACCATTATTTGAGGCGTCAGCAGTGCCTATTACATTAACTGCAGTGACTTTCCAATAATACGTCGTTTCATCATTTAATGGCACCGTTGGCGTAAAGCTTGTTGTCGCAATACCTGATTGATTAATCGTTGGATTCGAGAAATTACTTTGAGTAGAAACAACAACTGTGTAACTAGCAGCATCCGAAGAAGCATTCCATGAGAATTGAGGTGTTTTTGATACCCCATTTCCACTTGGTGAGTTCAACGTAAATCCACCAGGAGCAGGAGTAACATCTTCTGTAGTAAATTTCTGACCATTATTCGAAGCATTGGTATTTCCTACGACATTCACCGCTTTCACTCTCCAATAATAGACTTTATTGTTATCCAAAATAGCAGTAACCACATGAGAATTATCCGTAATTCCCGATTGTGTATATACAATATTACTGAAACTAGAATTTGTGGCTACATCCACTTGATACGATTGTGCATACAAAGCAGCTCCCCAAGTTAAGACTGGAGTAACTGATACATCGTTTGCATTGTTACTTGGTGAGTTTAATGAGAAACTACCCGGTGCTTGTGTAGGCACTGAATTGTATTCCCAACGTCCAATATCTGGAGCAGAACCACTGAATGCATCGCCAATATCAGTACCCGCATCTACTACCAAACTACTATTTGATGCTGGCTCATAAAATGTAGTCACACGATTACCCGTTTCCACCAATCCAGGATTTCCAGAGATATTGTTTGATCCCGATAAAGACGAATTAAAGGCTGATTTTTGTGAATTTGTATGGTACTTCAAGTTATGAGAAGCACTACCGGAACCACCTTTCACATCATCACCTTCTGTCATATAGAAAATATTGTTTTTGATGTCCACGTTTGTCGCTGGACCTAAATCCAAGGCAACACCCATTTTATCAAATACATTATTGTAAATCATCACGTTAGTGGCAGGGTCTGGAATAAATACCGCAGCACTATTACCAAAGCCAAAATTAGGCTGTCTCGCTACATTATTGATGATGTTATTCTTAATCAAGAAGTTCTTCTTTAATGTTTGTCCCTGACCGTTCCAGATCGCAATACCGAAACCTTTGTCTTGGAAATAACAATCTGAGATTTCCACACCAGATAAAGCTGCTTCTATCGCTTCTTTTCCAGAAGAACCATCTTCATCAATCATCACTACATTACGAATCTTTAGGTTGTTGACTTCATCACCTGTTGGCTCGTATTCTGTAATCTGACCGTGGTTTACATAAGAATGCCAAGTGTTACAATTGATATTGTACACCTCATTTCCTTGATCAAGGTTCCAAAGTTCAATAGAGATTTTCTCACCCCAAGCCGCATCTTGTTCGTTTACCGTGATGTCACAATCGTGAATTTTTACATTTCTATAGTGACCCACCATAATGAATTTGATACCGTAACCTACATTGTCATTGATAGTGATATTGTAAATATCTGCACCATCTAAACCTGCAAGACAAAGGTTACCCAATGTTTCGCTTCCCAGTTGTGCACCGTTATTGATAAACTCTACATCGTGGATCGTAGAATTATGCATCCACATTCCTTCCGGCATTGGCTCGTACCACCATAAATCACTACGCGTAAATACTGCACCTCTTTGTTCACAATTCTGAACTTTTACATGATGCATTGTCACGTTATTTCTGTTTTGAACCCAGATACCAGCCTTCACTTGTTTGTTGGCACCGTCAACTGTAAAACCTGTTAGATATTGATTACCATTTGATGATGGAATCATTTCATCAGGAGAACCATACAATACTGCATCTCCACCTTGATATCCACCAGAGTATAATTGAATCAAACTACCATGGTACCATAATTTCCAATCACCAGAAGTAACATCTACTCCAGCATCTACTGGAACTGAACCTGCAGAGGTAATGGTTACTTGATCCACACCCGCACCTTCTAAGTTAACACCAACAGGTACTTTTACAGGCTGTGTTTCCACATAAGTACCGGCAGCAATATGAAGGGTGTTATTCTGTCCGGCTGGAATTTGAGAAACAGCATACGCCAATGTTTTCCAAGGATTACCCGCAGAACCATTACCATTCGTATCGCTACCACTCGTAGAAACATAGAGTGAACCTGTCACCACATCTCCAGTCGTAAACTTGATGCCATTATTTGAAGCATTTGTTGAACCCACACTGTTGGTTGCTACTACTTTCCAGTAATAATCTTTTGAGGCATCCAAAGCATTACCGATAGAATAACTCGTTGATGTAATTCCAGATTGATCAATTACCGGACTACTAAAATTAGCATTATCGTCCACAGTAATATGATAAGAAGTTGCTGCAGAAGCGGCTGACCAGTTAAACTGAGGGAAACGACTTACATCTTGAGCGTTTGTACTCGGAGCACTCAAACTAAAGCTTCCTGGAGGAGGAGGGACTAAAGTAGTAAATTGCGTTTTTGTTGATGAAGTTGAACCCGTTGGGTTAGTTGCCGTTACTTGCCAATAATAAGTGGTAGCATCAGATAGATTGGCCGAATAAGAAGTGGCCGTAATGCCCGACACATCCACAAGAGGATTAGAAAGGTTACTGTTAGTTGATACCTTTATCGCATAGCTACCTGCATCAGATGAACTACCCCAAGAAAAAGAAACATTTGTTGCTACATCCACTTCATCATCCAAAGGAGAAGTGTGTGAAAATGCTCCAGGCAATGGAAGAGGATCTGAAGTCGTAAAACTTCTAGTACCGCCTTCTGTCGTACCATTTGAATTAGTCGCACTTACTTTCCAATAATAAGTAGTGCTGTAATCCAAACCAGTCGGCTGACAGTTCGTGACTGTTAATTGTTGGTTGTAAACTGGACTTGAAAAATCACTATTGTTATCGACCACTACGGTATATGAATCTGCTCCCGATGCTGCATTCCATGATAATTGTACTGAAGGTAAAACATCGATAGCGTTATTAGCAGGACTAATCAAGGAGAAACTTGAAGGAGGTACTGATGAACCATCTAGTAGTTCTAAATAATCAATATAGACAGAAACGGATACATTTGACGTTCCATCCAATTCAACTCCTTGATATCCCGCAGGAATCGTAAACGCATCAGTAGTTAGTATTTGCCAATCGCCCCATCCATTTGTTGGAGGGAAAGATAAATCTTGCACTTTTGCCGAACCTACCTTTAAATCAATATTATTGATCGTTTGACCTGATCCGTTGGAATAACGGATGTTCAATACAGCTGGAGTATCATCATTGTATGATTGCTCAAATTTTGCAGATGACCACTCACTTACAAAGTCTTTGATATAACCTGTACCCGAATAACCCGATTCAGAACTTGCTACATTACAATTTCCTTTGTTCATGTTTTCTGCTTCGAAAATCTCTCCACTTGATGGAGGAGGATTTACTACCACTGCATCTTCTGTCGTAAACGAATAAACTTGGTTAGAAGCATCCACAGAACCATCCGAATTTGAAGCTGTTACGCCCCAATAATAGGTAGTACTGTTAGCTAAACCCGAAATTGCCAAAGAGGTAGAACTTGTTGTTTGATCAACTATATTACCACTTAAATTACTGTTGGTAGATACTTTAACTTGGTAAGAAGTAGCATCGCTAGAAGCTGACCATTGTAAAGTCAAAGATGTATTTTGATCAGCAGCACCATTGGAAGGAGCTGTTAAAGAGAAGCTACCCGGAGGGGTTGGTGAAGTAGGTTCATCTACTGTTGTAAATGATAAAACAGCATTACTAGCCACTGTATTACCATCCGTATTATTGGCAGTTACCTCCCAATAATATTGCGTTTGATAATTCAATCCAGAAAGCTGATACGACGTACCGTTCACTGTAGTATTGACAATAGGAGACGACAAGTTACTATTGGTTGAAACTACCAAAGTATAATCATCTGCATCGCTTGATGATCCCCAAGAAAGGTTAGGAGCCAAAGCAATATCAACAGCATTCGCTGAAGGAGCAGTTTGATTAAAACTTCCTGGAGGGGTTGGAGTTGGAGTACCGCTTCCTCCTTGAATATCATCGCCTAAACGAAGTTCCAAGTAATCAATATTCACTGAATTACTTGAATTCGTCATCGCATCGATTTTTACGTTTTGATAACCAACAGGAAGAGAAAAGTCTACCACTAAATCGGCCCATGTAGACCAATCTCCGGTAGTAGGAAAGACAAGATCAGCCACTTTTCCAGAACCAACATTTAAAGATAAATGAGTGACGTTTCCGGAATGTCCATTCGCGTATCGAATAACAATCTGTGCTGCTTGAGTTTCTGAGTTACTTTTATCAAAACCTAAATAAGACCACTCGGAAGTGATACCTGTGACATACCCTGAACCTGAGTACCCGCTATAGGTACTACTTACATTTACATTACCTTTGTTAGTGTTCTCTGCTTCATGAAAGTCAGTCTGACCTAAGAGTTGAAGTGGGAGAAGTGCAAATAGTAGTAGAGGGATTTTCAAAAAATTGAGCATAGTGAGCTGGTCAAAGAAGTTGTAGTTCTTTGTTATTTCATTTCTGTAAAACATACTTTCATTTAATTTTTAATTTGAATGATGTTTATATAGCTTGGCCGCGCATAAAAATTTATAGATATATCATTGAAGAAAAGATAGTTATAGAATTATATAACTCAGTTTGTTGTATTTATTTTCAAAATATTTTTTGATGTTGGTTAAAATATCATTCAAACTACCTTCTTAATTCATATTGCAATGCTTTAATATTTATAAAAAAATCAGTCTTAATTTTTTATTAAAAAAATCTATTGAAAAGTGAGTTAAATCTAAATTTCATCTCTTTATACATGAAAGGAACAAGCAGGATTACTTACTAATCTTTAATGAAATGAAATTTTACTTTACTATTACTTTATTCTTATTTTCTACACTTTGGCCAATGTGTACTATTTATGGTCAGCAGCCACATCAAGATGAGAAGGTAGTAGAGATCAATAAATTAACACCTCAAGCCTATTTTACAAAATATGAGTCTTTGTCTGATGCTAAAGCAAATAAATCATGGCAAGATTTAGACAATTATTTATCATTAAACGGGGAGTGGAAGTTTTTACATGTGAGAGGTGAACAATCTTTTCTATCCAACTTTTACAAAAAACACACAGATGTTTCCTCTTGGAACACTATAACTGTACCTGCTAACTGGGAATTAGAAGGATTTGGTACACCTATTTATACCAATATAGTCTACCCTTTTACAAAACAGCCTCCAATTATTGCAAGTGATGAAAATGAAATTGGACATTATGTAAAAGAGTTTGAAATCCCTGCTCACTGGGATAATAAAGAAGTAATACTTCAATTTGATGGCGTTAGTGGAGGAATGTATCTATGGCTTAACGGTCAGTTTGTTGGGTATAATGAAGGAAGTAAAACAGAAGCACGATTTAATATCAGTTCCTATTTACATAAGGATAAACCCAATAAATTAAGTCTAGCCGTTTACCGTTGGTGCAGTGGTAGCTATCTTGAAGATCAAGATTTTTGGCGTTTAAGCGGTCTTGAAAGAGATGTGTTTTTGTATGCTTTACCTCAAAATCACATCAATGATTATACTTTAATTGCTGATTATTCATCAAAAAATAGTAGCGGAAATGTGAAGTTAAATCTTGACTTTCAACGAAATGAATCAACTAAAAATTTATCCTATAAAGTTCAATTATTTGATGATGATAAATTACTATATTCATCCACCAAAAAGATTAATAATCAACAAGAAACACTTGAATTTAGTATTAAGAAAATAAAAGCATGGTCTGCTGAACAACCTCGTTTATATGATTTGTACATTACCTTTATGCAAGGAGAAAAAGAAGTTCAGAATATTCATCAAAAAGTCGGGTTTAGGACTGTTGAAATTAAGGATAAACAGTTTTTAGTCAACGGTCAACCGATCTTATTAAAAGGAGTGAATTATCATGATCATGATCCCGAAAAAGGACATCATATAACGAAAGAATTAGTGATGCAAGACCTAAAGCTGATGAAATCAAATAACATCAATGCTATTCGTTGTAGTCATTATCCCAAGCCCATTTGGTTTTACGATTTATGCGACCAATATGGATTTTATGTGATTGATGAAGCGAACATTGAAACGCATGGGATGGGGGCAACGAATCAAGGTCCGATTACTATTGAAGGGCATCCTGCATACACTAAATCTTGGGAGTTGGCGCATATAGATCGTACCCAACGAATGTATCATAGAAGTAAAAATCATACTTCTATCATTACTTGGTCTTTAGGTAATGAAGCAGGAAACGGAATTATTTTTAAAACAACTTATGCTTGGTTGAAATCTGTAGATGCATCCCGACCTGTTCAATATGAGGGAGCTACAAAAGATTCAAATACAGATATTCAAGCACCAATGTATATCAAATATGATTCCATGGAAGCCTTTGCAAAGAGTGATGCTTCACGTCCATTAATTCAATGTGAGTATGCACATGCGATGGGAAATAGCACGGGTAACCTTAAAGAATATTGGGATGTTATTAGAAAGTATGCTATTCTACAAGGTGGTTTTATTTGGGATTGGGTAGATCAAGGTTTGCTGACCCATACTTTAGAAGGAACACCCTATTTTGCTTATGGAGGTGATTTAGGAAGTCAGAAATACCATAACGATGAAAACTTCTGTGCCAATGGTTTGGTTAATGCAGATCGCACACCTCATCCTGCTCTTTTTGAAGTCAAAAAGGTGTATCAAAATATACATTTCGATTATAAGAATGATACTCTAAATGTATTCAACGAATTTTTCTTTACCTCTCTTAAGGAATTTGATTTTACTTATCAATTGCTCATCGATGGTAAAGTTGAAAAAGAAGGAGATATCCAAATAGGAAACATCGGTCCACAATCCAATAAATCATTTGATTTTCCTTTAGAAATTGATACTTCTAGAGAAGTTGTATTGCAACTTTTCGCCAAAACTAAAGCGAATACTCCTTTATTAGAAAAAGGAACGGTGGTAGCTAAAGATGAATTTATTTTAAATGAAAAACATTACAAATCTATCCTTGCAACTAAAATCACAGGAGGTCTAAAAATTGAAAATAAGACACCTATTTTAGATATCGAAGGGCAGGGTTTTAAGATACAATTTGATACCCAATCAGGTCAATTATTAACTTATGAAATTAAGGGCGATAATCTTTTATTGAATCCTATACAACCTACTTTTTGGCGAGCTCCAACAGATAATGATTTTGGGATTAATACTCCAAAAATTCTGAAATTTTGGAAAGATGCTACCATACATCAAAAGCTAATTAGTTGTGATGTTTTATCTGAACAAATTGCTGAAGATGATGCACATTCAGAGGTAAAAATTAAATCAGTATTTAGTCTTGGGCAATCAAATTCTACCGTAAGCCTTACTTACAGTATTTATCCCACCGGAGCAATTGATATTAATTATCAGCTTGATATAAAAGAGAAAGATCTTCCTATGTTACCTAGAGTAGGTTTGTCATTGACTTTAAATGAAGGTTTTGATCAAGCAAAATGGTACGGCAGGGGACCTTTCGAGAATTATTCAGATCGAAAAACAGCTGCTTTTTTAGGGATATATGATTCCAAGGTGACTGATCTTGGGTTTGATTATATCCGTCCACAAGAAAATGGAGCAAGATCAGATGTTCGATGGTTGGAAGTGAATAATGAGGAAGGAGTAGGATTTAAATTGACCTCTAACGAAGATTTTATATTCACTACACATCATCAAATGCCCTCAGACTTTGATGCAGGCAATAAGAAAATGCAACGACACACTAGTGATTTTAATAAACGCCCTCTGACACATATTATCATCGACCATAAACAAATGGGAGTAGGTGGTGATAACAGTTGGGGATATCAACCATTAACTCCTTATCAAATTACACCTAACAACTATCAATTTACATTAAGAATACAACCTCTGTAGAACATTATAGCATGATGAATAATACACTTTACACTACTTTACTATTACTCTTATTCCAATTTACTCTAAATGCTCAGTCCAATAATGGTCTACCCATGATTGGTGCTCAAATGATTATTGAACCTGGTCAGTCAGATGAGGAAATTGATCAACTTTTTGCCCTAATGGAAAGTACGGGAATGACGGTCTGTAGAATAAGGATGTTTGAATCTTATCTGAAAAATGAGAAAGGAGATTGGGACTTTACTTTATTTGATAAAGCGTTCGCTAGTGCTAAAAAACATAATGTAAAGATTTTTGCTACCTTATTTCCGTCAACAAGTGTAGATGATATAGGCGGTGTGAAATTACCTTCTTCTGAAGAACAATTGTTACAAATTGAGGAGTATATGAAACATGTTGTGACTCATTATAAGTCACACTCTCAACTTTTTGCTTGGGTGTTGATTAATGAGCCGGGAGTAGGTGATTTTCCAAAAGATGATTTTACCCAAAAAAGGTATCAAGAGTGGAAATCAAAAAGAAGTATTACTGCATTTGAGGAAAAATTCATGTCGCCCCAAGCTTTCCTTACGGAATACAATACATGGTTTTTAAACTGGATTGCTTCAAAAGTGAGAAGTATTGATCAAGAAACAGCTTTACATGTCAATAACCATATGGCCTTCCAATTGGCAAGAGAATACGATTTTCCAAAGTGGAGTGAATTTTTAAATTCTTTAGGTGCTTCGGCTCACCCGAGTTGGCATTATGGTTGGTTTACACGTGAAGATTATACGATGGCATTTTCTGCTAATTGCAAATTGATTCATTCTGGAGCCATGAAAAACAACTTCTGGATAACAGAATTACAAGGAGGGACAAATATATATAGTGGTTATTACCCTTTGTGTCCTACAAAAGAAGAAATAGGTTTGTGGCTTTGGACAGGTATTGGAGCAGGTGCTGAGGGAATTATATTTTGGTCATTTAATTCTAGAAAATCAGGAATTGAGGCCGGAGAATGGGGTTTGGTAAATTATGAAAATGGAATGACTGATCGATTGGAAGAAGTACAGAAAATCAATCAGTTTTTAAAAACAAATGAAAATTTTTTCAGGGATAAAAAGGTAATTGAAAGTAATATTTCCATACTCTATAATCGAGAATCGATGTGGGCTGAAAAAGCATTGCAGACGTGGCAAGGTCCAACGACAGGAAGAGATTATGGAAGTACAATGCTTTCTTCTATTGAGTTTTATAAATTTCTTCAAAATGAAGGTTATCAACCTAATTTAAAAGAAATTAGAGAGTTCGATTTTTCTAAAAGTAACTACGAAGGTCAACTGATTATTCTATCTCATCAGGTAGTAATGAAAGATCAGATGATTAAAGATTTGAGAGACTTCACTGAAAAAGGAGGACAGGTTTTAATTGATGGTTTGACAGGTATTTATGATGCTCAATTAAATTTTGAACCTACTTCTGATTTCAAATTGCAACTGCTTACCGGTGGTGAGATTTTAGAAATTAAACACCTTCCATCCAACACACAATTTGATATTCATGAAAACATTGTCACTACTGGTTTTATGACTGAAATAAAGAACAAGAATGCCCAAGTAATTTATCAGAATAATTCAAAAATAGTAGGTCTTAAAAGTTCAATTGGAAAAGGTACAGTCACTTGGATTCCATCACCTTTAGCTTTGGAAAATAAAAACTCCAAAAATAACCTTAAAAACCTTTGGCATAATCTAGAAATGGATCAACAATTTGTATCAAATAAAATTTTGGAATGCGATAAAGAAGGCCTCATACATCATACGTTAAAATCGAAAGATCAATGGCTTCATATTATCAATAACCCAACAAAAACATCTATAAATATCACTTTAAAAGGTACTGATATTAAACAGCTTAATGACGGTATTCCAAAAAATGTAGATCAAAAAATTAAAATAGGTGTCGAATCGACAATTATTTTAATACAAAAAAGAAAATCACTTTAAATTTTAATAATTATTCTTTAAATTGATCAAAATACCAATGAAAACTAACATGATTGATCTACATATTTGGAGTCGTGTCCGTGAAGGCGACTACGAAGCTTTTGAACAACTATATGATCTATTTTTCGACAGTCTATATGCTTATGGTATCAAACTATGTAAAAATTCTGACCAAGTAGAAGATGCTATACACGATATGTTTCTGGATATATGGAAATACCATGATAAATTATCAGAAACAACTTCTGTAAAGTTTTATCTATTTCGCTCCCTAAGAAGGAAAATTCATAAAAACATTAAATCTGATGAGAAAGTAAGCATCTTTAATAAAGATGTCACTCATGTCTATGAAGTCGAAGACCAAAGCTTCGATACATTGATAATTCAATCTGAGGAAAAAGCTGAAAAATCAGTTTTACTGAAGAAAAATTTAGCCTCATTGTCTAAGAGACAATATGAGGCTGTAATGCTTAAATTTTATTCCAATTTCTCTTATAAAGAAATTGGATCCATGATGGATATGAATGAACAATCGGCCAGAAACTTAATAGGGCGAGGTCTAGAGAAGTTAAAAGGTTTATTCAGTTAAGAAATACTTTACTAATCATCTGTCCTCAATTCTTTCCATTTACTATTACTTTCGTGAACTATATCTTTATACTGACTATAAAATCTATTTAAAACTTTGTCGTTATCTCTGTCTTCCTCTTTCAACATCTTAAGTTCGAACAATAAAGTTCTCAAATGATTTCTTGTTTCGCTATAATTTACCCATAATTCTTTATGGTTAAAAAAGCCATCCCAAGCTGCCAATAAAGCACTGCAAGCACTAAAAATTAGTGTCATACATTTTACTGCAAAATGTAAGTCTTCACCTAAATCATCTCCAATAGCCACTAAAAAAGTAATGCAAGAGGACGAAAAAGCGATTCCCATATATATCCAAAATGATTTACTCTTATGCCCTTCACTCCAGGAAGCAGTTTTCTCAGACATGTCGTAGATTTCTTTTTTTAGCAACTCGTATTTGCTTGTTACGTCTTTGGTATCAGTCATTGTTAATTTATGATTTTGCTTTAGTCTAAGCAATTATACAATCAAAATCGGAAGTTTTAGACCTTCTTTTTTTGACTACTCTGCGTTAGAATTTCATCACGTAGACATACTATGCTCTTCAATTCTGCCTTGATTAGTCAAAAAAATAATATTCTAAGTTTTCCCAATTTTAAATGTATAACTGCTTAATCCTTCGAAGATAATTATTTCTGTTAAATAATTATCAAATGATACATATTTACTGAAATGTTACTATATTCGTATCATAAATATAAAAAAGTAACATTTTGAAAGCAAAAGATAAAATCATACAATCTGCAACGACCTTATTCTTAGATAAAGGAATTAAGAAGGTAAACATTACCGAAATTATCGAAGATGCAGGTGTTTCTAAAATGAGCTTTTATCGTCAGTTTAAAAATAAAGAGGACATTTTATTGGCAGTACTTAAACAATTCTTTAAGGCCTCTATGGATGATTATCAAAAGTTATTAGACAAAAAATTACCTTTTCTAGATTTTCTTAATGAGATCATCTTAATGAAAATTGAGGTGAGCAAGAAAATGAGTAAATCATTTATGGAGGAATTAATGTCAATGTTCCATGAAAAAAATGAAATACTTGATTTCTTAATGGAACATCAAAAGAAAAGTACAGCTTTATTTATAGAACAGTTGATGCAAGCAAAAGCCAACGGGGAAGTCGGAGATGATTTTAGTATTGAGTTTTTGATGTACATGATGGAAAAAACGCAACAAGTAGCGAGTGATCCAATGTTACTTCAAATGTTTGATACTCCTGAAGAGGCTGTTAAGCAGGCCACAAAATTTTATTTTTTCGGTATCTACGGACAAAGAAAGTAGGATGAAAAAACAACTAACATACCTATTGATATTGATTTCGCTTCACTCTTTTGGACAATCCTCTTTAGAATTTAATGGGATGTTTCAAGGCTTTACAACCTATACTAATGATAGCGAATTGAAATTATGGAGTGGTGGGCGGTATATCCCAGAACTCAAATACGAATATAAAATCGATTCATTACAATCGTTTTCTGCTTATGGATCTGCCAACTTATATGCAGATGTACAATATGCCGGAGGTGATCCAAAAACCAATGCTTACATCAATCCCTACCGTGCTTGGGTGAGATACGCCTATGCCAATAGTGAAATACGAGTCGGTTTACAGAAAATTGATTTTGGATCAGCTAGCATCTTGCGACCGCTTCAATGGTTTAATCAAATTGACCCTAGAGATCCTTTAGGTTTAACGAATGGAGTGTATTCCGCTTTAGGTAAATACTATTTCAAAAACAATGCAAACGTTTGGTTTTGGGTATTGTATGGTAATGAAGAAAGAAGAGGATTTGATGTATTACCATCTGATAAAAAATCACCTGAATATGGTGGAAGATTGCAACTACCTACACCCAAAGGCGAAATTGCTTTTTCTTATCATCATAGAAATGCAATATATGATAATCAAGATCCTGTTTATCCTGAGTACATAAATACAATAGAAAATAAATATGGTATTGATGGAAAATGGGATGTTGGTGTTGGATTGTGGTTCGAAGGGAGTTATACAAAATTACAAGACCCCATCAGTATTTTCACTAATCAGACATTACTTAATTTAGGAACGGATTATACCATAAATGGATTAAATATAGTTTTTGAACATTTATTCTTATGGTATGGAGAAGAATGGAATAAAGCAGACTATAGGGGAAACACCTCTGCCATTTCATTTAATTATCCGATTTCATTTTTCGACAATGTCTCTTTGATGGTCTATCAGGATTGGACCAACAATGGGACAGGAGCATTTGCTTCTTATAATCACGATTTCAATTTGTGGACGGGCTATTTTATGCTCTATTATAACCCAACCACTCAAATAACATCACCTATTGTCAATAACGATTTAAACCAATTTACATCTGGGTTTGGCGTTCGTTTTATGGCAATTATAAATCACTAAGATATGGAGACAAACAACTTAATTGAACTGAACAACGTGACCAAGAAATTTCCTGTAGGAGATGGTGAATTTACTGCTCTAAGTAAGATAAACTTAAATTTTACGAAAGGAGAATTTTCTGGTTTAATCGGACCGAGTGGATCAGGTAAGACAACACTTTTAAACCTAATTGGTGCCTTGGACGATACTTCAGAAGGAAGCATTGAAATTAATGGAAAAAACATTGCCAATAACTCAGATGAAGATTCGGCATTACTAAGAAATGAACACATCGGATTTATTTTTCAATCCTATAATCTCTTACCTGTTTACAGCATTTATGAAAATGTTGAATTTCCATTGTTGCTTCAAAAATTACCAAAGGCAAAAAGAAAAGAAATGGTCACGCAGGCTTTAAAGTGGGTAGGTTTAGAAGATATCGCAGATAAGAAGCCATCTCAGATATCGGGTGGTCAAGCACAAAGAGTGGCCATTGCACGTTCTATTGTCAAGAAACCACAAATTATATTGGCTGATGAACCTACAGCAAATTTGGATTCAGCCAATGCATATAAAGTCATGGACATACTAAAGAAATTGAATGAAGAATTAGGTATCACTTTTATCTTTTCTTCCCATGATAGTAAAGTGATCAAATATTTAAAGAGAGTCATATCTCTTGAAGATGGTAAAGTGGTTAACGACGAAAAGAAATAGGTCATGGAAATAGTACACAATTTTCTTCTCAATTTCCGTTTGGCTTACCGAAATATCATCAGTGCAGGTTTAAGAACATGGTTAACGATTACCACTTTAGCCTTTGCATTTTTATTGATATTATTCTTCAATAGCTTGTATACGGGGTGGGAATATCAAGGCATACGAGATCAAATTGATTGGGAATATGCGGATGGTCAAATTATTCAAACGGATTACGATAAATTAGATCCTTTTAGTATTGAAAGTGGGCATGCTCAAATGTTGGATCAACCTCAATTGACTCCTGTTTTAATCAGACAAGGAAATTTATATCCACAAGGCAGACTTCTTCCTATTTTAATAAAAGGTATATCAGTGGATCAACAAATTGTCAAACTTCCCACAGCTGCTTTTTCACAAAGTAAAGATGATATTCCCGCAATTATTGGAGATGGAATGGCCACAGATAATCACTTAAAAATTGGAGATCAAATCTTATTAAGATGGAAAGATAAAAACGGCACTTTTGATGCAAAGCAAATCACAATTGTAGATATTTTTAAAACCAATGTACCTACAGTGGATGGTGGTCAGATTTGGGTAGATATCCATACACTTTGGGAAATGACAGGTATGCAAAATGAAGCGAACTATCATTTAGTAAAAGGAACTTTTGAGGATAATTTGTCTGACCAATGGAGATTTGAAAGTCAACAAGAACTACTAAAAGAATTTGTGGCAATGGTCGATATGAAAAAGGGATCATCTGCATTTCTTTATATCATTTTGATGTTCATTGCTTTGATTGCCATTTTTGATTCTCAGGTGTTTTCTGTTTTTAAACGTCAGAAAGAAATTGGGACGTATATCGCTCTTGGATTTACAAAAAAGAGAGTAACGTTCTTGTTTACCTTGGAAGGAACAATGTATGCTTTTATCGCTACCATTATAGGAACAGCGATCTCGGTTCCATTAATTACTTGGTTGGGTGTTGAAGGGGTTGATTTGGGAAATCAAGATCAATCCAGACAAATGGGAGTAACTGTAGGCGAAAAGCTCTATCCGATGCTGACATCAGGACTTTTATTTAGTTCTGTCTTTTGGGTAATTCTATTATCCACTATTGTCAGTTACCTTCCTGTAAGGAAAATTGCAAAAATGAATACTGTAGATGCACTTAAAGGGAAAAAATAATGTTTGAGTTTTTATTTAAAGGATTAATCCGAGATAAAAGTAGAAGTGTCCTTCCTGTGATAGTAGTGGCACTTGGCGTATCCCTTTCTGTTTTTTTTGTGGGATACATGCAAGGCATGATTGGCGATATGGTCGATCAGAATGCTAGATTCAGTACCGGCCATATGAAAGTGATGAGTCGAGAATACGTGAAAAATATTGCTCAAAGACCACTTGATTTAGCGTTGTTAGATGCAGACGATTTAATTGCTGATTTACAAAAGGACTATCCTGAAGTAGATTGGGTGAAACGTATCAATTTCGGAGGGATTTTGGATGTCCCAGACGAGGAAGGACAAACTAAAACACAAGGAATGGCAGGTGGTATTGCCTTGGATCTTTCATCAAATAGTTCGGATGAAAAACGAATGAAATTTGAAGAGAATTTAGTGCAAGGAACTTTACCTAATGGACCTTATCAAATGATTCTGGGAGAAGGCTTAGCCCATCGTATGAAAGTGAAGATAGGAGATAAAATCACTTATTTTGGATCGACTATGGATGGTGCAATGTCATTCCAAAATTTCACCTTAGTGGGAACTGTATCATTTGGTACTTCAGTATTGGATGATCGAACGTTTATAGTGGATATCAAAGATGCTGAACAAATCTTGGATATGGTTGATGCCGCTCAAGAAATCTTAGGTTTTTTACCCAATGATGTATATGATGATGGTAAAATCAATGAAATAAAAGAAAGTTTTAATGCTAAAATGTCATCTGATACGGATGAATATGCACCTGAGATGTTGGCATTAAGAGATCAAGGAGGGATGAGTTATATCTTAGATTTTGCTGGCGTTATTGCAGGATTCTTTACCACATTATTTGTGGTAGCTATGTCGATTGTCCTTTGGAATACAGGCTTATTAGGTGGTTTAAGAAGATATACTGAGTTCGGGATTCGAATTGCCATGGGAGAGTCTAAAAAGGCGATATACAAATCCTTGCTTGTGGAGGCATTAATTATTGGTGCAATAGGTTCTGTAATTGGAACTGTTTTGGGTGTAATTCTTACTTATTATTTACAAGAAGTTGGAATAGACATTTCTGATATAGTCGGACAAGGAAGCATGTTAGTTTCCAATGTGATTAGAGCGAAAGTTGTTCCTCAGCAATTGTGGATTGGTTTTATTCCGGGTGTCGCGGCTACCTTATTAGGAGCACTTTTATCTGGAAGGGGGATCTTTAAACGTCAGACCTCACAATTATTTAATGAATTAGGAGTATAATCAAATACTAAAATGAAAAAGATATTTATTCTGTGTGCTTTTTTTCTATCAATAGGTAGTCAAGCACAAGATGCTAACAAAATACTGAAAGAAATCGATCAGAATATGTACACCAAAACAAAGGTGTCCACCACAAAGATGATCGTTTATGGTAAACGAAAGACAAAAGAAATTATCACCAAAGGGTTTACTCGAGGTACAGAAGATTCGTTTTCTGAATACTTATCACCTGCAAGGGAGAAAGGGACAAAAATGCTAAAGTTGGACGATAAACTATGGATTTACTCACCTTCCTCAGATCGTACTATTCAAATTTCAGGACATATGTTAAGACAATCTGTGAATGGATCCGATATGTCGTATGAAGATATGATGCAAGAGAGGAAATTGGTTGAAATGTATGCACCTACAATTGTAGGTGAAGAAGAGATGAATGGAGAAGAGTGTTACATTCTAGAACTTGACGCAAAAACGGAGGATGTTACCTATCAAAAAATAAAAATGTGGGTAGAGAAAAAACATTCAGTCCCTATGCGTCAAGATCTTTTTGCTAAAAGTGGGCAAATGCTTAAAACCATCAATATGTCTGATATCCGAAAAGTAGGCGATAGATACTATCCATTTAAGATGAATTACAAAGATGTGCTGAAAGATGGAAAAGGGACAGATTTTGTGGTGATGGAAATGGAAAATAATGTTCCTATTCCGGATCATGTGTTTAATAAGAGTAATTTGAAGAAGTAAGCACAATTAACAGTAAGATAACAACCATAGATTCCTTCATTTTTAAAATTTTGAATAACTTGTGTCTTAAACTAAAATTTGACCAAAAATGAATACATTAGAACAAATTCAAATTTTAAATAGTAATGAGCAGGAACTCGATCAAGAGTATTTCTTAAAAGAAGAACATTATGAACTTTTGATGGATTTATCGGAAGCAGAAACGGACGATGAAGAAGAAGAGTTGTTCAAAAAAATGAAAGACATTCCCAATCTACCAATAATCTCTGCGATTATTGAACTTTGGGAAAATACAGTGGGTGCTGTAGTCCTTTCTCAAGAATTGAAAGAAGGAAATCAAGTTACTATGGAGGATAAAATGGAAATCGAAGAAGAAGCTTGTGCAGATATGTCATTTGATTATTCTCGATTTACGGTAATTCTCGAAGGAGAAGTAAATAGAGTTCAAATAGTAGATCAAGAATAAGATCATTTGATATACTCAATATAAATAAGCATGTTTGAGATGAATAATATTTCAAACATGCTTTTTTTATGATCGAATTAAAGTTAACTATACAGAAATTTGAAGGAAAAGGAGGGTGGTCCTATGTAGATGTTCCAGGGATTACTTCTGATAGAAATACTCATTTTGGTTGGGTGACTGTAAGTGGAAGTATAGATGGCTATCCTTTAGAAAAAGTAAAGCTGATGCCTAAAGGTGATGGTCTTTTATTTTTACCTATTAAAAAAGAGATAAGAAAGAAGATAAAAAAAGAGCAAGGCGATGAGGTGCATATCAAATTATATCTTGATAATGAAGAGGTAAACAACCCAGATATTCTTTACAACATTCTTTTAGATATTTCAGATAAAGCTGCTAAAAATTTTAAAAACTTACATAGATCACGACAAAGGGATATCATTCAGAGAATATTTGATAATAGGAACGAAGATGTTCAAACACAGCGAATTAATGAGTTAATTGTTGAGTTAGAATCAAAAAATGTATGACAAAAAGGGTTTATTATATCATTTTTATTTGATAATATTTTTTATTACATTGGTTTTGAACAACAATATTACATATGATACGATCCAGAATTTGGCATCCCAAAACCAATACGACCTCACAAACAATTTACAAAGACCACTATTATGTTTCTAATCTAATAGAAAAGAAGTGGTTACACAAACTAATAGGAACTTGGGGAAATTCAAAATATGTCTTCAAGTACACTATTAATCTTAATACTAGTATTAAAATCTTAAATGATGAATACAAGGAATTAGGAAAGATTAAGATCAATTTTTGGGGCACTAAAGCTAAAATTTTTATTGATGACAAAGTTTATCAATGGAACGCTAAAAACATGCTACGTAAACAGTGGCACATTAAATCAAAAGAGCAGTCGAAAATATTAAATGATAAGGGTCAGTTTTTCTCCAACGATTTGCCAAAAAATCATAGAGGCATATTAAATTTGTCGGGACACGCTGTTCAGCATTTTAATAATCATTACCTCGTTTCAATATTTTCTTTTATTATTGGCGGTCTTCTTATAATTATATAAAAACATTAAATAATTGTAAATTAAATTTACGCAACTTTGATAAATACTAAAAATATAAATCAATTTGTATTTTTGTAATTAAATGTTGTACAATTTTTGTGTGTTCATCTCACTATCTACTTTATTAAATTTGCATGACTTAAATTGGTGTCGCGAAACATCAAAATCAATTGAGATTAAATACAAATGAACCAACTATTATTTCTTTTATTATTTTTAGTTAGTACTATCGTTTATGCTGGTCAAACAAATACTAAACAACTTACAGAATACGACGACTATAGAATATGGTCAAATGTAAGTGGTACAACTATGTTCAAAGCTAAATATTTAGCTGAATCTGAAAACAGTGTTTTTTTAGAAAAAATTGACGGTAGTATTCACAAAATCCCTTTAACAACTTTTCATTCGAATGATCAAAGTTTTATTGTTGATCAAAAAGTAAGGGCAGAACAAATCAAAAACAAAATGTATTCGAACATGGTACAATCGAAATGGTTGATCATATTCGCTATAGTCTTATTATTGATTTCCATGGTATTTATGTATCACAGTCACAAATATGCTTTATTTCTAAAGTTCATCTTTGGGTTTAGTATTGTTATTCTATTTGTAGGAAGTACGTCTTCTTATGTTAGAAATTTTGATATGATATTTAATTACTACACCAATATTTCAAATAAGTCAGACCTACAAAAAGACTTAGAAAGCATTTTTGAGAAAAAAATACCCACAAAACTAAAGCGACCTGTAATCGAATTGGAAAAAAAATCAGATTTATTTCCTTTATATCATTCGATTATTCTAACGACTTACTCAAAAAACAACTAAATATTTTTACTCCTCAATAGAACAATTTAACCGAGAATATGTTAATTTGAATATATCATAAATTTCAAATTGCTTCTATGCTCGGCTATCGTTTTACAGATTATATTCCCCCAGAAAATCCTGATGGAGATGTCTTCTCCGAACTCCTCAAAATATTCATGGAACTCATTAACATTACAGGAGGTAATGTTTCAGAGACTATGATATGGATGAATAATATTGATAAAAAATACAATATTACAAATGATGATTATGGGATGGGTGATTTTTATAATGACCTAAAAAATAAGGGTTACATTAAAGAAAACAATGAAGAAGGTAACTTCCAAATTACTCCAAAAAGTGAGCAAAAGATTAGACAATCTGCTTTAGAGGAAATATTTGGGAAACTGAAAAGAGGACAAAAAGGAAATCACAAAACAAATTTTACTGGAGTGCAGGGGGACGAGTTTACTTCTGATAAACGACCTTTTGAGTTTGGAGATGCATTGGGTCAAATATCAATGACTGATTCTTTACGAAATGCTCAAATTAATCATGGAGTAGATTCTTTTTCTATTCATGAAAGTGATTTAGAGGTAATTGAGAAAGAACATCGGACTCAAACCTCTACTGTATTGATGATTGATATATCACATTCTATGATTCTTTATGGAGAGGATAGAATTACTCCAGCCAAAAAGGTAGCTATGGCTTTATCAGAAATGATAAAGAGAAAATACAAGAAAGATACTTTAGATATTATAGTTTTTGGAAACGATGCTTGGCAAATAAAAATTAAAGATTTACCCTATTTGCAAGTTGGACCTTATCATACAAATACCGTTGCAGGATTGGAATTGGCTATGGATCTTCTAAGAAGAAGAAAAAATGCCAATAAACAAATTTTTATGATTACTGATGGTAAACCTTCATGTCTTAAAGAAGGAGCTGGTTACTATAAAAACAGCTTTGGTTTAGATAGGAAGATAGTAAATAAATGTCTAACGCTTGCCGCTCAATGCAGACGTTTGAGGATTCCTATCACCACATTCATGATCGCATCAGATCCATATCTTCAGGAATTTATCAAAGAATTTACAGAAACAAACAATGGAACTGCATATTACAGTGGTTTACAAGGTTTAGGAGATATGATTTTCGAAGATTATTCAAGAAATAAAAAGAAACGACTTTAAAATAAATAATATGTACGCTAAACTTTCTACGGAAGAAAAATTAAAGATTACAACTCTAGGCGAATTAAAGGTTGCCGGATATCAATCAAAAAGTGTAAAGGACGAGTTAAGAGATAATTTGATCCTAAAATTAAAAGAAAAACAAAATCCTTTTCCAGAAATATGGGGATATGAAGATACTGTTATTCCAGAATTGGAAAGAGCAATATTGTCGAAACATAATATCAATTTATTAGGTCTAAGAGGACAGGCTAAAACTCGTATTGCACGATTAATGGTTCATTTGTTAGACGAAGTAATACCTGTAGTGAAAGGATCAGAATTGAATGATGATCCTTTAGCTCCATTATCCTATTTTGCGAAAGCTCAAATTAGTGAGAAAGGTGATGATACACCCATAATATGGTGGAATAGAGAAGAGCGATTTACTGAAAAATTAGCTACGCCAGATGTATCAGTTGCTGATTTAGTAGGTGATATTGACCCAATAAAAGCAGCTACGAATAAATTAAGTTATTCTGATGAAAGAGTGATTCATTATGGATTAATTCCTAGATCCCATCGATCAATCTTTGTGATTAATGAGTTGCCTGACTTACAACCGAGAATTCAAGTGGCACTTTTTAATATCCTTCAGGAAGGTGATATTCAAATTAGAGGTTTCAAATTACGTCTTCCATTAGATATACAATTTGTATTTACAGCTAACCCAGAAGATTATACCAATAGAGGTAGTATTGTGACTCCTCTAAAGGATAGAATTGAATCTCAAATAATCACTCATTATCCAAAAGAAATTGAAGTTGCCCGTAAAATCACAGAGCAAGAAGCACAAATACAGACTTCTCAAAAAGAAGTGATTACTTCAAACCTATTGGCAAATAACCTCATAGAACAAATTGCCTTTGAGGCAAGAGAAAGTGAGTTTGTAGATGAAAAAAGTGGTGTTTCAGCTCGTTTGACCATCTCTGCAATGGAAAATTTATATTCAAGTGCCGAAAGAAGATTGTTAATCAATGGAGAGGAGAGTACTTACATTAGAGTATCTGATTTGATGGGTACGATTCCCGCTATTACCGGTAAAATTGAATTGGTGTATGAAGGTGAGCAAGAAGGAGCAGGAGAGGTCGCTCAAAGTTTGATTAGTAAAGCGATTAGAAAACAATTTTTAGAGATTTATCCTTCTCCTGAAAAAGTGAGAAAAGACGATGATAATCCATATCAATATGTTTTAGATTGGTTTGGTAATGGACATAAATTAGATATCATCAATGATGTTTCTACAAAAGTGTATCAGAATTTGCTTGATCAAGTACCCACATTAAGAGCTTTAGTGACAAAGCAAAATGAAAATCTTACTGAAGAAGAAACATTCTACCATATGGAATTTGTATTACATGGTTTAGCCGAATTTAGTCAGTTGAGTAAACATGCAATTTTGTCAAAAACAACGTTCTCTGATTTATTATCTGGAATGATGAATTTTTCAGCATCAGATTTTGAAGACGAAGAGTAAAATAAAACATGAGATAACGATTAGAATAATATGTGACACAAAAGGAGGGTTTAAATACCCTTTTTTTGTGTCATTTCTCATTTATTTACATTTTTTCGTTAAATTTTAAATTATTTAAAGAATTATTTGTCACATTTAATTGTTACAACTTGTTGTAAGGAGGTTGAAAGTATTCTTCAATACTACATTGGAACAAACAACTTAATATAATTTTAATGTCACATACATCACACTTAGTACATAAGATTAGAACTCAGGTAGAGAAATTAAATACCAAAGAGGCGGCACGTTTTAGAGTAGCCGACAATCTTTGGGAAAGCATTTCATGGGCAGATTTCGGAAGTGAAATCGATGCAGTATCAAAAGCATTGATTTCAAATGGGATTGGTGTTCAAGACAAAGTGGGTATTTATGCACAGAACATGCCTTTCTGGACAGTAGCAGATTTCGCTACTCAACAAATGAGGGGGGTAGCTGTATCAATTTATGCGACTAGTACATCACATCAAGCGGCTTACATCATTAATGATGCACAGATTAAAGTACTTTTTGTTGGTGATCAGGAACAATATGATAATGCTATTGAAGTTTTCGATAGATGTGAATCGTTGACTCATATAGTTGCAATGAAAAAAGAAACACACCTTCGCCACCACAAGGCTGGTATTCAGTGGGTTGATTTCTTAGAAACAGCATCTTCAGATGTAGAAGAAGAATTTAATCAACGTATTAACGATGCTAATTTTGATGATTTAGCTACATTAATTTATACATCAGGAACTACTGGAGAACCAAAAGGTGTAATGTTGGATTACAACAATTTCATTTCACAATTTGATGCACACACAGTATTAGTTGATTTTAATGAAGGCGATGTAAACCTAAGTTTCTTGCCACTTTCTCACGTTTTTGAAAGAACATGGTCAATGTATGTTTTCTATAACGGTGGTACGAACTGCTATTTAGAAGATGTAAAACAAATAAAAGAAGCATTAGTTGAAGCGAAACCACATGTAATGTGTGCTGTACCTCGTTTCTATGAAAAAATCTTCTCTGCTATTCATGATAAAGTAGCAAAAGCGAAACCTACCACACAAAAGCTTTTCCATTGGGCTGTAGGTATGGGTAAAAAAGCGTTTGATGCAAAACAAGAAGGAACGACTTTAGGAACTTTCGATAAAATGAAATTTAATTTAGCGACAAAATTAGTGCTAAGTAAATTCCAAAAATTATTAGGAGGTAATATTCGCTTTATGCCAGCAGGTGGAGCGAAATTAGATCCAGAAATTGGTACTTTCTTCCATTCTATCGGTATCCCAATTATTTTAGGATATGGTCTTACTGAAACAACTGCAACAGTTTCAGCATGGCATTTAAATGAAAAATTCTATACAAGTACAATTGGTACTACTATGCCTGGTTGCGATATCAAAATTGATGAAGCTACAGGTGAAATCTTAGTAAAATCTAAAGTAGTGATGAAAGGTTATTACAATAAACCAGAAGAAACTGCTAAAGTATTTACAGAAGATGGCTACTTCAAAACAGGTGATAAAGGAGAATTTGATGAAAAGGGTAACTTATTGATTACTGATCGTATCAAAGAGTTAATGAAAACATCAAATGGTAAATATATCGCACCTCAACTTGTTGAAGGTAAGATTGGTAAAGATCATTTTGTAGAGCAAATTGCTACAATTGCTGATGCAAGAAACTTTGTGTCGGCATTGATTGTACCTACATTTGAGTCATTAGAAGAGTATGCCAAAGAGCATAATATCTCTTACTCATCGAAGGAAGAATTGATTAAAGATTCTAAAATTATTAGAATGTATGAATCAAGAATAGAAAAAGCACAACATGATTTGGCTAATTTCGAAAAAGTGAAAAAATTCACTTTACTTCCAAAAGAGTTCTCTCAAGAAAAAGGAGAAATGACACCAACATTGAAGTTGAAGAGAAAAACAATTGACGAAAACTACAAAGCAGAAATTGATGAAATGTATGCTGCTTCTCGTTAATTGAAATGCATAAAAAAACCTCGACAAGTAATTGCCGAGGTTTTTTTATGGAGAATATTTTTTATCGAATATCTAACAAGCTATTGATTTCATCTTGTCCTAAATTTGCTTCTGTTTCCAGTTTCTTACGTAAATCTTCTTTTACGATTCTTTCTGCTTCAGCAACAGGATATTTAATAGATAATGTGATATAGGTTAATTTATCTACTTTCTTAAGCATTACAATCTGATCCGTTCTTCCTAAACGAGCAGTCACATTATTCTGATAAGAAGCAATCACTTGAGTCGCAGATGTAGCATCCGACATTCCTTCTGAATTACTTACAGATGATTTAATTCTACCTAAAATCTCAGATCCAATTTGTGTAGCAAGCTCTGTTAGGCACAATTGATAAGCAGCTTGTTTTGCAGCAGCAAATGTTTCGCCTTTAGATTGTTGGTAGGCTACAAAATATTTTGGATTACCATCTTCATCTTTTGCTAAACGTGCTACATAAGAATTTTCAATTTGCTTTTCCATTGGTAGATCACCAGGAATTACTTGATAACCTTCTTTTTCTAAAGCTTTTGCTTGTTTTCTGGCATCCTTTATAGATCTGCCTTTCATCTCTTTTAAAGTCTTCTTTTTTTCTTTTTTAGTTTGAGCAAAAGCACCTTGATTCGTCAGTAAAACAGAACAAAATAAAAGAGTAATAATAAATGAAAGTTTTTGTTTCATATAAAAAGATAAATTTAGTTTTTGAAAACTCAAAGAGAGTAAATTTTGATAATATCTCGAAATCATTTGAGTTATATAGTCTAGCTAATATAGATTAAAAATGTAGAAAAAAGCCAAGATTTAATTTAAATCATTCACTTATATGTGAATTCATGGTAAAATAAGTGGTTTAGAAGAGTACTTGACCTGTAATTTTTAATGAATTTATTTCAATTATTTTCTTTAATTATTTAACATATATCAACATTATTTTAAATATATAGCTATATTTACATTGATTCTTGCTATTCTCTTAATTAATTATCTTACTTCGAACTGATGCAAAAATTTTTACGAAACTATCTTCATCTTATTGTTATTTGTGTTCTATTTATACCTTTAAATCTTATTGCTAAAGGAGACCCTGTTTGGTTAAAAGCAGAATACAGATTAATCAATTATCCTACAGACAAGTTTTTAACAGCTTATCAAGTAGCAGTCAACGTCACATCTGAAAATAAATCAGACCGTTTGGCACAGCTAAAACTTGATGCAAAAAAAGAATTAGCTGAGAACGTATCAGTACAAATAGAGAGCGTAAGCAAGACAGAAATAGCGAATGCATCAGGAGCTAGCTATGAAAACTTTAAACAAAATAGTACCTCATTTTCTAATGTAAATTTAAGTGGTTTACATCAGATGGATTATTACGATGAGAAAAAAGCCATTTTGTATACTTTTATATACATTGAAATTAAAGAGCTATTGTCTATCAATAGAAAAAGAGTTAGTGAAGCCAATCAAAAAATTAAGACGTTAAAGAATCAAATTGATAATTATATAGCAAGCGAAAATATCATTGCAGCAAAAGAGACAATCAGAAAGGTGATTCCAATTTTTAGAGAAGTAGAGGAGCTTTATGCTGTATCTATCACTTTAGGGGATAAAATTGATTTGAATTACAATGAGTTTATTAATTATCAAACAGAGATAGAAAAAACAAACAAAGAATTATTGAATACCCATATTTCATCTGTAGATGAATTAGCAAATGATATAGCATCGATAATTAACGATCAGGTTCAATTATCCAATCAAACACTACGAGTTGATAATTTTACTTTCGAGGATACCAAAATGGGAAGTAAGTTATCTATGAAATTACATGCTTTATTAACTAGTAAGCTATCATCTCAATCTAAGTTTAGAGTGCTTGATGCTACCAATGCTACTACGAAATTTGAATTGCAAGGGACAATTTGGGAAGAAGGAGAATCTCTCCGAGTACTTTCCATTTTAAGAGATAAAGAGAGTGGGAATATTCAAGGTGGAAGTGAATCTAAAATACTTAAGAAAAAATTAGGAGATACTCCCTTTAAACCCGACAATCTTGATTACGCACTTAAGGTTCAAGGTCTGATTACTTCTAATCAATCTAATAATCAAGGGTTGTCCTTAGATGTGATTACCAATAAGGGAAATAAAAGCCCTATTTATGAAAAGGGGGAGATTATGTCCTTGTATGTTAAAGTAAATAGACCGTGTAAAGTAAGGTTTATTTATCATTTAGCAGATGGAACAAAGGTACTCCTATTAGATAATTATGAAATAACTGCTCAGCAGGTGAATCAAATGGTAAAAGTGAGCCAAGAATTTGAATGTTATCCGCCATTTGGAGTGGAAACGCTTCAAGTATTTGCCAAAACAGGAAGTAATTTTAAACCACTTTCAACTTCAGAAGATCAAGGTTATTATTTTATACAAGATGATATTGAAACAATTAATAATGTGAATAGGCAATTTTCAGATCTAGAACAAGAGGTGGCTTTTTCTGAAAAGCGATTGTTAATCACAACTCTACCAGCAAATTAGAATAGATATTTATTTAATACGATCATGCGATTTTTCTACAAATTTTTCTCAAAATCATTTCTACATTTACTCACTGCATTTATCCTAATTCCAATGATTGGTTTTGGACAAATAAAAATAAAGGCACAGAAATTACCAGATAATGTAAGTTCACCATTATATAGGGAATATGCTCCTTCTTTAAATGCAGATGGAACAATACTGATTTTTCAAGCCAATAGAAAGGACGGTGATAATTGGGGGATTTACGAAACAATTACAAAAGATAATGGCTTAACTTGGTCAGATCCCGTTGGCATAGATAGCGTAAATAACTATGCAAATCCAGATGATTTAATTGGAGGACCTGTGATTTCCTATGATGGTAACACTTTGTATTTTTTCGCCAATCTCGATGAAGGTTTAGGTGCAGAAGATATCTATTACAGTGAAAGAATTGGCGATAAATGGTCTTCACCTAAAAATATAGGAAGTCCTATCAATACCAAATACCATGAAAGTTTCCCTTCTATTTCTGCGGATGGTACGCATTTGTATTTCATGCGTTTCGATGCATATAGTATATCAGATTCTAATACATGTTTCGAAATATATGTGTCGGAAAAACAAAGTAATGGAGAGTGGGGAATACCAGAAGCACTTCCTGCACCTATTAATTTGGAATGCGAAAAAGCACCAAGAATTTTATCTGATGGTAGAACATTAATATTTTCATCAATTAGAGCCGGAGGTAAAGGAGATTATGACTTATGGATGTCAAAATTAGGATTTAACGGGGAGTGGTCTGAACCTGTAAACATGCATTTCGTCAACACGCCTGGTACAGACACATTTGCATCAATTTCTGCTTCAGGAGAAACCCTTTACTATTTGAATAGAGGCAAACCAGATCCAAAAGTTTTGAAGAAATACCCTGGTGAAATGCAGCAGGAAGATATTTATACAATTCAAATTACTGAGGAATTCAAACAGTATAAAAATAAAACGATTCAGGGTCAAATTATTGATTCTAAAGATCAATCGCCTGTACAAGCTACATTTTTTGTTAGAGATAGATCGACAACAGAAAGGTTATTTGAATTGCCAGTGGCGGAAGATGGAAAATTCGCACTAGTATTAACAGAAGGTATTGATTATGAAATTCTGGTGACCAAAGAAGGGTATTCAACCTATATCTTTCAGGAAGATTTATCTGATTTGAAACACTACGAAAGAGAAAAGAAGAACATCAACTTATTTAGTCATGCATTACTAAACTTAGAAGTATTTGATGCTGATTTAATGTCAAAAATTGAAAGCAATATTGTTGTTTATAACAAAGAAACAAACTTACCAATTGATGATATTGATATTATTTTTAATGAAAAACTCACTTCCTATTCATTAAAGCTACCAATAGGGCATTTATATGAGGTACAGGTGAGCAAAGAAAATTTTCAAACCCAATCATTCACTTTTGATTTGAGTACTATGCTACTGTATCAAAAATTCGAGAAGTCGATTGATCTAATGCCGAACAAAGTAGAAATGCAATTTAATGTTGCAGATGCAGCTACTGAAGAAGGTATTATGGCCAAAATCGTCTTAATAAATACTGATACCGATGAAAGGATAGAAGTTGAAGCAGAAATGGGTGAAGATGGTAAATACAAGATTGAAGTTAGAGATGGAGCCTCTTATGAAATAGAGGTAAGAAGCCCAAGAGGATATTCGTTTTTCTCATCAAAATTAAAAGCTTCCGATAAAAAAGAATTTGATGTAGCTCTTACAGAGCTAAAACCTAATAGTAAGCTTCCACTGAAAGATATTCTTTTTGAATCTAATTCATCTGAAATTATCGAAAGTAGTTTTAGAGAATTAAGGCGTTTAGTTAAACTGATGAAGGATAATCCGAATATCGTAGTAGAATTAGCAGCTCATACAGATGATGTAGGTTCTGATCGATACAATATGAAATTATCTGAACACAGAGCAAAAAATGTGGCGATGTATGTCATGGATTTTGGTATCCCTAAAAATCGATTGGTACCTAAAGGTTATGGAGAATCCCAGCCCACAGTATTAAATGATACTGAAGAAAACAAAGCGATGAATAGAAGGGTAGAATTAATGGTTCTTGAAATTAATAACTAACCCAAAATTTACGAAACTATGAAAAACAGCATTCAATATATCATCACATTATTACTTCTATTTTGTAATATTTTTGTGTATTCACAAAACAAAGAAAAAGAAGAGGAAGATATCGCCACAATATTAGAGAGAAAGAAATACGAAGATATTGATTATAAGAAGTATTACCTTGAATTAAAACCTCATTATAATACTGAAATATCTGATGCACAGTTGCAAGAATTAAAGAAGATCATCAAATATCAACCTTTGGAGGTTAATCCTTTGTTTCAGGTAAGTGAATATTATTATCAAAGAATCAATTCATTTGATGTACTCAGACAATATCAAGCGATTCAATCAACATGTGATTCTGCATCTCGATACATTGAATTATTTGAGAAAAGCCTCACAGAAAAAGAAATCAAAAAGAAATGGAAACGATATTATTTAGAGTTTCTACAATTTCCTGCTAACCAAGGAAAAGGTTTAGAAAAGGTAACTCAAATTGAGATTCAAAGTGAGCTAGCGAGGAGAAAAGAAGTGCTTGCAAAACAAAAATCAGAAGTTGATAGTATTTATATCAATTTTAAAGAATGTATCAATGAGTATTTGATTGCAAATGAGCAATTTAGAGAGGTATGCGGGAAGTACCCAACCATAAAAGACTTTTACATTTTAGCAGAACATGATAATATCTTTGCCGAAATTCAACCGATAAAAGATCATTATCAAAAGGCATTAGATGCTTTCCAAAGATATAAGCAAGCTTTAGAAGTTCATCCTATTGAAGGCTATACAACTGAAATAATAGAAGTTGGAATTGATAATTATAGAATTCACGGTTTAACTACAACAAGTTTCTTAAATGAAGATATTCGACTGTGGAATTATGCTAAGTGGTATGATGATGTCTCGCAATTTTATCAAGCTGAAATTTTGCCTATGAGAAACTTAGTGACCGCATATGATCATTATTTAAATGATGTAATTATTCAAAAAGAAAAATCAAAAATTCCGAGTGAGGATCGCTTCTATCTGGATGTTCGTAAAATAGGTAAAATTAAAAAGTATGATCCAAATGCATATCCTGTAAATATTTTTGAGTACAAAGAACAAAAGATCAATTTACTGAATCAAATTACTTATTCTAATGTATTGAATACCGGAAGAAAAGCCGATTTAAAATATATCAGATCACAAGCAGATATTTGGACAGAATGTAATAAAGCTATACATCGTTTAAGAAAAATATCTACTGATCAGAACAGTATGGGTTATAAAAAACATGCAACATTTTTTGCTCAAGAATACCAAGATGATTTATCAAATTATGTCAATAATGAAAAATCTAGGATTAAACTAACACAGCAAAAATCAGAGGATCTATTAAAAACAATTATAGAAAATTACTTCTCATCAACACCTTCAGATTCTGCACAGTTTGTGTCTTATCAAAAGGATTCAATTAGTTTGGAGTCCATTCAGGAAACAAACGATTTTATCGTCAGAAGAATGAAGACCATTCATACAAGACCGAATAAAGATGATCATACTTTAGTAATCGGTACAATTAGGGACAAGAAAAGTTTAGCGGTTTTTATAGCTGATATCGATACGTTGAATGAAGTAAACTGGCTCTCAAAATACGAATTTGATAAGAAAGCGTATCAAGATGCTCCAAACATCGATATTCCAAGTATTAATGTAAAAGGTGGTGTTGTTCATTTAATGCTTACGGCTGAAGGTATAAAGGTTGGCGATAATGAAATAAGTCTTGATAATAAGGTAGTTATTTTTGATGCCAAAACAGGTGATCAATTAAATGAAATTCCAGTTTCTAGTCAGCGATACCCAAGAGTTTTCGAATATTTACAGGAAACAAAAAGTTATCTGATTGCTTATAAAGGGAAGACAAAAAATTCAATTCAAGAATACGATACTCTAAATATTCAAAACATTAAAATTGATGGTGAACAATTGTGGTCATCAAATTATTTGATGCAAGGAATGATTACTGAAATTCTTCCACTACAAAATCAATTTTTATTGGTAGCAAATATCAATAAACTAAGTGATATAAATGAGACAAACATCTTATTGGCAAATAATATGGAGTTTGGTAAGTTTAATACTGCCATACTAAAAATAGATAGTTTTGGTCAGGCAAAAGATGGTACAGTCCTAAAATCAGAACAGCCTTACGAGTCGATATTTGCCTTGTCAGATTATGATAATACATTAAATCTTATAGGCGTAAAGGGAGATTATTCAAGAGATAAAAACTATACTAACAAGGATCTCATGCTAGTAAGTATGAGGATTAATAATCTAAAAGTAGAAGAAAAAAATATTCAATAATGGAAAGTATAAATAAAATATTATCGATTGTTTGTCTCCTTCTCATCTCTAATTTTTCCTCTGCTCAAACAGTTGAAGAGATCTGGGAAAAACACATGAAAAGTGCCAGAGATTGGTATGAATTAGATGAATTTGATAATGCATTAAAGGACTACATAAAAGCAAAAGAGACATTACCCACAGATTCTGTTGCTTATTTAGAAGGGGCGATGACGGCGGCTTATGCTATGAATGAAGAAATATTCGAAAAACTTAAATCGGAGTTTTCTTCAGTATTTAAATATACATCACCTAGTTTTTATGATTACTCTGAAATACTTCTACAGTCTCGTATTCAAAATCAAACAGGTAATTTAGAACAGTTGTATAAAATTGGATTGGATAAATATCCTCATCATACAGAGATGTATGCAGGTCCTTTACTTGGAATATATTTCGAAAATAATCAAATCGATGAGGCCAAAGCTTTGTTAGAAAATTCATTGGATAAAGTGGATAACCCTGAGTTTGCTTATACATTAGGGGTGATTTATCAAAATGAAGGAAAGATTGATGAAGCGATAGAGACTTATGAGAAAGCCTTGAAAATTGATCCTAAACACATCAATACCAACTACAATATTGGTACTATCTATTATAATCAAGCAGTTAGAAGCATTAATAGATTAAATGATTTAAGTGTTGAGGAATTCGAAACAAAAAGCATAGAAATGAATAAGGTGGCTTTGCAAAAACTAAAAACAGCCAAACCTTATATCGATAGAGCTGCTTCTGATGAAAATAAATCAACAGATGCTTTCGAATTTCTTCAAACTACATTGGTATTAATTGATCATGTGGAACACATCAATGAAACAATTTTAGAAGAAAGGGAAAAGGATAAAAGTATTATCTCATTTTCTACAGATGAAAATTCTTCTAGTAATTTAAATGAAACTCCAGTTATTTCTACAGTTGAAACACCTGTATTAGAGAATTCTACTTATGAAGAAGTAGTTGTTAAAACAGAAAATAAAGAGACATCAAAAATTCTTCCTGCAGAGTTAATGATGTCCAACTTACAGTTTGTATATGACAATGGACAATCGACGCTTGCAAAGGGAGGATCTGGAAAAATTAAACTTAGAATTGAAAATTGGGGAGAGGGTACTTCATATAAACCTACTGTGAAATTATTAGCTTCAATGTCCATTACAGGATTAAATTATGATCGATCAGTAAAGCTAGATGATATTGCTCCTAATGGAGCAGTTGATGTAGAAATTAATGTGAGTTATGAAAAACCAAATGCAGTATCAAGAGGTTTTAAAGCAATTAAAGCAACACAAAATAAATTTAGAGTAATGGTTTCTGATTCTCTTAGAAACCGATCTGAAATTCAGGAATTTGTTTTGAATCTTGATCAAAAAGATATTGATACTACTCCTGCAATGGCAGTGAAGACTGTTCAAGGTGGAAAAAACTATTTAGTCCTGATAGCAGCGAACAATTACACTTCTTGGACTCCTTTAAAAAATGCTGTAAGTGATGCTGAAAACATCAAAAATGTATTATTGAACAATTATCATTATGAACCTGAAAATGTGTATGAATTATACAATGAGAAAGTTACAAAAACCGAAATATCAAAATTGGTTAGAGATTTAGCAGCAAAAGTAGGAGATGAGGATAAATTATTGATTTACTATTCTGGCCATGGATATTACGATGATTTCACCCAAGACGGTTATTGGGTGCCCGTCGATGCGGATCATTCTGAAGAGGATATGTCGACTTATTTACCTAACACAACAATATTAAAATATATCAAAGCTTTAAAAACTAAGCACACCTTACTTATTTCTGATGCATGTTACTCTGGTTCTATGTTTAGTGTGAGGACAAGAGGAATGAAATATGCTGACCGAGTAGAATCTTTACCTTCAAGATGGGGACTTGCATCTGGAGGTTTAACTGAAGTTTCTGATGGAGAAGAAGGCGGACATAGCCCTTTTAATAAATATTTAACAAACTATTTAAGAAACAATACAAGTGAGAAAATTACAATTCGTAATTTAGCTATGTATGTTCGAGAATCTGTAATGAGTAATGCAGAACAAGAGCCAGAAGGAAAACCTCTAAAAGACGTTGGTCATGAGGGAGGTGAATTTGTTTTTCAACTTAGAAACTATCAATAATCTATGAAATCTAGCATTCAACTATTTCTATTATTTTTACTATCCAACTATTGTTTTGGTCAGCACTTAATGATTGATCCACAAGGACATTCATCTCTTGTGAGAGGAGTTGCTTTTACAAATGACAATAGTAAACTAGTATCGGTTTCTGAAGACAAAACCATACGTATTTGGGATTTAAGAAATAATGAATTAGAAGAAACGCTATGGGGAACTTATGCCAAAGGTAAAGAAGGTCGTTACAATACCTTAAGTATGCATCCTAATAAGAATATGATAGCGGCAGCTGGCTATTTACCAAACAATGAGATTAGAATCATTAATTTAGACAACTCTTCCCAAACTGCTTCATTTATTGGACATACTAATGTGATTACTGATTTAAGTTTCTCTCCTGATGGACAATGGTTATGTAGTGCTAGTGCAGATAAGACAGTGAAATTATGGTATGTACCACATTTGAAATCGACGAAAACCAATTTTACTCTTTCAATAGATGATTTCGAAGACTTGGTTTATTCAGTAGACTTTTCAAGTGACGGTACAAAAATAGTATGTGCCTCGTTCGATGGATCTATTAAGTTATATCAATTAAATGCTACAAAAGATAAGGCCACTTTATTAAGTCGATGGGAAACGTTTGAGCCCGTAACAAAAATCAAATTTTCTTCCAATCATATTATAGCGGGAACATCAAAAGGTAAAGTCTTTATTTATTCTCCAAAAGGTGAAGAGGAAGCAGTTATTCCAAGTGCAAAAGGCTATATCACCACTATTGATCTACCAGAAAGTGAGGATGAATGTTTGATAGTGGATTCCAAAGGGAATCTTACTATATATAACACTTCAAATTGGTTAAAGAATAAATTTATTCCAGCAGAAAAAGGAATTATCTCTGCAGCACGATTTGCTAACAACACTAATAAATATGTAGTGTATGCAAAAGGTGTAGAAGGGATTTTATCAATTTATGATATTGAAAAAGAAAAAAATATTCTTCAGTTCGAAAGTGATGGGCTTTCGAATAAAAGAATAGGTCGATCAGAAGGGAAACGTTTCGCTTTATCTGTAAATCATAAGAAAAGACAACCTTACAATAAGGTTTTTGATTTCGAAAAATTAATGATGGAACTTAATGTCGATAACCAATCAGAATATGAAATGCCCGTGATTGACGGTCAAGGTGTGACATTAAAAAAAATAAATGCTTACACTTTACAGATTGGGTCTTCGAAAGTAATAAATGATAAAAACAGAGATAAAGCAATTAATGCTTACTGTTTTACACCAAAAGGAAATGTAATTGTTTCTAGTGGTAACTCATTAAAATTATATAATCAGAGTGCTCAATTAGTAAAAGAGTTTCATGGTCATAGTGCTTCGGTTATAACTGCTCATGTTTCTAAAGATGGGCGGTACTTAATATCATCAAGTGATGATCAAACGACTAAATTATGGAATATTGAGACAGGAGAATTATTAGCGTCTTTATTTGTTAGTGTACACAATGAATGGGTGTGTTGGTCGCCTAAAGGATATTATCATGCATCAGCAGGAGGTGAAAAATATATTGGTTGGTTAGAAAGTAAGGGAATAGGTGAACTAAGTAATTATTACTCTGTAAATTTTGCTGATAAAAGATATCATAAAAAGGAGGTGCTTATAAAGATTATTGAAATGGGGAGTTTCGATCAAGCAATTAATGCATTAGGTTTGAAGAAAGTTGACCCTAAAGAACTTGTAAAACAACAGCCTAGAATTGAGTGGGTTTCTCCAAATTTGCATACTCAATTAAGTGGTACAGATTTGGTGAAAGTAGATGCTACGATAACATCAAAATCACAATTGAAAACGGCAAAAATATTAGTAGATGGTCGTCCGAAATCAATTGATTTAAATGCTGTTTCTGAAGTTTCTGGACTGTATTGTTATCAGATTAAGGAAGAATTCAAGACGCATCATGATCAAATGAAAGTTCAAATTTTTGCAGAAAATGAATTTGCTAAAATCACGTCAAAACCTAGAAGCATATCAAAAAATAATTCAGCGAATTCATCTTCAGATGTAGGGTTTGATATTGAAACTTTAATGAGTTCAGTTACTAAAACCCAAAAAAGTACACAAAATATTTACTTATTATCTATTGGGATTTCCAATTACAACGATAAGACTTTAAATCTGAATTATGCTGACAAGGACGCTTTAGCAATATCTGATATTTATAGAAAACAAGCTAATGGCAAATTGTTTAATGAAGTTTTTGTCAAGGAATTAACAAATGAAGAAGCGAAAAAAGAAAATATTTTAAGCGGGTTTCAATGGTTATCAGAGAATGCAACTTCAGATGATTTAGCAGTTGTTTTTATAGCTTCTCATGGAGTAAATTGGGAAAATAATTTCTATGTAATTCCTCATGATGTTGATCTTAAAGACGTTGATAAAAGTGCAGTGAAATGGGCAGACTGTGCGAATGTAATGACACAATTACCTTCACAGGTTTTACTTTATGTGGACGCATGTAATAGTGGTCAATTAGGGGTAAATATTGCTCACTCTGATAATACTGAATCTATTCGATCGTTATCTAGTGACGAAAATGGTGTGATAATTATGTCAGGTTCGACGGGTAAAGAAAGTTCCTTGGAAAGTTCTGAGTGGCAACATGGTGCATTTACTGCTGCAATAATTGATGGACTTGGAGAAGGAAAAGCTGATTACTCAGGTGATCAGATTATCTCTTTAAGAGAACTTGATTTATATATCGCAATGAAAGTGGAAGAATTAACAAAAGGAAAACAACATCCAACAACCCAAAAACCAAGTACTATAAGTGTTGTAAATGTTGGAGAAATGATACCTCAGTAAACATATTTTAGTTTGATGAGTGATCTAGATGATTATTAGTACTAATTTTATGGTTATATTTAGAACAAATAGAAACATAATTAGTTATTAACCTGATCACTCTTCAAACTCTATTCATGAAATCAAGACTTTGGTTTGCCATTCTCTTTCTAAACTGTATTGCAAATTTATTCGCTCAGGAAAAAGTTCAACAAGATTCATTAAAAGATAAAAACTTTGTCGATAAACTAATTGATATTGTCACTTATGATTCTAAGTCTTTTTCAATGACTACTTATCCTTTAGGGGGGTATAGTGAACAATTTGGCTTTATGATAGGTGCAATGCCTGTATTTACTTTTGCTAAAAGTGAAAGTAACAATAATGACAAATATAAAAGACCTACCACTTTAATTCCTTCAATTTTAGTTTCTTCAAAAGGTTTATTTTCTACAAAGGCAAGTTTAATTTTTTATGGTAAAGAGCACTTGAACCTTCAAATAGATGGTATATATCAATATGTACCTTTTAATTACTATGGTGTAAATGAACTAACACCAGCAGATACAGTTTCTTTTTTTAATCGTCAGTTTGCAAGTTTTGGTGAAGCAACTTACGAGATGAATGATATTTATTTTTTAGGTTTTAGGTATGATATCCAATACAATAAATTAGAAGATTTTGATCAGATAATAAATGAAAATGATATTATAGGTTTAAATGGAGGTTTTAATTTTGGAATTGGCCCTACATTTAAAATAGATAACAGAAACGATGTGAATTATCCATCAAAAGGTCAATTACTTTCTGTTGCACTAAGTTTCTATCCTAAATTTCTTGGGAATGATTATCATTTCTCTCATTTTTTTATTGAGTATAGTAAATTTTTTAAAATACGATCTGATAAAAATATTCTAGGTTTTTTTGCTGCATTTCATGCACAAGAAGGGGATGTCCCATTTTATTATTTAAATAAGTTGGGAGGAAGTAAAAGAATGAGGAATATCGTTCATCCTCTACGATTCATTGACAAATACTATTATATGACACAGTTAGAGTACCGACGTCATTTATTCTGGCGATTGGGTATGGTACTTTATGGAGGAGTGGGTAATGTGTATGGAAGTGAGGGGACTTCAGCTTTTGAAAATGTAAAATACTGTGTTGGTTCTGGTTTTCGATTCCAATTAGTTGATGGTGTGAAAGTGAATTTCCGTTTTGATTATGCCATAGGGAATTATGATCAACAAGGATTTTGGATTACTCGTAGAGAAGCTTTTTAATTTTAATCAAAATGTTTTTTTGTAATAATTTACTTTACCTAATAATCTTACATAGGATTTTAGGCTTATATTTTTGTTTAGATAATACAATAAAAGGCCTTTTTGACTAAATCAAACAAGTATATCAAGTAATTATTTGTGATTTCTTTTCAGAATAGAGGTATGTAATATATTTAACCATATGTTTACAAGTGTTAATATCTTGAATTTTTAATCACCAATTACGTTTAATTATATGAAAGCAAAGTAAAAATTACATTGTAAGTATAACTCTCAAAAATCCTTACTATCATTTTGTAAACTTCTACTGTTATGAAAAAGCTACTTGTAACTATTATTGTTGGAATGTCAATTTTATTTGCTTCTTGTACACCAAAAGCAGATCCGCTTCCATATTTACCAAAAAAACAAATCAATGAGTTTTTTGTAGAACATGATATTCAATTAGATACTACGTCTGTAAGCATTCCAGTAGGAGAATAAGTTTATTAGACAGTAACCAAAAAAAGCAGATCTTAGATTTCTAAGGTCTGCTTTTTTCATTTCAAAACTAATTGGCTTTTTTTGGCGATTTAATCCCAGCCTTTATTTCAGTATTTAAAAAATTATCTTGAGGAGGAATAGGGCATGAATAACCTTCTGTGTATGCACAGTATGGATTATATGCTTTATTAAAATCTACAACAATGGTTTTCCCTTTTGGTATACTTAGATCAATATATCTTCCAGCCCCATAAGTCGTATTGCCATTCGTTTGATCCATGAATGGTAAGAACAAATAATCTTTATATTCTTCACTTTTCTTTAAGCTTTCACTCTGATAAACATTTAGTTTAAATGTCTCTCCATTGATTTCAAACGACAGCGTTCCATATTTTTTATATTGTGCCATTCTTGATGTGGAGGTTTTCATCCCAAAAACTTTGCCTTTGTCTTTCTTGAATTTGGCGATAACTCTATAGTTTAAGTCAATTGGGAAAAATTCATGCCCTTGAAATTCATTCAGCTTTTCGCCTTTTAAAGGCGAATGATCTGGGTCTTTATAATCTGCTGTAAGTTTAGATTGAAACTCTTTTACTTCATCAATCTCTTTATTTTGAGAAAAAATGACATTGATAAAAATAAAATAGAATACAAATGTGGAAATTAGTTTCATTGAATCGAAGTTTAATTGTGAGTCGAAAAAATGTAGATAGATGCTTATTGAAATAAAATATTCTATCATTATAAAATAAGTCTTCAATTTAACAGATTTTGATCAAAAGGGAAAGCGGCCACCAATTTGAATGGCTTGTTGATTGTAAAAAAAGTATTGTTCCGCTTTATCGTTCTTATTAGTGGTTGATCGAATATCTGGCATATGTACAAAACCAAGTTTTAAATCACCTTGTATAAATACATAATCAAAAAATAGAAGGTTAAGCCCAACATTTACATCAAAACCATACCCTGATAAATGAAAAACATCATTTCGATCTTTCCCCAAAAGTCTTGCATTCGTTTTAGGTAGATGAATTCCAGCACTAAAACCTTCAGTTACATGTACACCAATGTTGGGGCCATTAATTTTTTTAAAATTATAGAGCTGATCAAATCTATTCAAACCGAAATAAAGATAATTTAAACCATCTGTATGTTCGAAGGTAAGGAAGTCTTGAGAAAGCTGAATGCTTTCATTGGTGTAAACATCATCATAAGGAGTTCCCTCGTTAATTAAACCATTGATGTAAACATCCTGATTTTGAATCATTACATATTTCATATGATCGACTCCAAATGAAACATCCCAATGTTCATTAAAGAAGTAGGATACTTTAAAATTATATTGAGGAGTAGTGAAATGAACAAAATATGCATTAAAATCAAATTGAGTAGGACGGTGTGTAGCCATTACATCTTTTAATGTAAAATCGTGTCCTTTACCTTTAAATCTGATATCCGAATCAGAGTATGAGGACCAATTCCATCCCCATGAAATAGTCAATGCTTTATTTTTGAATGGTTTTATTTCTTCAGAGTTCTGAGCATTTACAGTAATACAGAAAAAGCAAAAAGTAAGGTTTAACGTAATCGTTTTTAGCATACACCAATAGTTAATTATAAGTAAGTCATAGTTAATTTATAGTAAATCAATTTAATAAGCTAAATAATGACATTGTTCTATGGATTGAACTTATACTATTTCAACGAATCATTTATTTATTAATATAAGTTCCATGGATGTAGATCTTAGAAAACACATCATTGAATTTTAATCTTATAAAAAGATCCATAATTTCACGAAAATTTTTATTCAGAATGTATCAAAGCCTCAATGATTATTAAAGTTGACAATAAAGAATATGATCGACATGAAAGGGATAAAACCCTGTTAGATTTATTAAAAAGGAATAAATTGAGTATTACACATCCTTGTTATAAGACAATGAGAAAATATGGAACATGTAATTCTTGTTTAATTGAAGTGGATGGTGAACAAAAATTATCTTGTGGCATCCCACCTGAAGAGGAGCTAAATTATATTCTTGATAGAGAAGATCTAAAGGAAGCTAGAAAAAAGAAAGCAAGAGAATTTAAAGAACACTTAGATAAGATGAAAAGACTTTTTGGTTAAAGTCAAGTTTGATGTTTTTGTGTAACTACTATTTTATTTTATGTAACTCTTTGGGTGTAGAAATAAGGACTTTTGTATTGTTGGTAATGGCAACCAACAAACAAAAAATCAAAATATAAATTCTACACAATGGAAATCTATTTTCAAGGAATTCTGACCATTTTCTCATTAGTTAATCCTGTAATATGTTCTCAAATTTTTGGAAGTATCGAAAGAGGAAGATCTTATCAGCATAAACTGAAAGATCTTACAGAATCTATACTCACAATAGGTTTTATATTAGCTATTTCAGCATTGTTAGGATCAAAATTATTACACCTTTTAGGTATTAGTTTAAACGCTTTTCAGGTAGCTGGAGGATTAGTGTTAATGAGTATTGGATTTAGAATGTTGAATAAAAAAACAGAAAATTCAACAGATGAAAAGGAAAAAAACTTAATGCCTTTTATTCTTTTTGCAGCAAGCCCTGGAACCATTACAGGTGTGATTACTTTAGCCATTTCTCAATCAGAAGATCATTTTCCTAGTGTAGCACTTATTTCAATTTTATGTGTATTGATAGTCTCTTGGATAATTATCGCTTTACTTTCTAAAGGTGATAATACAAAACCATCAAAGACAAGTCAGATTACTACACCATTTATGGGATTAATCATTATTGCCATGGGAATTCAATTTATCCTTGAAGGGATCTTACAATTCTCAGAATATTTTAATGTGTAAATAGATTAGTTTTAGTTATAAATATAGATTAGGTAAAAAAGGCTACCTTTTTGAGGTAGCCTTTATCTATATTAGAACTCTTGAGCTCCAAATTCTGATTTCACTTTCTTCGATTTATTTTTCGAACTATTAAAGTTATAAGTTATATTGATGATCAATTGATCCACTTCGTAGACATAATTTGTTGTAGTATAAAATTGTTGTCTTTGAGAAGTTCCGTTGGCCAATAGAGCATTATAATCTCCACTTGTAGTAATTCTTTGCTCATTCGTATTTAACATACCCATATCCATATTCAGCCATTGGAAATTTACAGCCAATCTTTTGTCAAGGAATGTCTTTTTTATGGAAAGGTTAGGAGAGTAGAATCGAGAATCTCTACCTTGGGCGGTTACTCTTTCCGATAAATAATTAAATGAGAAATTAGTACTTAATGTCTTTGTGATATCAAAGGTTGTGTTGATATTAAAGCTATACTGCCAAGCTTTTGTATCCACAGGAATACTTATTAACCAATCGTTATCTGTATCATCATAATCAAATTGACCTTTAATATGTTGATGATAAACATTACCACCAGCATAAAAGTCCCACCACTTTGTTAATTTCAATGAAGTCCCTAGCTCAAAACCAAATACTTTACTATTCCCTACATTAGTATAGATACGGTTTAAAACAGAGTCACTATCAAATGTATTTGTTCTATTAATCAAGTTTTCTGTATTTCTAAAGTAAGCCGTTGCAAAGATACTATGGTCGCCAATTTCTTGAGTGGCACCTAATTCAACTAAATCAATAAATTCAGGTAAAAGATCCGCATCACCTTGTTCCAGTGTTTCAGAATGCTCTTTTTCTTTAAATGGATTCATTTTAAAAGTAGTCGTCCTTTCCACTCTTTTACTGTAGGCTGTTTTTAATGCAAATCCATCATTTACTTTATATTGTAAATTTGCTGATGGGAATAATTTGAAGTAATCATACTTCTTTATTTCCCTTTGATTCTCAGGTTGTAACTGACCATTTTCATAGCCCAAGAAATCAACTTGACGATCCATATACTCTGCACGAACACCTACACCATATGTCCAATCGCCCTTTTCTCCAGCCAATTGACCATAGGCTGAGTGAATATTTCTCTTCAGGTTTAAGTTAGACGAATAATTGTCTACAACTTCCCAATTACCTGTAGGTTTACCATCAGTTAGATTTTCTCTTTCGTACAAGAAATCACCTTTATGGTCTAATGTCCTGAATTGGTAACCCATTTCGAACTGACCTAATTTTGATGGTTTGAAACTATAATCAAGATTAGCACGGAAACCATTTAAAGGGTTCTCATTAGTGTTTCTTTCTCTCAAGTAGAAGAAATTTTGGTTTTCTGGTGTTGAAAAGTTATCTCTTTGGTTGTCATTAAATGTTGGACCACCTAATAAAGTATATTCATACAAAACTGATGCTTTGATTTGTGCACCATTATCAAATCGATGATCAAAATCAAAACTAGAAACAAAGAAATCGGATTGTCTATTTCTAGAGTTATGGTTGTAATACTGAAAAGGAGTGGGGTCACCTTCAAAGCGATTATTATTATAATAAATATCTGCAAGTCTTGTTTTATCTCTAATACCACCCATAGCAGCAAAATGTAGAGAGGTATTTTTAGTTGCATCATATCCTAATGATAAGTTCGCTGAATAGTTTTCTTCCACATAAGAGCGTTCTCCATCAGAAGGGAATCTGAACTTTGGATCATCATCAATTTGAGTCCACACATCACCTTCACGACGACCTGTTTTATCATTTCTTTGATAAGAACCTCCAATAGCCCAATTCAATTTATTTTTTTGTTGAGCAATAGTAAAGTCACCACCATATCTTAGAGGCATTTTTGCATTGTCATAAGGTTCTACGCTAGGTAAACCAACTCTTACATTCACTTGAGCAAAAAGGTTATCAGTTGCACCTTTAGTAGTGATAATATTGATAATTCCTGCCTTTCCCTCTGAATCGTATTTGGCAGAGGGAGCGGTGATTACCTCAACATTTTTAATAGAATTGGCTGGCAATTGATTCAAAATAGTAGCGGCATCAGTTTGTATTGGTTTACCGTTAAGTAAAATTACAAATCCTGATGTACCTCTAACAGATAAATCACCTTCAGCATTAATACTCACAGAAGGCATGTTTTTTAGTACATCAGTAGCAGTACCTCCTGCAGCGGCTTCAAATTTTGTTGCATCATATACTTGTCGGTCAACTTTAGTAACCGCAGTTAGCTGTTCTCCTTTGATCTCAATTTCTTGAAGCATTTGATTATCTACTTTTAGATAAATAGTTCCAAGATTTAAAGGCTGACCATCAAGTTTAATGTTTTCTTTCACAAAAGTTTCGAATCCCATAAAGGCCACAGTTAATTTGTAAGTGCCTTTTTTAAGCTTGTTGATGTTAAAAATACCTTCCGTTTGAGTAACTACTCCAGTGATCAGTTTTTCATTCTCTTGATTGTATAACGCAACAGTTGCGTATTCAATAGCATTCTTGTTACTATTTTCAAGTACTTTACCTGTGATAGTATTCTGAGCTTGAAGTAAGTTCGTAGAGATAATAATAAGTGTCACAATTGAGGCTAAATAGCCTACACATTTGGATAATAAATTCATTTTCTTGGTTTGAATGAATAAGATTGTCGATAATTTGTTAGCGTGACAAAATTAGGAAAGTGAATTGATAAAGTGTGGTATATTTGAAAATAATGTTAATTATTGATAGTACTTTTTAAAAAAGGCAAACAAAAGTGTTTGCCTTTACTTAGGTAATTGTAGTATAAAACAAATCGTCAAAAAATATCTTTTTTGAATACTGTGTAATGATTATAATTAATTTAACCTTACTGAAAGTCTTAATCGCAATAAAGGGAACCAAGTATAATCTTTCATATTGGATTCCATTTTTTGTTCTTGACTCGACATATCAGTGAATAATTCAGTACCATAGAATTTGATATTGGGATTTCCTAAATAGTATGTCCCCATATCAAGCCCAAATCCAATTCTCTTTTTAGGAACTGCACGACCTAATCCTATACCAAAATAGGGAGAAAGCTGATTCCATTCCGATTCAAATCTAATTTCGCCAATATCATCAGGTGTTAATGTCCGAACACCTAAAGTAATAGGTTCTGTATAACTACTTATAAGTTGTACACTATTACTGAACATATATGCTAAGCCAGCAACAATTTTAAAACTACTGCCTTTAAAAGGTAGGTACTCGATACGTAAATCAATATTTCTCATATCAACATTGGCTGTGCCTTTCAAACTTTGACCATCATAAGTAACAACTTGCGAAAAATTATCAATTTTGAGATAATTAAAGCTTAAGCTACCATTAAAATGTTCATTTAAATTTCTTGAAACGTCAATCCCTAATCCGTTAGATCCACCACTTACACCAATAGCAAATTTATTGGTATTTGAATCATCTTGGCCATACGAATTTAATAGCACAAACAGAAAGGAGAGCAATAATAATAGTTTTCTCATTTTAATTTAGTTGGGTAAAGGAATGATTAAAACTATTAATCTTTTATGAGATATAAATCCCCCTTTTTAGGGATTTTGCAAAATGTTATGTGATAATATCATATAAATGAATGTATTATACAGATTCAAGTATCCTGACACAGGGTTTATTTAATAAAAAAATGAGTTTCTTCTAAAGAAACTCATTTTTTAAAACTATAAATTTTTCTCCCACTACTAACTCATCGCTTCCCGTTTGTTCTTGATATATTGTTTTCAATAAGAATACATCTTCCCAGGTAATATTATTTGGATTTTTTTCGAGCACTTGGAATAATCTTCGTGTTAAAGAAAAAAATCCATCTCCATGTAAAATAGTCATTTGAATTTGAGAAACCTCAACAGTATGTACTTTCAAGAAGTTTTTATCATCTGAAGAAAGTACAGAAGATTGTGTTGCTATAAAGAATAGGGAAGTGGTGATGAATTTTAATACAAAGTGTTTCATAGTTGAAGAATTAGTCATGTTTAATATTGATACTTCAAATATAAAGTAACAATGTTACATAACAAAATAATTTGATAAAAAACTGTAAATCAATTAGATAAAAATGCTTCAAGACGTTTTCTTTAAATATTTGATTCTAAAGGTGATAAGATAAACTACAAAACATTATATTTAACATAACATAAATTATATTATAATTATATGTGTTATTCATAATTTGTTAGTTCTTGAGATAATGCAATAGTATATATCATGGCATTTTTGAAATTAAAAAACCCAACACTAAAATTTAGTATTGGGTTTGATCATTTAATATTTCGTACAATTATATTCTTTGCATTCGGATATAAAATGTGGATTTTCTGCTAATGGATCACAGTATTCATCTACTGTGTTTACAGGTGCACAAGAACTAATGATATACAGGATTAATAATGTTAGGTAGAATTTCATTTATTTATTTTTAAGCATTGAGATAGTTCATTCATCGTTAAATATGAACTTCAAAATTAGATTTACAATCATCTTAGAGCAGCTGAATAATTAAATGGTTGCCATCAAATAATTACTGATTCTATTAATTAAGTTCATTTATGACATTAACAATAAATATATAAATAATGTGAGCTTGTAAATTAATCTACAAGCTCACAGTTTCGGTTTATATTATATACATGAACTTTTTAAGTTTTATTTCCTATTGTTCCAATAAATTCCAAAGCTTAAAATTCTCTTCTTTATTAATTCTTCTAGCATTTGGTTGCTGTTGACCATTTGATGCCTCTTTCACTTCACGTTCCAGAAAATCTAAAAGTTCCTGTACGTTAACTTTATCGTCACTATTTTGATCAGCTAAGTCCTCGTTAATCGCTTTTCTTAAGAAATAAGTAAAAAGACCATTATCATATCCTTCGCCTTCATAAGCAAACTCATTACCACCTGCACTTGAGATAATCGTAGCTCCAGTATCCCTTCTTAAATCGGTAAAAATATCTTGCATAAATTCAAAAGATGATGCCGTAGGAATAGGTAATTCAGGAACTAATCCCCTAGTAAAGCTGGAAACAACTTTTACATTGTTATTAGCATTGAATGTATTTGTAGGAGTTTCATCTAGCTCACCAGAATGACAGGCATCTATTATTACTAATTTTTTTCTAGCAGGAATACCATCTAGTAGATTGATAAAGTCATCGTATTTAAGACCCAATTCTTTAGGTTGTCTAAAATTAATATCATGAGTAGTGAGGTAGTAATCATAATTGTAATCTAACATTCCATGTCCTGCATAATATAGGATTATTTCATCATCTACATTAGTTTTAAGCAGCTGTTTTTTTAAAGCTAGGATATTCTTTTTGGTGACCTGTTCATTTGTAAGAAGAATTGCTTCTATATGATTTCCCTTTTTCTTTAGATCATTCACAATATCTTTGGCGTCTTTGTCAGCGTACTGTAAATTCATGGTACTGTCTTTATAATGTGAAATACCAATTCCAATTACATAAAACTTTGAAGAAGTATTTTGCTCGCATGTTATAAAGAATTCTTCTTTAAGAGAGGATGAATTTAAATCTGTCCTCACCCCTACTTCAATTTTATTGATTCCGTCATTTAAAGCTACTGTAATATCTTCTTCAATTTTAGAAGTATTTGATGATAATCGATAACCATTTTTCCCAAATACAGGGACATTATTAATCCAAACATCAATGCTACTAATCTTAGATTGATCAGATGTTTGGGCCGCTAAAGAAAAAGTAAATTCTTTCTGATTTATCGTGACAGGAATATTTTCTTTATCAATAATAACTTTAGGGAGTCCGTCAATTTTTGGAAAATCATTATCTAAACTTAATTTATTTAACCTCTTCTTATAAGCTAAATAAGCCTGATTAATATACTCTTTATCAGTCCCTTCTATACCTTTTAAAACTATATCAGGTCGATTAAACCATGCGTCAAATTGATCAAAAGGATAGACATTTAATCCTTTTTTAAATACAATATTATCAACCGCATTTTTGCTAGTCATGTAATAACCATTATTATTTATTATACTAATCCCGTCTTCACCAGAAGATTGAATTTGATATTCAATAGATTGATCATCAGTAGAATAGACTTTAATTTTTCATCCGAACTTAAAATGATTAATTCATTCTCATGTAAATCAATTTGTTCAATATTACTATTGATAGTGAAAAGTGTATTTAAAGTCTTAGTAGTTAAGTTATAGCTTATTACCTCATTTTCTTCACTAATTATGTAGAGTGTATTTGAAGCTACATGATATTTAAAGAGCTTATTTTTGACTTGATCAAACTCTTTCAATAGATGTTTTTTAGATCTATAATCAAATATATTAATCCCATCTTCAGTTTGATAAACCTGATATCCAGAAGAAGAAATGAGTTGAAAATTCTTTAAGTATTTTTGTAAATTTCTAGTATTTATGTCTTTGTGATCATCAAGATGATATTCAACTGTATGTAATAAATTCTTTTTCTTATCGATTAATTGATAATCATATGTTTTAGTAGTAAGTATTTTTTTGTTGTCATCATTCAATATTTCAACATAATATAAATTCTTGGTAGTGGATTGATTATCGAGTACTAAATTCTTTTCTGTTTCTATTAAGATTTCATTGCTATTGTTGTCGATATCATATGATGCGAAATAAGTCGTGTTATCTATTTTATAAGAATAGATAATATGATTTTCACTTAGAGTAAAAACGCTTAAATTATTTGAGGTGACTGGAAGTTGGAATAACTTTGTCGAAATTCCAGTCTTCAAATTTTCCACATAAACAAATGGCTTATCTTTTGAAGAAGATGACTCTAAATAGATAATATGAGTTTCATCCTCTGATAGATCTGCATAAAACGGGTAGTTAGAAGCATTTTCAATTAATTTATTTTCAAACTTTTTGTTGTCTATAATAAAAAGACCTTCTTTATGATTATAGATGAAATGGTTTTTGTATTTCTTGAAATTATAAATGTCGTTTTGAAAACGATCTATTGCAGCTAATTCATTCTTCGATTTATTATCAAATAATTTGATGTTACCCCAAATATCTCCACCTATTACCAAATCATATTTTTCATTATAGGCTATTGCACTTAAATCACTCATAAAATCTTTTTTTGCGTTAAAAAAAGATTTTGAATCATCTTCTAAACTAACCTGTTTTATACCATCCATATGTCCATAGACTATAGAATTTCCTACGATATCTGCTAAGTAGTTGTATTTAATGTTTTTAATCAGTTTTTGTTCTATATAATCATAAATCAAAGTACATGTACGCCCTTCTACCTTTGCGACAAACATTAAAAGGTTTTGATCTTCATCTATATGGACTATATTCATTGTGGTATATGAAACCTCTGATTTACGATCGTATTTAAATACTTTAATTGGTTTATTCGTAAGATAATCTTTATAGACAACCACTTCTTTATTGGTATATACAGCCATAAACTGACCGGATTTGGAAAACTGAATGTCATATATACGATTTCCATCTAGTGGGATACCGTAACGGGTGATTACCTTCCCAGAGTTTTCATGAATGACGAAAGGATTTGTCCACCCATGTGTATTTATACCAAGTATAAAAGGAGTAGCAGGAACTTTTCTTAAACGATGAACACTAAAATTACCAACATGATCAAATTTTATTTCTCTTATTATTTTACCTGAAGCAATGTCGTAGGATTTTAAATTATCTCCTTGTGTGATAATCACTTCCCTAGAGTTATCATCTAAAATAGCATCATTAATGTTATCATCTGTGACTTCAATTTGTGTAATCACCTTTCTGGTTTTTACATCAAGAATGTAAACAATATTCTGAGAAAGTACTAAGATTAAGTTTTGGTCCTTACTAAATGAAATTTTACGAATTGGGGAGGTAACCGAAGCTTGTAAATAAACTTCTGGTTTATCACTTTTTAATTTTTTTACAAGGTCAAGGTTACTATCAAAAGTAAAACCAATACTATCGACATTCATTGGTACATTCAAGCTATCAATTAATTGGGCATATTGTATATTTTTTTCTTGTTTATAAGACTTTACTAAGCTTTTAGTTTTTAAATCCCATAAGAAGCAAGAATTATCAAAGAAAGAATTTGTTAATAAAAAGTCGTGTCCACTAAAATGCTGTGTACTTAAATCTGTGATATATCCATTATGTACTTTTGTAACTTGTTCTGGAGAGATTTTTCCAATACTTAAAGGGCAACGAATTAAACGACCTCTTGATCCTAGAATTAACTCTTTTGATTTTTCTAGAAATGTAATAGATGAAACAGCTTCTCCAAAAACATCTTTATGAGATGATATTATTTTTAATTTATCATCCAGTTGATGTACATCCCCACTCGATGTCCCAATATAAATACCCTCATTTGTAGAGCTAATTGCAGTAATAAAATCTTCAATATCATAGTTTTGTTGATTGATAATTTTTCCGTTTAGATCATAAACTACAATTTTCTTAGAGTCTGGAAATAGAGTAAGAATGTGGGTTTTATCAATTTGAAATGTGGCGAATAAAGGTCTTTTATTCCCAGAAATTTCCCATTTATATTCTTTATTAAAATTAGAATAGTTCCAAACATTAACTTCTCCATTTTTATGGAAAGTAAGGAAGTTATCCTTATTTGAGACATTGACAGGAAGTATATAATTATTCCAGGTAAATTCTTGTTTATTGGTCCTCTCCCCATCAACACCTATTAAATAAAGGGTGTTGAGTAAACTCATTTTATCTTGATTAGTTATGTTGAATGAGGAATATAAACTTTCAATATTTTCTTGATATAAAATACTTCCCCATAGGTCAAAAACAGTAACCTTACCTCCATCTGTTCTTACAAATTGTCCATTAAAGTTTTTATAATTGACGTTGGCATAGGGTAAATCATAAAAACCTGAGATTAAATACTGTTTCCATGAATTTGATAAAGCTACTAATCCACTTGTAGTTTGAAGCAAGTATGACGAACCGAACATATTAAAGTATGGTGTATTACTTGGATTGTAAGAGTTCAACTCACCTAGACCAATTTTTAGATGTGGAATGTCATCTATATAAATGTGGCTTAATTCCTTCCCCTCAAAACTGATAATTTTTATGGATGTTTTTATATCTGTTCTAAACAATTCAGGTGATAATAATAAATGTATTCCCTGATCATTTATGATACTACCCTTAATGAATTCTTTTGACTTATAGATTTCCGTTACTTTTTCATTTATCAATTCTAATACACTATTTGGTTTAATGAAAAAGATTCTCCCGGACGAATTTATTTTTACTTTTGCATTGGTTAATTCATGATTAGGAAGTGAGATTTTCTTTATGTTTTTAGTCTTGAGGTCAACTAATTGTAAACTACTGAGGGTAATATTTGTTAGTGTATTTTCTTTGGGTATTTGAGCATTTAGATAAAAATTATCTAGAGCTATAGAATCTTGTAATGAATAATCTTCCTTATCCCAAAAACGCACAAAATCATTTACGGTAATTAGATGTTTATCGGTCTCATATATTTTCGCAACATAATTTCTATGTGGAAGGAAGACCACTTCTTTACCATTAATCATTGAGACACCACGTACATCAGAATGTATATTATCACTTATCCAAATGATATTATTACTTATGGATATAAGCACATCATTTACAATTGCTGAATTATTTTGGGCTTTTGCACCAAAGCTGAAAGTGATTAAGAATAATAGATAAAGTTTGAGGTAGCTCATTATAGATGTAGTTGATATAAGATAAATGTGTTGAGTAAATTTAATTGTTATAGTTCACCTTTAAAATAATAAATGAGATTATAATTATGAAAGCAATTACCATCTAGAAAATCTCCCCTATCCAAGAACATTATTCTAAGTATTTCTATAAAGAATAAAACATAATATGATTTATGGTTGCAAGTTGCAACTAATAATTATATATATTATTCATAATCAATTAAATTGAAATACTTATTAACCCATTAACTTTGCTTCATGAAAAGGTTCATTGCCCTTTTTAAGGAAAAACCTTTTATATCCTCATTATCATTAACCTTTAGTGAATTATTATATAATTATTCACTACTCCTATTTGTCACACAAGTCTATTCGGCTGAAGATGTAGGACGTTGGTTCATATTTTTTGCTGTCTTTAATTTGTCGATCAATATTAGAGAAGGGGTACTTTATGTTGCTTTAGTGAAATTTTCATCTGGAAAAGAAGATGAAACAGCACATTCTACTTATAAAACGGTTTTATACGCTCTATTACTTATAGAATCCTTAATTGGAGCGGTAATTTTTGCGATTGGGTATTATGATTTCTTCCCAGAAGTCTCCGCATTATTGTTATTTTATCCATTGTATTCCATTAGTAATAATTGTTTAAAATGGATTGAAAATATTCATAAAAGTCGTGGTGAATTATATAAAGCAGTAATGATTAATTTCACTACTCTTTTAATGCTTTTCACTGCTTTCTTCTATTTCAGTAATTACCCTGTAGAATTAAGTAATTTAATTATCTATTTGAGTGGCCTTTATTTTGTTAGTTTTCTTATTGGTTTAAGTTCAATTCCAACCTTCAAAATAGTTATAAGTAAATTTAATAAGAAAACGTTCAAACACATTATGCATTATGCCAAACAAGGCACGTTAAAAGCGATATTTGGTACACTTGCTTCTAGGATGACTTTATTTATATCAGCTGGTATTTTGTCTTTGGAAGTAACAGCACTTTTGGGTGTTGCTCAACGATATTTGGTGTTAATTTTATCGCTTAGTAATGCGATTCAGCTCATATTTTACCCTAAAATTGTCTTACTATTTGAGCAAGGTAACCTTAGGCATTTTAAGCTTGAATTTACAAAAACAATTAAAAGAGTGTATACTTTGATTGTTCCTATCTCTATTGCTTTTCTTATTGTCATTAAACCTCTTTTAGGTATTCTACATGGAGAAGGTTATGGAGAATCTTTCCACCTATTAGTTATTTTGATAATGTCCGCTCAGTTTTCGCCATTAGGAGCATTTTTCGGAAGTTATACTAATGCAATTGGTAAACCTCAATATTCAACCAATGTTGTGGTAATTAATAGCTGTATTTTAATTTTTAGCTCTTACTTCTTTGTCAAATTCTTTGGAGAACTAGGAACAGTACTTCCATTATTAGTTACAGAAATAATAGGATTCTTTATTATCTACAATTATTACCAGAAATACGAAAGGATCAATATCATATTATTGATGTTAAGGACACCAAAGCTATATCTGATCTATTTTAGAAGAGCAAAACAACTCTATCACCTTAAATTCAAAAAAACTTCTTAGAAAAATTTGAATTATACATTTTTTGTCTTTTACTTTGTATCATCATCAAGAATCCTTAGATGGATGCCAACCGAGTAAATACCACGGTGGCAAAATAGATGAGGTCGGAACGACAAAAACATTCCCCCTATTCTTATTAAATTCTTGATGTCATTGTAAAATTTTGTTTCACTCTAAATTTACATTTATGACATTATTCAATGAAAATGAACTTGTTGACGCTTCTCTTTTAGGGCAGCTATCTGATGATGAACTGATACATCAGTTTAATCTTGAAGTCGGTAACTTTCAGTGGAATAGTTCTCGAGGTATTTTTTTAAATGCCTTGAACACAGAGTTCCATAATAGAGACTTTAAAGGTTTATCCACTGTATTTAAAAGTGGTAAATTATCTCTTAAAAAGCCTATCCATTTATTAAATGGAGAATTGAATTTTATTTAGTATTTCAAAATTATATCATCATGAATTTACAAGAAGACATTTATATCTATTTCGTGGATCATTTTTCATCATTAAATGATCAATCATTATTGGAATTAATTAGGACTACATCAACTAAAGAGGTATCTCATCATAACAAAAAGATGTTAGATGCCTTAAATGATGTAAGGAATGCTAGATCAATCTGATTAACAGGTGTCACCCTATATGAATTGGGTGACACTTTTATTTTTTATATATCGGATAACCTCCTCCCTATTTGTCATTACTTTTTGTTTGGTATCTGATCCAATAATAAGGTTAATACCATATAATAATAACTTAGTGACAGGGTTATTAATAATCACTATATAAGAAGCTACAAGATGTGAATAGTTGTCCAAAATAACTTTTACTTTATTAGCAAAACTCATACGGAGATCTGTTAGCATCATTTTTACTTTAGAAACATCATATATAAAAGTTGTAGGTTTTTGAATGTTTTCTAAAATGATATGAACTACTTTAAAAAAATGTTCTACATCTTTTTTATTCAATGTTTCTTTCCTGAATGTAATTATTACATGATCATCAAATGGATATTCTATTTTAAATGTTTCGTCACTTAATTTGTTGCAAAGGTAATCTAGAGGGTACATTCTATTTTTGTTTGGGTAGTAAATAGAGAATGAATTTAATTGTAATCAAGAAACATTTGATATTGATTTGATTACTTCACTATCTAATTCTGCAAAGCTTCTTGCCATGTCAATATCATCGTAAACGTATTGTCTTATTTCTCTTTTAAATATCTTATTTATTGTATTTAAAATCACTTTCAAAAGCTTATTAGGTGCTACAATAAAATAAGCTCTCAATAAGTTCTGATATCTTTTATCATGTTCATTAAGTAAACGTCCATACTCTGCTCTGGCTGAGGAACTAATCCATTTGATATTACTTGAATCATCAATAACTACAAAAGGTGTATCAAACTTGTCAAAAACTTTTTCTTTTAGTGCTTTAAATTCAATAATATCTTGATGAGTTGGGTTTTCAGATAAACATGTCATTGTCACAATTGGAAAGTCAGTAACATCTATTACTGCAGCATTACATGTGTAAATTTTATTCATAATAGTTAGGTTTCTTGTAAAATATTAGTAGTTGGGTAGTGATGTGTAATGGTAAGGTTATTTTAAGATACCCTCTGATAATCGATCATAAATTTTAATTCTGATTTTGCTTTTTTGTATGCTTCATCATAGCTAGAACATATTACTTGACGAAATCTTGGTTTTGCAACAAGGTTGATACCTTTTAACATGATATTCACCACTATATTGGGAACTACAACATATGCTGTTTTAAAGAGATGAAGATATTTCTCATCACTTTCTTTGAGGCATTTACCATATTCTATTCTTGCTTCTGAGTCCATCCATTTGATTTTGGACACATCGCTAAGGACTATAAATGCTTCATTGATTTCCTTGAATACCTTATTTTTTAAGTTTTTGTATTCAATTACATCTTTTAGATTAGGTTGTTCTTTTTTACAAACGATTTTTACAAGTGGGAATTCTGAAAAATCAAATGTTGCCACTGAACATTCATAAATATCTTGCATGAGTAATAAATTAGTACACATAAAGAACACTAAAAACATCACCTTAGTTCAAAAAAGTGAATTTTTCTACAAAAAATTACAATGTTAGAAATCGCCCATAATATGAACTTGAAAAGAAATTATAATGAGTAATCGATAATTTTATAAACATACCTTTTTCTAAAAATATCTCATTGCATTAGTATTTATCTTGTAGAATTTGAACATAAAAAAAAGATCAGTCAATGACTGATCTTAATTTTGTTTAGTATTTAATTTTACATGTTTATACTTATATATTAAATCATGAATTAATTCCTAATTTATGCAGATTTCAAGTTCTCGATAAGATCCTTTTCATGTAATGCTTTAGAATATGCCTGTTCAAAAGATTTACAGATTACTTGTTCATATTTTGGTTTTGCGATTAGATTCACTCCTTTTAGAATGGCATTGGCAATAATATTAGGAACAACAGCATATGTTTTAATCATCAAATTACTGTATTTATCAGCAGTTTCTTTCATGTTTTTCCCATAAGCTATCCGAGCATCTGCATCCATCCACTTTACTTTAGAAATATCACCAATTACAACAAAGGGAGTAGTAAATGTTTCGAATATCTCTTCCTTTTTTGATTTGTATTCAATAATATCCTGAGCTGTAGGTTGTTCCTTTGTACAGGTTATGATTACAATAGGAAATTGTGTTAAATCAAAAATCGCAATTGATGTTGTATGTATTTTTTCCATGTATTTGTGAATGTTTTCAATAATCTAAACAATCATTGATTTTATTAAGTTCACAAATGGAAAGAACATTACAACTAAATTTTAAACCAAAATGTTTTCAAAATAGAGAAAATGTCTTCTTATGTATAGAGAAAGGCAATTTTCTTTTCTCTAATTTCGAAAAATCAGACTTTACTTACGTAAGTTTATTGATTTTCTTTGTTAAAAATTTTCATGTCCATTCCACCATCAATTTTACTAATAAAAGTAGCTGCAGATGATACACCAAAAATATTTGTAGCTGTTCTACCCATATCAATTAAAGAATCAACAGAAAGTACAAAGGTCAATACTATACCCATAACTTCTGCAGAAATACCCATAATAGTCATTGCGGTAATTGCGGCAAACGAGGCTGTACCAGGTAAACCAGCAATACCAAACGAAGAAATAACTACAGAAATAAACATTGTGATCAATACCGATGGTGAATATAAGTCCATTTGTCCACCCATTGCATTAGTTACTCCCACGGACAATACAATCATGAAAACGGGCCACATTGCACCACAAGCGTTCATACCCATTGTAGTACCTAATGAAGCAGCAATATTAGCCGTTTCTGTATCTACACCATTTCTATTTTCTAAAGTATCAATGGTAACGGGTAATGTTGCTCCACTTGATTGCGTACTGAAACCAGTTATCAAAGCAGGAATTAAATTATTGAAATGTTTAAATGGATTGACACCATTCAGGAATTGTACTAATAAATGCATTCCAATAATTACAGCCATTGTTAGGTAAGAAACCGAAACGAACTTAGCTAGGTCACTAAACAGAGAAGGACCTTTTTCTGCTACAGCCATTGTCATTAAAGCTAAAACACCATATGGAGTAAGTTTAATGATGGTCATAGTCATAGAATTGACAATCAATTTTGCAGAATCAATCGCACTAATCACCCTACTCATTTCTTGTGCTTTCTTTACCTTCATCCTTTTAATAGATGAACCAATGAGTAAAGCAATAATAAGTGTTCCAATAATATTATTTTTGGAAAATGCATCGAATATTGAAGTCGGAATATTCTGAGTGAATCCATAAATAACATTTCCTAAAGAGGCATCGCTTAGAGACTCTATTCTATTCGCATAACCTTGTGAAATATTATCTGTCGATATTTTCGATACATCTATAATAGTATCAAAATTGAACATACTAGCCATAAACAAACCAATACCAGCAGCACATGTTACGGATAGGACAAAGTACAAGATAATCCTACCGAATTTTTGACCTACATTACTATTGTTATCAAGGTGAATAAGCGTATGTGTGATGCTAATAAAAACAATCGGTACGATCATGAATTTGAGAGATCGTATGTAAATATTGGAAATACTCTTAATGTAATGTCTTAACTCAGCATAGAGTTCTTTTGGTAAAAAAGAATAAAGAGCCCAACCCATTAATATCCCAAGAAATATGGCAGTCAAATTTCTATAATGAAACTTAATTTTTCTTTTTGATAATTGATTTAAAATCCAAAGAAGAAGTATAAATATTGATAATGCTAAAATCTCTGCCATGCTCTCTCTCCTGTTATGCTAATTGATAACAGATTTAAATGATTTAAAAATAAAATAGATCAGTAAACTGATTTGAAAATTAGCGTCTAATTAAAGATAATTTTTTCCTTTTTCATATAGATTCCAAATATTTCGATATCGCACTCAATAAATATCACCTTAAAACAGTAATAATGATCACTTTAATTATAGATAATAAGTGTTAATTTGACATTAATAAAAATCAACTAAAACCCTATGACTATGGAAGCCTACATTTATAATTATCTAATCGAAAGAGAAATCAGGAAAGTCAAAGCACCTGTAGCAAACGGTTTGATCCTAACAATAAGTAGACAATTTGGGACACAAACCAGAAAAGCTGCCGAAATTTTAATAGACCAATTAAATAAAGAAGAAATTGGCTTCCAGATTCATAAAAGACCATGGAAATTAATTGATTACACGGTTTTACATAACCTATCGAAAGAACTTAAGGTAGGTATTAATGATATCAACGAATTTACACCTATTGAATATAAAGGCATTATCGATCAAATAATGTATGGGCTGGATTTTAATAGAAACACCCTCGACGAGAATCTGACAAAAGCACTTAGAACGGTTATCTTATCTTACTTTGAAAGAGGTAATGTAATTTTTCTAGGACGAGGAGCAGTTCACTTTGCTTCTGGAGTTCCTAATGTGATGAAAGTAAATGTTAGAGCTTCGGAAGAGTATAGAATCCAGAAATATGCCCATGCGAATCAGCTAGACTTTAGGTATGCTAAGGAAAGGGTTAGAGAAAAAGACAGAAAGCGAAGAAGATTCAATGCATACATTTCTGAGCAAGTTCCTATTAAATTTGACTTGGTGATTGACAGAGAGGAATTATCCGATGAGGGACTCTCGGATTGTCTTTTATCTTTTGTGAAAATGAAGGAGAAAGAATTTTTAAGAAAAGTCTAGATTAATGGGAGCACCTCTATCTTTTTGATATGAGGTGCTTATTTTTTATTTATCATTGATAAAGCCGCTTGAGTACAATCTAATTGCCAATCAGCACGACTTAATTGGGTATGATGAAATAGTAAACCATCATTTCCAATAATGTTTGTTACTTTGCCAGTATTACAGCCATTCATAATCAACTGACGAAAATTAACCTTGTATACATTTTTGTCGCCGTCGGTGATAATAACGTATTCACATTTATACATTACTTTTTTTCCATCCTTATATTTTTCAATATAACACTTGGCCATGTCTGTAAACTCTACTCTAATTTCGTCAACACCAGATATTTTATGTACCCCTAAAGGGAAGTTATTTTCTTGCATTGGTTTAACAGAACATGACATGATGAGAAGGGAAATGGCAATGAAAATAATTTTTCTCATTTAGATATCATTTATGTTCATTTCAATTTACTATAAATTAATAAATAATATTTTGCCCATCTAAAAAAAGTACAACATATTGCTTTCATTTGAACAAAATATATGATCTAAGTACAAAGATTTAATATAATTTGACATATCAAATTTTGTCTTATACTATTGAAACCTAAGAATATAAGTAAATGTTATAAATTAGTTATGTATTCGATTTAACCCAACCAAATTTATTGATAATTAATCTTTCATTTTTTTGAAAAAAAATAAACCTAGATGTAAAAAAATTAATCATTTTATTTTCTAAAACATCTATCTTACAATTGGTGTCTAAAAAAGTTTATAGATACCACAGTGAATTTATTTAATTAATAAAACATATAACTAACTAATTATTAGTGATCTCAAATCCTATGAAATTTCAGGAACTGAATACATAAAATTTTTAGTTTAATTTATGCAGTAAATTTTTCGTAAAAAGAGGTGTTTTATTTTCAATATGATTTAACTTTAAGGTTATATTTTCATCAATTGTATTGAATTTTTATGAAACTCACGTTTTGGGGTGCGGCAGAAAAGGTAACCGGTAGTATGGCGTTGTTGACTTTAGAAGATGGTTACCAGGTATTGATTGATTGTGGTGTAGATATGAGTAATCTTACCGAGGAAGACCCTATATATCCCAATTCAGCCTTTCCATTTGATGTTTCTTTAGTTAATGTAGTATTACTTACCCATGCACATTTAGATCATTCAGGTAAGCTGCCTAATTTATATAAAGAGGGATATGAAGGTCAGATTTTATGTACATCTCCAACTGCTTCTCTTACTAATATTTTATTAGAGGATTCTGCTCGTATTAATCAAAGAAAACTTAAGACATACAATAAGAAAAAATCTAAAGGACAATCGTTAGAACAATTTAATTTTGTTCCTGAAAACCTATATACCGAGAGTGATGTATCGAATACAATGCAAGAGGTTGTCCCTATCCAATTTGGAAGAAGGTTTAATGTAAAACCTGGCTTATGGGTGACATTTATTCCTGCAGGTCATCTACTTGGTGCAGCACATATATACATTGAAGCGGAAGATAATGGAGAAATGAAAACTCTTTTATTTTCTGGTGATATCGGAAGAAAAGAATATCCACTTTTAAAGGATCCTGCTCCAGTTCCTCAAGCAGACTATATCATTTGCGAAACAACATATGGAGATAGAGAACATCAACATATTAAAGATTCTGCACAAGAAATCTTAGATGTAATCATTAAAACGTGTGTTGATATTCCAGGAAGACTAATTATTCCAGCATTTAGTATTGGTAGAACGCAAGCCGTTCTTTTTGAACTTCATAAATTATTTGTTGAAGGAAAATTACCTCCTATTAAAATATTTTCTGATAGCCCATTGGGAATACAAAGTAACAGAATATATGATCAGTTTTCGAATCATTTAAATAAAGAAGCTAGAGAGTTTATTGATGAAAATGATAGCTTATTTAATTTCGAAAATATGGAATATGTACTAAAGGCAAACGATTCCAAAGCCATTTCAAATTATAATGAACCGTGCATCATTATTTCTTCTTCGGGTATGATGGAGGGTGGACGTATTCAACATCATATTCAAGCCAATATGGAAAATCCATATGCCACTATTTTAATGGTAGGTTTTTCTGCAGAAGGAACCATGGGGGCTCGTTTAAGAGACAATGAAGGTACTTTACGTCTTGGAAATGAAGAACATAAAGTTCATTGCAAAATTGAACAAACAGATTCTTTTAGTGGACATGGAGATAAAAATGATTTGATTGATTTTGTCCAGCAGCAAGACAAAAGTAAAACAAAGCAAATCTTTTTAAATCACGGAGAAGAAGAAAGTATGTTTGCCTTCAAGAAAACAATAGAGGATTTGGGATATCCTAACGTAGTTGTTCCAACAAAAGGTCATGAATTTATAATCTAATGAAGAACATATCACTAATTGGTTCCGGTAAAGTAGCGACCCACCTTGGGTTAGCATTAGAAGATAAAGGTGCGATCATACATGAGGTATATAGTCGTAATTTAAAACACGCTAAAAAGCTTTCTAAAAACTTCTACGATGCTATACCTACCGATTCATTAGATTTTACAAAGTCGGAAGCAGAGATTTTCATTATTGCTGTAAGCGATGGTGCTATTGAAGAAATATGTAAACAAATTGAACTTCCTAAGCACCGCTGTATCTTGGCACATACTTCAGGAGCAACTCCCATGGAAATTTTGGCACAAGCTCATGTTCTCACAGGAGTTTTTTATCCTTTACAAACTTTTTCTTTTGATAAAGAAGTAGATTTTAAAAAGGTACCTTTATGTATTGACGGTACATCTCAAAGTGTATTGGATAATTTGGCTGCATTGGCCATGAGAATTACGCCAAAGGTGTTTCATATTAATAGCGAAGAAAGAAAAAAGCTTCATTTATCAGCTGTTTTTGCCTGTAATTTTACGAATCATTTACTGGAAGTATCTTCACAATTAGTAAAAAATGCAGGTCTTGAACTAAATGATTTAAAACACCTTATCTACGAAACAGTAGATAAAGCATTTGCTGTTGATAGTCCAAAAGATGGGCAAACAGGCCCTGCCATTAGAGGAGATAAAAAAACAATTCTTAGACATGAAAAAGAACTCCAGAAAGATTTTCCAGAGTTCTTAGGTATGTATCAATTAATGACGGATGCTATAATGGAAAAACAAGGGAATTACATTACAGCAGATCAGATTTTAAGTATGGATACACAAAGTCAAGAATTAGATAACGAAGCTTCAGATAATCAAGAAACTGATGAACTAGATACTAATCCCGACAACGATGACTTTTATCTTAGTGAATAATTATTTTTCCAATAATGGTAAATAACGTTCTCTAATCACGTTTGCATGATGAAGTTGATGCCCTGCAATAGTATAACCTAAGGCGAGTACGTTAATTTTTACATTACTAGCTGTACCTTCTTGTTGAAGCATCTCGTCAGTAAAGCTTTTAAACATCGAAATTGTTCCCATTCTCACAGCTTGAAACTCAGCAACCAAATCATCAAAATCTCTTTGATATCCTTGAGCTGTAACTGCATAATCATTTTCCTCGAAACCATCTAATGCCGTTTTATCTTCACGTGCAAATCGTAATGCCCTATATGCTAAAATTCGTTCTGTATCGATAAGATGTTGAATAATGTCTGGAATAGTCCACTTCCCTGTTTCATAAACCATCGTACCCAAAGCACGCATTTTCTCAACACTATCTTCGTTGATATTGACAAGTGTTTCTGAAAGTACATCTACTATGTCTTTATCTTCACAAAGATCAATGTATCTATCATAATATTCAGGCATAAATGGTAGATCTTTCTTTTTCATATCGCTAAGTTTTGGTGAAAAAATGAAAGCTTGTATATTAAATACTAAACAATATAACTTTTATTTTTTAATAACTTATGAAAAACATCCTAAGCGTTAAAGAAGCCTATCAATTATCTAAAAATGATGATGTGATTATATTAGATGCTAGTCAAGATGGTAATAAAGTAGGAATGACTCCCAATAACCCTGGTAAATATATAATTGGAGCCAGAGTATTTGATATAAAAAACGAATTCAGTGATACGACATCTCCCCTGCCGAATATGTTTTGTAATGAGGAACAGTTTAATCATAATGCTCAAAAACTAGGTATTAAGAAAAAGCATAAAATTCTGATTTATGACAACTTGGGAATTTTCACGGCTCCAAGAGCCTGGTGGATGTTTAAAACAATGGGTCATACAGATGTAGCAGTTATTAACGGCGGTATTGATGAATGGATAAAAGAAGGTTTACCCACTTCTTCCACCCCATTTACTGATTTTGAAAAGGGAGATTTTAAAGGTATAAAACAATATCAGAATATTATATCGTCTAGTCAGATTGAAGAATCGTTAAGTCAAAATCAATATCAAGTGATCGATGCGAGAGGTAAAGGTCGATTTGATGGAACTGTAAAAGAGCCAAGAGAAGGAATGAGAAGTGGTCATATTCCTGGTGCATACAATCTTCCATTTAAAGATCTACTTGAAAATGGAAATTATAAATCGCTTGAATCAAGAAAAGAAATCATCAATAATTTAGAATTACCAGATAATATCCCTCTTGTTTTTAGCTGTGGTTCTGGCATTACAGCCTGTGTAGATTTATTAGGTGCAGCAGATATCCTAAACAACGAGATGAAAGTATATGATGGATCGTGGACAGAATGGGGAGCAAGTGATTATCCTATTGAATAAAAAAACAGAGGCACTATAGAATAGAACCTCTGTTTATCGGAATTATTTTATACACTTACTGATTTATTTGTTGTGTAACAAATTAGAATCTATGGAACGTACAGTAATTTTATCTTGTTTTACTGTAACTCGATGATACTAATTTAGAATGATTACAAATAGAACCCAAGTGTTTAGTGATCTTTTTTAGAATTATTCTAAATAATTTCCATAAACGTAATCTTTTAACTGATATCGTTCTTTTAAATATTCATTTTAAAAAAGTTTCAGATATAAAAAAGCCTACAATCTAAGTGCAATACTGATTGTAGGTTTTAAATCTAATGGTATTCTTATTTCAATATCCGAATTTCGGTTCTTCTGTTCATTTGATGTTGGTATTCTGTACATTCAATACAATCAACTGCTGTATCGTCTTCCCCAAAATACCCCAGCACTAAACGATTTTTTTCTATGCCTCTACTGACAAGATAATTCATGGCAGATTCTACCCGTCGAAGGGATAGTTGCATATTATAGCCTTCTGTACCTCGAATGTCACAGTGTGCGTGTAACTCGGCTCTTAATTGATCATTCTGATCTAAATAGTCAAAAACATCATTTAATGTTTTCTTAGCTTCTGATGTTAAGCGAGGTGAATCAAAAGGGTAATAGATATTCTCTATATCAACTATATTTTTCTTAGAATTAGGTCTAAGATATATATCTTGATAAATTATTCCGTAGCGGTCAGGGGTGGGATTAGTAATCTTCACATTAGCCGTACCGTATTCCTCTGCATTTCCAATAAGATAATTTTTATCAGGTAATGAGGTAAGTATCATACTGTAATGTCCACCTTCTGTTTTCCCTATCGATCGAATTCTTGTATTATCATTATCAAAAAGAAAGACCTCTGCAGAAGGTATTCTTTGTTTGGTGTGAGCATCTAAGACATCACCTACTAATTGTAAATTTTTTCCTTTAGCCAGTTCAATAATGATAATGTTATTGGATGATTTCACTTTGCCTACAGAAACTTCTTTGTATCTATAAGTTTGAGACATTGCAGCAATACTTAACATTTCATCTTTTTCTCTACTATTAAACTTTACATAACCTGTTTTGTCGGTCTCGAACTGATGAATGGCCATATACTGTTTGTCATAGCATTCGACCACCGCACCATCAATAGGTTCTCTAGTGATACTATCAATAACAAAAACAATAAAGTCAGATGGTCTTGCTTTGAAATGGTAAATATCATCGGATCCTCTCCCACCAAAACGGTTTGACGTAAAGAAACCTTCTTCTATACCATTTGATTGTGACTTAGGAATAAAAGTAATACCAAAATCGTCTGTTGATGAATTAATTGGTGCACCAACGTTTTCTATGGAAACTATAGAGTCATTTCGTAAAGTGGCTTTAAAAATATCTAAACCTCCTAATCCAATATGTCTATCTGATGAAAAATATAAAGTGTTATCATCATAAGCACTTGGGAACATATCATTACCGGAAGTGTTAATCTTGCTTCCAAGGTTTTCAGGTTCAGACCAATCGCCATTATCTTCTAGATGAGATCTATATAAATCTACACCTCCATATCCTCCAGGCATATCAGAGGCAAAGATCATAGTTTGTCCATAATTCATTAATGTAGGGTGTCCTATCGAATATTTTGGACTATTTATATTGATGGCTTTTGGTTTAGTGAAATTATGCTCTACGGGATCATAAATAGTCTTATCTATTTGCAAATGATGTACAGCTAAATTATCATCATCAAGTAATCTTTGATTCGTAATATTTACTGTTAAGTACATATAATTAGTTAAGGTATCTAGAACAGACTGACCTACATGATAATCATGTAAAATTTGGGCATGAAGTATTTCACTTTCTTCATAAACCCCTAAATCGTTTTTTTCCACATAATGCAAATCCAAGAAATGATCTCCATCCCTATGGTGTATTTTACTCTTAACATGATCGTTTCTAGATGAGGAATAAATTAAACCATCAAAGAATACCAAAGGGTTTAAATCTTTGTATTCTGAATTGAAAAACATATTATCTAAAGAGTAAACATGAGTATTGGCTTGTAACTTAGTTAAATATTCAGTTTGACAGGACAAATACAAATCTCTCACATCTTTATCTTCTGCATGATTAAACAAGTATTTTTCAAATGCATTCCCTGCCTTACCGTATAATCCTAAGCATTTAGCCATAAGACCATAGTTGAGATATACATAATCACTACCCTCCCATTTTCTATTTAAAATACTTTGATAAATATTTAAAGCCTTTCTGTATTTATCATTCTCTTGATAACACATACCTAACTTAAATTTTGAAACTATATCCAAATCTTGAACCTTTTCAAAATTTTCAATGGCTAAATGATATTCTTTACTTTTATAATGCTTTTCAGCCCGCTGTAAAAGAGTTTTTCTTTTTTGGGCATATGTAAATGAGCAATTAAAAATCAAGAATAATAACAATATATTCTTATAGATTTTTTTCATCACTAAAAGTATCTTGGGCTAGTTACAATATTTGCTTTTTGTTTTGTCGGTATATTTATTCCCAACAAAATTTCGTGAGTTCCAGAAGTATGATTACTGATTTCAGTAAAAGGATAATCATATGCATACCCAATTCTGAATCTCTCTTTCAAAACTACCTGTGACATCAATGCTATACCATCTTCTGATCTATAAGAAGCTCCAAGCCAGAGCATTTGCTGAAAGATAAAAGTGGCAGTAATATCTGCTTGTAAATTCGCATTGGTTACCTTTTTTAATAATACTGATGGAACAAAATCAACATGTTCAGATAGAAAAAAGTGTACTCCTGCTTTTAAAAACATATGTCTTCTATACAAACTTTCATTCATTGAAGTTTTCGTCATTTCTGTTTCTAATATGGTAGGAATAGAGAAACTGACATAATATCTTGAACTATATAAATACAGCCCGAAACCAGTATTAAAGGTGGATAATGTTTCATTACCCTGGTTGAACACAGGATCATTAGTATTCTGTATTAATAAATTACCCCAATCGTGTTTAAAATTTAATACAGATAAATACAATCCAAACGATAATGTAAGATCTTTATCATTTAATGGCATAAGATAAGAGAATGCTCCCTGTACAGTATTATTAGTTGATATACCAATTTTATCATTGACAAAGTTCAAACCAACACCGACTTTTCCTTTTGCTACAGCAGAATGAGCAGCAAAGTTTAATGTAGTTGGAGCTCCTTCATAATTTGTCCATTGCTTTCTAAAAAGCATCATACAATCTACACCATCCTTAGTGCCAGCAAAAGCCGGATTAATAGCTAATGTATTGTAAGCATACTGGGAAAACATGGGCATTTGTTGTCCGAAACAAAAAGAAGTGATGCCCCATAAAAATGCAAGAAATATATATTTTTTCATTGGAATTATCTTTTTATGACAACAAAGCCGTTATAACTATATTCTTTAGGTACTCTTACTTTTAATATGTAATAGTAAGTGCCGTCTGGTAGGGGTTGACCATCGTTATTATTTCCCTCCCATTGGTTTTGATAGGGACTTGTGTTATAAACAGGCTGTCCCCATCTATTGTAAATAATAAGGTCAGTATCTTGGTAATTAGTCACTCCTTCTATAACAAATGCTTCGTTAATATTATCTCCATTTGGTGAAAAACCAGAATAAAAACTGAGGTTAGGTTCTTCGGAATCAACGCAATTTTCACATTGATTTATATTAATGACCAATAAGCCGTTACGACAGTCTCCTTCGTTATTACAGACAGTATAATAGACATGGTCAATTGTATCATTTTCTATTAACTCTTGAGGTACTGTATAACATACATTACTATTATCTATTGCAGTTAATGAATTTTCTACCTTACCGTTTACTAATGGATCAGCATTGATAGGATTCCAAGTCAAACTGCTTTCATCAAGTCGATCTTGTATAGGCATACAATAAGTTGCACCTTGATTAACTGTTACGGTATCTATCCAAAAGTCTGTATTTACTGAAGTAATCACTCCTGATTCATCTGCAACATGAATTATGACTAATGCCACATCTGATAATTGAGGATTATCCTTATCATAAATTCTGTAGGTAAGAACATCTACCCCAGTAAATCCTTCATTAGGTGTATAAGTTATTATTGGAGTATTATTAAAATAATTTAGTGATGCAGAACCAGATATTGGAGGCACTACAATACTTGTTCTTATACTATCTATTTCTCCATCAGAATCACTGTCATTTGGTAGCACAACAATATTTACAGTAGAGTTGAATGGTACATCTACTGTATCATTTAGTGCCAACGGAGGTGTATTAGTAGAAGTGATTAAATTCGGTCCTGCTGGGTCTTGTACATTAACCGTAATTGTAGATGTATCACATAAAGCAGGAATAGTATTATCGCAAATTTGATAGATTATTTGATAAGAACCGATGAAATCAGGATCTGTAATATTTTCAACTTTTCCATCAACAATACGAACTATTGCAGTATCTGATAAAGGTTGTTGTATTATTGTTAAGGTTGCTGGTGATATTGGATCTGAACCTTCAGTATCATTTGTTAAAGGGTTAATTATTACCCCTTCATTAGGGAAAGTATTTATTACATCTGGATTTGCTGTTGGTGGCGTTTCTAATGTTTGAACAATAAACGATCCTTCATCACATAATGCAGGCGAACCAGAATCACAAATTCTAAACTCAATTGTATCACTACCAAGGTAATCACCGTTTGGACTTAACGATATAATACCATTATTATTCACTAGGTTTAACCCTACATCTGGTGTATTTAAAACTTCTATTAATCGAATATTTAAATTACCATCGGGATCAGTTCCTAATGTAGTTACTGGAATACCATTTAATAAAATATCGGGTGACAATGGAATTAATAAATTATCTTGTGCAACTGGCGGGTTATTATTTTCCGATTGTGTTCTTACCACAATAATACCATTATCACATGTTTGAGGAGAACCGTTATCACATGCTGTGTAATATACTGTATCCAATTCCATATAACCCAAGATACCCATTACCTTAATGGTCGGTAAATTAAAAGTATTGATAAACATATTTGGGTTTGATAATGAATCCACTCTAATTGTTACATCAGCTATATCTCCGTCGTCTTCTACTAAATTTGTGACCAGGAAATTTGATACAACATTGGGCTGTACGTTTATTATAGTATCTCTGGCGACGATTTGTTGATTTATTTCTGCTCTTGTGATCACAACGCTGCCATTATCACATGCTCCTTCAGTATCACAAATTTGAAATGCTACTGTAGCTGTTCCCGTCCATGTATCAGATGGGTTTATTTGTAGTGATGCACCATCTGATGTAACCGGTAAAGTAAGATCCGAATTACTAATGATGGTTATACTATTTGGATCCAAATTATTATCTGGATCTACACCTAAAGTAGTAATAGGAACACCATTGTCAATTATATTTTGAGTTAATGGTATAGCATAATTATCTACTGCTATGGGAGGTACATTAGTATTTGAGTATTGAATAACAATATTTGCAGTATCACATGCTGAAGGAAAACCCTGATCACATGCAATGTATTTAACAGTGTCTGATACCCAAACAAGACTTGGTGTTGTAATATTTATATTAGGAAAACCTTCAGCAACAGTAAAGTTGTTATTAGTTTTTTCTAAAATAGTGTAAGTCACTCCGCTTGGGTCTTCATCTGTTATTAGATCTTGTAGGTTAAAAGGTAAAGTTACATTTGATAATGCACCAATAATAGTATCTCTAGCAACGATAGGTGTATTAATTATACCATCCCAAGTAGTTATGTTAGGAATTGGGTTAGATCTCACATAAAATACAGCATCATTATAGTCGTAATCAGGTTCTTCCATATTATCCTCCACACAAAGAATATAATCATTTTCAGGAGTTTCCTTATAATCAAATATGACAAAATGTTGCAGGAAATTAATATGCAAACCTCCTGGTGAAACAACATTAGCATTTAGATTTTCATTAGAATGTAGAGTATAACGACCCGATGTGATTGCATCAATCTTATTACCTGCAAAAGGATCCCAACCTTGTGACACAATGAAGAATCCTATTACTGTACCTTTTGTGAAATATCCTAAATGTAGTCTAAAACCATTATTGATAGTGTTTTCAGTATCCAATTTTGGAAAAATAATGGTTTTGGTATTTTCTATATCAGCAGGTACTGTTGGTGGGTTTAAGTAATTATAAGTATAAAATCCAAGTGTATTAAACCATTCAGCATCTTCATATGATAGAGTAAGATATACATCTCCATCGTCCAATACGATAAAGTTGTTATTATTTTCTTGTAAAAATGTTGTACTACCACTAGCGATGGTATCCATAACTAAAGTCTGTAACGCTATAGTTTCTGCAATTGGAGTTGTGGCTGTACCCACCACATAAGTGCCTTCGGGTCGCCCCTGATCATTCCAAGATTCTAATGCATTTGGATTATCACCCAGTACTTTATATGTGTAAGCTGCCATGATACCAAATCCCATGACCACACAACTTAGGGCTACCAAAAGAAGAATCACTATTTCCTGTTTCTTTTTCATAATAATTATTTTCTAATGGCTTTCTCCCAAACAGAAGATTGGTTCCCTAATAAAAATCTCCAGAAACCTAAAATGGCACAATAGTTCATCATAGCATAGTAGTAAGGAAGCATCATCAATTTTGATGGTGTCCAATATTTCTTTACTAAATGCACTGTAACTGCAATAGAGTACATCAAAGTCTGACCTGCAAAAAGGATAGCATACAAGAAATGATCTGTAAGTGAAAGGTACAATGAAATGATATATATAACAGGTAATGCAAATGGCACAAAAAGCCACCTTAATACTCTATGGGAAACATATTGAAATGTTACCCACCCATATTTGAAGATGTTTAATAAAGGTAATAATGTAAATATGATTTGAAAACCTCCTGCTGAGATTCTAATTTTTCTTTTCATTTCTTCTCGAACACTTGCAGAAGAGTCTTCTGATGCATAAGCTTTTGGTTCGTAGGCTACTCTAAAACCTTTCATTAAAATCTTCATTGAAATAAAGAAATCATCAAGAATCATTTTATGTGGAATCTGAGGATATAATTCTGTACGAAAAGCTATTAATTCGCCCGCTCCACCCATTACAGAAGTTAATTCTGAATCTAATTTTTTTAGAAATGATTCATATTTCCAATAAGCTCCTTCTCCTGATGATGCGAGATCTCCTTCCTCTTGTTTCACTCTCTTTTCTCCACAAACACAACCCACTTTAGGATCAAGGAATTGCCTAACAATTTCCTTTATAGATTGATCATTTAAAATTGTATTTGCATCAGTGCATATTGTTATGGGAGTATTAATTTCATTAATTACTCTATTGATAGCAGCTGATTTACCTGCTCTTATATTATTATGAAACAGGGTAATATTATGTCCCTTTCTCTTATATAATTCTACCACTTCTGGAGTATTATCCGTACTCCCATCAGCAACAATAACAATGTCCATTAGCTCCTTTGGATAATCTAATTGAAGGGAATTCTCAATTTTCATCGGAAGGATACTTGCTTCATTATAACATGGAATTACTAATGATACTCTAGACGTTAATAAGGTTTTTTCATCAAATTCCCTTTTACCTTTTATCAATCTTTTGATTTGGACGATAATGTAAAGAACAATTGGGTAGCCAATAATAGAATAAATGATGATAAAGAGACTTATCCAAAATACATATTTTAATACAATTAGGTCAATCATTTTAGTAGTTCTGGGTTGAAATAAGAATAATAAATTTATCTAAACATTAACCCCTTATTAGGTTGTAATTTTTTTGGATTAATGATATAATGTAGTGCGTCGTAATAACCGGTTAAAAGTGGTTTTATTAAAGTGTATTTATTAGGTTCGATGATTAAATTAAACAAACGCTTAGGAAGAGAAAAAAGAAAACAAAAAACAAAGAATATGAAAAATGAAACAACATTTGATGATTTCCTCATGAAAATAATCCTGTTTCTAGCAATAAAATATTCTTTTAATGGACTGTCCTTTCCTACACTCATCGATTCTTTATGAAGAATTTCAGCTTCCCCAACAAACAACGATTTTAATTTATGTTTGTGAAACGAGGAGGTCCAATCGAGCTCTTCATAATATAAAAAGAACTCTAAAGGCATTTTTCCAACTTTTTCTAAATGTTCTCGGGTGGTCATCATGGCAGCACCATGTATGTACCCTGTTTCATAAATATCATCATATTGATGATGGTCTTCCTCTAAATTACCAATAGTTGCATTTCTTCCAGTGTAAGGATTTACTAAGGTATATCCAGCATACTGTATAATATTTTTTTGATCATAATATTTAATTTTTGGGCTGACAATGCCTATTTTTTGATCTTTTAAAGCAATCACTAATGGGTCAATACTACTATTAGATAGTTCTGTATCGTTATTTACAAGATACAAAAATTCTCCCTTAGCATGATCAATTCCGAGGTTATTCCCCGCTGAAAATCCAATATTATCTTTATTGTGTATAACGATAACATCATTCATAACTTCAATGTAAGGAGACTTATCACATTTTTCACTTCCTAATTCGACAACAATGACTTCCAAGTCATCTCTATTTAATGAAGCAATAGAACGTAGCATATCTAAAGTGATCTCTAGATTGAAAAAATTTATAGTTATGATTGATATAATGCCTTTTTGTATTTCCATATTAAATCTTTTCCCATTCTTCTGTTTCAAAATTATATCTCTTCACAAGTTTGGCTGGATTCCCAATAGCTATATGATAATCAGGTACTGATTTAGTGACTACAGAGCCTCCTCCTATGACGCAATGTTTGCCAATAGTAATACCTCCTACTAAGGTACAATTTGCACCAATCCAACTATTTGCTTTTATAGTGATAGGATGAGTGGTGACTCCTTGTTCAACAATTGGTTTTGTAACATCAGTATATGTATGATTTAGACCTGACATCACTATATTTTGGGCTAAAATCACATTATCTTCTATTGTTACTGGACCAATTACTGTATCTCCTATTCCGATTACACAGTTATTTCCAATTTTAACAGATCCAACAGCATTGTTGATGATTGCAAAAGATTCAATAATAGTTTTTTTGCCCACTTGAAATTCATTAAATGGGAAAACATCCCTTCTACTAGATCTTCTAATAACTGATGAAGAAGCAACATTATGGACAAAAGGATTCCAAAAAAGTTTTACCCATAACCTCGGTCTATAGTTACGAACTATACAGGAATGCATTAATTTTTTTAATGCTGGGTTATTTTTTATCGTTTGCTTTATTTTTTGCATCATCTTCAATAATAGATATGAAATCTTTCGCTCTGTGTGTCCAATCGTTGGATAAAGCAAATTGTCTTCTTTGATCAATTTCTTCTTCTGTAGCAGAACATTGGTTAATTCCTTCATAGAAATCGTCTTCATTTTCAAAGGAAATTGTCATTCCTTTAAATGTTGATAAATCAGTAAAATTGGTAGTTAAGACAGGTTTCCCAAGACTTAAGTATTCATTTATCTTTAGAGGATAGATACAACGTGTTAACTCATTTATGACAAATGGTATCATACATATATCTGCATAATAAAGATAATGAGGAACTTCAGTAGCTAACTTTGGACCCAAGAAATGAACATTAGGCTCTTCTCTTAATTCTTTACCTGCAAATTCTCTTTCGTTGATAGGACCAATAAAAATAAACTGCAGATTTCTATCTTTTTGAGCAATTTTCTTTAATAACGGATAATTAATTCTTAGGCCTAAATTACCTACGTAAACGACCTTCTTTCCATTAATCTTTAAATATTCTTTTGGAACGGTATAATGATCTAATTGAAACTGAGAAAAATCAGCACCATTATGTACCACTTCTGTACTTGGGTTCAATTTCATTAAATTAAGTTTCAATTGATCTGATGTTGTAATAATTCTGTCGGCTTTTTTACTTACATCATTTTCAGCCTTTACTCCATGTTTTGCTATATATCTTTCTCCAGACATTAAATCAACACAGTGATAGATATTTAATAATGGAGGTTTCTTCTTTAAATTTAAATAGTATACGGGGTTAAATGAATTAATATAATAGTAGTCATTCACATCATAATAAGAAAGGACTTTGAAAAGCGTGTCTTTAATTATTTTATGATTAATTTTTTTAAGTAGTTCATAGATTTTCCCATTAGGCAAGAAATTAATGGGCAAAACTATTTTTGGAGTAATATTAATAAAATTGGGTAATTCACTATAAGGATTTATTACTCGTAATCCATTTTGAAATGAAGCATTTCTGAATTTCACTTCGGAATCAAAAGTTTTAGAATAGATATCTTTATAAGTAAAAGGATGATCGATATAAAATACTAATCGATCTTTAGACCACTCTTTGGCCAAAGCAAGTGATGTTGCACCGTATTTTTCATCGAAACGAGTCAACCCTTGCATGACGATTGGAAAATTTTTCATGGCGACATACTTTTCTTATAATGATCATTCATTTTTAAAAATGATGGAAGCAAAGTCACTAAATTCAACCACCAGGAGAATACCAAAGAGATACCCTGAATACATACTTTTGGTCGTTTAAAAAAGCCAAGAACATGTTTTAAAAAGTGTACTTGATGATAGAGAAATACTTCTACATAAATTGTTCTCCACGGAGATGGATTTCTATTTTTCTTGTACAAAGCTTTATTTTTGTAATAAAGGGGGAACTCACTTTCAAGAATTCTCATCCTCCCTTTTAGTTTTGATAATTTCTCTTTTCGAGGTGGATGATAGATTTTCATCTCCTTTAGGAATAAAGTAGTACCTCGTTCTTTTAACCTCCATGCAAAGTCAGCGTCTTCATTATGGGCAAAAGGAAATGATTCATCAAAACCATTTAATTCTTGAAATATATCTTTTCTAAATGCAGCATTACAAGTTGGTAATGCAGGGTTGCCACTTAGATTTTCTATCTGATGAGTTAAAGGTGTAACATTTTTTTTATCAGTGTAGGTTAAACCTTCTAATCCTAACACATCCCCCCTTCTATCAAATGTAGACGAAATAGTAGTTAACCAATCTGGATCAGCCACACAATCATCATCTGTAAAAGCTAAGTATTTCCCCTTTGCCAATTCAGCTCCGGAGTTTCTTGCTTTTGCAGGTCCTGCCTGTTGTACCTCTATGATGGTCCAACGATCAAGGTGTTCGTATTTTTCTCTTAGAATTTGCACAGTGTTATCTACACATCCATCGCAAACAATAATCACCTCATATTTAGAATTATCGAAATCTTGATGCAAAATAGATTCAGTTAGCTCAACTACAAGATCCTGTCTATTATGAGTGGGTATAATCACACTAATCTCTATCATCAGGATACTTTTTGAGTATTTAAACCAATTGTTTTATCAAGTTTTCTTAATCGACTTCCAGTTAATATTTTAGAAAACATTGATCTACTTAATGCGAAAAATGCAGCAAAGAAAGAGGATAATTCTTCTTTTAACGATCGCTGAGGAAATAATTTCAACATTTGTTCCTGTGATAATGCACCGTCAAAAAACGAATTTTGATATTCATCTTCAGGATTCATCACTATTGGTAAAGAATCTTCCCACTCATACCTCACAGTCAAAATATCTGGATAAGTGGCCATTAATAATTTAAACGCAATACTTTCTCTTGATAAGTAATAAAGAAAAAAATCGCCAAAGTCTAAATGTTGCCCTATAGGGCCTACATCATCTTTTTTCTTTCCAACTATAGTATCTTCAATATCAAGAAATACCCATTCGTGTGAGCCTTTGGGAACAAGGTATTCTCCCATTAAAGAGGGCATTTCTAAATATCCTCTTTTAGCCACTCGTGTCATTTCTTTAATAAATTTGACAGGATCGTCCACATGTTCTAGAACATGACAACAAATTACATAATCAAATTCGTTGTCTTCAAAAGGTAGATTCTCTCCATCCGCAAGTAGAAATTTCTGACCTTTTCTCACTACAATATCACCGGCTCTGTGTCCATTATTATTGTTGTCGTATTTATCTACAATTAGGTTTGCTCTTGGATGAGGATTGTGTCCCCCTCCTATTTCAAGCACCGACCAATTTGGGTCAATATTCAAACTGAAACGGTCTTTAGGTACTCTTAATTTCATAATATATTATGATTGATAATGGTTTAACAATTCGTTTACGGTATTCTCCCAAGTAAATTTCTTCGCTTGTTCGATCCCTCGTTTTTCTAGGTCTTCTTTTAGTGTTTTACTTTTATATATTTTGATAACATTTTGGGCCATTAATTCTGGGTTTGGATCAGAAAATAAAGCGGCATCTCCTAAAACTTCTGGTAAAGAGGCACAGTTACTCGAGACAACTGCAGTTCCACAGGCCATCGCTTCTAAAGGAGGAAACCCAAATCCTTCGTACAGTGATGGAAATAGAAAGCAATCGGCATCTGCTAAAAATGATCTCTTTTCACCATCTGGAATAAAACCAGAAAACTTCACACTTTTAATATTATACTTTTCAACCAAAGCAGGAAGCGTTGTTAAATCTGCTTTTCCACTTCCTATTTCCATTATAAAGGGAACATTTTCATTTTCAAGAATCCTTGCTACTTCTATTAATGCTGTAGCATTTTTGTGTGCAACTCCTAAACCACCTATATATCTGATGGTAAATATTTTATTTTCTTTGTTGTTTTTATTGGGGTATAAATCATTGTGATTAATACCATTATAAACCACTTTAACTTTTTTCTCAGGGACACCTGTGTGTTTGATGATATCTTTTTTCGAGAAATGTGAAACAGTAAATATGATATCTGATTTCTCGATACTTTGTTTCAATTGGAAACGATAGTATTTGTCTTGAAACCAATTTAAATGAGCACATGCTATGGGTATTACATCATGTATAGTGACAAAGTTCCTATGCCCTTTTGCTTTATTGGAATAGATCAAAGCAGTAAAAGCATCGATGTTATCCGCATGGAATACATCGCTTTTTGTTCCTAAATGGTCTAAGTGTTTTTTCAGATAAAATGGAGCAACATAATTTCTTAGGTTTCTTAGTGATCTATGTGGAAAGGCTAATGTATATTCATTAGGGTTTCCTTTTCTATGTAATTGTACCTTGATGTCCTTAGAAAGTAGTTTTTGGGCGATTAATTCTGAGTATTGACCAATCCCACATCCTCTTTCTACACACGACAACCACTCAATGGATTTCATAGCATTAAAAAAAAGTTCAATTAAAATTTAGGGAAGAATTTTGTATATCACCTTATTTAAACCCAATAATTAAATAAGTTATTCGAATAGTGAAAATAGTTCCATTACAGTAGAAAATATGTGTTTTGTACTATTTAAACAATATTATATCACTATTAAAATTAAATATATAAAGAGTCTGTATAAGCGACATTTATTAGTATTTTTATATAAACCGTTGCTCGTTTATGATCAAAACATTCGCTATATCAATTGTTTTGTTGAGTATAACCCATATTTTTTGTCAAGCTCAGAATAGACCTATTTATCAAGACACTCAAATCGACTCTCTGACTTATATAGGGCTTGAAAACAACTACTTATTGAAAGCAAAAGAAATGGAAGTGGGGATTGCGAAACAAAATTTAGCTTCTGCTAGGAAAAGTTGGATGTCTACATTCAGTTTTCAAGTAAGTACGTTCCGATATTCAAATACAGGTACTGTCACACAAGTGGCTGCTTTTAATGATTTAGGAGTCGGGCTTTCTATTGATTTGTTTACAATCACCTCACTTAATAATAGAATTCGAAAAGCAGAATTGGAAGTGGTAAAAAATGAAATGCAATATCAGAATCAGCTTAAAATTGTAAAGAGAGAGTATATCCAAATTTACTCAGCCTATTTAAAAGCCACCGAACAATTAAAAATTTTCACTGAACAAGAAATAAGTCAAAAAGAGCTATTACAAATCGTGAAGGATAAATTATTAAGAGGGGAAGCTAAAATAGAAGAATACCTACTTATAGAGCAACGTCTTCACGAAACAAGAGTGGCAAAAATTGAGGCCGAAGTTAGTGCAGCTTTAGCACAACATGAAATAGAACTACTTATTAGCGAGTAATACCTGAACATTGCAAAATCTCATCTACATATTAAAAACAACAGTAAAGAACATACATCTTTGGATGGGTATTCCAGTAATTGTGTGTGTCATTCTGTTTAATACAATGAGTGATTTCAAAATGTACGAATCAAAAGCTAAACTTCAATTTGAATTAAATACAGACGGAAGCCTATCGTTAACATCAAAGTCTCTACAATTATTTGAAATAGGTTTAATGTTTACAGACCTTTTAGAAATCGCTCGAATCAAAAGAGTGATGGAAAACCTTCAATTAAATATTTTAATACATTCATTTCAAACAGATAAACTATATAAAATCAATTTAATAAATGATTTATATACAAAAGAAGAACTGATTTCAAGAGCTGAATATTTATTAGAAAATTTCCAGACTTTAAACATGCAAAGACCCATTGATGTGGTCATCAATAATACAATGATTAAAAATAATCTTGGTGTTGAAGATTTAAGTAAACGGTTTTCTATTAGTAGAATCGGAAGTAGTAAATACATAAATGTTTCTGTAGAAGATAAAGATCCTTATGCAGCTAAATTTATTATTGATATTTTAACTAAAGCATGGATTAAAGAATATAGATATGAAGTAAAGCAACGCTATAAAGATAAATCAGAAAGCATTGCTGCTTCATGTGATCGAGCTCATGATGAGTTATTGATGTTGTACGATTCATTAAGAGACTTTCAAAGAGATCAGAATGTAATTGATATTGAGGCAACTAAGAAATTTATTATTGATAGAAGTGCAGAACTAAAAAAGGAAATATCTAAAGGGAAGAAGGAATTAGCCTCTGATAAATCGAGTATTGATTTTTTAGGAAATACACTTGAAAATAAAAAAGACTTCGGTTTCAAATCAGAATCTGATGAAATACACTTGAGTATTATGCAACTAAAAGATTCTTTAAGAAAGCTACAACAAGAAAGAGAATACAATGCATATAACTTAGAAAAGCTGCCTTCTGATTATTTAGACAGAATCGACGCGAAAATTAGTCGCATAGAAATTAGAATTAATGCACAATTGTCAAAGTCTATTAGCAGTACCACTTATGATCCTAGTTTGACAAAACAATCTATTGTCAATAAATATATTCAAGATCAGATAAACTATGTAAAACTAGAAGCATCTGTAAAAACGCTTGAAAATGAATTATATGAATTGAATAATAGATCAAGAAATAACATAGAAATCATTGCAAACATTGTCAAACTTGAAGGCCAAATTGAAACAAAAGAAAAGTATTATCTCAACCTTTTAGAGAAAAAACATTTTGCTGAACTGTTAGAGAAAGAATCAGGAAATAACTTATTTGTTGTAGAAAATGCCAATTTCCCTATCAAGCCCAAAAGCTCAAAGAGAGGATTGATTATCGTAGGTGCTTCTATGGGTAGTATGATTTTAATACTTGTCATTGTGGTTTTAAGAATCATATTTGATGCTAAACATCATTTACCATTTCAAATTGAGAAGGAATCTAAAATTCCGATTATCGCTTCCATTTATTTATTACCTCATCTTGATTATTTGAGAAGGTTTAAACCAAAATTTGTCAGTAAACTACAAGTTTGGCGACAAGAATATAAAAGAAAACAAGTTCACACTCAAAACATAGATTCAAGAAAATATTTAAGGAGATTAATTCTTGATCTAGATGATAACGGAAAAAATATTATTTCGTTTGTAGGTGCTAGATCTAATCACGTAACACTACATACATTACTTGAGCTTCAGAAAATGTTTGATAGGACAAATCTCAAATCACTAATCATATATAATGATTGGTTTACTCCTTTACCAAAAACAAGTAATGATTTTAAAAGGTTGGAATTCGAAAATAGAGATCAGTTTACAGAAAGTGGAATCTTAGATTTATCACAAGAAGAAGTATCTCCTTACGATTTATTATTACCTGATGATTGGTTTAAGCTGTTAGTCAAACTCAGGAAGCAATACAATTATATTATGATTATTACTCCCCCGACACATAAGTCGACAATATGGCATGAGTGGTTAAACTTAACCTCTGATGTTTTTTACGTTTATGAGTTACACGAAACATTTGATGAAGAAGATGCTAAAAATCAAGACTATTTGATAGAACAGCATTGCAATATTTTTGGTGGACTTTTAACCTCTACAGTAAAATAAGATGAGTTTATTATTTCATTATACATACTTAATACTTGGTAGCTTTATCCTTTTCTATTGTGTTTACTTAATGTTTACACTCATCATAGGCTCTTTATATAAAAGAAAAGCAAAGCCACAGAATATCTCATTGGATGATCGATGGATTATTTATATCCCTGCATATAAAGCCAATAATACATTAATTGATGCTTTAGATGCTATAGAAAAATATCCTCCTAAAGTTCCCTATATGACTGTTGTTTTATTTCAGCATTGTGATCAAAAAATCATGAATGCAGCGTATGAAAGGAAAATTTTTGCTTTGGAAAAGACTTTTGATTCAAATTTAGGGAATACATACATTCAGGCGTTAAAATTTACATGTGATGAAATTGTTGAAGAAAAAGTGATTGCAGAATTTAAAGCAAATCACGTGATATTGTTAGATAAGGATAATGTAGTTTCCCCTACTTTTTTTGATGAAATCGAATTATTCAGAAAAGAAGGTTTTAACTACATTCAAGGGAAAAGATCTGCATTAAATAGTCAAAATGCCGTGGCTAGTTATGATCTCATATCAGAAAATCTAAACAATGTATCTTTAAGAAACTATAAATCAGCAATGGGATGGAATCCGGAACTTACTGGAAGTGCATTTATCGTTCAAATAGATTGGTTTATAAAAGGAATAAAAAAATTAAGTCTCAAAAACCCAGGAATGGACAAAAACTTATTTCTTGAATGGCTTTTGGATAAAGAAAAATTAAAAGGGATTTATGCTTCAGACGCCATTGTCTACGAAGAGAAAACAGATGATATAGAAGTTTTACAACAACAACGATCAAGATGGTTTGCAGAGCAATACATGACCGCTTTTGCTTTTTTACCAAGGTTGCTGAAAAAAATATTCTTCGGTTTGAGCATTGAGGCCTTAGATTATACCATCTCAATTCTTCGACCACCTAGAAGTATCTTGATGTTGTTGACTCCCTTACTCTTTATTGTTGAAGTCATATTCTTCAATCAATATCAATTATTTACGTATGCATTTGGTTGTTTAATTCTTGGAGCAACTTTCTTCTTATCATTGAATGGTTTACTACCCGCATTTTTTCAATTAATGGGGAGATTCCCAATGCTAATATGGAGTAACTGTAAGAGTTTGTTTAGCATTTTCCAAGGTAAAGCAAAAGGCAATTTTATTCATACAGAAAGGAAAAATTTAGATGAGTAAAGGAACATTAATAGGAATATTCAGTGTAATCATCGCATTACTTATATCATTAGGTATTTCTCACCTAGCCAATAATGTGAATTGGGGTTTAGGTGTGGCGATTGCTGTAATGAGTATTGCTATACCTTTCCTATTATCATTGTTCTTTTATGCTAGAATGAGTATCTATTTCTATATCTTCCTAAGCATATTTATTGGTATACCTCTTAAAATGAATATTCCTGCTCCTATAGGTTTAGGGTTTGATTTTGCGATAATGTTTACCATTCTGGGACATCTTTATAAATGTGGAGAAATGAAAGACTATGCTTCTACATTTAAAGTACCTATGATGTACCCAATCGCAGGATGGATCTGTTGGAACATTATACAGGTAGCTAATCCAAGTGCTGCATCTAGAGTGGCTTGGTTCTTTGTAATGAGGCCTTACGTTTTATATCCTTTATTGTACTTCATTGTCTATTACTATTTTAAGACTATTGATGATCTGAAATCATTAATATTTTTTATGTTTGGCTGTTGTTACTTTAGTGGCTTGTGGGGAGTAATTCAAAACATTAATGGCTATTTCCCTTTCGAAATGGCATGGGTGTTTGCTAACGATGCCAAGCACCTTGTATATATTTCAGGACGATGGAGAGTTTTTGGTACATTGGCTTCTCCAGCTCATTTTGGTATGTTGATGGCCATAATTATTGTGATGGGAGTTTTCCTTCTTCCTTTATATAATATGAGGAAAAAGATCTTTATTATTATAGGTACCATTATCTGTTTACCTGCCTTAGTATGGTCAGGAACACGTTCTGGTATTGCATTAGTTGTCGTAATTGTTGCAATTGTTGTAGCACTTTGGGGGAATACGAAAGTTTATATGGCTGGAGCTGTTTTCGCTGTATTTTTTATTATTCTAATCAATACTCCAACAGATAATTATCATATTCAAAGAATACAATCCACCTTCGCAGGGTCGAAAGATACATCATACAAAGAAAGAGAAGAAAATAGACATGCCATGTATCCTTGGATTTTTGCCCATCCTTTAGGTGGTGGTTTAGGAAGTACAGGTGTTTGGGGAGTTCGATTTTCCCCAGGAACAATGTTGGCTAACTTTGCTCCCGATTCCGGTCATCTAAGAGTTATGGTAGAAGCCGGTTGGCTTGGCCTTATTGTTTATTCTACCATATTTATATCATTTATCTATTATTTCCTCACCCAGACCCAATTTTGGCGGCTTGATAATACAGAATTAAAAGTTCTATTACTATCTCTTTATGCTACATTGGCATCAATTATAGTAGTAGAACAAGCACAAGACGTTAACGGTATTTTACCCTTTAATATACTGATGTGGATATGGATTGCCATGTTGATGCGCACAATAGAACACATCCAAAAGTATTTTAAAGACAAAAATGAGCGATTACAAAACGAAGAGAACGAACGTCTGAGAATAATTGATGAAAAACGAAAAATAAAACTTGCCCGATATAATGAAAAATTCAATGCAAATTCCTAGTGATATCACCTTAGCTTGTTGCCAACATTTTAATTCAGGTATAGGAAGGTATAGTTATATGTTAGGAGAATCTTTAAGGGAATTAAAAAGCAATGTTAAACTCTATAAAGTATATAAACCTAACCATACAGATGTAGATTATCATAAACATAAATGGATTAAAAAAATCCCATATCGATCCTTTAAAGGATTACACTCCTATATTTTACCCTATTTTATACATCAAAAAATTAAGAGCACACCCAAAGATCAAATAATACATGGGCATTGGTTTTTATCTGGATTAGCGGCATCGTATACTCCAAATCCTGTTGTAGTTACCATGCATGATGTTTCATTGTTACATATAACAGAAGCAGATAAATGGTTTACGGGGTATTACAAATGGGCTATCAATCGATTTAAAGAAAGAAGAATTCCCATTATTGTTGTTTCTAATAATGCCAAGATGGATACAATTAAATATGCGAATTACCCTGAAGAATTAATTTATGTGAGTAAAGGTTTTCTAAATTTCAATCAGTTCTTTTATGATGATACGGTAATAAAGGACAAAGATAAATTTACGATAATATATACAGGAGGCCTCGGGGGACGAAAAAATGTTGGTTTACTTTTACATGCAATGAAAGTAATTGAAAAAAAATACCCTCATGTCTTTTTAAAAATTGCAGGTGCACATCCGGAATACACTAATTATCCAGCAATTGCGAAAGAATTAGGGTTACAAAATATTGAATTCAGTGGGTTTATTCCCGATGAAAAATTAAATCAATTTTATAATGAAGCAGATTTATTTGTTTTCACCTCTTTATATGAGGGATTTGGATATACACCTTTAGAAGCTATGGCTACGAAACTTCCTGTAATTAGTACGAAAGGAGGATCATTAACAGAAATTGTAGGTAAAGGAGGAACATTAGTAGAGTATAATGTTATGGATATGATAGAAAAAATTACCCATTACATAGAGAATGAAAAAGAAAGAAAACAACAAGCAGAATTGGGTTATGAGTGGGTAAAACAGTACACAAGAAAGAATTCATTGGAAGAAACGATAAAAGCATATAATTTTTACTAACTCCACTGAATGTAAATAATTGTTATCACTCGGAACTTGAGTGAAAAAATATTAAAATATTCTGAACTGAATCCTTTCATGATCTGTTATCTAAGCGAAACATCATGATTCAAACCCAATATCAATCGGTATGACCAAAAGAATATTACTATTAGATGATGATAAGTTCATGCAGAATTTTGTCAGTACTCTTCTATCTACAAGTTATGAAGTAAATTGTTACAGTACTATTGCTGACGCTTATGATCAATTAGAAAAAAACAACTATCATTTAGTTATAACAGATTTGAATTTAACTAATGAAAGTGGTGAAAACTTTATAAAGCAAATTAAAAAGCAACCAAAATTTGCTCACCTTCCTATAATCACTTTATCAGGAGAAGACTCTTCTGATAAAAAGTTTGAGATTTTGGAACTTGGAGTTGACGATTATGTGGTTAAACCTTTCTTACCAAAAGAATTATTACTTAGAGTAAAAAATATTCTTCGTAAATACGATAAATGGATAAGTAAGGATGATACCAAAATAGTTGATATACCCAAAAAGAAATTAGATATAAAAAAAAACTTCTATCTTATTTCCAAAAGGTCAATTGATATAATAGGGTCATTTGTCCTTCTTACTTTATTATCACCCTTATTTTTAATTGTAGCTATAGCCATTAGATTAGAATCAAAAGGACCCATTTTTTATATTTCAAGACGGATTGGAAAAAACTACAATGAAATACCATTCTTGAAATTTAGATCTATGAAGGTAAATGCAGACCACTTAGTGAAAGATTTACAAGAAGTAAATACTTATGGTGATGAGGAAGAAGTTGCTCCAGAAAATATACCTCAAGGAGAATTGTTACATGGAGATAACGGCTTTAAAATTTGCGAGAATCAACACAAATATGATAATAGTACATCCACTTTCTTTAAATTACAAAACGATCCAAGAGTAACAAAAGTAGGTGCAATTATTCGTAAGACATCTATTGATGAATTACCTCAGTTAATCAATGTATTGTTAGGTCATATGTCTTTAGTTGGTAATCGTCCGTTACCAATTTACGAAGCAGAGCAGCTTACAAAAGACTATTCAGTTGGTAGGTTCGCTGGAGCTGCTGGTATTACTGGAGTATGGCAAGTAGCAAAGTCTAAAGAACCATTTATGTCTGAAGAAAGAAGAATAAAATTAGATGTTCAATATGCACAGAATAAAAGTATATTCAAGGATATCTCATTAATATATAAAACACCATTAGCAATGGTACAAAAAGAAGAATAAACACAAAAGCAGGTCATATGACCTGCTTTTTTATATTACTTTAGAAGGAAAGACCATGCTATAAATCGACTCTTCTTCTGACCTTGGTTCATATCTACAATTCGTATATTGGCTTTTAGTTTCCGAATAGTTTTATTTAATTCAGATACATGAGCCTGTTGTGATACTAAAGTCGTAAACCAAACTACTTGATCTTTATAATTAACACTCTCCTTCATCATGTTTTTTATAAACTGTAGTTCTCCCCCCTTTACCCACAATTCATTCTTTAGTCCACCAAAGTTTCTATCCTTCAAATTTTCTTGGTTGAGATTTTTATTTTTTCGAGTAGTAGCAGACTCAGCTTCTTCTTTGCTCTTATAGAAAGGAGGATTACACATTGTAAATGCAATTCGGTCTCGTTCTCCAATGATATTATCAAATATTTTGGTGGGGTTATTTTGTTTCTTAAGATGAATCTTACTGATAGGTATCTTGTTATCTTTCAATAATTTCACCCCGTTTTCTAATGCTCTTTCATCAATTTCTGAAGCCAAGAACTTCCATTTAAATTGACTCACTCCCAATAAAGGGTATATCATATTGGCTCCGGTACCAACATCTAATCCTTTGATATCTTTTGGAGTGAGTTTAGTTGTTTCATTTAATAGATCATTTATTCCTAATAAATAGTCTAACCTACCTGGTACAGGTGGACAGAGATATCCTTCAGGAATATCCCAATGATTAATTTTATAATGTGCTTTTAAAAGGGCTCTATTTAATAATTTGACAGCTATTGGATCATGAAAATTAATACTTTGTTTTCCTCCTTTGGTAATGACGATATGAGACGTTATTTCGGGTATAGCATTTTGTAAAAGTTCAAATTGATAACCGGTCTTATGTATATTTTTAGGATGCATATTTTTTAAATTTATGCGAATATAAAAAAAGCATTGATCTCTCAATGCTTTTCTTTTAAATATCTATTGATACTATTTTTTTTCATCAGTAATTACTGAGAAAGTTCTATCATATTCTGGGAAATATTTCCTTGTCCTAACATCTACAATATTTTTAGTATCATTATATACAACAACATGCAATGTAAATTCATCATTTACATTGTAATACACATTAGTTAATTGTCTTGTTCTTTTAACTGCTTTTAAAGTTAAAGATCTAACACCATCTTTAAAATACATTACAATATTATTGTTCTGTGGATTATAAATGTAATCCATAGCACCTTCTTCTTCGATTTTTAAATATGTATTTAGTTCCTGATGAATTTCAGATTGATTCGTAAGTTCTTTTCCAATATTGTTATTTTTTGTCACTGAATCTTCCGATTTTAGATGAGCATTATTTCTTTCATTTGCGTTAACTAAACCCATAGTTAATAGCAATATAACGAGGAATGTGAATGTTTTTTTCATTTTACTATAGATTAGCTTAATATCAATTACATATTATCTTACGTTATTTTAACACGTATTGTCTGTAAATTCATCATTTCGTTAATACTTATTAAGATTTATTCTGAATATTTCTTAAAATAGTATTGATCAAATGATTTAAATCCTCCACCCTTATAGATTAAAAATAAGCTTCCCATAAACATACAAAGATCTGTTCTAGATCCATGCATCATTGCCCAAAAGCCAAATTCATCGAAAACAGATACTTTTGTTGTAAAGAAAGCAGCAGTAATTAATAATAAAATAGTAACTGATGAAATACGTGTAAATAGCCCAAAAAGTAAAAGTAATCCAAAGAAAATTTCTATACTTCCAATAAAGTAACCAAAAAGGTCAGGAAAAGGGAATCCTAATTCTTCAAATCTTCCTGTGCCTCTTTCATTAGGGAATAAAAATTTCTGAATGCCTTCAGAAGTAAAAACAATACCGACCATTAAACGTATCAATCCTGTACCGTAATCATCTGAGGTTTTTAAAAGATGGTTCTTCATGTTAATAAATTCAGGTAAGTAAATTTAAAAAACACTTGAGCAAAATAATAATATACACATTTGATAATTAGATATATACAAAAGAATCTTATTACAATGAGATAATTATTTATAGATACTCAAAAATTTAAAACTAGAATAACCAAGGTTAAAAATAAGTAATACTGTTAATGAGAACCACAACGATAAAGGTTCATACACATTTACACCATATTTAAAATTATAAATGATAAGTAGTATAAAAATAAAGGATGTTATTACAGACCATATTAGTTGAAAATTCACAAACTTATTCCCTTCTGAACGAACTTTAGAAGATAAGTTTAAATGAACAGACATAAAATATGACGGTCCTATTATATTCCCAAATGGAATAATGAACATACTTAATACAGATAGATAGATCTTTGAGAGTTGCTTTCTATCTAATTCCTCACTTGTAATCAGTTCCTCTTTGTTGACATCCAATACAGTTGATATTTTTAATAAGTCGTTTTCAGTTGGTATAATGACATTATTTTCTATCATTTGAATGTGCCAAAGGGGTAATGTAGATCGTTGTGATAAAGATTTTTGGGTAAGACCTTTAGAAAATCTTATGCTTCGAATATAATTATTCATCTGACTTAGATAAATATGAGTTAGTTATTTTTTTGTATGGCAATATAAATTTATTATTTATTTCTGTAAATAACCTAGTAATTCAAGCTTTTTCTTAAAAAAAATTAATCCGTGGTATAATTGCTTTTTCTTTCTTCTCTAACTTTTTCGAATTCATGCAGTATTTGCATGATCAGGTAACGAACAATCACCATCATTAATAAACCAATAATATAACTTGAATATGTATTATATAATTCATAGTCTTCTTTAGAAATCATCTCCTTTCCATCTCTCCTACCAGTTAATCCCCAAAGGTTGTTTACACTTTTAAATTTATAGTTAGTACTTATCAAATCGGCGGCGAAAATACCTGCATACCAACCTGTTCCTGTAGCAATTATTTCTTCTATAATAAAAACTCTCCAACTCTTTTTTGACAAATTGATTTTGGCAATATTTTTAAATACATTGATGAAACAAGTCCTTATATCTTGTAGAAAATGTTTTAAATAGGTTTTATTCTCTTTATTGAATACATGAGTTATCAATAGTTGTTTAATAAATTGATAATAAACAGCACACTGATTTAAAATTTTAGTAGACGTTTTCATAATTATAGTCTTTATCAAAAAGTGATATACTCTATTCAAATTATGTTCCTATTTCATCAAAATATCTTAATTCTATAAATTATGTTATTCCTTTTCTTTTAAATTATTATATCGCTTAAAAAAAGTATATTTGTGATTCATTTATATAATTATGCGCAACTTACTAATAAGTATTATAGACTTTTTTTATAAGCCATTTCAATCTATAATGCCTTTAAAAACTTTTAGATATGCAGCTTGTGGCGGGGGAAATTTAGTCTTAGATATCTGTCTATATTATCTAGTTTTTCATGTTGTACTACATCAAGAAAATTTAGATTTGATACTATTTACGTTAAGTTCCCACATTGCGGCTTTATTTATAGTTTATCCTATCACACTAACAACGGGGTTTTTATTACAGAAATACATCACTTTCCAAGAATCAGATTTAAAAGGAAAGGTTCAATTTTTTAGATATATACAGGTCAGTTTCGGTGCTATATTTATTAATTATATTCTGATGAAAATATTTGTGGATTTACTAGGTTTTTATCCTACTCCTTCTAAAATTCTCACCGTAATTGTTTCAATTATCTATAGTTATATCTCCCAAAGTAGGTATTCTTTTAAAGTATCAGATAAAGATTAATTTGGTACTGCTAGCTTCTTTTGTAAATTTTCCCATTCATTTATAGAAGTATTATCTACAATTTTGAAATGTAAATTTTTATAGGCATACAATACATCAGATAATCTGTTATTTACTTCTTCAGACGTTTTTGATATGTTCTTTTTATCAAAATGATATTGATAAATAATACATTGCTCATTTATAAGAAGACAACTTATTGCTTCATAATTACTTTGGTATATCTCTAAAAATTCTTCGACTGCCTTTTTAATATTATTCTTACGCATCACGGATTGATGATCACTCTCTATATACTTTTCAATTTCAACTTTTAACTCTTCGAAGATTTCTTTTTTCTTCGCAAAGCTTTTTTCTTCTTCTACAAGGTACTTTTCCATTTCTCCTTTTATTTCATCAGAAATAAGTTTCCATTCTTCCATATTGATATGATCTTGAGAATTTCTAAGCACATTCAAATTAGTAAGTCTATATTCTTCTTTGAGCAAGAGTATATTAGTAATGATACTGTCGAATTGCACTTCGGTTGATTTATTTGTGACAAAATACAAATGAAGAAGGTTAGTCTGTTTTTTAGCTTTTTTCTGATATTCTTTTCGATAAGATTTACCTTCAGAAATGATTTCGTTTATGGCTTTTTTTGATTTCTTATTCTCTACCTTTTTATCAATAATTTTTTGATAATTGGGAATAGCAAAATCTGTAGAGGATGAAGATGAAAAAATGAGTGCAAAAAGTAAGGCCCAGATCATATGATTTTTTCTTTTAAAGATATCAAATGATCTAGACTTTTTACTATTAATTTTTATAATCTTTATTGATGAGTAAATCCCTCCGATTTAAAATATTATTTACTCTAAGATCTAATTCCTTGATTAAAAAGGGTTTTGCTATAAAATCTTCTACCCCTAATAGGTAACATTGAATTTTTTGTTCTATCTCACCTGATAAAATAATTACAGGTAATTCATCATCTAATTTTTTTATTTCATTGACAAAATCGATCCCGTTTTCACCTTCTAAATTTAAGTCAGTAATAATTAGGTCATATTTTACTTTATCAATATGTTTTGTTGCTTCATGTATGGTTTCACATAAAGTTAATTTATGCTGAAATTTAAATATTGTATAGACCAATTTTCTCATGAAAGCATTATTCTCCAAAAAAAGGATATTTTTTTTCATATAGTAGTTATCATTGGTTTCAATAAAAACATCCTCTATTTAGTAATGGTTCAAGTGAAAGATTTTTTTAGATTACAATATTGATATTCATACAATTAGTTAGATATAATAAATATTCCTTCATCCAAATCTTATAAATAAAAAACCATAAATATTGAAGATTCTTAAATTAACAAACTTAGTTTTCAGGTATTCATTACTACACAATACACTTCAATTCTTTATATTTATCAATAGAATCAACTCATTATTTTTTATCTAAAAGAATCCTCATGAGGTATGTTTATTTTTTTCTTTCATTATGCATTTTTTCATGTCAAAAGCCTATCGATATGGAGAGCATGATAGTTAATGGTGTATCCAAAGAATTGGCAGAATTTCGTTACCAACAAATTAGTAATTTGAATTATGAACTTCATTTTATTTTGCCATCTGACAAAAGTAAAACTATAGATGCAACGGCTTTAATCACTTTTTCTCTTGAGAACAATGATAATCCAGTAGTATTGGATTTTAAAGTAGAAACACCGATAGTAAAAAACATCATTATCAATAACAAACAAGTTAATATTACGGTAGAAAAGGAACATTTAGTCGTTCCTAAAGAGTATCTTACTGAAGGTGCTAATAAATTATCTTTCCAATTTGTCGCAGGAAATCAGTCGTTAAATAGAAAAGAAAATTACTTATATACATTACTGGTACCTGATAGAGCCAGGACATTATTCCCTTGTTTTGATCAACCTGATTTAAAAGCAACGTATGAATTGAGTTTGGATATTCCAGAAAATTGGAAGGCTATTGCAGGCGAATATGGAAAAACCACCTTGCAGAACAATAGAAAACTGATTCAATTCAAAAAAACTAACAAAATCAGTACTTATCTATTTTCTTTTGTTGCAGGTGAGTTTAAAGAAGAAATTTACAACAAGGATGGATTTGAATTTCATATGCTCCATATGGAAGAGGCAGATAAAATGGCTCAAAACATAGACAAAATATTTGATCTTCATGTGAAGTCTGTTCAATGGATTAGTAATTATACAGGTATCCCACTTCCTTTTAACAAACTTGATTTTGCTTTAATTCCTCCTTTCCAGTATGGAGGAATGGAACATGTGGGGGCAATTCAATATAGAGCATCGTCTTTAATATTAGATGAAAATGCAGATGATTCTCAAAAAATGAGGAGAGCAAAACTTATTGCCCATGAAGTGGCTCATATGTGGTTTGGAAATCTAGTGACAATGAAGTGGTTTGATGATGTTTGGCTCAAGGAAGTCTTTGCTAATTTTATTGCTGCTAAGGCTGTCGCTCCAGAATATCCAAACATCGACCATCAACTGCAGTTTTATTTAGCACATCAAGATCGTGCTTATGTCGTTGATAGAACATCGGGTAGTCATCCTATACAACAGCATCTCGAGAACTTAAACATGGCTGGAACATTGTATGGTGCAATCATTTATTCTAAAGCCCCAGTAGTAATGGCTCAATTAGAATTAAATGTTGGAGAAGACGTCCTTCAAAAAGGATTACAAAATTACCTTAAAAAATATGCCTATTCTAATGCTACCTTTGATGATCTAATTCAAGAAATTTCGATTAGTTCGGGTAAAGACTTAAGTAAATGGGCAGATTCATGGGTTAAAGAGGCAGGTCAACCCAAAATTTTTCACTCAAGATTGAATACTGATTCACTAAAAATATCTTATAACAGCCCCTATAAATCACAAATGATTGAAATCGATCAAAGGGAGATTTTTTTAAATATGAGGGATACCGTTATTGAATTATCAAAAAATAAGTTCCCATTAGATCAATCTGGAAAAGGATATGGATATTTTATAATAGATGAAGAAATTGGTTCTTTTTTAGAGAGCAACATGCAAAACTTCAATCCAACAGAAAGAGGTATAGCTTATGGTAGTATTTTCGAAAACTTTTTGAATAAGAATGTTTACTTTCCAAAGGATTACATTTCTACACTAATCCAATTTTTAAGTACTGAGAAAAATAGTCTACTTCAACAAATGTTGCTAAGTCAATTTAAAGAAGTGTATTGGTTTAATCTTGATGAAGAAATGAGATTAAAACTTTCTGCTCAACATTTAAATCACTTTAAGCAATTGATGAAAATAGCGGATTCTAAGCCTCAGAAAACTTTCTATTTTAAGGTAGTAAGTCAATTTCAGCATAAAAGATCAGAGTTTTCGTTCTTTACTCCATACCTTAAAGGAACATCAAAAGATATTAGCCTAAATGAGAGAGAGAAAGTTCATTTATATCATCATCTAAGATTAGAAGGTTTACATGATGTTCAACTTTACCAAACCATTAAATCAAATCTAAAGTCAGAATATTACAGCGAATTATTTGATTACCTCTTACCTACTACTTCCCAAGATACTATTCACTTACAGAAGTATATTAAAGATTTAGCAAAGGTAGAAAAAAGGGAAAATGAAACGTGGGTAGAATATGGTTTATATTATGTAAACCATCCTTTACAAGCCGAAAAAACATTGGATTTAATTAAGCCAACTATTGAGCTTATCATTGAAATACAAAGGACAGGAGATATCTTTTTCCCTTATAATTATTTAAGAAATAGTATTGGAATGAGAACAGAGAAAGAAGTAAAAGAAACAGTTAATCGATATACTTTTAGCTTTCATACATTTAAGCATGAAATTCCATTAGACGATAAGCTATACGATAAGATTCAACAAAACCTAGACCCTGTAGAGCGAAGGTCTAAATAAAACATAATAACTCATCCCTTTCAATTTAGCTGATAAATATTCAAGGGATGAGTTGTTTTTTTATATTTCTTTACTAGATAATTGTTCTTCATTAAAAACAATTACTTTTGGATTGGTTTCTTTTACATTTTTGCTGACTACATACAAACTGTTGTCACTGGCAAAACAAACCCCTTTTCCATCAAAATTTTCGAAATGATACTCGAATTTAGGTTTTCTATTTTTAATTTCTGATAGATTATCTTTTTCATTTAAATTGAATAAATGAACACCCATTTTGGATAAGAATACTATATTATTGTATTTCTCAGAATAATCAACCGATTCTACTAATTTGAGGTTCACACAGCCAACTCTCTCCAAGGTCCCCTCTTGTTTATCCATTGATATTTTAAATATCTCAGTATTTTTCTGGGAATAAGTGAAAAAGTAGTACTCTTTATTTTTTTGATGAACCATCATAGCACGCACATCTTTCGGCTTATCTGGAAATTGATAGACATTGATACTTGGGGCTACAAAATTATCTAAAACAGAATTTTCCTTAAAAGTGTAGACTTGTATATTGTTCCTTACTTTATTTTGATCACCTATATCTCCGATGTGTATTGTATTTACACCACCTTCCTCGCTATAGGCCAAATCTTCCCATGCCAAAGAAGTACCCCTAACAAACACTTTTTTAAGTTGTTTTCCAGTGGTCACATCATACAAATAAATGTACGGATCGTTTTCAGTATTTTCTTGAACCCATATTTTTCCATAATCAGAAGATCTTACAATTCCTGTAATTTTCTCCAAATTATGAGAAAGGGGTTGTTCACTCACCTTATCGTAATTTACTATCGCGGTTGGAATTTCATTTTTATTCTCAATGGATTTACAACCAAGTTTAAACAGTAATAAGGTTAGTAATAAATAAGGTAGTTTTCTTGTGATAAAGTTCATTAATAACAGTGGTAAGCAGATTGTTTGTTAATCAAATTTATCCAATGTTTGAATAGAAAACACATTCATTTAATTTCGTTTACATTTTTAATTTCAATTAAGAAAAAAGATGCAAAACCAATTAAAAAAAGGCATAAATAACAGCGTTAAAAATGTATTTATGCCTATTTTTTCTTAATTGATAATTTATCCTGCTAACCCATCTACTGATCGGACATCAGGTAATTCTCCCCACTTCTTGTTAATTACTTTTCTTCTGTATTTAAAAATCTCTTCCAATTTGTTTTCAATTACCAAAGCATTAGCAATTGCCCCCAAAGGTCCAAAAGGTGGAGCATACGTCACAATATCTTCCATTAAGACACCGTCATGTATTTCTTTTATAATATGCTGATGATGCCACAGATCATATGGTCCAATACGTTGCTCATCGACAAAATATTGTTTATCTCTAACATGAGTAATCTCAGTCATCCAATCCATTTTAATTCCTAGAAGTGGACTCACCTTGTAAGTAATGATCATCCCTTCATGCATTTTATCAGGTAAATCTCCATTTGTGATATCAAACCCCATGTAATCTGGTGTAATTTCTTTTAGGTTTTTAGGTGATGAAATAAAATCCCAAACCTCGTCTATACTAGCAGCTATGCGCTGATCTTTTTTAAATTGATAAAATGCCATATTATAATTTTTCTATTTCTTTTAGTAATTGATCTGCTTCATACATTTTTAAATCGCTTTCCTTTCTGTTAGTATGCGATAATTTGTGTGCTTCTTCTAACAATTTCTTGTATCTAGCTTCCAATTTTTCTTTGGGAGATTTCTTCTTAAATAGTCCAAACATAATGCTATAGTTTTAGGGTTGATAGACCACCGTCGATATGTAAAATCTGACCGGTCATCCAACTTGATTTTTCTGATAATAAAAACTCCGTAAGGTTTGCTATATCAACAGCTTCACCTACTCTTTGCAATGGATGATTTTTCCCATTTGCTTCCTTTTTAGCTTCATCAGATAATAACTTTGATGCTAACGGTGTATCTGTTAATGATGGAGCAATGGCATTCACTCGTATTTTTGGAGCAAATTCAGCTGCCAAGGATTTAGTTAATCCTTCAATTGCACCTTTAGATATGGCTACTGAGGAATGAAATTTAAAACCTGATTGTACTGCGATTGTGGAATAAAGAACAATCGATGCGTTTCCTTTTCTTAGTGCATTCAGATTTTCTCTTATTACTTTTACTGCTCCAAATACATGTAATTGTAAATCTTTGATATACTCTTCATCAGTAATTCTTTGAAAAGGTTTGAGATTAATAGATCCAGGGCAGTATACTAAACCGTGAATCACATCGGGGAGTTCATTCAAAGATGCATTCTTATCTAATACATCGTAATGATAAAAAATTGTGTTATTAAATTTTGAGGGTGTAGTCGAATTATAAGTAGCAATTAGTTGATGATCTTCTTTTTGGGAAATAATTTCTACTAAAGCTGCTCCAATCCCTGAGCTTCCTCCTATGATCAAAATGTTTTTCATTCTATTATGGTAGGTTGATAAATGAAAAACAAGTGCCGCAAAAAATTGTTTTCAAAAAAAAAAGAGTTCCTTTTGAGAACTCTTTCTATCATTAAACTTTTCCTATTCTTTTTTCAACTGATTCTGTTTTAGATTTTATCAACCCAGACTTGTTTTTATTATAATCCATATTCATCACACAATAAATACGGTCTGATATTGGATCCATAATTTTATAAGCATCATCAACTACTTTTAAAAGTTCTGTAACTGTTTCTGCTTCAATGATTGTACCCATTGGACTAAACTGATAAGTTAAACCAGAATCTTTGATATGTTTTACTACTTTACTCACATATTCACCTATGTGGTCCCCTTTATCAATCGGGAAGATTGCGAAGTTCATTATAGCTCCCATAAATATTATATTTAATGAGCTACAAAATTAACGAACATCTTTGATTTGATCCTCAATATCCTTTGCTAATTCAGTAAACCATACCACAAAAAAGGTATCAATTTCCTGATTTATTACTTCTGATTTTAATTCGTACTCAACACCATCACTTTCACTAAATTTTAAAACTTCATCATGATAATTAATAGTGGTATCAAACTCAATATCGAATTTTTCGATCAAATACTCTTCAAAAGTATCCATTTCTCTAGAAGAAATTGTTTTAGGTATTTTTGAATCTTTATCTACCGGCATGTACATCACACCATAGCATTTGTTATTTGCGTCGGAAACAACAGGCATCACTTGAACATCTAAGTCGTTCATTTTTAGATATTGATCATTTTGTTTTTGAACACCAATTTCAATACCATCAATATTTTGGGAAAAGATAATCGTGGGTAATAATATTAGAATCGTAATAAGGTTGTACATTTTTTATTTAATATATTTGTTAGAAATAAAACAATAAAACGAATCATATGTGCCTAGGTTACAATTGAATTGTTAAAGCATGTTTCTATTTAACTGATATTTAGACAATAAAAAAATCCACGTAAAACATGGATTTTTTAGAATCCTCCTACGACTAGAGGATTATATAACTACTTATTTGACTTAAGTTTTATATCATTTTTGTTGTATTACAAATAAATAAAAGTAAACGTAAAATTGCAATAACCATAAATAGGTATTTTTTACTTTTTTAAAGAAAAGTCATGATTTTTTAATTAAAAGTAAATATAATCGTGATCTTTATTTATTTTCCAACGGTGAACCCTAAAACTAAAATATCATCGGTTTGGGGTTCATCTTGTTTTTCTTTCCATTTCTGATGGGTGATTTTTAATATATTTTCCTGTTCCCAAGTAGAAAGATTAACTATATGTGATAATAAATATAGGGGGCAAAACAAAATGTACATAATACAGGGGGGCGAAATCCTCCAAAAAATACCCAAAAAACAGCCATTACAATACCGTGAGGGCAATTTATTGCAAGTACCAGGGGGAAACACCTAAACAAAACGAATTGTGTAAATACTTGCTTTTTCTTTCTTTACCCTTTTTTCTTCCAGAAGAAAACGAAAATATTCTTAAATAAACTTACTGATACGCTCAAAATGTGGCTTAATATACCCGTTTTGGGCGTTTTTAATTTGCTTTTAATCCAGTTGAAATAGGGATTAATTACGTATTTAATAGATCGTTATTAGGTGTTGAAAGTGTAAAAAAACGGGGTTGGGTTGTCAGTTGGGGTGTCAGTTGGGGTGTCAGAATATGTGTAAAAACAATAAAAAAAGGGGTGGATAATGACATAAAATAGGTTGAAAAACGACTAAAAGAGTAAACTCATAGGGGGGTAATGCACTTTTAAAAACATAAAAAACCGCTATTACATATACAATAAGGCGGTTTTTGAGTGTTTTTTAACATTTAGGGTGCGTGAAAAAGGTGTACAAAATGACAATTCATTGACCATTTATTTGTAGATAAGAACATGTCAAGAATATGATTATCCTTGACGTATACATTATTCTACTCTAATGAAACCTAAAATAATAGATAAGCTTAAGATATCATTCTTAGGAACTTCAAAAGGAGGGTAATCTTTATTGTCGCTTACAAAATTTACTGAACTTTTAGATTCGCTAGATGGTAAAAGTCTTTTTACCATAGTACCAAGATCTCTAACGTAGACTACATATATTTCACCCCATTGTATGATATTGGTGTTATTTATTTTTTTACAAGCTATAATATCTCCACTATTATATTTAGGGTACATGCTATTTCCTTTAATTCTAATCATGAAATCAACTCCCTTAAAGTCTGGGACATTATAATAGTCATAAATATCATTTTGAGTTATAGATACATCCATTTCTCCAAAACCTGCAATTGCATTTATTGGTATTAAAGGAATCCCATTATTTAGTTCATTATTGGGTTGTAATTGTTTCACACCTGTGTTTAACATTTCTCCTTCACCAGTAAATAACCATTTGACATTTAAAAAAGGATATGTTCGTAGTATTTTCTCAACCTTATCTGACCCTATTGATCCTTTATTTTTAAATAATTTGTTAAAATAACTATTAGAAGCGCCTACAGAGTTAGAAAATTGATTAATTGTAAAACCTTGACTATCAATAAAGTGTTTGATTCTTTCTGAAATGTTCGTATTATTTTCTATCATTGTATTGTTATGTTCGTATTATTTTCTATATATTTGTATTGTCAAACAAAAAATGATTGTTCGATACAAAAACAAATGTATGTATTATTAAACCAACACCATAAGTATGAGCAAAAAAATTAATGTACCGACAAGTTTTGTTAAGCAAGTCGCAGAAGAATTGAAGACCAGTCAAGCCACAGTAAGGTATGCTGTAAGATATGCTTACAACACCACTCTTCATCAAAAAATCAGATCTCGTTTGAAAGATCTTTTAGAGAAAGAGGCAAAGGCAATCATCATCGATACGGGGTTAGAAGAAAGAAATTTTGCTTAAACATGTCTTTCGATTTTTTCAACAACAAACTATGTGTTGAAAGCACATGGCTTTATGGGGAAGCAGATATAATAAGTCAACAGAATTATAAGAATCTAAAAAGAAGAGATCAGATTGTGATGGCTAAAGGAGGAGGTAATGGAAGAAAGGCTTACGTCTATTACGAAACACTCCCCCAACGCTTCAGAGACAAGATCGAGGAAAAGTTTGGAGACCCACATAAGATCTACAGACGAAACAGCTTCTTTAATTTCCTTGAGATTGATAACACTGCCAAGAAGTTTTTCGACGATTACACTTTTGATAGTGATAACGGAAAACGAAAAGCATTACCCGAAGCCAAACGCATAGAATACACAGCAAATGCCTCAGTGCTAAATGCTATTAAGGAGTACAGCAACTTCATGATGGCGAAACGTCAGGCACTGGGAGGACGAAAAGGTAAACTTTGGGAAAAGATTTCGGATGTTGTTGCCGATCTACCAAGACATACCTGGGCACATAACTTACCCAAGAACACCAGACGATTACGCGAGCGTTTGGACAAGTATATCAAAGGAGGTTATGAGGTACTGATTCACCGCAACTTCTGTAATAACAGCAGTAGCATATTAACAGAAGATGCAAGAATGTGGCTTTTTGCCAAGTGGTCGAATCAGGTTAAGAGAGTGACAAGTGTTCCACATCTTTGGGAGTTGTACAACGAGAAAGCCGAAGAGGAAGGATGGAAAACACTAAAAGACGAAAGAGCCATTCGCTCGTATTTGTATCAACCCGAAGTAGAGGCACTATGGATCACATCAAGAAGGGGTTCATTAGCTGCTAAAGCAAAGTTCGATTTCCAACACTCTACAAAGATGGCCTCAAAGAGAGATATGCTTTGGTATGCCGATGGTACCAAGTTAAACTATTACTATTTGGATGCTGACGGAAACATGAAAACCATGTTTGTGTACGAGGTGATGGATGCTTACAGCGAAGTACTACTAGGTTACTCATTTGCAAAAACCGAAAACTACGAGATGCAATACGGTGCTTTTAAAATGGCGGCTCAAATCTCTGGAAGAAGACCTTATGAATTAAAGTTTGATGGACAAGGCGGTCATAAGAAGCTACAGGCAGGCAACCTTTTAACCAAAATTGCAAGGTTGTCTATTAAAACAAAGCCTTATAACGGTGCATCAAAAACCATTGAGAGTGCATTTGGTAGATTCCAACAACGCTATTTAAAACAGGATTGGTTCTTTACAGGGCAAAACATTACGGCTACTTCCGAAGAAAGTAAGAAGAATGAGGAGTTTATCCTTGCCAACAAAGCCAATCTTCCTACGGAGGAAGAAGTAAAGGAGATCTACAAACAGCGTAGAGAGGAATGGAACAATGCTCCCCATCATGTTACGGGAATTCCAAGAGCACAAATGTATCGTGAAAGCGAAAACGAGAAAGCAGTGGAGTTGAGTATTTGGGATATGGTCGATTTGTTCTGGATAGAAAGACCAAACCCAGTGACAATGACCAATCAGGGAATCATTCTCACAGAGAAAGGAGAGAAAAGACAATATGCAGTCATGAATGGCAATGTACCAAACATTAAGTGGCTGGATAACAACATGGGACGTAAGTTCTATATCAAATACGATCCTGAAAACCCTGAATACATTAAGCTCTACACTAAAGATGCTTTGGGATTGGAGTTTAAAGCAGATGCAGAACTCAAGCCGATAACACACAGAGCAGTCCAAGATCAGGAAGCATGGGAGTCTGAATATTATAAGAAAGTACAGAGCCTAGTCGATCAAAACAGATTAGATCGTTTCAATAAAGCCGAAGAAATATTGGCAGAGTTTGGAATGAGAGCGGAAGATCAAGGATTGAACACACCAAAAGTAAAAGGTGTAAAGAACCCAGAGGCAAAAACTAAAAAAGTCTCTAAAAGAAAAGTAAAGGAAACTAGCATTGGAGAAGCATTTAAGGAAGTATCGAATATGGATACTATCCCGCTTGTAAACAAAAACACCGAAAAACAAAAAGACGATGATAATGACGATTCGTCGTTTAAGTTCTTCGATGTTCTGTAAAATCCTTTGTGAGTAGAATTTTAAAATAATATTACGATGACAAAGATACAAAAAGAACAGATCATTCAAAAACTAAGAGCTTTCATTAATCACGTTGGAAGCCCAGAGAAAGCCGCTAACATCATTGGTGTTAGTAATGTGAAACTAAGAGATCTTGTGGCTGGCAAGATTGGTAAAACCTCAGACGAGATATTTTTAAAGGTGGCCGACGGTGTCGGTTGGTCACCGAAAGTTTGGGAAGGGGTCATGACAAGAGACTTTCAAGACATCACAGGTAAAGTACAATTCGCCCAGGAGAACAACGCTGTGATTGCCATTACTGGAGAAGCAGGAACAGGTAAAAGTTATGCGTTATCAGACTACAGTGCCACACATAGCAACGCTTACCTGCTTAGATGCTCGGAGTTTTGGAACAGAAAGTTTTTCCTAAGTGAATTATTAAGGGTAATGGGGCGTGACTTCTCAGGCTTAACCGTTGCAGAGATGGTAAACGAGGTGGTAGTTACCCTCAAGAAAAAAGAAAATCCTGTACTACTCCTAGACGAAGCAGATAAATTAAGTGATCAGGTGTTGTATTTCTTCATTACGATTTACAACGAGTTGGAAGATAAAGTAGGATTCGTGCTTTGTGCAACCGATCACCTTTCAAAGCGAATTAAAAGAGGATTGAAACTCAATAAAAAAGGATACAAGGAAATCTACTCAAGATGTAACCGAAAGTTTGTGGAGTTGAAAGGAGTATCCGAAGCAGATATTATCATGATCTGCAAAGCCAATGGTATTGCAGAGAAAAGAGTCATTAAAAAAATTATAGACGACAGCGACTTAGACTTACGCAGAGTAAAGCAAATGGTTAGAGCCTATTTGCATGATGCTGCTTGATAGTCGCACTTAAAGAACTTAAAAATGAGTGAACTAAAGAAGCAAAGAAGAACTCGCAGAAACAGAGCTATTACAGTAGACCAACTAAGCAAAAAGAGATTTACCACTTTCAACTTTACTGGGTCATGGAAAGATGCATTCGGAATGCCAGAACAATCGGGCGTGTGGATAATATGGGGAAACTCAGGCAACGGGAAAACAAGATTCTGTTTGCAACTAGCCAAATACATGGCAAGCTTTTGCAAGGTCGCTTACAACACATTAGAGGAGGGAGCAAGACGCTCCTTCCAAAAAGGTATCGAAGAAACTCGAATGGTAGATGTGAAGCGTAGGTTCCTGATCCTAGATAGAGAACCAATAGAAGAACTAAAGGAGAGACTCAAAGGCAGACAAAGTCCAAAGGTAATTATTATCGACTCCCTCCAATACACAGGAATGGACAAACAGGAATACAAAGACCTGAAAGAGGAATTCCCCAACAAAATGTTTGTATTTATCTCCCATGCAGAAGGAAAGAATCCCGCAGGACGTACCGCCAATTTTGCCCGTTACGATGCCGATGTAAAAATAAGAGTGGAAGGTTACAGAGCTTTCCCAGTGTCAAGGTACGGAGGTGGCGAACCATTTACCATTTGGGAAGAAGGGGCAAGCAAGTATTGGATTGATAAAGAGTAAAGCCATGAATAAGAATCTTAGAAGCATCAGTTATGTATTACGCTATGGTTATAAAGGTTGGGTAATAGATTATGAAGATATCGGCCTTAGTCATAGAAGAATCTATAAAGGCACCAAAGAGGGGTGTCCCGATCAAAGAGGATTTTCTTGGAATGCCTTGAAATCAAAAATAAATCATTTTGAAAATGAGTTAAATCAAGTTTAAAGCAATGGAAAAGACATTAACAACATACAAGGGTTGGAAGATCAGTTGTAAAGAAAAAGTATTCACTGCTAGTAAGGAATTTCTAGGAGAATTAAAATCCACATCGTGGAGTTCAATAAGGTTAAGGATTGATCTATTGGAATCCACACACAAAGTTGCAAGAAATCAAGTTTTTCATTTATAAATTTTTAATCACAATGGCAGTAAGAAGCATTGAAAAAACCGCACAGGAGTTTCAAAACCTTGACAGAGAAATCAAGGCATTACAAGCAAAGCAAAAGCCGTTAAAGGCGAAATTGATAGACTACGCAAAGTCTAACACCGACAAGATGGACGAAGCTTTCCAAATCAAGTTTAAATGTGGCACCTACATCGCACAAAGAACGAAAGATTGTCTTGATGCCAAAGAGGAGGCAAAGATAAAACTGATTGAGCAAACAGATGGGAAGTTCCTAGATGTAAAGCTCGACGAACCAAAAGTGGTTGCAGAATCGGGTAAAGATAATCGCATCAAAAAGTTATTGGCCAAGCTCGGTATTAGTATTGGTCAGAAGGTTACGCTTGCTGTGTACGCTGGATAGTTTCAATGGGTGGGGTTTCGGCCTCACCTAATCTTAAAAATTTATAATCATGACTCACCAACAAAGAAAGATGTTTTTTGCCTACCTCAAGGAGTTAGGTATAACAGACCAGAGAAAGGATTTAGTACATCAGTACACCGAAGGGAGAACCGATAGTACCAAAGAGATGACCCAAGATGAGGTGTATTTAATGCTTCAGGATCTACTTATCCAAATTCACCCTCCAAAAGCCAAAGATCAAAAGCAATATGTAAACAAGATGCGTTCAAAGGTAGTTGCCATTGCTGTAAAAATTGGAATGCTGAAACTGGAGAAGAACTACGAGGATACAGACTGGGGATTCTTTAATAATTGGATGCTTCAATATGGCTACCTGCATAAGCCATTAATGAAATACAAAATGAACGAGTTACCAAAGCTTGTAAGTCAGTTAGAGGTAATGGAAAAGAACATTGGTAAGGCAAAGTTTAGCGATTACTTGGAGGGTGTTCTAGCAGAACAAAACATTAGCGTTGAAACATGATGAAATACAGATTAACAAAGAAAGATTTTACAGGTGGTTTTACAGTAACCTACGATGAAGACAATGAGAGTTTAATCGAACTGAAAAACACCTTCAAATACAAAGGACAAAAGCCTGATCACTCCCAAATGATGTCTTTTTTACAACTCGTTCCCTTCTCTCAAAGAGACCTCTGGAAAATAGAAAAGGATTTCAATATCAAAAAAATGGAGGTCAATAAAAAGACAGAAAACAAAGAGTTGTATCACCGCTTTTGTCAGTTGTATAATCAAATGGTTTACAAACATACGGGCATGCCTGCCGACTGGACTACCGCTCCACAAGCTTACGGCACGGGAATTCATAAAATCATTCAATACCTTCTCCATTCTTCCAAAGAGAAACTAGGCCACAGAGCAACACTTTCCGAAATAGATACACAAGCACTTCAAGCGTGGGAGTATATTCTAAATCATTGGGAAGTAATACAGCGAGAGGATGAGTTCCTGACACGTCAGATCAAGCCCATGCAAATTGCCAGTAATCTAAGCAGCATCATAATGATATTAAGAAATGAAGCAAGAAAGAGCACTCCAAACCAAGGCATCTCAAGCCAATCAAAACTTGACGATCTCTACGGCTAATTCCAAAGCCATGCAATTGATCTTGGATGACAAGCTTAAAATGGACTTGCTCGAATATCAATATGACCTCACGGTAGATAAAGCATTAAAAGGGACTTCGTTAGTAGCTTTAAAAAAGCAAGACAAAAGGGAGCTGATGAAAGCAGTACACATCACTTTACAAATGCTTCTAGCCACCTTCAGGATTAAGAATAAACCCGAAACAGATTTCGAGATAATGCAAATCGTGATGATGATCACAGATAAATATTATTATCTCCGTTTGGACGAGCTTCTCTATTGCTTTAGGCGAGTATCCGAGGGAGCATACGGCAAAGTGTACGGGGCTATAGATAATCAGACCATTTGTGGGTGGATAGATAAGTACGATGTGGAGGAAAGGACACCACATGTTACGCATAGAGTCATATCCGATCATGGAAAAAGGAAAAAGGAAAAAGATTTAAGCGAAGCATCACCAGAGCATATGCACAAGCTTTATAAAAAGATGCAACAGCAACCACAATTACCGAAACCAAAGAAGGAAGACGATGCGGAATACAAAGCATTTAAAGCAAGATATATCGTAGACAAAATTAACCAACTCAAAAAATGAATATTAAAACACTCAGAGTATTACTAATTAACCAATTGGTAGATGCATGGAGAGAGCAAACACCTCCACAAGACTATCTAAAAATGAGAAAAGAAATGGTAAATCATGCTGATACTCTTCTGGAGGGATTCAATGAAAATGGATTCCTTGAATTTGGAGGGGTCAAGTATCAAAAACAAAACGAATCATGAAGGCAAGAATAAACATCTTATTACTAAGAGCTGTCATCTATATTTTAGAAGCTCAAATTAAAACCATCAATTCAGAATTGGATAACTACATTTATGAGGCTGTCTACCAATTAGAATGTGTGGTATTTAGAATTGAATTAAACTTAGAGAATAAAAAACTATGAATTACAAATCGGTTTTCATTAGTGCATATGTGATGATAGGTTTAGTAATAGCTATCATCTTAATTATAAAGCACTGGAACGAAGCTAAAGAGAAGCGGTGGTCTTACCTACTTACAGTAGTTCCAATAGTTTTTATCATAATGTGGCCATCTATGGTGGTCACTTACATGATGTCGTCAAGAAAAGTAAAAAAGTTATGAAGTATACGTACAATTATATATCTGAAATTAAAACGGGTTTTTCGTTATTGTTAGCAAAGCTTCGTTTTTGTCTTGATGTTTTTAAAGGTGATCATTTAATTTTAATTAACTGTGAGTTCAAAAAAGATAATGATGGAACAGATCGAGGTGTATACACTTTCTCAAGACTTAATGTTGGCTATAAAAATTCATTAATTCTTGCATATGGAGGTATTGCAGATGTATTGAGAAAAATTTACGGACATAGTACAATGTCAAAAGCAGATATTTACTTCGAGTATGGTCTAATACTTTATGAGTTAGATCATGAGAAAGATCACTTTGAAAAAGTAAAACTTGAAAAAAAATTAAAGGGGTTAGATTTATTTTTCTAAGCTCTAATGTTGGCAAAAAAAAGTAAATAAGTTATGATTTCATTAAAGGAACAACCAGTTACTACAGAATTTAAACTTAAGTGGATTGTAGGGGCAGAAACAGATAATTCAATAACATCAAAAATGATTTTATCTATTAACGAAGAAGTGGTAGCAGAAGAAGTTTTACCATTCCATTTACATAAAAAAAGCATACTCTATCCAATTATAGAGTATGCTCAGAGATTTGATTACTTTATATCAAGAAGTAAATTTAATAGCAACTCCTGTAGTAGTTGCTATCTGAGAGCAAATTGCACAAATTCTTTCAAAAAGTTTTGGATCGACTTTTTTTACAGACTCAAGCTCCGCTTTAAGTTTTTCAAGTTGAAGTTCCAATGTTTCTACATTAAGCGTAAGCTGTTGTTTTTGAAGAGACGAAATTCTATTCTCGCTTTCATAAGCTCCTTGTTCTAGGAAAGTAAAAAAAGGAGATTCTAAACTGACTAATGCATTAAATTTAGAAAGACCTGAATAGGATATAAAACCTCTTGATTCAAATTCTTTAAAGAAACCTTCAATTATCTCAGGAGAAACACCGTGCTTTATAGCAAAATCATTATTCAGATCGAATCGTAATTCGGTTAGACCTGTTTTAAAAATCTCCAATAAGATTTCATCTTTAATATTACTATACATTTTAATTTAGTTTTATAACCACCTTTTTCTCAGGAAGGTGGTTTGTTTTTGTATAGTGTAAACTTACTAAAAAGAGTTCTCAATATAGGGTTAAATATTTTACATTAATTGTCATTTTTTTTATCTTTGTTAAATAAATAACCAAATCATCCACCTCTTACTCACCCGTTTATGTCAGTACCGATGCGAATCAATACAATCAGAAAGGCAAGAATAATTCAGGCAATAGTATCTGAGTGGTATGAACCACATCGGCAAGACAGAAATAAAAAGTGGGTTTGGATGAATAAAGTGTTGCCAATGGTTCCAATCAGTTATGATAGGTATTTAAGGTTATTGAAAATAGATACAGAAATTTGTTGAAGTAAAGAAGAATTGTTATTTAAGATTGTACTTATAGGTTGGTTCTCATAGAGCTAACCTATTTTTTATGTATTGATGTCGATATTATTAATAGGTCTAGGGGTAAATTGTGTTTGAGCAGTCCTATCAAAATAGGCGGTTTCATAGGTAATTGTAAAAGAGCGTATGCCGTCTGGCCTTTTTAATTTTACTGCTGATATCCTTTGTAATGGTTGGAACTCATCAGTATAATAACCATGTAACTTACTATTGATAAGTTCAACAAGAGTCATAAAATTATCATGATCAGAGGGTCTATCCATTTGTGAGGGAGGTCTATTCCCTTGCAATCGGATGTCTGCAATAGTTACCTGTACTGTTCCTTCTCCAATTTGCACTCCTTGCCCTGCTTGAGAAAAATTAAATTGATCCATATCAACTAATGCACATGGGAATTTTACCGCAGGATTGTCAATGTCTAATTGCCCCCAATCTTCCCCTGAATATCGTAATTCGGGGATCTCACTCAATTTGTTTTGAATACTGTTTAAAATCTGTTTCATATTACTTTAAAATTTTATTTAAATCTTTTTTTATCATCAACTTAACTTTGGCGTTTAGTTTATTAGACTTACCTATGAACTGTCTTTTAGGTAGGTTTACAGAAGCCTTTCCAAATACTTTTATTTTCCCTCCTTCATTATGTACTTTAGCATAAGGAATATTGGTATAAATCTTAACAAACCCTTCTCCTGAACGATATCGAATACTGTTCATTAAAGCAGATGTGTTACCTACTAATGTTTTACGTCTTGTTGCTGCAGGGGAAAAGTTGGTAATGGCATTGGGTTTTCGTGCTTCATAAGCTTTTTTTGATTTCCATCTTTTAGGGTGATTATCTGGAGGTGTAGATTTAGCCCTATAATCAAACCCGTACCAGACACTTTTAGGGTTGGTTCTTTTGGCAGGTTTCCATTTTTGCAAATAACTATCTGTAAAGCCACTATCCTGAAAGCTTTTTTTATAATGCTTCTTTGCTTCAATACCCATTATTCTTGGAGCATCTCTATTTAAATAGGTTTGAATTTCCTTTGAATGTCGTTTTAAATCGAGTTCAAGTTTGAAAATGTGTTTTGCCATAGAACTATATTAAGGAGTTTTCGTATATTTGTATTAGACCTTGGGGAAACTCATCGTCCCACCCTTGCGGGAAGGGAAAATCCCGCATCTTTTTTAAAACAGTTGAATCAAATCATCATACGATTTGATTTTTTTTGTTTCTACTACAATCATTTCTTTCTTTCCAAGAATATAGACTAACTTCAAATGAGGATAATTTTTGATTTGTCCGTATAAAGCCGAAGCTATACCCGTTTTATTTTTTTGAATTTCTTCATTAATATTAATTACAAGAGAAACTTTATTAAAAATATTCTTTGATAATTGACCTTTCTTAGAATTAAGCTTTTTGCGGATATTATTAAGAATCGTGTTTCTTACTGTCGCATCCTTTTTTCTTTCAAAACGATCACCTGTAATTCCATTAATCACAAATTCAGGATTTTTAATATCATCGGTATTTGTGTGAGGTTTGATTAAAATCTCTACATCATATTTATCTACAATTCTTTTAGCATCGGTCATATTTTCGGTAATGTCTGAAGTATGAGCACAATAATGTATTTTAATGTTACCTTTTTTGCCTTTATATTGTATGCCTTTAGGGTATGGAAGATCAGGAATAAATGTCTGAAAAGTTTTCTCTACTCCATTTTTAATAGCTTCATTACTAATGGCAATCATAGGATGTTTATCTGTGATGATTTGACCCGTTTTTGCAGGATTATTACGAATAGACTTAGGAGGTAATTTAATTTTATCAGCAACCTCTTTTGCACCATCATCATTTCGTTCTTGACTAACTGAACATTTACAATTCCATGCAGAAGGAGGAAGCCATGTATCCCAAAAAGGATCATCAATATGTTTTATTACTCCATAAAGCTTTTTGTGTTCACTTCTTTGTTCTGCTGCAACGCTTGGGTTATATCTTAAGAAAGGATATAAATCTTTGTCCTCTTGTAAACTTTGCCATTCTTCTGCCGATTGGCACGAACGAACAGTATGATTATATTCTGTTCTTAACCAATTGGTGTTATAAAGCTTATCCATAGTTGGTGCATCTTCAATGTCAGATAGTAATAAAACAGCCGTTAGCTCACGCATTTTGTAGGCAGAAAAACGGGCAATATTCTTTCTAAAGTTTTGCACCATTTCAAAACCATTATCATCATAAATGATGTCCGAAAAGATTTTATCAATACCACTTTGCAAATAGTTATTGGTGTAATGGAAAAGTTCTGGGTGAATAAGCATTTGTTCTTTTTGAATATCATTCCACACTTTTTCAATAGCCTTGTTTCCCATTCCCAATTTAGGAGCGTTATCACTGGCAAGTTCAATAACACCATGAACAGGGCAACCATTGTTCAAGCTATCGTAGTAAAGTTTCATTTTTTCTCGATATGCCCCCATCATAGAGGGGCTTACTCGAAAAAAGAATCCAATCCACTTAAAGCCGCTTCTTTTTTAGCACCTGTAACTTGAATGCCAAATTTTTCTTTTACCCAATTAGGGTCTACGTCCATATGAGACATGGCTTGTACAGTCATTTCCCAAAGGGATTTTAAATTTTCCTCTACTTCAAATTGAAAAGTCAATCCCCCAGGAATAAACCCAATGGCCTCCAGAGCAGGAAGGACTTTCTTATTCATTTCCTGAGCTACCTTTCTTTTGTCTGCTTTTACAATGTAATCAACAAGTTTACTAGAACTTTCTTCTTTAGATCTATTTCCATGTTTTGTATCCTGACCAATAATTGCCGTACTGATAACCATTGACAATTCATTGTTACAAAGCTGAATCAAGTTTTTATACACGTTGCCATCCGTTTGTACGCCAGTAGCAAAGTTAAACTCCTCCTGATCATCAATAATAAAGTATGCAGCACTACCCATGTCACGCATCATGGCTTCGGCTCTATCCAATTGTTCAGGGTCTTGAGTGTTGGTTTTTAAAACTCTTGGAGGAATACCATATATTTCACATAATTCTGACCAACAAGCCTGAGCAAACTTTTTAAATAATACATGAGGCACACACTTATTTAAAACCCCATAATTTCGCCCTTCAGATTCGTTAAACTCAATTAACCATTTCCCAAATTCATTGGCTTCACGATAAGGAACATAATTATTACTTAAAAGATCAGGGTAAAAACGTCCGTTCGATGGCGAAATATGTCTTCTGTCAATTTCAACCAAAGTTAAAACATCATTGATGTATTCAAACTCAACCAATGAGTAACCAAATAAAGGAGCGTCTAAAATAGATTTTACTATATCAAGATAAAACGGATGCGTTTTAAATAGATTAGTTGCATTTTCATCTACTTTACCACTTTTATTAATTAGTTGGAAAGATGAACCAATGGTTCTTTCTTGCCTTTGTTGCACTTGAGATGACAATGTTCCATCCAACATAATATCTTCATAGACTTCTATGAGTAGTTGTCTTTTGGGATCATCAACATTATCAGCTTTTTGTAAGGCAGTCTTCCAGTTGGATATATCTTTTCGGGTTCTCGATATCGCTTTTGGTTTTATTTTTCTGTAAAACCCTTTTTGCTGTTTGTTTTTGCCCCCTCTTCGGTTTCTATTATTTCTATTGGTCATGGCTAAAATGTATGTGTGAATTTAGGATTTGAAGCATATCTATTTTTGATTTTGGTTTCCCCATCCTCATCTTTTTTTAGTGGAAGATTTGGGGCAATAGCATTGTTTTCGGCAACTTTAGTAAGCCAAGCAATAGCATTATCATAATAGAGTTGAGCCTTTTCAAAAAGGTAATCAGAGTTGCATACACGTATCACATAATATATAGCGATACTCTTACCAAACTCTACAAGTAAAGGGTTTCTATCGTCACCCACAGCACTAAATATTTCATCAGTATCGTATTGTGGGTATAAATACGAAGTCATTTCTTGAACAGCTGCAGCAATCTGATATTCAACATCTGTTTGAGTGGCAATTTCTGTCAAACTATATTGATAGATTACTGTACTCATTTCGTCATAAGTGATAAACATAATCTTAGAATTTACGTGGTGATGTTCTTCCTACTCTGTAGGTGTTACTTTTTGTGGCGGTTCTTTTCTGTAATAAGAACACACCTCCTTCCAATGCATCGGGTGCATCATCGTGTACTTTGGAACCTTTTTGAAAAGCAAGTAATTGCTCAATTAGAACTCTCATTCCTTGCGAATCCTTTTCTTTCTCATTAAAAAGAAAAAATCCTCTCTCAAATAGAGGTTGTAACGCTTCGATTCTTGCAAACTTGTCTGGCTTCTTGCGTTTGTCTCCTCTTACAGGGATCTGATGACCAACGGTAGCTCCAAATGTTTTAAACTCTTCCAGTAGTAGATCTTGTAAAAAATTAGCTTCCATGTAATACATTACTGGTGTCGCTCCTTTTACGAAATCATCTATATCGTAATGCCATTGTACCATATTGGATACGGTGGTTTGATCAGCATACGCTTTTATTAAATGGTAATACCCTTCTTTGGTTTTCCCTAAAAGCATCGTGGCTTTAAAGTCATTTTTGGTAGATGATTTAAAACTGGGGTCAGTATAACACACAATAGCAGCATACTTTTTTAAAGGAAGCATTTTACCAAATTGAATATACTTTTCCTGAAAGATGACTCCTTCTTCAATCGGATTGTTCATGTACTCCTTTTGGAATGCTCTTTCTCCAATTGTCTCACGTAGTTCTGATATTTCATTGGAGGTGTAATTTTCTTTCCAAGAAGGAAGTCCTTTTTTATCTAAAGCGTTTATTATGGTATGATAAAAATTGGGTCGTTTAACAAGTTTGGCAAGTATCGACTTTTTATGAATTCTGTTGCCAACTAAAGTGACCCTTCCTCTTCCCATCGCCATAGTACCCATTAAGGCAGTAAGTAGCCAATCCAAGGCAACATCCACACGAGCTTCATTACGACACATTTCATCGTCATCAATATCATCAATAACAATATAATCTGGCCTGTTACTTCTATCTTTTAAACCCCTGGGGGATTGTCCACGACCAAGAGCTACAAAATAAAATCCTCCTTGCGTTCTGAATTCTCCTTCCTCCCATGATCCTGTTTGGGGTTGGTCGCCAAAATCATGATTGAATAGTGCATTAAACTGCAATTCTGCTTGTAAGTCAGAAAGCAGACGAACAGCAGCATCTTCACTTTTTGAAACAAGAACCATCATATTGAATTGTTTGCGTTCCTGTATCATTAACCACATCGGAATTAGTAAAGAAACATGGGTTGATTTAGCGTGACCTCTCGCCCATTCAAATACAGCTCTTGCTCTTTTGTTTTTTAAAAGGTATTTACCGGCATCCAATTGGAACTTACCACATTTACTTTTAGCAAGGTGGGGAAAGTAAGTTTCAACAAAATAGGCGTAATCCTTTCGTGCTCTCGCTACTCTGGAGTCGATGTCGTTTTTAGAGTCAAGAGTAAAAAAAGCGTTCTGCACCTCGTCTACTCTGGCTTTCCACCTTTTTTGTAATTCCTTAGAGGTCATTATCCTTATTAATTAAGTGCTGAATGTATCTATCCTGGTACTGTGTAATTTTCTTCATCACCTGCTCATCTACCGTGTCATCTTTTAATGCTTCTGACTGCAGGTAATTGGAGAATTTCAAAAAGATGCGAATCACATCATCAATTTTAATGTTGTTGCCTGCCTTTAAATGCTTCAACTGGGAAATAGCTTTAGAAAAAGCATCTGCATTGAAATCGTCACCATCCAACATCTCATTAATTTTTAATAAAGATTTGGAAAGTATTGTATCAATGCTCATTGCTTGGGATGCTCTTTTTTCTTCCCAATTACCATCGGTTTTCCACTTTCTCAATGTAGGCTGTGAAATACCTACGTTCTCGCATATCTCCTTTTCTTTTTTATTCTGCATGAAAAGCAAATAAGCGTATTCGTTTTTCTCTTTATTATTCGCTCTAATACCCATTTCTTTTTGTTTGCAAATACCTCATTAGACGGCTCCAAAAAAAATAGAGTAGGTATTATAACGGTTCTGTTTTTCTCAGGGAACACAGGGGTATATGTTTGTAATACTTAAAACGCAGAATAATGAAACACACTTTTGTAATAAATGATGAAAGCAAAGTAAACTCTCACGGCTTCAGGCTGATGAATAAAGGGATAGATCAACAAAGATTTCTTTCCAACCCTGTTTTGCTCTATAATCATGATAGAGATGATGTATATGGTAAGTGGGAAAACTTACGCATAGAAGGAACCACGCTTTTGGCTGATGCCACTTTTGATGAAGAGGATTTAAAAGCAAAAGCATTATCGGGCAAGGTCGAACGGGGATTTTTAAAAGGTGCAAGCCCATGCATTCATATTTTGGAGGTTGATATTGATCCATCAGGAGAGTTTGTGGCTACAAGAAGTGATCTTATGGAAATCAGCGTGGTAAGTATTCCAAGTAATGCGAATGCTTTAAAGCTAATGAACACGGAAGGAAAAGAAGTTTCATTCGATGAGGTGTGTTTACAGTTTAGTTTAAGCGGAAATGAACCAAAATTTAAAACAATGATAAAGTTACCTGTGGCCTTGCAAAATGCTTTAGGTCTATCTGTTGAAGTTGATGAGGCAATTCTTTTATCTACGGTAGAACAGAAAATGACAGAGTTTGAGGCTTTGAAATTAAAAGTGGACGCAGAAAAAGAAACCCGTGCCACTTCGCTTGTAGATCTTGCTATTAAAGAAGGTAAGATTAACGCAGAAGCAAAAGAACAATGGTTGAACCTTGCAAAAGACAATATTGCTTTAGCTGAAAGCACATTGAATTCTTTACAAAAGAAACAAAGCTTGTCGGCATTAACTGGTAATGTTCAAAAAGTGGACGAGTCAAGAGCAAATTGGACGTATTTGCAATGGTCTCAACAAGACCCTGAAGGTCTTGCAAAGCTGAAACATCAGCAACCTGAAGAATTTGAAAAACTTAAAAACACTAAATAACTATGGCAGTCTGGAAACAAATTTGGCTGGATATCATCAAGGAAGGTTTTTATCCTGATGGTTCGTTTTTAAACGAAGTAGTGGACATGTCAGAGTTTGTCGAGTACAATACTTTGAACTTGGCAGAGGCAGGAGCTGATCCTGATGTGTTAATTGATAACACAACCTTTCCTATTCCTGCAAGTACAAGAACTGATATCCCACATGCTTTACCGTTGGCTACTTTAACAACAAAGTCGACAATTGTAAGAAACATCGAAGAGATGGAAACAAATTACAATAAGATGGATTCAGCAGTGAGAGGTCATCGTAACGCTTTGTACAAAAAAGCACTTCAATTAGCCGCTCATGGTTATGCTCCTGATACGGACGATGAATTTACCCCTGTTTTAGGAACATCAGGTAATGCAAATGGATCAATAAAGAGATGTTCTTTCCAAGATATTATTGATTTACAAACTCGCTTCTATGAGTTTGATGCTGATCCAATGGATTTGGTATTGGTACTATCACCTCAACATGCAGCAGATCTTAAGGCAGAAGATATTGCCATGTATAAGCAAGTGATGTCAGATCGTAAGTTGTTCGACTTTAACCTGCATGTATCTAGTGCGGTACCTACATTTGATATCACAGATGGATCAAAGCAAGTAGTAAGCACAAAGCCAGATGATTTAACTCTTCATAGAGCTTCTATTGCTTTCTTGAAATCGGAGGTAATGAAAGCAGATGGTGATTATGATATGTTCTTAAAAGAGAAAGATCCTGATCAACAAGGCGATGTTTTCAACTTCCAAAAAAGATTCTTGGCAAAGCCAATCAGAGGAAAAGGTGTTGCTTCTTTGATTACTTCGGTACATCCATAAGAGAAGTAGCATGAAGCACATAATAGATAAAATTGGGATGGGTTCCTTTGTGGTAGCCCTCCCGTCTAGTATTCAATCGTGGACAAATGAATCTTACCTAAGATCAATCCTTTCAGATTCAAATATCTTTTGGATTACGTGTTCAAAAACGGTAACGGTACTCACTATTATTTGGCTTGTGCTTAAAATATTCAATGAGATAACATTAAGACTAGAATCCAATGGAAAAGGAAAAACAGGAGGATAGATTAAAAGAAATGGCATTGAGGTACTTTGAGCAAAACCCAAAGGCGGATGTATACCATTTGTTTAACGATGGAATGGGGTTTGGTGATTATGCCAAATCTCATAAAGATCAATATGCAAAGAAGTCTTTTCAGGAGTGCACAACTTTCAAAAGAAAAGACTTCTTTCCAGAGAAAACAGAAGATAAAAAAATTAAAACTTCCGAACCTAAATCATAAATACCATGTCAAAAGGTTTACCAAATGCGAAAATTACGATTCTCAATGATCAATTGGGACGTGATATCACAAACACAGGGGAGTTCCTTCTTGTACTTACGGGTATTGCTGTAACAGACAAGATCGAATTAAACGAAGTGAAAAAGATCACTTCTTTGTCTGAAGCAGAGGCTTTAGGTTTGGATGCTGCTTATGATACTGCTAATAGTTTAAAAGTACATCATGAAATTACCGCGTTTTACAGAGCAGCCGATGAGGGAATTCCTCTTTGGATTATGCTTATTTCTGATGCCACAACTATGGCGGATGCTTTGGACAAAAACAATAATATTGTTCAAAAAGCTTTAACAGATGCTGGTGGTGTTATTTCTTTGGTAGGTATTAATAGAATTCCAGATGGTGCTTACTCTCCTACACCGACCGAGGGGATCGACCCTGATGTAATTACAGCAGTAGAAAAAGCACATGAATTATCAATAGCTACCCAATCATATAAAACACCTGTTCGAGTATTGGTCGGAGGTAGAGGCTATACAGGTGTTGTAGCAGATTTACATGATTTCTCTCAAGATAGTTACAATGGTGCAGCCGTTGTTTTGGCGAGTGAGTCAGAGACAGGTTATCCAGCTGTTGGATTGACGTTAGGTTGGGCGGCTCAAGGAAGTATCCAAGAGGCTATTTCCAAAGTAGAAAGAGGCAGTTTACCAGTTTTCACAGGCTATCTTACAGATGGTTCGAAGATAGAAGTAAACAGAGCTGAAACTGGTCAAGAAACTACCCAAGATAAGATTTACGATAAGCGTTATATAGCGTTCCGTAAATTCGCAAACAGAGATGGGTATTATTTCTCAGGCTTCTTGGCTGCTACTTCTAAAGCAGATGACTATTCAGAAATCCAAAGAGGTAGAATTATTGATTATGCTTTACGTATTGCTTACGATACTCTGATTGATCAGATTGATAACGATATTGAAATTGACACAAACGGTTTCCCTGCTGCAGCGGAGATGAAAGCCATCGAAGGGGCAGTAAGTGGAGCATTAACGGAACTTCTTGTTAAACCTGGTTATGCATCTGGTGTGATCGTTGAGTTAGATCCAAACCAAAATCTATTATCTACGGACACCATTGTAGTGGATCGTATTGCGGTACGTCCAAAAGGTTATCCTAAATACCTTGAGGCAAATTTAGGCTTTGATAATCCTTTAAACAGCTAAAACAATGGCAGTATTTGATACAGACGAATTCGCTTGGGCGGATGTTCAAGTGGTAATTGGAGGAAGAAATATTGTAGGTATTCGTGGTATCCGATTTAAAGAGTCGGATGATGACGAATTAATCTATGGACGTGGCAATAGACCTATTGGTATTGGTTCGGGTAATCGCTCTTATGAGGTTGAGGTAAAAATGACACTTGGGGAAAAAGATGCTCTGGAAAAATCATTGGGGATTAATTCAATTTTGGATATCCGTTTTGATGTATCAGTGGCTTACTCAAAGCAACTTTCTGGAAAACAAGCTTTCCGTTACCTGCGTAGTGTAAAGATCTCTGAAAATGAGGAGGACTTTAACCAAGGCGATAAGTTTATGGAAGTATCTCTTCCTGGTATTTGTTTGGACATTGAAAGAGCGTAATAATGGAGCTAACACAAGATAAGATTCAAGCTTGGAAGAAAGAGCATGGAGATATCAACTTAATAGAGACAGAAGACGGCAAACAAGCGGTGATTTGGAATCCTACTCAGTCATTAAATGTAATGAAGCAAGTAATGACTGCTTTTCAAAACAGTGAATTTGATGCGGTGGAAGTGGTGATAAACAATTGCTTTATTGAGGGGGATGATTTAACGGGTGATGCCGATATTATGGGTATTGCTAAAAAAATCAAACACTTACTCGATTTGCCAGATGCTTTCATTAAAGATGAAAAAGAGGAGACATTTATTTGTGTTCCAGAGTTTGACTATAAAGTAAAAGTTCGTCACGTAACAAGAGGTGATATCACGTTTGCTAACGAAAAGAATCAAAAAAACATTCCTTTTGATACCAATATTGAAATTCTTAAAAGGGTTTGGAAAGGTACTGAAAAAGAGTATCAAAACTTATTATTATCGGATCGTCTTCATTTGGCATTACTTACAGTAGTTAATGACCTGAAAAAGGAAAATGAAGCGAGCTTAAAAAAGCTTTAGAAGCTTCTGCCATCACCCAGAGCAGTAGCTTTATACGTAAGGGTGATGCATTGCTCACCTATCATTTAGGAATTCAAAAACCTTGGGAATTACCCGAAGAAGAATGGGTCTATTTATACAATGGCCTTGTTTGGGTGAGAAAAGAGGAAGCGAAATACAATAAGAAATGAGTGACGTTTATCAATACATATTAAAAATTACTGACAAAGCCAGCCCTGTTTTTGATAAAGCAGGAAAAGCGGCTGGAGTAATGAATAACCGTTTTGAACGTCTCAATAATAATGTAGATCGTTTCAATGCAAAAATGAAAGTGAGCTTTACTACAGTTGCAGCAGGAGCTACAGCCGTAGTAGGTGCAATGGCATTGGCTACAAAAGCAGCAGGAGATTATCAAAATGAATTTCTTGAGCTTAAAAATCTGAATTTAGACAAAACAACATCACAGCTTAACGATTTAGACAAAAGCATAAAAAGAGTTTCTTTCGAACAGGGTTTAAACCCAAAAGAAACCGTAAAGGCTTTTTATGATGTGCAGTCGGCTACTGGTCTTTATGGCGAGGAAGTGGATAAGATTGTAACAAAAGTAGGAAGGTTCTCTATTGCAACCAAAGCCGACTTAAATGAATCAATCAATTCCACGACCAAAGCCATGAAGGCTTTTGGTTTATCTACAGATGAATTGGACGGTTACTTGGAGTCTTCTGCTAAAACGGTACAGGTGGGTATTACTACTTTTGACGAACTAGCAAAGGTACAGACAGAGTACGCAGGAGCAGCAGCTGCAGCAGGACAAACAGTAAACACAGCCAACAAAGTGTTTGCAGCTATGACGGCTATTTCAAAAGACAGTGCTACAGCTGCAACAGCAACTAAGTCAGCTTTCCAAGGTTTAACAGCAGACAATACAGTAAAGGGTTTAAAAGAGATTGGGGTAAACGTTTTTGATGCAAGTGGTCAAATGCGTGATATGGATGAAGTGATCAGAGATTTAGTTCCAAGATTAAAAGGAATGAATGATCAGCAGTTCCTCGATTTGAGAAATTCAATTGGAGGTCCAGAAGGATTACAAAACCTAATGAACCAGTTAAAAACTTCTGGTGATGATGTAATTAACACATTAGATGCTTTCGATCAGTCAAAGTTTAATATTGATGAAGCTTTAAAAAATGCTCAAGGTGATTTTAATACGCTTTCAAACATTGTTCAAAATAGATTTAATGTTGTTTTAACTGAATTAGGAGAAGTGATTCTTCCTTATGTGGCCATTGCTTTAAATAGTATTGGCGATGGGATTATTTGGTTAAGAGAAAACACTGAATCATATATGCCAGTATTAAAGGCACTTGGGGCGGGATTATTGACTTCGGGTATTGCGTGGGGTGCAATAATGTTAGCTTCAAAAGGTTATGCGGCTTCACTTGCTATTGCAAGAGTTGCAACCATTGCTTTTACAAAAGGTCAGATGTTGTTGAATTTGGTCTTAACCGCTAATCCTATTGGTATTGTGATCGTGGCCATTGGTGCTTTGGTTGCTGCTATTACTTGGGCTTACAATGAATTTGAAGAGTTTAGAGGGGTTGTTTGGGGATTATGGGAAGCTTTCAAAACGGCATTCGGGAATATTGGTGCTCTTGCCAGTGAGACCTTTGGAGGGATTGGAGATTTAATAGTGGGTGCATTGACATTTGATGTTGATAAACTTAAACAAGGATTAACAAGGGTAATGAATGCTTCTATGACTCATGGTAAAAAGATTCGAGAAGCATTTAAAAAGGGATATGATTCACAAATAGGGAAAGAGAAAGTGGAATCAGCATCAAGCACAGGAGCTGCGAAAGTTTCCAACCCAACATTGGATGATACCATTCCCCTTCCTGATGCCACTGTGGATGATTCCAAAAACGGTATTAATGATATCTCAAAAGGTGGATCAAGACAAACAACGGTCAATATCACTTATGGAGATATTAGCATGGCAGAAAATATTAATGTTCAAGAATTGACAGAATCTTTGGATGACTACTTCGAGAAGTTCAAGGAGCTTAACTATAGAGTATTTACATCAGTAGCTAATTTATCGAATGGCTGATTTTAATATAAATAACCTTACAGGTGGATTGTATCCTACTTTTGCTGCAAAGTCAGCTAAAGAAATCGTGAGTAGGGTCAAAAGTGGAGAAAACCGAGTAGATGAAATATTCGGTACTCCACTTTATATGCCTTTAAAACTTAATGATATACTACTTCCATTAGAGCCAATAGTGTCCGTAAGAACTAGAAAAAAGATCATTACAACTAATATTAATCGCTCAACTTCGAGGGGTAGTATCAAAGAGTTATTTGCAGAGGGGGATTATGAATTAACTATAAGTGGTTTTTTAATGGACAACACCAATACAGGGTTTGATAAATCGTACTCACTTATAGCAAAAGATTTCCCAGTAAATTCTTTTAAAGCATTAAGAGATATCTGTGAACGTCAAGAGGCAATAAAAATAGAGTCAACCATAACAGAATATTTGAATATTCAGTTTGTCGTTATTTCTGATTATAGCTTTCCTGGTAATAATGGTTCGCCTGATAGGCAAGCATATACAATTAGAGCTATATCAGATCAAGGCTCATCAACAGAAAACATCTATTCTAATATCATAAAACAATTAAATACACAATGAAACATTTAATCATCATGTTCCTAATGATTCACCAAATTACCATTGGTGCCAAAAACACGGAATTACCCTTAGTGAAAGAGGTAAAGATTGAGAAGTCATGGACAACACTTGCAGATACTGCACAAATCACTATTCCTTCCATTTCTAATGAAGTAGACAAAAGTCTTGGGGAAGTAATGAAAAAAGGTACACCCATCAATATACAATTGGGGTATCAGTTTGGAGAAGATCAATATTTAAATCAAGAATTCGAGGGATATATTAAAAGATTTCATCAGACCAACCCTATTAAAATTGAATTAGAAGATGCAGCTTATTTATTAAGGTCTAAAAGAGTAAATAAAGTCTGGAAGAAAACTACTCTAAAAGAAGTGATCACCTACATTATACAAGACACAAACATCACTCTTTCGGAAGATATACCAAGCGTTGGTTTTGATAAGTTTAGGGTATCCAATATTAATGGATATGATGCTTTAAAAAAGATTCAAGAGGAATTTGGATTAACTGCTTATTTCCGAGGAAAAACCTTATATGTAGGTTTGGCTTTTACGGAGAAACCAGGGGAGATAGAATTTGATTTCAATAAGAATATTATATCGGAGAATCTTACCTATAGAAATTTTGAGGATGAGGCTATTGAAATGAATGCGAAAGCAATTCAACCTGATAACTCGGTAATTGAAACAACAGTAGGTGAAAAGAATGGTATTCAAAAGAATTACACTTCCTATTCGGCACGGTCAGAGACCGAGCTTAAAAGACAAGCACAGGAAGAAATTGAAAAAGTCCGGTTAGGTAAATACGAAGGTGGTGTAAAAACATTTCTGTTTCCTTATGCTACTTTCGGTATGACTGCAAAAGTAACTGACATAGAAAATCCATCTAAAGACGGTAGCTTTTTAGTAGATAAAGTGACAGTGATGTTCTCCAGCTCAGGAGGACGGAGAGATATTCAGTTTGGTAAAAAACTCACATAGATGGGGTACGAAGAAGATATACAAAACCTTCTAAGACGAATCACTGAAAGGCCACCCGTACTTTTTCCTGCAAAAGTTGTAACAGTAAATGAAAATAATTTTAGTGTAGATGTATTGCCTTTGCATGAAGAAGTAGAGATTCCAGATGTTAGACTCAAAGCTTCATTGGATACTGCTAGTAATTATACTGTAGTTTTTCCAAAAGTAGAATCTATAGTTGTGGTGGCCTTAATTGGCAACTCTCAGATTGATGCATTTGTAACAATGGTCAATGAGCCTGAGAAAATAAAAACAGTGATTGGGGAAACAACCATTGAAGTAGATCAAAATGGGATAAGTTTCAATGGAGGACAAAATGGTGGGCTGATGATCACGCCTACTTTGGTGAATGAATTGGAGAAAAACAACAAACTACTCGATGCTTTTTTAAAGGTGTTGGGCGGTGCTCCTATAACAGAACCAGGAAACGGATCACCATCAGCTCTTCAACAGGCTTTAAATTCTGCTTTAAGCAGTTTTGAATTGGGTGATTTTTCAGAGGTAGAAAACAAAAAAGTAAAACACTAAATGAAAGACTTTATACTCAACGAAGATGAAACGCTAAAAATTACCAAAGGGGATTTTACGGCAGAGGATTCACTGAATCAAGAAGAGAAACTAATATTAATGGCCAATAAAGGTGATTACAGAGAGTTTCCCGATTTAGGTGTAGGTATAGGGTCTTTTGTTGATAGTGAGCTGGGTTCGCTTTATAAGCTGATTATAGAAAACATGGAGCTGGACGAAAAGGAAATCAAATCCTTGGACATCTACGAGAACGGAAATATTAACCTTACCACGAAAAGAAAATGATTGGAAATATAATCAAATCGGCTTCATCACTTATTAAAGGTTCATCACAAATAATTGATAAAGTGGTGACCAGTGACCACGAGAAACAAACCCTGAAAAATGAGTTGTCTCAAGTGGTTTTAAGTAACCTTAATCAATTGCATGATGCTCAATCAAAAGTGATTCTTGCAGAGGCAAACGGCAACATTTTACAGCGTTCTTGGCGACCTGTAGTAATGCTATGTTTCGCTTTTATTGTGATGTATACTTACTTTTTTCAACCTGCGTTTTTTCCTGACTCTCCAAACATGCAAAATCATTTACCTTCCGAGTTCTGGAGTTTACTGGAAATAGGATTAGGTGGTTTTGTGATAGGCAGAACAGCGGAAAAAATAGCAACGAATGTAACTAAAAACGTGGATCTGTCTTTTCTGAAAAAGAAAGAGAGAGCCGATAAACTAAGATAATTATGGCTTTTCAATTTGGATCAGCATCAAGACGTAGAATGGATGGAGTAAATCAATGGTTAGTGTTATGCGTAACTATGGCTTTATCCAAGTGTAAACACTTTGATCAAACAGTTCCTTGGATGGGAGGTTTGAGAAGTGCTGAAGATCAACATCGGATTTTCAAAAATGGGAATTCTCAATTAGACGGATACAATGCAAAGTCTTACCATCAAACGGGTAATGCTATTGATGTAGTGCCGTATCACAATGGCAAAATTGATTACAACTGTGATAAAGGGTTTAGAGAGTTTGCGGCGGCTATGTTTACATCATGGCAAGAAATCTTAGTAGAGTTTCCAGAGGCAAGGCAATATAAGTTAGAGTATGGTGGTCATTGGAGAAACTTCATTGATAAACCTCATTGGCAATTGGTATAAATAAAACACAATGGCACAAACAAGAGCAGAACTATATCAGGAACTACTGTCTGAAAAGCAAAGAGTTCAGGAGTTGAATGTTTTATCAGACGATAAAGAACTTGCAGAGGCATTGAAAGATTTAGGAGAAGTGACATCTACATCAAAAGTGGCGATGTGGAATCTTTGGTTATACATTACCTCATTTGTAGATCACATTATGTCCGTTCTTTTTGATGCTCATAAAGCAGAAGTGGAAGCTTTGATCAATTCATCAAAAGTACACACGTCGGCTTGGTACGCTGAAAAGATTTTGGAGTATCAACATGGAGATAACATTTTATTGCATCCTGAAACCTATCAACCTTACTATGAGGTGATAGATGAATCAAAACAAGTGGTAAAATCTGTAGCAGTTTCAGGTCGTGGTTTTGCTCTTGTGAAAATCAGAGGAGAAAACGGAAAGTTACCTGATACAGAAGCTCAAGGAGTTGAGGCTTACCTTAGAGAGATTCAAGAACCAGGGGCACAACTTGGAGTAGTGAATTTGGATAGTGATAAATTGGTGCTTCATGCTGAATTGTATTATGAGCCTGAGCAGGATCAAACAACTATTGAAGCCAATGTGCAAACGGCCGTTGAAACCTATATCAAGAATCTTCCATTTGATGGAACTTTGCAAGTATCTGATTTAGTCGATTATGTGAAGGATACTGACGGGGTTACGGATTTTTATATTACCATCTTAAAGGCTCGTCCTGATATTGGAACAGTACTCGAAGATGTTGAGGCTAGATATTACCCCTCATCGGGTTGGATGGAATTAGAAACTTATCAAGTAACCGCAATAGCCGATGTCTAAAATACAAGAACTCGATACTGATTTACTTACGTGGCGTTCGATTCCTTCGTTTCTACGAGATGTGTTTCACACTTCTTGGGTAAAGCTACTTACTTATAATACAAAACGACTCAACGAGCAAAAGCGATTGTTTAGAAGTTACGCAAGGGATCAAATCATTTGGGGAAGATCAAAATTAAGCGTGGAGACTTTGATCCGTTTGAGGTTTAATAATGATTCTATTTTTCTTACTACTCAAATAGTGAATAACGTAGAATTCCTTGTTTTTCCTCCTGAGTTCAATGCTTTGATTCCATTTGTAGGAACTCCATCAGATGCTACAACTATTGTAAGGCCACCAAATGATCCAACAATAGATTTGCAACAAACTCAATTAACTGTAGAAGTACCGAGCGTGCTTCAAGGTCAAGAAAATAATATTCACGCCTTCCTGAAGAAATATCTTCACGTGGGCATCATCTACGAAATAGTCTGGACATGAAAAAGTTTAATACTCCTAGTAAAGGGGCAATTTATAATACTAAGGATTTTGAGCATTTATTCAATGTTGCAAAAGACATTGCAGGAGCCTTGTCATCTGTGCTAACTGAAAGTACAGCACCTGTTAGAATATCTGGAGTAGAATTCACAAAAAACGGTCAAGATTATTCTTGTACTGAGGGGTGGCTGTTACACAATAATACCTTCTATAAAGTTGATGCATTTTCAGGAACGGCAACAGGCTCTCAAATTCCTGTATTCAATTTAGAAACAGTATCAGAACCTCATGAACCTCACGACCTTTATGAGGGCTATAATAAGGTGGGCACTTTCTTTATTTGTCAGGAAGAAAAGTTAAAGCCTTCTTTCGGAGCAAGTGGTACAGGTCTTTTTGATTATGATGCAATCATCAAGCATCCTGTGAAGAGAAATAGCGATGCTATTGCAGGTGTTCAAGGACTTTTGAGAGGTATGGTTGTTGACTATTACGGTGATCTTACCAATTTTGATGCAACAGGACTGGGCATTGGGGAATTTATCGGTTACGCTCTTTGTAATGGACAAAATGGAACCCCTGATGCTAGAGGTAGAGTATTTGTTGGTATGTCTGATACATCTTCGGCGAATGGAAATCCTGATGCTAATTTGGGAGAGTATTTCGTAATTGGAAATACTGGAGGTAATAGATCTTCAAGTCTAATTGAGGGTAATTTACCACCACACAAACATGGAGTAGGTGTTATTATAGTTGAAGACGGAGATCACGTTCACCCTATAACATGGCCAAACACTCAAGGTGATAATAATTTGGTTCATGGAATGTCTGCTAGATTAAATTCTAATGATAATAATGGGGAACCAACAGCTTTAGATTCTGTACCTACCCAAACAGATTTAGCAGGGAAGCACAGTCACGGAGCAACAGTATCAGAAAATACGGTGGGTAATGGAGATCCTATTGATATTAGACAACCATACATGGTAACAGGAAAACTAATGAAGCTTTAAAAAATGAAAAAGAAAGTAATCACATCCGAAGGGATGAATATATTAGATATTGTATTATTCAACGAAGGAAGCGTTGAAGGCTTACCTGTTTTCTTAGAACGAAATCCAAACTTAGATCCTAACGGAGTAATCCCAGCAGGAACTGAAGTTGTTATTGATACTGAAAATCAATCTCGTTCCGAGGTAGTGAATTACTTTCAAACGCGTAATATTAGAGTAAACACGGGTGATATTGTCGTTATTGCACCTCCAACAGATCTAACCGCAATTCCCACACCCTCAGAAGTGGGAAGTATCACTTTGAATTGGATTGACAACGCTCAAGGATCTTATCCATTTGAAATCTACAGAAGAAAGAAGGGAGCTATAGACTTTCTTCTTATTCATACTACATCAAACGGCATCAATAATTATATAGATAACATATTAGAGCATTGCACTACATATGAATACCGTGTGAAAATTGCAGGGGTATCAGGAGCAGTAGAATATTCAAACATTGCAGAGGCAACTACTCCATGTGCAGACCTTGTTATCTATAATACAGATTCATCAAAATTACAAGCATCTGGCACTAACTTCACTTGGGATCATCGACAAGGAGTGAGTTATTTGTTTGCCCTAGATGGTAAGGATAAAATAAATAGTATTTCAGCTTGCGATGCAGGTGTTTCAGGTGTTATCGACCTTACATCAAACGAGTGGTTAAACCTAGTTTATATCTGTTTTAAAAATGCTTTAAACCCTGATTTAAGATTAGGTAATTGGGTCAATCAAGAAGGTGTAATCTTGGATCTTGAAAACGCTTTCTACGAACCAGACGACTTCGAAAGGATGCTCACAGAATTAGAGCGTGTGAATGATCCTGATAACGTAATTCCAAACCGTACTTTTAACGGGGGGATTGTATTGGTAGACCTTTCAGAAAACCCAGACATCCAAACACGTATTGATAATCTTACCGCTTTGGGGTGGACTATTAAGATTGTAAATTACAAACTACTTTCTGCTACTATTGGGGAACGTACTTATGTATCTTTTGATGGTCGTATAACTGCTAATTCAGGGGCTGCTTTGTGGTTTGTGAATGGTAAACGTGTTGTTGGTAATGTGCAGTTGGAGCAAGGGGATTTGGTGGAGTTGTATCATAGTGATGTGGGTAATTTGCTTGATGTAAGTCTTAATAATTTAAACATAATATCAATTTATATAAGTGATATTCTATTCAATTCAGAAGCAACATTAAAAGTAAATCAAAATTACATTGGCATAGATCAATGGGGTTTTATTTTAGATTTATCTGATAAGGATCATCTAACTATAAAACTTAGAATAGAAGCAACAGTAAGTTACTACATCAAATCAACGTCATTAATTACTGATGAAGTAGAGAATTTCTTTAATAATTATGTTCATCCATACTACTACAAACTAAGAGAAAATTATAATATTACAGTTGATAATGAGAACATTTGCAATATTTGGTTTCCATACATTTGTGCTAAATATGAGCATACTCAATCACAAGAAGCATACTTTATTTGGAATACTAAAGGTATTAGTTCTTATGTAAAAGAACAGAAAGTAAGGGAATCTGACGATTATATTTATCACTCTATAAAACCCAATGCTTGGCAGTACATTGATAATTATGGGTTATTTGGTAGTTCTCAGTATGGGGGTACTGTCACTTCAAGAGTGAACAATGTAAATCCTTTAGTATTAGCAACGGGTGAGTTTAGATTGAATTGGACTACAAACTCACTTGCTACTGATGAACTTGCTGATATTGCAAGTGACTGGTATAACTTCTTAATGTCTGATAGAGATTTACAAACTTGTAGCGGTGTTTTTATTGCTTCAAATAGTGCTAAGAGATTAAAGCACGAACAGAAATGTGTATTTACGGGTATGACACATCCAAGTCCTGGCACTACCTTTAGAGGAGGTTTGTTTTTTCACCAAAACTATGAAGTTAATACTAACGAAACGACTGATTTGTACGAGATAAAAACAGTTGATTACATCTATTTTAGAGATATTAGAGGGTCATTTGTCAACCTTAAAATTAATATTGATTCTACTTATAGGGTAAAAGAAGTTTATCTTCAACAACTAAGATCAGGTGAGTTTACTGTTAATTCAGCTCCTTTCTTGGAGAGAATAAGATTTTACAACTATGGCCATGGTGTAAGTCCTAATGCTAATCAGCTTAGGATAGAAGGTAATTTACCGGAATTGCAACATTGCGGTGTAAAACACGCTACACAAGATTATAACGGAATAACAAGTATTGCTTCTTATAATGATATTTATATTGATTTAAGGAATGCACCAAAATTAAAAGAGTGTGTAGTTAGAAGATTGAACGAAGTAAAAAACATTGAAATATACCTTTCTTCTACTACTGAATTTGTCTTTACAACTCAATCTTTATCAATTAAAAATCTATCAGTTATTACAAATGTGAATATCAATTTATTGTTTGTGATACATGGTCTTTCAAATGATGTTTCTTTAGGTGGATTTAAACATGAGCAAAATCAACTAGATCAATTGAATGCTGTAAAGAATGATATTACAGATGTAAATGTTATAGCATCAACAACAAAATCAGTTAAGTTGTATAACAAGCAAAGTACAACTTTAGCATGGTTTCAGTCAGTTGAAACATTGCTTTTAGATTTGTCTCAAAATTACAATTGGAATACATATTACCATGATGAAAATGGTGATTACTTCTATTTTGAAGCTGGAACAGGTAATAAAATATTAGTATAGTGTAAACGGCAAAATAAACTGTACAATTCGATTGAAATAAAATGTACTTTTCGTTTTGCCGTTTATATAAATTTCTAAAATTCTTTATCATATATTTTTTATTCTTCTCCCCTCCTAATTGATCTTGATAACCATCAGAATAGAAATAAAATGAAATTTTTGAATTTGCAAAACTGATTTCATGGTCTCTGAAATTTGAAGTATTTAAATCCATACCTCCAATATTACGTCTATCACCCTTTACGTAATTTAATTGATCATCTTTAAAGTAGACCCATGAATTTTTAGCACTGCAAACAGTTACATTCTGCTGAGAATAATTAATGCATGCAACGGTAATATCCATACCATCTTGAACACCATATTCCTCATACTGACTTAAAGTGGTTTGTAAACGCTGATGTAATCCTTCTAAAATATCAGAAGGTTTTACAATATGTTTCACCTTAATAATTTCATTAAGAATACCATTTCCGATTAATGACATAAATGCTCCAGGTACACCATGTCCAGTACAATCAACTGTAGCAACTATGCAAATTCTTTCGTTATTCTTGTATAGTTTACCAGAACAATAATAAAAATCTCCTGAAACTAGACCACAAGGCTGATAAAAAAGAGTAACATCACCAAGGATGGATTCCATCTTACTTTTCACAGGTAAGGTAGCGGATTGAATCCTTTTCGCATAGGTAATCCCTGCCTCTACTTGTTTATTCTTATTATCCAACAGTTGCACATAATTTTGAAGGTGGTCTTTTTGAGCTAAAATTTCCTCTTGTTGTGCTTCAATTTCATTATTCTTTTCTCTAATGTTCGCATAAGCTTTTTTAAGACCAAGATAAAACTTTAGTAAGAAATAAATCCCTACAATCATAATAACAAACAATGCAACCATAAGATAGATAAACCTTGTTTGTTGATGTACGAGTTGATTAGATAAAGTATTTTTTTCTTTCAAAGAGCTGATTTCGTCCAAACGCTTCTCAGATAAATAGTTTTGCTTTATACGTTCGATCCTTTCTCGAATATCAGCATTATCTAATTCGCTGCCTAACTGATGGTACTCTTTGTTATATTTATAAGCAATTTTCCAATTTCCTTTTTCTGCTTCAATTTTATGTAACATGTTTGAAGCTTCTTTTTTCCAAAATTTGGTATTATCTATTGTTTTACCTCCGTAAATATCAAGTGCTACTTTCTTAGCATTACCATATTGTTTTTCATGTAAATAATATTCGGAAAGCCACAAGCTATATTCATTATACCCATCTAGGTTATTTTTCAATTTAAAATATTGAATGGGTTCTATAATTTCTTTGATCGCTAATTCTACTTTATTCTGATTAAAGAAAACTCTTGATCGAATAGCAATAACATATTCTTCTTGTTCTTTGTAACCATGTTTGATTGATTCAAAGAATGCTTCATTAAGATATTTCTCTGCAGAGTCATTTTCATGAATAATCGAATAAACTTCGCCTAGATTAAATATCATTGCTATTAAATTACTTCTTTGCCTTTTTGTAATATTATCCGACTCACTAATTAGAGTCTCCATAGCAATGAGAGCCTTATTGTAATAATATATGGAACGTTCGTGTTCATGTTCTCTAATATAAAATACACCTAAGTTATTTGATATATTGGCAACATCAGACCAATCCTCTAAAGATTCGGAAATGGATAAGGCTTTCATCAAATAATCGAAACCAACAGCCATATGTCCCTTACGAATATGATAGGAACCCATATACTGATAAGCCATACTTTCCCAAGCCTTACTATTTATTTCTATACTAATAGATAATATTCTATTCGCATAAATAAGTGTAGAATCAGAAGATGTTCTCAAATATTTTGAACAAACGCTTTTGTAACTTTCTAATTTTTTTTGAGTGTAGTCAGGAATCTCACTTCCAAAAGCAACAAAAGAAGAAAAGAGAATTATCAATAAAAGTATATGTGATTTAGATAGCCTCAATTAGTCAGTAAAATTTATGCATTAATATAATTGCTTCTAAATATAAAACAGAAATATGAATAAAGTATAAACAAAACATGGATTTATCTAATAAATTCTAAAATCCTTTACTTTGCTTTCTTTCAATTGTTAACAAAAACCAATTTCTTTAAGATCTACCCTTTTCCTCTCGTTTATGTGACAAAAGTTACACTTTTAGTTTACCGCCTCATCTATGTTTGTATCATCAAAATAAACAAGCGATTTAATTGGAAATGGATAACAAAAAAAGAATCATCGTTATTGGCGGTTTATCTGCCGGACCATCAGCAGCTGCAAAAGCAAGAAGAACTGATGAAAATGCTGAAATTATATTATTCGAGAAAACTGCAAACATAAGTTATGCGACTTGCGGTATTCCGTATGCCTTTTCCGGAAGAATTAAAGATAGAAATAAATTGTTGGTCGTAAAGCCTGATCTATTACGCCAACGTTTTAACATAGATGTTCATTTAGAAGAACCCGTAACGAATATCGATCCTGATAATCATATGGTGTACACTCCAAAAGGTGAATATAAATATGACAAATTGGTTTATGCTACTGGTGGTACTGCTATTACTCCCCCTATTGAAGGTTTAGCTGATTACACTGAGTGGGCACACGCTAAAACAATTGAAGACTTTGATAGAATTATAAAATCAGATGTACTTAATAGTGCAAATGAAATTACTATCGTTGGTGCAGGTCTTATCGGTCTTGAAACTGCTGAAAACCTAATGCAAATTGGCAAAAAAGTGACCATCATAGAATTAGGAAAACACATTCTTGGTCCATGGGATGACAAATTTGCAACAATGGGTGAAAAAGTTTTAGAAGATAATGGTGTTTCACTTGAATTAGGCAAATCAATTCAAAAAATTAATACTGATGGTAGCTTAGTGTTAAGTGATGGTAAAACAATCTCATCAGATTTCTTGATTATGTCGATTGGTGTAAAACCTATCACAGAAATGTTGACTTCGAAAGGTGCCAATCATCTACCAAATGGTGCTTTGATTGTAAACGAAAGAATGGAAACAAATTTACCCGATATTTATGCAGCGGGTGATTGTGCTTCAATTCCTCATATAGTCACCAATGCAGAAGGTTGGTTCCCGATGGGGACGCATTCCAACAAAGGTGGTCGTGTAGCTGGTGCTAATGCTGTAGGAGGTAACGAAACTTTCCCTGGTGGTTATGGTACTGCGATTATGGAGATGTTTGATCATACAATAGCTAGAACTGGTGCTGGTCCAAAAGTATTAGAACGTGATGGGATTGCTTATGAATCTACTTTTATCATTGCCAATTCACATCCAGGCTTCTATCCAGGGGGTAAAGATATGTTTATCGAAATTTATTATACTCCAGATACTCATGTGATTTTAGGTGCTGAGTTGTTTGGTCAAAAAGGAGTGGATAAACGTGCTGATGTATTAGCTACTGCTATTTATGCTAAGCTAACTATTGAAGATTTACCAAATCTTGATTTAGCTTATGCTCCTCCATTCTCTCCAGCAAAGGACCCTGTTATTGTTGCCGGGTTTGTGGCTCAGAATGCTCAAAAAGGATTGTTCAAAGAAGTAAATGTTGCAATTGCTAAAGAAGCATTTGAAAGCGGTGATGACATTACAATCCTTGATGTTCGTAATCCTGCGGAACTAGAAAATGCTGGTAGAATTGATGATCGTGCATTAAACTTACCTCTTGATACATTAAGAGAGAATTTAGATAAAATTGATACTAAAAAGCCTATTTATGTGACTTGTGCAAAAGGTTTAAGAGGTTATCTGGCTTCTTTAATATTAGCACATAATGGCTTCCAAAATATTCATAACATAGCTGGTGGGTTTACCGCTTGGAACAAAATCAACGGCTAATTGTTAATTACCCGTAGGGATGTTACCTCTACATAGACGTAACATCCCTACTCATCTTTAAACTTTCATTAAACGACAATTTCCATGATGGAAAACATTATTGCACCATGGCCTTGGTATGTTACAGGGCCGATTGTTGGTGCGACTATGGCTATATTACTATTATTTGGTAAAAGCCTAGGACTATCTTCGAACTTCAGAATTATTTGTTCCGCATGTGGAGCAGGCAAGAAAAACTCATTTTTCAACTTTGATTGGAAAAGAGAATCTTGGAACCTAGTATTTGCTATTGGTTGTATAATCGGTGGTTTTATCAGTTATAAATATTTAGGTGGAGATCACCTGGCAGGTATTTCTGATGCTACAGCAAATCACTTACAATCACTTGGTATTACAAGTGATAACCATTACGTCCTTCCTTCAGAGTTATTCAATGCATCAGCAATTTTCTCTGTGAAAGGGCTTTTAATGCTTACAATAGGTGGTTTTTTAATTGGTTTTGGTTCTAGATACGCAGGTGGGTGTACTTCTGGACACGCAATTAGCGGATTATCAAATTTACAATTACCGTCACTTATTGCCGTTATTGGATATTTCATTGGCGGTTTAATCATGACTTGGTTAATTATTCCATTTATCCTTTAAACACACAAGAAATGAAACCAAAAAGAGTAATAATATATTTAATTCTAGGTATTTTCTTTGGTATTGCCCTCTCTAAAGGTGAAGCTATCTCATGGTTTAGAATTCAGGAAATGTTCCGCTTTGAATCCTTCCACATGTATGGATTTATCGGTTCAGCTGTAGTTGTTGGTGCTATCCTCGTACAGGTAATCAAAAGGTTTAATATCAAAGATTTTGACGGTAATGAAATCATTATTGCCGATAAACAAAAAAGTATTTGGAGATATTTATTGGGAGGAATTATGTTCGGTTTAGGCTGGGCTTTAGTTGGAGGATGTACTGCACCCCTTTTCATCCTTATGGGTTACGGTGAATATAGCATGGTGATTGTTTTTGCCTTCGCATTAGTTGGTACATTTGTTTATGGCTTGACTAAAGAACGTTTACCACATTAAAAATAGGTAGTAGGTAGTAGGTAGGAGGTGCTGAATTAACGCTCGACTTTTTACCAAAATTCTTCTAATAAACCTATCTAATTAATATAAAGATATATTATAAGTAATAACTAATAGGTAATAAGTTTTAGTCTTTTGTTAAGATGAAAACTATTCATTATTACCTATTAGTTATTACTTTTTTTGTAGTTTTGTAGCATGAAATACATACTTCCATTTTTCCTTTTATTTGCCTTAGGCAGTTGCAATGAAACAAAAAAACAAACTGACAATCCTTATGGTGTTAAGGTAGGCGATATTGTCTTCCAAGATCTTGATTGTGGCGATTTTTGTGTAGCCATTAATAAAGTGACTGAAGGATGGAATGGAAGAGATTTCTCACACTGTGCTATCGTTGTCGAAGAAGCTGATTCTCTCCTTATTATCGAAGCAGTTGGTGCAGGAGTAAAACGTACTTCTCTGAAAGAATTCTTTGGAAAACATACAGGTGAAGGAGGAACAATTATAGGAAGAATGAAATCTGAATATCAAGAATTGGCTCCAAAAGCGGCAAAGTATGCTTTCGACTATTTAGGCAAATCATATGATGATGTATTTGATATTCAAAACGATAAATATTATTGTTCTGAGTTGGTTTATGAGACGTATAAATCAGCTAATAACAATAAAGAAGTATTCCAATTATTTCCTATGACTTATAAAGATCCAGATACAAATGAATACTTCCCTATTTGGGTAGATTATTTTAAAAAATTGAATGCTCCAATTCCAGAAGGTGAAGCTGGTTTGAATCCTGGGGGTGTTTCTAGATCGAAGTATTTGGATATAATTGAGTTGAATTAATTCAATTTTTTCCAATAAATCACTTTATCATCACCTTCTTCCCAAAAATCTCTAATGACTGCCTCTTTGTTATACCCTAACCCTTCATAAAATAACCTCACCGAATCGAAACCTGCTGAGCCCGAAGTTTCAACAATAAGGATCCTCTTTTCTTTTTCGATTAAATAATTTTCAATAAAACTCACCATCTCTTTGCCATGTGATTTACTTTGGAAATCTTTTCTTACTCCAATGGCTAAAAGGTTATAAGTTGAATTAGTAAATTTCTCAAGAGAACAATACCCTAATGAAATTGCTTCTCCATCAATCACTTTAGTGAACCAAATATCATCTGAATTTGAATTATTTAGATAATCTGAAATCATATCCTCTAAGTATTCAGAAGGGAATAATTCAATGCTATCTAATACTTTCTTTAAAGCAAAGATATCTTCTTTTTTGATGAGTCTTACCATATTTATTTATCACTCATTAATATTAAAAGAGTTTTTCTTAATTCTTTCTAATCATTTATCAACGTCGAATCTATATTATTATGAGATGCACTATCTATCATCTCTTTAATTTGTTCTACATCGATACTTTTAAATACCTTTTCTATATCTTCATGTGTAGAGACTGATATCTTATAATAAGTAAAGAAGATGATAATAATACCTATAATGGCAATCCATATAAAGATATAATATCTCGTTTTATCCTTCCCAAAGAAATTTATCTTTTCGTTTAATTCTTCTGCTGTAAGTTTTCTAGGTTCATCTTCATCAAAATCAATATCATCATCAAAATAATCGGCATAATCATCTAAAAAGTCAAACGCATTTGGAGTGATAAAATACACATCATTATCATCTTCTGTTTCGACGAGGTCATATCTTAGAAGATCTTCTATTAACTTTAATAAACGTTCTTTCTGAAGATAGTTTTCAAATTTTATTTCATTGATATTAATTGACTGTGATTTAGAAGATTTTATTTCTTCTAACAGAATGATATGTTCCTTTTTTATATCCAATGTATTGAAAAAGTATATGGAGTGAGATAATTAATTATTGAAGGTACATAAAAGATTAAATTTATTATAAAAAAACCTCCAAGAACGAATCCTCAGAGGTTTTATCAAATGATCTTTTTAGTAACCTAAGGCATCTAAAACCTTGGCATTTAAGCTTCGGTTTTTTCCTTTATAAGGATAGCAGTGAATATGAATGGCCGGGTTGAAATTCATTTCAATGATGGCATAATTATCTTCACTTGCCTCTTCATGAATATCATCAATCATCATATCTATACCTGTGATTTTAACATCTAAGGCTTTCGCTGCTTCGACGGCAATGTGCTTGTATGAATCTGGAATATCATCTGTATAATCGATACTATCACCACCAGTCGAAATATTCGAATTCTCTCTTAAATAGACTATTTGATCTTTGCTTGGAATGTAATCAAAATCGTAACCTTGAGTTCTTAAGAACATTTCCTCAGCTTCACCTAAAGCAATTTTTTCTAGAGGGGTCTTATAGCCTTTACCACGAAGTGGATCTTTATTCTTTTCGATGACCAATTCTCTTACTGTCGATTGTCCATCACCCTTAACATTCGCAGGAACTCTATGAAGAATACCCACCACCTCATCGTTAATAATGAAAATTCGATATTCCTTACCTGTAACAAACTCCTCGATGAGAATAGAATTATCATGTTCAAAAGCAATTTCTACAGCTCTATCGAATAGCTTTTTATCTTGATTGTCTTTTAATATACTGATACCCAAACCAAAGTTGGTCGACTTAGGTTTGATGACAATGGATTGTCCCTGATAGAAAACGAAATCACTTTTGGCTTTGTCTACGGAAGTATACTGATCGCCTTTTGGAGTTCTGATGCCTACATTTTCAATCACTTTTTTGGTCATGACTTTATTTTCCATCATCAAGACACTAACATAATTATCTAATGATGTTCTTGTGGCTTGCATGACGTGTTCTACTTTACCATTTTTTTCTAATTTGATAAAGTTTTCTGTACGATCCATAATATCGAATTTGATCCCTCTCAAAATAGCTTCACGAAGCACTAATTGAGTGGATAATTCCATATCTTCTAAGCCATGAAACTTAAACTGAGTACCTTTTGATGCGTCTGAATATTCAATAGCTTTTTCAAGATGCCAATCGATATATTCTTTACCTTGAATGGCTTTTAATGTTTCACATGATGGACGAACCTTTTTATTTTCACTTAGATCCATCAAGGTTTTAAAAGCTGACTTATAATCGTTTGGAGCAAAAGTGATGAACATATCTAAAATCTCCGCTGTTAAGCTTTGAATGGATTCACTTAAAAGTACTTCTATTCCATCAACAATAATTTTAGCATGATCAGAAAGCCCTTCACTAGCTACAATTTCTTGATTTTCAGTGGCGATTTTTTGTTCCTCTGAACTGATCTCTTTTGACTCTTTATAAAGACAAAACAATAAAAAGAGGTGGACTATTTTGGCTGTTTCCTCAGAAATACCAATTTTCTCTTGAGGATCTAAATCCAATAATCTTACTTCAACATATTTTAGTTTACCATCGACTTCTTTGAGACGAATTGGTGTATAATTCTCTTTATTACTATTTAAAACACCTTGTTTTATGGCATTATCAATACTTGACTCATAGTTCTTTAATGAACTATAGTCCAATACTAAATCTTCGATGTTTTTATATCCACAAACAGAAGAACGCATCGAAATTGCATGATCAAAATGATGACTATCTCTCGTTGCTTTAGGTAATTTATCAATACAGCATTTCAAATAAGTATTATGAAGTGCTGGACTATTTCCTAACAATGCAATTAAATACCAACGATAACGGAGAAAGTTTCGAGTTAATTTTAAATATAATTCTTCTCTAAAATCATCATAAGTGATCTTGCCTTCATATTGTTGATATAAGAACTCAATATTCTTTTCCTCTAAAGAGAAATTGTAATGAATCCCTGATAATAGCTGTTTCTTCTTCCCATATTTTGAAGCCAAGAAATTACGGTATTCTTCATTTTCTTTACCTTCTTCTCCAAAATCAGCTACTTTGATATCGTCATCATTTTCTGGTAATTCCGGAGGAGTACTTTGAGGCCATAATAACTCATCACCTAGGTTTTCTGTGACCACATCATGAATAGTTTCCAAGAAACCCAAAGCCTCTTTAATAGATGGTAAGGGCGGTGTAATCATCTCCACCTGACTTTCAGAAAAATCGGTAGTGATATAGGGATGATTTAATTTATTACCAAAAATTGATGGATGGGAAGTAGTCGCCATTTTACCATCTTTGGTGATACGTACATTTTCTTTTTCTAAACCGAAGTTTCCTTCAAAGATACGAACGTTTCTATTGTCTTTTAATATTTGTTGTATTGTATGCATAATGTTGTCTAAATGGAAGTGGATAAGATCATTTTTCTTTTAACGGTATGATAGGCAATGCTTAAGCAAATTGCTCTTAAAACGGTACTGATAGCTATGGCCATCCAAACGCCGTTGATACCAAAAAGATGTTCTTGTGATAAATAAAGTGCCATAGGCACCCTGATGACGGTCATGGTGATATTTATGGAGGCCGGAATTTTTGTCTTACCTAATCCATTGATAATACCTGTTGTCACCATCTCTACAGTCATAAATACTTGAGATAATCCAATGACTCTCAAATAACTTGCTCCAATAGCCACTGTTTCCTCTTCGGTAACAAACCATCGTACAAAGAATTCAGGGAAAATGTAAAACAATGTCCCCATTAAAATCCCAAAGGTTATCGCAATTTTTATAGCCGTCTGATATCCTTCATTGACTCTTTTGTATTCTTTCGCTCCATAATTCTGTCCGGTAAATGATAGCAATGCGCCCATTAAACCACCTGTAATCATAAATGTCATAGATTCGATTTGCAGACCAATTTTCTGAGCAGCAATAGCATCACTTCCCCATTGTGCCACAATTCTTGCCATGATGATACCGATTACAGTAAATACAATTCTTTGAATAGAAGATGGTATACCTAATCGAGTGATACGTCCAATTTCATCAAAAGATATCTTGAATTTTGATGCTCCAAAGAAATGTACCACAGACTTTCTATAAAACAACCCGAAGGATAATATTTGTGAGATAACCGTAGCGATTGCTGCTCCTATCACACCAAAGTTGAATATAAATATGAAAATCGGATCAAGGATAATATTTACCACAACGCCGATCATAGTGATCTTCATTGGTGTCTTACTATCACCACGACTATTACTTATAGAAGTAAAAAGAAATACTGCATGGGAAAAGAATAGTCCAATGGCCGCAACTCTCAAATATGAAATCGCAAATCCTTCTACAATAGAATCATTTAAGTTGAACAACCCAATTAAATATTCAGGGAAAATCTGAATAAGAACTAGCATAATCGCTACGATCAAACCTATTCCTGTAAAAGCTTCTCTACTGATTTTTTCAGCCAAAGGATTGTTTTTAGCTCCTATTTCTTGGGAAACAGAAATTCCTGTACCTAAAATAAATACGGAAGAAATGGCCCAGCATAACTGTAAGAAAAAGGCTGATGTCCCTACAGCTGCTACTGCATCACTACCTAATTTACCTACCCAAATCATATCGGTAAAATTGTAGGCAAATTGTAAAAACGATGAGGTAATGATAGGTAACGCAAGCGTAATGATATTTCTAAATACATTACCCTTAGTTAAATCTTTTTTCATCAAATAATTTTTTGAAATAACGAATTAATCTCACTACATGTGAGGATGTTTTCCAATCTTTTTCTACATAATGATTAATTAGATATAAATTATCTATTCATCAATATACATAGATATAAAGGCTATTGGAAATAAAATAAATGTGATAAGAATGGATCTAAAAATGTTGAATGATTCACTTAGAATAGTCATTTTTAGATGATTAAGAATTTGTTATAGTCGTAGCTGACAGAGCCAAAAGATATACTGATGATATCTTTTTGATAATATATCGAGGGTAAAGTCTTTTAAAATAATTAATCCATTAGCCTTATTATTGGCAAATAAATTACTAAGAAATGCCTGAGGATCGTTTTCTAAGTTTGTCAAGAAATAAGGCCCAACAGAAGAATGTATACTAAGAACAGATCCAGCCAATGGCTTATGCTCAGTTGGTAAACAACATTGCGTTTGATTACCTTGTTTTGCTATCTGGGCGATTTCTTGAAAGAACATCACTTTATCATTCTCTTTTTTTAGTTTACAACAAGTCTCTTGTTCCTTTTCGCTTAATAGCAAAAAGGCAATCAATGACATGCTGAAAGCCAAAGAAATCTTTACGATATGTGATAAATTCTTTTTCATTACATTAATAAAGACGAAATATATGAATAAATGTTCATGTATTAATTCGTGTTTAAATTTATTAACCTCAAGTTTAGTTTAATCTAAAACTTCCTCAGGTGTATAAGTGATCTTCTGATTATTATTTACTATGGATAATAAATTATAGATAGTCCATGGTATTATCCCTAAAACAATGGTTGAAACCAACCAAAAGATTGGATTTGACTGATCCTTTTTTAAAGTTTTATAAAAAACTGGAATAATAAATATGATTGAGATTAAAATATTAAAAACAGGAGATGACATGGATATAAAACTTTGCTCGTGTATTGTTAAGTTTATTTCGAATAGTCGTTGTGTGAAATCAAATTTATGTATGTAAAAATTCAACAATAAAGGATTAAGTGTTACAAAAGACCAGGCAATTAGTATAAGAAAAGAAATCTTAAAAATCTCTTTTTTATTAAAGCTGAAATTTTCTTTGATATAAATAGTAAGGAAAAAAACTAACCCTATCCATGAATTAGTTAATACAATAATAACCAAATATAATGCACTGTAAGTTGATTTTTTTGCATAAATGTAAACCCACATAGAAATTAATATCCATCCTAACTGAGTTGGTAAATAAGCAATAAAACTGTATATCAAATCGAAAAAGGATAACTCATCGCTTGATAAATTCTGTAAGAACTTAGCTAATACACCTTCAAGAACAACTTCAGGCGATTGAAAAAAAAGAATTAGAAAAACTGTAAATAGTAAAAGCGAATTTCGTAGAAGTGTCATTTTAGTTGAATAGTTTACTTTTTATATATCATCAAATATTACTCTTCTAACTGAAACCTCAAAACAGTCTTCAACTTTTCTGTAGCTACTTTTCTAAAATCAGATAAATAAATTTCTCTATGTACTTTTGATTTTCTTTTTACATTCATCTCCCCTGCGTATTGTTCCATCAATTCAAAACTAGCAGGTTCATCATCATAACTGCCTACATGCAACATTTGGATACATTTGCCATCAGTAATCTGTTCAAATTTTACTTGTTCTAGTAACGGATTTGGTTTTTTCTTTTTAGTCAGCTCTAGTATCTCATCAAAGAATTCTTTACTTACAAAATTAGGTTGACGAATCATTAAGTCGAAAACTAAATCGTCTTTGTTTAATTGTCCGTTAAAATTCTTTTTTGCTTCATCATTAATATCCCACACCCCCTCTAGCGGATAAACCGTCCAATCTATATAATCTGAGGGTGGGTTGTCCAATTTCTTCATGGTCATTTTAATAGCATACGCAACACTATATAAGGCTCCAATACATTCTTGAAAAAAGTCACTATTGGGATTGCCTTCACCACTAATTATAATAAATTGATATTCGGGAACATCAATAATCTCGGGTTTAGTTTTAGGTTGATAAATAGTTTTTTCTTTTTTTCTCCATTCGAATTTCATCATCATTAGGTTTAAATTTTTGATAATAAATGTACCCAATTTGCATTAAGCCAATCAACCAAAATAAAGGGATTTTAAACATGAGCCATAGAAAATTAGTACCATCTCTTACTAATCCATCAAAATAGATATGATATTCTATTTGAAGCTTTATTGATATGTAAGGAATTACGAGACCATACAATAGTAGTATTACAGGAATACTAATCCATGTTGTAATTTTTTCTAACTGTATTTTAGTATTTATGTATAGCCCTAGGGTAAATAATAATAAGTCAAAAATACAGAGAAAATAAAGAATAGATAAGTCGATATTAACCATTAGATAAAAAAACTGTCAATTTAGTTAGTACTAGTCGTATTTATGGGGAAATGAAATATTTGTTATACAAAATATTTCTATGACAAATCTATATGTTTTATTTCAATGATCCAAAGAATTAAAAGCATAAAATACAGGAGAATTTCTAAAAATAAAGGCTTCCTATACTTGAGTTTTATAAAAAGCCTTTATGTAATGATTATTCAACAGTTTCAGATTTCATTATTTTCATTTCCCATTTATTTTTAGCTCGCTGATATAAATAATTCTCATCAAAGTCTAATAACGATAAATTTTCAACGATGAATATTCTATATTTTAATGCTTTATCATCTTTACCTAATAAATAATAACCTAGAGCGATATAGATGGCGTTCATTAAAGTAGTGCTATTTGGGTAATTAAAATCAACATCCCTTTTTATGAGGTTAATCCCCTTTAAATAATGTCCTTTTTCGATTAATACAGCCCCTCTAGTTCCTCTTATATCCTCTGTTTTCGAGTCCAATTGATAAGCCAATTGTGAATAGTGATTGGCTTCTTCTAATTTGTCCATTATCAAATAAGTCCAGCCAAGACTATTGTATATAATATTCTGAAACTTCTTTAAATTTTCCTCTTCAATATGAGGTAAAAGTTCTTCTAATAATTCTAAAGCTTTATCGGACTCACCTAGTTTTAAATAACAAATACTTAAACTCGTATTTATAGCAGTGACTTTATTCAATTCCCTTTTAACTGTTTCATAAATACCAATTGCTTCATTATATTTCTTTTGCTCCATTAGATCGTAAGCATCTAATAGATCGTTTACTTTACTCATTTCAATTAGATCATCAATTTTTCTAAATGGAATTCTAAAAAGCGATAAACCATCTGAATCAATTTTCAAACCATTCACTTGAGCTCTGTAAGGGAATAAAAAAGAAATAGCGAGAAGTAGATTTGAAATAACAATTAGTGAAGAAACATGAATGCCGTCATTAAATTCAGTTGAAAAATTGAATAATAAATATAGAATTCCAGCGACTATTAGATTTAGTAAAAGACCACCTGCGATATAAAACCATAATTTAATTCTAAGATTATCAGTATTATTAAAAGCAGCATTTGCTAATCCAGAATTAAACTTTGAATTCATGATAATTTTTATATTTCTCCACTTAAAATCAAATATCTTGAATCCTTTACCTAAAGTTAATCTTCTAGGACTTCCACCTACTAAATAGGCAAAAAATAGATGGCCAATTTCATGAATTAAGATGCCAAGCTTTAATGATAATTGAAATATTAAAATGTTGAACCCTAAATAAAAGAGACCACTTGTTTCCTTACCTAAAAGAAAAATAAAAGTAGAGAACAAAATAATAATCCAGTAAAATTTAGGAAGTATGGCAAGTACAATTTTTTTAAACATAGAAGTTTATTGATAATTAGTTTATTACTTTTTGTTTGCTTGATCTAATTTATGAATATATAAATCATATGACAATAAATATGTCGTTTTCTATTTTTTTGTTAAAATAAATAGAATTTTTTGAAGTGATATTTGTATTACATTTAGACATATAGTGTAATCAGTACGTTACTATAAAACATTGATAATAGGATAGTTAATGTAATTGTTAAATTAATTAAACAAATTACAAGAATATTACATTAAAAATATTAATGCTTAACATAAAATCAATTAATCGTTTTTATGGTATAAATGTTAATTTATTTCAGATTTTTGCTTTCAGTTACTAAATCATCAAGTATTGAAAATGATTAATAAGAACATAAAGTCTAACTTCATCTCAGGCTTTTTAGTATTTCTAATTGCACTACCACTTTGTTTAGGAATTGCCAAAGCAAGTGGATTTCCACCTATCGCAGGTATCTATACTGCAGTTATCGGAGGATTAGTTGTTACTTTTTTATCAAAAGCACCACTAGCTATTAAAGGTCCTGCAGCAGGACTAATTGCCATTGCTATCGGAGCTGTGGAAGAATTAGGAGGAGATGATCCTATTTTAGGGTACAAACTTACTTTAGCAGTTATCGTAATCTCAGGCTTGCTTCAAATAGCCATGGGATTTGCAAAGTTTGGTAAAATGGGTGATATGTTCCCCATATCAGTGATTCGAGGCATGCTTGCGGCAATTGGTGTGATCATCATTAGTAAGCAGATACACGTGATTTTTGGAGTTGTTCCTCAAGCAAAATCACCTTGGGGGCTTTTGGCAGAAATACCACATAGTATTCTGAATTTAAATCCTAAAGTAGCCGTTATTGGAGTACTAAGCTTAGCTTTATTATTCGTACATCCTTTAATCAAAAATAAGACGGTCAATAAGCTACCTGCACCCCTATTAATATTGTTATTAGCTATTCCGTTAGGATTTGTATTTAATTTATCAAACGCACATAGTTACACTTTAGGATCAATTGATTTCGATATTTCACCGTCACAATATTTAGTAGTTCTCCCTGAGAACTTTTTTAGTGGCATTACTTTTCCAGATTTCTCTCAATTATTAAGTTATACATCTATCAAGTATATCATCATGTTTGCCATGGTGGGGAGTATAGAATCTGTACTTAGTGCCAAGGCGATTGATGCTTTAGATCCAAACGATAGAGTAACCAACCTTAATAAAGATTTGGTTGCTGTTGGTATTGGTAATACAATAGCCGGTATGATTGGTGGTTTACCGATGATCTCTGAAATTGTAAGAAGTTCTGCAAATATAAATGCTGGAGCAAAAGGAAGAATGAGTAACTTTTACCATGGTTTGTTCCTTTTCTTATTTGTTTTATTGGCGGCTGCAGTTATTAAAACTATACCAAATGCAGCGTTAGCGGCCATGCTTGTATTTACAGGTTTAAAATTAGCTTCTCCTCAAGAGTTTATAAAAATAAAGAATGTTGGTTTTGATCAGTTATTACAGTTCCTTACTACATTAATAGTTACATTATGGACGGATCTACTTGTTGGTGTTGCAGCAGGTATTGCATTAAAAATAGTCATAGAACTTGTTCAAGGTGTGAAATTGAATGAAATGTTCCAACTGAATACTCAGGTTTCTGCTAGTAAAGATGGGTTGGTGATTAAATTTAGCGGTATTGCTTCTTTTATCAATTACTTAAAATTCAAATCTCTTATTGATGCTCAACCAAAGAATCAAAAAATAATCTTAGATTTTAGTGATTGTTTCTTTATTGACCATACATTTTTGAATAACATCAACAATATTCAGAATAAGTTTACTAAAGAAGGTGGTGAGTTAATAAAGGTCGGATTTGAAAAGCATCACTTCCAATCTCAACATCACTTATCATCAAGAAGATTAGTGACTAATCCTTTACAAGAGAATACTCCTGAAGAATTAACTAAAAGAGCACAATCTATTAAGGAATTCGCTGAATCTCATGATCTTGATTTCGAGGCCAACCTAAGCCCTTCTTTTGTTCGACCTTACTTAAGTGCATTTTCTATCCTTTCTAGGTTAAGAAGAGCCAATAATTTCATCTTAGGTACAAGAGAACATTATAGCTTCATGATATTCGATATCACATATGTTAAAGCAGATGATTTCTCTACAGAAACAACTACTGCAACCATCGCTTTAGTCTTTAATATTGCAAAAGGTGGTATTCCTGATTTCTATACCCAGGATAAAAGTAATTTTTCTAACTTAAAGACGAAATATGATATGGATTTGATGGAGAAATCTAATCTCACGCCTTTCAATATTTACGGCAATAATGAAGAACTCATTGATACTTTCTTCACATCAGATATTATTTCTTTAATCGCAGAACAACCTTATAGAATTGAATGTAAACGTCGTGAGATGTTGATTCATAAAGAATGGGGCTTGTTATCAGAAGGTAAATCGATGGAATACATGTTATCGTTTGTCGATAATCTAGGTAATGAAGTCGTTAAGAAAAGATTTGAAGAAGCTCAAGTATAATACTTGAACATATTTATTATAAAACACCCAATCTAGACAGGTTGGGTGTTTTTATCGCTTAAAAAAGCTAGTAGTATCATTTTTCAATAAGCCAATTATTGTAGAATCTTCATATTTATAAAAATACTGAATGTTCAGAGCAGCTGAATTATAAGAGACTAACCTATTATCCATTATAAAATAAAATGCTTCTTCATCTATACTTTTCTCATCGTCAAAATAATATTTTCTTACAATCTTCTTTTTATTATTTACAAAATAATTCTTTTCCTCTACAAGAGGAAGCTGAGTTTGCCAACTAAAAATTTTAGAGATGTTATTTGTATCAATTTGAAAAGATTGACTAAAGAATGATTCTTGACCATCTATTATTTCCAGACCAAAATAATGTTCTAATCTATTTTCTTTTTCTCTTATTATCAAACTACTCGTATCAGTACTTTGCAATTTGTTCCTATCATAACGTCCGATAATATGACATTATGAACTTCTTCTTTTTTATGATTACATGATGGTAAAACCATAATGAAGAATAGTAAAATATGAAGTAAATACGTTTTTAACTTTTCATTTATCATTTTTCATTTCCTTCAAAAGGTCTTTTATCTCAGTCAATAACTCCACAACTTGAGTGTCATTGGATACTTCAGTAACTTTTTCTACTTTACTTTCATTTTTCAATAATGCCCTTTGTTCCAAAACTCTATCTTTAAAATCTTGAGTATTTACAATACCCACCAATTTCATATCACTTCCTTGTGGATTACTTTGTCCAGCTGTTTCGATTTTTAGAATACGAAGATCAAATATCCTTAGTAATGGATTTTCTATGAAGGTGAGATCTTGAATGTTTTCAAGCGGTATAGTTTTTTCAACTTTGAACATCATCCCTTTTTTAAATTCAAGATGCTTAGAAGTTAGATTGCATTTGATATTCTTATAGTAACTGTGACTTATATATTGACCTAAACCTAAAATCCAAAAAGGAAGTAATGGAATACCTATAAATGATATTAGTAAAAGTACTGCTCCATAGGTAAACATATAGGCTTTGATTTTGGGATTAAATTCAGCTGATTGTACGATTTCTGAGTGTGCTTGCATAGTATTTAATTTTAAATGGATCTCACAGAAACATTAAATAACTAAAGATGTCATTTTTAATGAGGAGTGAGAATATAGTTTAGTAATATAAAAATTCAATATGATGAGAAAAGTAGTAAATAACAATGAAATACAAATTAAAATAATGTAATTTCATGATAATTATGATTGCTCTAATATCCTCTTCAAATTCAAAAAATTCTTTAGCGTAGTTTTTTTAAATACTCTTTTCAAAACTAACGCAATGAATATACTATTGAAAAAGTTTTTAGGCGTTATGTAAACTTCAATAGTTACTTTTGTCCTATTGTCGTTGATAGTTTTAAATAAATAGAAGTTTTGTACCGCCTTTACTGGTCCAACTGCTTCTGTGGATTCTCCATATACATTAATGCCTACAGGGGCATCTTTGGTAATTGTTACAAAATTGAGATGCTTGCCATTGATAATACATACATGTTCTGAACCTTCACGAGTGACCTCATTTTCATTAAATTCATAAGCATCTACGCCTATCGACCATTCATGACGGTATTTGTAATTGGTCACATATTCCATCACTTTTAGTTTTGGGACATCAAATTCTAGATCGATCGTAAACGTTGGCGAACCTTTAGGTTGAACTTTATGGGCAAATGAATAAGGTTTAAGTTGTAATTCTTCCTTATTGATAGTTGAATATACATAATTCAATTCTTCACCATCGTGAATATCACTCCCTGATTCAAACTGAAATAATTTACTCTTATAATTATCGGCCAATCCAACATCCTCCTGAATATTTGATGTAAACAACACATAATTATTGCTATCTACTGAATTTTTTAAAAGTCTATGTAACTGTATTACTTCCGTTCCAAATGGCTTTCTCTTTCCTTGTAAATTGATAAACTGAATATCGCCACAGTGCACTATTATTTTCAGTTCCAAATTTGGAGCAGTAAGGCAAGCGTTACATGGACAAATTCTATTATTTTTAAGAAGTTCCAAGTGAGAATAAAATGCAGTGTACATATGTTCCACTTGTGCCATTATTTTTTCTAGAGTTGGAACTTCTTCCTTATAAAAAAACAAAGCATCTCCTTCTACTTCAGCCAACTCTAAATCGAGTATATTCGACTGAATAAGAATAGTAAGTAATTCTTGAATAACATGCTGACTATGCTCTGCTTCTGTACTTTGAATGAATTCGGTAAAACCAGAAATATCAGGAAGAAAGAGAAAAGATTTCATTAATTATTTGTTCGTGTTTTTTGGGTCTTTGTATTCGTAAATTGACTTTTTAGGTTGACCAAAATATCGCTGATAGACATTCATTATAAATCTTACTGGCCAAGTGATTACTCTTATGACATAATAAAAAGAACTGCTCACAAACATACAGGCCATGAAAAATAACATGAAAAATGTTTCAAAAGCTGCTACAAATAAAAGCAGAAATTTCTTTATTATGGAAGTAAAAAATGACTTCATAGTCTAAAGAATATTTTTGATATCAGCAATGTTGTTTAGGACCTTAAACTGATTTGAAGTTTCAATTTCATGATCAATCATTTCGTGTGCCCATGTAGTGTGAAAAGGAACATGATATGCATTTCCTCCTAATTCTAACACAGGGACAATATCAGATTTTAAAGAGTTACCGATCATTAAAAATTCAGACGGTTCTACATCCAAATGTTTAATTAACTTACTATACTCTTCGGGTGTTTTTTCTGATACAATCTCAATATGGTGAAAATATTTTTCTAAATTCGATTTTTTTACCTTACTCTCTTGTTCCAAAAGATCACCTTTAGTAGCCACTACCAATCGATATTTTCCTTTTAGGTATTCTAAAGTCTCTATCACACCATCAAGTAATTCGATAGGATTCATTAGCATTTTCTTACCTAATTCGATGATTTGCAAAATCTCATCTGAAGTTACTTTTCCATTGGTAAAAGTCACCGCACCTTCGATCATAGAAAGAGATAGACCTCTTGTTCCATAGCCATAAAGTGATATGTTATGAATCACTAAATCAAAAAGTTGTTTCTTTAATTCTTCCTCAGGAAGATATTTTGATAACACTTTGAAATAATTTTCTTCGAACTCTCTAAAGAAAGGCTCGTTAATCCATAAGGTATCATCGGCATCGAAAGCGATTACTTTAATATTTTGCATTTTACTTGTTATGTGATAAGATCATCAAAATTAAGCATTATGCTACAATTTTAAATTATATGACTATCGAATAATATTGAATATTTATCTTGGAATAACATCAATGAATGCTCTTTTTACATCAAGCCAATATTGCTCATCTGTTTTTAGATGTGTGCTTTTTTCAAAATCAAGAAGCACTTTGTGAAAACTTTCTACCCAAAAAGGAGTTTCATCCTCCCTATCAATTATTGAAGATAATACTTGAAATAGGTTTTCTTTATTCTCTGATTGAATACTTTCAAAAAGATCTTTCTGTATATTGTTTGTTGCCATACGTATTAAATATTTCGCACGATTATAATTAGTGGTAGAGATAAATGCGAATATAAGAGGGGTAAAATTATTTTCGTATAGATTATTCCACATTACTTTTCACAAATGCCCGTAATATGCTGATAAATAATTAAAAATTGTAACTAACAACTTTCCTTTTGAAATGAAATTTAGATTTTTATCACTATTCATTGGCTTATATATTACACTTCTATCTATAGAAGTGTTAGCACAAACAAATATTACAGTGTATCCAAATACACAGCGCTTTATAGGTGATGTATCTACTTTTGATCGATCGAAGTATTTACAAGCACATATTTGGTTTGGTAATGAACCTAATGATGTTGACTTCAAGTCATTCAAATCAACTTACAATATTGATGAAAACTATATCGGTTCAAGAAGATTTTGGAGTCCATTAGGATTAGTCAAAAATGGAGTAATTCCTAATATTAGAAATAATTATTCTGGAGTAAGAAGCGTAAATAATCACGTAGATACTGGTAGATCTGGAAGTTTAATGTACGATGAAAATGTAGATTATTCTACTGTAGACATTACTGATTTTTCAATTGAAGTAGCTGAATTTGTGGCAAAAAATTATCGAGATGAATGGAATCCGGTTCCTAAGTATATTGAACCTTTTAACGAACCCATGATTCATGCTGCAGATCATTATCCAGGAAGTTATAATTCTGCAAAAACAGATGAAATTGTGACTAAGATTTGTCAATTTCATCAACACTTAGGAAAGGCAGTACGTGATATTCCAGAATTAGATAATATGAAAGTGATAGGTTATGCATCAGCATGGCCAGAATTCGAAAATGGTGATTTCTCTTTGTGGAATTCTAGATATAAAAAGTTTATTGATATTGCCGGTGAAGATATTGATTTATTCTCTATCCATTTATACGATGGTGTAGGGCTAAATAATACAGGAGGTAGAAGATCAGGATCTAATTCGGAAGCAATTTTAGACCTAATTGAGGCTTACAGCTTCTTAAAGTTTGGAAAGGTAAAACCTATAGCAATTACTGAATACGGTAGATTAGTTGCTGATCAAGAAGGTTGGACTTGGAATAATGGACAATCGAATTATCATCCCATTGAAAATTCTCAAGCTGTAAGATCTCAAATTCATATGGCAATGAGTTTTATGGAAAGAGGTGAACAAATTGAAATGGCCATCCCTTTCTCTACTCAAAAAATCAATCCTAAAGAAAAGTATTCTAAAGCTGCATTATGGACATTGAATGATGATCAAGAGTGGGAATTGACATCGAGAAAATACTTTTTTGAAATATGGAAAGATGTGAAAGGAGAAAGAGTTAAAATCGAAAATGACAACGTTGATGTTCAGTCAATGGCTTTTGTGGATGACAATAAAATGTATGTTGTTTTGAATAATCTAAACGATGAAACTCAAAACATCAACTTAAAATTGAATGATAACATTGGAGTAGATAAAATTGACATCAAACAGTTAAAAGTATATGTTGATCAATTACCAGAACTTTCAAATCAAACTTTAAATGAAGTTCCAGAAAGTTTACCTATTCAATATGGCGAAACTATTGTAGTTACTTACCATTTCACAGATGTTGTTGATTTATCAAATACTTTATTTGAAAAGAAATACTATGCTTCAACTTATTTAAAACCAATTTCATCAAATACAGAACAAAAATTCACCATTAAGAATGTTACTAAAGAAAATGGTTTTGGTAAATTGAGAATTGGCATTGGCAGGGATCATGGGAAAAGTTTATTACCTACAGTTAAAGTAAATGGTCAAGAAGTAATTATTACTAATGATATTATCAAAGGGTATGATCAATCGAATCGTTCACGTTTTTTTGGGGTCCTAGAAATTCCATTTGATCAGAATTTATTAAAATCAGGTTCCAATGAAATAAGTGTTCTATTTAGTGATCAAGGTGGTCATATAGCTTCAGTTGGAATGATTGTAAACACTACGACAAAAGCTGCTGATATCGTAGAAGACGAAGATGATATTACTTCTCTTGATGATCATGGAACTGAAAAAATTAAGATCTACCCTAACCCTGCAGATAAGGAGATTAATCTATTTTTTAATAAAGTGGGTAAGGCTCAAATTAAGCTGTTTGATCTACATGGAAAGCTTATAAAGGTATATATATCAGACCTTCAACATCAAGTAATTCCTACAGATGATTTACAAAAGGGATTATATATTCTAAAAGTGAATCAAGCAGATTTTATTGAAACACATAAGATACTAGTAAAATAAAATAAAAGCGTATGGCAATTGGAATAAAGTCATACGCTTTTTTGTCATTTAACTCACTAAAATTTAGATCATATAATAAATAATTATAGTTTCATAAATAATATCAATTTTACTTACACCTCTATTCTATCTACTTTTGTATTACGGTTTAGCTAGTCAATCATATCAAAAACCATCGAAATATCAGTCAGCTAAATCATAATTAACCAAACTTAAATAGAATGAAAAAATTACTCAGACTTTCTATGTTATCATTAATAGTGATAGCATCAGCATGTTCAAGCAGCAACGACGAAACAACAAGTAACGAAAAATCGTCTGGAGGTTGTCCTTTTGGATTTGACAAACTCCATAAGAAAGAACAGATCAAAACGGCAAAAACCAATAAAGATTGGTGGCCTAACCAACTAAATGTGGGTATTCTTGCTCAAAATTCTGAGAAGACCAACCCAATGGGTGAAGCATTTAATTACGAAAAAGAATTTGAAAAACTGGATTATTTTGCTTTAAAAGCAGATATAAAGAAAGTCCTTACTACATCCCAAGATTGGTGGCCGGCCGATTATGGTAACTATGGTCCGCTATTCGTCCGTATGGCATGGCATAGTGCTGGTACGTACAGAACTGGTGATGGTCGTGGAGGTACAAGAATGGGTATTCAACGATTTGCACCACAAAACAGCTGGCCGGATAACGGTAACCTTGATAAAGCTAGGCGTTTACTTTGGCCTATTAAACAGAAATATGGAGATCAAATCTCTTGGGCTGACTTAATGATCTTAACAGGAAATGTAGCTTTAGAATCAATGGGATTCAAAACTATTGGTTTTGCAGGTGGTAGAGAAGATGTTTGGGAACCTCAAAACGATATATATTGGGGATCTGAGGCTGGATGGCTTGAATCTAAGCGTCTTAACGAAGACGGTGAATTAGACTTGGATGCTGAAAATCCATTGGCTGCAGTACAAATGGGCTTGATCTATGTTAATCCAGAGGGACCAAATGGGAACCCTGATCCATTGGCATCAGCAAAAAATATTAGAATCTCATTTGGTAGAATGGGTATGAATGATAAAGAGACGGTAGCGTTAATTGCTGGTGGTCACTCTTTCGGTAAAACGCATGGTGCTGGAGATGCAAAACATGTTGGAGCATCACCTGAAGGAGCAAAAATTGAGGAACAAGGTTTCGGTTGGAAAAGTTCTTACAAATCTGGCAAAGGAAAAGATGCTATTACTTCTGGTCTTGAAGTAGTTTGGACACCAACTCCTACACGTTGGAGTCACTCGTTTATAAATTTATTGATGACCAACGAATGGGAATTAACTAAAAGTCCTGCGGGAGCTCATCAATGGGTGGCGAAAGATGTAGGAGAGATTATTCCCGATGCTTACGATAAGAAGAAAAGACACCGTCCGACAATGCTTACTTCAGATTTAGCATTAAAAGAAGATCCTGCTTACAGAAAAGTGATGGAAGGATTTATGGAGGATCCCCTATCATTTGATAAAGCATTTGCAGAAGCTTGGTTTAAATTAACTCATAGAGATATGGGGCCAAAATCAACTTACCTTGGACCGGAGATTCCAAAAGATGAATTTATTTGGCAAGATCCAACACCCATTTCAAATCATAAAGTTATTTCTAAAGCTGATATCAATAAATTAAAAACGGAGATCTTAAAATCAGGTATTCCTCATAATGAATTGATAGAGACAGCATGGGCTTCTGCTTCATCTTACAGAGGTTCTGACCGAAGAGGTGGTGCAAATGGTGCTAGAATTCGATTGGCTCCCCAAGTAAATTGGGAAAGCAACAACCCTACTCAGTTGAAAAAAGTACTAGCAAAATATGAAGCAATTCAAAAGAAATACAATTCAGGAAATAAAAAAGTATCAATCGCTGATTTGATCGTTCTTGGTGGAACTGCAGCTGTTGAAGAAGCTGCTAAAAGAGGTGGTTATAACATTACGGTTCCATTTACTCCTGGTCGTGCAGATGCCACTCAAGAACAAACTGATGTAGAATCTTTTGCAGTACTTGAACCTATGGCAGATGGTTTTAGAAACTATCAAAAGAAAAAATATACGCTAACAACGGAGGAATTATTAATCGATAAAGCACAACTTCTTACGTTAACCGCTCCAGAGATGACAGTTTTATTAGGTGGTATGCGTTCTTTAAATGCCAATTTTGATGATTCCAAATTAGGTATTTTAACCAACAAACCTGGTACATTATCAAATGACTTTTTCGTAAATCTATTAAGCATGGACTACGAATGGAAAGCTGTAAATGATGATGAATTAGAATTTATTGGATCAAATAGAGATACAAATCAAGAAGTTTGGAGAGCAACAAGAGCAGATTTAATCTTTGGCTCAAACTCTGAATTAAGAGCAATTACAGAAGTATATGCAAGTGAAACGTCAAAAGAAAAGTTTGTAAGAGACTTTATTAAAGCATGGACAAAAGTGATGAACTTGGATCGGTTTGATATAGATAGACCTGATTCGGTTTAGTAAATTTATAATCCAAAAGACCTACTTATTTAAAGTAGGTCTTTTGGATTTTTATATTAATCACAACTAATCCCTAATGATTCGAATGATAGATCATTTTCTTTCTCTGAAGTAAAATACTCGTTTATATCATATACTTGATGGTATGAATTTATATATTCATGTTCATTTTGATATATTGGTTCACAAAAGCTATAATCTTTTGAAAAATGCTCGCTTTTACTTATTCCTTCGATATTGTAAAATACTAAATGCTCATCATCATATATAAAATAATTTCCTTTCTCTTCATTAGATGATTTTCTTATCATTGATATTTCATTCGAAAAATTCTTTTCAACTATCAAATCAACGTTAGTTACATTAAACAAACCATTAGGTTGAAAGGTATACCATATATTTGTTTTTTTAATAATATGTTCATCAGAATATGAATGATTGGTTAGGTTTGTATTCTCATTAAATGACTTATAGCGATGATCTTTTTCCATAATGCTATTTCTAACCTCACTTTCATTGATATTAGACTGCTGGTTATAATTAGATTTAGTGACACAATCCACTTTATGTTCTGAGAAATAATCTAATTCCATTTCACCATTCACCCTATTTCTCTCCATTCTATACACAAGATCTAATTCAAAATAAAAGTAAGTTTGATCACCTTCAAATTCATAAGTTCCTTTACTTCTTATTTTAGTAACGATATCAGTAGTAGGTATACCCTGATTATAGACTTTAACATATGTAAGCTTTTCAGATTGGAAGGTATTATCTTCTAGCAAATAATAAATACGTAAAGTTCCTTTCTTATCACCATTTTCTGATACTTTTTCATCATAATATGTCATTGTATCAACAATATTCCCTTCAATCCACGATAACTCATCTAGAACATCTTTTTGGCATGAACTGACTAAAAAAATTCCTAATAATAGTATTGATTTAAATGTTTTATTCATCTTTTTTAGAGTAATATTGTTTTAAGTTCATTAAAGTATTTAATGGAAGATAACCACCTTGATTTTGAATCGCTTCTGTTACATTTTGTGTATTCTTTTCTAGTTCGTCAGATGAATAAGGAAACCTATATGGTCGTTCAAAATTGGCCTCTGAAGAATGAAATAACTCAATTTCTTTTGTACCAATTCCAATAGCACTTGAATACATAATAGGATCTTTATCAAATATTTTTACTGAATGCGTTCTCTCATCGTTTGATATAAATGATTTAAGAAAAGAAGGTCCACCTGTTCTATTCACTAAGCAAAATGAAGAATAACCATTTGGGATTAATGAAATCCAATGTTCGGTGACAATTAGATCTCTCTTATCTGTTGCTTCATTATATTTTTTTAGTAAGCGATCAACATATTCTATTTTTGCAGATTCAGGGTTGTAATTACTATTCGTTTGATGTTTATATAAATTTGAATAACTCATTTCGAAAAAATCACCAGGAAAATTCATCTCCCTATATTTCGTCTGAGATAGGGTTAGTGCATTTTTAAAAGCATCCACATCATTAATTCCATATTCAGGTAAAACATTGGCTTCAGCAACTAAATAAGAAACTTCATCTGCACCGATGACTAAACTTGGTGTTGTAGCATTAAAAGTTGCAGGATTAATTCCAGCTAAGGTTAATAACTGACCTTGTTCTATAAAATGATAATTTGAATAATTATCTCCAAAAACAGAATAATATTTAAATGCTAGCTGATCTTCATTAGTTTCTGCGTTGTGAAATAAAGTAGGAACTTCTTGTGAATTACCCATTCTAACTCCTCTGTAATGTACCTTTTTAAAATCTCCGCTATCTTCTGCTTTTGCAAATGGGTCAAAATTTCGATATAAAGAAAAGGGATTTGATATTGCGTCTGCGGTTCCATAACTACGGTCATAATGTGCAACAATTCTAAACAATCTAGGATCAAAATTTCCTTGCATATATTTCAAAGCCACATCAGAAATAAAAGTTTCTGAAAAACCACCCACTCTACCTTGGATTGCTACACCCGTACCATTTACCTTATCGCTCCAAGGATTATAATCATCAGAATGCTCAATATAAGGTGCATCATCCCAAGATTTTATATAGCCGTAAAAGTTTTCATATCCTAGCTTGAATACTTCAGCCCCACGAGATGGGTTTGCTTCTGATAACATTAAACCTATTTTTATAAGTAGTGAGTTAGCTAATTTAGTATATCTAAACTGACTCGAGCTATTAGTATTATAATAATCAGTATATTTTAGAGTACTCTTATCTAATATTCCTATTTTATTTCTCGACTCAATCAAATCTTCTACCATATATTCCAATACTTTTTCTTGAGAGTCATACTCAAGTAAATAAAGACCATCATGATAGTAATCTCTACAATTTTTTACATAGGGAATGTCTCCATAAATCTCTGTTAATCGCAGTAGGTTGACTACTTTTACTATCCTAAAAATTGAATGAATGTATTCTAATTCTTCAATTCCTTCTGTTTCATATAGACCTTTTTCAATTGATGGTAAAATTTGATTTAAAATTAAATAAAAAGTTTCCCCATGAAATGAACTATTATATGAAAACCCTGGGTTTGCTGAAAAAGTTGTTCCGATATTTTGAGAAATTTGACCTGATGTCAATAGATTACCTCTCCAAGCTTCATGACCACTAGAATACATTGCTGTTTGTGCTATTCTTAGGTCTTCTTGGATATCATCCATTATTTCTTGAGGAGGTCTTTGCTCTTTAGTTTTGATATCTCCATCGGTCATTTCTAGTTGATCGTCTAGAAGATTTTGGCATCCAAAAATGAGACACAATAGAAGAATTGTTGTCAGATGTTTCAATTGATTTTAGATTTAGATTAAAAAATTAGGTTTAGTTCTATTACAAATAGTCACTTTATAAGTGATATAAAAATAAGTGTTTGTATTTAAACAATATCTATAAATTCTAAAAACATTGAGTACAACTCGTTTATGTAACTGACAATCTGTATTATAAATTCTTAAAAAAGATTAAGTGTTAATGTGATTTTAGTGCAAATACCATTGACTTTTATAAAATATCAGTAGAATAAATAATAATAAAGATAAAAACACGGCTTACTATTTACATAATAAGTCGTGTTTCTATTTTAATCTTTTACTTTTCAAGTGTATTCTTATAAATCACACCGTCTTTCATTATCATCTTGAAATTATTTTCTGGATCTGCCACCAAATTAATATCTTCTAGAGGATTACCATCAACAATAATCATATCAGCATAGGCACCTTCTTGAACAACTCCTAACGGTCCTTCTTGATAAGGGTGACGTGAACCAGCCATTTCTAACATTTCGGCATTACCCGAAGTAGCAATTCTTAAGACTTCGTAGGGTGAATACCATTTTCCTAATCTAGCCAATAATAAACTTTGATTTTTAGTATTCTCGGCATCGAATAAAATGTCAGTACCGAAAGAAACTTTTACTCCAATTTTGGCTGCTTTTTGATATACATTATCAACTGCTTTTACCACTTGTAACCATTTCTCTTGGCTACCAGGGTCAGCAAATGAATTATCTCCTTCTAAGAATGGCTGTGGACTTAGCCAAACCCCTTTATCTTTCATTAATTGTAATGTAGAATCTGATGCAAAGAAACCATGTTCAATAGATTTAACACCCGCATTTACTGATGCAATGATTCCTTTATCAATCATTACATGCGATAGCACATAGGTACCGTAATTTTCAGCTTCTTCAACCACTGCTTTGATTTCCTCCACTGAATACTCCATCACTTCTAGAGGATCATATTCAGAAGATACACCACCACCGGTACAGATTTTAATCTGAGTTGCACCATATTTTAAGATTTCTCTAGTTACTTTTCTCACCTCGGGAACACCATCAGCGGTAATAGCCATCATGTTTTTCTCCCAATAACTCATCTCACCAGATGTTTTTCTTGGTTCATCCAATACACAATAATGATCAGCATGACCTGTTGTCTGACTCATAAAAGGACCTGATGGTAAAATTCTATGGCCTGGATACTCTCCTGCATCAATTAATTTCTTCACTGCAAATGGATTCCCACCTGGATCACGAACGGTAGTAAATCCTCTTAACAATGTTTCCTCTGCCCCTTTCATACTTCGGATAGCCACTTCTGGCATATCTCCTTGGTTCATAAATAGTACCTCAGCAGGTGTATAGGCATAGGAAGTGTGCCAATGTGCATCAATAAGTCCGGGGATTAATGTTTTTCCTTCTCCTTGGATGATTTGAGCAGAATCTGCATCGATATGTTTTCCAATTTTGTGGACTTTATTTCCATGTATTAAAACATCTACACCTTTTAATAGCTTCTCATTTTTTCCATCAAAAACATCAATATTTTTAATTAGAATATCGTCTTGAGCAAAAAGACCAAAGCTTGCAAAAAAGCAAATGAATAAATAAACGATTTTTTTCATAATGTATTAAGTATTAAAGATTTGACTTTCGTGAGATCCCTTTTCCTTTCCTTAATCTCACAATACAAATGTCATTGTTTAATCTTAAAATTATTTACATCATTTGTTTTTGATTTTACACAAAAAAGTCAAAACAAAAAGGCCCATGGTTTCCCATAGGCCTAAAGCTATATAACAATAAAATAATTAGTTTACAAAAATTTCGTCCACCATTAAGAAAGGAGTTTGTCCTGCTCCTCCATGCCACTTCGGCATTCCTCCATAGTTTTGAATTTCTACTTTAATGTATCTTGCTTTTTGATTTCCCAGAGATACACTATTAGTAATTATCTTATGCTCATGACTATCTACAACATCATAAGTCTCTGTTGCCACCTTTTTCCATTTCTTTTGATCTGTGCTTGTCCAAACGGTAATCGATTTAGGTGGGAAAATCCATACATATGTATTCGATAACGTATTGTATTTTAACTGTTTTACATCAGTAACTTGACCAAGGTCTAAAATAGCTTCTAAATTATTTTTAATAAAGCCATTCCATTTTCCGTCAGCAAAAGCATCAGATGCTAATTTCTGATCAATTAACTGACGACCATCAGTCGCACCATAATCTTCTGTTTCGTGCATCAATTGTATCTTAGGAAATCCCTTTCCTAAACGGGCAGATAAAGTTTTGATATATTGATGTTCAAACGTTTTACTATCAATTAATCCTTTTTGGAAAGCTTTTGCTTTTAGAGTTGATGTTCTATTAATACGAATTCCATTTACATATTTCTTTGAAGAACCCGTCGGCTCACTCCCATCTAAAGTATATCGAATAACAGCATCTTTGTTGTTACAATACAATTTGATATTCAACGAGGTACCAAAGAAATTCTCAGTATTTGATGAATAAGGAGTATTCGTCACTCTTTGCTTCACTTCGGGAATTGATGCAACATTTTTTCCTGGCGTAGCCTCTTCTGTAACTCCCCATTCTTTATTTGGAGTAGATTGCATATCAAAAACCAATTCACCACCTTCCATTATTTGATTATGAGTGATGTAGGCTTTATCCAATGTCTTTCCATTCAATTTGACCGATTTGATATATACATTTTCTTTAGAAGCATTATTTACTTTCACTTTAAATGTTTTTCCATCTTCTAAATGTACTGTAGCCGATTTCACTTTAGGAGAACCAATAATGTAATTTAAATCGCCAGGAGTTACAGGGTAAAATCCTAATGATGAGAAAAGGTACCATGCCGACATTTGACCTAAATCTTCGTTATTGACTAAACCGTCAGGGTCATTATGGTAAAACTCATCCATTACCTGATGCACCAACTTTTGAGTTTTCCATGGTTGTTGTGCATACACATAGAAGTAAGGTATTTGATGCCCGGGTTCGTCACCATGACCGTATTTTCCAATGAATCCTGAAATATCCACATGCTGAGCACCTCCAATTGTTGTTGTATCCGCCAAAATATCATCAATCTTTTGAGCAAATTGTTGAGGTCCACCAAACATACTCATGTAGGCTTTCACATCGTGTGGTACATACATACTGTAAGCCCAAATATTACCTGAAACATAATTCTTTACCAAATCGTCCCATGTTTTGGTCGATACATTTGGTACCATACCATCACTCATTTTTGGTAATAGATAGCCTGATTTTTTATCAAATAATGCTCTGTATCCTTTAGATCTTTCTAGATATAATTTTTCATTTTTTACATCACCTAATTTATGTGCTACTTGAGCAATCGTCCAATCGTAATAATTTTGCTCTGTAGTTTTTGATACTGATGATCCGATCTCTCCTGGAACAAAATAGAATTTCAAGTAATCCTCCATCCCATTCACATCATAATTTGGAGAATGTTTGCCCAGATAATTTGATGCTGATAACATGGTTTGATATGCCGTATTAACATCAATACCTGGAATGTCTTTTAAAATAGCATCGGCAATTGGTGAAACGGTATTGTACCCAATCATACAAATATTATCATGACCGATAGCTTCCCAAATAGGTAACTCCATTTCCGATACAGTTTTTCTAGAAATCAATGAATTGACAAATTCGCCCGTTTTTTCTTTTTCTATGATGGTGAATAATGGATGCAAGGCACGGAAGGTATCCCAAGTGGAATAGTTAGAATATTGAGGGTAATCGGTGTGAAATACTTTTCCTTCGACAACATAATTTCCATCTACATCAGATAATAAGTTGGGAGAGATAAATGAATGATACATGCCCGTCATGAATACGGCTTTATCGTCTTCATTCAATGTTTCTACTTCAATTTTATTCAACTTTTCTCTCCATAATTGTTGTGCTTGGAAAAGTGCTTGATCAAACGTTTTGTCTTCAGCTTCTGCTTCAAAGTTCTTTTTAGCACCTTCATAACTGACATTTGATAGGGCTACTTTTAAACCTAGCTTTTCACCACTTTTGACATCAAATGTCACTACGGCTTTTGCTCTTTCGTCTTCTAACTTTTTGATATTGCTTTTAGGCTGATCATTGTTGGTAAGCAAAGATGCTTTGAATGCTTTGGTAAATTCAGCATAAAAATAGACCGTTCTTTTACCGGCTTCTCCATCGGCTTTCTTGTAACCTCTCAAACTATGATCATCTAATATCTCTACTGAGGTGCCAAATATCGTTTCCATCAAATGATGTGTGGGATCGAAAACCACATTCACTTCTTCGTCTTTATGAAAGGTATACTGATGAAAACCCACTCTTGGAGTAGCTGTCAATTCTACATCAATATTATCATCCAAAAGATTAACAGAGTAATATCCTGCTTTGGCTACTTCTTTATCATGTGAAAAACGTGAGCGGTATCCATTTTCCGGGTGTTCTTCTGTTCCTGCTGAAGTTGAGGGTTTTCCAACAGTAGGCATGACCAAGATATCTCCTAATCCGGCCAAGCCTGCACCACTAAAATGAGTATGGGCAAAACCTTTAATTATACTATCTGAATAGTGATATCCTGCACACCAATTCCAATTTTTAAATTCGTTACTAGGACTCAATTGAACCATACCGAAAGGTGTAGTCGCTCCTGGGAAAGTATGACCAATACCATCTGTACCGATCATAGGATTCACATAATCGATATTCTCTTTTTGAGTACAACCTATAATCATAAATGTACTCAAAATGAAAGCAATAAAATTTCTCATCATTTCAATTAGGTAATAAAAAAACCCTAGAAAAAATCTAGGGTTTATATATATAAATTGTTGTTTAGTTAAGTAGTTTAGAAGGGTTCGCTCCCCATTCTGTGTTTGGCTGATCGCCCATGACAAAATGAAGTGTTCCACCATCTTCTATTTGTGATTGTGTAATAAATGCGTCTTTTATTTCTTTACCATTTAAGGTGACTGATTGTACATATACGTTTTTCTCCGATTGATTCTCAGCGACTACTTTCAAAGTATTTCCGTTCGCTAGCTTCATTGAAACTTCATCGAATAATGGAGAACCAATAACATATCTTTCATCTCCAGGACATACTGGATAGAAGCCCATTGCCGAGAAAATGTACCAAGCTGACATCTGACCACAGTCTTCGTTATTGATCATTCCATCAGGTTTATCAGAATACATTTCGTCCATTAAACGACGAATCATTGCCTGTGACTTCCAAGGTTGACCAACATAATTATATAAATATGGGTTGGCATGACCTGGCTCGTCACCATGAGCATATCCACCTACAAAGCCAGAGATGTCAACGTGCTCCTCACCTTTCATATTTAATTCTTCTGTGAATAGTTTATCCAAGTCTTTTTGGAAGGCTTCTTGTCCACCTTTTAACTCGATAAAGTCTTTCATAGCATGAGGTACAAAATACTCATACGCCCAAAGGTTACCAGAAATCCAGTGTTTTTGCAATGGCTCCCATTGGTCCATTTCAATATCACCGAACCATTCTCCATTGGCTTTCTTAGGCCAGAACATGTTTCTTTCTGGGTTGAAAAGGTTTTTATAATTTTCAGAGCGTTTCATGTACTCTTTGTATTTCTTTTCATCTCCTTGCTTTTTTGCTAACTGAGCAATTACCCAATCTTCATAAGCATATTCTAGTGTTTTAGATACGTTCTTTGGAATTTCAGCAGGTACATAACCTAATTTGATATACTCATCCAAACCACCGTCTCCATCAGAACTAGAGACTTTATTGGTATGTGCGATATCATCCATAGCGGCTAGTGCCATCTTTTCATCAATATTACCTGTCTTTTTGATAATCGCATCATAGATTACCGGTACAGAAGGATAACCAATCATACATGTATTATCCACTCCACAAAGTTCCCAAAGAGGTAAATGATCTTTTGCATCTGAGTAACGACTGATTAATGAATTAGCAAAATCAGTGGAATAATTTGGCGCCAAGAAACTGATCAATGGTTTTGTAGCTCTAAACGTATCCCATACAGAGAAAGAAGAATAGTTAGTAAATCCTTCTGCTTTCATAGTTTTTCCTAAAGCAACATATTGTCCATCCACATCCATCGATAAGTTTGGAGCGATGAAGTTATGATATACACCCGTATAGAAAATTTTCTTTTGCTCTTCAGTTCCACCTTTTACTTCAAACTTGTCCAATACTTCCGTCCATTCGTTTTTAGCATTGGCTATAGCTTGATCAAAAGATTGTTGTCCTTCTGAGGCTAAGTTCTTTCTAGCACCTTCAACAGATACAGCAGAAATAGCGACTTTCAATTCGATTTGCTCACCTTCAACAGTTTTGAAGTTCGCAAAACCAACTACATTCTTTCCTTCCTCTGAAGAAGTTTTTGTTCTTTCTTGATCTTTATAAATATTGAAAGAATCGAAAGGTCTAGATAATTTAGCTACAAAGTAAACGTGTCTGTTACCTCCCCATCCGTTCGACTGACAAAAGCCTTCGATTTCAGTTGGTGATACTACCGTGATGGATGTATTTAATACTTGCTCAAAAATCTTATTTGTTGGATCAAATACTATGTGAGATTCCATTGATTCTGGGAAAGTATATTTGTGAAAACCTACTCTTTTACCCGTTGTCAATTCTGCATTGACATTATAGTCGGTTAATTTCACTTGATAATAACCCGGAGTCGCCGTTTCATCCTCATGAGAGAATCTTGATCTCCATCCTTCATCAGGATTTTCTTTGCTACCCGCTTGAGGTTTAATCTCTCCTGTTGTAGGCATGATTGCAATATCACCTAAACCTGACCAACCTGTTCCACTTAAGTGGGTATGGCTAAATCCTTTCAAGTTGGTATCAGAATAATGATATCCTGAACACCAATTCCAACCAGTGTTATCCCCATCAGGTGATAACTGAATCATAGAGAATGGTGTTGTTGCTCCTGGGAATGTGTGGACGATACCACCTGTTCCAATAAACGGATCAACATAATCAATGGCTTCTTTTTCAGTTGTTTTTTGTGTTGGCTTTTCTTGGCATCCGATGAATAATACGGATAAAAGTCCAACGATATATTTAATGTTTTTCATATTTTTATCTCTGATGGTTTGGAGGACGTTGCAATGCAACGTCCGTACAAACAAATACCTTTATATCACCTCAAATTCCACCTATGATTAGTAAGTGATTATTTCTAATGTTTTGGCTGCAACAAGATCTTTGTGAGAGATGAAATACCCTTTTAGAGTTTTACCATCTACTTTAATTGATTTGATCTTGTTGGTTTTTCCTCCCGTTTTCTTAATCACTAACTGATCATTATCCCAGAATTTTTTATCTAAATGAATTGTTACTTCATCAAATTCTGGAACAGTGATGGTATAATGAGGAACCGCTGGAGCATCTGGGTAAATACCCATCATAGAAAATACTACCCATGCAGACATTGTACCTGTATCGTCGTTACCTGCAATACCATCTGGTTTAGTAGTAAAATATTTCTTTCTTAATTCGTGTACTCTTTCTGTGGCTCTATGTTCCTGACCTTTGATATAGTTATAAATGAAAGGGTAGTTCATATCCGGTTCGTTAGCCATATCAAATTGGTCAGTATCAAAGATTTCGTCTAAACGATTAATGAACACTTTCTTACTACCGAATGACTTGATTAAACCTGGCATGTCTTGAGCTACCATCAAATTATATTGGTAAGCATTACCTTCTGCATACCCAACGTTGTGAGTGAAGTTAGCTCCAGCATTTGGATCAAAATCAGCATACCATGAACCATCAGCATATCTTGGTCTTAAGAACTTTGTATCTGGATCTAATAGCTTTTTATAACCGTCTGCTCTTTCAGAAAACTCTTTGTATTTATCGTCTTTACCTAATGCTTTGGCGAATTGTGCGATACCAAAATCAGCTACATAATACTCTTGAGAGGTAGATACTGATGCCCAAAGCTTATCTTCCAATTCATCATCCACTGGTACGTAATTATGTTTGATATAAGAATCGATACATGGACGAACTGGGTTGCCGCCTTCTACTGGATAAGCCGATTTCATGATGGCCTCAAATGCCTTATTTTCATCAAATTGATCCAAACCTCTTAGATAAGTATCAGCCACTACAATTGCTGCAGGATCACCTACCATAGTAAATGTTTCGGTGCCATTTAATTCCCATTTAGGTAACCATCCTGTTTCATCATAAATATCCAACATGGTATTCACCATATTCAACTGCTGTTCAGGATAAGCTAAAGTCATTAACTGATGAAGGTTTCTATAAGTATCCCATAACGAGAATATAGTATATCTATCTCCATCGGTATGTTTTGTTCTTCTTGTTTTTGCTTCAGGATATTCACCATTGATATCACTCATAATGTTAGGGTGAATCATAGTGTGATATAATGCCGTGTAGAAAACCGTCTTTTCGTCGTCTGTTCCACCATCAACCTCTATAGTTGATAACACATCATTCCATCTTTCTTTTGCTCTTTTTGCCACTTCATCAAAAGGCACATTAGAGATTTCTGCTTCTAGGTTTTTTCTAGCGTTTTCGATACTAACATATGAAATACCTACTTTTACTTCTAATTCTGTTGGTTCAGCAAATTCATAAGAGAATATTGTTCCTAGAGAGTCACCAATAATTGGGTAATACGCATCTTCGATAATTCTTTGCTGACCGTTGTATGCTTCCATCCAAGCAGCTTCAGGACCATCGTTGTATTTATGTTGTTGCCATACGGCTGTTTTATCTGCTTTCTTATTTACCTTCATCACGAAGTAAACTGGATAGATCGTTTTCGGATTGTTATAACAAAACGACCCAACCATTCTCATTCCTTCAATCTCTTGATTGTTCACCACTTTAACCATGGCTCCACTTTCGTTTGAAAGCGCCTGACCAAGATTTAAAAGTAAATTTGCTTTTCCAGCAGGGAATGAAAATTTAGAAATACCTGCTCTTTGAGTAGCAGTTACCTTAGCGTCTACGTTATATTTATCGATATGGGCTTCGTATAATCCCGCTTGTGCTTTCTGATCTGATAGCGAAGAACCGTATTGTAATGGATGAATATTTACATCACCAGTTGTAGGCATTACAATAACGGCACCCAAATCAGGACACCCAACACCACTTAAATTAACATGTGAAAATCCGGTGAAAAATGTATTGGTGTATTCATATACTTGGGATAACCAACCACTATCTTTTTCGAAGCTAGTATCTCCTCCAGAAGTATTGAATGGAACCACAGACACCATACCTCTTGGAGCAATTGCTCCTGGATTTGTTGCACCGTAATTCGTCGTTCCGATAAATGGGTTTACGTATTTAGTATAATCTTGCGCTTGAGCTGAAAAAGCAAACAAGCAGGCAACCACAAAAGAGTAGAATTTCCTCAAGTTCATTTCTATTTAATTTTCAATCGGTTACAGTTGTAGTACGCTGAGTATTATTTATTTAACTAATTTAAAACTCAGTATAGTAATTCTTTTCGTATTTATGTCGAGCAATAAGGGTAAAACACTCACTTAATCAAAGTAGCTTAACAACTATTTGCGTGAAAAAAACTTAAAACACAACATTCTACTGAATTCCACTCATTTTTGATTAATTATAATTGGTCTTACTTAATACTTTCAATCATTTCTACTAAAGATATGTGTGGCCTTCCTGTTACTTCCTCAAACTGACTTTCTTCATCAAATGCTCCTTTGTTGATGCCCTCATAGATCCCTCCAATAACAGAACCCAAGAAATCACCTAAAGCTTTGATTCTCGCATTTGTATAATCTTCTACAGAAACAGCTTCATAATCCAATTGAAGACCAAATACTTTATTTAATCCATCAGCCAATTCCTTTTGAGTAATTTTTGGTCCAAATAAATTTACCGTTTTGCCATTGAATTCTTCTTTTATGGCTAAATTGAAATAAGCTTCAGCTAATTCAGCTCTAGTTGTATAACCACATTTCCCTTCTCCTGCTGAATTTACTATTTTGCCCTCATTTTTATACGTTTCAATATATTCTACATCCGGTTCAATATAAATACCATTTCTACCGATGGCCCATTGCATTCCCGAGTTTCTAATATCCTCTTCCGTTTGTCTATTACTTGAGACAACAGGGCTAAAACCTGTCCCTTTTTCAAAGCCCATAATACTGGTGTAGACAATTTTTTTCACTCCATTCTCTTTGGCTGCCTCAATAACATTTCTATGTTGACCAATTCTTTTGTCAGGATGATCCATTCCTGATATCAGGATCAATACATCTACTCCTTTTAAGGCTTCCATAAATTGATCTTTACTGTTGTAATCTCCTTTTCTTATTTCAACGTCTAGAAAAGCTGCTTTTTCGGGTGTTCTAGCAATACCAATAATATTAGCATTGTCTTTTACAGTTTTTAGGTGTTTGATAATGGATGAACCAAGGTTTCCACTTGCTGTAGTAACTGCAAATTTCATTTAATAAATTGTTTTATGGGTGATTGATTATTTAAGTTAATCAAATGATAATAAAACAAGTAATTATTTCAACTAATTTTTTTGATAAAAATTAAGGGTACCATATCACTTGATAAAGTACCCTCTTATTTATTTTGCTATCATCAATTTCTAATTCTTTAGAAAAGATGATTTATAAAAATCATTTGTTGTTTGATTCATCATGGAAAGAAAATATAACCCTGATGTAAGATTAGACACATTGATCATTTTATTGTCGGTATCGTATCGATTTTGTTTGACTATTTGACCTACAATAGAACGAATTTCAAAATCATAAATACCAGCTATGATACCATCCAAATACAATGATTGATCCACGGGATTGGGATAAACATTTAATAAAGGTGAAGATGTTTTTCCAATTGATGTAGGAGTTTCACCATCACCTGGAACTTCAGGTTCTGAAGGCTCCTCTGGTTCTGGTTCCGGCTCTTCTGGCTCTACAGGTTGTTCTGGAGTTTCATCTGTTAAAACAATGCCTTCATTATCCGAATCATCGACAATAATCGATTTATCTTTGCTTTCGAAACGACGAAGGTACATCCAAAATTTACCACCTGACCTAGTTAAAGTATGACATATCCCCCAAGATACTCCAGTAACAGGCGATTTATCATCTGTAACTGGACGATACAATCCTGCTGCCTCTGGATAATCAGAAGAATAATCTTGTAACACAAAATCGTTTACTTTTCCTTTAATTTCAAAGTTCACCCCATCTTCTGCGTACTGAATAGTACCGTATTCAGGACCATCTTGATGCAACATTAATGCTACTCCATTTTCAGAATTCCAAACACAAACTTCATGTCCTGTATTTGTTATTGGATTTTGAGGTGACTTCACATAAGGACCTGTAGGATTATCTGCAATAGCGACTCCCCATTTCACTTGTTTGTTCAGTCCCCATACACCAACACCACAAATAGGTTCTTCAGATCCTTCGCCTTTATAATACAAGTAGAATTTATCATTAAAATGAAGAATACAAGGATCATGAACAGCATTGTCATCAAAAAAAGGTCCATCTGCATCTGTTGTAGGAGCTACTAAAGGTTCCGGTACTTTTGTCCATGGTCCATCAGGAGAATCGGCATACGCCATGGCGATAGTGTTCTTATCGTAAATTCCTTCAAGATCTTTGGCGGCTTGATATACTAAATAGAATTTCTTCTCGTGATAAAAAATTTCTGTAGTAAATGCCGATCGATGATCAAATGATCCTTCTGGACCACGACCAACAGCTAAACCTTGTTCCTCCCAAGTCCATCCATCAGTAGAAGTTGCATAATATAAATCGTTGTAATCCCAAGGGGCTTCCTTGCCAGGTGCATCTGTTAGACTGTAGGAGTACCAAACATAATACTTCCCTTCTACTTTTATGACTGAGCTAGGGTCTCGTCTAGTATAATAATTATTTGGTGCTAAATCACCTTGAAGATCATAACGATTAAAAGCAATATTCCATTCTGGATTGTTTGGAATGTTCACATCACAATTTCCAGCCTGTGCATATTGTTCTAAACGAAGAGTCGCACTACTTTTTGTAGAAGCTGTTTTTTTATTTTGAGCATAAGTAATATTACACATCAAAAAAGTCAAGAATAAGAGCGGTAATAATTTCATTTAATAATTCTATTTCAAAGAAGTCTGCTGAGTTTATAAAAAAAGTATGAAACAAAATTAGAGAATAAGTGATGATTAATTGTTATGTATTTTGATCAGAAGTGGATGAATTTAGTGTTGTCTAGTTTTTTGTGAGTGGTTTGGGGGATTTTTTTGAATATGTTGGCTGAAATAATATTAATCCACCAACATACTCTTTAATATCTTTTTGATTTCGGATATTTCATTATTTGATATCATATCAAATTTCTTAACTATTCTAGATTGATCAATAGTACGAATTTGATCAAGGCATATCATTCCCTCACGTCCATTATGCGATGACTTAACTCTAAATGGGTAATTTTTAGTATTAGATGTCATTGGAGCTACGATGACTCTTTGAATATTATTATTCATCTCACTAGGTGATATAATAACGCACGGTCTAGTTTTTTTAATTTCTGTACCCTGAGTTGGATCTAAATTTACAAGTACAATTCTATATTGTTCTACCATTCTTCATTTTGTTCATCATCAAAAAAATCATCAATTAATGGCTCTTCAGCATTATCTTCTGATAAAGATTTAAAGGCCTCAGACCAACCTTGTCTTGGCGAAGTTATTGGAGTAATAACTATAGAATCTTCTTTTAAAATTAATTTTACTTTATCTGAAATATTATATTTCTCTAAAATCGTCTTACTTAATCTAATTCCCTTAGAGTTACCTACTTGTATTATCTTAGCTTCCATTTGAAATGCATTAATGTAATTACAAAGTTATTACATTTTGTAAACTTTTAAAAATCAGACAAATAAATAAAGCTAATAACCCTATTAAATATCAAGTTTAATTTATTTATACGGCTTTCCTCTTCACAGTACTTTCCACCACTTTCACTATAATCAAAGCAACAGCTCCTACCACACTACCCACTAAAAACTCAGCGATAATTGAAGGTACAGCATGCAATGCATCGTGTATTTGATGAATGTTATGTACAAAAATTCCACCTGCAACTAACAACATGGCTAAAGTACCTATTACCGATAAACTTTTGATTACCCAAGGGAGAGCATTGACCAATAATAACCCAAATTTTGATACTAGGTTATCTTTTCCCTTGGCTGATTCTATCAATTTTATACCAAAGTCATCCATTCTTACAATGATAGCCACTAAGCCATATACACCTAAAGTTGCAATAACTGCTGCTAATGATACGGAAGCAATTTGTACTGAAATATCTTCATCAATTACAGCACTTAAGGCTACAATTACGATTTCGACAGATAGAATAAAATCTACGATAATAGCGGATTTAATTTTTTGTTTTTCGTGAGCTGCTTGCTCTTCTTCTGAGCGATTCATTTTAGCTTCTGCCGCTTTTGCATGTCCACTATCAAAGAAGTAATGATATACCTTTTCCGCTCCTTCGAAAGCCAAGTAAATTCCTCCCAATACTAATATGGGAACGATAGACCAAGGTAAAAAAGCACTTAGTAAAAAGGCTAAAGGAAGTATAATCAATTTATTAATAAATGACCCTTTACAGATGGCCCATAACACAGGGATCTCTCTAGAAGATTTAAATCCAGAGGCTTTCTCTGCCGTTACAGCCAAATCATCCCCTAATATTCCACCTGCTTTTTGGGTAGCCACTTTGGTAGTTACCGCCACATCATCCATGATTACAGCAATGTCGTCGAGTAATGCAAAAAATCCAGAAGCCATAGTTTTAAAGTTTGTTTTACAATGAATAGAAGTTAAATTTATATCACAAAATTCAATTTGACAAATGAAAAATTTCATTCATCTCACTCTCTTCAATTTATAATAGTTTTTGATTTTGTATTTACTCCTTTCTGATAAAAATAATAATATTTAGATGGAAATGAAAAGCATAATTCTCTCATCTAGACAGATTTTATAAGGGAATTAAAATTACCAAAAAATTTGATGAAAAAATAAAGAAAAAACACAACTAAAATTGTTGGTTATCGTTATCATCTGTACGAAAATCAAGACCTTATTTAATCTGTGGTTCTCTTTCGTTTTAAATCATTTACGGTTCTATAAAATATATGCAGATGGGACTAATGAATTTTATTTTTGGTAAACCTAAAAAGCAAGCAACTACTACTAAAACAACTTATGTTTACCAAGCTGATTGGGAGTCTTATTTCTTAATCGGCACTAACCCGGAAAAGGGTATTTATGTAGATTTAGGGTTAAAAAAAGTAGCTCCTTTATTACATCAAGAAAACATGCTTAAGATCTCTATAGAGATGTTATCACCAAAAGCCAACGGTTTAGCATCACAAAGAGAAAATGAAACTCTATTTGAAATAGAGGAAAGTCTATCAGAAGAGTTATGGCAACTTTATGATATCACTTATGCAGGTCGATTAACTGAAAATGGTGAAAGGCACTTCTATTTCTATGTAGACACATATTTTAGAATTGAAGAACGGATTAATGAAATTATGAGTGAATATGGGAATTATAACTATAGTACAGAGCTCCAAAAAGACCCATTATGGAGAAACTATTTTGGCATATTATTTCCAACAGATCAACAGTATTCTATAATTCTAAATAAGCGATTAAATGATGCTATCTCAAAGTTAGATTCCTTAATTAAACTCTAATCATAAATAGACTATTCTTATAGATGGATAGTCTATTTTTTTTCAAAATTGTAATCATCTATTAGGAACGCTTTGATATTATCCATATGATACTTTACATAAAAATCGACATTATATGATGATAAATCTAACCCATAACAAATGGGCTGTAATCCTAATGAACTGTAATAGTTGATTTGTTCATTTTGATCTACAGAATTATAGTATTCCATGGTATAATATTGTACTCCTTTATCGACATACTCTTTGATCTGTTTTTCATTCATTTCGTTTATTAGATCAAAGTGTGGTATAACAGTTCTGAAATTTAGTTTTAATGCTTCATCAAGATCATTCATATTAAAGACTTTAAGCATTAATCTTTGATTATCAACGAATAAATTAATAAGTTTTTTTGGTGATATTGGGTTATCTGTCATCAAAACAGCATCGGTATGTTTGGCAAACCATTGATTAATTAAATTCATATCAAGTGGTGAGTATTTTCCATATATTTTAGATGAAATAAAGTCTTTATAATTAAAAGCATCTGCCTTATTATCCCCTAAAAAATAATGGAAAGCTTTCCAAGAATGTGCTGCAACGATATGTTTATCTTTGGTTTGAGAAAAATCTAATTCAAAAAATCTGAATCCTTTCTTATAACTATTATTTAATGCTTCTAAGCTATTTGTGTAATTTTCTTTATCAATAACTCCTCCTGCTTGAGCAATAAACTTTGATCTATCTATTTTATATTTTTCATAATCTTTTGAAATAGCTTGAGGATCAAATTTTTTAACTCTTGGATTTAAAATCCCTTTAGTATTTATTTCAGTGAGTTCATAAATATGATTTCGAATATACTCTTCTTTGTCACCTTCAATAAAATCAGTTAAAAAAAGAAGGTTATGCTTAATATGAGCAGAAGCTAAAATTATTTTTGGCAAATCAATTTGATATAGGTTTTGATCCTCAAATTGTGATAGATCTTCATTTGATATTAAATATAAACCTCTTTCCCCTGTTTTTTCAAATATTCCAGGATCTCCCATTTTTAAATGATCTGGAAAAATAAAAATACTCGTGTTTTCAAGAACACCATTATTTTTCAAATGCATTAAAAAATCATTTAAAAGATAATCTAGTGATGCCATTGAATATTCCATTTTGAATAAACCTTTTGGAACATACCCCTCCATTCTATTATCATAAATACCTCCTGGAAAATGTGTATCCGTAGTCGAAATGATTAATGAATATGGCTCTTTTAATTTTGATAGACGATCTACCTCAACTTTAGCTTCATCAAATACATCCTTATCTTTCAAACCAAAAACTGATCTTGTTCCTTTATCACTAGTATTAGAATAGTCAATTATCTTATTGATATGAAAACAATTCAACATTTCTGACGTTCCGGAAAAATCACCACTGCCAATAACAGTTGTAGTATTATAGTTACAAGTTGAGAAAACACTACCTAGACTAGATATATTTGAGTGATATGCATTTTTAAAAACTTCATTTTTTTCCATACCAAAAAAAGCAGGAAAACCCGTCATGAAAGTATACAAAGATCCACTAGTCCAAGAACTCCCGGTATTCTGTTGAATATCTATATAATTCCAGTCTTTTTTTAGTTGATGCAAATTTTTAGCTATACTATCAAACTTATTAGAAAATATTCCCCTTTCCATAGATTCAATAGAAATGATGATTACATTTTTTCCTGCTGTTGCTTTAATTTTTTTTGGTGTGGTATAATCAGAAAAGTTGTATTTATTTAATACCTCTTCGAAATTTGTATCATCATATAAAAATACTATTTGGCTGAGTGTTCTTATATCTTCAATAAGTTTTCCTTGACCTATTAAAATACCCAAGCTAATAAATAGCAGTAATAATTTTGTTATTCTGTGATTATTAAAAATTCTATCTGATAAGTATAAGACTACAGTATTAATAAGAAAAAAAGTAACTCCTAAAATGATTTGTTTCCAAAACAAACCTCCAACCCCAATTAATCCTTTAATTTCGCAATGAAGATAAAACTGATAACCAATAAATCTTTGGGTAGCATACAAAGAAAAAAACTGTAGTGTTAATATTGAACTACTAGTTATTGACCAAATTACTTTAAGAGACTTATTTTTTATAAATGATGATAAAATAAAAAAGGATAAAATCATCAAAAGAAATAAAACTGTATTGGTTCTGCCACCTAAATGATTTATTAAATCAATCATAAAAAAATCGTTCACAAAAAATTTTATTATATAAATTTATAGTAATTCTTTTATATTCCTAAAACCCAAGATAAATGAGTATCGAAAAAGCCTATAATATTTGGTCAAAACAATACGACACAAATAGTAATAAAACTCGAGATTTAGATAAAATTGTTACCCAAAAGAAGTTATCAAAATATTCTTTTGATACTGTTTTAGAATTAGGTTGTGGCACAGGTAAGAATACTGAGTGGCTAATTAAAAATGCTTCTGAAGTAACTGCTTTTGATTTTTCTGAAGAAATGATGGAACTTGCTAAAGTTAAGGTAAGAGATCAGAATGTCACGTTTAATAAAGTCGATTTAAACCAAGATTGGCCTGTAGCTGATAATTATGCTGATTTAGTCACTACAAATCTAGTTTTAGAACATATCAAAAACCTTGATCATATTTTCAAATTAGCCTCAGAAAAAATTAAAAAAGATGGTCTGTTTTTTATCTGTGAGTTACATCCTTTTAAACAATATAGCGGGACTAAAGCAAGGTATGAAACAGATAAAGGAACTGAAGAACTAGAAGTATATACTCATCATATTTCTGAATTTATTTTTTCTGCAAAACAGCATCATTTTCAATTAATTGAATTGGATGAATGGTTTGATGACGATGATAAAACAGTTCTACCTAGATTAGTTTCTTTTGTATTACAATATACAGGAAATTGACTTATCCTAGATTATGTGTGTGGACGTAGCAGTGCTACGTCCGTTCAAGACGAAAAATTTCATATCAAACAGAATGATTTTTTCTGCATTTCTTTACCATTGATAATGATACTCACGAAATGTTCTCCTGTATAAAAAGTCCTTGTTGTAATCACTTTAAAGGGTTGATTTCTTTTGATGACTAAGTTGGTTTTGCCATCCATTTCTTTCTCAGAAATCTTAAACACTTTCCGATTATGATTACCGTTTTTCTTTAAATAATAAATACCATATTCTAACCTCACTTTACCTTGTGCTTCATTCAAATGATTGAGTTCAAAATGAAATGTCAAAGCATCACCAATTTCAACACTTTCTGTAACGACATCAAAATTTGATATTTTAAAATGTTTCGGTGAAGAATAACCAAAAATCTCCATTACATCAGATCTACCCTCTTTCAAAAGAGTACGGCAAGCATGTTTTACAATCCAATCTGTTTCAGCTGTTTTACCTATCCAATTATTTGCAATATCAATTACCCACTCAGGATGATCTTTAGAGATATCATTCAAATTATTAGCTACACTCCTTCTTACATATTCTGATGGATCGTTCTTTAGTGTTTCTAATAATTCTTTTAAAGGATCGGGGTTCTTTTTATACGCTTGTAGTGCAATACCCCAAGGTAATCTTGGTCTTGAACCTTCTGATGCCAGCCTTCTCACATGTTCGTCTTCATCTTTTGCCCATTTAAGCACCACCGACATCATTTCTTTTGGATATCGGATAAAAAATGGTCGTACACCAAACTCACAAGAAATTAAAGGAGTAATTTTTTTGAAAGCAATCACACTTTCTTCTAAGAAATCAATTCCTTGTTTCTCAATAATATCTGGAAGGAATAAGAGTGCCAAGGTTCCATTTTTAAATTGATAGATATTATGATCAATAAAATAGTCTCCCATATCCATCACTTGTTTAGCACAAATTTTAAAATCCTCTGATAAATAAGTGATGATAATATCAGTAACATGAGATGTACGTTGCTTTAGTTCTCTTTTGTCCCATTCCTTATCAAAAACTTTAGAAAGAAACTTATCTTTTGAGAAATCAATTGTAACGTTATCCACTGCATCAGCAATTAATTCTACTAGCGCTTTAGAAAAAATATTTTTAAGTAAATCTGCCATGGGCTAAAAATAAAAAAAAGGTGGAACTTTCATTCCACCTTTACATTTATATTCTAGTTTATTTTTTATTGTCTGATCAATTTTAAATAAGCCGTTTTGCCTGTTGAAGTTCGAACTTTCAACATATACATTCCTGTTTTCCAATCCGTTGTTGGAATAGTGATTTTATCATCATCATCAGAAATTTCATGCATTAGTTGACCCGTTATACTGTAAATCTGAGCAACATACGACTCACCTAATTCCAGACCTAAGATAAATAATTGAGTATCTTCATCATCAACTGGGTTAGGATACGCTTCTAGAGACAAATCAATTTCTGATGAAACATTTGGATGAATAATAATTACTGGACCATAGTAAGTGAAATCATCATCAAAATCTACTTGCTTCAATCTATAGTATCCTTTAGACGACGTTAATACATCAATAAAGGTATAATTTTGAAGTGTATTGCTATTACCAGCAGCATTTACTTCACCTATAGTTTCATAGTTTCTTCCATCTACTGATCTCTCAATTTCATAATGAGATGCATTTTCTTCTGTGGCTGTAGCCCATTTAAGAGTAACTTCATCTCCTTCAATTTCACCTGTGAAAGATATTAATTCTACTGGTAAATCAGCACTAGGATCTACATACTCCTCTAAGGTTGCACCGAAATCAGAGAAACTGTTGATCTCTGCAGGTATTGTCGAGAGTAATCGTCCACCAACTCCTACTGTTGACCAAGTTGAAGTTATTAATTCCCAAACAGATGGATTAAAAGATTCATCATGATGTACAATAGTTCTATAGCCTTCGTTTTCTAATGTCAATGCAGATAGATCCTCAAAATACATTTCAATTGTTATACCACCATAAGAACCACCATTATCTACTCTATGAACATCCCATACATAAGAAGAAATAGCCATTGTCTTATCCTCTGATCCATCATTTACCACTACTTGAGCATTTGGATCGACATCCTTAAATTCAACATAATAATCTGTCGGATCATCGTCAACATTATTCAATCCTAATCTAGCCCATGTTGTTGTAGAACCTACAGGGAATACATAATAACTACCAAATGCTGTACTCAAGTTCTGTTTAGTTACTTTACCCACAACATAAGAAGAAGCATTAGAGGTGATATTACCCACTGCGTCCTGTAAAATCATGTGAGGAACCACTATTAAACCGCTTGTTAAAGTAAGGTTCGATTTAATTTGTAAATCTACTAGTGATGTTAATCCATTACTATTATTTATGATTATATGATTGAATACTTCCTCTCCATTAAATGTATTGATATACTGCGGTGTAGATCCATCAAAAGTAGTTTGACCAGTAGATGTGAAGTTTCCATTTGCATATTCATTAAACCATCTACCTCCAATATTTAAATTATAACCATTATCGTTTAATGAGACAAACTGACCTAGAATCTGTAAATCTCCTGCTATTTGAATATTGCTTTGGAAGGTTTTATTGCCAGTTCCATCAAAATATAGGTGATTAATAGTTTGATTGTTCAAAGTGATATTCTGATCAGAGCCATTTAAGTTCAAAATGAAATCATCTTCATATTGTACTGTTACTCCAGCCATCAATTCGAAATCACCTCCAACATTAAATGTATTTCCACCAATATTTAATGTACCATTGTCCATTTCGAAATTACCTTGAACATTTATATCTCCATCTAAATTAACCACTGATGTATTCTGTCCTTTGATATATAAACTATGATAATTCTCTCCGGCAGTTAGGTTAATATTACCTGTTGGTGTTTCTAATACCATAATTGAAGTATTAGGATAGAAAATACCATCATTATTTATTTTACCTTGAATACCCACTAATGAATTTTGAAAATCAACATAGCCAAACCCAGTCATATCTGATACAATATTGAACTCTTCTGAAATAATTAATTCGTAATCTGATTCTACAGGGTTTAATACATCCAAGTCATCCGTAGTATTATCACCAATGATAACAAAGCCTGCTTGTGGCAGAACATCTAAAGAGAATATTTTAATTGTTGGGTGAGATGATCTTAATACCGGAGGTAAGAAACCTGGCTGAGGTTGTCCTACAATAACGATAGCATTATCATCATGATCAGCTAATTCACCTGGGAATTCATTTGCAGGATCTGGCGTTGGTGTACCGTTAAAGTAACCCCAATGATCTTTATTGTTCCATGCTGCATGTCCACTACCCGGTAAATCTTCTGTTGCACTACCGATCCACACATATACATTTTTGGTATCTTCCCATACAATGTCACCATCTTCTTCGAAGTTATCTCCTTTTAATAAACCTTTGGCATCTACAAAATAAACAGTAGAAGCAGTTTGATTTAAAGCGTTATACTGTGCTCCTCTTAGGAAGAAGTTATGGTAGAACTTATAATCAAGTAATTTATTTCCAACTGTTGGAGTTCCAGATGTGGTGTAATTTTTAAAGTGGACATATCTTCCTGAAGTCGCTCCATATTGATATACTGTAAACGGCATCAACACATCAAAATTCGTAGGAACTCCTTCAATATCAACATCAAGGTTGACTGGATTAATCTGCACTCCATCATACACAATACCTTCTGCTCCCATATACTCAAAAGTGGCGTTAGAAGAATTCAATTGACCTCCATTTAATTCAAAGCCGTAGCCACCACTAGCAGGATTTGACCTTGTTACTATAGCATTATTCTGTAAGGTCAACGTACCTGTACACATTACTAACTTAGATTGATCACCCATTAATAATCTTGTATCATCAATAAATAAGTGACCTCCATTTATTTCTATTTGAGCATTTGGTTGTGTTCCAAAAATTAATTCAGAAGATTTTAAATCAAGTGTTCCGGATGTTACCGCTAAACTTTCCTCAATTCTTAGATTAGAAGATAATTCAAACGTATCGTTCATATCTGTTGAATTCACTTGTAACTTTTGGATTGTAGAAGTATTTGAAATATCGATAGTTTTTGTATTTCCATCTACTCCATCTTCGATTAAGACTAATGAATTATTATTTGTATTCATCTCGCCTGATACTGAAATATTCCCAGCGATATCTAATATTTCGTTATCACCTACTAATTCTAATGAAGCGGATGCATCAACTTGTAGGTCTCCAGTGATTTTTTCTTCACCATTTAATTGAAGTGATGTAGAAGAAGTGACAGCAATTGTCAACTTACCAAAATCAATACCCGCATTATCAATAAATTGAGCTCCATCTCCATTAGCGATGACTTCTCCACCTTGATTCTTCAAAGAACCAGTTACATTAGTACTCCAGTTTTTCTTGATGCCCACCTGACCATCTGTAGAGCCTAAATCTAATTGACCAGATAAATCTAAAGATTCTTCAATTTGTAAATCTACATCTCCATCTGAAGAAGAAATTCTAACAATAGCGGCTGTTTCAATAATTAAGTTGTTTGCATACGCTATTTGTGTATCAGAAATTACTGGCTGACGAGTTACAGGAGGAATTCTAACATCATCTGAACTTGTTGGTAATCCTTGATCTGAAGGTGACCAGTTATTTACATTGAACCAATTTGTATCTTCAGCTCCTGTCCATACAAATTCAGTTGGATTCACCCAATTAATCAAATTATATGGATCTCTATCATAATTTTCACCTGATAAAGCACCTCTAGCATTATAGAAATCTACTTGACCTGTTGTGGCAATTTGTTTCGAAACGTTGGCCGTACCATTAGATACTGATTGTATGAAATTGACATTTTCTATGGCACCTCCCGTATAAACACCTAAGTTTTCAGTAGCAATAAAATCTTGATCATTTTCGATTTTTAAAGCAACACCACCACGATAGTTATTAGAGAAAGTACCATCAGAGAAATTATAACCTAAATCGTTCGGGTCAATAATCGCATTTTCTCTGATCACTATACCTGGTAATGCTAAACCACTAATACTATAGTGTTGGATTTCGATATTACCATCTACTGTAAAGTAATAATAATCGTTTTCTTCAGCTCCAGATATTATTGCTGGTAAATTATCTGAACCTAAAATTGTGATATCACCTAATACATTAATTACGGCATTATTATTCATGAATAACTTTGCGTCAGCGAGCATTACATAAGCTGCACCTTCTTCAATATTAAAATGTCCATTATTTCCAATTGTGATTTCTCCTGTATTAGAAATTAGTTTTCCCTTTACTAAGTTTAAATCATAGTTATTAGAGATATTCAAATTATCATCTAAGGTGAAAATAGTTGAAGTTTGTCCTTCTATAACAAGGCCTCGAAACTTAGAACCATTCGTTCTTATGATTGCACCACTACCTGATGCATTCATTATATAATTCCCCCTTTCCAATATCAAACCATTATTGACCAACATATTACGATGAATAGTTGCCGTCTTGTCGATCATCTGAAATTCACCCTCTTGTATCAATAAATCATTTACAATACGAATATCAGAATTCGAAACATTCACCTGTGTACCATTCGGTTTATCGACTACTATGCTATAAAAACTATTGTCGTTGGTTGGGAATAAAGATACATTTTGATCCGCTTCTCCATCAAATGTGATCACTGAATTCTCTGATATAAAACGCGCAGATGAATTATTGTAAAGAAAATTTCCCCCAATATTTATATTTTGTTGATTGGCATTTAATGTTGATTCATTTAACCTCAAATACCCTTTTGCTATTAAATGATGTTTTAGCTTTTTAGTACTTGTACGATCAAAGTAAATATTACCATAAAAAATGGGTTGATTATTTTCAACTGTACGAATTATTTGATCAACATAACCAGTATATGAAACACTACTATTTTTATTCAAAGTATATGAATTAAACCCCACAGGAAAGTTATTTTCACCTTCCAAATCTAGTCTTTGATGTTCACCGAGTATAAAGCTTCCATTTGATGAACCTTTAATTTGATAAGTTCGAGCGAACAAAGAAGATACATTTAAGTCCATATCTCCCAAAATGCTCATATCAGTATTCAAATAATTGCCCTCTACTTTCGAAATAAAATTATCAAAGTAGACATGATCTCCATAGAAGTTTATATTTCCTTTGGTATTGAAAATAAAATTGGCAGAACCGTATTCGGAATTAATGATGTTATTGGAAAGACCATATCCATACCATCGATCAGAATTAATGATAACATCTCCACCGCCTTCATTTAAATAAAATTTGAAATGATCATTTTGACAATACACATAATTATTAAATACATATTTAGCATCAGAATGAAGTTGTTTTATAGTCCCACTGTTGAGATAAGCATTCCCATTCACAATGATAGAATCAGTTATAACATACTCAACACCATCAAAATGGACTTTACGAAATTCTGTATTTGTTAATGTTTGAGTTGACGTCCCACTCAGGTAGACATCTCCACTAGAAGAGGAATCAAATAATCCATTTTCACTAATAAATACATCTCCTTTAAATGTTACTTTATGTCCCTCAGGTAGCTTAATTCCACCACCTGATGTTAATTGGAAATTCCCATCAACAGACAGTTTACTTTGTAGAGAAACCGAAGCGTCGCCACTGATAGATAAATGATGAAAACTAGAATTGTTTTGATCTAGAACTACAGTCCCATTTGATTTTACTAAATCGATGGTCCCTAATCCAGGGAAAAAATTAGCTGATGTTGAAACGGAATAATTTTCACCAACAGTTATTCTTTCAGAATTCATTACCGTTATCATTCCACTTTCTAAACTTAAATCTCCCGATAATTCTAAAGCATCTTCAATAGTACTATCAATAATTAGCTGTCCACCTCTTACAATAAGACTTTTACATTGAGCTGTGCTATTTCCAGATATACTTGGGTAAAAATTGCTAGCGGATGTTTTAGAATTTATGATAACGTTATTTACTCCTAAGATTGGTACTTTTCCACTCGACCAATTATTGCCATCAAACCAATCGGTAGAAACACCTCCTTCCCAAACATAATCATTTGATATTGGCCATTGAATTAAGCCACTTCCCCCATTTCTTTGATGTGGATCATTTTCAAACTCTTCTCCTTTCAATGATCCTGTAATTCCCGATGAACCCACAAAATTAATAATACTACCTGCATCATCAGTTCTAGATACATTATAAAGTTGATCCGATGCATTGGGAGTAGAAGAATAATCGAATATTACATTGGATATATCATTAACTATTTCTGCATCAATATCTAAATACACACGTTTTGATAATTCATTATTGGTAGAAATGCCGGTAAATACACCTTCTGAAAAATTATTAATTGCATCTACGTTCGCATTTCTTGCTACCTGCACACCGTTATGAGCAAGCGACTTAAACTCATAATACTTGGCATGTATTGTTGCTCCATCTTGAACATCAAAAAGTAAGCGGTGATTATCTGTCGCTTTTTCAACAGTGCTCACTCTTGATAGTTGACCTATTTCTCCAACCACTTTAATTGTACCTTCAGCATAAACAGTTAATTTTGGCTGAGTACTTCCATCTTCATTTGTATCACTTGCATTCACCTGTAAATCACCGCCTTTTGAGACATCAAGTGTTCCATAGATATCCACAAATTCTATATTATCAGAATCAAGAATTTCAGTAGTTTCTCCAATATTTAATGTATAACCGTTAACATCAAGATAGGCACCTTGGTTTACAGTTAATCCTTTGGAGGTGTACAAATCGCTATTCATTTGATAGTTTACATCTGCATTAGACCCATTGAATTCAACTTTGTAAATTCTTCTTGATCCTTTATTTTTAATTGAATACGTCTTTCCTTTTTCTTTTCCATCGAATCTAACTGTAGCAGTTGATTTATTAAATCGTGCTTCTGATAAATCGAAATTACCTTTCACCAGAATCAATGCGTTTTTACTAGCATTTACTGCAACATTATTTTTTCCAATGATATTTTCTACGGTTAAATCCCCCCCTATCTTTTTTGTCCCTTTATTTATCAATTGAAGTTCTTTCACCACAAATTCGTCTGGAATTATTTGATCTCCTCCATCTAAAATAAAAGTAGATAAGGAGGCGTCATATGGCCCATTCAAGGAAATTTCTGATGCGCCTATTAAATGTTCATGATCCTTGAAATCTACCTTACCTGAATTTAAGTGTATGAAAAGTGAGTAATCCACATTTAAGGAATTAAGAAGATCTTTATGACTTTGTTCCTCAAAATTTAAATAACTAATCCTGTGATTATTACCAAAGTTTATGGACTGTGTAATAGCATTTTCATTCTTGATAGTTAAAATGTCTGTAGCAATTAATTGAGCTCCATCAACAGTGTTCCATTGATTACCTTGGAAGATGAAATCTTTGGTGATATTCATATTTACATCGGCTTCTATTTGAATATCACCGTTCACTAAATATGAATTAAATTCAAACTTCTTCTGTGCCTGACCACTTAATTTCAAATGATTAAATACCATTGATGATGATGTATTTATCAATTGTTCTCCATCAACTTCATTACTATTCAACGAAATTGTATTGGATGGATTCAAATATGTTGATACATATAAATCTCCACCAATTTCAATATCTACAGATTGATCATTTAAGGAATAACCGTCTTTAATTCTCTCCTCAAAATCACCTAAAATTTTAAGTGTTCCCGAATTTTGAATTTGAGTTTCTCCGCTTGTTTCAACATAAAGATGACCATAAGTCGGAAGGGTAGATATTGTTGTTTCTGCTGCTGTTGCAGATTGTAATCGGATTGTTGAATTTTTGTGTATATGATAATTATTAAAATTCGATGGTAGCAAGACATCATTGTTTTCACCAAAAATATAGTATATGTTTCCATCACCCAGCATAAATGAATTCGATAGAGAACCCGTAACTTTTGCAGAGTTACCAGCACTACCTTGTCGTCCAACCGCTTCTTCTCGAATGATGAAATCACCTGTGACCAGAAGATCATTTTGAATTGTTTTGTCACCTTTACCTTCAAATATTAAATGATGAACTTCTTCCAAAACTTTAGGCATCTTCCAATCATCACCATAATGTCTGAGTGTACCATTACCCCAATTAATTGATATAATATCAGTACTGTTTTGAACTTTAAGATTTCCTTTTAATGCAATTTCAAATCCATTTACATGAAGCGTAGCAGGGACTCCATAATTATCAAAATATAAATCACCCGCAACATTTATATCTTCAATTAAATCCTTTTTAGAATCATAAATACTTAGGTTATGATAGTCCAAATTGACAATTTCCTGAGCTATATCAGTAAGTGGTCGATAAGTAAATGTCCCTTCTGTAAGTCTATACAGAGAGAAACCCTTAGGATAATTTTCTATACCTCTCACCTCTACATTTCCACCTGTCATAGTAAAAGTTCCAGTACCTTTTAATGATGATAATTCGTTTAAGTATATTGATCCAATACCATTCAGAACTGTTACATCATTAGCAGTGATATTAACATTATCATGAAAAGTTTTATTACCGGTTCCTTGAAAAATTAAATTACCAAGTGATGCATTACCGTATATATTTTGAGAATTACCATTAAAAATAATTGTCCCTGAATGTGTAAAAGTACCACCTTTACTATTATCCAAATTACCTAAAAGATAAATAAGGTGATCGTTTCCATTTAGAATAGACGTAGCATTATTAAGTTTGATATTTTTATTCACGGTAATATTCCCCATTAAATCCATTGAGTTCTCAACTCCTAAGGAATAGAATTTCCCTCCTTCAATTTTGGCATCAATACTTGTAACTTTTGATTTCCTATATTCAAAAATTCCTATTGGCTGTTTCCATAGATGATACACTTTGATGTCGCTATCTGTCACATCATAAATGCCAGATTGAATAAAGAAAGTATTTACATTTAAAGTGTTATCAGATTGAACGATTGTTCCTTTTTGGGCATCAATAATTAATTCGTTGTACACATCATTTCCCGGAACAAAAGAATGGACCTTAGCCTCATTGGAAGTCATCCGAATAATAGATTGATTATGAATAAAATCACCTTCATTTACCCAATCCCCTTCTACTATTATTGAATCTGCTGAACCGCCAATAATAGTTCCTCCTGCATAAATAAAAACACCGCTAAAGATTTCTATTTTATCATTTAGGGTAAGTGTTGCTCCATCTTCAATTTCTATTTTATGGATTGATGCTATATTACCAGAAACTATTGGATCGTAAGTTGTACCACTTTTAATTATAGCATTATCATCTTTTGCTGGAACCACAGCATTACTCCAATTTGAAGCATCAAACCAATCAGAACTGTTTATTCCTAACCATAAATGACCATTATTTCCAATCCATTCAACACGATTTGCTAGATCAATCTCAAGCATTTTATTCGATCCTTTAGCATCATTAAAAGTTAGTATTCCAATTGAAGTATCTTCATTTATGATTGCATTGCTTGGTCCATTTCCGAAAGAAACATTCTCTATGATTGTTTCAAAAAGTTGTGCTCCAGATCTAACTGTTATAGATGCGTTACCAGAATTATTGATAAACAAACCATTACTTAAATTCTTTTCTGAATCAAGTGTAGACCCAGATTTAAACTCAAGACCATTGTTTGAAATATCGGTTATAATGTAATCTTTTGCAGATAAAAGACCATTGATTTCTATAGTATAAGCATTTCCATTATACCCTTCTACTGAGGCATAATTATTATGATCACCCACTACTCGTAAATGTCCACCTTTTTCAACTACCAAAGCACCTGATGTATTGTTGGGTAGCGCTAAAGTAGCACCAGCATTTACATATAATTCTGCTCCATCTTGAATAAGTAATTGCTTATTACCATTGGTCATTTCTATGGATTTCCCTTCCATAAACAAGGATCCAGATTGTAAAATTAAATTCCCAGTACTACCTTCCATTCTCAGGTCAGATTCCATTATATAAGTTGCTCCTGAGATAGGTTGAAAGATAATTTCGGTATTATTGTTTCGAGTAGCTACAGTAGAGTTTGAAAATTGTCTACCCATCTGGAAAACATGATTTTTGGTATTATCTTGAGTCATTAAATATAATTTTTCCACTTCATACATATCCCCCAACCCCATTTTAAAATCACCTCCTATATGCAAGTTGGCATTATTTACATCGACACGTCCCCCTGTTTGTATCCAATCATTCATTACATAATAATCAGATACACCTCCTTGTAAAGAAATCAAACTCGTTCCATCAATATTTAGATGTAGGTTATAAAATGTGTCATCTTCTTCGATGTTTTTAGCCCCACCTGAAAAATCAACAGTACCATTTTCATGAAAAAATGTACCGTTCAAACCATACCAATTTCCTGAAGAAAAAATGCTAAATCCATTGGCATGTAACGTAGATGAATTACTCATTTCAAAATCATCAGCTAAAGAAATATTTCCGTTTAATGTTACTTCAGAAGCATCAATAGTAAGACGATGAAAAGCTGTAGGATCTACAAATTGATTGGAGCCATTTAATGATACTTGACCTGTGCTTTTAAAAGTACCCTTGTTATTTATCCAATCTCCTTTTACAATGAATTCTTTATTCTCTGCATTGATGGTAGCTCCCTGATTATCAAAATCTTTTTCAAAAGTATAAACTGAGGCTCCATTAAAGTTTTTTACTCCTTCACCTGAAAACTGAACTCCTTGAAATATTGATTTATTGATATCATCAAATTGTATATTTTGAGCCGTAGCTCCTTTAAAATATACAATTGCATTATTATTTTGAGCAAAATCGTTACCCAATCCTGCATTGATAAAATCACCCTCTAATAATAAATCATTTTCAATATCTAATTGGCCTTTACTTGTACTTAAGTAAAGTAGATTCTGAATACATATTTCACTTTCAAAGATTACTTTGTATCCTGTATTGGAAATAAAAACCTCACTAAAATTTGAAATAGGCGATTGATTGACGCTTTGATCTTGAGTTGATGATTCAAAATAAACACCTCCATATTTTTGCTGAAATTGAGAATATTGATTCTCTTCCACCCAATCTCCTAAAACTTTGATATCTGAATAGGCGGTTACCATCATGGGTAAATTTTCAATTCCTCCATCAAATGAAATAGTATTGTTGACCTTAATCTCTTCTGTGATATCTATAGAACCACTACTTTTTAGGTCTAAATTAAAAAATGAAGACTCTTGAATTTCCTGTTTGGAATCTCCACAAAAAAGAACTGTGCTATTTTCCATTCCAGAAGGAAAATTGTTGGTATTAAATAACCAATCACCTTTTATATCAATTTGATATCCATTAGTTTCTAAACTTGCATTATTGTTTAACTGTAAAAAGTCACCATTAATTTTGATATTCCCAATTAACGATTTGTAACCACTTCCTGATATCCATAAATTACCATAAGTAATAGCCGGTAATGTTTGATTTTCATTTGCATAAAACTCAATTACTGATTGTGGGTCATCAAAATTACCTTTAAGATAATTAGGTAAAGTTGAGGAAATCCTAAGTTTAGTATAGTCAGTTTGATTCATTCCAATATTCACCTTTAAATCAGTATTTTTCAGGTCCACTTTTAATCTTTTGGATACTTCTCCATTGGGGTTATTTATCACTATATTATTAGTGTGAAAAGGATGTTCTACAGCAATAGTACGCTTAGAAGTAAGAGGTGTATTTGAAGTAAAAACTAATTTATCTACTATATAGGCAACATTTCCTTTTGCCGTTTCAATTACTTGGTCTTCATCCTGATTTTCAAAAATAAATGTTGCATTTGGAGCATTGATAATACCTGCATTTCCTATTTCATCCTCACTGTTATTTCTTAAGTCCCCGTATATATTGATTTCAACACCTGTGAGAGTAGTTAAGATAGATTCATTTATTACACTCAAAGAACCTTGTACAATCGTATTAGAAGTGACGTTTTTAGTCGAGGCATTACTTAACGATAAATTTCCATAAGTGATACTCGATACAATATTAATATCATTGCTGCTTTCATAAATAAAATGGGAATTCTTCGATAAATCATATTTTGAAAATAAGGGAACATCATCACCTTTTACGATAACTCTTGATTCATCAGAAACAGTTATTGTTCCTGTAGGGTTATTCATTTTTGCATCATCATTTATGATCAATGAATTTCCATTATTAATAAGTACATCTCCGTTAAATGTAATATCTAAATCACTATCATTATTGTTCCCCACATTTAAACTTCCTTGTGTTAGATGAAGTGTTACTTGACCAATTTCGAATGATGAGGTATTAAAATCTGATTCAACATTATAGGCATGAATATTTCCGTCTTTTGCATACCAAACTGAAGAATTAAAAGTCAATGCTGATAAAGTATTAAAAGTATCATTATAATTTAATCTTAAACTATTTATATGATGGTCTCCACTTCCTATATCTACTTTGGTTCCAAGATCATCATGGTTCACTGTTAATTCTCCTATTACAAAAAGATCACCTATTGTAGTTTTTATTCCTCCTCCTGAAAAAGTAAGATGATTCAATTGAACTTTTTGATTTCCAGTTTCTTTATCGACTGCAAATGGAACTTGTAATAATTGATCCCCATTACTATTTAAAACTATATTATTAGCTGTTGACTGAACTGAACTTTCATCATCAATAACAAAATTACCTTCTATTGAAATACCACTTTTAGGATTGAATACAGTGTTTTTTATATTAAAATCGCCAATTATAGATAACTGAGTATCATTTAAAATAACTTGATTCCCATTCTTATCAAATACAAGGTGATGAAATGGAATACTTCGTGATGATCCATTAGAATTTCGACCTTCAATAATTGATACACTTCCATTTTTTGAATTAAATACTACAGAAGAACCATTTTTTGAAGCATTTAAATTTCCATAATAATAAAAATTGTTTGCAATAGATAATTGAACATCATCCTTAATATTTAATGTTCCACCCAATTCTATAGAATGTATATATTCTATAGTTGATGACTCCATTATAGATGATGCTAATGTCATTTCATGACCTTCTTGAAGAATTAAATAAGCATTTTCTAAATCATTAATTATTGAAGGTTTTATTCCAGAACCATCTGCCTTGGAGTTCCAATTATCAATATCAAGTACTAAAAAGTCTCCATTACCATCTTGGTGGGTCGGATGAGAATAATAAGTTGTTTGCGCTTGAGCCAATGAAAAGTTGAGCACAATAGAAAAAAACACTAATAATACAATATTAGTCTTGTAGTTTATGAACATAGTTAGAAGTTTTTATTAAGTAACAATTAGATATTTGCAGCCTCTAAAGACCTTGTAAATTTATCTTATCGGATAATCAACCATGTTGACACAAGGTTTTTTGAGGTTTGTGAATCGTTCAATTATTGTTTTTGATTAATTACCAATTGTTACTCTGATCGTTAAGCAGTGTATTGGCTTAATCACAAATATATTTTATAAATAAGATTGCTCTTATATTATATTCAATTACATAAGAATTCCTTTGCTAGGTTGAATTACTGGAGGTAAATCTGTTTCATTTAACATTTCCTTCAAATCAATTTCTATGGTTCGACATAACGATAACATAGGTATATCATTGGCCATACCTTGAAATGGATTCTCAGAATAATCTCCTACTATTTCCATCATGATGTACATCCACCCCAAAAGAACAGTAATAGGGATAGAAATGATCATTCCCCAATCTCCAGAACCCATTAAAGATGGCATCATACTAAATGGAAGTAAGAGAACAAAGATCCCAATAAAATACCTACTCATGTTTGCGTATTGACGGGGTAAAGGAAACTTTTTGATTCTTTCGTTTTTCCCCTGTAAGGTATAAAAACTACTTAGTAATCGTGACATTTCCATATGTCGAAAATCTTCTATTAATCCCTTTTCTCTTAGTTTATGAAGTTCACGTGACTGTTCATTTATAATCTGAGTAGCAGTATTCTGATAAGCAATTAATCGATCATGTTCTTCCTTGGGTAGGTAATTTTTTAATTCCGATTTGGTTACTTCATCTGTAACTAATCCAATTCCAAAGTTTTCTTGATAATATTTAGCTGTTCTACCAATGTGTCCTTTCTGACTAATGTGCTCCCAAGGTGTTGGGGTAAGCAGTTGACTTCTATGTGCATATAACCAACCTAAGTGTCTGTAAACTAATCTTTTCTTGATAGCTTTAATATCCTCATCGGAAACTTTATTGTCTGTAAAAAAGTTAGTGATAAAACCATCTACATACATACCCCACGTTCTACTATCGTTAATAATTCCACCCCAAATTTTTCTGGCTTCCCACATTCTATTATAGGCTTGATTATTTTTAAAACCCACATAGAATGCCACTGCCGTACCAATAATTGAAACGGGTAACCAAGGTATAGTAAGACTGATATATTCTCTTGCGTATAAATAAGCAAAAACAGACATGAAGACAGTTAACCAAGCCAAATGGCCTCCAGACCATTTTAGTATATTTTTGATTGGTAAGGATTTAGTAATTATCATTTTTGAATGAAATAAGAGTTAGAGAGTTATATTCTTAAATAAATCTACAAAAAAAGGGCTGAATGAAAAACATTCAACCCTTTTCTGTAGTGATTTAATCAATTTATTTCAAACCAATTTTATTTCCTTTCCAATCTTTGTCCCAAGTATTTTTCAAAGGATGTGCTTCTGTATTCAACACATACTTCTCTAAATCAAACACTTCTGATGGAGCAAAGAATAAATAACAGTATTTCATTGTTTCAGCAAAGAAGAAACTTTCTAAAGTATCCCACTTCTCTTTTGTTTTTACATCTTTCAACTGAACGTAACCATTTTCAACTTGACAATATTTCTCGATGCTTTCGAACATCTTCTTACCTTGATCATAATACTGCTTGTCGCCAGTTGCTCTCCATACATAGTAAGTAGATTCGATAGCTTCAGGACGCATCATGTAGTATTCAGCTCCTTCGTAGAAAGGCTGCATTGTAGTATAATCTACCGCTTCTGGCTCAATGCCGTCTTTGAACCACATTTTTGCAATTGAAGCTTGTAATTTTTCTGCTCTATCTGTAGATCCCTCAAGTACATAACATAAGTTCCAGAAACAATCCAAAGCACCAAATCTTGTACTGTGTCTTTCACCTGTATTCATATCAGCCCAACCAATCCAATACTCACCAGGTACTGAAGTTGTATCTACTAAATATTTATTGATCGCATCTCTTGATACATTGTACCACTCCAAGAAATCTTCATCACCGAATAATAGGTAACCTTTTAATAAGTACTCATAGTAAGCATCAATACCTCCTGAGATGTGTGCTCTTGTATCTGCCCACTCGCCTGTATCTTGATCAATCCAAGAACCTTGTAAACCTGTTTTACCTCTTCTATCGTAAGCTGCTTTGATACCTCTTTTACAAAGGTCATAGTATTTTGGATTTCCAGTAATTTTAGACAAAGTACCATATTCCAACATCATAGAACCGATTTCACATGGGTTCGTTCCTTGTCCACCAACTTTACCAGTTTTAAGGTTGACTAAACGATAAGGAATACCTGTTGGCGAATCGAATACTGGCAACATTCTATCTGCAAGATCAATGGCTAAATCCAAGAATCTTTGATCTCCATCTAATTGATAAGAAGAAATCAAACCACCTAAAATACGGATAGCAATTTCGAATTGTTGAACGTCTAAGTCTTTATCAAAGTTTAATTCTGTGAAGATTAACTCTTTACACTCTTTCATTTCATCTTCTAATCCCATTAAATACATGGTAGAAAAAGCATCTACTGGAGTCATTAGTAAAGATTCTGCATACCAATTATGACCTTTTTCAGAAATTGGATTTACGGCATCTAAACCTTTTGCATAATCCATATACGCTCTCCAACCCTTTTTGAAAGCCGTTTTCACTCTTTCCTGATATTCAAGCTTTTCTTTATCAGAAATCTGATTTGTCTCCTTATTTTCGTTGTTTGTAGTTTTTGATCCACATGAAGTGAAAATCAAAGAGCTAAATGCGACCAAAACCATGGCCGAAATAGATTTAATGAAGGTAGTTCTCATTTTTATTTATGGTTTATGGGGTTATACCCTTGATTTATTTATTAGATTTATTTCCAAATTTTCCTTATTTCATTTAGAAATAACTGATGTTGACTTTTAGAAAAATCATAAAATTCAAAATCACCTAAATGGGTATTGTCTTTTTCTATAATTAGTACTTTCGCTCCTTCTTGCAATGCAATGGTATGCCAAACATTCACAGGAATATTGTAGGTAATGCCCTCTTTCATTTCTTCCATATCATAAGTAATATGATCGTTTTCAATATTTGCAGAGACTAAAATGGCTTTGCCCGAAATTAATAAAAAAGCTTCATCTGTTTGATGATGTACGTCTAATCTTTTAATATTTTCTGGACGGCTTGCTTCTTCATAATTTAATTGAGCAACTTGCCAACCTTCTCGAATCAAAAAAGGAGAATATCCTTCTTTTTCGTGTATATATCTTTCAGTAATCATCTTCTTAATTTTCTAAAATCCTATCGACTACTAATTGTCTAAATTCTTTGGTAAGCATTGCAAAATAAGCAGTAAATCCAGTTATTCTCACTACTAAATCAGGATATAATTCTGGATTCTCATGTGCTGCAAGTACTTGTGATTTATCCATTATATTGACATTGATTAATGTACCTCCTAATTCAAAATGAGTTTTGATAATTGCCCCAATAACATCTGCATGTTCTTGTTTGGCTAATGTAGGATCCAATTCCCATTGCATAGGTGCTGTGTTTCCAAAGCCAGGCTGAACTTCTGCAACAGCTCTCGCTAGTGCTAAAGATCCGCCATCAATCACAAATCCTGGTGTTGGATTGGCTCCGTGATTTATGGGTTGATGTGCCTTTCTTCCATTTGGAGTTGCTTGAACTGCTTTTCCTAACCCTACTGTATTGGCCCAAGAGAATAATCCTGGTATAAAACAATATCTGTTATCTTGAGTAGATTTAGATTTAACTTCTTTGCTGAAAAAAGCACTAATTACTTTTGCCCATTGATCTCCGGTCGTATTCCCTTGTCCATATCTTTCTGAATTCTGAAGTAAAAGACGAATTCTTTCACCATTTTCATCTTCAAAATTTGTTTGCATATGATGAGACAAGTCGTTCCAATCCAAGCGATGTTCTTTTTCTATCCTCTGTTGTATTGCAGCGAACGAATCTGCGACAATGGCTATACCTGCACCATCAATTGATAAATTGTAATACATAGCACCATCATCACTTACATCTTTTCCTTTCTCAAGTGGACCATAAGAAAGTAAATTAAGTATTAGCTCTGGTTCATTATATTTTTGATATTTAAGATGATGAAGAATACCATCTGCAGCTGTTTGAATCGCTATCGACAAGTGAGATTTAAAGTTACTCCATAGTTGAGCTGTTGAGTTTTCTTGATCACCATTGATCATCTCCTCAAAAGACACTTCAAAAACTTTGGCCATATTCACTTTTACTAGATCGTTCATGGTATATTCCAATCCAGGAAGTGACATCCAATTACAACCCACTGCAATTCTTTTCCTAGCTAAATCTTCAGAATAACCGTTTTTCATGAATCCGGCAATTAAGCCCTTATCACCTGAGAAACGTGGCCAAGCATTTTTATTTTTGATTAAATATTCTAGTGATTTTTGATAAAGTGCCTCGTTCATATGATCATGCACTCTCACTGTTATATTTAATGATGTATTTATTTTGTCTGCAGCATCTAAGATTAAGAAAGAAATTTCTGATGCAACGTCTCCTCCATTTCCATCGGGGCCTCCTAATTGCCAATAAATGGGATCGTTAATCAAGAAACAAGCAAGGAAATAGATGGCATCATCTTTTGTAATTAATCCTTGTTGAATATCATTTTCATAAAATGGCTGCAAAAGTGTATCGATTTGTCCACCTGCTCCATCTCTATTATACGTTCTTGAGGCTAGATGATACCATATAATCCATTGACATGCTTGTCTTAAGGTTTTAGGAGGTTGATGTATGATTGCTTCATTAGTTTCTTTCATTTGAATCAAATTCTCCTTTAATTCTGGAGATTTTTCTTCCTTGATTTTAATAGCAATATCATCAATATGACGTTGAATCCAACCTTGAATGGCTTTAATTGCCTTTCGGTGAGCCGCGTAAAACTCATTTTGCTCAGCTGAAGAGTTTATTTTATTATTACTATCAATTTTAGATAATAAACCATCCCAACCGAGTTGTAATCCTAAACTAAAGTCTGGAGCAAAATGGGCATCATCACCTATACCATGAATGATATCATACTTTTTCTGATTTTCCTCTAAATGAGTATAGGGATAATCAGGATTCCATTTGTTTGGACGCATTTTAGACATAAAGTACATCCAACGCCCAGCAAAAGCATCATTTGCATCTATATAAGTAGGATGGTTATCCATTAAATTACAGAAATTCTTGGTCCAACCATCGGTACCATAAAATGAACCATCTTCATGATTTGGAATAATTTCCCAAGCGTTCTCCTTTGGAACTGCTATTCGTCCATAATCATCTTCATCCAAAAGACCTTCTAAAGCTATCTTTTCTTTTGTCTGTATGGCCTTTTGTTTCTTTAGTTCAGTTAATCTTTGTAAGTAAATTTCTTTCATTTTCTATATTGTTGAAGCTGCTTGTTCCATGTTTCAAAATCAGCTCTATTTATTTCATTTTCTATTTCAAATGGATTCTCCAAACCCAAGTTTTTATATTTCTGATTCCCTAAAGTATGATAAGGGTTCAGTTGGTAATTAGTACAATTTTCAAGTGATGATACAAACTGTATTAATTTTTGAATTTCTTTGTCATTATCATTTACTGATGGAATTAATGGAGTTCTTAATTCATAACTATTTCCAGTACTATCTAATTTTTTGATATTCTGAAGCACCTTATCATTATCAATTAAAGTCCATTTTTTGTGTTCCACTGAAGTCATCAATTTGAGATCAATTAACCAATGATCTACCAAGGGTAAAAACTTCTCAATAGTCTCCCACTTCATCGAAAAATTACTTTCAATACAAATATGTATTGACTTCGATCTTAAATATTGAATACATTCATACAAAAATTGATGTTGAATTAATGGTTCTCCACCAGAAAAAGTAACACCACCATTAGATTTCGCAAAGAATGGTAAATCCAATTCAATTTGCTTAAATAAGCTATCTATTGTGTGATACTCTCCGATCTTATGCATACTTCCGGAATAACACACCTCAGAACACTCCATACATTGAGTGCATTTAGAAGCATCAAAGTGAACTTTACCGTTATTAACAAATAACGCTTTTGGTTCGCATACTTTAATACATTCCAGACATTGAATACACTTATTTTCTAAACGCTCAATTTCTGGTTTTCTCAAAAATGTTTCGGGGTTATGGCACCATGCACAACGCATATTACAGCCTTTCATAAAAACCACAGAACGTATTCCTGGTCCATCATGAATTGATAATCGCTGTATTTTAGTTATAACCCCTTTCATTTATATTGTATAGTTATCTATTGAAGTAAAACTATTTAAGTGTATCTTTTTCATTTATCTATTTACATGACAAATATACTGCATCTAACTTAATAGGATCAAAAATAAGTTGTGAACTATAACGTGTATTTTGTGTACTATTTCGACATTAATAAAGTATTAACACAAAAAAAGTGATGACCTCTTGAGATCATCACTTTTTTGAGCCTAAAGTTTGACTTTAATTTGGCAGATTGGTAGGGAATTCTCCACATTTCATGATACTTCCGTCAGAAGACCAAATTTTAGGGTAAACAACATTACCGCCGCCTCCTTGGCCAAACTCAGGGTCAACTACTACTCCTAGTAATTCTCCTAACTTTTCGCCTGGAATATAATACTTAGAGTTTGAGCTATCCCAAACAAGGATGTCATCCAAGCTAACAGATGTTGTGGTTTTTCCCATTGAAAAACCTGAGTCAGGAATACTAACACATCCTACATCAGCTTTCAATTCTTGATTGTATGTAGATCCTGAATCAATTTGGATAGAATAATTGTCACCATCTCTATTATACGATGTCACATCTTGTGTATATTCTGCTACTACAGTTGTTGCTGCAGTACCAATTTCAACAGATGTTCTTATCACAACTTCAATATTATTAGAAGAGGTATTAAATTGTAGTTGAACATTAGGATCACCAAATTCGTCTGGTGCAGGGATTTCATCCGTTACAAAATAGACGTAATTAACGTCTCTTGGATCTGAATCATCGTCGTCATCACATGAAAATAGACACACTGACAATAGCAGTAAAGTAGCTAATCTTGCTATAAGTTTCATTGGGTTAAAATTAAGTTTCATTTAAAAATTGGTAATTAAATGTATAGACAAAAAATGATTTATATATCTTTAAATCTCTATAAATGTGAGACTTATGTGATTACTACAATACTTTTATTAAAAGAATAATATTTCAGTTTACTGATTTACAGCTAATTAAGTTAATGTAAAAATAAAGGCTGTACTAATAGTTGATTAGACAGCCTTTATAAATTGATTTATAACTATTTACGGAATTACAATTTTTGTAGTCTCACTGTTTTTACCATTTGAAATCGTCAAAATGTAAACTCCCGAAGTAAGGTGATCTGGAGTGGTATATGTTGATGTTGTATTGACATCTGGTGCTTCTATCACAATATCATGATTAATTACTACACCATTTTGATTGTATAAAACTCCAACTATAGGTTGAGCAGGATTTACGTTTCTGACTTCCAATTTTAATTTCTTTTTTGACTCTGTAACTGTCGGATACACTTTAGCTGAGAATTTATCTCCAATATCCTCAAAAGAAACAACACCGAAATATTCAACTCCTCCATCAAAATCATATTGTGCCAAACGATAGAATTTACCAGAAACGTTTTTATCTAAATACTGATACTTCAAATTAACATCGCTGTTTCCCGAAGCTTTTTCAGAACCTATAACATGCCAATTCTTTCTATCATCAGAAGCTTCTATATCAAAATGGGATGAGTTAAATTCTAAGGCAGTTTCCCATATTAATAGATTTCCGTTTGGATTGGTTTGGCCTTTGAAATAGATGAGTTTTACTGGGAGATCGATGTCATTGCAAATTGAGCATCCTTCATCACAATTACCCTCTGAAACAAAAAGTTTTATGTATCCACAATTTTCTATTACAGGTGTATTACTACATTTTAACTCATTATATATTCTTAATATACCTCCATCACCATCATCTACATTACAATCCCCTCCTGGAGTTGAAGCACATAAATCAATATTTGGACTCACACCGCCATCAAAATTATAAACTTCCAATACACCACAAATTTTTATATTTGGAGTATTTTGAGTGTAAAATAAACTTGTTAGTATTAAGGTTCCCGTTTTTTCGACATATAAGCTAAGCTGACTTTGTCCATCAATCTCACCAATGGTTGCATCTCCCTTTATAATTACATCGTACAAAGAAGAACCTGAATTTTGTATTCTCAATAGATCGAGTTGTAATTTTGCAGATTTTTCTACTTGAAATAAACCAATATTAGAAGTATAATACACTTCATCTGCTCTTAAATCAGCATCTCCCGAAACTACTAAGTCAACATTATTACCCAAACTTATTTCTGATATTTTAAACCATGCTTTAATATTTGAGTTAAATGCAATAGATGAATTTTGTTGTGCTTCTAATCTGTAAATGTCAAAATAAAATTTATCTTTTTGATCATCAATATTGATTTCAACATTCACATTCATATCAATTTTTACAATATCATCTGATGTCGGAAAACCAGTAACAAGTTGACCATTATTATTATACCATGGGCCATTTTCCCAATCCTCCGAATTATTGAAAGTAACCGAATATGGATTATTCTGATCTGGGCTTTTCAATCTATATGTTATTGGAGCAGCTATAACAGAACTCATAGTACCTGCAAAAAAATATAATATTATAATGCAGGTTAATAGTAGATGTTTTCTCATTTTAGTACTAGTTTATTTTCGAATAGGTCTTAGAGTTATAAGTTCAAATCTTACTAAACTATAATTATTCCATATTATTCTTAGAATAGTTAATAAATGATAATGTGAATAAATATTCATTATATCATTAAGAATTAACTAGTTAATCGTGTAGTACATAAAAAAAACCACATGATTTTTTATAGATATCATGTGGTTTATAAACTTAAGTATATAATGTTATGGAACTACAATCTTAGTAGTTTCACTATTTCTTCCATTTGAAATCATCAACAAATAAACACCGGAATTAACAATTTGAGGTGTTGTGTAAAAAGTGGTCATATTTTCATCCGGTTCGTTTACTAAAATTTCGTGATTTATTACTGATCCCATTTGATCATACAAAACAGCCACTACAGGATAAGCAAGATTAATATTTCTAATTTCAACATTTAATTGTTCAGTAGGGTGAGTAATCGTTGGGTATACTTTAGCTGAAAAATCATTTCCTACATCATTAAATGATACAATGCCAAAATATTCTTTTTTGACATCAAAATCTACTTGTTCTAGACGATAATATGATCCTAAATTCTTTTCATTATGATATTGATACTTTCTGACTACATTACTATTTCCAAATGCTTTTACGGTTCCAACCGTTTCCCAATTTTTCCTATCATTAGATACTTGTACATTAAAATGTGAGGCATTTTGTTCGGTCACAGTCTCCCATAATAATTGATGTCCTGTAGGTGTTAATACTCCTTTAAAGTATGTAAGTTCAACTGGAAGATCCACATCTCCATCACAAACTGCACAGTCACAGCTAGAGCCATTAACTGATATATAACCACAATTATTTACCTTAATGTTGTTCCTACAATAAAAAGAACCACTAATAATCAAACGTCCACCTTCTCCGTCATCTTGAGTACAATCTGTACCTTTAGATCCACACATATTAATGTTTAGTCCATTTTTAGCACCGAAATCATTAATTAACATTGTTCCACAAACATTAAGATCTAAATTGTTTTTAGATTCAATTACTTGCTCTAATTCCATGTAAGCATCTGTATCAACTCTAATAGAAAAACCTGTTTGCACGGAAAGTTTATTGAAAATAGCACTTCCCCCTATGTAAATGTCATCAAGATTATTTCCTTTAGTCTCTGCATAAAACCCATCTTTGACATCTATTGCAGAAGTTTTAGAGACAGATAATTTGGCTGTTTTGGCTAAATAATTAATCACATTTGTCACTACATTAGTAGTTCCTGTAATAACAATGTTTACATAATCTAAACTAAAAGTCCCGATGGAAATAAGTATATTCTCATTTCCGATAATTTTTATTTCTTCTGCTTTATTATTAATTGGGGCAGTAATACCTTTGAGAGTGAAATCATCAAATTCATTAGAAAAGTCTAAAACTAAACTCTCTTTTTCTCTTAAAATAACTGTAGATAAATCTGAAGGATAAACGTTCTCAATAATGTTTCCAGCGGCATCGTACCAAGTGTGTTTACGCCATTTTTCATAAGATTCAAATGTAAATACTCTTGATTGGTTCGAAGTTTTTTCACTTATATAAAAATCTCGTTGAGTATTTGAAAAAGTATTGAATGATATAAAAAAGAATAAAAGAAAGACAAGGTTGACTAAATGTAATTGTCTTGTCATTTTGTTTGTCGTTAAGTTTACAAATTAGGTTTAATAGACATTCGTCTAGTAGAGAGCATTCTAATTTTGTTCCAAGTAGCGTATATCAATTGTTAATAAAATAGAAAAGAGTGTTTTATTAATTAAAACACTCTAATCAAAAATTTTACACTCTGTTATATAGATTTATTATAATAAAAAAACAATAAATCATTAACATAAACTCAATTATCCGAGTGAAGAGAATAAAAATTATTTCCAAACCAAAAATAAATTTAATCCTCCAGTCAACTTATTATTGATATTTCCAGCACCAGGTACATAAAAAACAGGGTAATCATCTGGAACAGAAGTATACGGAACATACGCTAACCTTAAGTTTAAGATGAGTTTAAAAACATTGGAAATTGGAAAATCTATTTCAAAGTTGGGTTCTATTCCAAAGGAAAATATTCCATTTTTCGAAAATTCTCCTTGGTGATCTCCAAAAACTTCTCCTTTTATAACATATTTACTTTTAACTCCATAATAAGCAAAGATTAAATTAAGATAGGATTTAATTTTTGCTTTTTTATCTCCTATCCCCGGCTTAAAATAAAATCCATTCGTACTATTGAAGGTAGTATTTGGGAAACGAGTATCATTTCTAACATAACTATAACCAAAAGGCATTTTGAGAACATAATTACTATCTTTAGCTACATAATAATAAACTGGCTCAATAACAATTCCCTTTCGTTCTTTACCAATATTATTGTAAACAGTTTTTGATAAATCAATACCAAATTCATGATAAGATTGAGCTTTAACATCAGATGTATTAAAGTTAATTAGCATGGTAAGACTAATTATAAACAGTAATGGAGTAAAGTATTGGATATTCATTATAGACATGTTCAATGTAAACATCTTTAAATGTAGTTTGAGATTCAGATTTCATATCTTCGATATCTAATACATAACCACATGCTTTCGATTGGAAATAAAAATTTCTTTCATATGATATTGTTAATGTATCAGTATTGTTCTCTATATCAGTGAAAACAAATGAAGTCGTATCAGATACCAATGAAATAGAGAAGTAATCAATAATTTCTATAGATTCATATTTTCCATTTCTTAAGACTTCCACTTTATTGAAATGGTCTTCCAAATGTCTTCCATCCTCGTTATATATCGATACTTTTGGTTCTGATGAAACTCCACATTCTTCACAACTCGGTAATAATATAGAAAAACAAAGGAGGAGAAATAATTGCTTTTTCATGAAATTGAAGAGTAATATACTTTTTAGTTCGTTTCAAATAATAGACAATTAAGTTAATTTGTAAGACAATAAATAATAAAAAAAGGTTACTTTTTAAAAAAAAGTAACCTTTTCGATGATCAATGTATTTTACAATGAGTTTTCCTTCACCCATTTTATTAACTCATCTTTTTCAGTAAATGCCATACCTGTCACCGTATCGGCAGCACCATAATAAACAGCAATCCTTCCTGTTTCTTCATCATGTAAAGCAGCACAAGGGAACACAACATTTGGCACATCTCCCATACACTCGTATTGAGTTTCAGGAGTTAATAGATAAGGTTGAGATCTGTATTTTACTTTCCAAGGCTCTTCTAAATCTAAAATAGCAGCACCCATAGCATATACATATCCATTACAAGAACGAAGTACCCCATGATAAATCATTAACCAGCCTTCTTCTGTTTCAATTGGAATAGGACCTGCCCCTATTTTCATACATTGCCAGGCCGATTCTTCAAATGGTGCTGGCGACATCACATGTCTATGTTCACCCCAGAATTTCATGTCTGGTGATTGTGAAATAAAGATATCTCCAAATGGTGTATGTCCCGTATCTGATGGTCTAGAAAGCATCACATATTTATCGTTGATCTTTCTTGGGAACATCACCCCATTTCTATTGTATGGAAGAAATGCATTTTCACATTGGTGGAATGTTTTGAAATCAAATGTATAGCCAATACCAATAGTTGGCCCATGATAACCATTACACCAAGTCACCCAATACCTATCTTCTATCCAAACTACTCTCGGATCATATTTATAATCAGAATGAATCATTTCTGTATTTCCAGAAACCCACTCTATTGGTAATTCTTCTATTTTCCAATTAATGCCGTCTTCACTAAATCCAGCATGAATATTCATTCTTCTGCATTTATCATCACAACGGAATACGCCTGCATAGGTACCATTGAATTCTACAACTGCACTATTGAAAATACTATTTGAATTGGCTATTGCATTTCTAGGAATAACGGGGTTTTGGGAATAACGCCACATGACGTCTTTTGAACCTTCTGGACGAGGTTCCCATGGGAAGTTTTTCATTTTCTTATTTATATATTGATTTAAAATCTGCTCTCAAAATCACCAAACCATACTGTTGTTGAACTGTACTCTTATATCCCACGATTGAAATCGTGGGTTGGTGATAGTTGATTTTAACCATACTAAAGTAGGATTAAAATTAGGTTGTATGTATTTAACTGTTATATACCAGTTCTTTTTTGTTATCGAGAAGTTCAAGTGTTTCCTCCATATCATCTGGATAATCTTCCATCTTATCGTACCACTTGTATTTTAGCCAAGCCATTGTGCCCAACATCAATAACAAAGATAAAGATACGGCAGAAAAATCTCTGATAATAATGTATACTGGAATCAAATGAAGACTCAATTGCCATATTGCACCTACCGCACAATTGACCATATCTCTCTTGAAATCTTTATTGGCCTGGAAGTTAGGATTTAATGCTTTACATTTCTCTGAAATTGGTTTCCAAAGTCCCCAAGGTCTAACGGTAATGTAAAATCTCATTAACGTTTCATCGTCTTCTGGTTTAGTTAATAATGATCCAATAATTGATGCTGATAACGATATCAAGAAGATTATTGGGAATGCAGCTATACCACTTAACTCCCTAAATAGTAATGGTACCGTAACAGCTGATAATAACCCGAAGATCATACCATAGAAATAACCAAATCCATTGAATCTCCACCAAACCCATTTCAATAAATTGGCAGCCGTATATCCTCCGAAAAGTGCAGCAACAATCCATTTTAGAATACCGTCGATGCTTTGGACGAATAATCCAGCCATCATACCTACTACTACTACAGCAAATGATGCGATATAAGACATTCTTACTAATTGTTTGTCGGTAGCATCGGGCATAAAATATTTCTTTATAATATCATTTACTATATAAGCTGGACCTGCATTTACATTGGCTGCAAAAGTTGACATAAACGCCGAGATTAATCCGGCAAGTAATAATCCTTTTAATCCAACGGGTATGAAATTCTGAATGGCATAAGGTAAGACTAACTCAAAATCAATAGCTCCATTGCTTGAGGCAAATTGAGGTGATAAATACACCAATCCAATCACTGCCAATCCCATGATCATCAAATATCTTGGGATGAATAATGCTAATGAAACTATACCCGACATTTTTGCGGCATCTTTTGGTGTTTCTGTCGCCATAATACGTTGCATATCATAACTTGGTACAGGACCTGCAATGCTGACTAACACACCTTTGAATATCATCATCATCATTAAAGAGCCAAAAAGGCTATACCCATCCGATTCAATTTTGTCGTTTACAGCAGGAATTAAATTCCCCCAATCTAAATTCATTTTCCATTCGAATGCTAACGATGACCATCCATCAGGTACAACAGATGCAATTTGTTCCGCACTCACCATATTCATGGCAATAATTCCAACAACGATACAAGCCACTGTCATTACAATAAACTGTATCAATTCTGTCATTACTACAGAGTACATACCACCTTTCACCACATAAATTGTTGTTAGGGCCATAATCAAGGCAGCATACATTTTTGAAGAAGGAATCTCCAGACCAAATATAGTGGTACTTAAATCCCATGGTAAGAATAGGGTGGCAAACTTTCCAATACCTTCGAATCCATAGGCGATAAAACCAATGACTGCGATGATGGCAAAGATGACTACTACAATATGTGATAATTCAGATCCACGACCTTTTCCAAATCGAGTTTTGAGCCATTCTGCTCCCGTCATCACATTTGATCTTCTGAGCCAAATCGCTAAGAAAACCATTAAAAAAATCTGATTCCAAACGGGCCATAACCATGGAATAAAAACAGATTTCACTCCATAAATGAAGCCCAAAGATACCATCCACATGGTGCCGGTAATATCAAACATTCCGGAAGCATTGGATAAACCTAAAATGTACCATGGAATCGTTTTTCCTCCTAGAAAATAACTATCCAGGTTTTTTGAAGCTTGTTTTGATATAAAATATCCGATCATCACCGTTAGGATTATATACCCGATAATGATACTGATATCGATAATGTGTAAATTCATTTTAGTTTAGTTTTATTTCTTTATGGCTTTTAGCACTCTTTCTAGCCGCGTCTAAGATCTCCACTACAATCATGTTATTCTCTAAAGAGGATAAGTTGTAGGGAGTTACTTTAATTTCTTTATTGATGATAGCAGTAAAGTAGGAAAACGGGTTATTGTATGGGTATGACCTCTCTTTAATATGAAAATCTTCACGATCAAATGTATTGTATCCAGTAGATATTTTGATGTTCACATCTTGATGATTCTCCGCCGTAATCACTCCCTTCTCTCCATACACTTCCATATCTTTTCTACCAATTGGCCAGTTCCAAGAACCTTGTACTACCCCAACTTGATCTTTGTATTTTAAGATGATAATGGATTCATCATCTACATTTGGATTATTTTCTTTCTGAAGTTGTGAGGTAACAGCGGTTACACTTAGGGGTTTTTCACCTTTATTTAACCATGTCATCAGATTAGCACCATAGCAACCGAAATCGACAATAGCACCACCTCCATTTAATTTGGGATCAGTCAACCAGCTTAAAAATTCTTTCTCTACACCAATCTTCTTCGGGCCTTTATGACCGTCATTCACCATCACTTTCTTCACCTCACCAACAGCTCCTTTTTGTACCTCTTCGTATAGTTTTTCATGTGATCCATACCAAGTAGTTTCATAGTTGGTTAATAATTCAATCTTATACTTATCTGCTAACGCTTTCATTTTCTTAGCATGATCCATATTTACAGCTAACGGTTTTTCAACCATCACATGAATACCTCTTGGAGCACACAATTCAACAATTTTTAGATGATCGTAGATATTACCAAAACCAAGAACAGCATCTGGCTTTGTCTTATCTAACATTTCTTCCAAATCCGAATACACAATTGATTGATCAAAACCATACATTTTTTGATAACGATCCACCAATTCAGTATTTGATTCAGCAATTCCAACAATAACAATATCCTTATTGTTTTTATCACCTAACAAACCATGTACGTGACCGTGAGTCATCCCCGCCACCCCAATTTTAATAGGATTTTGAGCAACTAGATTCGTCACCCCAAGTAAAAGAATTAGATAAGTAATTAAAGATCTCATTTAAATTGTTTTTTAGTATTATTTATATCAGTTCATTTATTTCGTCTTCAATTTACAACACATATTTGTTAGAAATTAAAAATGAAAAGTTAAAAATGAAAAACGTAGTTAGTTGTGCTACTTTGGTAAAGTATGAAGTTTTGCGTTTAACAATTTACTTCAATTATCTAGCTAAAGATATTTTAAAATTCATAAGGTTTGGCTGATTATCTTACAACTTTCACTTACAAACCAAAATGAACGTCCCCCCTAACATTTCACGTTTTTCATTTTTCATTTTTAACTTTTCATTTTTCAAAGCTTTTAAGGAAGAAGAAATTCTCCTCCTCCCCTAAACTCTCAAATAACCCACAGTTAGTCCACGTCCCACCAAACACTCACATCGATACCATCGCCTTGACCTTGGTTGTTGTTCGGGTCTAAAGCATTTCTTGCATTAATAGTGATTTCTGATTCCGTGTATGGAAGCTTTTTAATGAACCCGTTGGTTAAATTGATACCAGAATCGTTTTGTTTGATTGGCATTAACTTAGGGAATCCCGTTCTTCTTACTTCTGCCCAAGCCTCACAACCATCAGGGTAGTTGGCAATCCATTTTTGAGTTTGAATGTTTTGCATTTCTGCACCTGTAAATGTTGGAAGACCTTTGATGTACTCTTCGATATCCATTTTCGCAGGGTCAGCTCCTGATAAGAAGTTTTGAGTTTCAGAAAGAGAACTCAAGTACTCCCAAGACGCTCTAATACCTTCTTGGTAAGATGCTTCTGCATTACCTCCCCAACCTAAGTAGGCTGCCTCAGCTTTTAGGAAACATACTTCAGCATAGCTCATGATTTTGTAACGTGAATCGTTGTTAAACATTGGTCCAATATTACAGTTATCACCAGGGTTATTACCTAATGCTGGAATTTCGTTGGCTGGCAAACCATTTTCAACACCTTTGTAGAAGGATACAGTATATAAATTTTCATCATTTCTATTTTGAGCATAGGTGAAATCCGTTAATCTACCTTCATCATTCAATTTGATGTAATTTTGAAGAGTGGCCTCATTTACATCATCATGTGTTACTTTAGTAAAGTATAAATACATTCTCGGGTCAGTGATTGTAGAACTCGTCTCTGTCAGTTGCTTTTGCATCGTTCTACTCATTCTGAATTCATTCCACCAAGCCACTTCAAATAAAGGGTGACCTCTCATGTAACTATGTGGATCTGTCATCACCGACGCATTATCAGAATTAGACGCCATCAAATCTCTTGATAAAGCCAAAGTTCCATACTTTCTTCCCAATTCTGGATCAACTTTACTCACACGAACGGCATAACGCAACATCAATGAGTTAGCTAATTGTTTCCATTTTTGAAGATCTCCACCATAGATCACGTCTTCAGCTCCATAAGTTGCTTGATCAGTAAACTGACCTAACATAGTGTAAGCAGAATCTAATCCATTCAAGACACTATTGTAAATAAATTCTTGAGAATCATATTTAGGATAATCGAACCCACGACCACCTTCAGTGTATGGCATATCACCAATCTGATCGGTCGTTCTTGCTGATGATAACTCGTATTGAATTCTTGCTATCCAATAATGATTATCGTAACCCGGATATTTCTCAGAGTACTTTTTAATATCATCATACATACGAGTTGCTTCCCAATATTGCGTACGGAAGTAACCGTAATCGATCCATCCCAAGTTCATGATGTAACGACCAGACGAGAAGTAATTGGTCGTATTCGCAAAATATTGAGAATATAAACTAGAGTATAATGTGTAAGCTTGTTGGTAACGCGACCATTCTGCAATGTTACCGTTAACTAGCAAGTTACCAATCGCCATGTTCGGTGGAATCTCTGTTGGCTCTACCGGATTGGTGTTCATTTCGTCGAATTTATCTGTACAAGAGAAGGCAATTGCACAAAGAAATAAAGCGATATATTTATTTAAATTTTTGATCATGATTTCTTAAGCTTAGAATACAACATTCACGTTAAAACCAAAGTTTCTTGTCATTGGATATCCACCCATCTCAATACCTCTGTATCCATCTGTTGGACCTGCATAAGATTCTGGTGATGTACCCGGCATGTTCGTTTTGAAGTAGAATAAGTTTCTACCTACTGCCGATACTCTTACTTTTTCTAAGAACATGTTCTGCAACCAAGCAGATGGCAAGCTATAACCTACCGACAACTCTCTAAGTGATACATAACTTGCATCGTAGATAAACTCAGATCCCACTGCATTCGCTCCACCTACATGGTTCCAATATTGCTCAGAAGAAATCTGCACATCGTTAGGTTGACCTGTCTCAGCATTTACGCCTTCAACTACCATTGTTCCATCACGACCTGTCAGTGTTCTTTCTCCAGTACCTTGAAGTGATCCAATTGCGTCTGTGTATGAATAAATCTCTCCACCTTTCTTATAATCGATTTGAGCTCTCAATGACCAGTTTTTATATTGAACTGATGTATTGATTGATCCCATAAAATCAGGCTGTATATTACCAATTACTTCCGGAGTATTTGATGTTAACGGCAGACCATCGTCTCCAATCATTTTGTTTCCATTTTCATCATAAACAAATGATCTTGTTGATCTAATGTTACCGTAATCCTGACCTTCTTGAGCAACGATCGTCACACCATTTACAGATGCCATTTCGTACGTTTCTACTCCATCAGCTAACTGATTTACATAAGTTCTGTTCTTAGAGAAGTTCATCCCGATATCCCACTTGAAATTATCTTTTTCAATAGCAGTCACGTTCATCATGAATTCAAAACCTCTGTTTTCAACATCACCTGCATTAATAATCTTATGAGAATATCCTGAAGATGATGTCATTGGAACTGTTAAGATTTGGTTGAATGTATTCGATTGATACACCGTAAAGTCCATGTACACACGGTTATTAAAGAATCTCATCTCTGCACCCGCTTCTTTTGATACCGTTTCTTCTGGCATCAATCCTTCTAGTGGCATCTGTAAAGGAGCCTCTACCAAAGGACCACCTGCACCTTGTTGTACTCTGTAAGTACCTGCCAACATATATGGATCGGTATCATTACCTACTTTTGCTACCGCTGCTCTAACTTTCAAATACGTCATCCAATCAGGAAGCTTCGTATTCAAATCTTCCAACATGTCGCTTACTACTAATGAACCTGCAATTGATGGATAGAAATACGATCTGTTTTCTGCAGGAAGTGTCGACGACCAATCATTACGTGCTGTCCAGTCTAAGAATACATAGTTTCTAAAGCTAAACTGACCAAAAGCGAAGACCGATTGAATCGATTTATCATAGAATGATTGTCTGTTCACAACGGCCATTGAGTTAGGAATTGACCATAATCCAGGTACAATTTGACCGATACCTTCGTTACCCATTCCAGAACGCTGTTGATACATATTGTTTGCTCCAATACTAGCACTCACACCCCAATCACCAAATTGCTTATTCGCATTTAACATCACGTCCGAGTTCATTTCCATCACATTGTATTGATCAAGAATGTACTTTTTATCTGTCATTGTTGAATTGGAAGGAAGGTCTCTTGTTTCTCTTCTCTCTGCATAGTAATCCAAACCAGATTTAGCAGATAAACTCAACCAATCATTAAATTGATATCCAGCCGATAACATAGTCACGAAACGATCTCTCTCTGCATTGTTTATTGAGGCATTGTAATCTTGCCAGTAAGGGTTAATATATTGAGAAGATAATCCCGACCAGTTCAACTGATGACCGTACACCGGATGTATATAATTGTTCTTAATATCATTTGTCTGAATACTTCTTGGCATTTGAACAAACTGATTTACCGTACCATTATAACCTTGTGCAGGAGAACCTTCTTCTCTATGACTGATGTAGTTAAACTTACCATTCAAAGTGAACTTATCTGTTTTTAAACCACCTTGAAAATCAATCGAGTTTTTATTTAGCGACTGAGATGGGAAAATACCATTTGTTCTTTGATCCATGAACGATACTCTGAAAGTTGCTAGATCATTACCACCAGACACCGCCACGTTATTCGCTACAGAAGAACCTGTTTGGAAATAATCTTCCCATTGGTTATTCACAGAGTAAGGTGTTTGTAATGAAGGATCTACCCAACTTTGAACCATTTGTCCGTCCATTGGTGCACCCCAGCTACCCATAGCATTCGTATCTACTTGTCCATTGGTACCTTGACCGTAAGTATCTTGCATATTGTAGAAAGATTGTACTTGCTCGAACATGACGTTAGCATTGTACTCTACCTTCACTCCTTTTTGTGCTTTACCTTTTTTAGTAGTAATGATAATCGCACCGTTTTGAGCACGAGAACCGTATAAGGCAGCAGCGTTTGGTCCTTTTAGCACTGAAATACTTTCAATATCTTCAGGGTTGATATCAGATACACCACCATCAGCAATAGATCCACCCCATTCTGGTCCGTCGTCTGGGTTAGAAATCTGATTCATACTCTGACTATTGATCGGTACACCATCCACTACCCAAAGCGGTTCGTTATTACCAGAAATTGAACTTGACCCACGAACACGAACGGATACTGATCCACCCAAACCTCCAGAAGGGTTTACTTGTACACCAGCAATCTTACCTGAAAGGTTCGCGCCAAGGTTAGTCGTTCTTGTATCAGTTAATTCATCTTGTTTAACTTCCTGAACTGAATAACCAATTGATTTCTTCTCTTTCTCAATACCAAATGCAGTAACCACCACTTCTTCAAGCTCGTCCACTTGTGGTTGCAATTTGATATTAATTACAGACTGTGTTCCAACTTTTACTTCTTGATCGATGTAACCAACGAAGCTAAATACTAGCACATCTTCATCAGAAACATTTAAATTGAACTTACCTTCTAAATCAGTAATTGCTCCTTTATCTGTTCCTTTTATCACCACGTTTACACCTGGCAATGGAAAATCTGTTTCATCTGTAATTGTACCTGATACTTGACGTTTCTCTTGATCTAAAGTTGTTATTGATACTTCATTTTCAGCTACTGCTTTAAAAACCAGTACCTGATCACCGATGATTTTAAATGACAGTCCCGTATCTCTTAAAACTGAGGTCATGATCTCCTCTATCGATGCCTCTTGATAATCAAAATCTGTCGTGAGTGCTACATTTACATCACTGGAATTGTAAAAAATCTTATAGCCCGTTTTTTCTCTTACTTCTTTAAAAGCAGATTTTAACGTCTGACCTTGCTCAAGGACTGTATCAAAGTCGTTGGCTAAAGTCGTTAGTGGGGCTCCCCCTAAAAGTGATGCTACTAATACCGAGGTAATAGCTTTCCTAGTACCAATTCGACAATTAGATTGGAATTGGCTCAAATTGTTAAAGTTCCATTTCATAACTATTCTTTTCTGATTAGCTGAAGTGTTGAATAATCAGAGCGATTAGGTTAAATAAGTAATAATTTAATCTTGCTCGTTAAGTTTAACAGGGGTTTCAATCGTTAGATATCAGTTAGTTTGAAACCGAAAGTGATGGCGGAACTACCTCCGCCAAGTGTAGTTTAGTAAATATTTACGATGTTATTCTTAATAGAATAATTGATGTTATTGGAGGATTTTAATAATGACATTACACTTTCGATATCATCATTTTTATCAAATTCTCCGCTAAATCTTTGTTGCTGCAACGTTTTGTTGTTATTGGTGATAACGACACCATACCATCTCTCTAACTTCTTTTCAAGATCTGGGAAAGAAATATCATCAAAGAGTAAACTTCCTCTTGTCCATGCTACATAAGCCGAGGTATCCACTTCTTTTAATGTCCATTCTTTTCCTATTAAAGTAAACTGATCGGAAGGTGACAATTCTGCTGTCTTTTTCCCTTGCATTTCGATGTTTACCTTACCACTCACCAAAGTCGTCTGATCAATGTTATCGGATGTGTTATCTACATTGAATTTAGTTCCTAATACGACAATATCTGTCGATGTACTCTTTACTCTAAAAGGTTGTTGCTCATTTCTGCTGACATCAAAAAATGCCTCACCATTTACTTCCACTACTCTTTCTCTCTGACCTTTGAAAGAGGTTGGGAATTTGAATTTTGTTTCAGCAGAAAGCCAAACTTTACTACCATCTTCGAGTAATAATTTCACTCTTTTCCCTTTAGGAACAATCACTTCTGTATCTTCCAGTTTTTGATTATTGTAATCTAAAACGTTTATCGTAACTTCCTCATTTTTAATTGATGAAGATGCATCTGCGATTTGTTCCAAAGGAATAATATCTCCATTGTCTGTTGTCCAAACAACCTCTTGATGTCTTTCGATAGGTGAAGTGAAATTATGATTGGCATACATAAGAATACCCAATGTAATACAGGCTGCCACCGATGCTACTTTAAGCCATACGTTCCAAATAGCTTTAGGTGTTTTCTGAGGCTTTTTCTCTAAGAATGATTCCCAACCTTTGTGGGCATCAAACTCGGGAACATAATCGTCTAAATCAATCCAAGTAGAATTCAAGTCTTGGTACCAAGCTTCGTTTTCTGGAGCAGCTGTTCTCCATTCTGTCAAAGCTTTTTCTTCCGAAGAGTTTGCCCTGCCCTGAATTCCTTTAAGGATAAGTTGTTCGATATGTTCTGTATTATTTGTCATTTTCACATTTAAATCGGTTCAGCTTTTCAATTCCCTCACTTGAAAATCATATTTAACATTATTTTAGTTTTTAAATTACCTCACAGCTAAGGTCTTTAAGGCATTTTTTTAGTTGAACTAAACCTCTATATATCGCATTCTCAATCTGTTTAGGAGTTTTATCGAGTACCTCAGCGATTTCTCGATTTTTTTTCGATAAAAATTTAGACATGTATAAAGGTTCACTGTATTGATCGGGCATAGCATCAAAACATTGATCGATTTGTGCATTTAATTCTTTCATTTCTAAAGTAGAATCGTTGTATTCTTTACTACCATAATAAGTGGATTCAATCTTATTCGCTTTTTCATGAACCAACTGATGATGTCTTACAACATCCAAACATTTAAATTTTACTGCTCGAAAAATATATTGATCAGGATGAGCAATATCAGTCAATGTCTCATGCTTCTCATACAATTGTACAAAAACTTCTTGTACTACGTCTTCGCTCAAATCTTTTGATTTCAGAAATTGGAAGGCATATGCACATAAGTGGGAATAATGCTTCAGGTAGAAATTCTTAAAGTTGGTTAGTTCGTTCATTGTAAACGTTAGTAATTCTATTGGCAGTAAATTATATATTATTTAAGTGATGAGTCATTTCTAGAGCAAAATTAAAACTATTTTGATAAGTGTATTCACTACACACGTTAAAATTGTTTGAGTTTAAATTTATTAAGAGATCTTGATCTTTTAATCAAGAAATAGTTGTTCAAAGAAATTGAGTTAGACAAAAAATATTTTCTGATATCAATAGAATCATTAATTTTAGTAAGAATTAATTCACCTAAATATGAATTGGATACTATTAATTATAGCAGGATTTTTCGAAACAGCCTTTGCCGCTTGTTTGGGTAAAGCCAAAGAAACCACTGGAACTGAAATGATCTATTGGTATATTGGTTTTGGAATTTGCCTTAGCATCAGCATGTTACTATTAGTAAAAGTGACCCAAGTATTACCCATTGGTACAGCTTATGGTGTATGGACGGGTATTGGTGCTGTGGGAACCGTAATAGTTGGTATTTTAGTTTTTAACGAACCTGCTACTTTTTGGAGGATATTCTTTATTTCTACTTTAATCGCTTCTATTGTCGGGCTCAAAGTTATATCGAATTGAATCAGATTATTTACTAACTTTACATCAACTAAACTAATTATTTAAAATCTATCGTCTTATCAATCAAAAAATAAGATGGATTACGCTAAACAAACCAAAATCATGAAGAAAATGAGGCCGTATATATTGGCAGAAACTAACTGGAAAACCCTTCAAAATGCATCATTCGATTTGGCTATTCTACCTTGGGGAGCAACAGAAGCTCATAATTATCACTTACCCTATGGTACTGATAATTTCCAAGTGGATGCAATTGCTGCAGAATCTGCCAAACAAGCTTGGGAGAAAGGCGCTAAAGTAATTGTTTTACCTACCATCCCATTTGGTGTAAACACTGGTCAAACTGATATTTATTTAGATTTGAATATCTACCCTAGCACTCAATATGCCATTCTTAATGATACAATAGAAGTGCTCAATAGACATGGGATTAAAAAATTATTGATTTTAAACGGCCATGGAGGTAATGATTTTAAATCGATGGTTAGAGAATTAGGGGTTAAATACCCCGATGTCTTCATTTGTGTATCTAGTTGGTTTCACACACTCGATCGTGATAAAATTTTTGATCAACCCGGTGACCATGCAGATGAAGTTGAAACTAGTCTCGTTCTTCACCTTACTCCTGAATTGGTCCTTCCAAAAGAAGATTGGGGTAATGGTAAAGAAAAGAAAAACAAAATCTCTGCTTTTAATAAGGGTTGGGTTTGGGCCGAACGTAAATGGTCTGAAATTAGTGAAGACACGGGTACGGGAAATCCAAAACTAGCTACTAAAGAAAAAGGAGAAAAATGTTTTAAAGATGTCACAGCTAAAATTGGTGAGATGCTTTATGATTTAAGCAAAGTGGATCGAAGTGATCTTTATATATAATTGAAACAACAAAAATCAATTTTTTAAACTAATAACTAAACGTAATGAATCTAGTAGAAACAATACCCAAGATTAATAAAATAGGAATCATACTGATAATATCTTTTGGAATCAATATTTTATTGGGACCTTTTCTTACTCCTATCTATACTTCAATCTTTACTCCTGACGAGTATGGCTTAATTAAGATAAGTGTATTATCTGCTACATCAATAGAATATACATTAAGTTTTATTGTCCGTATTATATTATCAGTATGGATTTATAAAGAGTCAAAGAGACAAAAAGAATCTTCTATTATTTGGATACTAATGACGTTAACCTTTGGTTTGACAGCCGTAATCTTATTCTATCTATTTTTATTGATAAAAGAGATGAAAATCCTTAATGCAAAGATTGATGAGAAAAAAAGTGATAACTTAGAGTTGTAATTATTATTAGTACCAAGAATCTTTGGTAAACAAAATGAAACAACTCAAAACATCGCTATCTCATCTCATCCAACTGTCAGATTCCGAATTAGAATTTCTTGAAAGTAAATTAGTAAGACACGAATATAAAGCGAAGTCAATCATTATCAACCAAGAGAAAATTGTCGATAGCATTTTCTTTATTGATAAAGGTTTACTTCGCACCTATTACCTTCAAGACAGTAAGGAAATCAATACATATTTTGCTTGCGAAGGTCAGTTTATTACAGTCTATTCAAGTTTTATTACTCAATCACCAAGTATTGAATTTTTAGAAGCCATTAACGATTGTGTGCTCTACTCCATCTCATTTGATACCATGAAAGCACTTTATGCATACGATTCTAAATTTGAAAAATTAGGTAGAATTATCGCAGAGAAAAATTATTTATGCATTATCGATAGAACAAGAAAAATGCAAAGCTTAACTGCTAAAGAAAAGTATCTTGATTTTATCGATAGTCATGATAAAAAGATTGTTACAGGAGTACCTCAACATCAAATTGCTACTTATTTAGGTATTGCACCAGAATCGTTGAGTAGAGTGAGAAAGCAAATCGTCACTTCTTAACAAAAGTCAATGCAGAACAATTTTCATCACCCTTAATTTGTGTATCATTCAACGTAAAAGATGACAAATTATGATGACTAAAAAAGTAACTTTCTCTTTCCTTATTGCTGTTTTATTATTTATCGGGAACTTCGTTTTCCAAGCATGTTCAATTCAACCTTTGGCTTGGACGCCACCTCAAAAACCAGAACTCAAAGGAAGTTTAAAAGAAAACGATTTGTTGGCTTCAACAGAATGGATTGATTTAAACGGTTGGTATGGACCCGAAGATATTGCTGTAGATCAAGATGGAAATCTATATTGTGGTGCTCATGTTTCTGCAACTGATTTTACAGATGGAAGGATTCTAAAAATTGATACATTGGGTGAAGTATCAGAATTCTGTAATCCTCACAATTGGGTGACCGGTTTGGACTTTGATGCTAATGGAAATCTTATTGCTTGTATTCCAAATATTGGATTAGGTAGTATTGATAAAAACGGGAAATTGACTGTCCTGACCGAAAAGGATGAAAATGATAATCCATTTCTAATGCTAAATGATGTTGATATCGCTCAAGATGGTAATATCTACTTTTCAAATACTTCGTCTAAGGTAAAATTCAGTAGAAAACATGCTCGAAAAATCATTTTTGAGGTAAAGCCCGATGGTGGACTTTATCGATATAACCCCACTACAAAAGTAACACAAACACTCATCGATGGTGCTTATTTTGCAAATGGTGTGGCCGTATCTCAAAATGATGATTTCGTTTTACTGGTCGAATTAACTAAATACAGAATCATCAGGTATTGGCTAAAAGGAGATAAAAAGGGAATTACCGATATTTTTATAGATAATTTACCAGGTCTCCCAAATGGAATTGCAAAACGATCTGATGGTAGTTTTTGGGTGGGTTTTACAACGAGAAGAGACGATACATTAGATAAGTTTCAACCTAAACCCTTCATGAAAAAAATTATTTATGCTACTCCATTATGGTTACAACCGAAACAAGAATCTTTTGGTATGATCATGCATTTAAGTGAAGAGGGTAAAGTCATCAAAACATATTATGAACCGACAGGTGAAATTGTTTCAGAAGCAAGTTCTGTAGAGGAACACAATGGATATTTATATTTAGGAGGTGATTTAACTGATCATATTGGACGATATAAATTGGTTGAATAAAAACTATTGTTCCATTATTAATAGAATATTTAAAATCATATGGTAAATTGATTTATCAACCATATGATTTTAAATTTTTATTCCCATGCAAGACAATTTCAGAGTCGTTTTTCTAGGTGCTACAGGAGCTGTAGGTTCTCAAGCTTTAAAACAATTACTAAGCTTTAATAATGTATCGAGAATTTTATCTTTAGGAAGAAGACCTGTAGAGATTGATACTATTCCGTCGTATTTAGAACAAGTTAAAATCGATATTCATCAACCTTCTTCTTATGCAGATCAGGTACACGATTGTGATATTGCCATTTGTACTTTGGGAGTTGGAGAATCCACTAAAGTCTCTAAAGAGGAATTTATAGCCATTGATAAAACAGCAGTAATCAACTTTGCAAAAATTTGTAAGGACAATGGAGTTAAGCATTTTCATTTGTTGGCCTCTGTGGGAACTAATAGTAAATCGATGAATTACTATATGCGTACCAAAGGAGAACTTATTGATGAATTAACGGCACTCAATTTCGATAGTTTAAGTATCTACCAACCTTCCATGATTTTAACTCCAACCAACAGGTATGGTATAGTTCAAGGTATCTTTTTAGTAGTTTGGCCAAAATTGGATTTTATCTTCCAAGGAAGTGTAAGAAAATATAGAGGAATAAAAGTAGATCTATTAGGAAAGTCGATGGCCAATAATATATCAAATACTCGAAGAGGAGTTGAATTCTTAACTTATGATGACTTTATACGACTTCAGAAATAAGACCATTTGATGCTCTTGAATAACTTTATTCTTCAATTAAACTATGAAACTCAAACAATTCTTAGGTATTTTAATCGGAGCCTTGTATGGAAATGAACATTTATGCTAACTTTTGGGCAGAACAAATCATTCGTGATTTTGAAGAAAGGTTATTATCCTCTCTAAATATAAGCTTGAGGATTAAGTTGAAAGTATGTTAACCTTAGTGTTTATTTATGCGACGGTATTGCACTTGTGTTATTATAGGTCTACATTTATTCTCCAGATACATTTCTTATACTATTAAAACCTAAATGGAGGAGCTGAAAACAACTAAGAATAAAGGTAGAATTACATCTATAGATGTGCTAAGAGGGTTGGTCATTGTAATCATGTTATTAGATCATGTTAGAGAACGATTCTTTTATAATTATCCCGTCTCAGACCCAATTGATATCAATGAAACAAGCCCTGGATTATACTTCTCAAGAATATTAACTCACCTTGCTGCTCCCATATTTGTATTTCTAACTGGCTTATCTGCTTGGCTATATGCAAATCCTAGAAGAAAGGATCCAAGATCGGCTAGTAGCTTCTTATTTAAAAGAGGCTTGTTCCTTATTTTCATAGAAATAGCCTTCATTAATTTCTCTTGGTTTGGTGAATATCATACCTTATACCTTCAAGTAATTTGGGCAATTGGTGTAAGTATGATAACACTTGCTGCATTATCACACCTCCCTTATAAAGTAATTGGTATTTTGGGTTTCCTAATAGTATTTGGACATAATGCACTTACGCCTATTCATTTTTATCCTGATGAATTTGGATATACTTTATGGGCTATCTTACACGATAGAGGTTTTATTTTTTCTAATGAACTATTGAAAATCAAAGCCTCCTACCCTGTTTTACCTTGGATTGGTGTTATATTGTTAGGGTATTTTGCTGGGCCAATTTTTGGAGAAAAATACTCACCAAAAGAGCGAATTAAAACACTTCAACTCATTGGTGGTGGTAGTTTAGGACTACTATTAATTCTTCGTGGATTTAATCTTTATGGAGAAACACTACATTGGGAAACTCAAGATACAATTTTAAAAACAGTCATGGACTTTGTCAATTTCACAAAATACCCTCCTTCTCTAGATTTTCTATTGTGGGGAATTGGTTTTGGATTATTGATATTATCATTCCTTGAAAACAAACAAAATAAAGTAACGGATGCTTTAAAGACTTTTGGTTCTGCGCCTATGTTTTTTTACATCCTACATCTTTACGTTCTTTTGATATTGTATAAAATTGCTGTAGCTATCTTTGGTATCTCTGAAGGAAAATATCTAAGTTTTAATCACCTTGGCTATGTTTGGATTTCTACTGTGGTATTAGCCACATTACTATATTTCCCAACAAAGAAATTTGGTGATTATAAAAGAAAAAGTAATTCAAAGTGGTTGAAGTATTTTTAGGAATACTTCAACTTTTAATCTATTCTAAATGACTCAATACAAAACTGACATTCTAAACAATATCTGTTATACTGATTTGGTTTATGGTAGAATCAATAAGAAACTAAGTATAAATTTATCCAATGATGAGGTGGAAAAATTTGTCCTCATGATCATCAAAGAATCTGATGAAAAGGACTTTATAAAAAAAGGAAAGAACATCTATGTTCATCATTATCAGAAAAAAGTAAGGCTCACTATAAATTCTTATAATTTCAGAATTATAACTGCAGATATTCTAAATTCATAATATGATTTAATCTTAAATAAACAACCCAGGAATGAATTCCTGGGCTGGTGATAAAGAGAAAAAAGATAACTATTATTTCAGCTTCTTTTTACCCGTTTTAAAATCTTTTGAAATAACCATTCTATCATATTCATCACCCAAAACAGTATAAGCTACATACGTCAATTCATTTTCTTCGATGGTAATGACTTGATAAAATTGAGTCTGTTCACCAGATTTATCCAATTCATAACCATCCTTTTTATACGTTTTCATTTGTTCTGTATCCAATTCATACTGTTTTGGACCACTTACCGATGTAACATATACTGTTTGAAGATCTGTCGATTTTTTTGTGGTACGTACCGGTACATGTCCTCTAGCATAGGTATGATCATGACCATTCAAAACAAGGTCGACATTATATTTATCCAAAAGAGGTTTCCAATAATCTCTTGCATATTGGAAATTACGGCCTTTTGCAGGTGCAAATACAGAATGATGACAAGTGATGATTTTCCATTTTGCCGTACAATCTTTTAATTGATTTTCTATATACTTTGTTTGTTCCTCCAATTTGTCATTAGAGTTTAACACAATAATTCTCACATCTTGATAATCAATGGCATATACAGTTTCATGCAGATCTTTTGACAAACTTTCCTCAACTGGTAACGTAAATTGAGGTCGCCATTGGATAGAAAGTTGCTTTGGTTCGTTTTTAGCTAATGATCTAAATTCGTGATTTCCAACTACAGGAATTGCTGTCCATTGACTGTGGATAAAACCACCTGCTTTATACCACTCGGCCCACTCTTGATCTTGATGCGCTTTATTTATCAAATCTCCTGCATGAACCACAAAAGAAGCATTCGGAGCAGTTTGATATGCCTGTCGAATTACTCTAGACCAATGTTCTAAAACATCATTTTGTGCATCTCCAAAATAGACAAACTGTGTGGGTGCATATTCATTTTTTGCCGTTCTAAATTGAATCCATTCCGACCAATGTTCTTTGCCATCACCCACTCTATAAACATATAAAGTATTTGGTTTCAGTTGATCAAATACTACACTATGATAATGTACAATTAAAGATTTATTTCCCTTATACTGTCCTAAGTCAAACTCTTCTGTTTTGGCAGTTAGCCTTTCAGCATCATCAACGAATTTAGAATTTACAGTGGCTTCGGCTATTTGTGCCACAGCATTTTTGATCGTATTATCCGTTCTCCAAGTTACTGCTCTACTAGTTGCAGGGTTACCATTAAACGTAAGGATAATTCTATCCGGATCTTTACTTGGTTTTTCCCAATGATGTAAACCATCGTGATCATGATCATGTGGTGGATGCCCTAATATATTTAATGCAAAAAAGATGGATAAAATTACTGTAAAAAGAGTTTTTAGTTTCATGAATAGGTATTTTATAATTAAATCATACAAATTTATTATATCGTATTAATATATAATTAACGCATAGTTTAAGGTTATATTAAGTTTCTAATTCATGGGGTATACTTTTTGATATTCGTTCATGATATTTATCTATCATTTGATTTTTCATGTATATGCATTCTATCAACAAAAAACTTCTATTTTTTCTGTTAAGTTTTGTAATCACAATTCAAAGTTACTCTCAAGATTACAAAGCCATACAAATTGATTTAGAAAAAATCGCTCAAGAAAATATAGAAATCAGAAATCAAGTGGTACCCACGATGAGAAAATATGGCTATGCTTCTCTTAAGATGGACTCTCTAAATAGGGAAATCCAAAAGTTTGATTCCATGGCTTTATCAAAAGCAACTTTTATCATTGATACTTACGGATGGTTAGGAAAAGACAAAATCGGTGATACAGCAAATCAAGCTTTATTTACCATCATCCAACACGCACAAGATAAAAAAATTAGGATGAAGTACTTTCCACTATTAGAATCATCTGCCTTAAAAGGTGAATCCGAATTATGGGAAATGGCCAGTATGAAAGATAGAATGTTAGTGGAAAATGGAGAAAAACAATTGTATGGTACTCAATCAAAATTGGTGGATGGAAAAGTAGAATTATATCCTGTTGAGGATCCTGAAAATTTAAATAAACGACGTAGAAAGGTGGGAATAAAGAAGATAAAGTCTAGTGAGATGAAAGAAATTCTATTGAATAATTAGTTGATTATAAATAATTTACCCCTTAAATCTCTTCATAAATTAAGATCTAAGGGGGATTTTTTGATAGGTTTCAACCTATCAAAATAAACTATATCACCAACCCATGACTTCAGTCATGGGCTAGTCCAAGTAATTGATTTTATTTAAAACTTACTTCACCTCAAAACCACTCTCCAATCGAATATCATCAGATGCAGCTCCGACCATTATTTTGAATTCACCTGACTCAACAACACGCTTCATTTGTCTGTTCCAAAGACTTAAGTCGTCAGGTGTTAAAGTAAGAGATACTTCTTTTGTTTCTCCTGCTTTAAGATTTACTCTATCAAATCCTCTTAACTGCATAATTGGAGTAGCAACAGAACTCACGACATCCTGAATATATAATTGAACTATCTCTGTACCATTAGTAGATGATGTATTTTTCACCTTAAAACTAACGGTAATATTTTCATCTTTATCAATTTCTTTATTTGATAATGATAGATCCGAATAGTCAAATGAACTGTAATTCAATCCATGACCAAAAGCAAAAAGTGGTGTACTCTTCTCATCCACATAGTGGTGTGATGATGATCTCTTGTGATTATAATATAAAGGTAATTGTCCTTCACTTCTAGGGAAAGTAATCGGTAGTTTTGCAGAAGGATTTACTTTTCCAGTGATAATATCTACTGTACCTTGTCCGCTTAACTCACCAGCATACCATGTTTCCAAAATAGCATCTGCCTGTTCAACTTCGTCGTTTAGCACTAATGGACGACCATTCTGAAGTACCAAAATAATTGGTGTTCCGGTAGCATGAACTGCCTCAATTAAACCTTTATGATAAGTGCTTATTTCTAGGCTTGTTTTATCAAGTCCTTCCCCTGATTCTTCAAGAGATTCTCCAACCACTACTACAGCAACATCAGCTTTTTTCGCTTCCTCAACAGCTTCTTCATACATTGAGAACTTACTTACTTCAAAATCAGGTTTTACTCTCCAGCGTAAGCCAATTCCATTTGAATCTACCAAGCCAGCATGTTCCATTCTAATTTTGTATTTCTGTCCTTTTTTAAGAGAAATTGTACGTGTACGAGTAAGATTCCATGATTCAGCATCCCAACAATCGATAAATAAAGAGTCATCTAAGAAAAGTCTACCATAATCATCGGCCACTAATGCAAAAGTATATTCACCATCATATTTAGGTACAATATAGCCTTCGTATTTTGTCGAATAATTTGATGCACTTACTCCAGCCGCGGGGCTTAAATTATGCCAATTGCGAATCAACTCAGAAGTTACTTCGGTAACTACCGCTTTACCAGTTAAATCAGGTGAATTAAAAAACTGTCTTGTTAAGCCACCTTGTTGACCATCAAAAGTATATAATACATCTGCATCGATGTGTTCAAAGGCATTCGCAGGAAGTTTTGGGTTCACAAATTTCACATCGTAATCAGTATTCTCAAATGCTTTTACAATGGATACACCTTCCACTTCTTTAGGAGAATAGCCTCCTAAATTTACTTCATCGGCCATTTTTCCAAGTACTGCGACTTTCTTTACTTCTTTACTTAATGGTAAAATTTGGTTCTTGTTTTGAAGCAGTACAATTGATTTATGTGCAGATTCTAAAGCCAATTCTTGATGTTCTTCACAGTGGTAACGTTGGTCTTTTAAACTCTCATCGATATATGGATTCTCAAACAATCCCAACCTGAATTTCACATACAATACACTTGCTACCGCTCGGTCTACATCGGCCATAGCTAAAGTTTTGTCTTCAATCGCTTCTCTGATAGATTGTGCAAAAACTTCATGAGAGTAATCATAAAATTGCATATCTAAACCAGCTTTGATAGAATTTGTAATGGCATCTTTTGGCGTTGCAGCTGTAAAATGACTATTCTGTTGTTTCGCAATGGCTCCTAAATCAGAAATTACCATTCCTTTGAAACCCCATTCGTCTCTTAGTAAATCATGTAATAACCATTTATCAGCAGCTGCAGGAATACCATCCCATTCATGATACGCTGCCATAGCTCCTAAAGCTTCTCCCTCTGTAAATGCTTTTTCGAAAACATATAAGAAATTGGTTCTTGCTTCTCTTTCTCCAATATACACAGGTGACGTATTGCTACCTCCTTCCGGAATACTGTGAATACCAAAATGCTTTGGTTCAGCTACAATAGCATCATCTTTCGTAAGATCATCGCCTTGCATACCTTTAATAATAGCCACTCCGTTTCTTGCCGCTAAATAAGGATCTTCTCCATAAGTTTCTTGCACACGGCCCCAGCGAGGTTCCCTGCCAATACCTAACACTGGTGAAAGCACCATATGTACACCTACGGATCTGGTTTCTCGAGCTACAGCATGACCGATTTTATTCATCAAAAGTGTATCCCACATACTCCCCATTCCGATAGGAACTGGAAATGCTGTCGATTTCTTCCCTTGATAGCCATGTAAAGCTTCTTCGATAAAGAGTACTGGAATACCTAAACGTGTTTTTTCTACAAAATATTTTTGTAATGAGTTAGATAGTTTGGCATTTTCAGGATAATAGTCGTGTACTGATCCAACACTTTTATCCCCTAATAGTACTTTTACTTTTTTCTTATCTAAAACACCATCAACAGAAATGTCGCCTCCCGAGTACATATCAAGCTGTTGGATTTTTTCGTCGAGGGTCATACGATTGACCAAATCATCTACTCTTTCGTTAATTGGTAGTTTTGCATTTTTGTATGCAGGGTTCTTATCATTTATTCCTGCGGACATAAGGAATAATGATAAAAATAGGATGAAGTACCTCATTTCATTTAGGTTTAATTACACACTGAGTAAGTGAGCTTTATTTAGAGTTAATTATGTGTATTCTCATCAAAATTGACTATTTGATGTTGATGATCAAAAGTAATTTGAACACTAATTATTTTTGATGACAGAAATTATCTTTCATTTTCTTTATACCTAAAAAACTATAATGAATTTGATAAGTTATACAGGTATTGAATTTTATTTACATTGTTACTTTTGTACCTTGTAAGTGATCAATACAAATGAATTAAAAACCATTCAATACAATTTTTATTTAAACTATAAATCAGATTATTTTTTATCAATCTTTCTCTATGATCTGATCCATTTAAACTTCAATTCATGAAAAAATTTAAACTATTGCTCCTTTCAGCTCTGATTATTTTTTCTTGGCAATCATCTTATGCACAAAAGAAGAAAAAGACTGTTAAAGCAAATCCACCAACTCTTGATACTCACCTATTTGATAGTCTCTCTTTTCGAAGCATCGGACCAGCATTTATGTCGGGTAGAATTGCCGATTTAGCCATCGACCCTACCAACGAAAATATATGGTATGTAGCAGTTGGTTCAGGTGGAGTATGGAAAACTGTCAATGCGGGAACCACGTTTGAGCCTATTTTTGATAACCAATCGGTATATTCGATAGGATGTGTGACTATTGACCCCAACTCCCCTAATACTATTTGGGTTGGTACGGGAGAAAATGTTGGCGGTAGACATGTTGCATTCGGCGATGGTATTTACAGAAGTCAAGACAGTGGAAAAACGTGGGATAATATGGGTTTGAAAAACTCAGAACACATTTCGAAAATTATTGTTCATCCAGATAATTCTGATGTTATCCTTGTCGCTTCACAAGGTCCCCTTTGGAGTGCCGGTGGAGACAGAGGATTTTTTAAATCTATAGATGGTGGTAAAACATGGACCAAGACACTAGGTGATGATGCTTTCACTGGAGTAACTGATATGGTTTCTGACCCTCGTAATCCGAATAGAATTTATGCGGTAACTTGGGAACATCATAGAACAGTGGCTGCTTGGATGGGAGGCGGCGAAAAATCTCGCCTCTATGTTTCTGATAATGCTGGTGATTCTTGGAAAATGCTTACGTCAGGTCTTCCTCAAGGAAAATGGGGTAAAACAGGATTGGCCATTTCTCCTCAAAATCCAGATGTATTATATGCTGTTATCGAATTGAACCGTAAAAAAGGCGGTGTTTGGAGATCAGAAAACAGAGGTGGCCATTGGACTAAAATGTCTGATGTAGTTTCTGGTGGTACGGGTCCTCATTATTATCAAGAAATCTATGCGTCTCCACATAAATTCGATCGTCTGTATTTCATGAATAATGCTTTGATGAAATCCGAAGATGGTGGTAAAACTTTCGAATATATGGACGAAACAGCTAAACATGGCGATAGTCATGCGATGGCATTCAAAGCGTCCGATCCTAATTACATTCTTGTGGGAACAGATGGAGGTGTTTACGAAAGTTTCGATTTGGGAAGTACATGGAGATATATGGAAAATATTCCAGTGACACAATTTTATAAAGTGGCCGTGGACGATACTTTCCCCTTCTATAATGTATATGGTGGCACTCAAGATAACAGTACAGAAGGTGGTCCATCGAGAACCATGAATCACCATGGTATTCGTAATGCCGATTGGAAAGTAGTCTTGAATTGGGATGGTCACCAACCCGCTACAGAACCTGGTAACCCAGATATTATGTATGGCCAACGTCAGCAAGGTACTTTATCAAGAATTGATTTGAAATCAGGAGAAGTCATTGATATTATGCCTCAACCGGCAGCCGACGAAAATTATGAGCGTTACAATTGGGATGCTCCAATTTTAGTATCTCCTCATCAGCCTTCAACCATCTATCATGCCTCTCAACGATTATGGAAATCGACTGATCGTGGTGATTCATGGACGGCTTTATCAGCAGATTTGACTAGAAATGAAGAACGAATTGCTTTGCCTATTATGGGTGGTGTACAAAGTTGGGATTCTCCTTGGGATATCTATGCAATGTCTAACTTCAGTACGATTACATCAATTGCTGTATCACCTAAAAATGAAAAAGTCATTGCAATAGGTACTGATGATGGTTTGATTCAGATTACTTCTGATGAAGGTCAGACTTGGAAGAAGATTGAGGCAAGCACTTTGGGGGTTCCTAAACGTTCGTACATAAATGATATTAAAGCCGATTTATTTGATGAAAATACTTTCTATGTAGCGTTAGATAACCACAAAGAAGGTGATTATCAACCGTACTTATTGAAGACGACAGATAAAGGAAATTCATGGTCGACGATTCAAAATGGTTTTGGTGATAAAAACCTGGTTTGGCGAATCGTTCAGGATCATGTATCAAAAGATCTTTTGTTTGCTGGTACCGAATTTGGTGTTTATTTCAGTAATAATTCGGGTGATTCATGGACAAAATTAAGTGGTGGAATTCCTACTATATCATTTAGAGATTTGGCTATTCAAAGAAGAGAAAATGATTTAGTAGCTGCCACATTTGGCCGTGGTTTCTATATTTTAGATGATTACACAGCCCTTCGTGATATCAATGAGCAACAAATCGAACAAACTGCTTCTTTGTTTGCTCCAAGAAAAGCTTGGTGGTACATTCAAAAATCAACTGTAGATTTTGATGATAAACGAGGTACTCAAGGTAGTCAGATGTACGTTGCCGATAATCCTGATTTCGGAGCCACTTTCACTTACTATTTGAAAGAATCCATCAAAAGCTTAGAGGAAATCAGAGTTGAATCAGAGGCGGTTGCCGGTACTCAATTCCCAGGTTGGGAAGCATTAGAGACAGAAAAAAGAGAGATGAAGCCGTTTGTCTATTTGGAAATCAAAGACCAAAACGGTAGCATCATTAATAGAGTGAAAGCCACTAATGCTAAAGGATTCCATAGAGTGACTTGGGATTTAAGAGTGGGCGGAACGGGTACAATCACTTTAGATGGAAATGAAGAACAATTGCATTCTTTCTTGGCCGCACCTGGAAAATATACTGCTTCTTTACACTCTTTCGAAAGTGGTAAAACCAATAAATTGACGGAGCCTGTGGAAGTAGTGGTCGAACGTCTTGGCGAAACGGCTTTAGAAGGTAAAAGTATGGACGAAGTAGTTGCATTCTGGAGAAAATATGAGCAACTGACTCGTGATGTCAACAAATTATCGATTCAGTTATCGAATACTCAAAAAGCGAGTGAGAAGCTATTTACGGCTACTTTAAATTCTTCTTTAAACGACAATATCATCGAACGTATTTCGAATGTGAAACTATCTTTGGATCAATTGGATTCTCAACTTTTTGGCAACCCTGCTAAAAATGAAGTTGGAGAAAAAAGTAAGACAACGATTGGTGAAAGACTTTTCGCTTTAAATAGAGGTATTTCGATGTCGACTTATGGTCCTACGCCTACTCATCTACAAACGGTAAAAATTATCGAAGATGAGATGAAAATGATCAATGAGAAATTGACTCCTTTAAAGAAGGAAGTCAAAGAAATTGGCATGATGGTGATGCAAGCGAATGGTGCTTGGATTGAGGGAATGGAATAAAAAAAACTGTATCAAAAGCCCCGGAATTCATTCCGGGGTTATTGATACAAGTAATTATTTTTGAGGTTTTGCAGAAGATTTCATCTCTAAAACTCCACCTTTAATATATTCAGACCAAGGAAGGAAAACACTTTCTAAACTTTCCCCATTCCATTCAGCCGATTTGATATATCTATTTTTAGTAGGATCACCTTTGATCTTGATCACCACTTCTTCCCCTTCATAAAACTGCTTATCTAAAGAAATTTTCACTTCTTCAAATTGCGGCATACTCAGTTGCAAGTTAGGATTTTCACCCGTTCCACCTGCAACATCAAATAGCCCGATACCTGCAAGAACATACCATGCCCCTAGCTGACCTTGGTCTTCGTCTTGTCCGTAACCATAACCGTGAGTTTCATCAGTACCATAGAATACATCACAAATTTCCCTCACCCAATATTGCGTCTTATAAGGTTGATCCGTAAAATTATACATCCATGCAATATGTAATGATGGCTGATTGCCGTGATTGTAGACATTCTCTAAACCAGCAAAAGCATCTACCGTTTCACCTCCACCAAACTTTGTAATAGCGGCTGTTTCAAAAACACCATCCAATCGTTCGATAAACTCTTGAGGTCCAATTTTCTGTGCCAATCCTTTCACATCATGGGGGACATAAAAAGTATATTGCCAAGCATTTCCCTCTTGAAAGCCTGTCCAAACTTTCTTAGGATCAAAGTCTTTTACGAACTGATGATCTTTTGTTTTTGGAGTGATAAATCCGATTTCCTCATTGAACAACTTCTCCCAACCTTTTGAATAATTGGCAAATAACTTCGCATCGTCAATGTGATGTAAACTTTTGGCCATTTTCATTGCCGCAGAAGCGGAGAAACTATACTCTAATGTGTGGGATGCCGAAAACTGAGAACCTTCTGCATTGGAAGCTGAATAATACTCGTTGTTTTGCGTTAATGGTACAAAACCTTCTTCAACAAACACTTTTGTATCGGCTTTACCAGCACCTAATGGACGGTTCATCCAACCCAATTCGTTTTTACGAACCGCTTGATACGCCAATTCATGATCGTACTGATCGATTCCTTTGTTATAAGCACTGGCAATCAATAACCCTGTGTAGTTTGTTCCTACTCCTGAAACAAATTTATTGGTAGCGACTCCATCAGCAAGCCATCCACCATCTTTGTAAATGTCTAACTGACATTGTACAAATTCATTGTAATAATCCGGATAAGCCAATGCCCAAAGTTGTGTAAGGTTCCAAAATGCACCCCAAACCGCATCCGTATTATAATGATTGTATTTTGGTTGATTAGTCGTTGCATCGATTTCAATTTGTCCTACTTCTCCATTAATTGAAGGGTACTGACCATTCACATCGCTACTTAAACCTCTACCCAAAAGTGCGTGATATAATCCCGTATAAAACTTAGTTTGATGTTCCTTTGATCCTCCTTTTACAGCAATCTTTCCTAACATCTCTCTCCATTTCGATTGGGCATTCTCTTTTGCATCATCAAATTGTAAGTCGATCGCTTCTGTTTCAAGGTTTAGTCTTGCATTCTCAATGGAAGTATAAGACTGACCAATTTTCACTTCGACCTGATACTCTTTATTTTCATCAAACGTTAAAGCTAGACCTGCACCTTGACCTAAAGCAGTTTTACATCCAAAGTGGATATCCTCCTTATTAAAAGATGCAATAGATGATGTCATCTTATCAATCTCTGCCACAAAATACATTTTCACATAAGCTCCAGGTTGATAATATTTTACATATCCTGGATGTGTGATGACATACCCTTCGATGGTTTTATCGTCAACCATTGTTACCGCTGCATCAACGACTTTGCCACTCTCGCCTTGTGTATTTCCTATATCAAAAAGTAAATGATTCTCGCCCTTAGGAAAACTATATCTGTGGAAAGAAACTCTTGGTGTTGAGGTGAGTTCAGCTTTGATATTGTAATCTTCTAACACCACACTATAGTATCCAGGCTGGGCGATTTCTTTTTCTTTTTTAAAGTTCGATCGATAACCTTTGTCAACTTCTTCTAGTTTCCCAGGAACAGTAATCAACTCTCCACTTGTGGGCATTAAAGAAATACCTCCCACTTGGAATTCATGGAAATTAACGAACCCTTCGATAGAAGTATGTGTTCCATCGTATCCGACAGCCTCCCAGCCCCATTTGTTTCCGTAAGAACCGTTCGTAGATGGAGCAGGTTTAGCCATACCAAACGGATTGGCGGCTGGCGTATAGAAAAACCATCTCGAATGTACTGTCCCGATATTTGGGTCCACTGCTTCCAATGGATCAATATATTGACCGAAAGCAGTGTACCCCAAACACATCAGGAGTAATAATTGTAGTTTTTTCATGGGTTTAGTCTTCATTTGCGTAATCTTGGAAAGCATCGATAGCATCTAATAACACACCTGCTGATCCTCTAAACATACCTGATCCTGTAGGTTGGTTATCGCGCGTATACCACTCATAGAATCCTTTGTTTTTAAGAACTCTATCAAACATTGGTTGTGCTTGCTCCCATGCTTCTTTTTCGTATCCATTTTCGATCAATGCAGAAATCATTCTAGCACCAAACCAAGTCCAATCGCCACCATTTTGGTAACCATATGGATGCATACCTGTGTTCTGGAAGAACCCTTCAGGATACACCGGGTACAATGTTAAACCAATAGAAGGTGCTCCAGAATCTTTCACATTCTTAATCATTTTCTCTAATGAAATCTTGATCTCTTTTTTCGTTAAGAATCCAGCTTGTATAGCCACTGCTGTACCACCATGATACATGATTTCGTTTTCATCAAAATCTTTTGGGAAAGGTGATCCATGTAAGTAGATATGTGGAATGTATTTTTGGTTTTTCTCATCCCAAAGGTGTGTTCTCACGTTATTCGTAATCTCATCTTTGATTTTTGTCCACTTCACCACATCAATTTGATGACCACACATTTCAATCATATTGTTTAATGCAATAACAAACATGGCATTATCGTAAATATCAATCGTTAGGTGAGAATTCTCGTCTAGCGCTACTCCCCATGGATGTTCTGGCTGAACATCACCCCAATCGGCAGTAGTCGCACCCCAAAGTAATCCATATTTCTCGTTATAACGTTCGTTCATCAAAAAGTCCATTGACATTACTAAACGTTCTGTGACTGATTTACCATCAATCACTTCATTTAATATTGAGCGATCGTTTGTAGCTTTGATGTATTTGTAAACCGTTTGTACTAGTGAAGTTTCATGATCTGTCTCTACCGTATTTTTATGGTAAGCAAGTGAAGGCTTTAACGCACTTTTTTTGTAATACGTTGAATCATAACCAGGTCTTACTTCAATAAATCCATCAGCAATATTTCCATCGGCTTCTTGAATATAAAAGAAGTTTAGGATGTTATCTTTAATGTCTTTTTGATCTAACACCTTTGCTGATTGCGTCACAAAAGTATTAAAATCTCTAATCCATATTTCTGCATATCCATCACCGGCATTAAAGCCAGAAGATATTAGTTTTAGACCCATTTTATTGATCTCATCAATTTGTTGGTCTTCTTTAATTGTGTTTTTTAATTCAGATGATTGGTCCGAACAGGACATCATCATACTGATAGCTACAATCGATAGTAATTTTTTCATTTTTAATTGATTTAGACAGTTTATATTTTTTGTGAGATAGGATCTTTAGTCCACATCTTTTGAATTTCTTCGAATGATTTTCCTTTCGTTTCAGGTATAAATTTCAATATGATATAAACGGCAGGAATACCGATTCCTCCGAAAATAAAGAAAGTAACTGCTGGACCAGCACTATCTAATAAAATCGGAAATACTTGTCCAACAATGGCATTGGCTACCCAAAGCATCATAGTACACACCGACATGGCTTTTGCTCTAAATTTAAGTGGGAAAATCTCTGATGCTACCACAAACTGTATAGGTCCTAATGAGAAGGCATAACAGGCAATAAATAATATGATTGTTCCTACAATACTATAGCCTGAATCCACTCCAAATTGAAACAACATTCCTGTAGTAAGCAAAGCAAATGTTACTCCCAAGGCTCCTAAAGTCAGCAAAGGTTTTCTTCCCCATCGATCGACAAATAGTATAGCAAAAATGGTAAATAACATGTTGACTATTCCGATACTCACTTGTCCACCTAAAGAATCGCCTAAACTTAAACCAGCCTCTGATAATATGCTTGGGCCATAATAAATGATGGCGTTGATTCCACATAATTGAGAGAACAACATAAGGAATACCGCAATACCCATAGGCTTTTTCAAATTGCCTTTTACAAGCTCGCTTAAACTCACTTTATTCGATTCATCATCAGTTAAAGTGGGCGATTCTATGCCTAGGCTATCTGATAATTCTCTTGCTTGTTCAGCTTCACCTCTAAGCATTAACCATTGAGGGCTTTTAGAAACGAATATCAATCCAATCAAGAAGATAAATGCAGGAATGACTTCTACGAAAAACATGGTTCTCCATAATCCATCACCTTCAATACCAGAGAATATTCCTTTAAAGTCTACTTCTCGAAACTGAATGAAACTGTTAGAGAAATAAGCCAATAATATCCCCATTGTAATACATAATTGATAAACAGTTACCAATCGACCTCTGTATTTTTTAGGAGAGATCTCACTAATGTATAATGGAGCCACCATAGAAGCTAAACCGATGGCAATACCACCAAGCATTCTATAGATAATTAATTCCGTAAATCCATTGGATATGGAACAACCTAATGCAGATAATAAAAAACCTATTGCCGATAGGATAAGCATGTTCTTACGACCAAACTTATCGCTTGCCAAGCCCGAAAAACTGACACCTAAAATAGAGCCCACCAAAGCGGAACTCACAAACCAACCTACTAAAGCGGGTTCGAGGGAGAAGTGTTTCGTTACATAGGGTATAGTTCCTGAGATTACTGCAGTGTCGAATCCAAATAACACTCCAGCAATAGCAGCAACTATTGTAGTATAAATAACTTTTCTGTTCATTTCTATTCTGTTCGTGTGCTGTTAGTTAGTAAAAAAGTAAATGGAGGTGGACGTTGCTCTGCAACGCCCGAATGTTATAAACAATCCTCCAAGTCAAGTAATAATTCTAAGTGCTTAGCACTCTTCCGATTTCACATAAGATTTTATCACTTTGACTCTCTTGCCAGAAGTGTTAATTAACTTATAGTGCTTACTTGCTGCTGGAACTACAAAAGTCTCAGCATAATTAATATCAAATGTTTTTTCGTTGGTCACGACTGTGATCGATTCACCTTCTACCAAACTCATTATATGACATTGGTTGTTTAACTCCACTTCTACAGATGAATCGAACTCAAAGCGATCCACAGCATAAAAATGCTCTTTGTGCGTTGAAAGGTTTACGATTTGATAATCCTCACCTTCTTCTGTTACTACCTGTTTAGAGATCAATTCCTCTTGCACTTTATCACCTTTACGGTCGAAGTACAAGTTTTCCATACCTCTTTCGATGTTCATTGGTCTTGGCTTTCCGTCCAAATCCAAACGTTGCCAATCGTACATTTTGAAAGTGAAAATATAGGGTGTTGAGCTAATTTCTAATACCATTCCGTTTTTACCAGAACAGTGGATGGTACCGTTTGGAATCAAGAACAAATCGTGCTTATTAGCCTTGTGCACTTGAACGTACTTTTCTACATCCATTTCTTCACCAGATTCCATTGCATGTGTTAATGCATTTTCAAATGCTTTAGGCTCAATGTCCTCTTGGAAACCAAGGTATACTTTCGCATCCTCTTCAGCATCAAGCATGTAATAGGTTTCATCTTGCGTAAACTTATGTCCAAAGTGTTCCTGCATGTAAGGTACTCTTGGGTGACATTGAACGGATAGATTACCTCCATCGTAAGTATCCAAGAAGTCGAAACGGATTGGGAATTCATAACCAAAACGGTTGGCAGCTTCACCCAATACATTATGATGATTGTGGAACATCAAGAAGTCGAAAGATACTTCCAATAAGTTTCCGTTTTGTTCGAAAACAATACCGTTTTCTGGAACGATTAATTCAAACGACCAAGCATAGTTCGGAACATCATCATTTAATCCGCCAATTTTATCTTTAATCCATTGTCCACCCCATGCGCCAGGCTCAAACCAAGGTCGAACTCTAAATGCATTTTGCGACATGTCTTCTAAACCTTTGCGAAAAGTATCACCATCCGTCCAAGTAATTTCGTTGCTTCTTTGTTCATCAACAATAAAGTCAATATCCTTAAGAATTTTCGATTTTTGATCGTTCAAAATCATCCAATCCACAAAGTACATACGCTTGTATTGAGGCTTTGGAGCTACAATTTCTCTTGCACCTAAGTTCAATACTCTTGATGCTCTAGAACGGAACTGAATCTCATTTTTTGGTACATCAAAATACACTAAAGTAGTATCGCTGTCCTGTAGTAAAGAAGCACCACTACCATAGATAATTACCAATTCACCTTCTTGATTCTTTAACTTATCCAACTTCTCTTGATCAAAGAAATCCACAAGGTTTTTATCGTATATTTTACCGAAAATTGGATCATCACCACCTAAATAAGGCGACACCAATTCTTCTATTTCTTTATCTGATTTTAAAGCTCCATCCAAGTTTATGAAAGTTGCTTTCTGAATACCTTCCGCTTTTAAAGCATCTAATAACTGAGAAGTAACGGCTTCCCAATCCACTCCTACAAAACCGTCCAAAAGAATTTTAGTATTTCCTTTGATTGATTGTGCTAAAGAAGCATATCCAATATTAATTTCGCCCTCTGTTAATTGATGAGAAGGATAGATATTGTATTGTCCTTTCTCCGTTCCTTCTACTTTTGAAGGCATCAAATATTGTTTCGTATTTCTTGTCATTTTGTTTGATATAGTTTTTGTAAAATGAATCGCAGCCCCAATCATAGAAGCTTCCTCTGTAGAAGGATAAGCAATTATTTCATTTATATTTAAATCTTTATTTAATGTATTTTCAAATCGTGATAAGGCTTTCGTGATGTTGCCTCCGATGATTAATTTAGAAGGGTTGAATGATGTGCGCCAAGGCAATAAAGTATTGGATAAATTCTGCCCAAATTCTTCGAAAAGATCATTTGATAATGCATCCTGAGATTCAGCTACCTCCTTTACTCCTTTTATTGATTCCCCTGTTTTTTTATTCCATTCATTTACGAACCATCTTGTAGAAATATAGTCCTCATTAATGCCCTCTTTGTAAGGCTGACAGTACAATAAACCATCTTTAGGAATATCATCTCCTGATGTTCTCAATTGTCCATTTTCTACAAAACCAGAACCATAACCGGTACCTAAAGTAATACCGATTACCTTATCGGTCTCCCAATTTTGTTGATAGACAGCTCCTAAAATAAAGGCATCAGCATCATTTAGGAAGACTACATTTTCAGCTGAAGGAAGACGTTGATGAAGTTTCTCATAGATAGCTAACTTAATGTTATATCCATATACAGAATCGTATTTACCGACGTTTTCCATTAAGCAGATACCTTTGTTGTAATCAAATGGACCGGGCATGGCAACGCTTACCCCAGAAATTTTAATATCATTACATTTTTCTAAGGAAGTGGCTAAAGCGTTTAACCAAGTAGCTAGAATTTCATCAGCAGTTCCTTGACTATTCACTGTTGAATGAAATATAGTATTTTCTACAATAGATTTTTGTTCCACATTAACGACTGAAGACGTAATGTGACTCCCGCCGATATCAGCAGTAAGTATATAGGTTGTTTCGTTGTTAGCGTCTAGTCTCATTTAATAAGTAATTTCAGTTCATTTAATGTAAGTGTTGCGGCAGTTATCGGTTAATCTCGATCTGATAGGTAAAACGATCTCCTCGATAGTAACCGTGATTAATTTCCATTACTCTACCACCTGGATCAGCCACTGCTCTTTTTCTAAATAAAACAGGCGACCCTTCTTCTACTTTTAAATCTATGGCCAATTGTTTGTCTGCCAACATAGCCAATAATTCTTCTGAAGATTTAGTAAGAATGATATTCGATCTTTCCTCTATAATATCATACAAAGGTTTCTCGAATGTTTCGTTCTCGTCAAAATCAATTTTTGGATGGAACCATGAAACAAAGTGCACAAATGGCATGTCCTTGTCGCCTCTAATTCTTTCCAATTTCATGATTTCCTTTCCTTCTTCTATTGAAAGTAATAAAGCCAATTCTTCGGTTGCTTTCACTTTAGTTAATTGGACTTTATAGTTTTTAAAAGGAATTCCTTTATTATTCATTTCTTGAGTGAAACTATGCCACTCCGATAACTTCGTTTGAATTTTCTTTTCAGCTACGGTTGTTCCTACTCCCTTCTTTCTTATCAATAATCCTTCTGTCACCAACGTATTGATGGCCTGTCTTACAGTATTTCTAGAAACACCAAGACGATTACTGATATCTACTTCTTTAGGAAATAGTTTTCCATTGTCATACTCTCCTGTATCGATTAAATCTCTCAATACATTTTCTATTTGCTTATGAAGTGGTAATGCTGAGTTATGGTTTATTGTTATGTTCATATATTATGTTTATATGTTTGAACATAACAAATGTGCTCATTTATTATTGTATTATCAACACTCATAACAAAGTTTTTATTTAGGTTAACCTTTGTTAGCTAATTTTTTATTTTTCAATAGAGAAATAAATAACAGTCCCATCCTCTTCATTAGAAGTCACATTAATTTTCCCACCTTTCATGCTAATAAGCTTGTGTATTAGAGACAAATCTTTCTTGATTTTTTTATCGTTTTTCTGATTTAAGATTTTACAAATAAAAGGATCAAAAATATTTTTTAGATGATCTTTTTCAATGGTCAATTTTTTTACCTTCAACTCAAATTCATAGTTGAAGTAGTTTTCAAGAATCGTTAAATCAAAATCAAGTACTTTTTTGTTGGAGTAACCAATAAAGAAGCTAACCAATTGATGAAAAATTTCTATTATACTTTTCTGATCAATTACCAGATGTTCTAGATTAGAATGAATATTAATGGTATATATGTTAGAATATTGGGATAAGAAATCGTTAAAGTCCCTAGTTAAATCTTTGAGGCAATAGATTACAAAGTTCTCTTTTCTTTTTACAATTTCATCGTACTTTTCAAAGTCCTTCATTAAATCCTGAAGGATATCAATTTCTCTCGATATTCTTTTTAAGTAGCTTTCTATCTGTGGGTCGGGTTGTTTTAAAAGAGCTAAGTTGATAATACTATTCATACTAAGAACAGGTCCATTCATATTCTGAGTAGAAATCTGAATGAAGTCTTTTAAGTGTTCTGAATATTTAGTCAGTTCCTGATTATTTTTTTCTATCTGAAGTGTTCTTTTCCTTAATTCTAAAAGTCGGACCACTTGATGTGTTAATATCTTCAGACTTTCTTTTTGATAATCGTTGAGTTCTTTGGGTTGATCATCAATTACACATAATGTACCCAATGCATTTCCTTCTTCGGTAACTAAAGGGATTCCAGCATAAAAAGTAACATGAGGGGCTCCTGTAACTAGAGGATTGTCGGCAAACCTTTCGTCCAATCGAGCATCGCTTACTTCCAACATTTTACCTGGATCTAAGATTGCATGACCACAAAATGAAACATCTCTTGGTGTTTCAGCGGCATCAATACCAAATTTAGATTTAAACCACTGTCGTTCTCGATCTACAAGACTTACCACTGATATTTTTGTTTGACATATTTGTGCAGCCATTTGAGTGATATAATCAAAATCAATATCATTTAGAGTATCCAAAACATTGTAGGAATACAAATCTTTAATTCTTTGAAACTCGTTCTCTGGCTTTTTTGGTGTCTTCATTTAAACAAATAATATCAATAAAAATATAAAAAAAAGACTTCTACACCGAAGTATAAAAGCCTTTTTATTTAAATTCTTTAAATATTACCAATCAGAATCAAAATCATCAAAACCACCCCAATCACTATCACTATCTCCACCGAAATCGAACCAGCTTCCTGAATCTTCCGTACTTTCAAAACCAGTATCGTTTGATTCAAAATCGTCTGATGAGTAATCTTCACTTTCAGTTTCAAGGTCGTGATAATCTGTCTCCACCTCATCATTAAAATAATCCGAAGAAGTATCTACTTCATCGAAGAAACCTAATTCTTCTCCCATGTCCGATTCCAAGTGAGTTTCATACATGGTAATATTATTTGTATGACTCATATTCGACCATAACATGCTGTAGAAAAGGAAATCCGAGAAACCATAATAACCATAATGAACTCCATATTGTCCGAAGGATTGATCGTATCGAATATCTGATTCTTCTTGTACCTTATTTTTAGGTACAACCACCTTCGTTTTTGTTTTGGTAATGACATCATCTACTTTCATCAATTTGATGATGGCCATTTTAATTTCGTTCAAAAACTGCTCAAATTCATATTGTTTAGAAGCCTTAAACTTATTATAAGCTTCTTGATCTTTGAAAATATCAGACATTTCTGATTCTACAGCCGCACGATCTTTATCCGATTTTTTAAACTGATTTAATAAACCGGTCACCTTCATTTCAATAGGATACTCTCCTACTTTATGTGTGCGGTTAATATCAATTTCTAATAAATATTTAAAAGTAGTATCGTCATGTTCCATTACCATCACCAGCTTCTCGTAGTGTGTTGACATGGAATGATCAATTTCTAAATCGTATTTATCAAATGCTTCTTTGAGATCTCCTTCTTTTCCATATTTATCTAGGTAAAAATCGATACCATCGTGTGATAATCGAACAATATTATCAATACCTAAATGAATTAATACATCATTTAACTGTTGAAGGATAGATACAGCTGTAAACGTTTCTTTTTCTACTTGATCAGAAACATTTCCTAAGGTCAAATAATAAAAAACTCTTTTAAATGCTTTTGTTGGTTTAACTTTCTCAATATGCGTCAATTGAGATGGGTCAATGGATATTGTTCCTTCGAAATACATATATAATTTAGTTTAATCTAGGTCAATGTTTCAATTGCAACATCAAATTACTATTTAATTTAATAAAATAAAAAAGCGTTCTGAAATTGAAAAATATCAATGGTTTAGATCAATTATTATTAATTTATCAATCAAATATTAAATTCTTTGATAATATCGCCGTATATTGTGAGAATTAATTCCAAACCACAAAGCGATTGTGGGATAACTAACAATAACTTATAAAGAAGATGATACTTTCCACAGAGAAGAAGAACAATGTGCTAAAAGATTTGGCGATGTTGATTGAAGATCATGCTTCATCGATTATCGAGGCCAACAAGTTGGATTTAGAAAAGGCAGGTGACCTTGACCCCACTTTGGTGGATCGTCTAAAAGTGGATGACAAAAAAGTGAAGGGTATGGTAGGTTCTGTAGCTGAAGTTTTAGGTTTGGAAGACCCCGAGGGGAAAGTATTAAGTGCTTACGAACACCCCAATGGCATGACCGTAGAAAATCGTGTTGTTCCTTTTGGTCGTATTCTTATTATTTACGAATCGCGTCCTGATGTGACTATCGAAGCTGCTGTAAGTGCTTTTAAATCTGGAAACAAGATCTTATTAAAAGGTGGTAAGGAAGCTAGAAATTCGAATCTAGTTTTGGTTGACCTTTGGAAAAAAGCATTAAAATCTAATGATGTAAGTGAAGACTATGTGGAGTATTTAGACATAGATCGTGCTGCTACACAAAAAATGCTTTCGGAAAATACATATCAATTGGACTTAATTATCCCGAGAGGTGGTGAAGGTCTGATTAATTATATCAAACAAACGACAAACGTTCCTTTAATGATTAGTGGACGTGGAAATAACTTTATTTATATCCATAAGGATGTAGATTTGGATATGGCCATCGATATTGTCTTAAATGGTAAAAGTCGTTTGAGTGTTTGTAACGCCATCGACAAAGTATTGTTCGATCAAGAGATTCCTCAATTAGCTGATAAAGTAGCTCAGTTAGCTCAAAAAGCAATCGATTTTGGTTTAGAAGTATTAGGTGATGATCAAGTAACATCTTTCACTACTTTAGCTCAAAAAGCCGATGTAGATGAATTAATGCCAGAGGAATTTTTATCGGAGAAAATCTTATTTACCGTAACTCCTGATAAAGCATCGGCAGTAAACACCATCAACAAATATTCTGGTGGGCACTCTGCTGTGATTATCTCTAATGATAAAGAAATTGCCACTGCTTTCCAATATGAAGTAGATTGTGCAGCAGTTTATCACAATGCTTCATCGAGGTTTACAGATGGTGGACAGTTTGGCTTTGGTGCTGAGATTGCCATTAGTACACAAAAGTTACACTTTAGAGGACCTGTTGGATTGGCTCAGCTCGTATCTAATAAATGGTTTATTTCGGGTAACGGTCAAACACGTAATTAAAATGAAACCAAGAATTGTAGTGAAAATTGGCACCTCCACTTTAACAGCGGGTACCAAACTTATTTCACGAGGTAAAATAGAAAATATTGGTCGACAAATTCTTGCTTTAAGAGATCGATACGATATCATTTTGGTTTCTTCGGGAGCTGTGGCAACTGCTAAACAGTTCATCAATATTAATGGGTTAAAAAATAATATGGTGCACTCTAAGCAGGCACTATCAGCCATTGGTCAGCCTAAACTTTTACAGATCTATGCAGAATGTTTTGGCGATTTTGACCTTAAAGTTGCTCAATGTTTAATGACCTACAAAGATTTTGATAACGAAGAATCAAGAAAGAATACAAGAAACACAGTAGATGAGTTATTGAATCACGGTTTCATTCCCATTTTTAATGAAAATGATACAGTAGCCGTAGAAGAATTGATCTTAGGTGATAATGATAAATTATCTGCCTTAGTAGCTTCTTTGGTAGATGCCAATCTTCTCATCATCGCATCAGATATTGAAGGGCTATTTACTAAAAACCCCAATTTACATGATGATGCAGAACTGATTCCTGTAGTGAATGATCTATCGAATATAGATCAATTCATAGAAGAAAGAGAAAACGGTCTGGGTACTGGAGGAATGACTTCTAAAATTAGTGCCGCCAAGATCTGCTTCGAGAAAGGGATTGAAGTATATCTAGTTAATGGTGCTAGATCAAACTTTATAGAAAGAAGTTTGAATGAAGAAATACGATTTACGAGGTTTTCGCCTCAATAATTATAAGAAAGGACGTTGCAAAGCAACGTCCTTTCTTATAATACTAAAACTATTAATAACTCACACAAAACGAGAAGTAATAACTCCCCGCTTTATATATTACATCTGAAATAAATCATGATATACAACCTCAAGAACTCTTATATACACATCAACAATCTGCGAGTTCTTGGTGATTAGTTAATTTCTAATACCCTAGTAAATAGGCAAAAATCAAAGGGGCCACAATAGTAGCATCTGACTCTACAATATACTTCGGTGTATCAGCGTCCAATTTTCCCCAAGTGATTTTCTCATTAGGGACTGCTCCTGAATACGAACCATAACTGGTTGTTGAATCTGAAATCTGACAGAAATAACTCCAAAATGGTGTTTCCGGTCTTTCTAAATCCTGATACAACATTGGTACTACACATATTGGAAAGTCGCCTGCAATTCCTCCTCCGATTTGGAAGAATCCAATACCATTTCCTTGTGTATTTTCAGTATACCAATCAGCCAACCAAGTCATGTATTCAATTCCTGACTTTACTGTAGACGTTTTCAGTTCACCTTTTATACAGTAAGAAGCAAAGATGTTCCCCATAGTCGAATCTTCCCATCCTGGGACCACAATAGGTAGGTTCTTTTCGGCCGCAGCCAACAACCAACTGTTTTTAGGATCGATCTGATAATATTGTTCCAACTCCCCAGAAAGCAACATTTTATACATGTACTCATGTGGGAAATATCTTTCTCCGTTTTCTTCTGCAGTTTTCCAGATTTTATAGATATGATCTTGTAATCTTCTAAAAGCTTCTTCTTCTGGAATACAAGTATCCGTTACTCTGTTTAGACCATTATCCAACAATTCTCTTTCTTGTTGAGGTGTTAAGTCTCTGTATTCTGGAATTCGTTTATAAAATGAATGTGCTACCAAGTTCATCACATCTTCTTCCAAGTTGGCACCTGTACAAGAGATAATCTGTATCTTATCTTGACGAATCATTTCTGCTAATGATTTCCCCAATTCTGCAGTACTCATTGCCCCTGCAAGAGTAACCATCATTTTATTTCCTGCTACTAATTGTGCTTCATATCCTTTAGCGGCATCCACTAAGCTAGCAGCATTGAAATGCTTAAAATGCTCTAGCATAAACTGAGTGATAGCTCCTTTATTTTCCATAATATTTATATGATAATAGTTTGTAGTACAATTTTGAAACTAAGAATCCTGGTCCGTGTAATCCTTCAATAGGTGCAAATTCTACGATATCAAAGCCGACCACATTCTTTTTTGTAAAAACTTTTTTGAGATAAATGATTAAAGTATTCCAATCAAAACCACCTGGTTCTGGTGTACCTGTCGCTGGCATAATACCTGGATCAAATGCATCCAAATCAATAGTGAGATAAACATCATCTGTCATCTGATCGATCGACTTATCCATCCAATCATACTTACCATAAATATCTTCGGCGAAGTAACACTTATCGTAATTCATATGTTCCTTCTCAGACACATCCATACTTCTAATACCTACTTGTATTAAGTTGGTCGATTTAGAAGCACGATACAAAGCACAAGCATGGTTAAATTCTGAACCTAGATAACTTGGTCGAAGATCGGCGTGTGCATCAATTTGAAGTACAGTAAGATTTTCGTATTTCTCTTTGAAAGCATCAATTACTCCAATACTAATGGAATGTTCCCCTCCAAAAAAAGTGAGGTATTTTCCTGAATCAAGGAGATCTTTTGTCTTCTTATACACTTCTTGATACACTTTTTCAGGACTTGAATTTTCATCAATTTCAGGAAGAACATATACTCCTTTTTTATAGACTTCAGAATCTGTTTCGATATCATAAAGTTCCATGTTTTCAGAAGCTTCTATGAAAGTTGCCAAACCTTTATCTGCCCCTTTTCCCCAAGTACTTGTTCCATCGTATGGGATGGGCTGAAGTAAAATATTTGCATTACTATATGCTGAATACTTTTCTTCTAAACCTGCGAAAATGTATGGATTACTCATTGTAGCCTAAGATTTTAAACATTTCATCAACTGATTGCTCTTCGCGATACACCATATCTACGATATTACCCATTTCGTCTCTATCAATGATTACATGTTTAGGAGATGGGATCAAGCAATGTTTAATACCACCATATCCACTAACGGAATCTTGATAAGCACCTGTATGGAAGAAACCTATATATAAAGGTTCTTTATCTTTCTTTCGATCATATAATGGCAGAAGAACTTCTTGGTTTAAATCTTCTGAATTATAATAATCAGAGTGATCACAGCTAATACCTCCAATGTTTACACGACCGTATTCATTTTGCCATTTATTAACGGGTAATAGAATAAACTTTTCTTGTATTGACCAAGCATCTGGGATGGTATTCATTAAACTGTTATCGATGATATACCAAGTCTCATTATCATTTTGTTGCTTCTTTTCTAAGACTTCAAAGATGATTGCTCCAGCTTCTCCAACGGTGTACTTACCAAACTCTGTAAAGATATCAGGCTCAGGAATCTTTTGTTCATCACAAACACTTTTAATATTGCTCACAATCTCATTGATCATGTACTCATAATTGTATTCAAAACCCAAATTGTTACGAATTGGAAAACCTCCACCTAGATTAAGAGAGTCCAAAGATTTACTCTCTTTTTTTAATGCCACATACAACTTCAACGCTTTTTGAAATTCCCCCCAATAATATGGTTTGTCCTTTATTCCTGAATCAACAAAGAAATGGAACATTTTAAATTCATATTTTGGATTATCATGTATGTGATTTTTATAAAATTCTAAAATCTCTTTATGAGGAATTCCCAATCTTGATGTATAATAAGCAGACTGTGCTTCTTCGTTTATTGACATCCTCACACCAATTTTTATGACATGTTTTGTCCTTATTTTTGATAAACGATGAAACTCATTGATACTATCTAAAATAATAATAGAGTTTTCAAAACCTGCTTTTTGTAAATCAACGATCTTTCTTAGATAATCGTCGGTTTTATATCCATTATGAATAATTTTGATATCCGTAGTAATCTTTCCTTTTTTGAAAAGTGATAATATCAAATCAATATCAAAAGATGATGAGGTCTCTAGGTTCACATTATGTTTGATGGCCTCATTGACAACATGATAAAAGTGATTACATTTTGTACAATAACAAAAGTTATAACTTCCTTTGTATGCATTGTTTTTGATGACCCTATTGAACAAATTTCTAGCCTTTTTGATCTGATCACCAATTTTCGGCAAATAAATAAATCTAAAAGGTGTTCCATGTTTCTCTATAAGGTGTTTTAAAGAAACTCCATGAAATGTCAAAGAGTTATCTCTTAAATCAAAACCTTCTTGAGGAAAGTAGAAACTCTGCTCAATTAAATCAAAATAAGTGTTCTTCATTTTAACAAATAATGGTTGAGATGATGTTAAATAATTTACTTCAAACTTAAATTATAGATATCTTTTCTTCTATCTTTTAAGTTTCGTACACTGCCATGTTGATGTAATTCTCTAAGTAAATCTAAATCAACATCGGCAATTAAAATCATTTCCGTATTGGGTGTTGCTTCTGCTTTAACACCGCTTGTTGGAAATGCAAAATCACAAGGTGTGAATACCATGGATTGTGCAAACTGTATATCCATGTTATGTACATTAGGTAGGTTACCGACACTACCGGTAATCGCTACATAGCATTCATTTTCTATAGCTCTCGCTTGAGAACAGTGTCTTACTCTAGAATATCCGTTTTGGGTATCAGTTAAAAAGGGTACGAATAGGATTTCCATTTCCTCGTCGGCCAATAATCGACTTAATTCAGGGAATTCGGCATCATAACAAATTAATACTCCAATCTTACCACAATCAGTATCAAAGGTTTTTATATTTTTCCCTCCTTGCATCCCCCAAACCTTAGACTCATCGGGTGTTACATGTATTTTCTCATAACGTTCTACAGTTCCATCCCTTTTACATAAATAGCCAACGTTTAATAATTCTCCATCTTTTACTTCTGGCATGGATCCAGCAATAATATTTATGTTGTATGAAATAGAATAACTAGAAAATTTCTCAACAATTTCATCAGTATATTTTGCTAATTCTCTTATTGCATTTGCTTCAGAGAGATGATTAAATTTTGCCATCAATGGAGCATTAAAGAACTCCGGAAAAACTGCAAAATCTGAACGATATCCTGAGACTGCATCGATAAAATATTCAGCTTGCTGAAGAAGAGATTCTATATCATTATATGGTCTCATTTGCCATTGTATCAAGCCTAAACGGACAACTTTTTTTTGGGTTGCGGCTTTCTTCGATGGCTTTTCATAATAAATGTTATCCCACTCCAAAAGTACGGCATATTCACCAGAATCATCATCCCCTTCAAGGTAACCTTTTAATACTCTAGTGGGGTGAAAATCATTAGAAATTTGAAAGTTTAAAACTGGATCATGTATCTCCTTTAATTTTACTTTTTCTAAATATTCTTTGGGAGATAAATTGTTTGAATGTTTGTGATAATTTGGTATTCTACCTCCAAATGCAATTCCTCTTAGATTTTTGGTTTCACAAAGTTCTTTTCTGTAATCATATAATCTTCTTCCTAATCGTAAACCACGAAATTCTGATTTAATAAAAACATCAATACCATATAAGGTATCTCCATCATTTCTATGTGAATTAAAAGTATAATCTGCTGTAATATCTCTGTAGGTATGATTATCATCAAACTCAGAATAATTTACAATTATGGATAGAGCAGTACCTGCTATTTGTCCATTTACCTTTATAACCACTTGCCCTTCAGGAAATTTTTCCAAAAGTGTTTTAATCTGATCTTCTTTCCAGTAAGAATCAGGCATCGAAGAATAAGCAGATTTCATCACCGCTTTTATCTCCAAGTAATCATCGAATTTGAGATATTCTAATTCGATTTTGTCGATTTGATTTAAATCCATCCGTTTCAAATTAATAATGAAAGAAACAGTACGAATACGACTATTTATTTTTGAATATATAGCGTACAAGAAACCAGCTTAATACTTATCAAAGTATTAAACATCAACTACTTACAATATGTTTTTAAATATATAGAAATTGTACTACGATGATAATTAATGTTATTCAGGCCTTTATTTATTTGGGTTGGGTATTCTTACTTTATATGAATTGAATAGATAATTGTATAGTACATTTTCTAGTGGCGCAAAGTTATATTTATAATTTTAATAATCAATTATTTTTTTTCTTAACGCGAAAAAAAAATTAAAATGCTTCCGTCATGTTAAAATAAATGAGTGTCTGATTTTGCAACGGGTCATGTCCTACATCAATTCTAAAGTTCATTCTTAGTTGTACCTCGTACCGAAATCCTGCTCTGAAATTAGGTAATGCTCATTTGGAGTATTAATATCAAATCTAATCATTCTTCAATATACTGTTCATAACTTCTATATAATCATGGTGATTACTTATTCCGTTGTGGCCCTGATTTTTTAAAGTAGTCAATTCAATTTTAGAAGGAAATTCTTCTTTTAACTTCACTGATTGATCATAAGGAATGACATTATCCCCTTTTCCATGAAATATGTAGATAGGAAAATCACATTTCCTGAGATATTTATAAGTAGCAAAACGATATTTTAATAAAATTGGAGGCACATAAGGATAATGTTTTTGCATCATGGCTTTTAGTCCGTAATAAGGTGCCTGAAGAATAAGTTCTTTGGGTTTATTCTTTGATGCCAAAAATGAAGCCATACCGGTTCCAATAGAATAGCCCATGATAATGATATTCTCCTCATTATAATTGAGTTTCATTCGATTATATATCATTTGATTATCATCAAAAAGCTGTTTCTGACTGCTGATTTCTCCTGTACTTTTTCCAAAACCACGGTAATCAATCATCAAGACATCATAATTGTTCTCTAAGAATACTTGAGAGGTATATCCATAATTTTCTAACGAACCCGAATTACCATGTAAAAAGAAAACTAAACCTTTTGTACTATCACTTTTAAATAATAAACCATTAATCGTATTTCCATCAGAAGTATTGAAATTTATTTCTTCAAAATCCATTGGAAATTCAAACTGATAATCTGCCTCCAATTTATCAGGGAAAAATATGAGAGATTCCTGATTGAGATAAAGTCCTCCACAAAAAATGATGTAAATAGTTACTATTGATAGAAGGAAGCCTTTGATTAGTTTTTTCATTAAGATCTAAATTGCTTATTATTTCGTATAACTTGATTTTTCTTCCCAACGACTCAAACCAAACGCATTCAAATAATCTTCCAAAGGGCCAAATCCGTTCCACATTCTTAAAGAATCTATGCTAGTTGTATCGGAAATTGGCCATAATTTAGTCACCTCAACAAGTTCTCCTGATTGATGATCAATTTCTTTTACTATCTGAATTTGTGATCCATAAATTTGTGGTTTTCCATTTTGCATTAAATATCTGTCTTGATACATCCCCACCAAGTTTTTACTTAATTCTTGATCCTCACCGGCTTGTATGATCATATCATAGTATTTATTTTGGATACTATCTGGTGCATGTTGTAAAACATAAAAAACAGCTTTGCTCCCTTTATTTCCCACTAAACTTTTACCTGGAAATTTTCCTACTGAATCTATAATCTCAAGTACTCTTTTTAAGTTCTTTTGATCAATTGCATTTTGCTTATTCCAAAGTGCTTGAATTTCTAGAGAGTCAATTTCATATGTATTTAATAGTTGATTTCGGTATTTTTGATCTAAATAATAGATACTATCTAATTCCGCTGTTAATGCTTCGGAATTAATATTTCGTTGGACTTGACATGAAGTCATCACAATAAGTAAAAAATAAAATAGTCGTTTCATGAGTTTGTTAGCTATAATTGGAGTTAATAAAAATTTCAGTTTGTGAGCTGTTTATTACTTAACTGAGGTTTATAAAAAAATCTCAGCAAATAAACGTCGAAACACAATTTACTGAGATTTAGTGTATTTTAAAATCTACTTGAAAAAAGTAGAGATTTTTATTCAATTAAGAAGTCAACAACTTAGAAGAAGGTTTGAACTTCGTTAAGTTGATTCCTTTCACCGCTGCTTGGTACTCTTCTAAATTAGGCGTTCTACCTAAGATAGTCGAAAGTACTACAACAGGAGTAGATGATAATAACGACTCACCTTTCTTCTCTGAAGAGTCTTTTACAACTCTACCTTGGAATAAACGAGTAGAAGTCGCCATTACTGTATCACCTGGCTCGGCTTTCTCTTGGTTACCCATACAAAGGTTACAACCTGGACGCTCTAAGTAAAGCATGTTTTCGTATTTCGTACGAGCAGCATTTTTAGGTGCATCGTCATCGAATTCGAAACCAGAGTACTTCTTCAATACATCCCAATCTCCTTCTGCTTTTAACTCATCTACAATGTTGTATGTAGGAGGAGCAACTACTAGAGGTGCTTTGAATTCTACTTTACCGTGTAACTCTTCAATGTTTTTCAACATTTGAGCAAGGATCTTCATATCACCTTTATGAACCATACAAGAACCTACGAAACCAAGATCAACTTGTCTGTCACCACCGTAGTAAGAAAGAGGTCTAATTGTATCGTGAGTGTAACGCTTAGAAACATCTTCGTTATAAACGTCTGGGTCAGCGATCATTGGCTCAGCGATTTCATCTAAATCAACTACTACTTCAGCGAAGTATTTCGCATCAGCATCTGGAGTCAATGGAGGTTTAACTCCTGTTTTGATCTCCTCGATTCTCTTATTCGCTTTATCAATTAATCCTTGAAGAACTGCTTTATCGTTGTCCATACCCTTCTCTATCATGATCTGGATTCTAGACTTCGCAATTTCTAAAGATTCGATTAATGTTTCATCCTCTGAAATACAGATAGAAGCTTTTGCTTTCATCTCTGCTGTCCAGTCAGTGAAAGTAAACGCTTGGTCAGCCGTTAAAGTACCAATGTGTACCTCAATTACTCTACCTTGGAATACGTTATCACCACCGAATTGCTTCAACATTTGTTGCTGAGTTGCGTGAACTACGTCACGGAAGTCCATGTAAGCTTTCATTTCACCTTTGAAAGTCACTTTCACAGATTCTGGAATTGGCATTGTTGCCTCACCAGTTGCTAAAGCCAATGCTACTGTACCAGAATCGGCACCAAATGCAACACCTTTAGACATTCTTGTATGAGAGTCACCACCAATAATGATATCCCAATCAGAGACAGTAATGTCATTCAATACTTTATGAATAACGTCTGTCATAGCGTGGTACACTCCTTTTGGATCACGCGCTGTAATCAAACCGAAGTCGTTCATGAACTTCATCAACTTAGGAATGTTGGCTTGAGCTTTTTTATCCCAAACTGATGCAGTGTGACAACCCGATTGGTAAGCACCATCTACAATTGGAGAGATGACTGTTGCTGCCATTGACTCTAATTCTTGAGAAGTCATTAAACCTGTAGTATCTTGAGAACCTACGATGTTTACTTCTACACGAACGTCAGAACCTGAGTGTAATGTTACACCTGGAGTAGTTCCAACAGCATTTTTATTAAAGATCTTTTCAACAGCTGTTAAACCTTGACCATCAATTGAGATTTCTTTTGATGGAGCGAATACTACTGGAGCTTCCACTTCTAAAGTTTTTGCTGCAAAAGATTGTAATTTCTTACCAAATACAACTGCATAAGAACCACCTGCTTTAATAAACTCTACTTTTTGAGGAGTTAAAGAAGCAGAGATATCAATTAGTTCTTGATCTCCGTTGTATAATTTTTTTGTTTTTGTATTGATTGTAAGTACAGTACCTGTCTCCACAGAATAAGTTTGCTCTAATACTGGCTCGCCATCTGCATCAAGAACTGTATTACCGTTTTCATCCTTTTTCTTCACCCAGTTTTTAAGGTCGATTCCAATACCACCTGTTACACCTACAGTTGTTAAGAAAATTGGAGAGATACCGTTAGTACCTGCAATAATTGGAGCGATGTTAACGAAAGGAACATATGGGCTACCAGGAATACCTGTCCATAATGCTACGTTGTTTACACCTGACATTCTTGAAGAACCTACACCCATTGTACCTTTTTCAGCGATTAACATTACTCGCTTATCAGGATGTTGTTCTTTTAAAGCTTTTAATGCTTCTTGTTGCTCTTTATTATGTTCGAAGATACATTGTCCGTGTAATTCACGATCTGATCTTGAGTGAGCATCAGCACCTGGAGAAAGTAAATCTGTAGAGATATCACCTGTTCCGGCAATGAAAGTAACAATTTTGATTTCCTCTTCTACCTCTGGTAGTTTCGTGAAGAACTCAGCATTAGCATAACTCTTTAATATATCTGTAGCTACAGTGTTTCCTGCTTTGAACGCAACTTCCAAACGTTCCATATCAGCATCATAAAGGAAAACTTGTGTTTTCAATACTTTAGCTGCAGCTTCTGCAATTGAAGCATCATCACCCAATGCAAGGTCTAAAAGTACTTCGATTGAAGGACCACCTTTCATGTGTGATAATTGTTCGAAAGCAAATTCTGCTGTAATTTCTTCTACTTTAGCTTCACCAAGAATAATTTCTTTTAAGAATTGAGCTTTAACGCCAGCTGCACTAGTTGTTCCAGGTAGTGTATTGTAAATAAAGAAGTTAAGTGAGTCTTTTCTGTTTTCATTGTTCACATCTTTGATTTGCGCAATGATCTCACTTGTTAATTCTGCATCGTCTATCGGTTTTGGATGTAACCCCTGACCTTTTCTTTCTTCGATCTCTTGGAGATATTCGTTATATCTGCTCATAAAAATTCTCTTAGTGTATAGTGTATAAAAAGGAAAGTTTATTTGCTTACTTTCATCTGTTAAGAGTAAGTAATGCTGTTTTCGTTTATTAAATGAATAATTGACATTTAATTTTTCGTAGTGCAAAAATACAAATAAATTTTAATTTTATCTTCTTCAGTTAAATTAATTCCGTATGAAGTTCAAATTTAATGTAATTTTCTACGTAAATTTAAAGAAAAATATGAATGAAAATTTCAATTTTTCGATAAATAACCAAAACTCCACAAATCACATAACCAACTGAATATCCATACTTTAATACTCATATTGTTATTACTTTATTAAAATAACTTTTAAAAGACACTTTTCTTATATTTGCCTATCAAGTTATTACGTAATATTACGTATTTTAAATATTCGTCTTTTCAAATATTAATAAGAAAATAAAGAAAAATTATAGGGTGTATAGGAATTATTGATAACGTGGCCTACATATATTAAAACTTCGTTCCTATTCGATACACATCAAAACCATAAGGAATAAAGAGTAGTTTTCCTTTGATTCTATCTTTTTTGATTTCACCCAAATATCGACTATCCAAAGCACTATCTCTATTATCACCAATTAGAAAATAGGCATCCGAAGCGATCTCAAATTCATAAGTATTTGCCGACTCATGTCCTTTAGGGACTTCTTGATTTACTCGAATATCAATGTTTTTGAAGTTGGGTAAAGTTTCGGTATATATATCATTGTCATTTTTTTGATGAGCTAATGGAAGACCGTTAATTACAAGGAAATTATCCTTCAACATCACCTTGTCTCCAGGTTGTGCTACTACCCTACAGATATAAAATGATTCCTCATCTTCTTCATCTGAAAAAACCACAATATCGCCATACTCTAACTTGTTGACATCAACTGAAGTTTTCACGGCAACATAATCATCTTGAGTTATAGTAGGTTCCATGGATTCAGAGGCTACTGAAAAAGTACCGATACCTAACAATGAATTATTATCAAATATCAAACTAATGATTATTGATCCTACTATAAATAAGAAATAGAAATACCATTTATTTACTGCCTTTAAGGTATAATCTTGAAGCCTTTTAGCTGACTTCACTGCATCAATTATAACATACAATCGAAGTGTAAATATGATAAATATTGTAACCCAAAATCCAAAAAAAGAATAAGGCAAATGTGTTAATCGGAAAATGAAAGGAAGAAAAGTAAATCCAAGGAGAAACAGAATGCCTTTTTTTAATTCACCGTTATATAATTGACCTAATCCTAAAATAAAAAAATTGGATATTCCCGCTATCCATGGGTTTCTTCTTTGGTTCATTTGTCTGATGTCAGTATTTCTTTAATTATAATGTCATTGCAATTTATCAAAAAAATCAGGTCTTTTATTACCTTTTGATACTCCTTAACGCTATAACAAATGTTGCTAGGAATACTTCAAATGATGCAACTCTTACTTCAATACTTTATGACGTACAAATGAGGTAATAAAATTTGATGAATCGATAGTCAAACCCATTAAATTCAAACCATCATCAAAAAGTAAATTGAAATGAATTTTTTAAGAAGATTATGTATTGGTGCATGTGCCGTGTTTTTGATAAGTGCATGTACATCTGTTCAAAAAAAGCAATCTAAAATCGAAGAAACTTCTAGAGCTAAATTTGAGCCTGAGGACGGTAAGTGTTTAGTATTTATTGGTCAGGAATTGACTTCTATTGGAGGATTGGAAGAATACAATAATGGCTATCTAGATTATTTTGAAAGACGTCCTGCAGGATTCACTGCTTATACGGTACTCACTCCGGGTGAAGAATCTTTTGGGTTTACTCATAAAGGTTTGGATGGTGTTACTTCTACAGCAGATTGGGGCGATAACGATAGCAACATGAGCCTCCAATTGGCAGATGAAGATTATAATAATATGGCTTTGGCAATTGGCTTAGGTATGGTAAATCACGATTCTGCGGTGGCTTATGGTGAAAGAGATGAAATGATTCGTGAATTAGGGACTTTTCTTCAGCAACAAGCCCCTCGTCCGATATTCTTGCGCATTGGGTATGAATTTGATGGTCATGATTGGAATCACTACAATAGAGAACACTATATAAAAGCCTATAAAAGGATAAAGGATATCTATGATGAAATGGGGATTACCAATGTGGCTTATGTTTGGCAATCGTGTGGTTTTATGTCCTCATTAGAAGAATTAGAACAATGGTATCCAGGAGATGATTATGTAGATTGGTGTGCCTTTTCATTTTTTGGAGCGTGGAAAAAACAAAATATGATTGCCTTTGCGAAGCAAAAAGGAAAACCCGTATTTATTGCTGAAGCCACTCCTGCTTTGGAAGAAAATAAAGAGACTGACTTATCTAATCAAGATCAGGCGGTTGAGGCATGGGAAAATTGGTTTACTCCATTTTTTGCGACTATTCATCAAAATCCGAAGACTGTAAAAGCTATCTCTTACATAAATTGTAATTGGAAAGCACATAGAATGTGGTTTGATAATCCCACTTTTAAATACATCGATTCTCGTCTTCAAGTGAATCCAATGATTATGGAAAAATGGGAAACAGAATTGGAAAAAGAGACTTATTTGATGTCATCAGATAATTTGTATGATAAGCTAAACGGACCAAGCTTATAACTTAATAAGGGGAGCTGATTTTGCTCCCCTTATCATCAAATGCTTAGTTTGAAATAATGATTTTTTTTTGAAGTGATTTGATAGATCCAACCACGTGCATTATATAAATACCTTTAGGTAAATCAAGTTCTAAATTCATCAGTGCTTGACCATCATTTACCTCCCAACTTTTTGATATTGCCCCTTGTTGATCGTAAATCACAATTTGATGAATCTCCCCTAAATCAGCATTTCTAATAGATACTTTACCATTAGTTATTGGGTTTGGATAAATTGAATTATCTGAAATGTCAACAGCATCGACATTCATCATCCTAGCTCCTGAAGTATTGCCAAAACCTAAAACTCCATTACAATGCATCCATTCTGAATATTGACCTCCACAAGAATTATTTTGCCAAACCGCTGTATTATACGATTGTTGTTCAGCTTGTTTTCTATTTCCATTAATTTCTACCCAATCCACTTGTGCATCCCTGCCGTTTTGATCATTAAAATATTCAAGATTTAGATCTCCATTAGAGTTGGTATTGACAGTAAAAATCTTAAAATTAGTAGTTAGCGACAAAGTTTGAATGGTTTGATTACCAATACGAACATTCAATTTCTCTTGTCCACTTACCCCTTTAGCTCTTACTTTTATCGAGTTCGACCCCGTATTTCCTCCGCCAGAATTCCCATTACTTGTCCCCATAGACATACTATAAACATCGCATGTACCACTACTTTGGTAACCCTCTACAGTAAACGAAACTTCATAGAGATTTCCCATATTCATTCCTAAAGAAGCCCAAGCATTAAAATGATTGGCACACGTTACTGTTCCACTTGTTCTTTTCGATCGACGAACACTCCAATACTGTTGAAACGTTTTTGTTCCTTGAATTGAAGGTTGTTGTACTCTTGTGGTTTCATAAATATCGTATGTACCTCCATCTGTAGTGACAGACCCTTTAGCATTTGCTCCAGGAGGTCTCCAACTTCCCCAACTCTCCACAATATAATATTCCACCAAAGGACTTGTTGTCCAACCATAAATACATAAATAAGAATTTCCCGAAGGTTGGTAATTTGCTCCATAAGTCACCGTCTGATTTTTCACTCCAGGACGCTTTCCTTTTCGAGCTAAAAGGTTACCGATATTGCTCCAAGAAACATAAAAGTTTCCTCCATTGTTGAGCGTCATGCATCCGTTTCCTGAATCTTTCCAGTACTCATAGGTATATCCTCCTTGATTCCCAATCTGATTATTACAAATAGTTTGGGATTGTACATCAAAAGTTGAAAATAGGAAAACAGACATTACAAAAACGCTTTTATAGAAACGTTGCATCAATTGATTGTTGTTTTGAATACCGCTTAAAGAATCTAGCGTTTTCATGTATAGTAGATTTTTCATTTTAATAAAGTTTTCATTTCATAAAAATTCAAGAGCCCAATAGATAGTTTTGAGTGAAGTAGAATGTTTTATTATTGGACTCTTGATTGAATAGATTTATTACTGAATCATCAGTTTTTTAATTTGATAATCATCATCCGATAAAAGTTGAAGCACATAGGTTCCTTTCTTTAAAGCTGAAACATTCAACTTTCTTTCATCTTCATTTAAAATTGAAGTAGAAACCAATACCCCACTTATCGTATAAATTTTGATTTTAGTCGTTGTACCTTTCAACCCTTTGATGCTCACTTGATCTGTAGCAGGATTCGGATAAAGTTGAATTTCATTTTCCAAATCACTATTTGATGTTGAATTCACAGTCATCAACCTAGCATTAGAGCAACTTGGTGCAGAAGAAGAATTACTTAAATAAATGGTGAAATCTGATGTTTTTGAAACCAATACCACATCTGAACCCTCTTTGCCTATCCAATACGCTCCATCTAATCCGCTGAATCCACTATTCGAAAAAGTGATTGATGGTGAAGCACTACCTAAAGTATGGGTAATAGCTGTTTTAAGATCAACATACCAATTTGGCACACCGTTATTTGTACGCATAGAGAGGTCCCAAATTTGTCCACCTTCTTTCGACCAGTTTACGGAAATATTATTTACATGAGATAAATCGGGACCATTACCTAATACATGAGCATGTGAGAAACTAGTATTAATTGTTGGGAATGCTTCTGAACTAGGTAAACCAAAAGAACATGTGCCTGTATTTCCACCATTGTCTCCTCCATTATCTCCACCATCAGAAGTCACATTAATTGAAGTTTCATCTCTAAAACCACCATCTACAGTTGTCGCAGTTATTGTTGCACTCCCTTCTTGAATCGCTTGAACAACACCTGAAGATGAAACGGTCGCAATGTTCGTATTCGACGATGTATAATTTACTCGTTTATCATCAGCATTTGAGGGTGAAATACTTACTGACAAATTACTTGTTTGTCCCACTTCCAAAGACAATGATGATGGAGTTAAAGTAATTCCTGTTACTGGAATCGGATTAGGATCAACAGGAGGAGTTGAACCGTCGACATAAGCTTTAAAATTACCTGATAAATGCAATAGACACATCATTTGTAATAATCCATCATAATAACGGTATCGACCTGTTGTTGGTGCTCGATCCCATAATGCATTGATAAATTCCCAAGATTTCGCATCGGTAGAAGCCAAAGAAGTCATGGCATTACAAGCAACCAAACCCACTGCTTGATAGTCTGTCCCTGGTAAAGGATTGCCATCTAAGGTATAGCCACTAGAATAACTATAAATACCCTCACTATAGAAAAAGTCTTGAATGTTATCGGTAATTGTTTTCTCTCTTTCGTCTTTCTTAAACCAAGCATAATCCATGGCAACATTCATCGCACAGCGCCAAGCATCAACAACAAAATCCTCTTTATGTCCTCCCGTTGGACTACCATCATAATTGGAATAATCAGGCATTAAACCTGTTGTAGGATGTGCAGCCGCTTGAAAAAAGTCGCGAGCAACAACTGCGGCATCTTTCCAATATTGACGATTGGTTTTTGCCATCATTCCCCAAACTTCATAAAAAGAAGGCAGGAAGTAAGAAGGATCTGTATAAGTCGAAGCTTGAGCATAAGGCACGAAACAGACTTTCTTTTCTTCATTGAACATATTTGGTACTGAACCAATAATCTGATTGTGTGGCCACCCTTTGTTCATAATATGCTCCAAGATATAATCAGCTTCTGCACGGTAATTATAAATACCACCACGGTCGCCAAATCTTACTGAGGCAAAATACAAGGCTGTGATAAAATAGATTTCACCATCTGAAGCCGTATTGGGATCTAATTCTGCTCCATTCGCATCCACAATCCAACGGAAATAACCTTCTCGGTTTCCCGGACCATGTTGCATATGAGTTTTTGCGAATTTCCACATACGATCGAATTCTTCTTGCTTGTTCATCTGAACCGCGATCATCATTCCGTAAGACATTCCTTCTGATCTTACATCATTATTATCGATATCTAGAATGTAAGCTTCATCTGAACCTTTGGGATAATATACTCTTTCAGTGGCATCATCACCATAAAATAGCTGTTGATATACACTATTGATTTTATCATCAATTTGTTGTTGTGTATACCCTGCCTCTTTGAACATATTTCTATAATTCCCTGTATAGAAAGCTCCCTCGCTTGGCAAAGTTGGAGGTGCTGGCGGAGGCGGGATATCACCCGATCTAGTAAAACTGATCCAATCCAGTAATGTATCATTAGATCCATTATCTGTTTTCAATACCAACCTGATCACTTTACTTCCTGCATTCCCTTCAATTTTTATTGATTTTGTATCAATACTTGGGACAGTACCAGAAAAAGAAAAAGTGGTGATTTCGGTTCCATCAATTTCTAAACTAACACCTGCAGCACTAGCATTTGTGGATGCTCCTCTTAAGCTTATATCAAATACTCCTGGCGCATTGGATAGTTGAATAGTTGTGGATCCATTATCATCATTCGCATATAAAATGATGCCATCAAAAGGAGTTGTTGTCGTACCGGTATAAGGTCCTTCTAAAGTCATTGTCTCTGTTTGTATTGTCATACCAGAATTAGAAATAACGGCATTACAATCCACTCTAAAAAACAGTAGTGAAATAAATAAGAGAGTGATCGTTTTTACAAAGCTTGGTGGTTTTACATGATTGTTCCTAAAGTTTACCTTTTCGTTTAGATAATTTTTCATTTCAATAATTTAGTAGATTTAGTTAGCACTCTTTCTGGCTTCTATGATGTAGCCGGAACAAAATAGATAGTAGAAGAGTTAATTCATTTCATTGAGATCTCATTATCAAAAGTAACTGAAGAACAATCGTTTGTATATCAAAAAAACGACAAATAATAATAAAAATGGAGCATAAAAAATGAAGCATTTTGATGCTCCATTTGTCCTACACAAAAAAAGCACTCCCAATTTGAGAGTGCTTTTGAAACAATGAATGATACATGTTATTACATTTCACCGTCTACAGTGGTTATTGAACCATCTTCATTAAAATCTATTTCCACAAACTTTACGCTTCTCAGCCAAGTTTTCCCTCCTGATGGTTGACTATCATGGTAAAATAAATACCATTTTCCATTGAATTCTACAATGGAGTGATGAGTTGTCCACCCAACCACATGAGTTAATACAACACCTTTATAATGAAATGGTCCGTACGGTGAATCACTTACTGCATAACATATTCTATGGGTATTACCTGTAGAATATGAGAAATAATACTTGTTATTATATTTATGCATCCAAGGTCCTTCAAAATATCTTCTTTCGTGATCTCCAGCTTTTAATGGCTCACCATTTTCATCGAGAATCACTAAATCTTTTGGTTCTTCAGCAAAGCCTTTCATGTCCTTAGAAAGTTTCACAACTTTCGGGCACAAAGCATCTTCATGGTCAGCAGGTTCTTGTCCCACTTCTATTGCCTTATTATCTCTATATCTTTGTAATTGACCTCCCCAAATTCCTCCAAAGTACATATAGTAATCTTCTTTATTATCCTGGAAAACAGCTGGATCAATACTATAACTCCCATCCATTGGCGTTGGTTCTGGAATAAATGGCCCTTCTGGTTTTTCGCTAATTGCCACTCCCATTCTAAAGATGTCATTTTTATCTTTCATTGGGTAATACAAATAATACTTCCCGTCTTTTTCAGCTGCATCGGGCGCCCACATTTGTCTTCCTGCCCAAGGAATATCTTCTAATTTCAAAACACAACCATGATCCGTCACTTCTAAATTAATATCATCCATAGAGAAGACATGGTAATCTTGCATATTGAAATGATCACCATTGTCATTCTCTTCTACACCAGATTCAATATCGTGTGATGGATAGATATATAATTTCCCATTAAATACGTGAGCGGAAGGGTCTGCAGTGTACAAATGATCTGCGATATATTTTGGTTTATTTTTTACTAAACTCATGCTGATTTTATTTTATCAAATGATATGATGTATACTTAATTTAAGGCCACATTTTCGACCTCGATAAATTCATTTTCTTGTTGCTTGGCTCTTCTTTCTGATAATTCCCCTTGCATTTTGATATTGAACTCTCTCGTTATCACATAAAAAATGAGAGAAATAACGGAGATCATAAATGTTGCGGCAGGTACTATAGAAGCGGTTAAACGAATACCAAAAATGGCATCTGTTGATTGAACCATATTAGGTTCATATCCATAAACCGATACGATCCATCCACATAAAGCACCTCCTAAACCTAATCCTGCTTTTAATGCAAATACAATCCCTGAGAAGACAAATCCAGTGGCCCTTCTTTTATATTTCCATTCTGAATAATCGGCTACATCACCCATCATTGCCCAGAGTAACGGAATGGTTGGTGCATAGAATACTGACTTCAAAATATTTAAGGTAAATGCCCAACCCACCTTATCTTCTGGAACAAAGAAGAATAATCCAGTAAAAACTGAAGTCATAAATAGACAGACAATAAAGGTGTTTCTTTTACCAAACCTTTTTGCCAATGGAGCAGACAGAGTCAATACACCAACAATGGTAAAAAACTGCCCTATCATATTAAAAAAGCTAAATCCTACACTAAATGCATTACTTTGATCTGGTAAGGCCAATAGACCAAATGCATCCATTAAACTATGTAATAATGAAGGTTCGCTGTTGGTAGTTTGTACTAAATTGAATTGCTCTAAGAATGAGAAAATGGCTTGTGGTTGCATGTAATAACTAAAGAAGTAATACATTCCTCCTCCCCATAATGATAAGGTTGTGAAGATAAAAAGGGTCACAATAAACATAGAGAACCATGGACCGTTTTTACTCAAATCTTTAAAATCTTGTTTGATGGAAGTTTTCTGAGTTGGAGGTGGTGTAATTCTTTCTTTCGTAGTAAGGAAAGTGATGACAAAAAATACAATAGCAATGAGTGAGAAAATACCTATCGCCATCGACCAACCTTTTTGATCATCACCCTGACCTAATTTATCGACTAATGGCAATGTAAAACCTTGTACAATTAATGAGGCCACCATAGCTAAAACAAATCGAACAGATCCAATATTTGTTCGCTCATCAATATCACTCGACATCACACCATGTAAAGCTGAATACGGTGTGTTATTTAAGGAATAGATGGCCATTAAAAGTGTATAGGTAATACCTGCATAAATCACTTTATATCTCTCCGTAAGATCTGGAGTTGTAAAAGCTAAAAAGAAAAATAATCCAAAAGGTATGGCAGTCCATAGTACCCATGGCCTATATTTTCCCCATCTTGTGTTGGTTCTATCCGACATAATGCCTACCACAGGATCTACAAAGGCATCAATTACTCTTGCTAATAATAGAATCGTTCCAGCAGCTGTTGCTTTAATTCCGAAAACGTCTGTATAAAAACCAAGTTGAAAAACCAACATAATTTGAAATACAAAATTAACAGAACAGTCACCCAAGCTGTATCCTATCTTTTCTTTTAACGATACTTTTTGGTCATCAATTTTCATTTTTCTCAATAATAAAGTCAATAAAATCTAAGCAATAAAATACCACCCCAACACACACATGTTGAATCTTTTATTGACAAGCCGATAAATAAATTGTTTGATGTTAGAAGGAGAAAGAGGTACTCTAATTCCCTCCTCCTCACATAGCTAACTCTATTCTTGAAGGCCTTCTAAGAAGCCTGTATGTGCTTTTTTGATCGTAAAGTCTTTGTCGTATAATAATGGCCAATCATCATGACCTTGATGACTTGGAATCCATGATTCATCATCTCTTAATCCCCAAATCGTTAGTGCAAATTTGCTACTTTCTGGTATTGCATTATACACTTCTACTACCTCTCTCACTTTGTCCTTTTGAGCAAATTCTCTTTCCTCAGTAGGAGCCGATAAATCATTATCAGGATTTATCTTTACATCTAACTCCGAGAAGTGCATAAGAATACCTTTATCAGTAATTAGTTTAGTATGTTCTGCAATTGTTGTTTTAGAAGGGCCGTTATAACCAATATGCATTTGAAAACCCACACCATCTAAAGGAACATTATTCGATTGGAAATTATCAACCACTTTGGTGATGACAGCATCTAGTTTAGTTCTATCCCAACATAAGTTATAATCATTGTAGAATAATAAACAATCTGGATCTGCTTCTCTTGCCCATTCAAAACATTTCTGAATATAACCTTCACCCATTCTTTCTAAGAAAACTGAATTTCTATAATTTCCACCTGCATCATCAATGGCTTCATTCACAACATCCCAAGAGATTACTTTACCCTTGTAACGAGTCACAGTCGTTTTGATATAGTCTTCTACCATATCAGAAAACTCTTCGTCTGTACCTGCATAGTTCTCTACCCAATCTGGAGTGGCTGCGTGCCAAATCAAAGCATGACCATGAACTTCCATACCGTTCTTCTGTGCATATTCTACCAATTGATCTGCTAATGTGAAATCGTATCTACCCTCTTCTGGGTACATGATATTCATTTTCATTTCCCATTCAGCTGAAATCTGATTGTATTCTCTTTTATAGATCTCATCGTGAGTTCCATTTAATCGATCTACAATGGTAGCCATACCTACTCTAAACGTTGTCGCCACATCTTTTAGTGGAGTGTCTGGCTCTACGCCATCTTCGACTAAAGTAGTAATTGATTTTGCACTAGAAAAATCAGAAGATTTCTCCTTAAGAGAGGCTTTTACTCTTACATAAAAAGTCTGTCCCTTAGCTAGTCCCTCAAAATGGAAGAAATCTTCTTTAGTAGAAACACTTTCATAGGGAGCCACAAGGTTGGTAAAATTCTCGTCAGTAGCCAGATTTAGTTCATAGCTTTGTGCATTCACAATGCTTGTCCAATCTGCCGTAAAGCTACTGGCTTTTAAGTTGGAGATTTTATAAATAGTCGGTGAAGAAAGTGTTAATTCTTGCTCTTTATTATCTACACAGCTTGTGAGTCCAACTACTAACGCAGATAATAGATATATAAATAATTTTTTCATGTTATTTCTTTTTGAAGCTTAGTAACAACCCAGGGTTTTCACCCTGGATTGAAAACAATTTACTGTTCGTAGTAAGTAATGTTATCGACATAGTAATTCCCTGCCGTATTTCCCTGAATAACCACCCAAGGATATTCCTTACTTCCGTCTATTTGTCCGTTTAGATCGTACTCTAATGTTACCCATTTTCCAGGTTCGACATCAAGGAAATACCCTGTATCAAAATCACTTTCCAATTGTAACTTTAGAGAACCTGCTTGTTCAAAATACACATCAACCGTAATCTTATCGGCTGCAACACCCACAATCTGACCGTTTCTTACTGCACTTGCTGAGAAAGGATCTGCTTGTGTCATCATTAAAGCAAAGTTAGATGAGTTGACAGCATCTGCTGCTGGATTCGCTGCTACTGAAACGGCTTGGTCCCAAGCATTCCAATCACCTACTTGCTCGTCTTCAAAATCGCCATATACTGTTCCGTTATTTCCACCAATATCCAATGCATAGTATTTGATGTTATCGATGTAGTAACTACCTGCCGTATTTCCTTGGAAAAGAATCCATGGATACTCTTTTGCTGGATCTACTTCTCCTTCAAGGTTGTATTCTAATGTTACCCATTCGCCAGCTGGAACTGCTTGGAAGTATCCTGTAGCAAAATCACTTTCTATTTGAAGTTTTAATTCGCCCGCTACTTCAAAGTAAACATCAACCACAATCTTTGTAGCAAAAGGAGTTACTTGTGGAATACTTCTAACAGCACTGTTTTGCCAAGGTTCTGTTTGTGTCATTTTCAACACCAAATCAGAAGGATTAGCTGCTGATGCACCTGGATTACTAACCACAGAAACATCTTGTCCCCATGCATTCCAATCGCCCACATTACCATCTTCGAAATCGCCTAACAATAAGAAAGCATCCCCTCCGATAGGTGGTAAATCCGGATCTCTTTGTTCGATAACGATATCTTGAGAAACAGTATCTACACCAGCATTATTACCTGTATATAAGGTAATTTTGTAAGTTCCTTCATTAGGGTAATAAGTGGTATCCATACCTTGTGATCCTCTTACGAAAGGTCCATCCTCCTTGAACTTCCAAGAACTCATAATGGATGTTCCTGTCGATTGATTATCAAGTACTATGTAGTTAGGATTTTCATCTGATGGAGTCGCTGTAAAAGCTGCTTTAGGCAGTTCTTCCATTGGTGAAGAATCTTCTGATGTACATCCCCAAACAGAGAGTAATCCTAAAAGGTATATATATATAAATTTATTTTTCATTGTTCATTCATTTTCAGTTCAACAAGCTGATATTAATAGCCAGGATTTTGATCCGCTGCAGAAATTTCAGGGTTTACATCAATTTCTTTTTGAGGAATAGGAAGTAACTCCGACTTACCACTTACAAAGCCAGATCCTGCTAAGAATGTTGAAGCCATATCCCAACGTAGTAGATCATTGTAACGTACTTGTTCTCCTGCTAACTCTACTTTTCTTTCGTGAACGATGGCTTTGAAAACATCCGATTTACTACTTACAGGATAGGTAGCATTCATTTCTGCTGATCCATATAAAGGCATGTTTACTCTTGCTCTCACTTCATTCATTAAATTGACAGCTGTAGAGATATTACCTAACTCATTTTCCGCCTCTGCTCTCATTAAGAGAACATCTGAGTAACGAATAACACGGTGATTAATACCTGATGCAATTTCCTCTTTTGGACGTTGGTAATAATTTTGGTATTTCTTCCAAGCGGCTCTATGATCTGGAAGACTTACGACTTCTGTTCCGTTATTAAATAGTTCACCATCTGTATAGAAATTGGCTACATAACGAGGATCATTCGCTTCATATTCATCTAACAAATCGTCTCCTGGGTAAGAGTTGAACCAATCGTTCCAACCGTATTCCTGACCTCTTAATGACACGAACTGCATCCCTGAAGCATCTTCTACCCACCAAGTATCTTGATCAGACCAACCAAATTCTCTTGTAAAACCTACTTCGAAAACTGATTCAGAATTGTATTCCGTTTCTTCTAAGAAGTTATGAGAATAATCGTCTACCAAAGTATAACCTGTTACTTTCTTGAAAGCATCTGCTGCCTCTTGCCACTCTTGTCTGTACAAGTGCATTTTTCCTTTTAGTGCATAGGCTGCTCCAGAAGTTGCTCTACCTCCATCCGTATTTGCTTGAGTAGGTAAAAGTTCTGCTGCAATAGCTAAATCTTCCAAAATAAATTGATATACCTCTTCTTTTGTTGATCTCGGTTTTGGAGTATCAGTTAACTCTGGGTAAATCGGAACGCCACCAAAACGAGTCACTAAAAGATGATAGTAAAAGGCTCTCATAAAATGAGTTTCACCTAATGCTCTATCCACATCATCCTGAGTAACATTCTCAAATTTATCTTGATTCGAGATCACGAAGTTTGCTTTATTAATACCTCTAAAGCAGTTATCCCAATAAGTAAAGATACCTTCGTGATTTGAGTCAAAAGTGAAATTATAATACTGACGTTTATCAGGCTCGTGTTGAGGATTTAATTCCACTTCGTGACCCATATTGTCATTCATAAAGAATAAATGACGGATGTAAAGACCTTTTGATTGCAAATTGACATAAGATGCATCAACCGAAGATTGTAACTGAGATTTGTTCTTGAAATAAGTATCCTCAGTAAGTTCATTAGGGTTAGAGATGTTAAGGAAATCTGTACTACAGCTACTTCCAAAAGCAATCACTAATAATAAAATGAATGTATTTTTAATTTTTGTCATGATGTTTAGAAGTTTAATTGTAAGCCACCAATAATTGTTACAGGAGTTGGATAGTTACCTCTATCGATACCCGTCTCGGCAGGGTTGTTACCACTTGCAGCAGCTGCACCAACCTCAGGATCCAAGCCAGTATATTTTGTTACTGTAAACAAGTTTTGTCCACTTACATAGAATCTACATCTTGAGATATATTTCGATAAAACGTTCTTAGGAAGTGTATATCCTAAAGTGATGTTTTTCAGTCTTAAATAAGAACCATCCTCCACAAAACGATCTGAAGTTCTTAGGTTATCACCCGACTCGCTTAAACGAGGGACATCAGAATCTGGATTCTCAGGCGTCCAAGCATTTAACATCTTTGGATGAGCATTGAAGAAACGTTGTCCGCCTTCCAAATACCATCTAGTAGTATTATAGATTTCATTTCCATAAGTACCGTTAAAGAAGATGTTTAAATCGAAGTTCTTATAACTGAAATCCATGTTTAAACCAAATACCACATCTGGAGTTGGATTACCGATGATTGTTTGATCGTGATGATCGATAACACCATCAGGTACACCGTCAGGACCAGAAATATCTTTAAACTTCACATCTCCAGGAGCAGTATTTGATGTCTGAATTGGTGAAGTATAAATTTCTTCCCAAGATCTAAAAATACCTACTGCTTGATAACCGTAGAAATGTCTTAGAGGCTCACCTTCAACACTTCTTAAGATAGAACCGTTGTTTTCATAGTACCCTTCAAAAAGTGTTTCTCCACCAAGATCATTCACTCTATTTTGCATGGTACTAATATTTAGGTTGGCTACCCATTTCAATGCTTTCTCCTGGTTTTTCACTCCAAGATTAAATTCAAAACCACTTACTTGAGCAGATCCTGCATTTTTCGCTTGAGTAGAATTTACACCACCAATAGAAGAAACCTGACGAACATTGATCAATAGATCATCACTTTCGTTTTTATAATATTCTGCTGATAGTGTTAAGCGATCTTCGAAGAAACCTAAATCAACACCCACGTTAGTCATGTAAGTTGTTTCCCACTTTAAGTTAGGGTTTGGAAGGTTACCTGCCGTTGTACCAAATGCTTGATACACACCGTTAGCACCACCAAAAACATATCTATGGTTACCTGAAACAATAGATGCAGAATATCTATAATCTCCAATATTATCGTTACCCACAGAACCATAACTACCTCTTAACTTTAACTGTGACATCCAATCAGTTTCTGGAATAAATGCTTCATCCAACACGTTCCAACCTAATGATAAAGAGTAGAACCCAGCCCATCTGTTATTGGCTCCAAATCTAGAAGAAGCATCACGACGATATGAAGCAGCAAATAGATATTTACCATCATAATCATAGTTCACACGGCCTAAATAACCTAATTTACCATAATCTACAGAGAAAGAACCGCCAGTTAAGTCAGTATTTGTTGTATTCTTGATCTCATTGGTAATTTCATTAAAACTCGACGTACCTGCATTCCTATTTTTCTTTTCAATACGTTCTACAACAGCTACAGCATTTACATTGTGTTTACCGAATTTTCTACTGTAGTTGGCTTGTCCGATTAATGTCATCATTGCATGAGATCCATATCCTTTCTCGATTAATGCTCTGTTGGGTCTAGCTAGAGCTGATCCATCGTCGTATGCTGGGGAGAATAAATCATTTGTATAATTGAAGTAGTCGATACCACCTTGTCCCTTAATAGAGAAACCTTGGAATAACTCCACTTCTGCTGATAAGGTACCCATAAGGTTCACTCTTCGGTTAGAGATCTCAGTATGTTCTAACACTCTTACAGGGTTTTCGGCATCCTGACCATCCAATTGAATATTTGTACCTTGATACCCTCCTAAATTACTTGCATTATAAACCGTAAGATATGGCGGTATTTTAATGGCATGCTCTAATGCTGAACGACCTGCTGATGTTTGCTCCGGCTTTTTATCAGTACTTGACACCGAGAATGTTTGTGCTACTTTCAATCTACCTTTCGTATAATTTGAATTCGCTCTAAACATGAAACGCTCAATACCCGTGTTTTTTAATACACCTTCCTGATTCATGTAGTTACCACTAATTCTATAATTCGTGTTTTCACCACCTCCAGATAAGCCAACATTGTAGTTTTCGATAATACCTTGTTGGAAAATCTCATCTTGCCAATTGGTATTGTACTTACTGATATCAGCATATTTTTCATTTTCTAAACGTCCTTCAGCAGCATTTCCCCACATTTTAGAGTATTTGATGTAGTCATCTCTACCCATTACATCATGTTGGTTTTGCACTGTTTGAACACCACGGTAGCCATCAATATCAATTTTAATTTCTCCTGACTTACCTTTCTTTGTCGTGACTACAACAACACCATTTGCACCTTGCGCACCATAAATAGCGGTAGTAGATGCATCTTTTAATACCGTCATTGTCTCAATGTCCGAAGGGTTCAAATCACCCAAACCTTGTACAATAATACCATCTACTACAATTAGAGGATTATTTCCACTCGTACCCATTACACCACGAATTTGTACAATTGGATCACTACCAGGAGAACCGTTATTAGTTACAGACACACCCGTAGCTCTACCTTGTAAAGCTTGATCTGCCGTATAGACCGGAGTCGAAGTAATGGCTTCAGAATCTACCGTAGCAATGGCACCAGTTACTTTTGCTCTTTCCTGAGTACCGTAACCTACAACCACAATTTCTTCTAACTGCTTTACATCTTCGTCCAACGAAATATTAATTTCAGTTTGGTTTTCTATGGACACCATCTTTTCGATGTAACCGATATATTTAAAACCTAACTCGGTGTAATTCGCATCTACTTTAATAGAATATTCACCTTCGAAGTTGGTAATCGTACCTATTGTAGTACCTACTATAAATACATTTACACCAGGTAGTGGTACATTATTATTACTATCTACTACAACTCCTTTGATTACTTTAGAATCTTGAGCATAGAGATAGTTTGGTAATAACAGAACGGAAAATAGAATCATTAGAAGAGGTATCTTTTTCGATACGTCTGCTCTAAAAAAATAATTGTTCATTTCATTTTCTATGTTTAATTCAATCAGATACTAAATCTATCTTGTTTTATATTAAACTTTACAGATCTAGTGAATAGTTAGAGTTAGCATAACTTGAGAGCTGAAATATTGTCTAAGTAAAATTTCTTTTCATTTTGTTTATGTAGATTTTTATGTTAAAAAATGTGCCTTATCACAGACTTGTTAATTGTGTCGAAACTGCTGGTCTCTTATCTACGCCAAAGTGGCTATTAAAATAATGAGACCAACTAAACTAGTAATAACCAAGACCTCTAGTACTACTAATTTCCTAGAGTGAACATTTTGTTCGCTTGACTTTTTTCTCATGCTGCAAGTTGTATAATTGTACTTTATACAAATAATAAAATTGAAGCAAAATCTTGCAATAATGATGTTGAGGCACATTTTTGCAACAAATGTCACATTTGATGCATCATAATTTTCATTTCAGCCACACTAAAAAATCAGATAGTTAAAAAAATTAAATACAATTCTTACTCTTTAAATAAAATATTATACCATGTTTATCATTTAAGTATAAAAAAACTCGACATAAAGCCGAGTTTATAGATAATTATATCAATAGTAATTGCTTTCTTATTCTTTTCCTTCGACCTCTTTTAATTCTTGTGTTGGTAGAATATTGAAATACTCCTTATAACATTTCGAGAAATAAGATGGAGAAGAGAATCCTGTTTGATATCCAACGTCACTTATATTACTATTCCCTGCCAGTATCAATTTCTTTGCTTGTTCTAAACGAATTCGTTTAATAAATACTGTAGCCGTTAAACCCGTAAGTGCTTTAATTTTTCGGTATAACTGACTCCTACTTAAATTCAATTGACCAGCCAAATGCTCAACATTTAAATTAGGATCTGAAATATGTTGATACACATAATCCGTAATTGTCTTTAAAAACTCTTGATCTACATTTGTAGTCGTTGGACTTTCGAACCCTTCCTCTTGATATTTACCAATGAATCGGTCGAATATTACTTGTCTTGATTTCAGAAGTTGTTTTATAGTCACATGCAGTAATTCTAAATCAAATGGTTTTTGTATATAAGCATCTGCCCCTAAATCAATTCCTTTTATTTTATCTTCTTGATCATTTTTTGCTGTCAAAAGGATAAGAGGAATATGACTAATCTTTAAATTCGTCTTTACTTTTTCACATAAAGTGAAACCATCCATATTAGGCATCATCACATCAGATATAATAATATCGATGTTCTTTTCTTCGAGGAGTTCCAAAGCATTTACTCCATCAGATGCTTCATGTATTTGATAATGTTCGTGTAGTGCCTCTCTTAGATAAGAACGCAGTTCATAATTGTCCTCTACCAGTAAAATAGATTGTTTTTTTGAAGCGGATGAAGTAGTTGCAATAACCGATTTATGATCGCTTACAGGAAGTACATATTTCTTTCTATTCAAAGAATTCCTATCAAATATTTGATTTTCATCTAGGTGATCTTTACCCATTGGGAAATCTAAATGGAAAGTTGTGCCCACACCAACAGTACTTTCCACTGAAATCTTTCCTTTGTGCAGCTCCACAAACTGTTTCACTACTTCCAATCCAACTCCTGTCCCCCCATAATAAGCATCCTGATGTGCATCTACCTGATAAAAACGATCGAATACCTTTTCTAGGTTCACTTTAGAAATTCCAGGACCAGTATCGCTTACCGAAATTCTCAAATAGGTATCAGAAAGTAACAAATTGATATTGATTTCGCCATTTTGATCCATCAATTTGAAGGCATTAGAGAACAGATTAAAGATGATCTTTTCGATCATACTTTCATCCAAGTAAATCTGAATCTCATTTGTAAAGTCTTTCTTGATGGAAATTTCGATATTTCTGCTTTCTGCTTCTTCTTCAAAAAATAAGATGGACTCTTCAATCACTTCTTCCGGATTTAATAATTGTGCTTTAAGGCTCATATTCTTAGAATTCAACTTTCTAAAGTCCATCAACTCATCTATCAAATTCTTTAATCGAAGTGCATTTCTATAGATTGAGACATTCTTTTCCCTTAATTGCTGAGTAGAAAACTGCCCAGATATCATATCAGTAATTGGATTTAGAATCAACGTTAAAGGAGTTCTAAATTCGTGAGAAATATTCGTAAAAAATCGAAGCTTAGCTTTAGTAAGTTCTTCCTCTTGCAATCTGCGTTCCCTTTCTCCTTTGGCTTCTTCCAAAATTCTCACTCTAGCCTTCATAATTCTATTCAAGAAATAAAGTCCAAGCAAGAAGAGTAAAACATAAACTACAATAGCCAAGTTCGATTGGTACCAATAAGGTAAAACTTTGATCTTTATCGTCTTTTCTTTTGTCCAAACCCCATTATTGTCCATTCCTTTTAAATGGAAAACATATTCTCCTCTTGGTAGAGAAGTATAAGTCACATTCCTTACCGCACCAACATAATTCCACGATTTTTCGGGTCCCTCTAAATAATAAGCAAAATCAATTTTGTCTGAATATGGAAAATCGATACCGGTAAAATCTATGGAGAAGATATTTTCATCCTGTGAAAGCACTACTTCTTCCCCGTCTGTTATCTTCCTTTGAATCTCCTCAACATCATTCTGAAATTTTGTTTGGTGAATGTTGATTGTATTGAAGAAAATCTCCGCTTCGCATTTTTGAGGTTTGATAATAGAGGCATCAATATAATTCAATCCCTTGATAGAACCGGCAAACAATGTATTCGAATTAGGGTCGAAAGCTATGGAGTTATAATTAAAGTTTTCTGATACTAAACCGTCCTTTTGCGTAAAATAACGAACACTATCGTTCCATTTTTGAATTACAGCAATACCATTTTTACTGCTTAACCAAATATTTCCATTTAGGTCTTCTGTGATTCCACAAATCACCTTTCGGTTGACTTTATTATTACCATAATAGGAGATCAATTGCTTGGTTTCTAAATTATACTTATACAAACCTGCTCCATCTGTCCCTATCCACAAATGTCTATCCTGACTTATAAACAAAGATAAAATGTTGTCTCCCCCCAATTGTTGAGATAAAACTGCCTTTACTTTAAACTGTTTATCCTGAGTTTCTATATAGAATAAACCTTCTGTTGTACCCACCCAAACATTATCTTTTCCATCCACCAATACATTTCGAACATCTTTGGTCGATAAGCTTGTCTTGACAAAATCACCATAATTGGGATAATAAATTCTTTGATCTTTGGTATTGAAGTAACAAATCCCTCGATCAAAAGTCGCAATCCAAATACGTCCATAACTGTCTTCATCAAAATAAATCACACGATCAGAAGATAAATTAGAATTATCCTTAGTATAGTTTACAAAAGATGTTTTCCCTTTAGGCAAATAATAGATCCCATTTCCCCAAGTAGCTACCCAAGTTTGTCCTTTACTATCTTTAAATACAGATTGAACTGCATCACTTCCCAAACCTTTAATCAACTGATTATTTTGGGTATTAATAGCTGAATATTGATCTAATTTTTGATCATATTTTGTCATTCCTCCACCGTCTTGTCCTAACCATAATAAGCCATTATTATCAGAGACTATACTATTTACTGATGAAGTGGCCAAAGAATTTTTATTGTATGGATTATGTGTAAGGGAGCTAAATTTATAGAATTCAGGATCATATAATCCAACACCAAACTCATAATACCCTATAAGGATCTTATTTTTATCTACAGCATACAACGACCAAACGGAATTAGAAGAAAGCGAATTCCAATCTTTTGCATTACTCTCAAAATGAAGATATTTATTATTGTCTTCTACATCGAAAACAAATACACCATCATTTTCTGTCGCAACAAAAATACCTGATTCACTATCACAAAAATCCATTATTCTAGTAGTAGTCACAGGAAAAGCTTCTACTTTTTCCGAAGATATTTGATAAGTATAAATTCCAGATTCTACCGTTCCTATCCAAAGAGTACCGTTTTGAGACATATACACTTTCTGAATACTTATATTCTGGTGAAGATCTTTATGTTTTACCTTAGTAAAGGTTTTCCTTAGATAATTAAAAATGAATAATCCTTGGTTAGTGGCTAAGTAATAGTTTTTATAATCCCTTGTGGCTAAAGAGTTGATCTTAAAATAGTCCTCTAGTTTTAATTTCATCGGATAAAAATCAATGGAATTATCCTTGTTCTTTATATAAATACCTTTGGTGTTTGTGGCCAAAATGATGGATTCATCTTTGGTTTCCTCCATTTCGAAAGTAACTACATCTTCAGTATTGCTTAATCTAATGGAAATGAATTTGTCTTTTTGAGTATCAAAATAGCTAATACCTTTATTCGTGCCTATCCATAGTTTTTGATCATTATCAATGAATGAACATCGAATAAAATTGTCGTTGATTTTAGAAGAATCGGTTACAGAATAATTAAACAGTTCATAGTTTAAGCCATCATATTTATAGATACCATTTCCAAAAGTACCTACCCATAAAAATCCTTGCTGATCCTTATTTATATCCGTAATTGGTCGCCCATCAGCACTCAAGTTCAATTTTATGAATTGATCTTGCTGACCATAAACTGTAATAGTTGTGAAAAATGTAATTAGTAGTAGTAAATAATAATTCATATACAGACGGTGAAGTGATAGTTATTATTTAAGTTTAAAAAGTGATCACGATTTCATCATATATAATAATACAGAGAATAAACTCATTTGTAAAATTTTATCATCAATTTGACTTGATAAAGATCGTGACCACCGCTTATTTAATATAAAAATTGTCCCTAATAAAGAATAAAATTACCCTTTAGGGTTTGATTTTGCCAATTCTAAAACGGCATGATATGCCTCTTTTGGCTGATTATTTCTATCAAATAACAAAGGATGATCTGTACGACCTTCGATAGGCCAATTGTTTCTCCAAGTATGTGCATCGTTCACTCCCCAGAAAGTTACTCGACTAATTTTGTCTTGGTGCTTGATTAAAACCTTGAATAAATCGACATAATTTTGAGCCAATTTCACTTGCATACTATCCGGAAGATTTTCTGGATATGGATCAAATTCTGGAGACTTGGCATATTTTTGAGAAATCTCAGCAGAAATTTCTTCTGTTGGAAAAGGTAAAACAGATATATCTAATTCTGTCAACATTACTTTCACTCCAAGATCTGCAAAATCGGTAATGCTTTTCTCAAATTCTGGAATTTTTACGTAATCTACTCCATAATGTGCTTGCATTCCTATACCATCTACACGGATACCTTTATCTAAAAGTCGTTTTACCAATCTTACAGCTTCGGCACGACGATGTGGTAGAATCATAGAATAATCGTTGTAGTATAATTCTGCATTTGGATCTGCTTCATGAGCAAACTGAAAGGCCAAATCGATAAAGTCTTCTCCTATAATGTTATACCATTTACTTTTTCGTAAACCCTCTTTATCATCTATAGCTTCGTTGACTACATCCCAAGCATCTACTCTTCCTTTATAGCGACCAACCACAGTATAAATGTGGTCTTTCATACGTTCTATCAATTCTTCTCTTGTACATTCTTTTCCTTCCGCATTAATAAAGAACCAATCGGGAACTTGCGAATGCCAAACCAAGGTATGGCCTACAATAAACATATTGTGCTTTTCCCCATACTCGACAAATTGATCAGCCTCGGTAAAATTATACACTCCTTCTGAAGGATGAATTTCTTCTGGCTTCATACAGTTTTCTGCTACAATAGAATTGTATTGCTTTTCTACTAATGAAGAAGAAGCCGCTCTTAGACCATTGGTGTGATCTACATGTAAAGCAGTACCCAATAGGAATTTACCATCAAATGCCTCTTTAAGAGTTGATGTTTTAGAAGATGTTTCTGATGATTGATTTTGACAGCTTAATAACCCTAATAATACTGTTAATAACAGCACATGACTTAATGTTTTCATCTTGATGAAAATTAAAAATTTAAACAGTAGTCAATTTGGTTATCCTAGCTTTTTAGTTTCGACACTACTAGTTAATCATTTATTTTCTGAAAAAAAAATGTGATCCTTATTAATTCTTGGACAGTATTTACCTATAAACACACTAATTGATATTTCATCTACAATAGAAAGGCGTAGATTTACGCCTTCTATTAAGACACTTTTTTTCTACCTAAAGGAAAACGATGTACCTCCCCTCCGGCGTTCTTAATCTCCTTCATCAATTCTTTATCTTCTCCAAAGAAGAATCTGCCTTGAAAGTTTTTCATTAACCAAAAAGTAGCTTGTCTATTCACAAATACATAAGGACATCCTAAATGAATACTACGTCTATGTTTATCATTCATATCAATGCAAAACAATGTATAAACTACTAATGATTTTGGTAATAATTTTCCAGAAAGTACTAAATCCTCTATTTCTTCTTCTGTCTTATTGGTGTAATCGTAAAATAATGTACCTCGTGCATCTAACATACTTACATAAGCAAGGTATGGTCTTCTCTTTTTTGGATTTAAAGCCTTAAAAGATTGCATCTGAATTAACATTAACTTTTGAATCTTTTGTGGATTCTTAATAACAAGCGGTTCTATTTTAGCGAAGACGCCATTATCCACCTCCGGATTAAAATAATCCGTTTCTTTTGTAAAAAGTAAAGCCTGTTCTTCAGTCATTTGGTCTATTCTGTCCATCTCGTGATTAATGATTCGTCTTGATATTTTCATAATAATCGTATTTTAAAAGTTGTAGTTTGGCAAAAGGAAAAAGTTATGAAAATTTATGGGTTGAGATTGCTAGTGGTGATGTAGTGTCTAATATACACTAATCATTGATATTAAACAATCATTTTATGTTATTTTCAATTATTAACCAATAATAAGTGTTTTAATATTTGAGCGAAAATTAAAATCAGAGAGAAATTACGATTTCTAAAATCACCTTTTTAAAAATTTTAAATCTTAAAAAATGGAGTTAAAATGTTAAAATAAGCGTCATAAATACTATTTTAAATTTATTCTAAATAATCATTTAAGTACAAAAAAAGCGACTTTAAATTGGTAAACCAGTTTTTATGATAATCTTACCTATTGACATCAAAAAACGTAATTATAAGATAATATTTGCAATTATTTAATAATAAATACAACTTCAAATCCTACAATGACTCTCTCTTATTATTGACCTTCATCATCTTTTCTATTGATCATCATCATGTTCATTCATTTCTAATCTCAATACATTGGGAGTGTAAAGAGTACAATTAATATAATTTTAGCTTATAACACGAAGCACATATTAGTAACTATTGGTCCAAAAAACTATTATGTTAGAAAGCTAACTTTATTAATTAGAGAAGAGGAATAACTTCTTGTAGTGAAATGGAGTGAGATAAATGAAAAGTATTTCGACGAAATACTTGACAATAACCAAGTTAACAAACAATTACTACAAGATTATATATATAGAAAATGCAAAATCGCGATGCAGGGTTTCACTGAAATCTGTCATCTTTTTTTGTACGGAATTAGATAACACACTTATTTAAAAAGCAGCATTAATAAAAATGAGCAACAACACAACTAACGCTAAGTATCCTGGCGTACGTGTCGCGATGGATGGAAACACCGCGGCTATTATGTGCGAAAGAGAATCATCGGATGCAGCGGGGGCCTACCCAATCACGCCATCTACTCAGATGGGTGAATATTGGGCGGAAGAAGCAGCCAAAGGGCACTTAAACATTTCGGACAAACCTTTAATTTTCATTGAGCCAGAGGGTGAACATGCAGCAGCAGCTGTAACGGCTGGTTTATCTATGACAGGACAGAGAGCAGCAAACTTCTCGTCTGGTCAGGGTATTGCTTACATGCACGAATCTTTATATGCAGCGGTAGGTAAAAGACTTACTTATGTATTAAATATTGGTGCTAGAGCCATGACTAAATCTACCCTTAATGTGCATGCGGGTCACGATGACTACCATGCCATTGATGACACAGGTTTTTTCCAATTATTCGCCAAAAAGGCACAACACGTAGCCGACTTGAACATCATTTCCCACAAAATTGCCGAGATGGCTTTAACTCCGGGTGTGATTGCGCAAGACGGTTTCCTTACTACTCACCTTATTGAGTCGCTCAACCTTCCTGAGCGTGATTTAATCAAAGAATTCTTGGGTCGTCCAGACGACATTATCCCAACGCCTACTCCAGCTCAAAAAATTATCTATGGAGAGACTCGTAGACGTATTCCAGAAATTTGGGATGTGGATAATCCGTTAATGGCGGGTATTGTGCAAAACCAAGATGCGTATATGCAATCGGTGGCTGCACAAAGACCTTTCTTCTTTGATCACATTAAAGAAATTACAGATCAAGCATTTAAAGATTTCGCCGCTTTAACTGGTCGTGAGTACAAGAGAGTCATGACGTACAAAGTGGAGGATGCCGATTACCTTATCTTAGGACAAGGTAGTGTGGTTTCTAGTGCGGAAGCTGTAGTGGATTACATCAGAGAAACGAGAGGAATCAAAGTAGGTGTAGTCGATTTAGTGATGTTCCGTCCTTTCCCTGCCGATTTGCTTGCACAAGTATTGAAAGGCAAGAAAGGGGTCACTATTCTAGAACGTTTAGATCAACCATTAGCTGAAGATGCTCCGATTATGAGAGAGGTGCGCTCAGTGTTATCGAAATGTTTGGAGAATGGAACTCAAAAGAAAAATCTTCCTTATCCAGAATTAAGCAGCTATCAACCAAAAGATATGCCTGCCTTGTATTCTGGTTCGTTTGGTATGGGATCAAGAGACCTTCAACCGGAAGGAATTATTGGTGCTATCGAAAACATGATGGAAGATGGGGCTCAGAAAAAGTTATTCTACTTATCGATTGATTTCGTAAGAGAAAAAGCATTCAACCCTAAGCAAAGACAATATCAAGAAACGATTGAGGAGTCTTATCCAAACATTAAGAATCTTTCGGTTCGTGGTTCTGAGAATCCTAACCTGATGCCTAAAGAGGCTGTAACTGTACGTTTCCACTCTATTGGTGGTTGGGGTGCAATTACTACAGGTAAGAACTTGGCCATGACATTGTTCGATCTTCTTGGATACGATATCAAAGCCAATCCGAAATATGGCTCTGAGAAAAAAGGTCAGCCAACTACTTATTATTTAGCAGCTGCACCAGAACCAATTCGTATTAACTGCGAGTATTACTTCGTAGATGTGGTATTGTCACCAGACCCTAACGTATTCAAGCACACGAATGCAATTGCAGGTCTAAAAGAAGGTGGTTGTTTCATTATTCAAAGTGATAAAGCAACTCAAGAAGAAGTTTGGGCAGACATCCCTCGTCAATATCAAAAAATAATTATCGAGAAGAATATTCATGTATTCTACATCGATGGATTTAAGATTGCGAGAGAAGAAGCAACTGATCCAGAACTTCAGTTAAGAATGCAAGGTATTGCCTTCCAAGGTGCCTTCTTCTCATCTTCTCCATTAATGGAAAAAACAGGTCTAGATGCAGATAAATTATTAGATGCCATCCAAGATCAATTACAATATAAATTTGGTGGTAAAGGTCAAAGAGTTGTTGATGATAACATGAGAGTGGTGAAACGTGGCTTCGATGAAGTACATGAAATCACTTGCAAGGAAATCACAGAACAACAACTTGTTGAGCAAGTACACAAAGATATTCCAACCCCAACTCTTCTAAAAAAGTCTCCAGTAAGCGAATCAAAATTATCTGATGTACACCGCTTCTGGGAGCAAACAGGTCATTTCTATCAAAGAGGTATGGGGAACGACAACATCACCGATCCATTTATTGGTCTGAGTGTGATGCCAGCAGCTTCCTCTCTATTTAGAGATATGACAGGTATTCGTTTCGAACATCCGGAATGGATTCCAAACAATTGTACTGCCTGCGGTAATTGTTATACCGTTTGTCCTGATACGGCTTTACCTGGTTTAGTTTCCGACCTTAACGATGTGATGGAAACGGTGGTAAAACATGTGAGAAAGAAAAAAGGTAAAGTAGAACATCTACCTAAAGTGATCCGTCAGATGACCGGTAAAATCCGTGAGCGTTTTGACAGTGTGAAAGGTGATGTTACGGTGAATGATCAAATACACGCTATCCTAGATGAAGCTATTTTTGATGCATCTACACCAGCTGCTCAAGTGCAAGAATTGGAGTGGTTCAAAAACGAGCTAGGTGATTTCCAATTCGCATTAACACGTCCATATTATCAATTAAACGAGAAAAAAGAGAAAGGTAGTGGTGGTCTATTCAGCATCACATTAAACCCTCAAACTTGTAAAGGTTGTATGGAATGTATCAAGGTTTGTGAGGATGATGCCTTAAAAGCTGTGATACAAACAGACGGTTCGGTAGCCAAACTTCGCGATGAGTGGAGCCTTTGGGAAGATCTACCAACCACTCCTGCTAAATACAATAGAATTGATGATTTAGAGGAGAAAATCGGACCACTAGAAACGCTTCTATTAAATAAAGATGCGTACTCTGTGATGGCCTCAGGCGATGGTGCTTGTTTAGGTTGTTCAGAGAAATCTGTAGTCCATTTATTCACTGCTACGGTAGAGTCTTTGATGATGCCGAGAGTGAAGAAACATGTCGCTTACATTGGGGAGTTGATCGGTAAATTAGAGAAGCATATCCAATTGAAGTTGATGGAAACTGTCAACTTAAACGATGCCGATCTAATGGCAGATATCGTGACAGAGATGTCGGATACTGACTTAACGATGTCGAGTATTACGAGCAGAATTGAATCTGCAAAAGGTACTGCTCCAATCGACCAAGAGTGGTTCAGAAATGTGACGCAATTGATGGCACAACTGAAGCAATTGAAATGGAAATACGAACAAGGTACCACAGGTAGAGGTCGTTCGAGTATGGGTATGACCAACGCGACTGGATGTACTTCGGTTTGGGGATCTACTTATCCTTACAACCCGTATCCATTCCCTTGGGCTAACCACTTATTCCAAGATTCAACATCATTGGCTATGGGTATCTTCGAAGGTCACATGGCAAAAATGGCAGATGGTTTCAAAGCCGTTAGAAAAGCTGAATTGGAATTGGCTGGCGAATACGATGCTGATAAACATGATGATTTCTTCACTTACTTCAATTGGGAACAATTCAGTGATGATGAATGGCATTTATGTCCTCCAGTTGTGGCACTTGGTGGTGATGGTTCGATGTACGACATCGGTTTCCAAAACCTATCGAGAATGATGGCATCAGGTAAGCCAATCAAAGTAGTCGTTGTAGATACACAAGTATACTCTAACACTGGTGGTCAAGCTTGTACATCTGGCTTTATCGGACAAGTATCTGATATGGCGCAGTATGGTAAAGTATGGAAAGGTAAGCCAGAACCTCGTAAAGAGATTGGTTTAATTGCCATGGCACATAGAAATACGTATGTATTGCAATCTACTTTAGCCAATACGTCTCAGATGTTAGAAGGCTTTATCGATGGTCTAATGACGAAGCGTCCTGCCCTATTCAATATCTATACTACTTGTCAGCCAGAACATGGTGTGGCAGATGATTTAGGTGCACATCAAGCGAAGTTAGCGATCGAGTCACGTACGTATCCGATCTTTAAATACAATCCTGATTTAGGTACTACTGCTGCCGAAAACTTCGACTTATCGGGTAACCCTGATATGGATTTGATCTGGCCGAAATATACCTTAAAGTATAAAGACAATGGCAAAGACAAAACAATGGAAGTAGATATGACTTTCGCTGATTTTGCCATCACAGAGGCTAGATTTAGAAAGCACTTTAGAATGGCTCCAAGAGATACTTGGAACGAGAATATGGTGCCTTTAGCTGAGTTTATCGAAATGCCAAAAGAAGATCGTGAAGGTTTATTCCCATTCGTTTGGGCAGTCGATAAGAAAGAGCAATTGACAAGAGTAATGGTCGCTGAGCCAATTGTTGATTCTGCTATAGAGCGTAAGGAATTCTGGATCATGCTGAAAGATTTAGCTGGTAAGCAAGAAGTTCAAGAGGTAGACGAATCACAAATTCGTCAGGAAATCGTTGGAAAACTTGCTCAGGGCTTAATGAAATTAGCTACCGGAGAAGCAGGCGATATTGCAGACGTTGTATTACCTCAGGGTGAAGCATCACCTGAGCCAGCAGATAATGCAGCAGCAGACAATGGTAACTATATGGCACCTTGGATTGAGTCGGAAGAATGTAGCGGTTGCGATGAGTGTATCAAAATCAATAACAAGATGTTTGAATACAACGATCAGAAACAAGCGATCATTAAAAACGCTCAAGCAGGACCGTATGCCGATCTAGTAAAAGCAGGTGAGAAATGTTCTCAAGGAGTGATTCACCCAGGTTTCCCTAAAGACATGTCTGAGAAGGAAATCGAAAAATGGATCAAAAGAGGGGAAAGATTGAACTAGAAAGGAACGACCCATGAAGTTATTTAATTTTTATAAAAATACGTTCAAACATGGGATTCATCCACCGGAGCACAAAGACGACACGAAAGATTTACCGATAAAACAGTTTTCTTTCGCTCCGGTGTTTATCCTACCAATGGAACAGCACATTGGTGGTCCATCTGAATTATTAGTGAACGAGGGACAAGAAGTAGACCGTGGGCAACTGATTGCCAAAGCCAACGGTTATATGTCTGTCCCGGTTCACGCCCCAGTTTCTGGAGTAATTCGTAAGATCACAAAAGTGCCTACCGTCAGCGGGAAGATGGTGACTGGTGTATATTTGGAGGCTTTCCCTTACTCTGGACAAGAGGTAAGGGAGGGCATTCCTCTTGATCCAGAAGATGCGTCGAAAGAGCAAATCTTGAATGCCATCCAACAAGCGGGTATTGTAGGTTTAGGTGGTGCGGCGTTTCCCACCCACGTAAAGCTGAAAGTTCCAGAGGATAAACAATGTGATGTTCTCCTCCTCAACGGAGTTGAATGTGAGCCTTATTTAACTACTGACCATAGAGTGATGCTCGAACAATCTGATGATGTGTTTATGGGCATTCGTTATCTTTTAAAAGCAACGGGTGCGAAAAAATGTATTATCGGTATTGAGGCAAATAAACAAAATGCAGCAGATCATTTGGAAAAAAATATTCCAGAAGGTCTTCCTGTTGAAGTAAGAGTTGTACCCGTAAAGTATCCGCAAGGAGCCGAAAAGATGTTGATTACAAGTGTTCTCGATATCGAAGTTCCTTCAGGAGGCTTACCTATTGATGTTGGAGTTGTGGTGGTGAATGTCGCGACTTCGGCGGAAATAGGACGATTACTTCCTCACGGTCAGGGTATCCAAGAAAGAGTTGTTACGATTACCGGTCCAGGTGTGAAGAAAAAAGGAAACTATCTGATTCCCATTGGAACACCTATCCGATATGTACTCGAAGAAGTCGGTATTTCAGATCAAATTTCTGAGGTCTATTTAGGTGGACCTATGATGGGTGTGGCCATTTCCAACCTTGATATCCCAGTGGTAAAAGGGACATCTGGAATTGTGGTATACACTAAAGATGAAGTGCCTGATGTTCAACGAGAATTTCCTTGTATTAAATGCGGAAGCTGTGTCGATGCCTGCCCTATTAGTTTAAATCCATCAAAAATGGGTTTACTATCAAGAGTAAAAGCATACGATGAAATGGCTGAAACCTGTAACCTAATGGACTGTTTTGAGTGCGGTAGTTGTTCTTATGTCTGCCCATCAAATATTCCTTTAGTACAGCGATTCCGCATAGCAAAATCAATTGTTAGAAAACGAAAAGCGAAAGCACATGCGTAATCAAACATTAAATATTAGCACATCACCACACCTTAAAAAAGGGGTAACAACGGATGTGATTATGAAAAATGTGGTCTATGCATTAATTCCTGCTACCGCATTTTCGATCTATGTTTTTGGTCTTAGTGCTTTGTTAACCATTGGCATGTCGGTAACCTCATGTTTACTGACAGAACATTTCTTATGCAAATGGTCGGACAAAGCTTCCACGATAAATGATTATTCTGCTGTAATCACTGGTGTATTACTTGGGTTAACACTCCCTCCTATTTTTCCGTTATGGATGACCTTTATGGGAGGTGTAATTGCCATTGGTTTAGGTAAATATCTATTTGGCGGATTAGGTTACAATGTTTTCAATCCTGCACTTGTCGGGCGTGCGGTTTTACAAGCAGCCTTTCCGGTAGCGATTACCACATGGTATCCTGCTTTAATGTCAGATCGATTTACATCAGTAGCTTCTTCATTATACACACTTCCGTTTATGCAACCATTATTTGATGGACAATCGGGAGCCACTCCTCTATCTGCGTTTAAGTTTGATCATATATCGGCTGAAACCACAGATTTAGTGTTTGGATTTGTGAGTGGATCAACAGGCGAAACCTGTACAATAGCCATCGTACTAGGAGGCTTATATTTGATATACAGAGGGATGATGAATTGGAAAATTCCGGTTTCCATTATTGCCGCTGCCTTCCTCTTCTCAGGAATGCTGTACTTATATAATCCTGAATTTTATCCTACGCCTTGGTTTATTGTTTTCTCTGGTGGATTAATGCTTGGTGCCTTCTTTATGGCAACAGATATGGTCGGTTCTCCGATTACCAATCTGGGTGTTATTATCTACGGAAGTTTCATTGGTATTCTGGTTGTGATCATCAGAATATGGGGTGGACTACCTGAAGGCGTAATGTATGCTATCCTTTTAGGTAATGCATTAGCACCACAATTAGATCGAGTGATTCAACCTCGAGTTTATGGAACATCAAAACTTTCGAAATCATGAATCTACCGAATCAATCCATACCACAAGAAAATTCAGCCAATAGCAAAAAAATGCTGATGGCCATGGTAGGTATAGGTGCTTTTTGTGCCCTTCTCATCGTCCTCATTTTTGAGGGAACGAAAGAAAGAAGAGCCTTCCTAAAAGCAGAAGCCTTAGAGAAAGCCATCTTCCAAGTGATTCCAAATGCCAAGAGTATGAAGCCCATGCAATTTATCGACGGAAAATTAACCGTAGTCGATAAAGATGCTAAAGGCGAAACGCTCTACGCAGGCTATAACGAAAGCAATCAACTTGTAGGTTACGCCATCGAAGCCAGTGGACAAGGGTATGCGGACATCATTAAGATACTTTATGGTTATGATCCTCAAAAACAAGCCATCGTTGGGTTTCAAGTACTCGAGAGTAAAGAAACGCCTGGCTTGGGAGATAAGATAGAAAAAGAAGAAGCCTTCCTTGCCAATTTCATCAGTTTAGACGTCACATTAAACACCGACAAAAAAGCATTAGCCAATGAGGTGGTGACCGTTAAACAAGGTGAAAAAACAAATCCTTGGGAAGTCGATGGTATTACTGGAGCGACAATATCAAGCCGAGCAATTGGAGATATTATTAACTCGAGTATGCAGGAGATGGGACCTAAAATAGGTAGCAAGTAGCAGGTAGCAGGTAGTAAGTAGGAGTTAGGAACTAGGAGTTAGGAGTTAGGAGTTTGACTAAATGAGTGTTTTTATGAATAAAAGTACACGAATTGAGGAGCGAACCAAACCTGCTACCTGCTACCTACTACCTGCTACTTATAACCAACTACCTTATATAAGCACTTCGTTTTATTGTTTTTTAATTGAAAAAAAATGAGTGTCGCTGTAAAAGAAAATAAAAAGGCGAAAGAGCAGAAAAGTACGGATGAGTTCATCAAGGGACTTTGGAAGGAGAATCCTGTTTTCGTTCAAGTGTTGGGTATGTGTCCTGTTTTGGCGGTGACCAATACTTCGATGAACGCATTGGCAATGGGGTTAGCTACTTCTTTTGTTTTATTGATGTCGAATATCTTGATTTCATTATTGAGAAACTTCATCCCGAAACAAGTTCGTATTTCGTCGTACATATTAATTATTGCCACTTTTGTGACGGTTATCGACTATGTGATACAAGCCATAAGTGTGGAATTACATAAGAGTCTTGGAGCATTCATTTCACTTATCGTAGTGAACTGTTTGATATTGAGCCGTGCTGAAGCGTTTGCCTCAAAGAATACCTTAAAACATTCGATTATGGATGCATTGGGTATGGGTGTTGGTTTTACTTTCGCATTGCTTTGTTTAGGGGTTGTAAGAGAAGTATTTGGAAGCGGAACAGTCTTCGATATGCAGATTTTACCCGAAAACTTTCAGTCGTGGATTATCATGATCTTACCTGCTGGAGGATTTTTCACCCTCGCTTTCTGGTTACTGTTCTTTAATTATTTGAAAGAAAGAAAAGCGAAGAAATCATGAATACAGCCAATTTGTGGAGCATTTTCATCAATGCTTGTCTAATCAACAACTTTGTACTGGCTTACTTCCTTGGTATCTGTCCTTTCTTAGGGGTTTCAGGTAAAGTGGCTACCGCTTCTAAAATGGGGGCAGCCGTAACTTTTGTAATGGTCATTAGTTCACTTTGTGCCTTCGGTATCAATAGTATTCTTACGGCCATCAACGCTCCTTACCTACAACTTATCAGTTACATTGTGGTGATTGCCTCAACGGTACAATTGGTAGAGATGTTCGTAAAGAAAATGAGCCCTGCCCTATTTAATGCATTAGGTATTTTCCTTCCATTAATTACCACCAACTGTGCTATCCTTGGTTTGGTTTTATTCCAAACTGCCAAAGGCTACAACATCCTCGAAGGATTTGTTTACGCACTCGGTGCCGGTGCCGGTTTTACCATCGCCCTCCTATTAATGGCCGGATTAAGAGAACAGCTTGAACTCGCCGATACACCAAAAATCGTCAAAGGAACTGCAATTACGTTGCTAATTGCTGGGATACTTTCTTTGAGTTTTATGGGATTCTCGGGGTTAGGGTAAGCTAGGTAGCAGGTAGCAGGTAGTAAAATAGTTGAATTAGGAACTAGGAGTTAGGAATTAGGAGTTTAGCTTCTGATTAATACATACAATTGAATAGATAGTAAATATCAATTTTCAATGGTAATAACTAAAGAATAAAAAATAACTCCTACCTCCTAGTTCCTAACTCCTAACTTAAATACACATGAACCACATCATCCCCATAGCCCTCGTCATCGGTATCATCCTTATCTGGGTGATCGTCCAACTTGGGTGGTCGAAAATTTTTAAGGAGCATCAGTATGATGATGCTTTGGCAGGCAGATCGAAATGTGCTGGATGTAAGTGCAAAGTGGTCTGCAAGAAAGATAATCAAGTAATTATTTAAAAATATAATAGTAAACACACTTAAAGTTATGACACATTTAAGCGATTACCCTACAGAGAAACGTTACTCAGCGGTAGTTTTAAAAAGTGACCGCCTCACTCCTGAAGATACAGAGGAGGTGAGAGAAATTTTATTAGAAGTAGATGATTATAATTTCAAAATTGAAGTGAATCAAAGCTTTGGTGTTTTGGTTCGTGCCAACGGAGATTTTGGGAATACGTATCATCATCGTCTTTATAGTGTTGCCGACATTCCAAGAGAGGTAGCTGGCAAGCTTCAGATTAAAATGTTGGTGAAAAGATGTGCCTATGTAGACGATTTCAGTGGAGAATTATTCAAAGGGATCGTATCAAATTATATATGCGATTTAAAACCTTGTGATGAGTTATTGATCACTGGTCCGTTTAATCTTGCATTTAATGTTCCAGAAGACAATGAAGCCAATATGATCCTTGTAGGAATGGGTACTGGCATCGCTCCTTTTAGAGCATTCATCAACCATATTTATACCGATATCGGAGACTGGCAAGGTAAAATCAGATTGTTCTATGGTGCTAAGAGCGGCCTAGACATGCTGTATATGAATGATGAAAACAACGATTTGACACAGTATTATGATCAAAAATCGTTTGAAGCATTACAAGCAGTGAGTCCTCGTCCTAAATGGCAAGATCCAATCAACTTAGATCAAGTGATAGAAGGCCGAGCATATGAAATCAAACAAATGCTTGCAATGAACAACACTCACGTGTACATCGCTGGCTATAAAGATGTCATGAAAAAGCTTGATGCCGCTTTTGCCAATATTCTTGGTTCTCCAGAAAAATGGGAAACAAGAAAGAAAGAGTTGATCGCCGGCGGAAAGTGGGCGGAAGTGATTTATTAAAAAGTTAGGAATTAGAAGTTAGGAGTTAGAAATTTTTCTGAGCAAAGATTTTCTTGAATTTTAACTCCTAATTCCTAGTTCCTAACTCCTAATTAAAATTTATGAGTATAATAACAGCATTAGCAGCATTAGGTGGCCTCACCTTATTATTGGCCATAATGCTGATTGTCGCAAATAAGAAATTATATGTTTTTGAGGATCCTCGAATAGATGTAGTCGACGATTTGCTTCCGAAAGCCAATTGCGGTGCTTGTGGTATGCCGGGTTGTAGAACTTTTGCAGAAGCAGTGGTAAAAGGCGAAGTGTTACCAGGTAAATGTACGGTAAACTCTGAGGAAGGAAAAAATGCGATTGCAGATTATTTAGGGGTGGCTTTAGGGGATGAAGATAAAATTGTTGCTCGTTTGGCATGTCAAGGTGGTAGTAATGTTGCCGTTGATCGTGCCGAGTATCAGGGACTGTCTTCTTGTTCTGCCGCTTCCCTAATTTCGGGTGGTCAGAAGGGCTGTTTCTGGGGATGTTTGGGATTAGGCGATTGTTCTGTGAGTTGCGATTTTGATGCAATTCAGATGAACAAACACGGAATTCCTGAAGTGGATGTTGAAAAATGTACTGCTTGTGGAGACTGTGTAGAGAGCTGTCCAAAAGGATTATTCTCTCTTGAACCTATCAATAATAGACTTTGGGTGGCCTGTAAAAATCTTCAAAAAGGTGATGAGATTTTAGAGGAATGCCAAGTAGGCTGTACGGCCTGTGGCAAGTGCGTGATGGATGCTGAAGGCAGCATCAGTATGATTGATAATTTACCAAGGATAAATTATAAAGAGAAACTTACACAAAAACCGATACAAAGATGCCCGACAGGTGCGATTGTTTGGTTAGATGATGACAAAGGCATCATCAAAGGGAAGGAAAGCAAAAAAATAATCCGAAAGGAAAAACAAAAAGTTGCTTTCTCATAGCTTTTTAACGTAAGTGTGTGAGCCACCTTGACTTTGTCTTGGTGGCTCTACTCGTTTTGTGGGAATGGATTTTATAAAAACTTGACGAAAAACAAATAATAATTTTTGAATAATGTCTTTTAAGTAATAGTTTAGCATTGATAACGTATTCATGATTTTTTACTACAAATCCCCCATGTAATACGATTTTTTATTTAAAACTAAAACTCTTATGCTAACTACTCCATCTCCTGCACTTCAGGTAATACATGAAGAAGAGATAAATGCAAGATGTGAATTATTAAATAGTTTAATTACCAATATTTTTGAAGATAATGATTCAGATATTCATCTCAACCCTATTTCTTTAGACGCTAACTTGGGTAAGTTATCGAAAAAGTATAAACTGACTATAGAAGAAGAATTCCTTATTGTATTCTCTTATGCATGGCAAATAAAACCCCATCTCTTTTTACCCTTTGTTGAAGGTTTTAAAAATATTGAATTTAGAACAAAGTATGGAGGTTATCTTGATGACGAAAGAGAACTTTATATACCTACATTAAAAACTTTTCTAGAGATCATTATTTCTAAAGAGTATAGATCAGAGTTTATACTAAAGTTATCTGATAAAAACTTTTCGCTTTTAAGAGATGGTGTTATCTTTTTAGAGCCTTTCCAAAAGAATAATAACAATATTCTTGATTCAGTACTAAAACTTTCTCCAAATTTCATTCAGTATTTAATTGGTGGTGAATCTCCTCGTTTAGATCATGAAGTTGACTTCCCTGCACGATTAAAAGAAAGTAAAGTACCTTTTGATGAAGTTGTTTTATCAGATACAACAAAAGAGGAAATTCAGCCTTTGGAACTTCTTCTCGAGGTACTTCCTAAAATAAAAGAAGACAACTCTTTAAAGAAATATATTTCAGACAATCACATTTTTGTTTTTTCGGGCTCTCCAGGTACGGGTAAATCTTTAACCGCCACTACCCTAGGTTCTAAATATAATATGAGTACATATACTTTAGATATTTCCAGAGTAGTTTCTAGGTATGTAGGCGATTTCGAAAAAGCAATGGAAAGAGTATTTACTAGACTTCATGGTCAAAATTGTATATTATTTATTGATGAAGCTGATTCCATTTTCACTAAGAGAAACGAAAATGTGAATGAAGCAAAAGATAAATATAGTAATCAAGAAATGTCCTACCTCCTTCAACGATTAGAGACGTTCGATGGTATAGTGATATTGGCCAGTAATGTAAGAGATATAAGAACTCACGTGGATAAAGCAATGATGAGGAGAATTAACCACATCATCGAATTCCCATTTCCATTGGCCAACGAAAGAGAACAATTATGGAAATTTTCATTACCGAATGAATATACTTTTGAGGACGGATTAGTAGATAAATTATCAATGAGTTACCAATTATCGGGTGCTAATATTGCTTCGATTATGTCAGAAGTATTGATTAAAGCTATTTATAATAAAACTAACATCATCACTTTCCAAATGATTGAACCGAGTATCAAGAAAGAATTTTATAAAAGAGACTCAACTTATCAAGTTTGTCCTGATAATTCTCCGGGTGCCATTTTAATGGAACAAAGATTAGGTAGATCTGCTGTTCATAATGGTAGAAGAATGTAATTATATTTCTAAAATCAAAACAATTACCCCATTGAACAAAGTACAAACGTATAGAATTGAGCCTGAAGAAGAACAAAAGAAAAAAATAGATTTTGATGCTATTCATACTGGTTTAGAAAAAATAAATATTAATGCTGCGTTGAAATATGAGGCAAAAGGGATTCCTTCTACAGAAGATGAACGACTCAATCCAGGATTTTGCTATTATATTAATAAAAATTTATTCTACTGTAAAAAGAAGAGTGAAACAATCAGTGATATAGCAGATAAATTATTACTCCGTAAAGAATATATTCAAATTCTAAACGAACACCATGATACTAAAAAAGAAAATGCAACCATCTTTTTAGGACATATTGACGACCTTATTGAAGAAGAAAATTTATCCTATATTTCTATAATCGAAGCTGGTGGTAGAATAAAACCTTTAATAGAAAATGGAGGTATTGAGAAAGAATTTGCTGAAGATTTCGTTGAAAAGAGTATTCATACGATCATTTTTAATCCAGCTACAGCTCCCAATAATACCGCTACAGAAAAATTAAAATATGATCCAGAATCTGTTGTCGAAATTTTTCATACGACCTTTCCGGGAGATAAGCTCAACCAAAATGTAAGTAATTCAACAATTGAATTTACTTTACAAATATCTGCTAGTGTTTATTATATTATCACAGTTTCATTAGATACAGGAATAGGTTTTTCGAGTGCTGTTACTGATGATCGAAGGTTTGTCACCTCATTAGATTGGAAAGTGGGTCTTACAGGGGAAATTGATGCACTTATTGCATCGGAAAAATTGGGTCTAGAAATTGGTGGGACACTTGGAAATTCCCAGAACAAACTCAATGGAAGTTATGAATCTGTAGATCATTTTCTGGCACATTTTCATAACAACATGAGAATCATTCTTGATTATTATGATTACAATCCTAAAGAATATGGATTAGATGATTCTTCAGAGTATTGGTCAAAATATAAACACGAGCTTGCAAAACCATATACTTCAATAAGAAAATTTGGTGGTGGTATTAACCATGAACTAAAAAGCATTGCAGGAGGAGGAGGTAAAGAAGCAGAAATTGTAACCATAGAAAGACAGAAACAAAATGGTGTAGATGTGATAGGCACATCAAGTGATTATTCCGCTGATGTTGATAAAAATTATCTAAATGATATTAATGGTGATGATTCTATCTACGAATCAACTATAGGTTTTCACTTTAGCCTTCCATTTTTCTTCACTATGATTCATGGATCGGTTGAAGCATTAGGAGTTCATAACGATGCAAACAAAGATAATAATGGAAACTACATCAATTTAAAATTTGAAGTTCCTTTTGTAGATATAGATTCTAAAAAGATTAAAGGTTATGTAGATTTCATCCATCTAATGGTTAAAAATAAAAAAGAGGGTTTTGAAGGTCTCTTTGGTTCTATTTCAAAAAATATTGGAAATAAAGAAAAATGTATTTCTAAAATTAATCCTTTTTATAAGCAAATTGAAAATAACATAAAATCGAATAAGGTAAAGTATGGTCTTGATGCTAATTTCACCCACAGAAAGGTTATTGAAATAAATGCAGTAAAAGAGGGAAGTGGATTTTTTGACTATAAACTTCAATATTACCGTATTTGGGATAAGGTTGATGCGGGTGTTAGTGCAAATGCAAAGCAAAAGAAAGTAGGTGTAGGATTTTCCATTGATTATACCTCTCAAAATTCTACAGAAGAATATTTATTCGACAACACTTTAAGTTATGTCTCTACGGTCTACAACCAAATGATGTGGGAATCTAGAAACCCAAGTTTAGTGGGAGAACTAGAAAAACTCCTCAAAAACTCGAAAAAAGAAAGACTTCAGGATGATGAAAGTCGTACAAAGTATGATGCGCAAATTGAAGCAAAAATTCTTGCTTTAAAAGGGAATAATAGTGAATCAGAGTTTAGTTGCTCTCATTGGGAGACTTATAAAGATAAACATATAGATGAATTGAATAGTATTATTAATACTTTTAATGATAGGTTTAATGAGGAGTGGAAAAAATTAAAAGATGATAGAGATAAAATGCCAAAAATGATTATGGGGTTTGATGTTTGGAGGCATTTTGGGGAGACAAAAGGGATAATTATTAAAAACAAACAACATGAGATTCTTCAGAGAACTTTAGAAAATAAGTTCATATTTAAGATAGATTTAGAGTCTTTTGAAAAAAACATATTATTTAAAAATTATTTAGAAAACAGAATATATGCGTCAGATTATTGGATTTAAAGTAATAATATTAATTCTATCATTTCAATTTAATTCTTGTCAAGCTATTACAAATCAAAAAATTATTGAAAATGAATTTACACAAAAAATAAAAAAAAATATCCTAATAGTGATGTTGGCTTTAATACTGAGAAAAATCTTTATGGAATAGCTTTTAACAAAAAAGATAATCTCGATAATTGGTATGAAGATATTTCAATAAAAAAAGATTCAATTTATTCAATATCATTTTGGGTTTATGATATTAATAAAACAATTAAACAATTTAAAAATTTAAAAAATTTAGAATCTATTGGAATTATTGAATGTAAACTAAATTACATACCTGATTTCTTTTTAAATTTCGAAAATTTAGAATTTTTAATTTTAGATAATAATAAAATCGAAGCAATTCCAAAGAATATTGATAAATTAAATAAACTTAAAAACTAAAATTAGATAACAATAATATAGAGTATTTACCCAATAGTATATGTAACATAACTTCATTACAGGAATTAACTTTTTCAGGTAATTTAATAAAGAAAATACCAAAAAACATAGGTAAATTAAAAAATATCACTGGGATTTCTTTTGATTTCAATCCAAATCTAACAGAGATACCTAAATCAATTACTGAATTGAACAAGTTGAAATATTTATATTTTGACAGTTGTGTTTCATTAAATAAATATCCTGACGGTATTGAAAATATGGAAACGCTACACACTTTATCCTTTAAAAAAATGAACTTAAAAGATGGAGATATTCCAGACTTTGTTTGGAAATGTACACGAATTAAGGATTTAAGTTTTAGAGATAACAACCTCACAGAACTCCCAAAAGAAATTGGCAATTTAGTTAATTTAGAGGTTCTTTTTCTTAACAACAACAACCTCACCTCCTTACCAGAAGAAATTGGTAACTGTACAAAAATCAATACACTTTGGGTAGATGGAAACAGGTTAAAAACACTCCCGAGAAGTATATGCAATATCGAAATGATTGATTCTTTTTATAGTCGTTATAATCCTTGGGAATGGTTACCAGAATGTGTGGATGATGGAACTTTTAGATTAAGAAGTGGGAATGTTCCTGGTGTGGAGAGAAGATAGAATGTTTTTAGAAATTCAACCTACTCCCCAACCCACTCAAAACTCCACCGCCAGTTCTTTGTTCTATAGCTGTATGAGAACTGTCTTTACATTCGGTAAACTTTGCACTTCTTTTGTATAGTTCATGTTGGATTTTTGGCAACACTTCTTCCAAACTGATTTCTTTTTTGTCTTGGAGAATACATTCTACCATTAATGAAGAAGCAATATTACTGATATTGGATCCATTTAATTGGTAGTTTTCTGCGATATGATCTATCACACCTTCTTTATATTCATACCCTTGAGGTAAACTTAACGACCATAATTGCTTTCGTTCTGCATACAATGGGAATGGAAAATCGATGATCAGTTCCACCCTTCTAAGCATCGCTTTGTCGATATGCTTTCGGATATCAGAAACATTGGTGGTGAGGATCACGATGCCATTATATCGTTCGATTCTTTGAAGCAAATAGGACATTTCCTGATTGGCATATTTGTCTCTTGTGTCTTTTACATCAGTAGATCTTTTCGCAAAAATAGCATCTGCTTCATCTATTAATAGGATTACATTTTGTCCATCTAAACGATCGAACACTTTATCCATAGATTTTTCAAATTCACCTATATATCTTGAAACCACTTTAGAAAGTTCTAAAGTGTAAGTGGACATATTGTATTTCTCACCTAAGGTAGTTGCAGTAATAGACTTACCTGTTCCGGGTGCTCCTGAGAATACCACAACAGTACTTTTCTTAATTTTTAATTGATCAAATTGATGTGAAGTTAGTCTACTTCTTAACTCCATCATTTGCTCCAAAGAATGTAAAGAAGTTTGCGTTTTTTCTGATAAAATAACTTGATCGAAAGTAAGTGTTGGTTGAATTAATTTAGCAGGAAAATCCAATTCGTGATCTAAACGAGGTTGAGCAGTACCATTTAAAAATTCGACGTAGGTCTGGGAAATTTGAGGTGTAGCATACAACAAATCTTTGATCACTCCACTAGTATCTGATGTTAAATAAATAACTCCTTGTTTGATAAAAAAGTGATCTTTATTGGTGAGGTATTTAAACACTTCGACAGATTGCTCTTCTGATACAAAAAGTTTTAGAAATGTTTTAACAGTGGGGATATATACACCCAATTTTTCATCAAAGACACCATTATATTCTATCTTATTTTCTAGTTCTTTTAGCTCCTTGATTAAAGGTACGAAATACTCTGGGTGATATTTCCAAGAATAAGTGAACAGTAAAAATAATTCTTCATACACTCCTAAATCATTATCCATTACAATAGATTTAAGATTTGAATCATATTCAAAAGGAGTCATCTTCTCCAAGATATTTTCTTTTGATTCATGTGGGTTATAAATCACATGATGAAGAAGTTCTTTAAAATTAGTCAGACGTTTATTTAATTCTAATTGGCTGGGGTTTGTTTGAATATCTGCTAGCATACTAATTTACTTTATGAATTGAATAACCTCTTTCCACATCTTCTTTTCTTAAAAATTCTGGTACAATATCCCATCCATAACTACTATATATTTCAGTTTTAACTTGTCTATCCACATCAAACATCTCCGCTGGTAATATTTCAAATGGATTTTCTGATATATATATTCTTTTCAAATTAGGTAATTCACGGATTTCTATGGGAAGAGTAGTAATGCGATTTTTGTTCAAGCCAAGATACTCTAACTCTTTTAGTTCTTTGATTTGAGGCACAACATGATCTATTGGTATTCCTGTATACACCAACACTTTAAGTTTTTTAAAATTTATATAGAAATCATATTTTTCTAGTTCTTTAATATGACTATAATACCTACCTGATAAATCAAGTATTTCTAAATTTTTACATTTACTTAAATCATCAAAAGGTATTTTAAACTCTTTGTTCATATCACTCAGTTCAAATTCTTTCAAAGATTCTTGGCTATTATTAAGTATACCATCCAAAGTTTTCAGATTTTCACAATTCATTAATTTTATCGTTTCATACCTATTTTTAGAATAACTTTTAGGAAGATTTTGAAGGGTTTCTTGATTATATACCTCTATTTTTCTTAGTTTATTACTTATTATTTCAGGATATGTATCAAAATTGACACTACTAAATTTAATTTCTTCTAGGTTTGGGTAAATAAGTTTTTTAGGTATAATATTTTCATATTCCTTTCCCAACCTATAAAATGATATTTTTTTTAAATCTGCATTTTTTATTGATTCAGGAAATTTGTTGAAATTGCAAAAATATATTGTAATATCATCAATACTTTCATTAAATAGTAACTGATATTCACTTAAATTAAGATAGCCAACCTTAATATATTTTAAACCCTTTATATTTTTTAAGTCTATCTTTTTATCATTTATATTTGTTTTATAAATAATTATTGAATCTAATTTTGTTAAAAGATTTATTTCTTCAGGTAATGATTCTAAATCATCAATTTTTATTAAATTTAGACAAGATACGTGATTATCATTAATTGAAAACTTAATCTTATTACTATATTTTTCATTCATTTTTTTAATTAAATCAGAATCATTCTTATTTAATTCCTGTCCTAAATTATCTTTTATAGAACATGAGGAAAAGAATAATAAAGTTATTATTAATAGTTTATTTATCATATTCATAATCATATTTTTGTTGGTCTTTATATAAATTAAATAATACATATTTTTCAAATTTGATTAATTCCACATCATCTTCATCTGAATCTATTTCAAAAGGATTAAGTAATTTAGCTGGAGTCTCGAAATACTTTTTCGCGTTTCCTGCAGTCATCATAGTTAAATTTCCTTCATTTACAGCATTCACAAAATCCTTATCATTTTTATGTTCAATCAATGGGTGAATAAAGCTATTAGCTATTTCCTGTATTTGAGATTCGTATTTCTTTTTATAATCTTTCCAACCTTGAGAAGTATATTCGATGTCATTTCCAATACTATCCCAATGTAAATCATTCATATAATTAAATAATTCTATCTCTTGATTTTCTTTTCCTTTTATTAAAAGTTCAATTTCGTTTACTTTAGATAGATCTTCTTTATTCTTGATATTTGCTTTTGCCTTTTCCTTTTTATCTTGTTTTTCTTCCCATAAATAAAGTTCCATTAACCTTATTCTTGTCATTGCATTATCTCTTCTGTCTTTATCTGATTCTGAATTTAGAGCTGCTGATGCATGGGCGTTATACAAGGTAGAAATATAAGATAGGGTGTCTGTACCTGGTGATTCCCATAAATTTCTTTCATATTTGATACCCATATTAAAACCTGCCCTTACTCCAACAAAAATATTGCCTGCCCTAGTTGTTTGACCATTAATATCTACAGAACCAAGAAAAGATGCTCTTTGATATTGAATATTAAGCTCCCCATTTTCAAATACTGACTGAATAGTAAATTTAAGTCCTACATCAATTTTCGGTTTGGATTTTTCTCTTTTCTTTCCATTGTATTTTTCATCAAAAATACTTTTTAAAGCTTTATCTTCATCTTCATCCCTGAAAAAACCAATAGATGTACCTCCTATGGATCCACTTAATGAACCAAAACGTTCTTTTATTAATCCTTTCATTGGTGTCCATAAAGCTAATAATCCCTCTTCACTAATTGTTTTAATTAATTTATTAAAAGATGAATCATTATTTACCTGGTTATTTTGAATAGCCTTTTCATTTTCAGATAATCTATTTATTGCTTTTTCTTGTTCATCAGGTTTATTTTTTAATGATTTTAAATTTGCAAGATAATCTTTTAAATCATGGTAAGTTAAAGCTAATTCAAGAGCGAAATAATGCCCATTATTATCACTATTTGAATCATCAATAATATTAGTGTATACCACTGATAAAGGTCCTTTATTTACTAATAAAACACTTGTTTCTACAGCATTTAATTTTGCTTCTTGGATTTTAGATTCTTTATAATCTTCTCCAATTAATCCGATAGAAGGAAGAGAGTCAATTGCATAAACCTTTGTTGAATGTCTATCATTAATTTCTTTTTCTTTATTTCGATCATTTATTCCACCAGAACCTACGCTTCTAACTCTTTTACCACCAATATATGTATACTTTTGATTTTCTTCATTACTCCAATATTCCATAAATTTTTCACTTACTATATTGTGTTCTAAGAAAAATTTATAAATCCAATGGTTTAAATGTGTAGTAAAATGTTTAGTGTTATCATAAGCAATATTTTGAGAGAAAAGATTATGTGAACCTTGAATACTTCCTGATGTATTATCAGATAATTCATTTCCAGCAATACCAACTTTTGCATTTACCTTCAATGCCATACTTGTCATTATCCCTAAATCATCACCAACTCCAACTTCTAAATTAAATCCTAAACCTACTTTGCAATAAATAGTAAATAAAAGGTCTCCTATAACATAGACTTCCAAAGTAAAAGAAATAGTGGTACCTCCAATATCTCCATTAAGAATTTCATGTAATAATCTATCTAAATATTCTGGATTATAATTCTCAGCATTTATTTGCCATGTCCCCCCATCGGAAATTCTAAACCCACTGGCATTTATTTCCCAAACCTTTGGCCCACAGATATAATGATGGTTTTCTGTCTTTTCAAAATTTGGAACAATTACTCCTTGGTGTGGCTGTAAGTGTATATCTTTTCCTCCCGCTTTTATTACTCCATTAGGGGCAATACTATCCCAATTATTCAACTCCATCAACTCTTGAAGGGAAATATTGAATTTCTTTGCGATTATTAAAGGTGATTCGTCTTCTTTGACTGTATAAAAATACTCTACTTCTTCCTGTGGTGATTCATGAAATTTAATTAGACTTCCTTGAGCAAAAGATTTGAATCTCCTATCTTCTATCTGATCTAACGAAAGGTTAAAGTGATGAGAAACATCTACCATACCATCCGCATGAATTCTCTCTGTTTTACTTTCTAATAATTGATAAATACTATCGGCTAGGCCATCATTTACAGGTTTAAAATAATGATTATACATGGGGGTTGGGGCACCAAATCCTCCAGAAATCATAGGTGTGTTTCCATAATCAATTGGTATGGATTTTCTTGAATTGATCATGTCTTGGTCAAAGTTCTCTTGACCATATTCATCAAAGAAGTCATCTATTAATGGCTGATTTCTTTGTAATGCCATTAACGCACCTAATATATTTTGACTATCTGCCGATTTTTTTGATTTATATTTTTTTAGTTCATCCCTAGTTTTTTTGACAATCTTTTCCATCGTAAAACCCTTCCAAAGTTCCTTTCTAACCTGAGTAGTTTTACCCATTTGGTGCTGAATATTCCTAAAGTGTTTCGCGGTTTCAAGATCTACAACTAAGTTGGTAATAAATGGGTTAAGTTGAGGTAAAATCACTCGATTCATCCTACGTTGTATAATTCTAGTATGCCGTGATTTTTCAGCTACTTTAGAACGTATATGACTAATTAGGTTACTTTGGGAAGCGGTTGCATAAAATCCCAAAAACAAACGAACATTCACATAGTCGTTTTCGAGCAGTTTTAAATAATCGATCAGTTTACTAAAACCACTAGTTAAATCGGATGCTATTTCTTTATAGAGTTTAAAAGCATTATACTCAATTGATTTTGGGGTGATTTTTTGTGGTGCATTGTTTTTCTTTAACTTTTGTACAACCTCACCATTTTCAAGAACATATACCGTTTCCCCTGGATTAATCTTTAATCCCGTATCTGGAAGATCAATAGTTTGCCCTGCCGTAATCACCACCTTTTTTCCTGCAGCATCTTTAAAAGTACCGTCCTTCTCTAACTTCCAACCGTTCTCTTCAGCAATCTCTTTTACGGTTGTATGGAATCTTCTTGCTATAGTCCAAATTGAACCACCTGCGGGTAACTTAAACTTATAATCCTGAATCCCTTTATTTCTATCTAAAAGAAGAAAATCTTCTGGAATATTACCCTTCAGTTGTTCTACTCCTTCTCCTGAATCAGATAATGTAATAAGTTCAGCTGCATTTCCTACAAATTTTAAATCATGCCATAAATCACCTTCATAGATGATATTCAATACATCTAAAGTCTTTTTATCATTCTTACATTTATTGACTAATGAAATGATTTTATCTTTATTATCCTTTGGTTCGTCGATATGAAATTTGAGTAATTGTGCTAATTGATAAAGTTCATTTAAGGACATCACCAAATCAGCCTGAATGTTATTTCCTTGTTCATCCAGGCGTTGCAACATTTTTCTATCAAATTGTCCCACCCACCAATCATCAATCTCAGATCTTAATTTTTTTTTGATGTGATTCGGAAGAATCATGACCGCAATTGCATCTAAATTCTTCAATATCGCACTCGCTAAATTATCTCTAGAAATCCACCAAGTATCTTCAAGGGCAATAATGATCAGTTCCGGATCATAAATACATTGCTTAGCCACCATTAAACCACGTTGATCTGTATCCGACTGCTTCTCCTTAATGTTTTCCCAACGTTCTTCAGGACTCAGTACCTCCTCTTTTTTTAAAAGTTCATCATACTCAGGTAAAACCTTTAGAAACGTTTTTTCTTGGTGATTCTTGGCAACGTAAGTATTATCTTGACTTACCCTCTCAAAATCTTTTTTTCTTATTTGATAATCAGACATGGTATTTTGTTATTTAGCTAATGAATTGTTCTTCTTGCTGCGATTCTACAAAGTGATATAATTTAGCCTTTCGCCCGATTAGGCTTTCAAATTCATCTTGAGGAGTGATCACCACTTGAGTAACAGCATTTGATGTACATTTAATTTGTTGTAAGTCAATAAAGAATTCGTCTAACGGATTAAACCATTCTTGTGCAGCTATCGTACGTTTTCTTGTTCCCTTTTTATCTGTAATTTCTATTTCCAAATTCCCTTTGTGCACATAGATATATGGTATTTCTTCTTCGAAGTAAAACTCTTTTGCTCTTTCACTTCGTTTTAATGTTTCGACATTTGATATATCCATGATATCACAAATAATATCTCCATTCAGTTTTTGGAAAGAGACCGACCTTTTCATACCCATCAAAATTTCCATCACATTAGTGACTTCATTTTGCATGGTATACGTATTCCAAAGTTCTTTTAATTCCTCATTGTCATAAGTCAAACGGTACATCACCTCTGTCAACTCGTCTTTATGAAGCCACTCAGACAGGATAATAAATGCCGTTTGTTGAATTAAGTGATCATCATTTTCTAATTGAGTGATGAGTGTATTCTTAAAAATATTGGTACGTAATGTAGGTATTAAATGTAGCGTAGAAATTCTCGACCAACGGTTGGTCAGTTGAGCATCGTTATAAATCAGCTTATTGATAATGTCATCTAGACCTTCAAAATCAACAGGCCAATGAGCATCCAATTCCTTTAATTTATCTTCAAAAGAAAGCTTTTTGAAGATAATAATAATCATAGGTTTTACTTCTAGAATATTGGGTAAAGCCACTTCTAATAATTGCACACCGAAGTTAATTTCATCTTCAGTTTTACTATTAATTACGGACTTTACAATAGCGAATGTTTGATAATCGTATAAGATACCACAGAATCTTAAAATAGCATCTAGTTTATCCAAACAGTCTTCTATAAGTGCATTTTCTAGTGTTTTATCATCAAAATTATTTTTCTTGATTTCCACAATAGCCATATAATTCCAAACTATTTGCTTAGATAAGGTTTCTATATGCTTTTCAATAATGTGTCTGTTTTTATCAATTGATCCCTCTACAACACTCAAGGTATCCAAAGCCGCTAAGTACACTTTTTGGTTGGTATGATTTACCGCTTTTAATAAATAAGCATAAGATTTTTTTGTATTCAATAAACCATACAACTGAAGAATTCTTTCTTGTGTAAGTACAGTTTGTCCCACAGCATTAAAAGTCGAGTGCAACATATCTGTTACATGATCACCAATCTTATAGACCGCATCAATCACTACATTTTGAAGTCCAATTTCAGACATGTTGTTTGCCATTTCTGCGTAAACTTCATCCGATACTTTTCCTTCCCCACATGATATAATTGCTGCTCTACGTACATTCATTATTGGGTCTTGTAATAACCTTTTTAATACTGTAGAACGTTTCTCTTCTGGAAGTTCAATAGATAATTTGGCTCCTAAAACTCTTTCTGTAGAAAGCTTGGATAATGATAATTGCTCTATGTAATTTTTATTTTCTAGACGTTCTTCAATTTCAGTTAATGCTAAAAAGACATCATGAATTTGAGGGGCATTCTGACTCTGCCAGAATCTTTTGTATTTGATGATTTTCTGAAGGTTTGGCAATAATCCAATCTTCCCTTCTTTCCACATTTCATTGACACCAAAAGATTGTACGGTATCTTCAGAATGACTGATAAACTCTGGAAGTTTTTCATCGAATGTCAATGGTGCAATTTTTCGTAATAGGTTTAATAATCGAACATTGATATTTTCGATTTCTCTTTTATTCAAAAGATTTAATATTGGGAAGAGGTTTGCATGTCTGAATGATTTATCGCCAATGGCATCCTCCAGTTCTTTGTAATAATCTTTTTTCAGAAAATAGGTCACCACCATGTAAGCAATCACCAACGATAGAAGAGAGAAATAAAGTAATTCTTTGTATTCATCTAGGTTACCAAATGCATAGTATAATCCATAACATACTGTTACAGATAATATCGAAACGACAATTGTACTAATTAATAGAAAATCACTTCTCAATTCTTCTGAAATTGTTTGATAAACATCGTCTTTTGTTTCTTCTTCTAGACTGTATAAATACGTAAAGAATAAAACAAACAATAGTGTACAGACCACCATTTGAAGGGATGGAATTCCCATAAACGCTTCATGCTGATTGTCTACTAGGAAATGTATGGATATAGCAGTACAAGAAAACAATATCAAAATTAATGGGGGAACGTAGAAAATAGAGAGACGTCCGAATTTATCTAATACTTGATTGGTAAACAATTTTCTTACAATAAACACAAAAAGGGAAATCACCCCAAATAATATCACTTCAAAACCCAAAACAGCATCTTTATCTTTAAAGTGAGTCATTGCCTGAAAAAACATCAACAATAACAACATCCATTTCATCGATGTTAATAGCATCGATTTTAATACTATCAAATGATAAAATCGATTACTAATTATTTTAAAGAAGGAGTGTTTAGCATGTATAATTAATATATTCTGGTTAACAAGCTTGAGTGCTGTGTAACTATTCAATAGTCTTAACCATAAGAATAATAATATGATAGAAGCAGTGAGTGTAATGATGAATAAATGGGCTTCAGTGTATCCTAAAAAGGCATAGATAATTAAAGAAGATAATGTAAAACCTATCAGGAAATATTGGGCTAATACCTTATCTACAGAGGCAAATTTAAGTACCTTTTCAATTCGATTATAGATCTGAGCATACATCATGATAAGTGCCAAATAAATGGACATATTACAGCCCATTTGGAAATTTTCGAGCGTATACCAATTGTATTTTTCTATACCAAAATAATAGGCGGCAAATAATCCTAAGATATAGATAAAAACACTATTTTTCTGGGCTTTTTTAACTGAAAAATATCTGCTTAAAAAGAATAAAAGGAATGCAAAAGGAGTAAATAACGTTAGGGAAATTCGTCCCCATTCGTATAATAAATCAGCATTCACCTTATCCAATTGATCAATGATAGATTTATTTAAACAAGCAAAGATAACTGCAAAAAAAAGTACGCTTAGTTTTAAAATATTATGTCTGTTTACGTTATCGACGGTAATATTATTTGCCATAAGAAAAGATGGTTATTGTTTATTTAGTGATCAACGGTAATTGATAAAAAATTTGTTCAAGTTTGTTTGAATACCTATATACTTACTTCCTCTATACGCCCAACAGAATAAGTGACACTCTCTATAAGTAATTGTCCCGTTTCTGCATTAAACTCTCCCATTTCCCAAGCAGTTGGAAAGCATCTTTTTAACTTTACAGCATAGGCCGGATTATCTTTTTGATCAAGTGCGACCACAATTAAATCCATTTTTTGAACTCTGTATTTATCCTTAGACATATTGACAATGCCTGATAAAAAAGGTTCACTCAAATTGATATCACCAGAAAGAATTCCCTTTTTAAAAACCACATCATCAAATTCAACTCCATTATGTACATGCAGTTGTCGATTGTTTGATCCTAATAGAGCCACTTTTTCAGTTTTTATCTTAGCATTAATTCTAGAGATACTCTGGAATGAAGCAAAGCTATTTTTTTCAATTGCTTTTGAATCCGTCTTATCATCCTCTGTAATGGTGACCACTTTAAATCTGAAACCTGGAATTAATGGTTGTGTCGGAATTGCAGGTGATGTATTTGTATTTTCTATTTCTTCAGCCATAATTATTCAGTTTCACTTTGATAATTAAACTCTCCAATTTCTCCTGTTTCTTTAATTCTATATAGGATTTGAATACTTAGAAACTTCCCCTCTTTTTCGTTTTCTTCATTGATATTCGTTTCCATCACCTCAATTCGCTTTTCAAAATTTGTAATGGCTTCGTGTATGGTATACTTAATATCTTGAACAAGCTGAATGGTTAACCTTTTGAACAAATACTGTCTTAAGTTACAGCCGAAGTTAATATTTACTGGACGTTCCCCGGGGTGAGTAGAAAAAAGGATTAAAAGACTTTCTCTAATATCAATATGGTCTGAGACCATCTCTACCTCTGTACCCTTATCATTAAAAACCGGGGGAAACTTCCAACCTGTATAATTTCTCATAATGATCTTAATTAATCGATAAAGGATTCATCCATAAATTGATCTTCCCAAAGAGAAGTAACATGAAAATTAGCTATGGTATTTCCTTCATAATTCCCTTTAGTTCTCATCTCTAATTGGTAATTATAGGTATCACCTTTCCATCGAAATTCTATTTTATTACCTCTTGATCCATAATAGGCTTGAGTAGTTTTAATCGTATCGTGAGAGTTACCAAAAGTACTGATCGCCTGGGCAATTACTAAAGCATATTTACCTGTTTTCTTTTTACCAACACCAGCGACTATTTCAAAAGCATGACATCCATTTAAATTTTCAATAATGGGTTGCCATTTACCATTGGCCTCAACACTCCCTTTGTATAATGTACCTACTCTCGCCTTGGCTCCTATTGTTCCACCAACTTCTAAATCGTGGTTGGGTTTTGGACAGTTGACACCCACAAGCCCTTCTTGACCGAAAGTCATGACACTTTCTCCTTGTTGGTTCTGTAAATGTAAGTTTCTATCAGTTTGTCCTGATGTAAAACTCCAAATTGGACTTCTGTCTTCTATATTTTTAAAGAAACTGACTAATTTATTGGTATCTCCAACAGGCGAAAGCATCAAACCTTCGTCCATACTTTTTGATAATCCATCATCCAGTTTATTTACGCTCGATTCTATTAAATCGTGAAAATTTTCCTGAGAGGGTAATTTTCCTTGATTAAAAAATGTCTTTAATGTATTTCTATCTAATAATGCCATGGCTATTTTTTCTTTTTAAATCTATAGAAGTAATGTTGGTATCCAACACTTAAAGTGAGAAGGTGATTTCTGTAATCATCATCGATAAATGCATAATGATTAAGAAAGACATCTCCTTTGTATCTCTCCGACTCAAGTACTAAATCGTTTAATGCGTAGTGATATTGCACTAGAAAATAAAACGCACCTCTTTTACGTTGCTTTTTCAGTCCGATACCTCCACCTAATCTTATTTCATGTGTATACCTTTTATCCATTACAGACTTTTGATCGGCCGAATTTTCTGTACTCCCCTCTAATTTATATTGTCCTACAATTGTGGCGTCCGAACTTAACAAGTGATTGTAATTGGCAGACAAACGAATAAAAGGATAGAAAGGGGAATTAAGAATTGCCTTTTCGTTTTCTGTATTTAGATAAATGTTCTTGGGGTGTTTTCTAAAATTGATATTGACCATCAAACCGGATTGCACAAATTGTTGCTGCTCCTTGTAGTTGGTAGACAAAACATTCATAATATCATTTTCCCTTACTTCCACTGTAGCATTTCTATATCCTACAAACATGCCCCAATCGATCCAATGCGATAAGTACATTCCAAAATTAATGTTGCCTTCAAAACCGAATGGATGATTATATTCTGCAGATGGAACGTCTTGCGTAATACTATATGCCTTATCTAATTGTACCAAACTCATATTTCCTCCACCTTCAATGCCATAATAAAATGAAGGTTGTCGATTGAAATTGTTTAGTAATTCAACATATTCTTTTGGATCATTGTCTACATCAATTATCGTAAACGGATTTGTTTTTAATAGCTTTTTGATATCCGCTTCTGCTTCCGTCCTTTTTAATTGATAAATATTACAAAGAGCCAATAATTTATAGGCCTTTTCTTTTTGACCATCGTTAAAACCGTCTTTTAAACAGCCTCTTAAAAGTCCATCTATCAATTCTATATTACCTTGATCGAATGCCGTTTGCGCCCTTACCAATTTTTCAGCACAATCTACCTGTGCCATCGACTGTAGATGACATAGAAAACTGAGAAGTAGTAATAGTAAAGTTTTATAATACTTACACATAATGTTAGTTTTTAGATTACAGGAGCGACAATAGATTTATAAGCATTTTGCTTTTTCTTAATATTGCGCTCAATAGATTGCATCTTCTTAATTTCTTTATCGTATGGATTCTTCTTTGGTAAGAAGAAAGTAAATGGAAATATTAAAACATTCCCCACTTTTCTAAAAAACGACTTCTTCACATACCCATACTCTAAGTAAAGCAATCTCTCAAAATCTTTTCCTGCTTTATTCTTAAATTTATAATATGGCTTAAGTGTTAGATCATTGAACTGTGCTGTTTTGTCCTCACAACTCATTCCATATTTATCTATGATTTTGAATAAGCCCATCTCAAAAAATTCAGAGGTTTTCTGAAGGGAATCATTTTCAAATGTCAACACATGAAGTGACTTCTTATCATCAAGAATAAAAAACCATAATTTATGATGGTTCAATGCTTGAAGCTGATAAGGATCCTTTTCATTATCACTTTTGTAACTGGGAACAAATGCTCTAACCTTTTTTAATAGAAGTTCTTCTTTAGAATTCCCTTTATCTTTTTTTGAATCTTTTTTCTGATCTTGGCCTAGTACAAAACTTTGACTAATACCTATCAGAAAAAGGAATATGTATAGTTTAATTAATCGTTTCATATTATTACCATTCTAATTGTTGTGCTTCTGTTTGACTCTTAGAATTCTGAGATTCACTTTTCTGCCCTGATTCTCCTTCTGCAGGTTTTTCGAACTCCTGAGTAAATGCCAAGTCAATTTTTGCTCTTAATGGAATTCCCTTATCATCCATCATTTCGAAAGTGGTATTAAAAGAGGTGAGATTATATTTATCTCCACTATTTATTCCCATTTCTGTTCCCTTAAAATTTACTGTAGCAGGGTTTCTTTTATCTTTATCTAAAACTGTTGCCTCTAAACCACTAATCATAGAAATAATATGATGATCATCTGTGGTATTATACAACATTCCAGTTGCATCTAAATAAGCAGAAAAAGAAAGGTTCTTTCGTACTCTTGAAACATTTTCAGAACCACTTGTAGTAGACTGAGCATCTGCAGGTCCTCCACTTGCAGATAAACTTGTACTAAGATTACTTATGGCTAGAAGGGTAATCTCTCCGTTTTCTGATGTGATTTTTAATTCCATAACATTAATCTCCTATAAAAACATTTGGACTCCCCATTTGTATAGTTCCAGCGGGTAACATATCTCCCTTACGAACAGCAAATTTCCCTTGTATTTTTACTGTTGTACTTTTTACTATAGGTTGACATCCACACGGCAAAGGTTGGATACCTAATGCTGGAATTTTATTAATGAACACAGTCGCACTAGCAATTACTGGTAATACCAAAGGTGGTGCTGGCGGATGTGCTTCACATTTATATAAATCTCCTAATCTTGCTGCTTCTTTACCCATTTTTTATACTAATTAATATTTACTTGTGCCCCTTTTAAATTTAACATGTTACCTGCTTCTACCCCCATATTGGCTGATGATTTCAGATTGATTTCTTTTCCATCTATGGCTACTCCATTTGTTCCTTCCAAATTAATTTCTGAAGAGGCTGTTAAGTTTATGGTATCTGCATTAATATTCACCTCTCCATCGGGGCTATTAATATTAATGTTGTTGTCTTTATCTAGAATACACTCAGTGATGACCGAATCTCCATCAGTCACTTTTAGATGTAATAACCCGTTGGCCTCATCCAAAATAACATGTGTACTTTCTGTGTGCATATGAATCAATTCATTTTCATCATCAAAGGCCAATTCCAAATTGCTTTTCGTGACAATAGATTTATAGCTTTCGGTACCAATGTGGGGGTGTTCGTCGGAATTCTTAAAAATTGAGCCTAAGATCACAGGGTTATCAGGATGCCCTCCCAAGAAGCCAACCACCACCTCATCTTCTAATTCTGGCAACCATAAAGTTCCGTGTGCTTCTCCTGCATAAAAGGAAGCCAATCGAGCCCAAACTAGAGGTTCCACATCATTGGCCATGTCCGTTTGCATAAGCAGAGGCAATTCTACTTGTACAAGGTACTGATCCGTTGCATGTTGGTCTCCGCTATTTTGTACCTTCTTCACAATTCCATGTTGAAGACCCATTATGCCAAAATTGGTATCTTCTGCTGTTGTATTTGTTGAGGCAGGCATTTTTGGGAGGCCCAAAAGTAAGGTCGTCTTCCAGTTATCTTGATCCATAAAATGTTCTACTCCATACACAAAAGCCTCACCTTCTAATATGCTCCCTGCTTCTATAATTTCGATGAAATCTCCAGGATTTACATCAACCGTACCCTCAATAGTTACCCCTCCTTTTACCTTAGCTAACTTACTCTCCAAAATTTTATGCGTCAGCCATTTTTTACGAATAGCGGTATTTTCTTGTCCAAAAGAGATAATTTCTGTGGCTCCTAAATCCAATGCTCCAGATACAGTTGCCGCATCTACGCTCGTATCCCCTGCCTCAAAACTTACGGACTCCGAAGATTCTTGTTCTATGGCCATATCCTCTACATTATAGGTATTGATATTGGCGATATCATGTAAATCTTCTATATCCATAAAGACATTAAATCTTGTAGAATTAATAGGAGTAATTTTCATCTTTGGAGGATTCTCAAGCAATACATCTTTCACTGTTATCGACTCTGGAGAATAACATAAAAGACATCCTGCTTGTCTTAATTTAGATACAACAAAATCAAAATCATTTTGTTGATATTGAGAAATTCTACTCTCAGAATCTTCTTCCTCAATATCCATTTGATTTTCCACCTGAAGTTCATAGTCACTAAAAATCTTATCGACTACTTCTGGTAAACTAAGTGCAAATAATCGGTTGACTGCTCTTCTTTTAAGACGGAAAACAGGGTGTAAAATCTCAATTATTGTCACAAAATTTCTACCCTTACTCTGCGTTCCATATTTTGAAATTATTCCTTCAAACAATAATACCTTCTCCACCACATCATTTTCTGCATAGATTTTAATCTCATTGGAAGGATATAGATCTTGAATCGAAGAAAATTCTAAATCATGATTGGCATTAATCAACGTAAGACTACAATATGGGACATCATTCACCGAATAATTAATGTTCATATCTTTCACTTGATATGGCTTAATATCCAATGCTTTCCCATTTGCTTCTACAGAGATAGCCGTTCTAGTACTATATAGTTGATTTATTTTTGTCATTTATTCTTCTTATTAAAACCTTCCAAACTTATGACTAAATAGCTTATTGTCATTATTGATTTCTTCCTTGCATTTCTCTGCTAGATTTTCGACAAAATCATCAGGTAGATGATCTATTGATAACTTCTGAACGAATTCTTCTAGCATTTTCTCTTGAGATATAAAATCTCTTTTTATCTCAATTTTGATGTTCAGTTCTTTAATTTTTATAGACATGTTACGGCAATTCTTTTTTGATGAAAAAACGAAAGCTTAAGAAGAACAAGGTTAAACCACCTAGTAATATTCCAACAATCATTAGAATGACTTCTTTGGCACTTACAAAATCATAGGTCACCATAAAAATGCCCAACGCAATAATCATGAATACAAGAATCAGTGTTGAACTTGCTACCTTCATCAGCTTGGTCAGTCTATATCTAAAGGATAAAAACATCATGATAAAACAGAAATTCAATCCCATTACTCCACCAAACATGTAAAGCAACATCCTTGGGTTGTTAAGTAATGTCCTAGGGTTGGTCATTATTCGAAGTGCATAATTGATATACCTTCTTGTCTTTCCTGCAGAGAAAGAAGACAAACCGCTTTCGGGAGTAACAGTAAAATTATCTTTTACAGTAACCCACATTTCTGGATTTCCATTATCAAAACCTAAAGCCCAGAACCCAATCCCTTTCAATTCATGCTTTTTGATTAAATCTACTTTACTTTGGAGGGTGGTACTATCCTCGAACCAAATCTGATGATACCTACCCAAATCGTCTCTATACACATGAAAAGCGGAACCACTTATTGGTTCTCTTTGTACAGGTATGCCACCTATTTTATTATCAATTTGCTTTTTGGTTAAATACCCTACAAAATGACTCGCTTTCGATGGATAAGTAAGGTCTTCTGTCACCCATTCTGCTCCGTACAATGGAGAACCTAAAATCAATTTATCAGAAGGAATTCCATCTACTTTATATTCAAGAACACTGCGTTCTACATTAAACTCCCACCAAAAATCACCACTTTCAATAGGTGCTACCGGGCCGGCAATGTTACTATTCTGACCATAGAACTCGTATCCCATCACAATAAATTGATCAACATAAGGTGAAAGACTCTTGAAATCGAATACTCCATTAAAGTCTTTGGGAGGGATAGTCAAAGTGATCTTAAAATTGTTGTTCGCTTTTCTTAATGTATTGGATAAATCAATAATAAAATTGGTGAAATCTTGTCGATGTTCCTTTGGAATATTTTCAAAATCGATATTGACACCATCAGCATTTCTTAGGAACAACAAAGTAATAAGATTCGTAATTAACGTTTGCTGTTGCTCATTTCTATTTTGTAAAAATGTCCTGTTATTATTGTACCCAAAGTTGGTCACTGTAAGCAACACCTTACAATTATGTAAGTGAGCTGAATCAATTAATGCAGTGGTTTCCCAATCGTGTATGCTATGGTATTTACCATCCACGGGATTTAACTCATAAGAAAAATAGGCGATTGTGCTCAGTAAAGAGAAGTTATAGGCATCATAACCTTTACCCATCCAGTACGGATGCCAACCAAATACTTCCACGTCGCTTAAAAGCTCATAATCACCTTCTAAAGATTTATTACTTAAAAGGTTCATTTTTTTCTGCCATTCCTCCTCGGTGTAATCTCCCTTTACAGTATTTCTTTTTACCTCGCGAAGACGATTTTTCATCTTCAACGTATCGATAAAGGCTTTTTCTTCCACCATTAATATTGGTGGGGAAGCTGTATCAGTTTCAATCTTATTTTCTTCTTCAACTACAGCTGTTTCTTCTTCTGCTATTGCTTCCGCATCTTCAGAAGATTCCTCTGTTTCATTTTCTTTTTCAGGAGCGATCTCTACTAAATTATCAGAAGGTTTTTCTTTTTGTTTCTTTTCTTCTTCATTCGCTTGTTTTACATAGTCTTGAAGCATGACCCTCAATCCCTTTTCTTCTTTTTTCTCTTCCTTTTTCTCCTCTTTTTGCTCCTGACCATAAGTGGGCAACGCTGCAACAAAGAAGAGCATAAATGCGAATAGTTTGTATGTTTTATTCATTTGTTTCATGTTGCTTAGCTATATGAATTGACAATAAGATCGATCCCTAATTCAAGGTTATTAATCCCTGCCTTATCGTTATTTTTATTATTAATATACACTTCGTGATTTGCTGCAGAAGTTAACACACTCCAAGGTTTTGATGCCTCGATAAAACTATGGGTGTAATCTTCTTGTGCCGTATCAACTAATTTGAATTTCCTTTCATTTTTAATCAGGTGCACCATAGATAAATGCTTAATCCCATCAACATAAGCTATCGTTTTTAAATAGCTTAGAATATCTGATAAATGAAGCTTACCACCGAGTACCAATCTATTCGCATTAGACAAAGAAATAGTATCGATAAACTGAGTTAACTTCTGATTGATTTCATCCAAATAGAAACCCTGAGTATACCCTTCTTTTAATGAAATGGCCACATTGATTTTTACAGTTTCATAAATTGGCGAACAGATACTAAATTTTACATGAGGAGATATAATTTGCTTTAAGAAGCGTTCCACTCTCTGTAACAAACTATTTGATGCAATTGGGAATTTTTTCTCCGATTTAGGAATAATGACAATCAATAAAGAACGATTTTCTTCAGAAACCGGAATACAAATTACCTGATTGATCTCATGGAATTCTGTAAGAATAATTCTCTCATAATCCCAATTGCTCACCGGTCTGTTTCTATGCTTGATGGTCTCCGAAACACGATTAATAAATGCCCCACTTTCTTCTGCTCTTTTCCCTCCAAAAGAGGTAAGCGGTTGCTCAATACTTCTAATGCCCGGTAGTTTAGTATTAGATCTAAAAATAGATTGTGCTTCTAATTCTTTACCGAAATCGTAATAGCTTCTTTCTTCTGGAAGAATTAAACCTACTTTCACCACTTTAGAATACACCTTCTCGATGACTCCGTAATTATCCATCACATCAGGAATATACATTCTTAACCAAAGTTTTCCAGATGGTTTTAATTGATTTTCTTTTGAATGTTCAGGTACTTTTAATGAAATCATTCCTGTCTTTGAAAGACATTCTGTTTCATCATTTAATATATTCGCTCCTGGAATTGCCTCCCATCTATTGTTATTTAAAACCTCCCATATAATTTGATGTTGATCGCTTTGAATATCTTGGTCTGTGGTCGACTTTATCTGAAACAATAGAGAAACAATATCTCCTTCGACAGAATTATCAATTCCTAAATCCAAGACGATACCTGCATTTACTTCTGGAAGTAACTTCGGACTATCTGATTTAGTAGAGATTATTTTCTCACCAACTCCATAAAATAATTTTGTAGCAGCATCCTCCTTCATCATCTTATTTTCAAAAATGATAGAGGTCTTAGCGATATAATCGGCTTCAATTTTTTCGATCACAGGAACATAAGCTAATGGAATCTCTACTTCTTTCTTCTTTTTGAAAGGATTCAAACTTATTCTGCTTCTAACTTGTGCTGTCACTAACTGAGGGTACATTAAATGACCAAAACCAATCTCAGGACTAGAAATCGTTAGCTTTAAATACCCATTCTTCACATAATTCGAAAATCCTTCTAAATCTTCCTTTTGGGCTTCGTCTATAGTTACAGGCTGTTGGTATTTGATATTTAAAAGATCTGTTTCTTTTGAAATAGCACCAATGTCTTCTACTTCACCTTCAATATTTGATCGTACATTGGAAAACATATGCCTTTCGTCTAGATGGTCCCATTTCCCCTGTTTTAATTGATCAATATAAAGTTTGAAATTTGAATTCCTTAGTTCTTCTGTATCGTAATTTTCGTAATACCCCGTTAAACCATTCGGATGTGCAGGTTCATTAAACCATTTGATTTTCAAATCAAAATGTTCGATGGGTTTAAAGAAAACCTCGTTACTACCTAATACTAAATAATCACCTTGCTTGGGTTGATTTCCCCATCCTTGATAAGGAATATCCGTACCTAACTGGCCTTGTTGATTGTAAGCATTAAAACCTGTGTAACCTTTCACATAGGTCTGTATCACTACTCTATCTACCACTAAGTCAGATAAAAAGGAATATCCATATAAATACGTTTCTGTATTTAATGTAAATTTAAATACTGCTTGGTCGAACAACTCATGATATTGTATCTCAGGTCCTGCCTTACAAACGGCAGGTTCATTCGCTTTAATGACTACCTTAAAGGATAAAGAATTAGGTGAATATTTAGACGTTAAAAAGATCACTTTCTGTGCTTTTACCCAACCATCTATCGATGAATAATGCACATTAAAGATATCGCTAAATATATTATTGAATAATTGATGACCACTCCATCCCGTAATTTCTTTAACATTGGAAATTAACTGAGTCAGTTTATCCATTGACACCTGCGTAAACTGAAAATTGAAAATAATCTCTCTATCTCCATTTTCCAATTGTAGAATTTGATCACAAATACAAAAGCTGATAGGTAATGTGTCAGTGGCCTGATTATCCCATAGATTTTTCTCTAAAACCTCCCCTTCTTTAATTTCAGATTCTGATTGTTTTATCGATGTAAGTACTTTTAACGGTAACTTTTTACCAATCTTTTTGTACGATACATTACTTAAATCCAAATTAGTAATCTCAGATGTATTTAACACCATGGGATAATCTAACTCATAAAGAATATTTTTTCTTAACTCATCACTTCCAGCAATAAACTTGGTTTTATTCGGTACTCTAGCATAACGAACACCATCATTCAGCTTGAAATGTAAATAGGTATAATCTACTTTTTCTTCTTTTCTCTTTTCATCCAACAAAGTATTGAAATATAAATTCAAATACCTTTGAGGGAAGCTATTCAACATCTTTTGAGGGTATTTATAGATATGTTGATAAGCCATTATTAAATCAATTTGTGGTTGACTTGTTGTTTGACCTATCAGTTCTTTAAAATACTTATCTGATTTACCACTCATTAAAAATAAATTGTCAATCAATTGAATATTCAAACGCTGACAAATTTTAGCCACCACAGTATGATCCCTATTCTCAGAGATATGTTCCTCATCAAAAGAATAATCGATAAATTGAAATATTTCTTTGATCAGTAGTTTCGTTTCAGCTAATTCATTATTTAAGACTTCCTCATCAAAAAGATACAAGAATTCTAAATCCAGTTGAGTGGAAATACTATTTAATGTAGTAGTAATGTTTAAATAAATCTCCGAATCAAAAAGCTGTTTCTTATGATAATTCTTTAACCACTTATGATAAAAATTCAATAACTGATGAACCAGTTTAATCCCCTCTATTAGAAACTTCATTTTCTTTTGAGGTCGGTTAAACTGATTCACCTTTTGAAAGATAATATTGTTCTTTTTCTGAAAAATAGAAATATCCAATTCCTTCAGTTCAGACAGTACTGAGAAATCGGAAAAAAGTATGGTGTACCAAAAATCCCTATCTTTCTTCTCTAACGTTTCTAGATACTGAAAGGTATTTGTTAGTATATCTCGTAAATCAATGTCATTTAGAAGAAAGCCTTTGTCTAACAACTGCGATAACTCTCGACTATCCTGACTTGTACCGTTGTAAATCATCCTAAAAAATTTTACTTACCCCACTCACAAAAAATCTTGTTCTTCATCCAAGGCAACATATTTATCTTTATTGACCAGGGTAACATCTTCATAAAAATATCATAGGTATTTGGTTCAACTTCTAAATACCAATCCTCTTTTAATGTGATTGATCCTGTTCTTATAAAAAACATTATTCTTAAACTATCCGGCTCCATTTTCTTTAAAGCCGACCAATGGGTAATCACCGTTTTTAATAAATGATCCGCCCCCTCTTTTTCTTCATCAGTTAATTCAAAATCCAATACAATAGGTGTTTCTATATCTATACCACATAGAATTTTTGGTAATAACAATTGTCTATCGTCTTCTACCAAAAGGTTTTTTTGAGCCAAATACAAGATAATTCCTATTGCTCTTAGCAGACTTTCTTCATTTACAAAAGCCTTATTATCTTCTGTAAGCCAACCTCTATGCTTGAAAAATAATGGAAGATAAGGCACTAAAATTATTAGACCTGCATTACTCACTTCCATGGTAATATTCTTCTTTTTAGCTCTGATGAACTTCTGCTTTTTCTTTAATTCTTTTAAATGATTGTCATCTACTTTAAGACTCAAAGCATCACAGGTCATTGTATATATTTTAGAATAACTGAAGTTGATTTGAGAAAAAGTTTGTTCTATATATTTAATGATTATTTCTCCATTAACCATTCGATGATGGATGAATGAAGAAAATAGTTCATTTTGGATTAATTTGATAAAGTCAGCAATCTGACTTGTTGTATAAATAGTAGAGTACGACTGATTCAGCTTTAACTCTAAATTCTCGATTCGCTTGGCACATTTCAATTTATAATCGATATTCAAGTAAGAATACATACGATTTTTCTGTCTAATCGAATATGTATTTAACTGTGCTAACTCTTTCATCGATAGGTACTGAAAATATTGAAATAACTGTTCTTTCTGATCTATCGTTAAAAGGTCCTCATTTCTACTGATGACTAATTCTAAGCAAAGATGTATATCGGTTTCAGAGATAGCTTCTGATGATTGAACAGATTTCTCATCTTCATTTTTTAGGTAAACTACTATATCCTCTAATTGCTCCTTGATATTTGATGAACATTTAGAAATAATTGTTTCAAAAGAGCCTATGAAACTCTTTAATGAAGTCACTATATTGTTTTGAACTAAAAGAAATTCAACCAATTGTCTCTCTGCGGAAAGTTCATTATTAATAGGGAGGTTTATCTTCTTTTCAGTAGAGGTATTAATGACTAAATACTCCACAGACTTTTCCTTACCATAACTATACTTTTCCAGTACCTCAATAGAAAGTAAAGGAATTTCGTGATACTTAATTTGAGCATTTCTTTTTACTTCTTCGTCAAATCCTTCTACTGACTCAAAAAGTGTTTGAATTTCTCCTTTATGAATAGGAAAATACTGAATCAATTGATCGATAAAGTGGCTTTTATTCTGACTATTTTCTAAATAACATCTTAGAATACTATTTCTATTTGTTGACTTAAAGAAAAATTCATCTCCAAGAACTTTCTGATCAAACACATCAAATAATTCTGTTGAATTGGTATGAAGGATAATCGCTAGTAACTTTTCAATAGAAACAGAGGAAATTAAAAGCGTGGTTTTCTCACCTTTCGATAAAGAGGTATTACTTTTTAAATAAGATAGAATGTCGTTCCATTTTTTCTCCCACTTTTTTGACCTTTTATCAAATGTCTTAGTGGATATCATCCATTTTAATTGTATCAATTCAACAGCAAGTACTGTTTGTATTTCTTTAATTAATTCCTTTTCAATTGTTTTCAGTATAGAGTTTTCTAATTTTTCATTATCGGAAGAGTTAGATAAAAATGTAAAGAATTTTTGATCAGTAAAATACTGAGGTCTCTTTCTTATTACTTCTAAAAGTAATTGCTGAGCAAAAGTATTTTCACCAAAAAGCTGTAGTTGTGGATATTTTGTAAACAACTCAGCTTGTCTGTTTTTATTCCCTTCAGATACAATAATTAAAAACTGTAATAATACAATTGGATATGCTTTTAAATGTGCCTCAAAAGAAGGGTCCAAAGTATTATTTAGTAATAATTGTATAGTTTGTTTTTTAATATAAGAAGCTTTCCACTGTGGAATATTTTGTAAAACTTCTGTAATCTCTTCTTCTATTTCTTCAACACTCAATAGTACCTCTAATTCATTAAGTTGTTCTTTTATTTTTTGATCATCTTTAAGTAATCCATTCTTAATTCTTCTTCTTTGCTTTTTTACATAAAACATTAATTCAACAGTCAATGTCTCATTTAGCTTTGGAGTACTTTTAGTTATGTTGATAATAAAGTCTAAAGTGGAGGAGGTAAAACTTCTATTCAACACCACATTGATCATACTTTCCTCATAAGATAATTTCTGATGAAATACCTCCAATAAAACAGATTTTTGCTCTTGTATATTTAAAGATTCAACAGATTTTAATAACTCACTTTTAGTTGAAAGTAATTCTTTTAAAAAAGTGGTTAGTAATTGATTATTGACCAAAAACGTGAGAAAAGAATACACATTACTGCTTCTTTTCGTCATCATTAATTGCCAGGTTTCTATAAGTGTTGTAAAATTCTTTTCTTTTAGGATCTCAGATAATAAGCTGTCTACTCTTTCTTGTTCGTACCAAGGGACAAAACCATCACATAAGAATTCTAACAAGCATTCTTTGTCCGTTAATTCTTTTTGTACATGCTCTTGATTGGGGTTTGATTCAACATTTTGTTTACTTTCAATACTTCCCTGATCATTTGTAGACACTCGATGCATGAGCTCATTTAGTTTATCGTTTATCACCTGTTTCACTGTATTGTAAGTATCTTTTTGATAATTGACTAAATTAGAGGACAAGTCAATATCCAACTGATCAATATGTATATCTAAGTCACCATATTTCTCTAGTTCCTTATCGATCATAGGGACAAGTTGAGACTCCACAAAATTGGAAAGCTCCATTTTTATGAGATGCTCATTGAGATTTACATCCGACTTAAAATCTATATTTAAATTGATCAGCTCGTTCATCTTAGTTTTTTCTAAATTCTAAAACATACTTGAACTTCAATAAAGACGAAGTCATCATAAAATACTGATCGTCTCCAGAAAGGTATTCCACTCCTATCAAACGGCTATCTACCGAATTGATAAACTCTTCCTGAGATAGAATATCACCTAAACTATTCAGTGTAATCGTATTGTATTTTACCTCCGTACCATTTTCTAAAGAAGAAGAGGCTATAAAATAGTTTTCTTTGCCTATTAAGTAATTCAACTCATTTCCTTCGTAATCAAAAGCAATTTCTTTTGTCTGATTATTCGTTAACCAATATAATTTATCTTTGCCTTCCTCTTCTTTTGCTAAGCCAACAATACCATCGTTTAACCAAGTCGCATCCGTAAAATGTAATTCGCTTGTCGATAAATAACGAATGGATTCGATCAAACCTAAAGTTGGATTAATACTGTATTCTGCTACCTCTTCTCTAGTTTGATTTTCCCTGACCTCCCAAGTCAGCACCTTTACCTTACCATTGTATTCTTTAATTTCTTTTGGCAAGTGGTATTGAGAAGATCTATCGTTCATTTTTTCCCAAAGAATTTCTCCATCAGTCGTTAAACCTGCGAAGTAGATTTTTTCTTTTCCATCTTCCAATCTTCCTCTACCTACTACAACAATAATATCATCCACTTTCTGAATTAAGTCGATAATACTTTCAGTGAAGTTCTCATTCTTCCATAATTTTTCTTGTTGTAAAGTGAAACTGTTTCCGTCTTTAGAAAATTTCATCCACAAGAACTCATTCTGGTAAGTACCTCCAACATAAATATCATTACCACTTTGGTTTATTGAAGAATAAATCGAACCACTTTTTGGGTCTTGATAAATAGCTTGTGTTTCTCCAAAATCATTCAAAGAAGCCAAATACGCCTGTCCATTTCTCCATGTTTGAGCATCTAGAAAGTTAATGGATGCCACCGATGATTTTTCATTCATCACCCCAGCAATCAAATACTCATTCCCTTGGCTAATCAAACTTTTGGAAAGGTAATTTCCCTCACTACTGTAGATCAATAGTGATTCATTACGTTCGCCTGTTTTTTCATTCAGACAGCTACTAAAAAGTAGGATACAGATTAAAAAATATAGCTTTTGCATGTCTTGAATTATATTATTTATAGTGATAGAAAGTAGAATCGTATTCTATCTCATCACTTACATATTTATCCCAATCTTCGGTGGATAGAATACCAATATTCACTTGCGATAACTCGTCGAATTGATCTTCTATTGTTAAAGGCCACTCTTTGATACGTCCCACTTTATCTCCAGTAATTAAATACTGACCGTCTTGAGAGAACGTTAAAGCAGATAACCAAACACTTTCTGTAATTAGTAATTTTTCCTTTTTAGGTTGATGGATGTCCCACAAACGTATAAATCCGTCGAAACCAGCAGTGGCCACCAAATTATCTTTTGTAGGATGTATGGCTATGTGATTTACTCTTGCTTTATGATTGTCGGTTGTAAACGTATTTTTCCAATCTTTCCCTTCTTTGCTCCATCGTTGGATTTCACCCGACTCTGTACCAATCCATAAGTTTTTTCCTTTCTTACTCATCGACCATATTTGGTGATTACCCACTGTAAAAGATGAGATCACTCGATCTGCTCCTTTTGCCAATTCGACGATCATACCTTTTCGGGTGGCGATATAGATATTATGAGTAGCAGCATCGAAGAATGTTGTTGTAATCTCTCCTAAGTTATTCAACATTGGAATGGTCAATTCATAGAATGAATATTTATCCTCCTTCAGTTGCCATTTTTTGAAAGATCCTTTTACATCTACGACCAAGAAATCGTTGTTCTCTAGTCTATAGACCCCTAACACATCATCTTCTGATAAGGATTTGATAATAATTTCTGATTTGAATTTTTCCATATCATAATGCACCAACTCCTTGCTGTAATTAAAGTAATCCATACTCATTTTTTCAGCAGGTTTTACTAATCCTCTCACAACACCTTCTACATGATGAGCTACACAGCCATTTGCAGTTACCTGAACTAAACTATCGGTCGACATCACTACCCAAAGTTGATTATCATGATGAATAAATTCATTTACCATGCCTCTTGATTTACCCATCAGATTGTAATCCTCTCCCTTATAATGTTTTACAGCATTATGGAAAGCAGCATAAAATTCAGCATCAAAACCGTCCCCATCGTTATTCATATACCCCACTACAGCTTGCTTAGCTAATAAGTAACGAATTGTATTGTCTTCTACTTGATAAGAGTTCAAAGCCATCGCTCTTGCTGTAGAAAGGTTTTGTAATCTATTCGCTCTTAAGTTGGCGGTCTCAGCATGTTTTTGCGCTTTTGTTGCCTGAAGCATAGCCAAAGTGGCATTCTCTTTCTGTCTGTTCGCTTCGTTAAAAGAAGCCTCCGCTTGCATCATTGCATCTAACGCTCTTTCTTTTTCATTTTCCGCTAGAATTGTGGCTTTTTCGGCTCTAAGTTTTTCTTTCTCGGCATTTTGTTTTTCTGCCTGTGCTTTCACTTTTTCTTCCTCGGCCAGCTTTCTGTTCCCTTCTGCCACTCTTTGAGATTCCTCGGCTTTTAAACGTGAAGCTTCTGCCTCTTCTTTCTTCAATTCGGCTTGCTTACTTTTTTGGTAAGCGTGTGTACCTAAAAGAATACCTCCTAAACCTAATAATAAGAAAATAACAACTAAGATTCTCGAGAGCTTTGTTCGTCTCTTCTGAATAAGTTTTGTTCTTTCTAGCTCTTTAATCTCTTCTTTTTCAGAAAATGACAAGAACTCCATCGTTCTTTCGTAAGAAGCATGATGTCTCACTCCCCACTCATAAGTAGGCTGTTGTTCCTCCCTCCAGTTGATCGTCATCTGAAGTTCCGGTTGTCTTAGTCTAGATCTATTTCCTTTTTGATATTCCTCAGCATCTTCTGCCAACTTTAAATACCTTTTGATGGATTCTGTTTCCTTCAACGTCCATTCCACCAAAAGTCCCCACGACCTCATCAAAGATTCGTGCGTGATATCAATAACTGATTGCTCAGTAATATTGATATGCTCTCTTGGCTGTAAAAATGCTCTATCTTTCTTTCTGAAAGTATCGATAACATCGACAATAGCCTGAACATCTTTGATACCTGTAATCTCAATAATTCTTTGTAGAGAAGATGGGTTTCTAACTCCTTTCCCTTCTTTATTGATCGTTGTAATGCATCTAAATACTTTCTCACAAATCACTTTTTGATCATCGTTCAAAGTATTATAAATTTCGTTGGCATGAATGGACAAACTTTCCTTAATTCCGCCAACGGCAATATAATTTTTAGGTTGAAGCGGTTCTGATAAAATCTGTTCGTTTCTCCAATGTTCGAACGTCCTCATCATGGCGTGTTGCATCGACGGTAACTGATCTTGTTTATTTCCAAGATCTTCCAAAATGATTTTAAGCAAATCATCTGCAATACCCACTCCTGCCCATTCAAGTGGCTTAACAATCGCATCTTTTTTCTCCTCAATAGACATTTGTGGAATCAAAAACTGACTTTGATTAATGCATTGAGTTAAAGATGGAAAATCAGCACAATGTCCGATAAAATCGGAACGCATGGTCAGTAATATATGAAAATCAGATAATGGAGATGTCGATAATAATACGATAAGTTCTACAAATTTAGCGATCTCTAAATCCATATTGTTGGCTCTAAGATCATAACTAAATAATTCCTCAAACTGATCGATATACATCACTGGTGTTTGTGTAATATTTAGTCTATTGAAATAATCGAAAAACGTGGTCACATCTACCAACAAGCTTTGGAAAATATCCAATCGCACTTTTTCGTTTTCTTCTTTAAAGACTTCATTCACCAACTTAGTTAATGGTCCATGTGTCCCTGGAGTGAATATATAGGTAACATGATCCATTCTACTTTCTAGCAATGGAAAAATACCACAGAAAATAAACGAAGATTTACCAATACCCGAACGTCCTAACACTGCCGAGAATCGGTGTTCCATTAATTTACTAACTACCTCTTCTACATGTTTTTCCCTCCCAAAATATAAATGTGCTTTATCTCTTGAGAAAGGCTGTAAACCTAAAAAAGGATTTTCTAATTGCGCTATTTCTATCGTACTAGTTTTCATTTTTGGGGTTGCTTTTAATGTAAAAGAGAAAGCATATTGTCTCTAAGTACAACTTGTTCTTCTGTTGAAATTTCTTGGGATCTTAATTGATACATATAGGATTCGAAAGTGTAAAACTGTTCTGGTGTTAACCATTTTGTGTTTACCTGAATATGAGCTGCTGTTTCCTCTCGACATAGATTTTGCACCATCACCTGAAACTCACTATTTCGGAAACGGTGAGAAATACATGGGAAAACCATCGATATAGAGAAATTGAAAAACTGCTCTACAATACGTTCCACATCGTCTGTCTGATTGGTTGTCGCATAATCCAATGTAATGTGTCTATTCACCTTTTTATCGAATGCTACTCTATCGAATTTATCCGATAAGTAGTCGAATAACCTTTCTTTATCTTTATGTATCTTTTGTACCGATTCGTCGTCGTACATTCCAATGCAATTCATACCAAATTCAGGTATTTTAAAGAGCATTCTAAAATTACCATCGTTTAGACGTTCTACGTCATAGCGATGCCCTTCCATAAAGTACTCCGGCAACAGTTTGATGAGTTGCTCTCTTTTTTCGAAGTCCAAAGAAACATCACTCATTAATACATGTTCTTGTTCTTCGTTTAAAATATAAATACCAAAACAATGTTCATCTGTTGATGGCTGTAAATCCAAATGCTCTACAATTTGGAAGCCTTCATACTCATCATGTAATGTTAGAATTCTTCGGTGGAGTGCAACGGCTGTTTGTTCTGCTTCGTCCCAATTGGAATAACTTCCTAATTTGAAATAGCTGTTCTTTTCTTTACTGAAATACACTATTTCATAGGCATTATCTACAGCGGATTTCACCTCTACTACATACATGTTTTTTGGATAGATACATTGATGCATCATGTCCAAAGTAAGGTGGTCTCTTATAATTTGCTCGGCTTGATCAGAAGCTACGGTAATGTAAGTATCAATACAATCAAAAGAATACTGTTCTAAGGATTGGTATACCTGAACATCTTTTTCTGATAACCAAAGATCAAAATCCGATAATGTTTTTGAGGAGTTAAATAATATTGGAGATTGTTCCAGTGTCACCGATAGGTCAACATTTTTACCTACACCGGTAAACAGCATTAATCTTAAATGTAAAGGTGTAATTGCCCATTCACCTAATGAAGCATTAATGGGTTGAACACTCGATTTTGCACTTAAGAGTAATGGTAAATATCTTAAAAAATACGCCTTAAAGAAGATGAGGCGTTGTGTAATTTCTTCCTGAGAAAGGTAAGGAGTAAATGAGCTGATCAATTCGTTATCGAATCTTTCCCCATGAACTCCAATTAAATAATCTAGTATCTGATTCTTCTTTTTGTCATTATTAAAATGAGCTGAACGTAAAAATCCTTGTTCTGTTTCTAGAAGATCGTTATTAGATACTAAGCCTTTTGCGGAGAATAGTTTTGGTAAATCAAACAACTGGGCAAAAAATTCATCGCTCTGATTTTCGAAGAAATTGATGAAAGTTTTGAACTGTCCTGCTGATCTTTTTCTTTCCTTGGAAGCATCTCCAGGTAAGCCGAATTTTCCTACTCCATAAACGGTAGGAAACATCTCTTTTATATTTAATGATTTAAGGTATTTGTTAGGAATAGGCTGATGCTTCGTAATACTATTATTTCTTTTCCTTTTATTATTGTTCTTTACTGATCCTTCGTTGGATGCTTTTAATTGATCGAGTAAAGCATATACCTTATCAAAATCTATTTGTGTACTAATAATTCCGTTCTTTAAGAAGTGAATGCTACTTACATCATCCTCGTTAAAAATTGGAATGGAATTGTCTAATTTTAAAAGTGAATTTTCTGTTGTCCCGTTGGCTTGTAAACTCAGATTTTTCACACCAACCACCTCATCAATTTCCATTAATGTTCTGATCACTGCAGACGTTAAAATAGAAAACTGACGGTGGTGTAATTGTTCTTCAGGGATAAATCCTCTTTCTAATAGAGGTCCCTCAAATATTTTTGAAGTAGTCGTATTTTGTTCAATCAGTTCCTCATAAGAAGACATTTTTACTTGTGGAGAGAAAAAACGGTTAAGGCTATAAAGGGTTTTGGCATACACTTCTTCGACAGTCACATCAGTAACTATCTCAATGTCTGCTTGTACCACCACTTTTGTTTCTTTGGCCGTAGTAATGCTCATTACTTTCTCACAGTAATTTCTATATTGTTGAGCATGTTCTAAAATGTGCTCCAACAATACATTTTGATCTATTCTGCCTTGGTATTGAGGTTTGAACTTTGCAATAAGTTGGTATTGACCTTCGAATGATGTCACATCTGTTGATACAGGTTCGACCCAGATATTTTCGATCTCAACAAAGCGGTCAATCAATACTTTTCTAAGATCGTTTGTGGTTACAGGAAGTACAGAAAATGCTTCCTCTTGCGCTAGAATTGCGGATTTATAAGGAGCGTAAGTAAGATAATTTTCAATACCTGAAGCCGCACGAATACTCATCTCTGTCATGCCTGTAGACAAATACTCCAACAGTGTCATTCCAGGATCATGCGTACCAAAATCCGTCCACTTCTCATTCTGAAGTGACGCTAAGAATTCTTTGGCCTCATTTAATAAGACATAAGGGTTTCCCTCATTAACTATGTCAAACGGTATTAAATCTTCTTTTGCACTCATTACTTATTCTCAATCTCCTCCTTTTGTGTTCCTTCTACTAACTGCAGATTGCTTTCTGCATTGATTCTCCCAATTAATTGGTATACTTTCTCGAATGGAAGTTTTCCCAACCCTCCGATAATCAATTGTAATTCTTCAACGGTGAACGTTAAGTTCACTTTCTTTTTACTTTCTTCCATTATTCTATCATCAATGCATTAGTGATAAAAGAAGTTGGGGGTATGTCAATAAATAAACCCATTGAGATACACACCCATACTTCTTTTAAAAATTATTAAACAGCCTCTTGGATTAAACCTTCGTGAGCCAATTCAATAGTTTCAATAGCGATACCATTGTCTTCAGCATTTAAATCTGGCGCTGAAAGTTTCACTGGGAAAGCGTTTGTTAAAGTCCATTGGAATACTGGATTTTGCATAGTATCCATTAAAACGATCGTTACCTGACGTTTTTGTTCTTCGAATGAACCCGACTCGTTACGAGCATCTTTTACTTGTTGGAACCAATCAAACAGATAGTTGTTACCATTGTAAAGACCTCTTTTGATCGTTACATTACTTACTTTTTGTAAGCCTGGAACTTTCATCTTTACGTCTGTTGGATGATCTCCTGTTCTATATTCGATAAATTCCACTTCCGAATCCAAACCAGTTACTTCTTGAGCACTGATTTCCTCTTCACCTAAATTGACAGTGAATCTAAACTTTGGAATTGGATATTCTAGTTCTTGTGCCATTGCTTATTTGTATTAATTATTAAGATTGCATTTGCTGTTGGAAAGTCAACACGATAAATTCAGCTGGTCTTGAGATCGCTACTTTCACGCTAATCTTCATCATACCATCTAAAATATCTGTTTGAGTCATTGTAGATCCTAACCCTACGTCTACCACGAAGGCATCGTTTTGGCTAGTGCCTACTAACGCACCTTGGTTCCAAAGTGTAGTTAAGAAAGCATCGATTGCTCCTTTAACTGCTACCCAAGTCATTGGTGTGTTCGGTTGGAATACATAACTCTTTACGCTTCCTTTCACTGAGTTTTCGATAAATGACATTGTTCTACGAACGTTAATGTAACGCCAGTCTTGTGAGTTGCCATCTAAAGTTCTCGCTCCCCAGATAATTGTTCCTTCACCTGCGAAAGCACGAATAGCGTTCACAGACTTACCACCCACTGTTAAGTTCAAGTCTTCTTGATCCTCGTTTGTTAGAGATACATAAGGAGATGCTACACCTGCTAAACCTTCGTTTGCTGGTGCTTTCCAAATACCTTCTACCGCATCGATTCTAGCATAAGCACCTACGATTGCACCTGATGGAGGCAATACGTTAAGTTTATTTGCTAAACCTGTCATTAATGATTTGTAAGCTGGAGAGATAGATTTTAATGTCTGATGTAAATCAGCATCATAACCGCTTGCTTCGTTTAGTTTTTGGATTTCAGCAACAGCTTCTTGTTTCTTTCTGTCGTTGTCATACATTAACTCCGCCTCTTCTGTTAAGATTTGAACCAATTGTTCAGCAGAATCGAAGTGTACGTATGAAAATTCTTTGTCAGAAACTACAGATGCATTTAACCAAGGATAGTAAGCAGCACCATGCTTAAGACCAACTTTACCTAAGTTATTTCTGAAGTTGTCGATTGCATCTTCTTCGTCATATGAACGAGCAGAAAGACCATCTTGAACATCAAGAACAGCAAATCTGTTATCACTGCTTTCGCAATGTTGTAACATTTCTTGTTGAACACCTGCACATGCTTGAGCCGATAAAGCTACAGCATCAGGGCAAGCAAGTAATGTTGGTTCTGTAGCTGTATTTAAAGTACGAATACCTCTAATGATTTTATCACTATCGATTTCGTCTCCATAAGTACCTACAGAAACAATATACGCTTTACCTCCACCATTTGTGAAGAATAAACGTAAACTGTCGTATAAGAAATATCTCTCTTCCGCTGTGAAAAGCTCATATTTCTTCTCTCCAACTTTAAGGTCTGATTCCCCTTCTGATGTTTCTGTAATTCCATAAGTAGGCACCCAAGCTCTACCGTAGAATTTTTCAAAAGCATCTAAAGAGTCGATCACAGTTGGTACATTTTGTAATGGTTTCCCATTCTTGTCTGCTTTCTCGGTGTATCCAACAAAAGCAGGAATAGCTGTGGGCGAAGCTACAATTGAGCTGCCAAAAGCATTCTTCTCTTGAATGTACACACCCGGCGTTGCAATTCTAATAGCCATGATGACAATTTGTTTGGTTTTACGTTAAAAAAATTAACTGTTTTATAATAGTTAGCATTTACATTGGGATTTAAATTGTCATCGCTTAAAGGCAAGAAATGACTACTGCTACGTTCACCCTTTGAAATACTACATATTCATTTTCCATTGAGGTTCTTTCGTTTTTGGATCGAAGTTTAAATTCTTCGTAGATGGAGATGGAAGCGATTGTTTAATCACTTTCCATTTGCCGTCCACCTTTGCACTTAATTGCAATTGCTTTCCTTGAAGTGACAAAGGAGACGCACTTGTTGCTACAGAAGATAAAAACTCAATTTTTCCCTCATTTTTAATTTGTTTGTATTCTTTTCCCCCTTTTGAAGCTGTAATCTTGTACTCATCAAAACTAGGGTCTTGAATAACATACCTACATTTTAATTTTCTGCTATTGATACCCAAATCAATCACCCAAGGATGAAATGTTTTTTCTAAATGCATTAAGCTTGTAGAAAAATCCTTTTTACTGATTTTTACAATACCAAAAATAGATTGAAGTTGAGCATGTTGTATAGGCAGCTCACTATCACCTAATTCAGAAAAATAAGCTGATTTACTCGTCGGTTTTAAAGTCGTATCAAATGACAATTGACCTGCTTTTTTGTTGAATTTTACTTCTCCAAAAAACAATGTGTCTTCCATATTCTCTAAAGGCAGATCGGCTAAATAATAGCTTTCTACATTTTTATAGGAAAGTGAAAAATACAGGTATTCTTCCTCTTTCTGTTCTAAGATAGATAGACTTCTTTGTATATCACTTTTTGATATACTGCTTTGCCATTGATTCTCAATAGAGCGATAAACCACTCCTATTTGTCTCAATAAGTGTTCTGTACCTTTAAGCGCTTTTAGGTCAAAAAAATGTACATCAGATATTAAATCTGAAAAGTTTGTTTTTAGGCTTAGTACAGGCAAATATTTTATAGTCGTAATTTTTTGTAATGATGCCATGATCTAGCTTATGTTTACCACCCCGATAAGTTTCCAGCTATAGGTGCTACTGTTTCTTCTTTTATTGTTACCATTCTACATTCATAAAATACAGAAGGTATTTTTTTCATTCCCATACTAATGAACACACCCGAAAGATCCTTGTCTTCCATGTTGTACATCTTGAAGTTCATTTGTCGTAATCCTTCGATCCCAGGGCCATTTGCAGAGGTGTAGGTATGATTGCTCGTAAAAAAAGCAATTACATCCGATAACACCCCCAAAGCTTCTAAATAGTTTTCGTTGTTTGACACCGAAAACATAAACTTTAAATTAAGCGATGTAGCATTGGGTTGCATCTTTACCGTACCGTAGATCTCTTCGGATAAATTAATCATATTGATTAATAACAAAGATTCTCCAGCTGCATTTACTAAATGTACTTCTCCTTCTGCTCCTATGATAGGACCGACATGAACTTGTACATTCTTTCCTGTTGTCGAGATGAAGTCAGTAATCTCGTTTTGCAGAAATTCAGTTAGTATAGAAATCATTAGTAGTATGGTTTTACACTTTGTAAAGTGCTTTCTAGAGACATGTTTTAGAAAGCACTTTACAAAATTTTAGTCTTTTATAAATGTTTTAGTAAAACGTTTGTTATTGTTCGATACCCCAATTATATAGACCCCTTTAGGGAAGTGGTCTAATGTTATTGACGTTTGATGACCAATTACACCTTCAAACAAAGTTCTTCCATGTATGTCGTATATTGTACAATCCACTTCGTTACCAAAGAGTTGCTGTACATTTAATGTTGAACTTGTTGGATTTGGATAGATGCTCCACTGATTCTCCCAAAGGTCTTCTGAAGATGTTGGTCCTCCCTCTCGCTCTAGGGGAATACTAATCGCAGAGAAGATCTCCATACTTTCGTAATGTTGTAACAACAATTGAAGATTAAATTCTTTGTGGATACCACTCGGAAGAGCTGTTAAGTCTACTTGTAAACGTCCACTATTATCTGAAGCGATCATAGGTGTGATATGAGCAATTACCTGATCGAAATCTCTCTGCATCAAATTCACTGGGTTACATGCCCCAATAGCTTCTTGTGCATCTCCGAAGGTCAACACCCAAAGTAACTCATCCATTTTACTGAATAAGGTATCAGCTATGGTATAATCAATAGTTAATTGATCTTCAGTGTGCGTCCAATCAACAGTAACAGGTTCATCCTTAAGTACTGATTTACGAATTGCATCGTAAATTGGTGTACTCATTTCTTGGATGCTTGTTCCTTCAATCAGTTCTCCATCGATCGCTACAGAATAAGGTCCTGTCTCATCGTTAATGGAATTAAGACCGTACCATAATCTTCTCGCTTCCGTGGTTTCTGCTCCTCTATCGTATATAGGATCAGTACACGTTTCGCTTCTTTCTAGATAATAGTTATGGATAAAATCCGGATCATTTCCATTGACCACTTCCAAGATTTCGTACATCTTAGACAAAATATCCTGATGACCAGTATTATTGGCTTGTAAATACGATTCGATGACCACATTTCGCGATCGATTACGGATTTTCATTCTCTCAAAACCAAATGAATCTGTGCTTCCTTCTCCATGTGCGAATACAAAACGGAACATTACTTTTTCTAGGTCTCCGTTCATATCTAATGCAGCATCTAAAGGAATTCTACCTTCTACTGCTCCTAATGCCCCAGCCCAAGCCAAGCCATCGTTATTGGTATTTAGATCGTTATTGTATAGACCGTAAGTATTGTACCAATTCCATATTCCTTCTGGAGTTCCTACTGTTTTCCAAGCTCCAGCATATCCTTGTTTTACTTGTAAGAAGACACCGTTTCTTTCTGAGGTGTTGGCAATGTAATCTAGTTCGATCATTGGGCGGTCCATTGCTGATAGATCATACACCGGGGATGAAATAGTGGCTAAACCTCTAGAAACAGTATCTGCTAATTGCCATTGTTTGTTTTCAACATCCCATGGTGTTTTTGTCCCACCTAATACGTCTTTTATAAAGACGCTATTTCCATCGGCCAATAGTAAAGCAGTATGCCAAGCATCTTCATTTTCAAATGAGATATTTATTTCATCTGTAATTGAATCATATGCTTTAGTCACAGGGATTGTAAATGTCTCCTGAATATCACAAGATCCTGTCTCTGTGTATGCAGTTAAAACAAATTCAATTGAATCTTTTGTGAAATTCTCCAGTCTAAATCTAAATTTCCCATTTGAGGCTGATATAGAAGGTATAGTTATATTCACATAATCTTCATCCTCTTCGTTCAATAATGATAATTCGTAATTTCTATTATTAAACTCTGATAGACTTACATTAATAAATTCTGTACTTCCTTTTTCAGGAAAAGTCATTTGTAAATTGGTGGTAATTTCTGGCTCAAAAATAGTTTTGAAATTCTTGTACCCCAAGAAAAGAGTATCTCCACTCACCTCTCTAAATAAACCAATAACAAAATCATTATATCGATTTTCTGGTAAGTCGTGAATATTAGATGGATAAATTCTATAAGTATAAGAATCTTCTCCATTAATTTTCACTAAAGCTTCATCGACCTCAACCAAAACAGAATCTCCATTTTCTAAACGATATAGATTTAATCCCAATGTGGTTCCATTACTGTCAGCATCAACAAAAATAGTATTTATACTAAACTCGCTTGTTTCTTGAGAATTACTACAGTAAAAATCCTTAAACTGACTATCTAAAATTGATTTTTGAGTAACTTCAAATCGCACAGTATCTTCTGAAATACCACTATTTTCGTCATATGCTTTTACTCTAAGATCAACCGTTCTAGTATCGTTATCGTTAGTGAAATCTCCATCTCTCCACATGTTGATTGGAGAAATAATATTGTCTATTTCTGTAGTAGGCCAATATTCAAAAACATTCACTTTAGTATTGTCATCGATATTTGTTTTCAAACCGAAGTTTTTAGCTGAATATCCGAATAAATACCAATCATTTTCTAATTCAACATCTGCTACATCAGATAGATAAATACTTCTTTTCGGAACATTTATACTTTGATCTGAAGTATTATACGTTCTATAAGCGAGTACTAATTCTCCCAAATATGGATTACTTATATTATCAATAATTGCACTATATGGAATCTCGATATAAATTGTATCTGTATTATTTAAATTTTCATCTATATATCTAAATAATTCTGCTCCATCTTCATTATTTTCGAATACCACTAATTCATTTGCTCTAAAATTCTCCTCATTACTTACCACCTCAACAACTAAATTATCGGTTGGTTCAGGAGTTTGTACGAGCCATTTTGAAAAAGGATTTTTAGGATAAGAAACATTGAAATTTGCAGGTATATCAAATTTGATTTCAGGTCCAAGAATATTTTTTTCTTCAACAATATTACCTGATCCATCTTCGATAGTTAAATCATAGTTCAGCCTTGATCCACTTTGAAATTTTGTATCGTCGATGGTAATTTTAAAAGTAATTTGATTTTCATCCGCCCCCTCTATGATTGTTGTTACATTCCCTTGTGATTCATCAACACCTAGTACTCTAATTGCAATATTATTCTTCAAAGAAGCAGCTGAATAAGGTACCGTTATCGTCACATCTCCATTTTTTAATTCCCCATTGATGTCTATAGAAATCTCATTTTGTTTGTATTCAATAGATTCCCTTGAAATTGATGGTGCAAAAGAAGAGAAGTAATATTTTGTATCTTCCGTAAAGCTATGATTACCTGTATTACCCGCTTCATCTTTAACAGATACGTTATTTAACTTAAAGTAAGTAACTTTTTTGACACTTGTTCCATCATAAATTTCAGATAAATTAAATGAAAAGTATAATTCATTAATCGAATTACTTCCTTTTGAGAAAGAAGTTAAATCAATCTCAATAGCATTAACATTTAACTTATCATCATTTTCATCAAAAATATCGATTGATAATTTTGTCCCCTCCTTTTTTAGATCATACTCATTAACATTGACTTTAACAGTGGTATATGGATTAGACGTTTTATCTGAAATAGGTGTGTCCACCCAAGTTGTGCCTGTAGGTCCTGCTAATAAATCTGGCGTTGAAACAACTTCTATCGATTCAAAAGTGTGGTCTGAAGGTGCTGTATTATCGAAATAGTGTAATGAAGAATAAATTGATTTATTACTCAGGTTTCCTTCTTCATATAAAGTAACTACTGCATTAAATTTTTCACCTTCTTTAATTTTCTCTCCTATGTCAGTAATTACATTATTATTGAATTGAAAACTAAAACTAGTGCCAGAAAATCTATCACTCAATGAATATGATTTAACAAATGCTCCTAATTTATCGTATAAAATAATTTCTGAAAAAGCTTCATCAACAGCCCCATCTTCATTAATAGTGTAACTATACTCTAAAACTGAATTTTTTTTCACATAACCTTCAAATAGTTCTTGAGATATATCAATCTTCGATTTCTTTAGATTTGATGCTCCTGTTTTTATAGAACTATTCCCCCCATGATCTTCTACTACAAGTGAATAGTTCAAAGAGTTTTCACCTTCGAAAAAACTACCATTTGTACTAGGTGCTTGAAATAAGAATTCATGCTCTTTCCTTGCTGGCTCTTCTGTCACTATTTCGGTTATTGAAATAGGTTTTAATGATTTTACATATGTACCATCAGTTAACTCAAAATTTAAAGAGTATGAATTAATATCTATACTTTTCAGGTTTGATTCTTCAACTGTAAAATTGTACTCAACAATACTTTTTTTGATGTCTTGGTCTGCTTGATCTATGGAAATTTGTGGTGCTAAATTATCATAAGTTAAATATGGTTTATGATTATTATTACTAGGTTGTAAACTTATGTAATTTGGAGAAATTCCATCATTATGTAGTAAAACCAAACCAAACTCTAACCTTTGTTTAAACCTATCTTGATTATTATTTGATATTTTTAAAGCTTCTCTTTTAAAAATGTCTCCATTAATAGTCACTTTATATGTTGTACCACTAATATGTGTTATACTTTTTATTATTTTAAAAGAACCTTGTAAAAGATTCATACCCCCATAAGATAGATATGTTTTTTTAGATACATCATTAGGATCATCATTAACTATACTAATCCCATTAGGAGGTAATGAACCTGAAGTATTAAATTGGATTTCAATATCCCCATTAGCTGTAAACAACGTATATCCGTCGTCTATAATTTCTACAGGCTTTAATATAGTGTGAGTTCCATTAAAACTTTGTGCATTTACATTATAAGTCAACACTGAGATCATCAGTATTAATATTCTCTTTATCGAAAATTGAATAAACATGTTTCAAACTAATTATTACATTTAGAAAACACACCATTAATACTATTAACATCGGTTTTGATTTCATTAATATTACCAACTCCATCTAAACAAGTATTTGTTATGTCAACCCAGTTTACATAATTAGAAGCATTCTGATCTACGTCGAAAATTAAAACATATTCTGTTTGATCTCCTTTTATTTTAACATTTTCCAAAGACAACGATTTAGAATCAACATAAATCTTTTTCCCAACCGCTACCTTAGTATTTATAAAAATAGTATTTTTTATTGAAACAGTATTATCATCAAAAGGATTTTGTATTATCAACCCATCTATAGTGTTCTCGAAAATACAATTATCAATTTCTATCACAAAATTTAGATTAAGTCGATTATGAATATTATAAATACCTCTTCTTGAATTATTTTTAAAACTGCAATTAGATATTTTATAATCTCCGTTTTGCAATGTTATTGAACCTGATAAATCAGGATTTTTTAATCCATCAAAATCAAACCCATCAATTATTCTAAGTGTTTTAAATTTATCAGAATCTGTAATATTAAAATTCATAGAAACATCCATGTATGGGGTGTTTTCAGACAAATTACGATCTTCTAATTTTTCATAAATATAGGAACTAAAACCACCATAAAAATTAAGATGAGCAGAATTTGATTTCACTTGTTCTGCTTCACTATATTCTCCATTCTTAACCAAAATATCAATCGTATTATCTTCTCCTACAATTGCAGCCTCAGTAGTTTCTACAGCTGTTTTGATACTAGTAAAGGCATTTTCCCAACTTGTACCATCGTTATTCCCTGTCGCCGCAACATCAACAAATACACCACCATGTAAATCATCTAAGGTTTTCACCTCAGTCGCTACTTCCTCACTCTCTTCTGAAACAATTTTTACTGCTGCTTTAATATTGTAAGCAACACCAATATCCAAACCATGTCCTACCGCAACTAAAGTCGTTTCGTCTTTCATTTCTGCATCCATCCAAGTGTATGCATCGTCAGCATCAGTTGCTTTTTTGTAGTAGAAACCAAGTGCAAGATCGTCGTTAGGGTCGATATCAGAAGTGAATGTTCCTTCCATGTATAAACCACCTTGATTATTACTCACATCCTTAGTGCTAACGGAAAATGTATACGTTTTAAAATCTTGTTCTGATTCAGAAAGTACTTCATCACCGTACATTACTGTTACTTTCGAAGAGTAGTTTGTTGCCATGTCTAAGCCAGGAACCACAATTTCTAATTCTTCTACATCTGAGTCGTATTCATTGGTTACTGTTTTTACGACAGTCTCTCCTGAAAGTACTTCTGTAACAATGGCAATTTTGGTATTTTCTAAAATTCCTTCTAAAGCACCGTTTATTCTGAATGAAGTAAATCCTCCATCAGCAGCAAAATTTGTTTTTACTTCTTGAGTGCTCACTTTCTTTTTTCCTGTAGTGACTACGTCTTCTCCGCGTATCACAGAAAAATCGAATTGGTATTCTTTTCCAGAAGTTAGTTGATCAACTTCTAAAGTATACTCCTGATTTTGTAAATCAGTAAATGTCTTTTCTGAAACCACTTCTTCTCCATCGTATAAAACGAACTTAGCAGAAGCCTCTAATGAATCTTCATAATTTGCAATACTACCTATTAACTCCAAAGAGGTATAACCAATCGTTGGATCTGAAGCAGATACTGTTACGCCGTCCATCCCATTTACAGGATCATCACCACCGTTAATTTCTTCTTCTGACTTATCGCATGATGTTGTCAGTAATAACAAGTAACCTAGTATGGCAACTAGCGTAGTTAGTTTGTTTTTCATCTTTGTAAAAATATATTTCAGTTTTAGCGAATCGATTGAGTACTTAACGCTATTTAAAAAATTAATGTCGTATTACGAAAAAAAGTATTTTGGTTTTATTTCGCAGTTCGAATGTAATATTTAATCAAATTATTAAAAAAATACAGACCATAATTTTTAATATTTCATCTCATTTTATTTGTAGTTCACAATAGAATCTCCAAATAGTTCAATTTTAATATATTTTTGATATTTGATTTTCAACTCAGTACAACAGGGTAAAATTTAAACAAGCTATAACGTTATTAGCATCCATGACACTTATAGAATAAGGTAATATTGTATAATTTTTCATTAACATGTAAGTATTGTGATGTAAAATCTTGTAATAGTGATGTATTGTAGAAGGGGGTGTTCATTTAATATCAAATAGCTTTGGAAATTAATAAACTTATAGAAAGTGCGAGGGATTGAAATCCCTCGTTGAGAATAGAAGTTGATGGAGAGGCTGTAATACCTAAGTTAATCAGATCAGTAAATCGTATAAAATGTATTATTTCTTATCTTTACGAAAAGAAAAAAAATTGAATGAGAAAATTTCCGATTGGTATATCAAATTTTAAAGAGGTAATTAAAGACAATTATTACTATATCGATAAATCTTTATTTATTGAAGATATTATTGAGACTGGTGCTAAGTCAATTTTAATCCCAAGACCGAGACGATTTGGTAAGACATTGAATATGTCGATGCTTCATGCATTCTTTGATGTAAAAAAGGAAAAAGAAAATAAATCTCTTTTTGAGAAATTAAAAATTAGTCAATCGGAAACTTGGAAACATCAAGGGAAATATCCTGTAATTTATCTGTCTTTAAAAGATATTAAAGAGAATACTTTTGAGGCCTCAATTACTAAAATTTCTAATGCTTTAAAGGAGTTTATTAAAGAGTACAAAGATATTATTAATTCCTCATACCTTGATGATGAAGACTTAACATTTCTGGAACAATTAAAAAAAGATGATTTAAATGCTACACATTTATCCGACTTTTTAGCGAAATTTTCTAGAATTCTCCACAGTATTTACAATCAAAAAGTAGTTATCTTAATCGACGAATACGACTCTTGTATCATCAAATCTTGGGAAGCTGGGTATTACCAAGACATGATCACTTTTATGAGAGGATTTCTTTCTGGTGGTTTTAAAGATAATGACTATCTATTTAAAGGTGTTATCACGGGTATTCTTCGTGTAGCTAAAGAAAGTATATTCTCGGGATTGAACAACCTTGTGGTAAGTACAGTTTTGGAAAACCAAAGTGCAGATAAATTTGGTCTAACGGAAGAGGAAGTTAAAAAGCTGCTTCAAGAGGTAAATATTAGTGCCGCTTTCGAGGAGATAAAAAAATGGTACAACGGGTATAAAATTGGTCAACACACAGGTATGTATAACCCTTGGTCAATTTTAAACTTTGTCGACAAGCATGATGAAGGCTTTAAACCCTATTGGGTAAATACTTCTGCCAACGAATTGATAGAAGTTTTGCTTACCAATGCCAATGCTGATCTGGAAAAAAAGCTAACTGGTTTTATCGATGGACAAGTGATGGAATGTGAGATTGATGAAACTACTATTTTTCAAGATTTGGATAATGGTAAGGAAAAAACAGTTTTGGGCTTACTTCTTTTCAACGGTTACTTAACCACTGAATATACAAATAGAATTGAGGATCGAGTTTTGTATGGATTAAAAATCCCTAATGTGGAAGTGAATTCTGTATACAAACAGATGCTAGAACGCTTACTTTCTAAATCCACTGAGGTAAGTGAAAGTACAATTCTAACTGCACTACTTGAACAAGATGCTAAAGAATTTGAATATGCACTATCGGAATATATGCTCACTTCTTTTAGTTTCCATGATGTACAACATAAAGGTTCTCTTCCTGAGAAAGTTTATCACGCCTTTATTTTAGGATTAATGGCGCATTTGTCCACAAGATTTATTGTAAAATCAAATCCAGAAACTGGACTAGGAAGAGCAGATTTAATGATCTACCCTAAAGATAACAACGACCCTAGAGGTTGGGTATTAGAATTTAAGAAGCTAAAAAGAAGTTCTCCTCCATTAAATGAATTGGCACAAGAAGCGATGCAACAAATTCACTCATCAAAGTACATGACTACTCTAAAGGAAAATAACAAAACCGAGCTAATGTTGGTGGGTGTTGCTTTTGATGGTAAAGAGGTGAGTTGTGTGACTGAGATCAGATAACATACAATTAAGCAGCAAAATTTCAAATTCAAAAACACCTCTAATTGACATTTTTTTAAATATGTTAATTAGAGGTGATATATTTATTAGTTTGTATTATTCAATTGTTCCATATCATATGCAGGATTACCAAATGTTCTTACACCATCTAGTTCAGGAGCATTTTCAACAGCTGATGGAACAAAATCTATCTCATTGTGTTCTATAGAAAAAGTATATAATTTTTTTAATCTACCGACTCCTTCTGGAATCTTCTTAATTTTTCCATAAGATAAATTACATGACTCAAGGTTATACAAATTACCAATACCAGTTATGTCTGTAATTTGATGATTTGTAACCCACAAGTCATGAGCTGTACTTTTAAAAACACCCAATGGCATTGATTTCCATTTTGTATCTCTTGCTACAATGCTCCCAACTGTTAAGCCACTTGTGATTGATTTAAGATTATAACATCTATCTAATATAATTGACCCAAGTTTAAGTTTAGCCATACTTTGTGGCAATCCTGTTAAACGTTCACATCCTCCTAAATTAATTGATTCCAACAAACTTAAGTTACCAATAGAATTTGGCAATTTCACCAAATTTTTACAATCCTTTAAATTTAAATCTTCTAATTTTTGAAGATTACCTAAGTTTTCTGGAAGGTACTTAGCAGTGCTATTATTAAGATATAATATTCTCAAATTAGGAATTTCATCAACAAATTTAAAGCTTTTCAGCTCTGCATATAGCCAATCTAATTTAGTAAACCTACTCATATCTGAAGGAAGATTATCTGCCTTTTCTAAGGCAAGAATCTTCAAACTTTTATCCCAATGATAAAGTGATTCAGGAAATCCAACCACTTTTGAACCTTTTAGTATTAAAGTTCTAATTGGAAGTTCGTACAAACTTTCAGGAAACTCCGAAATATCTGTACCTGAAATATTTAAACTTCTGAGTGTTTTTATTTTACCAAGAAAATCAGGAAGTTCTTGAATAGGACTTCCAACAACAGCTATTTCTTCTAAACTATCAAATTCTGTCACAAAATATGGAATCTCCTTTATATTACAATTTAATAAGCTTATGCGTCTTAGTTTTTTAAATGCTTTTAATTCGTTTGGAAACTCAGTTAATTCTTTGTTCTTTTTTATAATAACTTTTGTCACAAATTCATCACTATCATCTGTCACATAATTAAATGAATCGTTATATTTTTTTTCTAATCTTTCTAACGCTTCAGTTTCTTCCATTATACTATAATTTACACACCCTTGAATAATTGTAGATACTATGGTTAATAGTATCGTTACTCTATTAAAATATTTGTTTACCATAAATGACATTTTCTAATAAAAGTGGATATAGTATGAATAGTCAAGACTAGAAATATATTGAAGAAAAATTTGTTATCATACCAATAGCGTCCTAAACGTTTAAAAAAGTGTGAGAAAAGTTTAAGTATCTCAATTAACTTTGAGTTGCATAACAAAAAACATATTCTCACACATGTCAAAGGTAAATTTATTCTCCCAAATAGTCTCAAAACTTGACCGTAATTCTTTCAAAAAATTAGTTGCAGAAAAGAAAACTGATAAACATCAAAAAGGCTTTACAAGTTGGACTCACTTGGTCTCTATGCTTTTTTGTCAATTTGCAAAAAGTCAATCTATTCGTGATATCAGTAATGGTTTGAGATCGGCAACTGGTAATCTTAATCATTTAGGTATACAAATGTCTCCATCTAAATCAACGATTAGTTACCAAAACAAGAACCGAGATTGGACTTTGTTTAGGGAATATTATTATAAGCTACTTACTCAATTAGGTCAGCAAGCAGGCTTTAAGCAAACTAAATTCCGTATAAAATCCAAGATATTCTTATTGGATACCTCAACCATTAGTCTGTGTTTAAACCTTTTCGATTGGGCGAAATACAAAACTACTAAAGGAGCTATAAAACTCCACACACTTTTAGATTATGATGGTAATTTACCTGCTTATGTAAACATTTCTAATGGTAAAACAGCAGATAACAAAGGAGCCTATGAGATACCATTACTTGCTAATAGCGTGATTGTTGCTGATAGATATTATAATGATTTTTCTTTATTAAACGTTTGGGACAGCAAAGGGGTCTTCTTCGTCATAAGACATAAAGAAAACTTACAGTTTAAAACAATTAAAGAATTAGAATTACCTGACCACAGACATAAGCATATCCTAAAAGATGAGTTAATTGAAGTTACAGGTATACAAACAAGTACTAAATACCCTAAAAAACTCAGACGGGTGGTGATTTGGAATGATGAGAATAACCAAACGATAGAACTAATCACCAATCAAATGTCTTGGACAGCAAACACAATAAGCGAGCTTTATAAGAGTAGATGGCAGGTTGAAATCTTCTTTCGAGAAATTAAACAACTCCTCCATATCAGATCTTTTATCGGAACAAGTGAAAATGCTGTAATGATTCAGATTTGGACTGCTTTGATTACTATTTTAATTCTAAAATACCTCAAATCAATAGGGAAATTTGAATGGAGACTTTCTAACTTAATTGCATTTATAAGGCTAAATTTATTTGTCAGAATTAACCTCCAAAAATGGTTAGATCAACCTTTTGAAGACCCACCGAAACTTAACGCAAAATATGTGCAGGGGGATTTATTTTAGTATTGGATGATTTTATGGACTGAGAATAGCTTAAACAAACATTTTTTTGCAAAATGAAAATGTTTAGGACACTATTGATTAATAAAAATGAAGATAATAAAGACTATAGTTCTGATTTTGAAAATGACATATTATTCCCATTATTATTAGAGAATATTATTTATGGAAAACAAGTTTATTAGATACACATTAATAATTTTTAGTGTAATTGTTGGTTGTAATAATTATGACACGATGGAAGAGAAAGACGCAATTCAATCTTTGGAGAATAAAGAATTTGAAGACTTTGGTTATACTTTAGATGAAAATAAAGAATATGTCATTAAAATAAGAATTGAAAATGAAAAAAGACTCAAAGAATTCCCAGAAGAATTAAAAGCTTTTAAATATCTAAGAAGAATAGTTTTAATGGGGTGCAATATTTCAGAAATTCCTGAATTTGTTACCCAATTTGATAGCCTTGAAGAAATAGCTGTGGGTGGGAACCCTATTGATGAATTACCTGAATTTATAAGCAGGATTAAAACCTTAAAGGCTATTAATATAACTTCCACCAATATTTCAGAAATACCTAATAGTTTTTCGAAACTACCTATTGAAGGATTATTTATAAAAGATTCAAAAATTGAAGGGATTCCAGAAATATGTTACCAATGGAAAAACACCCTCAATTCAATTTATCTCAACGATTTAAATGAGTTACCGAGTAACGTTAAATTATTTAAAAACTTAGAACGATTACATGTCACCTTAAATAGTTTTAAATACTTAGACACCATTGAAAATCTCCGTTTTTTATATCTAAACAATAGTTCAGCCAAATACCTACCTGAAAATTTTGGAAATTTAAAAAATCTTGAAGATTTAGAACTAAGAAACTGCAAAAACCTTGTAAAAATCCCCAATTCAATTGGTGAAATTGATGGACTTTGGGGTTTGATGCTTACCAATTGTGAACGCCTCACTGCACTTCCAAAAGGTCTTAAGAATGTAAACATTGGGGTATTAGAACTGACAGGTTGTCATCAATTAAAAACGGTACCTAAAGGTTTACAAGCGGGTACAATAAGGGCCGAAAATACAAAATGGAAAAGTATGCCAAGTGGAATATTCTTTAGTGAAGCCAACACACTTTGGGTAACTGGACATCAGATTACTGTAAGCAGTCGCCCATCCCCATCTATTATGCCTCAAATTCCTGACCTAATTTTACGTCATCATTAAAACGTAGATATTATGTCAAAAAAAGCAGAAATGTATGCTCATATAGCATCATGGAAAACTAGTGGTTTACAACAAAAAGCTTATTGTCAACTTCATTCAATTAAGCTATCCACTTTTCATTATTGGGTAGTAAAACAACGTAAAGAAAATACAAATCCAGCTAAGGGGAGTTTCATCCCTGTCAAAGTACCGAAGAAGGTTGAACAGACCGTTAAGACCGTTACTCTCGAATATCCCAATGGAGTAAAACTCCATCTTTCAGATCGAGAACTATTAAAAGAAGCAATTCATTTTTTCTAATGTTATCTCTTCGTAATACAGATCGTATTTACCTGTACAGTAAATTTACAGATATGCGAAAAGGGTTTAATGGGTTGAGTAATATCGTTATTTCTTTAATGGAACTGGATGTGACTAATGGAGATATTTTCGTTTTTATTAATCGAAGTAAAGATAAATTGAAACTGCTTCGGTTTGAAAAAGGCGGTTTTTCATTGTATTATAAACGTTTGGAAAAAGGTCGGTTTGAGCTTCCAAAAGGGTTCGACAAACAGAAAAACATCTCTTTATCTTCGACAGAAATTATGATGATAATTGAAGGTATTTCTTTAGAAAAAAGAGGTCAAAAAGTACGTTTTTAGTATTAAAATCGCTACTTTTGTAAAGTGAGTAAGGATGATAAAATAGCGAATTTAGAACAAGAAAATGCACAACTGAAGACACAGTTGTCAATGCTTCAAAGTATGCTTTACGGTTCTAAATCAGAGAAACGAAAACAAACGGATATACCCGATAATCAGCTCTCTATTTTCGCTCAAGACAAAGAGCAGAAAACGGAGCCTTCTCAGGAGATTACCGTTCCTGCTCACAAACGCAAAAAGAAAAAGCCTGTACGAACAGCTTTACCTGAGCATTTGGAACGTGTAGAAGAAGTGATTGAACCTGATCATGATTTGGATGGATGGCATAAAGTGGGTGAAGATGTCACTGAAGTACTCGAATGCGAGCCTGCCCATTTATTCGTTCGTAGAATTATTCGCCCTCGTTACGTTCGTGATGCAGATCAAGAGAACAGCGAGTTTAGTCAAGCAAATTTACCATCAGATTTACCATTTCCTAAGTCAAGTACATCGGCAAGTTTAGCCGCACAGATGGTCGTGAGTAAATTTATCGATCATATCCCCATCCATCGTTTTATCAAGCAATTTGAAAGACAAGGTGTTTATCTAAAAAATACAACGCTCATAGACTTACAAAAAAGAACGGCGGATAAACTGAGTATTTTATACGACACGCTCACTCAAAAAATACAGCAAAGTAACTACCTCCAAATCGATGAATCGACCATAAAGGTGATGGGAACAGGTAAAAAAGGAAAACCACACCAAGGATATATGTGGTATTACCTTGATCCTAAAGCCAAATTATTATCGATTCATTATGCAAGCGGCCGAGATCGGAAATATTTAAAAGAACATCTGCATAATTTTTCAGGTTATGCTCAAACCGATGGCTATAAAGCTTACGATTATTTTGATCAGACAACAACAATTACACAGCTCAATTGTTGGGCCCACGCACGTCGATACTTTTTTGAAGCACATAAAGGTGGAGATAAAAGGGCATTGGAGGCGGTGAACCTTATTGGTCAGCTCTACGAACTGGAAAAATCACTGAAAGAAGAATCTAATCCAAAAATCATCTATCAGCAAAGGCAAAAGTATGCTCTTCCAGTAATCAATACACTTTTTGAGTGGGCAAAAAAGCTAACCGTCTTACCTAAATCCCAATTAGGAAAAGCAATACATTATCTTCTCAATAGAGAAAAAGGACTCCGAATGTACTTAACTGACGGTAAACTTTTGATTGATAATAACCCCATAGAAAATAAAATTCGTCCACTTGCTATTGGTCGAAAAAATTACATGTTTGCAGGAAATGAAGAAGGAGCAAAACAAGCTGCCATGTTCTATGCCTTTTTTGCAACAGCCAAAATGAACGACATTGAACCTTTTGAATGGCTAAAATCAACGCTAGAAAAAATAGATGATCAGCCAATCAATAAAATTGAGGAATTACTGCCGGTGAAGTAGTATTTAGCGGGATGGGCGATTGCTTACGATACTAGAGGTAAAATAGGTTGGTTACACGATCCTAACGAACTTAAAACCATCGCAGAAAATTTTGCTGAAGATATTCAAACTAGAGTTTTTGACTATGCTGATAAAGTAAAATCTCCTAACGATGCCTCTTGGAGTAGGTGTCCGTTAAAGGAATTGACGAGTGAGCAAGCTTTGTATTATTTGGGGGATATAAAAGACATAATAAATTATATACATATTAATAATAAATCTTATACTGAATACGATGATACATTCAATAAAATAGACATTGGAGATGTTAAAGCATCCAATTTTATGAAAATAATTTTGATACAGTCTAACAATCAGAAAAAAATTGACATTTCAGAAACTTTTGAAAATGATATTTTATTCCCACTATTATTAGAAAATATTATATATGGAAAACAAGTATATTAGATTAATAAATTTTTGTCTCTACTTTACCTTAATAATGAATCAAGGTTGTTATAATTATGATAATATGAAGGAAGAAAAAGCTTTAGATCTATTGGAAAAAAAATATGGCGACACATATAACTATAGTATAGATAAAAATGGTTTTGTCTCTAAAATTATAATTGAGAACAATAAAACTCTTACAGAATTCCCAAAAGAATTAAAGGCATTTAAATACTTAAGAAGAATAGTTTTAATGGGGTGCAATATTTCAGAAATTCCTGAATTTGTCACCCAATTTGATAGTCTTGAAGAAATAGCTGTGGGTAGTAACCCTATTGATGAATTACCTGAATTTATAAGCAGGATTAAAACCTTAAAGGCAATTAATATTAATTCCACCAATATTTCTGAAATACCTAATAGTTTTTCGAAACTACCAATTGAAGGAATATTTTTAAAAAATTCAAAAATTGAAGGGATTCCAGAAATATGTTACCAATGGAAAAACACCCTCAATTCAATTTATCTCAACGATTTAAATGAGTTACCTAGTAACATAAAAGAATTCAAAAAATTAGAACGGTTACGTGTCTCATTAAACAGTTTTAAATACTTGGACACCATTGAAAATCTCCGTTTTTTATTTCTAAATAATAGTTCAGCTAAATATCTACCTGAGAATTTTGGGAATCTAGAAAAATTAGAAAGTATAGAATTTAGAAACTGCAAAAACCTTGTAAAAATCCCCAATTCAATTGGTAAAATTGAGAAGCTTTGGGGTTTAATGCTGACCAATTGTGAACGACTCACTGCACTTCCAAAAGGTCTTCAAAATGTAAACATTGGGGTATTAGAACTTACAGGTTGTCATCAATTAAAAACGGTACCTAAAGGTTTACAAGCGGGTACAATAAGGGCCGAAAATACAAATTGGAAAAGTATGCCAAGTGGGATATTCTCTAGTGGAGCCAACACACTTTGGGTAACTGGACATCAGATTACTGACATTACCGGAATCGGTAATATGTACAACTTAGAATTTTGTAATCTTTCGAATGGTAAGATTCAAAAAATTCCAGACGATATTGGTCGTTTAAAAGTACTTATTAGCTTAAACGTTGAGCACAACCAAATTAAATACCTCCCACCTGCTTTAAAAAACTGTCCTAATCTTACAAGTGTGAGAACGTTTGGAAACCCGGTTTTTGATATGAGTAAGATTGATGTTTTGAATTAAAAGGAAATGCGTTATTTTTTATAAAGAGTAATACAAGAAAGTTAGCTATGTTATTTAGTTGGTTTCTTTATTCATAATAAGTAGAGAAAAAATCCCATAAGACTTATGATCTTGTGGGATTTTTTTGTGATAAGTTGGAAACTTATACTATATGGGGGTTCTGAGTGACGCCTATCGGCTTAACACTCAGAACAGTAAAAGTGATAGAATAGTAACCATTAATTTAGTCTATAACTACTCTACGAACTGTCGCTTGATTAATTCTTAAAATATAAAGCCCTTTTGGTAAGCTATTTACCTCAAGTTCATTAGATTTTAAAGACTGAATCAATTTCCCTTGCAAAGTGTACAATTCTAGCTGTGGAACTTCAAGTAATCCTTTGATTTTAATCACTTGAGATGCTGGATTAGGATACACTGTAATCTCATTTAATTCCTCTTCTAAATCTATTCTTCTAGCATTACTACTTCCTCCTAAATCATCATTTAATGATGGACTACCCAATAACCAAAAATCAGAATTCGTTTCTTGTAACCATAAATTCTTAATGACTGGATTCTCTTCAAGTCGAGTATCACCCCAATACCCTTCATTATAAGGTTCTGCCCATTTTGCTTGTTCGTTCCAATTGGCATTGATGTAAGTGACTCCTCTTATCACATCTTCATTATCATGAATATAGTTTAGGAAAGGTGTAAACCATCTATCCCAAGCTTCTTGACCCTCTAAATTATCAAACCAAGTTCCAGGAGTAAATTGTGATTCAGCTGAAGAAAGTCCCTCTGTAAATAATGTTTTTGCTCCCTCATATGCGTAACCTGTCGATGCTCTAGACACTTTTGATGGAGTAGTATCGTATTCTGAAATTTCTAGATCATATCCTTGTGGTGCAGCTTCACAAATCATCACAGGTTTGTTGTGTGATCTGGCAAAAGCTAACATTTCATCGGCTAAATCATCTTGATTAGGAAGATTAGGAACGTCGCTAAAACCAAAATAATTATCGGCTTCAGAAGGTGAGATAAACCAAGAGATGCCACACCAATCCACATAATCATCACCTGGATACCATCCAGAGATGTCTTCTCTTGCAGCAGCTAAATTTCCATCATAATCAAAATATCCATCCAAAACATCGTCTACTGGGGATGTTGACGCTTGCCAAACATAAGCAACATTATTTACCCCTCTAGCATCCATACCATCTACAATGTGTTGCCAAGCAGCAATGTATTCGTTTTGTTTATGATATCCACATGGATACGTTCCTCCAGCATTTTCTTGGGAGTTCCAACGACCATCGAACTCGTATCCAATTCTTAGGTAGATTTTCTTTTCTGGGAAACTGTTACAGAATAAAGCCAATTTATCGATATTCGCTTCGTATTGTCCATTTGCGATGCCCAATAAACCACCCTGATTCCAGTTTTCAGTAATCGACATGGCTAAAACTAAAGCCGATTGATCCCAACCTAATGCTGTACTTGATGCATTTAATGGCCCTGATCCCCAATCAGTATCCACACCTGTAAAGTTACCTGCATTATCCATTCCAGTGGCTCCATAATTAATTCCATAATTGTCAATAGTTAACATGTAAAAAGCAATGTAGGCTACGGCTGCAGCAGGTTCTGGCAAATTGCCATTTCTATACCCAGACATTGCCGCTAAATCTTGTCCAATGGCCAATAAAGTTTTTCCATTTTGAGGGGTGAATTTTCCTTCAATTTTTGTCGTTCCAACAGGTGGTTCCACTACTGTTTCTTCTTGAGTAGTCCCTATTACCTCAGTACCTAAATCGCTTACCCCATCATTATTTACTGCTCTAACAGCAACATAATAAGAAGTATTTGAAGTAAGATTAGTGATTGTTGATGAGTTCGTACTCACTGAAATACTATCCGAATACACTCCAGACTGATTACCGTATAAAACAGTATAAGAAGTGGCTTCTGTTACTTCCGACCAACTAATTGATAAACTAGTTGTTGTGGATGAACCCACTAAAATATTCTGAGGAATTGAAGGAGGGTTTACGGTTACAGGAGGTTCAATTGGAGGGTTTTCACCACCACAACCAGTAGTTAGAATTTGATATAAATTAGGATCAGCATGTTGATACTTTCCATTGTTCATTTCGTTATTCCATTGGGTAGCAATGTATGCATTTCTTTGAACTCTTGTATCTCCCCAATATCCGTTACCAGCATCCGGCCACTTCCATTGTTCCTGAGATTGCCAATCGGCATTGATATAAGAAATTGCTCTTACTACGTCTGCATTTCCTTCTACAAAAGGAAGTAATTGATCCGCAAAATACTGATTCCACATCTGCTCTCCTGTCATTGGTGTTTTGTTCCCTGGATTGTCGTAAGTGGTAAATGTATTTTCATCAAAATCATAATATTGAGCAGAAACTTCTGCCATCATCACTGGCTTGTTTTTGGTACGTGCAATATCTAATAACGTCTGTAAGTTTGGTCCATTAAATCCTTCATCATAAAAGAAGAAAGATAAACCAACATAATCTACATAGGCATCACCAGGGTACCAAGCCTCAATTGGATTCCCATTATAGGTAAATCCATAAGCAGCCGATTGCCACACGTAAGCTACATTTTCTACTCCTGCAGCATTTAATCGATCTACCAAATATTTATAGGCATTAATGTATTTTTGTGGATCGTAATGGTTCCATTGACCATCAAATTCATACCCTACTCTTAAGAATATTGGTGTGTTGCTATTTCTTTTCACAAAGTTGGCAAATTTATCAATGGACGCATCGTATAAACCATTCACTATATCCGTTAATCCATTCGGATGATCCTCTCCTACACCATCATTATCTTCTACCATATATAACCCAATAGCAACGGCTGCACCAGGGTATTTATCAATACCACATTGGATACACATATCTCCACTACCGTAATTGTTTACCGATTCCAAGCCAGCAAAATCATATATATTAGTGTAGTTAGTAAAGCCTCCAATAGAAGGGAAAAGGCCACTTGATGTGTACTCATCTACTGAGTTATTATCCTGACCAAGGAACATCAAAATTTTACCATTTTTAGGCGTGAATTTTCCGCTTACTTTTCCTTGCTCATCAATTGCCCCACTACAGCTTGATCTGATTTTAGTAATTGGATTCGACGATTTTGATCCATCCTCATTGCTTACCGTTAAAATATACTGATATGTGATGTCTTCTAATGGATTGGATTCTTCATAACTATTACCTGTTACCTCAAAAGATGTATTCGATAATTCTGTACCATTATCTTTAGTAATTACATTCAAAATATATACATCGGCATTCACCACAGTATTCCATTGTAAGGTCCATGCATTTTGGGTTGTATTTGATGTAAAATCGATAGCACCCAATTCGTTTGTTGGTGGTGGCAATTGATCATCCAAAGTGGTTACTGAAACGACATTACTTTGATCAGAAATTAAACTTCCATTTTCTGCCACTACATGATATTGATACGTTTGATTCGGCTGTAAAGAGTTATCAGAATAAGTAGTGACATTTGCACCTAAAGTTGCGGTTGGAGTATTATCTCTATAGATCACAAATTGTTGTTCATCTGCACTATTATCTACCCAATTCAGAATTACCGAATTGGTTGTAATTTCTGATGCATTTAAATTGCTTGGAGCATTTGGAGCCGTTTCTTCTGGAGGTGGTGTTTCTGTACAACCACCGGATTGTGCCTGCGTAGCATCTTCCCAACATCTTCCACATGCCTCAAAAGGATGTGAAGGCGGACAGTCTTGTGCAAGTAACACATTACTGAAAATCATCATCAAAGTGATGATAAATGATAGTTTTTGTTTCATACTTTATTTAGTTTAACCTATTCACAACTGGTGAATTCTTATTTATTACTTGGGGCAATACTAGAGTATGAAACTTGGAAAAAAGAATTCTTGGGTACTTCAAAAACTTTCAAGAATTCACGATTAGCCACGAGTTAATGAAGTATTTTAGAAGATTATTCTTAGAAATATGCATGAAAATGAAGATTATCATTCCAAGGATAATCTATTTTCGAGACTCAAAAATTATGGGTTTTATAATTGTTAGACGTACATCAAAAGTAGTCGTTTGATGTAGTCATTTGTTTAAAAAATCATCTGACGTAGTCAAATTACTCCAAAACAAATTCAACTGTTAAGGAATCTATGGTATCAGATAATGCTTGATATACTTCCTCTTTTAATGCTCTGAATCGATCTACTTTTATAGTTCCTGCATCTACATTGACATAGACCAATACTAAGAAACTACTTCCCATTTTGGAAATAAATATTTCTGTATTATCAAATTCTTTGCATACTAAAGAGGATACTTTTTCTTCAATTTCGATTCTTAATTCTTTGTCTTGAAGCACTCCTCCACCCAATTCAACAAAGGCATCTTTTATGATATCAAAAGGAGATTTGATCATCATTAAACACATGACTAAAACGACTATAGAATCTCCTGTATATCTTAAAAATCCGAAGAAAGAGTTTTCGTTGATAAATGAAAATGACACCAAGGCCACACCCGAGAATAAAGAAAGAAATCCATCCAATTTTAAAGAGGCCACTTCCACTCTCAAAATATCACTTTGATTATTCATTGATTTATTCTTAGCATTAGCATAATAAGCCATTCCAAAACAGAGAATTACCATGGCAATAATATAATATACTATTGGACCTGTTTTTACTAACGGAATGTCCTCTCCTTGGAAATAATTGATGATTTTTAGAGAATTCTGAAAAGAAGCACTCAAAATAACGCCCAATATCAAAAAGCCTTTAAATAATACGAAAAAGGCCTCGTAAGAGTATTTACCAAATGGAAAAGTCGCCGTTTTTTGATGCTTCGCCCTAGAAATAAATTCAGCTGCAATCGTCACTAAAACAGCGATAAATGAAAAGTTACCGTCCAAAAGCATGGCTTCTGAACCTGTAATATCAAAAGTAATCCATCCTCCAATGGCCATCAAAAGATTGATGAAGGCACCGATTCTTAATGTTGTTATTTCTATTTTCTGAAAATGATTCATAGTCTCTAATTAGTATTCAATATCAAAAGGGAAATCTCCGTATTGAACCCCTAACCTTCGATGACTTTATCAGATTGTTCTTCTTGTATGACACTTGATTTCTTTGAGTAACGATTAAATACTATCAGTAGTATTAATGAAGCGGCAACACCTATCCCTAATGATAAATTATAATCCAATCCGAATCCTTCAGGACTAACAAAAATAAAAGTAACGACCACTACAGTCATAAACATTGCAGGTATTAGTACTAATAACACACTCTTTGCTTGTTGGTGCAGATAAACAACGATAGTCCATAAAACAATAGTGGCCAAAACTTGATTGGACCAACCAAAGTACCTCCAAATAATTTGAAAATTAATTTGGGTAAGTAATAAAGCGACAATGAAAATGGGAATAGTGACTATAATCCTACTTTTGATCGTATCTTGTTTATAGTTAAAAGCATCAGCTACCATAATCCTCACACTTCTGAAAGCGGTATCTCCTGAGGTTATGGGTGCTGCAACCACTCCAAAAATGGCTAAAACACCACCTACTCTTCCCAGCATCGTATTACAAATAATGTTGACCACCCATGCTGCATTATGTCCTTCTTCAGCCATAGTTTCACCCAACTGACTTACCCCTCCAAAAAAGGCCATGGCTGCTGCTGCCCATATCAGAGCTACAATTCCTTCTGTAATCATTGCACCAAAGAAGATCACTTTTCCTTCTTTCTCATTCGACATACATCTAGCCATTAAAGGTGATTGAGTGGAATGGAAACCAGAAATTGCTCCACAAGCGATAGTGATAAATAACATTGGAAAAACTGGAAATTTATCTGGTTTTGTATGCACATTTGTGAAACTAGCCATGGTAAGTTCTGGAATATCATACGTTCCCATCAATAAATTGATAAGTAACCCCACTGCCATAATTATTAATGATATTCCGAAAACAGGATATATTTTACCTATCAGTTTATCGATAGGGATCATGGTTGCTAATAATATTACAGCTATAAGAATGGGTATCTCTATATCTACCAATCCGTTTAAGATGGTTGCTGGACCTTTCACAAAAACAACTCCTACAAGAATGAGTAAGACGACAGAAAAGATTCTCATGAATTGTTTCATTCCTAAACCCAGGTATTTGCCCACAATTTCTGGAATGCTCGCACCATCATGTCGGATGGACAACATCCCTGAAAAATAATCGTGCACTGCTCCAGCGAATATACAGCCGAAAACAATCCACAAAAAGGCGACTGGTCCCCAAAGTGCACCAGATATTGCTCCAAAGATAGGTCCTAACCCCGCTATATTTAAAAATTGGATCAAGAAGATTTTCCATCTTTTTAATGGAACATAATCTACACCGTCTTGTTTTGTAATGGCTGGAGTTGGTCTGTTTTCGTCTGCTCCAAAATGTTTTTCAACAAAGTTCCCGTAAATAAAATAAGCACCTACTAAAAGCGCTATGCAAGTTAAAAAAGTGATCATGTGATGTTGTAATTGTCAATAGCTGGGTGAAGATAATTATAAAAGAGTAGCATTAATAATGTCTCATAAATTATTTACGCTCAGATACATTTCAAGTCTCAAAATGACTTAAAATGTATTTCCCAACGTCTTGAATTCCTATCTAATTCGAATAGGTATGTACACTATTCAACCCTGAACTCATATAATTTAAACCAAACCAACAGATGAGTAACAAAATAAATGAACCACTTAAAACAAGGGTATGAAATGTCTTATGTTTAGGTAAATAATGTCTTATGTGGATATAACCCAAATAAGCTAACCAAGTGATTAAAGCCCATGTTTCTTTAGGATCCCATGTCCAATAATGTCCCCAAGCTTCTTTTGCCCATAAACCACCAAATATTAAACCTAGGGATAAAAACCCGAAACCTATATATACATAATTATCGGCCATATATAGCACATTAATTTCCTTGTGTTGGACATACTTTTGGAAGATTCCTTTAAGCCCAATTAATGCTGATCCACCTAATAGTGCATAAGAAAATATATAGACAATAACATGAGGTACAAACCATGGACTTTGCAATGCAGGCATTAAGGCTTTCTGGTAATTTTCGGGATGCATTACATTGATCATCAAGAAGACGATTCCCATTATTAAACTATAAATAATAATCCAAGAGTACCGCCATCTGTAATAAGCAATTAATCCAATGATTGGCATAAACAAACTGTACCATAACCTTGTCTCACCTAAAGTACGAAGTGGTGGCCTATCTAATTCCATCCATAAACTGATAATGAAATAAGCCATTCCTAATACTCCAATTATAGTAATCGATGAAGCATATTTCTCATACCCCTTTGTAAGATAAAGTCCGCTACTTAGAGTCCATAAAAGAACACAAATTATACTGATATATATAAACTGATCCCACATATATTTATTGCTTAATTATTTTTTGATCCTTTCCCTTCCATATCAAATAAAATGCACCTAAGATCATTAAAAATAGGCCGAAGTAGACAATGGGTAACCAAGGGTCTTTTACTATCTCAACAATTGAATAATTGGACCATTTCCCTAATTTATCATTGTAGCTAAATTGGTAAACTTCCCACCCTTTTATAGATAAAGGATGATTGACATCCACTTCCATAATTTCTAGATCTCCATTATCGGTATACACCTTTAACTCTGAGGCAAATCTTTTTGGTTCAGGAGGTAATAACGCCAAAGAATATTGATTATTTAAGTCTAATGTCTGAACATTTTGATATGTATTTTTTGCTCCTATCCAACCTTCTTTAATCGCTCCATCAATGATCACTTTTACATAAGATGCAGTAGTAGAACCTATCTCATTAGAAGTTAAATAGACATTATCTTCACCTTTAAAAGCTTCAGGTAGATATTGAGTTACTTGAATATCAAAGTTTAAAATCTTTTGATGATTACCTGTTTTTGCTTCAAAAAAATTATTGGCTGATGGAATGAATTCACCTTTCTGCTTATCAAATAATGCGATATTCGATGGAAACACCTCCATTTTGAATTTCAGTAATTCAAATGCAAATGGTAATTCTATGGTTTCATCATTTTGATTTTGAGCCGTAAAGACCACTTCACTGTAAGGTAAATACATTTTTAGTCGTTGCAAATCAGACGATCCTAAACCTCCAGCTAATAATGCCAACCAAAGTCCAAAATGATTCATCAGAAAACCAATATTCGATTTCTTAAATGGTATTGTTCTTTTTAATGTAACAAAGCCTAAAGCTGTTAAAAAGAAAAACATAACCAATAAAAAAGGAATACTTTGTGTGATTTGATGTAAACCTAAAAAGGTATAAACGTTATTGTTTGAGGCCTCTGTTTGTGGAATAAATCCTAACAAAATAGTATAGAACAAAACAAAGAGTATCGATACAATTGATGCCGGAATACTACAAAACCAAACCACTACTTTTGACTTCCTGAATAACAAAAAGGAAATCAATAATAGATTAAAGTAACCTAATCCAAAATACACATTAAATGGATATTTTATAGCAGCTAATGTGAGCCTTGGAAATAGATTCTGCAAAATCACTCCCAATAAAAGTAAGGCTATGTGAACCACCAAAGCCACTTTATAATTATAAAGCTGCTTCGGTGAAAGATTTAATAAGTTTGACATATCAATTTAACTACACCCTCCCTGAATTTTAACTTTCTTCTTCACTCTAATCACAGGTTTCTGTTTCATTTTAAGTGCCAAAACTGGTAATTGTATTCTAGCTTTATCCCTAAATCGTTTATTAAATTGATCCTGCATACTTGGATTATCGGGTAATTCTTGAGGTGTCATTATAGTAGTGTAGAAACTATTGACACTACCCTCCAGTACATATACATTATTATAATTAAGTTTATTCATGATGTAATACGCACTTTTTGCCTCGTCCATATTATCCGCATAAATTACAGTAATTTTTGATGGATCATTAAACATTACCTCGTACTTTCTATCTTGAATAGAATCTAAGGCTATGTTAAACGATGTAGGAATATTTTGCTTTGCAAATAATGATTTATCTCTCAGATCGATCACATTAACGGTACTGTCCTTTTCTTGTTGTAAGAGTTTATATGCGAGTTTATCATGAGAATAGTATCTAAAATCTGTGTTCTCCAATACTTTATCAGATTGACTTTGATGTACTAATCTTTCTGATTTATCTGGAGTGAAATTCACCCATAAAGCAATTATAGAAAAGATGACACCGAAGCTTCCGTAAGCCAACTTCAGTTTGTTTGATTTTAAGATTTTATCTTCTCTATCATTTACTTTATTTTCGATAAAATAGGTGGCAACAAATGCCATTAACGCGACTAAAGTGAGAAGAACTGTGAATGTTTCTTTTGTAACACCAAGCACTTCATAAGCGGTTAAACCACCCAGATTATTTGATGAATAAATAGACTCATACAACGGAAAGAATTCTCCAAAAAGATAAATACCAATGCCACCTCCCAATACAAAGACCATAGCATCAATCCTACCTACTGTTGCACCTACAATACTTGTGCCTGGACAAAACCCGCCAATAATAAAGCCTAATCCCATAATACCTCCACCGATCATGGCAGAGTAAAGAAAAGTAGGATTAATGTATATCAAACTAAGGTCTAACCACCCTAATTTGGCAAAAACCATTACACCTAACATGGCAGTAACACCTGCAGTAAAAAATACTCTAAGTACAGTAAAATCGTAACCGTAAAACAAACCTGCTAATTTTTTTGTCGATGAAAAGCCAGCCTGTTCTAATGCGAACCCAAAACCAAAACCTACCAATAAAGCGACTAATAAGTTAAGGTCTGTATTAATTATTTCTGGAACTAATGGAGCAATCATTATCGTATTATTTTATATCCAAAGTTTTCTAAAAGTATAAGCGAAAAGGTAGGCACCACCAAAGATGAAGAGCATGGTAAGAATACCGCCTGCAGACATTACCGACATACCACTTAAAGCTGCTCCACTGGTACATCCTCTTCCAAACTGAGAACCTATTCCAAACAAGGCTCCACCAACAAGTGCAGCTATTAATCTTGTTTTATTGGATATTTTTGGTCCTTTTTGAATTTCAAAACGCATTCTTCCTGCGGCAATACCGGAGAAAAGAGCTCCGAGGATAACACCCACGACTTCAAAAACCAACCACGATTTTAATGGTCCTCCATCTTCATGGGCTTTCGCATAATTTGCATAGTAAGGGACTTCTTGATAATGTGTTGGTGCCACATTAGAAACAGTTTCCATCACTACACTTTTAACAGCACCACTTGCTCCCAATCCTCTTCCGGTGAGATATATAGCACCCAATAATACTAATCCGAGTAGAATCCCAGCTAAATAGGGATTCATAAATTTATCTTTTTTCATAACCTATTTGCTTTAAATTTCTACTACTTCTTTTTTCTTTTCTTCTTCTACTTCGATTTCTTCGTAGCCTGTGATCATGGCTTTGATATTTTCAGTGACGGTATGTCCTGTAGTGGTCATATACACATGTACTATAACAAACTGAACCAAAAAGTAAGCGCCTAGTGTATGCCAAAAAGCGATACTATCTAAACTGAAAAATTCTATGGAATGAAGTTGTCCTCCATACATAAATCGGAACAACATATAAAGTACCCCTGTGAAAACCATTAAAGGAATAAATATCAATTTTAAACCTAAATAAGTGATGACCTGCAAGGGGTTCATTTTCTTTCTTACTGTTTTTGTCACTGGATGAGGATGACCATGAAAAATACCATACGTATAGTATTTCACCTGATCTACCAACTTATTTAAAGTGGGAATATATTGTTTCCATTCGCCTGTAGTGAAATGCCAGAAAATGGTAAAAACAATCAACACCATCAATGCAATAGAAGACCAATTATGAACATTGACTGCATTTTCGAATCCAAGAATTTTGTATGATCCATGAATCTCGAAGCCAGTAAACATCAATAAAGAAATCAAGGCCGCTTGTGCCCAATGCCAGAACCTTTCGAATGATTTGTATATATAAACTTGCTTTTTCATGGCATTTATTGATTAATTATTTTAAAATAAACTCGTATAATTGCATGAGTGACAACGCCTAGAATTGATAAGAGTATAAGCCATTTCCCAGCTTGATCCAACCAATCTGTAGTATCCCTGCCCGGCATATAAAAGCCCGCTAGTTGAGACAATCTACCCTCTGATGCTCTTGTATGACACTCAACACAAGACATACTATTTTCTTTAGGAGATACCATGTGATTGATCGGCCAATACATTTCTGTTTTGGCAAAATCCACTTTCCCACTAAACGGTAACCCTAGCTTTTTCTGTCCAATTCTTGAGGCTTCTATCCAATCAAAATCTGTCCAATACGCGCCCGATCCTTTTTCTGGATTAAAAGTATATGGTTGTATTAAAATCTTATTTTCTGGATCATATGGTTGTACTGCTCGATGGACTTTAACCGGAATAATTTTTCCATCTGCATAACTACCGTGCAATGTATTTATCTGAATAGGTGATAACGTGTCTGCTTTATCACCAAATACGTAATGGTCTGCTGTACCATTAAAGAAAATATATTCTGGTTTTACGTTCTTTTCCCAACTGAATGATCCTTTGATCGATAAGTAATCATGATTCCCCATTTCATCTTCAGTATGATAAGGTTTACCATCTTTCAACTTACCGGCAGTTGACCAATCCCATGTCATCTTTGTTGCATTCTCTTTTGCATAAGTAGGAATATGACAAGTCTGACAAGCAATTTTTTTCGTATGACTATTTAATATGTCATTTTGATGTGCTATTGTAGTATGACAATCTTCACAAGTCGCTCTATTTTTATTCTCTGATGATAAAGAATACAATTTACCTTTAATGTTATGATTCTCTGCAACATGACAATCGGTGCAAGATAAATCGATACCATCCGAAGCCATATGTACATCTACCTCTCTAGAGCAATCCAATTGAGCCACTTCTAGGTCACCATGTTTTACATTATTACCTCCTCCAGAAAAGAAGTGGCAAGTGCCGCAATTTGCTTTTGAGGTATGCCCAACACTCTGAGCCACCAATTTTAAATCAACTTTATCATTAGGTTTGCCCCAACCACCATTTTTAATATAATCGTCTACACCATTATGGCAAGCAAGACAATCGACGTTCTTTTCCGTTGCAAAAAATGCATCATTCTTTTCGTATCCATACCCAATATGGCACTTAGCACAGGCTTGTTCATTGCCGGTAGCACCAATACAAAAATTATTGATAATGTTTTTCTTTCCAAGGTAAGTAACTCCTCGACCTTCGATGTATTCTTCTCTTTCCCAATTCCAGTGGTTCGATTCCATGACTTCATGATGTCGTTCCTGATGACAAGAGATACAAGCGGTCGTTACATCCGTTGGATTGGTAAAATCTTGTTGAAGAATTTCGAACTTACTGTGATCTACAATTTTCTTTTTTTTCTTGGAAAACTTTTGTTTCAATTCAACTAAGTTGGTGTTTGCTTTTGATGATTCCACATCAGACCAAAATACGTTAAATAATACAATAGCTAGAAAGTTAAAGAAAACAATAATTAGTATATTTTTTTTCATTTAGCTTACTGTTTTTTTGTTTCATTTCTTATTGTAAATTTACGCACTCAAGAAGCCCATTTTGTTGACTTTGATCAACGATTCCTAGATTTTAGTTAATGCTATGTTATTGATTTAGTGATACATGTAACAAATGTTACATTTTTTTGGGAGTATACAATTCTAATTCTTTCCCTCCTCCTTTTACTTGTCTAAATCCATGATATTCGAAGTTTTCCAGTTCCTGTTTTGCTGTTTCTAAAAGTTGTTTTGTTACCACAATTTCCGAGTGAAAAAGATCGCAATACTGTTGAATTTTTGAGGTAACATTTATCGCTTCACCATGAAAACAAAGTTCTTTTTTTAAATGACCAATTGTGGTTGTCATCACCTTCCCACTATGCAATGCCATCTTAAATTGAGGAGCTATTCCATATTTATTCAAAAAATAAGGTGTACTCTTTTTGATGGTGTCTAAACATGCATTTGCACCATCTAGATAGGCATTTTTGTGTTTATCATTTACTTTCCAAGTAATCACCACCTCATCTCCTACATATTGGAAAATATCTCCATAATAATCATAGATCACACTAAATTTTTCGAAAACATCTTTAAGGAAATTACTGTATCGTTCTTCCCCTAATTGATTGGCTATTTGAGTTGAATTATTTAAATCAGCAAATAAGAATACTCTTTCTTCAGAAGTGGATGAACTATATTTATCAAATAGCATTTTCTTAAGATGAAGTGGGCCTATCATTTCGTCTAATTCCAAAAATGAATATTCGATAATTTTCAATGGAAATAAATAAACGATCAGTATATATTCATTCAATACTAAATGATACATCGTCATGAAAACTGAAAGTAATTTGAGAAGAAAAATGGTGAAAAGGATTTCGATCGTAAAGGAAAATAGTAATTGATAAAATTTTGTTAGTTGAAAATCGTAAAGTTTTAATAAATATCTTCTGGTAAATAAGGCAGCACTATTGATAGTTAAAATAATAAGAATGCTTCTTAAAACTAAACTTAAGTCAATTGCATTAAAACTTGGGTAACTCATTAAAACAAATTCATGTACCAAAGCTACCACCCATAATAAAATACCATACAATAAATGATGATACACCTGTCGGCCTTTAAATAATAACTTATGTGTATTAATGATTTTCATGAATAAGTTTTGTGAGATTTTCGTAATCAATAATCCGTATGGTATTGCTTCCCATAGTGATCAATCCATTATTTTTTAATTCTTTTAGTGATCGAATAAATGACTCTCTCACCGTTCCAATAAGATTGGCAAAATCTGCCCTACGAATAGGTAAATCGATATTATATTCCTTTTTGATGAAATCGAAAAGCAACAAAAAGTAGATGATTTTCACTTTAATATTACAATTTGATAATAGATTCATGCGTTCAATCAGAATGATATTTTCTCTATTTATCGCATTCATAATAGATCTTTTAAACTCCCCGTTTAGCGCCATCATCTTTTTTACATTTTCAATAGATAAATGCAAAATGATGCTATCTTCATTTGCAGTAGCAATTTCAGAATGATGTGTTTTACAAAACAATGATCGATAGCCAAAAATATCAGATTTTTTATGAATATTGAAGATATTGGGTTCTCCAATTAAATTCGTATTTGATAAAAAAACAGAACCCGTTTCAATCAAATAAATACCCGAATTAAAGTGATCTTCATTATAGATTTCTTCTCGTTTTTTTATGTGTTTGTATTCTACATTTTCATAAAAAAAAGAGAGTTCGTCTACCGTTAATTCATTAAAAATAGTATCTGATTTAAAGCATAGCTTATCGTAAATATCTTTCATTTTCTTGTTGGTTAGTGTGCAGACAATTACTTGCCTGCACTAAATTAATCAAACTGATAAAAATAAATAACTTCACTTGCACAATCTATATTCTGCAACTTAAAAAGTAGGAGATTTCACCTATTGAAGTCATTATTTTTTAGTGAAATTTTCATCTAATTTTCTTCTTAATTTCTCTTTCGATAAGATGCCACCCATTGATGTGGACTTCATCTTGTTGTTGATAAAAATCAAAGTCGGTAACTCATTGATTTCATATTCAAGAATTAAATCTCTGTATTTATCAAGATCTACTTTTACTAACTCAAAATTATATTCGTTTTTAAAACTCTTTAGATAATTCAGAATCTGCTGACTTACCTCACTCCAAGGAGTTTCGAATACAACTATAGAGTTTTTCAAAAGCTGCATGTCTATATTTTCCTTATCTCTAATGATTTGGTAAATATTACTTTTGTTAATTTCTACATCCATTTCCATTTTCACATTTTAAATTTGGCTTTAAATATTTTAGAATATCCTCCATCAAACACCATTTAGTAATCGATGATTGCAATAGATTAACTCCCACAAATGCTGTAAACCACAACCAATGTATATTAACATACACAGCTAGGATGATACTAATCAGAATGAAGGTTCCGGCGATAAATCTTATTATTCTTTCTATCATTTTATTTGGTTAAAGAAGAGAGGTGTTACCCTCCCTTCAGTTTTGAACAAACTATTTATTTGGACAACCTATTTTTTCTTTTCGGTCATGTAGAAAACCAGTGGCACAATCAATAAAGTAAGGGCTGTAGAAGCTATTGTTCCTCCCATTAAAGAAATGGCCAAGCCTTGGAAGATTGGATCGAATAAGATCACAAAGGCACCTATCACAACAGTTCCTGCTGTTAATAAAATCGGCATTGTTCTTACTGCACCAGCTTCAATTACTGCTTCTTTTAATGGAGCTCCCTCTTCTAATTTTATATTGATAAAATCAATGAGCAGAACGGAGTTTCTTACCATTATTCCGGCTAAAGCGATGGCTCCAATCATAGAGGTTGCAGTGAAAAACGCCCCCATCATCCAGTGGCCTACTAAAATCCCTACCATGGCTAACGGGATCGCTACCATCATTACTAAAGGTGTTTTGAAATCTTGGAACCAACCTACGATTAACATGTATATCACTACTAATACGACTGCGAAAGCCGCTCCTAAATCTCTAAATACCTCAAATGTAATTTGCCATTCTCCATCCCATTTTAAAACATAATCATTTTCTAAAAACGGTACGGAAGTAAAACTTTGTAGTAGATTATTTCCATTAGGAGTAACGATATCGTTTAACGATTGATCAATGCCCAACATGGCATATACAGGAGATTCCATTTTACCGGCAACATCGGCCACTACATAAGTGACTCTCTTTTGGTTTTTTCTGTAAATGCTCTTCGGTTTTATTGTTTCATGTATCGTGACGATATCACCCACCTCAACCATTTGTCCCATAGCCGATTTAATCGATAGCTTTTTCAGATCTTCTATGGATGTTCTGTTATTTTCTTTTAACTGAACTTTAATGCCTACTTCCTTGTAATCATTTGGTGCATCTAGGGTAGAAACATCATAACCTTTTAAGGCTGTATTTAAAGCATAAACAACTTGTTGAGTTGGAATTCCCGCCAATGCCGCTTTTTCTTTATCGACTTCAAAAGTGTATTCTTTTTCATCACTTTCTAAGTAAGAATCCACATCCACAATGTCTTTTGATGCATTGAAAACTGATTCTACTTTTGAGGCTACTGACTCTTGTCCTTCCATCTCAGGGCCATAAATTTCTGCAACTAACGTAGATAATACCGGAGGCCCCGGAGGAACTTCTACCACCTTGATATTGGCCCCCAATTTTTCTGCTATCTCTTGAAGTTTAGGTCGGAATGATTTCGCTAAATCATGACTTTGTAGACTTCTATCCCCTTTATCAGTTAAGTTGACTTGGATATCGGCCATATTCGTACCTCTTCTTAAATCATAATGACGTACCAAGCCATTAAATGTATTGGGTGATGATGTACCAACATACATTTGATAGGCGGTCACCTCATCTTGCTGTCTGATATAAGCCGCCAATTCTTTCGTTACCTGATAAGTTTCTTCTAGCGGTGTTCCCTCAGGCATATCCACTACAATTTGAAACTCATTTTTGTTATCAAATGGTAGCATTTTTACTACAACCATGTCAAAATAGAACATCGACATAGAACCTAATAAAAGCACAGTAATGCTGATGATAAACGACCATCTTAAGACTGGTTTTTCCACCAATGGACGCATCATTTTATTGTACCATTTATAGATGAGCGTATTTTCTACTTTGAACTCTACTTCCTCTGTATGTGGATCACCTTTTAATAATCGATAAGCTATAAAAGGTGTGATCACTAAGGCTACAATTAAAGAGAAAAACATGGCAAATGCAGCTCCAATAGGCATTGGACTCATATAAGGTCCCATCATTCCTGATACAGCAATCATCGGTAATACCGAGGCGATTACTGTAAATGTCGCCAATATCGTAGGGTTACCCACTTCGTTGATCGATGCCAAAGCCGCCTTTAAGAATGGTAATTTTCTCATTTTAAAGTGACGGTGCATATTCTCAGCGATGATAATACTGTCGTCTACAACAATACCCGTTACAAACACTAATGCAAATAATGTAATACGATTTAATGTGTACCCCAATAAATAATAAGAGAACAATGTCAAGGCAAAGGTAACTGGAACTGAAAGGAAGACAACTAATCCTCCTCTCCAACCCATTGATAAAGCGACAACAATGGTCACAGCAATGATAGATCCAATCAGGTGCATCATCAATTCGTTTACCTTATGTGAGGCACTCTCTCCATAATTTCTTGTCACACTAACGGTAACATCAGAAGGTATTAATGTAGGCTTTAATTCTTCCGTTTTTTGAAGGACTAAATCGGCCAATTGCATCGCATCTGCTCCTTTTCTTTTGGCAATAGATAACGTCACAGCAGCTTCATCGCCTTTCATTTCTTGATCACTAGAAGTACCATAACCGAATCGTACATATTGAATAGGATCTTGTGGTCCATCTGATACCGTAGCTACTTGACTTAAGTACACGGGAGCATCCCCATTTCTACCGATCACTAAATGTTCTAAATCGTCTACCGTCTTAAAGAAACTACCCGATTTAACCGATAACTTTTGGTTTAAATGATTTACATGACCAGAAGAAAACTGTTGGTTCCCTGCTTGAATTTGTTGAGTAATACTTAAAGGGTCCACTTTAAATGATTTCATCTTTTCTCTATCAAGATCTACTTTCATTTCTCTGCTTCTTCCTCCAATGACATTGACTTGTGCAATATCACTAATCTTGGAAATTTCATTTGATAATTCCTCCCCCATACGTCTCAACATGTAATCATCGTATTTTGGACTGTGTAGGGTTAAAGTTAGTGCGGGAACATCATCAATTGCTCTCACTTTTAAGATAGGTTCCATCACGTCAGAGGGCATTTGATCCTTGTATTTATCTATTTCAGCGTACAATTTTACAATACTTCTTTCGATGTCTTCACCCACATGAAACTGCACAATCACCATGGCTTGTTCGTTCATTGAAGTAGAATATACATACTCTACCCCTTTAATATTTGAAGCAATTTTTTCCAATGGTTTGGCTACTCTCGATTCTACTTCTTTAGGAGATGCCCCTGGGTATCCTATAAATATATCGGCAATAGGCACATCAATTTGTGGTTCTTCTTCCCTTGGTGTTAAGTAACTTCCGTAGATTCCTAATCCTAAGAAAACGAACATCAATAAGGGGGTCAACTTAGAGTTGATGAACACCTCTGCGATTTTTCCTGCTATTCCTTTTTGCATTTCTATTTCGTTTAATGGATTAGAAATTGATTAAAGCACCATCGTATAAAAATGGAGTAAGCGATGTAATCACTTGGTCTCCCTCTTCTACTCCAGATAAGATTTCCACCATACCATTTGATGATTTCCCTATTCTTACCCATGTTAAAGAGGCTTCATTTTGAAGATTTACCAGGTAGACACCTTCCAATTGTCCCTTTCTATAGATAGCATTTTCAGGTAGTAAAATCTTTTGCACTAACCCTTTACTCGATGAGACTTTTGCATACATTCCATTGGCTAATTTTGAATGATGATCCAATGAAAACTCCACAGTAAATTGTCCGCCATTGTACTTACCTGATGGAACCACTCGCGATACAGTTCCATTAATATTTTGCTGTAAAGCATCTACATAAATCATCACCTCATTTCCCTTTTCAAAAGCATTGATTTTTGAAGCTGGAATATTCGCTAATGCCTTAAAATTTGAGGCTGAGGCAAACTCAACAATCGGCATTCCTGGTGAAGCCATATCTCCTGCCACCATCATCTTTTTTGTGATTACACCTGTAAAAGGTGCTCTAATAGTCGTATAAGATAGATTTGAGTCTACCTCATCTTCTGCATTCTTTGCTACTTCCAATTGTGCTTTTGCAGAAAGATAATAAGTACGCATATCATCCAATTCTTTATCTGTCGCACTTCCCAATTGGTGAAGCTTTTCAATTCTCTGATAATCCTTTTCAGCGTTTTGTAAATTCACCTCCGCCATTTCAAATTGTGCATGTACTCTAGCTTTTGAAGAATGAATTCCAGCACTTTCAATTCTTGCTATTACCGTCCCTTTTTTGATCATATCTCCTGCTTCAAAATTGAAATCGTATAATCTACCCATCAATTTTGTACTTAAGAGCACAATGTTATCACTCTTAATTTCTGCTGCGTATTGTGAATTGTTGGAAACGTTTTCTGTTTTTACTTTTTGTACTTTAACAGGTATAGCTTTCCTTTCTATTTTTTTTGTAGAATCATTTGCCTGACTACAAGAAAACAGTGTACTCATACCCAAAAAAGTGATCAATAAAGTCGATATATATGTATATTTTTTCATGATGATGTTCGGTGTAAATTTTATTCTTTTAGTAATAGATCTAGGTGAAAAACGGCCATATTGTATTCAAAAACAGCGTGTAAATAGCCTAACTCTTTTTCTGATTTAATGGATTCTGCACTTAATAGATCCACCGTTTTTTCTAAGCCCACTTTGTATCTATCAGATAATATTTTGAAGCTGCTTAATGCCTCTTCTTTAGCCACTTCTGCTAATTCAATTTTTGATTTAGCCGATTGTACTTTTCGTTGTGCTTTTTTCAATTCCACATTGGCTTGTGATTTTTCCTTTTCCAAGTTTAAAGTTGCTTTCTCCCAATCCAATTTTGATTGTTGGGATGCTGCAATTTGATGTCCGCCATCAAATACTGTCCAACTTAAAGAAACACCTACCAAATAACTTTGTGCAGTAGTTCCAAAAAGATGTGGGTCGTTAAAATCGTATTGTCCGAAAGCATTAATTCGAGGCATAAACTTAGATTTGTTCATCTTCCACATATTTTCTTGTGCTTTTGCAGCATACGATAAACCCATTAAATCAGCACGAGTTAAAGGAACAAATTCTGTTTCCATTTGTGTCAGATTCGTTTGTTCTTCTTCCAATTGATCTTGCAATTGAATCACTGTTCCTTCCTCAAGTTTTAATAGATATACTAAATAATCGTTGACTGATAATCGAGCATCTTCCGCTTCTTGTAACTTCGTTTGAATATCAAGTTTTCTCACCTTTACTTGAAGTACATCCGATTCTTTAGCATACCCATTGTCCTTGTTGTCTTGCACAACTTTATAGGCTTCCTCTAGTGTAGATAATGCTGATTTTAAGACTTCAATTTGATGTTCAGCCAAACCCAACATATAGTAATGCTGCTTCACTTCGAATAAGATAAATTCTTTCACTCTTTTCGATTCCTGTACTTTAGCATAATATACCTGCTTGCTTGCTTTTCGACCATGTAAACCGTCTAAATTAAAGATGGGTTGCTGTATCGCTCCTCTTGTATTCCAGTTCGAAATATTGTCTGGATCGTTCAATCTATTTGGATCAAAATCAGCTACCGTAACTCTTTCTTGTTGTAAAAGAATACCAAAGGCATTTAAAGGGTTGTTTGTATTTACGCCCGTTTCTGAGAGTGTGATATTAGGCAAAAAAACGTTATTCATTTTCTTGTATTCTAATAAAGCCGAGGCTACTTCTTTTTCCTTAATTTCGATATCTCTGTTATTATCAGATGCTAATTTTAAGGCTTCTTCTAACGATAAGCTTTTTGTTTGGGCATAGGTGTTCCACCCTAACAATAGACCAGCTAAAGTCAGAAATATATTGTATTTCATTATTAAATTTTAATTGATGTGATTAGATAATTTGAAAATTGTGGTTTTTCAAAATCTATCAGAAGTACGGACAATCCGAGCGAGTTCCTATAAGATTACAGTTCATGACTTGTGCTTTAATTAATTTTCCTTTTGATAGTATTACTTTTCAACCTATCTAAAGTGAGTGATGAATTAAACTTATGATACAAATGTAGAGGATCTAAGAGAGATCTTGTGTGACAGAAGTTACACACATATGAACAAATCTTCATGTTTTAATATATGTAGTTATAAAACACTGATTTTTAGGTATAAAAAAACCTAAATTAGATAAATAATGACTTTATCTAATTCAGGTTTAGATTATTCCCTATACTGAGGTTTAATCAAAAAACGCCAACTTATGCGTTAAGAAAATCTGTAAACGATGTTCGTTTGGTGTTCCGTTTCTCGACAAGTACATGTACCCTGCCTGGAAATTTAAAGATTTTGTCATCTGATAGCCCAACATGGCATACGCACGGTTTTGGCTAAACTGAGTATTTGGGTCAATATCAATTAGTATTTCGTTACCGAATGTACTGAAGAATACTCCTTGATGCATCGTCTTATCAGAAATTGGTACCCCAACTTGTGCTCTATAACGTCCTCTTTGTGCCAATCCGCTTTCCAACGATCTCAACTCATAACGATAACGGTGTTGAAGTGTGAACCTTCCTAACTTCTGAGAAGTGATCGCTTGTAAAGTCGTCCTGTATTCTGAACTCGTTTGACCGTCTGGATTAACAGGTTCATATGGGCTGTTATGGTGATATTCTTGAGAAATCGCCAATTGGAAATTGTCTTTTACATTATAGCAAAAGAATGGACGCACAAAGAAACTTTGTACATCTGATACGACATCATATGTTCTCACCTGAGACTCCACAAATGTTTCGAATTTGGGAGAGAATTTATAGAATCCGTTATAAATATACCAACTACCCACATCGGGTAATTCTTGAGCTTTAGATACTACGGAACAGAATAAAATTGATAAGGTAAGTAGTACTGATTTAGTTAATTTCATTTATATTCTTGGTTTTTTGCTTAATCATTCAAAAGTAATAATAAATCGTATTGCATCAATAGAATTATTACGACAAACATCCTAACAATGATGAATAAGCTTTTTGTCATTGCTATGAGATGTTGTCATTATGTAAATTTAAATAATAAAGTTGAAGTTGTCATTTTATGTTGAGTTAAGTCTACTAAACTTCACATTCAAGAAATAAAAGTTTATATTTCTGTTGAAAATGAATCTCAATTACTTATTGATAAATACTGCATACATTGCTTATAAAATATGACTCAGAATAAATCAATCCGCACCTATTTTGGTGATGTTAAACCCAAAGGTTGGATGTACAAGCAAATCAATCACGACCTTCTTCATGGCTTCGTTGGCAAATTGGATCAGATGGTTCCTGATCTAATTGTAGAAGATGACATTTACAATAAAGATAGATTAACTCGTTTAGTAAAATCTAAAGATGTTGGAGCTGTGAATTCAGAGGGAGAATGGAATATTCAATTCCTTTGGTGGAATTCGGAGACACAATCCAATTGGTGGGATGGATATATTCGACATGCCTTCCTTTCTGGAGATCAGGAAAGTATAGATAAAGTTAAAAAGTATGTGGATGACAAATTAAGTTCTCAAGATGAAGATGGATACATAGGTGTTTATGGAACAGATTTGAGATACCAACATACTACAGAGAATGGGGAACTATGGGCAAAGGCGAGCTTATTTCGTGGATTAATTGCCTATTACGAAATCACCAATGAAGAACGTGTTTTAAAGGCTTTGCTTCGTGCCATGGATAATACCATGGAAAACTATCCTATTGGAAATTCCACACCTTTTAAAACGGACAAACCTTTTGCCGGTGTAGGTCACGGTTTGACTTTTACGGATGTTTGCTTCCAATTGTATAACATCACGGGTGAATCAAAATATTTGGATTACGCTGTCTTCTTATTCGATGATTACAATACGCATCAGGTAGAAGAAGAAGATATCTTGATCAAAAACTTGATGGATAAGGAGTATAAATTCAAAGGGCATGGTGTACATACCTATGAACACTTAAGAAGTTTAGTGGTAGCTTATGAACACACCAAAAAATCAAAATATAAAAATGCATTAGAGGCTTATCTTCAAAAATTGAGTATTGCTGAAAGTATTAGTGGCGGACCGATTGGAGATGAGTGGGTGTTTGGTCGACATGCTCATTCTGAATCGACAGGTTATGAGTATTGCTCGATCCACGAATTACTCGATTCATTTACATTGTTATTACACTACGACAAAGACAGTCTTTGGGGAGATAAAATTGAATGGTTATTCTTTAACGCTGCTCAAGGGGCTAGACATCCGGAACACTCTTCTATTGCTTACTGTAAAAGTGATGACTCCTACTCTATGTGTGGAGAAATTAATAGTGAAACGTGTGAGGAGACCAAAGAGAATCGATTTAAATATTCACCAGTACATAAAGATGTTGCAGTTTGCTGTGTGCCTAATGCTGGAAGAATTCACCCTTACTATGTTCAGAACATGTGGGCAATAGAAGGTGATGAAATTTATATCAATTTATACGGGCCGTCTACTTTTTCTACTAAAATTGATGGGAATGAAATTGTTTTTGAGCAAGTCACTAATTATCCAATTGAAGATAAAATCATCATTAAAGCAACATCAAATAAACAAGTTGATGGTCAATTGAAGTTGAGAGTCCCAAAATGGGCAAAGAACTTCAAAATCAATGGTGAATTTCCAAAAGTGAACAAAAAAGGGTATGCCGTATGGAAAGGACTTATTGATAATTCATTGAGTTTGACAATTGAAATGGGTAATCAACCCGCTGCTTTTCAACATACAGAAGGAACTTACTTTGCCTATGGACCACTTTTATTTGCTCTTCCATTAGATGGTAAAGAAGAAAAAACCAAAGAATGGGGTATCGATGGATTTTATGATTCAAAATACCAATATACAGATGATCGTTTAAAAGATGCTGTTTGGGTTGAAGGAAGCGAATTGAAGAAAATTGACAACTCAGGTGCTCACTATTTGGATCAGGTAACCATAGAAACCTCATTAAAGGTTGATGATGAAATTAAAATCAAATCTTTAGTACCTATTGGTAGAACAGTACTAAGAAAGATTACATTTTAAAATTTATAAATCAGACTTATATTGAATAATAGATGATAGGATGTTTTAAAACTTCTTCCTATCATCTATTCATTTACAACTACATTGCATGTACACAATTGGTTATCTGATAATTGCAATTTCAGATTTTTGAATGTATTTTGTTTTTCAAAATATTATTCATCAATTTTTCTTTACTATGAAATTCAATCTGAAATTACTTCTACTACTCTTTTCTACTTCATTATTTTTCTTTTCCTGTGGAGGAAATCCCTCTGAATCCGAAGAACACAAAGCTTTAATGGCTGAACATGAAAAAATGGAAAAGGAACATGAGAAAATGGAAGCGGAACACAAACTGATGGAAAAAGAACATCAAGAAATGATCGCTGCTCATGAAAAAATTAGTGGTGATAAAGATGAAGCACATCAATCTATTGAAGCTAAACACACAGAAATAATTGCGAAACATGAGGCATTAATCAAAAAACACCATGAGGTGTTAATGAACCACGAAAAGCTTGTAGAAAAACATGGCAATGGTGATATAGATTTAGCAACCCTCAAAAATGAGCATGCTAAAATGGAAAAAGAACACCATAACATATTGATGAAAGATCATATGCTAATGGAAAAAGATCATGCAATGATGAAAGCCGAACATGAGAAAATGTTAGCGGAACACGAATAATTAAGATATGAAAAGAGCACCCGGACGGGGTGCTCTTACTGTTTTAGAGAGCTTGTGTTAAGCAGATAGTTACTCTTAAATGTCTTGTATCCATAACTTGTAGAATAAAGTAGAACCAGACAAAGTCCGATTCTACTTCCATAACAAACTACTTCTACTTATTCTGTATTTTTATATTTGGATTAGCATCAAATTCTTCTTGTGGAATCTGTAATAACATTCTGTAATCCTCTGGATCCGTTTTCATAACAGCGGCTAAAACTTCATCGTGACTAGAATTTGTTCTATCCAAACCAATTTTCTTTCTTAGGATATCGAGCATTCTATGGCCTTCACCCCATAGTTCAACTCTTCTCTGTAAATCAATTTCTTGTTTTAGTGCATCTCCTGTTAAGGAAGATACATCCTTATTAGCATCTCTTTGTGCCACTAATTCTTGAAGTAAAGAGGCAGCAGTGGCATCTTGACCTAATTCTGCTTTGGCTTCAGCTTCTATTAATAACATTTCTTCTGCTCGCATTAAAACATAATCTGCAGCCCAAGTAGATGGTTCTTCCATTACAAATTTATTATACATGTAAGGAACTTCTGTGTAAGGTTTGTCATCAGAGATATTATTAGGATCTACCACCAATACCTTACGAACATCATCATCCCCTAATTGATCATACAAAACTTTACTCATGCACTTTTGTGCACCTAAAGAAGCATAGTTATAAGCAGTATTATCCATATGAGAAAAGAAGGAATTATAGGTCGTTTTTTGCTCTGCATTCACTTCCATTCCCCAAATCCAACCATCAGATTTACTTCCTTTAGAGAAACCATAACTGTATTTACTTCCAGGTAAAAGGTCAAACCCACTTCTTGCAGCACTTGCATATTTGGCGGCATTATCCCAATCATCCATCACTAAATAAACTCTGGCAAGGATACCATCAGCGACATGTTCATCGACATTAGAAATATGTTTTGGAGTTTTCCCTTTCAGTAACTTTTGTCCTTCCACTAAATCAGATAATATCTGATCATATACTTCTTGAACTGTTGCTCTATCTTTTGGAGTTGTTTCTGCTACAGATGGTTCTGTATATAAAGGGACTCCAGGAGCATTTTCATGACCTTTATAAGTAAACTGATACATTTGTATCAATTTGAAATAAAAATACCCTCTCAATGTTAAAGCTTGACCACGAACATTATCAATTTGATCCTGATCCCCATTCATGTTTACTGTAGCGTTAATCACCTCATTTAAGTTCGCGATATTGCCATAGTAATAATACCATACAAAGTAAGTGCGTCTATATGATGCTAACCTTTTCTGCCAATTGTAGTCACCAATAAAGTAATTGTGACCACGTGATGCTGGATACAAATCCTCTCCTTTAATATCATTACCTATATTTACGGCCGTTTCTCCAAAGCTATCATGACTTTTATTTTGGCCTTTGTACATATTTCTATATACACCATTTATTGCTACTTCTGCCCCTTCTGGCGTGGCCAACAATTGTGTCTTCGATATGGAATCAGAAGGCTGACGGTCTAAGTAATCGTCAGTACAAGATGTAGCCAAGGCTAATGTTGTTGCTAGGATTACTGCTTTATATATATTTCTCATTGTGATGTTCTAAATTAAAGTGTAAGATCTAAACCAACTGAAATTGTGCGTACAGGAACATAATTGTAGGATGTTATCCCTGATCTAGCTGGATTGATGTACAACCCTTGTCGTTGTGTTGAATACCAAATATTATCCGCTGTGATGTACGTTCTCATTGATCCAACTTTTAGCTTCTTCACTAAATTAGGTTGGAAAGTATACCCCAAGGTGATGTTTCTTATACCGAAGTAAGTCGCATCAGTTAAGAATCTAGAAGAACTTTTATTGACATTGGAATCGTCTCGTGCTTCTAATCGAGGTATATCTGTAATATCTCCCGGTTTTTGCCAAGCTCCTTTTAAATCTGAACTCATGGCCTGACCATAAGTTGGCATCATTAAGTCGGCATAAGTATTATCATATATTTTACCACCTAAGGAGAAGGTAGCTAAAATACTTAAATCAAAACCTTTATAAGAGAACATGTTATTAATTGATCCTTGGAAATCTGGAATCGCTGATCCAACCACTTTTCTAGAATCATTTAAAGCTCCATCATAATCTGTCGTCTTTTCACGTGCTCCGGTTGGGTTTCCTTCAGCATCCATTACATTTCTCCAATAAAGGGCATCTCCTGTTTGTGGATCAACGCCAGCATAATCTACCAAGTAGAAATCATAGATTGAATTACCCACTTTCCAAAGTTTAGTACCTTTTATATACTGATCTTGTGATAGCTCAGTGATTTCATTGTAGACTTTTGAACCTATAAATCCAACCGTCCAATTAAACCCTGAAGGGGCTTTAATAGCATCATAGCTCAGTGAAATTTCTATACCTTTATTTCTTATTGCACCCACATTTTTAGTTACAGAATCAAATCCTAAAGAAGGCGCCAAAGGTTGATCCATAATCAAATCTTTTGAGTCTCTGATATAGTATTCTACAGTACCACTTAGTCTATTGAATAATGCGAAGTCAACCGCTAAATTGGTGGATACGTTTTTCTCCCACATCAAATTCGGATTAGATAAAGAGGTTAACTTACCACCATTTGCGGAGGCATTAGAATAACTCATATCATATAAGGCATCCCAAGGATAGTACACTTGATATCCATCGTCATCAGTTACTCCCTCGTTACCGACAACACCGTAAGAAGCTCTTAATTTTAGATCATTCACCCAAGAAACGTCTTGCATAAAGTTTTCTTGAGATACTCTCCATGAAGCTCCTAACGACCAGAACGAACCCCATCTTGACTGTTTACTAAATCTTGACGATCCATCTTTACGGAAAGAGGCATCCACAAAATATTTCTGATCAAAGTTGTACCCCACTCTACCAAAATAAGATTCAATAGTATGTTCATCAAGATACGAGTTAGCTTTTTCAGTATTCGATGCTGCTGCTAATTCAGTCAATCCAGATATAGGATATCCAGATCTTGTGGCATGTAAATAATCGTATGAATATTTATAATTCTCATGTCCTAAAGTCACGTTAACACCATGTCTATCAGCAATCTGTTTGTGATAGGTTAATACTTGGTTAAATGTATAAGATTGTCCTAAAGAATTTGTTTTGTATGATCTACCACCAACTGCAGATGCATCACCAAATTCTTTGTTCTGTGTTCTTCCAGAATTAGTATAAATGATATCTGTAGAGATATTCGATTTAAAATTGAAATCTTTTAAGAAATCAATGCTAATAAAACCTCTCGCTCCTAAGTTATGTCTTTTGTATCCGTTTACATCCAATTGATTCACTGCTACAACGTTAGTCATTGGAGCAAATGGTCTTGTCTGACCAAGAGTTTCACCAGATCCAAAATCATACATTCTATTACCCTGATCGTCATTGATAATATTACCTTGTGCATCTCTTGCATAAACTGGATAAATAGGACCCATTATACGTGTGGTATAGAATGGATTAGCCATAGAGGTTTTTGTTGCACCAATAGATCTTGATTTCGTATAAGCATAGTTTAAATTTGCTCCAACTTTCAACCAAGGTTTCACGTCTGTATTGGCTTTTACTCTCGTCGTTAATTTTTCGAAACCAGAGTTGTTTACTATACCTTCTTCGTTTAAATATCCTGTGGAGATAAAATAGTCTGAATTTTCATTACCCCCGTTAATTGATAAGTTATACTCCTGACGTTTAGCCGTACCAAACATTTCTTTTTGCCAATCATCAGAATACAATAATTTAGCATTTGGATTTAAGTGGCCATTTTCGTCTAATACCTCGTCGTTAGGAACATTGTATGCATTATATTTTAATTCTTTATCAATTAAATTATGCTTTACATAATCTCTAATATCTGCTTCCGAAGCGTTTGGATCTGCCGCTTGAATGTCATTCTTATAGGCTTGGAACATCAACTCATAATACCCTTTTTCATCTACTCTATCGTACTCTTTAAATGCACGTTGAGAGACTCCATATCTTGCTGAAAAGTTGATGGTTGGTTTATTATTTTTACCATTCTTTGTGGTAATCATAATAATACCATTTGTAGCTCTAGAACCATAAATTGCTGTACCTGAAGCATCTTTTAGTACAGAAAATGATTCAATATCTTTAGGGTTAATAGCGTTTAGAGGTCCATCATAAGGTGTGCCATCCAAGATAATCAAAGGTGATTGAGATTGGTTAATGGAAGAAAAACCACGGATATTGATATTTGGAGAAGAACCTGGTTGACCAGTAATTCCAGTCATAGATAGACCCGGTACGGTTCCTTCTAACCCTGCTACTGGATTAGATGTTTGGATATTCTCTACTTGTCCTGCATCTACCATTGTTGCAGAACCTGTAAAAGCACTCTTTTCGGATGTGCCATAACCAATAACTACTACCTCGTCTAATTCTTCTGTGTCAACTGGCAGTGCCACATTAATTGTAGATTGACCTCCTACTGATATTTCTTTGCTTTGATAACCAACAAAACTAAATACTAAAACATCCTTATCATTTGATGATTGAATGTGGTATTTACCATCAATATCTGTAATTGATCCTTTAGTGGTTCCTTTAAGTAAAACTGTAACGCCTGGTATTGGTTCGCCTGTTTCTTCGGTCACCTGACCTGTTATTTGCCTCTCTTGTGCCCATGCACTTGCAACTATGCCCAGAGAAAGCAAGATGATAGATTGAAGTTGCTTAAAATTTAACATTTGGTTTAATTTCTATTTAAAAGTGTCAATATTTATTTCTTTAACCAGAGAGCACACTATATAAACCCTAGTTAAATACTAGCAAGGAATAAATAGAAATTTGATGGGACCGCTATACGTATAAACAGTATGATAATTGATTGATAATATTGAATTCGTTGTTAATTCTTACGCAATATTGAAAATAATGTAACATCATGTTAAATTTTTTATGTTAACAACATATAAATCAAATGTTACAATTCTATAATTCAACCCACCTGGAGTTGTTAACAATATCCTAATTGATTTTAACTTACTATTTGATTTTGTAATTAAACATTTTGCAGTATTTTATTCTGTTCAGATAAAAATAACTTGATAATATATACATCTATTCAAATATGATTTTATTAAATGGAAATCATGATAATTTTATTATTAATAAAATTACACTGGATTGATTGAATATTTTATAAACAAAAAAAGCAGATCATAGTATGATCTACCTTTCTCACCCAATTTTGCCTAATTATATCTTAAATATTTTAACTTTTGCTGATTGAAAACCTTACTTAACTCTATTCTAAAGATTATAAGTACAAATGTTTTATTCTTGAGCTTCTTCTTTCTTTTTTACAGTTCTAAAGGCAAAATTATATTCTTTCTCATTGTCTAATTTATCCACACATCGGATTTTAATATTGTATTTCTTATTTCTTTTAAAACCATCAATCACTCCGGTATAAGGTAATTCTTGTTTTCCATTAATACTGTAAAACATTCGTTTATAGCCTGTATGCTTGTCAGTTGCTGCTAAGAAAACAGAAACATAATGCGGGTAAAGAGATAATTTATCTGAGCTATTTGTTCCTATGTCATCAATGGAAAAGTGGTGGAATACATCAGGTCCTTCCGTATCGACCATAAAAGTAACCGATTTGGTATTTCGATTATTTACATTATCGTAACCATGATAATCGATAGTATGTAGCCCCTCTTTATCTATGATGATGGCATCCTCATATTTTTGTTCCTCACCCTGACCATTCTTATTAAATGCAATGTATTGAAGTCCAGATTCATGGTCTTTGGCATTTAAAACCAATTTTGTTTTATTGCTTATGAATATAGTATCCTCTTTCTCAAAAGTAGGCCCATCAAATTGATGTGTTAAACTTGGGCCCACAAGATCTACATAGAACTTACTCACTTTATGTAAGAATGCATCTTTCTCTGCATCAGTTCTATTTTGTAGATGGTCAATAGAGAAAAACTTTACGATATGTTCACCCGACTGTGATGGCAAATAAAATGGATCCGAATAGGATTTGAAATCCTCCCCATCAATAGAATACAAAACATCTCTAACACCTACTTTGTTGTCTACTGCTGTAATCTTCAATTTTGTCCTTCCAGAGAAAAATAGTTTACCATTTACTAAAAATCGATCACCTATAATATCAGCAGCGGTGATAGGAGCACTTTTGTCTAAATAAAAATTGAATTTTTCTATTTCTGCAATGTTACCTACATTGTCTTTTGCATAAAATTCTAAAATATGATCTCCATCTTCTAAGTGTGAAAAATCGAGAGGTACTTTTGAAGAAATTGACTTAAATTCTTCCTCATTAAATCGATAATATAAATCGTCTACTCCAGACAAAGAATCACTTGTTTCTAAAAATAATTTAGTGTTGGTAGCTATGGTATTTCCAACAGACACACCATTAATGACATAATTTGTTTCAGGAGATGAATGGTCAACGATAAATGATTTTGTTTTCACATTTTCAACATTTCCAACTTTATCCGTAGCATAGTATTTGAAAACATAATCACCTTCTTTGTCAAAATTTATTTTCCCCTCATAAGGTAGGTATCGAATACCATTTATAGAATGAAAAATACTATCCACCCCAACCATATCATCCTCACTTTTAAGATCAACTACAAGCTCTTTTCCATAAAATATTGTTGATTCATTATTTATATATTTCGTAGCTCGAAAAAAGGACAATGTTGACTCTGGAGCCCTGCCATCGGCATAGACATAAAAACGTTGTTCGACGTTATCGATTTCATCAAAATGTTTAAATGAGTGAACGCCATGTCCATCTAAAAACACTGGCTCTGATTTAAACTTTCCATTTGTTTTAATAGACATCTGATGTAAATCTTTACCATTAATATCAGTAGCTACAAATAAATATAGAGGCAGATCAGCTTGTTGATAAAACTTATTAGTTGAATCAACATGGGATCGTTGACGATGATTTAATATTTCCTGTCCACTCAATGCTAAAGAGAAGAATTGTAATACAATTAATAAGTGAGTTTTCATTTTAGGTTAAATTAGGCTTCAATATTGATTTTAATACCCATTACAAGTACATCATCTACTTGTTCTTCATTATTTTTCCACTGGTTGAATTCATTTTTAAGTATTTCTAATTGCTCATCACCATTTTTGTTATGGTGATCGATCAATAATTTCTTTAGTCTTTTCATCATATATTTCCCCCCTTTCTCACCACCAAACTGATCAACGAAACCATCAGAAAATATATATATCCAAGTAGTTTTATCCAGAATGATCTCATGATTTGTATAAGAGAAATCATCCTTAACTGATAATTCATCACCTATAGATTTTTTATTTCCTTTGATTAGCGTCAACTCACCATCTTGAATATAAATAATGGGATTTCTAGCGCCAGAAAATTGAACCTTACGTTCTTTTTTATTGATGTTGACCAATGCCATATCCATCCCATCACTTAAATGTGTCTCCTCTTGATGTAGTGATTCTTTTATTCCTTTATGCAATTGATCGAGTATTATACTAGGAACTGTCTGATGTTCATCTAGGACTATTTGATCCAACAATTTCACACCAATCATCGACATAATCGCTCCCGGTACACCGTGTCCTGTACAATCCACTGCGGTTGCAATTAATGATTTATGATGATCATCTGTAGTCACCTCTTTAAACCAATAAAAGTCGCCTGATACAAGGTCTCTTGGATTGAAAAAGATAAAAGAATCATCGGCATATTGTGATAACAAACTCACTTCTTCCAATACTGCTTTTTGAATATAAGCCGCATAGGTAATACTTTGAGTAATGCTTGTATTCTGAATTTCTAATTGCTCTTTCTGATATTGAATTTTTTCCTTTTGAGTAGCTAATTTTTTATTCGCCTTTTGCTTATTGATATAACTTCTGTAAATCAAAATAGCTATGATTAATAGAAAAAGAATAAAGAATGAAAGGATCAACATCCTCACCTGATGTTCTCTTTTCTGAGATTTATTCAGGTATTCCTGTTCTTTCAACTCTAATCTTTGAATATCTTTCTCTTGCTTTAAAGTTAATATCTGCAGCTCTTTCTTTGTAGCTACTTTGGTTAAAGCCACATTTGCAGAATCACTTTCTGCCAATTCGTTTTCTGTTTTAAGTAATTCTTGCTGGGTCTTTACTAGCTGTAATTCTTTATTCTCTTTCTCTAATTGCAATAATTTTTTCTCTAGTTCTGACTCTCTAATACTCTGCTGAATTTTTACTTCTTTTTGCTTAAGGATCAACTCATGAAAAGTTCTGTACAAATCGAAATATTTTTGTGCATTAATGGCATCTCCTGCTTTTTCATACGTTTCTGATAGCATACCATAAATGGCACGTATTCTTTCAGGCTCATTCATTTTCTGAGCAACCGATTCTGCTGACTTTAAATGAATAATTGCATCATTATAATTACCTAATTTATTGTGGGTTAACGCTACATTGGTCAAAGAAGATAACAAAGGGTCTTTTTGCTTCAAGTCTTTTTGTCTTTGCTCTAAAGTAATCTCAAAATATTCTAGCGCTAAGTTATAATCACCATAATCAAAACAAATCATTCCGATATTATTATTCAACTTACCGATACCATTATGATTTCCGATTTTGGCATTTAACTTAAGCGATTCATGAAAATATTTTCTCGCATCGCTTAAATAAAAGTGTTCCCAATAAATCGTTGCTATTTCATTTAGACTACCTGAAGCTTCTTTATAGAGCTTTCTTTTTAAAAACTTATCTCTTTGAACTAATAAATCTGTAATTAATTTTTGGTATTCTTGGCTCAATGGAATTTTTGGGATGTTCTCACCTAAGCTATCAACGAGACTGTTGAGCTTTTTTCCCTCTAGATTTAAAACTGTTTGAACCGTTTCATCAGACATTTTATCTTGTGCCTTCACGAAATGATTAAAAGATGGTAGCAAAATCAAGAGGAGTAGTAAAATAGTTCTCCTCATTATGTTAATCGGGTTGGGTGATTTTTAATTAGGTCTTTAATTTTTCAATTGTATCAACTTGATTTTGTTTCTATAGGTTCAAGTTTTTTAAGTAGTTCTTTTTTTTAGTCTGTTTGATGTTTGATAAGTGCAAATACTTTAAAAAATTTCTCCATGAGTAGAAGAAATAAGCTTATCTGTTACTTTGGGCATTCTCTTTAATAAATTGATCATAATCGAAGTAGAATACTCTTCCCCAAATACTTTTTGAATACTTCTTCCAATAAATAATCGTTTACCAAAAGTCTGCTTCCATTCACTTTTATAGTGTTCCACTAATTCGTCCCATGACAAATTATCATTTAGATAATCAAGAAGTAAATCTGCTAGCATCACTGAAGATTGCAACGACATACTCATGCCATTACCACAAAGAGGGGCAATTAAACCAGCAGCATCACCTATCATTGGAATGTTCGATTCTATTAGATTTTTACTTGAAAAGTCAATTTTGGCTATACTTACAGGTTTATCCCAAGCCCTGTCAAACTCTAAATATTTTCTAAGAAATGGATTTTTAGATAAATAAGCACTTTCCATTTCTTTGAGTGTTCTTACCTTCTTTAGATTTTGTCCTCTTGATAAGTAACACATACATATTTTATCGTTCTCCACTTTTGATATACCACAATAACCACCTGAAAAATTATGTAACTCAATTACATCATCAGGGAAATCCCCTTCTAAGTGATATTTGACACCAACAAAATTTTTCAATCGAGAATTCGATAAGTTCTTCTTCAAATAATTTCTTTCAAAGAATTTATCGAGTGATGATCGTTTCCCAAAAGCACCTACCACCGTTCTTCCTTTTATATTTCCACTTGTTGTATGAACTTCCCATCCGGTTATTTCTTGATAAACAGCGTTTACTTTACAACTTGTTCTAACATCAACGCCATCATTTAAAGCGATTTCATATAAAAGATTATCTAGGAAATATCTAGAAATACCACGTCCCCCTTGAGGCATCGTTTTTTCCAAAACATCTCCATTGTTACTACTGACTCTTAATTTATTTATTTTAGGTAATTGATATTGGTCAGGGTCTACCCCTAAAGAAGTCAAAAAAGGCCATGCTTCATAGCTGATATATTCTCCACACACTCTATGGAAAGGATACGTTTTTTGTTCTAAAAGAACACAACTCATCCCCTTTCGTTGTAATTGTATGCTAAGTGACAAGCCACCTAAACCTCCGCCGATAATTATGACATCTTTCATCCCCCTATGTTCTTAAAAGTTAAAAGCCATCTAAACGCCCAATACCATTTTAATTGATACTTTGAGACTTTGGCTTTCTTTAATAATTTTGTGAAATCATTTTTTTTAAAACTTCTTGCGACCGATAATGGTGCATCGTTTTTTACTAAGTAACTGTTAGAAAGTATTTTTGTTATCCACTTGATACTGAAATAGGCCAAAGGATGTCGGTGTAAATCATTTACTACCCCACCAATTTTTGCATTGTTCTGCATCCAAGAAAACAACTCGATAAGAGAAGCATCATCTAAATGATGACAAAAAAGGCTACTTACTATGATATCAAATTTATCTTGATCATGAATTAAGTTCCTATAATCTGATTGAATAAATTGAATGGGTAACCCATTACAATTGGTAGTAGAATATTGAATGCAATCTGATTTCAGATCTACTCCTACTAAGTCTAAGTTATATTTATCTCCAAGTTTCTGATGAATCACTTTAAGGGTATCTCCACCACCCGATCCAATATCAAGTATTCTTACTTTCTGATGCTTATCAATACCTTTTAATAAGTTTTTTATCCCCTTTAACATCACTTGATATCCGCCCAAGTAATGGTTAATGATGTGTAGTTCCTTTAGGTTTTGATATAAATCTTCTGTTGGAATGTTGGGTGCATCTAACAATTCTAACTCATACGATCTATTGACAAAAGATACGCTCATTATACTCGATTTAAAGTCATTGCTTCCATCGTTAACCCAGGACCAAAACCAGCAGCAAAAATCGGATTATCTTCATTTATCTGACTAATTTTCTTCAAAACAAAAAGAATAGAAACAGATGACATATTTCCATTTTCTTTTAATACTTCAAAACTAGGTTGTAAGTCTTCCAAGTCAATTGATAATGCTTTGGCTATACTCGTTAAAATGCGTTGACCTCCAGGGTGAAAAGCCCATCTAAGTTGATCTCTTTGGATATTTTTATCATTTAAAACATCATCAAGGAGTACTTTTATATCTTGTTCTATTAATCTAGGCACATAAGTACTTAGTTTCATTTGGAAGCCAGTACTTGATAAATCCCATGCCATATCTTTTTTCCCTTGGAAAGACAATCGTGAAGCAAAATCGTCAATTTCAAAAAGGCTATCTGTTCGTTTATCACTTGATAATAAAATAGCAGCTGCACCATCTGCGAATAGTGTATTGGCTAATAAATTATCGTCGTCTGTTTTATTCTGAAAATGTAAGGAGCATAACTCTACATCAACAATAAGCACTTTTGATTTTGGTGTAGACTTACATATTTGATCGGCCAATCGTAAGGCATGAAAAGCCGCATAACAACCCATAAAATTTACAGTAGTTCTTACAGTCGTATGCTGTAATTCCAAAAGTTGGATTAAGTCAATATCAATTCCTGGAGCCGAAATACCTGTACAAGAAACTGTAATTATATGTGTAATAGATGAACGGTCTTCATCCACTAAACAGCTATCTGCCGCATTTTTAGCTAATGCTAATCCTTTATCTTTAAACACATCAATGCGTTCTTCGAGTGAAGGCGGAATATCAGATTTAAAAAATTGAAGAAAATCATCAATCACAGATTTTCGTTTATCTATACCTGATTTGTGGTATATCATGCGCATCAAACGTTCTTCCTTTTCCGTGTTAAACTGATACACTTCATGCATCAATTTTTCTAGTTCTGATTGAGAATAGACATTTTTAGGGGATGCGGTAGTTATTTTATGAATGTAAGTCATGTTTGGACTGTTTGGATCTTATTTCTTGAATATAACTAAAAAATCGATGTATGGTTTTGTAATGCATAAATTATATAACATAAATTCATGCAGATAGCAGAAATATTATTCATCATCATCAGATTCTTGAAGTTTGCATTATTTGCATCTTTCCAAGTCACAAACATCCAATAATTAAACCATAACAACAAAGGAGATAAGCAGCTTATAAAAATCAGGATACTACCATGATATAGTATTTCGAAATAATAGTACAAAAAGATTGCAGCAGCAGTAAATAAGACAATTGAAAAAATAAAGGTACCCCTTATACCCAATAAAATACTTATGGTAAAATCGCCACTTTCTTGATCCTGTTTGTGCTGATAAATTTGTGATAAGGGATAAGCCCCACCGATCATCAAGGAACTTGCTAAAGCAGCCCAAGGAAGATCGGTGTTAAAGAACTCAATATTTGATGCATCCACAGCTTCATAAACCATCCAAAAAGTCCAAAAGCCTTGAAAGACAAAGACCGTTAGAAAACTGATAATTGGATATTTTTTTAGGCGAACGCCTTTATAACTATATAATCGAGACATTAACACATAGGTTGCTACGAGACATGTGAACATCCAATTGATGAATATAATAGATAAAAGCAAGGCAGATATATCAAATATTAATACTACTTGATAAAGTAATTTGGAAGGCAGCGGTGGTTTTTCAAGACCTCCAATACTCTCGGTATCTTTATCTTCGTAGCTATTGTAGCCGTTTGATGCAGGATAAACAAACAAATGAAGTATGAGAAAGGAAATGATTGCCTGGGTAACATTTATAACAGGTGTTTGACTTAAACTGAAAATAAATATAGGCATTAAGTAGACTGAGAATGGAATTCTTAATAAAAGTATAGTTTCCTTTAATTCTTTCTTCATAAAGTTTATTTGTTCTTTACATCATTACAGTTTTCACCTACTACTATTAGTTCCCACTATTGTAGTAAGGTTCCAACCTCTATTCTTGGCCAAAGTTTCCATGTTTCGTCTGTAATCATCATCCGAACCACAAACATTAATTAATGGTGTGCTTCTTTTAAATCCGAATTCAGACAAGTTAGAGATTAAATGACAACGGTCAATTAACGAGAATGGTGTTTCCAGCTTTAAGGTATCAATAACAAGCTTTTCACAGCCTTTATTTGCTAGCATCACTGCAGCATCAGTAAAAGCTTCACATAGTTGAGTAAGGTTATACGGTTCTAGAAGTTCTAAATGTAGGTTATTACTCTTTTGATTTAGTAGGTAAGCCATAGATAGTTTAAGTTAATCTTGGTAAGTTATATTTTAGTGTAGCAACGTTTTATAAATTTTATATTAAAGTTTTTAAAAACCAAATTATTTCTACAAAAAAATAAAGGAGACCATTTTGGCCTCCTTTTTGTTATTTCTTTTATCAAAGAAAGTTAAATACGGGTAAAGAACCTTTAAATTCTTTTTTAAGTTAATTTATTAGATATATCAAAAGTACAAGACTAACTACTATTCTCTACTACCCCTTAGGGTGGTTTTTTTTTATGTTTCTTAATTTTTAAAATTTATTAGAAAAGATTTCGTTCATTCATTAAATAATCTTAATTTCAATTATTGCTTTTTTATTTTTTTACGAATCTAAACATATACAAGTTTTGCAAAATGTGTAACTCTTTCAAACTCTATTCTTTGCAAAAATAAACTGAATTCTATCAATAAATTTATGACTTATAAACTCTTTCATTTTTTGAGATTTAAAACAATTGCTGTTGCTCTAATTGTTATTTTATTTGGGTGCGGTCCTGAAGTGGATTTTTCAAATTTAAAAACTGCCCCTATCGAAGATTATCATGTTGGACTTCCTCTAGTAAATGGTAAAATAAACTTCCTAGATTTTCTTAAAGAAGATCAAAAAGAAAATATTAAAACGGATGAAGAAGGACATATATACTTTGAATTTACAGATGATATTGAGGTTGCTAACGTCGAAGACATTGTAGAGGCGTTCGGTGGTACAAACTCAAACAACTTTTTCAAGGTAAATTTTGATTATAGTTTACCTACAGAAGTTTTGTTTCCTCAAGAAGGTATCTCTTTTGAATTCACGGAGGATCCATCAAATTGTGTGAGCGGTAACTGCCTTACGATATCAAATGAAATTGGAAATGTTTCCAAACTTGAATTTGATAAGGGTAATTTAGAAGTTCTTTTTAAAGGCACAGCAGGTGGTTATATCACTCTGACTTTATCAGGTTCTGGCTTGAATGGAGATGAAACTATTACAAATACCACGTATGTGAGTTCACCTAACACATTAGAAACAGCTACTCTACCTTTGGAAGGAGTATGGATCAATAACGAAAAAAGTCCTACTCTTAAGATACAATATTTCAATTCCAATCAACAAGCAGCTAGTGCATATTACAAGGAAATAGACTTTAGTGATGATAATGAGATTGCTCGATTAGAGATCTTTTTTAAAGATGGAAAATCAGTTGATCCTGTAACTATTCCTGAAGAACAAATTGAATTAAACTACTTAAAAGATATTTTTGATAACGGCACAAAAGTAGTTTTTGGTGAAACTCAAATCTCATTTAGCTTTGAAAACCCGATTGGAGCCACTGGTCATATCGATTTAACAGACCAACTAAAAGCAGTGATGAAAGATAATTCTACATTACCTGTCTATTTTTCATCATCTTTAGATAATACAGAAAAAACACAGATTTTAAATGTAGAGAGAGCTATTGATTTTACTACTCCGTATGTGGTTGAAGAATATGTATATGAGTCCGACGATATTTTAAGTGAACAACCTAAACATGTTTCCTTAACAGGATTGATCCAATATTATGTGGCTCCAGGTGAAAAAGTACAATTTAGTAGAGAAGATCTTATTACTACTCATGTTTATGGTAAAGTCCCTCTTTACGTCGGTTTCAACCAATATGTACATAGAAGTAAGACAAATGCTGAGCTAGATTTTGGCATTGAGGTCTTAGAATTACATAAAGCGATTCTAAGAAGTGAGATGAATAATGAAATTGCGGTTTCAGGTAACCTATCTCTTCTGGTTTACACCGAATCAGATGTTTTCCCAGAAGCTGTAATTCGTATTGACGGAAACGATGATCAAACAAGCATTTTACCTGCTACTACAGATAATGAAGGTAAAAATGCTAGTATCACAAAAAATTACTTAGAAACTAGCTTAACAATTGAGCAAGTATCCGCATTATTAAAATCTTCATCTATAGAGGTTGTTTTTGAAATGACTGCAGATGCGGATCCGTCTACAGACACATTAGAACCTGTAGAAATTAAAGAAAACCAAAGTCTAGAATTGATCTCTGGTTTATACATTAATGCTTCTATCGATACTCCTAACAGCTCAAACTAATCTTATGAAAAAATATTTAATTATCGCCTTTTTATTTTTGGGCTACTCATCTTTTGCCCAGCAGGTAAATACTTTATTTTTCCAAAATGATGTTGCTCAATCACAGCAGATAAATCCAGCAAGAAAAATGGATTCAAAATGGGTGGTGAGTATTCCAGTGACTAATATTGGCATGGTTGCTTATAATGAGTTTTCATTTTCTGATATCTATTATGAGCAAAATGGTCAAGGATATATCAATCAAAATGCCTTAAATAACCTGCTTAAACCCAACAACAATACTCAATTAAGTGGTTTAAGTTCTGAAATATTAGGCATCTATCATCAGACAGATAATTTTGGTTTTAGAGTTAGTGTAAACTATGGCTTATGGCAAAGAGTAGTCTATACTGACAATATGTTTGATTTCCTATTAAGAGGACCTGCAGCTCCAGGTGTACTTGGACAGAAACAAGAAATCTCTGCTTTAATTGATGGCATCGGTTATGTATCAGTTAATTTGGGTTCTAACTTTAAAGTGACAGACAAACTTACTTTAGGGGTTACTCTTAAATTCTTATCTGGTACGCATCAATTAAAGGCACAAGCAGAGGGATCATTTATGCAGAAAGACAACACTAGTTACGATACTGAGGTAGATGGTCGTTTGACTTTCTCTGGTTATGGTTTAGGAGAATATATAGATGAAGAGAATAATTTTTCTGTCAATGAAATGGATGCCGTTGAATCTTTAGCAGAAGTTAAAAACTATGGTTTTGCTGTTGATTTAGGTGCTACCTACGAATTAACTGATAAATGGACGATTGAATCCTCTTTGATTAGTTTAGGTGCTATTCGTTGGGACGATAGAGATCAGATTAAATATGACTCTGATTTGGCAGCTATTAATTTTAAAGGTATTAACCTTGATGATATTATGAAGGGGAATGAGGTAACTAGTCCTATCCCAAGTTTAGATACATTACAGTTTAATAATTTTGAAGGTGAGGAAAAAACAGATGTAACCGTTATGCCTTGGACGTTCAACTTAGGTACTTCATTCAAGTTTACAAAAAGCACTACATTTGGTGCCCTCTATTCTCAAACAGTTTTTGATAAAACAGTCTTCCCTTCATTTACGCTTCATGCACAACAAAAATTAGGTAGATCTTTTGGTATTGGTCTTAGTTATTCTGCTGACAAACAAAGTTTAACTAATTTTGGAGGAATGGTATCCGTTGGATTCCCTGGTTTCCAAATGTATTTTATTACCGACAATTTATTAAGTGCAGCAGTTAATTGGGAAAAATCAGCTACTGCAAACTTACGATTTGGTATGAATTTAAAATTCGGAAGATCTAAGAAAATATAATTATATAATGAAGGCTGTTTCTATGGATAGAAACAGCCTTTGAAACATCTAAGTAAATATCTAGAAACTAGGTTTTTTACTTCATTTAGTAATCATTATCAATTTATCAAAACATCATTTATCTTTTGCTTTGTCCTATAAAGCAAAGCAAGTAATACTTGCTGTATTCGTACGGTAAAGAATCAACTTAATTTTTTCGAGTAATAAGTGGCACATTTGTAAATGTGCCACATTTTATTTTTTGGGTCGTGATTCTCAATTTATCATCTCTTACACATTAATTAACGGCCTTGCATTGAATTCGATTTCAGAATTAATTCCAGTATATTCCGAATTAAGACCATTATATATCACGTTTATTATCAATACTTTAAACAATACCTATAAACAATTATATATATAACCGAATCAAGTTATAATGAAGATATTTTTTTATAAAAATAAGCTGAGTAATCATTTATTTTTATAAATTATAATACCAATTAAATACGCAATTTTATAGCTATGAAATTTGACCTTTATTATAGATCAGAATTCCATCAGGTCGAATGGTGTGAAGAAGAAGAAATAATAAAAAACATATGGTTTACCCCTATTGAATTAGACGAGGAAGTCTATAAAAAAGAAGTTTTAAGAAGCATGGAAGCCACTAAAACTTTAGAACCTTCTAAAATTTTAGTGGATACCACGGATGCTTTATTTAATATATTACCAGACACTCAAGAATGGGTAAATCATCATTTTCAAAAAGTGTTAGAGAAAATTCAAGTCACCCATATGGCTTGGTTAGTTTCTGCGGATTTATTTGCACAAGTTAGTTACGATCAAACCATGGATGAATCGAATGAAATCTATGGGTACGAAATCATGTATTTTGAAGATTATAATGAGGCTATTGAATGGTTGAGTAAGACGTCTACTAATCTTTAAAACGTCTTACATTCGTTGTGTAAAACGGATACCTCTCTGTTATCGTCTCTGCATTGTTATTTATCTTATACCAACCTTTTAAACTAGGTGAATTCGTATTTTTAATGACATGAATGGATTGTGCTGGTGTATATCCTTCAGCTATCAAGTAAATTGATTCTCCTCTATCATTTTTTGCCTGATCAACTATAATGACAACATGTCCCGGACTACCTGGAGTGACAATTAAATCTCCTATTTTTATTTCCTGATTTGTAGTCACTTTATCCATTTCTTTATTTACTGAAATACTGCCTGCATAAATAAATATCCAATTAAGGTAATTCTTGAAGTTCTTATAAGAATCATCAAAAGTAGCTTTTTTAACGAAGGTTACTTTATTGGCATTTACAACAGGTCGCATTCCTTTTTTGTGATCATTCCATTTATATAAATGACCACTGGTAAAATGAAATTCAATTTTATCAAATTCTTTTTCCTTCCAAAGGTATTCTGCTCTTAGTCGAATTGCAGCATCAGCACATTGTTGTAGATCTTTTGATCCTACGGAAACATCAATAACACCCATATGAGCATTTTGATTTGGGATGGGTTGTCCTGTATAATCTAAAATAGGTGCTCCCTTTTCTTTTAATGGTAAGTGACGAAGATAAGAGGCGAATGTATTCGATTTCAATATTACTCTTTTATAACCTTCAGGTGTATCAAAACGTGTTTGAATACTTTCTTCAGTTCTATTTTGTGCAATTGTCTGACATCCTAAAAATAAGAATAATAAAACGGATAAACAGCTAAAGCATTTTGACATAAGTTATTTTGAGTTTTAATTGTTTTTAGAATAGGTAATCTATTTCTTGATATTAAATCAATTTTTCAGTGAACCTATTACAAAATAATGCACTCTTTATGCCAAGAAAATTTTATTTAGTTTTTTTAATAAGAATATCAGAAAGAATAATAGAGGTTCCACCGCTTGTGGAATTGATAGATAATTGTCCTCCTATCTCTTTAGTTCGGTATTTAATATTTTTAATCCCTACACCATCTGAAGATTTGTTATCTTTAAAACCAATCCCATTATCACTATAATGAATATACAGTTTATTCTTTTCACTATCTGTTACATAACCTATAATAATAAGACTAGCCTGACTGTGTTTTTTGGCGTTATGTAGTAGTTCTTGGGTAATTCTATAAATATGGTTGATTTGTTTACTTGAGATATCATCAAATCCTTTACCTTCAAAATTCACAAAGCAATTCATTTCATCAGAATGAAAATTTTCGAATAAATTTAAAAATAAGGTTTCGTTACTCACTTCATTCTTCTGAACACTTAGTAGCCCCATCTTGAGTTCTTCAACATCTTTTGCTGTTCGTTTAAGAATATCCTTTACTTCCACTTTGCTTAAATTATTCACCTTATTTATCAAGGAAAGGTTTCCTCCGACAAAATCGTGTAACTCCCTACCAATTCTTATTCTCTCTTTTTCTTGTCCACTTAAAATCGCATTTGAATACGCTTGCATCAACTGTTTCTGTTCTATTTCTAGTTTTGATCTTTTATTATAGATTTTTATGGTATAAAAAAGGAGTGCTAAAAAGCAGCTTATGGTATTTGTTATAGCTAAAAGGTAATATAAAGAACGCTGAGAAAATGGTGAAGAAGTGATCTCGAATATGGAGTATACTTGAAATCCAATTAATATTAAATTCATGATATTTATAAAGAAAACTATTTTCCCTATTTCCGTTTTCTTTGAAAGTGCTTTATAATTTAAAAACAACACCATCCCAAGGTTTAATATATAGCTTAAACCAAGCATCACTAAGAAAATAAATGTGGTTGTTTGATTAAAAATATTAGAGAACAATACACACATTGCCACAGAAAAGAAAATAAGAGATATTACGGATGACAGTAATAAATTATTGGGTAACGAATTCTCATTTTCAACAACTTTATAGAAAAACACAATATAGGATGTGATAAAAAATTGAAGACAGGTAAATTGAAATACTCTAATTAAAATCTCACTAGAAATATCAAAATATGACAATATGTACCCTAATTCTATTTCTACCAAGAGGAATGAAAATAACTGATTAATAATAAAATAATAGATAATTTTATATCGAGTGATAAAACTTAAAAGGGTGGCTAGTACTAAAAATGAAAAAATTATAATTCTCGAAAATATTCTAAAGGAAAACTCTTTTTGTTCTTGATAATCTACCCTTTCTTTTGGCAAAAAATCAAATATAGAACTTGATGGAAAACCCTTAGAAAATACTTGTATAAACAATGTCTTCTTCTCTCCTTTTTCTAGTGTGAAGACATTATTCGAACCCTTTGTAATTTCATGTTTTGTATTCTCTTTTAAGGTTAGCATATAGGGTTTTATTGTATTGCTATTATTGGTAATCTCAAAGATGTTTAGCTTGTTAAACAATACATTATCAAAATAGAGACAAGCATCTCCTTCCCATTCTGAATAAATCTCTAATTTATACCAAACAGGGATATCGTACCCATTATGACTAATTTGTTTCTTTGATTTTGTCCAATACAAAGAATCCTGTAGGTTTATTACCTCATCAATACCATAAACAAAATTTTTGTCCAAGCGGTAAAATTGATACTGTACTGAGGTATCAAAATCCATCTCGTTAAATGGTAATACAAATAATAATATCCCAAAAAATAATTTATTCATTTTGGATTCCTTTAAAATATCGGATCATCTGTAGACGATGTCGCATCTTCTACTTTTCTAAGTAAAATTTTAGAGACATTTAAAAAATAATTGTGGCTGTGATTTTCAATTATGTAGTGCGTATTGATCGCAATTAATCTAAATTTAATGTATTCAATCAACTCGTCAAATAAGTTATTCGTAGGCTTTTCTTTACTTGTCCATTCAAGAGAAAAATTACCATAATCACCATCCATATTAAAATTCAAGAAAAATTTTCCCTCACATTTGTTCTCTTCTAAGGTGCTTAAAATATCTTGAAGTAATCGATAAATGTGCTGTTGTAATTTAACATCCACAGATTCCCAATGAGTAATATTGAAAAAGCATTGCAATTCATTCGAATTATATTTAGAAATCAAATCTAAAATCACGTCATCAAATTCATCTGTTTCGAAGGTGGGCAGTAATAACTGATGACTCAAAGACCTGACTTGTTCAATAGTTTCATTTAAAGCCAATGCATCAATTTCGTCATTACTCTTTTGGGATAAAAGATTTAAATTATCTCCAATATTTTCAGACAGCTTCTGACTTATTTTCTTCCTTTCATTTAATTCTCCTTCTAAAAGAGCCGTATTCGAGTTTTCTTTTATCTGATATATTGTGTTTTGTAAAACATTTCTTTGTTTTTCATCAGAATAAAATTTTATCAGAATCAAGCCTAAGAAAAACAGAATCTGGTTTGTTGTTACAATATATACCAACAGGTTACTCATCCAAAATCGTTGGATTACCCCAAGTGATGATCCTGTAACTATAATAGCCAATGATACAAACAAGATGAACTGAACTATACTAATCAGTACATTCCTTATTGTAGTATGTTTATATGCATTATAAATACAGATTGATATTGAAATCAAGAATATTGATTGACCAATAAATACATTATAAACAAATAGGTAGTTGTTTAAAAATCGATTACTCGGTCCAACAAAAAATAATATGATAATAGAAACTGTATCTATACCCACAATAGAATACAGAATTCTATTGATCACTTTTGTATTCCACTTTAATGGGAAAAGCTCTAAAACTAATAATAAGGTGAATACACAATATACTATGGTACCAATAAACCTGCCCATGTATAAGATGTTTTCACTTTTTGTAAGATGAAAAATCAACAGTGTTTCTGATTCTACAAAGCTGACTATGCCAATAACAATTAAGCAATTGTATAGGAATAACTTTTTCTTTAGTACAACAAATAGAAGAAAGGATAGTATGAATAAAAAAGTCAGAATTGCCTTTAATATATTGACATAGATGTTAGAAACAGTAAACCTATCCTTCAGGTACTCCTTCTCGTAAATAAAGAAATTAGTATTTGATACATTCGCATCATTATCAATTAGAATATAAATAGTCGAATTACCTGTTGGGAGAGGTAAATTGAAACCTGTGAAATCACTATTGTCAGCAAGAACTTGATTACTCAGTCTAGTCCCTAATTCATAATTATATAAACTATCTTTAGATTCAATAAACACTTTTAGGTATCGAATAACCCCAAAGCTAATATTGAATATAAACTCCTTATCCCCCTCATTATTAAACTGAGTGATAATCAGTTTGTCTTTATGATCAGGACCTAAAAATGAATTTTCTTCTAATTTTCCAGAAAAAGATTTTATATCATTTAGCGTTAATAGTTCAGGAATTATATCGTCACTAAGGTCGTACATTTTGATATAATCTGATATCTCTAATTGTTTATCAATTTCTGAACTAGTAAGCTTTTGCCCATTCGTTATATGAGCTGTAAGAAAAAGTAGAAGTAGTATTTTTATAGTTTGTAAATATTTCATCAAATAAGAGAAATTTAAATCAAAAGGTTTTCCACAGCATATTTTATAAGATCAGCTTTTGAATCAATTTGTAGTTTTGCTCTAATATTTTTGGTATGTGTTTTTACTGTCTCATGACTAATAAAAAGAATTTCTGATATTGTTTTCATGCTTTTTCCCTCTGCCACCATTCGTATTATTTGTTCTTCTCTAGGTGATACAACAGTTTTTTCAATAGACTGAACACTCATCACTCCATTCAATTTAGAGGTAAAATATTGCCCTCCGTTTGTAATTGTAGTAATTGCTTCAGTAAAAGTAGTCATATCATCATCTTTAAGAATATAACCATCAATATTTAATCTATTGGCTTTTCTTAAAATTGATGGTTTAGAATGCATGGAAACAATTAAATATTTCGTATCAACTGTCTTTTCTTTTGCCCTTTCAATAAACTCAAAGCCTTTCATTTCGGGCATATCCATATCTACCAATATTATTTGATATTTATTAAGATCGTATTTTTCTAGAGTTTCTTTTGGATCAAAACAAACTTCTACATCAGCATTTAAAAGATTTTTTAGTATTTGCTCAATCCCAGTACAAAAAAGAACATGATCGTCGACAATTAGTATTTTTAGTTTTTCCATAGCAATTCAATTTCTCAAATATATTAAATGAATGCTTTCAATAACATCACTATTTTGGGTGATTTTAATGCAATTCGTACCTTTGTCCACTCATCAAAAAAAAGAACGTGGCATTTCCATATCATCAAACCAATCTTCCGGTAAAAGATATTATACCTGAAGTTCATCAAGTTTTAGAAAATCAAAATACGCTTATCCTAAAAGCACCTCCGGGTGCAGGTAAAAGTACTTTATTGCCCCTTACTTTATTGGGACAAAAATGGCTCGGAGATCAGAAAATCTTAATGCTTGAACCAAGGCGTTTAGCAGCAAAATCAATTGCTGAAAGAATGTCTGATATGTTGGGTGAAAAAGTTGGAAATACCGTAGGTTATAGAGTACGATTCGATACCAAAATATCTGATAAGACAAAGATAGAAGTGGTTACTGAGGGTATTTTAACAAGAATGATTCATCATGACAATACTTTAGAGAATGTCGGAATCATAATTTTTGATGAATTTCATGAACGCAGTATTCATGCAGATGTTGCCATGGCGCTTTCTAGAGAAATACAGAAAGTGATTAGAGAAGATCTTAGGATCTTGGTCATGTCTGCCACTATGGATATGCCTCAATTATCACTAATGCTCGATCAGGCTCCAATACTTGAAAGTAAAGGAAAAATGTATCCTGTAGACATTAACTATGTGGGTGATATTGATCGTTATCTCATACCTGAATTAACTGCAAAAACGGTGATTGATGCAGCAAAAAAACATGATGGCGATATTCTTTGTTTTTTACCTGGACAAGGTGAGATCAGAAAATGTGAGGAGATATTAAGGGGTGCACTTCGTGAGTTTTCAATTCACCCTCTTTACGGTCAACTACCATTTCATGTTCAGCAAAAGGCTATTTTTCCGCACCCTCAAGGGAAAAGAAAAGTAGTTTTAGCTACTAACATTGCAGAAACCAGTTTAACCATTGAAGGAGTGAAAATTGTAGTCGATTCTGGCTTTACAAGAACTCAAGTTTTTGATGCCAACTCAGGGCTTTCAAAATTAACTACAGAACAAATTTCTGAAGATGCCGCAGATCAAAGAAGTGGTCGTGCTGGACGTCTTTCAGAGGGTGTTTGTTATCGACTTTGGAGCTTATCTACTCATCAAAAGTTAGATAAAGAACGTACTCCTGAAATAGAAAAAGCTGATTTAACATCACTGGCCTTAGATATGGCGGAATGGGGCATTACTTCACCTACTTCATTAGAATGGGTTACTCCTCCACCAAACGGTCATTTTCTACAAGCCATGGACACCTTGGAACAATTAGAGGCTTTTGAAGATGGACTATTAACCGATCATGGTAAGGAGATACACAAATTACCTTGTCACCCAAGGATTGCGCATATGTTATTGTATGCTGAAGAGGAAGATCTTCTTGCTTTAGCTTGTGATTTAGCAGCTATTTTAGAAGAAAGAGATCCTCTTCCTAATAACTCTGGAATTGACATTAATCTGAGAATAGAAGCATTAAGGCGATTTAGAACTGATAGCGGAAAGAACAAACGCTTTAGGAATATAGAAAAAGTAGCCAATCAATACCGCAGGCTATTTGATATTGATGCTGACAACTCAGGTGTGGATGATTTTGAAACAGGTGTTTTATTGGCTCATGCCTACCCAGAAAGAATTGCTTGTTCTAAACCTGGAAATAATGCACAATTCCAACTTGCGAATGGTAAAATTGCCATGGCGGGTCATAAAGACGATTTAGCCTACGAGCAATGGTTGGCAGTGGCACATATTGACGCCCGTGAGGGTATGGGAAAAATCTTTATGGCATCTCCTTTAGATCCAAAGGATTTAGCCACTATGGTTAAAGAAAAAGAAATGATCGAATGGGATACTGATGATGGAGGACTTATTGCCACAAAAGACTTACGAATTGGTAGCATAGTGCTTAAAAGTACGCCTATCCAATCCATTTCTGAGGAAGCCAAATTAAATGCAATTACTGATGCCATAAAAAAAGAAGGCCGTCAGCTTCTAGATTTCAATGAGGAAGTCACTCAATGGCAAGCCAGGATTGCTAGTTTAAGAAAATGGAATCCTAAAGAGGAGTGGCCAGACTGTTCTACCCCATACCTATTGTTAAATAACAAACAATGGATTACCCCTTATTTAAAAGACGTAAAAAAACCTCAAGATTTAAAGAAATTAAAGCTGATTGATATTCTACATCATAGTTTAGAGTGGGATAAACAAGAAGTATTAAATACACTTGCTCCAATAAAAATAAAAGTACCAAGTGGTAGTCAGATAAAACTAAAATATTCTGATAATGGAGCACCTCCTATTTTGGCCGTACGCTTACAAGAATGTTTTGGTTTAGCAGAAACACCTTCTGTAAACAACTGTAAACAAAATGTTTTGATGCATTTATTGTCTCCAGGGTTTAAACCGGTACAGATTACATCTGACTTAAAAAGCTTCTGGGATAACACCTATTTTGAGGTAAAAAAGGAACTAAAAAGAAGATATCCTAAGCATGCATGGCCAGAAAAACCATGGGAAGAAGAAGCCGTAAGAGGAGTTAAAAGAAAATAACACGTAATTAATACACTTTTAACACAATTTACAAAGCATACATTGATAAATAGGGTGAAATTAGTTAGTTTTACATTAAACAAACAACAACTAATTATGGATTCATTTAGAAAATATTTCGTAGGTGCTATTATTGGAGTTTTTCCATTTGTCGCATTATTTTATCACGTTTTTGTAAGTCTTCAAGTGTATAAAATTGAAGGTGCCTTACTAGGATTCATTGCACTTATTACACCTGTTATAAGTGATGCCGTATGGTTAGTGTACAGTATCTTAACACAAGGGGTGCATTTATATCACATCTTAGGTGTTATCGGAGTCTTCTTTGGATATTTATGGATAAAACATGGTAGGAATAGAAAAATAAATTCAACTTCCTAAGATATTTAAAGGTAATCCATTATGAACTTTTGAAGTTCTTCTTGTTCATAAGGTTTAGGAATGCAGGCATCCATACCTGCTGCTAAATACTTTTCAATTAAATCACCATCAACATTCGCAGTGATAGCAATAATAGGGGTAGATAAATTTAATTTATTTCGAATAATTTTAGTGGCTTCTACCCCATCCATTACGGGCATTTGAATATCCATTAAAATCATATCAAATTCTTTCTTTTTGCACAATTCTGTAGCTATTAATCCATTTTCTGCCTCAGTAATATCCATCTTCCAGTTTTCAAGTATACCTTTCAACAATAAAATATTAAAGGGATTATCTTCTACCATGAGGACTCTCATTCCAGTCCAATCTCCATTTTTGAGCCTAAGTTTTCGATCATCATTATTTTGAGAAACAAGATGACTCTTAATTACCTTTTCGAGGTCTTCCAAATCAAATGGTTTAGAAACACAATCGTTCATGCCAGAGGCCTTATACAACTTTTGGTCTTCTATAGAACTATTGGCTGTTAATGCAATAATTGGGAGTGTTTTATGTAATTCTTCCCTTAATATTTTGGTAGCTTCCACCCCATCCATTACGGGCATTTGAATATCCATTAAGATTATATCAAAATCTTGTTCAATAGCCAATTCAATAGCTTCTTCTCCATGTTCAGCAGTAACTATCTCAAGTCCCCAACCTTCCAAGATGTTGACCACTAACATTTTGTTAAACATGTTATCTTCTACAACTAATACTTTTTTCCCTTTCCAGGAATCAGAAGGTCGATGTAATTCTTTGTTTTTCGGTTTTAAGAAAAATACGTCCTTAATTACTTTTTTTAACTGTCCTACTTTAAAAGGTTTAGGAATACATCCATTCATTCCTACCTCTAAGAACTCTTCTTCATAATCAGGCGTTAAATGAGCAGAAAATGCAATGATTGGTACTTTTTTAGAATATTGATCTCTAATAATTTTGGTAGTTTCTACTCCATCCATCTTAGGCATTTGAATATCCATTAAGATTAAATCAAAATTATTATTCTCTTTAATACAATCTATTGCTTCAAAACCATCATTGGCTGATGTCACATTTAGCCCCCACCGATTTAAAATATTACTTACCAATAGCTGATTATATTCATTATCCTCAACTAATAATACATTTTTTCCTTTCCATAATGTATGATCAACCCCATGTTCATCTTTGATTTCTTTTTGGTTGAATATTTTTGATAGTTCTATAAATAAATCTTCTTGCTGGAAAGGTTTGGTTACCGTAGTATCCATTCCTACTTCTTTGTAGTATTCTAAATCCGATTTCATTGCATTGGCTGTTAATGCAATAATTGGTGTACCTATTTGTAATTTATTTCTGATGTATTCAGTTGTTTCAATACCATCCATTTCAGGCATTTGAATATCCATCAAAATCACATCATAGGACTTATCTTTAAGTACTTCAATAGCTAATTTTCCATTATCTGAAATATCAACATTTAGATTCCATTGTTTCAGAATATTATCAGCTAATAACTGATTGAATTGATTATCTTCCACTAATAAGACATGAAAATCAGACCAATCCACATCATCTTGTGAAAGGGCTAAATCATCATTATCATTTACAATATCACATTTCTCGAATGGTATTTCTACTTTAAATGTGGTTCCTACTCCAACTTCACTTTCTAAAGATATTTTACCGCCCATTAGTTCAATCAAACTCTTACTTATGGTAAGACCAAGACCGGTTCCTCCAAATTTTCTGGTTACTGATGCATCTGCTTGTGAAAATCCTTCAAAAATCTTATCGTGTTTTTCTTTTGGAATTCCTTCTCCGGTATCAATTACTTTGAATATGACATTTTGGGTTTCTCCCTCAGAATTGATATCATCGTATGAAATATCTAAAGTGACCTCTCCATGATTGGTAAACTTAATGGCATTACTCACCAAATTAGTAAGTACCTGATTTAAACGATATGGATCTCCTATTAATGTAGGATGTAATTTTTCGTCCCAATTATGGTTTAAAAGTATATTTTTTTCTGTTGCTCTAATCTCCAGTGATTTCACAAATGAATTGATTCTATCCTTTAGATCAAATTCTATATGTTCAATTTCTAATTTTTCTGATTCAATCTTAGAAATGTCTAAAACATCATTTATGACAACCAATAAGTTTTCTGCCGATGTTTTAATGGCATGTATAAATTCGGATTGTTTGGGTAATAATGGGGTTTTAGTAAGTAAATTAGATAAACCGATGATGGCATTCATTGGAGTCCTTAATTCATGTGAGGTATTAGCTATAAATCTTTCTTTAACTCTAGAAGATTCAATTGCTTTTTCTCTTGCTTTCGATAAAGCATCTTCCATTTCTTTTCGAAGAGAGATGTCTACACCAACTGAAGAGTAACCTATAATTTTATCATTTTCGTCTTTAATTGAGATAAAAGTGGAGTACAACCAAATCACTTTACCCGATTTGGAATTTATACTAAACTCATAAATATCTTTGTCCTTTGAATGAAATGCTTGTTCGTGAAATTGCTCGGCAATATCATCATGTAAATCTTCTGTGATTAACTCAAAAAATTCCTTTCCAAGTAATTCTTCTTCAGTGTAACCTGTAAGTTCAATAGCAGAGGGGTTTACATAAAGAAGGCATCCTTCTACATCAGTTCTAATTATTACTTCAGAGGCATTTTCAACTAGTCCTCTATATAAAACTTCTTTTTCTTCAACTTTTGTTTTTTGCTTTTTTAATCTATCCGTCAATTCCTTCAATTCTGACAGATTGATCTCATTCATTTTCAATAACTGAACAGCATCGGGTGTGGGGTCATTTAGAGCGAAATCACTTAGTGCTAGTTTATGTTCAACTAACTCATCTGTACTTTTCATCCAAGGAGAAACCAAGAACATTATTTTTTTTCTTTTTCTAGTAAAATTATTTGTCCCCTAAGAATTAGTTTGCGCTCTGCATTTTGAAAAACGAAGACCTTTGTTAACTGACTTTTTAACTCATCATAGGTAAAATCAACAGTCCAAGGTCTAACTAATTTTAAGTGCTCGTGAAAAGGTTGATCTATGATATTAGGAAAAAGTTTTAAAAAACTTTTTCCTACAGATTCAAATTTAAAATTTTTATCTAAAATAAAATAAAACGGATAAAGCAGATTAAAGTCTACCTCAGTATTTGAAATACTTATTTTCATACTACCACGCTACTGTAAATTCATCATGTCTGAGTCCATCAACTCTACCTGTTAGAAACTCTACTTCTACTTCAGTATCAAATGCTTCTCCAAGGCCAAGTAATAACCCATGGACGAAGTCAGTTAGACCTTCTCTAACAGAAAAATATTTCACTTTGAGTTTTTTCTCTTCCAATACTTCTATATCAAACTCAGGTGGTTGAATGTTAGGGTACAATAACATCACCCTACTATGAAAATTTGGTAGATTAACAAAAAAGTCTTTTAGGTTATTACCTCCGGTATCCATTAAGGAACCATAATGTTTTTTTGCAGTAGTCAGTACCCAATATTTTCCAAAGGCTACTAAGACATCTGATAAAGGTAATTCTAATACCTCTGAAGCCGCGATTGCTAAATCAAATGTGATTTTATCGTCGTATATCTCATTTCCAGCAAATAGTTCAATGTCAACACCACTTTTTTTAAGAATAGCTTCCCACTTTTCTTCTCCAAAATTTTCTGTAACTAGTCCTTGGATAGCCTTATTTACAATTCCGTACATTTCTGAGTAATTAAGTAATTAATATCTATTATAGAAATTACTACTCATAGGTATCAAATCAAATATTGACTTCAAAATTTCAATAATAATCCTAATATCATACAATTAAAGCAATTGATGCTCTTTAATATAGTCAACTAAAATATCAGACATTTCTTTATGCATCTGTATATCGGGGTGAGCTTTTGAAGCTAAATAAGGAAAATCCAAGCGATATATACGCTCATCTTTTATTTCAGATACTGCCTGATCTACAATACTTTTATAATTATATTCCTCTTTTACAATATCCATACAACCCAACACACATATTATTGATGCATTAGGATGACTTTTCCTGATGTTCAAAATAAAATTTTGATAAGCTTTAACTACATCCTGATCTGTAACTTGCTGTCTACCAAACCATTTTAAAGATTGTTCGAGACCTGGATAGTTTCTTAACCAAGCATCGTTTTGTAATAAGTTAATCACAACCAAATTAGTTTTATCCTTGTTGAAATCCCATTTGGTAGTGGCATCTTTAGGGTTCACTCTATTATATATCTGAGGCATAATATAATCTCCCCAACTGGCCATAACTCCAATTCCACTTCTTGCGATAACAAATTGTTCCGCAGAAAGTCTTCTCGATGTTAAAGATGAATAAGCATAATAATTATTGGTGTAAAGTGGGTTGTCATTTCCAGTGGTATCTTTATTAGCATAACCCACAGTAATTGAATTTCCATAATAAGTAATCACTTTCTGTTTACGATAACCTTCAAGTAAATCACCATTTAATTCTGCTAGAGTAATTTTGGTAGTTCCCTTAGAAAAATCATTTAATCGGTGTAGTGTTATGGTCGCCTCTTCTACTTTAGAACTTTTCCATACAGTATATGTAGTATCTTTATCAACTATAAACTGATGATCTTCAATGCCATTGACAAGAACTAGATATTCACTTTCTCCTACATCATCTGACATTTGAAGTTTTAGAGACTCCCCTTTTATATTAAAAGTGATGCTTGTTCCTGGCCAATATACTTCTATGGCATCTTCCACATAATTACAACGCCCCTCTATCACTGCTAGATCAATCCAATTCATACTATTTGAGTTACAAGAAAAAAATAAAATGGAAGTAATTTTAATTATCAAAAACATTTCTAAGAATCTCTTCAGCCTGTTCCTTTTGCTCTTCTGAAAAAGAAAATTCTCCTTTAAGTAAATCTTGGTGTATTTTTTTAAGGTCTTCGAAATTAGCATTTGGTATATATTTAGGAATCTTATAAATACGTTGGTCTTTTTTATCGAAAGGACAAGCAACTTTTGATGAAAATAAATAGGGTATCAATATTTTTGAGCAACTAAAGATAATCTTTTCTGGATGATCAGTGTTAAAATATTGTTGCAATCTCTCATTAATATGTTCAAAAAAATTGAGGGTATTTGCCAATCTTAACCTAGACCCTGCCTTAGACTTTCCTCTGGTTTTTAAATATTTAATCTGACTTTTGCCTTGCTTTTTTCTTACTGCATACGTTGCAAATGTTTTATGATCAACCAACTGATTATTTTTAACTAGCCCTACTGAAGCATTCTCTGTTTGAATTATACAAAGCACATAACTTACAGTCCTTTCATTCAATTCTTGATTTATGTTAAAAGGAAGGCGAAAATGAAAAATTGGGGTTTCGGTTTCATCATAAAAGGTAATGCTATGTGAATGTTCATCAAATTGTTTTTGATAATTATCTAACTGATTAAATAATGCTTGAATCTTATTACTAGGTATTATACGATATATCATTTCCTCACTTTCACTTGAAAAATTATGAGCTCAAAAATAAAAAAGATGTAGAGGTTTTAATAAAGAACTTCAAAAAATCAACAATTGAATAGAATTTTAGCTTCAAAAAGCATCAGAATTTTAAATATTATTGTTTTTGTGAAAATAACAGAACATTCATTACATGGAATGTAACCTTTATTTTTGTAATAAATCAATTATAAGGATTGCACTTTAAGAAGATGTTACAAAAAAACATCACGTATTTCGTTGTTTTGAGACCAATTTAAGTAGAATATTACTTTTAAGAATTATAATTATTCCAATAGCGTTATAGAGGTGTATTTAACGAAAAACCTTATCATGAAAAACTTATACTTCCCAGCTATATTAACCCTATTATTCTCATTTGAAGTTTTCGCTTTTGATACTGAATGGTATAATAAATACATCAGTATTATTGATGTTGAATTGAATGATACTCAAACAAAAGACCTATTAACAGAATGGGTAGGAATCTATGAAGACAACAGTACCATCTACTTATATAATTTATCAACCGAACAATTTTTCTGTTCTTTCGAGAATGGGATTCGATCTGCCACAATTAAAGAAGTGACCAAAACATCTGGCGTTGTAAATGTTCGACTAGTTGTGAATGATAACGCTTTAATTTATGTAACTTTTAATAGGGCAAATGGAAAGGTAATTACTTGTAAAGCAGAACATATATAAAAAATTGATAAGGGGAGAAACTAAATAGATAGCTTCAAAATTAGGTATTGGTACATATTCTTTACAGATATAATTCTGTAAAAGAATATGTACTAATTTTTTTTAGAAAGTATACCCTACCCCAAATTTCAAGTTCCTTCCCATATTAGAAATGTTATTCCAAGCAAAAGGATCGATATAATAGGCATCAAAAATATTTTCAGCTTTTGCTGATAAATTCAATGTTCCTTTTCTTAGAGAAATACCATAATCCAAACTCAGATCAAAAAGGTGATAAGCAGATGTTTTCTGTTCACCCAATACATCTGCTGGAGTACTCATTCCATCACAATAGGTATAGTTTAAACCTACTTGTAATTTTTTGATATTGAAAGCAATTCTTTGATCCACTGTTAACGGACTCATATATGGAGTTGGTGTATGCAAGGCATCAATAAAACCATTGTCCATTCTAAAATTGATTTGATAATACAACCAATTACTGATTTCCTTACCCATCAACATACTCAAATGAGAGGTATTCGCTTTTCCAACATTTTCATATTTTTTCACCCCCAATGCTCCTGGCGTGCTTGCGTTTAAATCTTCCTGAATAACACCTACTATGTAGTCATCCAAAAATACTTTACGTGCATTAAATGCGAATTTCCATCCGTTCTTTTCATAACCAATGTTGAAATTAAACTCAAAGGCTTTTTCAGTTTCAATATCTGGATTACCTACATAATCAAATCGATCTCTAGCATTAAATAGGTAATACCCATACATCTCTGATGCTGTTGGTGCTCTATGTGTAAATGCTATTCCGAAATTTGATGACCATGCATCGTTTAACTGATAAAGGAAAGATGAAGAAAAATTACCTGTAATGTGGTGCTTTCCATCTTCTATATAAGTATTAAGCGTTTCAAATTGCTTGCGAGCGAAATCATTAGTGAGCTCCGTATAATTGTATTCTGCTCGTAGGCTATTCGTCCAGGTTAAACGAGGATCTAATTCCCACTCATCTAACAAGAATAATGATGCATTATTCCTTTGAATATCTCCCCAAGTCATTAAATACATATCGGGGCCACCAATAGGTGAATACATTCGCATATCTGCAAAAAGGTGGTTAGAAAAACCTTCCACACGGATTTCTTGATGATGCAATTCTGTATTTCTATCGGCTTGAAACCATGCTCCAAAAGTGGTACTTCTACCCGGCATATCCATGTGCATCGCCACATTTTCACGCTTGGTATCGTCCATGATATGCTCAATGGAATTGACATATACTTTTGCTTGTAAAAGCTCAAAGGTTCTATCACTGAGATGGTTTTTATAGCCGATGTTTCCCATATAGGCTGTTGCTGAACTCACGTCCATTGGAAGGGCAGGATAGCCAATATCTCTACCTTCATCAAACATAAAAAGTCCAGTAAATTCGTGTTGATGATTGGGTTTGAATACGGTCGTTAGGGCATGATTTTGTTTCTGAAATTGCGTATACTGAACTTCTTGACCATGTCCATCTGTATAAATACCATGCTTTCTTAAAGCACCAGAATATCTAAATCCAAACTTTTCTGAAGATTGCTCAACAAACAAATTCCCATCATAGCCATTAGTGTTGCTACTGTAGAAACTTTGTATTCCAGCATGAGTTCCTTGATTTAATTCAGGATATTTCATTTCGGCTTGTAAAGTTCCTCCTAAAGATGTCCCAAAACGTTGTGCATCTCCAGCCTTCGCTACTTTAAAGGTAGATAAATTGATGGGTTCCAAATAAGACGTGGCAGGATCCATTTTATCTGTACATGCATAAAAAACACGCATACCATCTACAGACACTGTAATCTGACCATCAGAAAAACCATCGATAATGGGTTCCCAAGCAAAACCACCTCTTTTGACTACATTCAAATCGGTTTGCTGATTCATTAACTGATCTATCGTTAACTGATAATCGTTATTGGTGATGGTATCGGATTGTATCAAAACCTCACCTAGATAAACCGTTTTTAATGAATCTTTATCCTGAGAAAAAGTAGAAATGGCACTACTCAAAATGAGTAGTACCATAATAATGAATACGTTTTGCATTAGAATTCTAAATAGAATGATAATCCGTCCTCCTCAATAAGCTGTTGTTCTCCGTCTTTTACATTTAACTGTAATTGCCAATCTCCAACCATAGAGAAGTTGACTAATCCTGTATAAACACCATCATCTGTAGGCATTGGATGCTCATTATTTGAAGAACCATGACTCATTGATGGCATCCATGGAGTTACTTCAAATGTAAGATCATTGTAAGCTGTATATGTTTCAAACATATGCTCATTTGATGTTCTTCCATGACTCATCATTGCAGGTGTTCTTCTGAAGGCAAGAATTTCATAATCGTTATTTCCCACGCTAGGATCACCTGATAAGAAGTTGTAACCTAAGACTAAACGGTCATCTGAACCTGGAATTGGCACCATAATCACTGTCTTGTAATTTGCTGCTGGCAATAAGAATTCAATGGCATTTACTTCAATCGGCATCATCCACATCCCTTCCATCGTATCATTCACATAATAAGATACATGAAGTGTCCATGTTCCCATTTCGGATGTTGGCATAACGAAAAGTATTTGTCCTTCTCCCGTGGTTTCATTAGACATTCCAACATCAAATCCTCTTAGTGGTGTTGAGTGTTGGTGTGCAGGTTCTCCGTTCATCATCATCTGCATCACAGGCATTATTTTCCATTCTCCACCTTCTGGCAATTCACCTTGAGTGATATCAAATTTTACATTATTTACTCCTTCATAAAGCATTTCTTTTGATGATTTCAAGGTCAATTCGATCCCCTCATCATTAGAAGAAGAAGCAATAATATTTAAGTCATCTCCAGGAATAATTTCTGTTGAATCATCATTGTTGCATGAAAAGAAAGCTATTGATAAAAGAATAGTATATACGAAAATTAATGATTTTTTCATTTTAAAAAATTTGTTGGGAGGCGATACTATACTATTTGTAAGTGGTCCGTTGGACGTTGCGGTGCAACGTCCGTACATACAACACACTTCCTACAAATAATATAGAGTCTACCTCTAGTATAGGTTTAAATGTGTATCAAACAGTCTATCTAATTGATTTAAATAGAGTGATACATCAAAAAATAAGTTGGATTGTTGATTTTTATCTATTGAATAGATGTTGTCTAAATATCACATTTTCAATATAAAATCGAATAATAAGACATCACAAAAAGGCATTACTTTAAAGTATGCTATTAGATATTCAACAGGAAATCTTTTAGGAAATGAATCTAAGCGATGGGAGGTTTTAGTAATCGGTCAACCACATCTTTGGAGGTTAACTGTGGGGTGCTCTTACGCACTTTTTCTTTAACAAGCAGAGGTTTCTCTGGCGAAAAATCGGGAACTAAACACTCTTTTTCGGCCATCGATAATACTACTTCCTTAGTAGTAACTGTATTGGCTTCCTCCTGCTTTTGCGCTTCTTTTTTCATCTGTTTGTTGATGAAGCACTGTCCATGACAAGACATTTTAGGTTTGTCTTTATTGATACAAAAAACCTTCTCGATAAAATCTCTTTGGATCTCCAAGTCGATCTTAAGTAAAGACAAAGAAAATGCATTGAACAGAATAACTCCTGCACAGACAAGATGAAAAAGTTGATGTAGCTTAGCTGTCTTCAATACATTAAGGTGTTTAAAATTCGATGCAAACTTACTACTCTAATTATTGAAAACAAATGTTTATTCAGTGTTATTTCTTAATGAAGAAATTTTTTAATCTTTCAGTTAGCATTTGTCTAAATACAGGTATTTGCTTTCTATCGGCACCAAAACTACTATAAAATTGAGCTAAGCCAGGTATATCTCCGCCTTCAAAATCAAATATTAAATCTCTTTCTGAATGCTCTTTAATTAGTTGATCTATCAAGAAAGCTTGGGCGTTAACAGATTTGGCTTTTTCGGATGATGCGGCAAAATAGTATATCAATCGATTTCCTTGTTGAATCATTAATACTGCGGAAATCACTTTGGCGTTTAATTCAGTAGCATACACTTGAGCAATATTTCTAGACTTTAATTCCTTATAAATCTTTCTCAAAAGGTCATATTGATTTTCTTCGATTTGATTGATTTTGTGAGCTACATTCTCTTTAAATAATTGGATGAGGTCTTCTATATTTCCCTCTTGAGTAAAATTTACATCTTCAGCTTTTTTCAATTTACGCTTTAGATTCTTATTGTATTGGGCACTTATTTCTACATAAGACTTATTTAAAGAGAGATGATAGGTAGCTTCATATTTAATTCTTCTATGGACAGTTTTAGTATTATCCACATTAAATTTATAAGAAGAAATAAACTGAAACTCTTTAAACGACTTGAATAATTTGAATTGAATTTGTTTATGATCAGGATGATAAATAATCCCCAGTTCGTTGACAAAGGGATTATTTATTATCTTCATTATCCCCCATTTTATTTGATATTGGTATGGGAGCACACCAATCATTTGATCTTTATCATAAACTATAAAAGCACCCCAATTTTCATCAAATAATTCTAGAAACCACGATTGCATGTAGAGCAACCCTTTTCCATATCGGTTTATAAAATTATCCCATTTGGGAAAATCAATTTCTTGACTTGAGAGGCGTTTTATGATCATCAAAGAAAGGCTTACTTAATAAAATCTATAGTGAATGGATATTCATATACTTCACCTTCTCTTGATTTAACAGCACCAATAATAGCACAAACCACTGATAAAATCCCCACGGCAATTACAAAAGGTATACCTATTAAGACGATAGACAAAAGACCAAAAATAATGTAGTACAAATAAGAACTTATTATCCAATTGACAATATGTTTTCCTTGTACATCAATTTTTTCACTTTGATCTTTATTTAAAGCCCACATGATAATAGGTAAAGCAATACCTGCAACAGGTACTACATAACTTGCGAACTGAGCAATGTGCATTAAAGCACAAAATTGGTTTTCTTCCATCCCCCAAGGTCTTACCTCAGCTTGATGAAAATTTTCGTTGTGAATGTCCATATAATTTTATGTCAACATGATTAATAGATTAGTCGTAATCAAAAGTACGGAATTTTACAGAAATATTAAATCATGTACTTTCTCTCTCGATCAATTTAATTGGTAGAATCTTCTGAATTGACATTGGTATAAATACCTTCCCATCATCTTTCGCTTTCTTCATGGCATCCATACGATCCTTTAATAAGTTCGCCGCCCAATAACCCATATCTTTCGCCGGTTGAGAGATAGTGGTTAAACTTGGGTAAAACAACTCTCCCATTGCATCACCAGAAATACCCATTACTGCTACCTCTTTTGGAATCTTAATATCACGTTTATGCAATAGACGCATCAGTTTAAAAGCAATTGGATCGTTGAAAGCCAAAATAGCATCAGGTTTATCTTTTAAAACCATCAGTTTATCTAAAGCGGTACCTACACTTCTTCTTAGGTCAGTTGCAGGCACAATCAAATCTGCTGATGTTGAACGGCCATTTCTCTCCATTGCCCTGATGTATCCCTCCTGCCTTTGCTGGGAAATAAACATGTCAACAGGACCTGTTATAAATGCTATTCTTTTATATCCTTTATTAATAAGATGTGTGGTTGCTTGATATCCTGCATCGAAGTCATCAATAATTACTCTTGGAATAGGTAAAATTGAATCCGGAAGATAACGGTCAAATATCACTACGGGAATTTCTTGTTCCATTGCCCTTTTTAAATGATCATCGTTTTTGGTATTCATCGATAATGATATCATTATACCATCTACCTGTCTATCCATTAATAGATCGATACATTCACTCTCGTTGGTTACATTCTCATCTGAGTGCAGAATAATCAAATCGTAACCAAGAGGTTTTAAGAATTCTTCAATACCTATAATAACATTACCGAAAAAGGGAACCGTGATTTCTGGTATGATTACGCCAATTAAAAAGGACTTTTTACTCGCTAATCCAGCCGCAAGCACACTTTTCTTATAACCGATTTTCTCGGCAAGTTCTAGCACCTTGCGTTTGGTCACAGGATTAATATCATCTGCATTTCTTAGTGCCCTTGAGACAGTTGACACTGAAATATCTAATCTTCTTGCTATATCCTTAATGGTAGGCTTCCTATTTTTCATATCACAAATAGACGAAAAAATAACGAAAATAACAACCGAGATTTTACCGGTAACGTTTCCGGTAACGTTATTTTAAAAATATCGGAAGTGTATATTTGCCATTTAAAATTTTTTCGCTGATGTTTGAATCATCGAAATGAAACGAAAATAAAAATTTAATTTTTTAGATATGCAAACAACAGCAATCGTAGCTAAGTTCGAAGAACTATTTAAAAAGGAACCCCTAATTTCAAGAGCTCCAGGTCGTGTAAACATTATCGGTGAGCATACAGACTACAACGATGGTTTCGTATTACCAGCATCAGTAGATAAAGAAATGGTATTTGCTATCGCTTTAAACGGTACAGATACAGTAAATGCTTTTGCATTAGACTTAAACGAGCAAGATTCATTCAAATTAGACTCGATTGTACCAACTGAAGGTTGGATTAACTATATCAAAGGTGTTGTTGCAGAAACAGCTAAAAAAGGTTTAGAGCCACAAGGTTTTGATGTTGTATTTGCAGGCGATGTGCCTCTAGGAGCAGGTATGTCATCTTCAGCTGCATTAGAATGTGGTTTGGCTACTGGTCTTAATAAATTATTTAATGGCGATCTATCAAAATTAGATATCGTTTTAGCTTCTCAAATGTCTGAGCATAACTATGCAGGTGTGAAATGTGGGATCATGGATCAGTTTGCTTCTACTTATGGTCAAACAAACAAAGTAATCAAGTTAGACTGTCGTACTAAAGAGTATGAGTATCATACTTTAGACATCACAGGTCATAAACTTGTATTATGTAATACAAATGTAACTCACTCTTTAGCTTCATCAGAGTACAATACTCGTAGAGAGCAATGTGAAGCAGGTGTTGAGGTAATCAAAAAGAAATATCCAGAAATCATCAACCTTCGTGATGTAACGGTTGAAATGATGAAGGAATTCGAAGGCGAAATGGATCAAGTAATCTACAACAGATGTTCTTATGTTGTTGAAGAAAACGACCGTTTAGAAAAAGCTTGTGAATTTATGGACAAAGGTGATTTGGTGAACTTAGGTAAAATGATCTACGGTTCTCACGAAGGCCTTTCTAAGAAATATGAAGTGTCATGTCCTGAGTTAGACTTCTTAGTAGAGCAAACTCTTGATGATGACAGTGTGTTAGGTGCGCGTATGATGGGCGGTGGCTTCGGCGGCTGTACTATCAACTTGGTAAAAGAAGATGCAGTAGATGCATTCATCGACCGTATGACGAAAGCTTACAAAGATGGCATGGGTAAAGACATGTTGGCTTATGTAGTTGTTATCGGGCCAGGTGCTAGAACTGAGGAAGCTGTAGAGGCTTAATCATTCTATATGATGATGTTTCAAGCATGATCAATTAATAAGGACTGTTTAAACAACATTTTTACCGTGGCGAAAGCCAAACTTTTTCAACTTAAATGTTTAAACAGCGACTTAAACTAAATTTACAAACTGATTGGGGAGATCAGTATCTCCCCAATCAACTACTACAAAGACTTTATTATTAAAGACCGAAAAAATGAAATTTAACTTTGAAGACCATCCTCACAGACGATACAATCCACTAACAGGTGAATGGATTCAAGTATCTCCACATAGAGCGAAGAGACCTTGGCAAGGACAAGTAGAGAAGATTGAAGAGGAACAACGTCCGGAACACGATCCAGACTGTTACCTATGTGCGGGTAATACGCGTGTAGGTGGTGAAGTTAATCCTGATTATAAGGATACATTTTCTTTCCAAAATGATTTTGCCGCTTTATTAGAAGATATCCCTTCTGGAGAAGTAAACGAACATAACGGTTTGTTTAGAGCAAAAAGTGAAAGAGGTCTATGTAAGGTGATTTGTTTCTCACCTCGTCACGACTTAACTATTCCAGAAATGGAAGTAGGCGGAATCCGTAAAGTGGTTGACCTATGGTGTAAGGAATATACTGAACTAGGTGAAAGAGATTACATTAATCACGTTCAAATTTTTGAGAACAAAGGTAGTGTAATGGGTTGTTCTAACCCTCACCCACATGGTCAGATTTGGGCACAAGAATCTGTTCCATTGGAGCCTGCTAAAAAAGCAGTCAACCAAAAAGAATATTTCGAAAAGCATGGTAGAACATTGCTTTCGGACTACATCAAAGTAGAAATTGAACAAGGCACTCGTGTAGTTTATGAAAACGAACACTTTGTTGCACTTGTACCTTATTGGGCAGTTTGGCCTTTCGAAACAATGATCGTTCCTAAGAGAGCAGTTTCAAAGATCACTGACCTTACTGAAGAAGAAAAAGATGCTTATGCAGATGCTTACAAGCAATTAACTGTAAAGTATGACAATATATTTGAGGTATCCTTCCCTTACTCTGCTGGTATTCACCAAGCACCAACAGACGGAGAAGATCACCCAGAGTGGCATATGCACATGTGTTTCTACCCTCCTTTACTTCGTTCTGCAACTGTGAAGAAGTTTATGGTAGGTTACGAAATGCTAGCAAACGCTCAAAGAGATATTACAGCAGAAACTGCGGCTGCAAGAATCAGAGAACAATCTTCTGTGCATTACAAGCAGCGTGAGTTAGCTGAAGATAACAATCGTTAGTTAGTAGTTTAGTTGGGCAAATCATTGTTATTACTATGATTTGCTTCTTTTTTAAAAAGTTGTATCTGGACAATACAGCTTTAAAATACTAAGGGAGTTGGTTTTAGGACAGTAAATTTCATTTTCATACGGACAAACTAAAAAATACAGTACCAACTCCCTTTTTTATTCGAACAAAAACTTATCAATTATATATCATGAAAAAGAAAATATTAGTCACTGGAGGTTTAGGGTACATCGGATCTCACACTTCAGTAGAATTAATCAATAAAGGTTTTGAAGTAGTAATTGTCGATAATTTATCGAATTCAGAAAAAGGAGCGTTGGATGGCATCGAAAAGATTTCAGGTGTTAGACCCACTTTTTATGAGTTCGATTTATTGGATTCAGACCAATTAGACAATTTGTTCAAAACAGAGAAATTAGATGGTATTATCCACTTTGCCGCATCAAAAGCTGTGGGTGAATCGGTAGATAAACCACGTTTATATTACAGAAACAACCTTCAAACGCTACTGAACCTATTGGATGCAATGGTAGCACATGGAGTTGACAATATTGTATTCTCATCTTCTTGTACTGTATATGGTCAGCCGGACGTACTTCCCGTTACAGAACAAACTCCAGTTCAACCTGCTTTATCTCCTTACGGTAATACGAAGCAGATTTGTGAGGAAATTCTGAGAGATACTGTTGCTGCTGATGCAAATGTAAAAGCTGTAGCACTTAGATACTTCAACCCAGTGGGTGCACATGCTTCTGCTGAAATTGGTGAATTGCCACTTGGTGTTCCTCAAAACTTAATGCCTTTCATTACACAAACAGGTGTTGGTAAACGTGAAATGCTTAGCGTGTTTGGTGACGATTACGATACTAAAGATGGTACTTGTGTTCGTGATTATATCCACGTTGTTGATTTGGCTCAAGCACATATCGTTGCATTAAACCGTATGATTGAGGGGAACCAAAAATCAGAATACGAATTCTTTAATGTAGGTACTGGTACTGGTTCAACTGTATTAGAAGTCATCCAATCTTTCGAGAAAACATCTGGTGAGAAATTAAATTACAAGATTGTTGAAAGAAGAGCGGGTGATATCGAAAAAATCTATGCAGATACTACATTCAGTAATAAAGAATTAGGTTGGTCTTCGGAAAAAACATTAGACGACATGACTTCTTCTGCTTGGAAATGGCAATTGCATTTAAAAGAAAAAGAGGCTGAAACAGTCTAAATTTATAAGACTTTAATAAAAAGCAGATTTCGGTCTGCTTTTTTGGGTTCTATATAACAATATACTAAATGTGATTTTATAAATTACCGTGTGTTTCAAAGAGGTGTTACGAAACGTTTTGTTTCCCACAAATGAATTCTATTCAAAAAGTGAAACTCCTCTAAAATAGATGGTTAAAACTAAAATCGTCAAACATTTTTTACTTCAAATGAAATGATATAATGGAAACTACTCAAATTAAAAAACAACATTGGGGTGAGGTAGCAGGAAAAGAAGTGTTCTTGTATACGTTGACCAACTCTGCGGGTTCTGAATTACAAATCACGAACTACGGAGGTATTATTGTAAGCTTCAAAACAGCTGATAAAGATGGTAACATCGGTGAAGTTGTTTTAGGTAAAGATACTTTAGAGCAATATCAAGAAAACCCGAGTTACTTGAACGTTATCGCGGGTCGTTTTGCCAATAGAATCTGTAAAGGTCAGTTTACTTTAGATGGCGTAGATTATCAATTGGCAGTTAATAATGGACCAAACTCTTTACACGGTGGTGCAAAAGGTTTCGATACTAAAGTATGGGAAATTGTTGAAGAAGGTGATCAATCACTTACCATCAAACACTTTAGCCCTGACGGTGAGGAAAACTACCCTGGTAACTTAACTGTTGTAGTTACTTATACCCTATCTGATGATAACGAGATTGTTATTGAGTATGCTGCTGAAACTGATAAGAAAACAGTAGTAAACTTAACACAACATGCGTATTTCAACCTAAAAGGTGAAGGTTCTATCGTTGATCATGTATTGAAATTGAACTGTAATGCTTTCACTCCTTACGATGAAACTTGTATTCCTACAGGTGAAATCAGAGACGTTAAAGGCACTCCGTTTGACTTCACTTCTCCAAAAAGAATTGGTGATGAAATTGATTCTGAATATGAGCAAACTCAATTTGGTATTGGTTATGATCACAACTTAGTAATTAATAAACCTCTTGGTGAATACGGTCTAATAGGTGAAGCTTATGAAGCGACTACAGGTAGAGCTATGGAAGCTTACACCACAGAACCTGGTATTCAATTCTATACTGGTAACTGGCTGGAAGGCGATCTAGGAAGAAATGGAGAGAAATTGATTAAGAGACAAGGATTCTGTTTTGAGGCTCAGCATTACCCTGATTCTCCTAACAAACCGGAATTCCCATCTACGGAGTTAAATCCTGGTGAAACATATACTCAAAAAACGGTGTATAAGTTCTTCACAAAATAAGGACGACTACTTATAAAAATTTACAGGCTGTCTAATAATTTAACTTTAGGCAGCCTTTTTTAGTACATGTTGTATTACAAATCGAATGACTTTTAAAAAAGAATAATCGTTAGTACTTCTTTATTGATACATCAAATGATTTTTCAACGATTAATTCATCGTTTTCATCAAATGCACGCATTGTATATTTTCCCTCAATTAATTCGTCCAAGCTATCAAAATGCCATCCTAAGAATATGTTGGAATGACTAAATCCATTCTGCTTCCATTCCGTAAATCCATCTTGAACCTGTCCTTCACCTAGTTTTATAGGATGAGATATTTTTACTGTATGACTTAGAATTGTCGAAGATTTATCAAAATCTTTAGATGTGAAGCGTAATCCTATATAAGATTTTAAAACTACTCCTACTTTTTCTGTCTCTTTGATTAAAATCGGTTCAATGGTGTTTTTTCTACCTGATCCTTTTACTGAATTAGCACCTCCTAACACTTTATATAACCCAAAATCGACAATTTTATACCTTTCATTATTCACCTTTAATTGATATTTATCGATCAAAAACCTCGCATGATCCCTAAGTTTTTTAGAGTGATGTCCTTCAAATTCTAGGATTTTGTGATGATACTCTTTAAGATGCACCATAATCGATAACATCGTTTTCTGGATCTCAATACTTTCTTCTTTAATTAAATTGACAGCATCTACTTTTTTAAAAATCTGGTAATAAATATTAGGCTGTGATAACTTCTTATACTTAATAAAATACTTAAATATTGTTGCATACTCCACCTTGCTATTTACCAGCATATTATAGTATTCTTGATCAAGTATATCTAAGTTTAAATCCAACGAATCCACTGAAATAAGACCTAAAATATAAAGTAATCTAGATTGATAGATCAAAGATAGTTCATCAAAAAGTTGGTTGATTGATAGTTTTGAGTAATCTTCATTTTGATTAAAGGTCGTCTGATTAATTCCGTACTTACATATGCTTTGAATTTCATTTTCATCACTACCAAACATTAAAAATGATTTAATTGATCTTCTCCATATTGTTTTGTAATCCACTTTAATATCATAAAGCATAGCATTTAGAAATGCTTCATTATTTTGACAATCATTCCATTTGATATAATCAGGGAATAAGCCTTCATCCATGAATCTATTCTTATAAAATACAGCAAACTCATTGAAGATGAATTCTTTTTGAAATTTTTTATCAAAATACTCTAAAAGTAACTCCGTTTGATTTTGTTCTAGTTTCGTCTCTCCTACGACCTTTTTGGTCTCAGAAAATAATTGGTTTTTTAGTCGGTATGGAAATTTTAAAATCCCCTCCTTAAGCTGTTTTTGGTTTGGGATACATTTGCTCTTAAAACTGTATACCAATTTCCTTCTACCCTCGTGCCAAATACCTAATAAGTTTTTATATTCCAAATCAGTTTCGGGATCAGAAGATTGATAAAATTATTTCATTTGCTTCAGCAATAGATGAAGCTCTAGATGGGTTATATTCTAGAATATATTTAATATCAAATTCTTTGTACATAATTATATAATTGATAGTAATAGTGAAAAAAGAAGAGAGAACATAGCTAGTTTTAATAACTGTTACACTTCATGTCCTCCACAGAGGTGTAGTTTGCTTTAATATCAATAATTGCTTCTTCTGAAATGTAAAGACTATTAGGGTCGCATACGTAGTTTAAAAAATGTACTTCTTGGAGTACTTGTGTATCTAACATCATAAAAAAATTTTGTTTATCAAGAAGGTACAATACTTTCTTGATGGTTAGTGATTATGGAGTAAAAATTAGTTTTTGGGTTATTGGGTATTGAATCTTGGATTATACTTGCTAATTATGATACTTCACTTTTACATTGTTGCTTGAACTTATCCCTTTCTATCTGAATTTATTAGCTAACTCAAAAGAAAAAGTTGTTAGTCTACGACAATGAAGTTTGTTTGATAAGTTAGAGTAATGCTAGTATTTGAATAATTGTTGATTTCTAAATCATCGACTATGTAAGTTTCTATAAAATAGTTTTAAGGCCTCTTGTATTATATCTTTTGTCCAATTAAAAAATAAGTTTGAAGTTAATTTTGCCACTTTTGACATTATTGTTTCAACAGCAATAAATGAAGCTAATAATGCAAAAGTGGCGTAGTCTACTCGACTTATTATATTGTCAAATAGTTTATGGGTAAGAAAAGTTAGTCAATCTAATATTTTAATAGTATGTAATCAATTTTTATCTTAATTATATCTGCTTATTCGAATCTTTATCTGTTTGTCTTAATGATGACACAAATGTAAAAGGTCCATTTCGAATACTTCAACAAAAATTTATAAGTGTAATGCATTAATTGATAAGTGTTGTATTTTATAAAAAAGTGTCATTTCAGAAGCGATATCCTTTAATAACTCATAATAGATTTTTAAATCAATTCTAGTCCCTCGATATTCAAGATAGATGAACACTATTTGACTAACGACAAACTATAAATGAAAATTTTTTATTCTGTATTACTACTGTTTCTAAGCTCATTCATATATGCTCAAAACTTGAGTAATGAACAATTTGAGGAGATAAATGATAGTATACGAAAAGGAGCGGATTGGTCGACAAATAAAAAAATTGATCGTTTACTTCTTAGTAATAGCAATACAAAGTATGATAGTGCAAGATTGCATTATTTAAAGGGACTTTTTGAGGCCGACAATAGTAATAATCAAGAAGCCACATTTTTTTTAAAAAAATCATTAACGTATTTCGTTGATGAAAACGACTTATTGTTCGAAGCTAAAATCCGTTTGGCTTTATCTCGTATTTACGCCGACGAAGAATTATTTGTAGAATCGAGTGCAGAATTATTTAAAGCCAGAAATAATGCCATCGAAATAGATGACAAGATTCTTACTTCTAAAATTTTAGAAAGCCTTGCACATCTCTTTTATAAACGGGGAGATATAGGGCAATCTTTAATTGAGCTAGAAAAAGTCATTCCTTATTATTTGGAATTTAATGATAGCGTAAAGCTGTCTAGAATCTGTAATAACCTAGCTGTACTGCATAAAAACAATGGTGATTATGAAAAAGCGATCGCCTATAATGTACAATCTTTGGATTACGGAATCTCTTATAACAACAAATGGGAAGTATCGCAATCCTATAACAACATTGGTACTAATTACTTAAATATGTATTTAGAAACCGATAGTTTACACTTTGCCGATATGGCTATTTGGTACTATAATAAAGCAGCAAAATTAAAGAAATTATATCCTCATAAATGGAATAATGCTTTAACTAATTTAGAGGAAGTGTACAATGCTTTGGGAGAAGGTGATCTTGCTGCACAGTACGAAAAAGAACTGATAAAACATACATACAACGATCCAAAGTATATGCAAATTATCTATCAGAAAAGTTTAAAGTTTGCAATACTAAACAAAGAAACTGATAAGGCATTAATGTATTATTCTAAGTTGGATTCAGTTGAACAAATCTTAAAAGAAAAGATCTCTTACGATTTTGAACAGATGCTAAATACACAAAACCAACTGTTTGAGACAGAAAGAGAAAAAGCGAAAATAAAAAAGGAAGAAGAAGAAAAACGTTTAGAAGCTGAACGAGCTTTCGAAAAAGTTTTACTTACTTTAATAGCTGTTGTGGTGGGTGGTGTCATTCTCTTTTTGCTATCAATGTTGTACTATAAAAACGTCAAACATAGAAATGAAAAAGAGCGAAATAAATTAAAAAACACCATACTAAGAAATCAAATGAATCCACATTTCATTTTCAATGTCTTAACAGCAATACAAAATACATTATTTGACAACGATCCTTTGATTACTTCCTCCTATATATCAAGATTTGCTAAGTTAATTCGTCAGAATTTTGATTTAACTCACAAAGAAAAAATCACCTTATCTGAAGACCTGAATGCGTTAAATAATTATATTGAGACCCAACGAATTCGTTTTGGTAACAAGTTTAATTATCGTTTATCGGTGGCCGAAGAAATTGATATCAACACTTGTCAGATTCCTCCCATGATGTTACAACCTTTATGTGAAAATGCTATAGAACATGGTCTTAGAAAAATACAAGGTGACGGTTTTTTAGAAGTCAAAATTTCTATAGAACAAAATAAGTTATTGTTCGAGGTACTTGATAATGGAGTGGGATATCAAAAAAGTGCCCCCGATGGAAAAGAACATTCATTTTCTGTCTTAAAATCAAGACTTTCATTAGCTGATAAAGGCGATGAACAATCACTTAAAATAGAAAGCCGAAAAGATACAAAAGGAACTATTGTCCTCTTTTCTTATACACTAAACTAAACAAACATGATGTACAACGTAGTTATTATCGAAGACGAGTTCAATGCACAAGAGGCATTAAAGAAGATGCTTAAACTCTTGTACCCATCTATTGAGATAGTGGGTGTATTTCCATCCATTCAGAAAGGGGTAAATTATTTAAAAACATCACCTTCTATAGATTTAATCTTCCTTGATATTGAATTAGAAGATGGCAATAGTTTTGAGTTATTACAACAACTTACCGATATCAATTTTAAAATAATCTTTACTACAGGAATGGACACTTATGCTATTGATGCAATCAAACACAATGCTTTAGATTATCTCTTAAAACCCATTGATCCTCTTGAATTAAAGTCGGCAGCTGACAAAGCTTTTCATCAAATTAATGAGACAAAAAAAGCCAGAGAAATTCTCTCAAAATTTGAGGAAGATCAAAAAGTTAAACAGCAAAAACTAATCGTAAAAACTTCTGATAATACTTATTTTATTGATGCTGAAACAATCATTATGTTTGAATCCGAAGGGGCTTATACTAAGATTACCTGTTTAGATCAAACCATTTTAGCCTCCAAGAACCTTAAGCATTTTGAGTGTATGGAAGAACTTCAATCCTTCATTAGAGTACATCATTCCTTTTTGGTCAACCCAAAACATATCATCAATTTAAGTAAATCAAAAGTAGACTTATCCAACGGTCATGAGGCTAAGATTTCTGTGAGAAAGTATGGGCAAGTGGTGCAAAAGTTAAATGAAAATAAGGTTTTAGTATAGGTTCATTTATTGTATACTATCACATATTAAAGTAGTAAAAGTCTACTATTTAATGATGTAAAACCAAGATCTATTAGAAGTACATGTTACTGCTATAATTCTTGTTTTACATCATTAAAAATATGGTTACTCAATCATCAACTTCTGATTATAAACCATCAATTGATGATCAAATAATTCAATAACATACAACCCTGTTTGAATATTTTCCAAATGTATGGATAGACCTTGATAGTCATCCGTTAAGTTTAAATCTTGCTTTTCTCCTGTTTCTAGGTTTACCAATACCACTTCATAATCTGAAATATCTTTTGTAGCGTTTAAATGAAGAACATTATGTACTGGATTTGGATACATTGAAATATTATCCTTCTCTTTGAGGTGAATTTTTCTAACCCATGATTGAGTCTGACCATCTAAATCATATTCTACCAAACGATAAAATAGTGATGATGAATTTGGTAAATCGGTATCTTCAAAACTATAACTTAACTCCGTTTCCGAATTACCAGACGCTTTTATTTTTTCAGAGATTGCTTCAAAATGTTGACCATCCAAAGAACGCTCAATCACAAAATGTGAAGTATTGATCTCTTGTTCATCCGTCCATTTTAAAATTACATTATTGTCCTTTAAGCCTGCTGTAAATTTAGACAATGTTATTGGAAGACTTACATCTCTCCCTGCCCATCCAGAATTACCCGAAATAAACATTGGATTATTGTATGTTGTCGTGAATGGTATTTCACCTTGGCTATCGACCGCTATTAACGGAGCATTGAATGGGTTTAAAGGGTTATTCCCAACAACAACATAATCGTAAGCTTCATCACGTCTATCATCTGAACTTAATTTATCTACAAATTCAAAAGATAAGCTATAAGCTGGTGAAGTTGGTAATGGTGGACGAGAAACCATTTTACCCACTATATCATACATTCTATTTGGATCATGTTGTCTTCTTCTAAATAATAACATTCCTCCCATCATATTAACTGTTTTAGGAACAGTCATTCTTACAGTAATTGTTCTATGAACAGCATCATAAGATCTGGTTAAATGTGCATTTCCCATACCAATTACCCCAACTATGCCATCATTAATCAATTTTAAGTTATCAGCTAAAATTGATTTATTAGGTCTTTCATATGGATTATTAAGATAGTCCTCTAAAATCATAGATATCTGATTCATTTTTGAGAAACTATAAGGTAAACCAAATTTTACATTAAATGGAAACATTGGCCCATCGTCAGCAGGCGAAATATGATGATCTACTAAAGCTGAGATTTTAGGCGATTGCATCATTGGTACTCTTGTCCAATCACTTGGGCTTTTAAATTCATAAACATTTCCTTGAACTATGGTAGTTCCCAAATTCATATTTACGAATTGTTTAGGATGTAATTTCACATCTGAATATCCGTATAAACTCCCACCTATTACTAAGTTATTTTCGTTAAATATAATCCCTTCAGGACGATGTGTTTCAATGGCTATATCACCATTTACAATCAAAGTACCTTTAATATTGATTTCTGCTGCATCTGTTAAGGTTAACTTACCATCAATGACTAAAATTTTACCACGTTCAATAGTAACCGGTTTGTTAAAAGTGATATCATTAGGCACTTCAACAATTTGATCGGTTCTTAAACTATTGGGATTTTGTTGAGCAACAACATTTGGATTAAAATGGTAGGCATGTAATGTTTTAATAACGTCCTCATAAGAAGTTGATCCTACATTTGCAATTCCATTCGTTACTTGATCTCTAATGTCTTGTAACCTTAAATAAGGTGTTGATGGACGTGGTAAATTATGATCTAAAATCTGAAATGCTAATTCTAATTGTTTTCTTTGAGTTTGTGTATTCGCAGCACTAACTGCAAAATATTCTGTAGTTGAAGCAGAAGTAAAAAACATTTCTGTTTGATTCTGTCCGTTATTATTAATCAAAGAAGTTGCCCAAGTTCCACCTCGGATAACTCCATTTCCATTCTGAAAGAATTTCCCTACAATCAATACTCCTGATTGTTCTACAGGCAATTGGTGTGTTTCTGCATTAGGTCGGGATTGATCTTTATAATTATCTCCTACCAAGATCAGCCCTTTATTTTCTATCGGATAGAATGTATTTGTTGTATGTCCACCATAAACTGGTAATAAAGTACCATTATCCATAGTTAGACTTTTCAATACAATAAGCATCCCTCCTTCATCGACTTTAATTCTAAATTTTGAATCTGATATCTTTAGATTGGAAGAAATTATTACCACTTCATTACTTTTTACTTCTAGTAAACGTGGTTGAGGTGAATCAATAATATTTATTGTAAACGGAGTATTTACAAAATAGACATCATGCTGAGAGGTATAAGTTGAATGAACAATATTATTTACACCTAATAAGCTTGTTAGATCGTTTATTCTATTTTGATAGGATTGTGCCCACGATTGCAAACTTGCAAAACATATTATGAGCAATGAAAAGTGTAAGACTTTTTTATTGTTATACATTGTAGTAGTGATATGATAATCTTTTTAAGTTTGTTTTAACATATTTTACGATATTAAAAAAAGATGTGTTCCTCTTTTTCTGTTAACACAACCCAATAATTTATCTACACTTCTTACGGAAAGAGTTTTTTGATTTTGACTAAAAAAAGGTACCACATCAAATGATGTGATACCTCTTATATTTTCTTTAGAATTTAGAAAAAATTGAATCTATTTATTCTCCAAAGACTTCTTATTCTTTACATGCTTCTCTAACCACTGATCTTGTTCCCATAACAAGTGAAGAATACTTTCTTTCGATCTGTATCCATGACTCTCTTTGGGTAACATCACCAATCGAACAGTTGCTCCAAGACCTTTTAGGGCATTAAAATAACGTTCGCTTTGCATAGGGTAAGTTCCCGAATTATTATCGGCTTCACCATGTACCAATAACAAAGGTTGATTCATTTTGTCTGCATGCATAAATGGCGACATTTTATAGTAAACATTAGGTGCTTCCCAATAATTTCTTTCTTCGCTTTGGAATCCAAAAGGGGTTAACGTTCTATTGTAAGCCCCACTTCTTGCAATACCTGCAGCAAATAAATTGGAGTGAGAAAGTAAGTTAGCCACCATAAAAGCACCGTAACTATGACCTCCAACGGCCACTCTGTCTCTATCAATATAACCTAAATTGTCTACTGCATCAATGGCTGCTTTGGCATTTGCAACCAATTGTTTTCTAAATGAATCATTCGGTTCTTCATCACCTTCTCCAACAATAGGGAAAGAAGCATCGTCTAAAACGACATACCCTCTTGTCACCCAATACACCATAGACCCATAATAAGGATAGGTAAACTCATTAGGGTTTTTAGTACTTTGTGATGCGCTCGATTTATCTTTAAATTCAGTAGGATATGCCCACATAATCATTGGCATCTTCTCCTTTTTCTCCATATCATAACCCACTGGAAGATATAAAGTAGCTGAAAGTTCCAAACCATCTTCACGCTTATAAGTAATTACTTCTTTGTGTACATCTTGAATACTTTTAAAAGGATTTTCAAAAACGGTAAGTTGAGTTAATTTATTATTTTTTGTATTTCTGAAGAAATAATTTGGGTATTCTTTAGCAGATTCAATACGAACCAACAACTCTTTTTTCTTTGGATCATAATTTCTGATATCCTCAATTTTATCTGTGTAGGTGGATTGATATATACGTTTTGATTGTTGAGTTTTGATACTCATTTGATCTACAAAAGGAAATTGTCCCTCTTTAGAAAAACCATCACCTATTCTAAATAATTGATTATTTACGATAGTTAGAACTCTGCTACCCATCTCGTTTCTTTCCGTAACAAAATTCCCTGGATCGCTATATCTATCTTGATAATTTCTATCTGTTATGGTAATTGGTTTCTGAGAAGCATCCGAAGGATTAAAAAGGTACATTTTCATATTCCTAGTATTCCACCAATAATCATAGGCAATTGCTACTTGATCGTTACCCCAAGAAACTCCGTAAGATCTATTAATGGTTTTCACTAAAGATTTACCTTCACCATTAAAAGGAGCTTCCAATTCAAAAATCTCATCTCTATATTTCACTTCATTTTCAGGATCACCACCATCTAGTGCCATCATATAGGTAAGTGTAGATGGCTTATCGTTTCTCCAACTAAAACTTCGTTTACCAGTTCTTACAGCCATAAAACCTTGTGGTAGGTCTTCTATTAATGGTACTTTTAAAAGTGTTTCCACTTCCTTACCTTCCTTGGTGTAAACCACTGTTTTTGATGGGAATCGGTTATAAGTGACTAAATAAGAGAAGGGCTTTTCAATAGTTTTAACTAAAACATAATTTCCGTCAGGAGAAAAATCTATAGAAGTATATAAATTCCCTTCCAACCATTTTTCTTTCTTACCATCTAAAGATACTTTGTACATATCAGACATTGCTAACTGCTCAAAGTTATGCTCATCATTTTTATTCTTTAGTAGGTCTTGATAGGTTCTATTCTGTGCTTTCTTACCATTATTTTCGGATATTGTTGGTCCAGTAGGGACAGCACTCTTCGTATTAATTAAAGCCTCTCTTTTTGATGATACCATTTTCACCAATAAAGAATTACCATCTTCAAACCAATTGATCACATTACCCACATTTGCGTTCAAATTCGCATCGCTGAGCTTAGTAACTGTGGCCTTTTTTAAATCAAGAACCCAAAGCTCCACTCCTTCCAATGTTGTATTGGTTAAAGCGATTTTTGTTTGATCGGGTGACCAACTGAAGTTCGTTAATTTTGGATTTTCAGGTAAGCCTTCCACCTCTATTAACGTAGCTTTTTTATCCTTTAAACTTTTGATTTTTACGTTATTATAGTAATTCACCCTACTTCCAATATTTGTTTTCGGATCAATTCTTAGGCCTCCCAATCGTAATTCTTCTTTTGATAATTCTTCAATAGATTTGTAAGAATTTCTATACAAAAGAATCATCGTCTCTTTGGCATCATCTAGTAAAACACTAGGTGCTCTTGGTACGTCTACAAGTTCAAGAATTTCTTCGGGTGGTTTTTGATAACCTAGGTTATCTTGGCATATAGCATTCGACAGCATGAATGTAAAAATAATGCTTAGTAAATATCTCATCATAATTAATTTAGATAGTTGAAAAGAGAATACAGAGGGTTAGTCTTTAGTTTCTGTATTTAAGTTTAAAATAATTGTATTCAATATTAACATTAATAGATAACTATAACAAAAGAATATTTATAGAATCTATTTGAAGATGAAAAATTAAGATATTTAAACATTCTAATACTTTATCGATATTAAAACCATAATAATGTATTTATCGGAAGGACAAATATTAAGATAAAACATTTTAGTATCTGATAACTTTAAATACTTTTTAGTATTTGAAAGATTTTATATGTATTAAACTCCAAAATAGAGTACCTTTAATCTTGTATTACTGAATATTTTTTTAATATTTGAGAACATTTTAACTGACTATTACAGAAATTTTAAAATCAGTTTCTCTTTTTTGTTCATAGCCAAACAACTTGATTTTTATATGATTCATTTTCCTGATAAAGAACTAATTTATAGCTCAAATATTCCTAGATATAATGAGAAAGAAATTTCTATTCTTTCAATTCTAGTATTAATAATATTTGATATTGTTTTAATTCTCATTTTTAAGACAATGATTTTTAAAGGTCTAACATTTGTTATTCCCTTTGCTATAATTTTTGGAATTATATTAGCTTTTGGACACTACTTTTTCTTTATGAGGTATAATTCTAAAATCCTTGTTAATGTTTATAAGGACTTTATTTACATTAAAAAGAGCTCTAAGAGAAAAGGTATAATTTTCCACAAAAGTAATATTCAGCAAATTAATGCTGTCCGCTACGAACACAAATATAAAGATAAAGACGGTAAAGATCAGGTGATAATATCACATCAACCAATGATAAAATTGAAGGGAGGAAAAGAATATAAAATTGATATAAATGATTACTCCTTAAATTACGTCAACAATCTTACGTCTAGCTTAAATCGCTCTTTAAATCTAAAAAAAGTTCATCACAAGAAAGATTCTAACAATAATAAACTGCGTTCTATTAGTCCGAAATACTTAGAAACATTAATTAACAGATTCAAAAAAGGAATTGAGATCACACTTCATATTGATAGTATCCCAACTAAAGTTATTCAAATAGAAAAGATTGAATTTAAAAATGAAGAGAAGGTATACTACGATATCTCTGTTCTCAACAAATTACACCAAAAAGTAAATTATAGAATCATTCAGCAAAATCATCGAATTGGTATTTATGAAATTGAAAAAATAGACTATAAAAACATCTTTAAAAGATCAACTTATAAAAATCTGAAATTAAATGATTTACCAGAAGAATTAAATTTCAGATCTGACGTATTCAACATAAATGAACGGATTAATGGAATGAAGTTAGTTCGATTAGCTCAAAAAGAAGGACCTGATATATTAATCCAAAAATATCAAGGAAACGATGATAAATTATCAATTCAATTTAGTTGCTTAGACCATGGTGAAAATTATATTTTCAGATGTCATTTCTTAAAAAAACATTCGTTAAATAAAATAGAAATTTCAAATCTTGAAGCGGATAATCGAAACAACAAAATCATAAAAAATATCAAATATAATTTCCTTTCTGAAATAGATATTTATAAATCTAAAACTTATAAAAATCTATACACCTCTAAAAGTTATTATGATTATGCTAATGATGTAATAAAAGAAAATTATAAAGAATTTGTAATTAATGAAAAGGTATTAGAGTTGATAGATCAGCCATTAAGAAAAATAGTTTCAATAAACAATAATGATTATTTCTTGGTCACCAAACTGATATATATTACTTATAACCTCTCCTTTCATGTAATCTTTAGAATTGAAAATGAAAAAGAAAAAAAACTGTTATATATTAATAATTCTGGTGATCTTTTCGAATTGAAAAAAATATACATTCATGAATTATTTGATAAGTATGTATTAAAAGAAAAACCGTATAACAAATTTCCAAATATTCTTAAATATGAGTCTATTGAATATAAAAAAAGACAATTTTATATAGGCGAACAGTTCAATCATGAAGATGAAGAAAATAAAACAACCTTCTTCAAATTTGAATATTCTGACTCCAGCAAGGAAAACATACTTCTTTTTTCTAAAATGAGTGGAGATAATTACATGGACGGTTTAGTTGGGAAGAAAATTAAAAATACATTAGAACTTAACTAAGGAATTATGAGTTAAGAAAACATTCGCTTATCTGGTTTTTCATTCTAAATCTCAACCTTATTTTAAGAGCTCCTGAATTTTCACGTTTTTATTTCTGTTATGGTTGTTCATTCATTATTGATATGGTAAAGTTTACATAAAGAAACCATATAAGTTATCTAATATTAATAGATTATATCATAGAAGCTATTTAAAAATAGATCTTAATATTTTGTGTTGCATTTAGAAATAAAGGTCTGAAAGGAGATATTTAATTTCCACAAAAACAAAACCCTTCAGACCATGCATAAAGCGATACTAAATAAATATGTAACTCAGTATATTCCAAAAAATAAAAAAGGAAGAAAGCTTAAAGTTCCTTTATGGAGGATAGTGAAAGCTATTTTTCATAAGATAAAAACAGGTGTTCAATGGCATCTTTTACCTTTAAAAGAATTTTTTGGTAAGACAGAAATATCTTACCAGACAGTATATTACCATTACAATAAATGGTGTAAAAAGGGAATTTTCCAATCAATTTATAATGACTTGTTGTTTTCCTATAACCACTTGTTAGACTGTTCTCTTTTAAATTTGGATGGTAGTCATACCTTAGCTAAAAAAGGTGGAGATCAAGTTGGATATCAGGGAAGGAAAAAAGGGAAGACAACAAATTTATTAGTTCTTTCGGACAAATCAGGGTTCCCATTAAGTATTTCTGAGGCAATATCAGGACAGCATAATGACCTATTTAATATTAAGAATTTGATGTCCAAAATGTTGGATAATATTCTAAAAATAACTTATAGTTTAGATGGTTTATTTTTAAATGCAGATGCTGGTTTTGATTCCAAGGAATTAAAAGAACTGCTGAGAGGAAAGCGTATCGTTTACAATATTGATCACAATAAAAGGAATACAAAGTCTCACACTCAAGAAATGGATGTTATTGATAATGAACTCTATAAACTTCGGTTTTCAGTTGAACAGACTAATGCATGGGTTGATAATTATAAATCTTTAAATATTAGATATATGACATCATCAAGAAATTGGATTCAATCGCATTATGTAGCATTCATGAGTATGTTTATGCGAAACAGGCTAAAAGTTAACTTTAATTTTTAAATCACTTCATAACAAAAGAAATAATAATTCTTGTATGACTAAATACTTTTTATAATATTTGAAGACTTTTTTAACTGACAGTTTCTAAAAAATAAATAATAATATTTTTACTTACAGCCAAACAACTAGACTAAGATATGACTCAATTTCCTAATAAGAAAGCTTTATTCAGTGCAAAAAAACTTGAATATAAAAGTCAAAGAACTTTCAATTTAATACTTCTTATAATTTTTGATTTTGCCTATTACATTTTATTTTCAATTACATATGATGATCCACATACACCATTCTTCTTTTTCTGTTTCTTAGGAGTATTTGGTATAGGATTATTGTTTGGAAATTATATACTAATAAGAGATAGTAGAAAAGGTATTATAATTAAAGTTTACGAAGATTATATTTTAATAAAAAAAAGCTACAAAAAAACTGCTACTACATTTCATAAAAAGAACATCAAACAAATTAATACAGTTAAACATGAAAATAAATACACGGATTCTGATGGTAAACAACAAATATTATTTCAACATCAAACCACTATTAAATTAAAAGGTGGGAAAGAATACAAAATCGAAATACATAATTATTCGCTTAATGAAATAAACAAACTTACTTTAAATTTAAACAAACATCTAGATTTAAAAAAGGCTGCACATCTGAATGACTCAAATAACACAATGACTACCTGTATTACACCAATTTATTTAGACAGTTTAATACATAGATTTCATGAAAGTAAAAATATCCAAATACTGATAGATAAGACACATAAGCAATTGTTTGATATCGAAAAACTCACATTTAATAAGTTGTCAAAGACCTATTTTGACTTAGTATTTAAATCTTCAATTAAAAATTTTCGGAGTTATAGAATTGTCTCACAAAATGACCAACTTTCGGTTTTTGAACTTGAAAATATTGATTTAAATTCATTAAACATCAATGACAATAACAAATTATCAATCAGTGATTTGCCAGATGTTATTAAAATTGGAAAACAAAAATTTGAGATATTAAAAACTTACAATCAAACCTGTTTAATAAGACCTTATCAAAAGGAACAAGCTGATATAAAAATACAAAAATATAATTCTAAAAATAGTGATACTTTTTTAAATTTTTATTGTTTAAATCAAGGTAAGAATTATGTCATCAAATGTTATCTAATTAAACGATTGCCTTTAGAAAAATTCGAAATTCTAACCAAAGATGCACTACAGCCTTATAAATCTAGAAAAAAGTCTACATACAAATTTTTAAATGATTTAGATAAGTACAAAACAAAATCCTTTGAAAACCTAGTCGTACATAAAAGTTATTACGAATATATTGATAAGATCATAAGACCAAATTATAAAAAATATGTAATTAATGAAAAAGTATTAGAGTTGTTAGATCAACCTTTAAGAACTATAATTTCATTAAATAAAAATGATTATTTCTTGGTCACCAAACTGATTTACATTACGTATAATCTTTCCTTTCAGGTGATCTTTAGATTAGAAAATGAAAAAGAAATAAAATTGTTATGTATAAATAATTCTGGTGACCTTTTTGAATTGGATAAAATAAACATTCATGAATTATTGGATAAAAATATTTTAAAAGAAAAATCGTATAACAAATTTCCGAATATTCTTAGAGTTGACTCTATTAAATATAAAAAGAGACAATTCAATATAGGAGAACAGTTCAATCATAATGATGAGCAAAATAAAACGACCTTCTTTAAATTCGAATATTCTGACACTGATAAGGAAAATATACTATTACTATCTAAAATAAGTGGTGATAATTATGTCGATGGTTTTGTTGGGAAGAAAATTGAAAATACATTAGAACTTAACTAAGGAATTATGAGTAATCAAAATATTCGTTTATCCGGTTTTCACTCTAAAGCTATACTATATTTTCTAGGTCTCCTAGGTTTATATGTTGTTATTGGAGTTATAAATTTTAATTTATTACTTGAAAGCAATATCACATGGTTTTTATTGCCTGTATTGCTGTTACTCGGATATCATACAATTAACCGTTTCGAAACAGCAATTTCTATAAATATTGATGAGGATCAGCTAATAGTTGACTATTCAAATAACCTATCTCGAGATACTGAAATTATTCGAATTAATAATAACGATATTGAGAACTTCCTTTTGCTAAACAATTCTCTATATATTGTACAAAAATCAACAGGTATAAAGTATGATATTGATGTACCTTTTGCTTTTTTTTATCGTTATGATATTTCGAATTATAAGTATCATCTATACTATCGTTTAAAATCCCACTTTAACATACAGCCAAAGGGTGAACAAACAAAGAAATTAAGAAACTTCAAACAAAAAGTTGACTCTTTTGATATTCATCTTGAAAGTTTAACGAAAGGAAGTGTTTTCACTTTAGATACTGTCGATTATGTGATTGATGAGGTGCATCAACTTGATTTTGAAAATACTACTTCAAATTTTTATTATAACCTCAACAATGGGAAACACCTCTTTTTCTTCTTTTCAATAGGTATGGAATTGATCATCATCGAAGAAGAAATTTATAATTTAAATCACAAAGAAAAGTTTGTGATTTACGATCATAAAAAATATTACCTATTTAGTAATAATTGTGGTACTATCCATAATTCTATCAATAAGATGACGAAGGCAAATCAATCATTTTACATCAATGAAGAATTGAAAAAAACGATTCGGGTATTAGAAGTGAATGGTGAGACTACATATTTTTCTGGTAACATAAAACATAGTAACCAATTAATTAACATTTACCCTAACCTAACAATATAATGATAGACTATAAAAAAGAACTAGGTTCAATTGAAATTAACATTAGGAATTATCACAAAATTGCTAAAACCATTAGCTATACACTCTTTCTCACTTTTGTTTTTAAAACAATATTTGATGTTCTGACTCGGAGTCAATTTCAAGCCATGAATTTATTATTCTTGGTAAGTGGACTCCTATCAACTACTTATTACTATATTAACAAGAATATGTATTATAAGATACATATCATAGATGATGAAATGTTATATCACCTTTATTTCCGAAAAAAATGCATACATACTTTTTATAATTATGCCTTAAAAGATATTGAGCAATTCTATGTTACAAAAGATAATTCTCTTCACTTATTGTATAATAATAAGCACATTAAATTATTAGAAGGAAAACAAATGGATCTTCTGAATGTCGAAAATTTACTAGAAAATTTTCTTGGGTTACAAGATTATAAAGTTCATGAAGATGAGGTTTTAGAGAAAGTTGAAAAGGTAAATAAGAAAGTAAATACTCATAATATATGGGACTTGAATATTACTAAACTGTCATCAATGAATAAAAAAGATATAGTAAGTATTGATGAGGAGCACTTTGAAGTAAATCAACTTTATAAATTGAAATTAAACGATGGAGAACATAATACTATAATTCATCTTCAAAACCCTACTAATGAGTATATTCTTTTTTATAGAAAAAACATGTATGAGAGTACTTTATATACTGAAAAAATTCTAAATTATTATGAGTTCGAAATTAAAACAAGCATTAATAAAACACTCGATAGATTTCCAACAATTATTCATTTCTTAGGTAAAAACTTCAAAAAAGATACTATTAGTAAAGGTACAATTAATAGCCATCTTTCTCCAGACGGAAATTCGTGTGAACAATTAATTTACCTTTCTGAAGATGGGGATTATCTAAGGTTTTTAAAAATTGGAGAGAAAAATTTATCTTTATTTGAAGGCCGTCGCCTTCAATTAAAACTCACCTCCTAACACATCATCAACTATTTTGTTAATAAAATGATTATTCAGTTTTTCTTGTTTACCCGAAATCTTTACTAAATTTTATAGTTTATTATTTAAAATTGGGTATTTACATTCAATTCTTTCTAAAATGAATCCAGCAATCAGTTATAAAGGGAAAGTTGTTTTTATGAAGCTCTCGATGCCTTCTTTCAGTAGAACTTTAAAAAGCTATGTGGAAGATGAAGCTTGTTTTATGTTCCTAAATAAAGGGGAAGTGAATGTTAGAACGCAAGACGATTACCTAAAACTGAATCAAAATGTAGGGATGTTGGCGAAATGCCTTAACTATTTTTTTGAACCTTCCCAAAATAACGATGCTTGTAATGATGGTATTGAAGCCATTGGAATTTTCTTATATCCCTCCCTTGTAAAAGAACTTTTTGAGTTTGATTTATCCACTTCTCAACATCAAGTCAATTATAATGTAAAGCAAGTACAGATTGATAAAATGTTGAATGTCTATAAGGAAAGCATCAATATTTTATTAGAAAACCCCGAACTAGCTGATGAAAGCATCGTAGAAACGAAATTAAAAGAATTTGTTCTATTGGCTAGTAAATCGGAAGGTGCTCCCTCACAACTCGATTTTTTATCTGCACTTTTTAAACCAAATGAGGTGGAGTTTAAAACCACTATCCAACAAAATCTTTTTGCCAACCTATCCTTAGACGAATTGGCATTACTTTGTCATTTAAGCCTCTCTTCTTTTAAGAGAAAGTTTATTGAAGTATATGGTGAAAGCCCCAAAAAATATATCAACCGAAAAAAAATAGAAAAAGCTGCCCAATTGTTACAATCTCCGGAATCGAGAATCTCTGATGTTGCTTTTGATGTAGGCTTTGATTCCTTGGCTACTTTTAATAGAAATTTCACCCAAGTTTTTGGAAAATCTCCTTCGAAATATCGCTTGAGCTAAAATGAGAAGTTTTTGAGCCGAACCGTAAAAAGTTTGGAAAACGATTTCCTGTACTTTGTATCATACAAAAACGAAACAAATACATGGAAAAGTCTAACGTATTAAAATCTTATCTAATTATCTCTGGGTTGCTCCTTACTCTCATCGGCGCCTCTACTTTAATTATTCCTGCTGAAATGAAAAGTACAGCAGGTATCTTCATCTCTGACAACATCAATATTTTAAATGATGTAAGAGGAATGAGTGCATTGCTATTAGTAGTAGCCTTGGTGGCTTTAACAGGAGTATTCAATCAGAAAATCACCTACACTTCTAGTCTTATCACTCCCCTACTGTTTTTATCAATTGGACTGGGCCGAGTATTAAGCATACTTCTTGATGGCATGCCTGAAGCAAGTTTATTAAAAGCTACTGGTTTAGAATTAGTGTTGGGTACAATCGGAATCATTCTATTTCAAAAATTCAAATTAAAACTCTCTAAATAACTCATATCATGAACAAGACGATATTAATCACAGGAGCAAACGCAGGTATTGGCAAAGAAACTGCTCGTCAGCTTGCAATGAAAAAGGAAACTGAAAAAATTTATTTGGCTTGTAGAAATTTATCAAAGGCCGAAGCTGCTAAAAAAGAATTGGAAGCAGCTACAGGCAAGGACTTTTTCGAAATAGTAATTATGGATGTTTCTGATCCATACTCCGTACAACATGCTGTCAAAACAATTACCCAACCTGTGGATGCTTTAATAATGAATGCTGGAGGTACGGGAGGTAAAACTCCCGAAAAATTAACCAAAGACGGGGTAACTATTTTAACCGCGAGTAATTTATTGGGACATGTCGCTTTAGTCGATGAATTAATCAAAGCCAATAAATTGAAAAATGTAGCCTTATTTGCCAGTTCGGAGGCCGCTAGAGGTATAAAGAAAATGGGAATGTTGAGGCCTGAACTGGAAACTTCCTCAAGAGAAGAATTTATTTCTGTATTTGATGGTAGTAAGTTTAAGGACAATTTTGATGCTTTTCAGATTTATGGTTGGATAAAATATGGAGGTACGCTTTGGATGTCATCTATGGCTAATAAATACCCTGATATTAAATTCTTGAGTGTAAGTCCAGGAGGTACAAGAGGCACACAAGGAATGGATGATTTATCCTTCATCAAAAAGATATTTATTAAACATATCGGGATGAAGTTTATTATGCCTTTAATGGGAATGTCGCATTCATTGGAAAGTGGTGCTAAACGTTTCGTTGATGCGATAGGGAATCCTCAATTGAAAAGTGGAAAATTTTATGCTAGTAAGAAAAATGTATTGACAGGTCCAATTGTAGATCAAAGTGCAATTTGGAAAGATTTCGATAATCATCTTTATCAAAAGAATGCAGATGAAGCAATTCATACTTTCTTAGCTTCTTAAATAACAATGAGGTGTCTTCATTCAGAAAGGCACCTCATTCTTTTTCGCATTAAAAAATAAATTTTCACTATCTTAGCTAAATACTTACCATTATACATGAACAAACAATTCTTTTTTTAGAAATAGATATGGTAAGTTCGACATCAATCAAAAGCTGAGTTTGATTGGGATTCTATCAACTACTCAAAATTTTTTTATGACTAACGACCAAGATAAAATTTATCAGCTCGAATATAAATTAGAGCAGCTAACTAAGAAACATCAAGAATTTCATCGGGAAATGAATGATTTGAAATTTGAAATCAATTTTCTGAAAAAATCTTTATCTACTTCTTCTGAAGAGGAAAAAGTAGTTACTCCAATTATAAAAGAAGCACCTAAAAGGGTTGAAGTGGATGCTTTTGATGTTGAAAAAGAAAACAAATCAAAAGCACCTGTACGTTCTAATCCTATTAAGCAAGCGATCAAAAAGCCTAGAGAGAAAACCGATTTTGAACGTTGGATAGGTGAAAATCTAATCAATAAAATTGGTATTTTAATTACTATTATTGGTGTAGCGATAGGTGCTAAATATTCTATCGACAATAACTTGATTAGTCCACTTACAAGAATAATCTTAGGTTATTTTGTAGGGTTAGGGCTAATGGGTTTTGGTATTAACTTAAAGAAAAACTATCTGAATTTTAGTGCGGTATTGGTGAGTGGCGCCATGGCTATCATGTACTTTATTACTTTTGCCGCCTATAGTTTTTACGATCTCATACCACAGATGCTCACTTTCGCATTGATGCTGATATTTACCATTTTCACAGTATTAGCAGCATTAAATTATAACAAGCAAGTGATTGCTATTATCGGCTTAGTGGGTGCGTATGCATTACCCTATTTATTAAGCACTGGTACGGGTAATGTCGCCATATTGTTCTCCTATATTGCCATGATCAATATAGGTATTTTGGTCATTTCCTTTAAGAAATTATGGAAACAATTGTATTATACCACTTTTGTTTTAACCAATTTAATTTATAGTTCATGGTTTGCTTTTGCCTATCGAAACAAAGATGGTTTTGCCATTGCTTTTAGTTTCCTTTTTATTTTCTTTGTCATTTTCTACATTACTTCTTTAGCATATAAGTTAATCAACAAAGAAAAATTAGAGAAAGTAAACATAACGATACTATTAAGTAACGCATTTATCTTCTTTGGTATTGGCATGAACCTATTGGATAGATTCCCATCAACTTCAGATTATTTGGGTGTATTTACGCTGTTCAATGCACTAATTCATGCAGGTGTCGCCTTCTTTATTTATAAGAAAAATTATGTCGAAAAATCATTATTAAAGCTTATCGCAGGATTGGTTTTAATCTTTGTGACTATCACCTTCCCTATTCAATTAGATGGAGAATGGGTTACTTTATTTTGGATTGGTGAAGCTATTTTGCTATTCTGGTTGGGTCGAAAAATGCAGATTTCTTACCTGGAAAGGTTTTCACATCCACTTATTCTATTGTCATTTATTAGTTTGGTAAGTGATTGGGAAGGATCATATTATAGATATAATGCTGATTTTACTCAAATCTTTAATATTCATTTATTTACCAATCTGTTCTTTGTTGGGGCCTTTGGTTTCATGGTCTATTTGATGATGACATCAAGATATAAAACCACTTTAAAAGAATCTTCCTTCTTACACACTGTAGTTAAGAATGTCATTGGTGGAGCATTTCTATTTGTGCTTTACTTTTCTTTCTATTTAGAAATTGATTATCATTTCAATCATTTATTTGAGTCTACGGCTATAGATCAAGTTGGAGAAGAAAATGCTTACAATCCTAAAATTTACAACTATAATATTAGTACATTAGGAGGAGTTTGGTCGTACATTTACACCTTCATTTTTGTCACAGTATTGAGTCTTATAAATGTATATAAAATCAAGGATAAAAAACTTTCAAATATTTCATTAGGACTTATAGGATTTACTTTACTCGCCTTTTTAATCAACGGATTATTATTGATCAGTGATTTGAGAGAAAATTATATCCTTAGAGATGAATCTGAGTATTTTATTATATCAATTTTTAATATTGTAATACGATACATTTCTTTCGTTTTATTAGGCGCTACATTGTATGCAGGATACAAGCTAGTTCAACAAAATTATTACAGTGATAAAATTCGTCTAATCGGGAATGGAATTTTTCATGTTGTTGTCTTATGGATATTGAGCAGCGAATTAATTCATTGGATGGATCTAGCAGAATCAACCCAATCGTATAAACTTGGTCTGAGTATTCTTTGGGGATTGTATTCTTTATTTATGATTAGCTTGGGTATTGGTAAAAACGTGAAATACCTAAGACTTGGAGCAATTTTCTTATTTGGTATCACCTTATTGAAACTCTTCTTCTATGATATCATTCATCTGAATACAATTGCAAAAACCATCGTTTTTGTCTCATTAGGAGTACTATTACTTATCATTTCATTCTTGTACAACAAATTCAAACACAAAATTACTGATGAAGTTTCTAACTAATTTAATCGTCTTATCTTTTATCAGTTTTTCAGTCTTTGCACAAAAAATTGATCAGTTCGATTACAAGAATAAATTAAATGGTATCCAAGACCAATGGCATAAAATTGAGCTGACGGATGATATCATTGGGCAGACAAATCAAAAACTTTCTGATATCAGAGTATTTGGGATAACTTCTGAAAACGATACAGTGGTTGCTCCATATATCCTAAGTTTCCAACCTAAAAAGGAAATCATTAAGAAGGTTGACTTCAAACGTATTAATGATACACATGATGCAAATCGATACTATTATACTTTCTTATTGAAGGACAAAGAAGCAATCAACCAAATCAAATTGGATTTTGGATTAGAGAATTTCGATTGGAAGGTAAAATTAGAGGCAAGTCAAGATCAGAAAAAATGGTTTACTGTGGTAGAGGATTATCGCCTGTTATCCATCAAAAATGATCAGATGGAATATAAGTTTACAGACGTAAAATTTAAGGATGCCCACTACCCTTATTTCAGATTAAGTATAAAAACGGGTGAAGATCCAACTTTAACATCGGCCAAGATCAATAGAAAAATAATTGAAGATGGTGATATCAAATCGTTTCCAATTGCGAATTATAATGTGATTGACCATAAAAAAGACAAGACTTCAGAAGTAAATATTGATTTTGGCAAAAAGGTAAGAATTAACCACCTCTCTTTTAATTTCGAAGAGGACTTTGACTTCTATAGATATGCCACTATCAAATATTTATCGGATAGTGTAAAGACCGAAAAAGGCTGGAAGTATAATTACAAAACTCTAAAAGGTTATACCTTTAATTCTGTTGAAAAAAATGAAGTCAATTTTAAAAGTACTACCCTTCAAAAATTAAAAATTATCATTTATAATAAGCAGAATCAACCTATACAGTTTTCTTCAGTAAAAGCATCTGGACATCATTATTACCTTACTACTCGATTTACTGAAGAGGCTAATTATTGGGTGGTTTATGGCGGTAAAAATGTGTATGCCCCGGATTATGACATTAAACATTTCAAGAAGAATATTCCTGAAAATATTTCTACTTTGGAAATGGGTCAACAAGAAGAAATTGAAAAAATAGACAAAGTAAAAGAAGAAGCTTTGTTTGAAAATGAAATATGGCTTTGGGCAATTATGGGTGTGATGGTATTTGTTTTAGGAGGTTTTGCTGTGAAGATGTTGAAATCGGAAAGTTAAAACTTTGCTATACTGTTCGTATTAATTGATACATTTTTGTAGTAATGAACGCATACATACAAAAATTGAATGATAAGCAATCAATGTTCTGCTTATGTACTTTTTATTTGTAGCATAAATTGTTGAACATTATCAAAAATGAAATGAAATTACAAAGCATTTTTTTCAGCTTCTTTATTGCATTACTAATAAGCTGTAATTCATCAAATCAGATAGCTAAAGATACTAAAACAAAACAACCAAACATCTTATGGATTTTTGTAGAAGACCTATCTCCTTATATTGGTTGTTATGGGGATTCAGTTAATAAAGATCATACGCCAACTATTGATGGTATGGCATCAAATGGTGTTTTATTTGAAAGAGCTTACGCCACTGCTCCGGTCTGTTCAGCATCACGATCAGCAATGATGACTGGAAAAATGCAAACAACAATTGGGGTGCATAATCATAGAAGCAATAGAACTACAGAAGGTGAAGTTGTTCCTGAAAACTTAAGAATCATCCTTCCTGATTATATTCAGAAAAGTGTTCCTGAAATGATGAGAGCTGCAGGATATTTCACTTTTAATAGCGGAAAAGACGACTATAATTTTCACTACGATAGAAGGTCATTCTTTAGTGTAGGCACGAAAAGTGATTATGTAGCTGGCATGAACGGATGGCAAGGTAATGTTGCTGAACATCGCTTGTCGTTTACAGAAGATACTTGGAACGCAAGAAAAGATAAGGATCAACCATGGTTCGGACAAATTGAGCTAAAAGGTGGTAAAGAACAGAAGACAAAACTCTTGGCAAAAGACGCTATTTTAGGATTGGATGATGTTCCACTTCCTCCTTATTTCCCTGAAGTGGAGAGTCAGAAAAAAGCATGGGTGAAACATTACAACAATATCAGAACGACTGATATTAAAGTGCAACAAATCTTAGATCTTTTAGAAAAAGATGGTGAGCTTGAAAATACAATTGTCTTCTTCTTTTCGGATCATGGTAGTAACACTTCTTTACGTCATAAACAATTCTGTTATGAAGAAGGCGTACATGTTCCTTTAGTAATTCAGGGGAATCATCCTTATCTGAAAGCAGGTGTTCGAAGAAAAGATATGGTTTCTTTGTTGGACGTTTCTGCTACCACTTTAGCCATGGGTGGTATCCAAATTCCAGCATATTTTGATGGTCAGGATTTGTTCTCAAAAGATCATAAAGAAAGAGAATATGTAATTGGAGCAAGAGATCGCTGTGATTTCACTATCGATAGAATTCGTACCGTACGATCTGATAAATACAGATACATCAGAAATTATTTTACAGATCGACCACTTATGCAACCGAGTTATAGAGATCGTCAGGGTGTGGTAAAAGATATGCGTAAACTACATGCAGAAGGAAAACTAACGCCTTATCAAGATGCATTTTGGTTTGGAGAACGTCCTGAAGAAGAACTTTATGATATGGAAAAAGATCCATTCCAAATCAATAACTTGGCTCAAAAACCTGAGTATCAAAAAGAGTTGATCGGACATAGAATAGTCTTAGAAAAATGGATCAAAGAGACTGATGATAAAGGACAATATCCTGAAGATCCTCAGCAGTTAAAAGCTACTTATGATCTTTGGAAGGAGAAGCCTCAGTTTAAGAATGCGAAGGTGAATCCGGAGTATCATCAGTTTATGTAAAACTCTAGAAAAATATAAAGGCGAGGGATCACTATCCTTCGCCTTTATAAATTCAACAACTCATCATAAATTCACATTCAACCCAAAATAAGCTATCGAATTTAAATTCTCTGTAAGTGGTACCTCTTTATGATCGTAATAAATCTGATGTCTCACATTAAGACCTAACCACTTATTCAACATAAAGTTGAAAACCAATAAATTACCAAAACCCATATATTCAGTGTCTTTCATCGATTGGTAAGTGAGTACCTCCCACTCTAATTGAAACATCTTTGATATCGGAAATTTAGTGCGAATAAAACCACTCCAACTAAACGCTTCATGAAGAGGTGTTTCTGTGAACTGAAAATTCAAATAACCCGCCATCACATGCAATTGCAAGTAGCTATTCGGCTTTTGTTTTAAAATATTCCAACCCATACCTCCTCCTAAAAAAGAAGATTTATCAATATGATACGATTGTGCAAAACCATTTAAACCATACACTATTGGATATACCTTTTGCTGATGTCCATATTGTAACATTCCGCTCACCCAAAAATCGTCTACTACTTCAAATTCCTCTACTTTTATATATTGATAATTTACATCAAGAACTGCGTTGATCTTAGAATTATGCAGAGTCGATCTCCAAGTAGGCATAATACTGTATTGATTTAGATTACCTGATTGATGTCGACCAATTAAAGAAATTCTATTATCCCATTTTAATGTATCAATTTCTTGACTGAATACATAAGAGCTGATAAGAAGTAAAGTAGAAAAGAGTAGCGCTTTCATAATGTTTGATGTATTATTATTGTATATACAATAGTTAAATTAAAAAATATATTCGTTTTTACGACTATTGTATATACAATTGTAAAGAAGATATTTAGATTAAACAATTTTTTGATAGAAAACTTTTAAGAAAGGTTAGGTGATTCAGTAGAATATTACTACATTTATATTACAATATTTGTTCAAACAACAATAACACCCTAAATCAAAAAATGAAACTATTCGAAAGCTACCAACTAGGTGCTACATCATTAGCCAATAAAGTAGTAATGGCACCCATGACTCGTTCAAGAGCAATTGATAATATTCCTGGCGATATTATGGCAGAATATTATGGTCAAAGAGCATCAGCTGGACTTATCATTACAGAAGGAACGGCACCCTCTCCAAACGGATGTGGTTATCCTAGAATTCCTGGGATCTGGAATCAAGCTCAAATAGATGGTTGGGCTAAAGTTACTAAAGCGGTACATGATAATGGTGGTAAAATCTTTATGCAAATCATGCATACTGGAAGAGCTTCTCATCCTGCGAATATGGAATCAGGAACGAAAGTAGTCGCTCCATCAGCCATTCAATTAAGCGGGGAAATGTGGACGGATACTGAAGGAATGCAATCTTATCCTGTTCCCCAAGAAATGTCAACTGAAGATATTAAGGCAGCCATTCAAGAATATGTAGATGCCGCTAAGAATGCGATCAAAAGTGGAATGGATGGTGTTGAACTTCATAGTGCCAACGGCTACTTGATGGAACAATTCTTAACACCTCATTCGAATCAAAGAAGGGATGAATACGGTGGATCTATAGAAAATCGTAATCGCTTTATTTTAGAAGTTGCCAAAGGTGTTACAGATGCAATTGGAAGTGATAAAGTAGGTATTCGAGTTTCGCCTTATGGTGTTTTCAATGATCAAGGACCTTTTGATGAGTTAGAGGCTCAATATGAGGCATTAATTAAAGGTTTAAATGATTTAGGCCTTACTTATATTCACGTTGTTGATCATTCTGGAATGGGTGCTCCTGAAGTTCCTGCTAGCATAAAAGATGAAATTCGAAATCAATTTAAGAATACATATATCTCAAGTGGGGATATGACAAAAAGAAAAGCAGAAATCGTTTTGGAAGCCAATGAAGGTGACTTAGTAGCTTTTGGTCGCCCTTTTATTGCTAACCCCGATCTCGTTCATCGACTTGAAGAAAATATAGATTTAGCTGCTCCAGATTTTGATACTTTCTACACTCCTGGGGAGAAAGGATATACCGATTATCCAACTGCATAAAAAGCTAAAGGCCATCATTAGATGGCCTTTTTCATTTATAATATTGTCACACAAACACTTAGAAATTGATCAAATTATCTGTAGTTGGTCAAGATGTTGTTCCAACACCATCTTTTGACCATGAATCATTGCTTTTTCTAGAACTTCTCCGCTTAGACTTGTAAAACCTTCCACTTTAAGTTCCTTCAAAGCTATTTGATATAAACCTGATAAAACTCCTGAAGCAGCCATAACCACTTCTACATTTTGGTTTTGCAGGTAAGAAAGTTCATTTCCTAAAAGTAAACCACTTAAGAAGTAAAAATTAGATTGATACATTTCTGTATCTTTTCCTTTTGATTTACCTTCTTCTTGAATATTTTGAGCTTGAGCCACCCACTGTGCTCTAATTCCAAATAAGGATCCTAATAGTTCTCCTTTACTGCCTTTTCTAACCCCTTCTAAAAATGCTTTTTCACTTTCATCATTCATTTTTGAGGACATCAAAAAGTCTTTTAGAATAGAATGCTGAGAAATTATTTCGAATAATTCACCCGTCATAAAAGTTTGAAAAGAATTGTAAGATCCACCTTCAAATTTTAAATGTTTACTATGTGTTCCAGGTAATAACAAATAACAATCATTCTTAAGGTATTTCATCAGTCCAATGGCTTGAACCTCCTCTCCTCTCATGACATCATTTGTTGTTTTTACCCCAGAAATTAGAATTAGATCAATATGATCATTTAAATCAAGATGTTTGATATTTAACGTATCTACTTTATCACTAATTGGCATAGTAGCATACTCCATATCAATCATTCCCATTGTTGAGGTAATCATACCACAAGCAACAATGGTGAGTTCCTGATTTATATCAACTATTTGTTGAAGTTGTGAAAGAAGATACTCCGAGAAATAAGCTTGTCGATCAGCCTTTCCTTCTGATAGAAAAGATTGATACAGCTTCTTTACTCCCATTTCTGTTTTATGTTCTTTAATGACTTCAAGAGAATTGAAATCTATTAAACGAACACGGAAATTGGAGGTCCCCCAATCACAACTTACAAAATGTTTTGGCTGTTTCATTCGTTCTACTTTTTTAGGTATTACCTACTACCTACTACCTACTACCTAATCTAAAGCTTTCTAGAGATACGCTTTAGTACCAAGTAGTCATCCAAAGCGAACTTCGAACAGTCCATACTAATACCACTATTCTTCACTCCTAAGTGAGGCAAGTTGATATCGTATTTCACACCGTTTTGTTGAACTTCTCCAAATTCCAAAGCCATAGCCACTGTTTCCAACAGCTCTTCGTCTTCTGTGAAAACATAAGAAGCTAAACCAGCAGTAGAATCATTCGATAGCTCAATCACTTCCTCCAATACATTGAATTTCATTACTACGCAAACAGGACCAAACACCTCATGCTGAAGAATATCTGCTTGACGGTTTTCCATCTCGATCACTGTTGGAGCAAAGTAATTTCCTTCTCCTTCGATCTTATGTCCGCCTGCTAGGATTTTACCACCCTCTCTCACACACTCATCTACAAAATGTTGTACAGATTTAACTTGTGCTTGATTGGCAAGCGGTCCCATATTGATACCTTCCTCCTGGAAGAAACCTAGTTTTGCTGTCTTTGCACTATCAGTTAGTTTAGTGATGAACTCATCATACACTCCTTCCTGAATGAAGAATCTGTTTGGTGCTACACATACTTGACCTGCGTTTCCTCCAAACTTGATGGCATTGGTGATGCCCAAAGCATCTTCCATATTTCCATCGTTGAACAGAATGAATGGAGCATTACCTCCACATTCCATTGAGTATCTTTTGATGGAAGTCTTTACAGATTGTTCAATTAGTTTTTGGGCAGTAAATGTAGAGCCAATCATCGTAATCAAACGAGGTATTGTACTCTCACACAATGGGATTCCCACATTTTTACGGTCACCACAAAGTACTGTAATCACACCTTTAGGGAAACCTACCTCGTGGGCTAGTTCTGCTATAATTAATGAGGAAATGGTCGATGATTCTGATGCTTTGATCACGATCGAACATCCTGTTACCAGTGCCGGACCTAGTTTAAAGCCAAGGTTCAACAATGGGAAGTTCCAAGCGAGGAAAGCTGCTACAACACCCAATGGTTGATATACCATTCTATGGGAGTGAGTGCCCGCACGGTCATCGATGGTAAAGTTCTCCTTGATTCTCATTTCATGGGCATAGAATTCTAAGGAATCCGTAATACTCTGAAGGTCTTCTCCTGATGCCTCCCAAGTTTTACCCATTTCATGACAAACTGCTTCTCTCAAACGATCACCGTTCTCCAACATTTTTTCACGCAGTTGAAGTACTTTTTCCAAACGCACTTCTAGTGGAGTATTTGACCATACTTTGAAACCCGCTTCTGCTGCATCCAAGGCACGTAATGTGTCTTCTTTTGTAGCTTGAGCGATTTCACAGATCGGTTGATTATCATGAGGGCATAATGCCATTGATGTTTCACGGTTGGAGCCATCTACGAACTCACCGTCGATATATAGTTTTTTGCTTCCGAATTTAAGCAAACTCTTTTCTATTGTCGATTGCATATTTTTCTAGGAATTCTTCGTTAACATCTACACCTAAACCTGGAGTGTTAGGTACTTTTATTTCACCATTAATCACTTCAATACTTGGGATAGTAACATCGTCTCTTAATGGATTTTCTGTACGATCCAATTCAATCATTGGAGCGTCCATATACATTCTACCTGGGTTTTTATCTAGATTACCTACAAAATGCACGGCTGCACTTATGGCTATCCAAGTACCCCAAGAGTGAGGAACAATATCTTTATGGTAAGCTGATGCCAAAGCAGCAATACGTTTGGCTTCTGTCAGACCACCTGTGGCTGCAATATCAGGTTGGGCAATGTCCACACAATCGTTATCAAACAGTCGTTTGAAACCGTGTTTATGATATTCACACTCACCACCGGCAATAGGAATAGTTGTATTCTCCTTCAGCTTTTTATAACCATTATAATCTTCTGGATGAACAGGTTCTTCGAACCAGCCAATATTCAGATGCTCAATCTTTTTCGCCAATTCCAATGCTTCTCTATAATTGTAAGCATGGTTGGAATCGATCATTAATTTCACATCATCACCCAGTGCTTCTTTAAGCAGGTTCACATAGTGCAAGTCTTTTTCAAGACCTAGGCCTACTTTCATTTTTGCTGCTTTAAAGCCACTTCTTTTGTAGAATTCAGCTTCTTTTCTTAGATCATCATCCAAAGTTGGTGAATCTGTAAAATAGAAGCCTGTAGCATATGGGTGAATTACTGGATTTTTTACGCCTCCAAGCAATACTGAAACAGGTTGGTTCAACACCTTTCCTTTACAATCCCAAATGGCTAAATCAATCGCAGAAATGGCAGCATTAAAAATACCACTTCGTCCAAAATCAAGTGATCTTAGATACATCACTTGCCAAATTTTTTCGTTTTCCAAAACATTCTCGCCTAATACGAAAGGTTTGAAAAACTCTATCCCCTGCTTGATCATGTCCGCAGGGCCATAACCTTCTCCCCATCCATAAGTTCCGTCTTCTAGTGTAATTTTCACTAAACAGATCTTACGAGAGGCGTAGTGCCACTGGGAAAAGAAAAACGGCGTTTCTAAGTCCTGTGACAATACATAGGGTTGAATATCTATTATTTTCATTTTGTTTGTTTTTAATTTTTATCAGGGAGTTTTTCACCTACCTTTGATTACCTAGGGTTTTAACCCTGGGTACACAATCTGAGGTTTTCCCTGTTTGAAGCTAGAATTACGCATTCGCATACCCCAACACACAGATCGCAAAAATCAACACACCCAAACCACCTAATAATATCTTAAATGGTCCACTTGCATTTTTCCACTCACCAGAACGGTATCCCCATACATTACTCACGATTAGAGAGATACCCAACATCATTGGCCAACCGACTACTGGGCCTAAATCGCCCATAGCAGCGGCACCTTGACCGTATACTCCCAAGGCTGCAAACCAGAATAAACCAGCGGCTACTGACCAGAAATATGCTTTCTTGCCTCCTGCTACTTTAAAAGATCCAAAAGTGTTGTTCGATGCCATTTTGAATAAGGCAAAACCTGCATTCATAATGTAGGCTCCGATAAGTACCACTACCCAAGCCACCAAACTAGCATCGGTTGGGTTTGCTCCATATTTCGTTGACGCTAATTCTGCTACTGGCAAAGCATTAGAGAACCCTACATTTAACAAAGCAGATAAAACACCACTTGTTACTGCAATAGCAACACCCGTTTTAATTGATTTTTTAGGTGATGTTTTTGGAGGAGCAGCTACTAGTACATCTCCATCTTCCTCTACTTCTTCTTCAGCAACTGCATTTTGAACTTGATCTCTTTTCACTCCAGCAATTGCTGTAATACCAACGCCGACTAGTAAGAAAGCGACACCTACCAATACTATATTGAAATTGGCGGGTAGTTCTTCCATTTGGAACATCGGAATCAAAGAGCCTACCGAAGCCGCTAAGCCCATCACGATTCCATATGTGATACTCACTCCTGTGTATTCTACTGATACACCGAATAGAATACCGCCTATCCCCCAAAGGAAACCAAATAACATCGCCATAAATAAGACATTAGTAGCTGTCTCAGAGATAATTGTAAATGTTTCTGGCACTGCGATGTAAGACCAGATCATTGGGAAAGCAATCATAGCAACCGTTGCGTGAACGATCCACCAATTCTCCCATTTAACAGGAGCAATATGTTTCATTCCTAATCCAAATGTGCCTTGAAAAAAACTGGCACATAAGATTAAGACAATAGCTAAAGTATTCATTGTAGTTTATTTATACGCTCTACTCAAATGAGTATTTTTTTAATACCTAAGAAAGGACGTTGCTTTGCAACGTCCTTACTAGATTATAAGTTATTCCAAATCACTGGCATGAAGACCGTCATTTCTGACTCTCCTCTGTTTGACCAAGAGAAATATGGAACCATTTTGATCGTCGATTCTGTAAACTCAGGTTTAGTTACCGTTGAGTACATACTCGCTTCAATTGATTGATCTTTTCTGATTAAGATTGGTGCTTCGATTGTTGCAACACCTCCTAAGAAATCCTTTTCATAATTTACTTTTAATGGTGCACCACCTTTGATGTACACATCTAAAATTTTTGCATTTTCTGGTAGATCTGGAGTTTCAACACAGTATACAATTGGTCCTCTTCTTACCGCAACTTGGTTTCTAGCTTCTTCCACTAATGGATTGGCCTCTACCAATTTCACGTCCATTGGCATATCAATAGTGATGATATCACCTTTCTTCCACTTTCTATTTACAGTAGTAAATTTACCTGCTACTACTTCTGATTCAACAGCTTCACCATTTACTTTTACAGTAGTACCGTGTGCCCAATCAGGAATACGAAGCATCATATCAAATGGCTTTTTCTTCGCTTTCTCTACAGTAATATTTACTGCTCCTTCCCATGGGTAATTTGTTACTTGATTTAAGATGATGTCAGAACCATCTTCCAACTTCGTTTCCAATCTGTTACCACCATACATGTTTACTGCGATACCATCATTTGATAAGCTGTAAGCCCAGTTCGCTGATTTTGCTACAGTTCTTACAATGTTTGGAGGACAGCAGAAGCACTCTAAATAGGGCTCTCTGTGAGGAGTTTCTGTATTGTGCTTAGAATAATCTCTTGATCCTTGAACCATTCTCAAAGGATTAGAATAGAAGTAATCTTTACCTTCAATTGAAATACCAGACAAACCTGAGTTATATAATACCAACTCCATAATATCTGCATACTTCGACTCACCGTGTAAACCTAACATTCTGTAAGAGAACATCGAGTTACATACATTCGCACAAGTTTCATTGTATGCTGTCATGTTTGGCATCATGTAAGCATCAATAAAACCTTCTTCAATTTTATCTCTGTTAGTAGAAGCACCATAGTGGGCTTGACCTACGGCACCTGTTACGTACATTTTCTTATCCGTAACGTTTTCCCATAAACGATCTAAAGCATCCACTAAAGTTTTTTCACCTGTTTCAGCAGCTACATCAGCAGCACCTGCATAATAATACAATGCTAAAACTGCGTGTCCTACTGCTTCATCAGCCTCTCTCAGTGGCACTCTTTCTTGCACCATATCACCAATTGGGTAACCTTTAGTTTCAGGAGTTTCTTCTACTTTATATTTACCTCTATTGTTGATAAATCTTTCTGCTAGATCAAGATATTTTTTATCTCCTGTAGTTCTGTACATTTCTACTAGACCCATAATTTGTGTTTGGTTAAAACCAAAACGACCATATCTAGGATCATCAGTATTGAATGTTTTATATAATAAGTCAGCATGCTTGATAGCAATGTTTAAGAAGTTATCCTGACCAGTAATTCTATGATGAATACAAGCAGATGTCAATAAGTGACCCGTATTGTACATCTCATGATACTTACGGTTTTCATATCTATCAACATTGCTTCTTAGTTGAACTTGAGTTTGTAAATAACCATCCTCTTCCTGTGCTTTAGCAATAATATCGACGTAACCATCAATTTCTTCAAGCAACTTTTTATCTCCATTTTGAGCATACACATACATCGCTGCTTCCATCCACTTGTAGAAGTCACCATCATGCCAATGCATACCTTTATGTTTACCTTCTTTTAAACCTGCAGCAATTTTAAAGTTGTTCAGCGCATGTCCTACTTCTCCTGTTAGCACCTCTCCCATATAAGGAACCATAGAATGCTCTGCAGTATGAAATTTATCTGCCCAAAATCCTTCAGTCCACTTACAGTCACCTATATTAATTGATTTTAGATGTACGTGAGGTGTCTCACCTTGTCCTAAAATTCCCTTTTCTTGTGCTAGTGACATATTCGACATCATTGCCGCACATGCCAAAACTAATAATTTTTTCATCTGATAATATTGATAATTAATCTTCTAAGAATTGATAACCGAGATATTTACTATAAAAAATTTGTTCATTTCTATAATGTAAAAGTAGACGTATTTAGGGGTAAAGAATTCCTAAAAATTATCATTTGAATAGAAAAAATTAGCCTAATTTACCCTTATGAGTATTTGATATAAAAAATAGGCCTCTCTGAAACAGAAAGGCCTATAATGAAGACATAGGTAGTGTCTTCTATTTTATAATTAACTTTGATGTTTGCGTCAGTGTATCTGTTACAATTTGAATGATGTAGATACCTTTTGCTATTTGGAGTTCTTCTGGAGCAATTCTAATATTCGATTGGTTATTAAATCCAACAGAATAAATAGTATGTCCTTGTAAATCTATAAGTTGAATTGTACCTGTAGCTTTCTGATTCCAACCTACTTTTAATGCACCTGATGAATATGGGTTAGGATATACATAACTGTTCACCGATGTGAAGTTATCAATATTCGTTACTTTGCCAGATGAAGAAGAAACGCTCCATAAAAATTCTGTAGCTCCTTCTAAAGTGGCATTTGCTAGTAACGGTTGATTGACATTGTTCGCATCAACGGCTAAATACAATCCATTAATTTTTGCTTTTATCAAAAGATTACCTGATGCTGCAAGCTCAAACGTAAATTTCTGACGATCAAAAATACCTGTTGCACCACATTTTATTGGCGTACCAGTACCTGAAGCTGCCGTCACAAATTTATTCGTATTTGCATTTTGTAATACCATATAACCATCTGATTCAATCACAATATATTCTTCCAATGAAGTAACCATAGTTTCTGTTGCTTGTAAAGCTGTTCCTGAACCTAAATTCACGGTTACGTATTCACTATCAAGTGTGCTTAACCAAATTTGTGAACCCGCCTCTGGTAATGTTGAACCTACCGGAGGTTGTCCATTGTCTATAGCACTTACTGTAACCAGACAAGTAGCAGTAAAACCACCATCCGTTGTCGTTACTGTCACCGTCGCTGTTCCTTCAGCAATTGCCGAAACTACTCCATCCACAACACTTGCTACTGAAGTATTAGATGATGACCATGAAATAGATGCATCTGTAGCATTCGCAGGTAGCACTGTTGCTAGTAAACTATACGATCCGCCTTCATCTAAATCCAATGTACTATTTGATAATTGAACAGATTCTACTGCTACATTTGGCTCTCCTTCAGTCACTTCTTCCAACGACCAATCATCTACATAATATTGTCCTCCTTCGTTATTCCAGAACCAAACTCTAAACTGTTGTTGTGCACTACCTGTAGTAAAAGTGATACTTTGTTTTTCATAGTTAGTTGAGGTAATTAATGCGTTTTCTATAAATGTAGAAGTAGTATAATTGGTCACACCTAAATAAACAGATTGACCTTGAGACGCCACTTTACCGTAAGCACTTAAAGTATATGTTTTGTTTGGAGCAAGAGTAACAATTTGATTAATTGATCCATTGCCGTTCACAAATCCAGCATTCGAACCAGATAATACTTGAGCAGATCCGACAGAAGCATTACCTTCTAAATTCCACTTCGACATATCTGCTAACTCGAATCCTGGGTTGTGAATTAAATTTGTATTTTTATTTACTGTAACAGTAGCTGAAGCAGTGAAGTTTCCATCGTTTGTTGTTACAGTTACCGTTGCTGTTCCTTCGTTTACACCTGTAACCACACCATTTGAAACTGTAGCTACATTAGTGTTTGAACAGCTCCAAGTCACACCTTTATTAGAAGCATTTGAAGGTGTGACTGTTGCCGAAAGATTGGCTGTTGCTGTTTCATAAATACTTACTGATGATGCTGATAAGCTCACTCCATCTACAGGAACTACTACTATATCACCCTCATCACCTTCAACAATTTGAAAATTATCAACAGAAGCTTCTGTCGATGACCAGAACCATAATCTATAACTCGCTTCTTGTCCTCCTGTTGTAAAAGTAATCGAACCATTATCAAATGAAGTGGATGTGAATTCATAATTTTTCACTAATTCATTTGAAATCGCTTCATTAATACCAAAGTATGCTTTTGTTCCATCAGATTTCACCTTACCGCTTGCAGTAATAGTGTATGTTGTATTTGCAGCTAACGTAATGTTTTGTGCTACACTACCATTATTCACAGTAACACCATAATTACCATTAGCTACATCAGTAGTTTGAATATCGTGAATGCCCGAACCGGCGTTCCAATAATTCAGAGAACCTTCTTCGAAATCAGGGTTGCCAATTTCCCCTAAACCCAATTCAGGATTATTGTTTGTCCCTGTTTTTTCCCAAACTCTTACATAATCTACAAACATTGTTGTAGGCATGCCTGGTAAAGCTGCTTTTGCTCTTTCATCTTCTTCCGGATTTACCGCATTGTTTCTGTTATTGTAAAACTCAACAAATGGCTTTCTTAATCCTAAAGACAGTGTTACGTTCATTGGTCTGTACCAATACGTATTTGGCTTTCTACCGATTTCAACACCATCTACATACCAAATAATTTCTTGCTCGTTTACCTCACAACCATAGATATGGAATTCATCTCTAGGATCCCAAGGTGCACGGTATTTTAGCAATTGCTCATCTGGATGCATTTTAGGTCTTCTCCAAACGCCTGATCCATTTTCCATAACTACTGCATGTAAATTATGGTCCATATCTTGGATATCATCTTGATGTCCTTCGTACCAATCAAATTGCTGTAATTCAACTACATCAATTTCACTGTAAACAGTCTTTCCATTTCCAACTGAATAATCAAAATTTGAGAATAACCAGAATGATGGACATACCCCTTCACCAATAGAAGCACCTTTAATTTTTGCTTCATAATAGCCATAAGTAAATGTTTGATAGGATTTAAGAATACCTGATTTAAAATAGGTATCACCATCGTTTTGGTTGTTAGGATTCTGACGCATTGTCAATTCTGCAACACCGTCCACAATCTTAACATTGTTTGCATTGTCCCACTTCCATGCTGTCGTATTTGGAAGATTTCCTGTTCGAATCCATTTCGCCCAATCGGGAGAATCTCCATTGAATTCGTCCGATGCACTCCATCGGATTTCCCACTCATCGTTGGGATTGGCTGTTTTAGTTGGTTTTTGTGCCATTAGTTGGACCGACACAAAAAGCATTAGTGTTGATAAAAGACAAACCTTTGTTGTCTTTAAGAGTGTAAAATAGTAAGTCATAATATGCTGGTAAAAATTTACTGAAACCACTTTGGTTTCATCAAGTAAATAATTCATTATCACCACAATTTATAGATTAACATATCCCTTAACTTCTCGATTTTTAACCTGCTCTAATCAAAAATTAACTAGTTGTTTTATAACACTTTGCACTATTAATCTTGTTACTTAAATCGAATATTTAACTACTCTAAATCAATAAATTAGAACAAAAAAAAGCTGTCACCCGAAAGTGACAGCTCTTATCAAAATTATTCAAATATATCGCAATTCAATAAATTTACGGTCTTCTTTGGTAATGTGAAACATTGATATTATCAATATGTACAGTACAATTTTTATCACCAGTTTGAGCAATTTTAATTGCCATACTAAATGACTCTAGTACATTAGTTATATCAAGTACATCTTCCAAATGATACCATTGTCCTTCAGGTAATCCACCAATAGAGTGGGCTTTCTCTGCACCACCTGCACCCCAGTTAATATACATACGAATATTTGTAGCAAACTGATTAGGTACTGACGGATCAATATTTCCTGAATTTTCTTCTAGGTATAAATCAAACGAGATCTTCACTTTGTTACCTGCATCAGGATGTGGAGAATAAGGGAATCTATGTAGCTCTCCATTTGAGAATGGTGAAACAACTGTACCATTACCCCATGCACCTACACCATTGTATGGGTTTACAGATATTTTCAAACTTTTCGAACCTGATGTTACATGCTCTGATGTTTTTTCTAACGTGTTCGTAAAGTCACCACCTAACCAATCAGGTTGTCCTGCGTTCCAGTTAACTGAAGCATCTTCCATATCGTAATCAAAACCACCTTCTTTTAATAGGTTTAAAGAATAAACTTCTAGTTCTTCGTCTGTAAATGATGTCGCTCTAGCAGCATCAGCAGATTCTAATCTACCTTCAGTGAATGAAACAGTGACCATATCATCATTATAGATAACTTCAGTACCTAAATCAAGAATCACCTTACTTGCATCATCCGGATCAAGGAATGCATCTACAATTTCAGGATTAATTGTCGCACCTTTTGCTGTTTGAATAACTACACTAAAGTCCTCTTTGTTAAGAGAATTAGCATTTAAACCTCTTGAGAATTTGATTGTAGGTTTTTGACTCGCATTCGATGCCACTTCCTCTAATGTTAATGGCTCATCAGAACGAACACACTTCACAAAATCAACTACTGCTAAGGTATCTGAACTCATTGGTTGTGGACGTAAGAACACTGGTGCAATGCTGTATACTTTATCTAAAGTAACGTATTTCACATCGAAAGTACCCATTTCAGCATTTTGAGCTAACAACTCAGCTCCAAAAAATTCACCTTGAATTTGAGTAGGATTACCTTCTGCCTGATAAGTGAAACGTAAAACACTTCCAAAAGGAATGTCTTTAGGAGTTTCTACATTTTCTAATGGAATCTCATCACCCAAAGTACCATCTGTATTTAAGATGTTTGCTTTTACTGATTTTAATTCCACTTTAGGCATTACTGTTACAGTAATAACAGTATCAATCTCATTCGTTTCTCTTGGAGTTTCTTCAGTACCTACATAAGCATTCCCTTTGAATACTTGATGTAATTTCACATCATATGTACCGACCATATGGAAAACCCCTCTTACCTGAACATCTTCAGGATTACCTTCTACAGTTACAGTATCATCGCCTGGGAAGATCCACTGACGACTTTCGACACCTTGTGAAACATCGGCAAAATCAATATGTTGATTCATGTTGATGATGTTTCCATTACCAGATTGGGAGATTTTAATTACACTATGGTTTGGTGTAATCACTTCTGGATTATTCATCACCTCACCACATCCTACTAAAAGTAGGAATAGTGAAGCTAGAAATATATAACTATTTTTTAATATTGATTTCATAGAATTATGACTTAAAGTGCTTCGTTAGCTTGCTTTTCAGCCGCTGGAATAGGGAAATAATCGTGTCTAGATGATTCGTAGAAGTTCCAGTTATTTACGAAATCCGGACGTACTCTTTGCTCGATAAATAAAGGAGCTTTTAGAGGTGCATTAGGATCGTAATCAGCGATACGCTGATTCTCATCATTATGTAGCGTAGTAAATACTTCTTTTACTATACCCCATCTAACTAAATCTCTCCATCTTGAGTTTTCGAACCCTAACTCTGTAGGTCTTTCTACCATTCTTAAGTGAGTTCTTACATTTTCGATTGTTGCAGGAACAACTGGTCTTGCACCGTGTAAGTCTCTTGAGATATGCAATTGTGGAATACCACCTGAACTGATATAGTCCGCTAGTGTTACAACACCCGCTCTTGCTCTTACTTTGTCAATATATTCGATCGCAACGTTAAGGTTGTTTTCACCTTCTAAAACTGCTTCAGCATACATTAAGTACACATCTGCTAATCTCATGTGTTTGAAGTGGATAGATGATCTCCATTCAGGATCTTCTACATCTAAGTGGTACCAGTTAGCATATTTCTTTACATAACTTGACTCACCGAATGTCCATCTTCTTGGCACTTCTGCTTTTAAATCTGCAGGAGTTTTATTGTAATATAACCCTTCTGCATCTCTACCAGCTAGAGTAGCTGAATATCTTGGTGAGTGACCTGAAGAATTTGGAATTGAGTCTGCAGTAAATAACTCATGTGCCCAATATGTAGGCATTAACGATTGCCATCCACCTAAAGAATAAGGACCTAACCATCTTGCCAGAGTTGATGACTCCGCACCTGGTGTACCAGGGCTATCATCTACAATACCTGAGTTAGGAGTACCTGGGTTAACAGAACCATCGAATGGCACTTCCATAATAGACTCTGAATTGTAAATTACATCGTGTCTAAAGTTCTCAGCATATTGAGAAGTTAATGAGTAAAGACCAGAGTCAATTACTTTTTTAAATTCAGCTGCTGCTTGTGTCCAATCTTTGTTGTATAGGTGAACTTTACCCATCAAAGTAGTCGCCATACCCCAAGTAGCTTTACCTAAAAGTGCTTCAGGACGAGTTAATGGAAGTTCAGCCATTGCAAACTCTAAATCCGGAATAATTACTTGGTTAGTCACCTCTTCTAAAGAAGAAAAAGGAACATTGTGATTTGTTGTCTTAGAAGACAATTTAATTACACCACCACCATATGAGTGTGCTAATTCAAAGTAGAAGAATGCTCTTAAGAAACGAGCTTCCGCTATAAGTTCTGTCTTTCTTTCTTCTGATAATACCTCCATAGTAGGGATATTATCAATTACTTGATTAGCTCTGAAAATACCAGTATATAATTCTGCCCATTTGTTGAATACAGGGGTATCATTATCAGGAATAGTAAATTCAGTATAAGGATAATGTCTTACCCAATCGTTGGTACCACCCATGTCACTTCTAATCATGTCATAAGTTAAGTTACCACCACTAACCGATTGGAATTGTAGTGCTGCATAGGCTGTAGTTAATGCTGCCTCTGCATCTGATTCTGTTTTCCAGAATGTCTCTTCTGTTAACGCATTCGGGTTGTTTCTCGTAAGAAAACTATCATGATCACACGAAGTTAAAACCACCAAGCTTGCGAAAAGGAATATTAATTTATTTTTTAAAGTATTCATAGTTTTATACTTTTTAGAAACTTAGTTGAGCGCCAATTAAAAACTGTCTAGCCACTGGATAGTTACCTCTATCTACACCTCTCATGTAAAGACCATCACCACCAACTTCTGGATCATAACCAGTATATTTTGTGAATGTGAATGGGTTGACTGCAGAGATATAAAGTCTAGCTTTAGAAATACCTGTTGAAGAATCAAGTAAATTACCTAAGTTGTATCCTAGTGTCATTGTTCTAATTCTGAAGTAAGTACCGTCCTCAATCCATAAATCTGAGTAAGAACGAACGTTTTGAGATTGTCTGTTTAATGACAATGGAATATCTGAATTTGGATTTTGTGGCGACCACATACCCATTAACTCTTTGTGTCTTCCTTCAGCGTAAGCATATAATCTAGCACCGTTAATGATTTCAGCACCATGAGAGTAGTAACCTTGGATGAAGAAATCGAAACCTTTGTATTCTAAAGTAGCTACAAGACCCATTTCGAAATCTGGCATACCTGAACCAGCATATACTCTATCATTGTCGTCAATTACACCATCACCATTTTGATCTACAAAACGAACATCTCCTAAACGAGCGTTAGGGTTGATAGTCTCTTGGTAAGCTTTTAATTCCTCTTCTGTCTTAAGAATACCATCTGTTTTCACTAAGAAGAAAGATGCTGCCTCATAACCTTGAGCCATGAATGTAGTGTTATCCATCCAGTTATGCGTCAATGAAGGACGACCTCCTGCAAAACCTCTTTCAACACCATTTAAGTTATTGATCACGTTAGTATTTCTAGTGAAAGTAACACCAAAGTTATAATTCAAACCATATTTCGTTTGGTTCTTATAATTTAGAGCCAATTCAATACCACGGTTCGTCATATCACCAGCATTCAATGTATAAGTTCTATATTCAGCTACTTCTGAGTTTGCACGAGTTACTGCTGCACCTGAAGATAAAGGTAATTGCTGACCTAAGATCATGTTTTGCTTATCGTTCTCATAGATATCTGCTGTAAACTGTATTCTATCGTTCCACATACTTAAGTCAACACCCACGTTCTTAGCGATAGAAGTCTCCCACATAATACCTGGGTTAGCGAATCTTCTTTGTGTTAAACCTGGTGTTAATACCTTACTTGAACCGTAGATGTAGTTAATACCAGATTCGATTACACGACTTGCAATATATGGGTTATTACCTACTCTATTGTTACCTAGTTCAGCATATGAACCTCTTACTTTAAATCCGTTAATGAAGTCTACATTCCAGAAGTTTTCTTTGTCTACGTTCCAACCAACTGATACACCTGGGAAAACATCAAATCTGTTTTCTGGGTTGAACTGAGAAGTACCATCACGTCTTAAAGACACTGACAACATATACTTACTCTTATAGTTATATTGCAGACGACCCATCATACCTACCATTGCGGTTTCGTTTAAACCACCTGTAGGATTTGAAGAAGAAACTGTAGCACCTGGTACTTGAATAGCGTTATTACCATTTTCAGCAAATGATGCTGCTATACCAGTAGTTTTGTTCGTAAATTCTTCAAATGAATAAGTTCCTGTAAAGTTGAAGTTATGGTCTCCGAATGACTTATCATATGAAAGGATATTTTCCCAAGTATAACGTGTATTCCATACATAATCCTCATTTAAACGAGCATTTGGTCTTGATGCAGTTGGGTTAAAGTTACCATTAGCATCCAAGATGATATATTTAGGCTGGAATCTCTTTCTAGTAGCATTGTACATGTTAGCACCTGCTCTTACTTGGAATTTAAGACCTTTCACAATTTCGTATGACGCATTGAATGCTACGTTAAACCTTTTGATATTCTCCTCATCAGTGTTTGATAAGATACCAGATAAATAAGAATATGTAATTTCGTTTTGATCTGGAATCTGGATGATGTCGCCATTAGTTGGAAGTTCTTCGATTGGAGTGTTCCAAGGCATTTGACGAATTGCTTGCTCATACAATCCCCAAGGCTCTCTTTGTCTGTTTTCATTTTGGAATCCAACTGAAGCAAACATTTTGAATTTATCCTTGTTAATTGAACCAGTTAAACGAGTTGCCAAACGGTCGAAACCAGAATTAATCAAAATACCTTCTTGGTTAAAGTAGTTAACGTTGGCGTTCACCATCAAATCACCTTTACCAGAAGAAACATTCAATTCGTAGTTTTGAATAGCTGCATTATCGTTTTGGATTGTTCCAACAAAATCAGAATTATTTTCCAAAGCTCTTGGGTTCACATCTAGGACTGTTGATGGAACACCTGTTGCTTCTGATTTAATTTGATCGAAGTAGAACTGCTCATGGGTATTCATTAATTCAGTACCTGAAGTAATGTTTTGAATACCACCCCAAGCTGTAAAATCAACTTTCATTTTATCAGGAGAACCTGTTTTTGTTGTAATCAAGATTACACCGTTAGATGCTCTTACACCATAAACCGCTGCAGATGCACCATCCTTTAAGATATCAATTGATTTGATTTGAGATGGAGCAATGTTAGGGTTACCTTGGTATGGAATACCATCCACAACATATAAGGGGTCTCTAGATCCTGAAATCGAACCTATACCACGAATTTGGATGTTGGCTGCTGCACCTGGAGCACCACTTGCTGCTTGAACGTTTACACCGGCTACTTGACCTTGTAAAGCAGTTCCTAAATCTGGAGTAGGTACTTTATCAATTGCCTCAGAAGTCACATTGTTCACCGCACCTGTTACTTCTTTTCTCTTTTGAGTACCATAACCTACTACAACGATTTCGTCTAGTAGCTCCATGTCTTGCTCTAATGAAATATCAATAGAAGTTTGTGTCCCCACTTTTACTTCTTGAGCAAGAAAACCGATATAGTTAAATACCAGTACATCTTCTTTTAAAACATTGATACTGTAGTTACCGTCAATGTCAGTTACAGTACCTTTAGAAGTTCCTTTAATAATAATGTTCACCCCTGGAAGTGGCTCTCCATCTGCTGAAACTTTACCCGCAACAACAACTTCTTGGGCAAAAGTAACAGTAGAAAAAAGCATAAAGAGTAGTGTAGTAATCCACCCTTTAGGTATCACTTGCCATTTCATACTAAGTTTACTTGATAATAGCATAATTTGAAAAAAATTAATGAACAGATGTTGAAGAGTTAGTAAAATCTCCTCATACGATTCCTTTAAAAATTTGTATATGTGTAAAGCTTTTACTCATAATACAATATTAAGGAAGATCGACTTCGCGATATGTGTAAGAATTACCTTTTACTTGCACTAAATTATCATTAAGCGATTTTTGTGCTATTCGGGTAAATTATAGTAAGTATATGCGATGGACAGAAGTCGATGATATTTAGATGAAAGTTGTAAATATTTAATCATTTCATTTAAGTAAGTAGATCATTGAAGTCACGATGAATATAACATAGTGGACGCTATGTCAGTCAATTGTATACAAAAATAAGCACATAATTGCGGTAATTATGTGCTTATGTAATATAATTATGAAGGATTATCTTAAATTAATCCAATTCGCTTATAAATCAGTTCAATTTCTTAGAATTTGACTTGCCTAAAGTGAAATTGAAATGATAATCTCCAGGTTTTAATATATATTCTGGGAGAGTAAGTGATAATGTCCCGCCTAAACCGGCTTGCACTAATCCTACATTAACAGTATAATATTCTTCAGCTGTCAACTCATATTGATGCTTCGCTTCTCTTAAATTATCTGCCGTATATTCCCAAATAGAGAACTCTAATGTTGGAGCACCTTTAAATAAAATACCCTTGTTTTCTTTATTCGATAATTTCACCCAAGACGTTTCTGTTCTATTTCCATTTTCTTGTGGTTTCACATATGGGTAGAATATTTCTTTTGTATCTAACGAATACACTTGTTTTATCGCTGCTCTTTTACGATCTGCGTAAGTTTCAAATGGACCATTACCATAATATTCTGTAGAAACATACTCTTTACTCAATCCCATAGTCATCCCAAAATTGATCAAATCATTCACGGATTTATCCGCTGATAGATACAAATCAATTTTAACATCTTCAGGAGTCACCGAGTAGATTGTTTTCAATTCTACCTTATCCTCTAATTTCTGCATCACTTCTATCTCCACTACTCCTGCATTTTCATTGGCCACTTTCACCTCTGTAGATGTCCATCTTTGATCAATGTCTTTCCAAAATTCCTTCGATTGACTCATTCGTTTTGCATCAATTCCTCTCACATCGTTATCAATGGATGGCCTCCAGAAATTAGACTTCATAGGGCGTTCTAAGATTTCAGTATTTTCAATTTTATAAGAAATCAATTGACCGTTTTCTTTAGACACTTCCACTTGAACAATTCCATTCTTCACTTTAATGACTTTATCTGTAGTATCCACCTCTCCTTTTGCCTTCTTAGCATACTTTACTTTGCTTGTTTCAGATGCGGATTGAATCAATAATTGCTCATGTGCAACATCAAACCCTTTTTCACACCATAAACGATCTTGTTTTTCCAACATTTTTATGGTGATGAAATATTCTTTGTCTTGCGATTTCTTTAATTTCTTGATCGGCAAGATGTAGTCTTTTGATTTTCCTGCTTCAACAGCAACATCAGAAAGTTCGCCTGTTTTAATTACTTTACCATCTTCCAACACCTCATAGATTATTTGATATTGATCGAGGTTAGTGTGTGTGAATCGGTTGATAAACTTCACTTTATGTTCTGCAACATCCACCCATTCAATGGCTAATGGCTGATAAACATATTTTACCTCAAAAGCATGAGGATGAGGTGTTAAATCTGAAGCAAACACCCCATTAATACAGAAGTTCTGATCATTTGGAACATCTCCAAAATCGCCTCCATAGGCATAGTAATCGACTCCATTATCACTTTGAGTTAAAAGACCTTGATCTCTAAAGTCCCAAATAAATCCACCTATCGTATTTGGCGTTTTTCTGATGTGATCCCAGAATTCACCCAATCCACCAACAGAGTTCCCCATAGCATGCATGTACTCACACATAATAATTGGGCGTTGGATATTCGGATTCTGCGACATATGAATTAACTGTGCTTGATTCGGATACATACGGCTCACCACATCAACATATTGTGGATCTGTCGGATTGGCCATGGATTCCCAGTTTTGAGAAGTATATCCTACATTATCATTTTCCACATATTCCGGATGTGTTGGATCTCCTTGCGCTCCTTCATAGTGCACAAAACGACTGGGATCAAAATTTCTTACCCAACCTGCAGCTGCTGCAAAGGCTGGACCTGTACCCGATTCGTTACCCAATGACCAAGAAACGATACACGGATGATTTTTATCTCTTTCGACCATTCGCATCACACGACTTAGAATCGGTGCGGCCCAAGACGGTTGGTGTGGAATATAACTTCCTAAGTGATGACACTCCACATTGGCTTCATCCATCACATACAAACCGTACTTATTACATAATTCTAAGAAATAGGGATCGTTCGGATAGTGAGAAGTTCTTACTGCATTAAAGTTGAACTGTTTTAAAATTCTCACCTCTTCTTCCATATCAGCTCTCGTCACTGCTTTTCCTCTTATAGGATGATGATCATGACGATTTGCCCCCATAATTTTTACAGGAACATTATTCACTAATAAAGCATTATCCTCGTCGAACTCAACTTTTACAAAACCTATTTGATGACTTCTAGATTCAATTGTTTTCCCTTTGGCATCTTCTAAAGTCAACACCAAAGTATATAAATTAGGAGTTTCTGCATTCCATAAAACAGGGTTTTTCACCTTCCCTTCAAGTAATCCAAACTTTGGTAAGTCTCTAGCAGGCCAACGCTGTTTGAATACATACTCCGCATTTACCTGCATAGGTTTCTCTAATACAGGTTGATTTTGTACATCAAATACTTGCCCTTTTATCGTATAATCTTTTAATGATTTTTCATCGCCCTCCATCCAAAGAGTAGGACGAATTTTTATAATAGATTCTGTCAAATCCTCATTAAATGATGTCTTCACATGGAAATCGTTAATAGCTACCTTCGGCTGTGACAATAACATCACTTCACGATGGATACCACTTAGTCTCCACATGTCCTGATCCTCTAGGTAACTTCCATCTGAATATCGATAAGCCTGAACAGCCACTTTATTTTTTCCTTCCTTTACGTAATCGGTAATATCAAATTCTGCGGCTAGGCAACTTCCTTGACTATAACCTACTTTTTCACCATTTACCCAAACATAAAAAGCTGAGGTAACTCCTCCGAAATGAAGAATAATGGATTCATCTTTAAAGCTTTCTGGCACTTCAAAATCTCTATAATACGATCCAACAGGATTGTCTCTATAAATTTTTGGAGGAAGTGGCGGTTGAGGACCTTTCCAATCGTACGTTAAATTTGGATCAAGAATATTGGGCGTGAACGGATAAGTGATATTGGTATATATAGGTTGTCCGTGTCCTTGCATCTCCCAATTTGATGGAACAGAAATTTCTGTAAAATCTTTGCCATCAAAATCCATCTCCATAAAACTCTTAGGTCTCAGTTCTGCCTTAGGGACAAAATTAAACTTCCAAGTACCATTCAGCGACATCATTCTAGATGTTTTTCGGTCTCCTTCTAATGCCTCTTGTTCAGAATAGTAAGAATAGGATGCTACCCTTGCAGGAAGTTTGTTGATTTCAAAAATATGTTCGTTCTCCCAATCATTTTGCCCCATCACATTGAATGCGAAGAGCAAAAAGCTGAGACTAAAGAGTATTTTTTTCATTGTTTAGTTTTTTACTAGTCGTTTAGTAATCCATTGTCCATCGATGTTTACTCTCACAAAGTAAACTCCATTGACTAAATTTGAAATATCAATTGCTTTATTTGCTTCAATTTGCTCATCAATTATTACTTCCCCAATGATGTTCATTACCTGTACAGGTGCTGTTTGATTTACCCCCTTAATTTTGAATAAATTGTTTGATGGGTTCGGATACACAACAACATTCTTTTGACGCTCAGTATCTATTGATGTCACTTGATCAACAATTTTGACGGCAACTGGAGAAGTCATTCTCACTTCTTCATTCTCGTCTTTTGTTGAATTAAAAATGGCATCGATAGTATAATAATGTCCATCTTCTAAAGAAGCTGAAAGTTCAACATTTTGTAGATTGAAAGAACCTACAACATCACCGGCTGAACGTCCGTTTAAGATGGCTTGAGATGTAGCAACTACCTCAACAATATCTCCATTGGTATCTCTTTCCTGTAATTCAAAGTCCATTTGATAAGTAGAACGATATCCACTACCTGCATCAAAATAAACATTGAAGTTCATGCCTCTATCTTTACCAAATTCTTTTCCTTCGTAGGTTTTATCCATCACAACTTGAGGATCCGATTCCCATACTCTTACATAGCTGCAAAGCATTTCAGTTGGGAATCCTTCTGTAGTTGTTTCTTCTGGAACGGGTTTTCTCACTCCATTTTCATCGTATTTCACAAATGGACTTCTTAGGCCCATCGATACAGTTACGTACATTGGTAAGTGCCAATAAAGGTTTTCTTTTCTTCCTCTTTCAATACCATCCACATACCAAATAATAGAGTCTGCTCTGTTAAGTACTCCATAAGTATGGTAATCGTCTCTCGGGTCGAAATCTGCATACCATTTATTCTGAGCAATTTCAGGAGTTTTATGTGGACGAATCTGAATCAATTCACCATTTTCTCTTGCTACTGCGTGAAGGTTCATATCGATGGCTTCTGGACCTTCCCAATCTCCTGTTTCAAAACTCCACTCTCTTTGCGTCAATTCGACAACATCGATCTCACAATATTTCGCTTGTCCATCTTCTGTCGGATCTGGCTGATTGATACTGTACAACCAAAATGCTGGAGAAACACCTGGGAATCTATCCGCTCCTTTGATGCGAGCTTCAAAATATCCATAAGTAATCGGCTTATAATTTCTGATAATACCCGATTTATAGTACAACTCTTCGTTCTGACCATAATCAGTATTTCTGCGGTGTGTTTCTTGAATCATTTTGATCTTTAACTCACCGTCCTCCACATAAGCTAGAGAAGGATCCCAAGACCATACTCCCCAATCGTTCGGATCATTATTCCATTTTGATTGATCCAAGTTCTCAAACTCATCCGTCATCTCTTCTTGAGTTTTCCATTCCATGAATGGGTGAGACACTGGAGTTTGTGCTAAAGTAGTCGAAATAGAGGCTACCAATCCTAAGATTGGTAGCAAAAATTTATTTGTTAAGTTCATCTGCATTTCTATATTTATCCATACGATCGTTGTCGTACTTCTCAAATTGTGCTTTTAATTGCCATAAAGGTCTTTCCAGGGTTAACTCCCAGTTATACAACACCTTAAATAGCTCTCTCAATTTCTCTGGCTCTTGATATGCCAAATTGTTTTGCTCAGAAATATCTTCTTTTAGATTATACAATTCTGCAGGACGATCTGAGAAACGAAGTAGTTTGTAATCTCCACTTCTAACCGCTGCTCTTGTATTAATTTTCCAATACAATACCTCATGAGGTCTTTCTTTATTTTCACCATTGATGTATGGAAGTAAGTTCACCCCATCCACATCTTTTAGATCTTTCACATCACCACCACCTGCAGCATAGAAAGTAGGTAATAAATCAAAAGTACTTACAGGGAAATCGAATGTTGTTTTCTTTTTGATTTTGCTTTTCCATGTCATAGTAAAAGGCACACGAATACCTCCTTCAAGTTGATTGGATTTTGTACCTGCTAAAGGATAGTTTACAGAAGCATTTTTATCAGATGGTCCTCCATTATCGTTTGTAAATACAACAATCGTATTCTCATCCAATCCCAACTCTTCTAATTTATCCATCACTTTTCCAGATGCTCTATCCAAAGCCCAAGTCATGGCCGCCAATTCTTTTCTTTTACCTTCTAAATTCGGGAATAATGCCAAATCCTCTTCTGTAGTTTCTATCGGAGTATGTACTGCATTAAAAGCCAAGAAAATAAAGAAAGGCTCATCTTGATGTTTCTCTATAAAACTGATTGTTTCATCCGCAAAAACATCTGTAGCATATCTGTTTGGCTCTTCGAAGTTATTGAAGTTTCTCTCCATACGTTTGTCTGGATGAGGAAATTGCTCGTAAGCAAAGTAACTTCTATCTCCTCCACGGAAACCATAAAACTCATCGAATCCTCTTTTATTTGGATGAAATTTATCTGCATCTCCTAGGTGCCACTTACCATAATAAGCAGTAGCATAACCTAGATCTTTCATGTACTCGCCCATTGTTTTTTGATCCAAAGGCAAGCCCATTTCAACATCCAAATATTTAGAAGCATCAGACATATATCCTGGAACATTGTTTTCTACATAACCAAACTTTTGTTGATATTGTCCAGTAATTAAACCCGCTCGAGAAGGCCCGCATACAGAGGCAGTCACATATCCCTGAGAAAAGATTACCCCTGAATGTGCAAGCTTATCGAGTTGGGGGGTTTTGATCTCTTTACTCCCCTGAAAACCGAAATCTGCATATCCTCCGTCATCAGAAAAGATCAAAATAATATTAGGTTTATCTGTTTTTGTTTTCTTTTGTGCAAACAGTGTGTTTACTGTTACACAAAGAACCGCTAGTAAAGTCCATTTAAGTCTCATAAATTCTAGATTTTTCTCATTGTAAATCCTTAAAGAATCCATCATTAAGGTGAAGTAAAATTACATCCTCCTTACTGTAAACAGTAGTTGTTTTTTATCATAGATATATACTTTTTTACCTACATCGCCATTCTATATTCACGTGGCGTTTTCCCTATAATTTGTTTGAATTGCTTATTGAAGTTTGTGATGGAATTAAATCCAACTTCGTAGCACACATCACTAATCTGATAGCTCTCTTGTACCAACAATCTACTTGCATTTCTAATACGCACTTCGTTTAGATATTGCTTAAAAGATTTGTTCGTCACTTTCTTAAAGAATCGGCAGAAAGAATTTGATGTCAAACATGCGATGTCAGCAATTTCTTGCAAATCGATATCTTTCTCGTAATTATCAGAAATGTATTTTAATACTCTATCAATGCGATCCGAGTTGGAGTCGTTCGACTGTCGCATATCTGATGTAGATAACAACTGCTTGCCTTCTGCTGTAGAAAGCTTAAGTAATAAGCTTAATAAATGAATAGATTGTTCTGCTGTAGACTTATTCAGACAATCAAAGATTTCTTCTTCCAATTTCAACCCTAACTCTTTAGGAAAACTTACTCCGTATCTAGATTTCTCTAAAAGATCATTCACCATTGAGAAAGCAGGCGTATCAAAAGTGCCATTACCAATAAAGTTTCTTTCAAACTTCATAACCACAATACTTACCTCATCCGTTTCATCTTCGTTTTTCCAAAGGTGTGGCAAGTATGGACCAACTAATACCAATTCTCCTTCTGAAAAGCTCCCTACGTTATCTCCAACAAATCTTACCCCTTTGCTTTTATGAATGTAGATTAGTTCATACTGTTGGTGGTAATGCCATAATGTATCATGACAAGCTGTTTCTTTTTTAGATACACAAATTGTTTTGTTGTCCTTTACCTCAGAATCTTTAAATACTAATTTCATGTCTTTGTAATTTAGTCTTTCTTCTATAGTACCCTTACAGCAAGAAGAAGAGAGTTAGTAATTCATTTCATTATTTATAAGCTTCGGTGTTTCTTTTATAAAGCTTATTAGTTGATAATAATTTGTTCCGATTTGATAATGTAAAGGTCACACTTATAAAATATGTTGTGTATGTAAAGCGTATCAAAAATGTAGGAATACGTGTCATTTTGCGTATCAAAACAGCCTATACGAGCTAAAAACAAAAGGTTTCATTTGTGACACGTAAAAATACATTTGGGGAAAAGTTGAGTTTTTGGTGGTTTAAATGACTTATTAATTGGTTTAGCTGATGGTTCGTTGGGACGTTACACTGTAACGTCCGTACAAATTATCTCATTGAAATATTGTTGCATAGTTTCAATAAAAAATATCCTGTACGGACGTTGCACTGCAACATCCTCACAAATTCAGGGATAAAAAAAACCCACGGATTAACCGTGGGCAAACATATATGTAGAGTATATGCATCATCAGATGATTATTGAACTTCTGATGAAATTAATTTTTCTTAGCTTACTCCTTCACTACTTTCTTCGTCACCACTTCATTTAACGTTTCAAATGCCAAAACATAAATACCTTTCGGTAGATCTTTGACATCTATCTTAATGATACCTTTCTCTTTTTGAACTGTCTGAAGTAATGCTCCAGATAAATCGAATAATTTGAGAGACCCATTAATTAAAGATTCTACAGAATAAATATCTGATGTTGGATTGGGATATACTTTCCAATCTACTTTGCTATTTGAACCTAAATCAGTCGGATGATCGTTATCTGGATATTCTTGTTCAGGATATTCATCGTCTGGGAAAGGATATTCGGGGAAATCTCCCTGATTATCATTTAAGAATGAAATATCATCTATAAATAGTAAAGCATTGTCAGATTTAATATCAGATGATTGAATACGAATTTGTAATCTGTCGCCGTTGATCAAACTCGGGTTAGAATCAAATGATCTGTTGAAAGGCACCTTCACCTCTACCCATTTTCCTTTTTCAAGGGCAGAAATATCAACGACTTTTACCAACCATGGATTATTGAAGACAAATTCAATGTTATCAACTGTGGTATTTTCATCAATAAATAGATGAAAAGTCAATTCATTATCACCTGCAGGTAAGTTGATAGAACCATAGGGAGAGAATACAGAGTAATTACCTGAATAAGGAGCTTGATTCTCATATCTTAAACTAAATTTCCCAGATAAAGCCTTATCGTCTTTCAATCTCCATTTTGATGCAGCAGACGACCACCAATTCACGCTTCTACCTTGAAAATGAAAAGGTCCTTCGAAACTTAATGCATCAAAAAATGAATGGGTTTCTTCCTTTTGCCAAATTCTTACATAATCTATGATAAACTCTGCTGGCTGTTCTAAATCTGCTTGATTTGGCAGTCCATACCAAGAGAATACTTCGGAATCCAACCAAATTTCTTGAGGATAATCGTACTTCCACTGATCTTTAGCTTCTAACTCTTCTTTTGTCACAGATTTAATGAGATGACCATTGAAATAGATCTTCATGAAGTTTTTATCCCATTCAAAACCGTAAATAAAGAAATCACTTGCCAAACGATCTTTCATTACTTCTTCTACCTTCCATTCTTCATGATCGGCGGCTCTGTCTGGATCCCAACTAATCAGGTTGGTTCTGTATTTATATTCTAAATTTTCTGGTGTGTTCTCAGAATTACCTATTGGTCTTTTACCATAGTTCTCGACCATATCAATTTCACTATGATAACCCGTTGTCCAAAATGCAGAGGTTACTGGAGCATCGGCTATTTTACATTTGATTTCCATATAACCATACTGAAAGAAAGTTTCACTCATAATACAAGCTTGAGTGATAGGTTTACTTAAATCAGCCGCTGTAGATGAACCACCATAATAAACATCGTCATTCTTTTCAGGAGCAAAATCGAATGTGGGCTCCCACTGACTTCTTAAAATCAAATGACCATCTTTAACTATTACATTGTGAGGTGCAAACTGTCCAGGGGCTCTACCTTTCCATTTTGTTCGGTAATCGTTATTCTCACCTAAAATCCACCACTTCGTTTTATTTAATTCTGTTCCATTAAATTCGTCGCTTGCCCATTTATTTAGAATCCACCCATCAGCATTTTCTGGATCAGATACTGGGTTAATTTGTGCGAATGTTGGTTGTATTGATAACAGGGCAATTATACCCAAGAATAAAAATCTCATATTCTAGCTGTTTTTACTTCTGTTGTTTAGTATCTCACAAAATTAACTGCTTGATACTTGAAGTAATTCATCAAAATTAACCTAAATAATGAATATTTAAACAGGTATTTACCTAAAATTCTGTTGAATGTGAGCTACTTCACATTTGGGGGAAAATTGTATTGTTAAACTTGTATTATCCAACACAACGACTTAATCCAATTGTAAATCACTCTCTTAATTCATTCTAATAATGGATGAATTTTTTAAACACTCATTTATAATGAAAACTATTCAACTCCTATTTATCGTCCTAAGTATTTTTATGTTTACAGCTTGTTCAGACGACGAAAATGATGATCCTGTTAACCTTCCAGCTGCTAATGAATTTACAGTAACCATAGAAAACATTGCTGAGGGAAAAGATTTCTTTGCTTACGGAAGTACTGGACTAATTACTCCAGGAAACTCAGAAAGCTTCAGTTTTAATGCTGGAAAAGGGCATTATCTGAACTTTGCGACCATGTTTGTTCAGTCTAACGATTTGTTCTACGCTCCATCTGATGCTGGTATTGCTCTTTATGATAGTGATGGCAATGCAGTAACAGGAGATGTTACTTCTCAATTCTACTATTGGGATGCAGGTACGGAAGTAAATCAAGAGCCCGGTGTGGGTGCTGATCAAGCACCAAGACAGTCAGGTCCAAATACGGGTACTGCGGAAAACGGAACCATTAAACTACTTTCAATGGTAAATGACGGTTACACATATCCGACACTATCTGATGTCATTAAAGTATCAATTGCTCACGATGGCGGCACATTGTTTACAGTTACAGTAGAAAATAAATCGAATACTGCTTCTTTGGCAAGTCCTTTTGCTCCAGGATCTTGGGTAGTTCACTCAAGTGGTCAATATCCATTATTCAAAGATGGATCAACGGCAAGTAGTAATTTAGAAGGATTGGCAGAAGATGGTAACTTGGAAGGTTTCAACACCACTTTAGGTGCCAATTCTGGATTAGTTTCTCCTTTTGCCCCTGGTGCTTATTCGGTAGGTAAAACAAATGAATTATTTATGCTAGGTCAATCATCAACAGAAGCTTTAATGGCTTTAGCTGAAGATGGAAATGCTTCCGGATTTGCCATGCATTTCAATACTCCTGATCAAGGTGATAGCCCTGCCCCAATATTCCCGAATCAATCGTATTCTTTTACTTTCACTGCTGAAGAAGGAGATTATTTATCCCTAGCGACTATGTTAGTACAGTCGAATGATTGGTTTATAGGTTTCGATAACTTGAAATTATACAGTGGATCAACACCTTTAACTGGAGACATTACAAGTAGCTTAATGGTATTTGATTCTGGAACTGAATTGGATGAATATGCAGGAGCGGGTAACTATCAAGCGCCAAGACAACCTAGTGCTAATTCTGGTATGGACGAGAATGGAGTTGTTAGCATCGAGAACGATTTGAGTTCCAATGTTCCCGATCTTTCGCAAATGGTAAGAGTGACCATCACTGCAAATTAATTTTCCATATAGAATAATAGCAAAAAGGCCGTTTCATAAATATTTGAAATGGCCTTTTCCTTTAATTATCTTCTATAGAGGATGCATATTTTCCTGGAGTTACCCCATAATGATCTTTAAACAACTTACTAAAGTGAGTTCTACTCTTGAAGCCTGTCATGATGATCACATCGTTCACGGAGTTTTCTTTATCTAAAAGATAGGCTGCTGCTTTCTTTAGTTTATAGGTTCTGATGATATCCTGAGGGGTAGAATCTGTTAACGCTTTTACTTTTCTGAAAAACTGACTTCTACTCATATAAAGTTCTTTAGAGAACTCTTCTAAATCGATGTTTTCGTTCGTCAAGTTCTTTTCTAAAAGCTTATATAAACGCTCTAAAAATTCCTTATCGGTATCCGATTGTTCTGTTTTCACTAACGGAAGTGGAACTTCTGATTGAAAACGATCTTGAATCTTCTTCCTATTTTTATAAACACTTTCGAGAGTAGCTACTAAGTGTTTCATATCAAATGGCTTGGTGATGTAAGCATCTGCACCCACTTCCATACCTTCAATTTTAGCATCAGAAGAAGATTTTGATGTCAACAGAATCACTGGAATATGTCCTGTTTTCACATCATCTTTAATCAGTTTACACAATTCTAAACCATCCATCTCAGGCATAATGATATCACTTAATACCACATCAGGCCATTCTTTGTCCAAGGCATTGGCTAATTCTTGACCGTTTTTAAAAGAAGTGACTTTATAAATCTGACCTAAAATATTGACCACAAAGTTTCTCAGATCGATATTATCTTCTGCATAATAGATATGCATATCTTTATTCTGATTCCCCTTCACAATAGAAGAAAGATCAAAACTTTTATCGATCACTCTTTGCTTTTGCTCGTGAGTCTCCGTATCAATAATTTCTTGTTGACGGGTCTCCTCGATTGCTTCCAAACGCTTGGCATTCACAGGCAATTCCACTGAGAATTTTGTTCCTTTCCCGATTTCGCTACTCACCTGAATTTTACCTCCATGTAGTTCAACAATCATTTTAGATAATTCTAAACCAATTCCTGAACCTACAGAATATACTTCTTTGGTTTCTGATTGATAAAAACGTGTGAATATATTTTTTTGATCTTCTTTTGATATACCTACCCCGGTATCTTCCACAGAAAGATAAATTGTTCCCTTCTTTACTTTATAATTGATAAAGATGGAATCACCTTCTTTGGTAAACTTAAAAGCGTTATTTAATAAGTTGTTGATGACCACTTCCAACTTTTTAGCATCAGCAATCAACTCTATTTTATTGGCTTCACCATTTAGAATCAACTTCTTACCCGTATCATTGGCTAACTGATCAAAATCTCTTTTAATATCGCTAATAAAATAAGTGAATTCGAAGCTATCAGGTGTAAGCTTTAATAGGTTTTGATCTGCCTTTCTCACCTCATGCACTTGTTCCACCAATTGGAACATTTTCTTCGATTGCCTCTGTATCAAATCAATATGTTGAAAAGCATCTTTGTTATTTTCAAACATATTTTTCAACACATTAATTGGTCCATTGATGAGTGTTAGAGGCGTTCTAAATTCGTGAGAAATATTCATGAACATCTTAAGACGGGCAGCATCTAATTCTTTCAGTTTATTCTTCTCGACATGTTCGATCTGAAGTTTGTACTCCAATGATTTAAATCGGATGATTGCCACCATAATAGCGATAATCAAGATGGCTGCTATAAGAAAATAAATACTTTTTGCCAATTTGGTTTTCCACCAAGCTTGTTTGATGATAATTTTTAGATGCTTTGGTGTTGACCATTCATTTTGAGCGTTCGATGTTTGTGCTTCAAAATCGTATTCTCCTGGAGGCAACAAACTATAAGTAGCCAACTTATTATTGGAGGTCGTCACAAACCAAGAGGTTTCTTTAGGCAGCAATCGATACCTCAATCCATGTGTATTGGAGTTGCCAAAATGAAGTGAAATCAACTCTATAGAAATCGATCCTTGATCATGATTTAAGGTGATTTCATTGGTATCTTCTAACGGCTTTTGCAATATCTCCTGCTCTCCAATCCCTGCTTTTTGATTATGTATTTTTAGATCACCAAATAATAATTTCGGCGTTTCCTGAGATACATTTACCCTTTCCGGCTGGAAGTAACAGATACCGTTATTCCCTCCAAAGATCATCAAACCACTTTTTAACTTAGTAGACACCACCTCAAAAGAAGCAGGCACTAAACCATCTTTACTCGTGTAATTGGTAAATGATTTCGTCTTTGTATCAAATTGATTGATCCCTTTATTTGTTGCAATCCATAAATGATTTCTCATATCGAATTGAAAGGTCATTACATCATTATCATCTAAACCGTCTTTTTCAGAATAGCGATCAAAACAATACTTTCCTTGTTCTTTTCTTAACTGATTGATGCCCCCTTCCAACACTCCAATCCATATTTCTTTATTCGGTAATCTTTGGATACAGGTGACATCATTACCTGATATCGAACAACTATCGTTAGGGTTATTTGTAAATGTTATAATTCCTTCATTATCAATCTCTTCGGGGGTGTAATTTAGTTTTATCAAACCATTATTTGATGTACCCAACCAAATACAATCTTCCAATGGATCAGGATAAATCACATTTACATTAAAATTGATGTCATATGGAATATTACCCAATTTTTTTATGGTACTTATACGATTTAATTCTCCATTTCCATCTAATTTCAAACGGTAAAAAGCATCTAAACCTGCCAACCATATATCGCCATATTTGTCTTCTGCAATCGCTCTAGTCCCTTCGTTTGCGAACCATTTAAAATCTTTGTTACTGACTAATTTCCAAGGGGAATTAATGTTCTTTTTCTTAAAGATTCCATTTCGTCTACTGCCTCCCCAAATCTGTCCCCTTTGGTCTTTGAGTACTCTAGTAATTATCTGATTATTGATCGATGGTTGTTCAAATCGCTTGTAAGTGCCTTTATCAATATCAAATAACTTATTGAAGTTGGAGTTAAGAGTTACATATACTTCATTATCATCGTAAGCGAAAATGTTTACGACCTGACTAGAAGAATTATCTACCACATTCCCTTTCAAGGCCGAATATTGAAAAGCTCTATTTTCACTTAAAAACTGAAAAACACCTTGGTTAAAACTTCCTATCCAACCCCCACTTTTGGTAATCAACAGGCTACTTAGACGGGTAAAATCTTCTGAAAAAGTGTATTTAATTAAATGCTGATTGATGTTCTTAAAATACTGAGGATCCGTAATCATAGCTATCTCATTATTTTCTTTCATCAACCATAAAATACCTTCTGGACTCAATTGAACTTTAGAGTAATATTGTTCTTTTAAAATGGTATTCACCCACTCTAATTTCCTAGTTTCTTGGTCGTATCTAAAGATATATAACGATTTATAACTCAGGACATAAATATTTTTATAACCATCAAAAGTAGCGTCTACAGTATAATTCACATATTCATCACCTACTAACTGATAATCACCACTTTTAAGATTTAATAAGTAAAGTCCATTATTAGTGGTAATTAACACATCATCTTTACCTAAAGAGGTAATATTACTCGCAATTAATTTTTGATTTAGAATCGATGTCGGTTTCCATTCTTTAAGGACTGAATAGTTGTATTTATTAAGTAAAATCACCTCTGCGCTTCTTGTTAAGCAGGCGATGTAATTACTCGTTTCAGAAAAATCTTGAATATAAAAGTTAGAAATTGATGTTTTTGATTCTTCTTTCTCTAAAATACTCGAAAAAGAATCCAACTGATGGTAATAAATAGAAATGCCTTTTTCTGTTCCAATCAGGAGATTATTTGATTCATCTTTAAACAACTTAGTGATTCTATTACTTACTAAACCTGGATAATCTTGTTCGTAGTAAGTTTTAAATTCATAACCGTCATATTTATTCAACCCTTTAAATGTACCTACCCAAATCAATCCAGAAGCATCTTCTTCCAAAGCAGTCACACCAAAATGAGATAATCCTTCATTGTAAGTAATGTGCTTCGTAATATTAATACCAAGGTGATTTGTCTGTCCAAATCCAATTGAACTGATAAGTAATAATAAGACTAAAAATAAAGCCGTAAATCGACGGATGTTAAGTTGATAATCAATAATCACTATTAGGGTAGTTATATAGTTAACCTGAATTCGTTGTCGATAAATATAAAAATCAAAACAAAAAAAAGATATCTAAACGAATGCTGTTTCATCAATATTAACGAAAACCAAGCGTAATTTATCTAGTAAGAGTAAAAAATGTAATAGGACTATTTTTTACCATAATCTTGTTAAAATTGAGGAACAATATAATAAAATCACCTCATAAATTGCGATTAAATAAAACAAAAAGTTGGTCGAAAGTATCAATGGTATGTATAAAATATATTTAGTGGCGGTGGGTTTCATGTTTGGATGCAGTCAAGTACCTGTAAAAAACGAACAAGCTCAACTTTTAAATAAAAATACAAATACGCTTTTACCCTTAACATTATCACAAAACGAAGAAGATAAATGGACTTTAATATCGGAATTAAGTGATGAGTTTGATAACAGTGTATTGGATTCCAATAAATGGTTTATTCAAGGAAAGAACAATGAGTATCATTTATGGAAAGGAAGTGCCCCTGCCCAATTTAATGGAAGCAATACTTACCTTAATAATGGCAAGTTGGTTATAGAAACAAAATGGGAACCTCAATTCGATTTTTCTCAGGAAAAATTTAATGGCAGATCCTATGAGAACGTCACCACAGGCGGAATAGTAAGTAAAAATAAATTTCTATATGGATATATGGAAATTAAATCGAAAGCGGCATTTTCCACAGTGAGTAGTTCATTCGGTGGTAGAAATAAAAACTCTGAATTTGAACTATTCGAACAAGTGGGTGACCCAAAGTTTTATAAAAAGAGATCTGACAAACATTACAATATGTCGATCTACAGTTTAGAAAACAGCAGCGATTTAAACAAAAAGAAGATATTTAATTATCCATTAGAGGCCACAGATAGCATCAGTAAATTTCATGTGTATGGCTGCGAGTGGGATGAAAATGGAATTAAATATTTTGTTGATGGACAATTGATTTTTGAAGCGGATTACGATGATTTAGGCAACAAAGATCTTCTCACTGAACCTATAGAACTATGGGCAAATGCAGAAACTGTCCCTTATTTTGGTTTACCCTCTGAAAGCGATCTCCCTTCATTTTATGAGATCGATTATATCAGAGTATGGCAAAAGAAAGAATTGTAATCACCTATTTATGATTAGTCATAGAATCAAATACATATAGTTAGTAATAATAGAATCATTTCATTTCAAAAAGATTTAGACGTAAGTGTCTAAGAAGATTAAAAAAAGGCATCCAAATTGGATGCCTTTTTTTGCTATATGGTATTTGAAATTTATTGCTTCGTTCATAAACTTGAAGTACACATCATAATGCTATTTTGGCTGTATTGCCTTCCCATCCTCTATTGAATTGTTCCATTAATTCTGCAACCAATTCAGGATTTTGCTCGGCAATATTTACTGTTTCTTTAGGATCTTTTTCGTGATCGTATAATTCGATAAAAATCGGTTCAGACGTTTTATCTCTACGATCTCTCCACACGACAAAATTGTAGCGTTGCGTCTTCATCGAATAGCCCATAAGGTAGTTCTCGAAGAATTCTCTATCCCACTTATCACCCATCACATTAATGATTCTTTCTTCCACATCTTCGATTAATGGACCGAAATACGACTCACGCATACCTTTTGATAATGGATTCGCTGCCCACTCTCTTAAAGCTGGCGTTGGGAAAAGGGAGAAGGCCGCTGACTTCCATTCCATAGCTGGATTTTCTAACAATGGAGCGAACGATTGTCCTTCTAAATGTGAGGGTTTTTCTAAACCTGCTAAATCACACAATGTAGGATACATATCCACCAATTCTACCAAAGCATCGGACTTCATGCCTCTGCTTTTATCATTTTGATTGGGCGTCCAAACCACTAACGGTACTCGAGTAGATATATCGTAGTTCGTTGCTTTTGCCCAAATGCCCATTTCACCTAAATGATATCCATGGTCAGACCAAAGCATCACGATAGTATTGTCCAACATGTCTTTTTCTTCCAATGCCTTCAATACTTTACCTACTTGTGCATCGATATAACTAGCGGTGGCTAAATAACCATGCTTAAGTGTACGTGCTAAACTATCGGGAAATGCTCCGTATTTTGGAATATTCGAACGTACTCTCATTTCGAAAGAAGCATGCAATCCCATTGGTGCTCCGTTTAATGGACCTGTATGTTGATTGGATAAAGTGATTTTATCCTCATCGTAAAGATCCCAATATTTTTTTGGTGCTAAAAAGTCTAAGTGAGCCGCTACAAAACCCAATCCCAAGAAGAGAGGCTTATCGCCATCTTTGTGCTTTTTGATGATGTCGATAGCCATATCAGTGTTTACTCCATCGATATAAGCGTTGTCTTCTACATCAACACACTCGTAGGCAGGCCCCATGCCCAAACCATGTTGTTTTTTGTATTTCTTCAACATCTTTGCCTTGTTTTCCGCAAAGATCTTTTTGTTGTCCGGATCTACGTATTGCTCTACCAACGTTTTCACTTCGTAGGGTAAACTTGCATAATCAGGCTCTTTCGACCATGATCTTCCCGGATCGTTGTATTTTCCATGATACACTTTACCACAATTGATGGTCTCATAGCCATTGTTTTTGAAGTGTTCAGGTAGTGTTAAGATATCTGGATTTTCGTCTCTAAAATAAGTGTAATTCTCAATTACGTTAATCGTTTCTGGACGAGCCCCTGTCATTAAACTAGCTCTTGATGGACTACAGATGGCTTGCTGACAATAAGCCTTATTAAATTGTAATCCTTGACTCGCCAATCGGTCGATGTTTGGAGTAATGGCTAGTTTAGAACCATACGTTCCCATTTCTGGACGAAGATCATCGAATGAAATAAAGATGACGTTTGGCTTTTCTAATTTGTTTGATTTTTTGCTTGCTACTTTTTCATTACAAGAAAAAATTGTGAAGAGTAAGCAAGGAATTAATATGAATTTATATTTCATTTATATTTTCATTATTAAATTCCCGTAGTGACGTTGCAATGCAACGTCACTACAAGAATATATTTCTACACTTCTTGGGGAACAGTAGAGTAGTATGCATTTGCAATGGCTTCGAAGTGTGCTTTCAATTCATCCGCTTTATCTTCTGCCATCAAATGTTTAGGGAATAAAGATCCTCCCATACCTACACCGTATGCTCCTCCTTTAAAAAATTCGGCGATGTTTTCTACACCAACACCTCCTGTAGGAAGTAATTCAATTTCGTTTAATGGTGCTTTCACATCTTTCATATACCCTACTTTAAACTGAGTATAAGGGAAGATTTTAACTGCTGTTGCACCTGCCTTCCACGCTTTATAGATTTCTGTAGGCGAAAATGATCCAGGGAATACCGGAACATCTAAAGACTTACATTTACGAATAACTTCTTCGTCCAAGATGGGTGTTACAATAAATTGAGAGCCTGCCGCTAATGCTTTTTCAAGATCATTTAAATCGCAAACTGTACCTGCACCTACATTAATTTCAGGATATTTTTCGGCCACATAAGCAATCAAATCTGTCGCTCCTTCTGAGTTCATTGTGATTTCTAATGTGGTGAATCCAGCACCAATGTATAATGGAACGATTCTGTCGATCGTCTGTTTGTCAATTCCTCTAAGGATACCTACAACTGGTAATTCTCTAAACTTCTGCGCTGAAAAAGTACTCATTTTCTATATAATTTTTTAAGATTAATTTCTGACCGTTTATCAATGAGTATTCTAGAACTCCGTCTTCAAAAGTTTGGAAATCTACCCCTTCTATTACCTTCAGTGCCTCGGTATATAATAGTGATAATACACCCGAAGCCGCCATCTTAATCGGTAGTTTCTGATCCTTCAAATAAGAAAGTTCATCCCCAATCAATAAACCGCTCAAAAGGTAGAAGTTTGATGTTTTTATTTCTTCCTCAATTTTACCCAAAGCTGACTGATTCTGTACTTGTTTAGCTCGAATGGAAAATAAAGAGCTTGTTAGCCATCCATTTATGCCTTTTCGAACGCCTTCAACGAAGGATTTCTTGGCTTCATCGGTAAAATCGACCTTCTGAATAGAGTCTTTTAATATGCTTTGTGAAGAAATCAACTCGAACAATTCGCCGGTCATAAACGTCCTGAATGTTTGATATTGTCCCTCACTAAAAAGTAAATGCTTACTGTGGGTTCCCGGAAGTAAGAGATAACAATCTTCCTCTAAAAATTCGGTCATTCCTAACGCTTGCACCTCTTCTCCTCTCATGACGTCCTCTGTTGTTTTCACTCCAGAAATCAATAAAAGATCGATGTTTTCCGTTAGTTGTAACTTTTCAATATTTAGAGATTCATTCTCAAAAGGAACTTCTGAATAGGATAATTCTTTAAGCCCAATCGATGAAGTAATCATACCACAAGCGACAATTACTATTTGCTCTGTTAAATCTGTTACTTTAGTAAGTTGGGAAATCAGGTACTCCGAAAAATAAGCTTGCTGATCTTCACTTTCACTTGATAGAAACTGTTGATACAACTTCTTCACTCCCATCTCCGTTTTGTGCTCTTTGATCACTTCTAAAGTATCAAAATCAATCAAACGGATACGGAAATTGGAGGTCCCCCAATCACAACTTACAAAATGTTTTGGCTGTTTCATTCGTTCTACTTTTTTAGGTATTACCTACTACCTACTACCTAATCTAAAGCTTTCTAGAGATACGCTTTAGTACCAAGTAGTCATCCAAAGCGAACTTCGAACAGTCCATACTAATACCACTATTCTTCACTCCTAAGTGAGGCAAATTGATATCGTATTTGACTCCATTCTGTTGAACTTCTCCAAATTCCAAAGCCATAGCCACTGTTTCCAACAGCTCTTCGTCTTCTGTGAAAACATAAGAAGCTAAACCAGCAGTAGAATCATTCGATAGCTCAATCACTTCCTCCAATACATTGAATTTCATTACAACGCAAACAGGACCGAAGACCTCATGCTGAAGGATATCTGCCTGACGGTTTTCCATCTCGATCACTGTTGGAGCAAAGTAATTTCCTTCTCCTTCAATCTTATGTCCGCCTGCTAGGATCTTACCCCCCTCTCTCACACACTCATCAACAAAGTGTTGTACTGATTTCACTTGTGCTTGATTGGCTAAAGGTCCCATGTTGATACCTTCTTCTTGGTAGAAACCTAATTTTGCTGTCTTTGCATTATCAGTTAGCTTGGTGATGAACTCATCATACACTCCTTCCTGAATGAAAAATCTATTTGGTGCTACACATACTTGACCTGCGTTTCCTCCAAACTTGATAGCATTGGTGATGCCCAAAGCATCATCCATATTGCCATCATTAAATAGAATGAATGGAGCATTACCTCCACATTCCATTGAGTATCTTTTGATGGAAGTCTTTACTGATTGTTCGATTAGTTTTTGGGCAGTAAATGTAGAGCCAATCATCGTAATCAAACGAGGTATTGTACTCTCACACAATGGGATTCCCACATTTTTACGGTCACCACAAAGTACTGTAATCACACCTTTAGGGAAACCTACCTCGTGGGCTAGTTCTGCTATAATTAATGAGGAAATGGTCGATGATTCTGATGCTTTGATCACGATCGAACATCCTGTAACTAAAGCTGGACCCAACTTAAAACCAAGGTTTAATAATGGGAAGTTCCAAGCTAAGAATGCAGCAACCACACCTAATGGTTGATACACCATTCTATGAGAGTGAGTACCCGCACGGTCGTCGATGGTAAAGTTCTCCTTGATTCTCATTTCATGGGCATAGAATTCTAAGGAATCCGTAATACTCTGAAGGTCTTCTCCTGATGCCTCCCAAGTTTTACCCATTTCATGACAAACTGCTTCTCTCAAACGATCGCCGTTCTCCAGCATCTTTTCACGCAGTTGAAGTACTTTTTCCAAACGCTCTTCTAGTGGAGTATTTGACCATACTTTGAAACCCGCTTCTGCTGCATCCAAGGCACGAAGTGTATCTTCTTTTGTCGCTTGAGCGATTTCACATATTGGCTGATTGTCGTGTGGACATAAAGCCATAAATGTATCACGGTTGGAGCCATCTACGAACTCACCGTCGATATATAGTTTTTTGCTTCCGAATTTAAGCAAACTCTTTTCTATTGTCGATTGCATATTTTTCTAGGAATTCTTCGTTAACATCTACACCTAAACCTGGAGTGTTAGGTACTTTTATTTCACCATTAATCACTTCAATACTTGGGATAGTAACATCGTCTCTTAATGGATTTTCTGTACGATCCAATTCAATCATTGGAGCGTCCATATACATTCTACCTGGGTTTTTATCTAGATTACCTACAAAATGCACCGCTGCACTTATGGCTATCCAAGTACCCCAAGAGTGAGGAACAATATCTTTATGGTAAGCTGATGCCAAAGCAGCAATACGTTTGGCTTCTGTCAGACCACCTGTGGCTGCAATATCAGGTTGGGCAATGTCCACACAATCGTTATCAAACAGTCGTTTGAAACCGTGTTTATGATATTCACACTCACCACCGGCAATAGGAATAGTTGTGTTCTCCTTCAGCTTTTTGTAACCATTATAATCTTCTGGGTGAACAGGTTCTTCGAACCAGCCAATATTCAGATGCTCAATCTTTTTCGCCAATTCCAATGCTTCTCTATAATTGTAAGCATGGTTGGAATCGATCATTAATTTCACATCATCACCCAGTGCTTCTTTAAGCAGGTTCACATAGTGCAAGTCTTTTTCAAGACCCAAACCTACTTTCATTTTTGCTGCTTTAAAGCCACTTCTTTTGTAGAATTCAGCTTCTTTTCTTAGATCATCATCCAAGGTTGGTGAATCTGTAAAATAGAAACCTGTAGCATAAGGATTGATGATTGGATTTTTCACACCTCCCAAGAGCACGGATACAGGTTGGTTCAACACCTTTCCTTTACAATCCCAAATGGCTAAATCGATGGCTGAGATAGCCGCGTTAAAGATGCCACTTCTACCAAAATCAAGTGATCTTAGGTACATCACTTGCCATATCTTTTCGTTTTCCAAAACGTTCTCGCCAATCACGAAAGGCTTGAAAAACTCTATCCCCTGCTTGATCATGTCCGCAGGTCCATAACCTTCTCCCCATCCATAAGTTCCGTCTTCCAAGGTGATTTTCACCAAACAGATCTTACGTGAAGCGTAATGCCACTGAGAAAAGAAAAACGGCGTTTCCAGGTCTTGTGACAATACATAGGGTTGAATATCTATTATTTTCATTTTCTTATTTTTTAAGCATTCGCATACCCCAACACACAGATCGCAAAGATTAACACACCCAAACCACCTAATAATATCTTAAATGGTCCACTTGCATTTTTCCACTCACCAGAACGGTATCCCCATACATTACTCACGATTAGAGAGATACCCAACATCATTGGCCAACCGACTACTGGGCCTAAATCGCCCATGGCTGCCGCACCTTGACCGTATACTCCCAAGGCTGCAAACCAGAATAAACCAGCGGCTATTGACCAGAAATATGCTTTCTTGCCTCCTGCTACTTTAAAAGATCCAAAAGTGTTATTTGATGCCATTTTGAATAAGGCAAAACCTGCATTCATAATGTAGGCACCGATAAGTACCACTACCCATGCTACCAAACTAGCATCGGTTGGATTTGCTCCATATTTCGTTGATGCCAATTCGGCTACCGGTAAAGCATTAGAGAACCCTACATTTAACAAAGCAGATAAAACACCACTTGTAACAGCAATAGCAACACCCGTCTTGATCGATTTTTTTGAAGCTGTTTTTGGAGGAGCTGCTACTAGCACATCTCCATCTTCCTCTACTTCTTCTTCAGCAACTGCATTTTGTACTTTATCTCTTTTTACCCCGGCTATGGCAGTAATACCAACACCCACAAGTAAGAAAGCTACACCTACTAATACTATATTAAAATTGGCGGGTAGTTCTTCCATTTGGAACATCGGAATCAAAGAGCCTACCGAAGCCGCTAAGCCCATCACGATTCCATATGTGATACTCACTCCTGTGTATTCTACTGATACACCGAATAGAATACCGCCTATCCCCCAAAGGAAGCCAAATAACATCGCCATAAATAAGACATTAGTAGCTGTCTCAGAGATAATTGTAAATGTTTCTGGCACTGCGATGTAAGACCAGACCATTGGGAAAGCAATCATAGCAACCGTTGCGTGAACGATCCACCAATTCTCCCATTTAACAGGAGCGATATGTTTCATTCCTAATCCAAATGTACCCTGAAAAAATGAGGCACATAAGATCAAGACAATAGCTAAAGTATTCATTGTTGTTTATTTATAAGCTCAACTCAGATGAGTAATTGATTTAATACCTAGAAAGGACGTTGCAATGCAACGTCCCTACTAGATTATAAGTTATTCCAGATCACTGGTAAGAAAACAGTCATTTCTGATTGTCCTCTGTTCGACCATGAGAAGTAAGGAACCATTTTGATTTTGGCGTCTTTAAAATCTGGTTTGCTTACTTTAGAGTACATACTCGACTCAATCTTATGATCATTTCTAATCAACATAGGTGCTTCAATTGTAGCCACACCTCCTAATAATTCTTTATCGTAGTTTACTTTAAAATCAGATCCACCTTTCACATAGATGTCTAAGATCTTAGTACCTTGAGGTAGATCAGGTGTTTCCACACAGTATACAATTGGTCCGCGTTTAACAGCAACTTGGTTTCTCGCTTCCTCTACTAACGGATTGGCCTCTACTAAAGTCACCTCCATTGGCATATCAATCGTAATGATGTCTCCTTTCTTCCAAGTTCTATTAATTACTGCAAACTCTCCCGCTTTCACTTTAGCATCTACAGCTTCACCATTCACTTTTACAGTTGTTCCGATTGCCCAATCTGGAATTCTGAACATCATATCGAATGGCTTTTTCTTTGCTTTCTCTACAGTGATGTTCACTAGACCTTCCCAAGGGTAATTCGTTACTTGGTTTAAAATCAAAGTTGATCCATCTTCTAATTTAGTTTCTAATCGGTTTCCTCCGTAAAGATTCACTGATATCCCATTTTCAGATAGACTGTATGCCCAGTTTGACGATTTTGCTACCGTTCTCACAATGTTTGGAGGACAGCAGAAACATTCTAAATAGGGTTCTCTATGAGGAGTTTCTGTATTTGTATTCGATTCACCATACTCTCTAGCACCATCCACCATTCTTAATGGATTAGAGTAGAAGTAGTCTTTACCTTCGATCGAAATACCTGATAAACCAGAGTTGAATAATACCAATTCCATAATATCAGCATATTTAGATTCACCGTGTAAGCCTAACATTCTGTAAGAGAACATAGAGTTACAAACGTTGGCACAAGTCTCGTTATATGCTGTTGTGTTCGGCATCATGTAAGCATCGATAAAACCTTCTTCAATTTTATCCTTAGAAGTCGATGCACCATAGTGTGCCTGACCTACCGCACCTGTAACGTACATTTTCTTGTCTGTTACATTTTCCCAAAGGCGATCCAACGCATCTACTAATGCTTTTTCACCTGTCTCTGCAGCAACATCGGCCGCACCTGCGTAGTAATATAATGCCAATACAGCGTGACCTACTGCTTCTTTCGACTCACGAAGTGGCACTCTTTCCTGTACCATATCACCGATAGGATACCCAACTGTTTCTGGAGTATCTTCAATTTTATAAGTACCTCTGTTATTGATAAACGTCTCCGCTAATTTCAAGTACTTCTCATCGCCAACAGTTCTGTACATTTCTACCAATCCCATAATTTGAGTTTGGTTGAAACCAAAACGACCGTATCTTCTTTCGCCAGTACTGAATACAGAATACAAGTGGTCTGCATGCTTAATAGCGATATTTAAGAAGTTATCTTGTCCTGTAATTCTATGGTGAATACAAGCCGACGTTAATAAGTGACCTGTATTGTACATTTCGTGGTATTTACGGTTTTCGTAACGATCCACTTTATCGTTTAATTGCACTTGCGTTTGTAGGTATCCGTCTTCAGCTTGTGCTTTAGCGATGATCTCGATGTAATTATCGATTTCCTTTCTTAGGTTTTCATCACCGTTTTGAGCATAAACATACATTGCCGCTTCCATCCATTTGTAGAAGTCACCGTCATGCCAACGCATCCCTTTGTGCTTCCCATCTTTTAATCCGGCTGCAATTTTAAAGTTGTTTAAGGCATGTCCAACCTCACCAGTCAACACCTCACCCATATAAGGAACCATTGCGTGTTCAGCGGTATGGAATCTGTCTGCCCAAAAACCTTCTGTCCATTTACAATCTCCGATATTAATGGATTTTAGCTCAACATGCTTCGTATTTTGTTGTCCAAGGATACCCTTGTTTTCTTGTGCTACCGACGATGTACTCACCATCGCTGCTGCACAAATAACTGCAAGTAACTTTTTCATTTCTATTATAAGAGTTATTGTTAATTACCTATTTCGAATAGCTGCCTTAACAAATTGAATAAATTGTATTTTTATTGTTTGTTCTGTTTAATTCTATTGATGTGTTATCTAGAATTATCTACAACACAAAATTAATTTGAGACAGTACGAAGCGGGTTTCTTTGCATTAAATAATTGTTGCAATGGGTAAAGGGGTGAAAAATTGATAATGAAAATTTGGGCTACCAATACAGCCTATTCAACAGAAAATCATGGTTTATGATAGTATAAAAGTGATTTATTTAGATATACTAAGGGGGTTTTTATACTGTTTTTTATGTAACTATCCGTTTTAACTTAAAGTCACATCATCGTTTTTCTCATTTTTTATTGGTGATGATTTTTTTGGTGATTTTTTCTCGATGATCATCAAATAATCTGGAAAATTGTACTATTTCGATACTTAGAAACACATCACTCCTACCCACAAACTACTTGATGTTCATTTCTAGTCTAGTCTTCCAAATTAATTTTCTATCCTCCTTCCCATCGATTTTTTGATATTTACTTTCAACAACATCCTTTTGATCAGCAACACTCACAAAACTGATTTTCCCCACGATATTGGCTACGAACAAAACAAACTAAAAAATGAAATTGAAATTCTTATTACTCATCGTTTGTGGCGTTTCTTTATTCTCTTCATGTAAACACGAAGTAGCACAGAAAAAGAAGCCCAACATCTTATTTATCTCTATCGACGACCTTCGACCGGAGATGAGTTCCTACGACAACAGTATGGCCATTACGCCTAATATCGACAAGCTTTCGAAGCAAGGAACACAGTTCAACAGAGCCTATTGTCAGCAAGCCATTTGTAGTCCGTCTAGAGCTAGTTTAATGACGGGTGCTCGTCCGGAAACCATTAACGTAATCGAGAACTATACGTATTTTAGAGACGAGAATCCCGATATTATCACGCTTCCACAACACTTTAAAGACCATGGTTATACTACAATTAATTGTGGCAAAGTGTATCATGCGAAATACAACGATCCAGGTTTATCTTGGTCTGTGAAGCCTGATAAATCCTTAATTAAAAATACTTTAAAAGGACTTGTTGGTGGATATATCGATCCTAAGAATCAAGAGATCTTTAAGAAGAATAAATCGGCCATGATTAAAAAGTATGGCGATAAGGCAAAATACGGATTGGGATTAGGTCCAGCTTTCGAATGCATGGACGTTCCCGATAATCAATATATCGATGGATACGTGACTGATTTAGCAATTGCGAACATCAAAAAGATTGTTGAGGAAAATCCTGAAAAGCCTTTCTTTATGGGATTGGGATATATCGCCCCTCACCTCAACTTTATTGCTCCAAAGAAATATTGGGATTTATACGACCGTAACAATATCAAATTGGCAGAAAACAATACGGCTCCAGAAAACGGTGCTGCTATGGGATTACATGCTTCTTTTGAGCTAAGAACAAGAGCCAATATTCCAAATAAAGGTGATATTCCGGATAGCTTGGCTTTAGAATTAAAACATGCCTATTTAGCCACTTCTAGTTATGTAGATGCTCAAATTGGAAAAGTATTGGACTTCCTTAAAGAAGAAGGATTATTGGAGAATACTATCGTGATGGTTTGGTCGGACCATGGTTACCACTTAGGCGAAATGGGTATTTGGGGGAAAGCAACTAACTACGAAATCGCTACTCGTGTTCCTTTAGTGGTTTGGAGTCCATTCCAAAACGATAAAACTAGAGGACAATCATCAAATGCTCTGGTTGAATTGGTAGACATGTACCCTACTTTGTGTGATATGGCCGGGTTGCCAAAGCCTGAACATTTGGAAGGAACATCATTTACTCCATTATTAGGTCAACCAAACTTACCATGGAAAGAAGCGGTGTTTAGTCAGTTCCCAACGCCTGCATTGAGAGAATGGGCGGCGAATCCTTTATCGGAAGGAATGAGAGAAACTTATTTTGGTCCACTCATCGAAGAGGTGGAGCAAGAAATCAAAGATCAGATGAAAGAGGAATGGGATCGTGCCTTGTTCGAAAATGATATTATGGGGTACAGTATGCGTACCAATGACTATAGAATGATCGTTTGGAAGAATAGAAAAGCACCTCATGAAGCACCTATTTTTATCGAACTATTTGATCATAAAAACGACCCAAAAGAAACTAAAAACATTGCCGATGAACGTCCTGAACTAGTGCAACAACTTATGCTACAATTTGATAAAGGATGGAAAGGAAATGTGCCTCAACAACAATCATAAAAAGGTGAAATGAAAAGAAGAGATTTTTTTAAAAACGGAATGCTCGGTGCTGCGGGGCTGGGCATTCTGGGTGCTTCAGAATTGGAAGCCAAAGACAAAAAAGGAAAGAAAACCGTCTTGAGCGATCGAAGTAAAGATCAGTGGACGGACATGAATGGACATCAACAAAAAGTGCCTCAGAGAATGAAGGCCAAGACTTTCGATGTCGTGGTTGTTGGTGGTGGACTCGCTGGAATTTGTGCAGCTGTGGCAAGTGCAAGAGAAGGTGTTAAAACAGCTTTAGTGCAAGATCGTTCGGTGTTAGGGGGCAATGCTTCAAGCGAAATCCGTGTGTTGGTGAATGGTGTAAATCACTTGGTACCCGATTGGATTCCCGAAAGAGAGACAGGAATTATTGAGGAACTATTACTGCAAAACCGTTTTCAAAATCCACAAGAATCTTTCCCTTATTGGGATCACGTATTGTATGATTTTGTGGATAGAGAACCCAATTTGGAGCTGATCTTAAACACTCAGGCAATACATGCGGAAATGTCGGGGAATACCATCAAAACTGCCGTTTGTTGGCAAAATACAACAGAAACGGAGCTTCATCTCTCCGCCAAACAGTTTATCGATTGCTCTGGCGATGGTCTGCTTGCTGCCAAAGCGGGTGCAGAATATAGAACGGGTCGAGAGGCCTCTCATGAGTTCAACGAAAAATATGCCCCTAAAAAGGCGGATGGTTGGCAAATGGGTACATCAATTCTAATCCATGGCAAAGACTATGGAAAGCCAATGCCTTACACACCTCCTTCTTTTGCTATTCCATTTACTTTAGAAGGATCACATCCTAAACGTAAAGTGCAGTCGTATACAGAGGGATATTGGTGGTGCGAAGTCGGTTCGGAATTCGACATCATAGAGGATCAAGAGGAAATGCGTAAAAAATTGATGGGCTATGTACATGGCATTTGGGACTACATCAAAAACTCTGGGGAATATCCGGATTCTGCCAACTTTGCTTTGGATTGGATCGGATCAGTTCCTGGTAAAAGAGAATCAAGACGTTTCATCGGAGATCATATTCTAAGTGAAAGAGATTTAGTCGATCACAAACATTTCGAAGATGCTGTCGCTTTTGGGGGTTGGTCGTTGGATGAACATAACCCTGGCGGATTGGAAAACATGAAAGAACCACCGAGTTATTTCCACAAGCAATTCAGCAAAGTTTATGAAATCCCCTTCAGAAGTTTGTATAGTAAAAACATCAATAATTTGATGTTCAGTGGCAGGAATATTAGTCAAACGCACATTGCCTTATCTTCTACAAGGGTAATGGCGACTTGTGCTTTGATGGGACAAGCTACAGGAACAGCCGCTTCGATGTGTATCAAAAAGAAGACTTCTCCAAGAGGTATTTATCAAAAATATATGAATGACCTTCAGGATATTTTATTGATGAATGACGCCTTTATTCCTAATCGTCCATCCAATTTAAAGAACGATCAGTTTAAAAAAGCCAATAAGATAATTGCTTCTTCGACCGCATCAGGTGATGTCGAATTGCTAAAAGACGGTTGGTCGAGAGATCTTCAAAAAAGTACTAACCACTGGATGTCGAAAGGCTTGCCCGCAGAAGTTCAATGCGAATGGGATGAAGCGGTCGATCTATCGTCGGTGATCATTAAGTGCGATACAAATGTGAAGGTAAACATTATGATGCGACATGTCTACAAGAATAAAATTTATACGGATAAAGTACCCCCTGAAATGCTCAAGTCGCTCTCATTAGAAGCAAGAGTAAATGGTAAATGGGTCGAATTAGGTGATGTCGACAACAATCAAACGAGAAGAATATGTTTTGAGTTTGATCAAATAAAAACGACAGGACTTAGAATAAAACTGAAAGAAACTTATGGTGCAGTTGCTGCAAAATTGTTCGAAATCAATGCACTAAGTTAGCTAAAAGTAAAATCAGTAAGCAGATAGTTAAAGGCAGTTCAATTTGGGCTGTCTTTTTTAGTTATCAAATCAAAAGGTAGAGCATAAAAAAACCATCTCAGTAATTGAGATGGTCTTAAATTGATATCAAAATGAACGATTAGTTGAATACCTCATTATCATTAGCGATCACCATATCATCGATAGTATAGCTAAATAATTCGCTGTTGACTAATGTATCAGGTGTTCCGTATTCAACACCTATAATTCCACCATCTGAGTCAGTTAAATAACGCTCAAAAGGAAAATGAATTAATGTATCTGAGTAAGAGGTAATTCTGATGATTCCCTCTGCCTGTGCAGGTTGTTCCGCATCTGTATAAGAAAGATTAATTTGATAATCCATAATGTCTACATTCGGCATCACCATACTGTCCTGAGACGCTTCTTGTTTTACCGTATAGTACATCGGACCATTAAAATCGTTGATCTTATAGGTAATTTCTTTGTCCGTTCCGGTTACATTATTTGAGTAATCTTCTATCGTATGATTTCTCAAAGTAAGATCTGTGATGTAGGAAATTTGTAAAGGTTTTTCCTTGTACAAATTAAAGCCGATCATGTTCAATGCCGAAGGAAAAGCGGTAGTACTTTTTATTTCGAATACTTCAGTTTTACTGATAGGTGCTCCTACTTCTGGATGAATATCTTGACAAGATGTTTGTACTATAGCAAGTACAGCCACCCATAAAATATGTCTTAGTTTCATAATTGTATCATTTATTAAAGGAGTGCTCCAACGTGAGGAGTTATAAATCACAGGACGTCTTTTGATAACGCCCTGTGTTTTCCTTTATCTATTAAGGTCTTAATTCAATGGCTCTTACCACGATATTGTCGATGTAGAATTCCAATCTTCCTGTGCTTGGTACTGGCGTGTCAATACCAAAGAATACTTGTCTTCTGTTACCATCTTTATCGAAAGTAATATGTTGAGTTACAGTTACCCACTGTCCTTTCTCAACATCAGATAGATCTGGAGTCAAGAATTGTTTATCATCTGAGTTAGATAAATCTTGGAAGTTAGTCTCTAAACCGCTAGTAAAATCAACGCCTTCAGGGATATAAATATCGAAAGTGAATTCATAATCACCTGCTGGGTTTTTCATACCGTTATTGTTAGGTCCTCCATTATGCACATTATGAATACTGAATAATTGAGAAGCGCCTTGAGTTGCTCGATCTTCAATAACTAACGACATAGATGCATTTCCTTTTGATGCTTTATCTGTTGTACGTTTCCATAATCTTCCTCCTACAACTGAATTATCAACCCACCATCCGGTAGCGAAAGCATCTTGTACATTTACACCTTCTAATTCGAAGTCAATCATTTCTGGATTCTCAAACTCATTGGTAGAGGTGATGTACATTTCTACTTGCTCTGTATCAAATGCATCTAATACATTTCCAGTAGCTGATCTAATATCGCCATTACCATCATAAGAGATGAAAATCTGATCAGAGTTATATGTTTGCTCACCTACTGTAAGTACTAACTTCTTGTTGTTCGATGGATCCACTTCAACTCTTGATATTGACGAGGCAGCATCGTGTCCACTTAAGTTTTTGATATGTACTTTGAATGAGTTCGCTGCGTTAGAACCAATTGATGCTACAGGAATTGATGTTTCGAAAGTGATTTTCTTCGCACTGTTTTCCATTAAGTCTGAAGTTTTCAATAAAGCTTCATCTACTTTTATCATCAATGGAATCTTCACTTCTGCTCTTGCTTCATCGAAGTCACCAGCAGTACGGATGGCCGCAAAAGTACCTGCTTCGAAGTAATTCAAGATTTCAGGGTAAGTGACCTCAGAAGTTTCGTCAGTATATACAGGAAGTTCCGCATTGTTTAATGTCCACTCTCTGCTATCCGTCAAACCTCTTACCGTTTTATCAACGAAAGTCAGTTTCTCATTAATTTTAAGATCCACCTTCATCCATTGATCTGTATTTGATGGAATTTCATCTCCTTCATTGAAAGCGAAGATTAACATACCGTCTTTATACACTTCGTATTGAGGATGAATTTCTGGAGCTTTCACGTTCAAATTCAGAGGTATAGTCTTTGCTATATTTTGATTTATACGTCCAGATGAACCTTGTCTGATAGTTGTTAAATTTCCAGCTCTTCCCCAACCGATTTTCATAGGAGTCACTTCAAAAATTCTTTGTTTACTTGTTTCCCCTAACCAAGATAAGTTCCACTCTCTTTCAGTAGGTCGACCAACAGTGGTAGTATCTACAAAAGTTAGCTTATCTTCACCCGCAACAAGGTTTACAGTGGCCCAATCAGAATCGTCAGATCCATCAATTACGTCTTCTGCACCAACGACACAAAGTGTATCTACTCCATTTTTTAATACATAAAAAGCAGGAGCGAGATCAGCATAAACATCAACTGTAAACGCAGTATCAATTACCCAAATACCTGTTTCCGTCTCATGAGGAACTGCTTCTAACTGTCTCGATAGACCATTATGCTTCACTTTTCTATCGTAAGTATTGTAAAGTCTCACTTTCTGATAACCTGCTTCTTCAAATAAAACATGCACAGTAATGTCTTCTGTTTTACTTCCTTTGGCATTATCAATAAATGGCGTATAATCTTCTTCTGATGCCGTAAAATCGCCTGATAGAAAATGTAGGTTATCAGTAATTTCCCATTGATGGAACAATGTTCCTTGGGAAAGGTCCATAAAAGAGATATAGTTATTAATGTTAATCTCTAAAGTATCTTTATGTTCCTCACTAATTGACCATGCAACGGCCCTCACTTTTGCTTCGTCTGGCAATTCTTCATCTTTCTTACAAGAGAAGACAATCGACATAAGCAGTGTTAGCTTCAATATATTTAATACTATCTTTTTCATAGTTCTAATCTCTAATTGTTCACCTCAGGATTGGTTGAAGTTTCCGATGTTGGGATCGGATAAAAATCATGTAAACTTGGAATGTAGTTCATCAATGCCAATTCACCATCTACAATCTTGTAGTTAGGTCTTGCAGTATGTTCCTTCTCAGGCATCGGGTGAGTATCACCACCTGGTATAATTTCTGAGTTCCAAAGGATTTTCTTAGAATTTGTTCTAGCATCTTTAAAGTGAATCACCCAATAATTCTGACTAGAAATTCTTTCATAGTTCTTACGAATCACATTCCATCGTCTTAAATCGATCCAACGTGTCATGTATCCTTCCACTGAAAGTTCCAATGGCTTTTCTACATACATTAAGTGGTCCATCAAAGAAGTAGCATCATAAGATTTACCATCATATGTTTTGCTTAAACCTTGTGATGTTCCTAAAAGAACAACACCCCAACGGTCTCTCACTGTATTGATCAAGTTTAATGCATCCTGTATCATTCCTTGTTGGATTTTACACTCTGCCAAGTTCAAATAAGCTTCTGATAATCTATTTACGATCACATTTTTAGGCGATCTGTTTAAGCCCATTGGCAAGCTTCTTTCAGAATCCAACACATCGTAATTCGAGAAGTGTTTAAAGTAACCGAATTCTGGAGATCTTGCTCCACCTGCTCTATAAGGATCCGCTTCTGATACTGAAGGTTGTTTGTAGTATGGCGTTAAATCGTCTTGTGGTAAAGCCATCATTGCTGATGCTCTCATAGAGATCATTCTATCGAAGTTGTCGCCATCGTATTCTACATTATTTCTAGCATCTAATGGGTCCACGGGATCCAATCTGTAAGCATAAGTAATCCAACCTACAGGAATTGTTTGTCTTTGTCCACCATAAATCTGAGGTGAGAAAACGGCTGCCCATCTGTTCTGACCATTCACTTCATCCCAATCGCCTAAATCTGGTCTAACTTCGTTAGAGTAAGCAATTTCTAAGATTGATTCTGAATTAAAGTCACCCGCTGTAGTAAACATCTTTTCCATGTCTGTCTCCAACTTGTAACCGTACTCATTATTGTAAATCACATCTTCGTAGTAATATGCTGCCGAATCGTAGTTGGTACCATTCACAAAATCAAACATGTAAGAGTTGGCCAACAACATTGCTGCAGTACCTTTAGTTACTCTACCTTCTGCTACATAACCTGTTGCGTTATTAAAAATAGCTGGAAGGTGGTCGTAAGCAAATCTAAAATCCTCTCTGATAAATGCTAACACCTCTGCAGGTTCAGAAGCTTTTTTGTACATATCATTTGCATCCGTCCAAGAGTCTCTAATAATGACTTTGCCATTATTGAATGCTTGATGTGCATAAAAGTGATACAATCCTCTAAAGAAACGAGCTTGTGCCATTTGCAGCATCCACTTTTCATCTTCTCTGTAATCTTCCATAGGTTCTGATTGCAAACCATGGATTACTTGATTTGACCTGAAGATAGCTGCATACAAAGCATCCCACTTTTTGTTTATCTCATTGGTCGTCTCGGTATAAGTATGCTGATAAAAAGCCAAGTATCTACTTGTTGGCGTTGGACGATCCATTCCTGGGTAGCCCAAATCTGAACGACAAGCTTCTTCTCCAAAGTTCCAGATGTAATGATTCATCATAGAAGCATACACGGCAGTTAGTCCTGACTCCGAATCGTCCAGATTCTGATAGAAATCTGCTTTCGTTGTTTCGTTTGGATTTATTTCTGTTAGATAGTTGTTACAACTAATTGCTATCAACGGAATAACGAGAAATAATATACACTTTAATATATAATTATTTAATTTCTTCATTTGTCTAATTGATTAGAAGTTGAATCTAAAACCTGTTGAGTAAAGCGCGGCAATTGGATAGTTACCTTTGTCCAAACCTCTTGATGATACCCCGTTACCACCTACTTCAGGATCATATCCTGTGTATTTTGTAAATGTTAGTGGGTTCTGAGCTCTAATGTAGAATCTCACTTGATCGATACCGGCTTTCTTTAATTTGTTCCTAGGAATAGTGTAACCTAACGTTACGTTTTTCAATCTCAAATAAGAACCATCTTCCAACCAAAGGTCTGTATCTCCTCTAAAGTTGGTCGTACCTTGTTTTAAATCACCTCTATATGCTGGAATTGGAGAATATGGATTATCAGCTGAGTAGGTATGGATCTGATCCAAGTGTCTACCTTCTGAGTAAGCCATTAACTTACTACCGTTCATGATTTCATGACCAAAAGCTCCGTACCAGTTCATCATAAAGTCCCAGTTTTTATAACGAAGATTTAGGATAAAACCTGCTTCGTATTTCGGAAGACCACTACCTGCATATACTTTATCTGCTTCAGTAATCTGACCGTCCCCGTTGGTATCTCTAATCATCAAGTCGCCCATTCTAGCAGCAGGGTTCACTTTTTGATATTCTGCCAATTTCTCTTCAGAGTTGATAATACCTTCTGTTTTGTACAAGAAGAAAGCACCTGCTTCATGACCTGTCGCATAAGCCGTCACTCTCGATTGGTTAGTAGCACCATAGATCAAACCTTGATCGGCAGTGTATACAAAGTCCTCCGAGTTCATGTTTGTGATCTCGTTGCTATTTGTAGCAAAAGTACCTGTAATATTCCAATTCAATTTTTTGAATCTACCTTTGTAACCTAGTGCCAATTCAAGACCTTGGTTCACCATGTTACCCACATTTAGTGTCACCAATTTATCGTTGTTACTTCCTGCTGAAGAACCCGCTGATGCTGGCGTGGCAATCGGGAATAACATGTCTTGTTTTGTGGTGTGGTAAACGTCTGCATTGAATGTTAAACGGTTATCAAAAAATGCCATATCTACACCAATGTTATTTTGGATGGATGTTTCCCACTGAATATCAGGGTTAGCAAATGCTGCTTGAGCAGCACCACTATACACTTGTCCATTAAAGCTATAATCAAATCCTCTTCTGATCGTTGGAAGATCGGCATAAGGTCTAAAGCTTTGTCCACCAACGTTACCATGAGATGCTCTAATTTTGAACATGTTCATTGTTGATCTAAAATCAGCGAAGAAATCTTCTTCAGAAACGTTCCAACCTACTGATGCTGATGGGAAGAACTTAAATTTGTTGTTTTCTGCAAACTTTGAGTTACCGTTATAGTTACCACTTAACGATAGTAAGTACTTGCCTTTGTAATCGTATTGTAAACGACCAATTGTACCAATGATTTTGTAGGCATAGTTAAACCCTGGAGTCACTGTTGTTTCCAAAGTTGCCGATCCAAAGCCTGGCTTATCGTTATCTACAATACCTCTTCTTTGTACAGTATGACTTTGTCCACCATACTCTTCCATTGAAGCACCAATCAAAGCAGAAACCGTATGATCTCCGAATGATTTCTTAGCGAATAAACGTCCATCCCAGCTAAAACCTGTCGATCTCTCCACTGCTTCCGAATAGTACGAATTGTTAGGGTTAGAGAATTCTTTCCCTGTTTGTTGGTTCACTACCTTAAAATAAGGGTTTAATCGGTTTCTGTATCGGTTCATAATATTACCACCTGCATTGGTAGTAAATGATAACCAATCGGTAAAATCATATTTGATACTGATATTACCAGATAAACGGTCTCTCGATTCATCGTCTTGGAAATACAATGCTTGATACAAGAAGTTGGCTTGCATTGCTTCTTGGTCCGATGCTCCTTCGTAAATATTCTTTTCAGGATCTAGTGGCGCCATGTAAGGCTTGTAGCGAATCGTTTGATTCAATAAGTTACCGCTTGGACGTTGTCTATCTTCTGTAGACAAGGCCAATGAAGTATTGATTGTCCATTTATCCGATTTGTAACTAGAACCACCTCTAAAGTTCAATCTTTCAAAATTAGAGTTGATGACGTTACCTTTCTGACCATAATAACCACCTGTTAAGTTGTAAGTAAATCCTGCACTTGAACCACCTGTTAGGTTGATGTTATATTGTTGTGTTGGTGCATAATCTTCAAAAACGATATCGTCTAAGTTATTATCATTTTTGTAGTTGTTCTTATTTCTTGATACCAACATATTGATCTCATCATCAGAAATGCCTGGATTTAAGGCTCTTTGATGTAAGATGTCGAAATACGCTTGTTCTGAGGCATTCATTAATGGAGTGTTGGTAATGATCTTTCTCACACCATAGTTACCATCAATAGACACCTTTAATTTTCCTTGATTACCTGTCTTAGTAGTAATCAAAATTACACCATTTGCACCACGAGTACCATAGACCGCACAAGAAGCCAGATCCTTAAGGATATCAATACTCGCAATTTCGTTAGGTGCTAATCGGGGATCTTCATTTTGAGGAATACCATCGACCACATATAATGGTTGGTTGGCTCCTTCTACCTCAGATAGTGTACTTACACCTCTGATTTGAATTACCGCACTCTCACCTGGAGCACCCGAAGCAGCAGTCACACTCACACCGGCTACTTGTCCTTGTAATGCATCACCTAAATCGGAAGTGGTCATTTGCTCTAAGTTTTCAGCCTTCACGTGTGCTACTGCACCCGAAACTTCTTTCTTCTTTTGCTCACCATACCCGATTTTAACTACCTCATCCAACATTTCTACTTCACTTTCTAAAGTAACATTTAAAGTAGACTGAGATTTAATAGTCACGGTTTTCGTTTTCATACCTATAAATGAAAACACTAATACGTTTCCATCTTCTACTACAATTGAAAAGTTACCATCGAAGTCGGTAATGGTACCTGTAGTAGTTCCTTGTAGAGTGACATTTACTCCTGGAAGGGGTAGATTATCGTCTTGTCCTATTACCTTACCGGAGATCACTCTATTTTGTGCATAGAGATTAGTAAAAGAGAATAGTAATAGAGTAATAGAAAAGATGATCCCTACCTTAAATTTTCTGGTTATCGAGTAGTATCCATTCATTTTTTCATTTCATCAATTAAGTTGCCTATTATTTATTGAAGCGAAAATCTTATAGAATATTAAAAAATTGTTCTTTATAAGAAGTCAAAAAATGTGTCGATTGTATTGTAATTTATTATTTCATTTCAATTTTAATTCATTTCAAAATTAAATATTAATTCATTGATTTGTCAGCGAATTTTGAAATTTTAATTCTAAAAAAATACAGATCGAAAAAAATCACTTGAACTTATAGAGACAAAGTATTAAAATTCTGATCGTTTTCATGAAATAAAAGTAGAAATATGATGAAAAATTGAGGTGACTTTAAATCAATTAAATGTTTTTTATAGTAAAAACAATTGATAATCAATTATTTAATAAGTTACTTTTAAACACTAATAGAGAAAAGAGATTTTTTAAGAAAAACGGCATTTTTACTTATAGTCAACTTATTTACGCTGTTAACATCATTCACTCAAACTTTTATTCTTATTAGTTTAGTATTAATTGAAATAATATTATATTTAAATTCAATGATGAAATGAAAAACAATTTTTTAAAATTTTCTGTACAACCGCAGAACTAAATCCTAATAAATGTATAGAATAAAACTACTTGCATTCTCTTGTTTATATTTATTTATATTTAGTAATAATTTATATGGACAAGCAAACGACCAATCATTAATTAATTACACCACAAACGAAGGTCTATCTCATTTTGGTTTAACCTCTGTTTTAGAGGATCATAAGGGCTACATTTGGATAGGCAGCTATAATGGTTTAAATAAATTTAATGGCTACGATTTCGAGATCTTTAGAAACTCTGACGATAAAATAGTGATCAGTAATAATAAGGTGAGATCTTTATATCAGGATAAACATCATAATATATGGATTGGCACCGAAGATGGCATTACGATCTATTATTACGATCAGCAAAAGTTCGTCAACTTCCCAAAACATCTGATCTCCAATTCAAAATCTGATCATCCATTTATTATCAATAAGATTTTTGCAATCGATAATCAGATTGTATGTATTTCGGAATATGATGGTTTACTCTTCTTTAATCAGGATACCTATAAAATTGAAAGGGTGCATCCGATAGAAGTTAAGAATAAAACTTATCAATATATTTTTGATGCGATTAATTATAATGATGAATTGATTCTAATGACTACATCAAAAGGTCTTTTGATGTACAATGTGGCGAATGATACACACGAGTATGTTTTTACCGATCGATTTGGTCCTGCAAAAAGTATTACGGTTGATAATGAAAAGAACATTTACGTGGCCTTATATAATGGTATCACTCATCTTCGAATTGTTAAACAAAACGACGATTATAAATTCCATCAGATCAAACGTTTTTTCCAGAACGAAAGATTCTTAAAAGTAGATGCTACTGTTGAAGGGAAACTTTGGTTGGGGTCATTATCTAAAGGTTGTTGGTTGGTAGAAAATCCGATTCTTGTTGAACGCAATACCATGCTAGACGAAAATTCATACAGCAAATACTTCGAAATTGGGCGTGTGAATGCCATCATGGATCTTACTAAAACCAATAAGGTTTGGATTTCCTCTTATAATGAAGGTTTGTTCTTGTATGATAGTCAACCTCGTGCGTTTAGTTACAACGACCTCAATACGGATGAGTTAAGAGGACAACAGTTTAAAAACAAAGTTCTTGAAAGTACATTATGGGATAATGAACATATTTTATGCAGTGTGTATTTAAGAGGTTTGGTGAATTACAATACGACTTCGAATAAGATCGAACCGTTACCAAAAGAGTTTAAAAACAATCCAATGCCGAATGCATGGTCATCGGTGATTAAGGATGATAAAGGTGGGAAGTGGTTAAGATATACAAAAGGTAGAGGAGTTTGGTATTATCAGCCGAAAGAAGAGGTAAGTCATTGGTACCCAATTAAAACCAATAAAGAATCGAAGCTATTAAAAGCAAGGTTAACTCAAATTACCACGGATCACTTCGGATATTATTGGTTAGCAACCAATCAGGGGTTGTATAGAGTTAAGATGGATCAAAAAGGAAATGTATTATCTGATGAAAAATTAGTTGAGGAAGAACACATCCATATTTCTGAGGTGAATCACGTAAAAAGTGTATTGAACGATACCCTTAACCAAAGAATTTTAGTAGGAAATACATTAAGTGGGATGATTAACATCGATAATAGTAAAGATATTCCTTTAAGTGAGATGAAAAAAGTGCAATACTTTACACAATCTTCAAAAGAGAAATATCTTCCTTGCAATCATATCTCGAATATTATCAATTTAGCAGATGGGAACATTGCACTAGGAACAGAAGGTTCTGGTTTACTGATCCTTACAGAGCTAGGTGATCAGAAAGTGGTTTATAAAACCTATTCAGAAAGCGATGGTTTGGACAACAATATCATTAAAAAAGTGGTGGAAGATGACGAACATACTTTGTGGATTACGACAGATAGTGGTTTAAATCGTTTCAATCCGAAAACCAAAACGTTTAAACATTTCACCAAAGAAAATGGAATGCATACGTATGCATTCGAAAACATCGGTTTTAAACAAAAGAATGGAGATATCTTCTTTGCTGGCGGTAATGGTATTTGTGGTTTTGATCCTGAAAAAACAGAGGTTTCCTCTAACCTACCTGAGTTTACTTTTGGCGATTTAGTGATTATCAATAAAACAGTGCATGTAAATGACAGTATCAATGGCAAAGTCATTTTAGATAAGCCGTTGTATCAACAAAAGGAAATCAATTTGGCTTATGATCAGAATATCTTTTCGATTGAGTTATTATCATTACACTATTCGAATCCAAAGAGTTATAAATTAAAATATCGACTTTTACCTCAAGATGATGAATGGATAGAAACATCTTCTAAGTTTAAAAATGCATCATTTAACGGTTTACCTCCGGGATCTTATACGTTGGAAGCGATGGCATCAAATTCAAAAGATAAGTGGACTGAACCGATAAGCCTAGATATTGTCATCTCCCCTCCATATTGGAAAACACCGTTGGCCTACAGCATCTACGTGATGATAATCCTTGTGATTATATTCTTTGTTGGTCGTTTTGTCTTGAACCACACCAAATTGAGACACAAATTAGAACTGGAACAAGTGGAAAGACATCGTGTGGACGAACTGAATAAAACAAAGGAAAAGATGTTTATGAATATCTCTCATGAATTCAGAACACCGATTACTTTAATTACTGGGCCTATCCAAGTACTATTGAAAATGTTCCAATCCAATCAGGATGCCTTTACGCATTTGGACTTGATCAACAGACAATCGAAAAAAATGTTGCAATTGGTCAATCAGGTGCAAGATTTCCATAAAGCAGAACAAAGCATTTTAAAACTAAACAAAGAGAACTTTGATTTTAGTGATCTGATCGTCAATGTCAAAAAAGACTTTGAGCAATTGGCCGAAAAACAGAAAAAGAAACTATTGATACAGGGAGAAGTCAATCAACTTTTCATTACAGCTGATGAGAATAAATTAGAAATCATCCTCAATAACTTATTGAATAACGCTTTCAAGTTTACTAAAAAAGGAGACACAATTTCTATCCGTTATCATTATGATGCTGAGGGATTGAAATTCAAGGTAGAAGATACGGGTATTGGTGTGAAAGCAGAGGACTTACCTTATGTTTTCGATCGATACTATCAAAATGAAAATTCAAACACCTACTCTATTGGTTCTGGTATCGGATTGGCCTTTTCGAAACGATTGGTAGAAATGCACTACGGTAGCATCAAGGTAGATAGTACAGAAGGTGAAGGCACTTGCTTTACAGTCGCTCTTCCTGTAGAAGTAAATGCAAAAGAGGCGATGAACGAATCGAGGATGCAAGATCTTATCGCTCAAGAAGATGATGATGAAAAGCAGAAAATACTTCCTTCGGCACTGGAATTACCGACACATTTGTACGATGAAAGTCTGAAGAGTTTGAATATTTTCTATGTGGAGGACAATGAGGAATTAAGAACCTTCGTGAACAGCATTCTATCGGATTACTTTAATGTCACCACTTTCGTGAATGGTAAGGAATGCTTGGATCAGCTCGAAAAAGAGTGGCCTGATTTGATTATTAGTGATATCTTGATGCCGGAATTGAATGGTCTAGAATTGTGTCAGAAAATAAAATCTGATGTCCGTACCTCTCATATTCCAATCATCTTGCTTACATCAAGGTCTTCTTTAGACGACAAAGTAAAAGGTTTGGAAGTGGGTGCTGATTACTACATCTCTAAGCCATTCGAAATGAAACACTTAATTGCATCCGTTCAAATGTTACTGAAAAACAGAAAGCAATTGAGAGAACGTTTCCAAATCGATTTCCCTGTAGAAGTAGAGAAGAAAAACTCTAATAAAGAAGATGCGATCTTTATCGAGAAATTCTACGAATTGATTGAAGAGAACCTCGAAAATGAAGACATTGATATGAATGTTTTCGCTAAAGGACTTTACCTAAATCGTACGACTTTCTTCCAAAAGGTAAAAGCAATTACCAACTATACTCCTTACGAATTACTTAAGATCTACCGTCTGAAAAAAGCGGCTGAACTTCTCGTACAAGAACAATTGCCGGTGGCTGATGTTTGTGTGAGAACTGGCTTTAAAAATAGAACCCACTTTAGTAGAATGTTTAAGGAATACTATGGGGTGTCGCCGAGCAAGTATAGTAAGAGTTTGGAGCAGACGAGTTGATGGAGTTTGGCTTACATAGTTCGAGGGGTTAAAACCCCTCGATACACAAAAAAAGGCCACTCCACAAGAGCAGCCTTTTCGATTAATTATCAGATATTGGTAGTTATTATTTGATCTATTTCTTTATGAATTTCATTCTCTCAATATCTCCTTTAGAGGTCTTCAACATCAAAATGTACATTCCTGATGGAAGCTGATTTAAAGAGAATGTTGTTTGTGTTTCCTTTTTCTCTAAAGTGATCATCAACTCGCCTTGAGACGAGTAAACTTCAATCCATCCATTATCTAAACTTTTAATAGTCAACTGATCTGAAGCTGGATTTGGATATAAATTCAGAGATGATTCCGAAGGAGGCGTGATACTTGTTGGAGGCAATCCGCCATCAGGTTCTTCTGGATATTCATCATCTGGATAAGGATATTCTGGAGCACCCTCATCTAGATCGTTTTTAAACTGAATATCATCGATATAGAATAAAGCTTTTGTACTTTGGATGTCACGAGATCTTAGCATTAACTGTAATCTATCGCCATCTTCGAGACTTTGATTTGAACTTCCATTTCGTGTAAAAATCTGAGAGACAGTCACCCATTCTTCTTTTGGCAGATCTTTGATATCGACTTTTACAGTTGTTCTTGGATTGGATAAAATCACTTCAATAAAATCCACTTCTGTCTCTTGATCGATCCAAATTTGGAAGCTTACTTCATTTTCCCCAGAAGGTAAATTCATAGATCCATAAGGTGAGAAAATTGAATAGTTTCCTGAGAAATCTCCCTCTTTTTGGAAACGTAAACTAAATTCTCCCTCTGCTACTTTTTCGTTTCTTATTCTCCAAGGGTGATTGGGGCTATTCCACCACTGCACACTTCTTCCTTGAAAATAAAATGGTCCCTCAAAGCCTTTTGCGTTAAAGAAAGATTGTGTTTCCTCCTTTTGCCACACTCTGATATAGTCTACTTTGTATTCTAGAGGTTGTGTAAAATCTGCTTCACTAGGTAGTCCGTACCACCAGAATACTTCCGAAGATAACCACAACTCATGAGGATAATCGTAACGCCATTGATCGTTCTTTTCTAATTCCTCTTTTGTTACTGATCTGAGAAGTTGACCATTAAAATAGGTCTTCATATATTCCTTATCCCACTCGAAACCAAACACATAATAATCCTCAGCCATACGAACACCCATATCGTCTTCTACTTTCCAGTTTTCGTGATCGTCTGCTTTATCGGGATCCCAACTGATTAGGTTGGTTCTGTATTTTCTTTCTAAGGTTTCTGGCTGATTTTGTGGATTTCCTATTGGTCGACGACCGTAGTTTTCGGTCATATCAATTTCTCCGTGGTAACCTGTGGTCCAAAATGCCGAGGTTACAGGACCATCAGCTGCTTTACACCTAATTTCCATGTAACCATATCGAAAAAATGTTTCACTCATTACACTTGCTTGAGTGATAGGTTTGCTGCCGTCAGGACCAGAAGTTGTTCCACCATAATAACATCCATTATTGGTTTCTAAAGCATAATCAAAATCGGGTTCCCAGTTGGAAGTTAGGATGAGTTCTCCGTTTTCGACTCTCACATTATGTCCGGCAAACTGACCAGGAGCCCTGCCCTTCCATTTTGCTCGATATTCATCATTTTCTCCGAGGATCCACCATTTCCCGCGATTAAGATCGTCTCCATTAAACTCGTCGCTTGCCCATTTATTTAAGATCCAACCACCTTCGTTATTGGGATCTGATAGAGGGTTGACTTGTCCAAAAATATAAAATGATATTAGTGATAAAGTGGTGGTAAGTATAATTCTTTTCATTCGTCAGTGTTCTTAGTCCATGCTGATTCATGGAGTTGTTTATCAATTGATTGCCAAAAAAAAGAGGCCACCTCAAAACATATCAAGATTATTCATCATCGGTTTTCACCCATCATAATTGATCAAGAATGTTGAAACAGCCTCTTATATGGTATGCTATTAACTATTTACTTTTTTTGTGGATATCGCCAAAAGTTCTTTCCAGATTTGGCATGTTGAATTTATCCCACTTCATTTCGAAGTTATAGTGTGGTGCATCGAAGAATTCTGGGCGTTTTTCCTCCCAAGTGTACGACCATTCGTTCACATCCTTCTTCATAATACTCACCAGTTTTTTGTTTTTCGCAGAGATATCTTTTGTTTCCCCAATGTCTTTTGTCAGATCAAATAATTGCCATTCTCCGGTACCGTCTGTATATAATTTGAAGTTGTTTCTAACAACACCAGTTCTGTTATTGGCATTAAAATGACGCATAACATAGATGCTTTCGTCTTTTCTTGGATCTGTCTTTTCGATAATGTTTGTCCAAACATCCTTTCCATCAAGAATTTTGCTTTTAGGGATACTTGCTCCTGCTAAACCAGCAAATGTTGGGAAGAAGTCTAAAGTAGAAATATTGTGTGTATACGTTCCTCCTTTTTCTAATTTAGAATTTGGGTAATATACAAACATTGGCACTCTAAAACCGCCTTCGTAAGCATCACCTTTTTTACCTTGTAATGGAGTATTATCGGCTCCTGCTGTCGTTTTACCACCGTTATCACTAATGAAAACGATCATGGTATTTTCTAGTTCTCCATTAGCCTCTAACCTATCAACTATACGCTTTACGTTATAATCGACATTGTATACCATGGCGGTATAAGTCAAACGCTTGCTTCCCTTTTCGGCAGCATTTTTTCCTAGATGCTTTTGCATGTCTTCGATATCACTTTCTTTGGCTTGAAGTGGAGTATGCGGAGCGTTGTAAGATAAATACAAGAAGAATGGCTCATCGTCTTTTGCAGATTCATCAAGGAAATCTAAAGTTGCATCAGTTAGTACATCCGTAAGGAACAATCCTTTTTCTGTTTCCAAGAATGTATCGTTTTTCATCATCGGACGATGGTAATCTTTTGCGTACTGACCAATTTTATATTGAGAAGGATCGTAAGTGGCTGCAGGTAACCAAGAATTTGAATAGTATTCGTGACCTCCACCTAAGAATCCGTAGAAATAATCGAATCCTCTTTCGTTGGGATGGAATTCTCCTTCTTCTCCAAGGTGCCACTTTCCAACAATACCTGTATGGTAACCTGCCTGTTGCATCACATCAGACATAAATGTTTCTCCTTTTGCTACACCAAAACCAGAAAAAGCGGCTAAGTTAAATTGAGCTCCGAATACGTGAGGCATTCTACCTGTAAGTAAACCTGCTCTCGACGGACCACAATAAGGATGCGTTACATAAGCAGATGTAAATACAGTTCCTTCACTTGCTAGTTTATCTAAATTAGGCGTATAAATATCTTTTGCTGAATTAGGCATAAAACCCATATCTGCATACCCTAGATCGTCCAAAACAATCATGATAATGTTTGGTCTAGGTGATTTGTCTTTGTCGTCGGCATGTGCAATATTCCCAAAGAAGAAGAGCACTAAAATTGCCATTAAGCTGTTGGTTAATTTTTTCATTTCTTATCAATACTTATTCTAAAAATTGATACTGCAATCTAGAAATAACCTTTAGAAGTGATGTCGTTTTCCGTCAAAAGAAAGATGGTTTACGTGTCAAAACATCATCTAAAGGTTATTTTAAGCACTATCTCGCCTCTTTAATGTTATTATTCTGCTTAAATGAAATTTCATCTATGTAGAATAACGCTTGCTCCCCTTTGATGTCATCAGCACTCACAGAAATCTGAATTCTATCTCCTCCCTTTAAGGCTAAATCAGATGCCGCTTTTCTTTTGAAAGGAACTGTTACTTCTACCCACTTTCCTTTCTTCACGTTACTTAAGTTAACATTCACAGGTTTGAAAGGGTTCTGCAAGACAAAGGTTAATTTTTTGATGTCCGTCTTCTTGTCTATCCAAATTTTAAAGGTCAACTCATTTTCTCCTTTCGGTAAATCAAGTGATCCAAATGGTGAGAAAATCGACGATTTGTTTTTGATTTTCTTATCCATTTTAAAGCGTAAGGCAAACGTTCCGTCAGAAGCCTTATCGTCTGATAATCTCCAAGGTTCTTTTCCTGGACACCACCAATTTACGCTTCTTCCTTGAAAAAAGAAGGGACCTTCAAAACCCAATGCATCAAAATGTGGACCCGTAATTTCTTTTTGCCAGATTCTAACATAATCTACATAAAACTCCGCTGGTTCAGCCAAGTCTTCTTTGGTTGGTAAACCGTACCAAGAGAATACTTCCGAATTGATCCATAATTCTTGAGGAAACTGATGCATCCATTGGTTTTTCTCTTCTAATTCTGCTCGCGTGACATGTCGAACTAACTTTCCATCAATAAACGTTTTCATGTAGTCTTTGTCCCACTCAAAACCATACACATGGTAATCTTCTGCCAAACGATATTCCATTACATCTTCAGCTTTGTACGTTTTGAACTCAGGATCTTTTTTGGCTTCCCAATTGATCACATTCGTTCTGTATTTACGTTCCAATGCTTCTGGCTTATTTTCTGGATTTCCGATGGGTAGTTTACCAAAGTTTTCGATCATATCGATTTCTGATTTATACCCTGTCGTCCAGAAAGCAGAAGTTACTGGGGAATCGGCTACTTTACAACGAATCTCCATGTATCCATACTGAAAAAATGACTCACTCATTATACAAGCTTGAGTGATAGGATGACTTTTATCGAATTTATCTTTCGTCCCTCCGTAGAACACCCCATTGTTTTTCTCTTTGATGAATTCGAAATCGGGATCCCACTTACTTTGAATAACTAATTCACCTTCTCTAACGTGAACGTTCTCGGCAACGAATTGTCCTGGTGCACGACCTTTCCACTTAGATCTATAATCGCCATTCTCTCCCAAGATCCACCATTTCGATTTATCCAAAGTATTACCATCAAACTCATCACTTAATGTTTCGTTGAAGATCCATTTTTCTTTATTATCAGGATCGGAAACTGGATTTTGAGCGAATAGTGAAGTGGTGGTGAGTGCCATTAGAGAGGCACCCACTGTAAATATATTTTTGATTGTTGATTTCATTTCTTATTGTTCGATCGTATTCTTTTGATTGATATTGATAATTACCTGATTGGAAATTAATTTTCCATCTTTAGTTCGGGCCGTTACTTTTAACTCCGTAGGCTTTTTAGTGGATTGTGCTACCATTAAACACTTACCGTTTACTGTAGCTACCGACTGATTTTTGAAGTTCGTAATCATTCTAGAATCGCCACAGTCAGTACCTAAGAATCGGTGTTTACCTTCTAACTCAAAGATAACCTCATCTTCCGAATATTTTACAGGTTTTCCCTTTTTATCGACCAACTGAGCTACAAAATGTACCACATCTGTATTATTGGCCAACATCGAAGATCTGTCCGGAGTAATCTTGATAGCATACGCCTCTCCAGCTGTTTCTAAGACAGTGGATGTAGATTTACCGTCTTTCTTACCTTTCGCGACAATCTTTCCTTTTTTGTATTTTACTGCCCACTTGTACGTATAATCTTCTTGATCTTTTAAGTATTGCTTGCCTAACGATTTCCCATTTTGGAACAACTCTACTTCCTCACAGTTAGAATATACTTCTACAATTGTTTCGTCTCCTTCTTCATAATTCCAGTGAGGATTTACATCTTGCCATACTCTTGGCGCCAACTCCCAATAGCCTTTTTTCTTCTCTACTACTTTACCATTTTCATCTACTTTATAAATCGATTTTTTGGCTGTTTGAGAATACATAGTGATCACTGGAATATCGTCTCTCCAAAGTGCCTTAAACATATAATAAGAACCTCTTTCGAAACCTGCTAAATCCAATGGACCTTCGTTAGTTACTTTTAGTGGCCATTGATGTTGACGACGTTCGCCCATATAATCTACACCTGTCCACAAGAATAAACCTGGAATAAAATCTCTTTCCTTTACCGCTTTCCATTCGTAGTAACGAGGCACATTTTCCGTACCCATCATGGCTTTGTTAGGGTACGTTTCTTTAAAGTAATCGTATTTGTGTGGCTTGTAACTAAAACCAACCACATCCAATACATCTGTATAACCCGTTTCGAAACTTGATGTAGGTAAAATACAGTTCGCTGTTATGTAACGTGTGGTATCCATCTCTTTTGTCCAATCGGCAAGCATCTTAGCTGTCTCTCCAATATTGAATGTTTGTTCTGGGAAATTCGCCCAAAACGCTCTTACTTCTTCTGGAGTGTGAGGAGGAATTTCTGTTCTCCACAACGTCCAGTCCATTTTATCGTCCTTGTTCGTTTCCTTAAAGATACCTGTTGCCCCTCGGTTACCAGGGTACGTCCACTCAATTTCATTACCAATTGACCATTGGAAAATACTTGGGTGATTTCTACTCGCTCTCATCACGTTTTTCAAATCCGTTTCAGCCCAAACTTGGAAATGTTCAGAGTGACCTCTCGTAATATAATCTACATCCTTATCGTGCATATTGAAACGCTTGTCTTTTGGTAAATCCCACTCATCATAAAACTCGTTTTGTACCAAGAATCCCATCTCATCACAAAGGTCTAAGAATTCGTCTGATGCTGGATTATGTGCCGAACGAATTGCGTTACATCCGCCATCTTTCAATTTTTGTAATCTTCTTCTCCACACATCTTTTGGTACTGCTGTACCCACAAGACCTGCATCGTGGTGAAGACAAACACCTTTAATTTTAATGTTTTTACCGTTCAAGAAAAAGCCTTTGTCTTTATCAAATACCGTGGTTCTGAAGCCAAATGTGGTAAATCTTTCCTCTAAAACTTCATCTCCTCTTTTTACAATAGTTTTCGCTTTGTACAAGTTCGGATCATCCACATCCCAAAGTGCAGGATTTTTCACTTCTAAAGACTGAACAATTTGTCCTTTCGCTTTCGCTGATAATTCAAGCTTAGAGGATGTTGTTTTGACTACCTCATTCTTTACATTCAAAATCTCTGTAATCACTTCGGCAGAAGACGACTCATCATAATCATTTTTGATATCGATTTGAAGCTGAACTGTCGCACTTTCTTTCCCTACTTTTGGTGTCGTTGCAAAAATGCCCCAAACCGGAATATGCATTTTGTCGACCACTAAAATCTCAACATTTCTATAAATACCTGAACCTGTATACCATCTTGAGTCGGCATATCGGCTATGATCTACTCGAACAGAAAATCTATTTTCTTGTCCCTTCGGTGATAAAAGGTGTGATAAATCGTAGTAGATAGGTGCGTATCCATAAGGGTGATTTCCGATCTTCATTCCATTAATCCAGAAGTCGGCATTGTTGTACACCCCATCAAAAATGATGTAACACTTTTGATGATCTTCGATAGGTGTATCAAAAATTTTAGAATACCAACCTATCCCTCCTGGAGAAAATGCTGTACATCCTTCCAAATCTTCAGAAAAATCCAGCTCAATCGACCAGTCATGTGGTAGATCTAATTTTCTCCATTCTTTGGGAGAGTAAGTAGTTAACGCGTATTCAGGTTGATCAGATAATGTGAAATACCAATCATCATTAAAGCTTTGTAAGTTCTTGTTTTGTGCAAGACCCACTAGGCTCAATAAACAGTATAAAATTGGCAAAATGATAATCTTTTTCTTCATTTCAATTTCTTTAAGTTGTATCAAATTGTTTGTTGCGTGAATGCACCCTAAATGCATATTGTAAAATTAGAGCAAACTGTACGGGGCAACGTGACTCTCAGAAAATGAAATGTGACTGATTTTCATTTTTACCTATGTTACTATACGTTCAAACGCAGGTATACAAAATCAGTAAATTGAATTTTATAAAACTCTAGGAATGAATTGATTGATGCAATTTAAAAAATCACCTGCCGATAAAAGTTACTTTAAGCTTACTTGTACATACCTCACCTCCAAAGGTTGCATCACAAAGTTAGCTTTAGATGAAGTTCCATCAATGATGTTTTTGATCACCATTTTCTTTGAAGATTTGATATTGATTTCTTTCTCAGAGTGACCCACATTAACAATAGAAACTATCCCTTGATCTTCCGCTACTTGATGATATCTCCAAATACAACTTTGGTTGGACAATTCGCTTTGTTCTTGTACATCAAATGGCTTTTTGATAGCAACACTTGCTAAAGCGTTCTCCCTTAACTCCTTCAAATCATCTACAAAAACAATCGAAGATCCTTTTAGAGGAGAGAGTTTTCGACCATATTCATCCGTCAGAATACTTTCTTTATCCATTACAATTTTTCCACCTATATCGATGTAACTTTGCAATGCATCTCTTTCTGCTTTCGTTACATTCGGAGTTTTTCGAATAAGAATAACATCCCATTGATTATGATTTTGCTCTTCTAAAATTCCTTTGGTGACAAAACCAATGGGGAAGCCATCGAACAATACACTTTCGTAAGTCGCAAACACGTCATCCATATACGATTTAACGTTAATAGCCGAAGTTTCCGACTGAAAAACTCTGATGGGTTTTCTTTGTTTCTGAAGGGCTGCTATGGATGCTCCGTTGGCATTTAAATCGGCAAAAGTCAATGTAATTTCGTTAAGTACTGAAGGCATCTGAGTGATAGATGCAGCATATCCTTTTGCTTCTTTTCGTAACGATCCATCCAATCCTCTAGGCCAAAACCAAGTTTGTACGGCATTCATTCCTAAAGTGGTCGCCAACCAATAGGTGGCTCTAGCATACTCAGGTTTTAAGTACAAATCTCTAAATCGGATCGTCGAAATAAAATGGCATTCCGAATTGAACATCACTTTCTCTGGGGAAACGGATTTCATAAAATCGTAGCTCATGCACAATTGTCGGAAATCAAAATAGTAACGTGCTTTCCAAGGCTCGGCTTTTTTATTCCACATATCACTATAAGTCGCGCCTGCATCATTTCCAATAATTGAAGTCAGACGAGTCATATATTCTAAATCGATTCCGTGTGTTCTACCATTATTGGTAAACAGATGAGGCATTACTTTTATATGTGTTTTGGCGGTTGGATCATATTGTGTGATTTCATCATTTAAGAACTTAAACCACTCATTTCCTCTAATTTGATTAAATCGACACCAATCGTACCACTGTGCTGTTCCGAGTAATTTCTCATCGATGGGAACTTCAATCGTCACCTCATCAAAAGAAGTGAAATTGCTTCCCCAAACTAAATTTAACTGATCTATATGCTGATGCTTCTCCTTGAGATATTCCTTAAATTTCTGATGCGTAAACGTTGAAACTGCTCCCGTATCCCACTCTCCTTTTTTTGTATGCCAATGTGGTTCGTTCACCAACATATAGCCTAACTGACTGTACTTTTTTCCTTGAATCTGTGGGACTGTATTCTTAAAAAGTAAGTCCAATAATTTCTTTGTTTCTGGGTGATCGATGTCGTAATCAAAATATCTTCTTTTACCAATTGATGTCTCCGGATATTGCTTCGTAAACCACTTTGGTGGATTTTTATGATTGATAAAAACAAAGCCTGCTGTTTTACTTGGCTTATTCTCAATTTCACTAAGCAATTTAGGTTTCAAATCTCCCTTCGAGTCAGTGATGTAAGCCGTCGACATAAACAATCCATCTAACTGTCCGTGATACTCAGTAGTAAATTTATCGGAAGGTTTCCAAGAATAATCGGCTAAGAATACAGGTTGGTTTTTATATAAAATATCGTTCTCTTTTATTTCTAAATTGGACCAATCAATGGCTACCGACTTTTGCTTTTTAATCTCTCCTTTTAATGCTTTTTGCAAGGACAATTGGGCTTCTTCGAGCATTCTCAAAATCTCTTTTTCTTCTCGCATAGGCAGATCAATAGCCACCTGATCTGCAGAATCTCTGTAGGTTTTTACCTTCTTAAATAACTCCGTATTTTTTTTAATGTTCTTTCGATCCCAATCGGCAAATCGATAACATATTTCGGCTGTTCTTAAGGTAGTTTGCTCCTTGTAAACATCAATGCCTTTTTTCTTTGCTTTTTGAATGAGTGTAGACAGTGCTTTCTTCTCTTTCTGAAAGTTTTTCTCAAATGATTGGGCGTGTATGCCTGTAAATAAGAAGGTGATAAAGATAAGTAGTGGTAGTTTTTTTGTCATTTTAGTAAGTTATTTAATAGATCTATTTATTCAAAAATTGGGCTGTATATACCCATAAGATTCCTTCCACAAATTAGACATTGGAGTTCCCCTTAGATTTCCCATGGTTGAAACCATGGGCTGGGGATAATCTTTATCAAAAAGACTGAAGTCTTATTGATTTTTCTCAAAATAATTAGATAGCTATCAATACTTTGAGTTTATCTCTAGCCCACGGTTTCTTGGGGTTTAGGGTATATACAGCCCTTATTTAATCTGTTTGATTATTTTACATGCACCTTGTTGGATATCACTTTCCCATTGCTTAATTGCAAGTTGAAAATATAAATACCTTTTGGAAGTGCGTTCACATCAATCTTCACACCATCTCCTTGATGATCAATTGTTTTCACTAACTGACCTAGGCTATTGAAGATGCTTACCGATTCGATGTTTGGTCCTACCACATTTACTTCATGTTGTGCTGGATTAGGGAAGATCTTGATGTTCAATCTATCCAATTCTGCACTTGTAGGTGCATCACTTTCTACCGTAATCATGTCTTCCATAACTTTGGTGTCATCACCTGCTTCGTTGCTTACTTTTAAGCTTACATCGTACTGACCAGCTTCGGTATACGTATGCTTCGGATTTTGATCTTCTGATGTATTGCCATCACCAAAATTCCAGAACCAAGATACAATCTCACCAATAGACAGGTCGGTAAACTGAACGGTTAATTCCCCTTTCCCTGTTGTTGGGTCTGCTTCAAAATCGGCGATAGGTGCTTCTAGTGGTTCTTCGATGACAGTCACAAAGTTTTCTTTGGTTTCTGTAGATTCTCCACCTGCATTTTGTACCGTTAATGTTACCGTATACTCACCCAATGCGGCATAGGTATGTGTTGGATTTTGAACTTCTGATATATTACCATCGCCAAAGTCCCATGCCCATGATGTTGGTGTTCCTGTCGATTCGTCTGTGAAGCGAACCGGATCTCCTAAAATCGCTTCCTCCGTATTCACAGAGAATGCTGCTGTAGGAGCTGGAATCTGATTGACCGTTATCAAATCTTCTTTTACGATTTCGTTGCCTCCGTCTGCATTTTGAGCCATCAGTTTTACAGTATATGTTCCTACTTCTGTATAAATATGTATCGGATTTTGCTCATTAGAAGTCGACTCGTCGCCAAAGTCCCAAGCCCAAGATGTTGGTGTATTGGTTGATTGATCTGTGAATTGAACCGTCAAAGGCACTGTACCTGAAGTAACGTCTGTTGTGAAGTCTGAAACTACAGGATTACCTGCAATTACATACGCTTCTTTCGTTTCTGTCGATTCTCCTGTTACGTTTTTCGTTGTCAATTTCACTGTATATTCTCCAGCCGTTTCATAGGTATGGAAAGGATTCTTTTCTGTTGATGTATTGCCATCTCCAAAATCCCAAGTCCATTCTGTTGGATCATTTTCTGATAAATCTGTGAATCTCACCACCAACGGTAATTCGCCAGTTGTTCTATTTACCTCAAAATCTGATACAGGTGCATAGATCATTTTTTCCAACTGAACAATCATTGTTTTATGATCCTCAGTTGTAATATATTGACCAGTTACTTCTTTAAAATCTGCCAATGACACTTTGTAATCGATCACCGTACCCACGCTAAATCCTTGGAAGACGGTTAAACCTCTCACATCGGAAAGCTGTGTCAGCGACTCGTTTAAAGTTACCGTTGCACCTTGTACAATCTGACCGTCTAAATCTGTTACTTCGACAATGAAATCAGATGTTTTTTCCTTCATGACCACATTTACGGATACGTCATCATTTTCTACGGTAAATGCAGAAGTGATGGTGTTGTAACCGTCTTTCATCACAGTAAATACTTTGTTAGAAACGGCAGAGATCATTAATTCTGCTTCGCCTAACATGTCCGTCATTAAGTTGTCGAAATTCGAAGTTGATATTTCCGCTCCATCAATTGCTTGATCTTCTTCATCTTTTACAGTGAATGTGACCGTTTTCTCCTCTTCAGGAACGTATTCGCTTATTGGTGTCACTTTAAAATCATCGATGTACATCGTACCTGTACCAACTGTGAATTTATTGAAACGAAGTCCAACCCATTCCAAAACAATATCGTCTCCTGCAGGTAAAGTCTGATTTTGTGTAACCGTTACCCACTGATTTTTAGGTAGCTCATCTAAAGCAATTAAATCTGTTTGTGCATTGCTCACATCGTACTTATACACCGTGGCGATATTGTCTAAAGTACAGTTTTCGTCGATCCAAACTTTCATGCTAATCACATAATCCTCTTGGATTACTTTAGGCTGTTGGATAGATGTTTTAGGCGATAAGTTTTTATTACCTGTTGCAATCACTTCGCCGACGACTGCTTTGATACTGTAGTTACCTCCCCAAGATTTTTCGTCTGTGAAAGTATATACTCCAGAAGTATTCGACCACTCGCTTTGTTGTTCTTCAAAACCATAGTTACATGAGTTTAAGAATGCTGATGGGTTAGAAACACATCCTTCTTCTTCTCCTCCATCATCGATATCGTTTGGATCGATAATGCGAATATCGTCGATATAAAGCGTGGCATGATCACCCGTATTATCTGTTTGTACTTGTAGGTTTACTCTCAAGTCTTCACGAATTGTACCTGCTTTGAAAACTGTTTTTAGTGTTACCCACTCGCCTTCTGCAATAGAAGAAATATCGAAGTTAACGGCTGTAGAAATGTTGATCAAACGGATGGTGTTGATCGTACTGCCTTCTTCTTTGTAGACTTTCATCGAGAACTCTAAGTCTTTATCATTTGGCAATGGAGCCGATAATTTCTCCAAATACGTACTTTGGTTTGCACTTAATGGGGCATCGTGAGTGAAACGCATCACACGTTTACCATGAGGTGCACCGTTCATCTCTACAATGGAGAATGCTTGAGCACTGATCCAATCCACACGAGTTTTAGTACCATCTCCATTTAGATCCAATAATGTTGGACCTTCGAAACTATGCAAATGTGAATTGACTAAGTTGATGTCTCCTTCTACATTTGGAACATCTTTGGCCACTTCTGTCTCCTCTCCACCGTTATCCGATTCGAATTTAATAAGTTCGATATCGTCGATAAAGAAGTATTCTTCCGTACCCGATGGGTTCAAATCAGATTCTCTTACACGAATGGTGATCTGACCATTACTTGGATCGCTCTCTTTATTGAAAGTGAAGTTTTTCGATAAGGTCACCCATCCATCCGCTTCTGTAATTCCTGAGATATCAAATTGATGAATGATATACAGACTCTGACTCATGTTGTCTTTTAAGATGATATCGAAAGTGTTGACTCTATTGTTTTCCTTCGCCTTCACTCTTACATTCAATTTATAATCACCTTGGTTCATATAAAGTGATTTTACTGGAGAGTGAGCGGCCAAAGTAACACTTGATGTAATGTTCGAAACATCCGATAAATCTAAACTTCTTTGTCCGGTATGCATCTCCTCTCTGCTATAAGCTGCGCCATTTCCTAAGGTCCAGTTTTTCTCTGTGCCATCGATGAATGCACTGCCTTCGAAGCCGTACAATACAGGGTCTAATCCAGTAAACTGAAGTGGAATTCTTTCTTCAATTTCGATATCATCGAAGTACACTTCGGCAAAAGAGCCGCCGTCTGTATCTCCCGGTTGGATCACCAAAGAGAACGTACCTTCTGATGTTGTCCCTGGTAGCATATCAAAATTAAAAGCTACTTCTACCCATTCTCCTGTTCTTACATTGGAAACATCGAATGGATCCAAACTCTTACTTGGGTTTTTGAAATTCAAACGGAAACGATTCAAACCACTACCCGGCTCCACAAACATTTTTGCTTTGAATGTGTAATATCCATCGGCCAATCTTACCACACCACCTGGAGCGTGTAAAGATGCATTGTCTACAAGTGGAGAGTTGTAAGAGAATTTCAAACTATGATCTCCCGAATACGCTTTTGTGTCTACAATCTCATGATAATCGGCATTCAACGTCCAACGTTTTGCTGTACCGTCTACGATGGCAGGACCTTCGAAACCAAATAATGTTGCATCAAGTGGTAATTCTGATTCTGGAACAGATGGAAGTGGTGGAATTTCCGGACCTTCTGTCATCCACATCAAGAACTTGAAACCAGCGCCATACAATTCGCCTTTTTCTACTACCTGACGTTTCATATTATCTTCCAGCTTTAAAGCGATTTGATAATACTCATCATAATTTGCCGCATCTTTATCCGCCAATTGGTTATCTAATTCTAGAGGATCCTCTACCATATCGATAAGGTAAGGTTCTTCTTTGTTGTTCAATACTAGCTTGTAGCGTTCTGTGGCTACACACATCCACCAGTTTCCGTCTTGTACGATCAATACCGTATCTTCGTCGGTAACCATTTGTTGGTCTCTGGTAAATAATTCCGATTTATCTTGACCATCGATATCATCCATCGAAGGTAAATCTGCCAATGCCAATAAAGTCTGCCCAACATCCGCATTTGTATGAGGAGTAGTAACGATTTTACCTGCATCGATTTTCTTAGGGTAACGGATCAAGAAAGGTAATTTTGCTGATCCATCGTACGGAAGACCTTTGTTGATTCTACTCATCTCGAATAACATATCACCGTGATCGGACGAGTACACAATAATTGTGTTGTCTAGCTGACCTTTCTCTTCCAAGAAGTCTAACATTCTACCAACGTTATCGTCTACTGCAGAAAGCATCCCCCAATATTCTTGCATATAGAATTCATCGAATTCTGCATAACGTTGCGAACCATGCCATACGTCGTTATTGTTTCTATCGTTTGCCCAATGTGGTCTTTTGACAATACCTGCTTCATCTTCCTCTGGTGTTACATACGTCTGTTCGTACGTATAAGGAGCTTGGAAGTCTACATTACGACACCAATCTTGATATTCTGGAGCCGAGTGGTTTGGTGTATGTGGATCTGGAATCGAGATCATCAAACAGAATGGATCGCCATTGTCTACATCTTGTTCCATAATTTCTATGGCTTTGTTGGTGTAGAATTCAGTGGCATAAATCCAGCCATCGCCAGGCTTACCACTTTCTCCCCAGTTGTAAGGAGGGTTACCGTCCTCGTCGTACCAAGTCCAGTGTTCTTTTTCAATTCTCCATTCAATGTTATCGAAACCAAAGTTTCTACCTGCACCCCAAACTTGGGTTTCCGGATCGTCTTTTCCTTCTAAGTGCCACTTCCCAACATAAGCTGTTGAGTAGCCGTTTTCTTTAAAGGCATCGGCAAAAGTTTTTAGTTCACCATGCATAGGTCGGTCGTTACGTGCCGCACCCGTTACAAAAGGATAACGCCCCGTCATTAGCGATGCTCTAGAAGGTGTACATGTTGGAGAGGTTGCATAATGCTTTGTACTTACTGCTCCCTCATCGCCAATTCTATCTAAATTGGGAGTTGGAACATTTTCTGTAGCCGCCCATGGGTTGTAATAATCTTCGTTGGATATATTTCCACTTCCCATGTCTAATTCTCTATACTTCCCGATAGTTTTAAAACTATGTTCGTCGGTATGAATAATTAGTACGTTTGGCTTTTCTTGTGCTACTACAAAATGTGAAAAAATAAGGGCAATAGTCCCTAGAAAAAGTCTAAAACTTTTCATCATATTGTTTTAGTTATGTAATAATTAAATAATTTTTGATTCTTGAGAGATCGGTCTGCTTAATAGTCTCTGTAATAGTCATGTATCATCAAGAACCTACAGATAGGTATTCCCTGTTAATTCATTGTTTCATTTCATTTCTTTTTATAATGTGAAAATTACGCTTTTAATGATCCAAAGGTATTTTGATTCTCCCCGAAGCAGGTTGTTATTAGTGAAAATGATGTTTTTATTAGTCAATACTTATTCCGCATCAAAAGAAACATTTGATAAACATTTCTACTTCAACAAAACCCCTTAACTACCTCATTAAGTACCACTTACCCTCTACATAAGATAGAAATCAAAATTGAACTGACCGACACTTTCTTTTTATTTACTTAGAAAAACACCCCTATTTTAATTATTGTAGTTCTTCGCTTTTGATAATCATAAATATCAATTGAAATGAATAGAATAAAGCAATTATTACTTATTGGTGGGGTGACTTTATCGTCGATGACGTTGCATGCCCAAAACCCTTTTACCGATCCTAATAATAAAGAAGGATGGGTCTTGAATGAATCTGTGAGTGATGAGTTTAAAGGCAACGCACTCGACAAAGACAAGTGGATTGTTCAGGGTGAAAATGACAATTACGAGAACAACTTTAAAGGAAGAGCCCCTTCTCAGTTTGTGCCGCATGCGGTGAGCGTAGAAAATAACGAATTGGTGATTACGACTCGCTGGGAACCTGGCTTTAACTTCCTTAAAGGGAAACATAAAGGATATAAATTTGAGAACATCACGACAGGTGCGATCATCTCGAAAAGTAAGTTCAAAGAAGGCTATATGGAGATCAGGTGTAAAGCTGCTGATGGTCCGTTATCAAGTGCTTTTTGGTTTACTGGAAAAGGTGGTGAGTTAGATGTTTTTGAGATCTTTGGGAAGTACCCAAAAGACAAGCATCATGAGAAAGTTTATCATACTTCATTCCACGATTGGAGCAGAAATCCGAAAGATCCCTTATTTGGTAAAACAAGCTGGGACAATAAAGTACAATTGCCTTTCCGTTTATCGGAGGATTACCATGTATATGGTTGCGAATGGAACGAAGACTTTATGAAAATCTTTATCGACGGTCATTTAGTCCGCTACATTACTAAAGAAGAATTGGGTGATAAGTGGGTGATGAACAATGAACAAAAAGTATGGGTAGACAATGAGGTGTTCCCTTGGAAAGTGAACCCTAAGAAAGAAGATATCCCTGCTGGCGGTTTAAAATTCAATATCGATTATGTTCGAATTTGGCAAAAGAAAGGTGATGTAGTCACTAAGGCATACAAACAACCTGAAAACCTTTTATCAAATGCTAGTTTCGAAGAAGGTATTGGCGATTGGGAAACAACAGGAAAAGTGAAGTTGATGACGAAGAAAGGGAGCTTTGATGGACAAAATCACATCAAATTATCTCCAAACAGCGAAGCGACAATTTCTAAGACTATAAAATTGAAACCGAATACGACCTACATTCTATCAGCCTATGCTCGTCTTCCAAATTCTGATGGAAAAACGATCTATGAGAACGGTTGGTTGGGTGTAAAGAATTACGGTGCAGGTCAGCAACCAATAATCAAGTACTTTAAGAACGATTGGTACAGACAGTCGATCTTGTTTACAACAGGAAGCAATGCCAATAAAACATTGGTGTACTTCACGAATAAGTGGAAAAAACATGAGGTACGTGTGGATCATTTTGAGTTGATCGAAAGTCCATCGTTAAAGGATAGTAGTATATAGCAATAGATAATTTTTCTGAGTGAGGGGTTTAAGAATCCCTCATTTTTTTTGTCCATAGCACGGTGAGGGATTGAAATGTATATTTTCTTATCTTTACGAAAAGAATAAAATTGCATGAGAAAATTTCCGATTGGTATATCAGATTTTAAAAGAGTAATACAAGATAATTACTATTTCGTCGATAAATCTTTATTTATTGAAGATATTATTGAGGGTAGTGCTTCGTCTATACTCATTCCACGTCCAAGACGATTTGGCAAGACATTAAATATGTCTATGCTTCATGCATTCTTTGATATTAAAAAGGCTGAAGAAAATAAATCGCTTTTTGATCAGCTAAAAATAAGACAAACGGAAGCTTGGGAACATCAGGGGAAATATCCTGTGATTTATCTTTCATTAAAAGATATCAAAGAGAATACATTTGAGGCAGCAATTAATAAAATTTCGAATGTTTTAAGGGAGTTTATCAAAATGTACAAAGATATTATAAACTCCTCACACCTTGATAATGATGACTTAACATTTCTGGAACAATTAAAACAAGATGATTTAAATGCTACTCATTTATCCGACTTTTTAGCTAAATTTTCTAGGATTCTTCACAGTGTATACAATCAAAAAGTAGTCATCTTAATCGACGAATACGATTCTTGTATTATCAAATCATGGGAAGCTGGTTATTATCAAGACATGATCTCTTTTATGAGAGGTTTCCTTTCTGGAGGTTTTAAAGATAACGACTACCTTTATAAAGGTGTAATTACTGGTATTCTAAGAGTGGCTAAAGAAAGTATCTTTTCTGGATTGAATAATCTTGTGGTCAGTACTGTTTTGGAAAACCAAAGTGCAGATAAATTTGGTCTAACCGAGGGTGAAGTTAAAAAACTTCTGCAAGAGGTAAATATCAGCACCGCATTTGATGAGATAAAAAAATGGTATAACGGTTATAAAATTGGACAACATACGGGAATGTATAACCCTTGGTCGATTTTAAACTTTGCAGATAAACATGACGAGGGTTTTAAACCCTATTGGGTAAATACTTCAGCCAACGAATTGATTGAAGTACTTCTCACTAATGCTAATGCTGATCTAGAAAAAAAATTGACAGGTTTTATCGATGGACAAGTGATGGAATGTGAGATTGATGAAACAACCATCTTTCAAGACTTGGACAATGGTAAGGAAGAGACAGTTTTAGGATTACTGCTTTTTAATGGATATTTGACAACTTCATACTCAAAAAATGATGGAAGAAAAACTTATTACGGTTTAAAAATTCCAAATGAGGAGGTGATGATAGTGTATGAAAAGATGCTCGAACGATTGCTGTCTAAATCTACTGAGGTTAGTGAAAGTACTATTCTAACTGCCTTATTAGAACAAGATGCTAAAGAATTCGAATATGCATTAACCGAATATATGCTTACTTCTTTTAGCTTCCATGATGTACAACATAGAGGCTCTCTACCTGAGAAAGTCTACCACGCTTTTATTTTAGGTTTAATGGCACACTTGTCTACTAGATTTATAGTTAAGTCGAACCCTGAAACCGGACTTGGTAGAGCCGATTTAATGATCTATCCAAAAGATAACAACGACCCAAGAGGTTGGGTTTTAGAATTTAAAAAGCTGAAGAGAAGTTCTCCTCCTTTAAATGAATTGGCTCAAGAAGCTATGCAACAAATTCATTCTTCAAAGTACATCACTACACTAAAGGAAAACAACAAAACAGATCTTATGTTGGTAGGTGTTGCTTTTGATGGAAAAGAAGTAAGTTGTGTTACTGAGTTGGTTTCTTAATTCCTATTTGATATTAATCAGAAATAAAAAAAATCCCACAAGACTTATCATCTTGTGGGATTTTTTTATTTACTAATTCACTTGCTTAGTATCTATCTTACCCCCAATAATACAACTAAAACGATACTCACCAGATTTCATCAAAAACTGTTTTTGTATGTGAGTTAACGTTCCACCAAGGGCGGCTTGTCTTAAACCGATATTTAAAGTATAAAAATCATCCTCAATCAGTTTGTACTGATGCGATGCCTTTCTAATTTTTGAAGCCGAATAAGGCCAAATAGAAAACTCTAGTGTTGGTTCACCTTGTACAAATAATTCGGATGAACTGTTATTCGAAAATTTCACCCAATCTGTATTTGTTCTATTTCCATTTTCTTGAGGCTTCACATAGGCATAATACAAATCGTCTGTTTTAAGTTGATACAAACGCTTTTGACCACTTCTGTTTCTATCGATATAATTTCCATAAGGACCATTTCCATAAAAGGCCGTCTGATTGAAGCTTTTATTGATACCCATAGTCAAACCAAAATTAATAAGATCGGGTAAGTCGTTCTCAGCATTCAGATGCATATCAATTTTCACCCCTTCGTTTGATATGATATAGGTGAGCTGAAGGTCCACTTTATCTTCCATTTTATGATGCACATTGACCTCCACTTCGCCTCCTTTCAATGGGTTTGAAGTGATGTTTGTGAACCATTTCTGATCTATATCTTTCCAGAATTTAGTTGATTGACGCATAGAGTATGCAGATGATCCTCTCATGTCATTATCCGTTAATGGTCGCCAAAAGTTCACCTTAACAGGTTGCTTTAAAAATTCTTCATTTTTGATTTGATAAGATGTCAATTCTCCAGTTTTCTTAGAGAAAACAACATGCGTATTTTCACTCTTAACGATTAGCTGATCCTCTTTTTCTTCAACTTTAAATTGACCTTTTGAAGCTCTTTTGTTCTTTACAACAATTGATTGATGTTGGCTTTGATAGACAAGTTGAGTGCTCCCTACTTCACTCCCGGCCTTACACCATAATCTATCTTTTTTCTCTAATAATTTGATGTTGATTAGATACTCTGTATCGGATTTGATGAGTTTCTTTTTGATGGGAAGTGTGTAGGTCGATTCCTCCCCTGCCATTACATCAATTTTATCTAATTCAGTAGTCTGTATCGCTACTCCATTTTCTAAAAGCTCTACTACGAATTGATAGTCACTAAATGAAGAATCATGGAATCTATTTTTAATTTTCACCACTCCATTTTCTTTATCCTCCCATTGGATTTCGAATGGTTGAAAAACATGTTTCATTTCGTAAGCATGAGGATGAGGCGTAAGATCTGATGCGAAAACACCATTCATACAGAAATTTTGATTGTTAGGAACATCACCAAAGTCCCCTCCATAGGCATAATAGGATTCTCCTTTATCATTTTTAGTGACTAACCCTTGGTCTCTAAAATCCCAGATAAATCCTCCTATGGTATTGGGTGTTTTTCTGATGTAATCCCAATACTCTCCAAGACCGCCCATAGAGTTGCCCATGGCATGCATATATTCACACATTACAATTGGTCTTTTAATATATTCGCTTTTCGACATGTTCACTACTTGCGACAAATTAGGGTACATTCTACTCACCACATCTACGTATGGAGGGTCGGTTGGATTCGCCATTGCTGGAGATTGCCCAATATCAAAGCCCTCTTGATATTGTGGATGTGTCGGGTCCCCTTGTGCACCTTCGTAGTGGATAAATCTTGAAGAATCAAAATCTTTAATCCAGGCGGCCGCTGCTGCGAAAGCAGGACCAGTTCCCGCCTCATTACCAAGCGACCAAGAGATAATACTTGGATTGTTCTTATCTCTTTCCACCATACGGTAGACTCTACTCATTAATGGCGCAATCCAAGACGTTTTATTTGGAATATATCCTCCTAAATGATGTGTTTCTATGTTGGCTTCAGACATGACATACAAACCATATTTATTACACAGTTCCAAGAAATAAGGATCGTTCGGATAGTGAGACGTTCTCACTGCATTGATGTTGAAACGTTTCATTATTTTCACTTCTTCTTCCATGTCCTCTCTTGTAACCGCTTTTCCTCTTACAGGGTGATGATCATGTCGGTTAACACCTAATATTTTTGTAGGAATATTATTAATTAATAGTGCTTGATTGTTATCGAAGGCTACTTTTATAAAACCTACTTTTTCGCTTCTTGCCTCTAATAATTCACCTTTCTTATCGTAAAGGGAAATGACTAAAGTATAAAGATTCGGATGTTCTGCAGACCATAACTTTGGATTCGTTAAAGTCGCTTTTAAACCAGGTATAACTGGAAGATCTCTTTGAGGCCAACGAACATTCACTACATCATCCGCAGAAACATCAGATAGTGTTTCGACTAACTCTTTTCCGTTATCATCAAATAATTTACCTTTTATGGTGTAATCCTCCAATTGAATATGTTCCGATGCTTTCCACATTTCGGGTTCAACTTTTAGCGTAGCCTCCGTTAAATCATCATTTAAAATGGTCCTCACTCTAAAATCTGTTATTGATATTTTAGGTTGGGCCATGATCATTACTTCCCTATGAATACCCGCTAATCGCCACATATCTTGATCTTCGAGATAACTGCCATCGCTGTATTTAAATACTTGAACAGCCACTCTATTTTTACCTTTCACAAGATATTTTGTGATATCAAATTCTGCGGCCAATCTACTTCCCTGACTGTAACCTACCTCTTCTCCATTAATCCATACATAAAAAGCTGAAGTTACTCCTCCAAAATGTAAAATAATATCATCCTCTTCCCAATCTGCTGGAACTTCAAAATCTCTGAAATAGGATCCAACAGGATTATCTCTATAAATAAAAGGAGGCATTGGAGGTCTTGGACCTCTCCAATCGTAATTGGGTAATTTACCTTCCAAAATATGAGGGGTAAAAGGATACACTATATTCGTATAAATAGGTTGTCCATATCCCTTTAGTTCCCAATTAGAAGGCACTTCAATATCTTTAAAATTACTGCTTTTAAAATCTTTTTTATAAAATTCTAAAGGTCGTTTTTTATCATCATCCACATACTTAAATTTCCAGGTGCCGTTTAACATTTTCAATTTACTCTTGCTTCTATCCAAGGTTTTGGCATCCTCCTCTGAAGTGTAAGAGTAAGAAGGTACTCGTGCATCTAATTTATTCCTTTCATATACCTCTTCGTTTTCCCAAATATTTTGAGAAAAAGTTGGTATTGAAAGCGTCAAGAAGATAATGGTTTGAATAAATTTTTTCATTTCATCTATCAGGTTAGCATTGTTTATTTAAAATGATGTTACTTCTAATAGTAACCGCTTAATCAAACATAATGAATAGTGAATCCTCTTCTTTATTTACTCGGACTATTATGAGCAATGTTCAGATATAACCCCGTATTCTAAGATAATTTCAACCTCTTGTCTATATTTTGTTCAGTTGGTATTTTGTGTAAATCTTAAACTTTGAGCTGTATGATTTAGAAAGGATGATGTTTACTTTGATTGTTGAGGGTAGAGAATATTCTTCTTAGTTTGACATACAGATCTTATGTTGGTAGGTGATTTTAATGGAAAGGAAGTGATTTGGTTTCTTAATTTGTATTTGATATTTAATAGAGATAAAAAAATCCCACAAGATGTATGGTCTTGTGGGATTTTGTGGTTATAAATTTATAAACTTATAGTATGTGAGAGTCCTGAGTGACGATATCGTTTAACACTCAGAACAGTTGGGGACAATTAATTGCATTTACTAAAAATTCCTTTAATAGAATTTAATTTTGTTGATACCTCTGCAACACCATCTAATTCACTAGAGATACAAACGTTATTGACACTAGACCAATTCTGATAACTTGATGCATTTTCATCAGTATCAAAATACAAAACATAAATAGTATTATCTCCAGTAACTTTAAGGTTATCAATAATTAAGTTTTGATTATTATCAATAAATCTCTTTATAATAATATTCTCAACATTTTTAAAGGTAATATTTTTAATATTAACTAAATTATCATCAAAAGAATTATCAATATATACACCTTCTGTCATATTTTCAAAATCACAATTTTCGATTGAAATATTATAATTTTTACCTAAATAGGTATGATGATTTCTAATCCCACGACCATTAATGTTAGAAAATGAGCAATTAATTATTTTATATTCACCATCACCTAAAAACAATGCTGAATATGGATTTTCAATATCAGATAAATCAAAATTAAATCCATCAAAAACTCTATAATTGTTTAGATAATTGGTATTAGTTATCTTTAATTGAATTCTAAATAATAATTTGGTAATATTTAAATCAAAGTTTCTTTCTTCATATTTTTCAAAATCATTATTGTTATATCCGCCATAGAAATTTAAAAAGGCAGAATTTGATACCACAATATTTTCATCTTCTGCATATTCACCTTTTCTAACCAAAACATTAATCGTATTATCTTTTCCTTCAATTGCAGCCTCAGTAGTCTCCACAGCTGTTTTGATACTCGTAAACGCATTCTCCCAACTACTACCATCTCCAGTACCAGTCGCAGCAACATCAACAAATACACCACCATGTAAATCGTCTAACGTTTTCACTTCTTTCGCTACTTCCTCTACTTCTTCTGAAACAATTTTCACAGCTGCTTTAATATCATAAGCAACACCAATATCCAAACCGTGTCCTACTGCTACTAAAGTCGTTTCGTCTTTCATTTCTGCATCCATCCAAGTATATGCATCGTCAGCATCAGTTGCTTTTTTGTAGTAGAAACCAAGTGCAAGATCGTCGTTAGGTTCGATATCAGAAGTGAATGTTCCTTCCATGTATAAACCACCTTGATTATTACTTACATCTTTAGTGCTAACGGAAAACGTATGCGTTTTAAAATCATATTCTTCTTCAGAAAGTGCTTCATCACCGTACTTCACTGTTACTTTCGAAGAGTAGTTCGTTGCCATGTCTAAGCCAGGAACCACAATTTCTAATTCTTCTACATCTGAGTCGTATTCATTGGTTACTGTTTTTACGACAGTCTCTCCTGAAAGCACTTCTGTAACAATGTCAATTTTAGTATTTTCTAAAACTCCTTCTAAAGCCCCGTTTATTCTGAATGAAGTAAATCCTCCATCAGCAGCGAAATTTGTTTTCACTTCCTGAGTACTTACTTTCTTTTTTCCTGTAGTAACTACGTCTTCTCCACGAATCACAGAAAAATCGTATTGGTATTCTTTTCCAGAAGTTAATTGATCAACTTCTAAAGTATACTCTTGATTTTGTAAATCAGTAAATGTCTTTTCTGAAACCACTTCTTCACCATCGTATAAAACGAATTTCGCAGAAGCCTCTAATGAATCTTCATAATTGGCAATACTACCTATTAACTCCAAAGAGGTATAACCAATCGTTGGATCTGAAGCAGATACTGTTACGCCGTCCATCCCATTTACAGGATCATCACCACCGTTAATTTCTTCTTCTGACTTATCGCATGATGTTGTCAGTAATAACAAGTAACCTAGTATGGCAACTAGCGTAGTTAGTTTGTTTTTCATGTTAAAAATATTTCAGTTTTAGCGAATCGATAAAAATAACCGCTGTGTAAAAAATTTATTAGTCGTATTACGAAAAACTGTCTAATTTTTCGCAGTTCGAATGTAGTACTTTATCAATTTTTCTAAAACGATATTATCGGAGGATAATGAATATTATTTGTTGTACACAATTGATTCTGTGTATAGTTATATTTTTTTAGTGGTGGAGCGGTTTATGACACCATTTTTCAGGCGATGGGTTGCACCCATCGTTGTGGACGTCCTATTAAAAAACTTCTATTCTAATTTTATCTTTTACTACGCCTCAATTATCCATCTCTACCCTCCTATTTATAATCAGTTTAAATATTTCTCTGAGAATGTTATCATTACATAAAATTGTAATGAAACTCAGGACATTACTATTCAAATTTTATAAATTGTCATTGCATCTAATTCTACACTCTAAACATGTTACACGAGCTTCAATATATTGTCCAGCAATCTTACAAATGGAATACTCAAAATATAAAAACGGTCTTGGTCACAGTCGTGGCATTGGACGGTTCTTCCTATCGTAAGCCTGGTGTACGTATGTTAATCTCCGAGGAAGGCGATTTTGTTGGGGCTGTTAGTGGAGGGTGTGTAGAGAATGAAATTAGAAGACAATCTGCCGATGTTTTCCAAAGTGGACTTTCCAAAGTGATTCGCTATAATGGAAAACTACGTTTGGGTTGCGAAGGTGTTCTCAGTATTCTTATCGAACCACTTCACATTGATGAAAACAGTTACCAACGTTTTCAAAAGACCATTGAAAGTAGAAAAATCATAGAATGTTACTCTTTATATTCTGAAAACGTTTTAGAGATGAGGTATTCCCAAACACGTTTTATCTGTGACGGTGCTCCTCTATTCTCCTATGACATATCAATGGATAGTCCTCATTTGCAAAGCTTTCATCAAACATTACTTCCTATTTATCAACTCTATATTTTCGGTGTAGATCACGATGCCTTACCCTTAGCACAATTTGCTTTGGGGAATGGATGGAAAGTAAATGTGGTGGATAGTATTCATGGAAAAGGAGAAGCGAGTTTATTTCCTGAGGAGGTCAATTATATCAAAATAAACGAAGATGAGGTAAGTCAATTGTCTTTTGATCATCAGACGGGTGTGGTTTTAATGACTCATAATTTGATTAAAGATCTACATTACCTCACCCAACTTCAACACCAAGAAATTGGCTATATAGGCATCTTAGGGGCCAAGAAAAGAAAGAAAAAACTATTACAACATTTGGAGGAATTCTCACCAGATGTATCAAATAAATTTCTTGAAAGTATACACTCTCCATGTGGATTAGATATTGGAGCGGAAACGCCTCAAGAAATAGCCATTTCTATTATGGCTGAAATCATTCAAATTCAAAAAAATAAGAAATCAGATAGTACTCTTGATCAAGATTATCACATCACAATAAATCATGGAATTTAGTCTAAAAGTCAATAAGAAAAACTACACGGTAGATGTCGAAGCAGGCACACCTTTATTATGGGTGCTCCGCGACGAACTTCAATTAATGGGTACAAAATATGGCTGTGGCGTCGGACAATGCGGTGCGTGTACTGTTCATTTGGACGGAGAAGCACAAAAAAGTTGTCAGACTATGGTCGAATTGGCCGAAGGTGTAGAAATAACTACCATAGAAGGACTCTCAGAAAAAGGAGATCATCCTGTACAAGAAGCATGGAAGGACATCGATGTTCCGCAATGTGGGTATTGCCAAGGTGGTCAGATGATGAAAGCTTCTGCATTTTTAGCTAAAAATCCATCACCCAATAAAGACGAAATCCGAATGGCTATGCAAACTAATATTTGCAGATGTGCCTCTTATAATCGTATTGAAAAAGCCGTGGCAGTTGCTGCAGAAAAACTAACAAAATAGACATGGGAAACTCAATTAACAGAAGAAATTTTTTACGTCTATCGTTGTTAGGAAGCGGTGGACTTTTGGTAGGCTTACAGTTTGCAGGATGTGAAAGTAAAGGATCAGAAATGCCTGTAAACATAGATGAGTTGGACTTTACAGCGTTTAATGCCTATATCGAAATGGCCAAGACGGGACATGTGATTATCTATTCTCCCAACCCAGAAATTGGTCAGGGTATTAAGACCGCTATGCCAATGATTGTTGCTGAAGAATTGGATGTGCCTTGGAAAATGGTTACGGTAAAACAGGCACCTTTAAGCAACGATTTCAATCGTCAAGTGGCTGGTGGATCTCAATCCATTCGTCAAAATTTCCCAACATTAAGAAATGCCGGTGCCACTGTCAAATTGATGTTGATGACAGCTGCTGCTCAGCAATGGAAAGTGGATGTGTCAGAATGTACAGCAGAAGATGCGATCATCAAAAATGCCAAAGGCGATCAATTAAAATATGCTGATGTGTTAGAAGCGGCAGCAAAATTAGAGATTCCTGAAGAGGCTCCTTTAAAGGAGTCAAAAGATTTCAAATTGATCGGTCAGCCTATCTTAAATGTGGATATCGATGACATCATTACCGGCAAACCTATTTTCGGTATTGACTATAAAGAAGAAGGAATGAAATACGCCAGCGTCATCATCCCTCCTTTCGGTGCAGAATTGGATAGCTTTGATGCTACCGAAGCACTTAAAATGAATGGTATTGAACAAGTCATATCATTTGATAATAAAGTAGGTATAATTGGAAAGAACACATGGAGTGTTTTTAAAGCCAAAGATACTGTTAAAGTAAAATGGAAGAACATTAAATCGGATCAAGATACCAAAATCATTGATCAGAAAATGGATAAGGCATTATTGGGTAAAGGAGAGAAAATAGTTTCTACAGGTCAGTATAGCAAGGCAATTAAATCGGCCGATAAAGTGATCTCTAAAACTTTCTCATCACCTTATCTACCACATGCTACTTTAGAGCCTTTATGTTTCTTTGCTGATGTAAAAGAAAACAGTGCTCGACTTATTGGCCCTACACAGGTCCCTAGAAATAGTGCTAAAACTGTGGCGGAAGATTTGGGTATTCCAGAAGAGAACATCACAGTGGAAATGACACGTATGGGTGGCGGTTTTGGTCGCCGTTTGAGTACAGATTTCACATTAGAATCCGCTCAAATTTCTGCAAAGATTAAAGCTCCCGTAAAATTAGTACACAAGAGAGAGGACGATATGGATTCGGGAATGTTTAGACCTAAAGTAAAATATAAACTTACTGCCGGGATGAAGAATAACAAGTTAGATTCTCTTGAGATTAAAGAAGCCATTACTCAAAAAAGTGGACTAAGACCATGGAATGCTAACTTTTTCCCTGGCGGAACGGTCGATCATTATCATACCACTTCGGAGCATATTGAAACCGATATCAGTACACTTTGGTGGAGAGCACCCATCACCAATTTCCTTGGTTTCTCTACGGGTAGCTTTTTAGATGATGTGGCCGAGAGTTTAAACAAAGACTGTATTGAGTTTCATCAGGAAATATTGGATGCTGCCACAGGTAAAAAATTACCTTATGCACCAAAACGCATGAAAGCAGTCATTGATTTGGTCAAAGAAAAATCCAATTGGGGTAAAACAGATGCTATTCAAGGTTTTGCTTGTTACTTCAGCCACAACACTTATGTGGCCGAGGTCTGTGAAATAGAAATGAAAGATGGAAAAGCCATACCTACGAAAGTAGTTGCGGCGGTAGATTGTGGTATTGTCATCAATATATCTGGTGCTAAAGCACAAGTAGAAGGTAGTATTTTAGATGCGTTGGGACATTCAAGAAACTCAGAGATATCAATTATTAAAGGTAAAGTGCAAGAACAGAACTTTGATCAATATGCTTTAGGTAGAATGATGCAGACGCCAATTGTGGAAACACATTTTGTAGATACAAATGAAGCTCCAACAGGTTTAGGTGAACCTGCCTACCCTCCTGCGGCTGCGGCATTTGCCAATGCGGTTAAAAAAGCCACTGGAAAACGATGGACAGCCCATCCGTTTTTAGGATAATATCTTAAGTTAAGTCATGTATTTTGTATGGGTGTTGTTATGCAACATCCATACAAACTTTATTCAAAATACTATTTCTTTCCATCTGATTCTTACACTACAATGTTATACAACTCCTAATGTCAATTTATATTTTAAAATTGTATTATTTCATTATCAAAGAATATTAAAATTCTAAGTTTATGTATAACATAAATTATGATATTATGAAATAGTCTCTTCAATTATGGGTTAAAGTTATTTTGCTCTTTAATTTTGCATCTGTATTTTTTTAAACTATTATTTTTTCTAACTATTAAGATAACTAAACGATGAATAAGTATTTACTTATACTCTCTGCCTTATTGGTTTCTATCACGTCATTTGGTCAAAAAATCAAAAACGAAAAAGTTGAATTTCGCTATGTTCAATACCCTTCTGCTCCTTTTCCTAAAGCAGAAAGATTGTACAAAATTGAGACTGAAACTACTTCTGCTGAACGTGCAGAAGAAATGAAGAAGAATTATGAGGAAGCAAAAGCTAAAGTAGACGCAAAATATGAAGCTGACTTAGCTGATTTAAGAAGACGTCAGGCACAATATGACTCTGCTTCTGCAGGTGCTAAAATTGCGACAGCTTTACTTCTTGGAGACACTCGTCCTACTGAAGCTGAGGTAAAAAAAGGTTCTTATCCAGTAAAGCCAATGTATCCTTCTGAGATTGACGGTAGCACACAAGTGAACAATAACATTAAGATCGAAGGTTTAACAAAATCTGAAGATGCAAATGTTACGATCAAATTTTCTTTCAACGGTATGGATTACACAGATTATAAAATCGTAGGTGATTCATTAAAGAAAGTTCAATATACAATGAAAAATCCTGTAAAAATGACTGTTACTACAGCTTCAGGAGAAGTTTTGTATGATGCATTTGTACCAGGTTCTAACGATTTCACTACGATCACATGGGGTGAAAACACAAGTTATTCTAAGTTATCAAAAGCTTGGGGTCCTGAAAGAGAAAAGAACTATCGTAGCAACGAGAAATCTTTACTTTCTAAAAACATGAAAGCGGCAAACAGTATCTTAAACAGCAAATTCGGTTATGTTATAAAAGAGACTGATTTAAAAGTATTCATGGGTGCTTCTAAAAAAGACATCTACCCAGAACACGCTGAAGCATTTAGCCAAGTGTCTATGGGTTACAACATGATGGAAAATGAAGAAGATTTTGCTGATGCTAAAGAATACTTCGATAGTGCTATTGCAACTTGGGAAGAAACTTTAAAAGAAAAAGACCCTAAAAACAAGAAAGCAAAAGTAAACGCAAAAGTAACAGGTGGTATGCACTTTAACTTAGCGGCAGCTTATTTGTTTACTAAAGATTTCAAGAAGGTAAAAATGCATACTACTCAACTTAAAATCTTAGGTGAGGGTAAATTCGAAAGACAATTAAAGCAAATCGATGATTTCATCGATAGCTATAAATCAAGATATGAAGCTTATCAAAAAGCTGTCGCTATGAACGACGAGCAATAAGCTAACTTCTAACTATCTCTTAGAAAGGGTTGTTTCATTTTTTTGAAACAACCCTTTTGTTATAAATAAATTTCATTTTTACATCGTGAGCCCTATTCTATAGTATCATTTCTATTTATTTGATAATTCTCCCAAAAATCATATCGTTCCCCAGTATTCTTTTTGGTATCTCCCAATGATTTTGATTTCTCCATCATTTCTATCCTCATTTTCTCTACAATAGGTTGGTAAGTATCCAAAGCAGCAAGATTATTTACTTCCCAAGGGTCCTCTGAAAGCTTAAATAGTTGAGTGACTCTAGAGCCCGCTCTGAACTCACCTTTATTGTTCGAATAATCTGGCGCCGAAACGTATTCTATCAATTTATAATCACCCACTCTATAGGCTCTCTGATGTTGACGATATGCATGATAGGTATAATCACGAATTTGTGTTTTTTCACCATTAATGACCTTTGCTAAACTTATGCCGGTGGCACTTTTAGGAGTATCAATCCCTGCCAAATCGCAAATTGTTGGAAAAATATCATGGATGTAACACAAAGCATCTAACCTTTTCGGTGCATCAATTTTACCACCAGAAATAATGAATGGCACATGTATTCCGTCTTCGTCATAAATATTTTGTTTCCCCATTAAACCATGGTTCCCTACGGCCAAACCACTATCACCAGCAAGAACAATAATTGTATTTTCATACCTCCCGGTTTCCTTTAGTACTTCGATTACACGACCAATTTGATGATCCAAATGAGTAATAATCGAATAATAGTCAGACAAGTGTTCCTTGGCTATTGTCTCTGTTCTTGGCCATGAAGCAAGTGCTTCATCCCTCACATTCATATGTCCATTATCAAAAGGATGCATACCTAAATAAGATGGGGGTAATTCAATTTTATCAATTGGATAATGTTTCTTGTACTTCTTTGATGACTGTCTTGGGTCGTGAGGGGCGTGATACGCCAAGTACATAAAAAAAGGTTTTTCATTTTGATAATTTTCGATGAAGCTAATGGCTTGATCGGAAAATATTTCAGAAGTATGCGGTCCCTCCTCATCATTTGATATGGGTCCTTTCACCTCTTTTGGATTGTAAGCGGTTCTTATTTGGTGATCATTTTTATCGTATCTTATCAAAAAGCTGTCCTCTGTTTTGTAGTCGCTTTTTTTGTTCCACTCCCAAAGGGGCATTCGATAATGATCAACCAAATAGGCACCTAAACCCATTACTAATCCACCAGAATTAAAGGACCTATTGAGTGATTTTCTATCCTGATGCCATTTTCCCACCATATGCGTATGATAGCCTGCCGCCTGAAAAGATTCCCCGATAGTAGTGTGTTTTTTGGGTAATGTATATCCTTTTCCTTCCAGCTGAAAAAGTGACCTCCCAGACAACAACATTGCCCTACTAGGCATACAAGTGGCTCCAGTAAAAGCACCCATTAAATAAGCTTTAGTAAAAACCACTCCTTCGTCGGCTAATGCATCGATGTTTGGTGTCTTTACTTGCATCCCACCCAAAGCATGTATTCCCGTGTAACGATGATCGTCTGTATAAATCAATACTACATTGGGTCGTTGTGCCTTTAGAGAAAGTGATATCAATAAATAGAGAACAAAAAGAATGTATTTTTTCATGGTTAAATCTGGTTAGCATCAATTAGTTTCATTTCTTCACGGCCATCCTCATTTTCTAAATGGAAGGCAATATTCTCCAACTTTATTTTATCGATATGTCGACCGTAAAGTCCATATACAGGCGATTTTCCTAATAAAGTATATTCTGGATATTGGGTAATGTTTTCTGGAACAACCGTTTGAAAATCACTATTCATTCCTGCCCCCGGCAAAGTGATATTGATGTTAGACAACTCAATAAAACCAATACTATGATCTGGTGTTCCTGTAATCATGATGCCTGAAGGTGGCTGTACTCTTGACTCCTCTAACTTTCTGGCTTTGGCCGTAAGGTTACTAATTTTTATTCCCTTCATACTTCCCACAGGTTGTTGAGGTGCATTTCTATACACCAATCTTCTTTCACCTAATCGTACAAAAAGCGGCATATCAACATTGGTCATCTTGATGCTGTCAATCAGGATATTTTCCACATTCGAACCATCGACACTTAAAAGTTTAATACCACCGCCTTTTGTATCGTACACCTCACAGTTTTTTATGGTGATATTTTTAAAATCTCCCATCGATTCAGTACCAAACTTAATTGCCCCCCAATCGCTTTTTAATCGACAATTATTTACACTAATATTCTCTGTAGGAATAGCACTTGTCGTTTTAAAACACAAGGCATCGTCTTCAGAATCGATATGTGTATTGATAATCTGACCATCTTTGCTACTATCAATATCGATCCCATCGTTATTTCTATTTGCATGGTTATAGATGGAAATATTGTCCACTAAAAAAGACTGACACTGATAAAAGTGCAATGCCCAAGCAGCTGAATTTTTTAATTTCACATCTTGAATGCTCACCTCCTTTGAGCGTACTAATCGAATCAAAAAAGGACGATAAGAAGGCTTCACATTTTTATCGACATATCCTCTCTCCTCAAAATTCTCCTTGGGCATTTGAGGGACCTTTAAATTTATTCCTAATGCCTTTATATTTTTTTGGATGTTTTCCCATGTAAACTCTTTTCCTTGTCCATCGATAGTACCTTTACCTGTAATACGAATATTTTTTACATCAATTGCTCCAATTAAACATTGCCCTCTATACTGACCTGTTGCATCAATAAAGGGATCGATGCTTTCGAAATGATTTGGATTTGGACTGCTTTTCAATTGTGCATCTTCGGCAATATGTAACTCTACATTATCTTTAAGCAAGACTGTTCCTGATAAGAAAGTGCCACCTTGAAGGATCACTTTTCCTCCACCATTTTTTGAACAAGTATCAATTGCTTTTTGTATAGCCGATGTATTCAAAGTAATTCCATCAGGAACACCTCCATAATCCTTTACATCGTAGGATTTTTGGGTAGTACAGCCGAAACTCATCAACCATAAAATGAGTAGAGTAATTTGCGATAGTTTATTCATTTCGATTTCATTTTTTATCTAATCAAAAGTAAAATAAAGTGGGTTGATTTAACGGGGGCTGTATTGTTGAAATTAAGGGTATGAATTTGATCAACTTGTTGAATAACTTTTTTATCAATAGATATTAACCTTATTCCAATCCAACTCAATTCATTGTACATTTGAGTAATCGAAAACCTAATCCGTGAAGAAGAAACATTCAAATATCCCCATTTTCATTCCTGAGTTGGCTTGTCCGCATCAGTGTGTATTTTGTAATCAGAAAAATATTTCTGGTCAGGATAGCATTGTACAACCTCATGAAATTAAAGATATTATTGATGAGTATTTAAGTACGATGAACGATGGTAGAACCATTGAAATCGCTTTCTTCGGAGGTAGCTTTACAGGGATTGACATCAAATTGCAAGAAGAATATTTGAAGATTGCCCATGCTTATATCCTTTCTGGAAAGGTGCACGGTATTCGACTTTCTACTCGTCCCGATTACATTGATCAAAATATCATTCAATTATTAAAAAAATATGGTGTTACAGCTATTGAACTGGGAGCTCAATCGACAGCTAAAATCGTATTACAAAAATCTGGCAGAGGACATTCTTTTGAGGACATCAAAAAAGCTGCTCATTTAATAAAGTCTGCCGGTATAGAATTAGGGTTACAAATGATGATCGGTTTACCAGAAGATACTAAAGAATTAAGTCTTCAAACGGCAAAAGACATTGTGGCTTTGGGCGCTGAAACTACTCGGATTTATCCAACCATCGTTGTAAAAGATACTGTGTTAGAAAAACGTTTTCTTGAAGGTTTATATCAACCACTTTCTTTGGAAACCGCTGTGGACTGGACAAAAGATATCTTATCCTACTTTTCTAAACATGATATTCATGTGCTTCGTGTAGGTTTACATCCATCAGAAGATTTAGTGAAAGGGAAAAACTTGATTTCTGGACCTTTACACCCTGCCTTTAAAGAGTTAGTGATGTCGGATATTTGGCATCAGTTATTTGAAGAATACATTTTACCAAAAGCAAAGGGACAGTACGTAGTAGAGGTGGCGAATCGACAATTGAATTATGCTGTAGGTTTTAAAGGAAAGAATAAGTCCTTCTTAACCGAGAATGGGTTTCAAGTGAAATTTATAGGCAATGAAAATCTAAAAGGGTATGAAAGCAAAATTAGTTTTTGTGGATGATCGTATTCTCCCACGAGTGGAGAAAAAACTATCCGCTTATGCTGAACAAATTATTGGATTTAAAACCCAAGGAATTACCTATAATTCTATTTCTTGTCACCCCGATGTGTTTATACATCAGTTACCTAATAAAAGACTCATTTTAGCATCAAATATTCCGAATGAATATCAAAAAATCTTAGACGAAGAAAAGATAGAATATACATTTGGAGAGGAAGCAATTGGGGAAACCTTGAAAAACAGTACTTATTATAACTGTATCAGCACCCCTCAATATTTGATTCATAAGAAAGGATTCACCTCCTCTTCAATATTAAAACTTCACACCAAAACTTTACTAGAATTACCACAAGCCTACACAAGGTGCACCACTTTAGTCTTAAAAGATGGAGTTGCCATAACATCAGATAAAGGAGTTCAAAAGGCACTTGAAAGATATGATTGGGAATGCTCTTATTTCTCTCCAAAAGATATAAGAATAGAAGACCATGAATATGGTTTTTTTGGAGGATGCTGCGGTGTTTTAAACAACAAAGTGATGGTTTTGGGAAATCCTCTACTCCATGAAGATGGTGAGAAATTGATTTCATTTTGTGGAAATCATGGATTTGAGGTTATAGCATTGATGGAGGATTATATGTATGATGGTGGTGGAGTGTTTTTTATTTAAATCAAATTTTGAATAATATAAAAAAATGGGATGAGGATAGATTTTATTCAAGTGGTTCGTAGGGACGTTGCAGTGCAACGTCCGTACAGAACAGATATTTTTTTGATGATAAATCTTAATGCATAAATAATATCTTCCCAACCCAAAACATTATGTTTGGAGTTTCAACTAACACATTCATAACATTTTTACATACAACACTTTTTATATTTTTTCCCACTTCCACAAGGGCACGGATCATTTCTACCCACCTTAATTTCAGATGAGTTTTTAATTATTGAATTTTTGTACTCTTCAAAAGATTTTAGTATTTCTTCTTCCTCAAATGTTTCTGGTTGAAATTTACTCTCTTCCTGAAACATTTCATATTTTTTAATTAATGATCGAACTTCATACTTATAAGATTTGTCGGCTAACGGATCCAAATTAGCTAAATATTGCTGAAAATCTCCTAGGTAAGCAGGATCAACTCTTTCAGCTTCATTTAATTTAATTATTTCATGAAAACAATCATCCATTTCTAAATCCATAACTATTTCTATGAACATCGCATTCAAACTACTATCTACAATATGATCCTCTTCAGTAGTAGCATAAAAATGAAGAACTTCCTTAAATAATTGCAATACATATTTTTTTCTTATTGGGTTTTCAAATACGATGCAAGCTATACCTTTTATCATGGCCAATCTAGCAAAAGTATCTAGTTTGGTTTCCATTAAATATTCTTTTACAATCTCTAAATCATCTTTAAATACTTTATAACAAGCTTCATAAAGCCAATCTGTTGTTTCATAGCCAAAATAAACATCGTAAAATTCATCTGATTGTTTTAAAAGGTTTAGTAAAACATCTTTAAAATTTTCCGCATCAATTTCAGCCAGTATATTTACAGAATTTATCACATGATTTGCTTGAAATTCTGAAGCCTTAAAATGGTTAAACCTTAAAATACTATCTTCTAATGAAGAATATAAATCTTGTTTGAGGGTAATCTCTGGAAGTGATAATATTGACTTCAGTGTACTTAATTCTATTTCATCATAATAATTATACAAAAGTTTCATCTCTTTTGGATGATGAAATACTGGTGGCTTTTTTTTATTTCCATTAGTCACTCTAAATTCCGTCACAAATGGTAAAGTATCTCTAATTTCCTGATCTCTTTTTTGTCGTTCTTCGATTTTGTTGATCATAAGTTCTTGCTCGAACCTAGCTAGCCACTTATCATCTTCAGGAAGATTTTTCATTACATCTTTTATCTCTTTAATTATTTCTTCCACCCTATCGAAATTTTTGATATCCAAAAGATATTTAATAGCAAGTGAATAGAATGATACAAATTCTGTATAATGAAAAACATCTCTATGTGGTGCTAAATCTGCTAAAAATAAATTTTCTCCTAATATTTCTTTTACATTATTTATAGCACCATTTTCCAAATAATATACCGCTAGAGTTAATTTACCAAATAAATAATCTGGATGTTCTTTTATTGTTTGAAGTGCAATTTCGTAACACTTATCCTTTTCTCCTCTTTTTTGATATAATGTAAAAAGATAATTTTTGAAACTTGGTATATGAGGGTATTTCTCAATTGCATTTTTTAGTTTTTTAATTGTCGACTTGTAGCCCTTAAATGCTTCTTGATGTAACTCTTTTATAAGAATCTTTTCCTCTGAAGTGTAATCATTTTTTAGAGGTTCGTTAGTTATTATTATTTCTTTTAAATTCATCAAAGTCTATTTATTTTAATTTACATTTTTTCAATATCCCTTCATTATTCACATTCAATCGCTTAAACTAAAAAAGACCTTTATATTAATCAGTATAAACAGTAAAGTTTTTTCAATAAAAAATCATTTTAATAGCACTTAACAAATATATTATATGCAAATAAGAAAAAATATTTTTTGATTAGAATTCAAGTATAAAAAAACCCAAGAAAACATTCTTGGGTTTCTGTATCAAAAGCCTAGGAATTACTCCTAGGAATATTAAATTACTTCTCTCTCGACATCGAATATGGAGCAGATTCCACTGCAGAACCCCATGCCTTATTAGGTTGAGGACCCATTTCAAATTCAATTTTACCACCCGCCATGATTTGATCATGTGTTAAGTAAGTTAAGTTGAAGTCTTTTCCATTCAATTTAGCCGATTGGATATATACATTTTCTTCGCTGTTGTTGTTAGCGATTACTGTAAATGTATTTCCATTTTCTAACTTCATTGATGCTTTTTCGAATTCTGGAGATCCGATAATGTACTGACCTGTACCAGGAGCAACAGGATACATACCTAAAGCAGAGAATACAAACCAAGCAGAAGTCTGACCGTTATCTTCGTCACCACAAAGACCATCAGGTGTTGGGCTGTAAAGATCTTTCATCACTTTTCTTGTCCATTTCTGAGCTTTCCAAGGCTGACCTACATAGTCATATAAGTAAATACCGTGTTGGATAGGTTGGTTACCATGTGCATACTGACCAGTTCCATATTTTTCATCAGCTACTTTCATTTCTGTGATCTCGTGGATTTCGAAACCATAGTAATCGTGGTTAGCAATTGATGGAGTTGAGAATACTGAATCTAATTTAGCAGCAAATGCGTCTCTACCACCCATTAAATCAGCTAAACCTGCTGGATCGTGGAATACCGACCAAGTGTAGTGCCATGAAGAACCTTCCGTGAATGCTCCACCCCATGCTTCAGGAATGAACGGCGTTTGCCAAGAACCATCTTTCATTTTTGCTCTCATGAAATTAGTTGATGGATCAAATACATTCTTATAGTTATTTGCTCTCTTCTTAAACAAATCAATTTCTGATTGTGGCTTACCAAGTGCCTCAGCTAATTTACTGATAGTGAAATCAGCGTAAGCGTACTCTAAAGTTCTTGCAGTGTTTTCGTGAATACCTACATCATAAGGGATATAACCTAAGTCGTTGTAGTAATCTGCACCCATTCTACCTACAGAACCTAAAGGACCTTGTTGGTTAGAGTTTTTGATAATAGCCTCATATAATTTTTCGATATCATAACCGCGGATACCTTTTAAGTAAGCATCTGCAATTAATGATGCTGAGTTTGAACCAATCATACAATCTCTATGGCCAGGAGACGCCCATTCTGGTAACCATCCACTTTCTTCGTAAGTGTTTACCAAACCAGCCATAATCTGACCATCCATTTCTGGGTACATTACAGTGAAGAATGGGAAAACTGCTCTAAACGTATCCCAGAATCCATTATCAGTAAACATATATCCGTCTCTTACTTCACCATTGTATGGACTGTAGTGAACTAATTTATTGTTTGCGTCATACTCATAGAACTTTCTTGGGAAAAGTAATGTACGGTACATCGAAGTATAGAAGTTTTGTTTAGATCTCTCTGAACCACCTTCTACTTTTAACTTATTAAATTCTGTATTCCACTCTAACTTAGCAGCATCAAATACTTGAGCGAAAGTTTTGTCACCAATCTCTCTATCCAAGTTAATTTGCGCTTGTTCTGGAGAGATAAATGATGAAGCCACTTTAGCAGTCACAACTTCACCTTCTTTAGTATCAAACTTAACATAAGCTGCAGTTCTATATGCTTCTACTTCTAATGCATTAGAAGACTCTTTACCGTTCCAAGTACCTTGAGTAGTGAAAGGCTTATCAAATTGTACTACAAAATAATTGGCAAAATTTTCTGGAACTCCACCTGAATTATTTTTAGCAAAACCGATAATTTTATTTTCTTCAGGAATCACCTTTACATAAGAACCTTTATGGTATGCATCTAACAATACGATAGATTCTGATGATTTAGGGAAAGTGAATTGGAATACCGCACCACGAGTGGTTGGAGTTACCTCTGCTGTAGTATTGTAAGACTCTAATTCAACTTTATAATAATGTGGTTTGGCAATTTCAGTTTCATGAGAATACTTTGATTGACGTTCTTTTTCTTTAAACTTCACTTCGCCCACCATTGGGAAGATAGAAAAAGCCGCATAATCATTAATCCATGGTGAAGGCTGATGCGTTTGTTTTAAACCATTAATGCTATCTTTTTGATACATATAGGCCCAACCGTCTCCGTTTTCATTGGTTTGAGGTGTCCAGAAGTTCATACCCCAAGGAGTAGCCACAGCTGGATAAGTATTACCTGTTGATAATTTAAAATCGGATAAGGTACCCACTTGAGTACTCACGTATGGAGTTAAATCAAGAAGTTCTTCTTTTGAGTTATCTGTTGAACAAGCCGTTAGTAACGCTGCAAGACTCAACCATATTAGATTTAATGATCTCATTTCCTGTTAATTATATTATTTATTTATGCTCAATTTTAATTGATTCGATCAGTTATTTACAGTATCAAAATATACCTTTAATATCCCGCCTTCCATAATTTGGGAATATGTTATAAGGTTATTATTTAATTTTTTATCGTTAAAAGTCACTTTAGAAACTTTATTATTCAATTCCGTTCTGTTTTTCGTTTCTATCACTAAATTTTTCCCATTCAATAGATCCAAACTTATTCTATTGAAAATTGGAGCATCTATCTGATAGGTTTCATCAATATCTGTCAGTCTAAAACCCGTAGAAATAAACGAAAAGTACTCTACATTTAATGAGTCAATTGAAGTGTTTTGTTGTAATTTTTTAGAAGTAAAATCTACTTTCCCGTAGGAATTAGTAGTGATTTTTGAAGTGAAACCCATTAAAGGATTGCATTCTTCGATTTTATCAAAAGGGTTAAAATGATGACTGAAGTAAACTCCAGAATAGAATTTTTCATTTTGAAGATCACTTCCACCCTCTAAATAAAATTTCCCAAATAGACTTTCCCATTCATTCTGAGCATTGTTCACAGCCAAAGAGAAAGAATTATGGCTTTCTGACCTCAATATATTTTTAGCTTCTCTGATACTTTTTTCTGAGAATGCCACCTTTACTTCAACAGCTTCATTTTCGTTGGTCATAAACGTAGCTACCCCTTTTAATTTCTTACTGTTAAGCTTTAATTTATTGGAGATTTTTTGATTATTGATTAAACGAAAACCATAATAATCTTTGGTAAACTTAATAGCAAAATAGACCTTAACTGCTTTGTTATTTTGTTTTATAACATTGTAACCCAATACCTCTCTTGGCGATGTAGTATATAATTGTGCATCAATTATCTTACCTGCATTTTTAATTGTTGGATCAATAATAATCTGAGCACTATTTGTATTCGGAAAGGTGTATTTTTGAAAAGCCACATTTTTTCCTGTAGTAAATACAGCAGTAATGTCTTCTTTAGGTAAGTAAACTTCAAAAAAACCTGGTTCTACAATGCTTTTTTGTGTATCTATTTGTAATTCAGGACTGATAAAATCAGCGTTATTATCGATAATTTGAGTGGTTGTCGAAATTGAAATTTGCCCCATCAAATCCTTCTTATTTTCTAACTTGGCTTGCATGAAAAATCCTTGATAAACACTATCATTAAGATAAATGTCCTCATTAGATTTTTTATTTTCAACTAAAGGGAATTGTACGATGTTAGACGTAGGCATACTCACCCCATAATACGGTGTTGTGGTAGTATTAAAAAATACTTTCACTTGATTAATGGGCTTAATCAATTCTTTTTCCTTTACTTCTTGTTTGCATGAGAAGAAACAAAAAGTAAAAATAAATATAAAAAGAAGTAAATATTCTTCTTCATGAAGAAAGATATTATGGTATGGTTGCAAAAACACGCACTTCCGTGCAACTATGTGCAAGATATTTCTATAACTAGAATATTCAAAATTACATTTATTATTCTGCTTTTAACTTTAGATTTATTTGACTAAAAAAATATAAATCAAATATGATATCAACTTCTGTAGATAAAGTGATCAATCGGGTGAATGAATAGAATTACTTAAAAGCTTAGGATTCCTGTTATTTTATTTTAGATAATTGCGCAACTTAAATTGTTAATTGACAACCAATAATCAAGTGAATAACAATAAATAATAGGCAATTAAAACTTTTGGAATGCAGATTGCATAAATATAATGTAACAACAAATTTATAGTAATTTTCTAAGAATATGCTGCATTAAATTCTTAGTATAATAAATAAAAATGGCTAGGCAACTACTAATACTTTTATCACTAAACTTTGCCTTTTTCATCGGAACAACTACTAAAGCTCAGGATGCACACTTATCTCAGTATTATGCTGCACCCCTATACTTGAACCCAGCATTAGTAGGAACGGCAGGTGATGGAAGAGTAAATATGAACTACAGAAACCAATGGGTTGGAGTTCCATCGAACTATTCCACCTTTATGGCTTCATTCGATACCCCAATCCCAAAGAAGAATATTGGTTTAGGTGTTACTCTACATCAAGATGTAGTTGGTACTAACTCTGGCTCCATTATGGACCGTTTTGTGATGAACTTTTCTGGAGGGTACAATCTGAAACTAAATAAAAAATATACATTAAGCTTTGGTCTTCAATTGGGTTTTGAACAATCTTCTTTAGGGTTTTATAAACTGTTGTTCGGAGATCAAATTGATGATGATGGTATCACGGGTGATCCTACAAAAGATAGAGTCGATAGAGAAAGTCATATCTATCCAGATATTTCAAGTGGTGCACTTTTATATGGCAAAGACTTTTGGTTTGGTTTATCCGTCTATCACATGAATCAACCAAAAATTACAAGATTTACTAACGGAACAGATTACTTACCTGTTCGATTTTCAGCACATGCAGGCTATAGAATTCCCCTAACCTATCGCTGGCATGGAACAGTTGCAAACTACGATGATCGCACAGTAAGTTTCATGATGCACTATCAATCTCAAGGCAAAAAAGATCAATTAAGTACTGGTGTAAATCTAAACTACAAACCGATCATTTTTGGTGTCTGGTACAGAGGTCTTGTTGTAAAATCAAACGAAGATCCAAGTCAGTTTAACCATGATAGTATTGTATTCATGTCCGGTGTTCAAGTGAAGAGATTTACCATCGGTTATAGCTTCGACCATCCTATTGGAGGTTTACAATTTGCCGAAGGTAATTCACATGAATTATCCATTAGATACGATCTTAATTTTTATCCGAATTATAGAAAAAAGAAGAGAAAAGGAAAAGTTGGAGTGCCAACTGACAAATGTCCAATCCCTAATCTCTAACAGCAATAGCAATGAAACTAAATTTACTATACATAACGTTTTTACTAATTCTAACAACAGGACTTACCAACAACACCTTTTCTCAAAGGTTAATGCAAGGTAATCCCCCTTCTGGTACTGATATCTCTGGAGGAGTTGTTGAAGCCTGCGACTTTTTGCTCACTTCATTTTATGTAGATGATCAAGGTTTAGGACCTATTACTAATTATAGTTGGAATTTCGGTAATGGAAATACATCGACACTAGCAAATCCTACAGAGGCATTTACAGACAATAGTGGTTCGATAAAAGATTTTACGGTAACGGTATCTTTCACACAAGGTGGTACTACAAAAACTTTAAGTACAACTGTTCGACTTAAACCCATCCCAACAATCGATTTTGAATCGGATGTAGAAACTGCCTGTGATGGTGCTAGAATCACCTTTACAAAAACCACAAATATTGATTTAGCGAATTATGAATTCATTATTGATGGTAAAAGTTACCAAGATGGTCAACAATCACATCAATTGGCTCCAAAAGCAGATGGTTATGATGTCTATCTAGTTGGTGAAACACTCGATGGATGTAAAGTAGAAACGTTTAAGCAAACTTATATCAACATTACAGAGAGAATCTACACTACTATTGATCCAACAATTGTTTCAAGTTGTCAGAGTACACTCACTCAAACCTTTACTGCAGAAACTTTTCTAGTAAAGGACGATTCTCCTGCTCCTGATATTACTTATACTTGGAATTTTGGTGATGGCACTACCTCAACAGATCAAAATCCAACACATACTTTTGATATAAGCAATGGTAAAAATTATACGGTTTCTGTAACAGCAACAAACGGTGGTTGCGTAGATACACAAATAGCAAATGTGTATTTGGGAGTATCAGAAAATATGTTTGATTACACTCCTCCGGCAACTTTTTGTGCTACCTATCCAGTGACTTTTAGACCTCAATTACCGGCTGATTTAGATGGAGAGCAAATCACATGGAATTTTGGTGATGGAACCATCGTTACTTCAAACGTACCTAATAATGTTGTTCATGATTTTTCGAATACAACAGGTGCTCCTGTAAATTATACCGTTACGGCTACTTTAGATAATGGATGTACTTGGTCTGAAATTGTAACAGTACCATCAATGGTATTATCTGATATTTCAATTACAGCAGACAATACATTGTTCTGTTCGGATAATTTCTCGGTAAATATGAGCATCAATAATTTACATGATGTAAACAATTACTTTTGGAGAATAAGAGAGACAAATAGTACAGATTTCCCTAATAACCCGAATCCAACATTCACATTTAATGCGGGTGGTACTTATACCATTCAATTAATTGCTAACGATAACGGAGAGTGTTTAATCGATGAGGTAGAAGTAACTTCTACTCCTATCGACACACAAATTGTGGGTGTAGGCGTTGGTGTTAACTGTGCACCTTATTCAACTACGCTATCTTATAATTTAAGTCAAGGTGGTATAGCAATACCCGATAATTCTGTGTCTAGAACATGGACCGTAACTGGTAGAACAAATGGGGTCAACCTAACAGGAACGGGGACCACTTTCCCTGTAAACAACCTTACGGCAGACGATTATGACGTTACAGTTGTATTAGATTTTGGAGGAGGCTGTACCTCTACAGATACAAGAGTGATCAATGTAGGAGAGCAAATTGATCTTGATTTTACTTTCTTCCCTGGTCCAGCGATCTGTAATAATACAACAGTAGATTTCACGAATACATCAGATAGGAAAGGAATTCCTGATGCTGACATACAATATTACTGGGATTTTAATGTACAAGGTGCCCCCAATTGGCAAGCGGCAGGAAATGTAAACGGTAATTCTTCTCATACATTCAATGAATTGGAAGCAGGTTTTTATACCATTGGTTTCTATGCCGTTCAAAATGGCTGTGAAGCCGTTCCAGTATTCAAACAAATTGAGGTGATTACTCCAAGAGCTAATTTTGATATGGAAATGTCATTGGCTTGTGATCCAACATCAATTACTATCGATAATTTATCTACTGGTGCAGAAGCGGGAGGTAATTATATATGGGATATTTCTGTAAGTGGAACAGGTGGAAACAGAACTACTCAAATTATCACTACAAACATAAACGAAGATATACCTAATCACCCTGACTTTTTAGGTTTAAATATTGATTTTGGTGATCAAGTAACCGCATTATTGACAGTTCAAAACTCAGCTTCAGTACCTTCAGTAACTCCACCAAACTTTTGTGTTGATGATTACGAGGTCATCATCACTATTCCAAACAAGCCTCCTCCAATGAATCCTCGTTGGGGATTGGCCAATAATAATTACACTAATCCTACTGAAATTTGTTCAGGTACAAGATTATATTTTGATCCTGCTGTAAATAATAATACTTACCCTGGTAGTTACTTTTGGAGATTTACCAATTTAACTACAGGCACAGAGTACACAAGAACCAATCGTAGACCAAATTTAGAATTTAACGAAGGAGGCGATTGGGAAATTGAAGTCACTGTAAATTATAATAATTCTGGCTGTACAGAAACCATCACTACTGGACCGTTCACAGTATATGAAATGGATTTCAGAATTGATGATGATGTAGATAATGTATGTATAGGCGAGCCTATCACTTATTTTGTAGAACCCGGCTATAAATTAGAAGCACCAAACATTACTTGGGTTTGGGAAGTGAATGGCACTGATGTAAGTTCAGGTTCAGGACCTGTAGTAGATGATTTAGTATGGGTATATAATGATGTTTTAACCCCTCAAAGCGACCGTCATAGAGTAAGATTAAAAGTATATTCTGATATTTGTGATAGAAATTCTAATACAGAAAGAACAAGAGTAACACAACCTGTACTTGATTTCACAGGACCTATTGAAGATTATGTCTCTTTTGCTTTCAGATGTGATTATATCGAAACGTATATTGATCCAAACATTAATACGAACACAGTTTATAATCCTTGGAACTCTGATTTCATCTGGGAATTAGAGTATCCTGATGGCACAAAAACACCTATTACTCCTGACGGAATCGACAATTATATTTTCCGTTTTGATAATCTTACACTCGGAACATACAAAGCATTTTTAGCAGTTACTGACGATAATGGTTGTACTACTTTAGACAGTCTAACTTTTGATGTCCCTGAAATTCCATTCAGCAGAGCCGCTTTCACGCCTTCAGAAGAAGAATTAGCTTGTCCAGGTTTTATTAATTTCACCGACCTTGCTGATGGCACAGATGGTAACACAATTCCTAGACAAGATGCCAATGGAAATGAAGTGAGTATTTCTGATTGGGTATGGAGTGTAACGCTTAGCGATGGTACTGTATACACTAAAAACGATGATCAAGGTGAATTTAGTTATTATTTTGAGCCTGGTGATTACAAAATCAGCATGGCTGCTCAAGATACTGAAGGATGTATCTTGTATGCCGATAGTATGAGCATCAATGTGGGTGGTGTAAAAGGAGATATCTACATTCATAAAAAAATTGGCTATTGGCCTTTAAATACCAATTTAGAAGCTATACCTGCAGACGTTTCAGGGGAGATTCAATCTATTGAATACTTATGGACTCTAGGTAATGGTGGAGCAGCAAGTGGTCAAATACCAAATGTAGATTATGAACCTGATTGGTCAGTTATACCTAATTCATCAATTAGTTACTTCCCTTTCCTATTCTTTAATTCATCAATTATATTGGTGAATGGTGACACAGTAGAATGTAGGTATCAAGCGTACGAAGATCCTTTAAATTATGTCACTATTTTAAAGAATCCTGAAGTAGAAATCGATGATATTTTCATTTGTACTACTGAAGGAGATACAACGATCAATGCATTCGATCCGAATTTCCAACTAACTGATATTGATACAACTCACTACAGTTATAAAAGTGAAATATTCTACCAATGGTATGTGGATGGTCAGTTAATTCCAGCAATGGATGGTGGAATTGATTCCACTATCACTTTAACTTACTGCAAAGACACTACAAACTGTGGATATTTTGATATCAATCCAGACGATGTAGATGGTAGAGACTATACGTTAGAAATATGGTTAGATGCAGAATATATTGATAAGGTAGATCCAACTCATAATCATACTGATCAAAGAGTGGGTTATTCCACAAGAACATTTAATGTAAAATACGATCCTACTCCTGTAGCAGTACTTCCAACATTAAATCCAATTTGTTTATCAGATTCTATTTACATTGATGCTAGTAACTCTGGCTTCCAACCTTATACAAGAGGTAATATCACTGAGTACCGTTGGAATATTACATCAGCAAATTCTTATTTAAAAGATACCATCACCACTGAGCCTGAATTAGGAATCATTTTCCCAGAAGAAGGTGATTATGATGTTCAGTTAACCGTTGTATCTGATAATATTTGTGCAGACTCTACAGTGAGTCAAACACTCAGAGTAAAACCATTGCCTGTAGTAGACTTTGAAGCTCAAGAGGTTTGTATTGGAGATGAAATGCTTTTCAATAATCTCACTACATTTGAGGGCACTGAAATTTCTACTGATCCAAGTATCATTCAAGAAGTAAAATGGTATTTTGATGTTGACAACTCACCTAATGATGTGGGTTCAACAGATATTAACCCATTATATGCTTATCCTGCACCAGGTACATATAATGTACTATTGGAAGTCTTCACATTAGAAGGTTGTATGGAATCCTTCTCTAAGGAAGTGATTGTGAGAGAGCTTCCAACCATTACAGTGAGTGATAGTTTGTATATCTGTTTCGGCGATCAGGTAACATTATCCGTAAACGGAGGAACTACTTATGAATGGTCTACTGGTGAAACTACTCAAGATATTACCGTAGCGCCAATAGCTGATTCTTTATTTGTAGTCAAAGCTTGGAATCAATACAATTGTTTGACTATCGATAGTGTAAAAGTATTTGTTATACCTGACTTCAGAGAGCGTCAAACGATCTTTGTAGCATGTGAAGGTGAAGAGATTACTTTTGATGCAAGAATCAATGATTATGATGGCACTGTTGAATCTTTCGAATGGGTGGATAATGAAAGTACAGATCCAACGCTTACTGTTTCTACTCCTGGAGATTATACTGTAATTAATACGATTACTAGACCTGATGGCGGATCTTGTACATTTACTAAGACGTTTACGGCTAGATTTAATCCTCTTCCTAATGAGTTTGCTGTAGATACATTAGTACACTGTTTCTCGGATGGCCCTATTACGATTGATGCCCCAACAGGTCCTTCATATGCCTATGTTTGGGATTCAGGAGAAAATACTCCATCTGTCATTAAAAATGCACCAGGCACTTATACGGTGACCATTACGGATACATCGGACACCACAAATTGTTCAACAATAACAAGTGTAGTTGTATTTGATCCACTTACTGATGCTGCATTTAATTTCACCCAAGTTTGTTTAGGTACTGAGACTGAATTAACAGCTCAATATGAAAACTTGGATGGATTGAAAATCGAGTATCAATGGACATTAGGTACATATGAATCAATTACAACAGACACTCCTAATTTAACTTATGAATTCCCAGATTTTGGTGATCATGAAGTTACCTTAGTGGTCAATCCTATCGGTGGGTGTCCATCTCCTGCAGTTACCCAAACTGTAACTGTTTATGAACTTCCGGAACCTTCTTTTGATGTGGACGAAATTTGTATTTATGGTGAAGCGGAATTTAATAATAACACCACCTACCAAGGAGTAAGAGCCCTAGAAGGAGGTTTTGATATTGCGTTAATCGAATGGGATTTTAATTATGATGGTTCTACGCCAAACTTCACTTCTAATGAGTTCTCTCCTAGAAATGCCTATAATGAATCAGGAACGTTTACCATTCTATTACAGGTCACTACAACAAATGGTTGTACAAAACAATTTATGAATACACTTGTAGTGCACCCTGAACCAGTTATTACACTTACAGAAGACACTTACATTTGTGAGGATGATCAAATTACTTTAGAAGCAAGTGGTGGTTCAACATATTATTGGGAAGGTTTAGGCCTCACTGATAATAAAATTACTGTGGATCCAAAAGAAGATCAGACCTATGTAGTTCAAGTAACATCTGCTGCAGGATGTGTATCTTATGATAGTGTTACAGTCTATGTTATTCCTAAAATAAAATTAGAAGACACCTATTTTGAAGTTTGTGAAGGAGAAACTGTTGAGTTAAATGCTAACATTGATGATTATGATGGTGTTAGTCAAGATTTTGTTTGGTCAAATGGAGAAACATCGGATGTGATTTATGTTGATCAGCCAGGTACATATACTGTAAGTAATACAGTGACGCATGAAAGTGGGAAAGAATGTGTACTTACACAAAGTTTTGAGGTTGTACACCGTCCTTTACCAGCAGAATTTGCGGTAAAAGAAAGAGTTATTTGTTTCGATACAGAAAGTCAAATCATTTTAGAAGCTCCTCAAGGAAATAACTTTGTTTACTATTGGGAAGATACTGGCGAAACAAGTTCAACAGTGAGTAGAACTGAAGAAGGGGAATACACCGTTTATATCATTGATGAAAGTTACGACACAGATTGTGAAACAATTACAAGTGTTGTTGTTGATGATATTTGTCCTCCTAGATTAATAGTTCCAACAGCGTTCACTCCAAACTACGATGGTACCAATGATGAGTTCTTAATTCGATCTAAATATGCCACTGACATTAAATTAAATATCTATAACCGTTGGGGAGAAATTATTTTCAGTAGAACATATGCAGATTCTAAAGAAGCGAGAACGGAAGGAAATGGTTGGGATGGTATGTATAGAGGTAACTTAGTAATGGGTGGTGTCTATACTGTTATTGTGGAATATTTAAGTGAGTTAGATGGAGAAAATTATAGAAATTCTACTCCTCTAACTGTTATCAGATAGTTTTAGGGACATTGTTCTTTTATTAACGTAGTTCGGTAGGGACGTTGCAGTGCAACGTCCGTACGGAGCAACCTCCATATAGAACAATGTCCCTATAATTTTATTACTTCTCCTCTAATTCTTGAATAGTTTTCTGCATAATAATATAATGCAGTTCTTGAACATCATTTCTATCAATGTTACTCATATCAAACTCCCAATCTTGACCATTAATCAAAGTGATTGTTAAGGTATTTTTATTTAGGTTTGATGATTGAATTTGACGATTTAAAAAACGGATGCCTTTTTTTGAGTTTACTTTTATCAGCAATCCAGTTGAATTAATTTCAACATAATGTTTCCAAAAAACCATTTTTAGCTGATAAGCCATCAGAATAATAAAACCAATTACCATTAGAATATTATTGTACAAGGGTAATAGATTATTCTTGATAAAACCTCCTCCTACAGAAACACATAATATTGATAAGATATAAACACATATCTGAACATAAGTATTTACTTTAAAGAATTTAATTTTCTCCATTTTCATTTATTTTTTTCGGTACAAAATTAATAACCTATTGTACAGTTTATAAAATTCAGAATAAAAAAAGTCGGATAAACTAATTTCTAAAATAAATTGTTTAATATATGTAAATAAACAACTATAAGTACTGTTATGGTAAAAATTATCTCCGATTTTAATTTTGATGAAAAATTATCTTTCATCAAAGTAATAGAAAATATGATTCACGCTGACTGCAAAGTTGAACAGGAAGAATTAATGTATTTTGAGCAATTGAAAAAAAGGTTAAGTTTTACTAATGATTTCGTTGAAGAGGCTAAAAGATTAGATACCATGAAATGTGTTGAAATTTTAAAACTGATGTCAAATTCAAAGAAACAAATTGTCTATGATTCATTAGTTGAATTGGCAAATGTAGATGATGAATTTCATCCTAATGAAAAAGTGCTAATTGACAATCTATGCCAATTGATTCATTTTAAACCTCAGGCTAATTCTTGGAGATCCTCTTAATTTTTCTGATATTCATTGTTAACCAACACCAATACAATGACACTATCGAATTATTTAGCTGAACTTTCACAAGATCAACTTCTCTATTTTTCACTTCCTATATTTTTCATCGCAATTATAATTGAAGTAAAAGTAGCCAAAGAAAAATATAACCGAAAAGATACAAGCGTATCCCTTTTAATGATGCTTTTTGCTGGAATAATTGAATTTATTCCCAAGCTTATAGCATTTATAGTCTTTATATATCTACATGAGATCAGTCCTTTAAAAGATATAATACAAAGACAATGGTGGGCATGGTTATTACTTTTCTTTTGTGAAGATCTCTCCTATTATTTTTTCCATAGACTAAATCACGAAATAAGACTTTTTTGGGCAGGGCATGTCACTCATCATTCCTCAGAGTATCTTAATTTTGGCACGGCCTTAAGACAAGGTGTTGGAGAAAGAATACATAAATACTTTTTTTGGTTATGGCTACCTCTTCTAGGTTTTGATCCATTAATGATTTTCACAATGATGGGACTCAGCTTATTTTATCAATTTTGGGTGCACACCGAATTGATCGATAAGTTGCCAAAGTGGTTTGAATATTTTTTTAATACTCCTTCCCATCACAGAGTTCATCATGCATCTAACATTAGATATTTAGATAGAAATCATGCTGGAGTTTTAATTATTTGGGATAGATTTTTTGGTACCTATGCTGAAGAGCTTAAAGAAATTGACCCTCCTGTTTATGGACTTACTGAAAATATTAATACATTCAATAAGTTCAAGGTGGTTACCCATGAATATCAAAACCTTTGGAGGGACATCAAAAGTGCTGATCGTTTTACTGATAAACTTCGGTATTTATTTAAAGCACCGGGTTGGAGTCATCTAGGTGATGATAAAAGGGCAAAAACTTTAAGAAGACAGTTATCAGAAGATCAGGAGAAATCCAAGATTATCCTTTAACTCCGAGCTTTAAGAAAATAGGGAATTTCACCTCTCTTTTGGTGTTTTCTCCCCAAATATTTTTCAAGTTTTCCATCAATTCCTGAACAGGATCATGTGTTGGATTGGCTTTTAAGTACGTCTGAACACTAGTCCAAGTATGAATAAATCCATACAATTGCTCCAAATCCCAATTGACAGTCATATCTACATATCCTTCGTTTGAGATCACTTCAAAATCAAAGGGTACGTTTTTATATTCCTCCTCTAAAATTTTACGTTCTTGATCCCAGAAAGGGCCAATTACATCATAATAGAAATAGTTGATCATTTCATCAATTTCATCATTCACTTTAAAAAGGTTATATCCAAAACAAGCTATAGTACCTCCTTTTTTTAATAATCTAAAAGCCTCTTTATTAAAGAGTTCTAGATCGAACCAATGCAAAGCTTGTCCAACGGTAATTAGATCAAAGTACTCATCTTTAAATTGAGTTACTTCAGCCCTACTTTCTATGTACCATATATTTTTTTGGGATTCAGCATTATTGATCTGATTTTTACTGATATCAATTCCAATGACTGAATTAAATTTTTTAGATAGATGAATAGCGACTTGTCCGTTTCCTGTACCACAGTCTAAAGCTGTTTCAAAGTTTTTGGTATTCTGATATATATATTCAAAAATACTTGATGGGTATTTTGGTCTAAATTTTTTGTAAGTAGAAGACGTTGTGGTGAATCTGTCAATAACCTGTTTCATCGTTAATAGTTTATGAGAAAATGAGAAAGAATTTAAAAGCCTAAAATCAATAGACTCAAGTTTTTAAGTATTATATACTCAAAATAAATTCAATGTTTTTGAGATGCAAATAAACAGGTAATTAATCATGTTATTTCACTAAAAAAGTAACAATACTACTATTTTTAAAATAAACATTGAAGTATTTTGACTTTGCAGTTGATGCCGGAACTTCTGCTATCAATTTATTACCGCTTTTTGAAAATTTCACTTTCAAAGCATATTTACTATCATCATATGCGAACAATAAATCATTTTGATTATTTACATTGGTGAACACCATCTGAAAAGCTTTCTTACTTTTGACTTCTTTATTTAGAGGCTGAACTAATTCAACATGAGATAGAAAATAGTCCAAATAAAATAACGGATAATCGTAAAATGTTTTCTTATTTACATTAATCAATTTGTCACCTTCAGAAGAAGGATAATGATTTAGAATAAAATCTTTTGGAGGCATCATGAAATAAGTACCTGTATAATTCTTTACAAATTGCTGATTAAAGTCTACACTTCCTGCACCCCATGTAGCATCTACTAAATATTTTTCTCCTTTAATGGTAATTATATTCCAAGCATGATCGTTAGGTATCTTATCGACTGTTTTTTTGGGAAGGTCAGAAACAAAAGCTTTACTGGTACCATTCACAGTATAGCACTCTACTCCTGTCTTTTCACACAAAATTTCGAATAAGGTAGAGTACCCATCACATACCGCTTTTCTTGATCTAATGGCCTTCTCGGCTTTTTCGATTCTTATTTTCTCGAGCTTTTCTAATTTTTCGGCTTCCGTTTTATAGGTAAACTTATATCCTCTTTGTGGATTCTTCCAAGCATCGACATCATAAGCTATAGTATTAGCGATAAAACAGTAGATTGCTCTACTTTTATCTAAAGGATCGGTATATTTTTGGTTGATTTTTGTGGCCAATACATCAATATCTTTCACTTTTAGAAAACGCTGCATCACATATTCATCAACAGCTTTAAGATCTTGTGCTAAAAGGGATAGCGATAATAAATTGAAAAGTATAATTGATATAAATTTTGCCATTTTAGTCGATTATAGTTCTAAAAGTTAAGTTAATGCGAGGTGTGTTCACTTTTTTTGTTTTTGGTAAAGCATGCATCCAATGTTCTTGAATTTCGCCCTTCATCAATAACAAAGCACCATTTTCTAATTGAAGATCGATACGTTCTTTTGAAGCTTTATGTTTGAATGAAAATTTCCTAGTTGCTCCAAATGATAAAGAAGCTATGGTTCCTCTTGGTTTTAATTCTTTTTCGTTATCCGTATGGTAAGACATTCCTTCCTCACCATTATGATAATAATTAAGTAAACAAGAATTAAAAGTAGTGCCTGATATGCCTTGTACTACCTTTGATAAATCATTTAATACTTCTGTATAAGGCAAGGCCACTTTTGTATTTTTTGAGTAAGTATATTCGTACGGCTTTAACCCATACCACCCTACTTTCCGTTTGGTAATGATTTCTTTTCCAAACATCCTGATTTTATCGTGTTCCCAATGTATTTCATTGGCTAAAATTTCGAAATATTCATCACTTACTGTTTTGGAAAACAGATGAGGATAGTATGCTATAATACCATCATAAGGTAGCTGTATATCAGAGGGTGTATAGGTCATAAAATATCAATCTATTTCACCATCCATTGTTTAAATTTACTTACCTTTTCTTTGGGGATAATGATCTCAATTTGCTCATCACTTTTTATTCTGAGTACCCACTTCCCGTTGTAATGTGGTTCAATACTTACAACTCCATTAATATTTACAATAAACTGACGGTTCACTCTAAAGAAGTATTCTGGATCTAACTCTTTCTCAAGCTTATCTAAAGTTAAGTCAATATGACCACTGACACCATTATCTTGATGAACGAAAACAGTTTTATTTTCAGATTGGAAAGCATGAATTTGATTCACTTCTGCAATAGTTAGATTGGTAGGGTAATTTACCCATATTCGCTGTCTAAATGATATCTCTTGTTGTTCTACTCCTTTAGCAACATCTTTGATTGTTTCATTAGATAAGTGATTAATAGTATTGTTATTAAACTTTTCTAATGACTTTTCAATATCACTTTCGTTAATGGGTTTAAGAAGGTAGTCAACACTATTTACCTCAAATGCCCTTAATGCATAATCATTATATGCTGTAACGAAAATGATTGGCACTTTTAGGTCAATATCTTTATAAATATCGAAGCTTAAACCATCCGATAATTCGATATCAGAAAAAATTAAATCGGGTAGATCGGATTTACTATTAAAAAACTCTTTACCCTCTTCCACAGATTGTATAGGAAAAATAAACTCAGCACTTGGCATCACTTTTTCGATACACTTTTTTAAATATCTCTGTGCTGGAATTTCGTCTTCAATAATTAATATCTTCACCTTTTATTGTTTTTCGTCTATAAGTGGAACTTTAACCTTAAAATACTCTTCATTTTCCTCTACTACAACCTCCCCATCTAAAAAGTTCTTGTAGGCTTCCTTTAAGAAAGTTAAGCCAATTTTATGAGATTGTGGCTTTTGTGGTTTCAACTGTTTATTATTTATAACACTTATGAAACCATCTTTAACTTCAATTTCAATTGTTAGAGGTTTTCGAACTGTGGCCGTATTATGTTTAAAACAATTTTCTAGTAGCAACTGTAATGCAAGCGGTGGAATTTTCAATTCCATTTGTGTACTATCAATGTTTTCTTTCAGTAATAGTCCATCTCCTAATCGAACTTGATGAATTCTGATGTTCCTCTTCATAAATTCCCATTCCTCTTTGAGGGGCACCAACTCTTTATCTTTGCTATCCAATACATAACGATAAATATTAGATAGATCCAATACGAAAGTCTTGGCAGATTGAGGATCATAATCTATTTCTGAGACTAAAACATTAAGACTATTGAATAAAAAATGTGGATTCAACTGAGATTGTAAAGCTCTGTTTTCCACTTTCAACTTTTCTTGTTTTAGTTCAGCTATTTGCAATGAAGATGTTCTCCATTTTCTAAGAAAATCGTCGGTTACAGCTAATGAAGAATATAAAAGCAATACGATGCATTGATTCAACGCAAGAACAACTTCTTGTTTTCTAAACTGAAAAGGATTTTCTTTTTCATTAATAATCCCCAAAAGTACAATTGAGATATAAAAAAATAAAAAACTTAGAATACAAAGAAATACTAATTCTATGGTGATTCTTAAGTGAGGTTTATCTCTAATAGAAAAGTTATCCATGTACTTAGATATACGCTTTCCTACATATACAGTCCCATTAAAATAAATCAAATAGATATAAGTAATAGGAAAGAAAAACATTTCCCTGATATAAAAGTCATCAGATACAGACCAATAAGTAAATAAGAATAAAATTATTGATACAAAAAAGGTAAGTACCGGAGATAACCAAGGATAATCTTTTTCTAGTATTGTCATGAAATAGTACGGTGTAAGCGTTATTACTAAAATCTTAAGGTAAATTCACTACCCTCATTTAATGCTGTTTTAAGCGTTAATCGACCATTATTTCTACGCATTATTTGTCTTGATAAACTAAGTCCAATACCTACGTGGTCTTTCTTTGTGGTATAAAACGGTATAAATATTTTGTTCTGAGCTTCCGAATCAATTCCAGATCCATTATCAATAATTCTGATGATAGGCTTGTTCTTATTCTCATCCTGAGTACTTCTTATGACCACGGATGCTCGTTCAGCACCTGAAGTCTCTAGCTCCTCCACTGCATTTTTTACAACGGCATCAATCACCGATCTAATTTGCAATGGATCTGCCGTCACTAATATACTTTCTTGCTGTAATTGAAGTTCGAACTTCACATTAGGATAAGTCGATTGATAAGATTCAACGGCTTCTTCACAAAGTTTATTGACATTGAAATGTTCAAATTGACTTTCTCTTAAATGTGCTAACACTCTAAAATTCTCCGCCAAAGTAGAAAGTGATGAAACTCGATGTGAAATGGTTTCCATAGGAGAAATTAAATCAGAAATTTCTTCTTTGGTAGGCACCTCTTTGTCATAATTATCTTTTAAGTATTCAAGTTCTCCTTTCACAGTATCACTTAAAGACGCAACAGGTGCAATAGCATTCATGATTTCATGAGTAAGCACAGAAATAAGAGCTTCCCAAGCTTGTATCTCCACTTTCTCCACCTCTTCTTCTACTCTTGATATACTGTAAACATGAATCATTTCTCCTTTTACATACAAGAGCATTTTTTGAACTACAACCCTTTCTGGTGCATACATTCCAGGAATAGTACAGTGATAAATACCTTCCTCATCTTTGTTATTAAAGATATTGAATAATTCTTCTGATATATCTTCGAAATCCAAAACGTGAGAAGACTTTACTCCTGTAAAAAGACGTTTGGTTGTTTTGTTCGAAAAAACCACTTTACCGGATGTATCAAAAGCCACAATTGCGGTATCTAACTGCTGTGCGATTGATTTATAAAATTGTAAATCAGATTCTCTTTGTGATCTTTTGTCCCTAAACCTGTTTAATGCTTTTTGAAAGGTTTTATTTAAATCATCTTTTGCCTCGTTGGTATTATTGATGGTAAACGTCTGTGTCAGATCATCATAATTAATGGAATCTAAAAACTTTCGTAAATCAAAAGCAATACTATTTAATTTTTGCAATAAAAGCCATACTTGATACCATATTAATGCAAACACAAATACGGCATTGGCAATTAATTCTTTTTGTAAAAAGAAACTAAATATAAAGGCACTCAATACGATTAAGAAAACACGTAAGGAGACCTGAAGTCTAAATTGTTTAAAGACCATGTTTTTCTAATCTACGGTAGAGAGATGCACGCGTTAAACCTAAAGATTTAGCCGCTTTAGAAATGTTTCCAGAGTATTTACTTACAGCTTTTTGGATCATCATTTTTTCAACAGTGTCCAAATCAAATTCTGATAAGTCGAAATCTTCTTCTTCCTTTTTCTTTTCAACCAAGAAAGTAAAATCTGTTGGCTGTAATGTATCGGTATCTGCCATAATTACTGCTCTTTCTAAAGCGTGTTGTAACTCCCTTACATTACCTGGCCAATAATATTTCTGAAGCTTCTTCATAGTAGAAGCTGCTACTTTCATTTTTCCTTTACGATATTTATTAGCGTATATCTTTAAGAAGTGTGCCACTAATAAAGGAATGTCCTCTGCCCTATCTCTTAAAGGTGGTAAATGAATTTCTACAGTGTTAATACGATAAAGTAAATCTTGTCTAAATTCTTTATTTTCCACCATTTCATATACCGGCATGTTGGTCGCACACACTAAACGGATATCAACAGGGATCGTTTTATTATCACCCACTCTAATTACTTCTCTCTTTTGCAAGACAGTAAGCAATTTAGATTGTAAAGTCATTGGCAAGTTACCAATTTCATCGAGGAACAAGGTTCCTTTATTTGCAATCTCAAATCGACCAGCGCGATCTTCTCTAGCATCGGTAAACGCCCCTTTTTTATGTCCAAATAATTCTGATTGAAAGAGTGTTTCTGAAATAGATCCCATATCCACTCCAATAAAGACATTTTCATGTCGTAGTGACTGTTCGTGAACGGCTCTGGCGATTACTTCCTTACCTGTACCGTTTTCGCCAAGGATAAGAATATTTGCATCCGTTTTACCTACTTTAGAAATAAGAGCAAACACTTTTCTCATGGCCGGGCTATCACCTATTACAATACCCTCAGAACCAGGCATTTTATTTAATGCAGTAGATAATTCTGTTTTTTCTTCTTTTAGGGATTTTACTTCTTCGTACGATTTTTTTAATCGAACAGCAGAAGTTAATGTCGCAATAAGTTTTTCGTTATTCCATGGTTTTAGTACAAAATCTGTCGCTCCTTGTTTTACAGCATTTACAGCAGTTTCTACATCACCGTATGCGGTAATCATAACGACGACTGCATTTGGATCTATTTCTAATATTTGCTCCAACCAATGAAACCCTTCTTTTCCAGAAGTAGTATCTTTTGTGAAGTTCATATCCAAAAGAATAACATCATAGCTATCGTTCTTTAATAAAAACGGAATTTTACCTGGGTTACTCTCTACTTGAACCAAATCTGCATTCTTTTTTAATAACATTTTGGCTGCCAACAAGATATCTTCGTTGTCATCTATTACTAGAATTTTTCCAAGGGGCTTACTCATTATTTCGACGGTGAATTTTAATTTGATTGTACGTTTATGGACAGAACAATTAAAGAATAAAAAATTTATGAAAAAAATAAGTGATACAATATTTTTGTTTTATCATGTTATTTCTAACAAAAACATCAATTTGTTAGTGGATTTACTAGCAAATCAATAGAATATTAGGTGATTTACAATTGATAAAAATAAGAGTTCCCTCGTTAAGATTCATTCAATAATTTTTTGTAACAATTTCTATAAATTTGAGGTATATAAATACATAATATTACTTATAAGGAACACTATAAACATAAAACGATGACTAAAAAGTTAATTGGTACGATTCTTCTTGCTGCAGGTGTTTCACTAACATCTTTAGCAGACAACCCAATCACTAAAAAGAACAAAGTGAGAAAGGGTTACAAAACAACAACAGTACAGAAAACTCAAAAGAGTATTTCAACAAATGAAGATGTAGCTGTTGTTAGAAAGAACCGCAAAGGTGCTTACCACATACAAAACCACGCTGGCGTAAATACTTTGGCAGAAGCACAAGGTGTAAATGCTGGTAAAACAGTTGATCAAACAACTGCAAAATATCCATACATGAAATGGAGTAAATAAAAGAATTATGAAGCCTGTGAGAAATCTCAGGCTATTTTTATTTCTATTGATGAATCGAAACTCAGAAGTTTGTTTTAAAACAGAAAAAATATAGTCTCAAAATCTTAAAAAAAAGAGGTAGTCATATACAAATTATGACTACCTCTTTTACTAATTTCTTGTGTGTGATATTTAAAAGGTTAATTTTTTAGTCAAGTATGAATTTACTAAGCCAATGCTTAGAAAACTCAATGCACCAAAAGAAAATACTAGAACTAATAATAAACTGCTGTAAGACATTCCTTCTACAGAATATGTATTCAGAAGAAGTAATAAACCTAAAACAAAGTTTATTAAGGACAATCGGTAGTAATTTAAATGATCACTGTAAATTAATTGAGTGAAATTTTTTTCTTTCATCAGTAAGATTTTTCAATGTATATCTATAGTAATATGCTAATCAATTCTAAAGACAACCGAAAATTCAATGTGGACAATTATTGACCAGAAAAATATCTCACACAAGGTGAAAAATTTTTATTTGGCCTTAATCCAGTATGTCTAGAGAATAATTTAGTGAATTTGTGATCGTAAGATTTTTCAGAAACGAAACTCTGTTTTATTCTTTTCGATCGTAAGCCAGAGCTAATAAGAACAAGTGTAAAAAACAGTAAGGTGTATAAAGTAATAACGAATTTGAATTTTGTCATATAATAATTTGGGTGGTGTGTTTATTAAGTTAATCAATTCACCCAAATTATTATAATTATCTATTTAAAATTATATGATTTCTAAATTATAAACAGTTCTATTCCATGTATTTCATTTTGATATGATTTTGATTCATAATACCCACAACAACAATGTGATCATCATGCTTTTTGTTATCAAATTTCTTTTCTGCAACTAATGATAAAGTAAGCGTAAACAATGTTACAATACTATATATAATTAATTTCTTTTGTGAGGTTTTAGAATACTTCGACATAATAATTAGCGTTTAATTGTTCATCAGTTTTTTATACCCTTATTACCTGCAAAGTGTTTTTAATTGAAATGATTATGATGTATGATTTCTTAATTAAATCACCAATTGTGAACTATAACATATAAATTCTATATATTTTAAATTAATTTAATTTCCTCTTTTAGATTCTAAAGGATGTTTTTAATATTTTTATAAAATAATTACCTCAAAATTGTACGAAGTAGGTTTAATCCATTATATCTTCATTTTTTACATATGAAACAGTTCTATTATTTATTCTTTTTAATTGGAATGATGCTCTCTTTGAGTGCCTGCCAAGAAAACAAACCACTAGTTTTACATCCTGATAAAACAATTTCAACTTCCACTACAGAAATTCAATACTTTGAGAATTTTGATAAGTTAGCTCCCTTATTTAAACATCAAGATGATACATTAAGAGTAATTAATTTTTGGGCAACTTGGTGCGCTCCATGTGTTAAAGAAATCCCATTTTTCACTGCTTTAGATCAAGAGTTTAAATCACAGAACAAAAAAAGTAAAGTGATGTTGATTAGTTTAGATCTAAGCGAAAAAAACTTAGTGAAATTCATCGATAAAAATAAAATTAATACCACTAGTTATTGGTTGAATGATGCCAATGCTAATTACTGGATTGGTGAAATTGAAAAAGATTGGGATGGTGCTATCCCCGTTACTTTATTTATTAAAGGTCAAAATAAAAAATTCCATTTTGGAGATTTTGAATCTCTAGACGACATAAAAACAATTATAAATTCTATCAAACTTTAATTATGAAAACTTTCATTTTAAGCACTTTATCTGTTTTACTATTTTTCTCTTGTGGGTCTACTTCAAGCGAAAAAAAAGAAGAAACTAAACAAGCAGCTGTTTCAACTACAGAAACAGTTCAAGCCGTAAAAATTGGTGAAACAGCACCAGATTTTAACCTAATCGGCATAGACGATCAACAACATGCTCTAAATGATTTGGCTGGAGAAAAAGGTGCTATTGTTATATTCACATGTAACCACTGTCCTTATGCTATTGCTTATGAAGACCGTATTATCGCTTTAGACAAAAAATTTAAAGCAGAAGGATATCCAGTTATAGCGATTAATCCTAATGATCCCGCTGTTCAACCAAAAGATTCGTTTGATAAAATGAAAGAAAGAGCGGATGAAAAAGGATTCACTTTCCCTTACTTATTTGATAAAGGACAGAAAGTATTCCCTACTTATGGTGCAACAAAAACTCCTCATGTTTTCTTATTAAACAAAGAGAACAATCAGCTAGTGGTAAAATATATTGGAGCAATTGATGATAACTACAAAGATGCTGATGCGGTAAAAGTAAAGTTTGTTGAAGACGCTATCAATGCACTTCAAAACAACACGGAAATTGCTGAAAAAGAAACAAAAGCAATTGGTTGTTCTATCAAAGTTGCTAAAAGTTAGTCCATTCATTTATTCGTATTAACTTGCAGTAAAGAAACTATTATTGTATCCGGGATTCAATCTCGGATACACCTTACTTAATATGGCTGAAAAACGTAAAAAAATATTTCCCTTCTCCTCCTTAGTATATTTAACTCTTTTTCTCTTAGCGATTTATGTGTACAAAAACCCTGATACTAAAGATAAAGTTAAACCTTATGCAAAGATCTCTTATGCTTACGCTTTAAATCTTAGGGATTTAATTGAAGCACCATTTTACAAACATGTTTCTGGATACAGTATCAAATTGCCTAAAAAATACACGGTACATGGTATAGATGTCTCCCACCATCAACAATATATTGATTGGTCAAGAGTAAGCAAAATGCACGCACAAGGTCAATCAATTAAATTTGCATATTGCAAGGCAACAGAAGGATTGGATCATTCCGACAGACATTTTAGTCATAACAAGAAAAGAAGTAAAGAACATCAGATCTCATTTGGTGCTTATCATTTTTTCAGACCCAAAAAAGATGGAAAGCAACAAGCAGAATTTTTTCTAAATACGGTAGGCGATTTAGCTCCTGCTGATATGGTTCCTGTAGTCGATATAGAAGTTTTAGATCGAGTAAGCCCTAGTACAATGAGAAAAAGGTTAAAAGACTTTCTCCTACACATTGAAAGTACAATTGGCGTTAAACCAATGATCTATACTGGAGATGTTTTTTACAAAGATTATCTGAAAGGATACTTCCCAAAATATCGTATTTGGATAGCGAATTATAGTAATGGAACTCAATCTTCTGAAAAAAGGTGGACGATGTGGCAACATTCTCAAACTGCTACAGTAGATGGGATCCCTGGAAAAGTAGATATGAACGTTTTTTATGGAAATTGGGAGCAGTTTAAAAAGGCTATGTTAATTGGCTTTCAATAAATTATGATTTTACATGAGTTATTAACCCTTTAATTCTATTAAATTTGTAACCTAAATAAAGACATCAAACTCATGAAAATTTTTAAATCATATACTTACGTACTTCTTTTTACTTGTTTAGGATTCTTTTCTTGTCAAGATAGTATTATCGAGGATCTTCCTACTCCTTCAGGTAATTTTCTTTTAAATCTTGTGGCTATTAATAATGATGTCGATGAAGGTGCAGGATGGAAAGAGTATATGATTACAGAAACCAACTTAGGAATTCATCAAATTGATTTTCTTAAAAATGATTCTGCTTTTACAGCCTTTCAAGATCAGTATCAATATGAATTGATATTTAGAAAAAGTTTTCCTGAACTTAATTTCACTAATCTTCCTGTCAATACTTACGATAAGGTGACTATCTCAATGGATAATCATTTAGATTCAGATGAAAGTGTAGAAATCAATGGGCATTATACTCCATCAAGTCCAACAAAGATTGATTTTTATTTTAAGACAAATGAAGAACTCTTCCTTACTCATACATTGGAAGAAGATTTAGTAATTACCGATGATAAGAGTTTTCAATTTGAAATTGCTTTTCATCTAAAGAAGATTTTTGATCAAGTGACGTTTAATGAATTAGAAAAAACTACTATTGAAGAAGAACTAGAAAATGGACAAATAGTTAGTAAAGATATTATTCTTATTGACAAAGAGAATAATATGGGTACTTATCAATTTATACTTTCAGAATTTCAAAAAAGCATTCAAACTAGACTTGTTGTAGAACAGCCTAGGACTTAAGAATGTCTTGTATAATTTTAATATGATGATTGGTATGGATGATCATCATCTTCTTTGCTTCTTTTACATTCAATTCTCCAAAAACGAAATGTCTGAAGTAATGATTTTCCGAAAGTGTATCAATTTGTTCTATCAATTGATAACCTTTATCTAATTCCATTTCTACGATAGATAAATCTACATTACCGAAATTATTTACATATTTCGGCGCACGTGCTTTACCTCTCGGCATCTTCTTTATCAACTTTATTATCCACCACTTAATATTAAATACAGATTGATACTGTTCTGGATTTGAATTAATTAAAGCCTCACAAATTAAATTCATTGACAATATAGAATGGTAAACATGCCAATCTACCCCTGCCTTAGAGACACTTGGAACAGTCTTTCTAAATGCTTCTGTTTGTGTATAAATAACTAGTTGGTTTATTTGGTCAAGTAATGTCATAGTTCATTATTTTTAGTACTATTTTAATTATGAAATAATATTCATTTTTCATTTCTCAATGTTAATATCATAAATTAAATTGATTTTTGTTTAACTTCTATAAAACAAAAATATTTATATCTCTATAAACACATTGCACATTGGCTATCAAATACTTATACTGTTGTAAAACTTCAAACAACTGTTAAACAGTTTATGATAAAATTGATTTTTACTTCATTTTTCAAAATCCTAAAATAATACAAAAATCAATTTGTTAATTGAATTATTCAAAGAACAATTATATTGATTTTATGAAATTTCAACCAAAAAAATTAACCCACCAATGAGTTTTGTTATTTTTATATATTCCCACTAATGTAATATTTATGAATTATTTTATTTCGACAAACAATAAAGTCCTCAAACTAAAACTTCAAGGGAAAATAACAGATGATGAACTACTTATTTCTTTGAACGAGTTTGCAAAAAAGATTGCTGAGGACAAAATTATGGTAGGTGTGGTAGACGGTAAAGAGTTAACAAATACTATGGAACTTGCCTCTAAATATAGTGTTATATCCACTTTAGAAAGGCTAGGATTCCAAAGAAATTGTAGATTTTATATCGCATCTAATTCACCAATTGAAGAATCACGTATTGTAGAAAATATAGCTTTTAATAGAGGCTGGAGATTGTACATGTTTGAATCATTAGTTGAAGCCACAGCTGCAGCAGAAAAATTCATTTTAAACAATTCTGAAGTAATATAAAAGACACAGATAAAATCTGTGCCTTTACTACTATATTCATAATTAAGTGTGTTTCAAAATTGATTAATTATGTACTCTTCATTCATTAAACACACACAAAACAACACTGTTTAATATTTTAGTGACTTACTTTTAGGTAACTTATCGATACAATACCATAATCTGAAGTATCTAATGATTTACCTTTCATGGACTGCATATAATTACCTGCTTTAAAATAGTTGGAATCACTATTACAGCCGTTAAATCTGTAGATTTCAGTTCTACCTCCATTGGCTAAGTTGTATAAAACAACGTTTGAGTTTTCAAAGACAAGTTCCAAGTGCATTTCTTGATCTAATGCCCAATTACCATCAATAAAGTCACCTGACATATCGTCATTTTCTTCTGTTACCCAACCCATAATTTTCAGTCGAGCTGAACCAGACGATTGGTTTGGATCTCCTTCATATTGCACTCTAATGACATCATCATATGAGTTAGAAGGGCCGTGAATCTGACCAAAACAAACTTTACCTGAACTTGGCAACTGATTCACAGTTACTTTCCATTCCATTCTATTTATTCCTGATCCACCATCCCAATAAATATTCGACGATCCATCTGCAGTTAATTCTCTAAGTTCAGTTCTCGGATTACCAGAACCCGAAGAAGTTGGATAACCTGCATAACATTTAAAGAAAACGTTTGTACCGTCTGTATAGAACCAATTATCGTTTTCGTAAGTAGATAAGTTTGGAGTATTATCTACAAAAGTCGGATTGTTTAACGTTCCAGAGAATGCATTTAGCTTCCAATTTTGTAACCCTAACACATCGTACGGGTAACCGCCACCACCTGTTGGAGGATCTACTGGATCAACCGGATCAGTACCATTTCCTTCCCCATCGGTACCAGCAAAAGTTACTTCTGTGATACTGTTCCAAGTATTAGATGAATTTCCATAGCCGATAATTTGTACATATCTTCCTGAAACTCCATTTAATGACACATTCTCTAATTCCAACGTATTACCTGATGAAACTCCAGAATATACCACCGTTAATTGATCTGTTGCATTTCCAGCCAACACTTCAAAAGTACTTGACCTTACATCGCCCTTAAACCAAGCCACCTTCATCTCTTCGATATTTTTCACACTACCGAAATCATATCTAATCCATTGGCCGGAACCATTTGCAGACCATCTTGTTCCCAAATTGCCATCCACAGTGTTCGATGGAACATTACCATCATCAGAAGAAGCTACTACAGCTATTGCAGTAAGTGGTTCAGTTCCTGAACTTGGAGGCGGTGTTGTTCCTCCATCTACTTCTATTAAAGAAAAATCGTCGTACCTACCCTCTCCAGCGTAGTATTCTCCTTTAATGGTGACGGTGCTTCCTGAGCCAGAATTAAAACTAACTACTTCTTGTGTCCAATCAGAAGCATTACCGCTTCTAGAAGTTTTTACTCCATCTACAGTTGCTGAAATTCTCCAACTTCCTTTAACAAAAGCAGATAATTCATAATTAGCATTTGAATTAATGCTAATATCTTGGGAAAAACTCCCACCGCTTCCTGTGATTTTAGCTGATTTTGTTCCCGTGTTTGCATCTCCAGAAATGGCAGATGGATCAGAATCTGTCCAATTCGACCAACTACTTTCAAAGCTAGCATTAGGAACTGTAACTGTTGTTCGTAAGTTACTTGGTTCGTTTTCTTTTTCTATACTAACCTCATTCTGTTGATTAGTACATCCTATGATGCTTCCTGTTAGGAATGCTCCAACAATCATTTTATTGAATGTATTTTTAAATACATTGTACTGGTTGTTCATGATTAAAATTATTAATGTGTAAAAATTCAAGTCAGTTATTAGTAGTTTATAAAGTGCTACCCTTGGGTAGAAACTTATTATCTGATAAAAAAAGTCAGATAATTAACACACATAATTTTAATGAATGAAAGGTGATCAGTTAGTTATACTTTTTTTAGTAAAAGAGGTGAATGGACCACCTCTTATGGGTATTTACGATCTATAATTATGTCCAATGTTAGTTAGTTCGAAGGTCCATTCTTCGTTGTTTAGTAGTTTAGTTGTCCGTCTACTTCAGCATATGAAATGTTAGTATTGTCTATCTGTCTATTGTTATCTTTTTCCATTTCATATTTAACACATATACAAATTATTGGTTGGCCACCTGATCATTAAATATCAAGTGGCCTTTTGAAATGAAATGTTAATCTATTTTCTTTATTTCTACCAAATCATATCTTGTTTCAACATCACCAAAGTTCATGGCAAACCTTAACTGAGTAGTGGCAGCATCCATTTTGATGATATAACTTTTTTGTTCGTAATCCGAACTGCTAGCAGATAACGGTAAGTCTTCATCCACAAAAGTGATACTGTTGTCTGGATCTTCCATTACTAATTTACCTGCAGATGTCCCACCTGACTTACTTACATACCAGAAGCTTACACGGTATTCAATTCCTCCTGTTACTCGAATTGTTTGATCTAAGTACTGACTATCGTTTCCAATTTTAGCTCCTGTACTTTCGTCTGGTGGTGTTGGTGAACCCGATCCTGAGAAACTACCCCAAACACTTCTATCACTACACTCAAAACTTGGGCATTGAAACTCTGGCACTAATTCGTCTACTACAACTACTGTAATAGTCGTATCAGAAGTGACATCATTACCATCTTTTGCAGTTAAGCTAACTTCAAAAGTTCCCTCTCCACTGAAAGTATGTACTGGGTTTTTATCTTCTGATGTACCACCGTCACCAAAATCCCAAGCAAAAATACCTGCTGAAATAGATGTATTCGTAAATTCAATGTCTCTAAATTCAGTTTGTGAAGCCTTGTATGTAAAATCGGCAGATGGAGGTGTTAAATCTTCAATAGATCCTACTCCAGGAAGTTCTTCCGTACAAGACAATAAAGCGCCCCCTAAAAGTGTTGCTAATCCTAATTTCTTTATGATTGTTTTCATTTTAGTCTATAATTAATGATTGTGAGAAAAGTTGTAGACTGAATGGTATCTTACACGTATTCAATTTATTTCTATTCAGCCTACAACATTTTGATTAATAGCCAGGGTTTTGACTTAACAAACCATAGCTGGTATCAATTTCTCTTTGTGGAATTGGAAGTAACAATTTAGTAGCGTTGAATGGGAAGCCATTATTTTCAGCAAAATTGCCCATCACTTCTTCAGCTACTCCAAATCTAACCAAGTCGTACAAACGGTGGTTTTCGAAAGCCAACTCCACTCTTCTTTCTAACATCAAAGCGTCTTTTGTTAAAGTTGCACCTGCAGTTAATGTTGAAAGACCCACACGATCACGTATCATATTGTAAGCATTTACTGCATCTGCGTCTGTTGTTGTTTCTGCTCCTGCCATAATTGCTTCCGCATACATTAAATATACATCTGCTAATCTTAGTACAATCCAATCGTTACCACACAAACTATTGTCTGCAGAAGATGTAAGGAATTTTCCTAATTCATTAGCATCTTCTGGGCTATAAAGCACCGCTGCTCTTTCTGTATCGTTTACATCAACATTAGCTTTAAAGTCAGCTGTTACATAATTAATACCACTAGTACTACCCAATTTTGTGAATTCATAAGAAAAATCTTGAGATTCTGCGGTATTGTCGTTCAAGAACTGAATAGCAAAAATGATCTCTGAGTTTAACTCATCATAGAAAACATCCGAAAATTCATCTACCAGAGCATAATCACCACTATTCATTACTGCTTCCAAAAGTGTTTTAGCACCAGAATAATCTCCTGTAGTTAATTTAACTTTTGCTAATAATGCTTGTGCAGCTCCTTTCGTCGCTCTACCCTCTTGGATATTACCTCTAGTAGGTAAATTTTCTACTGCAAACATTAAATCTGACTCAATTTGAGCATAGATCTCATTGTAAGCCCCTCTAGTAGATCCACTTTCATCTCCTGGATTGATAATGCCTGTTACCAATGGTACTTCGCCGAAACCTCTTGTTAGATTAAAGTACATTAAACCTCTATTAAAACGAGCTTCTGCTTCGAATAGCTTTTTAGTGGTATCATCACCAACAACATCTAGAGATGCAATAACTTTATTCGAACGGTACACTACATTGTACATAAATACCCAATAATCTGATAATGTACCATTTGTAGGTGACACATTCATATGTTCAAACTGTGCCCATTCTCCTTCACTGTTCTTAGTTTTTGTATTATCAGAACGCATTTCTGTTAACGCAAATTCTCTTTGAACAGTATTTTGAAGACCATCGTAGATAGCGAAAACTGCGGCTTCTACTTCTTCGGTGTTTGAATAAAATCCGTTATCACCAATGGCTGATATTGGTTTTAAATCCAATTGACTTTCACAAGCAGTAAACCCAATAAGTGCTAAAACTGCAGTGATTTTATATATCGATTTTTTGATTAGCATGTTATATTAGAAGTTTAAGTTGATACCTGCTGAAAATGTTCTATGAATTGGCGCTGCACCTCTTTGGTAACCATAAGTTAATGGAGAATCTAATCCTTGATTAATACCTTCTGGATTGTAACCTCTATAGTCGCTACCCATGATATAAATTAAGTTTTGTGCCGCTACATAAACTCTCATTGAAGAAATACCTACTTTATTTAAAGGTCCTTTCGGCAAAGTATATCCAACATTTAAGTTTCTTAAAGTGATGTAAGAAGCATCCATAACGATATCGTCAGTAAAGATTCTTTGTACTACTTTATCTGCATCTTGGAAGAAGTTTGGATCTGTTTCATCAGTAATATAATCTTGGTTAGAACTAAACTGATTGTTTACATATTGAGGATCCATATTTCTCACTTTGGCACCATGTGAACCTTGGAACATAAAGCTTAAATCAAAACTCTTATAGTTTACTGAGTTCGTTACTGACCAAATTAATTTAGGATAAGGTGACCCTAAGATTGTTCTATCATCTGGATCGATAATACCATCTCCATTTAAATCTTTCACATAGATATCTTGCGATTGTCCGTTAATCGGATAGAAAGGATTTTTGATATTTTCTAATGGAATCTCTTTTTCAACCACATAACCATAGAAAGAGGATACAGGGTGACCTTCTTTTGCTATCCATTCTGCTGGACGTTTAGGGTCTACTGTTGAAATAATACCATCTGCACCAGCCATACTCACGATTTTATTTTCGTTTAATGACATATTCGCAGTAGTTGACCATTTTAGATCTTTAGTAACGATATTCGTTGTTCTTACTTCAAATTCAACACCTCTATTTTCTACCTCACCTAAGTTGACAATAGCTTCTTCAAATCCAGAAGCTGAAGCAATAGGTCGACGTAATAATAGGTCATCTGAATTCTTTTTATAAAGATCTACACTTACGCTTAAACGATCTTTAAATAATCCAATATCAATACCAGGGTTGATTTCAATCGAGCGTTCCCATCTTAATTCAGGATTAGATAATGAAGTTTGGTTAAATCCTGAATAAATATTGCCATCTAATACAGAACCTACTGGAGAAACCAAACCAATTGCAGGGTAACGACCAATAATTCTGTCATCACCATCAGTACCAGAAACACCGTAACTCATTCTCACTTTTAGGTTACTGATCAATTCACTATCCTTCAAGAAATTTTCTTGTGAAATTCTCCAACCCACAGAAGCTGCCGGGAAAACACCATATTTATAGTTTTTACCAAACTTTGAACTACCGTCTGAACGAACACTTAAAGAAACTAGATATTTATCATTATAAGCATAATTGGCACGACCAAAGAATGAAACTAATGACTTTTGATCAGCATATGTTTCTGCTGCAGTTACGTTTGTTTGTGGGATAGTTTTCACATAATCAAAGTTATATCCTGCAGCTTCGATTGTGCTACTATTATAATCCCAGAACTCAAAGGCAAATCCACCAACTGCGCTAAATGAATGATGACCAAATGATTTATTCCAATCTAAAGTTTGTTCTGTTACAAGGTGAAATTCATTTTGACGACGATCGTAAGCTTCCGTTCCTGCCTCTGCATTTCTTGTAGCTTTTAAGCCTACAAATCTTGCATCTCTTTGGTTTCTGTAATCTCCACCGAAAGATGATTTAAAGTTTAAGCCATCTGCGATTTTATATTTCAAAAAGATATTTGAGAAGATCTTCGTCTTGTATTTACGTCTTTCTCTTTCTAAAATTTTTGATATTGGAGATACATTTGATGTTGTACTGATATCTGTTCCACCACTTTCTACAGGCATACCATTTACTAAATCGTAATCATCAAACATTCTTTCCATAGCGTAATCTCCAACTTGTGCATCTGCCCAACGACCACTTTCTCTTAATCTATTTACATAGTTGATAGAGTTTTCGTCAATATATTGAGGCAACCAAGGTGATTGTCTGATTGCATCGTGTAAACCGATAGGGAATTCTCTTTGGTTACTATAAGATGGGTTCACGTTCAAACCGAACGTTAATCTTTTGTTTACTTTCGTTTGTACGTTCAAACGGAAGTTGATTCTGTCATAGCTATCTGTAAGTAAAACACCCTCGTCTTTTAAATAGTTACCAGAGATAGAATACTTTGTTCTTTCTGTTCCCCCTCTTGCGGATAACGAGTGCGATTGAATCGTACCACCATCCATCACTACATCGTCCCATGCTGTTTCAGTACCTAATTGTTGAATGTACTTCATACGGTCAGTAAGTTCTCCGTTATTATTATCTTGAACGAAAGAAGTCCATTCACCTACTGTTTTCAATACATCATTTTTTGGTACTGATTTCACACCAAAGTAACCATTATAGCTAAATTTGGCCTTACCTTCTTTACCTTGTTTATTGGTAATCATGATAACACCGTTTGCACCTCTTGATCCATAGATGGCTGCTGAAGATGCATCTTTTAAAATCTCAATCGATTCTACATCGTTCATATCCAAAGTGGCCAAGTAATCCTGATCTACAACAATCCCGTCTACTACAATTAGTGGACTTGGAAATGAAGTGATTGAACCAACACCCCTCACTCTAATTGTTGGTGCCTCACCTGCTGTAGGGTTAGTTTGCTGAATGTTTACACCAGAAACTTGTCCAGAAAGAGCGTCATCAATTCTGGCAGTAGGAATCTGATCTAAGTTTTCATTCTTAACTTTAGAAACTGCTCCTGTTAAATGTGACTTTTTAACTGACCCATAACCAACGACAACGATTTCATCCAGTTGACTTGCTTCTTCCATCAATTGAACATCCAATGTTGTTTGATTACCCACTGCAACTTCTTGTGTTTTACAACCGATAAAAGAAAACATTAAAATGTCTGTTGATTTTACTAGAAGTGAATAATTTCCATCAAAATCTGTAATTGTACCTTTGTTTCCTTTACCTCCTTTGAGAATAATTGAAACGCCAGGAAGTGAATTGTTGTCCTGATCGACTACCTTGCCTTTTAAGACACGCTCGCTATCTTGTGCGAATGTTTGTCCTGAAAAAAGTACTAGCAAGAGAGTAAATGATAAAAGTAATAATCTTGTGTTCATTTTATTTAGTGAAGAGATTGATAGTACATCAATTAGTAGCGTACCATAATATATATACGCCATAACAATGCGCTATATACTTTTTTGTTGTTAAAAATTGAGAAAATTGGACAGGCGAAATAGGATCACATATAGTGATGTATGTGTTGTTTTATTATATTTATCCTACGGTATTCGAAATGCGGATGATTTTGCCGATGACCCTGCGTTTGAATTGCCTGTTTGGATTAACGTTTCGTTAATCCTTTTTTTTTGTATGATACATTATATCATAGGCATAGTTCATTTTAAAGTTGATAATAATTATATGTCAGTGTTTAATATCCCTTTCAGGTGATTAAACATAGCTTGTTCGGCCAAATCTGGCTCCCTATTAGTTATATGTTCTAGAATTTTATAATGTTCGTCTAATGCTTTGTGAGGTTTATCTCCAATACATACTTCGTTTTCTTTAAAAAACGTAATAATGTCTGGCGCCACAATTAACATTAAAGATTTTAAAACAGAGTTTTTGCTTGCTTCTGCGATTTTTAAGTGGAACATCAAATCGTGTTCTACTGTTTCTTGACCTAACTTTACAGCTTCTTCGTACTCAGATAACGCTTTAGAAATAGAAACAATGTCTTTTTCATCTCTACGTAACGCAGCAAATCTTGCTGTACTTTTTTCTAGGACTACTCGAGTTTCAACAAGTGAATTCATATCGTTGCCTTCTAGTTCTAAAACATCTGTGATTAAACCTTCTAGTGCATCAATTCCGAAACCTGCGACTACAGTTCCACTTTGTGGATGAGTTTTTAAAATACCATAAAACTCAAGCTTACGGATGGCATCACGCACATAAGTTCTACCAATACCAAATAATTCGCTTAATTTTCTTTCGGAAGGCAGTTTATCTCCAGGGTTTAATTGACCGCTAGATATTAATGCTTTCAACTGTTTGATAATTTTATCAACAGGTTTTTCTACTTCTATTTTTCTAAATGTATCAAATACTGACTGTTCCATAATAAATCATTTCATTTTTTGACTGGTCTACCAGTTCTTAGTTTTTCATTTCATAGATTAAATATAATCATCCTTAATCACAAAATGAATGTTTTATTAGAGAAGTTAGTAATATTCTTAATTTTATCTTTTCGCTCATAATACGCAATGAATAGTGTTTTTTTTCATTTCAAGCCATCATATCCGTACCCCGACTGGGTTACCATAATCTGGTAGACCAATTTTACTAGCTTTAAATTTATTATCCAAATATTCCTCAAAATTTATGTGTCGAAAACACACATATTCTAAAATATCTTTAAATATTACAATTTAGAAACTAAAAAAAGTGATATAAATATCTTTTGATATTCATATCACTTTTCTAAATAACAATGTAAATCTTACTGCTTATTTTCCTTCAAAAGCAGTATCGATTTTTGCAACAACATCATTAAGGTGCATACTCTCAATAGATGTTGATCTATATCTGTTACTCATTGACTTAGCCATTTTACGAATACTTACCAATTGTGCTCTTGATACCGCTTTTATATCAGATGATGTTTCTTTTTCATCTTTTAATTTAGATATCAAAATATCAATGTGTACTCTTTGAAGCTCTCTTCTATAAGTATCAATTGATTTACCCGATCTCAATTCTTTCCAAATACTCTTTGTTAAATCATTATTTAATTCAACAATAGAGTAAGCATCGTAAGAAAGGGCAAACTGGTTGACCATTCTTAATTGTCTTGAGTTTTTAAGTAGGTTTTTTAATGTACGTTCTTGCGACTTTCTAATTTGTTCTACTGTACCTGTGTATTCAATTCTACTTAGAATATCTTGATTGATTAACCATTCTGGAGTAGTAAACAATTGCTTGTCTAGGAAGGCTACTGCACGCTTTTGTTTTTCCTTTGTCACGTTAGTGTACACTGACTTTCCTTCTTCAGTCGTCTTATAATCTATGATTACACCACCGACATTATTTGATACATGACCCATATAACGGTTAAACTGTCCAACAGCAGAATAATAGATTTCAGCCAGATCGTTAAAGAATTCACCTTCCACCTTAGTCCACTCTATAAGGTTTGGTAAAATACGTTGTAAGTTTTTGATACCTAACTCACTTGCTAACATAGCGTCTTCACCTAAATCTTCTGTTTGAGCAGAAGGATCAATAACTGAAGGCCATTGTTGTGCCCCATATCTATTCCATGGATTCTTGTTTTTCTCCTTAATCCACTCATTTAAAGTTGGCTTCTCCGCTAGGGCAGATTCTGCTGATGTCAATTTGTAACCATATTCAATCGCCCAATGATCATAAGGTCCAATAATTGGATAAAGACCTGCTCCTTTATCTTCTGGCTGTGCAACGTAGTTCATACGAGCATAATCCATAATTGAAGGTGCTACACCGTGTTTCTGAACAAAACCTGGAGATCTTAATTGTTCTACTGTGTAATTACAGCTTGATCCCATGTTGTGCATTAAACCAATGGTATGCCCTACTTCGTGAGTAGCTACAAATTCGATAAGTTTACCCATTAATTCGGTTTTGAAGTGAGCTGTTCTTGCTTCTGGGTTCACAGCAGCTGTTTGAATCAAACACCAATTTCTTAATAAGTTCATCACATTGTGATACCAAAGAATATCTGATTCTAAAATCTCACCTGTTCTTGGATCATGAACATGTGGTCCTTGTGCGTTTTGAATTGGAGTAGTAATGTATCTGATTACTGAATAACGAACATCTTCTGGTGACCAATCTGGATCTTCTTCTATTGTTGGAGCATCTTTAGCAATAATTGCATTTTTAAAACCTGCTTTTTCAAAAGAGGCTTGCCATGCTTCTACACCTCTTTTTAAATAAGGTCTCCACTTCATTGGAGTAGCCGGATCAATATAATATACAATTGGTTTTACTGGCTCAACCAATTCACCTCTATTATATGCATCCCAATCTTTTGGCTCTAATTTCCATCTAGTGATGAACCTTTGAGTCGCTGCTCTATGTTGATCTAAACTGTAATTCGTTTGTTGAACAGAAAAATAACCAACACGTGGATCGTAATATCTAGGTTGCCATTTTTTTTCTGGTAAAAGGATAAAAGACTGATTCATTTCTACAGAAAGTGTCTTCGTTATCTGATTGTCAGGTAATTTATCACCTTTATAGGTTAATATATGACGTACCTCTACATTCTTAGGGAAAGATTTCATAGAAGAAATCATACTTCTACTTCCATCTAAACCTTTAATGGCAAATTCTTTTCTTTCACGATCCCACATCGCACCAATCATAGCTACATCAGTAGTAAAGAATTTTGTCACATCAAAAACAACAGAAGATGAATCTGATGACAATGCCTCTATATCAAAAGTGAAGACTACGGGTTCGAAGTTATTATTCTTAACTGACTTATAGATAGGTTCTTCTTCTGAAGCAACACTATTATAAGAAACCGAGCGCATCAAAACTTTTTTATCTTTTTGTTCAAAGCGGATAACTTGCTGAGGTCTTGATTTCATACCTGCACCACCAAAGTTCAACCCTTGCACATGACCTGCGATACGAGATACAATCAAGATTTCGTTATCAAAAAGGTCTTTGTTGATTTCAAAGTAATATTTATCGTCTACTTTGTGAGTAGTAAATAACCCTTCTTGAGAGGTTGCTTTATCAGTGATAACTTCACTGTATTCCTTATAAGGTCCTTTTTCCTTTTTAGGAGCTGACTCCTCTGTTTTTGCCTTATTCTTTTTCTTGTTTTTTTTCTTTTGCCCGTAAGTAAAGGTACATGCTAAGAGCACGCACAATAGGGTTAATAGCTTAAAATTATGTTTCATATAGTATTAATAATTGAAATTGTTATTCAAATTGTTTGTTCGATGAATAATACTTTTTTTTCGAGGTCGGGTTTTAACCTACATTTTATAAATTTTAGAAAACTATTAATGAATACAAAATTTGATACTTGATTTTAATAGAATACAACATTTACACTTATTTGTATAACAAAATTCAAAATTGAACATATCATTCAAACAACTCACCTATTATACTGATAATAAGTGATATTCATTTTCCCATCTTAATAGACGTCAAAAAAAGAATTGTTTCAACTCCAACTTAAATAACTTTAACGAATAAATTGGAGATGTATAGTCTATATTCTAAAGAAAATATTACATTTGTGTGTGATTTACTATACTTACAGTGCGACTACTTACAAATGAACCAATTGATTAACATAAATAAATTAATTAGAAACCTGATCATAATATTTTCTTTTGCTATATCGAACGAATTATTTGCTCAAGATTATATTTGGTTTCATTATTTTAATCGGTACAAATTATCTTATAAGTTTTCAATAGATTCTGACATAGGTTGGAGAGAATACTTTGATGCTGAGAGATATCGAGGTCAAATTAGATCTGGTCTGAGATACGATATTAATGCTAACATGTATGCCCGAGGAGGGATTATGTATGTGAATGGTTCTGTAGCGTCAGAAGAAATCCGTTTTTATCAAGATTATGTCTATAGTTTTAAGATAAAAGATATTACCATTCAGCAACGTATACGATTTGAACAACAAACATTTACAGATCCTACCAAAAATTTCAACTTTAGAATAAGGTATAACCCTGCCCTAAAGTTCCATTCCCCTATTGGCCACTGGACTTTGGCGGCTGAACCTTTTGTCTCTGTAAAAAAAGATGGTGGTTACATCGGAGCTAATCGTTTACTTGTTGGTATTAAAAACAAGATTTATGGTAATGTACATCTCACCTTGCAATATATTAATGAGCGGGCCTATAGTAAAGCTGAAACAGGATACATTGCAGAAAATCAAATGATTCGTGTAAGAATTGATCATGTAATACATCCTTTGAGGACAGGACCTCTATTTGGACGTAAAAAAAATAGATAAAACTAGATATTATTGTACTCTTTTGAGGTGTAATTTTTTCCCTAAAATAAATGTAAACACCATCAACCTTATAAGAAGTGTTCCGTTATTATGAGTGTAAATTAATTATACCTCATAAACTATAAGATTATGGAAGATTTCGCTATGGATTTTGAAGATCAAATCTTTGATAACAACGACGGTCTATTTGATGACATGGAAGATCTAGACTTCGAAGATTTGAAAGACGAGCTAGACGCTATTGAAAAGTATGATTTAGATATTGATGAAGAAATTTAAACAGTAAAAGCCTTGTATGACAAAACATACAAGGCTTTTTATATAGAAAAAAGTGAGTGCTTATTGCACTTCTTTCTTTAAAGGAATAAACACCGAATAACTATCTCCCTCCAAATAACTTTTCTTAGCTGCTACGGTCAATACTTTTGGCGTCCCATCTTCTAAATATACAAAAGGTCTTTCTAAACGCTTCACATCTACTTTTTCCTTCCCTTTATAATCAAACGACAAGTCCATTACTTTGTAATTTTTGGCTTTATCCCATTGGTATCCATCTACAGAAGTAATTAACCCCATATATCCAAAAGCATGGTATATTCCATAAAAACGTTCCCTTTTATCATCGTACCAAATCACAGGGTCTTCTGCGTTTAAATCACCTACTGCTAATTTAGGTTGAACCTCCCATGGTCCTACAGGAGTTGGAGAGGTAGCAATAGCTTGTTGTCTAAATATTTTATCTCCCATATTTGGCTTATCTCCTTTAAATAACATCAGATAATAGCCATCGGGGTGTTTGGCTACTGCAGAATTTGACGTAGCATTCACGATTGGTCCGGCAGGCTCAACAATAGGTTGATCTAACCTTTCCCAAGGTCCAAACACACTTTCTGAAACAGCCACACCTATTCTTTGATTTCTCCTTAAAATTTCTCTCAATTCTTTATGTTCTTTAGGATGATATCCCACCTCAAATAATTCTTCTGAAGTAATTTTTCTATCTCCCGTATTGGTTGACATATAATAGAGATAATATTTTCCATCGAAATATCTAATTCTTGGATTGTGAGCAGTGTAAGCATCCCAATGATCGGCTCCCCTACCTGCTAAAACTTCTTCTACATGTTTATAAGGACCTGCGGGATCGTCTGCAATAGCATGGGATATTATACCATGGGTTAACCAACAAAAGAAGCTATTTTCCTTTGGCATTTGAGCATAAAATAAATGGTATTTACCATCCTCTCCTTTTACTATCGATGATCCCCAATTATGAAAGTTATCATTCTTTAAAATATTCTCCTCACCCACAGGTTGGATCATTTTGGTCAAATCTAAATCGTCTGTATCAATATCACTTGATGCCGACGTATTCGATTGAGTACTAGAAGGTTTAGAACACCCAAAAATTAAACCTAAAAAAAATAAGCTTGCGATTAGTCGTTTTGTATATTTCATTTCTTATTTCTTCAAAAGTTGTTTATCAAATTTAATCGTTAATTGAATAACTATAAGAGAAGAATTTATCCAAAAAAAGGGTAAAATAATTTGTTAATAGCTAGAGATTGAAGAATCAAAAAAAAATATCATTATTTTTTGAGTATAAAAACGATTTGTCCAAGATAAGTTTATTCTGTGATGATTGAATTTATATTTGTTATTTAGTTATTACAAACATTAAAAACCTTTATTGAAAAGGTTTAATAAACTGACAAACTTAAATTTTTAATGAAATGAACGAATTTAAAAAATTACGAAAACTCTTTCTTTATTCTACCCTTTTATCCTTGATGATTGGATGTAAAATAAAACAAGCACAGACTACTACAGAAGCTCCAAACAAACCAAATGTATTGTTTATTTTAGTAGACGATTATGGGTATAAAGACACTGGCGTTTCTGGAAGTAATTATTACGAAACACCCAATATAGATTTTATTGCCAACACAGGAATGCAATTCTCCGATGGATACGCAACTTGTCAAGTATGCAGCCCTTCTCGAGGAAGTATTATGAGTGGTCAGTTCCCGGCTCGACATGGAATTACGGATTGGATTGGAGCCCCTACAGGAAAAGATTGGAAGAAAAAATCGGGTAGAGAAAATATTTTACTCCCCCCCGAATATGAACATCAATTAGATACTGCAATTACAACGCTACCTAAAGCGATGAAAGAAGCTGGATATAAAACTTTCTTTGCTGGGAAATGGCACTTGGGCGATGAAGGCTTTTCGCCGGAAAATCATGGATTTGATATTAATAAAGGGGGTTATCACGCAGGAGGTCCTAAAGGAGGTTACTTTTCTCCTTATAAAAACCCCAAATTAGAGAATCATCAAGATGGAGAAAATTTATCAATGAGGCTAGCACAAGAAACTGCAGACTTTATGAAGGCACACAAAGACACTACTTTCTTTGCTTATTTATCTTTTTATGCTGTACATGGCCCTATTCAAACTACTCAAGAAAAATGGACAAAATATAGAGAAAAGGCGGTTCAACTTGGAGTGAAAGATAAAGGATATGAAATGGGACATTTCTTACCGATGCGTTTAAACCAAGACAACCCTGTTTATGCAGGTCTAGTAGAACAAATGGACGATGCTGTTGGTATTGTATTGCAATCGTTGAAAGACAATGATTTGGATAAGAATACGATCGTGATCTTCACAAGTGATAATGGTGGTGTAGTCGCTGGAGATGCTTTTTCTACCAATAATTATCCTCTAAGAGGTGGTAAAGGATATCAATATGAAGGCGGTATTCGTGAACCTTATTTTATTAAAGTACCATGGGTAGAAAATAATGGCAAAGTATCTGATATTCCAGTAACAGGAACTGATTTTTACCCTACTATTTTAGATTTAGTGGGTGCAGATTTAAAACCCGATACTCATACAGATGGAGTAAGTTTAAAACCTATCCTAATGGGTGAAGAATGGACATTAGGAGACCGTCCTTTGGTATGGCATTATCCTCATTATGGAAATCAAGGTGGTGAACCATCTTCTGTGATACGTTTAGGGGATTGGAAATATATCCATTATTATGAATCTCAAAAAGTAGAGCTTTTTAATTTAAGGACAGATATTTCTGAATCGGAAAATGTTGCAGATCAACATCCAGAGATAGTGAATAACCTTCATAAAAAGCTTTTTGATTACCTACAAGCAGTGGGTGCAAGATTCCCGACAGTAGATCCTGATTTTAAAGCAAGCCGTGCTGAAAAACAATTAAAGCACATGAAAGAGGTGAAAATGAAAAACCTCGAAAAGGAACGAATGAAGATGCTTTCAGAAGACTTTAAACCAAATGCCGATTGGTGGGGAAGTAAAGTAACTTTAGACTAATTTAGATTATTAAAGGGGGTGGTATTAATGATTAAAAGCAAACACAGAATAGTATATTTCATCAGATTACAGTTTATGTGCTCATAATTGACGAATATCGCCCCGTTTGTGACTAGAATATTATTTAAGATTGCATACCAGAAATTGAAATGAATTTTTTAGTATGAAGAAAATAATATCAGTCATAAGCCTAGTTGCTGTTTTGTATTCTTGTAAAACAGCTCAAAACGAAACTCAAGATACGACAGCAAACAAGCCTCCGAATATTGTGCTGATTATGGCAGACGATATGGGATTTTCAGATCTAGGATTTATGGGATCAGGAATTCAAACACCCAATATCGATTTTTTAGCGGATAACGGAATGGTCTTTAATAATTTTTACAATGCCGGTAGATGTTGCCCCACTCGTGCTTCATTAATGACGGGGTTGTATGCTCATAATGCAGATTTGGGATGGATGACTGCTTCCGATTTTGGAAGACCGGGTTACAGAGGGGCAATTAGTGATGAAAGCATCACATTAGCACAAATGTTGAAGGGAGCTGGTTATGAAAATTACATGACTGGTAAATGGCACTTAGTCTATGATGAAAACATGGAAGATGGTGCCGAAAATAAAAACTGGCCCATCCAAAGAGGCTTTGATCGTTACCACGGTATTCTTGCTGGTGGTGGTGGATATTATGATCCAACTACGCTGACGAATAATAACGAACGTATTGCTCCTGATGAGAATTTCTATTTAACGGAATCTATCAATGTGAATACTATTGATATGTTGAATGAACATTACGAAAAGAAAAGCGACAAGCCTTTCTTTTTCTATGTTGCTCATTATGCACCTCATAGACCATTACACGCACTACAAGAGGATGTAAAAAAATACAAGGGTAAATTCAGCGAAGGATGGGATCATTTCCGTCAACAACGCTTTGATGTTATGAAAAAGAATGGTTTGGCTGATGCTTGGGCATTGAGTCAAAGACCTAAAGATATCCCTGCATGGGAAACGTTATCTGATAAAGAAAAATTAAAATGGGAATCGTATATGGAAGTATATGCAGCCCAAATTGATCGCATGGACCAAGGTATTGGTCAGATTGTCAACTTATTGAAAGAAAAAGGAGAGCTTGATAATACTATTATCCTTTTCTTATCAGATAATGGAGGCAACGCAGAGCCTCAAGGAAAATTTGATGTAGAAGATATGTATGATCTAGGAGGAAAAGATTACAATCAGAGTTACAGAAAGAATTGGGCGAATGTTAGTAATACTCCTTTCCGTTTATACAAGAGTTCTAACCACGAAGGTGGAATTTCTACTCCACTAATTGTACACTGGCCAGAAAAAGTAAAAGCCGGAAGCTTGAGCCGTCAACAAGGTCATATTGTGGATATTATGCCTACACTTATGGAATTGGCAGGAGCAAAATACCCTGAGAAATTAAATGGTCACGACATCAAACCCTACCAAGGAAGTAGTTTTGCTACTGCTTTAGATGGAAAAACTTCCGAACGTGGTGCAATGTATTTTGAACATCAAGCAGATAGAGCAATTATTGATGGTGAATGGAAACTAGTCGCTTTAAAAGGAAAAGCTCCTGAATACAAGGGCAAATGGCATCTTTACAATTTATCAAATGATAGAGCCGAAGAGCATGATGTAATTGATCAACACCCACAAATTGCCAAAAAATTGAAAGAAAAGTGGAACACTTGGGCGAATGAAAACAATGTCTTCCCTCTTGATGGTAGAGGTTGGGGTGCTCGTTTAAAAAGTGATATCAACTATAAGAAAGAATCAAAATAAATGATAATCAGAAGCCTGTGAATAGTATGATAGGCTTCTATTTTTTTGAAAAGTATGAAATTAAATCGACTAATTGCTTTACTGTTAACAGCTGCAACCTTCTCAGTATATGCAGATAATCAACCAGAAAAAAGTAAAAAGAATCCTCCAAACCTTATCGTAGTGATGGTAGACGATATGGGTTGGGCCGATACAGGCTTTAATGGATGTAAGGATATTCCTACTCCTAACATTGATCGTATTGCCAATGAAGGTGTGAAATTTAATCAAGGATATGTCACTTTCCCTGTATGCGGACCTAGTAGAGCAGGTTTTCTGACGGGACGTTATCAAGATAGATTTGGATATACAACCAACCCATCTATTGATCCTACCAATGAGATTTCTGGTCTTCCTGTGGAGGAAGAAACTATGGCTCAAGTATTAAGAAAAGCCGATTACAATAACGCCATCATCGGAAAATGGCATATGGGAACACACCCAGTTTTCCACCCTTTAAACAGAGGGTTTGATTATTTCTATGGTTTCTTATCAGGTGGTCACAATTATCTACCAGAAAAGCTGACTTTAAACGATTTATCTGAAGTGACAGAAAAATGGGGTTGGTATAAAACTAAGATTATTGAAAATCATGATAAAGTAGAAATCAACGATTATTTAACGGATGAACTTACGGATGCTACAGTTAGATACATCAACAAACAAGCTGATGATGATCAACATTTCATGGTATTCTTAGCTTATAATGCTCCTCATACTCCACTACAAGCAACTGAAAAATATTTAAGCCGCTTTGGGCACATCAAAAATAAAAAACGAAGAACTTACGCGGCGATGGTTAGTGCCGTGGATGATGGTGTAGGTCGAATTTTAGAAACACTAGAGAAAAAAGGAATTGATGAAAATACTCTAATTGTATTCTTGTCTGATAATGGAGGTGCTAAAAACAATGCCTCAAGAAATGCTCCATTGAGAGGTAAAAAAACTGATCTATTTGAGGGAGGTGTTCGCGTTCCTTTTGCGATGCGTTGGAAAGGTCAGATTCCTTCTGGACAAACGTATGAAAAGCCTATTTCATCATTAGATATTATGGCGACAATTGTTGCTCAAAATAAAATTAAAATCAGTAAAGAAAGACCACTTGATGGTGTAAACTTATTGCCTTATTTAACCGGACAAAATGATGGTTTCCCACACGATCAATTGTTCTGGAGAAAATGGGAACAAAATGCAATGGCTATACGAGATCACTACTTTAAATTGGTGGCCAATTCAGATCAAAATGAAACGGATTTAATGCTCTTCGATATTGAAAAAGATCAATCTGAAACTACAGATCTTAGTAAAGAATACGAAGAGAAAGTGAGAGATATGAAAGTTGCTTGGGAAGCTTGGAATGCAGAAATGAAAGATAGAGTATTCCCTACTTTGGGTGGTGACAGTTGGTGGATCGCTGAATAAAATTCAAGCTCTTTTATCAAATAATAAGGGGTTGTTGAGAAAATAATGGTATACACCTGAGGTACTACAGCAACCCTTTTCTTAGGAAATCATATCTTAATTGTTAACAATAACAGCTGTAATAGTATTTGAATGCATGGAATAGGGACACGTATTGAGCAAATAATCATCAATTAATAGCACAAAACAGTACTCCAAGAAAAAAATAGGACATATTCGGAAAATGATGTCATTTAAACTTCTTATAAATATGGACTTTTACATTGTTAAACCTGAATTCGAAAAAAGATAACACTCAGGTAAAAAGTATGAAATTTTTTAAGATGTAGAATTATGAAAATAAATTATTGGTTAGGCTTTTTAGTGATCTTATCGTCACTAAATTTTACATCATTCGCACAGGAACAATATAGGACAAAAAAATTATTCAATAACGATTGGAAATTTTCTTTGGAAGCGGACTCATCATCTATTCTCCCAAGCTATAATGATAAAGATTGGAGGACATTAAATCTACCTCACGATTGGTCTATTGAAGGTGAATTTAAAGCTGAGAATCCATCAGGAACTCATGGTGCTTTTTTACCAGGTGGTATCGGTTGGTATAGAAATAATATTGAGATAAAATCAATTAATAAAGATCTAAATTATGCTATTCACTTTGATGGTGTATATCTAAATTCTGATGTCTGGATTAATGGTACTCATTTAGGTTTTTATCCGAATGGATATCTCGGATTTACTTACGATTTAACACCTTATTTAAAAGAAGGTAATAACACGATTACTGTACGTGTGGATCACTCTAAATTACCAAGTGGTAGATGGTACACAGGTTCTGGTATCTATAGAAATGTTTGGATAGAAACGTATCATAAAGTAGCCGTTGCTGAAAACGGTACTTTTGTGACTACTCCAGAAGTTTCAGAAAAAAAAGCATCCGTTAAAGTAAAAACAGAACTGCTTAATACTTATGCGAAACATCAAAAAGTCTCTTTAGTAAGCAGCATTGTTGACCAAAATGGTAAGGAAGTGGCTTCTCAGACCCAATCGTTTAAAATGGGTAAAGAAACGACATCAGAATCTTTATTTGACATCGAAAAACCTAATTTATGGTCTCCTGACTTTCCTAATTTATATCAGTTAGTTACTGAAGTAAAGATCAAGGGTAAGACAGTCGATACTTACAATACCACATTTGGTATTCGTGAGTTAGAATGGATTCCCAATAAAGGAATCTACTTAAATGGTCAACCGATATTGATGAAAGGTTTAAGTAATCATCAAGATGCTGGTCCTGTTGGTGTTGCCGTACCTCAAGATGTTTGGCACAGACGATTGACAATGTTGAAAGAGATGGGTTGTAATGCTTTAAGAACAGCACATCATCCTTTTGCTCCAGAATTTTATGCTATGTGTGACTCTATGGGTTTCATGGTCATGGACGAAGCTTTTGATGGTTGGTGGAAACCAAAAGCAGAGTTTGATTTCGGAATCTACTTTGAAGATTATTGGAAGCAACACTTAGAATCATTTGTCAAAAGAGATAGAAACCACCCTTCTATTGTGATATGGAGTGTGGGTAATGAAGTTCCAAAATTTACCAATGAAGAACAAGAAAAATTAGTGACTGAGTTAAAGAAACACGATACTACCCGTCCCGTTTCTCAAGGTAGAGGGTACAAAGGCACTTTTATCGATATCGCTGGGTTTAATGGTCACGGTGAAATGAGAAATGTTTTAGAAGACTACCATAAACAGCATCCTGATCAATTAATTATTGGCACTGAGATTACACATACACTTCAAACAAGAGGGATTTATAGAACGAAGACATGGTATAGAACCAAGGACAATCCTGCACCATGGGAAAAGCCTTCTCAGTTTAAAAGCCTTGAACCTAAAGTATATAAAATTCCAGATCTATCTGAGGAAGAAGTATTTACTGGTATTTCAAAAAAATATCAATCTTCCTACGATAATTCTATCGTTCGTATTGGTGTTAGAGATGATTGGAATAGAGTAGAAGAAATGGATTATTATGTAGGAAACTTTCGTTGGACTGGATTTGATTATCTAGGAGAATCGTTCAATTGGCCTGCAAGAACTGCCAATTTTGGAATCATAGACTTAGCAGGTTTCCCTAAGGATCATTACTACTTATACCAAAGCTTATGGAGTGATAAACCAATGGTACATCTTCTACCTCATTGGACACACACAGGAAAAGAAGGTGTAGAGATTCCAATGGTGGCTTATACCAACTGTGAAGAAGCTGAATTATTCCTTAACGGCAAATCATTGGGTAAGAAGGCAATGGATAAAACTCATCAGATTGTATGGCTAGTGCCTTATGAGGTAGGGTCAATCAAAGTGATTGCTTATACTGATGGTAAGAAAATGGCTGAAAAAAAGTATTACTCCGCATCCGAAGCAAAAGCAATTGATATTCAAGTTGACAAATTAACATTAGAAGCAAATTCAAGTGATGTCGCACATTGTGAAATCAACATAGTTGATGAAAACGGTCACTTTGTTCCTAACGCAGATAATGAGTTGTTTTTTAAAGTGGAAGGAGCAGGTCAATTATTAGCCTCTGAAAATGGCGATATCTTAGATATGAGTTCATCAAAACACAGTCTTACTAGAAAAGCTTTCAATGGTAAATGCTTATTGATGGTACAGCCAAGTAAAGAAAAAGGAGTAATCAAAGTTACCGTTTCTGGTAAAGGTTTAACTCCTAAAACAATCAAAATCAATTGCAATAAATCAGTATTATAAATATGAAATTCACTAAACTAATCCTGCCAATATTAGCTGTAATGCTATTTGCTTATACTGGTATTGAAAAGAAGAAAAAGAAAAACAAGAAGCCTAATATTATTGTCGTTTTAGTCGATGATTTAGGTTATGGAGATGTCTCATTCAACGGTAGTAAAGACATCCCCACTCCTCACATTGATAGAATTGCCAATGAAGGAGCTAAATTCACGAATGGTTATGTAACATACTCTGTATGTGGACCTTCGAGAGCTGCCTTAGTAACAGGTAGATACCAAGATCGTTACGGTTCTTCTAGAAATCCTCTTTGGGCTCCTAATGATATCACTCAAGGTTTAAGTATTGAAGAAGAGACAATTGCCGACTTCTTAGGTCGTGAAGGTTATAAAAGTATGGCTTTAGGTAAATGGCACTTGGGTGGACATAAAGAACTAAGACCTTTAAAAAGAGGGTTTGATGAGTTTTATGGTTTCCTGACTGGTGGTCATAAATACTTCCCAGAAGAATGGACATTATCTGATATTTCTCAGGTAAAAACGCAACAGGATGCTTACCGTACAAAGTTATTACATAATAATACTCGTGTGGATGAAAAAGAGTACTTAACAGATGCATTATCAAGGGAAGCAGTAACGTTTATTGAAGATAATAGCGATGAGCCTTTCTTCATGTATTTAGCTTATAACGCCCCTCACGCTCCTTTTCAAGCGACTCAAAAGTATTTGGATCGTTTCCCTAACATGGAAGATGGAAAGCGTAAAACCTATTGTGCCATGGTATCTGCTGTAGATGATGGTGTAGGAAGAGTATTAAAAGCATTAAAAGATCAAAAAATTGATGATAATACTTTGGTAGTTTTCTTATCTGACAATGGTGGAAAGAAAGGAAAAATGACAGACCAAGGTCCATTAAGAGGTCATAAGGGTTCTATTTATGAAGGTGGCTTTAGAGTGCCATTTGCCATGCGTTGGCCAAAACAAATTGAAGCAGGAACAGTATATAATGAACCAATAATTGCTATGGATATCGCTGCAATAGCTGCTGAATTTGCTAATGCTACTCCAAAAAATAAATTGGATGGAGTAAACCTGATTCCTTATTTAAATGGAGAAAAAACTGGTACGCCTCATGAATCTATCGCATGGAGAAAATTCGATCAAAAAAAATATGCTATTCGAAAAGGTGATCTTAAAATGGTTGTAGAGTTTAATCCTAAGAAACAAAAAGAGACGACTAGTTTCTATAATGTAAAAACAGATATTTCTGAAAAAGAAAAATTGCAACTTTCTAAGGAACAAAGAAACGAGCTGAAAGCAGAATATAGAACGTGGTTAGACCAAATGATCGATCCTACCTATATGGGATTATTGATGGATAAAGAATATTCTGAGAAACATCCTGACCGATTTGAAACGGAAATATATTAACTCTTTAAAAAGGTGTAGACCGTGGTTAGAGAAATAAAACTGTGATTAAACTCTCCATAATTTTTGATAAATAAAGTATCATTTTTTGATCAAAATGAATCATATAGGTAAAATTATACCACTTTTTGATCAATTTACACCTATATAAAGAACAAAAAACAACTACTTTTGAAACAAGTGAAATGAGTAATTTTTTAATAGAACAAATGAAACATAATATTTTAATAGGCTTATTAATTTCATTCTTCGCTATAGGGTGTAAAGTAGCCAACGAACAATCAACGGGTGCAACAGAAACTTCATCAAAACCTAATATTATTTTTGTATATTTTGATGATTTAGGATATGGTGATGTAAGTGCTAATGGTGCGAAAGATTTCCAAACTCCTAATCTTGATGGTCTTGCGAATGGTGGTGTAAACTTCACAAATGGGTATGCTTCTTCAGCGACTTGTACGCCATCAAGATATGCAGCATTTACTGGACATTATCCATGGAAAAAAGAATTGAAAATTTTACCTGGTACTGCTCCATTAATTATTGATACTGCACAAGTAACTATGCCAAAGATGTTACAAGAAGCAGGGTACAATACAGCTATCATTGGTAAATGGCACATGGGCTTAGGTGATGCAAACAAAGACTGGAACAAACACATCTCTCCAGGTCCTAACGAAGTTGGTTTTGATTATTCATATATTCTTGCAGCCACTCAAGATAGAGTGCCAACAGTATATATCGAAGACGGAAATGTAGTTAATTTAGATCCTAACGATCCCATTGAAATTGATTATAAAAATAACTTTGAAGGTCAACCAACAGGTAAAGATAATCCTGAGTTAACAACAATGAAATGGCATCACGGTCATAATGCTACAATTATCAATGGTGTTCCCCGTATCGGTTACATGAAAGGTGGTAAATCTGCTATCTGGAGTGATGTTGACATGGCAGACCATTTCCTTGATGGTGTAAAAAGTTATATCACAGAAAAATCAAAAGAAGACAAACCATTCTTCTTAGCTTATACAATGCAACAACCTCACGTTCCAAGAACTCCTCACCCACGTTTTGTAGGTAAATCTGGAAAAGGTCCACGTGGTGATGTAATTATGGAAGCCGATTGGTGTATCGGTGAGTTAATGAAAACAATCAGAGAAGCTGGTATTGAAGAAAATACTTTGATTATCGTTTCTTCTGATAACGGTCCTGTACTAAACGACGGTTATTATGATGATGCTGTAGAATTAAATGGCGACCATAAGCCAGCAGGTCCTTACCGTGGTGGTAAATATTCTTTATTCGAAGCGGGTACTCACGTTCCATTCTTTACGTATTGGAAAGGTACTATCGAGCCAGGAGTTTCTGATGCATTGGTTTGTCAAATTGACTTATTCTCGTCTTTAGCTACTCTTGTAGGTAGTGATATGAGAGGTCCAGACTCAGAAGATGTAATGGATGCATTCTTAGGAAAATCAACTAAAGGTAGAGAGTCTTTGATCTTGGAAGCGACTACTAGAACATCCTATAGAAAAGGCGACTTCATTTTAATCCCTCCATACAAAGGTGCTAAAGTGAACAAGCAAGTAAATATTGAGTTAGGTAACCTTAAGCATGTAGCTCTTTTCAACGTAAAAGAAGATCCTTCTCAAACAAAGAACTTAGCCAAAGAAAATCCAGAATTAGTTAAAGAAATGATGGAAGAATTTTTAGCTAAGAAAGGTAACTATGGTAGAAAAATTCAGCAATTAGAGTTGAAATAATCTTTCTTCACCTTCTTAAAAGGGCGAGTGATATAAAATCACTCGCCCTTTTTTTTATTCTTTTGGTTATCAAATATTAAGCTGTACATAATACACTTTTATGTTATTATTTACTAAATATATGCTAATGAAAACCGATCTCTGTGCTCATAAATCAATCAAAATTACCCTTAATTAGCATTTATACTATAATAGAGAAATCAATCAGCTAGCAAGAATACTCTATTTTTTAGACAGGCAGAAAATGAAATGAAATGAGCCTGTGATTATTTATTACTAATAAATAATAATTTACTATGAAGAAATTATACTCGTGGAGTTTAATTATTACTCTACTCTTCACTCCATATCTCTATGGAGAAAGCCTAACAACATCTACAGAAAATAACATCTACTATTTCAGTGCTGATGGTGATGATAGCAACGACGGAAGTATGGAGTCTCCTTGGAAATCTTTAGAAAAAGCATCAGAAATTTCTCAATTACAATCAAAAGGTGGACTTTTAGCTCCAGGAGATCAAATGCTATTTAGACGAGGTGATACTTTTGAGGGAAAACTAATTGTATTTGCTCAAGGTACTGAAGCCGCTCCTATTACAATAGGTAGTTATGGCACTGGTGAGTTACCTATCATTTCTGGTTCAGGAAATATTCCTAACGGTGATAATTTAGAAGCAGTAAAACTGACGAACACTCCCTACTTAATTATGGAAAACCTTTGGATCAAGAACGATAGGAAAAACAAAGGGAATATCACTTGGGGCTCTAACACCTCTGTGGGTATCAAAGTATATGCTAACAAGTGGGGTGGCGTAATGAAAGGTTTGATTTTCAGAGGTTTGAAAATCACAGATGTTTTCGGAATTGATATGATCGATTACCAAGGAAACTTCACTTTAGATTATTATACAGCTCACGGTATTTTCTTTGATTCTGAAGCGAATGATGAAACGGTTAGTCCTATCAAAGAAATTGGCATCGAAGATGTTTTAATAGAAGATTGTTACTTCTATAACTTGGGTTCTAGAGGTGTCAATGTACGTCACTTAACAAACATAAGAAACAACCCTATCGACTCTGAAGATAGAAACAAAAACTTTGTGATTCGAAACAATGTATTCGAAAAACTAGGTGGGGATGCTATTGTTTTTGCATCGGCTTATAATGCTCTTGTTGAAAAAAATGATTTTATAGACCTAGGATGGGGTGATCATAAATCTTCTACTGACCGCTACTTTGGTAGAGGTGAAGGTTGTTGGATTTGGAACACTAGAAATATTATTGTTCAATTTAACAGACAATATAGAGCACGTGGTTTTGGAGATACTTATGGTGCAGGTGGACATATTGACTTCTTCTGTAAAAACGCTATTTATCAGTACAATTATAGTGAAGACACGGAAGGTGGGTTTGTCGAAATCTTAGGAGATTGTGTGAACAGTACTTTCCGTTTTAATGTCTCAAAAAATGATGGTTTTAGAGATCATCATGGATTTTCGATTTGGGTTTCTGGCTATGTAGGTTCTGGTGAGACTCCTGTACGTTCGGATAGTAACTTTGTTTACAACAACACTGTGTTATTGAACAAGAGCGGTTATACTCCTGACATCTCCATTTTTGCAAAGAACACTTACATCTACAACAATATTTTTAAAGTGGTAAATGGAGCTAGTATTGGTGCAGATGAGGTAATGATTGATATTGAAAATGGCAGTGAATTATTAGTAAGCAACAACCTATTCTATGGTAATGTTTCTAATGCCTTCATGAATCTTGATAACAATAAAATTACAGGTCAAGATCCTCAATTCATGGATGAAACAGCCACAGATATTGATGGTTTCCAATTGAAAGAAAATAGCCCTGCCCTTAATAACGGTAAAGCATTTCCTGAACCATCTTTCCCTATGGCCGGTCAAGGTATTTTTGAAAACATCTCTCTTCATACAGCCACTGATATTTATGGTAACCCTGTAGATGTCAAGAATTTGATCCCTAACATTGGTGCGGATAATAACCATAATATCGGTTTACCTAGTGACGCCGTTCGTGTAACAGGTGTTAGCTTATCTCCTTTCACATCTTCTCTTGAAGCTGGAGAAACTTGGCAAGCAACTACTACAATATCCCCTGCAAATGCTTCTGTCCAATCTGTATCATGGTCAAGTAGCGATGAAGCCGTTGCTACTGTAGATCATAATGGATTAGTTACAGCTGTTGCTGATGGCAATGCGACTATTACAGTGACCACTTTAGATGGTCGTCATACTACATCGGTGAATGTTTCTGTCGGTGAGGTACTTTATTCTTTAGTATTAAATGGTGATTTCGAAAACAACTTAACCGATTGGAATACTTGGAACAATCCTCAAATTGTATCCGATAGCTATGAAGGCGATAATGCTGTACAAATGGTCGATAAAGCCTCAGTGAACCAATGGATTACTGTAGAACCAAATACAAACTATATCTTATCCGCTTACGTAAAAATTAGCGATACTTCGAAAAGAGTCGTTTTAGGTGTAAATGATAGTAACAATAAAAAAATTGAATCTAAAGATATTTACACAGGAACATACACTCGTCATGAAATCGCATTTGAGACTGGAAGCAATACTTCGGTAAAGGTATTTGTTTGGTTGCCACCTAGTGATGGCGCTACAGTAAAAGCAGATCAAATCGAGTTATTTAAAATACCTGTTGGTGATATTGCTGTCACTGGAGTTTCTATCTCATCACAAACCTCTCCTCTATTCGTTGGAGATAAATTGACGTTAACAGCCGTTGTTTCTCCTTCAATTGCTACTAATAAGAATGTAGGTTGGAGAAGTGATAACAGTGCTGTAGCCACTGTTTACAATGGTGTTGTGACAGCAGAAGGCATCGGAACAGCAACTATTACTGCCACTACTGAAGATGGTGGATTTATAGCGACTACTCAAGTAACTGTGTCGCCTTCTAGTATCTCTACTTTCCTTAATGGCGATTTTGAAGATGGATTAAATCACTGGAATACATGGCAAAATGTGGTCGCATCTACAAGTGGTGCATACGATGGAACTGCCGCTAAATTAACTGGTGCTGCATCTGTAAATCAAACGGTGACTGTTGAAGCAAATACCACTTATACTTTTGCTGGATATGTTAAGGTGGAAGATCCACAAAACGCAAGTGTGGTATTGGGCGTAGATGACATGAATAAGCAGAATATGGCCAACAATTATATAGATAATACGAGCTATACTTATCATGAAGTAACCTTTACAACAGGAAATAACCAAACTGAAGTAAAAGTGTACCTATGGAGACCTCAAGGAGCGGTTCAATCTGCTTACTTAGATAACGCTATCCTTTATGAAACACCTACTTCAGGAGGAAGAACAACTAATTTATCACTCTACCCTAATCAAGATGAAGTGCAGATTTACCCTAACCCATCTAATGGAATCATTACTATTAATGCTTCCAATTGGGAAGGTCAAAAGTCGGTGGAAATCATCAATATATTAGGACAAGTCGTTCTACAAGCAGATGTAGAAGATGAATCGACATTGTCTTTAACTCACTTGAAAAAAGGAACTTATCTTGTTCGTGTAACGAATGAGTTGGGTAATATAAAAGTGAAGAAGATCATATTGAAATAATAGTACCCTCGTCACCGTATTCTGTAAAATTGAATGTGGTACAATAAATTTATATAAATACACATCCCTATTATTTTTCAATAATAGGGATGTTTTTATTATATACCTAGGGGAGGAAGATCAGTCATCCCTAGGGTGTGCCTTCTGTACGCCCTAGGGATGACAGTCTGCGATCCCTAGGGCGGAATGAGTGCGAAGCCTAGGGAGTGACTTGTTTTAAGCATTAAGAGAGGAATAATAACTCTCTTTGATACAATAATATATGATCAAAAATTTTATTATTTGAAGTTCATTCTCAGAGGCTCTCCACCTTTCAAATTCACAATTTGATGTTTACCCGCATACATTACCCTCACCTCCTTATCATTTGATGATTTAACGACTGCTTTTACTAATTCTCCTTTCTTCCACTCTATATCAATTTCAACATCACCTCTGGCTTTTAACCCTTTCATGTATCCATTTTCCCAAGCACTTGGTAAGGCGGGAAGTAACTCTATATGACCTTCATGGGATTGTAATAACATTTCGGCAATACCTGCTGCGGCTCCCATGTTTCCATCCAATTGAAACGGAGGGTGTGCACAAAATAGATTGGCATATGTTCCCCCACCCTTACTTTTTATTCCCTCAAATTTGACAGGATAAAGTAATCGTTGAAATAATTTATAGGCTCTGTCTCCATCTTTTAATCGCGACCAGAAATTGATTTTCCAAGCCAACGACCAACCTGTTCCATTATCTCCTCTAGCATTTAAGCTTACTTTTGCCGCTTCAGCTAATTGGGGTGTTTTATTTAGTGTGATTTGACTTCCTGGATGAAGGGCATATAAGTGAGACACATGTCTGTGTGTACTTTTTGGATCATCTACATCTTCCATCCACTCTTGCAATTGTCCCCAGGATCCAATGGTTGGTGGGGCAATCTTATCCTTTAATTGTTGCAATTCCACTCTAAAATCTTGATCTACATTTAATATCTCACTCGCTGCAATACAATTTGAAAATAAATCCCATGCTATTTGATGATCCATCGACGCCCCTTTAGAAATCCCTCCATGTTCTGGAGAATAAGAAGGATAAGAAACTAAGTAACCATTTTCGTTTTCAGTTAAATAATCCACCCAAAATAAAGCCGCTTCTTTCATTATTGGATAAGCTTGATTTTTTAAATACTCTTTATCTTTAGTGAAAGCATAATGCTCCCATAAGTGTTGAGAAATCCATCCGCCACCAGCAGGGAAAAAGCCCCAAGGAAAACCCCAGCCCGATGAAGTAAAACCAAACGGATTGTTCATGGTACTTACTGTCCATCCTCTGGTATTAAAAAATTCTTTGGCCGATTTCTTTCCAGGTTCCACTAAGCTTTCGATATAATCATTTAATGGTTCTTCACACTCACTCAAATTGGTCACCTCTGCCGGCCAATACAGCATTTGTTGATTAATATTCATATGATAATCTGCTGCCCAAGCTGGATTGGTGCTATCATTCCATTTTCCTTGCAAATGTAAAGGCATACTTCCAGGCCTTGACCCCGATATCATTAAATATCTACTGTATTGAAAATACAATTGTTCTAACCAAAGATCTTTTTCGCCTTTCGAATATTGTAACAATCGTTGTTTTGTTGACATCCCAACAAACTTATCATCATCTAAGTGAAAATCGACTCTATCAAAAAGGTTTTTATAATCCTCTCTATGTTCCTCCTTAATAGTCTCACACGATTTCCCTTTTACCCATTGTAAACTCTTTGTATTTTCCTTAATAAAATCGTTTCCTTTATACGTTGGGTAGTCGTTTAAATATTCGGTAGATGCAGCATGATAGATCACAAAATAAGTAGCTTTAGTAATTTCAACTTTCCCATTATCAAAACTGATTTTACCATCTGTATCAAATTTTAAACAGGTCTCAAATTGCATCTTATTATCACTTACTTCTCCTTGAAATGCATAGGTGTTTTTCTTCCATGTTTCTTTCACTTTAATGTGAGGTGATGCCAATTGAATCGAATAATTTTCAGGTAGCTTACTTTCAAATTTATACACCATCAATTTTGATGGATAATGACCAAAATACGTTCTTTGGTAAGTATTCTCCCCTACTTTATAAGTGATTTTCCCTTCCGCATTTTCAATATCTAAGACTCTTTGATAATCTTCTACTTTATCAGAGTGTTTGGTCGTTATAAAGAGTTCACCCATCGTCTGTTGGGCTCCATAATCCCCAAATCCACTCAAGTAGTCTTTGTCATGATTAGTGACTCCAGTTAACTCTTTCTGAGCTAATTGATGTGCCTCATTTAACTTACCTTCATCAATTAGTCTCCTCACTTCAGAAAGATGTTTCCATGCCCCCTTTCTAATACCAAATTGATAGTTTTCGTTACTTCCAGGGCCACCTGCCCAAAGGGTTCCTTCAGAAAATTGAATGCGTTCTTGGTGAATCCCACCATAGAACATACTTCCAATAAAGGCATTTCCTATGGGTAAGGCTTCCGATTCCCAATCTTCTGCGGGTTCAAAATATAGGAGTTGAAATGTATTGTTTTCTTGTGCCCAGCAGACAGGACTTGATAACAAGAAAAATAAGGTGAAGTAATGTAAGTAATATCTCATTTCGGTTTAGTTTATTTATTATTTAGTCTCAAAAAATATTGGTTCGTTCCGACATCTAAGTTCTAAAATTATCTTTAGAAATCAATGTTTTTTTACTATATAAAAATGAACAATAATATGATTATTACTGCCCATTTTTTGTAAATCTGAATAAAACTGAAACCAGTATTTTAGTAGAAAAATAGATGATTCAACCTCAATTATTTACTCTTACGCTTTGCCGCTTCAGGTTGTTCAAGTTGATATTCTACATCATACAGTTCCACTTGATTTTTACGCCATCTACTTCCTTCTAAATACAATACTTGAGGTCTTGTAATATCCCATTGACCAAGTTGTTTCAACATTTCAATCACTAAATCTTGATGTTCAGAAGCGACATCATGTTGTTCGGAAATATCATTATCTAGGTTGAATAACATTGGTAGACGATCTGGAAGACGAATCAGTTTCCAATTTCCTTTTCTGATGCCTGCACTGATCGTAAAACGCCACATCATTGTTTCATGAGGATCGCCTTCTTTTTCCTTCAAAAGATAAGGCATAATATCTACACCGTCTAGTTTGTCGTTCTCCTTAACTTCTCCCCCTGCCAGTTTCACAAAAGTAGGAGTTAAGTCTAAAGAGGTAATTGCTTTATCAAAAGTTCCTTTTTTCAGGTGCTTAGGATAAGAAATTACAAAAGGTACTCTAATACCTCCTTCTAATAAAATTCCTTTTTGTCCATTTAAAGGTGCATTGATTGATGCATTATGATCACAAGGTCCTCCATTATCACTTAAAAATACTACAACAGTGTTATCGTCAATCTTTTGGTCTTTCAATGTTTTCATAATACGCCCAACGTTCACATCTAAACGATGAATCATGGCAGCATATGTTCTACGTTTTCTTTCTTTAATATGAGAATATAAAGCTAGATCTTCCTCAGTCGCTTGCAAAGGTGCATGTGGTGCATTGAATGAAGCGAATAAGAAAAATGGTTCGTCATTATGTCTTTTGATAAAATCAACACATTCATCCCCTTTATCATCTGTAATATAAGTTATCGGCTGAGGTTCCTTATAGTTACACTCAATTTTATTAGGGTAATGAGAACCATCTGTCTTATTGGGGAAGTAATTATGTCCACCACCTAAATATCCCCAAAATTCATGGAAACCTCTTTTTAAAGGATGGAACTGATCGGCTTCACCAAGATGCCACTTCCCCACTAAACCATTTACATAACCTAATTCTGCCAATCGATCAGCTAAGGTCGTTTCCTCAACAGGAACTCCAATATAGTTATGATCAAATTGAGGTAAATCGACAATAGGGTTATTGTCAAAACCAAAACTCACTTGATTTCTTCCGGTCATTAAACCTGCTCTAGATGGACCACATACGGGAGCAGACACATACCCTTGAGTAAATTGAACACCTTGTTTTGCTAAGGCATCAATCTCAGGAGTTTTAATTTGTTTGCTACCATTAAAGCCAACATCTCCATAACCTAAATCGTCAGCTAATATGATTATAAAATTAGGTTTCTTTTCTTTCTGTGCATAAGATAATGTAGACACACAAAGCATAAAACTAATAATCCACTTTTTCATTTCTTCCACTTTTTTAATTGAAAACCTGAGTTCAATTTGTTGTCGAACTCAGGTGAAGGCAAATTGAAAAAATCATACATAATTCATATGTACAAATTCGTCAATTAGGGAAACAAATTCGACAAACCATGTTTACTGATACGTTTATTCCAACGTTTCTATCTTCCATTGAGCATAGTTATCTGTTGCTGTACCAAGTACTATTGGCGAATCGTTGGATAATGACGATGCTCTCAGGTATTTTTTAGTTTCTTTGTTTTTTATCAAGAAGTATCCCTCTCCTACATAGATAAATTCCCACTGCGTCCAAGACCCTGTATTCTCCAAAGGTTTTGTATAAACTTGTGCATTGTTCTCATTTACTAATGATCTTATCAGCTTCTGTGTTCCTTCGTTTTTGATATAATAATAGGGCGCCGTATTCTCCACTAATTTCCAATGCGTCCAATCACCAGTTCTTGAATTGTCGGTTTGCTGTACTTCTACATCATCACCTTCACCTCTTACTCTGAAATAGAAATTACTTTCTTTGTTTCTTAATCGTATAATATCAGACGTGTTGGGCGATTGATAAAGAGGATCTCTTTCCCAAACTCTCACATAATCCACCTCAGCAATTGATAAATCACCGATAGGTTGAGAGACAAAATCGCCATCTCCAAAACTTGCTCCAACAGATAACCAAAGCCACTCTTTCACCTGAGGTACCCAAATTCCTTCGTAAGTGACTTTATGCTCCCCATCGTAGTAAATTTCCAATTTATTTTCATCCCAAAGTAAACCATAAATGTGATAACCATCATGAATATTTGGTGTGTCGTATTTTTTAGTATTCGCTTTATGATCAGCGGCATAACCATCAATATGAATCACTGATTTAGTATAATCTGAAGTCCATGCAGATTCGAAAATATCAATTTCAGCACCATCATTCCCTGTTCCATCAACATTTCCTTGCTGCTTTCCTTGTAACCAAAAAGCAGTATGATTCCCCTTTGAGGTATCTGCTATTTTAATTCTTGCTTCCATGTAACCATATTTGGGTTCGTATTTCCCTCTTGAGTCAACACTTCCACAATACATTTTATCGGTCGTCACCTTCGAGCTTTTCAGAACAAGCTGACCATTTCCATTTAGCCAAGCATGATCTTCTACCCAGAACCAAGATTTAATTCCTAATTCCGGTCGTGCTGCTCTTGATTTAGTACTCACCGTTTTAGTCCATTTTGAGGTATCCAAAGATGTACCATCAAATTCGTCTGACCACACCTCAATCCATTCATTTCCTAGGTCAATCGTTTTCTGATTACTAGCAACAATGAAAGGTTGGTGCTTAATTACTTTTTCCTCTTTTTGAACTTGACTGTTGTCTTTTGCACAGCCGAAAATAAGGAATAAGATAGTTAGAAAGTAAAATTCATTTTTCATACAATTGTTGTTTTGGTAATTGGTTATAATAAATTAAACCGAGAGGCCAAGGCCCCTCGGAATAAACACTCTAAATCGAATTTTTAGAACTTACAGTCACTTCAGCCGAAACAAGTCCAGCTGAGTTTGCTTTTAAAGTAATGCCACCCTCATTTTTAGAGGATTGTAAAATAGTCACACATTTTCCGTTAAATGCTTTTCTTTGATGATCTACAAATGACTCTAGAGATGTCGGATCCCCATTCCCAACTGCACGTATTGTACCCTCTCCATCAATATCAAATGTGATCAAGTTATTGGCTCTTGGACAAAGAATCCCTTTTTTATCTAGTACTGATACTGTAGCATAAACGATTTCTTCACCATTTGCTTTCACCTCAGATCTATCAACCTCAATCTTTAATTGATGTGGCTGACCTGCAGTAAATTTTACTTCTTCTGCAATAGCTTCTCCTTTTTCATTCAGTGCAACCACTTTCACTTCTCCTGCATGGTAAGTGATGTCGTCCCATCGTAAACGATACGTGTCGTATAATTTTGATGGATTTTTTGATTTCACACCCATGCTTTTACCATTTATGAAAAGCTCTGCTTTATCATAATTCGTATAACAGTGTACACTCACTGTTTGCCCCTCTTTCCAATTCCAGTGAGGTAAAAGGTGCAATACTTTTTCATCCGACCAATGACTCTTATACAAATAGAAACGATCCTTAGGTATCCCTGCCAAATCTATTATTCCAAAGTAGGATGATTTCGTTGGCCACTCTTCATTATAAGGTGTAGGTTCTCCGAGATAATCGTAACCTGTCCAAACGAATTCGCCCATCATAAACTCACTGTTCTCTTGTGCTTTAAATTCTCTATCGGGAGTTTGTGCCCAATTTGGAAAATCCATATCAAAAGAATTGGCGTGTAAACTTGGACGAATCTTATGTTTCCCTTCTTTAGCAGGGAAAAAGTATTCTCCTCTAGAACTTACTGTGGAAGCCGTCTCACTTCCATACATTTTCCATTCTGGATGTTTCTCATGAGTTACTTTATATTTATGCGGCTTATAATTCCAACCAGGAATATCTACAGCATCTGCTAATCCATTATCAATTGCTGCTTTATAGTTATTAAAACCTGCAGTTGATGGTCTCGTTGGGTCTTCTCTATGCACGATATCTGTTAAGAATTGAGCATTTTTGTACCCATCCTTTTTATTTTGTTCTCGGATCTCATTACCAATCGACCACATGATTAAAGATGGATGGTTTCTATCTCTATGGATTAAAGCCACCAAATCTTTTTCAGCCCATTCATGCCATAATTTGTTGTAGCCATTTTCTGTTTTTGCTTCTTCCCATTCATCAAATGCTTCGGCTACAAATAAGAAACCTAGTTCATCTGCCAATTGCACTAAACTTGGATCAGATGGATTATGAGTAGAACGTATCGCATTCGCTCCCATTTCCTTCATTTTCATCAAACGATGTCTCCAAGCAGAGGTGTTGTGAGCTGCTCCCAATGGGCCAAGATCATGGTGTAAGCATACGCCTTTGAATTTAACTGGCTGACCATTCAAAAAGAAACCTTCATTATTTGTAAACTTGATGGTTCTAAATCCAAATTGACTTTTATAGGTATCTACAATTTCATCACCAACAGCGATTTGAGTCACTACTTGATATAAATTAGGCGTTTCTATCGACCAAAGTTTTGGAAATGCTACCTCAAGATTCATCTCAATTTCTTGATTGGAAGTACCTAGTTTTAATGTTTTTGTATTTGAGCTTACTCTCTCATTATTATAAAAAATAGATTGAATAACCTCTATGTTTTTTGGCTGATCTGAATCGTTTTGAACGTTAGTTTTGATGTTCACTTTACCATTTGATGAAATGATTTCTGGAGTAGTGATAAAAGTGCCCCAGTTTTTTACGTACACTGGATTTGTTTTTACAATTCGAACATCTCTGTAAATACCTGCACCAGGATACCATCTTGATGATAATGGTTTGTTCTCCAAATGCACTTCTAATAAGTTTTCTTTATTGTATTTAATATAAGGTGTTATATCAAATTCGAATGAGGAATAACCATAGGGCCAACTACCTACAAACGCTTTATTTAAATAGACTTTTGCATGGCTCATTGCTCCATCAAACTGAACAAATACTTTTTTCCCTTTATCTTGGTTAGAAAACTGAAGTGTATTTCTATAGAAGCCTTTTCCGATATGAGGTAATGCTCCAGTTCTACCTGTTCTTAATTTTGGTACTCTCTCTCCATCTTCCAAAACCAATACCTCTTGCATATCAATTGATTTATCAAAAGGCATGGAAATAGCCCAATCGTGTGGAACAGTTACGGTGGTCCATGCATTCTCTAAAGTATCTTGAAATTGAAATTCCCACTGATCCGTTAAGCGAGTTACCTCTCTGTCTGTTTTATCAATCTTATCAATTTTTTGACAACCGAACGTACATCCAAAAAATACTAAAATGAGATAAAATAAGTCGTTCGTTTTCATATTTAGTGCTTTATATTAGTACAGTGGGGTACGGGCATTGAGATCAATGCCCATACTGTCCACCTACTCTATTCAATTCTTATTTCTCTATAACAGATACATTATCCAATAGGAAAAATCCTCCCGCTGTATCTTTACCTTTGTAAATATTGAAAGTCAATGATGTATGTCCCGCAGGAACGGTGTACTCAAATGTTGTTTCCGACCAAGAAGTACTTTCTGCAATAGTTTCTTGATGTTTTATTGCATTATCATTTGATGGTTTAATCGTAAACTTCAAATCTTTACCCGGACCATCTTCCCATTTTGTAAACATTGAGAAAACATAAGTCTTACCTGCTTCAACATCAATAGTTTGAATAATCGACGCATCGTCTTTTTTCAATCTTGCACATTGATCTCCCTCATAGGGTGTTGTTAAGGCTGTAGTTACTATATCTGCTGATCCAGAATTGTAACCTGACCATGGAGTTGATGTTAAGTTTAAAGCACCTGCAGGAAGGTTTTCGAAATCACCATCTTTCACTAAATCATTTACTGGAGGAGGTGTAACATCACCTGTTTCAAATAATAACACATCATCAATATGTACTGTGTTTTCGAACTCACCTCCTGGCTTAATGATCGTGATTCTTAAATCAGTAGTTGTTTCTTTTGTTTCGAAAGTTAAAGTGCTCTTCGTCCAATCTGTAGCAGAAGCAAAATTACCATTTAATAATTCTACTTTTCCGCCTCCCGTTACATCAAAAACTTTTACTACACCTGCTGCTGTTGGGGCTGCCAACCATTTTGTATGAAGATCTAAAGTGTAGATTTTATTTCCACTTACACCATTTACGACCTGATTCAAGAAAGCGCCATCTTTATTGTTATCCATTGCCAATACAGCATAGTTTTCTCCTGTATGTGCACCTGCAATATCCTTCACAAAGCTTCCATCAAAACCATACCATGGGGTTCCATCACTTGGTAGTGGACCAGCTGTAACATTCTCAAAACCTCCATCTGTAATTAATCCAGAATCTGGAACAGGTTTTACATCTGGACCTGGATCTACTACTTCATCTGTTTTAAATACCGATACTTCATCAATATAAAGTACTGTTAATCCTGCATTGGTATTATCGTTTGTTCCTCCTTTATAGAAGACTACATAAGCAGTAGTGGTATATGGACCCGTAGTGAAAGTTGATTTAACATCTGCCCAATCTGTACTTGTCGAGATTTGCTCAGCATAAAGTCTTTCCCATCCTGCCTCTGGCTTAGTATCAGGTGTTCTGTCTTGTACCTGAACTGTTATCGTTCCATCAGGTTGTTCAGCCCATTTTGTCGAATAACTAAATTCGTATACAGTATTTGGCTCAACTTCAATGGCTTGAAGCATAGAACCACCATCACCATTTTTATCCGCTTGAATTTTACCTACAACTGTACCTTTTCTAGCAGCAGTTTCTTCCGTAAAGCCGTTATCATAACCACCCCAGGCGTCGTCTGCATTTCTTAATTCGAAACCACCATCTACAATTAAACCATAATCTCCTGCTTCTGGAATTTCTCCGCTTCCACCACCTGTTTTAAGGTTGGCATCATGTTCCGAATACAAAACACCTAGCTCTGTCAATACATCAGAATTTTGCTCGTAGATAGCAGAAATATGTAAGGCAGCTTGGTTTTTAGCACGACCGCCATCAAACCATGCATATCTTTCAATATATGGAGCTTGATCCATCATTGGTAGCAATTCAGCCATCAAGTCATACGCTTGTTCTTTCGTACGTTTATTTGTTTCGGGAGTAGCTGCTGTCCAATCCGCCAAGCCCATTTCTGTAATCCAAACCGGTAAACCCCATTTGTTATGAGCGTTTTCAAAAGCTTCCATCCATTTATTCGGATCAATAGAATCTGTATAACGGTGCATACAGATAAAATCTACTCTTAATCCTTTTGCATTCGCTTGATTCATGAAATCGTCTAACCAACCTGAAGACATACTTGCAGGAGCAGGTGATCCTAATGGAACACCAACAGACTCTAATAAAGGCCAAAGCTCTATCGCTTCTTCTACCGACATATGAGATTGATCTTCTTTGTCTGGCTCATTAAATCCTAATAAGTAATTGATTTTGCCTTCTGCAGCCATTACTTTAAGTTTCTCTACTTTTCCGGCTACATCATTTCGCCCCCAAAGCATTGGAACAAATTCTACGTTATCGGGTAAATCTGTTGGATAATCGTTACCCCATGAGTAATGCCAATAAGGTAGAACTCCAGAGACACAATTAGTCCATATAGGAGATTTTAAAGTCTGTCCATATCCTTTTTTACCAAATGTTACTTCTGGCTCAATTTCTTTATCGCCAGCACTCGGTCTATTGTTAATCATATCATCCAAGTCACAGCTTATCAAAGCAGCCAACATTGGAATCAAAAATGCTATTTTATATAATTTCTTTTTCATACTAATATCTTTAAGAGTGAAGATGCTGAACTAGAAGCCTTTTACAGCTTCTAGTCAGATAAATTCGAATGATTACCACCCAGGGTTTTGAGTAAGGTTAGGGTTTCTATCAATTTCTGTTTGTGGTAATGGCCACCAATAATGCTTACTTTCATTAAAGGTTCTCTCGTGGAATATTACTTTATTTTCAAAGTCGTCTTTGGCAGTTCTCCAACGTAATTCATCAAAGTATCTTAAACCTTCGAAGGCCAATTCGACTCTTCTTTCGTGACGGATTTCTTGTCTTAGTGCCTCCTGATCTAAATTTGTATCAAAATCAGGCATACCCACTCTTCTTCTCACTTGGTTAAGTGCAGTGAAAATGTCTCCTGATGGTCCACTTAATTCATTCTTCGCTTCTGCATACATCAATAAAACATCAGCATATCTTAGAATCATGAAATTACGGTCGCCATCTTCGTACTGCCCTACTTCTGTACGGATGTATTTTTGAATACCGTAACGAGTTGCTTTTACTGAGTTATCCCACTTGTCTTGGTCTACCCAAGGTTCTCCACCTCTTAAGATAGAGTGATCTAGTCTAGGATCTCTATTTGCAAATTCAGCCCAATAATCGAAAATACTTTTACCTTCCGCTTCTAATTCAGCAGCCGATTTTGGCACCCCTTTTTCGTCCGTCCAATGAGTGAAAGGAGTCGCATCAGGATCGTCTTCTGCTCTAAGACCATTCTTCGTATAGAAATCGTGTACTAGGTTAGGCAACACCCCAAAGTGAGATTGAGGTTGCTTTTTGTACGTACCACTAAACTTCTCTCCCGATTTAAGGTTAGATACGAATTGAACAGAAAAAATCGATTCTGCACTATTCTGACCGTCTGCTGAGAATAGTAATTGATAATCATCTACTAAATTGTATTTACCTGAGTTGATTACTTCCTCACAGTCTTTAACCGCATTCTCATATTGCTGATTGTAAAGATATACTCTTGCTCTCAGTGCTAATGCCGCATATTTATTGATACGTCCAACAGTTTCTCCTTTATCTGGAAGTAATTCGATCGCCTCCGTTAAATCTTGGATAATTTGATCGACCACTTCTTCTTTAGATGCTTTTTCAATGCGTGCTTCCGCTGGAGATACCACTTTCAAGATTAAAGGAACATTGTTAAACAACATTGATAAGTTGTTATAGAATAGACCTCTTAGGAAAAGTGCTTCACCAATAGCGGTATTTTTGGCTTTTTGATCAATACCCATTCCTGGTGCATTGTCCAAGATTTCGTTGGCTCTACGAATGCCTTTGTAATTATCATTATAAACCCACTGAATACGATCGGTTGCAGGGTTGTGTTGCCCTACACTAATGTCCCAGTATTTCATCCAAGTCCATTCGTTGTACCCATTATCACTAATACAGTCCAGGTCACGAATACCTCTTCCGTAAAGTTCTTCTGGGGTTAAACTTTCGTAGGCAGCTGTTACAGCTAAGTCCAAGTGTTCCTCTGTTTTCCAGAAAGAATCTTGATTTAATGTATTATTATCTTTTAAGTCTAGGAAGTCGCTACAAGACATGCTTGCTACACTTAATAGAGCGATGATTGCTTTTTTCATGATGATACGTTTAGAAGATGATGTTTGTACCAAAAGTTAAAGTAGTTGTTTGAGGATATGCTTCATTTCTAGATTGTGTAGCATATCTTTCAGGATCCCAATGGTCGATTTGTGACCATGTTAGAGGGTTTGTTGAGTTGGCGTAAATTCTAAGTTGTTGTATCTTCAATTTTCTACAAACATTCTCATTGAAATTATACCCTAACTCTACGTTTTTCAGTCTTAAGTAAGAAGCATCTTCTACCCAGAACGATGAGGTCTGCTCGTTATTTACATTACCCAATCTTGGGAATTCTGCATTTGGATTTTCAGGAGTCCAACGGTCCATCCAATCTGTTGTCCAGTTCATCAAATTGTTGCCACTACCACTGTGGTGACCTGTTGCTGATGAGTAGATATCCACATTTTGAACACCTTGGAAGAATAACTTCAAATCAAATCCTTTATACGCCATTCCGATATTGATACCGTACATATATTCTGGGTTCGGATTACCAATTATTGTTCTGTCTTGGTCATCAATGACACCATCACCGTTAATATCTTCATAAATCAAATCGCCTAATTGAGGAGTTTGACCATCGATATAAGGATATTTCTCTAAATCTTCTGCTGTTCTGTAGATCCCTGTATTGTTGTATCCATAGAATGATCCGATTGGTTGGCCTTCCATGTTTACTTGACGGTTATTGATATATTGCGTTTCGCCTTGCATATCAATAATCTCATTTTTGATATTCGTCACATTGAAACCAATGTTATATTCAAAACCTGAGTTACCTACTTTGTTGTAGTGATTTACAGCTAATTCCCAACCCGTGTTCTTTACACGACCTGCATTTTGGAAAGCCGGAGTGCCTACTCCTGTTGCTCCAGGAATTGGAAGTTTTAGCAAAATATCATCTGTATCTTTTACAAAGTAATCTGCTGTAACTGTCAACATATCATCCCAGAAACCGAAGTCTGCACCAACACCATAAGAAGTCGTTGTTTCCCATTTAATATCTGGGTTGGCTAAATCAGTTACTGCTAAACCACCGTTAGTAATTGTCGATCCATCGAACGGATAACCGTCTGTTGGTGTGTATGTTTGAGAATAAGGATAGTAACCAATTTTATCGTTACCTAACTGACCCCAGTTTGCTCTGAATTTACCGAATGATAGGAATTCAGCACCACTCAAGAAAGCTTCGTTAGAGAAAATCCAACCTGCAGAAAGTGCTGGGAATAAAGCAAAACGATTGTCTTGAGGGAATTTAGAAGAACCATCTTGTCTGATGTTCGCCTCAATTAAGTATCTATCGTCGTAGTTGTATTGGAATCTACCGAATAAAGAAAGTAATCTCGATTCGTTAAAAGTACCCGCTACGATTGGGTTAGTGCCCGATCCAATCTCCGTTAAATCATTACTTGGTAGGTCTGTTACACGAACTCTTGTCCATTTATGTGCATAAGAGTTCATTGTTGTACCTGCTAACACATTAATGTTATGTTTCCCAAATTTCTTATTGTAATTGGCCGTGTTTTCCCACTGAATCGTTTCGTAAGTATTTCCAATATCTTGTAAAGAGTTTTGCACTCTAGTAATATCAGAATCATTACCATCATTATCCGTTAATTGGAAATTATATTTATGCGCCTTGTTGAATCCTTGAGTAAATGAATAACTGAAGTTCGTTTTGAAAGTTAAACCTTTTACTGGGTTGAATTCTAAATAAGGGTTGATCGTCATCTTATTCGAATTGTTGTATTGTCTACTCGCCTCAGTTGCATAAAAAACAGGGTTCTTGGTATTAATTTCGTAAGGATTACCTGATGCTGATCCCCAAGACCCGTCTTGATTAAATACAGGTACTAAAGGTGATGAATTAGCAATAAGTCGCATTACACCTTGGTCGTCTGTATCTGCCGACTCTTCCGACTTTTTGATAGCACCGAAGAAATTTGTTCCGAACTTGAATCCTTTACCTAAATCTGATTTTAAGTTGATTCTATAGTTGATTCTCTCAGCAGATGTTCCATACATGATACCACGTTGGTCTAAATAACCCAAAGAAGCCATGTATTGTGTTTTCCCTACTTTTTGTGATAACGACAATTGATGATTCATAAAGAACGCACCGTCTTTAAACGTTTCGTCGGCCCAATCGGTGTTTCCGTAACGGTATGGATCGCTACCATCTCTTGCTATTGCAATTTCGTCATCAGAATAAATTGGTGTACGACCTGCGTTCACGTTTGCTTCGTTTTTCAACGTCATATAATCCCAGCTATCTAGGAAATTTGGAAGAACAGTCGCTTTTTGTAAACCTGCATAACCATTGTAGTTTACTTTAATTTTCTCTGTAGCTTCACCCGATTTTGTAGTTACCAAGATCACACCGTTTGCTGCTCTTGTACCATAGATAGAAGCTGATGCTGCATCTTTCAATACAGAAATACTTTCGATATCAGAAGGTAAGATGTCTTGCATACTACCTGGCACACCGTCAATCAATACCAAAGGACTTGAATCGTTTAGCGTACCATTACCTCTAATAGTAATTTCTGCACCTGCACCGGGCTTACCACCTGACTGAGTTAATTGCACACCTGCAATTCTACCTTGTAATAAAGACTCGGTGTTGGTTACCGCTTGGTTTCCTACATCTTTATCTGGAGTAACCACACCAACAGCACCTGTTAGATTTTCTTTCTTTTGCGTACCATAACCTACTACCACAATTTCTGATAGCAATTCTGTTGATTCTTTTAAAACAACATTCAGTACATCTTTAGTACCTACTTCAATCTCTTGTTGTTCGAATCCCATAAAGCTAAAGATGACAACATCATTTGCATCTACAGCTAGTTTAAACTTACCTTCAAAATTGGTAATTGTTCCTGTGTTCGTTCCTTTAATTTTGATGTTTACCCCTGGAAGCGCAAGTCCAGTTTCATCTTTAACTTCGCCCGAAAGAATTCGATCTTGAGCGTTTGCATGAAATCCCATTAAGAATAAGCTTAGTATAAGCAATAGTCGAAAAGGATGTCTCTTCTGTTGATAGAAACTTTTCATAAATTAAAAAATACATTAATAGTTTCATCAAAAACTCTATGAACAAATTGATAGTTGAGTTTCTGATTTTTTCATTTCATTAAATAGCGTCTTTGCAACGTTGATGTAAATATGAAAGGTCGTTTAAAAAATTAACCGTTTATTTTCGTCAATATGTGACTATTTTACACTTAATAATTTATTTATTTAATTATCAATTACTTACAGTTCAAAGAAGAATAATTCATTCATCCCTACATGAAGGATTTACACAAAAAATGATGAATATAGCCACAATCAAAGATACATATTCAAGCATATTTGTATATGTATTTGCAACGATTATTTTGTTAATCATTTTTTAATGTTTGTCAATGAAACATTCTTCAAAAGCATTCCTCACATGCTTATTTATCTCCTCGCTTTTCTCTTGTAAGAGTGAGCAGAAAAAAGCATATCAAACACCAGAGAAAGCTCCCAATGTACTCCTTATTATAGCCGACGATTTGGGGGCACATGACTTATCGACAACTCAGTCGAATTATTACGAAACACCCAATATAGATCAAATTGCAGCAAATGGTATTCAATTCGATCAAGGGTATGCATCCTGTCAGGTCTGTAGTCCTTCTAGGGCAAGTATTATGTCTGGAAAATCTCCTGCTCGACACGGTATTACTGATTGGATTGGAGCCGCTGAAGGAGAAAAATGGAGGAAACAGAAAAGACATAATAAGTTGTTACCTGCTTTTTATGAACATCAATTAGATACAAGTTACATTACCATGCCTGAAGCTTTTAAAGAACATGGCTACACTACTTTCTTTGCAGGAAAATGGCATGTAGGTGGTCAAGGTTCTCTTCCAGAAGATCATGGTTTTGATATTAATAAAGGTGGTTTCCATGCAGGAAGCCCAAGAGGTGGATATTTCTCTCCTTACAAAAACCCTAAATTAGAAGATGGTCCGGAAGGTGAAAACTTAAGTATGCGCTTGGCTAATGAAACTGTAGAATTTATGGCCAATCACAAGGATAAACCTTTCTTTGCTTGTCTATCTTTTTATGCAGTGCATGGCCCAATTCAAACTACTGAAGAAAAATGGCGAAAATATAGAGATAAAGCAGTAGCCAATGGCATTGAAGAAGAAGGTTATGAAATGGGCAAATTTATGCCTATTCGTCAATATCAAGATAACCCGGTATATGCAGGTTTGGTAGAATCTATGGATGATGCTGTTGGCCGTGTAATGAATTCACTTAAAGAATTAGGACTAGATGAGAATACTATTGTAGTATTTACTGGGGATAATGGAGGTGTTTCTGCAGGAGATGCCTTTTCAACATCAAACTTACCATTAAAAGGAGGTAAAGGGTATCAATTTGAAGGAGGTTTAAGAACGCCTTACATTATCAAAGTACCTTGGTTAAAGCATCAGAAAAAACGTTCAGATGTACCTGTTACACATACTGATTTTTACCCGACCTTATTGGAGTTATCGGGCTTACCATTATATCCTGATCAACATCAAGACGGAATCAGCTTAGCTCCACTATTCCATGATGAAACAGTAGAAAATCGTTCTATAGTTTGGCACTATCCGCATTACGGTAACCAAGGAGGCGAACCAAGTTCTGTTATTCGTTCGGGGAAATGGAAACTGATTCATTATTATGAAGATAATCGAGAAGAACTTTACAATCTCGAACTAGATGAACAAGAAGCACATAATCTTGCTACAGAATATCCTAATATCGTGAAAAATCTAAGTGATTCTTTATTTACTTATTTAAACGAATTGGGTGCAAAATACCCTGAAAAGGATGATACTTGGACGCTTGCAAAAGAAGAAGCCCATCTAAATAAAGTCAAAATGAAAAAGATGCCTGCTCTTGAAAAGAAGCGTATGGAGATGCTAGGAGATGATTTTAAACCCAATGATGATTGGTGGGGATCTCAAAGAATAATTGACTAAATATCAAGATCAGACAATAGTATTAACACTCATTACTATTGTCTGATTATATATTTATTGCAAAAATTGGCTTAATTGAGTTATTAAATAAAGTATGATTAAATGAACAACTACCTTTACTTTTTATTATCACTTATTTTTTTTACTCACCTTGGATATTCAGAAACAAAAAAAGATTACTTATTCGAATATCTTAATGTAACCAATGGATTATCAAATAATACTGTTACACGTGTAGTAAAGGACGATCTAGGTCAATTTTGGTTTGCGAGTAGCGAAGGAATTGTAAAATTAGACGCACAAGGTTTTGACTATTTTAAACCTTCGAAAAGGTATGATCAATTTTATAGTGAAGATGTAGAAACATTAGAGTTAGGCTCTAATAACCTTCTTTGGGTGGGCACTAAAAGCGGAGGTCTATCGAGTTATGATATCGCTAAGGATCAATTTGTTAGCTACAATCATTTATTTAAAGATTTTACTAGAGACAATACATTTCTTAGAGTTACTGCAATTAAAGAAACCTCAAATGGTTACTTGTGTATTGGTACTTGGATGAGCGGTTTTTTTGTCTTAGATCTTGAGACAAAAGACATCGTTTTCCATCAACCCAACAACAAAGTTATTCAGTCCATACAAGAAGATAATAATGGAAATGTATGGTACGGTTCATCAAAAAATTTGATGGAATATAATTTTGAGTCAAATAAAGTGAACCGTCATAGTATAAAAGCTACACAGTGGATAACCAAACTTATATACGATAAGAAAAGAGATGCATTATATTTTGGTAGTTCCAAAGGGGTCTATGAATTTTCATTAAAGACAAAAAAGGTAAAGAAATTTATAGGGGAAAATGATGATCAACTTAAATTAATCAACTCCCTACGCCTAGATCAGCAAGGTAGACTTTGGGTGGGTACATGGAAAAATGGATTATTTAGAAGTAACCCAGAGAAATCAATATTTCAGAAAATTGAATTACGTCCACACCATGAGTTAAACAAAAACTACCAAGGAATTACTGATATTTTTATTGATAATAATAAAGTCATTTGGGTTACTACTACACATGGAGGAGTAGTCAAATTAATTGAGAATAGAGGATTCTACAAGACCGCCTCCACTTTTAGAGATCCTATTGGATTTCCTGACAATAACATTAACAGCATTTTTGTCGATGATTATGATGGCATTTGGATAGGAACCAAAAATGGTGGTATAGCTTACAAGAAATCATCTGATCAAGAATACACACCTATTCCTGCATCAAAAAATATGGTCATTGCCTCTTTTACACCTATAAAAGATAAGATGTATGTGGGGACATCAGAAGGCTTATTGATTTTACCAATTAGAGAACCGCTTGGAAAAGCTGAGTTCTATGGTTCTTCTAAATTCAGAAAGTTTAAATCTATTTATTTTGATGAATCACATCATAAAATTTGGTTTGGACTACAGCAAAATGGACTTGCGGTGGCTGAATATAATCAGAAGTTAAACCTCAAAGAAGTTCAATATTTTAATCCAGTAAATAAATCAGATGCTTATTTTCCAGCAGATCGTATTGAACATATAGTCCCAGATGATAGATATAATCTTTGGTTAGGTACTTTTAATGGTTTATATCTTTTTAATATGGTGAACAAAAAATCCACTTTTATCGATTTAAAAGGGATGTTCGATTTTCCATCGAATATTATCTTGTCCTTATATAAACATCCACAAAAAGACATTTTACTAGTTGGCAGTGCTAATGGTCTGCTTGTACTTGATATTGCCAATAATCAAATCAAATCTTTGGGATTTTATGATCAAAATAATGGCTTAGAAAACGACGGCATCAATGCTATCACTGTAGATAATAAAGGAATTGTTTGGCTGGGACTGTCTAAAGGAATTAGCTGTTTGAATTTAGAAGATGGCAGCATTCAAAATTATACTGAGGAAGACGGAATCGATATATCGTCTGTAAATATTGGGGCAGTGTACAATAAAAAAGATTTGATTTATTTTGGTGGGCAGAAAGGCATGGTGATGTTTTCTCCTAATTTTATTGCCAACAAGAAAGAATTACCTGATGTTTACTTTTCACAACTCTTTATCAATAATCAATATGTTGGGGTTGATGATACTTTAAACAATCATATTGTTCTAGAGAAGGCTTTAGCATTTACCAAAAAAATTGATTTAAGCTATAAAGATAAAGTCATCCGTTTAAGCATTAATACGACCGACTATATCGACCATAAAAACATCAATTATCTATATAGAATCAAGAAAGTATCCGATCAATGGATTGATAATCAACACACTTCTAGTATCACCTTAACACAATTGCCTGTGGGTGAAAATGTTATTGAGATAAAAGCCTGTAAAAATGGGAATTGCGGAGAAGTCAATGAACTCATCATCGATATGTCCCCTGCCCCTTGGTTTTCGACAACGGCTTATGTGATTTATGCGATTCTATTTGGGTTGATTATTTTTGGCATTTTCTCCTTCTTCATCAGAAAAGAGAAATTGGAAAATGAGGTAAGACTCATCAATTTAGAGAAGGAGAAAGAACATGAAGTTACAGAAGCAAAAGTGAGGTTCTTTACGAATATCTCCCACGAAATTCGAACTCCTCTAACACTTATCCACTCTCCTTTGGAAGAGTTATTGGATGAGGAGGATCTTCCGAAAAAATACAGAACCAAGCTTCAGATTATTAATAAAAATGCTGATAATTTATTGGTGCTTATCAACCAACTTCTTGATTTCAGAAAAATGGAGAGTAATAAATTGGTACTCACTTATCAGTTTATTTCTATCAGAAAGTTGATTGAACAGAAATGCTGGGAATTCCAATCGTTGGTTAAGTTTTCTGGTTTACAATTGAATTTCCAATCCAAAGTAGCCGAAAATCAGTTATACAAATTAGATCAAGAGAAGATTGAAATTGTCTTGAATAACTTACTATCCAATGCTATTAAGTTTACGCCTAAGGGGAAACGAATCTCCATTGAACTCTCTGTAAAAGATGCTATTCTGATCAAGATTAAAGATCAAGGCGTCGGCATAAAACAAGAAGATCTGAAATCCATTTTTAATCGATATTATCAAGGGGAAGCTGCTTCTGATAAACAAGTAAAAGGCACTGGAATTGGTTTGGCACTTTCGAAAAGCATCATCAATTTACATGGAGGTGACATTCGTGTAAAAAGTGAGTACGGAAACGGAAGCGAGTTCATTGTTGAACTTCCAATCTTGGATGCGAAAGTCGAAAATGAAACAGGTACCACTATTGTAACCAATGATGTTATTAGCGATAAAAAACATCAGTTATTATTGGTAGACGATAATAATGATATCCTGCTTTATTTAGACGATATATTTTCTAAGGAATATCAAATTATAAAAGCCGAGAATGGTGTAGAAGCGTATAAATTATTGGAAGAAAATCCTGTAGATCTCATCATTTCTGATGTGATGATGCCAGAGATGGATGGTATGGAATTCACTAAAAAAGTGAAAGAACATCCTGATTATCAAAATATCCCAATTTTATTATTAACTGCTAATGCTACTACTGATAGTGAATTGGATGGGTTGAAATTAGGTGCTAATGATTATATCAGAAAGCCTTTTAATAGTAAAGTCATCAAAGAAAAGGTCAAAAATATACTTGTATACAAAGAGCAATTGATCGCTTTCTATAACGAACAACTTCAACCTAACATCAAACAGGAAGAGTTAGTTGCTGAAAAACCTAAAAAACTAACCCTTGATGAGAAGTTCATTAAAAAAGCAGTCGACTACATAGAAGAAAACATTGATAACGAAGAACTAAATGTTGAATCTTTAGCAAGTCATATGTGTATGAGTCAATCGACCTTATATAGAAAAATTAAAACGCTAACGGATAGTACCATTGTTGCTTTTATACGTTCTGTTCGACTTAAAAAAGGAGCGCAATTGCTTTTAGAAGAAGAATATTCCGTTAGAGAAATTGCCGAAAGAGTTGGCATTAATGATATCCGTTACTTTAAAAGAGAATTTGAAAAACAATACGGTTTTTCTCCTACAAATTATAAAGAATCCGTTTACAATAATTCATAGTAACATTTAAAAGAAAGGCTTATTTAAAGGCCTTTCTTTTTTTATTAAAATGAAAACCCTTAAGACTTTCTATTGACATTGAATAAGTTAGCATGGGCAAATTTTCGACTCCTAATGTCATTTATCAATTGTTAACACAATGAATTACTGACAGTAATTGTAGAATTTAAGCTCACATAAACGTACAATCAACACTAAATTAGCTTCAGTTAACTACACTATTAATACATAAAGCTCTCGAGACTTATTCATTATAAACGACGGTTTATAAAAGTCAATTTAATAAGCTATGAAAAAGAATTCTATACGAATTATTACTTTACTTCTGCTTCTCACTAATGCACTTTTTGCGGCTACTTCTGATGGAAGTACAATAGAGGCGGAAAACACTACTTTAACAGGTGATACTCAAATTATCGACAAAGAATTGGCTTCTGCTGGTTCTATGGTCAAACTAAAAAACACAAATGGTAATGAAGGAACAATTACTATCCAACTGACGGATATTCCAGAAGATGGAACGTACAAACTCCATATCTTCGGATTTAATGGTGGAGTAACACAAAACGTCAATCTATCGGTAAACAATGCCGCTTATAGTCCAATTGTAATACAACCATCGAATTGGGCGTATGAGGACTCTGCAAAAGTGACCTTAATTAATGTTGAATTACTTACGGGTGATAATACGATTAGTATCCGAACCGAAGATACTGATATCCTTTTTGACAAATTTTCTGTCACCGAAAACTATAATGTTTTCTACTTTAGTAATGATGGTGATGATGACCTAAATGATGGTACAATTTCATCTCCATGGAAGACCATTGCGAAAGCCTCTAGCGTTGCTGAAACAGAAAGTAAAGGAGGATTATTGATCCCTGGTAGTAGACTTCTGTTTAAAAGAGGTGATACTTTTGAAGGGGAATTTTTAGTGAAATGCTCAGGTACAGAAGAAAGACCTGTCCTTATATCAAGTTATGGCTCTGGTGAATTGCCTATCCTATCGGGTTCTGGTAATATTTCAGGAGGAGATTACTTTGAAGCCGTAAGAGTGATCAATGCTTCTCACTTAGTATTTACCGACCTTTGGATCAAAAACGATAGACAAAACAATTCTCGTTACTCCTATGGAGAAACCAATAGTTTTGGTATTAAAGTCGTGGCCAATAAATGGGGTGGTGTTTCTTCAGACCTTACTTTTAGAAACCTTAAATTCTCTGATATTTTTGGTACAAGCGTACCTGCTGAATTCAATGATTATAGCGTGACTGGACTTCGTTTTGATTCTGAACAAAATGAGCCTGGCTTAGAAGTGACTATCGAAGATGTTTTGATTGAAAACTGCTACTTTACCAATATCGGTAAAGCGGGTGTTTGGGCTGTACATAGAGGTTCTGAAACAGCAAGCGATGATTTAGTCAATAGAAACAGAAACTTTGTGATCCGTAATAACACTTTCTTTAAAACAGGTGGATCGGGTGTGATTCTATCAAAAATGTATAATTCATTGGTAGAAAATAACGACTTCGACCACACAGGTCATAGCAACAGTACAGAAGGTCGTTTAGCTGGTCGTGGTAGCGGTATGTGGGTATTTAAATGTATCAATGTTGTTGGTCAGTACAACCGTTCTATTAGTGTAAGAGGTCCAGGTGATTCTTATGGTATGCACATCGACTTTGGTAACCGTAACATCTTCTATCAATACAATTACAGTGAAGACAGTGAAGGTGGATTTGTAGAAGTATTGGGTGATAATCATAATGTGGCTTACCGTTATAATGTAAGTGTTAATGATGGTTTTAGAGATCACCATGGCTCTACCATATGGACATCGGGTTATGTAGGAACAGACAACACTCCTATTCCATCTAATGATGTGTACGTATATAACAACACCATTTACCTTGATGCTAATCAAAAACCTGATTTCTCTCTATTTAGTGAAGACACCTACATCTATAACAATATTTTTGTACAATCAGGTAGTGGTATTATGGGGGAAAATGTTGACATTGATATACAAAATGGTGGTAAGTTGGATGTAGATAACAACCTATTTATCGGTAATATCAATAGTGCTTTCAGTAATTTAGATAAATCGTCTATTAAGCAATATCCTAGCTTTGTGAATGGTGGAGCAAAGAATATCGAAGGATACCAAATCAATCAAAGCAGTCCAGTTGTGGATGCTGGGAAAATTTTTGAAGAGCCTGTTTTCCCTTTAGCTGGACAAGGTATATTTAAAGATGTAACTGCTGTGATATCAAAAGACATCTACGATACGAAGTAGACATGAGTCGTTTCATTCCAAATGTTGGAGCAGATAACAACTATAATTCTAAAATTGATCCTAGTGTTGTTCGTGTTGAAAGTGTTTCTATCTCAGGAGGAAATGTTACGCTTCAATTGGATGAAACTGCACAACTTCAAGCTGTGGTTTTACCAAATAATGCGAATAATAAAAATGTGACTTGGAGTAGTTCACAACCAAGTGTTGTTTCTGTTGATGCCAATGGATTAGTGACTGCTTTATCAGATGGTAGTGCAAGCATCCAAGTAACTACTGAAGATGGTGGTTTTACAGCTTCAACCACTATTATTGTGGGTGGAGATGACAACGATGTAATTGTCGAAGTTTTAAATGGTGATTTTGAAAATGGTTTAAATCATTGGAATTATTGGGGTGGTGCTGCTACAGGAACACCTTCTTTCTATGGTGGAAATTCTGTAAAAATTACAGGTCCTGGTGCAGTAAACCAATGGGTAAAAGTAAAGCCTAACACTACTTATACTTTATCGGCATTTGCCATGGTAGAAGACCCTAATAATGATAAGCTAATTATTGGTGTCAATAATGAGAAAAACAACCCTCTAGGAGATCGTATCAACGTTTTTGATACAGAATACACTCTTCAAAATATGATGTTTACAACAGGTGCTACAACAGATTCTATCAAAGTGCTTGTATGGAGACCGAGCGGAGGAGTACAAAATTCTTATGCTGATGAAGTTGTCGTTAAAGAAACAGCTTATGCTATAAATGCAACTTTCGATAAAGGATTAATTGGATGGAGTCCATGGGGAACGGGTACGGTGAGTAACTCGTCTTCTATGATGAAAGTTGTAGGTTATGGTGGAGCAAATCAAGTGATTAAAACGAAGGCAAACACTACGTATGAAATCACTATAGAAGCAAAAGTAGATGATGCCTCAGTTCATGTTAATTTCCAAGTAGCGGAGAATGGAGGAAGTAATTATTTAGCTGAAAAAATCACAGCTACTCAAACTACTGAGTTTACTTTCACTTTTACAACCAATAGTGAAGATACCAAAATTGGTTTCTGGAGACCTTCTGGATCTACTGCTGGAGCGTATTTAGACAATATCAGTATAAAAGAAGTTAGTAATGCTAGAACATCTCTTTTAAATAACGATTTAGAAGAACAACTTTCTTTATTAGTATATCCAAACCCTGCAAGATCGATGGTTACTATTACTGTCGGAGAATTGGAGACTCCTTCTCAATTACATGTATACAATATTGAAGGTAGACCATTATTTGAAAGTGTTATTTCTAATAGAATAGAACTTGATCTCCATGAGTTTAGATCGGGACTCTACTTTATTGTAGTGACTGATTCTAACGGTCAGAAACAGACTAAAAAGTTATATATCAAATAATCTGGTCATCTAATAAACATAAAAAGAGAGGTTGTCGCATAATTGTATGTGACAACCTCTTTGTATTTAGAATACTTCTTCTATCAATTACTGAATCATTACTTTTTCAGTTTTAACACTACCATTATTATCCATTAATTTAATAATGTAAGTACCTTTTTGATATTGATGAATAGGTAATTCATACACATTTTTAAAGTGAGTCTTAAATACTTCCTCACCTAAAATAGAGTACATCGATAATACTTGAGGAGCATCAGAAATAGATTGAATGGTAAGTTTGTCTGTAACGGGGTTAGGGTAGATTTTGAATGATGAGGACTTTATATCATCTGTACTTGTGACATCATCATCACTTGATTTTTTTGAATTAAAGTTATTGTCTGCTCCTATATTTGGAATCAGATTAGTGACATCAATCTCGTTTCCGTAGATATCGTGAGTTGTTTTTAGGGTAAAGTTCTTAAAGATCCCTTGCCCTGCCATTGGGAAAATTGGTTCAGGGAATTTTTTTCCTTGATCAATTACTGGACTGTTTTCTTGAATTTGATACCCTAAAATATCATCATCTGATTCGTTCTGCAACATTGGGTCTTTCTGTATAATAGCATTATCATCCAATACTGTAAATCTTCTTGATATATCTCCTGTAAATAAGTTGTTGCTTATGACCAATTCACTTCCCTCTTCGATATCAATCATTACTTCCTTTGCACCAATTGTTGCCCCATTTGAAGTTTTAAAGATATTATTGTAGACATAAGTATCTTTTGCATAAATCGAAATGTTTGGTTTGTACTCTGGCTTATCAAGAATGATCGTATTATTATAAATGTAGTTATTGGTCGATCTTACTGGCTCTTCGTCTGCACCAACAAAGCCTGAAACCCAAAGTGTAAACCCGTGATGATCTCTAAAGCCATCATTTTTTGATACATTATAACGAAATATACTGTTATCATTATCTCCTAGAATTTCGCAAAAGCCACCTTCTGTATCCTCACTGTAATTGTATTGGAATACAGAGTTCTTACAGAAGAAATCAACATGTCCTCCTGCTCCATATGTATCTCCAAAACCTCTTGAATGATATTGTCTATTGTATTGCACTACTATGTTTCTAGCGTTCCAAATCCAACAGCCTTCACCTCTTCCGTAATATCTATCTGTTGATGAGGTGTGATCGCCCCAACCTAAATCAATAAAGTCGTTTTTTTCTACAATGGCGTTGTACATAGAAGCGAAAACAATTCCATCTCCTCCTAACTTCTCAAATGTATTATTACGGATAATATAATTTCGGTTTCTATCTTCTTCATCAATAGGATTATTTCTGATGTTGGTTAAATGACGTACATTAATACCTCTTGCTCCAATATTATGGAAATAACAGTTTTCAATAAGGACATCGTCTACTCCTATTTGTTTATCACCTTGGTCAGGTTCAGAATCGATAAATATACCGTGCGCAGTATAATAATCTAGAGTGAATTTCCCTTCCCAATCGATCATGTCGATACCAAAAACATCTGTGATTTTTAGACCTCTAAAAGTTAACCCTTTGCATAGGTTTCCCCATTTATTGGCCATCACTTTAATACCAATAGAGTTGTTCGTACTCCAAGTAATATTTCCTTTATGTTTTCTATCGTTTTTCACCCAAAGGTTTTCAATAATCAGATAACTAACATTAGTTATACGGACAGCTTCTATAAAATCGCCTTCTGGAATATTACCCGATCCAGAGATAATAGGTAACTCTCCTTCTCCATAACTACCAATAACTATTGGCTTTGATTCGGACCCAGAAGCAAAAATGTTTAACTGTCCTTCAAAAGTATCTCCTTTACGAAACAGCATTTGATCTCCAGGCTGGAGTATTCCGCCTTTGCTTTCTGTTTCTGCAATCGCACTAGCTTTGGCTAAAGTTTTCCAAGGACTGTCTATACTTCCTTGGTTATTGTCATCTCCATCGCTACTAAAATAATAATTGGTTTGCCCTAAAGCAGTCGATAAGCTTAATCCTAAAAAAATAATTAGGTAATATAATCCTTTCATACTAATAGTGGTTGTTTGTTTCTACAATACTACTTTTTTAAAAGGGGAGAAATAGACACAAATTGAGCGAAAAAGAGCATAATTCAATAATAGCATCAAATTTTTGGGTCGAGTAATGATGTTTAAGAATAACTTCTTTACCCGACCCATAAGTATGTTTTCGGAGGACTATTTTAGTTTAAATATTCTTCTCCTTCAACTCTTCAACAAATCGATACAACTTCATAAACTCTTCGTCGTTTTCAAATAACGGGTGATCTTTCAACTGATCTAAGATGGCTTTAGGATCGCGATTATTGAAGTCAAAATTGGATTGAATGTCGTTGTTTTTATTCACAAAATTCGTGGTTTTTCCTTTCACTACTTTTGCTTCCGTTTCAGTACGAATTACGTTGTTTTCAAAAATTGTTTGATTAGGATACTTTTTACCCCAATCTTGGAATTCGATGACATGGTTTTCCATTGCAGGTTTTTCCTTTTTAGGAATGATCACAATATTATGGTGAATATTGGTATTTTCGGTAGGGCCTGTCACGTGAAATGTTGGAGCAAAAAAGCGTTTGTTGTGTGCCTTATAAGGACGAATACCATCATTAATAGATAAGTTATATTTGGCTACCGTATTTTTTGTTCCTTTGTTCATAGGTTGACCTAATTTGAAGCCATTATTACAGATCAACATAAATCCACCCCAATTATCAAAACCTAAGTTGTATTGGAAAGTGGTGTTATTGGAATTGAAATCAGAGTCATATGCTTGACCGTCCCATTTTGCTCTATGATCACTTACACTATTAAATTGCACTAATGTATTGTCACAACTCCATGGCCAAATACCAGCTGCCGCTCCCATATCAGCTTCTTTAGGGATATCAATGCCTTTTCTGATGATATTGTATTCGATTAATGCTCCGTCACAAGCAATAGGAACAATGCCATCACCAGGAATATTTTCAATAAGGTTACCTCTAATGACTACACCTAAACTTGGATACCATTTTGTACGCATCGCATTCCCTCTAGAGTTCATTGCATTTCTTTCACAATCATGAATGTAGTTATTCAAGATCTGTAAATCGACAAAACGTGTCTTGACTTTATCCCCCCCATTTTGCCATAAAATAGCAGAGCCACCACCTTGTTTTTTTGAAAGCAATCCATTCACATTATAGATTTCTAGATTTTCTAAAACAATATGATGACACTCTCCGAAGTCTTCCGCTTGAACGATTACTCCTCTTCTCGCTTTCCCTCTCTTCTTACCTTTGTTTGTGATTTTCAAGTTACGGACTTCCCAATATTCTACATTGTACAATTTGAGGGTATAATTCGCCTTTCCTTGTCCATGTATGGCTGGTTTTTCTCCCTTTCCATATTGATCAATTTGAATTGGTTTTCCCTCTTTGCCTGAACCTTTAGGAAGTAGTGTTCCATAATACTGCGTATTGGCTGCAAATAAAATTCGATCACCCGCCTTAAACGTTTGTTGATTCACCTTATTAAGTGTTTTCCAAGCTTTATTGGGTGATGTCCCTTTATTGCTATCATTACCCGTCTTATTGTTGATGTAATAATCTTTAGCTAACAATGGTGAGGTAATGAATAATAAAATTAGGAGTATGTTTTTCATATTATTTTTATTTTCATCATCAGCCCACGTCTTAAGTCGTAGGCTGATGATGTTGTATTGATTTATTATTGAATATCTGTTGGTTTATTCCAAACTACTTTATCCATTTTCTGTTCAAATTCAGCAATGATCTTTTTGTATTTCTTTTCATTCGCCAAATTGTTCCATTCACCTGGATCTTTTTCTAAATCGAACAAGAATTTTTGACCGTCAGGCATCTTTGTAAATCTATATTTTGAGGTTACTACCCCATAAGTGCCTTTTGCACAAGTAAAAGTAATGTCCTCCCACTCTTTACTATTTCCATTAAATAAAGGCGTCAAACTATTACCATGAAGGTGAATATCATCCGATACATCAATGCCCGCCATTTCCATTAAAGTGGGGTAAATATCAATGTTTTGTACAATATTATCGACCTTCACTTTTTTATTAGAATGAGGTACTTTGATAATTAATGGACAACGTAGTGAGACATGGTATCCTGTATTTTTTCTCCATTTTCCATGATCTGTTAAATGATAACCATGATCACCCCAAACCACAATAATAGTGTTATCATACAATCCTTCTTCTTTTAATGCTTGAATTACTTTACCCATCTGTGCATCCGCATAAGAAGTACTGGCCATATAACCACGAATAAGGTTTTGGGCCGTTTTATCGTCTACACCTTCATTCCATATTTCGCTTCCTTTTCTCCCTTGATAAGGGTCTTTTGTTAAATCACGATCCGTTCCTTCTGGAACAAAAGCTAATTTCCCTGCATCTTTTGGATACTGATCAAAATATTTTTTGGGAGCTACCCAAGGCATATGCGGACGAGCAAAACCACATGAAATCATAAATGGTTTGTTTTTATCTCTTCCATTTTTGATAAAATCAATGACTGCTTTCGCGGTTTTTCCATCGGTTAGAATCTCATCCGGACCATCCACTGATGCATACATCAAAGCCCCTGGGCCTTTTCCAGTTTCTAAGTAAGTATCAATTTGATCTTGACGACCACCAATTTCTACGATTTTATCATTGATTGTCGGCCCTCCATCAGTAAAGTCTTTTACCCAGAATTTCCCTGGAACATCCCAAGCATCTTTATCATTTTTAGGTACTTTACCATGATATAATTTACCTCTTGTGGCTGTCCAATATCCATTGTTTCTCAACACTCTTGGCCATGTATCTTGTACTGCGATTTTAGCCTCGAACTGTCCTTTTCCTTTTGTAATTCTTTGATTATCAAATCGTACCCCTGTTAACATAGAAGCTCTTGAAGGGTGACACAAAGGATAATTAACGTAAGCTCTGTTGAATTGAACAGACTCTTCTGATAATGCATCTATGTTTGGAGTCATTGGTTCAGGCTCATTATAAGCTCCTATCAAAGGTCTTAAATCATCGAAAGCGATAAACAAAATATTAGGTCTTTCTTGATCTTGACCGAATAGAGTAATAGAGTTTCCTAGAATAAATAGGAAGAGACATATATGTTTCATAAAGTTATAATTCTTCTTTGATATTGAATTTTTAGATAGGTTGTAGGGACATTGAAATCCAACATCCCTACTGGGCATTTTTACACCAGGTAAATTTCTTATTTTTATAGAGAAAGATTCTCAGAGAGATCTAGAGTCATTCGATAGGTTTTCCCTAGAAAGTCTACAAAATATTTTTTCATAGGTACAGGACCACAACTTCCATTACCTAATGCTCCTTGTTCAAAATCGATGTTTAAGATGTAAAAATTATTTTCTTTCAAATCATATGGATGATTCGCATCGTTTAATTGATTTGTGGTGTATTTCCTAAATGAGTAATTCAAGTATTCCTCCCCAGTAAATGTTACAGACTGTTCTCCTAACAATTTCACCCATCTTACTTCCGATTTATTGCCATTCTCTTGTGGTCTAACATAATTAACAAATTGCTCATCAATATTTTGAGTATAGACAGCTGTCAGCATTCCATGATTTCTATCCACATAACTACTGCCTGGACCTTTGCCATACCACTGTGTTTTATCAAATTCTTTATTGATTTTAATTTCATACCCTAATCTAGGGAAAGTCATCGGCTTGTTTGGACCTTCAAAGTTAGCTGTCACCTCAAAATCAATTTTCCCATTTCCATGAATTGTAATCCTCTCTAAAGTAGTAAATTCATTTTTACTTTCGGGAGCTTTAACTGTTTTGTTGATGGTTATATTGACCTCATTTTTTGATTTATCCACCACAAAATTATCCACCTTAGTTTCTAGATTTGGGAAGTCTATAGCATCCCAATCATTACGAAACTTCTTGATTTTATCGTTATCAATATAGGCTCTAAAGAATGATAATTGGAATTGACCATCCACGATTGTTTTACCATTTTTGATGATACTCATAATCTCTCCTTTTTCTTTATCTAATGTGATCGTACCATCTGAAGTTTCAATCGCGAGTACAGAAGTATCTTTAGATTTCTGAATTTTCACCTTCCCTTTTGATACAACATTCTTGTTCACAAAATCACCTTGCAATTTGATTTCTTCCCAAGCCACTAAGTGACCTTTCTCTGCCCAAGCTGATGTCTGCTTTAAGTGTGCTTCAAATTGAACAAAATATTCTTGTCCTTGTTCTAATTTAAAATTTAAGGTAATCGTTTCACTTTCTGATGCTTGAGTATTCACATCAAAAGAACCTTTATCGACCTCTAGCCCATTTTCAATTAATTTCCATGTGAAATCAAAATTAGAAAGTGGCGTCTCATGGTATTTATTGATAATTCTGAATTGGTTTTCTTCTACTTTCTCAAAAGCAATATTTTGATATACTTTTTTGACTTCTGTAGTTTTATCAGTTGGTGTCAAATCAGATAACATCATACCGTTCATACAGAAATTACCATCGTTGGGAGTATCTCCGAAATCACCACCATACGCCCAATAATAGTTTGAATTAGGTTGTAAACAAGCTTTGTTGGCTTCTTCAATATTTTGCAAAGCTGAACCGTATTTCCCATCAGTACTTTTTAAGATACCTTGATCAGACCAATCCCAAATACAACCACCAATCATAGCCGGATATTTTTCGAAAACCTCCATATATTCTTGTAGGTTACCCATGCTATTTCCCATTGCATGAGCATATTCATTGAGTAAAAACGGTTTGTCCAAGCCTTTTTCTGCAATATGAATTAAATCATTTATCCCATGATATCTACCAAATTTATGAGGCTTACCATTCTTCCAGATTCCTCCACCGTAAGTATCATAACTTACTGGTTTCTCTGATGAATGATAATGTGTTGGCCTTGTCGGATCAATCTCTTTAGCTCTTTTTTGCATGGCAACGATATTGACTCCGTTACCTGCTTCATTACCAAATGACCACATGATCACGCATGGATGGTTTTTATCACGTTCCATCATTGCCTCTAAACGTTCTACATGAGCTTTTTCCCATGACGGTTGCTTTGCTAATGACTCTTTCCCATACTTCATTCCGTGAGATTCTACATTGGCTTCGTCGATCACTAAAATGCCGTATTCATCACACAATTTGTAGAAGTAAGGCGAAGCTGGATAATGTGCTGTTCGAACTGTATTGATATTATTTTGCTTTAAAAGAAGGATGGTTTTCTCAATACGTTCTTTAGGGATGTATTTACCATGGATAGGGTCGTGTTCTACAACATTCACTCCTTTTATGATGATTGGTTTTCCGTTCAACAACAACTCTTGTTTATCTGAAATCTCAATCGATCGGAAACCAACATTAGTATTGATTTCATCAATAACCTTATCATTATTGTCAAATAGCTTGATTTCTAATTGATATAAATAAGGGTTTTCGTGCGACCATAAATGAGGTTGATTTACTTGACCTGAAAATTTAGTGCTTGCTATTTTCAATTTTTCAACCCCAACATCTTTCTTTATTTCTTCTCTATTTTCAAGAACAACCTTCCCACTCTTATCTTTTAATTCATATCCAATTGTATATTCTTTCGCTATTTTATTCGTTGAAATAGTCAAATTGAATAACCCATCGAATTTATCAGTCAGTAATGGATTAACGGCAAAATCTTTAAGATGAACTTCTGGTTTTTCTACAAAAAATACATCTCTAAAAATACCTGACATTCTCCAACCATCTTGGTCTTCTAAATAGCTACCATCACTCCAACGGAAAACTTGTAAACGGATGGTATTTTTACCTTCTTTTAGATAAGAGGAAACATCAAATTCTGCGGGCGACCAACTGTCTTGTGAATAGCCTACTTTTTGATCATTCACCCATAAATAAAAAGCGGAGGATACACTTTCAAAACGTAGATAATATTTATTGTCTACTTTATAATTTACTTCTAATTCTCTTTGATAGATTCCCACTGAGTTTCCATTGTGACCTGAAATAAATGGAGGATTTTTATCAAATGGATAAACAATATTGGTATAAATTGGTGTACCGTATCCTTGCATTTGCCAAGTACCCGGCACTTGAATTTCACTCCATTTATGTGGTTGAGCACCGCTCGGAACTTTACTTACATCTTGGTACCAAGCAAAATCCCATGTTCCATTTAATGAAGTCACGCCTTGAGGTGAATCGTCATAAAAAAGAGTTGCGTGCGGATATTCTTTATTCTGTTGGGTCATTAATTCATTTTCCCAATCATTTTGATCTTGTGCCGTAATTGTGTTTCCTACAAAGAAAAACCCAAGTAAAAAAAGAAGTCTGTTCATCATTTCATTTATTTCATTGCATATAGTCAAAATAAATCATTCTAAGTTTAAAAACAGGATATACATCCATCAGAAAATAGCATAAATTCATCAAAAAGAGATTTGAGGTGAAGATTTGTGTTATTTCACTTTTCATGTTTGAAATCAAGGAAGCCTATAAGCTTAAAAAAACTTATAGGCCTTTTATTTTGTTCGCAGGGATGCTGTAAAACATCCCTACCGGACATAACAGAAAATAACGAACAAAAATATTTTATATAGTATTCACCCAAACAGTCTCCGATTGTAAACCTTCAGACTTAGCTGTGATTTTCACTTTACCCGATGCTCCTTTTTTACTTTTCACAACAAGTAAACAAAGACCATTAAATGCTTTTCTATAATTGGCTTGGAATGGTTCTACTGTTGCTGCGTTACCATTTCCAACAGCTGCAATAGTGGCTGGACCTTCGATATCAAATGTGATTAAGTTATCGGCTTTTGGAGTAAAATTCCCTTTATCATCTTCTACTTTTACAGTAATGAACGATAAATCGTAACCATCTGCTTGTATTGTTTCTCTATCTGGCGTGAGTGTCATTTTTGAAGGCTTTCCAGAAGTGATAATCACTTTTTCTGCGACTTTCTTTCCTTGTTTATAGGCAATCACTTTTAATTCACCCGGCTCGTAATTTACATTCCAATTTAAACGGTAAGGCGAATCCCAAGTAGTTTCTGGCTTTTTCCAATACCAAAAATCCGCAGGTATTGTTGTTTTATCCACACCCATCACCTTTTTTCCTAAAGATTTACCATTTAAGAATAATTCTGCTTCATCGGCATTGGTATAGCAATATACAGGCACTTCTTGGCCTTCCATTCCTTCCCAATTCCAGTGAGGTAATATATGCACCATTGGTGTTTCCGTCCACTGACTTTGGTAATAATAGAAACGATCTTTAGGAAAACCACTTAAATCGAAAATACCAAAATAAGAGCTTCTTGATGGCCAATCTCCACCCCACTTTCCATGCGTCAAATGATCTTTACCATTAAAAGGTGTAGGTTCACCAAGGTAATCGAAACCTGTCCAAACAAACTCACCTAAAGTGTATTTCATATTGTCCTGAGCATACGTCTCAAAGTCTTGCGGGTAGGCCCATGGTGGACTAATGATATCGTAACTGGTAATCTGTTTTGATGGATGCTTTTCATAGTTTTCTAAAGGGAAGTGATATTCACCTCTTGAACTAACTACCGAAGAGGTTTCTGATCCATAAACAATAAAATCAGGATGATTTTTTACTACAGTATCGTACAAAGTAGGTTTATAATTTAGTCCCACCAAGTCAAGTTCATCTGCCATTCCATTATCAATGGGCTGAGGATAGGCACTTAAGCCTGCCGTAACCAATCGTGTTGGATCCTCATCATGACAAATATCGACTAGGTGTTTAGTGATTTTTCGTGCGTTCTTTTTACGCTGTTCTTTTACCTCATTCCCTATACTCCACATCACAACAGAAGGATGATTACGATCTCGTTTGATCATATCTCTAAGATCCTTTTCGTGCCATTTTTTCCAGAACTTATGATAACCATTGGCTACTTTTCCTTTTTGCCATTCATCAAAAGCTTCCACCTGAACTAGAATACCCATTTCATCACACAATGCCAATTGTTCAGGCGATGGAGGGTTATGTGCCGTTCTAATCGCATTTACACCCATCGTCTTCAATAATTCTAACTGACGTTGAGTGGCTCTATAATTCACAGCTGCACCTAATGGTCCTAAATCATGATGCATACATACACCTTTAAATGAAGTTTTCTTACCATTTAAGTAAAACCCTTCTTGGGTAAATTCAATATTTCTAATACCGAATTTTGTTTTATATGTATCAATAATTTGATCACCATCATCAATATAAGATACCGCTTGATATTGATTTGGATGCTCTAAATCCCAAAGCTGAGGATTGTTAATTTCAAATTTCTGAGTGATAATATCCGTTTGATTATCGAAAACAATTTGCTTTACAGCTTTCGTAATTTCTTTTCCATTTGGATCTAGAATAACCGTTTTTAAGGAATGAATACCTTGGACTTCTTTTGCTGCATTAATGGTTGTTTGAATAGAAACGATAGCTTCCTTTTCAGTCACTTTAGGGGTGGTTACAAACGTACCCCAATGGGTAACATGAACATTACTTTTTACTTCCAACCAAACATTTCTATAAATACCCGCTCCAGGATACCATCTTGCAGATAATTCTTCGGGTGCTACTTTTACAGCGATCTGATTATCTTTACCGTATATCAAATACTCTGTTAGATCTACTTCAAAACCGATATAACCAAAAGGTCTTTCACCAACTTTCTTACCATTAATAAAAACTTCAGAGTTATTCATTACTCCATCAAATTCTAGAGTAACCACATAGCCTTTCCATTCTTCTTGAGGTACAAACGATTTTCTATACCAAGCCACTCCAGAAATAGGCAGTCCGCCTGTTCTAGCATCGTGCTTAGGATCAAAAGGCCCCTCGATAGCCCAATCGTGAGGTAAATTTAATTTCCTCCATGAGGCATCATCAAATTGTATCTGACTAGCCTTTTTATAATCTCCTTTTTGAAACAACCAATCCTCATTAAATGATTGCCTATTTCTTATCGAATTATCCTTCTTATTATCGACCAAATAGCCGGTAATAAGAAAGACAACTGGAATAATTAATAAAAGGTATTTTTTCATACTTAGTTTGCTTTGTTAGGCAGTTGAATTGCTCCAAGATCTGAAGGCCCTTCAATTGGTCTACCTAGAATATCTTTTTCCATTTCAAAACCTAAATACAAACCTTTTTTGTCCTTAGGAATTGCTTTAATTTTAATTGCTTTACCTTTTACCAAGTTTCTATTCTGAGGAACAAAATCTTTCAATGTTTTACCTCCAATATTTTTGAATCTTGGGTTTCCGATAATTGGTGATTCGTCTTGAACAGGCGTTTCTACAGGCCAGTTTTCTGCCTTTAAATACAAGTTATTTTTGAATACAATGTTTTCTACTAATACTTCACCCTCTACTTCTGGCTTGTATTGATCACCTAAAACTTGTTTACCTGCTTCTTCAAAACAGAAAATATTATTAGCAATCAAAACTCCTTTAGCGGCTCTATTCACCGCAATTTTAGGTGTAATACCTTCTTTAACATAAATAGTGTTGTTATAGAAATAGCTATTGTAAGGGCCTTTATGTTTTTTGTCTTTGCCATTAAATCCACTCAACCAAAAAATCTTTCCTTCTTGAGAAGCAACTCCTTTTTTCTTTACTCTATATCCATCGTTGATACTTACATTGTAACGGTAAGCACAATTGTAGTTGTTACCTAGAATCTCACAGAAACCACCTGCATTATTTTCGCTTATATTGTACTGTACAATTACATTTGAGCAGTTAAAATCAATATGACACCCTGCGGAGTCTGCTGGACCTTTGGCATTTCTAAATTGATTGTGCTCAATTAACACACGATCGCAACCCCAAGTCCATAATCCACTACCTCTACCCCACTTTCTAGTGTCTCCTTTATCGCCTGAAAAGTTGACTAAGTTATGATGAATATGCCCATCCAAAACACCACTCATTTGAATTCCAGGACCACCTGTTTTAGTCACTTTATTATTAGCGATTACTAAATTCTTTATTGTGTTCTTTTTGCCATTCACCTTAATGCCTGTATGAGCTACATTTTGGATTTTACAATCTTTAATCACAAGATCTTCCATGATACTTCCTTGAGTGGTATTTAACACTCTAATGCCCCAACCATAACCTTGGGTACCGTTTGGAGTAAAGGCTTCTTTTTTCCCTCTTTGATGTCCTTTTTCCATTAAAAAAACATCAGTAATCGTCAAGTTTACTAACTCAATACCACTGTATTTACCTGATGTGTTTGATTTAACTAAAACTCCACATCGCATTGGGCTTTTACCTTCTACCATTTTCCCTCCATTAGCCTTTATTCTAATGTTTGAAATCGTGATGTAAGAACAATCTCCTAAGAAGATTCCTTGTTTAGCCCCTTTAGCATCAATTAATGGCAATTGCTTAACATCTTTTTCCGGTGATACATAGTTACTGATTAGGATTCTCTTTTTACTCGTCCCCCCTAAATCTTGTAACCATAAACTACCTTTAAAAGTATAGCCATTGGCTAAAAGTACTTGATCACCAGGCTTTAAATTTAATTTACCAACAGCAAATAGAGACTTTAATGGTTTATCCATTGATTCTCCTGAGTTGCCCTTCATCCCTTTTTCAGGATGAACATAATAGGTTGTTGCAAATCCAGAAAGACTTACACACCACAATAAACTTATTAGGATTAACTTTTTCATTTCTATTTCTGCTTTACTGGTCTATACTCTTCTCTATTTTCCCCTTCTACACTCCACGGATTTACATACTCTTTGATCATAGGAGCTTCATCTTTTGGTAGATAGGTTTTCAATTCATTTTTAATTTCTTGATACTGTGATTTATCTACCACATTATGCCATTCATTTTTATCATTTAGATGATTATACAATTCTTCAGAACCATCGAAATAATGTATATATCTATAATCTTTTGATCGAACTGCATAGTTTCCTTTTCCCCATGAGATAATGGTTGGATAGGTCATCTGAGTAGTTTGATTATTCAATACAGGAACTAAACTTTGTCCGTCTACATAATCAGGAACTTCAATTCCTGTCATATCAGCTAATGTTTTGTAGATATTAATAAGTGATACAGACTCATCATAGGTTCTTCCTTTTTGCTGTGGAGATCTTGGATCATAAATAATAAATGGAACTCTCGTGGCTCTTTCCCATAAAGTAAACTTTTTGAAAGCTCCTTTTTCTCCTAAATGGAAACCATGATCTGACCAAACAACTACTACAGTGTTATCTGCATATTCACTATTCTCTAATGCTGACAATACTCTACCAATATTAAAATCTGCCCAAGAAATACACGCTAAATACGCTTTGCGAACATCAGACCACGCTTGGTCTCTATGGAATTTATTCGCCTCTCCAGCTTTTCTGATTTTTTTTCCTTCCATAGGAATATCTTTCAAGTCATTTGCTTTTATAGCTGGAGGTAAAATGCTGTCGGGTAAAGCATCAAAAAATCTTTTAGGCGCATCAAATGGTAAGTGAGGTTTTACTATTCCCACTGCTAAGAAAAATGGTTTATCATGTTGTCTATTTAGGACATCCACTCCATAAGAAGCGACAATATAATCTTTATGGTCCTTATCAGGATGATGAGTAGGTCTGAAGGACATTTTATTACTTTTTCCTAATCTGTAACCTTCACCTTCTTTGAATTTCTTCTTGCCTTCCGGCTTATCATTTTCATATTCAGTCCATTCTCTTGGATCATTTTTTGATCCATGATGGATTTTTCCAGCTCCGTAAGTTTCATAGCCATTTTCCTTGAAAAGCCTAGGTAGACTGGTATATTTCTTCATTAGGGATTGATGAATTCCTTCATCATAAAAAGGGTATAAACCTGAATTATATGGTTCTACACCGTATAATAATGCATTTCTACTTGGTGAACAGCCTGGAGCCGAACAGTGTGCATTCGTAAAATTTATTCCTTCCTCTGCTAGTTTGTCTAAGTTGGGAGTAATGCTTTCTGGATGGCCACCTAAGAATCCAGTCCAATCATTCATATCATCTATCGCAATAAAAAGAATGTTTGGTTGATCAGATTTATTTTGAGACCATAATTTAGATGTACATAGTTGTAATGCTATGCAAAGTGGTAATATATATTTAAGTTTCATCAGTCAATTTGTTAAAGTAGAATATCAAAACCCAGGCATTTCACCCAGGTTTTGTATTTTTTGAGTCGTATATCAAATTTTATATTCTATTACCATCCTGGCTTTTGTTTTAATGCAGTGTTAACATTGACTTCTTGTAAAGGATATGGTAAAGATAAATGCTTTGATGGATCAAAGTTCTTAATTGGTCTTGATAAACCATCTACTGACCAGAATAGCGCCCCTTCATCGTTGGTATAATCTGGATCCTCCTTCATTGCTTGATCAAGTACTTGCAAACGCTCTCCTAATTTACCCCAACGAATCAAATCAAACTTACGTCTACCTTCATAGCAAAGTTCTCTTAAACGCTCATCCATTAATTCAGCAAAGAAAGCCTCTTTACTTGCGATAATTGTAGGATCGTTTGCTTCAATATTTTCTAAACCTGCTCTATTTCTCACTTGATTTAAGCACTCAATAGCTTGCATGTTTGGACCACCATACACTTCGTTAGAAGCTTCTGCATACATTAACAATACATCAGAATATCTTAGGATTGGAATATTGATAGGAGTATTGTTACGTTGAATTAATTCTTCATTCGTAATTACTTCATAACCCTCATTAAAATCATCTAAATTCCTAGGTGTCCATCTTCTAAATTTACCTGGTGTATTTTGTAAAGCGAATGTATTACCAACATTTACTACTTTATCATTTTGATTTACTGATAATCTTGGAATGTTCCAAGCATGACGTCTGTCGGCGAATTCATAAACCAAATCCATCACAGGTGTCACTGCCACTCTTCTTTGAATACGTAAGTTACTAGCGTTATTATCAAAAGCTAAACCATTTGAAGCACCCCAAGCAGACATTGTTGGTACACCCAATTCAATGTTGTTTTGGAAAGACATTTCAAACATAGATTCTTGCAAATCATATGTACCACCAATATAGTCTCTGAACAACAACTCATAACCAGTAGTATCTGCTGATGTTCTTAATTGATGCCATCCATCTTTATAGATAATTTCATCCAATTGAACTAAAGCACTATCAAAGTAAGTGGTTTGTTGTAATGGGAAACCACCCATTTTCATATAAACTCTAGCCAAAAGACCTTTTGCTGCCATTTTATTTGCACGACCAGGAATATATTCTGGATCCATAGAGTGCGGTAAATATTCAGCTGCAAATTTAAAGTCTTCAACAATTAGGGCGTATACATCTTCTTGAGGTGATGCAGCAAGCAGATTTTCCTCTTGGCTTTCTGTTGGCTTTATACGTAAAGGAACATCCTCCCAATAAGTAACTAAATAGGTATAACATAATGCTCTTAAGAACTTTGCTTCTCCTAGAAGTTGGTTATATTTTTCTTCTTCAAAAGAATCTTTATCCAAATTCTGAATCATTAGGTTTGTACCATTAATTGTAGTGTACAAAGTCAACCATGACTTTTCAATCTCTGGTGAATTTGGAATATGCATGTACAAAGATACTGGCCAAAGAGCATCCCATGTTTGGCTATAATATCCTTCATCAGTACCATATTCTAACTTTTGACCAATGTTTTCAGCAATACCATTATTTCCTGCCAAGCCAGAGTATAAACCAGCAAAGGCTGCTTCTACTTTTGCCTCGTTGGTGTAATAGTTTTCTGGAGTCCAAGTCGATTTTGGCTCCATATCTAAAAAGTTTTGACATCCAGTACTAAAAAGTACTGATAATGCTAAACCTGCTGTATATAATAATTTTTTCATTTCTTTTTTCAATATAGTTTTGATATTGATATAGAGTTGAAGACTTTGTGAGGACGTTGCTAAGCAACGCCCATAAAGATCTTCTATTATTTTTTCAACGATGTCTTAGAAAGTCAATTTCACTGTTCCTAGTACTGTTCTACCAATTGGATAAGCGAAATAATCGTAGTTTGGAGAAACTCCATTACCTGCGATACCCACTTCAGGATCGAAACCTGAGTAGTTTGTCCAAGTAAATAAGTTTTGACCTGATACTGTAAACACCATTCCTTTCATTTTCATACGCTTTAATACTTTCTTTGGCAAACCATAACTTAAAGCAACCGTTTTCAATCTAATGTATGACCCATCTTCAATGAATCTAGAATCCATTCTGTTACCTTGAATAGGTGTACCATTTGAACCTGCAAAACTAGTTGCATTCACATTAGTGTTAGTATTATATGGAGTCCAGTGATTTGCTACTTGACTTGTTGCGTTAAACATTTGCGTTGGCCAAGCAATACCCATTGTAGCATTTGTAGCATTCATAACATCAAAACCATATGCCCATTGGAATAATACATTCAATGTAAATCCTTTATAGCTAAATGTGTTATTTAAACCACCAAAGTGATCTGGGTTAGGGTTACCAATGATTACTCTATCATCTGCATTGATTACACCATCACCATTTATATCTTTATACATGACACCACCTGGAGCGATATCTTCGCCTCTTCCATTGTTTACAACTCCATCTTTCAAAATATATTCTCCTGTGTTGTTATCGTAATTAAAGTCAGATGTTTGATATAAACGATCAAATTGTAAACCATACATACTTCCTACAGGATGACCAACTTTTTGAATATAAAGGTCTTCTTGGAATTGCCCAGGTCCAACTCTTGTATAAATTGCATCCTCACCAGAATTTAATTTTACAACTTTATTTTGGTTAGTTGCAATGTTAAAGTTTGATGTCCATTTGAAACCACCTTTATCAATATTTACTGTAGACAATGAGAATTCTATACCTCTGTTTTCTACTTCACCAACATTTTGGAATACTCTGTTGAAACCAGTACTTAATGCCATGTTTGCATTCAATAATAAATCATAAGTATTCTTTTGGTAAGCATCTACAGTTAATTCTAAACGGCTATCAAATAAGCCCATATCAAATCCAATGTTTATTTGTTGAGTTGACTCCCAACGTAAATCTGGTGCTGCTAAGTTAGTAATAACTGCACCTGGCGTGTATGACATAGCAGGCCCCCAGTTATATCCATTCCATTTACCAATGCCTATTTGGTTATATGATGCAAAATCAGCAATTCTGTTATTACCTGTTACACCCCAACCTCCTCTAAGTTTCATATTAGAGATTTTATCGATGTTTTTGAATAATTCTTCATCACCGATTCTCCATGCTGCAGAAACTGAAGGGAAGATACCCCATTGGTTATCGCCACGGAATTTAGATGAACCATCCGCACGAAGGTTAGCTGTAATTAAATACTTCTCACTGAAATCATAAGTCATTCTACCAAAGTAAGATAATAATGAATGTCCCGTCCAAGATGATTGAGCTAAAGTAGCAATCGATCCGATACCAATGTTATGCATTCCTAAATCATCCGTTAGCATACCACCATTCTTTAATTCAGTCATAGATCTTTCGTAATACAAAGCTTCGAAACCACCCATAATTGAGAAATTATGTTTACCCCATTTCTTTGCATAACGTAATGTATTCGAAGATGCTAAAGTATTGGCTTGAGTTTGTATTGATCTACCTTGAATACCTTCAGCTGAGTTTTGTCCAGCTCGGGTATTCTCTCCAAAGAATAAATCATCTTTGGTGTTGTTACCTTGGTAATTTGCCGATAAGTTCAATGTCAAGTTTTTATGAAACTTATGAGTAAAACGAACGTTACCTCTAATCACATTTTGAATGTTGCGATATGAAGTATTCTCTACATTTTGAATTGGAGGGAACATCACACTTTGGTTAGAATCATCTGGATCAAAACCACCAGGACCTGTACCATCAGGGATGATTGGCTCCACAGGACGGAAACGACCTGCGTCTCTTAATACTGAAGAATAATCATTCTCACGCATTGAAGGACCTACACGATTAGAATATGAGTGTAATAAACCTGCTGCAATATTACTTTTCTTAGAAATCTTGTGATTGATTCTTAAGTTATTTACAAGCTTAGTAAAACCTGTTGTAATTACTACACCTTCTTGATCAGTATAATTACCTGAGTAATAAATGTTTGTATCTTTATTTCCTCCTTGAACAGACAAGTTGTAACGTTGAATTGGTGCTTGATCTCTAAACATTTGACCTAACCAGTCATTAACATCCTTACCTTCAGTATTTCTATAATATTCAGGGTTTACCCAGTTGCCATAGAATTTTTGGAATTTGTCCATATTACTAGAGTTCATCTCCCAACGTTCTCTAGCCCATAATTGGTTTTCTCTATATTTTACATACTCATAAGGACTTAATAATTCCATCATTCTTGGAACATCTTGCATACCATATGCCGCAGAAACGTTTACTGTTGTAGTACCATCTGAACTACTACCACTTTTTGTTGTAATTACAATTACACCATTAGCACCTCTTGAACCATATATTGCTGTTGCTGATGCATCTTTTAAGATATTAAATTCTTTGATATCTTCCGTGTTGATTGTTGCAGGGTCAAAGTCTTCTAATGGTACACCATCAATCACATAAAGAGGAGCATTAGAACCTGTAATCGAGTTACCACCACGAATAACGATATTCATAGGCGAGCCAGGAGTACCTTCTGATGATGTTACCATTACACCAGCTACACGCCCTGCTAACGCTTCGTCATAATTAGCTGTAGGTGCACTGATAAGGTCTTCAGAATCAACTGTTGCTAATGAACCAGTTAGATCCTTTTTTCTTGCTGTTCCGTAACCAATAACAACAATTTCGTCTAATTGGCTTAATTCATATGCCAATGTAATTTCGAAATTCCTTTTTTGACCAACTGGAACTATTTGAGTTTCAAATCCAATAAAAGAAATCTCTAAATAATCTTCTGGGATGATATCTGCCAACTGGAATGCTCCATCAATATCAGTAATTGTTCCTCTTTCAGTTCCTTGAACCAAAATGTTTACACCTGGCAAGGTTGTACCATCAGCATCTTTGATGACACCCTTAATTAAACCCTGTGCATTGGATAATATGGGCAATAGAAGTAAAGTAACTATTGCTATTAAATAGTTTTTCATTTGAATAAAAATTTTGAGCTTGTCAATGGGCATTATTGTTATTTCTTGGTAGAACACTTTCAATAGTGTTCTACCGTTAATGAAATAAAGCTGACTAATGCCTTAAAAAATGAATTATTGAACTCTCTCTGTTGCTTTGTAGTTCACATGTGAAATGATAAAACGACCACTACACATACCCCAAGCAACATTTACCGTTTCACCGTCGCCGTTTACACCTTCCGTCATGATATTCATATCATCATCGAAATATGTTTTATACCTAAATGCAAATGTGAATTTTGTTGCATCCAAATATGGAGTTAGATCAAGCTCATAACGTAATGGTATAGTATATGTATCAACTCCTGGGTGTTGCGTACCTCTATGATCACCAGGGTAAGCAGAACCTGTATATTCATCACCCACTCCCTGTACTTTTAGTTTTACTACATCATTGACCTGTGTCCATTGTGTAGTTTCCACATCACCTGTATAATCTGTTGTAACATACATTTCTATATCAGCAGCTTTCTTTCCTCCTTCTAGATATAATGTATTATAATTAGTAATCCAGAAAATGGCAGAAACATCATACCCTTTATTATAATTTGCCAAGTTTTGAGAATCCATGATCATCCACGATTCATGTTGTCTACTTTCTTTACCTTTCACATTATGAATTGCAAGTGCGTTGGTTTCAACATTATCTGGATTATCCATTTCAGCTTCTTCTGGCTTTTGTCCGTTAGCTACACCCCAGAATAATGCATTACCTACTCCACCTTTTTTAACTGTCACAATTTCATGTCCATCTTGAGCTGCCAATGTAGGGTAGAAGAAATGCATTACTGTTGGCAATAGTGTTTGAGGTGTTCTTGATAAAACAATTCTTACTCTTCTATCAAATACTATCTCATCGTAACTAATTAGTGAAGTTACTTTGATTGATGGGAAGATCTCTTCTACATCATTTACCAATACATAACCAGGCTTAATTGTAATAGCACCCGTTCTTGGATGGATTTCTAATCTATCATCATCAGAAGCTAAGCTAAACTCGACACTTGGGTTACCTAAAATTACTTCGGCATGTGTAGATTCCATCCCCTGACCTTCTACTAAGTTATTTGCAAATGGCAAGTATAAAATTGCTGAAGGAATTAGTGGACCAGCATTTAATTCTAATGGTTCATCTGAAATAACGATTTGAAGTTTCGCTGGATCACCTTCCAACACTACTTCTTCATCAGTCATATTGCTGATTACTTTAATTGTTGGCGATACAGATTCGTTTCTTTCAATTGTATATGCAGGATTTAATGATATCTCACCCGTCACTGGATCAATAATTAACCTTTCTTCCTCACCTACTAATTCGAAACGAACATCGTACTCAAGAACATCTCTGCTAAATATTAATTTAGGAGCAACTGTTTTCATATCTTCACCTATTACTAAGTTTTGCTGAACTGGATCGTATTCAAAACCAATAGGAAGTAATGGCATTACATTTAAATGAAAAACATCCTCAAATAACTGAGTATTTTCATCTCCATCAGTCACTGGTGTTAATGCCATACTAAAGTGATAGTCGCCTTCACCAAACGGGTTGCCATCTGCAATAGTGATTCGTCCTGCATTATTTGGGTTCATGACTGGCACATAATCAAAAGTTGTATCATACAATACAATCATTACTGGATCTCCATTTTCATCAAGAACAGGCTCACCGTCTGCATCTGTTTTCGGTTCTTCACCAACTTCTTTTATATCAACTACAACTTCGATCGTATCCATACGACCACTTTCAATTGTTACAGCTTCAAGGTATTCTAAACCTAGTTCTTCACCATCTTTTTTAATACTTGTCAAAGTGAAAGCACAAGGAACTCCTTTAGAATCCATTGTTGGAGGAGCAGATTGGATTTTCTTATGTGCTCTTGCGTTAATAATATCTGCGTATTGCAGATCTTTAACCTGAACGTTAGTCGGGAACTCAGAGTTCTCCATAAATGAGGTTTTCTCGCAATTAGAGAAGAGTAATATGGATGATATTATGAACATCCATTTTAAAAAGTTTTTTTCCATAATTCATTTTAGATTAGTCAAACACAAAAATTCATTTCAATTGTGTTGGTCATTTCATTACTAAAAAGAGAAGTTTTTTTAATGCTTTTTTAATTTCCAAGTTTAAAACAGTATCATCATTTCATTCGTAGTGCACTTAAGTTGAAACTTCATTTTAACAATTCGAAGGTAGGCAGTTTGTTAAATTACCTTACCCTCAAATCTTTATTTTTATGACACATATTTAAAAACGTAGTTATTACACTCATAATGTCGATTTTGTGTTCATCTAAAGTGCTATTTCAAAAAGCAAAACGATAAATAGAAACACACCTACTGCGAGTGATGTCCATAACAAGGTCTCTTTTCTTTGCTCTTTCTTTACATTTTTCTCTATCATATTAGAATGTTTGAAATTATATACTAGCGAAGCTGGACTACATGTAAGTACTGCTTCATATACAAAATTAAACACCCTATTTCTTTGTTAGTACGCTTATTTACTTACTATTTAATTCGCAGAATATGTGTTATAAATGAAGAATTTGTTATCACAAAAATTAAAATAATTATAAAAATATAAAAATAACAATCTACAATATAATCTAATTTCTCGAATCAACTATTTGATACAAACCTAGTATTAGCTTTGACCATATATAATACTCAAATTCACCTAAATTCTTATTAGAAGTAAAAACCTTATTATTACAGACCTAACGAAACAGAAAATATTCTATACGTTTTACCTAGATAAATAAAAAAAGGAACAAACATCTGTCTATTCCCTTTCGATTTACCTTAAATATTATGCTATAACTATAGATTTCCTTTTGATTGATGCTTTCTATATAACTTGCCATATTTGCCAAAGCCAATTTCCACACCATCCAACATTTTTTGATATGCTTTAGGATGATTCTCTTTTACATATTTCAGAATATCCACCGCATCTGCTATTACAGGATCATAAGTATCTGATGTTGATTTCATTTCCTTTCTGTAACTAGCATCTAATTTTCTCATTCTTTTCAAGACCTTCTTATATTCTGGATTTCCAGCCAAGTTAGTTTTCTCTTCAGGATCATTGATCACATCATATAATTCTTCTGAAGGTTTAGCTTTGAAGAAACTTTCTTGAAATGCATCTAATTTACCTTCTTCTTTCAGTCTTCTCATCACATGAACTGCTGGACGATAAAATTCCAAATAAGCTTGTTGCATATCGTAAGGTTGTTCTGGCATTTCGTTTTTGATATAACGGAATTGCTTATCAGAAACCGCATAAGATGATTCCATGACCTCATCCCATAATCCTCTATAGGAGAAAACGTGTTCTCGGTCAAAATTATCTGATATAAACGATTGGCCTGTCATATACTCTGGAACTTTAACACCTGCCAAATCTAAAATTGTGGCTGTAATGTCGGTACAGCTAATTACTGCTTGTTCGTTCATTTCTTTTTCAAACCCCTTGTGCCATTTCACAATTAAAGGAATTCGTAAAGCGGGATCAAACAAATATCCTTTTCCCCTAACATTACATCTACCATTATCGCCTATAACAATGATCACTGTATTATCATACAATCCTTTGTCTTTCAATTCTTGAACAATCAAACCCAACTCATCATCAGCATGTTCCATTTGATCTAAATACTTGGCCCAGTCCAAACGAATAGTTGGATCGTCTGCATAATAAGATGGCAAGTCAACACTATCTGGATGAACAGGATGTTTTGATTCGTTTCTTACTCTGTTCCACCAACCACCTCGGTGAGTTACATGCAAAGTAATTTGTTGAAAGAAAGGTTGACCATCGTTTTCAAAAGTTCCTAATCGATCATACACCCCTTTATCTTTGTCCCAGTCGCCAATTGGCTTATAATCAAAGTTAAAATCGGTTTTCTTCCCTTGAGCTTGAACTTTAGGATGACCTAAAATAGTTGTATAACCCGCTTTTCTTAACCAATAAGTAAACGGTTTATAAGGATCTATTAAATCGTAGTCTCGATTACTTCTATGGTGCATCGTATTGGTTTTCAATTGATGCGTTCCGATAATCATAGCTGATCGGTTTGTCGAACATATTGATGCAGTACCAAAGCAATTGTAAAATTGATTTCCCTCTTCTGCCAATCCATTCATTACTGGAGTTTTTACTCCTTTCATTCCATAACTTTCTGTATCTAAAGACACATCTTCCAACATTACCCATATGATGTTAGGTGGGTTTTGCTGAGCAAGTAATTGTGTGCTTAGAAAGAAAAGAAGCAGGCTGATAATTTTCTTTTGGTTAATCATGCTTTTTTGAATTTATGATTTTGTATCGCAGTATCATAAACCCAGTAATTAAATCCTGGGTTTATGATACATATGATACCCCTTTTTACTGTGGCGTATTATCCATTGCCTTTAATGTAAATGACAAGCTACATTTAGCAGGATTCAGCCTGTACTTTGGTAAAGCCAATCCTTTTTTCGACCAACTATTTGTACCACCTACTCCCATTTGTTTATCATCAATACAGATATAAATTGAATTGGTTGGTTTTATATCGATGGTATGTCTTTGTGCTTTATCGTTACCCGGATCAAAATCTGAAATTGGGTTTCTTAATGATGAAAATCCAATTGTTGAAGTTGCATCAACTTTTAATCCTTTACCTTCCTGATTTGTCCACTGTACAAAACGAACATCTGTTCTATATCCATTCTCTTGAGGACGAATATAATCAACCAACATAGCATCTACCGTAGTTTTGTAAAGACCTACAAAAGAACCATTGTTTCTATCTTGATAATTCTCTTCTGGACCTCTACCATAATACATGACATTTGCATACTCCCTACCAATCGCTAAAGTGATTCCGTAGCGAGGCATAAACGTTAATTTTTCAGGCGCTTGAGGTGAAAAATCAGCTTTTACTGATAATGAACCATCTTTTGCTACTGTGTAAACCACTGTATTTGTTGCCTCTATAGATGGGTAATTCATCAAATAAGTGATTGTAACTGATTCACCTTTTTCTACTTTTACATCCGTAATTTCACCTTTACTAGCTAAATCTCTCCACTCAAAATATTTAGCATCCTCTTTTCTTTTATCTACATTCCAAGCACCAAAATCATTATCGGTAGGTGCTCTCCAGAAGTTCATCTTAGCACGCTCATCCAATAATTCTTTTTCTTGATAAACAATTGATGCTAAACCAATATCTTCACGATCAAAAGTATAGAAATATCCATTTGCCGAAATAACCATCACACCTTCCTTTTGCTCTTCAACTTTGACTTTATCGCCTGTCACTTCTTGAGCAATAACTTGAGGTGATTGTAATAATACTTGATTTGAAGCCATCACAAAATCTTGATCTAATAATGCCTCTTGACCATTGTTTTTTACATAGAAATTGACAAAATATTCTTTTGATGCATCAAAGTTATAATCAAAATCTACAGCTACATTTTTTGTTTGCTGTGGAGCTACATTATAATCTGATACCACACCTTCTTTTATTTCTACTCCATTTTCTAATAAAGACCATGAGATAGATAATTGTGATAAATCATTGAAAAATTGTTCGTTAAAAATGGCAAATGTATTCCCTTCAACTTGAGTAATATGTACATTTTGATAAATGTGTCTGATTTCTTCAATTGCTGGATGAGGTGCTCTATCTGATCCAATTACACCATTAGCACAGAAGTTATTATCGTTATATACTCCTTCAGGTTCAAAATCTCCACCATACTGATAATAGATTGTTCCATCTTTATCTTTTCCAATTAAACCTTGATCTTGCCAATCCCAAATAAAACCACCTTGAGCGATTCTATTTTTACGCACCCACTCCCAATGATCTAAGAAGTTACCATTGGAGTTACCCATTGCGTGACTATACTCACACCAAATAAATGGACGTTGTTCTTCGAGAGGTAATTTATTCTGCTTGGCAATAACTTTCTTATTTGCGTCCTTCATTGGCATATACATATAAGAAAGAATATCTGTTGTTCGGATTTTATCAATCGCTTCAGAACGTTCGTAATGTACTAATCTAGATCCATCATACTCGTGAATCCAATCGTAAGCTGCTTTGAAGTTAGAACCATTACCTGCTTCATTTCCTAGTGACCAATAAATAATAGAGGGATGGTTAAAGTCTCTTTTCACCATTCTTCTAACGCGGTCCAAATGCTGTTCTTTGTACATTTCGCTATTAGCTAATGTTTCCGATTTTTTATAACCATAACCATGCGATTCAATGTTTGCCTCATCACACACATAAATACCGTACTCATCACATAAATCGTAGAAATATGGATCGTTAGGATAATGTGATGTACGAACTGCGTTAATGTTGTATTTTTTGAAGTCAATGATATCTTGCTTCATCGTTTCCTTAGTCACTACATGTCCGTTTACCGGGTCGTGTTCGTGTCTGTTCACTCCTTTGATTAATACAGGCTGACCGTTTACCAAAAATTGTCCATTTTTTACCTCAGTAGTTTTGAAACCAATTCGTTGCTTTGAAGCATCAATCACATTTCCTTTTTTATCCTTTAATGCGATATGCATTGTATAAAGATTAGGTGTTTCTGCAGACCAAGGTAATACCTTCATAAGGTCGATGTTTTCTACAAAAACCTTATTTGATGTCGCTTTATCTAGAATTACCGGGTGAGTTTGAGCATATACAGTTTGTTGATCTTTTCCTTTTAAAGTCACCTCAACAGACATTCCTTTAGCTTTCTTCGTTGATTTATTATCTACATCAATAGTATAAGATAATAAGCCATTTGTGTAGGTTTCTGTATCTAAGGTAGAAGTGATTTTTATATCTCTAATAAACGTTTTAGGGGTGGCATATAGATATATATCACGCTCTATTCCACTCAATCTCCAAAAATCTTGATCTTCTAAATAAGATCCATCACACCAACGATATACTTCTACTGCAATATCATTATTTCCTGATTTTAAATACTCAGTCACATCAAATTCTATGGCTGTTTTACTACCTTGAGTGTAGCCTACTTCTTGACCATTCACCCAAACATAAAATGCCGAACTAACACCTGCAAAATGTAAAAACACTTGTTGGTTATCCCAGTTTTCATCCACTGTAAAAGTACGTTTATAACTACCTACAGGATTGTTATCATGTGGAATATGAGGGGCATCCATAGGGAATGGATAAATGATATTAGTGTATATAGGATAACCATATCCTCTCATCTGCCAATCTGATGGAACATCAATGTCTTTCCATTGTGTCACATCAAAATCAGTTTTATAAAAGTCAGCAGGTCTATCCTCAGGTTTAGGCACCCAATTGAATTTCCACTGCCCATTAAGGTATATATAATTGGCTAGTTGTTCTTGATCTTGTGTAGTATTGTCTCCTTGATAATGGACAAAAGTAGATCTTGTCGGTTCGGTGTTTACACGAATCACATCGGGGTTCTCCCAATTAGGTATTTCTTGTGCATGAGAGAATACACTCATCCCTCCCAATACAGCGGTTAATAACGTTTTTGTTAATTTGTTCATCATCTAAAAAATTTCATTCCATTTTATGACAACTCAAATTAAGTAGTTTAAATCAGAATAAAGGGGTCTAAATCGTCTCAATAGATGGTATAGACGAAAATGTGTTATAAAATGAATAATTTACTCCTAAAGCTTCTTGTGTATATCGGCTCTTAACTCTGTATCACCTATTCATTCTTGCATTATTGATGTTCACCAATGCTTGAACACACTTCTATTAATTTTTAGTTTTATAGTTATCATAATAGACGAAAATCTGCCCATCAATACTCCCCCATTTTATGATATTTATAGAAACTAATATACTTTTATGAAATACTACAAACAACTTTTCATCCTATTGATATTCTGCTTGACTCCATTCCTATTTAGTTCAAGCACTCTAAATGATATAGATGCCTTTATTCAAAATGTAAATCAGAAAGTCTATAATCAAGGGAAAGAAAGACTTTATATCCATACGGATAAACCTTACTATATGACTGGTGAAACTATTTGGTTTAAAGCCTATTTAAGAGATGAGTTAACACTGAAAAAAGTACCCTTTAGCAAGATCATCTATACAGAGTTATTAAGCCCTAATGGAGAGGTTTTAGAAAACCATATTATTCATGCTGCAGATTCCTTAAATCATGCTGAGTTTCAATTATCCACAAAACTTACAGAAGGCACTTATAGAATTCGTGCCTACACCAATTGGATGAGAAATTTTGGTGATGATATGCTGTATGAAAAGAAAATTAAGGTAAACCAGCTCTCAGTGGTGAAAAATATAGAGGAGAGTAAAAAAAGAGATACCAAAGAATCACAACCTCCTATAAATCAGACTTTGGTAAAAGCTGATTACGATTTACAATTTTTCCCTGAATCAGGACATATTTTAGAAAACATTCCCTCTAAAATTGCTTTCAAATTAATAGACAATAACGGTAAGGGTGCTAATTTTTCAGCCAGTATATTTGATGATCAAGATAAATTAATCAAAGAAATTAAGGGTAATGAACTTGGTATGGGAAATACTTTTTTATCTCTAAAAAGCAATAAAAAGTATTATGCTGTCTTGAATAAAGATCTTGATAAAAGCCAACCTAAAAAGTATTATTTACCAGAAGTAGAAACGAAAGGAACGGCACTTCAAATAAACAATAGTAACCAAGAAAATACCTTAATCACAGTCATATCCACCAATCAGTTATTAAAAGAAGGCGCCTATATTGTGGTATCGATGAGAGGTGAAATTTTATATATGTGGGATTGCACAACTGTTCGCCCTACTTTAAGAATAAAACTTCCTACTGATAAATTACGAAATGGCATTATCAAGATATCATTATTAGATAAGAATTTTGAGACTTTGTTGGAAAGAAATACCTTCTATTATCAACCTAATGAGGTAACAATGTCAACTAGTCCTATTAGAGGAATCAAAAGAGAAAAAGTGGAAGTTGATTTCACTTTAAAAGATGAATTGGGTCAACCCAAGCAAGCGAATGCTTCTGTAACCATTGTAGATAAAAACTTGGTTGATGTTTCATCAAAAAGAAATACAATTGTTTCATCTCTTCTATTATCTCAAGATATTAAAGGAAAAATTGAGAAACCAACTTGGTATTTTTCGCCATATACAAATGAAAAAAGAGCCGCTTTAGATAATTTATTATTAACTCAAGGCTACTCAAAATTTAATTGGGTAGCATTTCAAAATGATTCAACTGCAAAACCTTATTTACCAGAAATTGGTGTTTCTATTTATGGATTTACGAGAAGCTATTGGAAAGAGGAAAAAGTACAAATGGCTGAAGTTACTTTAACTACAAAAAACAAAAACAGTAACCTTAATGAAAAAGTAGTCACCGATGAAAATGGTAAATTCACTTTTACAGGGTTGGTATTTTATGATACACTAGAGTTCTCTTTCAACGCCAAAAAGTATAAGGTTAAGCGACAAAAAACCACCAAAAACAATGTTGTAAATATTACTTTGTTGGGTATTCAAAGTCCAGAATCAAAACCTATTGAGGTCATTGAAGAAATTCCTATTTACAATGCTTTAGACGCATATGAAAAAGAAATCCTTGCCATAGAAAAAATTGAAAGAGCTTTTGGTGATCGAACCATTATACTCGATGAAATTGAAATTTATGATGTCGACGAATCTACTGGTGGCGATTTCCTATCAGCGAAGCTAACCAATACTAGTGATTACAGAGTACAAATTGATGATGAGATGAGAAGTATGTCGCTAATGCAATATTTAAACTCCAATCATAAAGCCTCAAGAATTTTGAATAAGTATAGCTTTTCTAAAACTGAAAGTACGGTGATCAAAACGGCAAATGATGATGAAGTGACTACTTCATTAGTTTATGACAGAGTTTTCCCTGTTTTTATGAACGGAATGTTCATTGAAGAAGAAATGCTTAGTGGTATAGCTATGGCAGATATTAAATACATAGATATTATTGATGAATTTACAGCCACACAAAACGATTTGGCTGCTGATCTCCGTTATGGATACATCATTATTCATCCAAGTAGTGGTATTAACCTAAATTATGTGCCTTTCGGATACAATTCTTTAAAACATCCTGGTATATACAAAACAAAAGAATTCTATAAACCAAAGTATGATGTTTATGATGAAAAGCACATCAAGCCGGATCATAGGATTACTTTACATTGGGAACCAAATGTACAATTTGATGAAAATGGCAAAGCTTCCATCCTCTTTTATACCGATGATCGCAAGGCACCTTTTACTGTAGAAATCGAAGGTATTGATGATGAAGGGACTCCTTTCTATCAAGTGCAATAATTGCAGTTATAAAATAAAAAGCGGTGATTTCATGATACTATGAAATCACCGCTTTTGCTTTATGTTTGAATTCTTTTCCTTAATTAAGCATCTACTTCATTATTCTTCAAGAACTCTTTTGGAGTCATTCCGTACATCTCTTTAAAACTCTTAGAGAAATACGATCGATGAGTAAAGCCCACCATATACATCACATCAGAGACATTATATTCCCCTTGTCGTAATAACTGACCTGCCTTCTTCATCCTAACGTTGCGAATAAATTCATTGATGGTCATATCGGTCATCGCTTTAATTTTTCTGTACAAATTCGTTTGTCCCATTCCTAAAGCTTCACCCAACATTTTAACATTAAACTCTGAATTATCAATGTCTTTCTCTATTTCATCGACCACTTTCTGAAGGAATTTCTCCTCAAATGTAGGAGCATCAGAAATTGGTTGGACCTGAGATGAAAACTCTGCTTTGTATTTAGCTTTTAACTTATCTCTCTGTAAAAGTATTTTTTGAACTCTTAATTTGAGATAATCAACATTAAATGGTTTTGCAATGTAATCGTCAGCCCCCTTATCAATACCTTGCATTTTATTATCAATACCATCTTTAGCTGATAACATAATTACAGGAATATGATTCGTTAGGACATTCACTTTTAATTTATTACAGAATTTGATCCCATCCATTACAGGCATCATCCAATCTGAGATGATTAAATCAGGCATCTCTTTTTTGGCTATTTCCCAACCCTCTTTACCATTATTGGCCTTGAAAATCTTATAATCTGATTCAAAACAGTGAGCGATAAAGCTTTGCATATCTTCATCGTCTTCTACAATAAGTAATTTATACTGACTATTTTGTTCTTGAGTAAGTTCCTCATCTGATTCAGATGTTGTAATCACAAAATCTTCCTCATGAATTTCTTCTTCCTGTTCTACTTCCATCTGATGTGATTCATATGGTAAATAAATGATAAATTCAGCTCCTTCACCAAGTTCAGACTCTAGTTCTACCCAACCCTCATGCATTTTGACATAATCATTTACTAATGAAAGACCAATACCTGTTCCTTGTTGACCAGTATAATTCTCGGTCTTGACATTAATAAATCGTTCAAAGATTTGAGATTGAACCTCTTTCGGAATTCCTAACCCCGTATCTTTCACCTTAATTTCGACATATTGTTGCTGATTGCCATTTGTTTCTATATGCACCACATTTAATAAAATTTCAATCCTTTCATTATTAGGTGTATATTTTAATGCATTCGAAATAAGGTTATAAATCACCTTCTCTATTTTTTCTGAATCAAACCAAAATTTCAGTTCAGGTTGTTTAGTATAAAAATTAAGATTGATATTCCTTTTAGATACAATTTCAGTAAAATCATTGGTAATTGACTTACAAAGCTTTACCATATCAAACTTTTCTAATCTTAATTTCTCGGCATCCTTATCCAATTTTCTAAGATCTAAAATTTGATTCACCAAACGTGTCAATCTATCTGTGTTACGTTCGATAATCTGTAATAACTTCTTTTTGTTAGTATCAGATTCCATAGCAGATAACTCTGACAATGGACTAGTAATTAATGTTAGAGGCGTTCTTAGTTCATGAGAAACGTTAGTGAAGAAACTAATTTTCATTTGATTGACTTCTTCACTTTGCTCTCTTTTTAACTTCTCAATTTCAAGGTTATTTTGTGTATTGATATTTTTCTCAGTCATTCTCTTCGCCAAAAAGAAAACCACACAAATAACTATAAAATAGATAGCTTTGGCCCACCAAGTAGCCCAAATTGGAGGATGAATGATTATTTCAAGTGATTTATATTCATCAGAAAATTTACCAAATTGGTCGGAAGCCATTACTTTAAAAATGTATTTACCAGGCTTTACTTTAATATAGGATACTGAATGTTCGTTTGCTGGTAAAATCTTCCAATCATCTTCTAGACCTTCTAACTGTACTCTGTATTCATGTGCATTATCTAATCGGAAATCTAATCCAGAAAATGACAATCCAAAGGTATTCTCATCATGTTCTAATTCAATTTTTTCCACATGATCGATGGTATTTGTTATCACATTATGTTCATTCAACTTCGTCTGAGGAGTAATTTCTCTGTTCAGCACATTTAAGGATGAGAACCTAACTTTTGGCACATCACTTACTAAACTAACTGATTTCGGATCAAAACAAGTAAACCCTCTTTTCCCTCCAAAGACAAGATAATCTTGATACTTCATCGAAACCTTTTGAACAAAGTGATTGATTCCCGTTGATTCATAAGAGAAACTAAAAGATAGATTCGATTTCTGATCAAATAGATTTAGTTTAGAAGTCGTTGTATACCAAATTTTATCTTCTAAGATTTCGTAGGATAATATTTTGGAAGGTGCTTCAATCGCTTCTTCAAAACGATTAGATGCGGTATTCAACTTAAAGAATCTGTTTTCTGAAATCGCCCAAATAGTACCACTTTGATCCTTCTTTAATAGTTTAAGGTATTTATAGTTTAGTTTTTCATTGCTTTTTACTTTAGAAATAGTACCTGTAGTCAAATCAAAATAATCTAAACCATTACCTGTAGCGATATACGGATTTTCATTTTCATTAAAGAAGATACTGTAGATATAATCACCCGAGATAGTATTCGATTGTTTATTGTTAGGTCTAAATGAAAGAAAACTTAATTTTCCTTGATCATTTTTCTCCACTTTATACACTCCATACATACTTCCAATCCATACTTGCCCTTTTGGACTTTCGGCAATAGAAAATAGATAATCTGTTTTTAATGTTCCTTTTTTTCCTCTTTCTGCTGTATAAGCTGAAATTTTATTTGTCTTAGGATCAATAATATTCAACCCACCCGGCGTTACCAACCACACATCTCCTTCTTTGTCAATTATTACATCGTTCACATTATTATGAAGAATCTGTGGCACTTTAAATGAGTGAAAACTATCTGATTTTCTATCATATTTTATTAATCCACTATTATCAGTTGCTATCCACATATTTCCAGAAGCATCTGATTTCATAGCCTTAATTGTCAGTTCCTTATCAAGTAGTTGATTTGAAAAAGGTAATCTATTCAAGTTAAAGGTATCATCACCTAGAGTAATTCTACTTAATCCGTTATCAGAACAGAACCAGGTAATTCCTCTATTGTCCTTATAAATCTGATTGATAGAGTTTCCTGCAATTGAAAATTGGTTGTAATAATCAGAATAAAACTGTTGGAACGATTTTGTGCTTTCATCAAAGATATTTAAACCATGTCCTGTACCCACCCAAATCATTTCTTCATTAATTCTAACTAATGACCTGACGACATTATTGCTTATACTTTTCTTGTTATTTTTCTGATAACGGTACTTAATAAATGATCCTGATTCTGTATCAAAAACTGCTAACCCTGTCTCCGTTCCTACATATAATTTAGTATCATCTTTATCTTTAAGTGGTAAAATATCTATAATAAGGTTATTCTTTTTGTAAATTTCATCGGGCGTTTGTAATCTATAGCGGGTAAATGTATTGGTCTTTCTATCCAATTTATTTAGTTGATCGTGTGTCCCGATCCAAAAATCACCTTTTTTATCTTCGTAAATAACACGAACAACATTACTTGTCAACCCCTCATCAATTCCTTCGTGATGTTGATAGGTTACTTTTGAATTATCATCAAGATTAATCATTTCAAGTCCTTTTGAAGAACAAATCAATAATTCATTTTTTGATGAAACATAGAGATTATGAATCTTACGATAGCTATCGAACCTAGAGACTACTTCGAAAGTATTATTTTCATAAGAATATTGGTAAACTTGATTTTCTGCCGCTATATATATGTTTCCATTCAAGTCTTTAGCAAAACAAGATACTCTCGCTGACCGCATTTTTTCAAATTGAAAGCCATCATATCTAAAAAGCTCATTCGATAAAGCCAACCAAATGTATCCTTTATCATCTTCCAAAATTGCTTTTACATCATCTGCTCTAGACGCTATATCAACTTTAGTAAATTCATAATTTCTTACAGAAGTGTAGGAGTTGAATGGTAATAAAAAAAATAGTGATAGTAATATTATATTCTTCATACATCAATTCATTTCAGTAGTCCAATATATTTAATTCGCTTAGCTGTTATTTATTCAACAAATATCAAATAAAAATATCAAACACAGTAGTTAAAAACAGTTCATTTTTATAATTACTTAAATATAATTTTTGATAATTAGAGCAATACATTCATTACAAGCAATTTAGAATTTGTGTTAGTAATTGAATAATTTATGTTATCAATTTGATTTAATTACTGGAAATCCGTTAAAACAAAAAAACTAATTGATCATGTTTATCACATCATCAATTAGTTTTTGTCCTAATACTATCCAAAACCGATGGTCATTAATTCAGCATTTGGTCGATATTTAGATTAAAAGGTGTTGCCGGCAAATTGGCAGAATTATACAAATTACACTCAGGGAATTTAGCATAGGCGTACATAATCAAATTGTTTCCTTGAAGATTTACTTCTACTTTATTCTTACCGATAATCTTTGCTGATATAGCATCTAGTTTTCCTTCATCATTTCTAACAGCAAAACCAATCACTTCATCTTTTCCATCAGAAGTAGTTAACTGCTTAGCCACATTATCAAAAGTGATAATCAATTTATTGTTATCTACTTTATACGATTTTACTGTTGGTCCTTCTGCAATCACTTTCTTTTTATAAGTATCTCTTAAAGCCAATAAAGATAATCTTCTTCCTACTTCTTGTTTATTTCTTGGATGAATATCATGTGCTTCTCCAACATCCATAGCGGTGGCCATTCCTGTATTTTCAAATTTCAAACACTCAGCTTGAGCTAAACGAAACATGGCCCATGACTCATTTTGCATTTCTCTACCTTTCACCCCTTTAAATCCGGCAAGCTGTACAAAATAAGTAGGCATATTTTCATTTTTGAAATGTTTTCTCATCATACCTACAAATTCACCATACCAAGTAATATAAGGTTTAGGTTCACCAGCATTTGTTTCCCCTTGATACCAAATCATCCCTTGCACTGTATATGGGATCAATGGATGAATCATATCGTTAAAACAATATGAACCCAAACAGTTTTCAGGGAAATAAGGTGCTTTACCTTCAGGATTCTCATCCCATTTTTTCTTTTGCTTATGATAATGTGCTAAGAAGTTTTTATTTCTTCTTTCAATACCTTCTATTTCTGGAGAATTTTTTATGGTTTCTGCATCCATAAACGTACTGATACTTGCTCCTCCATAAGAAATATCAATTAAGCCAATGGCTACTCCTTTAAGATTGTCGGATAACTCCTTACCAAAGAAATACCCTACAGCTGTTTTGTTTTTAATAGTAGTTGATGAACATACTTCCCACTTTGCCTTTACCTCAGTTTTTGGTGTGTCAGAACCTGATAATGGCATGGCTAAAAAACGAATATTAGAATAATTAGATGAATTTTTAATCTCTTCTCTTGGGTTATTCGCATCTCTTACAAACCATCTCATGTTAGATTGTCCTGCACAAAACCAAACTTCTCCTACCATTACATTTTTGTAAGTGATAGTTTCATTTCCTTCTGCTTTTAATTCATAAGGTCCGCCATATTTCATTTTAGGAAAGCTTACAGACCATTTCCCATCCTTGTTCACTTTTACATTGACAGCTTTTTTGTCTAATGATATTTTAAACTCAGATGATGGTTTTCCTTCACCCCAAATTTGAATTTCTTTGTTTGCTTGAAGTACCATATTATCCTGGAATACTTCTGCGAATTTTAATTGGCCAAATGCATTCAGGGCAATTAAAATAAATAAAAAAGTGTTTAGTGTTTTCTTCATGTTCATTTCATTACAGTGAATATGATATAAAGATGAAGATTAATTCTCTTTGCGATTATTATTAATCCCTCGAATAAAAGATTTATCAGTTTACTACTAATTTTTGATATATATAGACAAAGGTAGCAGGTAGCAGGTAGCAGGTAGCAGGTAGCAGGTAGCAGGTAGCAGGTAGCAGGTAGCAGGTAGCAGGTAGCAGGTAGCAGGTAAATTCATCGATTCAATAATATCATCCAAGATTTCGGTGTTATTTTTCGTAGAAACATTATTTATTTCTTCGTCTTTAAAGTGGTGACCTTGGCCCTCGTTACACGGACTATTGGCCTACATTATTTGGGCATTTCTAATTCTGAAATACCATATACATCCACGTCTCCAGCGAGGCGGCCTTGGCCCCTCGGGGACCATCGGTTTACGAAGATATAACTACATTGGACACCAACAACATTCTCATTTGATATATGCACAAACAAAAAAAGGTTAGCCAACATCTTGTGTTAACTAACCTTCTATATTTAATGAATGTGGCGCCGACTTACTCTCCCGGGGGTTAACCCAGTACCATCAGCACTGTAGGGCTTAACTGCTCTGTTCGGAATGGGAAGAGGTGAACACCTACGTCATTGGCACCATCAATGTCTTAATATCATTGACTGTGAACAGTAAAAACTTTGTCAGTGCCCCCATCAGGGGACACCAACCGAAGAAAAGCTTTCGGGCGATTAGTACTTCTCAGCTTAATCCATCTCTGAACTTACACTTGAAGCCTATCAACGTCATCATCTATAACAACCCTCATAAGGAAATCTCATCTCGAGGTGGGTTTCGCGCTTAGATGCTTTCAGCGCTTATCCGCTCCACACATAGGTACCCGGCGATGCTCCTGGCGGAACAACCGGTACGCCAGAGGTGTGTCCAACTCGGTCCTCTCGTACTAAAGTCAGAGCCTCTCAAATTTCCAACGCCC
>NZ_CP003561.2:1567500-2188491 GCF_001682195.2 Flammeovirga sp. MY04
CAAATGATTTCTTACGGATTGAACGTTTCATTTCAACCTTTGATAATAGGAAATACATCAATCCTGCAATTAGTAAAGAGTCAACAAAATAAAAAGAAGTAATCGTTATTTGTTCGTAATATGAGAAAAGTGATATAATACTACTCAACAACCAAGACAATAAAGCTGGTATTCCAAAATTCTTTCTTTCTTCTAAATGATAGACTTGTTTCCTTAGAATAAAAAAGTCAATGATATAAATGGCCGACACTGATGGGGTGAATACTCCTAATAAGGATAGAAAATCGAATAAATGCTCGGAGAAACGACCTATAGCCAATAATGTTCCTAGGATGCTACTAATAATACATAGGTATTTGAAATTCGATTTTGATGACAAAGTAGAGAATGTCAATACTACAGAATATAAGTTCGTGGCATTTGTTACCCAAGTGGTGATAAACAACAATAAGAAAGCAGGAATAATTAAGTCCATCTTCTCCATCATTTTCATGATATCAATTTCTCCGGTGTTTACGGCAAGGACGACACTTATGATTAACACTAAGGGAAAACCAATGGTCACACCCAATATGGATATCAAACTGTGACGATCATTAAATACAAATCTTGAAAAATCAGCCATTAATACTGGCAATAATATGGATGATCCTATTAGAATAGAGGTGGCCTCAAAAGTAGAAAGAGTAATTGATGTTGGTACAAAATTAATAATTCCATCCCAACTTACTTGATCATCAAAAGTGAGATAGACCACAACAATGAGGAACAATAGTAATATTGGTACAAAAATATTTGACAGCTTTTCCAAACTTTTGATACCGTACATCGTGCTTGATGTAATGATTAAACTACCAATTATACTGATCAACCAAAAAGGAACATCAAAATTTAAGGTGGATAGTAATGTATCGTTAATAGCTTCTGATAAAAGTTCTAATGCCACCGCAAACCAACCCAACAAACAGATACCGATCATTAAGTTGATCAGTTTCACTCCTTGCTTACCAAAAGGGAAACTCAATATCATATAAGTGGATAATCGACTTCGGTTACCAATTAATGTAGTCAGAATACATAAAACTGATAATACAACAGTCGAAATACCAAAGGCACAAAGGGCAGTTTCAAAACCTGCTTTTAAAGTGATTTCAGCACCTAAGTAGAGAATAGGCAAACTCACACCTGTTCCTGCGATGATTAAGGCAATGGCCCATCCACTCATAAAATCATTTGATGTAACCTTTGAGTTGGTGTACTGATTACTATCACTCATGCGTTTCTCTGTCTTTTCTTTCTAATTGCTCCACGAAAGGTAATAACTCTTCCAACGATATCTCACCTTTCGTTAAGATCTCCTTATCGTCGAATGATAAGGTTACTTTCTCTACTACCCCATCAAAATGAGATACGGCTTGCTGACCAAAAGGAGGCATATCCATAGGACTGGTATAACCAAAGCCAAAATCAACTCCTCCCCAAACTCTTTCGTCTTCGACTATGTCTCCCGATAATTCCTTCACTCCTGGATTAAGACCAATCATGTTATGGGAGATCTTATACATGTTTTCATCATCAAAAGATGCTAAAAACTGAATAAACTTTTCTGCTTCTGTATTCCCTAGAATTTTAACGATTTTACCACCCTCAACAATAAACTCAACATGATTATCGCCTGTAAGGTCAGCATTCATCAAAGTATCAAAAACGATTCTTCCATTCATGCTCTCTAATTTAGGGACAATATTCACATAGCCTGGGGCAGTACCAAAAATTGGTTGAGAGTAGTCTCCATCATCAATATCAAATGTATAATTTAGGTCGATGTCGTAATAAACATCGGTACCGTTGGCACTTTTGATATGTACTCTTTTTGATTTTTTCGCCATTTCCAACACACGCATCAATAATTTTTTGAGGGTTGGAATATCAAAATGAGCAAAGGTTCTCACCAATGATTCGATGGGTGTATCCCCTATTATTAAATATCTGAGTTTCTTATTTTTTGCCATCGCAGTCTCCCAGATATCAGAATAGAGCATCACAATGGATTGAAGATCGATCCACACATCCACTTGGCAAAGTGCTGGAGTCAACGTTTCGTGAGGCCAATAAGCCATACCATCCTGACCATCATATTTTGCTTTTGGTACGATGACGGTAAGCGGTTTGGCATCACATTTCTCCACTTCTTGGGTAAGGTATTTTATTAATGTGAAATCTGAACCTGAATCTGCAGTAAATGCAATGGTTTCTCCTGATTGAACTTTGAACATATCATGAATCAGGATACGACAAAATTCCTTATAAGTATTTTCCAAAATAATTATTTGTTGATAGGTAGACGCGATGATTATTAGTTATAATAATCATCGCGTTCTGTAGTGATATTAGAACCTTACTGTCAATGCTGTACCAACACTTAGTGGTTGACCTCTCCAACCTACATCGTCTGGGCTACCTACAAATTGACCTGGTGAAAATTCTTGATAATATTGCTGATTGGTGAGGTTATTTCCCCATACTTCAAATTCGAATTTCTTATAGGTCATCGATACTCTAGCATTTAATAGTTTATAAGCATCTGATGTATGTTCTTTCAAATTACTTTCGTGCCAGTAGGTTTTACCTGTATGATCTAGGTTGATAAATCCGTTAAATCTAAGTTCTTTTGATATTTGAATAGAAGAGGATAGGTTCACCCCAAATGTATTTACCGGCACAAAAGGCGTTTTGTTTCCGTTATAAACACTATTATCAGTAGCATCTCCATTTTCTCCACCTGTCGTTCCTCCTTCAATAATTTGAGAATCTGATATACCATAGTTAAAGCCAAGATCTAAGAACTTACTTAGTCTAAATTTCGTGTCTAACTCAAAACCAATCACTCTACTCTTGTCATAGTTATAGATACCACCGTAGAAATCGGTTAAATCTAAGATAAACTGTTGCTGATTGGTAAAGTCTGTATAGAAAGCAGATCCGTTAAAGATAATTCTTTCGTTCCAAGCTGATGTTTTGAAACCGATCTCATAGTTATCCGTCAATTCATCCTTAAAGTCTTTATCAAAAAGTTGGGTGATCGCAGGGTTAAATCCTCCTGTTCTATAGCCCTTTCCGTAGTTGGCAAAGAATAAGATGTTCTTATTTGCTTGATAAGCCAATGATGCTTTAGGTTGAAAAACATTATTCGTTCTATCCGACTTCACATCATTCAAACGGTCATCCTGCTCGAATCGATCAATATCAAATCTAAAACCTACCGATGCCGTTAACTTATTAGTGATTTTATAATCTACAAACCCAAATAATGCTAAAGTTTGAGTGAAATTTGTAAGATCAGCAGCCACTACATTGAATTGCTCCCAAGTATCGTAATCCCTCACTAAACCATCTTGGTAGAAAGGTTCCTCCACAGTTTGGAAGAACCCGCCAAAACTCCAATCCAATTTTGATGTCTTATTCTTATTATCAAATCGTATTTCCTGGTTGAAAGTAGTTGATGAAGTCACTTCATTCTGTGTGAAATCATCATAAGGTAAGAAGTCTAAATCGCCATATGTTTTACGATCAACTTGGTTAAACGACGTTACACTTTGAATGTTAAAGTGATTGGCACGGTAGTTCACTTTTAAATTACCATTGTGGTTGATCATACTCGATTTACCCAATACATCACTTACAATGGTGTTATTTCCTTCCTTTGGATTGGGATCCAAAACACCACCCGGCTCTAGATTTCCTTCGAACTCATAACCTTCGGGATTAACAGAGTAGTAGGTCGCTCCTCCCTCTAAATTAAAATGTTGATAAGCTACGGATACGCTCAAACGATCCGTTAAGTCTGCTTTAAGTTGTCCTCTTAGGTTGATGTCTTTTCTGAAATCAACAAACTCATTCAGATAGTCATTTTTAAGTAAACCATCTGAATCTCTATACTGAGTGGAGAATCTATAATATAACTTGTCTTTGACAATCGCCCCTGAAGAAACGAATTGACCTGTTTTTGCATTTCCATTGGCATACCCCACTTTCACTTTATTACTCATCGTGTTCGTAGGCTCCTGAGTGTAGATGTTTATTGCACCGCCAATAGCGTTTTTACCATATAATGCACCTTGTGGACCTTTTACTACTTCTACCAAAGCCAAATCGTACAACTCCTGATTTAATAAACTTGGGTCAGCCACAGTTACACCGTCAATAACAAATGCAACTGGAGCATCACCTCCTCTGAGTTGGGGAATTCCTCTTACGGATATAAAATTATTACCTACTGCTTGAGAAGTATTAAATTTCATGTTAGGCACCAAAGTAGCAAAAGAGCTAAGATCAGTGATTCCTGCATTTTTTATACCCTCAAAGTTTAAGGCTTGAACTGATTCAGGAATATTTTGAATGGATTCTGTTCTTCTTCTCGATTTACCAACAACGCCCATAAATCCAACCACATTCACCTCTTCCAATTGTTGAGCATCTTCTTCTAAAACAATAGAAAACTTTGTCTTATTGCCTACCTCGAATTCTACTGTAATGTAACCCGTATAGGATACCACAATAGTAGATTGTTCTGGAATCTCCATTTCGAAGTTTCCATTAAAATCGGTCACGGTACCATTGGTTGTCCCTTTTTGAAGAACTGTTGCACCAATTAATCCTTGCTGATCCGACGATGTGATTTTTCCTGATATGATTTTATTCTGTCCCAAAACAATGGAAACGGACGAAAAGAATAAAAGTATAAGATGAATAAATAATTTCCTTAGCATGTTGATCTATTGAAAGTGATGAGTAAATGTTAGTACAAAAAGTGATTTTCGAATTAACGTTGTAAGTATAAATTATTCCTTATGATTATTTTTTATTTCTGATTCCATTTTATTTATTTTAGAATTCCGACGTATTTATCAGGAATTTTATGGAAAATAATAAGAAGCACGATTTAACCACAATAAAATTTACAGCCACTTGTTTCGACACTTTGATGAAAGAAGTGATGTTTCAGTTTCAAGAGAAGCATAGTCAAGCTTTACCTAAAAAGGTAGCCCAAATTTTCGGTTTCGGAAATTACGATCCTGATAAACCCAACCTAAAACAAGATTTCGAAAAGCAGTCCTCTGATTTTGTGAATGGAAAATACCTTTATGATAAAAAGCGATTACTCGAAAAAGGTTCTTTACAAATAAAGATTACCCATTACTACAGTCAATTAATGCTTAATTATGTGGGATATCAAGATATCTATTCCTTTCTAGATGCTGACATTTTAGAAGAGTCAGACAAACAAAAGCAACTCGATTGGTTATCGAATAATGACACCACCGAGAATGGTTACTACCTCTCCTATCACTTTGGGGAAAATAAAGAAGTAATAAAAGGGCAGGTAGAAATCTACAATAATTGGAAAAACGTGAACTATAAATACATTTATCACCAAGATGATGGTTCGTATAAGGAGTTCAATTATCAAGGGTTTATTTCTAGAAGAGCCGACATTCTTCACATTAAAACCAAGACATTAATGGATAACAAATTAGTGGATAGTGGTGAGGATATTTTATATGCAGGTCACATGGATCCGAATAGTAATCCATATTTAATCGGCACTTATACGGCTTTTGATATATATAATAGAGTGATTGCAGGAAAACTGATTTTTGAAAAATATCATTCAAAAGAAGAGATGATAAAGGCGTCTTTAGAAAGGAGAGCACCAAGTTACATTATCCAGGAAATTAGAAACCAAGTGATAATGAACCGGGGTAAAGTGCCCAATTCAGCTTTTGAGATATCATCAAGAAGTCCGTTTGTTTCTACGTACGATAAACTTGCGGGAGTATATCAAATAGTATTTGATTATGCTGAAGATGAGAATGCTAGTTTAGGATTTTCCATCGATCCTACCACTTTCAAAATAAAATCAACCACAGATGGATGTATTTTTCAGAAAGACGAATTCGAGATTATCCAAAACGGATCTGTTGTTCATTTCAGCTTCCAATTAATGGGGTTATCGAAAATGATGAATGTGGAGATCTTTTTCAAAAGCTTTTTCTTAAACGAAAACAGCTCCCCTTATGACGGCATCTTTAGTGGGATGGATCATGAAGGGAAGCTGATTCATGGAAAGGTGAAAATCAGTAAATCTTAGCTTTCTCTGTTTTCGACTTCTTCCAATATTTGTTTTAATTCTGATTGAATATTTTCATTATCCGTGAGTTCTAAGCATCTTTGAATAGAAGTTATATCTGCATTTTTCTTTCGATTAAACTGATATAAGGCCCATTTTTCCTTAGACACTTTGATGATTTTCGGCGACAATATCCCAAGAACAATCAAAATGATGACAACGATACCGATAATAATTTCGGTAGTATAGTCTGCCACAATTGCCGTCCATGGTTTCTGAACCAAATGAACTTTTGTGATCACTTCTTCTCCATAAATGGTAGCTTTGTATTGTTCATGATGCTCCTGATGGAAGGCGATGGAATCGAAAGGTGTCAAGAAAATAGAGACATACCCTTTATGATAGCCTTTTATTCTCGGAGGATAATAAAACAGATCGATACTACTTGGCTTTTCAATTTCATCAATAAACGATTTTAGATCGGGGTACCTCGCATTTCTACCTAAATTGAAGTAAGGCACCTTTATCTCTACCGTATCATTATTTGATGTAAATGTCAACTCTTTAGGAAAAGTCGATAGTAATTCTTCCTTAATCTTTGATATCGGATCGTATTGAATAGTTTGAGACACAACTGATGAATCTTTTAATATCATCAGATTCATTGTTGTATTTAATGGTTTCCCTAAATCACATGATTTATTGAGATAAAGAGGAATTTTTACCATAGTAGTCTCTCGCGGCTTCATCAAAGTTTCTGGGAAATGATAGCTTAAGCATTCTTCTGTTTGCAACTCTACGAACTTATTGATATCAATTAAAGTATCGTAATCACTATCATTATAAATTTTCAACTGATAAAAAACCGAATCATTAGGTGTGTACAATTCCTTACTTAAAAGTTGAATATTCTGATTGTAATTTAATGTATCTTCCCAAATGAGGTTCCCCCTTACCTTAACGACACGTGATGTTAGCTGTACTTTTTGTTCCAAGTACATATTCTTAAAAGTGATCTGACCATAATGGTCTCCCAAATTATTAGCTAGAGCTGCCACAGATAAAATGGTTGTATCGCTTGTAGAGACAATTTGACGAACAGAGTCGGCTGGAATTGTATCGTAATTAATCATAAACACAAAGGCAGAAGTATCTCCTTGATAATTGAACTCCAAAGGATACTCTTCTAAATTGCTGAAAATATAATCCGTAAATTCAACCGAATCGGCTTCCACATTACCTAAGTTGATTTCAATTTCTTCGTGTTCTTCAGGTAAGGCTTCGGTGACATTCGATTTAAGCGCCACCCTCACCAATTGCTTTCCGATTTTAAAAGCCAAATACGCTTTTTTAGTCCCTTTACTTAATGCATTGGTTCTGAATTTAATCTCCAATTTTTCATCCAACATCACAGGTAAGACAAAACTCATGGTATCTTGTGTGAACCAGAAATTGGTTTTATCACCTATATCAATAGAGAAAAATTCGTTATCACCTATATAAAATACTTCAACGGTGGTTGGTTCGTAGACGTTACCTACAAAAATGCTTGCTTCTTTACTTTGAGGAGTTACTTTTCCAAAATCGACAAATAATGCATCGGCAATTAAATCGTTGGATTTAGGTTTACGAGAATTCCTCTCTATTACTTTCTTCCATTGTTTATTTGTATTACCATTCGATAAAGTTTTTATCGTTACACCAGAATTTTTCTCAGCCTTCTTAAATTTAAAGACTTGTGCGTGTATTTCGGTAAAGGCACAAAGTCCTAATAGAAGAAATACAGTATATAGTAACTTCATGTTAGTTTAATTTTTTTTCTACTTGGTCTGTGTATTGCTTTAGAGCGGTAAGAATACCTAAAGCACGTGGATCGTCTTTATGTTCGCCCATTAAATCTGATAAGTTATCTCTATACTTATCAATGCCCATCGTATTATCGCTTTCTGAAATCACTTTAGATCTGCAGAAAGATTTGAATACCTCTTTTTCGTTATCAGGTAGTTGATTATAGAAATTTCTTCCTTTATATCTATACAAAAGTTCTATTAGACGTTCGTCTCTGAACTTAAAATTCTGATGATTGATGAGTTCAGGATTATCAACAGTAGTTAATCTATTGGCAATTGATCGATCGAAATTATTGATGAACTGATCATATAATTGTCCATCGACATCTGTGATCGGAGCAAACTCTCTATTAAACACTTCTTTTAATTTTTTTTCAATCGTACTATCTGATAACAATTCGATCAACTGATTTTTATGTGCTTCAATCATTTTCAAATCGATACCCAATTCTTCCGCTCTTTTAGGAGACAAGGTTCTTGGATCGCAGTAAATATGCGATTTATTAACAATGCACTGAACCACACCTGGTCTTTCATCTCCTTCTTCCATTTCATCCTTTTTCTTAAACATCTTCTCTTGTAGCTGTTCAACATCCAGATCTTTGAGACAAGCAGGCGATGTACGCAAATCGTATCCTAAAAAGGCATTATTGTTTTGGGCATCCTGACAAATTGGGAAGACAAACGATAAATGACCATTTTCCACAGGCACATAAGGTGATATTTTCAAAAGATAACTTCCAGAATTCATCGCTTTTTCGATTTCATCCTTGGCCACTTTTTTATTTCTCATCTTTAAAGCAAAATCAAATAGTCGGGGTTGATGCTGTTTTACCAACTTCAGTACCTCTATAGTAGCGTACACATCAGACATGGCATCGTGTGCGTTTTCATGTTCAATTCCGTTAGCTACTGATAAGTGTTCTAATTTGAAAGATTGTTTCCCTTCCTCGTTTGTTGGCCAATTGATTCCCTCAGGTCGTAATGCGTAGGTAAGACGAAGAATTTCCAATGCATCCATTCTTGAATTGTTGTCCGCCCACTCATGAGAATAAGGATCGATGAAATTCTTGTAGAAGCCAAAACGAGAAAACTCGTCGTCGAAGCTAATATTATTGTAGCCCACATGACATGTTCCTTTTCTTCCTAACTCATTTTTAATGATGCGCATAAATTGATATTCGGGAATACCATTGTTGTTCGCGATCTGTGGAGTAATCCCTGTAATCAGACATGCCTCAGGCTCAGGTAGAAAGTCTAAAGAAGGCTGACAAAATTTGATAATTGGCTCTTCAATAATATTCAAATCTAGATCGGTTCTTACCCCAGCAAATTGAGCAATTTTATCTTGCCTCGGATCCCTGCCGAACGTCTCGTAATCGTAAAAGAATAATGAAGTTGGATTCATACCAAAAAATCGTCTAAATTAAAAAAAGGAAAAACTAAAGGTCTATTCAAATGGCCTAAATACGAAGCTAAGAAATTGTACAAATAAAGGAAATAGTTTATCAATTGTATTTATATTTATTTTTAATGTGTATATCAAAAAATTTTATTGTTAAAAGGTTGCAAAAGTCTCTGAAAATTAATTATTTGTATATAACGTAATACGAATATATCTCAAATGGCAAAATATATCTATTATAAAAAACCTTATACTGAGGTAGAAAAATTAGCCAAAAAGGCTAAAATGACCCTGAAAGATTATGTGAAAAGTCTACCTTCTGCAGACGTCAAAAATTTTGAAACGAGGAAGGCATTTTTCCAGAGTTTTACATCCAAAAGAAAAGCAGCATGGAAAGGCGATGAAGCCACCTCTATGATCTTCGTGGATGGAGTTAAACCTTATGCATTATCAACTAAAGATTTTCTAGAAGAATATCGTATTGCTATTCAACATAGAGGCAGGAAGCCTCGAAAGCAAGGCGGTTCCAATAAGATTGTTACTTTCAGAATGTCCAAAGAAGAGTATGATGCTTTAGATCAACAAGCATCTGCTAAGCAACTAAAAGTTTCTGACTACATTAGAAACTTAATTGAAGCAGATTTAAATAAATAATTTAAAATTGGGTCAAAAAAAAGAGGAACAGTTGCTGTTCCTCTTTTTTTTATTCTTCCAATGGAAGAAGTGTAAGCTCGCTAGGACTTGCATCTTCTAATACATTTGTCTTTTGCTCTTTATAACCTCCCAATCTTCGAAGATGAGCTTTATAGCTTTCTTGTTGATTAGGGTCAAGAATGGTCAATAAGAATTTCTCCTTTTTTGTCTTTGCTCTTTGAAAAGCGTCATCGTATTGATCACTTAATATTCCGTGCTCATTTTTTTGAATGACAACATTCTTATTTACTTGAATAAAATACTCTTCAATTACTTTCGTTTGATCTTCTCTTACATCAATGATCTTTCTCAAATCTTTGATATCATTATTTGTCTTCAGATATGAACCAAGTGTGACTAACTGATCTTCTGTTAAGATCTCGTTTCTTTTTTCCCAAAAACTCTGATCTAGCTCAATTTTTTCAGAAAGCCCCATGTTCGCATTCTTGGGATCTTTTTTAACGACCAAATAACTGTACCTTGCTTTTTGCATCTGACGTTTTTGCAGGTCGTTTAGATTTACAATATTGTCCATCCAAAATGTAAAATGTCTTGCTTCTTTTTCTAATTTACTTTGAGAGAAAACAGCAGAACTAAAAATAATAAAAAGAATAAAAGCTGATAATAACTTCATAAAATTTAGAGTTAGTTGATGATTAATATTTAATTACTCGATGAGAATGACTTCCAATTTTCAGTATATACACACCACGTTGTAAATGTGATACGTCTATAGTTTCTTTTGGCAATTGAATAGTTTGTTTTAGAATCACCTTTCCTTCTACTGAATACATCAATAATTGAATAGGGTTATTGTCCTGTTTTTGAATTACTATTTGATGTTGAACCGGATTAGGATATACTTTAATATATCCATTCTGTTCTGGAATTGATGTTGGAGGTTCTATACCTAGTACAGTAAAGTAAAACTGTTTTTCAGCTACTTCATCTCCCAACGTCACTACTGCAGTTATTTCAATGTCTGTTTGCTCCTCAAGTTGCGTTATTTTAATTAAATCATCTTCGATACTTGCAGTTTCATTATCAGAAGAGATCCATTGAATATTGGCATTACTTGATGGTTCATGAATTAATATATCTTGAGTTACTCCATCACTAGAATCGTCACCTTGATAAATCAATTGAACCTCCTCTAAAATGCCATTCATTTCATTAGAGAACATTTGATTCACCTTGATAACAAAGGTTTTAGTTTCTTTTAAATTATTTAAAGATACTTCCGCCTGTAGAACAACTACATGTGGAAAATAGTCTTTGGTGACAATACCAGAATCGTTCAGAATCTGTAAAGCATTTTCATCTGATGAATTCCAAGCTACTTTTGTACCATGTAAGCCTTCTTGTTCTAACCATAAGTTATTATTAACATTATTTTTAGAATCTCCCTCCGCATAACCAATTTTTAACGCTTCGATGGCTTCTTTTAGTTGATTCATCTGCTCCACATCATCTTCAATCGTCACCTTTACATTATCAAAGTGTATCACACCCACAGTTTTACCCAACTGAATAGCCAATCGAAATGCACTCATACCTGTCGTGGAGTTCACTCTTGTCACCACTTCCAAAGGTGTATCTTTTTGAATCAATTGCGTTGGGCCATTAATTCTATCTCCATTATCCCCTTGTATTTGAGCTCTTATTTCTGTATCAACAGAAGAATACACATCAAAACTAATAATCATCTCTTTAGGATTTGATACCGTATACCCGATTGGATATTGGTCTGTTCTTAGAGTTAGATTTGAAAAGGCTCCTCCATTACTCTGAATATCCATTGTTGCACCCAACGTATTATTCGATGGGAAAGGCTCACTTCTTAATTCATATTGGATTTCAGCATCTGCCTTATGTGTGGTAGACCATCCATTTTCAATTCCTTCTTCAAAATTTGGGTTGACCAAAATTAGATTTTCAGTATCATTTTGATGAGTTTGTCCATAATACCTGTTCCACCATACTTCTGCCAGTCTTCTTAACTCATTAATTCTATTCTGGTAAGAAGGATTGTTTATTTCATTTTTAGTTTCTAATTCTTGAATCGAATTATAAGTGTAAAACTCTTCATGACGTAATGTGATATTTTGGAAAGATGTTTCTATTGGCGACATACTTCTATCGTTCGTCCACATTGTGTATCTATCATTTCCCTTTTTAAATGTGTACCCATTCGATCCACTTTTTTTGTAATAGGTCACCGACAAGTCTAAAGGATAATCCGTTTCTTGGTAATCTGCTATGTATAGAGAGTTACCTTGTAAAAACTCTGGCTTGGGTGTATTGGTATAATCACAAATGGTAGGATATAAATCGATAAGTTGAACCGATCGATCTGTTCCCTTTAAAATATCCGTAGGATCGATAATGATCAGCGGTACTTGTGAGGCGTTTTGTAATAAGTTATGTTTCCCCCACATATTATGATCACCCAAGTTAAAACCATGATCAGAAGTAATAACGATTAAAGTATTCTCTGCTTCACCGACTTCTTCCAATTTGGTCACAATTTTTCCAATTTGAGCATCTATATAGGATGCACAAGCATAATATGATCTCAAAAGTTCTCTCTGTTTTTCTAATTCGAGCACATTTTGAAAACCATTGTATTCTGTCTCCCACTCCTGTGGAATATCTTTATAGCCCAATAACTCTGTAGGATCTTTGTAAGTAAAAGCATCTGTCCCTTCTGGCATTTTTTGGAAAGGCGCCAAAGTAAGCGTGTTCTCATTGTATAAATCATGATACTTTTGAGGAGCAATAAATGGCAAATGGGGCTTTTTAAATCCAACAGCTAAGAAAAACGGCTGCTCTACTTTACTAAAGTGATCTATATATTCAATTGCATGATCTGCAAATTGACCATCTTGATATCCATCGTCGTCTACATGAGCAGGGCCAATTTCAGTCGACATATCTGCTTCTACTCTGTAGGATGTTCCTTTTACAAATGGACCATACTCTTCTGGATATTCATAATGATTGGGATCTTTATAATTATCAGTCCAAGCAATATCGTGATGATTACCATCGACATTACGTGGATCAAAGACTTTACCTACTGCAGCCGTTCTATAACCATTTCTTGATAATAACTCCGGTAATGTTGTCAAATCGGGTGCTGTCTCAGATAATTGCAAAGTCAAATTTGTGACTCCATTACGTTCAGGATAAGTACCTGTTAAGAAAGAGGCTCTCGATGGTCCACATACAGGATATGAACATTGTGCATTGGTATATTGAATACCATTGGTCGATAACTTATCTATTGTAGGAGTAATTACTTCTTCATTCCCAAAAGCAAACAAATCCGTATTCATGTCGTCGATGACGATAAATAGTACATTCTTTTTCTGATCTGTTTTTAATAGTGCATCCACATGGCCAGGCAACCATTGTCTTCCTTCACGAGTATAGATCATTTTATTGGCCTTTGGTCCTGCACACCATAATGCTGCTGAAAAACCCATCGATCTTGACACATCTGCCACTGCTTTATGATAACGGATTCTCGATTGTTCATCGCATGAATTGTTTGATCCGAACTCTCCTAAATACACAGGAACATTGTGCGTATCTGCCCAATCTTTCACCTCTTGAAAATCTCTTTTCAAATTTTGATAATCATCAGGAGACCCCCAAAATGGTTTACTGCCTTCTATTTCCGGATATTTAGTAAAGGTATTAGGCCAATAATAATGAAACCAAGGTATCAATTTATTGTCGTTAGCAAACACCTCCGGATCTAACATTTGAGGGGAATTAATCGCATTATCACCTCCACCCGTAAGCATAATGATTCTATCCGAATTGTTTTGCCTTACAATCTGAAGTAACTCTTTATTCAGTTTATCGACCAATCCCTGCCCCATTTTAAAATAGGGTTCATTAATCAGTTCAAACACCAATTTGTCGTTACTTTTATCTTTAAAATGCTCAGATATCTGCGTCCAAATCGATAACATTCTTTCCCAATATTGAGGAATTGGATATACCTCATCATCTTTAGATACCTCATCTAAAAACCAATGTTCTCCATGTGCGTTCAGCACCACAATTAATCCTGCCTCGTTGGCCCAATCCACTACTTCTTCCACTCGTGTTAGCCAAGCAGCATCAACGGTATAAGGAGCATCGTTAGAAGTATGTGAACCCCATCTTACAGGAAGACGAATGTGGTCAAAACCTGAGGCAGCCACATCATCTATCATGTATTTTTCAATTGGTGCCGCCCAGTCTCCCTCGTTATTGGCACTCATTACATTTCCGAAATTATAGCCAATGCCCAGCTTTTTATTCATTTCATGTGCTGGGGATTGAGCAAATAATTGATGTGAGATTATAGTAATTATAAGTAGTAATCTTTTCATTTATTTCTTTAGTGTTAGTAGTAGATGTTTAATTTATTTTTTGAAAATAGGATTATTAATTCAGTGATAAATCACCAAAATAATAATCCTACTGTGGTCTCCTATTTCATTTTATTTATTCATCATCATTACTTTTTGATGAACTTAATTGATTGATTTCCGGCTCTTAAAATGTACTGCCCTTTCATCAATTTCGATACATCAATTACCATGTTGTATGTGTTCGAAAACTGATTAACAGATAATACTTCACGACCCATCAAATCAAAAATCTTTAATTCCTTTATTCCCTTTGAACTTACTACATGTAATTTATCTGTAGTTGGGTTAGGATAAATTCTGGAAACGATATTGTTATCTCCTGCAGAAGTAGGTTGTTCTACTTTTAAGACGACAACATCAAATTGTTTTGTGGTAGCTGTTGCATTTTCTAGACTCAATGTAGCTGTTAGTGTTACTTGCATATCTTCTGCTTGTTGATTTACTACACCATCGTTAGAAATCACATCCTTATTCGAAGAAGACCAAACTACTGTTGTGTTATGTAAACCATTTAGAGTTAATCCAAGATCTTGAGTGACACTCATTGCATTATCACCTTCTTGGAATTCAATTTCTAAAGCATTTACTGCTTCTTGTAATTGAGCCTCTTCATCACCTACAGTAGTTAAAGTAAATTCCTTTGTATCTTCTAGATCGCCTAAAGTAATTTTGGCAGTAATGTTTCCTGTTACAGCTTGTTTTGTTATTGTTACAGTGCCATCATTTGTGATATTGGAGTGATTTGATATCCACTGAATTTGAGTTTCATATAATCCCTCATTATCAAGAACAACATTACTTGATACCGAGTTGGCGTTATCTCCATCCACAAAACCAATCAAAAGGTTTTCTTTTGCTTTTGCTAATTTCCCTTCATCATTCATCACTGTGGTTAAAGTGAAAGTTTTAGTTGCCGAAAGTTCTCCAATAAATACCGTTGCTGTAAGATCCCCTTCTACTTCTTGAGTAGTAATTGTCACTTCTCCATTATCTGTAATTTGAGCATGTTCTGACGCCCAAACGATTGTAGAAGTGTATTTTCCAGTAGTGGCCAATCCAACATTCTGTGAAACCATTGTAGCTTCATCTCCTTCAGCAAATTCAATAGCTAATTCATTCACTACTTCTTCCAATTGTGCTTCAGGATTTGATTTGATTCTTAAATTAAAAGATTTCGTCTCCGAGTATATCCCTTTTTGAATAGTGGCAGTAAGTACCACTTCTGTATTACTTACAATCTTTTGTACTTCTGCCATCCCTTCGTTAATGATCAAGGCATCATTTTCTGGAACTGACCAAGTGATTATTGTTCCATAAGTATCATCAGATGATTGAAGTGGGAAGCTTTGATTCACATTGTATTCTTGATCACCATCAGCTAACTGAAGTGCTAAATTATTTTTAGAAAAGAACACATCTGCTTCACCTGCTTCCACTTCTGCTACTGACGTATTATCAATGACTAATTCTCCAATATTATTTCCCGCCTGAATCAATAATCTAAACGCAGACAAGCCGCTTTGCATTTCTACAACATCTGTTATTCTAACTGGTGTTTCGTTAATCGAAAAGCTGGTTGAGTTTGTATTTACATTCGCTTCATTTTCATCTTTGCCTTGGAACTGAAAACGGATATTCATATCTGTAGATCCATAAACATCAGCTTCCATTTTAAAATACTTCTTTTCTGTAGTTAAAGTATTGAAAGGAAATATTTGACTTCTTACTGCTAAATTTGGTAATGAAGTACCTCCATTTGTAATATTTAAACTTACGGCTGTAGTCCCATTTTCCTTATGGGTCGTCGTCATAAAATCAAAATCTTCTGCTTGCACAAAAGAAGAATTAAAATTCGTATCCCAATGTTGAGTACCTGCCGAAAAATCGTTATTCAATACAATCCAGTTATCGCTTATTGTTAAAGGAAGTACTGTAATTGAAAAGTCTTTAGTTACAGTCGTGGTATTTTTAGTTACTGATGCTTTTAAAGTAATGTTCTCCGTTTGTTCACCTCTTACTACTTTACCAGTAGTTGATATCACCGACTCATTAGACGATTCCCATGTAACCACTGTTTCATTTAAACCTTCAGAAGGTAGATCAGCAATGGAATACATTATACCATTTCCATCTGTTGGATCAATAGCATTAAATGTGATTCCTAAATTATCAGCTGCTTCTTGTGCTAATTCTTCATCTGTTTTACTTTCTACTTGAACTAATGATACATTATCGATCACTATACTTCCAATATTTCCACCTACTTGAACGAATACACTAAACTTTGTGGCACCTACTGGCATTTTTAAACGAGCAGCATAATTTTGTGTATTTGTCGATATAAATAAGTCTTCTGATGCAATGGCATTCTCTGCCCCATTGTCCCATCTTAATAAATACCTGATTTTATCGCCATCTCCACCGTAGATATCTGCTGATAAAACATATTCCGTTTCTTCAGCAAGTGTTTCTGGAAGATTAGTATAACCTCCATCTTTTAACTGAATGTTTGAGACCGATAATCCCTCATTAATGGCTGATTGGGGAATACTAATTTCAAAAGCATTCGTTCCATTTTCTTTGTGAGTGATCACTTGCCAAGTCGGTAGGTTATCTTGATCTACCGAATTATTGATGGTCACCTCCCATTCATTTCCAATAGGGTCTTCGAACCCTGGATTTTTTATCAGGTTATCGTTCGCCAAGAGAGCATTTGACGACAATAATAACAATAGTGAAGTAATTAATTTTTTCATACTGTGATGATTGAATTTTGTAAAAAATTTTAGAGTTATGTGTTTTGCTTAAATAATCATTTCAAAGGTCACATAACCGTAAAAAATACATGTTTAATTTCCGTTCAAGAGGGATGAATAAATGTTCTACCTTCGATATAACAAGTTGTAAAATGTCTGTATTTGTAAATTAAAGTTGATTTTGAGTCAATTATCAGTTAAAAAATAAATAAAGACGTAGAAAAATATCTCTTGATATATCTAACGGTTTTCTCCTTAACATAAAACTTCGTTTCATTAATGATTGCGTTCTAACTTATATACATATACACTCATGTTTAATATGAAAACATCATAAAAAAACCACCCACCTAAAAGGCGAGTGGTTTACCATCTAAACTATAATTTTCTATTACTAACTATCTGGCATGATCCAATTGATAATGGGCCAGAGCAGTTTTCAATAACGCCCTGTGCTTCTTGACCTGATCGGCATAATCAGGATCATTTACTATATTTTTATTCTCTTGAGGATCTTTTGTCAAGTCATACATCATCTCTGCCAGTTCTTTACCGGCTTTGTTTCTAAATAATGTATATCTAAACCCTTTTGTTCTTACTGTATCACCTTGTTTCCAACGGCTTAAAGTGTATTCTTTTACAGAAACATCTCCATTCATTAACGTGGGAACTAATGACTGACCTTGCAATTGCTCTGGCTGTTCTAACCCGGCTAAATCACAAAGAGTTGGGAAAACATCGACCATTTCTGCAAAACCTTCTGTTGCTCCAGATTGTGCATTCTTACCAGAATGAGGTTTAATAATAAATGGGACTCTAATGGCAATATCAAATGCTGTGTGCTTTGCCCAGAATGTATGCTCTCCTAATTGCCAACCGTGGTCGCCCCAAAGGACAATAATAGTGTTGTCGTACAGACCTTGTTTTTTCAGTTCATCAATTAATTCTCCTAAAAGGTAATCTGAGAAACTTACTGAAGCATAATAACCGTGCTTTAATTTCTTAGCCATTTCAGCATCAATATCCCCTTTTCTAGGAACTGTTCTGTAGGCTCTTAATTCTCCGTAACTCGTTTTTGCAACGGCTGGAATTCCTTCTGGTAAAAATGGATTTTTAGCCATCTCGATCTCATCTTCTTTGTACTTATCCCAAAAACGTTTTGGCGCTACAAAAGGAAGGTGAGGTCTAGCTAAACCCACTGCCATAAAAAATGGCTGATCCATCTTTTTAAATTTCTTTAAACGGTCTTTTGCTAACTCAATGGTTCTACCGTCTAAGAAATCGGTATCCTTACAATTCTCGACCATCTCATAAGGAAGTGATTTTTTATAAGGTGCTGTTGGATTTTCGTTATCAGCTACCAATTCCGGATTATGATACTCGAACATATTTTCAGCTGGGTGATATTCCGACCAAGATCGTTTACTGGCATCTGTTTTACCATGAATCACTTTACCTGCTGAAAATGTATAATATCCATTTTCTTTAAAATGCTGACCCATTGTTACCGCATTGGGCATGTCTTTATCAATCTTTGCTCCTGCATCTACAAAACGTGTAAATGTAGGTCGAACGCCAGTATGCATGGATGCTCTAGAAGCACCACAAACAGGTACTTGGCAAAAAGCATTGTTAAACGTTGTAGCATGTTCGCTTAATTGATCAATGTTAGGTGTTTTAATGGTTTCATTACCATAGGCACCCAATTCGGGACGTAAATCGTCTACCGTAATAAATAAAATATTCGGTTTATCTTGAGCGAATACTGTAGCAGGAACGAATAGCATTCCTGCTACAATAGATTTTAATAGTTTTTTCATTAGAGAGCGGCTTTAACTTCTTTTCTCCAAAGGTTGATCGATTTTTTCAACTCTTTGTGTTTCTTATTTTCTGCATCATAGATGTTATTTGATTCTGATTGATCATTCTTAAGATCATATACTTCGTATACATCTTCTTTGTAGAAGTGGAACATTTTTAAATCTCCATCTCTAACTACTGTACAGTAATTATCGCCTGTACTTTTTAATCTAGCTCTTGATGAATGCCAGAATAACAATCTATCTTCCGTTTTACCTTTAACAATATTGTTTTTGATACTCTTACCGTCTAGGTGTTCAGTAGGGAAAGTTTTCAAATCACACAACTCTAATAAAGTAGGGTATAAATCAGTATTTGTTGTTACCTGATCAATCACTTTATGTTTAGTGATAGGTGCACCTGCAAAAATCAAAGGAACTTTTGTTCCACCTTCGAAAGAGTGACCTTTACCTGCTCTTAAAGGAAGGTTTGAAGTCGCTAATTCTCTATTGTTTCCATTTCCTCTGTTTGATAATCCACCATGATCAGAAGTGAAAACAATAATTGTATTGTCATACATTCCTTTATCCTTCAATTCTTTGACAAGACGACCTAAACTTTCGTCTACCGATTGTACCATGGCAGCATACGTTGGGTTGTTTTGGTGCATCTTTGTCCAACCATCTTTCTCAGTATACTCAGGACCTTCAAAAGTCATCCCTTTTGCTTTCTTTCTATACTTTTTAACATCATCTTGTTTTGCTTCAAAAGGCGTATGCACACCATAGTGAGACAATACTGCAAAGAATGGTTTGCCCTCATGATCCATATTGATAAACTTTAATGTCTCATCTGTCAAACGATCCGTTAAATACTCCCCTTCTTCACCTTCGTCCAAACCTAAGATTTTACCGTGCCCTTTTTTATTGACTTTCTTAGGATTCTTAGGTGTATTGTATGGGAAGAAATAAGAATTTGGAGCACCTGCTGCACCGCCAGCAATATTGATATCGTATCCTTTGTTATGAGGCCACTCGTCTTCTTCATGACCTATGTGCCATTTACCTGTAAAGAAAGTATGGTACCCTTGTTCTTTAAAAGCTTGTCCGATGGTTTTTTCGTTATCGTAGAATTTTTTGCCTTTAATTGTATTTTCATTTTTTGCAGGAATACCGGCTCTTGCAGGGTAACGACCTGTCTGCAAAGCATATCTTGATGGCAAACATCTTGGGTGAGCCACATAAGCGTTGGTAAAATCCACACCATCTTGTGCTAATTTATCAATGTTAGGCGTCTCGTAGAAATCCGAATCATGATGAGAGATATCAAAATATCCCAAATCATCTACTAAAAAGATAATCACATTCTTCTTGTTTTGGGCCGATAGTGTTCCCACAGAAAGAAGAAGTACTAAAAAGATAAGTTTTAAGTTTTTCATTTTTATCAATTTAATTTAAAGGATGACTGCATTTACTTCTTTCTGCCAAGATTGTATTGCTTTCATCAATTTTTTAGAGTTTTTATTTTTTGGATCAAATATATTATTGGTCTCGTAAGGATCGTTTTTGAGATTGTACATCTCATAGCGTTGCTCATCATAAAAGTGAAACAACTTCATGTTTCCTTCCCTTACCACCGTGCAATTCGTATCTCCAGTAGATTTTGGTCTTGCCATTGGAGAGTGCCAAAATACTTGTCGGTTTATGGTTTTACTCTTTTGTATTGCTAATTTAATACTTATTCCATCTACATGTTGATGAGGCACCAAAGGTAACTCACATAAATCTAATAAAGTAGGATAAATATCTGTATTTGTTGTTAACTGATCTTTGTTGACATTTACCTCTCCAAGGTTTCCGGCTAAAATGAAAGGTACTTTCGTTCCCCCTTCATAATTATGTCCTTTACCTGCTCTTAAAGGTAAGTTTGATGTCGCAATTTTACGTTTGTTACCCACACCTCTATTAGACAATCCTCCATGATCTGATGTAAATACAATAATTGTGTTTTCATACAAACCATTTGATTTTAACGACTGCACCACTCTACCCAAAGACTGATCTACCGATTCTATCATAGCTGCGTACACAGCATCATTTTGATATTGTTTGGTTTCTCCATCTTTCATCAAAAACGCTGGGCCTTCGAAAGACATACCTTCTAATTTCTTTTGGTATTTTTTTACCAAATCAGCCTTAGCTTCTAATGGAGTATGCACTCCATAATGGTTCAACATCAAAAAGAAAGGACTTTTATGATCTTGATCTAAGAATTTTACGGTTTCGTCAGTTAAACGATCGGTTAAATATTCTCCCTTTACTCCTTCGTCTAAACCTTCAATTTTTCTATGGTTTCCAGATCTTTTGGGGTTTTGTGGAACATTAAAAGGATAAAAATAAGACTTAGGTGCACCGGCACTGCATCCGGCAATATTCACATCGTATCCTCGGTTTTGAGGCCATGCTTCCTCTGTATTTCCTAAGTGCCATTTGCCTACAAAAGCTGTGGTATAACCATTGTTTTTGAATGCTTGCCCTATAGTAATTTCAGAAGCTTCGATATTACATTCGTCTTTACCGTGTGCTCCTGGAACACCCGCTCTTGCAGGATATTTCCCCGTTTGCAAACCATATCTTGAGGGTACACATCTAGGATGTGAAACATAGGCATTGGTAAAATCGATTCCTTCTTTTGCTAAGGCATCAATATTGGGTGTTTCATAGAATGCTGATCCATGAGCGGCAATATCAAAATATCCCAAATCGTCTACTACAAACACCACCACATTTTTTTGTGCGAATGTTATTTGAGTGAACATCAATAAGAATGATATGTAAAGTACGCTTTTCATTATTTTCTGATAGGATAAATCGCCTCTTCTGGAATATCAATAGTTACATTACCCTCCAAATATTTGTGATCCACTAAAAAGTTATCCGCTTCCTGAAGTGCTTCGAAATACCATCTATTGATGATTCCTTTTTTATAGCCTTGCTTCTTACCATATCCGATGTTGAAGAATGAATGTTCAGCTCCTTTGTAAACATCTAACTTACATTCTACTCCATTTTTCTCGCAGATTTCTTGATAATTACGAGCAACATTTTCTGGTAAAACTTTATCTGTATCTCCTACTTCGATAAGTGTAGCAGGGAAATTCTTATTTATATTTTGTCTTGGACTAAATGCCTCCCAACTTTTAAATCCTGCAGCTTTCACTTCTTGATCTACTAAGCGATGTGCATACCCTTCTTTACTTGCATCGATTACAGGGTTGAAAAGAACCAAAAGGTTGGGTGCATATTCTTCTTCCTTCACTCCCTTGTTTAATGATGGAATAAATGCTGTTGATGCCGCTAAATGCCCTCCGGCAGATCCACCACCGATAGCAATTTTATTTGGCTTAATTCCAAATTTCTTGGCATTTTCTCGTACATAGGCTACCGCAGATTGTGCATCTTCTACTGCTTCTACGACAGTTGTACCATTAATTTTTCTAAGTCTGTAAGTTGGACAGATAACTACTAAACCTCTTTCAGCAAAGTGTTTTGCTTGACGGTAAAATGCAGATGGGCTTCCTTGGTTCCATCCTCCGCCATGAAAGAAGATAATTGCTCCTTTAGATTTAGCTTGTTTTGTTGGTTTGAAAATGTGCAACTCTAAGTTGACATCATTCACTGTTTTGTAAGTGATTTTTTCGTCGGGTTGTATTCCTTGACCAAAAATCAAATGGCTAAAACATAGAGTGAATATCGCTAGTAATAAATTCAATTTCATTGAAATGATAGTTTAATATGAACAATTATTAAGAGTGATGGAGAGCGTGGAGTTCGCCCTCCATCATTTCCTTAATTTTTTATATACATGAGTGATTCAAATTACATTGCCGCTGGATAGTTTGGCTTGTAATTATTTAAATCCAATTTCTTAGTTTCAGATACTTCTAAAGATAATTTCGTTAAATCCTTATCCATTGATGAAGAACCTACCATAATTGTAAAAGTACCTTTTTCAACTACCCAATCCATAGATTGGTTGAAGAACGCTAAATCTTGTGTTGTTAAATCAAATGATACCGATTTTTTCTCACCTGCTTTCAACGTCACTTTAGCATATGCTTTCAATTCTTTTACTGGACGAGTTACCGAAGAGTAATCATCTCTGATATACACTTGAACGATTTCTTCACCCTCCACTTTACCAATGTTTTGAACATCTGCAGTTACAGTAAATGTACCGTCGCCTTTAATTGATGTTTTGTTAATCGCTACATTAGACGTTTTGAATTTTGTATAAGACAATCCAAATCCAAAAGCATACAAAGGATTCTTGTTTGTAAACTTGTATTTGTGGAAGTAGTGCGAAGGCTTGTGGTTGTAATACAACTTGATTTGACCCGCTGTTCTTGGTACTGTTACTGGTAATTTAGCTGAAGGATTCACATCACCGAATAAGATTTCTGTGATTGCTTGGCCACCAAATGAACCTGGCTCCCAAGTTTCTAAAATACCGTTCATGTTGTTTTCTAACCACTCTTCACCGATTGGACGACCGTTCACCAATACTGCAATGACAGGAGTACCTGTTTTCTTAATTGCTTTAATTAATTCTAACTGACGACCAGGAAGGTTGATGTGTGCTCTATCTGTATTTTCACCACAAGTTTTTTCAGACCACTTATATCTTAAAGAGTTCTCACCAACTACAACTACAGCTAAATCAGATTTTGCTGCTCTTGCTGCTGCTTCTTTAATTGCTTTGTCAGTTGTTTTACCAATCACCTCCCCAGAGTTGTAGTAATCCAATGCAAAACCTTTTTCTTTAGCTACCGCTTCTAAACCTTCTTTTACAGTAATGATTCTGTCTGCAGGTTGTAACCAATGCCAATCACCAAGGATTGTTTCATTGTTCGCGTTAGGCCCTGTTAAGAAAATTTTCTTATGTGCATTTTTCTTTAATGGAAGAATACCATCGTTTTTCAAAAGTACAATTGACTTTCTAGCGATTTCTAACGCAGTTGCTTGATGCTCTTGGTTGAAAACAATCTCTTTTGCTTTCTTTTCATCCGTAAACGGATTTTCGAAAAGACCCAATCTGAATTTTACTTCTAAGATTTTTGAACAAGCTTCGTCTACTCTTTCTTGAGGAACAATACCTGATTTTACACCTTCTACAATAGATTCAGTAAACTTAGGACCATGCATGTGCATATCCATACCGTTATTTACAGACTGTCTAAAGGCCTCATCCATTGTTTCTGTTTGATGATGTAACGAGTGGATTCTTTCGATATCCATCCAATCTGATACGTAGAATCCGTTAAATCCATATTCGTTTCTAACAATATCAGTCATTAATTCTTTACTGTTGTGACATGGAATACCATTCACTTCGTTGTGGGCAGTCATAATAGAAAATACATCTGCTTCTTGGACTGCTCTTCTGTATGGAGGTAAGTGAACTTCTCTGATTGTTCTCATTGAAATATCCAATGGAGAAGCGTTTGTACCGTTCATTGGTTCACCACCACCGATAAGGTGTTTTGCACAAGCAATTACTTTTTCATTACCTGTGAAATCGTCTTGTTGGAAACCTTTGATCATTTCCACACCCATGTTACCTACTAAGTAAGGGTCTTCACCAAAAGTTTCACCTACTCTACCCCAACGAGCATCTCTAGCGATGTCGATGTTTGGTGTAAATGCCCAATGCGAACCTGTTGCTCTCATTTCTTTAGCAGTTTCAACACCCATACGGTAAGACAATGTTTCGTCCCAAGTAGAGGCCAAACCAATTGGCGTTGGATAAATTGTAGCTCCATAGTTCAAACCATTACCGTGGATGGCATCAATACCAATTAATAAAGGAATCCCTAATCTTGATTGTTGTGCTAATTCTTGTAAGTAGTTTGCTTCTTCTCCAGAAATTACGTGAAGGAAAGATCCTACTTTACCTTCTTTCGCCATCTGTTCGATGTCTGTATGATGTAAACCAGGGTAGAATCCTAATGCATCATTGTTGTGAAGTTCTTCAGGAGATAAATCTTTCTCTGCTTGCTTCATGTGCTCTGGTCCAACGTATTGAGCCATTTGAGCTACTTTTTCTTCTAATGTCATTCTAGACATTAGGTCTGCCACTCTATCATTAACTGCAGCTGCAGGGTTCTTATAAATAGGTTGGTCGTTGTTAGCTTTAGTTTCACAGCCGATAATTCCTACGGCTACTAGTAAAGCAATAATTCCATTGATTAACGTTCTCATGTCGCTTATAAAAAATTAAAATTTACATTCACAAATGTCACCAATACCCTTATAAAAACAGTGGATAAATGATTCTATAAGTCTGAATAATTGTTCAAGTAACAAAGCGAACAAAATTCAAACATTGCGTTTTTTAGTACTCTGAAGGGGTTTTTGATCGATTCTTCACCTTTGAACGTTTTTCAAACCTGCTAGAACAATTCTTACAACTATTGTCCAAAGTACACTTTATACATTTGTGCATGACATAAGTCAAATTTATCTGTTAAGAATTTTTTAAAGACGTTAAACAAAAAAAATATGAAAAAACACTACCTTGATGAATGATTGTAAATAATTATAATTGTTCGACACATTTCACTAGCTGGACTACTGACGCGCTAAATTTAATTACAGCTAGGACTAAATGAAAATTTAAACCAACAACGTGGGTAAAACCACAAAACTGAATCAACAACAATAGTATGATGAAGTGTAGAATACTCTTATTATTATCACTACTTTTTTTTAGCAGTTCTCTTTATGCTCAAAGTGGTGAAGAATATACCGTAGAAGGTGTAGTTGTCGACGAATCCGGCATTACGCTTCCCGGTGTAAACGTTTACAATCGAGATACAAAAGTTGGTGCAAAAACCGACTTCATGGGTAAATTCAAATTGAAATTACAAGGTGATGTTACTTTGGTCTTTTCATACATTGGTATGAAAACAAAAAGAGTTGAAGTACATCCAACTGATATTACAAACAACGACCTTCAAATCACTTTAAAGGAAGATTTGGAAATGCTAGACGAAATCGTTGTGGTAGGTTATGGTAGCCAAAATGCTTCAGACATGACGGGTTCTGTAAGTCAGTTAAAAGAGAATGAAGATATCACAAGACAATACACTAATGTAGATGAAGTACTTCAAGGTCGTATGGCTGGTGTACAAGTAACTACAAACAGTGGTCAGCCTGGTGGTGGTGTGAGTGTAAAGATTCGTGGTGTCAACTCTTTAAGAGGTAACAACGAACCACTTTACATCGTCGATGGTATGGTGATTAGTTCAGCAGGTGAGGATACCAACAACGCTTTCTCTGATGGTAATGAAGACCAAGGTGTACAAAATGGTCTTGCGGGTATTAACCCAAGAGACATTGCCTCTATCGAAGTGCTTAAAGATGCCTCTGCTACTGCCATTTATGGTTCAAGAGGTGCAAATGGTGTGGTTTTGATTACTACAAAGCAGGGTGCAAAAGGTAAGACGAAAATTAATGCTTATGTATCAACAGAAATGGCTACAATCTCTAAAAAGATTGATGTTTTAAATGCTGTTGATTACGCTCAAATGACCAACGAAGTAAGATTTAGAAAAGGTTTTATTCCACAATATCATATTGATAATGGACAAATCTATAATATCAATGCTAACGGTACAGTAAATCCTGAAGCATTGGTACAAGTCAACTGGCAAGATGAAATTTATCAGCCAGGTGTGAGTACTACAGCACAACTTTCAGCATCGGGTGGTACGGATAAATCAAAATTTTATATCTCTGGTAGTTTTAACGATTTGAATGGTATCGTTCAGAACTCAAACATGAAGACAGGTGATTTACGTTTGAACTTCCAAACTAACGTTACAGATAAATTAAAGATCGATACACGTATGTCGATGTTCTATTCTCAAGGTCAGTTTGCTCAAGGTGGTTCGAAAGGTGGTAGTAGCCGTTCATTCACAAAATCAGCCATCAACTTCCAACCTATTTATGGTCAAGAAGACGATGTATCTGATATTGGTTTAGGATCTCCTGTAGCTTTCTTGCAAGACTATGAGGATTTATCAAATGAATTAAAATTATTTGCTGCATTTAACGCTACTTACTCTATCAGTAAGAGTTTTAAATATCAATTAAGAGCAAATACGAACTACCGTACAAAACAAAGATCCATTTGGTATGGTAGAGAAACACAAAAAGGTTCTCAAACAAATGGTGCTTTAGGTATTGCTGGTTTAGACAGAACAGGTTATGTAATCGATAACTTATTGATGTTCAACAAAAAGATCAATAAGAAACATAGAATAGACGCTGTGGTTGGTTTTATTGTTGATGGTGTTGTGACTACTCAATCGAATTCAGAATCTGAAAACTTCCCAGTGCATAACTTAAGAGCTAGAGCTCCACAGTTAGGTCAGACAATTGTTCGCCCTTATACTTCGATGCAAAGTGAAGAATTTTTATTATCAGGTTTAGGTCGTTTCACTTATACTTATGATAATAGATATACAGTAACAGCTACAATGAGAGCAGACGGTTCTTCTAAATTTAGAGCCGAAAATCAATTTGGCTACTTCCCTTCTGCAGCAGCTGCATGGCATATCTCAGAAGAAAGCTTCTTGAATACTTCTGAAGCAGTATCCAACCTGAAACTAAGAGCATCTTGGGGTTTAACTGGTAATCAAGCCATTAACCCTTACCAAACAATGACCAACTTTGGTGTGGTTTATTATACTGATGCAAATAATAATCAAATTATTGGTGCAGGCCCTAATAACTTAGGTAATGAGTTTTTAAGATGGGAAACAACTACTCAAGCTAACGTTGGTCTTGACTTCGGTTTCCTTCAAGGTAAAATCTACGGTTCAGTAGACGTATTCCACAAAAGAACAGACGACCTTCTTCAAGCCATACAATTACCTCCTTCTACAGGTTTCCAAAGTTACCTAACTAACAGAGGTTCTATCGAAAATAAAGGTATTGACTTTATGTTAGAAACAGTGGCATATGCGAAGAAAGATTGGAACATCACACTTGGTGGTAATATCTCAGTGGTAAGAACAAACGTGTTGGATTTAGGTATTCCTGAAGCTCCAGTATACATCAACGGAGAACAACAAATGGCTTCTTATTACCTAGGAAATAACGTATCATCTGGTACTTACTTTAAACAACCTTCAAATATCTTTATGGTAGGACAACAAGTTGGTATGTTCTGGGGGTATAAAACAGACGGTATTTATCAAACAGCTGAAGAGGCCGCAAATGGTACTAAAGTAAATGGTCAGACACCTTCAGCAGGTGATATCCGTTTCGTAGATCAAAATGGCGATGGTAACATCGACAATGATGACTTAACTATTATCGGTAACCCTAACCCTTGGTTTACATTTGGTTTCAATACTAAAGTATCTTACAAAAACCTTACAGTGAGTGCCTTATTTACTGGAGCAATTGGTCAAGAGATCGCTAACGGTAACTTATTGATCGAAAGCGATGCCGCTCAAAGTAATAAAAACGTTCGTCCGGATGCTTATTATAATGCTTGGAGAGAAGGTAGCACAAATGCTACAGCTCCTCGTTTAGATCATCCTGATGCTACATTATTTACTGATAGAATTATCGAAAGAGGTGACTATTTAAGATTGGCCAACTTAACAGTAGGTTATGATGTGCCGATTAGTTCTAGAAGCGTTGAACGTCTAAATATTTTCTTCGCTGCAAGAAACTTATTTACGATCACGAACTACTCTGGTTACGATCCTGAGTTGACCACTTTCATGGGTGATGGTACAATCATGAATGTTGATTGGAACTCATTCCCTAATGCGAGATCATTTACACTTGGTGCCAACATTACCTTCTAATTCAACGTCATGAAAAATAAATTAATCATATTCCTATCATTTGTCCTTTTTGCAACCACGAGTTGTTTAAAAGAAGATCCTCCATTTTTAAGTGACGAAAACTTATTCGAAACAGATGCAGGTGTACAAACTGCAGTAAATGGTATTTATGCATCAGTGTCTGGATTTAATTATTATAGTTCAGATTTCTTCCAGCTCACTGGATATCACTCAGGTTCTTTCATGTCGGGTAGAAACGTGGATTTTAATGGTATTGCAGCCCTTAATCCACTTCCAAACCTAACTTTCGTAGAAAATGTTTGGAATGCATCTTACCAAGCTATCAACAGAGCGAATGAAACAATTATTGGTGTAGAGAAATACCAAGAAGATCCTTCTGATGTTGTTTTAAATGAGTTGGGACAAACCTACTTCTTAAGAGGTTTAATGTACTATAACTTGGTGAGATTATATGGCGGTGTACCGATTCGTACTGGTAAATTAGATATCAACGAATTGCATATTGCAAGATCTACAGAGGCTGAAGTATATAATCAAGCAATTAGTGATTTACATATGGCAGATTCTCTTTTAAATGAGAAAGAAGCACAAACTTTAGGTAGACCAGCAAAATCAGCAGCGAATATGCTACTTGCAAAAATCTATATGACGCTTGCAGGAAACGATAGCAACTCTGAATACTGGAAAATGGCTGAAACGGAAGCCTTAAAAGTATATGGTAAATACATGTTGATGCCTGATTACCATCAGTTATGGATAGAAGGTACTCGTAATAACAACATGGAGTCGATCTTTGAAATGCAATACAGTATGGCAAACAGTGGTAATGTTATTCGTTTACACACGCCATCCAATGCATTCTCTGGTAACTCTTGGGGTAGAATCTTAATCAACCCTGAATATGTTGATCCTGATACAGACAAAATTGCTTTAGGGGCATTCGATCAACAAGATCCTCGATTCGAAGCGACGATCATGTATAACTACATGAAATACAACAATGATGGTACAGAGAATGGTGAACAAAAGATCTACCCTATTACTAATAGAAATAATAAAAACTCTGGTTTCCCATTTGTAGCTAAGTATTGGATTAACGACCATACAAAAACAACTCCTTATTCTGATGCCAACTTCACAGTAATGCGTTATGCTGAATTATTGTTGATGTTAGGTGAAATCAGCAATGAGTTAGGTAAAACGGGCGAAGGTGAAACTTATGTAAACGAAGTTTTAAACAGAGCAAGAAACTCCGCTGGTGGTGACGGTATTCACCCTATCGATTGGTCAGGTCTTACTCAAGATGAATTCAGAACGAAAATCATGAACGAGTACAGATACGAACTACTTGGTGAAGGTGGAGATTGGTTTAGAAACAGACGTAGAGGTTTAGAGTTTTTCCAAAACAACATCATCAACTTCCACAATGACTTTGTTCTAACTGATGGAGAAGGAGAAGTTAAAGGTATTGACATTTTCTATGAAAATGCTGAAAGAGCAATGCTTTTACCTATTCCTGCAACAGAAATCAATACTAACCAGCTTATTGGTAGTGAACACCAAAACCCTGGTTACTAATAGATATATCCATTGATCATGAAGAAATATATTCTTAGCATATTATTTATCACTTGTGCATGGTTTTCAAGCCATGCACAAGAAAAGAAAAACATTCTATTTATCGCTATAGACGATCTTAAACCTACGATTGGTGCCTATGGTGATGATTACGCTATCACTCCAAATATGGATAAATTGGCGGATCAAGGGACTGTTTTTCTAAATAACCACTGCCAACAGGCTGTTTGTGGTCCTTCTAGAGCAAGTTTATTGACTGGCTTACGTCCTGACTTAGTACAAGTTTGGGATTTGAAAACAAAGATTCGTAACAAACGTCCCGACGTTGTTACTTTACCACAATACTTTAAAGAAAGTGGTTATTTAACGTATGGTGTAGGTAAAATCTATGATCCAAGATCTGTAGATGCTGAACTAGATGCTCCATCTTGGTCAGAATATACTTACCCTAAAGATTTAAAATATGCTGAGGGTTATGCAGAACCTGCTTTCTCCTATTATCAAGATCCTTACAATGTAAAAAGGGTAAGAGAATTGAGAAAAGAGGCGATGGAAAAAGGTATCGAGAAAAAGAAAATCAATAAATGGGTGCAAAAGCAATTCAAACCTGCGTTTGAAAAAGCGGATGTTCCAGACGATGCTTACATTGATGGAGCCATTACTAATCAAGGTGTAGAATACATCAAAGAATTGGCACAACAAGATCAACCTTTCTTTTTGGCTGTTGGTTATAAGCGTCCTCACCTTCCGTTTGCTGCCCCAACGAAATATTGGGATTTGTATAACGAAGACGAGGTGCCATTAGCAAAATTCCAACACAAAGTAAAAGGTGGATACGACAAAGCGTATCATACATCAAGCGAATTGAGAGGTTACAAAACAGAAGGCCTTGAGATTGGTGAAGAAGATGGTTTAGCAGTTGTATCAGAAAAAGGTCAACGCCAATTAATCCACGGTTATTATGCGGCTACTTCATATGTAGACAAATTGATTGGACAATTGATCGATCAACTTCATGAAAGTGGTTTAGAAAAAAATACAATTATTATCCTTTGGGGCGATCACGGATGGCACTTGGGAGACCATAGACTTTGGAACAAACACTCCAACTTTGAGCAAGCTGCAAAATCGCCTATGATTATTGTAGATCCTACTCAAAAAACAGTAAAACAAGTTAGTTCTGTAACAGAGTTTGTTGACATCTACCCTACTTTAGCCGATATGGCTGGACTTCCGGTACCTACTCATTTATCAGGTAAATCTTTACAACCTGTATTAGATGGCTCTAAAGATAGAGTAAAAGACTATGCAGTTACTCAAATTGCTAGAGGTCCTGTAAATGGCTATTCTTTAAAAAGTGGTCATATCAGATACACGGTTTGGTACAACAACAATCCAAGATTTAAAAATTCTTTGGACGGATGTAAAAGAGTAGCTGAAGAGCTTTACGATTACGAAAAAGATCCTTTAGAAACTGTCAATCATGCCAATGAAAAAGAATATAAGGCAACATTGGAAGCAATGAGAGCTTTATTCCTTGACTTTTTCAACAATGAAAGAGAGTATAAAGATTTTGAAGTAGGTAAGGTAGAAACTCCAGCAGGAAACTGGGAAGCGGAAGCGAACAAGAGAATAGAAAAGTACCGTAAAGGAGATGTCACTCTAACAGTATTGGATAAAAAAGGAAACGAAATTAATGGGGAGATTTTCATTGAACAAGTAAACCATCAGTTTCGTTGGGGAGGTATTATCGATTCTCGTCTTTTAGGAGGTGCCAATAAAGAAAAATACCAAAATGAATTTGCCAATATGTTTGAGCATGCTGGTTTTGAAAATGCTTTAAAAATCAAGCACAAAAAACTGTATGACAAGTATGAAAAAGCCATTATTCCCTTCCTAAAAGAAAATAATATTTCGCTTCGTGGTCACGCTTTAGTTTGGGAAAAGACCAAAAACATGCCGAAAGATCTACAAGAATTAGCAGCAAAAGAAGATACTGCATCTTTAATGAAAGGTCTTGAAAGTTATGTGGATTACGGTCTTGAAAACTATGATGTAACAGAATGGGATTTGTTAAATGAGCCACGTGAATGTCATGAAGTTCAAGACATGACAAAACAAAATAGCTGGGCACATTGGTTCCACTATGGAGGTAAAGTAAGAAAAAATGATAATGTTCGATTATTCTTAAATGAGAATAAAGTGATATCTTCACCTTACAAAACTGCACAAAAGAACATACAATTCCACTTAGATGTCATCAATGGTATTCTTGCAGAAGGTGCTCCAATAGAAGCATTAGGTTTTCAATCAAGAATGAAACAGCACATTGCTCCTCAAGATATTTATGATCGCTTAGAAACTTTCGCTCAGTTTAACTTACCTATGTTGGGTACTGAATTTGAAATTGTAGATTCTGGTTATCAAAAATTCACAGATAAAGATAGAGCAGAAATGACTAAAGAAGTGATGACTATTTACTTCTCTCACCCTAAGGTGGAAGGTTTATATGTTTGGACTCCTTTCGGTAATGTGAAGAAAGCTTTTTACGATCTAGAATTAAATCCAAGACCGGAAGCAAAGGTTTGGAAAGAGCAACTTCAAAAGTGGACGACTACTCTTAGTGCCAATGCGGAAGCAGGGAAAGTGAACTTCAGAGGATTTAAAGGACAATATAAAATTTCTTACACTCACAAGGGGAAAACATATTCTCGTTTGATTGATGTGAAAGATGCAAAAAACAATATTAAAGTTAAGCTTACGGAACTAAACAACTAAATGATTTAGAGATGAAAAAATTACTTTACATACTATTCGCTACAGCTTTACTAACTGTAGTTGGTTGTCAGAAAGATGACATTGACAGATCTGTAGGTTCGGAATACTTAGAAGATCTTAATTATAACGACAGTATTTTTACTCCTAACCAATCGGTAAAATCAAGCATTCCGGAATTTGAAGTGACTTATGGTGTTGCTTTTAATTTTGGCGGATTATTCATGAATGGTGAAGAAGTTGAAGATCAAGAAGAAAATATTTCAGTAGATAAAAATACAGGTGCTATTTCTGTAAAATCAACTGCTTTATTTGATAAAAATGAAGATTACAAGGTATCGGTAATTGCTTACACTATTAGTGGCGTTACTCCTCATCCGGATGCTTGGACATTCAGAATTACTGATCTTTTATACTATTCTGAGGCTCAACCTGAGGTAGGACCATTCTTAAATGCTACTATCTTTAATTTAGATGGTAACAGCAGCAATACTGAAATCTCATTCGATGAGTTCAAGATTGTTTCTGATAATGATACTATCTTAAATGCGATTACTATAGATGCTGAAACTGGTAATATTCAAAAAGTTAATTTCCTAGATGCAGGAGAATATACTTTCGATGTGGAAGCTATCTCTGGCGAGGATATTTACATGGCAAACATCACATTGACTATCGGTGAGCCTAACATTGTTTACCAACCAAATACATTTACTATCGAAGCTGTTCAAGATTTATCAGTTACTCCAATTACCCTTCAAAACTTAGAAGGATGTACTTTCACACTTGAAGGAATTGAGGGCTTAAATGGTATAACGATTGATGAAAATGGTCAGATTGAAGTTCCTGTAAATCACAATAGTGATAAAGACTCGTACAACATAACGGTTATTGCAACTGATGGAGAAAACTCTATCTCTTTTGAGAATGCTTTAACGATCAATGTTGTTGAAAGTATTGACCCAAATGTTGTTTACCAATACTCTAAAGTAACTTTATCACCTTGGTCTGCTTACAATCTAATTCCAACAGAATTTACATTACCATATTTAGCAACAGTTCGTCTTAATACAACACTTCCTACTGGTATGTCATTTGATGCTTCAAATGGTTCTATTACAGTTGAAGGAGATTTAGATTTAGAAAATGGTAACTACCCTGTTGACTTAACAGTAATTACTTCGGACGGTGCTGAAATTGACCTTGGTACACTTTCTACAATCGTTATTGAAAGAAGAGAGAAAGAAGTTATTTTCACAGATGATATGACATCAGATCAAATCGGTGATGTATATACCATTTTCCAAGCACAAAGAAATGAAACAACAGATGGTGTAGAAAATGATAGAGCTTCAGCTGGCTTCCTTTTAAATGATGGTTATAGAAACCAAATGCAAAGATGGAATAAAGATTATTGGAGAGTAGCCTACCTTGGTTTGTCTATTGATGCTTCTGAAATCATCAACGCTGAAATTGAGTTCTTCACCTACTTGAATAATGAACAACAAGAATATAGAGATGATCAAAATAACTTGATTTATAGAGAAGACTTCTTCCTATTTGGTTATTTATCAAATTATACTCAAAATATAGTTCCTGATATTGGAGGTAGAGATAATGATCAAGGTCTAAATGATGCTACTTTATCACGAGAAAATTCAGCGATAATAGCAAGAGATAAACAAGTTTGGACTAAATCAAATGCTGATGGAAATGCTATTCAGATTCCAAATGAGAGATTAAATGACAATAATCAACATCTTACAATGGTTTGGAAAGCCGAAAAAGATTACGATGAAATTCATGCATCAGGAATTGATCCAAATGGACCTAAAGCACATAACTTCCATGTGAAGAACATCACAATCAAAGCAAATAGAAAATTTGTGGAGGAAGTAGAGTAAATCATTCTTTTAAAGAGTGATGACATGAGGGAAGAATATTATTGCAAACAATAGTTATTCTTCCCTTTTTTTAAACTCAGAAAATCTTATCTTAGAAAGATGATCATTCTAAACATATAATATTTGAAATATTTATTACTTACATTCTTATTCCTTTTAGGAGGTTCACCTATCTTCGCTCAGTTTGAAGAAAACTTACAATTCGATCATTTCAGTGTTGAAAATGGATTATCTAGTCATATTGTTTATACTTCAGTAAACGATAAGAACGATTTCACTTGGATTGTCACTCCTTATGCAGTACAAAGATTTGATGGTAAATCGTTTAGAAATTATGAAATCATTGGTACTGACCAACAAGAAATTCACTTCTTTAAAAACCACTCAGGATTATATTTAGATTCCAAAGAACAGCTATGGTTTTATTGTCGTAAAGGGTTGTTCCTTTATGATGAAAATACCGATCGTTTCGAGGTTTTTAAATTAAAAGGGCAGCCTCAGCATAGAGGATATAACGGTATTACCGAAAACCAAGGTAATTACTACTTTTTATCATGGCAAATGATATTAAAGTGGAATCCTAAAAAGAATACTTTCAAAAAAATTAATCTAAACAAGCGAATTACATCAAGTTGTGACTATGGAACACAAGGGATGCTTATTGCTAGTCCTAACGGTTTACAGATTATAAAGAATGATGAAATTCAACCCTTTCAACTATACGGTATCAACTTAAAAGGGGCAGGCATTACTAGCCTATTTAAAAGTGCTGACAATACAGTTTGGATAGGCACTTACAATAAAGGCATCTATTTGATTAGAAATAATCAGATCCATCATATCAAAAAGAACATTGATTATAAAATCAGTGCCTTTTCTGCTTTTAATAATAAAGTTATTGCAGCTACAGACGGTTATGGTGTAATGGTGTTTGATTTGGATGGCCATGAATCTGATAAATCAAATATTAAATCCCTTAGCGGGCTAGCCATAAATGATTTAAATGTAGATGAACACAATCGTCTTTGGGTTTCTACATATGGTAAAGGTTTTTATTTACACAACCCTCATAAACCATATCTTAAAAAAATAAATACAGATCCTGATGCCCATATGAATTCGAATCATGGGTATTGTTCGTTTAGAGATTCTAAAAAGAGACTCTTGTTGGGTACTGACAAAGGTTTGGTAATTCGTGATAAAAACGCTAAAAAACGATTCTTGAGACCGAATCACTTTGTCAAAAACTTTAAGAAGAGCGACAGCTTTGTTATCAATAATATAGTAGAAGATAGACATCAAAATTTCTGGGTTTCTTCTTATGGCTTTGGCTTATTCTATCTAGATGGAAAGACATTCAAAGTCATCAAATCCATAAAAACATTTAACGCAAACGACAAAGAGTATAGCAGTAAGTTTATTGTTCAGCTTTTACTTTATGGCGATAATATCTATTTCAAATTGGTCAATGGGTTTATTTTTGAGATGGATATCAATACCTATAATTTTAAGTATCACCCCATTTCCAGTGTATCTCAGCTATTTTATAGTCCGCATCAAGGAAAACTATTTTTAGCCAATCATGAAGGTATACATGAGGTAACGAAAAAGTCTACAAAACTAATTGCTTTGCTTGATAAAAATACAGTGACTTGCTTTGAAGCCATCAATGATACCAAGATTTTAATTGGTACAGAATCTAATGGAATTTTCTTGTTTGATATCCAAAATGCAAGTATTACTCCTGTAGAAACAGAAGGGCGTATCAGTTTACCAAATCATGTTAATCAGATTATTAAATCTGGTTTTCAAGATTATTATGTGTTAGGTGATAACAGTATTTATAGTTTCACTTATCAAGAAGGAAAAGTTCATAATGTTCATCGTTTACTAAAGAAAATAGAAACCCATCAAGGATCAGGATGTATCAATAATAATTCATTGATAGTAGGAACATATGATGGTTTTTACTCCTTCCCTATCAATTTTAAATCGACTGATAATAATGTCAATAAACTCACTTTTGATAAGTTATATATCGATGGAAAATTAATGGTACCTGATGATAAAAATAGTCTTACTAAAAGTGTAAATGCAAGTGATACCATCTATTTAAATCACCCTGATAGAGGTTTTGCATTAGATTTAATAAGTCCAGATTATAGAAATGATGCCATCCTATACAATTGGAAATTAGAAGGGTTTGACGAAGATTATTCGAAGAGATCCATCTTATCGCAAGTAAAATATCAGAACCTTCCTTATGGTACTTATGAATTAAAGGTAAGTATGTTCTCAGGGAGAAAATTAAAGGAGCTCGATCATAGAAATTTAAGGATTATTGTAGCTCCTCCTTTCTGGAAAACTACTTGGGCCAAGGCGATATATTTCTTCCTATTTATAGTGATTTTATGGCTGATTTATAAGAATTACTACGATTACCTACAGCAAAAAAATCTGAAGGCAAGAAATGCTGTTTTTGCTGAAATTGCACACGAATTAAGAACGCCATTAACCTTAATGCAAGGTCCACTTCAAAAGTTAGAAGCTGATGCCAACTTAGATGAAACTGCCTCTAGACTATTAGGCATGATTCGAAGTAATTTAGTTAGATTGAATAAACGCATCTCTCAACTATTGGATTATGAGCGCATTAATCAGGTAAATGAGGAATTAATTGTAAAAGAATTTGATGTTATTGATCTTACGAAAACTTTATCTCGGGATTTTGAACCAATGCTAGAGAAGAAAGGGGTAAAGATTAATGTGCAATCAACATCAGATACTATTTCTGTAAAATTAGATTTTGATAAAGTAGAAAAGATCATCTATAATCTCATTTCCAATTCTATCAAATACACGAAAGAAAATGATGTGATCAACATTCAAATTGATCAAAAAGATGAACATTTTTCACTTAGTGTTGAAGATCATGGAATGGGTATTCCTAAGGAAAATCAAAAACACATTTTTAAACGCTTCTATAGAGCTGAAAATGTGATGAAAAACCAAAAGATTGGTAGTGGAATTGGTCTTGTACTTTCGTATAAATATTCTTCATTAATGAATGGCAAAATCTATTTCAAGAGTGAGGAAAATGTACAAACCACATTCTTTTTAGAGCTACCATTAAGAGTAGAAGGTTTAGAAAACGATACTGTTCCTAATGATATTTCACACTATGGTGAAGAGTTTTCCGAAAAGGATAAGGAAAAATATGATTTCAAAATTGCTGTTGCAGAAGATAATAAAGAGTTAAGAACATTTATTCAATCCGCATTATCTGATTCCTTCGAGGTAGATGTTTTCGAAAACGGCAAAGTCTGTTACGATGCATTGTTAGAAAACGATTATGACATCGTTATTTCAGATGTGATGATGCCAGAAATGAATGGATATGAACTTTGTGACAAGATCAAAGGCAATATAGAAACTTCCCATCTTCCAATTATCTTGTTAACAGCGCTAAATGCATCTATGTACAAAGCCGAAGGGTATATGCATGGTGCAGATCATTATGTGATCAAGCCTTTTGATATTCGAATGTTGAAGTTCAGAATCATCAATTTGGTAGAGAATCGTAAGACATTAAGAAGCTTGTATCAAAGTAAAATACAAGAGGGTGTTGTCATTCCAAAGATCAATGAGAAAGTGGATAGTTTGGATGATCAGTTCTTAACGAAGATAGACGAACTTATTGATAATCACCTAACTGACCCGAACTATAACGTTATGGAGATCTGTAAAGATGTGGGAATGAGTCGTCCGGTTTTGTATAGAAAACTAAAAGCATTAACAGATTTATCGCCTAAAGAATATATACAAACGAAAAGATTAAATCACGCTAAAAAATTGCTACTCGAATCAGACGAAAGTATCAGTAATGTTGCTTACGAAAGCGGATATTCTGATCCTAAATATTTCTCGACTGTGTTTAAAAAGCAGTTTGGTATGAGTCCAAGTGAATATTTAAAATCATTTGAATCAAAAAATTAGTAATTTTAAGCACAACATTAGATCATCATTAATTACCAATTATAAATGGATTTAAAAAAACATATCAGAGATATTCAAGATTTCCCAAAGCCAGGTATCGGTTTTAAAGATATTACTACTTTATTAATCAACCCTGAAGCGATGAAAGAAGCCTTAAATCAATTTGTTGATTTAGCAAAAGGCAAGGGAATTACAAAAGTGGTCTCAATGGAATCAAGAGGTTTCTTTTTCGGTCCTATGATCGCTTTAGAAATTAATGCAGGTTTTATTCCTGTAAGAAAGCCGGGTAAATTGCCCGCTGAGACTATTGCTCAAGAATATGCTTTGGAATATGGTACAGATACCTTAGAAATACACAAGGATGCTATTCAGAAAGGTGACAAAGTGCTTATCCACGACGATGTATTAGCTACTGGCGGTACTGCTGAAGCTGTGGTAAAATTAGTAGAAGCAGCAGGTGGAGAAGTGGTTCAACTTGATTTTATCATTGACCTAACTTTCTTGAATGGAATTGATAAACTAGAAGGATATCAAGTTAATTCTTTAGTACAATATTAATCACAAAGCTGTCTTGTTGAAGGCAGCTTTTTTTTATTTCCTACTATGAGTCATTTATATATTCAAACTATTACTACGTCTGCTCTTCAAACACCTCAATTTTATCAAACACTTGGTTATGATATCGTGGAGGTTGAAAACACTAAATGGGCAGCATCTATCTCTTCAATCATTAAAATAGGAGAACATCAGCAAGATCGTTTAGGTCTAGTATTATTTGATGCTCAAGCTTCATCACTTTTATCTGATAAAGGATATAAAGTGTTCAACAACACGATCAATGATTTTGTAATATCCCCTTCAGGCGTCAAAATATATATTCACTCTACTCCTGCTCCTTCTTTTGAGAACAACAATCCTCTTGTTGCAGGTAACTGTATGGGTATTTCTTTAGAAACGCCTTCTATGGAAGATTCTGTGGCATTTTGGGAAGCTTTAGGGTTCAGTATTGCTATGGGTGAGATCAGTCAAGGATGGGTGGCTATGTCGCACTCCTCAGGAAGTATGATCAGCTTAATGAAAACAGGAATTTGTCCTCATCAATTCTTTAACCCTTCTCTGACTTTCTTTAACGGAAAAGAAGGAAACCCTGTAGTGATTGATAAAATCAGAAAATTAGATATCGAGATAGCAGAAGAAATCACACATTTCAACAAAGAAAACATCGTAGATAACATCATCATTAAAGATCCAGCCGGAATAGGCTTTTTTATCTTTAATGATTAGAAATAACTATAAAAGCGTACAAGCAATGTGCACAAAAAAAGGTGATTTCAATTTTATTGAAACCACCTTTCTTTTCGTCGTACAGTATTACTTTTTAAATTTTGTAGTCAATTTACTCAGAATTCGATTTGAATATATCATTCCTGACAATATGATTCCGAGTCCGAATAACTTAATAAGTCCAAAAAATATTTCAGTCATATTTAAGTAGTTAATAATTCTACAATTTAGTTGATTGTTGAGTTGGTGTTATAGTGTATATAACCGTCAATATAGTTATTGATTTTTGTCAAAATAGCCCCTTTCATGTCTCCACATCTTTGCTTTTGGCTTTCTGAACAAATTTCTTCGATGGCGTCGTAGGTTCTTTGATAAACCATTTGCTCCACATCTTTAAAGTCTTGAGAGTTGGTATCATAAATGTACTTTGCTCCCATTAATACTTTATTGTAAGAGTTTAGCTTTTCTTTTAAATCAGCTACTTGAGCATCATCAAAACCAAGCATTTCTTTTACTTTACCCAATTCGTATTCTGTGATTTGAATAATACCTAGAGTAATTAGACTTTCTCTGTCTAATTGCTTATTTCTCTTCTCCCAGAATTGAATTTGTTTTTCGTTTCTTAATTGAAAATTATTTTCTGCGATACCAGAAACTGCATTTACGTAGTCTCTCCTTAATTCTCTAATCTCAGCTACCTGTTGATCAGAAAGAGTAATAACACTTGTAAGCCAATCGATATATTCATCGACTGCCATTCTACTTTGGTTATCATTCTCTGCGTGAATAAGCTGGACAAAAAGTACAAAGAATAAAGCTGATAGTAATTTTTTCATTTTGTTTTCGATAAAAATATTAGCGTTAGTAACGTTGATAAAATAGAGTTGATTTATCAGACTTGTCTATTTAAAAAAAATAAGATTAGTTATATTATTTCTTGTAATCGTCATATTACACTTCAAAGTTAATAATTATTAAACATTTTTCAAATTATTTTAAGGTGACATTAGACATTTAACTTAATAAAAGTCAATGTTATGAGTTATAAATAAGAATTAAGAAGTAACAATAAAAAATGCTATGATTAGATGTAACTAAACATAGCATTTTAAATTCATCAACTTGAAATATGAACTTAGAATTAGAGTATTTTGTTTTTCTTGATGCTGTTTTTTTGCTGCATACTGGTCTGAATGATATTATCACATATATTCTTAGCTTCTAAAGCATCTCGTTTGATATCACCCGTTTTAAGGTCGACAAAGGCAACTACAATATCATCTAGGCGTTTAATTAGTTCCTTTTGTCTAGAAAGATTTTCCATCACCACTTCAAGCGTCTGAACATGTTCTTTTAGTTTTTCATATTGATGGTATTTATCATCCAACTGCTTATTAAAAATCGCCTTAGTATTGATTGTTATCATATCATATTCCTTTTTATAGGAATCGTTACTTTGGCTCTTAATATATAAACCTTTTAGAAGTTCTTGCTTGTCCTTATACAATCGTTTTAAAACAGAAGTTCTTTTTGATAATACCATATGATTATCAATTCTAAGCTTCTCCAATGTTTTAACTTTCTGAGATAGAATCTTGATATTGTTTTCAACATGCATTACTTGGTGTGCCTGATGTTCCAATATGTTCAGACTTACATTAGCAGTTAATAAATATTCCAATCTCCCCAAGAACTTGATTTGTCTGGCTGATAGATTTCTCAAATCTCGGCTTGCCTTGTCTAATTTGGAAACAATAGAGTCTTTCTCTACCTCAAGTGCAGCAAGGTGTTGAACAGATATAGCAATTGCTGAATCTATACCTACTAAACGTGCTTCTTGAACTCCGATATAATATTCATCGTAATCTACCTGTCTTCTTGACTTTCTTAATTCAGGGTAATTCTTTTGCCCTAATTTATACTTCAGTTCCTGATAATAAGAATAAGCATTATTTACCTCATCATTTTTTGTCTTTATCTCCTCCTTATTGATCCAATTTCTGTCAATAAATTTCTGTCTTTTTTCAATGGGTTGTTGCAAGTAATGTCTTGCCCAAAGTTTTAAGGCATCGATCTCAATGGAAGAATAAATATCGATATATCTTAAATAAGAGTAGGCAGAACTTGTCGCTTCCTCATAATACTTAGTCAGTTCCTTTTCCAATTCTTCTTTTGTAATGGTAGAATCTTTTTTATTTAATATTGACTCTGCCATTTTTAAAGAAGCAACTCCCATAGTAGAAAAATTTCTTTTATTATAAGTAATAGCATTCTTGGCATCTATGTAAAAAGACTCTGCATCCTCTAATAAAATATATTCGTCCAAAAACGGAGAATTTCTAATAGGTTCATTTACTAAAGGGAAATTACCGGCTATAAAGTCTTGAACAGTTACTTCATACTCCAATAATTGCCAAATTGGATTGGATGGCAAATGTGTTTCAATAAAAATTCTTGGAGATGGACAAAAATAACTGTAGTCTACTTTATTTATAAACTGAGGCTTAAAGAATTCATTCTTCTTTTTAAAGAAAGACTTTTTTTCTTGTTGCTTTGAAATAATACCACTACCCCATGTTACATCAATTAAATGCCATTCTCCATCTAAATAAGCGGAATTCCAAGAATGATTTGCTTTGTAAAAGTTGGTGGTGATACTTTTATTATCAGTAAAAATATGCCCCGTAATTAAATGTGCCTCAATGTTTGCTTTCTCGCATAATTTTAAAAACAAATTAGCGAAATCATGACTTACTCCTTTTCTCTTTTTTAAGATATCTTCAGCAGACTCAAACATCTGCTTTTTATCGTTGTATGCTTTAATATCTAATTCGATATTATGAGTAATCCAAGTATAAATATTTAAAGCTTTTTGACGATCAGAACGTGCATTGTCAGTTAAATAAGAAGATAATTTAGTAACGGATGTCGTAGCATATTTTGGAGCATACTTCGCCTCTTCCCTCACTTCTCTTATTTGAGCGTAACAATTATAAGTTAAAAAAAGTATTATAGTTAATAGTGTTGACTTGTTCATTATCAAGATCAGTCGATTAAAGTAGTTATTTATCAGTACACAATAGAATAACTGAATTATAGTGAAAATTATTATATAAAATCCCCTAGAAGTCTAAAAAAAATTAATTCCACATAAACACAATCTGAATGCTCAAGTTAATTGTATTGGTCTCTAAATAGTTGAATTAATGTGATTTGTATTTGGGGTAAATTTAGCTCAAACGTCTATTGGGCTAATTTTCAAACTATTACAGTATCTTAAAAAATCAAAACAAAAATAAAGCCATAACATTAAGTTGTTATGGCTGAAATATTATTTTACTATTACTTTTTCTGTAAATGTTTGGCTCCCTATCTTAATTTCAGTGAGAATGAGGCCCGTTCCGTAAATCATCGGTATTTTGGTATATCCCTCCGTCTGTATATCTAATAAGGTCTGACCTGCAGAGGTATACAACTTGATACTCATGATCTCATTTCCATTATTGGAAATATTCAGATACTCACCAGAATTAACAGGGTTTGGATAAACAGTTAAAGCTGTTGTACTTTCACCGTTATGGATGGTTATTGGTCCATGGAAAGAGTATTTACCATCAAAATCCACTTGTTGTAGACGGTAATAAATTACACCATTAAAATCTGGAAGGTCGTCTTGATAACTATATTTAAGGGGGACGTTACTATTTCCTGCTCCTGCTACTTTTCCTAAATCATTCCAACTGTTATTATCAAATGATCTTTGTACAATAAATTCTTTATTATTTAGCTCGGTAGCTGTAGACCAAGAAAGATCTACTTTATCGCCATTGATTTCCGCGTTAAAATATATCATTTCAACAGGTAAATCTGTAGTACATTCTTCTGTTGAATTATTGATATTACATGGGAAATCATTTTCCGCTGCCTCAGAAAATGATGCATTAGGTCCAAGACATATACCTGAACATTGTATTTGATCATCATCGATTTGATCCCATTCCTCAATTTCTGTATTGATGATCAATTGAGAACAATCGTCCATAATAATCTCTACTTCCTTTACAATTTCACTACCTTTAGCAAAATCTAAATAAGAACAACCCGATAAAATAATATGTGAATTTTTGATCTCACTTTCAGAAAAAGATAACAAAGAATTATCCTTTACATAGAAAAAATTATCATCGTTATCTTTATCAAAGGTGCCTCTTTCTGTATTTAAAAAGAGCAATTGTGAGTGATCCTCAACAGTCACTTTTACACCTTTCCATTGTAGACCATCTACGGCTACTTTTAAAACAGAATTATTTAAAACATGTATTTCTACATTATTTAAATCTTTATATCTATCATTAGACCATGTTTGATCTTGTGTGACAGTTAATAAATCACCTTCTGTTTCAGTAAAATCTAAAAATTCATCATCGTCACTGGAAGAACAGGAAAAAAGAAATAAGAATACGAAAGAAATTAATGGGAAATATTTTTTCATCATGATATTATTTTTTGTTTGATATCAACTTATATCAAACCTTACGTAATATCACCAAAAAAATTATTTAATTATAAAGTTTGGAGAAACACCTGCAGTCCAATTTAATTCAGCCATAGATTTAGCATATTCTGACTTCATTTTATACAATTTTGTCTGAGCTTCAATTAACTTACCTTCACGGACATTCATATAAAATACAGAACTTTCACCGGCATTAAATTTATCTGTTTCACCTTGCAAAAGAATTTCGTAATTCTCTGACATTTCTTGTTGCATATCGGTTAGTTCCACATAGTTTTCTACCATTAAGAAAGCTTTTTGGATGTCGTTAGAAAGCTCTCTTCTTTTCATTGTCATTTTAAACTCAATGTCTTGCACCTTAAGTTTAGACATTTGAAGTTTAGCTCTTTCTTTTCTTAAAAATAGAGGCATTGAGAAGGTGGCACCGAATTTATAATTTTCTTCCAATCCATATTCCCAACTAGAAGCAGTTGTTCCCAAATAGTTGTATTTAAGATTCAATTCTGGCTTTACTGATTCTCTAGCCAATCTTTGATCTAAATTCAACACGGTTGTTTTTGCCTGTAGAGAGATTAAATCAGGGTGTCCAACTAAAGCCTGATTGGTTAGATCTTCTAAGTTTGGAAGAGCTTCTACACCCATTTCCTCAGGTTGAATATCGTCCATGATTTCTAATGGCTCATTATTTTCATTCCAAAGGTGATTAGAAAGTATCAGTTTTGCTTTTTGCAAGTCCAATTCAGCCATTTTCAAGTTGATTTCTCTTTGCTGAATTGTAATTTGAGCTTCTACTCCATCGACAGCTGCTAAATCTCCTTGCTTAATTCTTTCGTCAACTGATTCCTTTCTGAAGGTAGCCAATTCGAACCCAGTTTCTGCTAATCTAAATTGATGATAGGCAAAATACCAACTCCAATAATCTTTGGCTATTTGAAGAACTAATTTGTTGATTACCTTAATTTGTTCTGCCTCTGTCATTTGTTGCATGGCAAAACCTTTTTTCAAAGAGGCACGTCTCTCGTCCATCAAAAGGCCTTTCAGTACAGGTAATTCCAAGCCAATATACATTAAGCCGTTTCCGCTATCAGTATCGTTTTCAGGATTGAGGTAGCTACCTTGATTACGCTCGTACCCTACATTCAAGTTACCCGCCCATAATGGTACTTTAGCGTAACTATTCCATTTTTGGTAGTACTCTTTATTCTTAAATACCTTTTGATCGTATTTAGATTCTAATTTAGGGTCAAAAGAACCACGACCTAAACGTACCTGCATCCTAGCTTGTTCAGACAAAAGATCTGCCTGTTGGTACACTGGGTGATACAACATGACAAGCTCATATAAATCTGCAAGAGTGATTATTTTTACTTCTTCTTGAGCATGAGTAGAAAGCACAGAGAAAAAGAATAATAATGAGAATGATATTTTTTTAAACCTATTTCTTAGCATCTTTTTTATCACTGCCTTTATAATCGTTTAAACTAGGTGGGAAACCATTAATCTGACGCCACAATTCGTACCAAATCGGAACTTCTTCTAACATTACCCAACCGAAAACACCTGTACCCATTCTTAATTCAGGTGGCCAATCATCATCTTTTTCTTTCTTATCTTGAATAATTAAGACTCTAAAAGTACCATCTGCTTGATTCATAAAATCGACAACCTCAACTCGACCACCAAAAGTACCTACACTAACACTTGGCCAACCTGAGAATTGAATGGAAGGCCAACCATCGAAACGTAAACGAACGTGTCTTCCTTCTTCTATAAGTGGAACATCCATTGTTTTTACATAAATGGCTGCGGCCAATTGTGGAGCATCAGGAACTAAGGTTAACAAAGCTTGTCCACTCTTAATGTTTTCTCCTAAACCACTATTTAAAGCTTGTACTACCACCCCTTTTTGTGGTGCTCTAATGACTCTCATACCTGCACGAATTTCCATACTAGACAACTCGTTTCTTGCTTTTGCTAGTGCAGCATCACTATCTGCAATGTCAGATAATGTGGTAGAAAGTTCAGAGTCTGTTTTTGCGATTTTATCTAAAGCTTCATTTCGTGCAGCATTTTTTCCAAGTACTGCATTTTGATATTCATTTCTTGCCATCTCTAATTTTGTTCTGGCAGAAACTTCTTTACTTACACTTTGTTGATACTTCGATCTAAAGGTTTCTAATTTAGTTAATGAAATTAGACCTTTATTATGAAGTTCTTCATTGGCTTTATATTGACGGCTGGCGTTCTTCAGATCCACTTTTGAAGCCTCCCAAGCAATACTATCTCCTTCAATCTTTAAAATTGATTGCTCAATTTTATTATCAAACTGTTGAAGTTTAATGACTAATCCAGCTTTTAGAGCCTCTAATTGTCTTTGCTTCGCTAATACTTTATCTTCTTTTGCACTAATTGCATTGCCTTTTGCTCTAATACCTTCTTCTAAACGAAGAATCATGTCGGGGTCAATGTATTTATCTTTCACCTCGGCAATTGTAAGAAGCACTTGTCCAGAATCTACATGTTGACCTTCCTGTACATTCCATTGTGCAATTGTACCATCAATTGGACTTTGAATTTTCTGTGGTCTATCTTTTGGTGTCAAAGCAGTTATTTCACCTCTAGCTCTAATGTTCTGTTGCCATGGTAAGAATAGAACCACACAAAAAAGCACCATGATAATGATAAGTATTCTTGCTACTTTCTTTGCCTCACTTGGTGTGTTTAGTGTATTTAATGTCCCAAAACGTTTATCGTATTGGTCTTTATCGCTAGAGTTATGCGGTGTTATGTTCAGCATTTTAATATCAATTAGTTGTTAGTAGTTAAGAAACAGTTTCTAAAACTATCATGACCTTTTACTTCGTCAATTGTTCCAATAGTCTCTACTTTACCATCACCCATAATGGCAACTCTGTCACACAAGGTAGATAAAATAGGATCGTTACCAACAAAAATTAATGTCCATGGATTTTTTTTATCGATTAGGAAGTTCAGAATCTTAAATCTCATCTGACTGTCCAATTCTTGGAATGTTCTGTTAAATATGAGTAAACGAGGATGATCGGCAATACATCTTGCCAAAATAAAACGAATAGCCACACTTTCTGAGAACACATGAGAAGAACCCGTAATCACAGTATTCAAACCTTCAGGTTGTTTTTGAACAAATTCTAAAAGGTCCACACTTTCTAAGGCCCAAATTATATCTTCGTAGGTAATACTTTCACGGCCCATTTTAATATTCTCATAGAGAGAACCATCAAAAAGTTCTTCTTCCGAAAGGTTTTTAGCAATTGAACTTCTTAAATCAATAAGATCTACATCTCTAAGATTAAATCCATCGTATGAGATTGCTCCTTTATAATCTTCTAGGAAAGAGGCTAAGGCATAAACCATGGTATCTTTACCAGAGTTATTATGACCACCAATACACATTCTTTCACCAGATTTAATATCAATATTTACTCCGTTTAATGCTGTTCTGTGACCATGATAATCGTATTTCACATCTTTCATTTTCACAGCAAAACCTTTTCTACCTTTTTCTTTCTTAACGAAAACTCCGCCTTTTCTTTCTAAAGGTAGATCGGTTACATGAGCAATTTTGTCAACTGCAGTAAGCATATCGTAAGCTACTTCCATAGAAAGTACTAGTTTCTCTGATGCTGAAAGTACCAATACAATAACAATTTCTGATGCAACGAACTGACCAAGATTCATTTCTCGGTTTATCACTAACCACGAACCTATAATCAAGAGACCACCTGTTACCAATGTTTTAAAGATATATACAAAGATAAACTGATTGATGACTACATTAAATTGCTTTTCTCTATAGTGTAGATAATGGTTCGTTAAGTTTTCCGTTCTTTCCATTGGTAAGAATGTTCTACCAGCAATTTTAAATGATGGTAAAGTTCTCGCCATTTCTTCCAACCAATGTACTACTTTATACTTGTACTTTGATTCTACCATATTGGCGGCAAGCGCTTTAGGCCCAGTAAACCAGAATAAAATGACTAGTGTACTTATAAGCACCACACCAAATACAATAAATAATGGGTGATAGAATGAAAGAAGGATCATACCGAACAAAATCTGAAGAACGGCACCCGAGAGATCAATTAAGAATTTTGGCAAACTTTTCTGAATGGTAATTACATCAAAAAAGCGGTTCATAAGTTCTGGAGTATTAGCACTTAATAAGGATTCTAATTTAATTCTTGGCAGTCGGAAGGTGAATTCAAATGCTGCTTTCACGAATACCCTCCTTTGCAAGGTCTCCACAACTTTTAACTGCATTATTTGAAGCATTCCAGTAAACATGGTAAATAAGATGATTAAACCAATCATTACTGTAATGGAATCGATCACCACACCACCTGCAATTAATTCGATTACTGTTTGTACACCTAGTGGCAATACTAAACCAAATAATGAGATAAGAAGCGCGTAGATATAGATATAACTAATATCTTTTTTCTCTGCCCCCAACAACCTACTTAACCTAGCTATTGATGTATTCTTCTTTTTTGTCTCATCGTCTGAAATAAGAGGTTTATTTGAAATCGGAATTGCATAAGTCACTTCACCATCATCGTTTCTAACGAGTTTTTCAATGGCTAAGTCTATATTTATTTCCTTATCCTGACCTAATTTATCTACAGAGAAAGCTTTTATTGTTCCGTGGCTATCCGGACAAAAAACAACAGGTGTAGCCACACCGTCTAACATTGATTCTACAATGTAGGGTGTAATACTTTTTTCAAGATGTGATAATAATTCATTAATACTACCATCTGTTTTAACAATAGCTAATTCAAAATTATCTGCATATCGTATAAACATGTCCCAAAAATTATCATCAGATTCATGATTAATGATGGGTTCATCCGCATTGATATCAATCTTGTGATTGATTTGAGATGACAGTAGTATACTAAGTTTCTTATATCCTTTGTTAGTCATAAAACTAAGAAGTTGATCAAGTTGAGTTAGATTTCAATCGTTGGATGAAATAATGCAAAGCATAAAATCAGAAAATTATTAAGGAATAATTATATCTAATTTCTTTTAAATGCAAATAACTACAATCAATCATTAAAGTTTGAGTGTTTTGACAAAAATTTCTTTAAAACATATATTATAATTTGTGAAAATTGAGTTTATACAAATTTTTGACCTAAAAAGTAGGCTGACTCGGCAAAGGTTTTATGTATGATCAAAAATATATATTCCACTTATTTGTAGGATAAAATATTATTGGGATCGACTACTTTTTTTAAACGGTGAAAAATTTTCACTTCTCTTTTATGTACTTCTCCATCAGATTCAATCATTTTTCTGAAAAGTACAAAAGCCTTATTCTTTTTTGTAATGGTCATTCTCTTAATGGTAGCGGCTACATCTTCAAAACTTAAACTATTGGCATCTAGTGGAGAGGAAATAGGTAAATTCAATTTTTCAATAAGATCGACCATGAATTTGATCTCACCTTGATGTACTTTACCATCTGCTGCAGCGATCATATTAGAAAATCGTAAAATACATAGTTTTTCCTGAGGAGTGTAGTCTTGGGCTTCCAGTAATTCAAATTGATTAGTAAGAGTATTCATATAGTTCTTTTAGGTTTAACACTACAAAACTAACACAAACACTTTACAATTGTATCATTCTAACACCTTGAACTTAAGATGATTATAGAACTTTCTTCTAAAAACACAATTCGAAATCTTGAGGTACTCTCCTAGCGGTTTAGTATTTTTTCAATAATTTCTCCAAAGTTTGTCACCTTAAATGCTTCTCCGATAGCTTCAAATCCCCAATGATTATTCTGTTTGTTTAAACTCCCCATTAACAATGCATTTTGATCAGCATACGTTTCCACATCAGTGACATCATAGGAAGCATAAGTGTAGTTGATTTTATAAGGGGTACCATCATACATTCTTATTTTAGCGAATGGAACTTCAGAAAAACCACCTTCACCCACATGATTTAAAAAGAAATAGATATTACTAATTTTTGAATCCACTTTATTTAAATCAATGATGATTACCTCATTATCTAAACCATCATCTCCGTCAGTATCTCCTGTTACATCATCACCACTATGTCTTAAGGCACTATCATAAGAAATTAGTTTTCCTTCATCTATAGTATTAGAATGAATTTGAACGTTTTTGTATTTTGGTGAGAATATATAGTCAACAATGTTATTTTGATCATCAAGCATTAAAACGCTTAAATCCAAATCTACATTGATCACTTTTTTATACAAACCTAAGAATACAGGTTTTTGAATTGCACCCCAATTTACACCAACGCAAAAGTGGCTCAAGCTTTTTTCTGCTCCAGATTCAAGATTAAAGTGTTCACCTTTTAGTAATTCAATCGTCATTTTATTTTATTGATGAAAGTATAAATTTGCTTGCAAAAGGGTCGATGATAGTATAAAAGTACTACATCTTACATAAAATTTCAACTTAACATATAATCGTTGTTTTCAATAATGATGATTATCATTCTGCATAACAACTAATAATAGTATTTATTTTTGACACAATATTATTGATTTCAGTATCTATATCTTGCCAACAATTTGTCACCCAAAGATGATAAACTTCTATGTTGTGACTTGCCATAATATTCTTTCTATGAATATCGTATCTATACGATTCTTTAGAAAGATGCTCTTCTTTCCCATCACATTCAATGGCTAAAACCACATTCTTGTTTTCGTCAATTATCGCAATATCTAAATACAATCCACCTAATTTATAAGAGGGAATTAAAGTGAATTGAGAAGGGATTTTTTTAGATAAGAATTCAATTATTTGAGTTTCAAGGCTTGCAGTAGTAGACTTTTTCAAAGAAATATTACTTGATTCGGTAGCATATTCCGCTAGCGTATTTAAGATATGTATTCTCTCCTCTTCGTTTTGATTCGAACATGCTCTTGCATATGCCAAATAGGCATACAAAATGGCCTTACCATTATTTCCTTGATTGCTTAACTCTGATGCATATTTAGAATATATTTCTGTTGGGAATGAAGTAAAAATGTGCAACTCCTTTTTAGCTCTTGTCACAATCACATTAAGCAATTTATATCCTTTCTCTTGATTGTTTAATTGTCCAAAATTCTGACGAAAACTCCCTTGTTCGTTCTTTCCAAAAGTAGTAGATAACAATATCACATCTCTTTCATCACCTTGAATATTTTCTAAGTTTTTGATGAAAAATCCATTCTTTATTAACTCCTGCATCAATTTATTAAAACTACTTGACTCCTCTATTTCAGCATAAATATGGTCCCAAATAAGGTTTCTTTGATCCATATTAAAAGTAGCGATTCCTAAAGTTGGTAGTTGATCTACATCTAATGTTTTGATGAAATTAATGATTTCTTCAGCTTCCTTAGCGTTAGATCGATCCGCATACAAACCATCTATTTGATGAAGTTTAATAGGTTGATAATCCTTCACATTAGGCATCGGAATTAATCGAGAACCATAAAAGGCTGCATTAGAAAAATCGATTAAATGAGGATGCTGAGAACGATAATGGAAATCGAGATAAGAGAATTTAAACGTACTATCTTTGGCGAAAGTCAATAAAGAATCGCTTTCAGCTAAAGCTACATCTGCTTCTTCCAATTCTTCATCTAAATCCAAATCACCTCCTTTATCAAAGTAAGAAGAAGGTGGCATTTGATGAACATCTCCAGATATGATTTGATGATTTCCTCTCAACATCGCTGCAAAAGCATCTTCTAACCTCACTTGAGAAGCTTCATCAAAAATTACTAAATCATATAAACCTGTTTCCATAGGTAAAATAGAACTACAGACCACAGGGTTGACCATTGTGACAGGGAAAAACGTTGAGAATAAATCAAACTCTTGATGAATAATTTTTCTTAAGGATGTCTTAGAACCATATGTTTTATTCTTTCTATAATTAAATAACAGCTTTAAACTTTGCTTGTTTTTTGATTTCAGCAACTGTTCCACTTCTTTGGATTGCTGGTTCACAATAAAACCTGCCTGATGCTTTTGTATATCTAAAGTGAGTGCATCTAACTGTTCTAACAAATAATTATCCGTATTGTATTTCCCTACATTCTTTGCTTCATAATGCATTAATAGGGCGTTGAAGTACCAATATTTAAAGGTAATTGACCATTCGTTTACTTCTGCATCTGTTAAGAAATCGATGAGTTTATTGGCATATCCTTCTTCAATCGATCCTTTAAAATATTTCCAATCATGTATATCTCTATACTTGACCATATTTGAAGACAATTGCTCTAATTCTTTCTTCGTTTCATTAATAAATGATTTTAGTTCATTGCTTATCTGCAGGTTTAATGTTTTACTTTGATAAAGCAACCCCAAGTCCTGATGTAATTTTTCTGTCAGACTTGCTATTTGATGTGCAGACTGTGACATTCGTTTAAGTTTGCCGCTAAATACTTTTCTTAACCAAAAGAACCAATTTTCTTGTAAACCCTTTTCATAAAAATCATCACCAAAACTTTGGATAGATTCTTCCAGTTTCAATTCAATTTCTGATGACTTTTGCTCAACATCTTTCAAGAAATCAGATACTTTTAATCGAGATTCTTGCGTAAATGGCTCTTGGAAAAAATGTTCCGAGAATGCATCAAGATCTAGTTTTAGATGTTGAATCTTCTTATATGTCCTTTCTCCATTTTCTATCAACTGAGTTAATTGTTGATATTCCTCCTCTGTAAAGTATAAGGAAGTAATCACTCCCATCTCCGATATTACCTGTTGATGCGCTTCTTCTTGATTGGAGATCATTTCAGAAATAGAATCTCTCCAAGTGTAATCACCCAAAACATGGCTCGCCGAATTCTTATATTTCTCTTGTGCTTCTACTTTATTGTTCTCGTATTTACTCCTTAATGCTCTGTACTTACTCTCGTTAATTTCCGATTTTGGCAAAGTACTTTTCCCATCAACAATTTCTCTTACTGTATCAACAATTTGTTTTCGATCTTTATTTACATCGTCTATTACTGCACAAAGATGATCTAAACCTAGCTTTCCCAGATTTTGCTTTAATACTTCGAGGGCTGTTTTCTTTTCACAAACGACTAAACACCTTGCATTATTTTCTAAAGCATTCGTGATAATGGCTGTTAGGGATTGACTTTTTCCAGTACCAGGAGGGCCTTGAATGATTAATTTCCTTTCATCATTTAATAAGTGAAGTAACCTTTCCTGACTTGGATCGACAGCTACAGACGATGTTGTATATTCCTGATAGGCTACATCTTCTACAGTGTCGGTAAAGTCTTCATTATTATCATGAATATACTGAAGGTCTGCAATTATACTCTCTCTCTGTGCTTTGTATAAGCCAAAAACTCCATTCCAAGCCACCCAAGCGTGTCTTTGTGTTTTTTGGTCTAAGGCTTTTTTATCAGTTGATTTTTCTAATTCACCTATCTCATTTAGACTAGGACTATTCAATTGTTGAAGAATTCCATTGGCTACCTCTAATATCTCATCATTATCGATAATACCATCTTCCAACATTTCCTCTGATATTGCTTGAAGCTGAACACCATCAAAAACGGACTCAATATATGATCTTAATTGAGCGTTGATAAGTATAGGATAATCATCACCTTTTAAGATGCGCCAATTTGATGTACCTCTAGCTTCTTTATCTAATTCTAAATGCCAAATAAAAAGAGGTGCATAGGCTAATTGCTTACTATTATTAGGATTACGAAACACTAGCATTGGGTAACCGAATCCAAAACTATTGACCCCGTGGTTCTGTATATCGTTATTGATATCAATATGTATATTTTTTAGCTTTTTAAATAAAGTGGAACATTGCTGTGCTACTTCATCATCGTAGAGGTAAATCTCCTGAAATGAGGAACCAAAATTAAAACTAAATTTCTGAGAGGAGGTTAATTGCTGAAGAAACTGATTAGATAATCCTTCTTCTAATACATCTAATTGTTTAACATCTAGGCGATTTCTAGATCTTCCAACGGTTGCATTTAAATGAATCGATCTAAGGTTTCCTACTTTTAATTTATTTTCAAGGGTCTTTATTAGTGACTTACTATATTTTGTTGGCTCAGAATTCATATCAATATATATCTTAAAAACTATATTTTAGTTTAATTGGTCAAAATTGAAACACATTTTAAATTATTGTGTATCAAGTTAAACTTGATCAAATGATTTTTCGAAAACGGCAAATTTGCCAAAATCGTTTTTTATAAATTTTCAAATCAAAGGTTTTTCTCCGCGGTTTATGTTTATTTCTTTGTCTGATTAGTTTATACTATTTATCAAACTGCAGAAGCAAACTAAACAACTTAAACACTGATAATCAAAACATTAAATCAATTCTCTTCACCTCTAAACAAGTGCTTAAATCTAGAACATCTCATATAATAAAAAAGTATTTAAGGAAGTTCTACCCCCTCTATACTTAAACTTTTCTAATTGTATAAGACGATTATTTCTAATCTATTATAATTTTAGATTTCAACACTTTTTCTGGTGATTCATACAGATTTAAATACGATTTCGATTACACAATACTTTAACTTTACACCCCAACTTATCTTATTTTTTATCAGTTTCTTTTAGTTACTGAACTTTTTTAATATTCTTTTTGCTCGCACTTTTCCAGCTGCCGAATAATAAGGTAAAGCATCTTCTAAAATTATGATCAGTTCTTGTGATAATTCAGGGTATTTTTCACAATACCTCGAAAGTAATTCCATACTGTGCACCTTAACAGCAATATCAGTTTCAGAGGATGATAAAATATCAAAAAGAAATTCCACCCACTCTCCTTCTTTATCAATTGATAATGGACAGTGAACCAAACCTCTTAAAAGTGATCTTTTTATACCTTGAGTTTTTATACCGGGTAACCAAGTAATTAAATCATCCACATATTTAGAAAGTATTTGATCATTTTTATCAGATATAGTACTCACCACCCATGCTAAACGATTACCATGAGGGTTATCAAATTTCTTAATGCTTTCGTACAGGTCATCAATTAGATTATCTGCTATGATAAGCTCGATAAATTGATCTCTTTCTTCTTTCGAACTGATCTTAATTTCTTCGAAGTTCATCTAGTAAATATCTAAAAAAAAATACTGTATTGGTGTTTATGTCTGTTAAATTTTGGACAAAAAGAAAGGTAGCACTTTGGCTACCTTGTATTCTAAGAATCGTTAAATATTTAGAATTATTTCTTTTCCTTCGTCGGTTAATCCAACTAATATTTTTTGGTCATCAGTTTCTAAATTCACCAGACCGTTTCTTTGTAAACTATTTGCGATACAACTCAGTTCAGTATGGCTTGTTTCGATTTGTAATTCCTTCAAAACATCTTCAAGCAATACTTTTTTATTCTGAGGTAAAGCTTTCATTATCCTTAATGATTTTGCTTGTATAGACATCTTCCACCTCCTTCTTTATTGTTATATCTATTTATACGTGAGATTTTACGAAATGATGCATTTTTTTTAAGTATTAAGAAAAAAATACATTTCTTATAATTGCTTTAGAAATGAGGAGATTACATTTAAAAAGATTCAAAAATTTCCACAATCATAAAAAATAACCGCTTTTTGATGGCCATTCCTATTTGTTATCTGTATACAAATCAATAAATTTGTGATGCAATTGTACATTCAAAAGTGGTTACAAAAGAGGTTTATCCGATTTTGTGATCGCTTTTTTTATTGCTTCATCACTCTTACGACTTTCTGATTCCCTCCTAAATTCACTTTAATTAAATACAATCCTTTAGGATATTGGTGCATATCAACAATTAATTCTTGATAATCGCTTTCGATATGATCCATGTGTGCTCCTTTTAAATTAAAAACATCCACTTCAATATTTTTAAAAGGATGAGCAAAATTTAATTTAACCGAGTGGAAGGTTGGATTGGGATAAGTTGATATTTCCAATAAATCGTCTTCCAATGAAGTTACTCTGGCTACACTAATATGATTTGCTAAGTAAAGTGTATCTGCTCCAACATCGTTACTGGCGATTAGAGTTACATCAAACTCACCATATTCTCTATACTGCACTCTAGGGTGTTGTGCCGATGAAGTGGAAGGTGAACCACCTTCAAAAACCCATGACCATTCTCGAGGACTATTTCTTGTTGAATCTGTAAACGTAATGTATGTGTTGACGTCTAAAGAAGTCGAGTCGGCAACAAAATGAGCATGTGGAACACTTAAAGGAATATGCTTTTCAGAAAGTAATAACTCCTTTCTACGAATTGAATTATTAAGCACTATACGCATTCTAGTTTTCTGATCCTGAGTAAAAATATTCATACAATCATCTGGCGTATAGTCCATGTAATTCTCGATCATATCATTTTGATCATTCTCTGTATCAATACAACTATTTCTTGTCATACACACCTGATTAGGTCCGTCTTGATTTGGAGTATCATCACAATAATCGTCCACATCGCAATCTCCATCACCCCAAATATGAATTAAACCTAACCAATGACCAATTTCATGGGTTGTTGTCCTTCCTTTATCATAAGGAGCATGAACGTTAAGTGTATCACCAAAAAATTGATAACCAATCACCACACCATCAGTTGAAGCCATACCTCCCATAGCGTTCAAGCCATCTAAACCATCCACTCCTGAGGGCACATTTGGAAACTGAGCATACCCCAAAAGATCTGAATTTACCCCACCAAAAGTACAAGTCCATATATTTAAATACTTTGTCGGATCCCAAATTGTATGAGGCTTTACAGACATCTGAAAATCATCTGCTGTAAAAAAATCTTCTTCGATGAATACACGGTCTACACCAGGCTCTGTTAAAATGTTTTCGCCTTCATCTCTTAAAGCCATTACAAACTCGATTTTCGTGTCCGCTCCCGCTTGATGATCATTAAAACCAGGCGTATTTTCGGTTCTTCGAAAATCTTCGTTTAAAATTCTGATTTGAGATAAAATTTGGGCATTTGCAATATTAGCACCCACACCGACATCGGTTCCGTTGTGAATCACATGAACGACCACAGGAATTTGTATAACATCTTCTTTTATTCTAGCGTTATTGTATTCACTAGTAAGCAGACGCATTTTAGCTTCAAAAGCTTCATCTCCAGGGTGAGTCACATCATTATAATATGGAGAATTTATACTTTTTGTTAAACAACTATTCCTTTTTGGAGTTATTGTTTGAGAGAAACTATATGTCGTAAATAATAGTAATATAAAAAATATAGATCTTGTCATTTTCGTAATCATGAATAGGCAACTTACAAGATACGAAAAAAGTTGCTTAGTCTTTTTATATGACAAGGATTGCTCCTTTAAATTATACAATTCATCAAAATACTATAACATTAACCACACCCTCAACTTTATTCACTACAATAGTTGTATACACAAAATGTTTAATCTAAACATATATCTATTAAACAGTTATATGTATCTTTTTTTAATAGTATCTCAAAAGAAAATATACACTTATTTCTAAATTTCCTGGTATAAGTCCTATTTGAATAGATGTCAATTGTCTTTTTAATAGCTCGTCTAATTGTACAAAAAATTGATCTATGTTAAGAAAAATCGGATTTCGAAACTGATTCCGGAATGATTGCGTTGAGAAGGGTGTATCAACAATCAAAAAGAAATGAAAAAATTTAATATTCTTACCGGTCTACTTTTACTAGGTTTCTTATCAAGTTTTATTTTGATAAACTCAGATATTCAAAATTCTGTAGACGATTTCACTATAGCAGTAAAAGAAAATACCAAAGACTTTAAACAAATTGTGATCATCGACCATTCAAGATTGGCACAAGAACAAGGAGTAAAGATGCCTCCTTCTATTGTGAATATCTTTTCCAATCCAAAAGTGAATAGTCAATTGCTTTCTGAAGACATACTTATTGGTTTAGATTTACCCTATCGAGTACTAGTTTACGCTGAACCGGAGGCGAATCATCCAACTGTTGCCTATGCCGATAAAAGCTATTTACAAAAAAGATATTCAATTGATCATCATGCATTAAATACTCTAGAGCATGATTATAAAAAAGCCATTAAACATTTACCAAAAGAAGATATTTCTAAAGTAAATACAGAAGGTCTGACCAAGCATTACGGTATCATAGATATTACATCTGATTACAACTATGATGAAACCATTGCCCGATTAAAAAAGGCTATCCTTTCACAAGGCGATACCCGTTGGTTTTCTGATATTGATTACAAGAAAGAAGCAGAGGAATATGGCGTAGCACTACCAAAAAGTGGTTTGTTATTGTTTGGTGGACCTGCACCAGGAGGTAAGGCAATGAACAAGTTCCCTAAATTAGGATTGGATGCTTTTTGCCAAAAAATATTGGTCTATGAAGCAGAAGATCAAAAAATACATATTGCATTTAATGACATAGAGGCTTTTGCCAAATTACATTATGACACATCTGCCATGCCTCATCAAGTGATAAATAAAAGATTAACTACCACTTTTACGAAAGCCATTTCTAAATAAACAAAAAAGGTTGTCTCATACTCATGTGACAACCTTTTTCTAAGTCATTATAATTCTGTAATGACAGGAATAGATTCTTGCCAAAATTCGCTGTATTGCATTGATCTTGTAAGAAGTATTTTACCAGAATCCTTGTAATAACTCACGTGTAATAGAATCTTATCATTAACCATAAAATCAAGATTCGTTACATGAGAAGTAATGTGGAAACTTTTAACTTCTACTTTTTCTACGCCAGAGTTTAGGTATAAAACCAATTCTCCATTATCTGGATTATACAAATAATCGACATCGTTTTCCTGATTCACCTTTAAGTATTCATTCAACAGTTCAATAGCAGCTTTACCTTCTGCTACAGATCCATTCAATTTACTTAAAGCGTCGTGTGACAGTTTTTGTCCCTCTCCTGTATGAGCATAGATTGTTGAAAACAAACAAATAAAAGCAAGGGTTAGAATAAAGTTTTTCATTTTAATAAGGGTAAAAGTTCGCTTAATAGTGAAATTTTAAACATTGTATTTCATTTTAAAAATTGAACTAATTTTCAAAAAGAGAAAAAATGTTAATTACCGAAGATTGAGATAATATGTACTACAGCAACTCTACTTGGGTAAGTAACAAAAATAGATCATGAAGAGTTAGAAGAGAAATGAATAACGTGAAATTAATAAATATTCACATTTATACGGATAATTCTACCTTATCCATTGCGTACCAATGAATATTTTTCTTCATAAAATTATTGATGTTGTTATAAAAAACATCTCTTAAAACAGTCTCTAAAGTTTTATCTTTTGGTATAAAAATATCTTCTTCATTTCTAAATCTTAAGTGATTAAATTCTTTAAATAATAATTCTTCAAATTCAGGGAAGTATTTTACGGTTGGACAACAATCTATAGGATCGATAATTCCGTCAAAATCGGAACCTATACAAACGCATGACCATGCTTTTTCATCACCCATTTTATGTACAGTGTACAATAGATTATCTAAAAACATAGCAGCATGGATTCGTCCCATCCTATCTTTGTCATAAAAATCATCCCATTTCGACTTCCCATATTGTTCCTTGAGATGATCTCTAACTGCACGATAATATTCATCGTTGGCAGCTCCAAGTATTCTTTGATCCAAAGAAACACCAAACAAACCTTCAGATTCCATGATGATCTTTAATTCTTCATCACAGAAATTAATTGCCCAAGGATTAAATCGTTGATATTTCTTTTTCTTTCCTTCTCTTTTTACATTTTTTACAGCAGCAGCAGATGCAAAGTCAGACATACCACTTACGCCACAATGTGATGCTAGAATTGGTGCTTTAAAGCTACCATCAGTATTTCTAATATGCTTTTCATAGAACTCTTTTCTTGCATCAACATGTGTATGTTTCAAATCGATTAAAATTCGATGTTCTTTTGGCTGATTTAAACATTGATCTAAAACAGCTAATCCAATATCATTAAAAGTGAAATCTGGTGCATCTAATTCCCGTTTTACTGGTATTGGAATAAGTTTAGTAATCCCAGGTAGTGGCAAAGCCCAAGATTGTTTTACCATTCTGTTGTTTGCAAAATGACACAGCGTTAGAGAGAAAATTGGAAGATTTCTTTCGAATTGTAGGAAACGTAAATTCTTTAGTACTTCCTGCTTAAGTTTCTCTCCTTCTGTATTGTATGGCAAATCAGTTAATGCGTGTGCTCCTTCAATACTTAATACAATTTTTGTGATCTCCTCATTATCAAAATCTTCCCTATCAACCGCAATTTTAGCCTCAAAATCCCCATTCTTTTGAATGTTTTGTAAGGTCTTTTTTGTATTAATTTCTCCTTCCTCTTGCGTAATCACTGCTAATTCTCTATTCAATATAGTAAAAGCATTGACCCCGTTTTTTGACCATTTTTTTAAGCGGTCCACTTCAAATCCGAAAAATATTTTCGCGATTAATCTATTTTTCCAAGATTTGGTAGCTACAATCTCCACAGGATGAAGTGCAACTACGGCAATCTTGACATTGTTCTCTACTAAAGAGGTTAGATCTGATTGATCATATTGATCCGAAGCAGCTCTTTCAGGCTTATGAATATCAGGATTATAAACAATTCTATCCCAAATATTCTTTCTACCTTCTAACCCCTTATCGACTAAATGTTTTAGTGCTAAATGTATATGTAAGTCAGCGTATTTTCTCATTTAAATTAGGTTACGGCAAGAAACCAATTAAAAGTTGATCGTCAATTTGATGTTGTTCTCCTTGCCAGTTTTTAAGCTCTTTTTCTAAAATTGTTTTTTGATTAGTCAAACGATGATGGGCACTCATTTTTATGACATTCTGTAATCTCTTTCTTGTAAATTTCTTGTCATTCGGTCCTCCAAATTGATCTTGAATACCATCAGACATGATATAGAAACTCTTGATATCATCAGTTATTTCGACTTCGTGAGTGATAAATGGATCTCCTTTTTTACGAATACCAAACTCACCTCCGATCGCTCTTTTATTTCCTGGAATCACATCAATTATTCCATTATCTCTAGCAATATATAGTGGGTTTTTAGCCCCAGCATAATGTAGTTTAACGCCTCCATCTGCCCACATGCAAATACTCATGTCCATCCCCTCACGGCTTTTCGATGATTCTTGATTTAAGATAGTTTCCACTTCTTTGTTCATTGCTTCAAGAATATCGGCAGGATCTGAAAGGTATTTTAGAGTAATTACCTCTCTTATTATATTAACAGCCATCATAGATACAAAAGCACCTGGAACACCATGTCCTGTACAATCTATGGCAGCAATAAAGTTCATTCCTTTAAAATGGGTAAACCAATAAATATCGCCAGAAACTACATCCTTAGGATTGTATATCACAAAATGATCTTTTACATGTTTGTTGATATCGTCAGCAGTTGGCAACATCGAATTTTGAATTCTTTTGGCATAAGAAATAGAAGCATTCAGGTCTGAGTTTTTCTTTTTGATGATACTGTGCTGTTCATAAACTTGCTCGATCATCGTGTTCAACTCTTCATTGGAAGACTTCAGCTCCTCAGTTCTTTCGTTTACTTTAAATTCTAATACCTTATTCTGATCCAATAAAATATTTTCTTTTTCTTTCTTTAAATCATTTATCTTCTGACCAACGGCAAAAGATAAAGTCAACATTTCTAGTGTCGACCCAATTTGCCAAGCATAATCAGTTAATAGAGTATATTCGAAGATATTGGCACCACATAATACAAAGTAAACGGATGCTGTCATATAAAATCCCCAAGCCAATAAGAATAGCTTAGCTGACTTCATTCCCTTACTCATCAATTGAATACTAGTATAAGTAAACGTAATGATACAAAGTAATCCTGATGTCTGATTCATCAGTGAACTTACCAGGTTGAAGCCTAAAAGAACACTAATTATACTACCTCCCCAAAGGGCAAATAAAAAGTAAAAGACTTTATTAAAAATCGGGAAAGACGATTTTATTTTCAAGAAGTTATAGGCAAAAAGTACCGAGAAGAAGCCCCCTATTGCAGGCCACATTGGTCCTCTATCAGCTATAAATTTCAGTTCTCCCCAAAGGTGGGCATCATGCCCTTGGAAGTGGGCTACCATTAAACCTGTGGCTAACACATATAACACATAATACAGGTAGTTTTTATCTCTTGCTGTTAAATAGATAATGAGGTTATACAACATCATTATGATGATAATACCATAATAGATACCATCTGCAATAGATGTTCTGTAAATGTATTCCAAGTAGTTTGATGAAGTCCCTACATACGTCCAAAATTGTAAATAAGTGGCATCAATCTTTAAATAGAAGTATCTATCCGAATTAAAATTGTCAGGAATATTGAAATATATATTCGGAATTTGATACTCTAATGATGAAAAGGACTTTTTATATCCTGCTTCTTTAGTATCAAAATCGATTTTACCTACTGGAATATACAATTCAGCATTTTCGATTAATGCTGTTTTAAGATGTAATACTTGATTTTGTCTAAAATCTTCTAGTTTAAACCTACACCAAATGGTCGCTTTGTTATTTCCGAAGTTTAGAACATCATCTGTATGGTTATGAAATTTGGTTAATTCTATACTTGATATATCCACTTCATGCTTTTCATCCACATAATAATCGACATCAACACTAATATTAGTTGGGTTATTCGCATTTTTGGCTGATAAAGAGCCACAAAAAATAGATAAAAGAAGAAGTATGTAGTTAATCTTTAAGAACATTCTGTTGCTTTTATTCAATACTGGTTCAGTAAAAAATCTGAAACCTATTAAAAAAATAATAGTTTATCTCTCGAAAGATAACAATATAAGAGTGGATAAAAAAATTATCAATTTAAAGTTTAATACGAAATAAATAGATTTTTTAAAATACTCTTATTTGACACAAAAAAAGGCCATTTTATTTGATCTAAAATAGCCTTAATTTTATTTTCTAGAGATTGAAATCTCCTTTTGTAAATCTCGTTTCTTTTCGCCTTGTTCGTTTTTTTGATTCAACAATGGCATTAATAAAAGTGGAATTAATAGCAACCCCAGAATACTGAATATGATGGTTCCGAACAAACCATTATTTAATTGTCTCATTTTGTTAGTTAGATTATTGACCGATATTTAGTAATAAAAGAGAAATTTATTCCATTGATTAGGTTTAACTCTTTCGTTTTCATTGGCAATATGTCTAACAAGCAAAAAATAGAATATCAATCAATATCACTTGATTACCATGATATTTATCAGTGATTTTAAATGGGCTACATCAATCTTTTCATTGGTTTATGAAATTTGTAAATTATACACTAATTAGCTCCTCTTTTTTAGTAAATTTAAAAAAGCTGACATCATCAGAAAATTCTAATAAATTTAAACGGTCTTGCCAATTTTCCTCTTTTAAAATTTCAGTTATTTCTTCCTCTTTGGAGGTACACTTCAATAAACCATCAGTCGCTATCCCAAAAGACTCTTTAAAATAAGTTTCCTGAATGATCACTTGATCCTTAACCCAATCTTTATAGGAATCACCTAGATGATAGCAAATAAAATTAGGATAATTATTCTGATCGAATTCTTCAATTTTATTATCCGTGATAATACATCCGTCCCCAGCCATTAAATACCATATTTGTTTTGTACGTGTATTAATTATAGCTACGATAAGAGTGGAAGCCAATTCTGAATAAGATAAATCTAAGTGCTGTTGTACATTTTGTAATTGCACAAAAAATGAACGCGTAATATGCATTCCTAAACTAAACAGACTATATGATTTCAATAATTCTTCTCCATGTATATCGGTCTGATCGGGAAGATTTTTAGCAATCTTCTTTAATAGTTTTGAAAATAGTGCAGAAGCGAAATGACTCTCCTCTCCTGTCGAACATCCATCCATTACCGCAATTAATGAAATGTGTTTTGATAATGAAGTAGTAAACATCGCATCTTCGTTATGATGCTCGTGATTTTCACCTCTTTTATAAAATTTTTCTATCATCTTTTTTCTTTAATAGGGTTTTTATTGATCGATTCCCCTATTAAGGTTGTATAATTCTTTGGGTAATAATTTGAAATCATTTAGATTTAAACAAACTTCATCAAAATGGATAAGAAAGAAATATCTCAGTTACTGAATCAAATTGAATTTTCTCAGGCTAAGGAAAAGCTATATCCCTTAGTATATGATAACCTCCATGAAATAGCTGAAAAGCTTTTTCGTAGAGAAAGAAGTGATCATACCTTACAACCTACGCTTTTGGTCAATGAAGCCTATATGAATCTGGTTGATCAAGATCAAATCAACTGGCAAGGTAGAACACATTTCTTTGCTGTGGGTGCACAAGCTATTCGTCGTATTTTAGTGCATCATGCAAGAACGAAAAATGCTCAGAAAAGAGGGGGCGGCGTACATAATTTGGAACTAGAAGAAGGTATTGCTTTCACTCCTGAAAAAGAAGGGATGGTTTTGGATATCCACGAGGGTTTGGAACATTTGGAAAAAGTTCACCCTAGACAAGCACAAGTTGTAGAACTAAAGTTCTTTGGTGGCTTAAAAATGCAGGAAATTGCCGATGAATTAGGGGTTTCCATCAAAACCATTGAAGTAGATTGGAAAGTAGCCAAAGCTTGGTTGAAGAAGTTTATGAAGACCGAACAATAAACTTTTCATAACTAATTAATACCATCATACACAGACATTAGAGTGGGAGAAGGGAACAATTTACACGAAAGGGCTACTGAAATCTTAGGTAAGATCATGGACTTACCTAAAGAAGAGGCTTTAAAGCACATAGATGAACTATGCGGGGACGATCATTCGTTAAAGGATGAAGTCTTATCGTTGTATAGTGAGTTTACGGTAATGCCTGCAAAAAAAGTAAAAAGCAAGCCCAAAACTAATCCCAACTTTAATATATTATCTGTAGAGAGCAGCTCGGGATTTTTCTCTACTCTTCGCTCTAAACTTTTATCTAAAAAAGGCAGTCGACTTATCGTTATTTTCACTTTGATGATTGGACTTCTTTTCTTAGGGTTCTTCATCAGAAAGCAAGTGTATAACAGTATTTTTAACGACGTTTTAGAAGAAAGATTTGCGCTCATCCAATCGAATAAACTGATATTGAACGATTGGGTGAATCATAAAAAAGAAACCATACAACGTTATGCCTCTGCTAAAATAATAAAACGATTGGCTGTAACAGTAGATAGCATCGATAACCTAGATCTCACGACTAAGGAGAAAAATAAACTCCTTCAACCCTATTCCAATCGATTAAAAGAAATTACAAGAATTCTCAATTCTGGAGATTTAGGCATATTGGATGCTCAATCGCCAAGAATTTTATTAAACACCTATTTAGCTACTGATTCTACTTTAGCAGAATCGAACAATATTCGATTAAGTAAAGCCTTCTACGATTATTATTTAAGACTGACGGATGGTGAAACCATTTTCTTCCCTCCTATGCATCATAACAACCTCATTTATGATGGTATTGTCTTTTATGAAGAGTCGGATTGTGGTTTTATGACACCAATTTATGATGATGAAGGTAAAATTTCTGCTTTCCTTTTCTTTGCTATTGTAGCACAAGAAGGGTTTACGGATATCTTCAAATACAGTCATTATGGAAAATCATCTAAAACATATGCTATAGACGGAGAAGGGCGAATGGCTTCTGAGAGTCGCTTTTTAGAGGAGATAAAAGAACCTTATCAATTGGATACCCTTGAACGTCCAACTGCAATATATTATCTATTCGTTGAAGACCCTGGAGCCAACTTGATGGAAGGTGGTATCCCTGTTCAAAATAAAATGGAACGCCAGTTGACAAAAGCAGCAAAAGCATTAGGTACACATTTATATGAAGATGGTCCTGTTTCTGGAAAAATCCCTGAGGTTTATAATGACTATCGAGGGGTAAAAGTAATTGGAGCATACGAATACCTTCCTCAATTGAATATCGGAATTATCTCAGAGGTGGATGAGGAAGAAGCGATGAGCATTCTTCCAAAAATAGATTTCCTATTAGGTATTCTATATGTGATCATCTGTGTGTCTCTATTCTTACTTTATCACTCCAACATTACCTTGTTACAGTATAACAAACGCATCAAGAAATTGGGTGAAATGGGTCAATATCACTTAATTGATAAAATTGGTGAAGGTGGGTTTGGTGAGGTTTACAAGGCTGAACACAGTTTATTGAAGATGCCTGTGGCGATCAAATTATTAAAACAAGGAAGCTCAGAAGACAGTATTCAACGTTTTGAGAAAGAAGTTAAAATCACCTCTTCTCTAAAACATCCAAATACCATTAAAGTATATGATTTTGGACGATCACCTCAAGGACAATTCTACTATGTGATGGAATACATTAATGGCATCACTTTATCTAAGATCCTTGAGATCGAGAAAAAATTACCTATTGAACGTATCGTTTATATCTTAAGAATGGTGTGTTACAGTTTGAGAGAAGCACATCAGAATCATTTGGTTCATAGAGATATTAAACCGTTAAATATTATGCTTTCTCAACAAGGAGGGGCATTTGACCAAGTAAAATTATTGGATTTTGGTTTGGTAAAAGACTTGGAAAGTCAGGAAAACACTCAGCTTCATAAAATTGGAGGTACACCTATGTTTATGGCTCCAGAACGTATGAGAGATCCTTACAATAACGACCATAGAGTCGATATTTATTCTATTGGCGCCTTAGGTTTATATCTATTGAGTGGTCGCTTTTTGGTGGAATTAGTTTCTCAAAAAGTGATGTCTGGAGAAGAAACTATCCAAGGTAACTTTAGAGACAAGTTAATTGACCGTGAGGATGTTCCACAAGAATTAAAAGACATGCTTTTAGAGTGTATCCGATTTGATCCTGAGAAAAGGGTGCAACATATTGACGATTTCATTGATTTATTGGAGCAACTTCAAAATCAATATCCGTGGACGCAAAAAATGGCGAAAGATTGGTGGAAAACATATGATGAGTATTCCATCAATTAGTCTTGGAATACTTTTAAAGCATCTCCGCCCAAACATAATAGACCTGTGAAAATCGCCAAGGAGAAACTGATTAATGTCCCAATCAATATATATTCCGTCATCTGACGATCTTTTCCTCCTTTTAAATCTCCAAAACGAAAAACTGACTTCGCTGTCAATAAAAAGCCAATCGATCGTAGATCGCCATTCAATACAAAAGTAAGAATCAAGATACGTTCTAAAATTCCGATCCACTGCCCCGCATCGACCAATGAAGCATAGACCGAACGATCGTTTTGGAACTTGGTATTCTTCTGAAATTTAAACTTCTTCTCTAATCTTTTGGGATCATTTTCTTTGAGATCAATCTCCACTTCCATCGTATTATCGTAAGCATCTTGAATGATCTGCGAGCTCTGAGGAGTCCATCTTTTCAATAATACTTTCATGATAATTCCCACGGGAACGGTCACAAAAAGATAAGCCGCTAGAATATTCCATGGGAGTTCAATAGCATACAAGTCTTTTAATATGGCTGTATAATTGAGTTTGTAGGAGATGAAACCTAAAGTGATGATATGAAGTGCTTGATCCAGAAAGAAAAATAAGGTATTGTATTTCTCCCATCTTTTTGATGCAAACGTCTTGATTAAATCAATAATAGCATGAAGGGATGTCAGTAAAATTGTCGAAAAAAACACTTTCCCTGCCCCACTTTCTTCCACCACCATAAACTGATGTGCAAAAACGGCTGTATAACAAACCCCATGTATTAGAATATGATTCCAATACGCTTGGGAGAAATACGTTTCTGCCTTTTCTTTAGCCATCTTCTCTGTTTGAAAAATGAAGTCTGCTAAAAAATGTGCGAATAAGAGCTTAAAAAAGAGGATATTCATAAGTTAGTTGATAAGAAGAATTATTTTCTGAGAGAACCAATTGAGGTAATTCACCAAGCCTTCCAAGTTATCTTTCTGTATTCTTTTATGGATTGCTGGCTGAGAAACGCCGACTAGTTCTGCCAATTCTTTTTGTTTTGTTACTCCTAAAAGGTAGTGTTTTGCTACTGTAAAACTACTAAATGACCAATTGGATATCAAATGTTCGATGAGTTGAACGGATTCTTGGAAACCAATAAGGTCATAATCCCAAGTAGTCGCTATCGAAAGTCGCCTTTGAGATTGATGAAATTTATCAAAATTCCTACCTGACAATTTATAGGCTTGTCCATCGGAACTCATCACATTATCTCCTTCGAACCCTTCTTTCCCAATTCCTATACTTATACGAACATCAATCTTTAAATCGTAAAGTTCCTTCTTGGCGTTAATAAATACCCTCAAAAGAACCGCTAAATAAAGACTTTTACTCGGGTCTGTTAATTCGATCTGAAAACTATCGCCACGAAATATATCCCAACGAATATCCTCAAAAAATGGAAGGTTCATGACCTCCTCAATACAAGACGACCAAAGATCGTTGTCTCTTGTCTTTGTTGAAGAAACAATGTCTGCTGTTAATATTGCAATCATGACTAAAAATATAACCTTAGGAGTTATAATCAAAATATATAACCAAATAAGTTATTAAATAAAATTATAACCTATTAAGTTATATTGGTGAAATTTTATAGGAATAAGGATTGTATGAATCACAAAAAATAACCATATAAGTTATAAATTTGAAATATAACTTATATGGTTATTTCGTCAATATATAACCTATTTGATTATAACCCTAATTCTGTCTTTCTTGTCTTGATTAATTGGGCAACATCCAATTTAGAATTCTTTTCTATGGTATTATCCACTACCAACAATTGGTAAGTTTTCCCTTTTTCCTTGAATAAAATTTCTTGTCCGATTTTTAAATCGACACCACTATTCGAAAAAGGAGATAAATTGGGATTCATCACCCCTGGAATAATCAAAGGAATAGATTTAGACGTGTTGTTTCTCAAAGTGAAGGTGACAAAAGGCTCTTTCATAGCCACTGCCTCTCGAGTAGTTTCTTGAGTAGAAATCCTCACCCTCATTGGCTTATCAGATGAATTACTTAAATGTAAAACCCCTTCTTTCTCGACAAGAACAATTTCTTTCCGGTGAGCATTTAACCCAAATCCTCTGATGTTCTCCCCAGAAAATTTGTTCATCACCTGAACGCCTAGTTCTTCCCCACTCAGATTGTCGACTGTGCAGGAATACATATCATAATTCGAAATATCATAATCAAGCGTCTGCTGGGCGGGAATGACGAGTACAGTTTTGGAGGTAGAACACGAGAAAAGTAGTAAAACGAGTGTAATGAGCGATAGCGTTTTCATGGAAGGTTGGGGTTAATGGTTGAAAAACAGATAACTGACTTTGGGGTTGTTTTGTTTAAGGAAAATGTTTTAGGGAAGAAATTAAAAATGAAAAGTTAAAAATGAAAAACGTGAAATGTGAGGGGGGGGGAAGTAGTGAAGAGTGAAGAGGGAAAAGTGAAGAGCGATTTCTAGCGTTAGTCTTCGGACTAGTGCTCGCGTTTGAGGAGCGGACTATTAGCACAAAAGAACACGAGATCGGGAGATCTCTAACGTTAGTGGGCACTGATGACGCTGCGCTTAACATCAGCGCCAGTGTCCCCCTAACTCCTAACTCCTAACTCCTAACTCCTAACTCCTAACTCCTAACTCCTAACTCAAATTAAGAAATAAAATTATTAGTTATTAGTTATTCCCCATTACCTAAATTCTACGGTTTCAACAACGTCTCATTCGCCTGCAACAGCTTCAATAACTCCTGCGTATTCAGCTTCGACGCTTTCGACGTTCCCGATAGTAGATCGTCGGCGAGTTCTCTTTTGTCGGAGTGGAGGGCGATCATCTTTTCTTCGATGGTGTTTTTGGTGATCATGCGGTAAACAGTCACTGGTCGGTCTTGACCAATACGGTGGGCTCTGTCGGTGGCTTGATCTTCTACTGCTGGGTTCCACCATGGGTCCATATGGATCACATAATCGGCTGCAGTGAGGTTTAGACCTGTGCCTCCGGCTTTAAGTGAAATGAGGTAAACATCGCCTAAACCTTTTTGGAAGTCGGAGATGCCTTTTTCTCTTTTCTTAAGTGGTGTCGATCCGTCTAAATATTGATAGGTAAAACCCTCGTCTTCGATGGCATTTTTTATCAGTTGTAAGAAGCCAACAAACTGACTAAAAATGAGGGCTCTATGTCCGCCCTTCTTTAGTTCGTGGAGGGTTTCTAATAGTAGTTTAATTTTACTTCCTTGCAACGTCCAAGTATGATCTATCAGCTGAGGGTGACAGCATAATTGACGAAGTTTTGTGAGTTCTGCCAATACTTGAAGTGTGGCATCTTTTTGCTCTTTGGATTGCAGAATGCCCTCGATTTCCTCTAGTGCAGTTCGTCGATGTGCTTCGTATAAAGTAAGTTCATCGTCGTTGAAATCGACAGACAATACCGATTCAGTTTTTGGAGGAAGTTCATCCAATACTTCGCTTTTCTTACGACGAAGAATGAATGGTGCAATTAGTTTTCTAAGTACTTTTTTGGCTGATTTTGCATGGTGTTCATCACCTGACTCGGTAATCCTAAGTATAAAGTTCTTGTTGAACGATTCCCAATTTCCGAGTAAGCCTGGGTTGATGAATTCAAATAAATTCCACAGTTCGGCCAAGTTGTTTTCAATAGGTGTACCTGTAGTAATCACTCTCATTTTACCATTCAATTGCATGGCTACTTGAGAACGCTTCGTAGTTTTATTTTTGATGGCTTGGGCTTCATCAAGTAGTACGATATTCCAGTCTTTCTCCACCATTTTCTTGTAGTTGGTTTGAAGCAACCCATAACTACAAATGATGATATCATACTCCTTAGCATCCTTTATCAGTTGATCTCTATCCGCTGAAGCTGATAATAATTTAGGTGTGATTGTCGGTGCAAACTTTCTGATTTCGCTCACCCAATTGAACGTTACAGAAGTTGGAGCGATCACTAAAGAAGGACCATCTGATGCTTTATCGAGCATTAGTGCTAGACCTTGCAATGTTTTACCCAGACCCATATCATCGGCCAAACAAGCGCCTCCACCCCAAGTGGCTAAACGTGACAACCATTGATAACCGTCTTGTTGATAATCTCTTAAATCGGCTTGTAAGGTAGTTGGTAATGGATAGACTTTACCGTTTGTCTCTTCAATTTTGGATTGAAGAGTGGTCCAAGAATCGTCGGCTCTCACCAAAGCTTCTTTTGATAAAGCATTCAGCACCCCATAAGAAGCCATTCTGTGGACTCTAAATTCTAATTTATCTTCTACCCCAATACTTGTGAGGGCTTGCAATTGCTTTCTTAAATTATCGGTAAGGGCAACGAATTCGTTTTCTTTGATCTCTACATATTTACTGTTCGGATCGTTGCGGAATTGTTTCATTAAATCGGTTAATGAAACCACCACTTCCTCGTTGATCTGAACGTCTCCACCAATAGCAAACCAATCTCTTTTCTTGTTTTGGATTTGCATATTGATGTTGCTTCCCGATACATTACCCAATAGTTTAAATCGAGCACCTTTTGGCCATTCTACTACAGGTTGAACATCACCTTTCTGCAATTCGAGTAAGGTGTTTAAAGTCTCTTCTCTATCTCTCAACTCCCAGGCAAAATGACCATCGTGGGTCATTTCCAAATGAGGACGATGATAAAAGAATTGAGAAATGATTTCTTCTTCCTGCTTTAAATTACGCTTGCATCTTGTACGTTCTCTATCAATTTCTTCGACTAAAACTTCCTTTCCTTTTGCTGGAGTCACATAAGGTGGATGCGTTTTATAAGGCTTCATAAAGATCTCTAAAAGGATATTATTCCCTCTTGGAGATAATAAAGCATGTATGGTATTATCGGCCATCACTTCTGGTAACTCCTCTTGGATCTCCTCTACATGTGAATGTACGTTGATGCTGTGCCCCAAAGAAGCCACGACCGTTTTTAATTGTTCTTTAGCCGATTTCGGAATGATCACATCGGTAGGGAAGTTTACCGACCATGACTTGACGTTTTTATCCACATCGTTATAAATCACCCTAGTTGCTGTTTCCCTTTTTACAGGGAAATCGATGTTGACGTCTTTATCAAAGAATAATTTATACGTGTCTTTATATTCTGTGATGTGCAGTTCCATCGGTCGTTTTTCGACAATCACAGAAACGTTATCATCGCTTTCTAAAACCACATTGGGATGGCCAGGAAGTAGCTTCCATACTTCTAAAACATCATAATCCACATATCCTCTACCATACGTTTTTACTGCTTTAGATAGAATATCCTGATCGATGTCCAACATGCCTTTGATCTGCTTGGTCATCAATTTACGATCAGAGATTTTCTTGGGTTTGGACCATTTGCCTGATTTCAATTTGGTTTGTTCCATCGGCTGAACATACAATTGATGATCGGCCACTACCCAAAGTAAACGAGATTCTGATTTTCCTTTTGAGGCTTGTTTCTTATTCTTTTTAAAGTCTTCCGCAAGTGTATTGATTTTCTTCAATACCACCTCCCACTCTTCTTCCTCAGAGACAGATAGAAACTCGGTAATCTTTACAAATTCATCGTTAATTAGGTATTCTAGATCGAACTCATCGTCGTAACCTTCTTCCTTTAATGCTTGATGTGCCTCGGCTAAAATCGAAGCATACCATTCATAACCGTATTTAGAGAATTTCAGTACCTGTTCTGGTATGATACTAAAATCTAAAGGCGATAAATTGAATTCCTTTCCAAATACTTTAGCCAATAACCAAGCGACATTAGCTAAGATAAAAGGATGTAATTTGATGGATCTATTCGTGATTAATTCGATGGCTAAATTCTTTAAAGAATAGCGATCGTGCTCACAATCTATTGCACTATTGTTTCTGTAGATCATCTGTAGATCCAGAACAATATGAGCTAATTTCGTATTGAAGTTTTCTTTTTTAGCTGCAGTTGAATTGTATCTATTTCTTTGGATTTGAATATTGTCGGGTTGTTGCTTCAAGATAAGCACTCCTAAAGTTGCTTCTTTATCTACACTATTAAATGACCAGCCTTTTGAACTCTTCTTTGTTTTTTCTTTTGATGCATCTTTAATCCCTGCCTGATAAAGATATAAGGCTAAAGCTTCTTTATATTTTTTTGATAAGAAGAGTGCTTCACTCTTATGTTGGCTGATATCAACTTCAATGTCATCTGATAATTTTAAAGAGGAAGCATCAATATCCAATCGACAAACTGATATGTACTCCTTGATATAGGTTTGTAAAACAGTATCATGAATAACAGATGGAATTAAAGGTTCGATAAGATTTAGATCGGCATCTCCATTTTCAATCTCTTTTAAAAGAATAAATGGCAATCGATTCTTGATGTCCGCATCTAAATCAAAGAATCTTTGGGTATCGAAATAACCAAACTGAACCAGCGTATGATAACCAAAGAATAGGTTCATTTTATAGTTTGAACCCACCCCATCAAAATTCAAATATTGAGTAAAAATATATTGAAGCTGACCATCAGAAAGGACGAAATCCCTTAACGCATTTTCTAATTTAAACTCAGACCTACCCCATGATTCTACATAAGGAGGGAGTGTCGATTGCAAAATGTTTAGGCAATCTGATACTACTGCATCTTTTCTTCTAGAAAAATGGTAAACAGCAAAAAGAAAATGTTCTAAAGAATTGGCGTGATAATACTTGCCGTTTTGTACCTGAAAAGGGGTAATCATTCCCAAAACTTCCATTTCTTCACAAGCTTGTTGCACCGACCTCTTTTGTGCTGATCGTGTCTGATCTGAAAAATAAGGTGCAATAATTCCTTCGACAATACTGCGTGCTTCCCCTCTGAAACCTACAGTAAGGAGAACGGTTGTATAAATATCGAGAGTGGCTTGATTTACACCTTCAAACTGTTTTTCTACAGATTTAAATTGATCAAAATTGAAAGTCATACTGAGTCAATGGAAGCTATAAAATGACATTGGAAGATCACTTCTAAGCAATCTTCCAATGGTGAATAATGAATTTATAAAATATAGAAACCGGAAATGTATTTATCCATCGGTCGATACGTTTCGTAGTCAGAAGGCAAAGCTTCTTCCGTTCGGAGTATCACTGATGTTTTAGATCCACTGTTTAAGTGTTCCAACACTCCCCAATCTACTTTATCTTTTACTATTTTGTAATCTTCTGAATCTGGATCCATCCAAATAAAGGCTACATTTTTTCCTTTTACTTTAAGTACAGAAGATAAAAAGTCTTGCACCTTATGTTCGTAACCTTTCTTCCAAAACAATCCTTCTACCGTTACAAAAGTATGGTGTTTAAAATTGAATAACCTATTGGCATAAGGAATATAAGGCAACATGTATTTTGCGATCACTCCCTCTACTCCCGGAAGATGTTTAAATTTCCAGTTTCCGATATACACCTGTCCTCCAACGATTACCTCACCGTCTTCTTTAAGCACATAGCTATCATCGGTTAAGCCAATGGTTTCGTTAGAATAAAAAGCATAGTTTTTATAAAAGTCATCTGCCTTTTGTGTGATCAAAGATTTTTCATTGGTTGATAGTTTTACCAAATGCTCACTTTTCTTTGGTGTGATACGGCTGAAAGTCAGTGTAGTCATACGACCCACCGTTTCAAAACCCACCTTTTCCGTAAACATCTTTGATCGAAGGTTATCGTTTTCTACCTGAGCATGAAAACATTGTGGTGTATTATTTTCTGCACTTTCAGGCATTCTATAGTTATTAAAGAAATTGATCAATTGCTGATCTAGAAAGCTATTTTTCTTTTTCTTTTTGTTCGCATTCTGCTTTTTACTTTGCATTGAAGGCAAGAAAGCAAAATAACGAATATGGTATGTTTCTATTGGATTCCCGTTTAGCTTAGTGCTTTTATGAATTAAAGTGATTGTACTTAGAAGTGAATTATTTCTTCTAAGATTCAGAAAATAAGCTTTAGGGGTTCTCTCTAAGTTTTCTCTTGTTTCTGTATGTACATATCTTAGACCGCCTTCGGTGCCCCAAAGTGTTTCCTCCAACATATCCACTACATCATCTGTAAGTTCATCCGTTAATTCTAAAGAAATCGAACCCGATTGGGTAATAATATCTTTCATTCTGTTAACTATATACAATGAGTCTTAAAGACTCGTGAAATAAAAAATTGATTTAATACTAAGGCAACTCCTCACCTTAAACATAAGCGAAAACAAATTTATCGTAATTTTCTTACTAACCTAAAATAATAGATGAGAAACTGATGTTAAAAAAAAATTAATTCAAGCATGCATATGTTATTTCATTATTCTTTGTCAAAATGTCATTTGTCAAAAAAACAAAGTATAAAACGTTATTTGATGATACATTAGAGTATATTTTTTAAAATACCATTATCTCAATTCTAAATTAGATTGTTAAATATAATTTAATATCGAACAAAAAAATTGTTATTAAATCAAATTTCAATCGGTTGCATTAGGTATTTTATTCACTTTCAATTAGTTTTGTGTCAACGATTAAATAAGAATTTTAATAACCTTGAATATAAATTTTACTATCATGAGCACTTCTTTTACAATGAGCGAAAGTACCCTTGAATGGGGATCAAAAATTCTTTTTAATGAGGATAAAAAGAAAAAAGAGGCTGAAAAAGACAAAGCAACAAAAAAGTCTAAGAAAGAAAAACAGTCTTAATTCACTAAAATCTTTAACCTTTAAGATAAACTCACATAACCATACAAAAACTTAACTCACTCAAGGAGAGACATTCGTTTGTCTCTCTTTTTTTGTTGTTTGCTTTCTTTCAGTAATCGATAAATACTGTTTAAATATATATGTGCGTTGTTAGTCGAAAATAACTGCAATTTCCCCAATTAAACATCAAATTAGTACTTGTGAAATGGAAACTAAGAAAATGTGAACTTAAAGCTTCATTAAATAAATCAGTTTCAATTAGAAATTAAATCATCATCACTAACACTTATGCAACGTACTATTTGTATTCTAATATTTCTTGCCTTTACCTCGTGTATTAAAAAATCGAATATACCCAATATTCAAGGTACATGGGAATTAATTTCTGCGGAGAGTGTGGAAAACGAAGAATCAAAAACTATGGATCTAAGCGATCGCAGAATGATTAAAATGTTTAGTCAGCAACACTTTGCCTTTTTTAATCACGATGTACATCAAGGAAAAGATAGTACAGAATATTACGCTTCTGGAGGAGGCACTTATCGTCTTTCTGGAGATCAGTATACCGAAAATTTAGAGTATTGTAGTTATCGCCCTTGGGAAGGACACAAATTTACCTTCCGATTGTATTTTGAAGGCGATACGCTGGTTCAAATCGGTAAAGAAGAAATCGAATCATTAGGAGTAGATCGTTTAATCATCGAAAAATATAAGAGAATCGAACGAAAAGTAAAGAATATTCATGCTTTACCATTAATGTAAAGTATAAAAAAACCACCTCTAAGTTAGAGGTGGTTTATAGCAATTAATAATATAGTTGTTCTTTAGTTGATAGTTAGATGTCCTATTGCTCTAGTATAATAAGTCATCTGGATTTGTGCCTTTAATTTACTTTGGATGTATTCTACCACCGCCTGCTCAACATATAACTGAGCATCGATTACTTCTAGAATTTCGATCATCCCTTTTGTAAATCTATCTTCAAGAACCGCTGCATTCTCTCTTGCTTTTGTTAGTGAAGAATACGCTATTTCGGTTTCTTTCATTGCGTTTTCGTAAGCCACTCGTTTCTGAGCGATTTCCAATTGTTGCAATTCGTTTTCTCTTTCTACTGCTAAAGAAGCATTCTGTATTTTTATTTGTTGGGCAGTCTTTAATTGTGTCTTTTTCCCTGCATTATAAATAGGAATATTCAACATTAACCCTGCCTGAACGTTAGGAACTGCACCTGGCAACATATTGTAACCTGGAGAAGAGTAAGAAGCTGTACCTACTCCTGATAATTGAGGACGATACATACCACTAATAATCTTCTTGTCGTGCTCTTCCAATTGTAACATTTTCTCTTTTACCAATAATTCTGGTCGAGTAATATGTTGCAATTCAGAATACTGTGGGTGATTAATCAAGATAGAATCGGATACCACAGTACCTTCTTCGAACTCTTTTCCGATCAATCTGTTCAAAGACATCAAAAACAACTTGTACGTATTTTCTGACTGCACCACGGCCAATTGGGCACGTTTCACTCTCACTTCCGTCATCAAGACATCACTTTTATTCGCTTGTCCGAACGATAGTTTTTGTGAGACCAAATCTTGTACTCTAATCAAGTCGTGTTCATAGTCTTTCATGGCTTTCACCACTTCCTTTTGAGCCACTGTCTGCCAATACTGAAGATCCGTTGCCATAATCACATCTTGAGTAGTGATCGATAACTCATCCATTTTAATTTGATTGGCCACGGCTGCTTTTTGCTTACGCTCTTTCAACACTCCACCTTGATAAATCGGCTGAGTAACACTCGTGTACAAACCATATTGATGATTGGCTAAACCACCCAATTCAGCACCTGATAACTCTCCCAATCTTGCATCGTCTGGAAGACTGAAAGTCATAGGATTTTGTACATACCAATAATCCGCACTCGCATCAAGCTTTGGCATCATATCGGCAATGGTTGTTTTATATTGTTGATAGGAAATTTCGACATTTCCTTCGGCCATTTTTACTAATTGTTCGTGGTTTACGGCATCCTTTCTGTATTCTTGAAGGAAAGGGTCCGTGGCAATTTGTCCATAAAGTGATGATAAACTAAGGCACATCACTCCTATCAATACTCCTAAGTTTTTCATAGCTATTTCTTGATTTTAATTTGATAGAAAATGGAATAAATTACTGGTACTGCCCACAATGTAAGTAGGGTTGCAAAGCCTAATCCGAAGATAATGGTCACTGACATGGCACCAAAGACACTATCAGGAAGTAATGGGAACATACCGAACATAGTCGTAATGGCCGCCATTAATACAGGTCGTGTTCTGGAAATCGTCGCTTTCAAGATACTTTCTAACTGAGTCTCTCCAAGTTTCAATTGTATGTTGACTTCATCAAGTAGTACGATAATATTCTTGATGATCATACCGAGTAGACCAATCCAACCGATAAACGACATAAAGTCGAAGGCTTTACCTAAACCAACCAAACCGAAGATCACTCCAATCAACGATAGTGGAAGTAATAATAAGACGATGGTGGTTTGTTTATAATTACCAAACAATGCAATCAGAATAGCGATAATCAGAAGGAAAGCCAATGGGAAGAACGTCACAATCGCTTCCACTGCTTCTCCTTGATTTTTCTTCTCCGCGTCCCACATGAAAGAATAACCCTCAGGTAACTCAATAGCTTCAATCTTGGCTTGAACATCTTTTTGTAGTTCTCCTGTAGTTACTCCTTCAATAGGATCACATAGTGCTGAAATAGCACGGTGTCTGTTGTAAGTTTGGATGTATGGATATTCGTAATCAATATTAATCTTCTTAATCACTTGTTGTAATGGCACCGAATTATTGGCCGTTACAATGTTGATGTTCTGAAGTTTATTAAAATCAGCAACTTCCCCTTCATTCGTTTTTAAAACGATAGGAAGCAACTCGTTTTCTTCTCTATAAGTACCAACAGTGATACCTTCGCTCATCACTCTTACCGATTCGGCAATGTTCTTTCTGCTAATGTTTGATTTAGCTGCTTTCGCATCAGCATATTCCAATTCCCAAACGGGCGACATATTGAACCAAGAACTGTGGACATGACGAGATAATTTCGACTCCCTCATAATATCCAAAGCGATATTATTTAATGAGTCTAGTACCTCTATATCCTTACCCATAAATCTTGCTTCGACTTTACCATCTAATGGCGACATTACCGAATAAAGTTCTGGTCGAACAAAAACCTCTGGGAAAAGGTCGTATTTCTGATCTTCTAATCTTGAGAATACTTTCTCTACATTTTCGTAGTCTTCGCACTCTACGATAAAGCTAAGCACGTTGGTTTGCGGACCATAACTTGATGATGCCAAGAAGTATCTTGGAGGAGTCATACCGACCGTCATCGTTACATCTTTTACCTCTTCTTGTTCGCTCAACCAATTGTATATCTTATCACCTTGTTCTTCTGTGTAGTAGATAAATGATCCTTCTGGAGTGAAAGCATTGATCTTAAATAAGTTTTTCTCCAACTCAGGCATAAAGACTACTTTCAGGTTTTTACTCACCAATAAAGAAGTACCGAAAATACCCAATATCACCGCTAGGGATACAAACTTATGTTTGATCGATAACATTAAGAAAGCTCTAAATTTCTGATAGAACTTACCTCCATAAAGATCTACCTCTTCTCCACTATTTTCTGTATTGTCTTTCAAGAAGGTATCACAAGCTAGAGGCGATTGCGTTAAGGCAAAAATCCAGCTTAAGAACAATGAAATGGCCAAAACGGAGAATAAAGAAGATAAGTATTCACCTGTCGCATCCGGAGAAATACGAATAGGAAGGAAGGTTAGAATGGCAATAATTGTTGCTCCCAATAAAGGCCATGACGACGATTGTGCTGACTGATAAATAGCTTCTTTCTTAGGGATTCCTTGCTTGATTTTCATCAAGATGGATTCTATGACTACGATGGCGTTATCTACCAACATACCCATAGCAATAATTAAGGCCGCTAAACTTACTCTCTCCATGTTAATTCCAAATGCCAACATGAATATCAAGGTACCAAGGATAGAGAAGACCAAACCGGATCCTACCAACAATCCATTCTTTAAACCAATAAAGAACAGAAGGATAATTACTACTGTACCAACAGAAGCAATTAAGTTGAATACAAAACCATCGTTGGCTGTTTTAGACTCGATTCCTTGGTTATAAATATTCTTCAGGTGAATACCAGCGGGTAAATCCTCTTTTAATTCTTGAAGTCTCTTATCTACTGCTGCCCCCACTTCTACAACATTGGCACCTGCTGATGCAGAGATAGCAAAACCCACTGCCGATTGGCCTTGAATTTTCATTTTTGTCGTATAAGGAGAAGCGTAACTTTCTTCTATTTCGGCAACATCTTTCAGTTGAATCTGCTTGCCATTTCTATTGGTGATGAATAAATGTCCAATTTCATCAACCATAGAAAAGTCGCCAGCCACTTTTACTCTAAGACGTTGTTTATCGGTATTGACAAAGCCAGAGTTGACTAACTTATTTTGTTGATTTAAAGCATTGACTACCTCTTCCAAAGACACTCCCAATTGGTGCATCTTTCCAAACGTCAATTTGATATCGACACTTTCTTGAGGCTTACCAAAAAGCACTACTTTGGCCACATTCGGCACTTTAAGTAATTCTTTTTTATAATCGTCTGCGATATCGTTTAATTCTCTGTAAGTAAATCCTTCACCATAGATGCCATAGAACAAACCTAATACATCGGCAAAATCATCATTTACTATGGACATTGATGCCCCCGCAGGAAGCTGACCTTGAACGTCTCCAACTTTTCTTCTCAGGATATCCCACATTTGTGGAATTTCATCACCAGGAATTGTCTTTTTAAGTACTACCAGAATTCTTGATACCCCATTTCTACTATCAGAGTCCAAGAAATCCACACCGTCCATTGCTTGGATAGCTTCTTCCAGTTTATCTGTTACCTGTTGTTCTACCTCTTCTGCAGACGCACCAGGATAAGTCGTTAACACTACGGCTTGTTTGATGGTAAATGGAGCATCTTCTAGCTTACCTACTTTCTCGTAAGAAACTACACCTCCAAGAATTACCAATAGCAAGACAAACCATGAGAACGGTTTATTTTCTAAAGTAAATTTCGTGATATTCATACTTAGTTCTTAGCAGTCATCATTGGTTCGTCTATCGTATATCTCACTTCTTGTCCCTCCGAAAGGTAGGTACCGCCTGCTGCAACAATGATGTTTGCGTCTGTTTTTTCCAATAACTCTACTTCCATTTGTCCGTCGTTTAATAGAGTATTGACTTTCACTTTCAATCTATGTAATGTATGATCTTTGGACTGAACCGCCCATACAAATTGTTCACCATTTGCTTTGTTAATTACCGCAGTAGAAGGTACGATCACATCGTTTTTGTCAGCCTTTGCCAAATCAAAATATACTTCTGATGTCATACCTCCAATAAGATTGCGATCTTTTACTTTCACCTCAACGATACACGGATAGGCGTTTGTAAGCCCCTCTGTATCTCTAGAAATCTCCACCAATTTAGCTTGGAAGACTTCTTCTTTCTTACCATCAAAAACTACTTGAATATTTGATATTTTACCAGGGTGTAGTGCTATATCCTCGTTTACTACGCAGTTTACTTTTACTTTAGAATAATCTTGGAAAGTCACGACCTTCTGAGACACTCTTAAGTGTTCCCCTTTTTCTGTGTAAGTGTTCTTCACATATCCATTAAAAGGAGCAACCAATTTGGTATCTTTTAATGCATTTTCAGCATTTTTGAAATTGTGCTCAGCGGTAATGTAATTCATTTCCAGCTGATCATATTGTTGTTGTGAAATGTTCTGATGGTCGATAAGCTGTTTGGCTCTATCAAATTCTTGTTTCGACCACTTCAACTTCGCTTTTGCGTTATTGAATGCTATAAGGTAATCTCTTTGGTCGATCTGACCAATGATTTCTCCTTTTCTAAAATATTGTCCATCCTCTACATCAAAAACGATTAAAGGACCTTGTACTCTAAAAGATAAGTTCACCTCCTTATTAGGGTGTGACGTACCAGTCACCACCTTCATCAGTTGATCTGAACTCGGGTGAATGCTAGTGATTTTTACTTTTTGAGGTTTATTTTGTCTATTTTCTTCCTCCTTCGCACACGAAAAGCAAAGCAGTGAGATGGTAAAAACGGTTAATGCAAATTTCATTTGGTAGTTGATGATAATTGATAATAATACCTATATACCAACCCCACTTTTTTTGTTTGCGTTTAAACTATTTACTGAAAAGGATTTTTTGAGGTTTGAAACGTTGAAAAAGTTGGCTGAAAAAAAAAGGTTTGATGCATAACACCAAACCCCTTTAACAAAAGAATTCCACTGCAATGCAAGGAATTCTAAATACTGTGATGCCCCCCGAAGGGGGCACACTGCTTAACGATTCATACTTCAAATATGTAGTCTTGATTTTAATTTTGCAACATTTTGATTAAATATTTTTAAATATTTTATAATTTATTTCTTAATACTGCGATTTTGTAACCTATATGAAGGTTTTGTAAATAATATTTTTTGTAATTCTTTTCTTAAAACGGTAATCTTTTTTGTATTCTTACAGAGATTACTCCTCATAAAAATGATTTTCTCTTAAATGAATTCTATATTTATTCACCCATTTAATAAAAATTGATATCGATTTGGATACTATTTTAATCAAAGAAGGATCTGCTTTTTCACTTTTAGAGCAATTACATCAACAACTTGGAGGAGAACTTTCAAAAGAATCCTTAGTGCTTAATAATCAAACTTTTGAATTAGATATAAAACTATATTCACTAATCAATGGAGCGGATATCTCTGTCTATTATTGTAAGCCAAAACAGGATGTACAACTAGTTATTGAAAGTGAGGAAAACCAAAATGATTACTATATCATGCGCTTTGAGTATGATGCACAAATTGGTCGAAACACAACAGATCAAATACAACAAAATAGTGTATCCACAGAGGCAATGATTGCTTATAAATCCTTCTATTCTTTCAAATCAGAGTTAAAATCCAATCAAAAAAACCAGTGGGTATCCATTCGTTTTCATAAAAATCAGATAGCCGATTCTTTCCCAGAATTTAAAAATATCTTAAAAACGTTATTTCCTTCTTCCAAGCTTTGGGTAAAGTATTCCATCGCTCCAATTGAAGTTCATTTATTATTGGCCGATATCTTTAAACTCGATTTATCCTCTCCATCACCTAAGAACAATAGTATCATTTTATCTAGACTGATAGAGTGTATTGGTATTTTTTATGAACGAGTGACCCAAAACACAATTCAGCATAGTCTTCATCCCGAAGATTTCGATCAGATTCTTAAAGTAAAAGAGTATTTGATGAATCACTTGGAACATCAAAAACCTACCTTAGACGAATTAGCTGAAGTTTATGGCTATTCAAGTTCAAAATTAAAAAGGGACTTTATGAGTGTGTTTGGTATTAGTACCCACAATTTTTATCAACAACAAAGACTGGAAAACGCTAAATTATTATTAACTACCAAAAACTACGAAATCACAGACATCGCCCGAAAATTTGGTTATTCCACTGTTTCTAAGTTTTCATTTGCCTTTAAAAAACAATTTGGAGTCACTCCAAAATCTATCGCTCTAAAATATCAGAAGTAAGAGCTTTGGAGTACTTTATCTGAGCTTAAAGGGAAAAAAGTAGGCGTTCGAGTATCGTTTATATAATTGTTGGTAGAACAAACTACTGATGATGATAATAATCGATATGAAAAAGAACGTACTCCAATCAAAAATTGCCTTATTTATCTTAGGTATTTTCCTTTTGGGAAACTTTAGTGCTGTTGCTCAACAAAACACTTTAAACGAAAAAGAGCAAAACGAATACAACTTTACATACAATGTGGGTGTGCAAGCCACTATATATGGTTGGGCTTTAGTGATGATGGATGTAGCTTTAGAGTTACAAACTAACGTTGATGCCCCTTCGAATAATGGTCAGGCACCTATTAACCAATTAGGGCCAATTACAAGACTATGGGATTATAGAGATCGCTCTTACACAACTCCCAACAACGATACTTATTATATCCAAGGATGGGGTGATTTAGAGGAACAACCTTTGGTATTATTCGTACCAGAAGTAAAAAATAGATATTGGATCGAACAGATTTTAGATATGTATACTGAATCTGTGGTTGACCTTTGTAATGCCACTGTAGGCGATAAAGGTGGATATTTCATCTTAGCCAAAAAAGGACAAGAATTCGATAACCCAAACAACCTTCCTGTATACTACTCTAACACAAGATATATTTGGTTAGCAGGACGTTTAGGAACAGACGGATCGGAAAGTGATAAAAAAATCGCTCAAGATCTTCAAACTCAGTTTAGATTATTCCCATTAGCTGATTACCCTAATGGTGGTGTTCAACCTGCTCCAAAAGTAGTGTCGGGTGCTCCAAAAGTAAACTTCCCAATGGGATTAGATTGGTACAACCGTTTTGAAAAAGCATTAAACGAAAACTACCTAGAATCTGATCGTCCTATTACAGAACAATTCGAATATATTGGTTTCGGAAAAGGTGGTGTTAACACTTTGGCACCTCATAAAAGAGAAGCATTACAAGCTGCATTTAAAGATGCTTTTGCTATGATCGTAAATGCAGCTAAGTATAGCAGCACTCCTGTAAATGGTTGGAATTGGGAATACAAAGCAGGTAAATATGGTGCTGACTATTTGCAAAGATCAGCAATTAATATGAATAGTATTGGACTGAACTCTCCAGAAAGAGCGATGTATCCAAAAAGATACCACGACAATAATGGTGAAGTGTTGAATGGTAAAAATGCTTACAAAATCACACTTCCTGCAGACATGCCTATTAACTATGAGATTGGTGGTTTCTGGTCAATGACAATGTATGATGCTGAAGATCGTTTTATGGTAGAAAACAACATCAAAAGATATAAAGTGGGTAGTATGATGAAAGACTTGAAATATAATAAAGACGGGTCATTAACTATTTACATCTCACCTGAAGCTCCTAAAGATAAAAAGCAAAAGAAAAATTGGCTACCAGCCCCTGAAGGTGACTTTATGTTACAGTTCAGATTCTATGAACCCAAAATAGAAGTTGTCGATGTACAGTTCGCCCTACCACAATTATACAACATAAACTAGCATTTCCATGTTATAACGAGGCTTCTAATTTAGAAGTCTCGTTTTTGCTATTAAAGATCTTAACATACTTCTCTTGTTACAACAACTATTCTTTCGTTAATTGTTGATAGTTAAATAAAAGATGACGATGACCAACGAAAAAATATTTCATTTCTTTAATTCATTATTCCCTTTTAATCAAGAAGGGTTAAAAGAGTTTGCTGCTTCTTTTGAAACGAAGACTTATCCCAAAAACACTTTAATCATTCAACAAGAAAGCATAGTTAAAAAATTGATGTTCCTTTCTTCAGGTTCGCTTAGAGAATTCTTTGCTAAAGACGATAAGGAAATGAATACTGATTTTTTCGTGAAACCTCAATTCATCAACGACTTTTACTCTTTAATGCATGCTACTCCTACCAAGAAAAATATTCAAACACTTACTGAAGTTACAGTTCTTGAATTAAATATTGATGTCTTTCATGATTTTTTAGAAAGATATCAGTGTGGGAAGAATTTTGTTGATGAGATCTTCAAGGATATTATTGCTAAAAAAGAAGATGAAGAATTCAAACATTTCAGTCTAACTCCCGATGAGTTATACCTCGATTTATTATCAAATAAACCGGAATGGTTACAGGAGATTCCTTTATATCATATAGCCACATATTTAAGAATGACCCCCGAAACGCTTAGCCGAATTCGAAAACGAAATTGATTTCTTGATTTGAATCAAGGCATCCCAATCACCCATCGTTTTCTTTTGTAATATATTCATGAGGATAAAGTTGATCACTCAATAATATCTTATTCTATTATCTCAAATTAAACGATCAGTAAAATGAAAATTCAACATTTCAGAAACGCAACTATGGTGATTGAAGCCAATGATAAAGTAATTTTAGTGGACCCAATGTTAGGCCCTAAATCTACCATGCCTCCTTTCTCATTCATTCGTTTTAAAGCAAAGAAAAATCCTTTGGTCGAATTGCCCGCAGCATGCCTACCAATATTGGATAAAGTGACTCATTGTTTAATTACACACCTCCATCCTGATCATTTAGACAAAGATGGAGAGCAATTTTTACGCGATCAAAACACTCCTGTAATATGTAGTGTATTAGACGAAAAAGAATTGCGAAAAAGAGGACTAAACGTTGTTCAGACAATAGATTACTGGAATAGAGTTGATTTTCTTGGTGGAAAAATTGAAGGTATCCCTGCCGTTCATGGTTACGGATTTGTAGCGAAGCCAGCCGGTAATGTAATGGGTTATTATATTGAACTTCCAGATCAACCATCAATATATTTAAGTTCTGATACCATTTATACTGAACATGTTGATAAAGTATTTAAAGAGTATAATCCAGCTTTAAGTGTTTGTGCCTCAGGATCGGCACAATTCGATATTTTTAAACCTTTGTTGATGCATATGGAAGATATTGTGAAGTTCACACAAAACGCTCCAAATAAAGTACTTCACAATCATATGGAAGCGGTTAATCACTGTCCTACTACACGTTCAGATTTAAAAAGAGAATTACAATCGAAAGGATTATTAGATAAAGTATTTATCCCTCAAGATGGAGAGTGGATTAATTTATAATCAAAAGCCCTGGATTAAAATCCGGGGCTTTTGATATAATAAACAACCTTATTATTATTTTGGGGATCTATTGCTTAATAAATCTTCTTACCACTTTTTGTGAACCAGAAGTCAGTATTAATAAATAATGTCCAGATTGTAAGCCGGAGATATTATTGATGTTATACACAAGGCTATTCCCACTAACATCTTGATGTTCTTGATACACAGCCTTTCCTAATTTATCAATTAAAGAAATAGATAATTGATCACCCAATATTAATCCACCTACAGAAAGATTGAGTTTATCTTTGGTAGGGTTAGGATATACTTGGGCTGACATTGTATTTACTGCAATCAAATTTACAGTTAATGGACCAAACGATTCATTTTTCCCATCATAATCAAACTGTTGTAATTTGTAATACAAGACAGTTGAGTATTTTTCTGGAGTATCAATAAACGAATAGTCTTGTCTAAAATTAGTATTCCCTCCTGCTTCAACTTCTCCAATTTCTTCCCAATTCATTTTATCTGTTGATCTTAAAATGGTAAAATGAGAGGCATCTTGTTCTGCTGCTGTTGCCCAATTTAGAGTAACTATATTATTATTGATTACTGATTCGAAGAAGATCATTTTTACTGGTAAGTCAGCAATATATTGGGCTGAATTTCCATTGGTATTACATGCTTCTACCCCACTATCTCCAAAGTCATCATGATCAGGATCATAAAATTCTGGATCTTCAGTGCCAATACATATTGATGTTCCCGATGATGAAACAGTGTAATCTGATCCGGTGTATGTGATCCTTCCAGTACCTCCAAGTTTATACTCATCTTTATCAATTTGTATCTTATATTTAGCATAAAAATAAAGCGAATGTATTTCGCTTTCACCTGTTGATTCGTAAATAAAATCTTTATTAATAATCACCGTTGCTCCCCTTTCAACATAAAGAACAGCGGTCTTTTTAACAGACAATTTACTCACTTCTAAGTTTACACCAGATCGAATAAATAGTATACTATTTTCTTCTAAGGTGATACTTTTTTCACCATTCTCATTATAATTATAAGACCCCGTGGTTAAGTCCATGTATTCATTTTCACCAATTGTTTGATCAATTTCCTCATCAGGAAATATTTCAGAATGGTCAGGACCAATAATAGGCTGTGCATTAGAAACAGTTATACAAAATAGTATAAGGGCGAAGGGTAAGAAGATTTTCATAGAAATAGTTTTTAGATAACATGTATGTTAATGAATAGATTTGTTTACTTTTAGGCTGTTTACAAAAAAACTTTTAGTTCTGCAGTTAGGTATAGAATTCTCTTTTGGGTTTTATTTGTATTCAGTAATTAATAAGTTGTACAGTAAACTTATGTTAAAGATTTATATTAACAGTTCATCAGTGTGACTTTATTGATTAAAATAAATATTTTCATATAAAATTGTTAGAATAATGCATGTTTTAATACATGATTATTCTAGGTAATCACTGAATTATCATATTGAAATTGAACGAATTTGAAAGTAAAAAAACATAAAATACATCCAATGAATCGATTAATAGTTCTTTTCCTTTTTTCTTTTCTGTTTTTTGGTTGTTCTGAAGAACAAAATAAAATACCCACTTTAGTTGCAAACTTTAAGGGACAACAAGTTACAGGTGTTACTGTTTCTAATGAAGGAAGAGTTTTCGCTAATTTTCCCCGTTGGAGAAAAGGAGTCATGTACTCTGTGTTAGAAGTAGATGAAAATGGATCGTCAATTCCTTACCCTTCTAAAGAGTGGAATAATTGGAAAATAGGAATGCCCATGACGGATTCTTTATTTATAGCAGTGCAGTCGGTAGTTGCTTTTGATAATGAATTATATGTATTGGATACTAGAAACCCATTGTTTCAAGGAGTTATTGGTGCTCCTAAAATCTTTGTGTTCGATTTAACGACCAACGAGTTAAAAAGAACTTATCCTCTTTCAGTGGGTACTTATCATCCAGAATCTTATGTAAACGATTTAAGGGTAGATAAGAAAAACAATAAAGCCTACTTTACAGATTCTGGCCACGCAGGGTTAATCGTACTTGATTTAGCATCGGGAAATTGTAAAAGAGTATTAGATAATCACTTCTCTACAACAGCAGAGGCAGATCATTTAACTTTTGGGGCGACTGAATGGAAAAATACAGTGCATTCTGATGGTATCGCTTTGGATCTCAAAAATGATATGCTCTACTTCCATTCTTTAACGGGATACAGCTTATATCGTATACCTACCAATTCTTTGATAAATAAAACGAATGAAGAAATAGAAGCAGATGTTGAATTTGTAATGAAAACACCGGCTCCTGATGGTATGATTGTAGACGAAAAAGGACAATTATATTTAGCCGATTTAGAGCATGATAAGATTATGAAAATCAATTTAAAAAATCATGCAATGTCTACATTTGTAAAAGGAAATCAAGTGAAATGGGCCGATACATTTAGTATCTATAATAAGTATCTTTATTATACCAATTCTAGAATTAACGAAGCAGGTGAGGATGTGGAAGAGATAGAGTTTAGTATCTATAAAGTAGCTCTTTAATATTGATGGCTGTCACATTAAAATAATTAAATGTGTCAGCCATTTTTGTTTACTGTTTAATAAACCTTTTCGTAATTTTTTCTGATCCTGAAGTAATAATCAAAAGATAGTTTCCAGGCACTAAATCAACTGTTTCATCCACATTGTAAATCAAACTACTACCGTTTAATTTTTTATATTCTTGATGTATTACCTTACCCATTTTATCCATTAATGAGATAGTCATATCATTTCCCAATTGTAATCCAGTAATCGAAAGATTTAATTGATCCCTTACAGGATTTGGATAAACTTGTGCTGACATTAGATTAATCGATCTAAAGCTAACTGCTAAAGGACCAAATGTTTCACTTTTCCCATTATAATCAAATTGTTCTAATTTATAATAAACAACATTTGATGATGCATTGGGAATATCTGTAAAAGAATAATCTTGTCTATAATTAGTGTTACCACCCGCTTCTACTTCACCTATTTCTTCCCAATTTTCCTTATCCGTTGATCTAAAAACCACAAAATGTGAAGCATTAATTTCTGTTGCTGTCGCCCAATTTAAAATGACATTATGATTTTCGATTGAAGATTCAAAAGAGATCATTTCTACAGGTAAATCTGTTGTGAAACGATCTGAATCACCATTTCTATTACATGGTTCAGTACCATTTGTACCAAAATTAGAATGGTCAGGATCATAAAATGTAGGATCTTGTGTACCAATACAAACAGATACACCAGATTGAACATCATAACTTGATCCTGAAAAAGTAATTCTTCCGTTTCCATCTAATTTATATGCACTGTTGTCTATGCTAATTTTAGTGTTAGCATAATAATATAGAGTATGAATTTCGCTATCTCCAGTTGAGGTGATCTCAAAGTCTCTTTCAACAATAACAATTGCTCCTCTTTCAACATAAAGAATACCTTGATCCTTAACAATTAAATCCTTTACATCTAACGTAACTCCTGCTCGAACAATTAGAACTCCATTGCCTTCGATGGTAATACTTTTTTGTCCGTTTCCATTGTAATCATAAGTGCCTGAAATCAATTCTAGATATTCATTTGAATTAATTTCTTGATCAGCCGTAGCATCAGGCGTTAAACTTGTAAATCCTGTAATTACAGGTTCGGCAAATATTAAATTAACTGATAATAATAATATTAGTAGTAAAAATCTTTTCATAGTGTTTTTGGTCTTGCTGATATAAGTGTAATAAAATTAGTAGCGTTCTAAATTACGGTTCGGTCATCAAACCCATTTTTAGGGTAAAAAAGTTCTTAGAGAGAAAATTATACGTCGATTTTACTTAATTATTCCTATATATTAATCAGAAAATAACATTTTGTACACTTCTGAATATGATTGATTATTAAGTTCAGTGGTGTAATAAAAATTATAAATTACTCATTTATTGTTCGATAATATTTTATAACATCAAATAATTTACACTATTAAAAGGATCATTTTTTTAAAAACGTAACCTTTTTTCCCTTCTAAAAAGAGATATAATAGACCTATCCCAATACACTTACAATCAATTACTTATTGATCTATTTAATTTTAGATATTCTCTTTGGCTATATTTTAGTCGTAATTTTTTTTGTTTATATTTCATTATCAACCCAAAACTATCTTCTATATGAAAAGAAATGTTTTAATCACAGGTACATCCACAGGTGTTGGATTGGAAGCTTCTATTCTCTTTGCTAAAAATGGATTTAAGGTCTATGCTACAATGAGAAATCTCAAAAAAGCAGATGCTCTGAAAGACGCTATTGAAAAAGAGCAATTGGATATCGAGATTCTACCTTTGGATGTCACCGACTTATCGTCTATTAAAAAGGCTGTAGATACTATTATAGCTAATGATGGAAAAATAGACGTCTTATTTAATAATGCAGGGGCCGGATTTGCAAAAACTACCGAACAAACATCTGAAGAAGAAATTCGATGGGTGACCGATGTAAATTACCACGGTGTAGTCTTCTGCACCAAAGAAGTGCTACCACATATGAGAAAACAGAATGGTGGACAAATTATTACGATCACTTCTGTGGGAGGCTTAGTGGGACAACCTTTCAATGAGTTCTACTGTGGAGCCAAGTTCGCTGTAGAAGGTTACATGGAAGCATTGGCGACCTATGTTTCAAAACCTTTCAACATTAAAATTACAAATGTTGAGCCGGGTGGTATTTCAACAGAATTTATGGCTTCAACTGTTCAGAAAACTTCTTCCAACGGGCAGTTTGCTATGGGTGAGTATCAAGGAATCTTTGAGAAGTACATGGCTGGCAGTCAGGAAAGAGCTAAAAGTAGTGAAATTCCGATTTATCAAACAGGTAAAGAAGTGTCTGAAGTAGTCCTTCAAGTCGCTCAAAATGAAAATCCTCCTTTAAGAATAAGAAGTTCCGAATGGGCCGAACGTTTTTGTCAGTTAAAAACACAAGCAGATCCCGACGGAACAAAACTTCGTGATATGATTGCAAGTAGTTTCCTTTAGAAAAAAGAAATGCACTAAGAAAACTCTTAGTGCATTTACTACTTTCACCAATTCAATGTTACTTAATAATAATTTTATGTGTTTCCACGAATTGCTTATCCACATTTAATTTTAGGATATACATTCCGCTTGACAATTCTTTTAATGGCAACAATTCTGAATACAATCCTGCTTCTTGCTGATCGTATGTTTTTCTAAATATTGTCTGACCATTGATATCAACCAATTCCATTTCTACGCTTGTATTTTCATCCACTTTATAAGCCACTACTGACTTACCATCAGTCACCGGATTTGGATAAACTACTGAGTGATCAAAAGTGCCGAAATCCAAGTGTATTGGCTGACCGTTTTTATCTGTGCTGTTCATCACTGCAGATGGATCGTCGATGATTTCTACATAGATAAGGTAGGCAACGAAACCGTTCTCTTTACCATCATCAGCGGCAAATACCAACTGCCCTACTCCTTCTTGGATTGGGTTGATATTAATAAAGGTTTGACCCAATGATAAATCGACAATATCTGGAGTGTAGTTACCCGCGTAAATCAATAGTTCATCACCGTCGGGATCGTTAAATAGATCGTCTGGACTGATCGTGATTGCTTGAACTGTATCCGCCAAATTCACTCTGATGATGGCATAATCCATATTCAACATCGGAGGTCTGTTTTTATGCGTCACCTCAATCAATGTCGTATCTACTGTGATGTTGCCAAATTCATCAGCTACTGAGATTGGAAGATGATACAAGCCCTCACTTTCGTAATCAGCTATCACTTTTAAAGAAGCCGTCTGATCTCCATCTTGTTGGAAATGATAAACGATATTTTGAATATCATTTGAATCTATTTGAATGCTCATCGCATCTCCTTCTGGATCTTCAAAAAGATAATTGAAGGTATATTCTCCATCTTCGCTCACTCGAAGTGTATCTTGATAGCTATTTGGTGTATGTAAAAATTCTGGACGTCCATTTACATTCACTTTTAACTTAATGATGTCTTTCTCTTTTGCTGCATCATTGGTCAACACAATAATTGAAGCTACATTCTCGCCCGGTTTTGCTCCCGAAGCATTAACGGTAGCAGTTACTTCAGATTGTCCTCCTTGTAAGAGCACATTTTCTTTTTGATCCAATGACAACCAATTGTTTTCACCACTAGCCGTTAAAGGACGAATCTTCCATGCAAACTTCTCATAACCATGTGCTTGCCACCAATTATATTTTCCATCTACTGCTTCTCCGCCGTAAACTCCACTGTAACAATTGTCTAGAATTGCACGATCTTCAGTACTATTAAAACCCATGTACTTAGGAGCAACAGGAAGTGCAACACCAATAAAGAAAGTCTCCCCTTCTGGAATATGGAAAGGTTGATCTAATTTGAAGTACATCCAATCTTCGTCGATTTTTTCGGTGATTTTGAATCTTTGATCCAACAATAACTGACCATCTTGAGGTAAATCTCCACCTTGGTGAATCATAATACGCACATACTCATTGATGCTCTGAATGTAAGAATAGACTTTCACATGAGTCACATCAAATCCACCTGAAGGAGCAACAAATCGATTGGCAAATCCTAATTTTGCACCCACTACAAAAGGAGTAAATACACCATCTGCTTCTTCACTACGATCCAAGGCCAATGAATCGACTACCACTCCGTTTGTTCTTGTAATTTCTCCTATTTCCTCAATAGCTCCCGGAATAACCGTTGGGTCAATTTCTGGTAACACTGCTGGAATAATAGAATATTTCAGTTTCGATTCTCCATTGTTTTCAATAGAAAACTTATAGTCCAATGTGTCTGTACTTCTCATTGTGTACTCCTGATCGGTAGCATCCCAAACAAAAACAGGTGAGTCCACTAATTTTGCAGTGATATTTGATGAAGCTTCACCTGTAGTATTTATAAAGTTCAGCTGTCCATTTACATCACTTTTTTCTGATACAGGCAAGACAAACTTAATATTCACTACTTCCCAAGGTCGAATCACAATTGGAGACAATAATGTCCCTGAACTGTTCATAATCATTTGATTACCTTCTTCATCAAAGAAGTTAGCAGCCTCTAAATTAGTTCTTGTTATTTTAGTGACCTTAAGATCATTATTCCCAATATTCATCAATTGGATCTCATCTGAAATACTTAAGTTTTCCTTGTATACTACCTCATCAAAATCGACATCATTTAGTACAGATAATTCCGGTGATCCTGTTACATTTACTTTTACAGGTACCTCAATCAATGGTTTGATATCGCTATTTGTACGTACTCTTAGCGTATCAAAATACGTCCCATTATAGTTATATCTTGATGTATTGACCGATAGTACATAATTGTCTTTTGCATTTGCACTTGCTTTATGATGTACAGGAGGAACGATAGCAATCGAAGAGCGATTTGTTAGGTACGATTGATTCACAATAAGTACGCTTTCGTCTTCTAAAGTGTATTTCTCATCTGGACTTTCTAAACCATATTTTAGCAATCCACCCCATGTATCCAGCTTTTTGTAGTGGAAATAAATACGACCGTCTTTCACGATTTCCAAACCAAAACTTAATATACCTGGACTTGATGTAGCGTCTTTACCTATAAAGTTGTTCCACTGTACCAACATACGGTCGTCTGTCACTTTATAGTAGATACTATCTGTTCCCGAATACTTTAAGTAAGACCAGAAAGGAGCAAGAATACCACTCACACCATCCTCTTTTTCAAAACGCTGGTAAAGGAAATCTTCTTCCATTGGAAGTACTGAGGCCATACCATGAACAGACACCCAAATACTGTCGTATTCACCACCATAGAAAGGAAAATTAAATGGTAAACCGATCGCCATAGGCTTGTTGTCTTCTACAGGAAGTACGTTTTCATCTTTGATATTCTCCCAACGATAGAAGTTATTTTCTTCGTTGCTCGTATGCCAAGTGTATCCGTAATTGTCTTTCATAAAACCGAAAGCTGTGCTATCGAATACATCGTTAATCGACTCATTTCGAAGTGAAGTAAATAAACCTTCTTGAATGACATATTCGAAGTCGACTCCATTACTTTCATTCTGAATATAGACATCAACATTTTCTACCTCTCCGATAGTAGCATCTACAACTATTTCTGATGGGAAGTTATGCGAATAATCAGCATCAAAAATACCTTCTCCAATAATGGTTGAACGAGTGATACTTCCATCACTAAATGTAACAGTAGCCACTGCCTCCTCCTTACTATTTGATGTTGGCGTATAGATTATTGGCAAAGGGAAGTTCGATTGACCTTTGATTTCCGTTCCTATCAATTCATTATCAAAAGAGAACACATCGTTGTTGATATCTATAGAAGAAATCGTTACTGCTGCTGATCCCGTATTTTCTACATGAATAAAATTCTTTTCGAATAAACCGATTTTTACATCAGCAAAAAGAACAGAATCGACTGCACTCATTTCTGGCTCACCGTGTACATTTACTGTAAATGGAACGGTTGTCGATCCTTCTACTGTATTCGATGAAACCACAATTGAGTTATGGTATGTTCCATTAATTTGCTGGTTGAACTCAGGGTCTAAAGTAACCTTTAAATCGACGCTATTTCCTGGAGCTACAACACCTTTGTAAGGTTCCACATCAAATACCATGTTGATATCTTGAGATGGCTCAAAAGCGACCGTTGTACCGTTTTTCAACAACAAGGCATCGTCGTCGAAATCTTTGTACATCAATGTATCTTCAGTGGTAAAACCAAGCGTGTAGACTCTGTATCTTGTTTCCGGATCGATGTCTTCAACATTCACATAGTTGTATTCGATCAATCCGTTTCTATGAAATACAATTTGATACTCCAATTCCGCATTTCTAATATTGAATTTAGAATTTTCATAGATAATGTGATTGGTCTTCATGGAAACCACAAACTTATCACCATACGCATGGTATTTCATTTCAATCGCCCTTTGGAAACCATCTTCGAAATCGATCGGACTACAGGCCACATAATTATAAAGGAATACTCGAGCGTTATAGGTGATATCGAACTTGCTTAACTTCTCGTTGAAGAAAGGAAACTCCATTCCGAAATCATATGTTGCAAAGGTTACTTCAGGATCGATATCTTGACCAATTTGCTGAAGTTCATCCCAAAGCTTACCATCAAAAGGTGCAGATTTAATGGAATAACTTAACGCTTCTGGCAATACACCACCTTTTAAAGCTAACTGACTATAAGGCGTTAAATCGTATTCCAAATCGGCTTGTGAACCGGTATTTTCTAGCGTTAATATCACCTCTTTAGTTGTGCCATAATCAATATCGATATCCGTATCTTCCAATGTTGCATTCAGTGTTGGTGGCACGACACTCATTACTGTTAGTGGAACATTGATTTTACCTGCATCCGTATCTAGAATTAATGTTTTTCTATGGATTCCATCAGATGATATGGTGAAAGGAAAACTAAATTCTTGAGTTGATTTTGCTTCTACAGTGATCGGTTCTTCTAACGTCACTGCCTGTCCATCGATCTCATATCCGTTAATCAGCAAATCGCCCAATCCTGTATTCTCTAAGATTATTTGATGTACCTTTTCAACATTCGTAAAACATTCTAGCTCGTACTGTTTCTCTAAATCAATAGCAGCAGAATGTCCTGTGACATTAACCTCTACCTCAATATTTACAATAGGTTTATGGATGTCGTTAGTTAAGATACCCAAAGAAGCCAAGTGTTTACCATTGGTTAAAGATTGTGCGTCTACAGTGGCAGTTACCGAAGAAGTTTCCCCCGATTCGATTTTACCTGAGGTTGGATCGATAAATACGAAAGAACCGTTGCTACCCGTACTTAATACTCTCAATAAAGGTATCGTACTTCTAGCAGAAAGTACCAACGACGATTGATAAGTTCTACCGTTATCTCTCGAAACTATAAAGTTATCGACTTCTGAAGGAATAAATCCAAACTGCAATAATAGTGGTCTTTCGATTTCTTTAGGAAAATGAATGACTGCCCAAAATGTCTCATTTTCATCAAAAAATTGAGGTTGATACAGAGGCATTCTGTAGTATTTCATCACATCCACCGTATCAGGATAGTATTCTTGAGTGTAGACTACTTCCGACTCCAACAAGTTTCTATACCCGCCTTTTCTGATTTCTATAAAGAACGGTTTATCGCTTACCGTTGGAATCATACCTAGTTCGATATGTGTTAAATTGAATTCATAATCGTAAGGAATATGGAAACGTGTCGCGAAAATTAAACCTGCATTGGGATTACCAGAACCTGCAATGATACTTGGACCTTCGTACAATTCATACGACATACCCGATACATATTCTGTGACATCATTTTTCCAATGCTCGTTCGAATGAAGCATCGCTTCTGACACTTCCGTCACTTCCATAGAAGTCGGGATTTCCATGGTACGACTAGCAGAATTAAGATTCACTTCATTATTAAAATTCAAAGGCATGCTTAACACCTCATTCACTTCTTCTTGAGCAACTGAAGCCGTTTGTGTTGCTATTCCATATTCTTCATGATAATTGTGTTCGTTGGTCACCATTGCTGCCCAATACACCGCACCGTCTCCAATATTTGAAAACTCTAATGGAGCCTCAACAGTAGTTTGATTTTCTACATCGATAAGCACAGAAATCTGATTTGTATTCGACATGAAATGAGGTTCGTCAACCGTCGTCACCTTCAGAATATTTGATATTTCCGAAAGGTTAGAAAACTGATCTACAGATTTCACCGCGAACCAATAATCTGATTTCTTCAATAGCTGATTGAAACGCACTCTGAACGTATCTCCCTCAGCCATATTATTTTCGATTCCAAAAATTAACTGGCTATTGAAGTTCTCTTCAGTAATCTCTTCTGTCGAAAAAGCTAAATAGAATACGCCGGGACCATTACTGTCTTCGTCTTCTGGAACTGTCCATTCTAAAGTTACTTCATCATGAAGAATTTCAGCTGCCGTTAAATCATCAATTGCATTGGGTGGAATACGGTTGTCGTCTACCAAAGCATTGGCCGCATTCAATACTCCTCGACCGAACTTGTCGTTGTGTTGGAAAGTGAAAGGATCCACTGAATTCAATAAGATTCTCTTAAGATCATCCGCAGTAAAATCATCACCACCAAATTTAGAAATCACCAATGCTGCCACACCACTTACATGTGGACAAGCCATTGATGTCCCTTCCATATAGCCGTAGTTGTTATTGGTTAGGGTACTCAAAATACCTCCTTCTTGATCGAAATTAAGCATATCTCCACCAGGAGCAGCAATATCGATCCAATCGCCTGAAGTGGTGTAATACGATGGTAAACCTGATGGACCTAAGGCAGAAACTGCCACTACTTCATCAAATGCTCCGGGATATTTGTTCTGCATTTCAGTACCTGTGTTACCTGCTGCAAAGAATAAAATACCGCCTTTCATTGGGCTACCTTCAAACTGACCTGCTTCCGCTACAAAATATCTAATGGCCTCTAAAACTTCTGGCTCGTAGTAATTGTCTACATTATATCCCCAAGAGTTCTGAGAAATAACAGCTCCGTTATCGGCTCCATATACAATTGCTTCGGCAAAGTTATTTCCGTTTCTTTCGCGGTAATCGAACACCTGACAAGACATTAGCTTTACACCATTGCCCGATCCATCACCACCAGCAACACCAGCTACACCTACTCCATTGTTGTTTACAGCTCCAACTGTACCCGCTACGTGCGTACCGTGGTCGCCTGGAGTTATTGGTCCTGGAACAATAAAGTTGTAACCGTATACATCATCAACATAACCGTTTCCATCGCTATCCTCACCGGGTGTACCGTTCATTTCTGCTTCGTTCACCCACATGTTACCCACTAAATCTTCATGGTAAGGATCTACCCCTTGGTCAACAATTGCGACAATAATATCTGAGCTTCCAGATGTTACTTCCCAACCCTCTTCCAAGTTGATATCCATATGGAATTCACCACCAATTTCTCTATGGTTAATGTAGTGCCATTGATCAGTCAACAAAGGATCATCAAACTTGAATTCCTCTTCTTGAGTGCTTGTTGCTTTAAAAGCATTTTGCTTAAAAATTACAGGTTGAGAACCATTGTCGATATTCACTTTAGTGTATACCGGTTTCACGATATCCACTTCCGATAAACCTTTGTAATTCTCTATCATTACATAAGGGTCGATGAGTGTATCAAAATCTATTTCGTACCACAAGTGAAGCCCATATTCTCTATGTTTCGCTTCATGTTTGGTAGAAAAAGGGAATACTCTTCTAATAGAATAAATTCCTGCTTGTTGGTTCACATCATCCACATGTGCAATACCTACTTGGTTACCAGAAGATGATAAACGCAAATTCGATGAGGTATTGATGGCATCTTTGGTAAATTTCACTCTGATTTTACCACTTACGATATCGTCCCCCGAAGGCTGATTTTGTTGTCCAAAAGTACTGAAAGCAAAGCCAATACTTAAGAACAGTAATATCAATAATTTCTTCATTTTCTTAATTTTAGCTTCTATTGTTTTTCACGCACAAAACGAACGGTTAAGGCATTGTAATACGTATTCATTACAGCAAAACCGACATTATCCATACTCGTATTCATGAGGAAAACATACCCCATGCCTGTATTCTGATTGATATCGGAAGTCATGATTAACGTCTCTCTATCTTGCGCTTTGAAAATGTGTCGGAAGGCCGGATCTGATGGATCGCTAAACGATAAATACCCTGGGTGATTGATCTCTAAACCTGACTCACCACCTTCTCTTAAGGCTTCTTTTGCATACAATTCACCCCCATACAATCTGATAATATCATCTAGTTCGATAGAAGTAGGAAGTCTCCATCCTTCGGGTGGGTTATTCAACATAGAAGTGATAAAATAATGTCGGCCGTAGTACTTTCTCTCGTCTTCATCATCTAATGCATGACCATCTTCGATGATTGCTCTATAAGCATATCCGTAGTACCATGACATGTTCCCTGGATCTTCCGCATAATTGTAATTATCGGCCATCCATTCCAGACCATTGATCTCCACAAAACGGTATTCTTGGTTATCACGAGCGTCTACCCAAACACCCCATTTCCCTCTAAAACGAAGCTTCACGGTATCTGTGGAAACGGTATTGTTTACCTCTACTTTCCAAGCCAATTCGTATTCAGTATCAGGATCGCCTTTAAACAAAGAATGAGGTAAATCTTTGTTGTAGATTTGAGCGTTTTCATCACTTAATAGAGTCCAACTACCTACACCACCTGCTGGTAAAAAAGCTTCTAAAGTGAAGAATTTTTGGTCTTTATCGTTCAAATCAGTAATTATATCTAACTGATCATCACCAGCAAATGCTCTTAACTCATCAGTCACAAAAGCAAGTTCCTCAGAGACTATTTGATTACCGAAGGTCATGGTCCACTGCACTCTGTAAGCGTTGTTTTTCAGACCGACAAATGCAGCAGTACTATCATTGACCATAGTGATCTGACCACCATTACCCTCGACAATTTCCCATGTTCCAGTTGTACCAAATTTGGGTGCTTCTGCCGTTAAGTAGGTTGAGATATTATTGAATAAAGTGTCTTGAGGAATGACAGTTAAGATCGTTGGTTCCAGCGCTTTGTAAGAAACCGTAATCACATCCGTTTGGTACTGATCACCTTCTCTCACTTCCCATATTAACTGATACGTCACCCCAGGTTCTCCATAAAATTTGGTATTGGGTGAGTGTGCATCTTCGAAAACTCCGTTCTCTCCGATGTACACTTTCCATGTTCCAATTTGTCCTGTCTTTACCGCTTGAGCATTTAATTCTATCATATAGTTTTCGGTTTCTATATCGATAAAACTTGGCCCTGCATCGGCATTTATTTTTATCAATTCGGCATCCTTTTTACACCCAAAGCCTAGCAAGAGTGTAAAAAGAAAACCGATTGTTCTTATCGTGATTTTACTCATACGAAGTTTATTTAATCAATTGGTTGTTTGATGTTAGTAACCCTCATTCTGATCTGCCTCCGAGATATTACTGTTGGCATCAATTTCTGATTGAGGAATTGGGAAAGTCATTCTATAATAATCCGGATCATTTGATGTAAAATTGAATTTCACCCAATGGTTACCCTCCCTTACAAATGGCAACTGACGTCTTTTGATATCGTTCCATCTAAAGCCTTCTCCGAATAACTCTTTTCTTCTCTCCAATAGGATTTCATTAATGAGTTCCTGACCTGTATTTGTGCTTTTTCTTACGCCAGGGTACGATCGAGATTGAATTAAATACAAAGCATCTTGTGCCTTTGAATAGTTACCCAATTCTGCTTCACACTCGGCTTCTATCAAATGCATTTCTGAGGCACGAATGACAATTCTTTCGGCATTTCCAACTACGGCATTGTGACCAAACTTTAAGATCAAATGTCTATTTTCATCAATTTCAGGCTCCATCAAAAAGAAACCTGCTCTCGCATCATCGTTAGAAAACTTTTCTACAAACTTATCGTTTGCTCTCATCGAACTATAACCTGCTACCGGCCAATAGAAAGAGGGTAAACTTAGGTAGATGTTGTTATCTTCCTGAGTGTAAGCAATAGCATAAATAGTCTCTGAGTTTCTAAACATAAACCCAGCATACATATCGTTAATCGACATTAAATCTAGGTCTTTATGTGCCATTTGAGCATAATCTCTGGCCTTCTCCCATTCACCAATATCTAAATAGGTTCTCGCCAATAATGCATAGGCACCTCGTTTAGAAAAGAATCCTTGGTCGAACTCATCCTGATCCAAATCCGTCAATAACTCCAACGATTTTAATAAATCTGAGGCAATAAATTCATAGGTATTTTGAACCGTAGATCTTCCTAAGTCTTCTTCATCAATCCCTAAAATTCTATCCGCTTCCATGATCGATAAAGCATTAGGATTTCGTTTGTAAGCCTGAGAATACATTTGCACCAATTTTAAGTGAACATAGGCTCTCAATGCTCGGGCTTGCCCTTCCAATTCGTTCATCTCTTCTTGTGAGGCTCCTGGAATAGATTGTGCATTTTCTACGATTTTATTTACATCGTAAGCCAATTTATAACCCGACCACCAAGGTGCATCTACATACGTATAAGTAGGGAGCACATTCATTTGATATACCTGAGTGAACCAGTTCCAGTTATCGACTGAATTGATCATCAAGTCTTCTCCCATAATATCTGACATGATGGGATTGTAAAGTCCTCCGAAATTTGGAGAACTTAATTGATCATAAGCACCTATTAACGCTGCTCTAGCATTATTATAGTTGGTAAAAACCTCATTTTCCTCGATGGCATCTGTTGGTTTCAATTCTAAGAAATCATTAGAGCAAGAAAATAAAACCGTAAGTGATAAAAAGGTGATGAAGCTATTTTTTATAGTTGATATCATTATTCCTATTCCTTAAAAATCTAAATTGAAACCTGTAGAGATGACTTTTACACCTGGGATATTACTTCCAGTAACACCATTAATACTCATCTCTGGATCGAATCCTTTATAGTTGGTGAATGTCAATAAGTTTTCTCCCGAAACGAATGCTCTTACTCCACTTAATTTTGCTTTTTCACAAAGACGTTTTGGTAATCTGTAAGCTAAAGTGACATTCTTCAAACGCACATAAGATCCATCTTCTAAGAATCTAGATGACATTTCGTTTCCTCTATCCGTGTTGTTGGCAACATATCTAGGCACGTTGGTATAAATATTATCTGGAGTCCAAGCATTCAAGGCATCAGCAGCTAAATTATACCCAGTATGAACACCGTCGTGCATGTTTACAGCGTAATCGTGGTTGTAGACTTTGTTTCCGTAATTGAAAGAAACAAACATACTTAGCTCTAAATTTTTGTAGCCTAATGTATAATTCAGTCCACCAAATAATGAAGGTAATGCAGTTCCTAAACGAACTCTTTCAGCATCGTTATACTCACTTGTAACCATTTTACCAGAACCATGTGGATCGTTAAATGCTGAACTTGGCATCACTTCTCCTTGCTCTCCAGAATGATTTACATACCACATCGGACGACCATTTTCAGGGTTCACCCCTGCCCATTCTCTCAAATAGAATTGGTACATGCTACCTCCCTCTTCTATAATTTTAGTTCCACTGATAATTCTCTCAGTAGTTAAAGTCTTTATGGTATTCTCGTTTGTTGATAAGTTAAAACCAATAGTACTATAGAATTTAGGACCTGTAACAATATCATAAGATACAGCGACTTCCACACCTTTGTTGTCCATTGCACCAAGGTTGGTTAGAATAGAACCAAAACCTTTTGATGCTGATAATGGCTGATTGAACAATAAGCCATCTGAGTGACGAATGTAGTATTCTGCAGACAACGACATTTTGTTGAATAATCTCGATTCAAATCCTGCATTGAAGCTTGTGATTTTTTCCCACTGTAGGTCCTCATTGGCTCTAGATACTGGTGTCAGACCTGCATAACCTCCATAATTGGCTCCACTTCCATACAAACCAAGTGATTGATAATTACCAATAGAGTTATTGCCTGAAGTACCATAACTTGCTCTTAATTTCAAGTGGTTGATCCAAGTAATATCTTGCATGAAAGTCTCATTATTGATTCTCCATCCACCACCTAACGAATAGAACATTCCGTATTTATTATTTTTACCGAACCTAGAACTACCGTCGGTACGAATACTACCACTGAAGTAATACTTATCTTTAATATCAACTTTAGCTTGTCCTAGATAAGACACCAACGTCCATTCCGAAGTAAAACTTCCAGGCTGAGAGGGTTTCGATCCCCAAACCAAATCGTAATAGCCATCCACAGAAAAATCGGTTACTCCACTCGACAGTGTAGAGATACTTTGTCCTGCTGCTTCTTGACCAGCTAAGATTTCAAAAGAGAAATCCTTTCTGTAATAATTATATATAAATAGGTTAGAGATGTTCCAAGCCATATTATCGGTCTGAGACATGCTACTTCTACCATTTACACCAGCACCATTACCATGTTCCGGGTTGTAGTAGTTTAAGCCTTTGTTGATGGAATTATCTACTCCAAGTGTCGTTTTAAATGCAAAATTCTTAGTAAAATCAACATTAAGATAGGCATTCAAAAGTCCTCTTTTGGTCTCATACAAGTATTTATCTTTCTCAGCTAACCCGATTGGGTTGAAGTCAAATACAGCATTATTGTCCCAATTATATGTGCCATCGGAATTATATACCGGAGAGGTAGCATTGATAATTTCTACAGATCTCACTGGATTGGCTCCACCCGAACCACTTGGAGGTGCGTTTGTTTTTGAGTAAGACAACATAGAGTTTACTCCGGCAGTCAAGAAGTCATTGATCTTATGAGAAACATTTACCTTACTTGTGTATCGGGTAAAGTTTGAACTAAGAATTGTTCCGGTATCATCATAATAACCTAAAGAAAAGAATACTTTAGTTAATTCATTTCCTCCAGTAATATTTAAATTATGGTTATTAATCAAACCATTTTTATAAAGCTCATCTCTCCAATTGGTGTTGGTATGTACATGTGTTCCATCTATCACTTTACCATTTTGATCTAAAGGATTTTCCGAACTGAAAGGATTGAAACCAACAATGCCTTCTACACTGTTATGTGCAAACTGACGTGCTTCTTCAACAGTCATATTATCCAATAAACCTTGATTGTATAACCCCATCCAGCTATGCTCATAGATCTGAGACGAGTTCATCAATTGATATCCATCAGAAACACGACTAGACACCCCAAACTGAGAGTTTAATGAGATTTTAGTTTCTCCTGTTTTTCCTTGATTTGTCGTAATTATAATTACACCATTTGCGGCACGTGAACCATACAAAGAGGCAGCAGCAGCATCTTTTAAAACAGTGATACTTGCAATATCATTTGGGTTAATATCAGAGATGGAACCCGTCATAGGTACACCATCTAAAACATAAAGTGGAGAACTACTCGCCGTTAATGAACCGATTCCACGAATTCTCACCGTAGAAGTAGCACCCGGCTGACCTGAACTACTCGATACCATTAAACCAGGAGTAGTTCCCTGTAATGCTTTATCGAAAGAGGTTACAGCTCTGTTTTTTAGCACTTCATCATCTACGACTTCCGCTGAACCCGTAAAAGCTTCTTTGGTCGAAGTACCATAAGCAACCACCATTACTTCCTCTAGGTGTTGCATGTCCTGTTTTAACTTTACATTAATCACAGAACGGTTATTTACTTTTTCATATACATCGGCCATACCAATAAAAGTATACACCAAAGTAGATGAATCGGAAGGTACAGTAATTTTGTAATTCCCTTCCATGTCGGTCACAGTAATGATATCTGTACCTTGAATTTGAATGTTTACGATAGGAAGTTCAGCTCCTTCTTCGTCGACAACTTTACCTTTCACAATTCTATTCTGACCAAACAAGGCAGAAACTGTGATAAGCTGAAGCAGAAAGAATACGAATAGATTCTTCATGAATTATGATTTGAATTGGTAGTTATAAATGATGGAATAGATAACTGGTTATTTATATTCGGTTTAAGTTGAGGTAGCCCAACAACTCATCGATACAAAGAGAATCACTCTTAATTCTCTATGAATATCAAGAGTTAAAAGGCTACCTTTTCATAGGTAAAAATAGGTGTCAGTTATTCACATACAGATAGAAGTTCATCGATGGCCGCATCACGATCATCTACTTCTCCATAGTAACCCCACTCATTTAGATCTCTAATAGATGCCTTCACGCTCGCGTTATAAGGATTATCAAAGTCTCCATTCTTAATTTTGTTCAATATCATAGATAAAGAACAGAATGAAACTGTTGATTCCTTAGGCATATCTAAAGTGAAGTAGGTATAGTTAGGGTATTTAGGAGTTAACGTTTCTAATACATTAAATGCATCTAATTCAGTTACTTCCCCAATATTTAATGAAACATTAGTCGCTTTAGTAATGGCAGAAAAACCTTCTAGTTTAATTACACTTGAAATCCCAATTCCACCGCTTTCTTCTGAAGGATTATTAATTGTAATCCAAATTTCACCACCTTCAGTAAGTTTAGAGAAACCGTTAAACCAGCTCACTTTTTCAGAAATAAATATTCTTGTTTTTGTTACTTGATATTGAGAAATCCTGTTTTCAGCAACTAGCAATTCATTAAATACATCCATAACGCTTAATGTTCCGTTATTGATAAAGGTAATGTTCTCACCAGAGTAATTGATCATATTGTTAAATGACTCAATTGCAGTAATATTTGAGTTTCCTTCTACATTAATATCTCCTAAAACCGTAGTTAATTTCTCGAAAGATGGGAATACTGAGAACCCTGTTGAAGCTACTGACGAACCTCCGCCAATACCAATTCCACCTGCTGGAGCATTGTTTCCAATATTCAATTTACCGTTCACTGTAGTCAATTCATCTAAAGAAAGATTGACTAACTCGGAATTCCAAATCACTTCAAGTTCACCCAATGTAGTTCCCTCAACAGTAATGTCAGTAAACTTAGTTTTTTCCAAACTCAATTTACCGCCCACATTTCCAATATTAACGGCTCCAGTGCCTCCGAAACGAATCGTTAGGTTACCTTCAACATCAAGACCATTGATTTTTACTGTAGTTAATGCACCATAGTTATTGTAATCAGGATCTTCTGCCCAGTAACTATCAATCACTAAAGATTGAGCATATGAAATCGACTCGAATGACACCGTTTCTAATAAAATGTTATTTACGATTTCAACGCCTTCTGCTACAAACGCTAGTTTATTAGCAACAATTGAAGTGTGTTCTCCATTATCTCTATCGTATAAACGCCCAGCAATTGTGAAAAGGTTATCGAAAGTTACTCCTCCTTTTACTTCAGAAAGCACCACGTCTCCACCAATAGTTTCTAGTGCTAACAGTTGAGCATCCATCACTTCAGAAATCTGTAAGTTTCCTCCAATCACTCGAAGTGTCGATAACGCTTCTACTTGCTCAGCAGAAGTTACAAGAACATTACCTGTTACAATCGATGCTCCTTGTGCTTTATAAGAAGCATAATTTTCTGCAGTTAATAAATCTCCATAATAAATAGAATTATTCCCTCCTTCAACTTCTTCTTTGATTGAATCTAAACTATCAGCAATTTCACCATATTGTTCAGATAACTTTTCGTTCTCTGCAATTAGGTCAGCCATAGCATCGTCCATTTCTTGAAGCTTCACTAATAAAGCTTGTTGATGTGCCTCTTGTAAAGCAGCCAATTCCTGATCTAAGCTATCCAAGTTTTGGTTTAGCTCGTCTACTTTTCCATTTAAGTCATCTAACTGACTTTGGATATCTTGGTCGTCGATCTGACAACTCACTACACAGCAAGAAAGTGCAAGTGATAATAGTATAAGTTTGTTACGAAACATGATTAAAAAGTTTAAATAAATAGATTACGAGTGGTTACATAAATAGTATTGACCGTAAAGATTCTCGAAATAAACCTATCCGCCTAACTTGTATTATATCAAGTCGTACCAATACATTCAATGATACATTTTCCACGAGTGACACACCTAAACGGCATTCAGTGGTACACATTAAGTAACTAATAATTTGCTATTTATAAATTTCACACTTTTCTTATCGAAGAAATAAATCATTTAATGATAATTGTGTTTTAATAAGGAATCAATTTTAAATATTAGGTATTTCTAACATTGTGAATTATGTTTTCTTAAGCACATCTTATAAATTTGTCAGTTGAAGTTTTACTACTAGTTTCGATTATTAAACTTCCAAACAAACCACTAAGATTAAAACCAATATCATCTCATCGCTAGTGTAGTTTCGATTTTAATTTACACTATTATAGAAGGTTTTAATGCGTTGTGTAAACATTACATTCTGCATAATTAACTACCATGATTTTAGACAGTATTTTTCATTTTTCATTATTAGTAGGGGTAATTTTGTCATTTTTACTCTCTATGTATATTTATTTTGTCCCACCAAAAAGTCCTTCTAATATTACATTAGGAAGTCTCATTTTAGTTTGGACAACAACAGTTTTTATTTACGTTTTTAAGTCGGATGAATTCTTTATTAATCATCCTCACTTGTATTCGTTAATAGATCCAGTGGTATTACTTTTCTTTCCTTTGATGTATCTTTATATCAAGTTCTTTTTTATACCGACATCAAAAATTAGCTACAAGATAAGTTTCCACTTTTTACCGATTTTGATCTATTTGATTGTATTCTCTCCCTTTTTAATATTATCATCAGATCAAAAATTAGATCATCTTATCAATGGATTACCTGAGTGGTTTTTGTCTTATAGCTTGCTATTCGATTTAATCATCATTATTCAAGGAATTATCTATTCACTTAAATCATTCAAAATACTCTATCAGTTTAACGACTATTCGTCTATTACCAAAGAATTACAATTATCTGTTCGCTTCATGAAGTTTTTCATGTTCAGCAATATCTTATTGTGGGCAGTAGGGACAGCGGGTGTTGTCTTACAGATATTAGAAGTAAAAGTGACGGTCAACTTTTTCCACTTTTTTTATTTTGGATTAACCTTTTTAATGATGACCATTGGTTTTTGTGCTTTCAAATGGCCTAAATTATTCTTGCAGCTTGATACAGAAAATATAAATAAAGAAGCACCTCCTAAAGAACTTCTTATTGATAATGAACACATCACATCTTCATTTAATACGCATTCAAGTGCTGATAGTCAAGTTCTTTTGGGTATTATTGAGACTAAAAAACCTTATTTAAAAAACGACCTCAAAATGCAGGATTTGGTCGAAATCTCAGACTTTTCTTATAAGAAGATTTCCCAAATGCTGAATAACGATCTCAATACTTCTTTCTATGAATTAATGAATGATTTTAGACTAAAGGAAGTAATGCGTTTGATAGATGAAGGAAAACATATTCAATATACCTTACCTCATATTGGCGAACAAGCTGGGTTTAATTCTAAAACCACCTTTAATAGAACTTTCAAACAAAAGATTGGACAGACACCGTCGGAATATATCAAAACACTAGAAAAAGTTACGTCTATAGATAAATAGGATTATTCTACTTATATAAATGATTATTCTATAGTAATGCTTACAACTTTGTCAATTCAATGATAATCACTTGCTTAGACAACTCTAAAGGAATAACTTATATAGTATATACTACATTACTCTGATGTTCAACTATCAAATTAAAAATTGATAACCCGTACACATAACTAATTTTAGACTGATAGCTTTTTCTTAACGGTAATGCTACAAAAATTTAGGAAGCCAATATACATGAGTTCGCTTGCCATGATTACTATTTTCATGGTCGATCTTTACATCCCATTAGGCGTTGCTGTGGGTGTAATGTATGTGTGTTGTATTGCCTTATTACTGAGAGAAAAAAAAGAAGTCACCCTTAAATTATCATTATTATCCACATTTCTCACTAGCATTATTCCGGTTTTAACTTTTGATGAAAGAACCACTTGGATGGCTTTTGTGAATAGAGGAATCTCCATTTTATCGATTTGGATCCTTTATATTATTGCTGTTCAACACAAAAAACTAAATGATGAAAAAGCATCATACATCAAAAAATTAGAGCAAAACAATAAAGAACAAGAGCAATTTATTTACATTACAAGTCACGATCTACAAGAACCATTAAACACTATATCTAGCTTTACTAGTATTTTAAAAGATAAATACTCCTCTGTTTTAGACGAGACTGGTAAAAAATGTGTGAATTATATTCATCTTTCTAGTCAACGAATGAGCACACTTATCAAAGATTTATTAGAATACGAACGTATTGGTCGACGATTAATACTTGAAGAAGTAGACTGTAATTTATTGGTAAAAGAAGTACTTGAAGATCTACATCAAAAGATTGAAGCTAATAATGCTTCTATACTTATTAACGATTTACCTATGGTGAATGTCATCAAAAATGAATTTGGTTTATTATTCCAAAACCTTATTTCCAATGCTATTAAATTTGGTCCCATTGACGATCATCCAATTATAGAAATCAATGCAGTAAGAAAGCAAAACAGTTGGGTTTTCAGTGTTAAAGACAATGGTATTGGTATTGATCAACAACATCATAATAAAATATTCATCATCTTTCAACGATTACATAGTTCCCATGAATATCAAGGAACAGGTATAGGTTTGGCTCATTGTAAAAAAATAGTCGATCTTCACCATGGGAAAATTTGGGTAGAATCAACTCTTGGTAAAGGAACAACTTTTTATTTTGAAATACCTACTAGTCAATCCTAAAAAAAGTGCTGCATCTATTTTAGAAATAGACACAACACTCATTTTAACTAAGGTATAAAATCTAACCACTTTTCTTTAAACAAATCGGGTCGAGGAACAAACTTGAATTTATCGTTATCCTCTTCGTATTGCTTATAGATGGGTTTATTCGGTTGAATATCAAATTCTCGATAGATACGAGGTTTCTTTACTACCAATTCAGATTTTTCGTACATCGGATTCTTTTGCCATTTCATCTCATTATCCTGATTCAATAAAGGATAATAAGCCAATCCTTTGTGGGCTCTAACATCATCATAATCGAAACCATAGTCCCTATCGCACCATGCACCAAATGTTAAAGGATTTTTGGGGTCTGCAGATATTGTCGCATGCGCCCAAAATGGAGGAACGATAATCACATCTCCAGGCTCGCCAATTACGGCATAACATCTACCCGGATTATCTTTGGCATATTCCTGCATGTAAATAATGGCTTTTCCGCTCCAAATCTCATACACTTCTGGTGTGGACCAATCGTTCGCATAAGCCGATGTTTTATGAATATGTCCTTGACTACGAATTGGTTCTTGTCCCAAACGACCTTTAGAGTAAGTCACTAAACCAAACAATAAATGTTGCTCGTTTAGTTGTTGCTGATGTTGTTTTTTCCCCACATCCATTGCAATAGAATATACTTTTTCTGGTCCATCGCAATTGGGTTCTAAGAGGCTTTTTCTTATAGCATCTAACGTACGTACTTCTACATCTGGACCGAAGCAGCCTTCTCCATATTCAAAATTGAAGGATTCGTAATTGGCAAATATATTAATGCCTTGATCGAAGAGTTTTTCCATGATGTTTGCTTTTAAGATCTCACATATGCTTTAAGTGTCGCACACTCTTTGCCTTGGCTTGGTCCACAAGGACGGATAGTATATTCTGAGATGTTTGCTGGTATTACAGCTACTTCAGCATAGTTGACTACAAAAGGTTCAAACACTTCTGTTGGTGATTCTACCACTACTTGATCCCCTTCTACCAAACAGAAAACTTCTACTCCAAAAGGAGTTTTATGATGTACTTCTTTTGTAAACCAATGACGACGAGTTTCTATAAATTCTCTTTCGTGAAGGCCTGTTCTTTCTTCTCTCCAACCATCTCCTTGCGATACCTCTTGCACTGCATTCACCAAATTATTCTTCGTCCATTCTGTCGTTCTGTCCCATTTCATCACGTTCTCACCATGCTTTAAATTGATCGGTCTTGGTTTACCATCTAAACCAACACGTCCCCAATCCCAAAGCTTAAATGTGAAAATATATGGAGTCGCACTAATTTCTAGCACCATAGAATCTTTACCCGAACAGTGAATTGTTCCTGCAGGTATCAAAACATGATCGTGTTTTTTCACAGGCCACACCTCCACATGTTTATCGGCATCAAACTCTTCCAAACCTTGTTGTGCTCGGTTCAAATCATTGATACATTCTTCTGGATTTACGCCTTCTTTAAAACCTAGATACACAATAGCATCCTTCTTGGCGTCCATCATATAATAGCTTTCGTCTTGGGTATAATGCAAGCCAAATTTCTCCTGAATGTACTCTGTTAATGGGTGCACTTGTAAGGACAAATTTCCTCCCTCCATTGTATCCAAAAAGTCAAAACGAATAGGGAATTCATCACCAAATCTTGCGTGAACAGCATCGCCCATTAATTCTACTGGGTGTTTGAATACTACATTAATGGAAGGTAATTCTACTAACTCTCCATCCACTTCGAGTAATAAACTATTTTCCTCTGGTACACAGTTAAAACACCAAGCGTAGTTTTGTGCCGATGGATCTAGATTACACTTTTCTTTCATCCACTGACCACCCCATGGACCTGGATCAAAAAATGGCACTACAGAGAACGGTTGATTGACGGTTTGTGCATACCCTTTTAAAGCCGCCTCGCCTGAAATCATTTTAGGACTACCTTTTAAGTTGGTATCCAATATCAAGTCAATTTTATCAAAAAGCTTTTTCTTAAAACGGTCGCATACTCTCCAATCCACAAAGAAGCCTTGCTTGTATAGTAGCATCCAATCTTCTGAACCACGATTACTTACCCCAAGGTTGTCTACTTCATGACGTCTCATTCTTTGTTGGATTTCCCAACGGGCCATATCCGCATACACCAAGGTTTCTTCACCCGTATATAATTGCGCTGCTCCAGGTCCTATAATCAACACCGAATTAGATTCTTTCGCTACTGCCTCTTTCGCTTCTTCCACTTTGGCTGCATCAAAATAATCTTCGATATTTAATCGAGTGAGGTAACCAAAAATTCTATCGTCAGTTACATCAGGATAAACCATTGATGAAATGTTCTCTTCCGATTTCATCAATTGCTTTGTGTAAATGAGACGTTCAGCGTTCAAACCTTTTTGTAATTCACCGATCAGTTCTTCGATATGAACTCCCTGATAGGTTTCGACAATAATTACCTTCTGATTTTTCTTGCTGTTGGCCACTTCTAAGATTTGAGAAGAGATGTTTTCCCAACCTTTCGCACAAGCGTAATTCCCTTTTACCTTTACTCTTGGTTGATTATTAAACGCTGTCATTGACTTGTTGATTAATTTTTTCGTTCACTAAATAGTTGATACCCCATAGGGCTATATTTTCAGTATCAATAGATGCTTTTACTTCTACATGATGATTGGCAGTCCAAGCATATTTATCTACCCACTCTTGCATGAAAGGCAAAATGATGTCTTTGGAATTCATGATACCGCCACTTACAATTACCCTATCCGGATCGTAGGCGTGAATCATATTGACAATTCCAACAGACCAAACTTTCATGATCTTCTCCACCACATTTTTAGCCACTTGATTTCCCTCTCGGGTTAAATCAAATAATCTTTTGAAATCGATCTTTGATTCTTGTTCAAGTAACTCTTTTCCCCCTTCAGTTTCCTCAATTAAAGATGGTAACCTCCAAGAGGCTGATTGAGATTCTACACAGCCAATATTTCCACAGTTACATTGGCTTCCGTTAATATCAACCGTAAAATGTCCGCCTAAACAACCCGCTTGATAATGCTTTCCGTGTAATAGTTTTCCATTGATCATGGCTGCCCCACCGATACCTGTTCCCAAAGTCATCATCACGATATCGTCTGTTCCTCTTCCTTCACCCTGTTGCCACTCTCCTACAAGAGCAGTTCTTGCATCGTTTTCCATCACAATGGGTAACTGATAAGTAAAATTGGCCCAATCGTTAAAATCGAATTGAATCGCCTCCTCATGTTTGGCATTAATGGCTAGGACCTTGTTATTATCCACATCAACAATACCGGGCATACATAAGCCGATACCTCCAATACTATCGATTTTAGTAGTTGTCTTTTCTAAAAGTTGATCAATCAATTCTTCAAGTACTAAGATTACTTTTAAAAAGGATTGATCCGACATGGAGGGAGCTGAACATGAATACAGTAGTTGATCGTTATCAATAATCCCTGCCTTAATATTGGTTCCTCCGAGATCTATACAGATATTTCTCATACCATCTCCTTTTTATTTTGTACCAACTGAGGTTTTCCATCCACTTCCATCAATCTTGCTCCAAAACCGTCTTTTTCAATAGTGGCGTAATCGTGTCCAGCTTCTGATGGCCAACACGCATTAAACACTAACTTTTCGTCTCCTGTGTTGGCGACTCTATGGGCAATTTTTCCAGGGATATAATGCACAGATCCTGGAGTCATTTCTTCTAACCAAGTTTTACCTTCTTCATCCATAAGAATCAAAGCCCCTTTCCCTTGAATGCACCAATAATATTCTGACGTATCTAACTGAGCATGAAAATGACCGCGCGTCATAAAATATTCATTGTTGACTTTCCCAGGAAAAATGGTAGAGTTTCCAAAATATAAACCACCTTCTTTGCCTTCCTCTATAGGCATGTAAGCTTGCACCTCATAGATTAATTGGTCTTGGTTCATCGATTTTCGAGTAGCTTCATCTTGGAATACATTTTCCAATTGACTTAATTTTTTTTGAGCAGTGATGACTCCCTCACCTGCTAATTTTCCTGATGTAATTTCTAATTGTATAGTTGGCATAAGTAATTGATGTTAGATTAAACATGTTCCAAAAAATCCAGACTTCTAGAGGAAGTATGAGGTGGATTACTGATGGCAAGGTATTTAGTATGTTTAAACAAAGTCTTTTGTTTAATTTTTCGAAAGAAAAAAGACTCCCACATCAAACAGTAAATTCTGATAATGTGGGAGTTATATAAATCACTGAATTTTAATTGTTCAGTTATCGAATACTTAGGATTCGTTATTTTCGAATAAATTTATGGGTCATCACCTTCTCTCCATCCGATATTTTCATGAAATAAATCCCTTTAGGAATTTCCAAGGATATCGTTTCTAATTCTTGGAATTGTCCTTCCCAAACCACCTGTCCAATTTGGTTTATCACTTGATATGATCCCGAAGAAATTCCTTTGATTCTAAAATCATTTTCCATAGGGTTGGGATACACTTTTACTCCATATTTATGAAGGTCATCGATAGACGTAATTTCTCTTTCTTCGATTTCAATCATATCCTCTCCAGAAAAATCAAATTGTTTGTTATCGTTTGTGATGATGGTAACTGCTATCGATTTTGTACCTCCTTCAACATATTGAATGGTTACCGAAGGTGTTGTTGTCGTTACTTCAGTTACTTCTTCGGATTCGTCAGCATATTTCACCCCTTCTCCAAAAGTCCATTTGTATTGAAGGTTGCCATCAGCATTGTGAGTGATAGAATACGTTACATCTTCTAAATTGTAGGCCTCTGATTTATTAATGCTAATATCAGCATCAATAGCTCCATAAGAATTATTTACGGTAAGTGTTGATGAAGCTGATTTTTCGAAACCTGAGTTCTTAACTGTCACTGTAACATCATAATCACCTGCATCTTTGTACATCACCTCGTGAGGTCCGACATCTGAAGCCACTTCTTCGTTTTTGAAATCCCATTCAATAGAACTTGCTGTACCTAAAATCTCCGCTTGGAAGGTCGTCGATTCGTTTCTATCAATTTCTAATGATGATGCTGAAATCGATACGGTTGGCGCTTTTAATTCTAGAGAAGATTCTGATTTAAAAGTAATATCATCCACTCTCCAAAGTGTATTGTATGGATCACTATCATCTAGCTTGGTCCAACGCAAACGTAAATTATCTACTGATGGAATTTCTTCATCCAATTCTACCCAATACCAAACTGAATTTTGTTCATTTACATAATCAAAGTGACCTGATAATGACACTTCTGTCCAACTTACTCCATCCGTTGAATATTCAAATCGCAGACTTTCTCCATCATCTTCATTTTGTAGTGCCTCTCCGTCAACGACAGAACACTTCATCATACCAAAAGATAATTTGACCTTATCTACTCCAGATACATCTAAATTCTCTAGTGAAAATACTCCATTGGCTTGAATAAATGCAGAGTAATTGCCCGAAGCATTAGGGTAACCCGAACTTCCATGAATTCCCCATTGTGGACCGTAATGAATTTTCGTAACATTATCATCTGCCAAGGTTCCGTATTTAGGTGCCCCTACCCATACTTCCCAATCAAAGACTCCTGTGTACACATATCCTTCCAGGTCTTCTGTGAACATTGTTTGATATATTTTCCCTTCATCATAATCATACACTTGAATTACTAAAGAATCTAATGCTTTTCTGCCATTGACATCTTCTGCTTCCAAGACATATAAATATTTTCCAGCAGTTTGGAAATCAACATTTAGAGAAGAGGATGTCCCTACAGTTTCACTATCGTGATACCAAGTATAGCCTACAATTTCACCTTGATCACTTGATGATGATTCTCCATCTAGCTTCACATAGAAAGGAGCATATCCCATGGTTTCTGATGCTGTAATTACTGTGTTGACATTATCGTTTACCCCAACAAAACGGAAACTTACTGTATTCTCTTCTCCTTGATCGTCCGTTACTTTTAAATAGATAGAATACGCTCCAGCTTCATCAAAAGAAAGGGTTGCTTCTGAAGTCGTAGAAACTACCTCATCTTGATAAGTCCACTCATAGGCAGTAATTGTTCTTCCGGAAGAAGCATAAGAATTACTACCATCAAATGTTACTTCAGCAGGAACTTGTAAGTAATTTTGATCTACTTCGATCACACCGATAGGCTGAGTTTCTGATTGTAATGGTAACATCCAAAGACCTGTACCCATTGTGGCAATGTAAAGGTGTTCTTTGTTGTTTTCGTCTTTCCAAATTTTACCTCTTCTTGCTAAAGGATATTCTAAATCGTTTTGACCTTTTGTTCCGGTTAAATCTTCTAACGTGATATCCGAAAGATCCGTTCCTATCGTTGCTTTGAAGAAAGAGATGCCGTTCGACATTTTCTCTCCATTTTCACGTACATGGAAAGTAAAATAGAATTCGTTTTCCTTACCTGCTAAACCTCCGAAACCAGTTTTATTATTATAGATACTCACCCATTCAGGCATTCCAAAAGGTTCTGCCATTGCACGGTCTACAACCTTGGTAAAGTTTTCACCTTTATCATCTGATAAATGTAACTCGTAATCTACATTGGAAGAATTCCCTTTTGTCACTAATAAGTAACTCTTATTTCCTTGAGCCCAAATCGCCATATCACCATTCGATCCCCACTGACCTTCCAAGCCATTTGATGATCCATTGATTAATAATTTCGTCCATGTATATTCTCCGTTAGACTGACGTTCCCCTCTGAATGTACCGTTTCCACATCTTAAATAAACAATGTTGGAATCATTAGGATCTGAGAATATTTTTCTACCCTGACTATTGGCTTCTCCATTAGAAATCTTTCTGAAATAATAGTCGCTATTGTCGTCGATTAGTTCAAAAATATCATCCGTTACATAAGCACCACCAATTGTAGATATATATACTCTTTCTGGTTTCAATGGATCTGAATGAATACTAGAAATACGGTTTTGGTCGCCTAGACCTTTTAAATCTTGTGATTTTCCGTCAATCAATACTTTATATTGATCAGACGGTCCCGATAAATTAGTGAGTGTTTTCATCAAGAACTTGCCTGACCACTCTGATTGTGCACCGCCAAAACCATTGGCAGTTCCTACTAATAATAGAGGATCATGACCTTCTTTTAATACTACTTCACCTGCATCCGCATTCCAATTGCCTTGGAACACAATTGTGGGTTGATTCCATGTATCGCCACCATCATAACTTTCTACGATACCATTATCTCCCATTAATTGAGCGATGTAGTTTTTGTAGCCCACCATGTCCCAGTTATAAGTAGATGCCGTACCATTTGTTTTATAAAAACGGCGACCATTTAATGTTTTCACATAGGTTGATGTCACACAATTCCAAGTCGTTGTTTCTGTCACATCCCCTACATAAGCTGATTGCTGAGACATGATAAAAGCACCTCTAGTAAACGAATGATTCGTCCATGATGCAGGATAATAATCATACGTTCTAGAGACACCTTGATAATCGTTCCAACCAATTTCTTGAATCTCCATCCCTGGATTTTTGAACACTTCTACAACAGCCCCAGAAACAACATCTCCTGCCACTGTAAATCTACCTTCTAATAAAGCGTTTTCTGTTCCATTTCCACCTCTCTTAAATGTACCCATTAACATGAAATGCTCTGTTTCTGTACTTGTTTTAGAAATAAGTGGTCGCCAGTGTGTTTGATTTTTTGTTTGAAGTAGACCATTTGCGTCTAACTCTGTCCAAGTGGTTTCATTGTATTTTCTAACATACAAACCTGAGTTATTATCATTTCTTACATACAACGCATACACCCATTCCCCGTCAGGAGTAATGTCAGCTCCTCTACATAAAGAAGTATTTGATGGTGATTCTAATTTATTCCAGTTCGCACCATTATCAGAAGATAAGAATAAACCTTCTGTGGCAGCTAAAAGAACTTCTCCATTTGTTGGATGTACAGTAATGGTATTTACATTACGCTCTCCGCTCACACCACTAAATACCTTTTTATTCCAAGTAGCTCCTCCATCATTAGAGGAATACACAGCCTTTTCTCCATTTTGAGAGAAGTGTCCTACCACATCTTCTAACCAAGATGGAGCAACATACATATTGTTTTCGTCTGAAGGATCGATGGCCATTGCAGAGATCGGAATGTTTTTAAAACCCTCTTGGATCGTCCAAGTATCACCCTGATCTTTTGATACTGCCAAACCATTTGTTGCTCCTAATAACATGGTATTAGAATTTGAAGGAGCTACAGCAATATTGAAGACATTATTAAAAGGTGAAGAATGAACATAATGCCATTTTTGACCATAGTCATCAGAGTAGTAGTAGCCTTCCATATCGCTACATAAATACATTCTCCCATCAACATTTGGGTCGCATACTACATGCTGTAATTGCCCCCCGTGACCAGGGTTTGCGTTTTTCCATTGTGCTAGTACTTGACTACTCATCAGTAGTACTAAGCAAAACAAAACAATCGTAGTGAAGTAATTATTTGTCATCTCTATATCGAATAAAAAATTTCATTTCTTTTTCTCCATATCAATTTTGTAAAAAGCGCTTAGAAAAGTCTTTTATTTTCTATAATCGGATAAATTCAATAACTCAAAGAAACACAAACAACTGTTTTTCTTGTGTTTACGAAAAAGGCCACCTCAAAATCATGAGGTGGCCCAAGTCGTTAGCGTTGACTTTTTACTATTATTTCGCTATTACTTTGATGTTATAAACTTGTTCTCCATCAAATATTCTCACAATGTAAATACCTCTGTAAGGGAAAGGTTGACTAAATTGTGGCGTATTTGATTTCCATGTCTGTATCAATTGACCTGTAGTATTGTAAACATATACTTCGCCAATGGCTTTATCTTTCTGATGAACGATATTCAGCTGACCTTTGGCTGACCACACTTTCATCCACTTCATCTGATCTTCGATACTTGTAGGATCTTCTTCGTCCTCAATAAAATGTCCATCTTTAATGTAGAACATTCTCTCATAAGCTGGAATAATAAACAGTTCACTTGAAATATCTTCATCAGATGAGATGACTAATGTTTCGAGTTCCTCTTTCACTCCATCATTTACAATTTTGATATGTAAAGTATCCGAGATTTGATCACCACTACCAAACTGAATGCTTGGTGTTTCTTTACTTAGAGTGTAATCATTTTCGTCTGCTGTTCCTGAAATTGTAAAATTGATGTTTACGGCCTCAGGTAATTCAAATGGAGTCGTTGCAAATACCAAGACTTCATCTTTTGTGTCCTCGTAAAGAGTGTCTGCTGCGATCACTCTATAAGTGATAGGGAAACGATGTTCGTTAATGATCGTCACATCCACATTAGATTGTGCACTAATATCAACATGTCCACTGATAACACTTGACATACCTATCGTTACAATTTCGTCTGGTTCTGCAATAAAGTCATCAAGAACAGCCGTAACTGTCACCTCTTCTGACATCGTTTCTCCCTCTGCAATAAATAATCTATCTGATGATAAAGTGATATCGTCCGGATTCGATAAAAGTGCCAATTGAATATAGCTATCTTCTCGAGCAGGAACATCCAATTCTGCATAAATCACTGTTTGTTCTTGTGTTGATTCTTGTAATTCGTTCTTTTCGATAAATAAAGAAGCCAATGCTCTATCGTCCAAAGTAAACAGAGGACCCTCAGCTTGTCCATAAGAAGTATTTACTTTTATCATTCCACCTTGTTCAAGGTTAGCTGGAATTGTAAATCTAATGGTTGTTGAATTCTCTACGGTATAGTGTTCTGAAGTATATTGAACGTTACCAATCTGAACAGAATTTACACCAATAAAGCTTTCTCCTTTAATCACAATCTCGTCGCCACGTTTCGCATAATCGTTTGAGATAGATGTAATTTTTGTTTCTCTCGCGATAATCTCGATGTCATCGACTTTTACAATATTGGCTCCTGTTAGGTGCTCCACTTTAAAACGAATAGCCACATTACCCGACATTGGAATGTCTTCGTTCATAGTTACTCTAAACCAATTCGGTTGATAAGGAAGACCATCGAAAGTCATTTGATGCCAAGTACGTAAACCGTCTGTAGAGTATTCTACAATTAGCTCACTTCCATCTGTATTCCAGTTTTCGAAACGATACATACCAAATCGTAAAGTAGTACCCGGTCTATACACATTGATATTATCGAAAATAACATACATACCGTTCTCATTGAAGAAGAAATAGTGGGCCCCAGATGCACCTTCGTACTTCTCTGCTCCCATATTCCAATCCGAGTGTTCTTCTCTAGACATCCCTCCTAAAAGGCTCTCACATGAAATATTTGCATTACCTGTAATCAGGAAGTCTTTTGCGTTCCAGAAGTGTTGGTAACGAACGTGGTCATTCATATTTGACCATGGACGATTACTTCTGTTTAAGTAGGTTGGAGGAAGACGGTCTCCCCATGATTTTGGTTCTAAGTTATTCGGGTTATTTAAAGTTTCCTTGAAGAAATACTCACCCGGTCCAGGTTTGTCATCATCATAAATATCAATAACTAATTGATGAGGAATAACACGATCCGAAATGCCCGCACTCGTTGATGCAGCCGAAATATGCAATTGCTTGCCATATTCTTCTAAATCATTATCATATACTTTTATTGTTGTAGAAACTTCTGTAGTACCCGCTGGGAAGAATAATGTTTTATCCATAATCTTCACACTTTCACCATCCACTATGTGAATACCGCTAGCGTTATTTAAGAATACATATTCATTAGTTGGTAATGCTTCTGACAAAGTTGCCGTTAAAGTAACCACTTCTTCACCCACTTCCAATACCCAATTTTTGTCTACCGACAAAGTGATTTCTGGACGTGGATTATCATGATAAACACCCACATTATCCATCCACCAACCGATATCGTTATTGTCTTCTAAGTTGGTAAAACGTAAAGTCAAATTATCGGATTGAGGTAAGAAACCTGCTATTTGCATTCTTTCAAATACCTTGGTTCCTGTGTGGTTCCACTCTAGTAATAATGCTTTAAAAGTTATGCCTTCATCGGTAGAATATTCTACTATAAAATCAGCTTCAGCATTTGATTGACCTCTAGTATGAACAGGAATTAAGTCAAACCCTAATCTTAAATCATCATGTGCTAAAGTATTTAAACCAGACATCACAATGTTGGTCGATTTATTGCCTTCGAAATTGACATAACTATCAAATTGTTGTGCTGAACCTTCTGCCGCAGTTCTTTTGCCAATTCTCGCTGTACCTGAATAAGCAATTTCAGTGATATCAAAATAACCATTATTATAGTAAGTTTCGATACTAGGATTTTCTCTCCAACCAAATGTTTCTGGTCCATACACGAATATTTCAAAATACTCATCTAAAATAGTTAGTGATATTGTTTCAGGAAAATCGGTATGAATACCAGAAGTAGCCGAAGTAATATCAAAATCCATGATTTCGTTCCCTTCCGTTACCCCATCTCTAATGATTTTAATCGTTGCTGTCGCTTGAGATTCACCCGCATTGATAATGAATTCTGCCACACCTTTATCTCCTGTACTGCTGTAGACCTCATAATCGTCTTGATCAATACCTGTTCCTGTAATTGAAAACTGTATTGTTTCAGTTGATCTTAATGGTACTTCAGATGTAACTGTAATCATCACTTCAGGTGCATCAGCTTCTGAAACTACATCTTCACTAATTGAAAGGGATACTTTTGGTAATTCGTCATCATGAACCATAAATGATACTGATGGCACTGGATCACCAACTAGAGCTCCGCCCTCAATAGATTTTACACTTAGCACTACTTCCTCTGAAACTTCTAAGATTTCATCGTCAACTACAGCAAATGTTGCTGTGGCTATCTTAGTGCCACTATTTACCGTAAATGAAAAATCTGTATCTAATGTATATGCTCGTTGATGTGTTCTATCTGCAGGTAATTCTATAGTAACTGTCTGATCACCTTCCACTTCTTTAGTGAACAAGGCAGTCACTTCTATCGTTTCTCCACTACCTTCTACAATTTCACTTTTATCTACAGTAAGGTTATATAAAGTAGCTGGAGAATCATCATCAAATACTGTGATGGTAATCTGATTATTCTGACCAATTTCTACCGGTGAGGAGGCAGAAGTGATCTCGATATCAAGTGTTCTTGTGTCTTCTTCAATATCATTATCCACCACACTTAAAAGTGCTTTACCCGTTGTTTCTCCAGCTAAAATTGTGATCGTATTTTCAGCATTAACACCGCCCATATCTGTTAGAGAAAAATCAGTTTCTTCTAAAGTTCCAGAAGTTGATAATGTTAGGGTGATATCTTCTGCAGCTGCTTTTGATAATGATACTTCAATTTCTATTGGAGCATCGTTTTCGTTAATTGACAAGTTAGAAGTTTGGAAGTTGGCATAAGGAGGTAATAATTTACCCATCACACTAATGTCATCAATTCTATATCTAAATTCTGGGTCAACTAATGTGAATCTAAATTCTAAATCAGAGGTTTGAGGGATCATTCCATCCGAAAGAATCCAATAATACCATTTATTTACTTGTCCTTTAATATAAGGGATATCTAATGCTGTCCATGAACCATTGTTGGCTTTGTCTCTATATTCGATACTCACTCCTGTTCTTGGGTCAATATCTTTCCATTTAGAAAAACCGAAGGCCAATGATAATTCACCATATCCTTCTGTACTGATCCCATCCATGATGATCACAGACCCTGGATCTGCAGAATTCACCACACCATAATTTACACCCGAAGCTCCTTGATAAATTCCCAGATTATCTCCAGCTCCACCACTATAACCATTGTTACCAAAAGCAAGTCCAGAACCACTCACCTGATAGAAATTGTAAGGAGAACTTGGGTCTAATGTAGCATCTCCATCTTTACCCGATGCATTCGTAAAATCGATGGTTCCTAGTGTTTCCTTAGAGAAATTATCTACAATTACTTCCTCTGTAGAAGTAACATCTGGTCCTTTAATAAAGAAAGTACCTGTGGTCGCTCCAGGAGGAACGGCAAAAATAATTTGGGTATCCGAAACCTTTTCTTTGTATAACACATCTATACCGTTAAACACTACCCCACTCATATTCGATAAACCACTACCTACTACAGTAACGATACCTGAGGTAGTTGTTTCTTTGGGATAAAAGTCTGTAATTTCTTGTGCTATGCTCTGTGTTCCAAAACACAGTGCAAAGCAAAGAAGATATATTTTTATTAATGATTGTTTCATTTGATGATCAGTTTTTGACGGTGAATTAATGAAGCATTTTGATACACTCTCACAAAATAGATCCCTTTAGGTAACTCTAAATTGATTGCTTTATTTTGTTTAAATGAACTCTCTTGCATCAATTGTCCTTGAAGGTTGATGATCTCTAATGATCCATCAATTACTCCTTTCAATTGCATAGTTTCTGATGCTGGATTTGGATAGATCACAACTTGTGGCTTTTGCAGATCATCTGATGATGTAATGTCAGATTCTTTCACCATAAGTACATCCTCATTAGCTATCGTAAATACCTGACCGCTTCTTGTAGTTACTTTCACAGAGACATTCTTCACCCCTGAAGTAGAATATTTGATAACATGTGGACCTTCTCCTTCAGTGGTTTCTGCCACGGCTCCTTCTCCAAAATCCCACTCGTATTTAAATACTTCTCCATTATGATCTAGAACAAGCACCACATTTTCGTTCATGAACACTTCCTCTTTACTTGGGTGAACTTCTCCTGTTATGCTATGGAATTGATCTGAAACACGTATAGTTACTGTTTCTTGACGATCGCCCATATGATTGATCGCTCTGATTTTTACATCATAATTTCCAAGTTCCTCATAGGAGATTTCATGAGGTCCAAGACCAAAAGCGATGTCCCTATCGTTTCCAAAATCCCACTCTACTTTTGATGCTGTACCAAAAACTTCTGCTGAAAGTGTAACCATTTCGTTTCTATCCACCGAAGTTTTAGATGCAGAAATATTCACTGTTGGTGCATCCATGGTAACACCTGTCGGCACTCCGAAATAGATATCATCAATTCTCCAAAGTGTATTTAAACTGTTGGCATCACCTATTCTTGTAAAACGCAATCTTAAATTTTCTACTGAAGGGAATTGTTCGTCTAATTCTACCCAATACCAAATGCCATTTTCTTCATTATTGTAAGTAAACTTATTGGCAAGATTTATTTCATTCCACTCATTACCATTCGTAGACCATTCAGCTTTTAAGCTTTCACCATTGTCCTCATTAGCTACAGCATTGCCATCTACGACAGAAAATTTCATAATCCCTAAAGATATCTTAACATGATCGTGACCAGAGATATCAAAACTTTGTAAAGAGAAGACTTCATCGTTTTGAATAAAAGCGGAGTATAACCCAGAGGCTTGCTCATATCCGGCACTTGCATGTACTCCCCAATTGGGACCGAAATGAATTCTCGCGGTATTATCATCGGCAAATTCTGCATGTCTTGGCAGACCACCCCACATTTGTCCATTATCATTAGGATCAATAATTGAAAAACCTTCCATGTCTTCACGCATCAAACGTTTATAACCGCTCGACTCCCCTGTAAATTGTAATACTTCCACTTCTACAGTATCCTTCGCCATTTCACCATTGGCATTTTCAACTTCCAAGACATATTTGTAAGTACCCGGCGTTGGGTGATAAGGATTATACTTTTCTGTTTCAGCTACAATTTGATTATTCAACATCCAACGGTAAGTAACAATTTCACTGTCCGTTGATTTAGAATCTGTTCCATCCAAGCCAATATATAAAGGAGAGAATCCAGTGGTATGTGTCGAGTTGATTACACTTCTCACTTGTAAATCTATCGCCTCAATTCTTTTGGTTGTTCGGCCTTGATCACCCAAGTTGTCTGTTACCACTAATGTGACCGAATACACCCCTTCTTCTTCATAAGTATAGTTTACTGTTGCCCCTTCTGCAGTAGCTCCATTTCCGAAATCCCATTCGTATTTCTCAATTGTTCTTCCTTCAAAAGGCATAGATTCTGAGGCATCGAATTGAATGGTTGCAGGAATTTGTGCTTTATCTTGATCCACCTTAATCACTCCAACAGGTGCTTCAGGTTTTTGTAAGGCCAACTTCCACATACCTGTACCCATTGTTGCAATATACAAGTGTTGCTTTTCCATATCATCTTTCCAGATCTTACCTCTACGAGCCACTGGGAATTCGATATAATTACCATTGTAATCTCCTGTAAGATCTTCTAAAGTGATATCGTCTAAAGTATCACCAATCTTGGCTTTTAAGAAAGAAATACCTCTTGTAATTCCCTCTCCGTGTTCTCTTGAATGGAAGGTGAAATAGAATTCATCATTCTGTCCCACAAGACCACCGAAACCTGTCTTTTTATTAAAAGTCTCTAACCATTCTGGGTTTCTAAATTGAAGTGCAGTTGCTCTATCTACTACTTTTGTAAAGTTTGCTCCTTTATCAGCAGATAACCACAATTCGTAATCCTCATTAGAAGAATTTCCTTTCGTCACCAATAGATAAGACGTTTCTCCATCAGCCCAAGTGGTAAAATCTCCATTCGATCCCCACTGACCTTCTAAGCCCGCATCTGAATTGTTGATTAATAATTTAGTCCACACATAATCACCACTAGGTTGTCGATCTCCTCTAAATGTACCGTTTCCACATCTTAAATAGACTACATCTGAGTCGTTGGGATCAGAAATGATTCTTCTACCTTGTGATTGTGCTGCTCCATTAGAAATTTTTCTAAAATAGTAAGCTGAATTCCCTTTGATCAACTCAAAGATATCGTCCGTTACATAAGCACCACCAATAGTGGAAACATATACTCTTTCCGGCATCAAAGGATCGCTATGAATTGAGCTAATTCTATTTTGATCTTCTAAACCTCTTCTTGCTTGCGTATTACCATCAATTAAAATAGAAAAATTACTAGTTGGTCCATCTAAGTTAGTCAGACGTTTCATCAATAAACGACCATCCCACTTCTCCGTCGCTCCCCCAAAACCGTTAGCTGTTGCTGCTAAAATTAATGGGTCTTCTCCGTCTTTTACAATAGTTTCTAAAGCATCCGAATTCCAGTTTCCTTGGAAAACGATAGAAGGTTGATTCCATGTTTCCCCACCATCATAACTTTCTACCAAACCGTTATCGGCCATACCTTGCACCACATAATTTTTATAACCTGTCATATCCCAGTTATAAGTTGATGCTGTACCGTTTGTTCTAAAAAATCTTCTGCCATTTAAGGTTTTCACATACGTTGATGTGACACAATCCCATGTTCCTTCATCGGTTACATCTCCTACATAGGCCGATTGTTGTGACATAATAAATGCACCTCTTGTATACGAATGATTCGTCCATGATGCAGGGTAGTAGCTATACGTTCTAGATACTCCTTGATAAGCATTCCAACCAATCTCTTTGATATCCATTCCAGGATATTTAAATACTTCAGAAATAGTACCTGCCACTACATCTCCTGAAATAGAGAATGCACCTTCTAATAAAGCATTCTCTTCGTTATTTCCTCCTCTGTAAAAAGTACCCATCATTACATAATGTTGTGTGGCTGTACTTTTACCTGAAATCATAGGACGCCAATGCGTTTGATTTTTTGCTTGCATCAAACCGTTTGCATCTAACTCTGTCCAAGTCGATTCGTTGTATTTTTTTACATATAATCCAGAATTTCCATCATTTCTAATGAACAATGAATATACCCACTGACCGTCTTCTGTAATTGCGGCACCCATACAATCACCCGTATTGCTTGGTGCTGTTTGCTTTGCCCAACTATTACCATTATCGTTAGATAAATACAAACCTGTTTGTGCTGCTAGTAAGACCTCTCCATTTGACGGGTGAACAGAAATAGTTAATACATTTCTTTTGCCACTACCCACCTCAAAATTTGCTTTATGCCAAGTTGCACCTCCATCTACAGATGAGAATACTTCTCTTACACCTGTGGCAGAAAAATCTCTCACTTCATCTTCTAACCAAGAGGGTGCGAAATACATATTATTTTCGTTCTTCGGGTCGATGGCCATGGCTTGCACTGGGTAGCCAATGACATCATCAATCACTTCCCAATTTTCACCATCGTCTTTAGAAAGTGCCACACCGTAAGTTGCCCCCATCAATAAGGTATTCGAATTTGAAGGAGCAACTGCTATATTAAACACGTTATTGAATGGAGCAGAAGGGACATAAATCCATTTTTGTCCATAATCGTGAGAGACATAGTATCCCTCCATATCACTACACAAATACATTTTTCCGTCGATGTTTGGATCACATATTACGTGTTGTAACTGACCTCCATGTCCGGGATTTGTATTATACCATTGTGCAGCTACCTTCTGTTGGAAGGCAAGCAAACAGATCAAAATAAAAGTTGATCTAAAAAATGATATTAAATTCATAATTAAGTTTTTGTCTAAAAAATGTTCAGAATGCTGGTTGAGGTTTTTAGCTTTTTGGCACAGGTTGTTCGTACCAAATTTGAAGTCTTCCTTGAGAGGGCTCGTGTTCCAAAACTTGTTCCCATGGTACTACACCGACACGGTCTGCCCAATTTTGCCAAGCCTCTTGTAGTTCTTTTAATTTTTCTGGATGTTGACTTGCTATATTGTGTGCTTCAATTGGATCTTCTGATAAATGATATAATTCATCTGTTCCTTCAGGGTAAATGTTCACCCATTTCCAATCACCAAGCCTAGCTGCTTTGTTACCTTCATGCTCCCAAAAAATTCCTTGATGCCCCGTTCTTACATCACCTGCTAGAATAGGAAGTAAAGACTTCCCTTCCATAGGTTGTATATCATTTTCACCTACTTTTGTAGGATAATCCGATTGAGTCACTTCCATTATGGTAGTCATCACATCGACAATATGAGCAGGTTGGTTATCTATTGATTTCGGTTGAATCATTTTTGGGTAATGTACTACGAATGGTGTTCTAATTCCACCTTCGTGTCCCCAATGTTTAAACATTCTATAAGGAGTATTACTTACATTGGCCCATGGTAATTTATAACAACCAAACGACCCTTGTTGACCTAGTGGAATGTTTGGATCGCCCCATGAATAATCCTCACGAGTACCTCCATTATCAGAAAGGAAAATGATCATGGTATTGTCTAATTCTCCAATTTCTTTTAAGGTATTTACTAACTCTCCAATACCTCTATCCATGTTTTCGATTTGTGCCGCATAGATAGACATTCTCAAATCGTAATCGTCCTTTTCTTCTTCAGATAGTTTATCCCAATCTTCTACCAATCGATCTGTCTTAGAGATAGGATAATCTTGAGGAATAATGCCTAATTCTTTTTGTTTCTTGAAGCGTTCTTGTCTTACCTCTTCAAAATTTCTTTTGTAACTTCCTCTGTATTTTGCAATGTCCTCAGCTCTCGCTTGCAATGGGAAATGAGGAGCAACATGTGCTAAGTATAAAAAGAAAGGAGCATCTTTTTGGCTCATTTCTTTTACAAATTGAGCACCATATTCGTTTATTGCTTCAGTAGAATAGTAGTCTTCTCCAGGATGTGCTAAAAGACTGTCGTTAATAGCCACTACTTGGTCTCCAGGGAATGGGTAGAAGTACGCTCCACCATGATGGGGGAACCCATAAAATTTATCAAATCCTTTTTTTGTAGGCCAATATTCTTCTTTATTGCCTACATGCCATTTACCAGACATGGCTGTATTATAACCGTTTAGTTTTAGTGCTTCAGCAATAGTTACTGCATTTTTAGGAATATAACCTCCATAATTTGGTAGGTGACAATCCTCTTGCATGAAACCCATATTGGCTTGGTGTGGGTATAAGCCTGTCAACAAACTCGCTCTTGTTGGACAACAACGTGATGCATTGTAAAATTGGGTTAATCGCATGCCGTTGTCTGCAAGTTGATCAATAGAAGGTGTTTTAATTTCCCCTCCATAACAACCTAAATCTGAGTAGCCCATATCATCCGCCAGGATAAGAATTACGTTTGGTCTTGGATTAGTTTCTTCTACTTGTCCTTTTTGAGGTGTACAACCCAAGAATGAGGATATAATTACCCCAGCTAGTAGTAAAAGTCTTCGTTTCATATCATTATAATTAAGTAAGTCTCGAGGCTAAAAAAATCGTTCGCCTTCAATCGTTGTTAGTAAAAAGGTATCACAAAAGCATTAAAAAGTTTATTGTTCAATTGCACTTGTGATACCTCCTTATAGTCTCCTTGTTGTCTCTTTATAGTCGGTTACTGCTTAGTACGGACGTTGCAATGCAACGTCCATACAAATACAGTTTTTAAAGTCTTGTTTCTATTGGTGGATAAATCTACCTGTTAGAATCTCGCTTCCGGTATTTAATCTGATGATATACATACCTCTTTGTAAGTTTTGTGCATTGATTGAAGCACGACCGTTTACAACGTTTACTAGAGAGATCATATTGATTCTACCTTCTGCATTATAGATACTAATTTGAGCCTCTTTCAAGTTCAATTTATTCTCCATGAATAAGCTTAATTGATTATTCTCGGCATGCACTTTTAATTTATCCAATGCTCTTTCAAGATCAATAGAAGTTGGATCATCAGGTAATTTGATTAAGATAGAAACGCTTCTTGTCTCACCAATTACAGCACCTTCACCCATTGTAGAAGCCATAGTCAATACAAGTGTTTCTTCTTCTTCAAAATCATCACCATCTTCTAAGATTTTTAACATTGCTACATCAGATTCAGAAGCTCCATCCGCGATAGTTAATTCTGTTTTATCTAGTTCGTAATCATCATCAGAAATACCTTCACCTGAAACAGCCAGCATTACTTTAGTTTCTGATAAAGCAGCTGCACTAGTAGTTAATTTGATTTCAATAGCATCATCACCTTCAAATGCTTCATCTGCAGAAGCAGTGATTGTAATAATTGGGAATGCTAAATCAACAATAAATTCTTCTAGAGAGGTAGAATCCATTTCGTGATTGAATGTTTTTACCGTTACAAAATCTGTTGTCGCTCCTTCTGGAACATATACCTCTGCTACAGTATCATTTAGTGACATAAATTCAGTCGCTTCAACATCTCCAAATTTTAAGCTTTCGATGTTATAGAGGTTGTCTCCATGTAAGTAAATTAAACCGCCAATTGGACCACTAGCAGGTGAAAATGCGTTGATCGCTGGTAAAGCAGGCAGTGCTTCTAAATCTTCAACCGATGATACATTTCCTCCTTCAGTTCTTTCTATTAATACTGTTGCTTTTCCTACTGTATCCGCACCAAATGGTACTACTAATGATAGTGATTTACCGTCTTGAGAAGTAGTAAATTCCGTTACCTCTATTTCTCCTAACCAAACTTTAGATACGTTAGTTAAAGCTGAACCTAAAACTTGTACTTCTTTACCTACTTTTTGTTTCATAGGTTCGATACCTGTGATTTGAGCTGCACCTTCAGGGTAACCTGTGATTCTCACATCATCAATCATAATGAATTGTTCTACTTCTTGAACAACTTCCCACTTAATTGATAAGTTTTCTGCAGCAGGCAGTTTAAAACCTACTCTTACTAAATTCATATCTCCACCAATACCATAAGGCATTGAAGAACCACCAAATTCAATATATTCACCACCATCTACTGAATAATACATTTTAAGTTGACCTTCTAATACTAACCAACCCCAGTATCCCATACTAAAAGATAATCTGATATTTTCTAAACCTAACGTATTGATTTTAGAGATGATAATGTTTTTATCCTTTTTCATCCCATAAACTGCTCTTTGAGAGGCACCTTCATACTTTGCTTCTTTTACCCCAAACCAGATTCTAGAAGCAGAACCTGAATAATCAATCTCTTTGTGCTCTTGATAATCTTTGTTCGCATCAACACCCCACCATAGTGTACCACCACCATATGGTGCATCTTCAAATGGCTCATACATTACCAATTGTTCTGCATCAGAATATTGTTTAGGATATAAGAAAGGTTGGTGTGAACCAAAAATAGAACCATCGTCTGTAGTAAAACTGATGGTATCTTTTTCAGCATCCATGTCTGGCTCAGGAACTACAAAATACAATTCTGTATCTGTAGATTCAGTAATAATTTCTGCTTCTGCAGCTCCAATTTTAATGGTTTTGATCTTCGTAATAAGATTTGTACCCGTTACTGTAATTGTATCTCCTGGAAAGCCAGCATTTGGTGTGTAATCGTGTAAATCAGGAAAAGTGGTTACTCCTGTATCATGATCTTTCGTTAAATATTCTTGTGCATTTACGGAAAAAGTTGTTGCTAATCCTATCGCTAGTGTAGTAAGCATCAACTTACTCATTTTGCTGAGTAGTTGTAATCCTTTCATAAAAGTAAAAGTTAAAGTTATAATAATAGTTTCTTAAAAAGTGTTGTGGTAAGCGCACCTACCACAAGTAGATACGCTCAATTGGTTTAAGTCCTTTTGAGAGTATTGTTCAATACCATCAAAACAACTTTTATGGATTTTGATCTGAGTTAGATAAATCCTGATTATTTTGAATTTCGTTTAATGGCAATCGGTATAAAGTTTCTGGACTGTTCCATTTTATTTCAAGTACATTCCCTCTATCAAAAGGTTTATATACCGATTCTGGATAAACTTGGGCTACCGTTTCATTGTAGGCACCCATCCTTTTCCAATTAAAGAATCTTTCGCCTTCACCGATCAATTCTAATGCTCTATCGTGAGCTACAATTTCAATCATTTGTTGCTTAGATGGAGCAGATGTTATTTCCATTGCATCACGATTGGCTCTTAACAAGTTGATATCTGGAAGTGCTCCATTCACTTGTCCGTTTAATGCACGGATCTCTGCTCTCATTAAAATTAACTCTTCTAATCGAAGTGTTGGCCAATTGGTTGTTGATCCTAAGTCTAAACTAAATTTATTGAAAACATATACTGTATCTGTAACTTCACCTGACTCAGCGTCTTCTAATTCTGCTTCACGAATGAAAGAACTCATTCTAAAATATTCATCGTTGATCACCAAGCCTTTATCATCTACATAATTACTTATGAAATCTTTCGATAAGAAAATGGCTGAAAATTCACCGTCAGTAATTTGATCAACATTGAACATTAAATTGTATGGATCAGAAACTGCAAATCCAGCAACAAATGAACGAAGATTTAAGGCTTCAGTAGCTCCACTATTTGAAAATAGTGTAGTGGCATTCTGTGCAGTTGTTAATTCCATTACTGGAGCTGGAGATATTGCTTCCTCTATCGTAACCACTCCTGGTTGGAAACCGATTAAAGAAGTAATCAATTCTTCCGCCTCGTCCATTCTGTTCATTTGGAACAATACTCTAGCTTTAAGGGCTAATACATCAAATCTTCTTGCTCTAATTTTATAAGAAGGGAAGTTCTGATGAATGGTATTGTCAAAAGTAACAGGTATCAATTCGGCTGCTTTTGTTAGGTCATCCAAAATAAAATCATAACATTCTTGCACTGTACTTCTACCACCACCGTTAAAATCTTCTGCTGGCTTTGTCTTAATGATCACGCCAGGCATATCTTTGGTTTGAGCAGAATATTGAGCTCCATGATATCTTAATAATAAAAAGGTATTTGCAGCTCTTAAGAACAATGCTTCACCTCTTAAACGACCTCTTTGAAATTCGTAATAGGAATCAATACCTCCATCCGATTCAGTTACACTAAGTACCAAATTGGCTTGGTTAATTGATTTATATGCATTCGACCACATTCCTCCATTCTGAAATTCTGTACGGATGTATTCGAATTTGTTTTTATTTCCTCCAAGTTTAGCTCCATCAATATTTGCAGCCGTATGATCTGCAATAAGATTGGCATCAGGTAAATGGTTTGAAAGGTGAGCGTTAGCCCATAATAAATACCCTTCATTAATGACCAATTCAATATTGAAAGTAGAAGCATCTACTTCACTACCTGGAAATTCATCAGTAGGTCCAACATCTTCAAATTTCACACAAGAAAAGAAGAGTGATTGCCCAAGCACTGCTATAAGTGCGATTGATTTTGCAATATTTGATTTTAATTTCATCATCTTTCTAGTCTAAAAATTTAAGTTTACGCCTACTTTAAGTTGCATTGCTTGAGGTGGATTACCTTTTACAACACCCGGTGCAATGTTTGCCTCTGTTGGCGAGAAGTTACCTAGAGAGTTCATGGCTTCAGGATCCCAACCTGGGTACTTTGTGAATGTTAGTAAGTTGGTTCCTGTTACATAGAATCTCATCATGTCCATTCTAAGTTTACTAGAAATTGACTTAGGTAACGTATAAGCTAAGGTTACATTCTTCAATCTGATAAAGGAACCGTCATATAAGAACCTTGTTGATCTCGAACCTTGGAAAGGATCTCTCTTACCAAATGGATGATCATATACTACTCTTGGCACATCTGTCTGATCACCTGGCTGTTGCCATCTTTGATCGTACATGTATTGTGGCACATTGGTTAATGCATTTTCAGATCTCATGTAGGCCATCAAGTTCAATTCATCGTCATATATCCAGTTGCCTTGACGGAATGTGAACATAAAACTGAATGAAATCCCTTTATATGAGAATCTGTTTGTTATACCACCTGTAAAGCTTGGTAAACCTGTTTTATTATCGATAGTCTGAATCAAACCTTCCATTTCTGCAGGAGTTGGTTTAGCAGGGTCTTCAAATTGATATGGTTGACCCGTTTCAGGATCTTCATACATTTCATAACCTGTCTGAGGATCTACTCCTAAGAATTTAACCATCTGATAAGAAGCTACTGAACCCCCAATTTGTGGTAAAGCTAGACCATTAGATTGTTCCAAAACTGCAGGATCTACTGCTAATTCTAACACCTCATTTTGAAGGTAGGCCACATTGGTTGTTAAGCTCCAGTTAAATGCTTTTTTCTGGAACATATTGAAAGTTAATGATGTCTCCACACCACTGTTTCTAATCGCTCCTGAATTGGTAATAAACTGTCCACCACCTTGAGATGGAGGTAAATCTAATTTTGCTAGAAGATCTCTGTTGATCTTATCATAATAAGCAACTTCACCTGTAACAGCTCCATTAAATAATTCGAAGTTTGCACCGATATCTAATGAATATGCTCTTTCCCATCCAATATTATCTGTAGAACCTGTTAATCTCAATGGTGAAATACCTGGGTTATTACCATACGATTGGCTATTGTACACCCAGTTAGCAAATGCTGCTGACTGATCAATCTCTGCATTACCAGATACACCATAAGATGCTCTTAGTTTTAAGTAGGTTAATACATCAGATGATTGTAAGAAATTTTCTTCTGAGATGTTCCAACCAACAGATGCTGAAGGGAAAACACCCCATCTATTTTTAGCACCAAATCTTGAGGAACCATCGGCACGAGCACTAAACCCAAGTAAATATTTTTGTTTATAAGCATATTTACCTCTAAAGAAACCTGAGTAGAAAATCACACCATTTTGACCTGATCTCCATTCGATAATTTCTTGTGCATTACCTACATTTTTAATTGAGTTTGTTGGAGGGAAACCAACCCCTTTCATTGATAAGAATTTTTGAGTCTCACCAAAACTCTCAAAACCAAGTAATCCATCAAAAGAGTGATCGCCTATTTCTTTATTGTACTTTAAAATAGCATTGTAGTTGATATAGGTACGGGCTTGCTGAATTTTATCTGCATAACCAAAACACTCATCACATTGTCCTTTAATAGCTATTGTTGTTAGGAATGGCGAGTACCATACTTCTCTTTCATAACCTGTATACGTCATACCTACCATTGCATCTAATGTTAGGTTATTCGAGATCTTATAAGATAAATCTGCTGAATTAATCGTTGTCATTGAGTTCGAACGATGATAAAAGTATTCTTCATTCGTTGCAGGAACAATATTATTCAACGATGTCGGTTGGAAGTAAGAACCATCCTGATTATACACTGGTAATTGTGGCGTTGCGTTTCTGATAAAGTTTAAACCTGTTGGGTTGTTCCAATATTGGAAAACACCACCTCCTTGTCCTTGAACATTTAAGAAATAAATGTTTGTTGGATATTGTGAGTTTTCAACATTACTGATATTTGTATTGATACCAATCTTTAATTTATCACTAACATCAAATTTAAAGTTGGCAGCAAAAGCTAAACGTTCGTTATCATTGGCATTTAAAATACCTTCTGTTTTGGCAAAAGTACCATTAATACGATAAGTCATTCCTTCAGTACCACCAGCAACAGCTACCGATGCATTCATCGTTGCTCCTTGGCGGTATGCTAGATCATATTTATCAATATCTGTTTGTCTTGCTTCTTCATCAGTATACCATGGATTGTTTGCTGAAGTAGTATAAGGTAAAACTCTTTTATCTAATGGCGTACCATCATTTTCCCAACCTTCTTGCAAATAGTTTAACCAATCATTCGTACGAAGGTGTTCCAACATTTTAGTGGGGCGGTTAATACCTTGAGCATAATTTACTTCCCACTTCGCTTTTCCTTTTTTACCTTGTTTTGTAGTCACGACAATTACACCATTTGCACCACGAGAACCGTAGATTGCTGTAGCTTCAGCATCTTTCAATACCGTTACGCTTTCAATATCTTCTGGGTTAATGTTGGTCATCGGGTTGTAAGAAGTACCGAAGTTACCTGTACCATCTGTAGGATAAGATGTGAATGGAATACCGTTAATTACATATAAAGGAGAAGAGTTACTTGAGAACGAACCCGTACCCCTCACTCTAATATTTACCGCACCACCAACTGAACCACTTGAATTGGTTACATCCAAACCAGGGGACATACCTTGTAAACCCTCTTGGAAAGAGTTTTGAATTGACTCTTGAAGTTGATCTGATTCAATTGTTTGATAACTACCAGTACTCATCTTCTTCGATTCAGTAGCATAACCTGTAATTACTACAGCATCTAATTCTTGAAGATCTTCTTCTAGTTTAATATCAATCACTGTTTGTCCGTTAACAGAAACCTCAGTTGTTTTAAATCCAATCGTTTTAAATATTAAAATTGCATTATTTGGATTTTCAAGATTAATCTTATACTTCCCATCAAAATCTGTAACCACTCCATTATTATTAGGAGAATTTTTTTCGATTACATAAGTACCAGGAAGTGCTGCACCGTCTGTTGCCGAAAGCACTTTACCAGATATAATGCTTTGTGCATATAAAGAATTCATTCCCAGTAGTAGACTGAGGAAAATGAAAATCTTTGTTCTTAAAATAAGTTTATCACTGTTCATAAAGCTTGCCTTTATTTGAGAAGAGTTCGCATATATTTTCACTTCATTAATTTCTTACAACAATGATCGTCTAAAATTCCCTCAAAAGTCTTTTCATTTATAAAATTGAAGCAAAAGTGTCTTAAACACACCAAAAACAAAGGTTCTGAACCGTTTTCTATTTTCTTCGGATTTCCAAAAAATAGACTTTAGAAGTGTTTAGAGGCTATATAAGTAGTTAATTTTAATTTTATCGTTGAAAAGAAATTGACTAAAAAATGACTAAGTAGTTGTGTAAAAGGTATATCAGTAATTAAAAATCATATTAAAAAAATTGAATTGTCTGTGTCAGAAAATTAAATACAACTTGACTATAAGTATGTTGTTCCATTATTAGTATAGTACAAAATATCAATTATCACACAAACATAAAAATACTCTTAAAAGAAAGATTTCAATTGTAATGTTTTTATGAAAAAGCCGAAAGTTTATCCCTGTCGTCGGTCTGCTTATTTCAAATAAATACCAATTGTCTCCTTCTAAAAAGAGTATTTGTTGTTTACGTTTACAGCGTAAAAATTAATTATTAATAATATAATAATTCAAAGATTCATTCTTCATCCTTCATCACTTTCTTTGTTTCTATTACTTGAACTGAATTAAAAAAGTCGTCGTCGGTCTCCAGATCAATTAGTTTAGAATGAGATGACATCAATAAGAAAATCATCTAAAAAATATCCATTAAAAATAATTTGTTTGATTTTCAACTTTTATTAATCCACCATGGAGCTGTAAACATCCATAGTAGAGATCCGAATAAGATCGTTTGTTTATATATTTCAACTTCCATTTTTCCAAGGAAGACTAAAATACAAGGAACTAAAGTAATCGCTAAGCCAATATAAGATAATGGCTTTAGTAAGTGTTTAGTTAAATTCATCTACTGTAATATTTTGAAATTCTACATCTTCTTCATTTCCTGAATTTCTCTGCAATAGTTTTGATGCAGTCACATAAGTCACAAAACCTAATAACCATCCGGGAATGGCTGCGAAGAAATAAAAATCTAAATCGAATACCTTATACACTAAGTAGGATCCAAAAATGGAAAGCCCCCAAGAGATTAACACAGACAGATTAAGTATAGACTTTTTCTTTTCTGCATAATTAGATATTAAACCTAGCTTTGGAAATATAAATATGTCAGCCAATACAATCGCACCTATTGGAGCTGCACATAACGCATAAATGCCTAAAAATTGATCGAGCTTGGCCACAAATGCTGGCGAACAAGCTAAAATTGTAGTCACACATCCTACAATTAATGTAATTTTCCATCTTTTCATTTTAGGAAATAGACCTTGAACGGCCAAACCCGAACGATAGATCGTTGGATTTGCAGTTGTCCAACCTGCAATGACCACACAAATTAAACCAGTAACTCCCGCTCCCATAAAAGCAATTTGTCCTGGTGACGGATTGGTTTCTCCCATTTGTAAAGCCACAGCACATAAAATACCTGAAGCAATCCAAGCCATAAAATGACCAATGAACATACCAAATGCAGAAGCTAAACCGTAAGTAGATTTTTTAGCATATCTATAAATCGACATATCTGCTAAGCCTAAGTGCATGGCACTATTGCATAACCAAGCGAAAATCATGATGTGCCAAAAAGTGTACTTGGTTTGTCCATCTACAGGTACACCCGTCCATATTTTTTCTTCCGCTACCTGAAAGAAATCACTTACAGAAGTCACCCCTAATTGTGGTAACATAGCAACACCTGCCGAAAAGAAAATTACAGGCATCCATGGAGCAAAAATATTAGCAAATTTCGATACTTTATCGAAACCAAAAGTGGCTACAATAGTAATAACAGCTCCAATGGCAAAAATAATCCCTACCCACAATGGACTCGTTGGATAAAGATCGTTTAGTCCAGGACCTTTAATATCCAACATAATCCCCACTGCGGATGCTGAAACACCGATCATTGCAGATGCGGTCACACAAAACAAAAGGCCATTGACACTATTGTATAAAGTGACAATCCCTTTTCCACTAATTCGTTCTAATTGGTAAAAGATAGTTGTTCTAGTTTTTACTGCTGCAGGTGCACAAAACAACACCCAGCTTAAGGTTGCTAGCAAGTTTCCTAAAAGTAGTCCCAAAAATACATCTTTTGCAGCTGCACCATGCAAAACAAACAAAGGTCCGATTACAAATTCGGTTCCTGCTATATGTTCTCCCGATACCATGCCCACAAAGCTTTTAAAGCCTTTTACTTCAGATTTTGGTACAGGTTCTCTTTCGTATTCATTTACGTTGTTGACCTGCTCCTTAAATAGTTTCTTTAGTTGCATATTGAATATATTACTTTACTCTAAATCAAAAGTAGAGGAATGAGTGTACAAAAGACTTTTATTTAGGAAAGCCGAAGAAAATCAACCATTCTATTTTCTTTTGATTTTGAAATATCAGAGTAAAAAAGTGCTTATTTAGGCTGAAATAGCCATTTAATTAGAATTTTTGATGATTTTAAATTACCTCATTTAATCCTCTTGATAATAGAATCCTGTAGTTTTTTATATCAGATAACTGGATTATTACACTAAAAAAGACAATTATTTTACTTTTATAGTAAAGGCTACCTCAAATACTATGAGGTAGCCTTAATAGTTTATTTAGGAAAAATTCTATTTGAAATTTTCCCCTAAAAAATGTCATTATCAAAACTGAAAATGACTACAACATTTTATAATAAGACTTATAATAAATATGCAGCTACTAATCTTTGAATAGAAAAATATAATAAAATAACCTGAATATGATAAAACACATTCAGGTTAAGTAAGTCAATAAATAATAAAGTAGATGAAAATTAAATGTTTTTATTAATCTAAAGCTATTTGATCAACTACAGTAATATTGATATGTTTAAAAGTTCTTCCATAATTATATTCATCAGCCGAAGAAGTTCTATCTCCGTTATAACCACCATTACCATAGTTTTTATTGCTCGTATTTGTTGCAATTAAAGTCACTTGATAAGCACCCGGCTTACTATATTTATAGCTATACTGTGGATTGATTCGACTTAACGATTCTCCGATTGCATATCCCCCCTCGGGTGTTATGGATATTGTTTGATTCTCAAAATATTTTGTCACAACGTTCTTAGCCACATTAGGTAAAGGTATCATTACCAAATATACCTCATATTGTGCTTGTTCAGTTGTAAGATATGTGATATCAATCATATTTTGAATATCAGTTAAAACCTGATAATAATCTACAGAATCATTTGTCGCAACATTATTGTGTCTTTCAACTTCAAATTCTAACCAACCTTCTTCTTTGATTAGCTCGAACCCTTCTTCTGTTAGGGTAATAGTTTCCCTTTCAATATCATGTCCTGCAGTTACAGCCATATAACTTTTTTCGTATTCACGAGAAGAATCTCCTGTATAAATCACAAAAGTTTCGGCAGTTCCAGAGATTAAAAAATCTACTTCTTCCCCTACTTCAACTGTAGTTTTTGAAGCTAAAAATTCTATCTCAGGATGAATGGCTTTATTCTCACATGCCGATATTAAAGTAATAAAACATAATAGTATAAATGATATATTTTTTGTTGTCATCATAATTTTAATTTTAATAACCAGTATTTTGAGACATATTTGGATTAGCCAAAATTTCAACAGAAGGGATGGGCATTAGATTGTGATAATCCTTAATGTTAGGTGCTACTTTATCCCATTGTTTTTCTGGGTTATTTCGACCTTCAGGAATATGGTTTTCTAAAAAACGAATACGTTCTTGTAATTTACCCCAACGAACAAGATCAAACCAACGTTTACATTCACCTCCTAATTCTCTACCTCGTTCGTCCATGATATACTGTTTTAGAGCATCATAGTTAGGATAATCTTTCGCTGTAATATCAGGTAACTGATCAGCATTATAGGTCAATGTTCTTGGATAAATATCATCATGAATATCACCTATATTGGTCCAACGTGCTCTTTCTCTCAACTTATTTAAAGGTGCGAAAATATCAGGAGTTGGCATCTCTTCAATTTCTAACATTGCTTCAGCATAAATCAAATACACCTCTGCCAAGCGGAAAACAGGCCAATGAATATCATAATCTTTAAAGATATAATTTGAATCACGAATCGGGAAACGTCTATACTTTGCCAAACGCCAATCTCTAAAATGGTTTTCATCATAAAAGCGAAGTTTCCATTCTCCATCTTGAAAACCTACCTCACAGTGAGGTGAATTCCAATCCTTACGTACACTATCACTTTCCTCAAACATAGTATGGTAAAAGTCAGTTGCAATTATATTGTTCCAACTACCTCCTTGTTCTACATTTCCACCAATACCCATGTGGATTCCTATAAAATTACCTTCTCCAATTCCAGAAAGATATTGGATATCGAAGATGATTTCATCATTATTCTTATTTTCACGAATAAATGCATCAGGATAATAATCACACAATTTATAACCTCCCGAGTTAATCACTTCCATTGCTAAGTTGGCTGCTTTGATAAAATCTTCTTTACCATCACCTTTTTTATCTCTAACTGACATACTTGCTCTTGTCAAATAGATTTTTGAAAGAAGAGTCTGTGCCGCTCCTTTTGTTGCACGCCCCACTGTCATTTCGCCCTTACCTTTTAAATTTTCTATACTAAACTCAAGATTCTCTATTAATCGTTGGTATATATAATCCACCTTATCTCTAGAAAAATGTAAATCCTGATTAATAGAAGTAAAAGAATGTTCAAAGTAAGGTACATCTCCAAAATATCGAATGAGATTGAAGTAGTAAAGGGATTTTAAGAATTTAGCCTCCCCTAATATTTCCATTTTTCTATCTTCATCCATTTCAATATTTGGAACATTGTCTATTACATCATTGGCATTATTAATCCCTGTAAAATGATCTTTCCAAATAGGTAATAAAACTTCGGAGTTTTCTGCTGACATGGTGTAGCTTCCAATTCCTCCTTTGGTATTCCAAAATGCAGTATGTGTTATATCAGTTGTTATGTACTGCTGATGTTGTCCATAAACACCATCAATTTGTAACTGAGCATAAACTCCTATTAAAGCCGTTTCAGCATCAGCACTATTTTTATAATAGTTCTTGGAAGTAAGGTTCGACTGCACCTCCTCTTCTAGGAAATTAGAACAAGAAGTAAATATAACTCCTATGAATAATGTTAATAATAATCTCTTTTTCATTTCCTTTAAATTTTACAACCCAATTGTTAAACCTAAACTATAAGTCCTTGATCTAGGATAAGTTCCCACATCAGCACCAGGACCAATTTTAGCTACAGTACCATAGCCCGTACTTACTTCAGGATCAAACCAAGTATATCTTGTCCACATCCAAGGGTTTGTAACTCTAGCAAAAACTCTTAACCTTGTGATGCCTGATTTTGTATACACATTTTGTGGTAAGGTGTACCCTAATGTGATATAATCTAATTTTAAGAATGATCCGTCCTCTATATAATTACTTCTCATTTGAGCAGAATAAGTATCGTCTCCTTGACCATGCATTGTTCCCATTGGATTAGATGGTGAGTAAGTATTGCTTGTAAAAGATCTAAGTGTATTCATAGTTCCAAAACCAATTCTATCTAGGTAAGTGATATTACCATTCACCACATCATTTCCGTAACTCCATCTAAAAAAGAAACTTAAATCAAAGTTCTTATAGTAGATATCATTGGCTAATCCTCCAATAAAATCAGGTAAGGTACTTGCCAAAGGAATTTTATCAGCTTCTGTAATTTTACCATCGCCATTTACATCATAGTATTTAATTTGTCCTATTTCAGCTGATATTATTTTGTTTTCTGGACTATTATCAATTTCATACTGGCTATTATAAACTCCATCTTGAACATAACCATAGTACATACCAATAGGATCTCCCTCTCTGAGGACAACATCATTTTTAATCTTATGGAAGAAGTTTCTAGAGAAGTACATTTCCTCACTTTCACCTAGATCTATCACTTTTCCGATGTTTCTTGAAAATGTCAATGCCGATGTCCATTTAAAGCCATTTCTATCAATATTGACTGTATTGATAGATAATTCTACCCCCTTATTACTTATTGAACCAATGTTTGCAAGACCTTTATCAAAACCTGTTGTCGGAGGAAGTTGAACTTCCAAAAGTAGGTCGGTAGTATACTTATAATATGCCTCGGCAGTTATTTGTAATTTCCCTTCGAAGAAACCTAAATCTAAACCTACATTGTATTGTGATGTTGTCTCCCATCTTAAGTTCTCATTCGCTATGGATACAGGAACAATACCTGCGTGCATGGAATTTGAAAAAACATAATTATTCTGACCGTATTGAGTAGTTGATCTATATGGAGGTATTTGATTATTGCCTGTTACACCATACGATGCTCTTAGTTTTACTAAATCAAAAGCGCGAGCATCACTCATGAAATTTTCATCAGAGACCACCCATCCTATACCAAGAGATGGGAAATAGCCCCACTTGTTATTGTTACTAAACTTTGATGAACCATCCGCTCTTAATGACGCAGTGACTAGATACTTTCCTTTATACCCATAATTCAGACGCCCCAAACCTGATAATGTATTAAATCCTGTATAAAAATTTGATGGTGGCAAAATTGTCTGAGCCGATGATAAATCAAAAATTCCATTTGTTTCATTTCCAAAATTCTGAACCTGCATAAGTTTGTTAATATTCTCACTTGTTCTCGATTCGAATACTCCAGTAATGTTCAATTTATGTGCTTTATTGAAAGTTTTATTATACATCAACCTTGCTTGATAAACAGAGTTAGTGCCTTTATTATCTCTTATCTTACCCAGGCCATTCACTTGTGAACCTTGTCTAACAGTAGAAGGATAAAATTCTGTTTGTTCTTTTAAGTTATAATTTATACCATAACTTGTGTAAAACGTAAGTCCATTTGCAATCTTATAATCCAAAAAGATGTTATTCATTACCCTCATTGTATTTAATTGCTTGTCCACTTCATTTACATAAGTGATCACATTGTCTACTGCATTAGAGTTATTGATTGGTACACCCGCTTCTTCTTCAATTTCTTGAAGAATTTTATCATCCAAATCTTTTGGTAAATATGGATTAGTTTGTAAAGCTTTCTTTATTGTTGAATTTTCATCCCATGAATTATTAAAACCTTGAGTACGTGAAGATGAGAACTGTAATGTGGCTCCAATCTTAAGTCTATGGTTTACTTTTTGGTCTAACTTGGTATTAATATTAAAGCGATTAAACCCTGAGCCAATAATAATACCTTCTTGTTCATAATAACCTACTCCGACACTATATTTAGTACTATTTGTTCCACCTGTTAATGATACATTACCGTTAATAGTATTGGCTTGCCTAGTTATTTCATCTAACCAAACAACACCCTCATAACCATATGTTCCATCATAAATTGATTGGAAGTATTCCGTTCCATTCGCTCCATTTGGTTGAAGGAATTGTCTGTCTGTTAGCAACTTCATTTGCCAATCAGCATATTCATTTGGACTAAGAATTTCTGGTGTTTCTGCTAATTCTGAAATTCCATAACTAAATTCGGCAGTAATTTTTGGTTTACCTTCAATACCCTTTTTTGTAGTGATAATAATTACACCATTTGCTCCTTGAGAACCATAAATTGCTGTAGATGACGCATCTTTAAGGACCTCTATTGATTCGATCTGATTTGGACTAAAGTCGTTTAAAGGATTAAATGCGGGATCATCATTTGGTAAAATTGGGAAGCCATCAATCACATATAATGGTTGATTTCCGCCAGTTAAAGTACTACCCCCACGTATAGTAACATTTATTCCAGCTCCAGGACCGTTATCTGTTTGAGTTACCTGCACACCGGCAATTCGACCAGCAAGTGCTTCCTGTAAAGAGTTATTATTTCCTTTCGTGACATTTTCCCCTTTAAGAGAAGTCACTGCACCCGTAAGATCACGTTTTTTTTGGGTACCATAACCTACAACGATTACTTCATCTAGTTTTTCAATATCTTCCTCTAGAGATATATCTATAACTTTTTGGGTTGTCAAATCAATTTCTATAGACTTATAACCAATAAAACTATATAACAATGTTTTTCTATCTTCCGAAACTGGTATACTGATCGTATACTTACCATCAAAAGATGTAATAGTACCTATTGTTGTCCCTTTCAAAAGAACTGTCACCCCTATAAGAGGTTCTTCTGTATTCTTGTCTACAATAGTTCCTTTTACAGTATAAAAATCTTGTGCTTTTATCCCTATGTTTAGCAAAAAAAACATCAGGAATAAAAAGATGAATTGGAGTTTATTATTCATTTTACTTTATCTTTTAAAGGAAAATAATATTATGCTTTGATTTACTTATTGCTTTATTAATCTCATTTTTTCTGTTCCTGCTATCGTTTTAATAATTACGATATACATTCCTTTTTGCAGAGAGCTAATGTCAAGAGTTGTTTGCTTTTCCAAAGGAGATAACTTCGTCACTTGAATTCCTAATGTAGAATAAATCATCAACTGCTCAATAGTATTTTTACTACTCACCGTTATATAATTAGATGAGGGATTAGGATACATATGAACTTGTTGCTTATCAAAATCTTTTACAGAAGTTACATCACCTTTCACATTTGCAAAAACAACATATTCTTTTTCTGAACCATCTTGAGCTGTGATTGTAAAAATTATTGGTTTTGAATAATTAAGTTCCTCTGTAGGATTTGGAAATATATGAGCATATGGTGATAAAATAACTTCGGCAGTTGCGTTACTTACTTCATATCCCTCATCAAAATCGATCACTACTCGTCCTGCTCCTTCATATACTTCTTCAGATGATTCTTCAATTGTAGAAGCTTCTTGGTCTAGAAGTTTAAAAGCTACAATCTTATTTTCACTTGATGGGTTATCTGTAAATATGAAAGTATACTCTTTTGATTCACCATTTTGAGCTGTCACTGTAAAAACAACTGGACTTGAATAGTCATTTACCTCTTCAGGTAGTGGGATAATTTTTGCTGCTTTAGAAAGTGTATATTCAATTCCTGTAATCATAGATAGATTAGTTCCTTCACCTAAATTAGCTTTTACTGTTCCTTCCTCATGATCTATTTCTGCATCTAAATAAAAAGTTGAAATTTTTAAACTTTCAATTTGATTGCCTTCCAGAGGTAATTCCTTTTCTAAAACAACTTGATAGGTATTCGTGCCACCATTATAAGATGTGACCGTATACTCTACTATCCCTTGAGAGAAGTCTACTGCTTCATTTAAACCTGGAGAAACAGTAGCATAATTTGAGATAATCATTTCTGGTACAACTTCCCCTGTCAGATCTTGTTCGTAAGGGTATATTGCAGATATTAATCCTGTTTCCTCATCAATGGCTAACTCTTTGTCATGTACTTTAAAGTAAGTGATAAAATTCTCATCTGATCCTACAAATGAATTATCAAACTGAATAGTATATCTATTCACTGTTTCTCCATCTTGAGCGGTGATCACTAACTCATTCTCTATAGTAAAATCAATTACGGTTCCAGACTCTAGGTTAGTGGAAGCATACTCTGATACTTCAAAAACAGTCATTAAATTAGTTAGGTCAGTACCATCTTCAAGATTACTATAAATTAACTTATCTTCATGATTGATGTCTGCATAAACTTCTCGATCAGATAAGCTCACTTTAAAACTTAAAAGATTTGCAGCATTTGAAGGTACCGAATTTGAAAGCTCAACAACATAATCATTAGAATTGATTTTATCTTCTGCTGTAACTGTATAAGTAATTGGTGTTGAAAAATCTTGAGGCCCCAATTCTGGAGAAATTGTCGCTCCTTCTGAAATGACAATATTAGGAGTAAGATTAGATAAGTCAACATTAAAGGGTAATTCTTGACGTAAATAATTTACATCACCTTCTGTAGTAATTGGTACTTCTACACCTGCTACTTCAAAAGAGATAATGTCTGCTTCTGTTAGTTTTATTGTTGAAACGGATACTGTGTATGTTTTTGTATCTCCAAAGATATTAGTTACCGTGTATTCTTGAGGTAAAGTAAAATCTTGTTCTCCCGTTTTGTCTAAAGTGGAATTTGCTATTAAATCAAAACTCGGTGTCAATGCTTCTATATTTGTTCCTCGGGGAAGTTCAAAATTTATCGTTCCGTTCTCATGATCGATAATACCTTCTACACCAAATATAGAACTACTTACTATTTCAGTATTTTTTTGACCTTTAACTTCAAGAGTAAAGTCGTCAAACATTGATGTTTGAGCATGTTTACCAGCTTGCATTTTTAATCGAATAGTTCGGGCTAGAGAGGAATAACTTTCATCTAAACTTACTTCATATTCAACATAATCATCTACCATAGAAGGTAAGCTTGGTATTTTTTGGTTTATGTTTCCTCCATTGGGAATAACCGTAACACCTTCTATTCCATCTTTATCTTCAACATCAAGAGTTCCCCAAAAAGGATTACTTGAAGGGACGTCATTTAGTTTAAATTTAAATTTAAAAACCGCACCACTCAATACATATTCGCTTACGTTGATAAAAGGTGTCATTACTAATACTCTATAACCTTGGTTACTCAAATCCTGTTTAGTAATCAATTTTAATGCAGGTGAGTTATCAACACCCCCTTCTGTAGTAATTTCAGATGCATTGAGATCAATATAATCTTCTATAGTCTGAGGGCTTACAGGATTCGTATTTACCTGAAAACCACCACCTAAATCAATCCTATTACCACTTACAGTAAAAGTATTGTCAGAAAAGTCTGAATTAGGGATTGGAATAGGTACTTGTGCCAATACAGCACTACCTATCATTACTAATAGTATTGTAAAAATTTTTTTCATTTCATTTAAGTTTTTTGCTTTTTAGTAAAGAGAAGTTTTGTTAGCGTACTTTTTAATAAAAGTTACGCTGTTTATGTAGTATTATATTTTCATAGTTGGTTTACATGTACAAAATATGAACATGCTAAACCATCCTTGCTTAACCTCAAAATATCTTAATATGGTGTCGTAAACCTTTTATTTAGATTCTTTATTAAGAGGTGTTTTTATTAGGCTGAAGTCATCAAAAAAATACGTATTATCAAACTTTCCTGCTTGGATTTGAAGACGAAATTTCCCTATAACTTCATTCTTTTTTAAAGGTTTATTTAAAATAAATTTGTAGATAACTTCTTTATAACCTTCATGTAAATTTCTGTCTTTTTGTTTCCCTCCTTTTGTGATTATTTCAAGATGAGCTGGCTGTTGCAGTCTTTTTCCTTTTTTATCATAAGTTTCCAAATTTATCCAAAAAGGAGGTTGATTATCATATGATTTTACCTCAGTGGCTTTAACCTTGAAACGATAAGTATATACACCTTCATCGTTTGCTTCTACCTCTGTAAAATCTGTTGCTAAGGCTACTTGATGAGAGATTCCTTTTGAGTTTTTTACAGTCAATTTCAAAGCCTGTGAATCATTTACACCTTCACCTTTTACCAAACCTGACCGATCAATATCCAACATTTCATTTAAACCCATTCCACTAACTAAAAAGCCTGGAATTCTATACACCTTATTCGATTTTATTAAATCTTTTGGAACTTCAAAGTCTCCATTTTCAAGAGGTAATATTTCTCCATCTGATGGTACGTTCGTTATTAAAGGTCTTTTTTGTTTTAGAGGTATAAATGAAAAATCATCAAAGTAGTAAGTATTGTCATAGTTGCCTAATTGCATTTGGAAACGTACAGAAGTAATTATCACATCATTTTCTTTTGGTGTATTTACTTCAAGAGTTATAGAAAAGTTTTTAAAATCTTTACTCATTCCCATGAAATTCTGAACACCTCCTCTGTTTTTAACCTTTATGTAAGAAGGCTTTTCCACTCTTTTTCCTAATTCATTGTAATAATTTATTTCAATCCAAAAAGGTTTTTTTGTAGTAAACTCTTCCTCAGATTCAGACATTGCTTTTATGTTGAAATAAAAGTTTGCGTTTTCACTTACATCTACTGAAATCGGATCAGTGAATAAAGAAATATTATGTGAAGCTCTTTTTAAGCTAGAAGGCGTTTTTGTTACAATTTTTAATGCTTGTGATCCGTTAACCCCTTTTCCCTTTATTAAACCTGAGTTTTTTACATCGAGCATTAACTCTGCATTAGTACCGCTTATTGTATATCCTTGAATATTAAAGACATCATTAGATTTATATAAATCAGTTTCATTTTCAAAATCAGTATTTTCTAGAGACGGTATTGACTGAGCATTAACATTATTGTATGATAAAGTAGATACTATTAATGTTAGGAGGGAAATAAAAAATAATTTCATATTCATTTCTTCTTTGTTTAAAAAAATAGATTATCCATACTGCAAAAAAATAACATGGCAGTTAGAATAAAGCATGGATTTAGTTCAATAAATAGTCTTTTTTGTTCACTTTACTCTATACTATAAGGCTTTATAGTTCACACAACAAACACTAACTAATTATTTATTAGATACATAAGTCATGATTAAGTTAAAAAAATGTCTGATTTTAAGTATTTATATTAAGCTTAAAAACGAGAAGAAAAATCAAATAGTTATTTAATTATACCTTATTTTAATTGTAAAAAATGAATCATTATGTAAGTTAATAATATATCTAATTAGAATCATTCTAATCAGATCCTTTAAAAAAGGAAACTAAAAAAATAATTTCTTTATATCTAATTACTTTAATAAAATAGTAAGAAATTCTATTCTTATAATACCATAAAAAAGGATTATATGGATGCATATATTCTTTAATAATTGTATCTTTACTATGGTATGAAAGAATTACACATTATACTATTATGGCAGTTATGTTTAGCTAAAGTAAGCTTGATACCTTCAAAGCATTCAGTTTTATAGATATTTTTTGATAGAACATAATTGATATCATTATTTATATCGTCTTTAAATACAAATTGATCTTTTAAGATCTAATTTTTCCTATATTTTTTGAACTTATTACTTACGACAAATCAATTGAAAAAATTATATTTTTTTGTAAACTTCACTTTCCTGATGCTTTCCCATTTTTTTGTAGTGTCAGGTGATGATGTAAAAAGTTATCGATTCCAACATATTAATTCATCAAATGGAATCTCACAAAGTGAAATCTATTCCTTTTTAGAAGATAGTCGTGGATATATGTGGTTTGGAACCTTGGACGGCTTAAATGTTTATGATGGTTATAAAATTGAAATCTTTCATACTGAAAAGGGAAATCCAAATACAATTCCAAGCGGTACAATTCGTGCCATGGTAGAAGATGATAATCAAAACATTTGGATTGCCACTGAACAAGGTCTTTGTTACTATAACATCCCTTCACATAAAATATATCAGGTTGATATTTCAAATAAATTAAAACATCCAAGGATAAATCAATTACTGATTTATAAGAATTACTTATATGCATTCATCGCGAAAGAAGGTTTGTTCAGACTTGACCTGAAAAAACCAAAAGATGAGTTTTCCTTCAAACATCTATATAAGAATAAACAACTAAAACATGGAGTTATTGATGGGAATCATATGTATGCAGTATCGTTTACAAAACTCTATAATATAAATTTAGAAAATGAAGAAATAAATAATTTACCTATTGCACCAAAATCTCTATATAAGATATTTGTTGATGATAATAAGCAAATTTGGTGTATTTATAATCGCGAAGGTTTATCCATTTACAACCCTAAAGATCAGTCTAATATTTACATTAATGTGGAAAACTCTACATTGAGTTCCAACCATGTAAAAGACATTATTTACGATAAGAATAAAAACTTACTTTTTGCCACAAATAATGGTGGACTTAATGTTATTACAGCGGAAAACCTCAAAAAGAAAAATTACATTTTTCAACATATTAATTATTCGTATCACGATAATAGTTCTTTAAGTTCAGACTTACTGTATTCCTTATATAAAGATTCTCAAGATAATATTTGGGTAGGTACATTAGGTAGTGGTATTTCAGTACATCATGAAGCTTTTAAACCATTTATATCCTATAAGATTCCACCAAATATCGATAAATATCAATCAAATTTCATCCGTTCATTATATGCACAAAACTCGGATTATCTATGGATTGGTACACACAACGATGGGTTGTTTCTCTATGATAGAGAAAAAAATACCTTTATCTCTAAAGGGTTCACCTCACAAGCTATTTTTGATATATGTGAAACAACAGACCCAAATTATTCTTTAATAGCCAACAACTATGGTGTTTCTTATGTTTACATGAAAGGGAGTATTATCAAAAAAATAGATTCTTGGGATAATATTGCTGTTTTTAATATCATAAAAGGTATTCACCACAATGAATATTATATCGCATCAATATCAGGAGTTCATTTAATAAAAATAGAGAATAATAAGATTAAAGTTTTACAAGAATCAATTAGTTCCTCTTTTAGTAAGCCAAATAATTCCAGAGTATTAGCATTAGATAAAAAAAATAAATATTTATATATCGGTACTGAAGGCTATGGTCTAAAAATCATAAAACTAAATAATAAAGGATTAGTGGAACATGGAAGTATAATTACGACAAATACGCCAAATTATGCTTTGAGTAATAACTTTATCCGATCAATGATTTTAGATGATAAACAAACGTTATGGATTGGTACATTTGAAGGTTTAAACAAACTTTCATTAAAAGGTGAAAGAAAGAATAAAGTGTTTACCACCAAAAATGGTTTACCTAATAATATGATACAATCCATCGTAAAAGATAATAATGATATCTTATGGTTAGGTACTAATAATGGAATCTCTGCTTTTGACCCAGAAAAAGAACAATTCAATAATTACAATATATATGATGGTTTACAAGGAAAAGAGTTTTCAGAAAACTGTCATTTTAAGTTAGATAATAATGAAATATTTATGGGGGGCATAAATGGTTTCAACTCTTTTTACCCTCAAAAAATTAAATCATCAGATGTAATTTTAAAGCCTAAAATCACACAACTTCAAATTAATAATAAAACTGTTACTCCTCTTTCTGATATAGTTGGGGTGCCTTATATTGAAAAAGACATTTCGATTTTAAAGGATTTATATCTATCGCCAAAAGAAAATAATATTCGTTTAGAATTCTCTGGGTTACATTATAATAACCCTCAAAGTATATTATATAAATACAGGTTGAAAAATTTTGAAGATAAATGGCATCAAACAACTTCTGAAGATCGAATAGCAACCTATACGAACCTGCCTCATGGAGATTATATTTTCGAATTAAAAGCGTCTAATAGCGATGGTTTATGGAGTGATTATAATCAAAGTTTGAATATTCATATTGCCACTCCTTTTTACCTAAGATGGTGGGCTATATTAATTTACTGTATAATTATCGTCATCATTTTATATCTAGTAACTCAATTCTCAATCATTAAAATTACCACTAAAAATAAAATCATACTTGAGAATGAACACAATGAAAAATTAAGGGGATTAGATGAAATGAGAACTCGCTTTTTTGTCAATATTTCTCATGATCTAAGAACTCCACTTACCCTAATAAGTGCTCCTCTCCAACAAATTTTGAAAGAGAAAAAGCAGGACGACAAAGATAAAAATCGTCTATCTTTAATCTTAAACAATGTCACTAAACTGCAAGATCTTATTGAGCAACTTTTGGATGTTAGAAAAGCTGAGACTGGCAATATGACATTGAGTACAACTAACCATCATATCGAAAACTTCTTCAACCTTGAAATTCAGCTTTTCCAAAATGCTTTAGAAGAAAAAGGTTTAAAGTATCATGTAATTAATAAATCGGATATTGATGAATGTGTTTTTGATAGTAGAAAACTATCAAAAGTACTTTCTAATCTTATTTCAAATTCTATTAAATATACTGATGAAGGTGAAATAAATATTGAAATCTCTAGAGTAATTCATCAGGATAAAGAGCATTTATGTTTTAAAGTAATTGATACTGGCTGTGGATTTAATTTAGACAATCCAAATAAACTATTTGGAAGATTCTATCAGAATAGTGATAACCGTGGTGGTTATGGAATTGGATTATCACATACTAAAGATCTAATTGTTGCACATAAAGGAGATATCTCTATACAATCTGATCTTGGAAAAGGCACAACGGTCACCTGCTTAATTCCGTTAGACCTTACTCCTACTACAACAAGTTTACAGACTCCTAAAGAAATAAACATAGAAGCAGAAGAAAATACTCCAAAGGACACTTCAAACAAACAAACGATTTTAATTGTTGAAGATCAAAATGATTTACGTAAATTTTTGGCTGATGAGTTAAGTACATTTTACAATGTCCTCCAAGCTGCTGATGGAATGGAAGGTTTAGAAATTGTAAAAAATGAAAACCCTGATATCGTTCTTAGTGATGTAATGATGCCAAAAATGTCGGGTACTGAAATGTGTAAAGCAATAAAAAGTGATATTAATATTAGCCATATCCCAATAGTATTATTGACCGCAAAAGCTGATTATTCTTCTCAAATTCAGGGTCTGGAACAAGGAGCGATTGACTATATTATTAAGCCTTTCAACTTGGATTTATTATTAAAGAAAATCAGTAATATTCTTAATGGTAAAATTCTTATACAAAAATATTTTGAAGATAAAGGTCAGAAAGAAGTCATTACACTTACTCCAAGTAAGGTAAATCTTCCATCTACTGATAAAATATTTTTAGATAATCTTCATGATGCAATTGAGCAAAACTTATCTGATCTTGAATTTACCGTTGACAATTTAGAAAGAGAAATGGGCATGAGTCATGCTAACTTTTATCGTAAGATTAAGAGTTTAACTGGCCTATCTGGAAAAGAGATCTTAAATGATATGCGATTGAAAAGAGCACATCAAATTATGGAAGATGATCCCAAAATACGAGTTTCAGAAGTCGCATTTATGGTGGGTTTCTCAACTCCAAAATATTTCGGAAAATGCTTTAAAACAAAATATGGAATGCTTCCTTCACAGTATAAGAAACAATTAGAAAATCCGGATTCAACTTCATTAAAAGAATAAACTATTTGTGTCGAAGATTAAGAATAAAGATTAACTTCTTTATTCTTAATCTTTATTTTACATTTCTACATACTCCACCTTACTTTTATCCACTTCAATCATATGAAATCGACAATTGGTCTTTCCTTTATTTTCTAAGATAAAATCTGCTCCATGCTTACCTCCATTTTGTAAAGCAGCATTATTAATAATTACATTTTTTGTTTGCCAACCTTGCCCTTTTATATTCGTCACCTCACAAGCAGTCTGCATATTACCTTCAACATCATGGTACTTTAGTTCCCACTTTCCACCATCATCAGAAAAGTAAATAATTTTTAAGTTGATATTATTCTTTATACTATTTCTATTCTTACCAAAAAAATCATCTATAAGATCAAAGTACATGGTATTTTTACCTGATTTATAATCAAATCCTCTGGCAAACCGTCCATAAATGGATTTGTCGATATTCCACCAAGCAATACTCGTTTCTTCTGGATTAATTTGATTTAAATGACGTTCGTAATTGCCTTTTAATATTTTCCATCCTGCATCATTATAATCTTGACGTTTGCGATTTATCATTCCTCCTTTTATTGCTTTAGAAGGATCTCCCATATGAGCCCCAAAAGCTTCAAATGCTTTTGCAATTTTAATGTATCGCTCTTGATTACTTTTGAGTGATTTTCCATAAATCTCCTCTGGAAAACTATTTGTATCAGACACATCCAATCCTCTTCTTAAAGCACAAAAAGCATAGTCTGCAGATGTTGGATGTACTTGTGCTGCATATCGGTTGAATGTCCTAAATGCTTCAAAATTCTTTTCGTCTATACATGCTGACTTTGGTATATTCCATAAACTAAGTCCACAGTGTGTTGCATAAAGTGCTGACCAATAAAAACCTTGAGGGATATTCTTTGTACTCCATCCGTAGGTTTTATATTCTTGATCTTGTTCTCCTCTAGAAAAAAATACTTTACCTTGTTCTTCCACCTTTGATTGGAAACCTTTAAACTCTTCCAACCGCTGTTGTGCGTCGCTAATATGATACCCATGGGAAAACATTCCATTTTTAAGACCTATTGCTTTGGGGAGATGATTCAAAATCCACTTATATTCTACTTCTCTATTGGTATCATAGTTCGTCAGTATTGGAATTTGTAATTCTCCCTCTTTAGAAAATGCGTCAACATAAGTTTCCCATGTTTCTATTCTAAATTTACTCCATTGCTCCTTGCTTATTTTATATTGAGAATTATGTGGTTTTCCTTTATAAGGCTGACCATCACCTGTAGATCCTTCTGCACTTTGTAAAAATAAAATTCTTTTTCGTAGATGAGGAGGAAGGCTTAAAACATATTCTCCCATTGCGTGGATCAAACGGTGAAAATAATACTTATAGTTTGCATCAAGGTAATAGGGGAAATAGTAAGAAACCGTTTCTCCAAATGGGTTAGGCCTTGGATCGAAGGAGACTAGAGGAACACCGTTATCAAAAATCCACTTAGGAGTAAATGCCCAAGTGGTGTCCGATTCTGTAACTCTTTTTGTAGAAAAAGCTACCCAAACCATCAGATGAGTATATAAATTCTCTTCTTCAAGTTTCAATAGCTTCTCACCTATTTGCTCATCAAATTTAAAAACACCATTTTCTGGCTCAAGTTTTCTCCAATTTAGAATCAATGGAGCTCCCTTTATTTCAGGAGCCTGCTTTTTATTGATGTATTTGGGATGATAGTTTCCCCAAGAGTATACACCCCATGCATCTTTAGGAAAAATATGCTGTGCCCACAACATATTTGAGGAGCACAGCATAATTACTAGAAATATCAATTTGGTTTTCATACACTATTATTGAAAACTGTTGACAATGATCTAAAAAATGAAAACTTAAATATTTTGTTGACGAGAGTATTTGATAAACAAAACACCATCAGCAGGAATTTTACTTGCTTTACCTAGTTTTATTTTCTTTTCTTTCCAGATGTTTTCTAAAGAAAATTCTGAATCTTCCAATCCTAAGGTTTTAGCATCAAGCATAACTTTTTGAGGGACATCTGAACGGTTAAAGATACCTATCCATCCATCTTCCGAATGTTTTTTTGGAGTTTGCCAAATCTCAACTTTGTTTTCAGATTCTGAAATTAAATGTCCCATTACTCCATTTTGATTACATGCAAGCACTTCAGGATGAGTAATCAATTCTAATGAAAATTTATCCAACGATGGAAGATCACCTCCCATCATTAAAGGAGAAGCTGAAAGTGCTCTAAGTGTAATAAATGTATACTTTTGATCTGTATTAAATTCCGATTCTCTTGTCCAACCCTTCCCTGCCAATAACTCTACATCTGTTAGTTCTCCAGATTTTACTTTCTTTTTGATGTCATCAAAGTCATCATTTGAAGTCGTCCAATCAGGCATAGGTGATTGTAATTGTAATTTACCAAAAGGAATCATATCCATATCTATCCAAAATCCTGGATCCGATTGTCCTTCCCATTTTTTCCATGCATCAAAACACTGGTTAATTCCCTTTCTATCATCCCAGATATCATGAGTTACTCTTAGCATATTTCCCTTTTTGAAAAATGTCAATGCATTCTCAGGAATATAACCACCCGGACTTAGACTAAATACCATCGGTCTACCACTTTGAGCAATTGCGTTTGCAATCCCTTCTACTTCTGCAGGGAAAGGTACTAAATCATCATATTTGATAAAATCTACACCCCACTCAGCCATCTGATCCATTAAGTTATTATAAAACTCTTGTGCACCGGGCTTTGTCATATCGATACCATAATTTTGATGGTTCCATTTACATATACTTGTAGTATCAGTAATATCCCTAGCAGTATAGTTTGTTCCTTTGATTGGTAAGTCCAATTCATACACTTCCCTAGGAATACCTCGCATTAAATGAAGTCCAAATTTGATCCCTAATTCATGACATCTATCAATAATTGGTTTTAGTCCATTTGGAAAGTAAGTATCTGAAGGTTGTAATAAGCCATACTCATTAAATTTCATCTTTCGAGCATGTTTTTCCAAAGGATATTTCGTTCCTTCCTTCAGTTCAAACTCACCAAACCAACCAGCGTCTATCACAAAGTATTCATATCCATGTGGTTGAAGTATTTTTGCAAATGCTTCAACATTTTTCATTGCAGCTTCTTCATAAAGATATACACCATAACTATCAAAGCTATTCCAACCCAAAGGTGGCTTTGGAGCTCTATCAAAACCATATACTGCTTCTGCAAAACGATTCGCTAGGCCAATAACACCCTCAGTATCAAAATGCACACCTTCGTATGTTGTCAAATTACTAGCATCCACTATTCTAACATTAGAAACTTCTTCGGATACCCTTTTAAGCATTGCTTGATGAGTCTTTAAATGCTTTCTATTTTCAATATGAGCATTCATAATATACCAAGGTAGTTGTGGTAAATCCAAGTCATTTCTCACATTGGCAATAAACTGTTTTAAACGAGGTTCATATTTATTGACAGTTTCGAGCTTCATACCGTCTCTCTCGGTTTGTAACCATAATAAACCGCCAAATTCGATTTCCTTGTTTGGGTATTTTTCCTTAACAAGTTTAATACACTTTTTAGACCCCTCTATTAAACGATCATATAGTTTAAAGTGAGCTTTATTTTCGTTATCGACCTCTTTTAAGTCATCTATCCAATCCTCTCGTGTATGATTTTTATCCCAAGCAACAATAGAAGTTCCTCCTACAATTGCTACTTTGGCTACCACAATAATATCATCGGGGTATCTCTTTTTCATTTCATAAGCAAAGGGTACTTCAACACCAAATGCTTTCCCTTCTATATTAAATTTTTTAGCAACACGATCATAAGGTTGCATCTTTATCAGCTTTGAATTCTTCTTGTTATCATGATAAATCAATACCTCTTTATTTTGGGTAGTATATTTTTCGGGCAAAAGTGCTCCATTTCCTGCCCCATAGGCATTAGACTGCCCGGACTCAATAAAAAGCCTAACCTTATTCTGTGCCTGACTAGATATAGTAAGAGTGAGTAATAAAAGTATACCCAAAAAATGTCTTAAAGATTTCATAAGTAATATGTAAAATTTATTTCATATAAACCCTTCCTGAAATACCTTTTAATCTAAAATGATGATGAATAAAATCAGAGGTTATTTGTTTTAACTCCAGCTAAGGAAAGTTGGTTTAATTCATCACACATCAAAATAATTCCTCAAAATTATATGTTACTCATTTTATCTAAGATCAATGATTGAACCTTGAAAAAGGTACTCGAAAGTAATACCTCAAATCTAGGAGGTTCTATATTGATGGGACGGTTCAATTTGTCCAATGCTTAGTCATTTTTGTCAACTTCTTCATTTTTGAGCTTAAAAGCGGGGTATACGTATTTAAAATAGAAAATTTAAATACGTTTAGCTTAGTGATTAATGAAACATCTTTATCACTTTTATTTGCACACATCGCATTAATACTTGCGTACAATTTCTTTACTTTTTTGAGCTAAATGGGAACATACAATTGTTTTAAGTGCCGTAATATTGTATTGTTAGCAATAGAAAGAAAAATAAACTGTAATTTTTCTTTGACCATAATAAATCAATAAAAATCCCCTTTATTTTCATTCTAATGCTTTTCATCAGGTGACATTTATAATCAATTTAAGTATGAAAAATTTTTTAATTAATACCGCTTTTATCGGCCTTTTATTATTACTTAATGATGTTTGGGGACAGAATGTCCAACAGACTACTCAAGAATATTCAACAAATATGTTGGAAGGTGAACTATGGTGGGGTGGTAATATTGTCGATGCAGATTTAATGCCTTTTGATTCCACTACAGATTTATCTCGCAATTTGAAGCTCCACAATAAAGGGAATCAATCACAACCTCTTTTATTATCAAATAGAGGTAGATTTATTTGGAGTGAGGATCCTATTCAATTCTCTATTAAAGAAGGTAAAATTACAGTTACTCCTGAAAAAGGAAAAAGCATTGAGTATGGACAGCAGGGTAGTAATCTCATAGAGGTGAAAGATTTTGTAACGCAAAAATTTTTCCCTTCAAATGGAAAAATCCCTCACGAATTTATGTTTACAGCGCCTCAATACAATACATGGATTGAGCTGATGTATAACCAAAATGAAAAAGATATTTTACAATATGCTCAAAATATTTTGGACAATGGATTCCCTCCAGGTGTGATTATGATCGATGATAACTGGCAAGAAGATTACGGTGACTGGAGATTTGACCCTCGCAAATTTGATGATCCCAAAGGTATGGTCAAAAAACTTCACGATATGGGATTCAAAGTGATGCTATGGGTATGTCCATTTGTTAGTGCTGATTCAGAAATATTCCGTTACTTGGCTGAAGAAGGTCTTTTAATCATGGATGGAGATGGTAACGGCAAACAAAACATTTTATGGGCAAATACTAAAAATAAGGCTGCCGTTCTTCGTTGGTGGAATGGTGCAAGTGCTGCTTTAGATTTATCCAACCCAGATGCTGAAGCTTGGTTTAAAGATAAATTAGATATTCTAGTAAACGATTATGGAATAGATGGTTTTAAATTTGATGCTGGAGATGTTCATCAGTATAAAGGCGATTTAATTTATAAAAATGGTGTATATCCATCCGATCAAACAGAAGGTTTTGCCCGATTAGGACTTCATTATGAATTTAATGAATACAGAGCAGCTTGGAAATCAGCTGGATTGCCACTTGCTCAACGCCTTAGAGATAAAGGTCATGAATGGGGAGATCTTGAAAAACTAGTACCTGGTATTCTTGTTCAAGGCATTTTAGGGTATAATTATGTATGTCCTGATATGATTGGTGGGGGACAGTATAGAACCTTCTTAAATGGAGCTTTAATAGATGAAGAATTGGTAGTTCGTTCTGCACAAGTACATGCACTTATGCCAATGATGCAGTTCTCTGCTGGACCATGGAGAGTATTGTCTGAAGAAAATTCAGCATACTGTAAAGATATGGCTATACTTCATGAGAAATATGCCGATTACATCATCAATTTAGCTCATGAGTCTTCTAAAACAGGAGAACCAATTATCAGACATTTGTCTTTTGAATTTCCTAATCAAGGTTTCGATACAATTGATGATCAATTCATGTTAGGAAAAGATATTCTTGTTGCTCCAGTAGTAAAGAAAGGACAAAGAGAACGTCAGGTGGTTTTACCAAAAGGAAAATGGAAAGATCAAAATGGTAAAACGTATAGAGGAGGAAAAACAATTACAGTGGATGCACCATTACATGTTCTTCCTTATTTTACAAAGGCTAAAACTTCATAATCATGCTAAGACAATTTGTAATTTTTAGTCTTTTATTAATGATCGGGGCACCTTCTTTTTCACAAGAGGTTCCCCCTCTTTATCCCTATTGGGGAGAATATAATAAGACGCCACTCATAGAAGTTCAGACACCGCTTTGGAAGGCTGAAGATCATGTGATTGATGGTTGGGATTGGTCATTTCCAAATCATATTAAGGCAATGCCTAAAGGTTTGATCTGTGTTAACCGCATATTCAATCCATTAAAACAACGAAAGAAAATTGATCAACTCCCAAATGCTTGGGAATATCAATTTCCGATTACCCCTGTAGTTTCCCACTGGGTGCAGTGGCATCATGTGGAAGCAGAAGAAGGAAAATATGACTTCAGTGTTCTAAAAGAGAATATTGAGCTTTGTGCAGAAAAAGGATATGGTTCTATTGTAAGACTACATAGTTCTGCAATTGATTTTGCTCCCGATTGGATTAAAAAATACAATATCCCAATTAGGACAGAACATAAGAAAAATCCCATGAAAACTAACTATGATGTGAGTCATCCTGAGTTTCACAAACGATATCTTGCACTTATTCAGGCTTTAGGTGATTCCGGAATTCCTCACATGAATGATGTTAAAGGTCTATTTGTAGGATATGCTTCTCCATCCAACGGAGATGAAGGTATAGGTCCTCACAATCAAAATCCTGACACTGTTCAACATGTCATTGAAAGGTTGGATCAATGGGCTAAAATCACAAAAGGTGTTGAAGAAAAAGTCTTTATGGGCGGTGTAAGTCAATATGGACTGAAAAAAGGTTTTGGAATTCGAAGAGGTTTTGTTGAAATGTATCTTTACAAGATCCCATCTGCTGAAATCGGGCAAAAAGTAAATAAAGAAGGGTACTTAATTGTCGATGAAGAAAATGAGATTATCAAAAATAATTCTTTTCATGGAGAAGAAAATGAAGAGTATGAAACAGTTTGGGCTACCTCAAAAAGAGGATACAGATTTGGACATTCAACCGACTCCTTCCCTTACCGCTATTTTAGTTCCAATCTTCGCTTATTACAAATGCGTTGTTCCTATGTTCTTTTTAATGAATTTACCCTTAACCCCGAAATGTTTGCTTGGGTTTCTGCTTCTTTAGGTAGAACTGTCAATGATGCTTTTGAAGGATGGTCCGTACTTAGAGAAAGTCGTTTAAAAAATCATTATGTACCAAACAAAAAGGTAAAAAACTTTGAGCGTTGGGTATATCAAAGAGATAGTAAAGGATATGAAACCACACCTGTTATAAAAATGAAACAACCTGTAAAAACTTGGTATGTAGATGAAGGTGATGATTATGATTATATCGGAAGAAAAGGCAATAAAATTGGTTTTAAAGTAGATGAAAAGCTTAAAAAAGAGCATAAAAAATGGGTTATAAAAGTAAGCTACTTTGATAATGGCAATGGTACATTTTCTTTAAAGTATGGTGAAAATAAAAAAGATATAAGTAATCCTGTGTCTGTTTCCAATACTGGTAAAATCAAAACTGCAACTTTCGTCATCTGGAATGGTATTGGTAAAAGCTCTGAAAATTTTGATTTAGAAATTATAGGAGATAATGATTTTGCTCCTGAGGTAAGTATGCTTAGAGCTATCAAATATTAAGTAGTAATAGAATAAATCATGAATTGTTAGAATTAACTTATTACCCACATTATTAAAGCAAACTGTTCTTTCATCATTTTACATACAAAAAGGAATTGATTTAATACTATTTTATTAAATCAATTCCTTTTTTATTGTGAAAATAAAATTATTAAAAAAGAATATAACTTAAAAAGCAGTTTGGGCTTTCTTCATTACTCCTTTTATTTCAGTTTTTTATAATTTGAAATGTTTCACCATTAGAAGTTTTAAGGTAATACAGTCCATTGCTCCAAGTTGAGGTGTCAATAATATACGGTTGATAGGCACTAACATTACCTGTAAAAATCACTTTTAGGTTCTGATCAAATACTGAAACATTAATATTTTTTTGTGATTCAATCTTCACTTCATTTTTAAAAGGATTTGGATAAAATTTACAAGTAGAAGAAAACTCTTTTGAATTTTTATTAGTGATACCATCATCGTTATTTGTTTCTTGAAGCTTAATAATACGAACAAAAAATATGGGTACTTCTTCTTCTGAATGAATCTCAAAATCAAAAGGTTGATTAGATATTTCTGTCTTGATATCGACCATAAAGGTAGCTGTCTTTACTAAATCTTGACCTGTGGTTGTAATACTTACATATTGTTCCCCCTTACTTGTATGATACACTAGTTTGAGATTACCTTTTACACCATCATAATAGGTTACTTTAATGGCTGATTCATATTCTTGACCATTAAAGAATCTATTATCAATATCAAAACCCATCTTCTTACCTTTTCTAGCGGTATATTCATAAGGTTTATTTTTATCAAGGCTCCATAATATTTTAGGAACAGGCACCTTCATACATGGTGTTGTTTCGTAACCTTCTTTATCTCTTTGATAGAGCCAACGTTCTATATTTTTTACCTCACCCTCATTAGAACTACCATCCTCATTTTTATTACTAAATGGGCTAATATACATCTCAGATAAAAGTGCCCAAGCATCTGGAGAATTATGAATATTTCTTGACAACCCCATTCCTACATACCATGTTAGAGTAGGATTTAGAGTTTTATCATCATGCATTACGTAATTACGACGCATTTGCATCATTCTAAATGAAGCGATATAATAGCGATATGGAAAAGATTCCTTCCAGCCGAATCTGTATTCATTATCATACTCTTCATTTTCATCACCAAATGGGAGGTTATTTTTAATGAAATTATTCTCTTCATCAATTTCCATGTAACGATCTTGATTAATAAAAATACCCAATTCAGGTGCATGCATCAAATTAGTATAAACCTCTATAAATCCGGATCTTGTACCTATCCCCATATCACCTGCATGATCGACAAAAGCATCTTTGTCATGTCCTACATACAGTAATTTATTTACATGATCACCAAACGCTTCACTCCAAACATTTAGACGTTCTTTTGAACGTTGTGCTATTACTTCTTCACTATATTGAGATTCTACATGATGGTTCGGAACGATATTATATTTTGTAAATTCTTCTCCTGCAGATGCTGAACGATAACACACATTGACTAGCTTAAGCTCTTCCATTTCCGGAATTCCACTATTACCTAATGCTCTTATAAAACGTAAATATCGAGAATGATACTCTTCATCCATGATATCCATATTTGTAATTAGATATTTGTTATCAATAGCCTTATGCATTGGTATTTTAGCAATTGGAAGATCATCCATCCAACGTGGAGCATTTTTTCTTTCTTCTAACCATTTAGGAATTGATTGTCCTTCGACAGGGTAAGAATCAATTTTCCATACCGAAGACAATAGTCTTAAAACAACTCCATCATGACCAACTACGCTCTCCTTTATTTTATTCTTAAGTAATTCGAAATCATAATTTCCTTCTGTTGGTTCAAGTTCATCCCATCTAACTAAAACTGATGCTAAGTTTTTACATGAAAATTCTGGAAGACTTAAATCTTTGTATTTAAAATATGCTTTATCATCTGCTTTTATATTTGGCGGTAAAGACCAGTCCCAGCCATCAATAATCTGACTTTCCTCTGACCAAGGCTGTGGGTATGGATAAGTTTGAGTTTGAAATTTACCCCAATATTTCCACAAATTCTCTCCATAATCTTCATATGATAATGTTAATGTAAAGCTTTTTAAGTACTCGTTACCCTCCTGTGATTTCACCTCTCCAAGACCGTTATAACTTACGTTGATTGTTGCAATATCCATTACATCAAGTGGTACCTCAATAGGTTGTTGAAGTTCTATTGCTAAGGTGGTGTCGTTAATTATATCAACATTTTTAAGAAGTTGGTTTACACCCTCTTTTTTAACCTCAAAGTGTTCTTTAAAGACTTGACCTTGGATTTTTTGAGTAGTAAATACATTAATTTTATCGGTTGAAGTAGCATCTAATTCCACTTTAGAAACAGAGAGCACCTCACCTATTTTGATGTAATCAAATTCTATATCACCAAAAAATGGCAAATTACTTGTCCCTACATCTATCTTGATTTCTTGAATATTTCCATGATTATTGCCATGAGTATTTTTCCATGATGTAATTAGTGGAGATAAATCAAATTGCACCTCTTCCCACTCATTAGAAACCGCATTGAATGTTGGATATAATCTCCAAGTTCCACTATCTCCATTTTTACCATAGATACCATCAATCTTTATTATCACAGTTAAACCAACTTTATCAAGTGTGTGCTGAGAGTTAACTTTATATTTTAGATAAACTATTGGTTGAGCAAAAACATCTTGATTTACATTTAAATACATCTTTGCTTTCCAGCTTTTATTCTCTTCTGAAATGTTGGCTTTTAATGTATTATCATGTGTTCTATCGGAAGTGATATTTTTAAATTCGATCCCATCTACAGGTTCCGTAAAATCATGAATAATTTTTTGAGAATATCCACTATTTACAAGAAAAAATAATAGTGAAAATATAATATGCTTTATTTTCATTTTAATCATACTTTTAGCTGATGATAAAAAATGCTCCAAAAAAATAAAAATTGAATCATTTAAAAAAACTTAGGAGCAATATATTGAGGTTTGATTTATTCTGATTTGAGTTTATTAACCAATAAGAAAAGCTATCCCAAAAAAGTGGGATAGCCTTTCGAAAATTGAATTGATTAATTTCTAATTACCTTGAACGTTTTACCATTTACATTTATGATATAGATCATTCTACTTGAGAAAGTAAATGGTATTACATTCAATGGGGAAGACGATTTTTTGAATAAAACTCTTCCGTTAAGATCTGTAATCACAACATCATAATTTGTAGCACCCGATAACTCTATTTGGTGTGCTAACACTTGAATTTTTATATTGGACAAATCATCTTGAATTGAAGTGATCTGACCATTTTTGATCGTAAATACAGCTGAAGCTGTTCCTGAATAATTATTATTATTAATTGTAGCTACAACATCATAAGTACCAATTTCAGTTGGTGCCGATTCTTTTCCATTATAAGTTATAGAAACATCAACTTCCTTATCTTCAGAGAGGGTATATGTTACTTCCTTTATGTTACCATCGTAGTTATGAGTTAAATTATCTAGGGTGATAATTAATGGTGCTTTTGCAATAGTAATCTCTACTTCTTCAGAACCTTTATGATCTTCTTGAGTTATAGTTACTATCATTCTATAGGTACCTGCATTAATCGGTTCTCCATCTGGATATGACACTTCGTAAGTCACATTTGCAGGCACAGTGGTAATTACAGGTTCTTGTTTTAGCTCATTGTAGACTAAATCTAATGAAGAAAATGAAATAGCTACTTCTACTACTTCTTTTATAACAATTACTGAATAGGTTATTGTAGATCCATTCTCTGCTGTTACAGTATAATCTACCGGATTAGTAAAATCTTGAACGACATTTGAATTTGGTATAACAGATGCAAAATCAGAGACTTTAATTATTGGAGTTAAAGCAGTAACAGATGATCCTGCTGGTAAAACTACATTAATCGTTTTCTCCTCTTCATTAATTATTGTTTCTCCATTAGTTATTTCAAAAGATATAATTTCCTTATTTGATGATAACGATTCTATAGTTAACTCACCACTTTTGATACCTTCATAATTATGATCGTTAATAGTAGCTACCACATCGTAAGTACCAATATCTACCGGTAATGTTTCACTTCCATTGTATGTTATAGATACATTTACGTCAACATTTGGTGATAATTTATAGCTCACTTCTTTACCTGATCCATCATATTTTTGCTTTAAGTGGTCAAGTATGATTTCTATTGGTGCTTTGGTTATTGTCAAATTGGTTTCAGAACTACCAATATATCCCGGTTCTGTGATTGTAGCAATTACTTTATAAGTACCAACATTAATTGCTTCTCCTTCTGGAAAAGAAAACTCGAAAGCGTAATCCTCTGGTGCTGTTACTACAGTTGGTGTTTGTGTTTGACCGTTATACACCACTGTGGTATTTTCAAAAGTAATTTCTGTTACTTCTTTTAATACTGCTACAGTGTAGTCTTGAGTTGAACCATCTTCTGCTGTAACAGTATAAATAACTGGTTGAGAAAAGTCTCTAATTTCATTTACTACAGATGCAAACTCAGATACTGTAATTACTGGTGTGATTGCAGTAATATCTGTAGTGATAGGTACAATTACTTCAATTAATTTATTTTCTTCATTAATGGTTGTTCTTCCATCAGGTAACTCGAATGAAGTGATTGCTTTTTCTGTTGAAAATGATAAATGCTCTACAGCAAAATCATCAAACCAATAGGTATTAGGGTTTTGTCCATGTTGTACATTCAATACTAAATAATGTGCATTTTTACCTCCCTCAGTATTTGAATGAATATTTGATGTTATAGATTGTTTTACAAATCCTTCCGTCATTCCTTCAGAAGTAAAAGTTCCGCCATTATCTACTTTTCCCAAAGTTTGGTTTGTAACATCAATATTGTCTTCATCATATGCTCTTACATCTAGCCACATTAGCCTATTGGTTTGTGGCTCATTAGCAGATTTCGTATGAAAAGTGTAAGTATATTTACCAATGCCTGTTGCTCCAATATCAAATGGATGTAATTTGAGGGTAACTCCAGAAGATGAATTTCCACCTTGTTCAGAATTATCAAGAATAATAGACTTGAACGCTTGAGAGTTATTTACGCCCTCACCTGCTACTAAACCACTATTCACAAAATCAAAATCAGTATTTCTATTCGATCCAGTGATAACCATACCCATAATCTCCCAGTTACCAGATCTATTCAAAGTCATTGGATCTTCATGTTCTAAATCAAAATTAGGAACTATTACTTTATTGGTTACTGTTACTACATACTCTTGTGATGAACCGTTTTCAGCTGTGACAGTATAAGTAATTGGATTTGTAAAATCTTGTGCAATACCAGAGTTTGGAGAAACTATAGCATTTTTTGAGACAGTAATTGTAGGTGCCAAATTAGTTAATTCCATATCTTGTGGCACTACAACATCAATCGTTTTATTTGTTTCATCGATGGTAGTCTTACCCCAATCAATATCAAAAGCTGTTATTGCTTTTTCTGAATAAATTGGTGTATACTGAAGCTCAAAATTATCGATCCAGTATTCATTATCAAATTTACCCATTTGCACATTCAAATCTAGATATTTTACTATGGGATTATCATTTTCATCTGGATTTATAATTGAAGTGATTGTCACTTTTGTATATTCTTCATCCATCTGATTATAGTCCACTGTACCTCCACGATCCACGACCGTTAGATAACTTGATGTAACATTCTTTCCATCTGCATCAAATGCCGATACAGTATTCCAATAAGGTGATGCAGTAGGTTTTTCCAGAGATTTTGACCAATAAGAGAACTCATACTTACCAGGTTGATCAATTTTTACTCTATTTAATAGTAATGAAACATGACTTGTTACACCACTTGTATTATGAGTTGCAATCTTTAGGGCTTGAGAATTATTTAATCCTTCTCCCTTTTTTAAACCACTATTAGCTACATTAAAAACAGTACCCACATTTGACCCTTGAATTTTTAACCCTGTTACAGAATAACGGTCATTTCCATCATATTGCATTGGTACGGGGCTTTCCAAATCCCAATTACGACCAGAACGCACACTAATTTCAGAGAACGAAACTGTTCCTTCATATGACTTACCTGTACCTACATAGATTTTAATTTGATCTACAAAACTATTGATATCTAGCGTTGGGTTTTGAGCTGCCCATGTATCTAATAAAGGAACTAAATCAATTTCAACAGATTTCCAAGTATCATCAGATGCATCCAAATTAGGGTAGATTCGCCAATTAGGAAAGCCACTGATATTCTTTGTTTCCTCACCATCTTTTGTAATTGTAATTGCTAAACCAATTTCTTTATTGACATCAAAAACACTTGGTTTATAATTGAAGCGAAGTACTGGTGAAATGGGAATTTCTTGGTTAACACCCAAATAAAGAATAGACTTCCATGAAGAATTTCCGTTGGTATTAAAGTTCAGTTTACCATCTACTAAATCTGTAGTAGCACTTGTTGTTGTGATGTTCGAAGGGACTTCTGTTCCCGAAAAATCATAGATTAAATCTGAAGCCTGAACGCTGTATACTCCCATTATTAAGAAGAGTAAACACAGTCCAATTTGTTTTAAAAAGTAGTTCTTAAATTTCATAATTCATAGTTTATTAAAACTCATTTCATATAATTTTTTCCGACTACAATTTTGTCCAAAATAGCTTTCTTATTAGGGCTTTTTAGTCCAAGTTGGTAAAATAAAAGTCCAAAACGACTTGTATAAACATCTTTAGCTGGTGAAGGAAGGTATATAAAGAAAAAAGTGATCTCTATATCAACGCTATATAAATATATCGTCGATACAGAAACCACTTTTTATAGATAGTCAATTATTTTGAATGAAAGTATTCTACTTCTTTAGTATAAAGTTTTTTTCTTCAAAATCTGAAGGGTTTACCCAGTTGGTTTTAGCTTTTGATGTCCCTTTCATATATTCTTCATAGAAATTCCAAGAGTCTTTATTTGCAAAAGGATAATTATCAAATATCTCACCTTTGCCAAACATTCTAGGATCATTCTGAGCAATAAGTTCTTTTTTAAGAAGCGTCTTTAATTCATTCATTTTTCCTTGGAAATTATCCTCTAAAGCCAAATTGTTTAAACAGTCAGGATCTTTCTCAATATCATACAATTCATATGCTCCTCGTTTTCCGAAAGATAAATCCCAATAGACACTATGACCATTTTGTCTTCTATCATTTAGGATCCAAGTTTTGGTTGGGCTTCCATCTGTATTGAGATATCCGGTTTCAGGATTTCCATGAGGATATCGGTCCGTTTCATAATTATGAAGAAACATAAAGTTGTCTTTTACAATTCCTCTAATTGGATAACCTTGATTGTTAGGTCTACCGATATCATGTCGTTCTTTACCTAGCAAAACAAAATCTCTTTCATATTTTTTTTCTTGATTAAAAATATCAGTCATTGACTTTCCTGTTATAGAAGCCATTTTACTCTCTTTTTCTGTAATCCCTGAGATTTCCAAAAAGGTAGGAGCAAAATCAATAAAACTCACAAAATCGTTCTCAATTCTACCTGGATTCTTAATTCCTTTAGGCCACATAATTGCCAATGGTAAGTGAGCAGCTCTTTCATATTCGGAACCTTTTACCCTCGGAAATGGCATACCATTATCTGATGTCACAACAATAATTGTATTATCAAGCTGTCCATTTTCTTCTAAAAGGGCAAGCATTTGCCCCAAGTGATCATCACTGTGTTCGATTTCAAATGCATAATCCAAAAGATCGTGTCTCACTGTATCATTGTCTGGCCAAAATTTATAAATTTCTTCTTTAGAAATATCAGATAGTTTTTTTCCTCCCTTATTTACCCCAGCTTTGAATTCATACCTTCTATGAGGTTCTCGTGATCCATACCAAAACATCCAAGGTTTGTTTTCAGTATTTTGAGATAGAAAATATTCAAAATTCTTGGCATAATCATCTGAGGACATTTGTTTAGCTGGAGGTGTCTTCTTGAATTTATTGTACGAATTTCCGGTTACTAACCTTGGCTTACCATTGATAGTTCCAGGGTCGCCTGGTCCCCAACCTTTACCACCATAACCAACATGATAGTTATGTTCTTCTAGAGTTTCCATGATGGTTTTAAATTTTTGAGGAAATACCATTGCATGGTTTCCTCCTTGCTCAAGTTGCCAAGAGTTTCTTCCTGTAAGTACTGCAGTTCTTGATGGTCCACACTTTGGGTTTGGAGTATAAGCGTTCATAAATAAAATTCCTTGATCTGCAATTCTATCGAATGCAGGAGTTTTTACAAACTTAGCACCATAGGCTCCCATATGAAGACCTGCATCATCTGCAATACAAAATAATATATTTGGCCTTTCTATTTTTTCAGGTTTTGAAGAACAAGAAATTAAACAGCTAATTCCTAACGTGAACATTAGGGTATATAAAAAAATCTTTTTCATTTCATTTTTAATTTTGTAATCACTTGCACAAAAATAGATACATTGGGTTTAGGTTTTATTCTATTTTAGTTCAAAAAGAGGGATTTTTTGTCCAAAAAAACATGCCTCACATAGAATAATATAAACTATGAAACCACACAAAAAGAATATGTGTGGTCTCAATGCTTAGGTCTACTTAATCAATGTATCTATTGTTTTTTATTATATTTTCTACTAGATAAATGTTGTCATTAACTGTCCGTAAATCATCCTATCAAAAACAACAGTTTTATTCTTATTTAATTACTTAAATGTTATTCTTGTATCTTTCATCTTTTGGAACGAAAGGATAATCTTTCTCTTCCACATGTTCTTCATCCATAATTTTGACTAATTCAGCTACTATTTCTGGATGTTGTGAAGCAATATTATTCTTTTCTTCCTTATCAGTATTTAGATCATATAATTCTACCCTTGTCTTATTAGGCTCATAACTATGCAATTGTACTGCTTTCCAATTTCCTTTACGAACTGCTTTTTTTCCACCTTGCTCATGAAATTCCCAATAAAGATGTTCGTGTGTTTTTTGTTCTTTACCAAATAATTCTGGCAAAAACGATATACCATCAATATTTTTTGGTTGATTTATTCCTGCTATCTCAGCAAAAGTTGGCATCACATCCCAGAAGGCAGATACATGTTCTGAAGTAGAATTCCCTTTTACTTTATTTGGCCATCGAACAATCATTGGCATTCTAATTCCTCCTTCATAAAGGTCTCTTTTTACTCCTCTTAATCCTCCAGAACTATTAAAGAATTCAGGATCTGCTCCACCTTCAATATGAGGTCCATTATCAGAAGAAAAGACAACGATTGTATTATCATCAATACCTAATTCTTTTAATTTTGCGAATACCTCTCCCACTTGAATATCTAACAAAGATACCATAGCAGCAAAAGTAGTACGAGGCTCAGGTTGCGAACAGTAGTACTTTACTTCAAAGTTTTCATCTCCATAATTCGCACCTGGTCTTTTGTCTACATGTGCAGTCTCTTCAAATTTACCTCTATATTTCATCATCAGTTCTCCCTCAGGCATAATCAGTTCAGCATGAGGAATTACATTAGGATAGTACATAAAGAAAGGTTTGTCTTTATTATCTTCTAAAAACTTTAAGGCTTGTTCATGAATTAAATCACCAGAATACGTAACCGTATTTTTAAAATCATTCCCCTCTAATAACACTTTTTGGTCATTATGCCATAAGTGTTTTGGGAAATAACGATGAGCTTCTCTTTGACAATTATAGCCGTAAAACTCATCAAATCCTTGATTATTGGGATCTCCTTCTGTACCAACAAAACCTAATCCCCACTTACCAAACGCACCTGTGGTATATCCATTTTGTTGTAACATCTCTGCCATTGTAAAGGCTTCTGCTCTTAAAGGATGTTGACCTTCAAGTTTATTTTCTCTATTGCCTCTAATTGGCGTATGACCAGTATGAAGACCTGTCAACAGTGCACTTCGAGAAGGGGCACAAACCGTACTTCCAGCGTAATGTTGGAAAAACAACATTCCTTCATTTGCCATCTTATCGATGTGGGGAGTCTCAATTTTACTTTGACCGTAACATCCCAAATCGCCATATCCAAGGTCGTCTGCTAGAATGTAAATAATATTGGGTCTCCTTTCTTCTTTTACTGCTTGTGCAGTATTATCTTTTGTTTTTTTAGCACATGAAAAAAACATTAATAGTGATAGAGTACTTATGATTAGTTTATTCATTTTCACATTTCATTAATATAAATCAAAATAACACTATCAAATGTAGGGTATTATTATTGAGTCAATGGGTCCTTTTTGTTCATTAGAAGGTATAGAGATTACTTTGAAATATTTGTTTACCTTTTTGGAATAAATCGCATAGTTAATATCTGGTTAGTGACATTCTTTTATTATTTCAACCAATTATTCTGAGGTGTATTTATTGTTAGACAATGCTAAAATTTAAGCGATAATATTCCTTTCAATATATTCCATAGGATGATTAGTATGTGGAATAAACGAAAGGCTACCTCAAATACTATGAGGTAGCCTTAATGCCTTCATTACGTAAAACACAACGTGTAATACTTAACAAATTGACTTACTTAATTATGATTTTTGAAGTTCTTCTTCCATTCTTTAAGAAGTAAATTCCTTTTGGTAATTCACTTATTTGAATGTTATTGTTTTCTACAGATGGATTCAACTTAATCACCTGACCCATTGCATTAACAATGATAATATCTGCTTGTTGATCTAACCCCTCTACTATAATTTGTACTGATGCAGGATTAGGGTAAATCAATAATTTTTCTTCTTTTAAATGATCACCAATAGAAGTTAGATCATCTTGTCTATAAGTGGCTGTAATCGTGATTGCTTTTTCAGGCATCGTTACTGTTGTTTCTTCAGCCATTGCATCGGCTAAATACTCAACATCACCAGACCACTCAAGGAAGACAAAACCTGTTTCTGCAGCATCCGCCTTGATGTTCACCACTTGTCCTACTTCATATACACCTGAACCAGTACCTTTTTCGATAGTTAATGCAAATGTTTCAACATCAGCTTCTCTATAAGTAGCCGTTAATGAAACCGCTGAAGAAGGCATAGTTACCGTTGTCGAAGTAGAATTTACATCAGTTATATGCTCCGTATCTCCAGTCCATTTATCAAATACATAACCGTCCATTGGTAATTCTGCAGAAATTTCTACTGTTGTTCCTGCTTCGTAATCTCCTGATCCTGATCCTTTGTTTACGGTTAATGTATAAGTAGTAGCATCTGCATATGTTGCTGTAATTTCTACATTCATGGCAGGCATCGTAAGCGTAGTTGTAGCACTATTAGGATTCACCAAATAATCTGTATCTCCAGTCCAAGCCACAAATCTCTTTCCGGCTAAATTGTTTGCAGCTACTTCAATTTGTGCATCTTCAAAATAAGTACCTGAACCTGTTCCCTCATTCACTGTCAGAGTATATGATTGAGTAGTCGATTCTACATAATTGGCAGTTAACTCAATATTTCTTCCTGGCATGATTAACTTCGTTGATGCTTGATTCGCATCCTCTAAATAACCTGTTGAACCCGTCCAGTTTTTGAAAACATACCCAGCAGGTGCATCGTCTGCAACAATATCAATTTCTTGTCCTTGAGGATAGAAACCTGACCCTGTACCATTTACCACTTTTAATTCTTTATCGAGTGCAGCACCGCTCCATTTGATATTATCAATATTAATATCACCGTATGTACTTGTATTCTGACCTGTCGTTACCAATCTGATTTTAACATCACCTTCATAAGATAGGTTCTGTAAATAGATCTGTTTACGGTTTTTATCCACTTGCCATTCACCTTGAAGTTCATCATTTAAATAGATTTCTAATCCACCTAAATCTTTATTGTTCTTTACATCAACTGAGAATGTAGTAATACCACCCGATACAACTCCTTCAAAACTAGGAGCTGGATTTGTGCCTGGCTTTCTAAGTTTAATGTTTCTTCCGTCTAATGTGTTGATGTTTTTTGCTTGAACGAATGTCCAAGTTATTCCACCATCACCAACGTAATCTCCATTTCCCCAAGAAGTAGAAATATCTGGGAAGTAATCAAAAGTTTCGTGTCCACCTGAAGTTAAACCTGATTGGGAAACAGTGATGATTTTATTCTCACACCCTGCAATTGTGATAATCGCCGTTCTTATATCTGCTGTATTGTTTGATGGCATAGTTACCGTTAGCTCATCATTTTCTTTTGAAATTTCTACAAAAGATTTATCCACATGTACATCATATGAACCTGATGCAGTAATTGTAACCGTTTTTGTTCCACCAGTCGAAGCAAAATCAAGTACACTTTCTGATACTGAAATGTCACAAGAAAGATCCACTTTAGGAAGTTTTCTTCTCCATGGTCCAGTACCTGCAGTGGCAACATAATAATATGGCTCACCATTCTCCATTATAATCTTTGACTGATTACTCACTGAGTGAACAATCGCTGTATTGTTAGCTACGCCTAATGTCCAATCCGACCATTCAATAGAGCCATCTTGTTGTAATTCTCCAATAAATGAACCTAATCCCCTCTTATGGTTATCTACGGATGTATTGATGATTACATGATCACCGTATGCCGCTAAACCAGACATTTTGATAGGCTTACCAGGAATCACCCACTTTTCTGGACGAAGTATTAAAGATGTAGGGACATCAAAACCAGCATTCACCCAATTCGATTCCGTATTCCAAGTATCATCACTTAAATATTTATTGATATATACTGCTGTATTTCCACCAATTGTAGTAGAAGCCACTAACCATGATGTTCCATCACCTCTATCCCAAACGTAGGCATCTTTAGAATTCGAAAGACCAATTGATGAAGTCCATACATACGACATATCTGCTTGGCGAACACCTCTGAAAATAATACCATCTGCATTATTTGTATCTGAACGCCCAAAAACAATATCAGAATTATTTGGATCTACCCATACATCTCTAATGTCCAATTCATCATAGTCTGCAGAGGATATTTTCACCCAATCTTCTGTTCCATTATATACATTGACAATATTATTTGCCATGTAAATACCTCCAGGGTTTGTAGAAGATCCTCTCATACTTACATACACTCTTTCGGGATGATTAGGATCTGCAACTATTACTCTGAAATTTCTAGATGGCAAACCTTGTGTCACACCAGGGTTATTTGGTTCATAACCACCAATTAATTTCCAATCTTCTTTTTCTCCAATACTTGTTAGATCTAACTCTTTAGCATAAAGACCACCTGCAGTTTGCGATGGCGCACCAAAACCTTTTCTCGCATCAATTAATACTAATTCAGGTGTCGTCTCAGTCACTAAAACTGACATCACGTTGGTTACACCTTGTGGGTTTTCGTGTGATGTCCATGAATATCCATGATCTATACTTTGTAACATACCATGGTCTGCATTACCTTGAATCATATAGTTTTTATAACTAAAAACGTCATAAGCATATGGTGATGCAAAACCTCTAGTATGTGCCATTGTATGACTTCCTGCACTTGGTACAATCTCACCATACACTTCCCACCAGCTACCTGCTGAACAAGGGAAACCATTATTTGATGGATCTCCAAGGAATACATTCATACCACCCATTGAAATCACATAAGGATCTTGCCATGTTGATGGAGAATAATCGTATGCTCTAACAATAAATGCTCTACTCTCCCAACCTACATCAAAAGTGAAACAGTTACCGTTAGACCCTGCCGTAGGTTTTTCAATAATTTTCTCCCAAGCATAGTCGACTAATTCGTGATTATCATTAAAGTTTAAAGTACATTCCCAAAGGCCAACACGGTTCGCATTATCGTTCCATACCGTTCCGATAAGCATTTTATTTTGATTGATAGGCGATTTCGGATCCACTTTAGGATTGAACCATTCCGCAGAATCAATTAAGCCATCCATAATTTTCACCCACTCACCTAAATCACCATTCTCTTCTACTTTTGCATAATATACCGCCCATCGTTTGTCGGCATAATTATCATTAGCTACTGTCTGATAAGTCGCATACGCATGACGACCATCAGGAGATAATTCGATACCTCTTGATCCGCCATCAGGTCTTTTGTTAACATTCGCTGCTTCACCCGCACCATCCAAAGCATCTGTCGGCTTGGCTACTTTTGTAAACGTTTCTCCATTATCCTTTGAGATATACACGCCGGAAGCGGCACTTAAATATATGTAATCTGTAACAGGGTGAATTTCTACACCAAATACATGACGGTAACCTTCAGTCGGTTCGTAAACCACCTTTTTCCAGTTCACTCCAGCGTCTTGAGATAAGTATATTTCTCTTACCCCATTAAATTTACCAGATGATATATTTTGGACAGGATCACAAATAGCTGCTTGTCCTTTTTGAGGATCTTTGTTTTGCCAACCTGGAGCAAGAACAACAGTATTATAATCTCTTGATACTGCAATAGAAGCAATTGCATCGCCTCTAGTAATATCGATCATGTTCCACGTCACCTCATGGTAATTGGCTGCTCCTGCATTATCTGTATAAGAAGCACCATATAAACCTCCTTGGTACATTCTAGATCCACCAATTTCTTGCTCAACGGTAAACGACATACCATGGCTTAAATCTCTACTAACATATTGCCAAGATTGTCCGTAGTCATCAGAACGATAAATACCTTCCATATCAGAAGAAAACCAAATTCGTCCTTCCACATTTCTATCAAAATAAAGGTCTTGAATCTGACCTCCACCACCTGGGTTCAAACTTTCCCAAGCATTTTCTTGCCCCCATGTATCCGGTTGGGCTTGTACTGTTATCCATGCTGTGAACATGAATAAGAAGCTGAATAGTTTAAGTAAAATTTTCATCATAGTCATACTTATGTAGTCTAAGATTTTTATGTAGTTATGTTAGACTCAAAAAATTAAAAAGAGTTTACAACCGTAAGTTCTTATTTGAACGACATTACAATTTTAAGACTTGATGAGGGGGGAATACTTCCAATTTGCAATTTAGTAGTAAATCAGAAGTCTATTCAAGACTATTAAAAGATGACAATCAGGTAGTTATAATCTACTTTAGTTTTAATCTTTTGAAGTTCGTTCATAAAAAAAAGGGAGATCGCTGGCCTTTTTCTAGCTTACGATCTCCACTTTTTCTAATAAGATACTTTATTTTTTGATCTTGAATGTCTTATCATTTACTCTTAGGATATACATCCCTTTAGGTAAATAATTTAAAACAATCGTATCTCCTTTTTGATAATCATTCTGATACACAATATTTCCAGTGATTGAGAAAATGGTCACCGTTCCTTGATCAACCCCTTGAAGCTTGATTTGATCATTAAATGGATTTGGATAAACCTTAACTTCCTCATCAAGTAGCTGATTAGAAACCACTCTTCTTGCTCCAGATGGTGCGTTCCATTCAATATCATCTAATTGAACATCAGCATTGTTATAACCTGTAAATTCTAGAGCAACACTTCCTGTTAAATCAATATTGTTGATCGTAAATGTATTCGACCCAGAATTGGCTGCGATATCAAATTGTCCAATGGTATTCCCATTTGCTTTTACAATAACACCACTTGAATTTGCAGATCCTGTAGGTGCCGCTTTAAATGTAAGCGTTGATAATCCATTCAATGTCGTCGATAAACTACCACCCGCATTATTATCTAATTTCACCGTATTTCCATTAATGGTTTGTGTTCTCTTAATCACACTATAATTCCACACCTGACCATCATTTCCTACAAATGATCCTGATGACCAATCGTTTAGGGTACCCAATAAGTCAAAAGTCTCAAATCCACTATCATCTGATGGAATATCCACATAAGTCGCAGTTATTGTGGCTCCATTAGATGGCATTGTAAATTGAGTTGAAGCATTATTACGATTCGCTAAATGCTGTACTGCTCCTGTCCACTCGTTAAATTGTTTGCCAGCAGCCGGAGCATTTGCGGTAACAGTTATTGTCTCCCCAGCTGCATAACTACCACTTCCCGATCCGTTATTTACGGTTAGTTGATAAAGTGTTACCGACGAATTGTCTTTCCAACTGATATCATCCAACTGAACATCAGAGGCATTCATTCCTCTAAATTCTAGAGCTGTTGTACCTGTTTCATCCAAAATCGGAATCACAAATTCTTGAGGTGCTGCTCCTTTAGCAATTTCAAATGATTGGTTCATCTGACCATTTACATACACCTCAACACCACTTGGAGAACCCGTTCCCGTTGGTGCTGCCCAGAAACTCAAATAAGTCAGACCATTTGATAAAGAAGTAGATAAACTTCCGTTGGCACTATTGTCTAACTTAATGGTATTCCCATTGATAGTGGATGTTCTTTTCACTTGAACATAATCCCAAGTCAGACCATAATTTCCCACAAAACTACCATCGGCCCATTGGTTCTCTGTTGGCATATTATCCAATGTTTCAGTGAACAAATCTCCTGAAGGAGGAGGAGTAATCGATGCCCCTTCTTGAGTGATTGATATGGATACATTTTTACATCCAGCCACTGTTAATGTCGCATTTCTAGATTGTTCCGATGTATTTGCAGAAGCTACCAAACTAATTTGGTTATTTGATGTTGACACTGACAACCACCCCTGATTAGAGCTTGCTGAAAAAGCGTCTGTACTCGTCACTGAAATATTTTGCGTTCCGCCATTGCTAGCAAAGGCAACACTATTTGGATTAACAGATAACGAACAAGTTGGAGGAGTAACAGCTGAAGAAATTTGTCTTCTCCAAGGTCCAGTTCCCGCCAAAGCCACATAGTAGTACGGCACTCCGTCTTCTACTCTCACTTTAGCTTGTAGTGAAGTAGGGTTTTCGATATCTCTATCATTATCAGATGCTCTAGTCCAATCCGACCATTGCACTGTTCCATTATTTTGAATCACCCCAATAAAAGATCCGTTTCCTTTTTTATGATTACTTACCTCTGAATTGGCCACAATACGATCATCAAAAGCAGCTAAACCACCAATGGAAATCGGTTCGTTTGGTTCTACCCATTTTTCAGGTCGAATTTCCAATGTTTTGGCAACATCTAATCCTGTAAAGGTCCAATTACTCGGATCATTCCAATCTGCATTTCTTGGTGTTTTCAATATATGAACTCCATACACATTATTGATCTGAGCAGCAGCTACTAACCAAGTTTGACCATCTTTTTCCCAAGCATAAATATCCGATGTATTCTTACTTGCTGTTTCCATATTCGTCCAAGTGTAAGAACCATTCGACTGACGAACACCTCTATAAATGGAGCCTGCAGAACCTGATCCAGCCGAACGTACATAAATGTAATTACCGTTGTTAGGATCAACCCAAACATCTCTAAAATCTCTATATCCCATACTCGATTCTGAGATTTTTCTCCAAGAACCATTTCCGTTATACACTGCTAAAATATCATCGGTCATGTACACACCTCCTTCGATATTTGCTCCGCCCCAATTCTTTCCTCTCATAGTCACATAAACACGCTTAGGATTGCTCGGATCGTACTGCATTGCACGATAATTCCTTGATGGCAAACCATTGGTTGTACCCGAATTATTTGGTGTAAAACCACCTATCAATTTCCAATCTTCTGCATTTCCAATTCTATCCAATTCGATTGGTTTAGCATACAAACCACCCACACTTTGACTCGGTGCTCCATAACCTTTACGTGCATCCATTAATACAAGAGCAGGATTAGTTGGTACTGTTAAAACAGACATTGCATTGGTAATTCCCTGAGGACCATGTTCTGATGTCCAAGAATACCCATTATCCAAACTTTGTAAGATACCATGATCAGCACACCCTTGAATCATATAGCTTTTATAACTATCGACATCATAGCAATATGGTGAAGAAAAACCTCTTTCATGTGACATTGCCAATCCCTCTTGATAATATATCACTTCTCCATAAACTTCCTTCCAACTAGAACAAGGGAAATCAACAGCATCAGCATCCGTTAAGAAAACATTCATTCCTCCCATCGAGATAATTTGATGTTGATTCCAAGATTTTGGAGTATAATCACATGTTCTTACGATAAAATCTCGACGTTCCCAGCTTGGTTCAAAATCAAAACATCTGTTGTTTTTAGGAAGGTTTAGAATCTGTTCCCAATTGTAAGAAGTTATATTTCCAGAACCATTAAAATTCACGGTAGCCTCCCACAAACCAATTCTGTTTTTATTATCATTCCAAACAGTTCCTACTAATAATCTGTGTTCCGTAGCTGTCGATCTTGGATCCACTTTAGGATCATACCACTCGGCTGTATCTGTTAAGCCATCCATAATTTTCGTCCAACCGCCGGTAATACCCGTAGATGACGTTTTCGCTACAAAAACTGCCCATCTTCTATCGGCATACGTAGAACCTCCTTGCGTTTGATAAGTCGCATAAATGTACTTTCCATCAGGCGATAAGCCAACACCTCTCGATCCTCCATCTGGTCGTTTTGTAATTGAAGTAGCATTCCCTGCAGGACCAATAGCTTCCGATGGTTTAGCAATTAAATTAAATGAATTGCCACCATTAGAAGATACAAAAACTCCCGATGCTGCACCCAAATAGATATTATCGTTTGTAGGATGAATGGCCACCCCAAAAACATTACGATATCCATTAGTATTATCATACTTTACCTTGGTCCAAGTGGCTCCTCTATCTTTCGATAAATAAATGTTTCTTTCCCCATTGAACTTATCGGATTGAAGATTTTGATTAGGGTCGATTAACGATCCCTGCCCTTTTTGAGGATCTTTGTTCTGCCAACCCGGAGCCAAAACAACTGTTTGAAAATCAGAAGAAATAGCAATAGAAGCAATGGCATCTCCCCTAGTTTCTTCAATCATGTCCCAAGAAACATTATGATGGTTACTTGCTCCCGGATTAACGGCAACATGTGCACCATACAAACCTCCTTGATACAATTTACTGCCTCCTTCTTCTTGGGCGATACAAAAAGCCATACCATGACTTAAATCCTTGGACACATACTGCCAAGACTGACCAAAATCGTCTGAGCGATACACTCCTTCCATATCGCTTGAAAACCAAATACGGCCTTCAACATTACGGTCAAAATAGACATCTTGAATTTGTCCACCTCCGCCAGGATTAAGACTTTCCCAACGGTTCTCTTTACCCCAATTCGGGTCTTGAGCATTTCCTATAAAAGGAATCATAGCCAGAATAAATAGCATTCTGAAGCTGGTTTTGAGTAGTACTCGGTTCATTTCAATTATACTTTAGTTAGTAATTCATTGAAGCCGTCGTAGGACTTCGCATAAGTAAAATTCTGTGGCCAAAGTACTTTTGGGGATACTTCAAATGTGTTCTATTTTGTAAATTAGGAGAAATCGTTAGAAGAGGATTTAAGTGTGAAGCTTAACAATTCTTGGTTGTAATGTAAGCAGTCGCCCATCCCCATCTATTATGCCTCAAATTCCTGACTTAATTTTACGTCATCATTAAAACGTAGATATTATGTCAAAAAAAGCAGAAATGTATACTCATATAGCATCATGGAAAACTAGTGGTTTACAACAAAAAGCTTATTGTCAACTTCATTCAATTAAGTTATCCACTTTTCATTATTGGGTAGTAAAACAACGTAAAGAAAATACAAATCCAGCTATGGGGAGTTTCATCCCTGTCAAAGTACCGAAGAAGGTTGAACAGACCGTTAAGACCGTTACTCTTGAATATCCCAATGGAGTAAAACTCCATCTTTCAGATCGAGAACTATTAAAAGAAGCAATTCATTTTTTCTAATGTTATCTCTTCGTAATACAGATCGTATTTACCTGTACAGTAAATTTACAGATATGCGAAAAGGGTTTAATGGTTTGAGTAATATCATTATTTCTACGATGGATTTATCGGTAACAAGTGGAGATATCTTTGTTTTTATCAACCGGAGTAAAGACAAGATTAAACTTCTTAGGTTTGAAAGAGGAGGTTTTTGTTTATACTATAAAAGACTGGAAAGAGGTAGATTTGAACTTCCTAAAGGTTTTGGAGAACGCAAAAATATAGCACTAACCTCCACCGAAATGATGATGATAATTGAAGGTATTTCTTTAGAAAAAAGAGGTCAAAAAGTACGTTTTTAGTATTAAAATCGCTACTTTTGTAAGGTGAGTAAGGATGATAAAATAGCGAATTTAGAACAAGAAAATGCACAACTGAAGACACAGTTGTCAATGCTTCAAAGTATGCTTTACGGTTCTAAATCAGAGAAACGAAAACAAGCGGATATACCCGATAATCAGCTCTCTATTTTCGCTCAAGACAAAGAGCAGAAAACGGAGCCTTCTCAGGAGATTACCGTTCCTGCTCACAAACGCAAAAAGAAAAAGCCTGTACGAACAGCTTTACCAGAGCACCTGGAACGTGTAGAAGAAGTGATTGAACCTGATCACGATTTGGATGGATGGCATAAAGTAGGAGAAGATATTACGGAAGTACTCGAATGTGAACCTGCCCGTTTATTCGTTCGTAGAATTATTCGCCCTCGTTACGTTCGTGATGCAGATCAAGAGAACAGCGAGTTTAGTCAAGCGAATTTACCGTCAGATTTACCATTTCCCAAGTCAAGTACATCGGCAAGTTTAGCCGCACAGATGGTCGTGAGTAAATTTATCGATCATATCCCCATCCATCGTTTTATCAAGCAATTTGAAAGACAAGGCGTTTATCTAAAAAATACAACGCTCATAGACTTACAAAAAAGAACGGCGGATAAACTGAGTATTTTATACGACACGCTCACTCAAAAAATACAGCAAAGTAACTACCTTCAAATCGATGAATCGACCATAAAGGTGATGGGGACAGGTAAAAAAGGAAAACCACACCAAGGATATATGTGGTATTACCTTGATCCTAAAGCCAAATTATTATCGATTCATTATGCAAGCGGTCGAGATCGGAAATATTTAAAAGAACATCTGCATAATTTTTCAGGTTATGCTCAAACCGATGGCTATAAAGCTTACGATTATTTTGACCAAACAACAACAATTACACAGCTCAATTGTTGGGCTCACGCACGTCGATACTTTTTTGAAGCACATAAAGGTGGAGATAAAAGGGCATTGGAGGCAGTGAACCTTATTGGTCAGCTGTACGAACTAGAAAAATCACTGAAAGAAGAATCTAATCCAGAAATCATCTATCAGCAAAGGCAAAAGTATGCTCTTCCAGTAATCAATACACTTTTTGAGTGGGCAAAAAAGCTAACCGTCTTACCTAAATCTCAGTTAGGAAAAGCAATACATTATCTTCTCAATAGAGAAAAAGGACTCCGAATGTACTTAACTGACGGTAAACTTTTGATTGATAATAACCCCATAGAAAATAAAATTCGTCCACTTGCTATTGGTCGAAAAAATTACATGTTTGCAGGAAATGAAGAAGGAGCAAAACAAGCTGCCATGTTCTATGCCTTTTTTGCAACAGCCAAAATGAACGACATTGAACCTTTTGAATGGCTAAAATCAACGCTAGAAAAAATAGATGATCAGCCGATCAATAAAATTGAGGAATTACTGCCGGTGAAGTAGTATATAGCGGGATGGGCGACTGCTTACGTTGTAATAATATAAATGAATAGTTTTAAGTTTGCTTTATTAAACTATCATTCCATAAAACTTGACTGACTTGACTATGAAAAAAAATAGCTATACTATATTAATTTCAATAATTATCATTTTTGTTTTTTTCTTATCAAAACCAATATTTGAAAGTTACAAAAACACAGATACTCTTATAAATAAAATAGGTTGTAGACTTTATGAATTTAATTCTATAAATGTAAAATCAAATGTTGATTTGAAAAAAATTGAAATTCGAAACAATGGGCAAATTGTATTTGCAAATGGTCATCAAAAAAATAATATGAAACAAGAGTATGGCCATACAACTTTAGAAGTATACTATGATAATCTTCTCATCACAGAAATTAGCCATTTTAAAAGTAATAATTGGTATGTCAATCAATATGATTTTATAATAACCGAAACAAATAATGAAATTAAGGTTTCATATTCTATTTCAGGTCCAAATTCAAAGACTGATAGTTACCAAAAGAGATATATTTATGATCAATCAAATAATTTGATAAGGAATGATTATTATAATTTAGATGGTGAGAAATATGATTCACGAGTAATCATGTAATTCCTCTCTTAATGATTAAAAACTCAATTATATTTTAATGAAAATAACACAACTTCTTCTTTCATTCATACTTTTCCCTTTCATCTTACACTCACAAAACCTATCAAAAATTGATGCAGGAGAAGTCGTCTACATACAAGATAATAAGGTGTACATTCAAGCTGAAAGTTCTTTGAATTTTGATACCTATGAAAAAGTCACAAAAACAATTAAAGCACAAGGAGAAATAGTTTCTTCTAATGGACATTCTACCTCCTATAAAATACCTCAACATATTGTAGATGCTTATTTTAAACATTTACCTTTCATCATACTATTTGATGGAAAATCAAAAGAATTGGGTAAAGCCCACTTTCTTCATGTTGAATTTTATGATGGATCACCTTCTACGGATTTTTACTGTGTCTATCAAATAGAAAATGTAACTCCTAATCAAGGATATTACTTTTATATTTCCTCTCTTCTCAAAGATCATTTTGATGTAGCAAATCAGAAAACACTCGATGAAGGTAATTATGAAAAGGTTGTTTTAGAGTATTATCAATCCAATAACATCTCTCTTCTCTATGATTATTATAGTGTAGAAGCCATTGAGATTAATGATGAAGTATTTTTACTAAGCAAGCTTCAAAACCAATACTTCATTTTCAATTACAATAAAGAAAGTGAATCAATTAAAGAAGTTTATAGAAGTGAAAAGAATGTCTGTTTTATTCGGTTTTATCCTTTTTTTGTGGATGATAAATTGAAGTTGCTCATGAAAGAATTGGAGTGTGAAACGGATGCAATGTGGGATAATGTGTTGAGTTTAGAAGGTCAGGTTCTAAAATAAAACTAACTAATCCAAGGGTTATAAAACCTTAAAAAAATTAGCAAAAGCACTATTCTAAGTGTCAATATCATATAGTAGTATACATTTTTTATAGGCTCAAGTATACGACCCTTGAGGTAAATAATTCACACTTTAATCCAATCTACCATGAGAATTAAAATATCATTATTCACTTTATTCATCCTTATGGGATTCAATTTATTAGCCCAAGATTCAAAATATATCGAAGTCACAGGAAGTGCCGAAATGTTTGTCGAAGCAGATGAATTCGTATTCGTCATTGGTATATCAGAGTACTGGATTGAGGAATTTGAAAAGAAAAAAGAATTCAAAGATTACAAAAATAAAGTCGCTATTGGTGAGATAGAAAGTCAGTTATTAAAAGACTTAAAAGCGATAGGTATCAAAAAAGATCAGATTAAATCTACTGAAGTAGGAAATTATTGGAGACACCAAGGAAAAGAGTTCTTAGTAAGTAAAAAATTAGAAATAAGTTTAACCGATTTCAGTGTCATCAACAAGATTGTTTCTACAGTCGATCGAAAAGGCATTAAAAATATGTACATCGGTGAGTTGAAAAATAAAGAGCTTCCGAATTTTAGAAAAGACGTTAAGAAACAAGCTTTATTGGCTGCTAAAGAAAAAGCGGAATACCTAGTAGAAACCTTAGGTAATGAGTTAGGTTCTATTATTTCTATTGAAGAAATAAATAATGATAATGCTTATTATAGACCTGCTGCAGCAAGAAGCAATGTGATGATGAGTGCTGGCGAAAGTGCCGAAGCAGATACTGAAAAGAACATTAAACTGAGATACGAGATTCGAACAAGGTTTGAGATTAAGTAATCGCTCAAAATAAAAAAGCAGCTTTGGATAGTTCCAAAGCTGCTTTTTTTATAATTAAAAATGAAATAAATTATTTTATTAATCTATTTTCCAATTCTTTAATACGATCAGATGATAATTTTAAAAAGACATTAGGATCAACACCAAAAGCTTTCCCAAATTTTACAGCATTTTTATCACTAATATTTATCTGTCTGTTTAGAATTTTATTAATCACACCATACCCTACTCCAGAGAATTCACCAGCTTTCCTTAAAGAAAAACGATGACGGTCCATAAGTTCTTTTAGATATGTTACGGGTTCAAAAATAATCTCTTCTTTCTGACCTTTACTTTCATACTTAGTGATTAAAAAATCCAGATGATCAATTAAATCACTATTTGATTCGTCTTTTTGCCTCTCAAGATCCCAAAGTAATTCACAATACTCATCATATTGTTCATCATTAGTTATCAAGGAAAACGATATATTTTTATTCTGTTGTACCATAACTTTGACAAATATTAATTTTGCTATATTCAGCATGAGTCAAACCCGCTCTAACATATATAACAACTTTTATTCTTCAAAAATCATTTCAATATTTTTAAAATAAATCTTCAATTAAAAAGAGGCTACCCCCATCATTAAGGAAATAACCTCTTTATCAAATAACAGATTTATATGATTATTAGTTTACTATTTTCAAATACTCATCCTCCACTTTCAACACATATTGTCCTTTTGATAAATGGCTCAAATCAATCAAATTGCCTTCCAAATAATCTTCTTGATGCACCACCTGACCATACAAATTATAAATATATACCCGCGTTTGTCCACACCCTTTGATTTTGATTTCAGAGTTGAAAGGATTGGGGTATACCGTTAATGTTTGATGTTGCCCACCAATAGAAGTTGGACTTTCAGGTTCGTCTGGAGTTTCTTCCTCTTCGTTTTCCTCTTCCTCATTTTCACCCTCTTCTTCTCCAGGCTCTTCAGGAGTTTCCTCTTCTACAACTGCTCCTTTTTGTTGAATATCTACAACAATATCTTTACAACCTTTCAAGACAATTTCAGCTATACGATCTTGTTCTGATGTATTTTCTGTTACAGTGATATTCAATACCTGATCTACCTTCTCTACAGTAATCCAATCACTTAACGACTCTACTTCCCATGCTTCAACAGAAGAAATTGTTAATTGATCTTCTCCTCCTACCTCTGTAAATGATAAGGATTGTTCATCGACTGAGAAGTCGCAAGTAACTACTTCTTTTACATCCATTTGTCGCCTCCAAGGACCTGTCCCGGCTAATGCTACATAATAATAAGGTCGATCATTTTCGATTTTTACTTTTGCTTGTAAAGACATTGGGTTTTCAATATCTCTGTTGTTACCCGGAGCTCTAGTCCAATCCGACCATGCTACCGAACCATCTTCCTGAATCTCTCCCAAGTACGTTCCATTACCTTTTTTATGTGTGCTTACTTCAGAAGAAATGACAATATGATTTCCAAAAGCGGCCAAACCTCTTAACGTAATATTCTGATTCTCCCACCAATCTTGAGGACGAATTTCTAACGTTTTAGCGACATCTAACCCTGTAAATTCCCATGATGAAGTAGCGTTCCAATCATTACTTTGTGGATTTGTATTAAGGTATACTCCCTTTTTGTTATTGATATTTCCTGCCACGACCAAATACGTCTGACCGTTGAAATCCCAAGCATATAAATCAGTCGCTCCACTAACATTGTTTTCCATATTGGTCCATGTGTAAGAACCATCCGATTGTCTTTCTCCTCTATACAAATGTGCATTTGATCCATCCGATCGAACATAAACATATTTATTGTTATTCGGATCCACCCAAATATCTCTAAAGTCTTTGTATCCCATGGATGATAAAGATATCTTCCTCCAATGAGCTGTCCCATTAAATACAGCAACAATATCATCGGCAACATAAATTCCTCCTTCAATATTTTCTCCACCATAGTTCTTGCCTCTCATCGTCACATAAACTCTTTTTACAAGGCTTGGATCGTAGGTCATTGCCCTGTAATTTCTTGAAGGTAATCCATTCGTAGTTTGTACTTGGTTAGGCACCCCTCCACCAATTAATTTCCAGTTACCAGGCCACCCGATATTGTCTAAGTTTATCTCTTTAGCATATAACCCACCAGCACTATGACTAGGAATACCATACCCTTTTCTAGCATCAATAAGTACTAGAGCTGGCGTGGTAGGTACTGTTAATACTGACATTGCATTGGTAATACCATTCGGTCCTCTGTGAGCCGTCCAAGAATAACCATGATCCAAACTTTGCATAATTCCATGGTCTGCACAACCTTGAATCATATAGCTTTTATAAGCATCCACATCATAACAATACGTCGATGAAAAACCTCTTTCATGAGACATTGCTAAGTCATCATGATGATAGATCACCTCACCATATATTTCTTTCCAACTAGAACACGGGAACTCAGGTACATCCACATCTGAAATAAATAAATTCATTCCTCCCATAGCGACTACTTGATGTTTACTCCATGTCGTAGGGGTATAATCTACTGACCTTACAATAAGATCTCTGTTTTCCCAACTTGGTTCAAAATCGAAACATCTTCCGTCTTTAGGGAGGTTTAGAATCATATCCCATTGGTAATTTGATAAATCGCCTGCATCATCAAAATTAACGGTAGCTTCCCATAGGCCAATTCTATTGTTGTTGTTATTCCATACAGTACCAACCGCAACTTTATGTTCTTTTGCTGTTGATCTAGGATCCACTTTAGGGTCGTACCACTCAGCATTAGCTGGTAACTCATCCATTATTTTTGTCCAACCACCTTCAATTCCTGTATCAGAAAGTTTGGCCATAAATACCGCCCAACGTTTGTTGCCATAATTACCTCCACCTTGAGTTTGATAGGTCGCATACATATATTTTCCATCAGGGGATAACCCTAAACCTCTTGATCCTCCATCTGGACGACTATTCAAATTCGAAGAAGATCCTGCCGGATTCAACGCTTCTGAAGGTTTTGCAATTCTCTGAAAAGTTGTTCCTCCATCAGATGAGACGAATACTCCAGAGGCTGCACCTATATATATATTATCGTTGGTTGGATGAATGGCCACACTAAATACGTTTCTATATCCATCTGTTGGGTCATATTTTACAGTCGTCCACGTCTCTCCTCTATCTTTTGATAAATAAATGATACGTTCTCCATTCAGCTTATCTGATCCTAAACCCTGACTAGGTGTACAAATAGCCGTCTGCCCTTTTTGAGGGTCTTTATTTTGCCATCCCGGTGCCAAAACAACTGTTTGATAATCACTAGATACCGCTATAGCAGCAATCGCATCTCCTTTAGTAATATCAATCATTTCCCAGGAAACATTGTGTGGGTCGTCAGCATTGGGGTTAATAGCAATACTTGCCCCATATAAACCACCTTGATATAATTTTTCTCCTCCTGCTTCTTGTTCAATACAGAAGGCCATACCGTGACTCAAATCATTAGAAACATATTGCCAGCTTTCTCCAAAATCGTCCGATCGGTAAACCCCTTCCATATCGCTGGAAAACCACAATCTACCCTCCACATTTTTATCAAAGTAAATATCTTGTACCTGTCCGCCAGCTCCAGGGTTTAAACTTTCCCAACGGTCAATCTCCCCCCATTGTTCTTCTTGAGCAAAGACCCAAAAAGGGCACATTAAAAAAAGTAATAATACGCTTTGTATTCGTAGTGTAAATTTCATTGCTAATTCGTTTAGATTTCTTCGAACTAAAGAAGGAAATGCCGTTCTATAGTCCTATTTTGAAAATCAGAAGAATTTGATTTCTAAAATAGAAGAAAAACTCCCCTACCATAGGCAGGAGAGTTTTGTACATTTTTGTCCGTTTTTTATTGCGGTATTCCCGCATAAGAATATTCATCACTTTCATCATAACCATATCGAATGGCTTTAGCTTTTAGCTGAGTGATATTTTCCATCTGAATTGGAGAAGTATATATATGCCATCGTTGGTCATCATTCATTTGATAAGCAATCGATGCTCCTTCTGTATCACAAGTCAATACCATTTTTTGATCTTGTACTTGCGATTTTGGAGTTTGTGTCTTTGGCTGAACTCCACCTGGCCACATTTGTTCTGCCTGATCAAATTCGTTCAACTCATATAAATCTTTGGTATCTTGTTGCCATTGTGTAAGATCCTTTCTCAATCTTTCTAAAACCTCTTTGTATTCTTTATTAGCAGCAAGATTATTCAATTCATAAGGATCATTTTCTGTGTCGTATAATTCCTCTTCAACATTTTTAGGGTGATACAACCAATACGACTGATCTCTATTTAATTTCTTTTTCTCGTCCTGATCCAATAAGTGATGCATCAGAGGCATTTGATTTAAGAAAGTAATTTGCTGGCTGTAATTCACCTCTGGTTGGAAGTTTCTCACATATCTATATTTCTTATCTCGAATTGTTCTTCTCACATCGTAACGATTATCCATACGATCTCTCGCACCATATACATAATCTCTTGGTTGTTCTATTAATGATGAAGCCATCGAACGACCTTGCATCCAACTCGGTTTTTCAACACCAGCCCATTCTAGAACCGTTGGAGCAAAATCGATAAAACTCACTAAATCATCATTTCTTGTTCCCGGTTGAAAATGCTCATTTTGATATTTCTCTGGCATATACACCACCAATGGACATTTAGTACCGCTATCGTATATCCATCTTTTTGCTCTTGGTAAACAGTCACCGTGATCTGATGTCACCATAATGATGGTATTCTCTTCCAAGCCATCTTCTTTCAATTGCTTCAAGATATTCCCGATCTGTACGTCCATACGACTTACATTATCATATAAACGGGCTATATGTGATCTCGAAATATCATTATCAGGATAATATGGAGGAACAGTCACGTCTTCTAAAGCTACCTTTTTCGACTCATCGTACGGAGGTCTTTTTTGCACATCGGGAGCCAATTTACTGACATCAATATTAAAGTCCTCGAAGAAACGTTCTTTTGTACTGTCTGGCCAAATATTGATTTCGTGAGTAATTTCAAATGTATAATAAATAAAGAATGGACGATCTTTGTCTTCTTCCGAACGATCTCTCCATGATGGATAATCTACTACTTCATCCCAAATTGTAAACGGATCACCAAACTGATAATCCAATTTTCTATAACTCGCCGTCCAATACCCAGAGGCTCTAAGTAACTCTGGAAAAGCCTTTACTTCTGATGGTGGAACTGCATTATAATTGGGGAATCCAGGCATTGGAATCACACTCTTACTCTGACGCATATGTTGTGTTCCAATAGTAGTCGGATACATACCTGTTATTATCGAAGATCGGCTTGGCGCACACACCCCTGCCACCGAAAAGGCATTATCGTAAACCACACCTCCATTGGCTAATTTATTAATGTTAGGCGTATACGCTAAAGAATCTCCATAGCAGGCCCAACGCTGACTTAAATCTTCTGCTACCAACCAAATGATATTAGGTCGGTCCGTTTCTGATGCAACAGTTGCTTTTTCCTTTTTTAATGTATTACAGTTTGTCAATAAAAAAGTGAGAAGCGATAAATAAAAAAATATTCTCATGATGATGTTTAATTTTCTATCGCAAATTCTCACTTCTCTGCCTTAAAAGACTTTTAATTGATAAACTAGAATAGAATTAGGTGGACTTAATATGTCTTTGGGGGTATTTATAAATTTTAATTGATATAATTATTTCCAAAATAAACAATCACCTATTTTTTATCCCTCAGATCCGAAGGCGGAAATCCATAATATTTTTTGAACACCTTACTCATATGGGCGATATGACTAAAGTTTAAATCGAAGGCAATTTCGGTTAAGCTTTTATCGGTATAAGAGATTTGACGGTGTACCTCCTCTACTTTCATTTGATTATAAAACTGAAGCACCGGTTGATCGAAGATAGATTTAAAAATACGGTTCAATTTCGAAACACTCATTCCATATTCCTCGCTTAATTCAGTGAGATTAGGTTGTTCAGAAAAATCAGAAAGATAGGTATCTTTTAATTGCATCATGGCCTTTAAATCCTCAGGATGGATATTGGTTTTTATATTAGAAGACTCTTTCTCCATCTTCTCTATTATCGCACCCATAATATCGGCCGATCTACTAAAGAAAGTAATGTGTCTTCTTTTATCCTTCTCTACGTTGGCAATAATGGTTTTCACATGGTTCTCTATCTCTACATCAAGAGAAAAATATTGTAACCATGGCGATTTATTATCAAAAAGTGTTTTTAGTTTATAATCCGGATTTGGTGTATTAAAGCTGTTGAATAGCTCTAAAGAAAAACGTAAGGTGATCCATTGACAATGTGCATCAACAGGAAACTCTAGTTCAAACTTCTGACTAGAATTATAGATAAATACACCAAGATTGGTAAATTTCTTTGTTTGCTCTTTGCTATAAAATGATCCTGTAAAACCAATACGAACAATAATAAAATGTTTCTCATCGTCTGGGCTGTATTTTACCAAAATGGGTTTCTTACTATAGAGATTAAAGATGTCAATAAACATATCTTCTAAGAAGCAAATTGAATTGGCCTTTACTTCTAACCAACTATTATTGATCAAAAGTTCTTCCCCATCCCAAGAACCTCCAAGTTCTTTTGCTATTTGTTCGTAACCACTTTGGTGGTTCGTATCAGTTGTTGAGAGAATGTATTTATCTTCCATATGGTTTAATGTCAAATCCTGTAACTAATATAGTATTCTATCCTTCGAAATCATATAGTAAGGGCTTATTATCAGTGATTTTTTTGGTTTAACGATAATTGACAACTGCTTAGAGAAATCGTACAAATCTTTCATTTTCAAAAGTCTGACATTTGTAATGTAATCAATCGGGAAATACTTCTCCTGTGAACGTTACAAAGGAAAATATATCTTCAATTAAAACATAAAAAGAAAATGAAAACTTTAAAAAATTACTTCTACGTTGTTCTAGGATTATTATTCTCTGCAAATGTTATCGCACAAAATAATTCATCATCTGATTTAAAATTAATAAAGGAATATAAAGGTGGAAAACTTTATGAAGCCAATGGATTCTTAGTTCCCGTTATTGAAGGTTCCAACGAAGAAATGGGTGAACAATATGGAGGTTTGATGAAAGACGAAATGCAAAAGACATTTGACCTTCTGATAAAACCAGAATTGGATAAAGGAATTTTAGATCAAGAAACTATTCAGTTTTGGGTGACGCGTGCTTACGGTACTGGCTCGATGAGAACGAAACAGTTCTATGAAGGTGTTGCTAAAGGGGCCGGTTGGTCACTTAACGATGTTGTCTTCTTAGACCAAGTGATGGAGTACGGTATCTACTATGGTAAACTTCACTCATTTGCGGGTTGTACATCGATTGCGGCTTGGGGAGAAAACTCTAAGGATGGTGAAATGTACATTGGCCGTAATATGGACTGGTCGGAAGCATTCTTAAAATTCCCAACAGTTGTTACTGTTAGAAAACCTAACGATGGTTCTTATAAAATGGCCACTACTGGATGGCCTGGGATGTATGCATCTTTCACGGCAATGAACGAAAAAGGGGTTTATATTGATGTTCACGACGGTACTAGTATGGGTGGTTCGGTCGTATTCTTAGAAAGACCTTCTATCTTAAACGAACTAATCGATATTATGAGCGAGTCTCCTTCTCTTGACGCTGTAAAATCAAGATTCAATGGTATGAATAACAGTGTTTCTATTATTTTCACTATAGCGGATAAAAACAGTGCTGCTTCTGTAGAAGCTTCTTCGTTGAACGGAAATAGAGTGCGTCTACCAAAAGGTGAATCTTTAACTGTTGTAAATACTTTCTTAGTTGATGATTGGGGATTAGGTAAAAGAGAAACTGTAAGTAATTCTTTAAGAAGATACTCCAACATGGAAGCTCAAGTTGCTGCTCACAAAGGAAAAATTGATTATGAGGTAACCAAAGAATTGATGGATATCAGATTATTTAATGAAGATGGCTCTTTCAAAGAAAATGGAGGTTGTACTAAACCTGCATTACAAGATGCGGATATCACTGTATATCAAACAGTTTTTGATATCAATAAACAAAAAATCGCTATCAAAATACCAGTTACTGAACATTTTGCTGACTGGACTGAGATCGACTTAAACGAATTATGGAAATAATATATTTTAGTATTTAAGATTGATAATTGATTAAACGGGCTTCATGTTGAGGTCCGTTTTTTTATGCATTTTTATTATTGAAATGGAACGATCAACTTAACGAAAAAGCATAACTACATGACGATTTTTTACAACGGATTAATAAGTGATTCCACGATATTTGTCATGTAATCAAAAGGGAAATAGACGTTTAACCCTTTAATTACAAAGTGATATCAAATAAAGATGAGAGTATTTGATGTTCATGAAAAAAAATCGAAATTCAACCCATCCTTTCCTTTACGGATTGTTTTTCGAAAGTATTTAGATTGACTTGAACGGGGCCTTGAGAAAGCCCCGTTTTTTTTATGTATTATTTTATTCATTCTCCCCTTTTTTCATCAAAAAAACAATCTGACGATTTTTGACAACCGCTTAAAGAATTCGTACAAATCTTTGGCTTCAGAAAGCAAGATATTTGTAATGTAATCAATCGGGAAACCTACTTAAAACACTTCACCTGAGAACATTACATTAATTATTTTATCATTGTTAAAAAGAAAAGAAAATGAAACTAGTAAAAGAATTCAAAGCGGGTAAACTTTATGAAGCAAACAACTTCTTGATTCCAGTATTGGAAGGATCTAACATCGAAATGGGTGAGCAATATGGTGCTCTAATGTTAGCATCTATGCAACAAACATTTGACCTAGTTGTTCGTCCAGAAATTGAAAATGGATACCTTGACCAAGCGGCTAAAGACCTATGGGTAAATAGAGCATATGGAACGGGAACAATTAGAACGAAAGACTTTTACGATGGTGTAGCTTTAGGCACTGGTTGGAGCTTAGAAGACGTAGTGCTACTAGATCAGATTATGGAATATGGTATCTACAAAGAGAAACTTCATTCTTTTGCTGGTTGTACTTCAATTGTTTCTTACGGTGAACAATCGAAAGATGGTGGAATGTACATTGGTCGTAACCTCGATTGGAGCCCTGCCTTTAATAAATTCCCTACCGTTTTTACAGTCAGAAAACCAAATGATGGTTCTTACAAAATAGGTACTGCAGGATGGCCTGGCATGTACTGTGCTTTTACTGCTATGAACGAGCATGGTGTTTATCTTGATGTACATGATGGCACAAGTATGGGTGGTTCTTTAGTCTTCCTTGAAAGACCTTCAATTTTGAATACTTTAACTGATATTTTAAGTGAAACTAAAGACCTTCAGTCAGTAAAAAGTAGATTTAATGGTATGCAGAATAGCCTTTCCATCATTTTCACACTTGCTGATAAAAACGAGGCTGCCTCTGTTGAAGGTTCATCTCTAGGTGGTAACAGAATTCGTAGAGCAAAAGACGATACTTTAGTTGTGGCCAATTCTTTCTTTAACGACGATTGGGGTCTTGGTTTAAGAGAGACTGTGAGTAATTCAATGAGACGTTTCTCAAATATGACTGATCGTTTGGGAGAAAATCGTGGTCATGTAGACGCACAAATGACGCGTGATTTAATGGATATCAGATTGTTTAACGAAGACGGTACTTTCAAAGAAAATGGCGGTTGTACAAAACCTTCATTACAGGATGCCGATCTTACTAACTATCAAACAGTATTTGATATCAACGATCAAAAAGTATGGATCAAAATTCCAGTTCCAGAATACTTTGCAGACTGGACTGAGATCGATTTGAAAAAACTTTGGAACTAAGATTCTAAAAAGAAGAAGTGGTCTCGTATCAATTGCTCTGGAATTCCGGGGTGATCGATACGAAACCACTCCTTCCCTTTTACTTCTTACCTCTTACTTTATCATCCACTCCTATGAAAAAGCTGCTTTCCTTCTGTTTAATTTTATTTTCCTCCCTACATCTTTCCTTCGCTTCTGATGATCCAAAACAGCACTTGTTGAACGAAAGTTGGAAAAGTTTTCAAGACAGCTTGAAGTTCACATTAGATAGTCGTTTAGATTTCCAGAATACTCGATATCAAGAACAATTTGATCCTTATTACAACGATCAGCGATTTCAGTTTTCAAATTTCAGAATCGGTTTAGAGGGGAAATTCAACCAGTATTTTGGGTTTCAATTTCTCTATTCACCTAACGATGCAAGAGTGGGAATGAACAACCTGAATGACGATATTTTATATGCCAATGTACATTATACCACCCATAATGGAAGATGGCATTTTAAAGCCGGTAGAAGTTTCTTAAATGTGGGTACGGTGGAACAAACCTACAACCCAAACGATGTATATACGTATTCGATTATTGGAAATCAATTAGGGGTTTTTAAAACGGGTGTCACTTCAGAATACCGATCGAAAACTGGACAGAGAGTAGGTATGCAAATCGTGAATGCCAATGTGGATTCCTTAGGGCAGCAAATTAATTTACAATATAACTTTTATTGGTACGGTCGTTTGATGGACGACAAAATCAAAACCTTTGCGAGTTATACGACGATCAACGATTTATCAAAAAGTTTTTCTTCAACACCTTATGCCATCAACTTGGGTATACAGTGGAGTTGGAAGAATTGGCAATTGGATACCGATTACGCTTATGTGAAAAATATGCCCAATTTTACTGATAATGCCATCTATCAATCTGTCCCTATCCGTCTGATGTATTATGGCAAAAAGTTTAGGCCATATATCAAATATATTTATGATAACATTCAGTTTAATAGCGATAGGATGATCGATAAAATCAATGGTGATTATGCAGATCTACAAACTGCAAATATTCATACGTTAGAAGTGGCATTACAATATTATCCATTTTCTGATAAAAACTTCCGGTTTCATTTAGTTGGAGCTTATGCTTCTGATTCACATCAATATAAAACATATGATCAAAACGAATTCTTTAATTCAAGAATAAGAATTAGTGCGGGTGTTCGTATTGGGTTCGATATGATCAGAGGATGGTAAAATGCCACTCCTATCAACTGAAAAGAGTGGCATCATGAGTGGTTGTTAGTTTATAGTCTGATGTTTTCGAATATCGTCCAATAACTGTTGTAATTCCTCTGCAACTTCTGGAGTATCGACTACACGATTATCGAATTCCTGTGGATCGATAGATAAATTATACAATTGTTTGTTAGGGTGCTTTGGTTCCGATTCTACAAAACGAGGTTTGGAAAAACCTCCTGATCCTAAATTTTCTATCAATTTCCACTCTCCAGATTGAATAGCAAATAGGCCCACTTGGGAATGATAAACGGCTGTTTTCCTTGGTTCAAAATCAGCTTCTTGATGGATGACTTTAGCAAAACTATGACTGTCTTCTGCTTGCCCTGATGGCACATCACCTCCGATAATATCTGATAATGTGGAAAGTATATCAGTAAGTACAATCAAATCGTTTGACTTTTGCTTTGCTTTGATGCCTTTAGGCCAGTGCATCACCAACGGAATATGATGTCCTCCCTCGTATAGATCACCTTTCTGCCCTCTAAAATGTGCATTAGCATGATGTCCATTCCCTCCATACTTCTGAATATTCTTTAGTGGTGCTCCATTATCTGAAGTAAATATCACGATCGTATTCTCCTCTACACCATTTTCTTTGAGAGATTTCATGACTTGAGCCACTACATCGTCGACCATGTACAAGAAGTCGCCGTATTTACCTGCATTCGATTTGCCTTTGAATTTTTCATCAGGTAGCCAAGGAGTATGTGGAGCCGTAATAGGCATGTACACAAAAAACGGTTGGTCTTTGTTTTCTTTTATAAATGATGCCGTTTTTTGAACGATATCAGGCAATACATCATTATGATCGAAATTTTCTGCTGCCGGTCCTCCTCTCCAAATTCCTTTATTATACAATTCACTTGGACCCGAATCGTTGATAGAATGTGTTAAAGGAGCTGATAACCCTCCATTTTCTACCATTACATAAGGAGGCATATCTAAAGATGCACTTGTGCCATAAAAGTAATCGAAACCAATTTTATGATGCCAAGTAGTATCTGTAAATGATGCCGTTAAATCAACATCCTTTTCCTTTGCTAGTACATTGAAGAAGATTTTCTTTTGTGTTCTTTTCTTGTAGTTTGATGTTTCTTTTAATTGCCAAGGTAATCCAAGGTGCCACTTACCAATTGATGCTGTCGCATACCCTTTTTCCTTAAACATTTTACCTAAGGTGTATTCATTCTGAATTAATGGAAGATCGTATCCAAATAAAACTCCACTTTGTAATTTAGAACGCCAAGAATATCGACCGGTTAATAAGGAATATCTTGAAGGAGTACAAACTGATGAGGCAGCATGTGCATTCGAAAAGGATAACCCAGAAATGACCAGTTTATCCAATGCTGGAGTTTCAATTTTAGAGTCACTTTGATGTGCTGATATATCACCATACCCAAAATCATCGGCTAAGATGAGTACCACATTGGGCAATTTATTTTTTGTCTTGTCTTTCTCCGTTTTAGCATAAAGCAAGCCTACAATAAAAAGGGAAAGAAGGATTATATTTCTTTTTTTCATTTCATGTCTAGCTTAATTCTCTACTTCTGATAATTGTCCAGAATTCGTATGGAATATCAATTTTCCGGCATTCACTAACTCCGAATGCGACAATTGATAGATTTCATCTCGGGTTTTATCACCTACTGTGATTTGATTAAAAAATCTTTCGTTTTTACCCGTTTTTACAATTTCTATCGTTTTCCCATTATAAATATAATCATCTAAATGCAATATTGCTTTATCAAATTTTGGTGTGGTTAACTGATAGGTTGGAATGCCTGGTGCATCTGGAAAGAAACCTAGTTGTGAAAATACTAACCAAGCTGAAAGAGTACCTGCATCATCATTACCCGGAATACCGTCAGGTGAATTTGTAAAATGTAAATCTCCTTGATTCCTCACCAATTCTTGGGTTTTCGATTCTTTCCCTTTTACATAATTAAATAGATAAGGGAAAGTAATATCTGGCTCGTTGGTCAAATCATATTCTCCATTTTCGAATAGTTCCGACAACTTATTATGAAAAACCTCTTCGCCCATTAATGCTTTCAACTCCTTCATAGCATGTGGCACAAAGAAATTGTATTGCCATGCATTTCCTTCTACGAAGCCTTTACCTCCACTTCTTTCCCAACGGATATCAAAGAATCTGTCGGTAGGATCGAAACTTTCCAACCATTCTCCGTTTTTCATCTTAGGTCTAAAGAAAGTCGTTTTAGGATCGTATAAATTCTTGAAAGACTGACTTCTCTGATAGAACGTTTCCGCTACTTGATTTTTACCAATCGCATTGGCCAATTGAGCGATATTGAAATCAGCTAAATTGTATTCTAGTGTGGTGGATACAGGCCCCCAAACAATACCGTTGGTCCAACTAAATTTCTTAGGATCTCCACCTCGATCATCAATAGGAATAAATCCATGATTAATGTATTGTTTGATACCCGGTCTAATTAAATTATCGTTGGTATCTAAAGCCGATTTCAACATTCCTTCTAATGCTAAATCTGTATCAAAATCGGTAATCCCTTTTAAAAATGAATCAGTAATTACTGGAACTGCTGGATCGCCTACCATACAAAAAGTATCGTAACCAAAGAGTTCCCATTTCGGTAAACGTCCACATTCCTTGTACATTTCGACCATAGTCACCACCATATCTCTTTGTTCTTTCGGATACATAAGAGCCAAGAAAGGATGTAGTGTTCTGTAAGTATCCCATAAAGAAAAAGTACTATATCTAGTGTAATCGTTGGCTACTAAAACTTGCTCTGTTTCTCTCGAATAATACTCACCATTTACATCACTTACTACGTGTGGAAGAAGTAATGAATGATACAGGGCGGTATAAAAAATAGTTTCGTTATCGACATTAGAAGTTTCAATTTCTACCTTAGACAATTGTTCATTCCACTCGTTAACCGCTAACTGATGTACTTCCTCGAAAGTATAACCCCCTTGTTCTTTTCTTAAATTTTCTAAAGCATTCTCAGTCGAGACTAAAGAAATACCCACCTTAACTTCTACCTCTTCTGTGTTTTTATCAAAGGTCCAAACCACCCCTGCTTTATTACCTTCCGCGTCATTGCCTTTCACCGCTTTTTGATCTTCATAAATCTCTACATTTCTTGTCGATACACTTACCTCAATAGCGAAATATATTTCTGTAGATTTAGGAAAACCACAAAAACCACCATCGTATTGTGCTCCAGTAATTAACTGAGGATTCACCAATCTTAATTTCCCTCCTTTTTTATGTGATGTATTCGCTCCTAAATCAAGGAATAAATTGAAAGGTTCGTCTGTCTTCTGATTATTAAATCTAAAATAAGTCGAACGCTGAGTGGCTGTCATTTCGGCCTCTATTTGATGCTTATCGAGAGTCACCTTATAATAACCGGCATGTGCTTCCTCATTAGAATAAGTAGATGCAAAATTATCAATTTCCCAATCGAACACACCTCTTGATAATTTTAATGGAACGGCTCCCGCAATAGGGCATCCTAATCCAGATAAATTCACACTTCCGAAACCAAATATTTCTTTATCACCATACTCATAGTATGCAGGTCCATTGGCCTTTTCTCTAAAGTTCTTTGTATGTGGAAGTGCAGAAGCCATTCCCCAAGGTAAGATCGCCCCCGGGTGTGTATTTCCTTCGTTTGTTGTTCCAATAAAAGGATTTACTTTTTGGGTATAATCCTTTTTATCTATCACTAAATGTTCGCTTAGTTTAGGCTGACACTCCCAAAATAGTGCTCCTAAAATTACAGCAATAATAATTTTTCTCATATTAATTAGTTGCTTTAAAATTCTCTACCGTTTGTTCAATAAATTCGAGTAATAACTCTTTATCATTTAGGTTGACCTCATACATCAACCAATCGACCGTCCATGAGGAGGTTTCTTGGGGTGAGAGATGTTGATATGCCGAATGTTGCTCGACCTCAACCATAGGTAAAATGGGAGAAACATAGATTTCTATTTCCCCTTGTGAAGGTGTGATACTTGCCAAAGGTTCGTTTTTAATCACTTTGATAAATAGTACATTATCAATCAAGTACGCTACCCAACCTTTGCTATCTATAAATAATTTATTTTTGCCTTTATAAGGTAATTCTAAATCCTCATCACCAATATTAAAATGTATGATCTCATTTTTAGGATCATAGATCTTGTCAAATTTTTGATGATCTATGTAGAGGTATTTTTCATTTGCTAATGGAATATTATCATCAAAACGTTGATCTACTTTTACCATTATTTCCCCGCCTTTTGGCACTCTAGAAACTTCCCAGTGACCAAAATCTACTTGCTTATTCGAGATATTTGTAGCGGTGTAAGTAATCGATAATTGATGCTTATTCTTCAGCTTATATTCCTTCTTTAATTGAATCCCGATAGAAGGACATTCCTTACTTTCAAATTCAGATCGAGTACTTGATGTTGACACCACACTATAGGTTGCTAAATCAATTTCTTCCGGCGGAGGCCAACCCCATAAAGTTTGAGGTGCCGGCCACCATACCGAACCTCCTAGTTCTTTATGACCATCGAATAAAAGAGGTGTCCCGTTAAAAGTAACTTGGGCAATCCTTCCTCCTCTTTCTATATCAAAAGTGACTTCTGTACTTTCTGATTGAAGTTTTTGTGCTTCTACTTTCAACATTGGAAAAACAATCAGTAAGAGTAATACAATATTATTTATTTGCTTTTTTTTCATGCTTATCTGGATGTACACCCCATTCCAATCGTTTCTCCTGATCGAAATTTGGATTGTCTGTAGGTAAGTCTGCTTTTACTTTATCAAGATGTGCTTCTAAAGATTTCAACATCTTCTTTTTCATCTTTTTATGGGTATCAGAAAGGTTGTTTTGTTCTCCAATATCATCCGACAAATTGTACAGTTCCACCTCTTCAGTTACATAATTTTTGATGAGCTTATAATCGCCCATACGTACCGAAGAAGCTGGATCTCCATGATGAAAAACGGGATAATGCCAATACAATGGCCTATCATGATTTACATCTTTTCCTGAGAATGTGGCCACTAAACTTTGACCATCTAATGGTCGATTGCCTTTCTTCACACCTGCTAATTCCAAGAAAGTTGGAAAAAGATCGATGCCACTTACAGAAGTATTTGACACAGTATTTGGTGATATTTTACCGGGCCATCTTGCCATCATTGGTACTCTTACTCCTCCCTCATATAAATTGCCTTTTTCACCTCTCAGAGGAGCATTTGATGTCACCGGTATGTTACCGCAAAACTCTAGATATTTTAAATCGTACGGCTGATATAGACCTCCGTTATCCGAATACAAGACCACAAAAGTATTCTCCGATAAACCGAGTTCATCCAGTTTATCTAACACCACTTTTATGTTATTATCCAACGACTTGATCATGCCTCCGTACAATGGATTGTTGACCGGCATTGTCTTTGATTTTTCTTCGAAATGTTGTACTAAACTATCTGGTGCTTGCAGAGGAATATGCACTGCAAAATGAGAAATGACCAATAAGAATTGCTCGTCTTTATTTCTCTCCAAAAAGTCACAAGAATAATCAGTAAGGGCATCTGTTAAATAGACTTCATCATCAATTTCTTGTTTCGGATAAAATTTGTCTGACAGTTTATAATGTCTTCCACCGCCTTGGTACATGACAATATCGTCGAAGCCTTGTTTATCCACAAAGTGTTCCTCATCATCACCTAAATGCCATTTTCCAAAATAACCTGTTTTATAGCCAGCATCTTTAAGTGCTTCACCAAAAGTTTCGATCTCAAGTGGTAAATATTGTGTCCGGTTAATTACTGCTAATTTCTTCTCGTAAGGACGCCAATGTCCTGGCATCCAATCGGTAATACCCAACTTAGCTGGATACATTCCTGAAAAGACTCCGGCTCGCGCTGGCGAACATACAGGAGCAGGTGCATATGCATTGGTGTATCGAATACCCTGTTTTGCAAAGGCATCAATTGCTGGACTTTCATGATAGGTATTCCCATAACACCCTAGGTCGGCCCAACCCATATCGTCGATATAAATAAAAACAATATTGGGTTTATCGTTTTGAGCAAAAACCTGGTGTCCCAGCAATAGCCCAAATAGAATGAAGATCTTTTTCATAACATTCGATTTTTTATCAGTTTTTAGCCAATTATTGTTTTACTATTCTTTTGGCAAAATGCTCGTTACCCGATTGAACTTGGAAAATGTAGAGTCCTTTTGGTAGTGAATAAGAAATGTCCTGAATGGCTTTTTGAACATCAGAGAGCTTACCAGTTATAGAAATTATTTCTTCTCCTATCACAGAAATAACGGATAAGTACAATTCCTCTTGGGGCAGCTTAAACTGAAGTGTTGATCCTGACTTCCAAATTGTTGGGTAAATATCCACCTTAGAAGTCGTTGGATAAATTGAGGTAATATTTCCTCCCGTACCATTAATTCTATATGTTTTTGGAGTCGATCCAACATTAGAAGAGATGCTCAATTCCGCAGAAACTTCCGATTGAGTTGGCTTAAATTCTATTGAAAAATCAGTGCTTTGAGATGGCTCGAGTACATTATTAAGGCCATCAACATTTAGAATAAATTGATCTTTATCTTCTCCTGTAATCTTTACTTCATTTATTTCTAAATCAACAAATCCGTCGTTTTGAATCTCAAAATGTTTTACATTATCAGAAGCATCATATTCACCAAAATCAAACTCCTTTTCCACTTTTTCATTTTCTACAGATAGTACAAAAGAAGGATTCTTATTGATAACAGCCGCTTTGAAATTAATGACCATAGTGCTATTATTTTCAGCATTTGTTACCACTGTTAACTTGGCATCATAATTACCATAACTCAAAGGACGGAAACGTACCATGATCAACTTATATTTATTCGGGTCAATATCAGTTGGTAAGGCTTGAAGATTATACAACGAACCTTCAATTTTACTTTGGTTTTGATCTACAAGAATGGTTGTATTTCCTAAGCTTTTCATTTCAATGCTCACTATTTCCTCACCTCCATTGTATTCTAAATCACCTAGATCTATAGTGGCATTATTTTCTAGTACTGTACCGTTATATTTATACTCCACTTTATAAGTGTATTCAATATCAGTTTTCGACGCTTCGAAAGTCAACTCCACATCATCATCGTAGTTTTCGAAGATCACATTTAAAGTAGAAGAAATATCTCCAACAGCATTCGGAGTATAGATAAGTTCTACGTAATCAGTAGTGCCTACTTTGATCTGTGCAGGCAGTTTTTCCAACATAAAGTCAGCATGTCCCGTTAGTTGGGTAGCATTTACATCGATGATTAAATCTTGGTTACCTGTATTTTTTATCCCTATTGATCGCTTAATTGCAGCACTTTCATTGGTAAAGTCTCCAAAGTCATGAGTGGTGTTATTTAAAATATCCTTAGCATTTAACGATAAAGTATATGAAGGTGAAAGTTCCTCTACATTGGCTTGAAAATGAATGGTGAATTTATTGTTTGCTACAGAATTGCTTACGATCTCCAAAGAGAATTTTTTTGCACCTTCTAACTTCCCTTCAAAATCAAGTGTAAAGCTTTCTGATGTTCCAGATGAAATTCTACCTGTCAATTGATCTAACTGAATAGTGACCTCATTATCTGTATCTCCAATTATTGTTACCAATGCATTATCCAATACTAAATCTTCCTGACCGTTATTAGAAATCTCGATCACTTTTGATGTTGAAGTAGTTAAAGGAACAATACCCAAATTCACTATTTGATCATTATCCATTGATTGATTATCGATAGATACACCAATTCTAGCTGATTGATTATCTGCAGCTGTTTCTGCAATTAGAATACTGAAAGCAGGCATACTTATGGTGTTCTCCAATTGTCCATCTTCCACATCGGCATCATTAAAACTTCCAAGCCAAGAGCTCGCTATTTGATAATCCCGTCCAACCAATTCAGGAACAACCGTTAAATCTTGAGCTTCTCCAGAGAAATTGATAAGTAAATATTTGTCGTTATTCAACGGATTATTTGAAAACTTCCAACCCTGAACATTGGCAATTCCGGTGGTTAAGTCTGTGGTTCCATCAAATTGTAGTTTTTGTGCTTTAGTACAAAATCTTGATGCCCAAGAATACATGGCATAAGCTCTTCCAAAACCTGTTAACCTATTATTACTTCCTCCATCAGCAAATTGATGAAATGCCAATAAACCTAGATTACCGTTCTTCATCCAGTTATTGGACTGGAAAATAGTAGCCAAACCTAAGCCCCAAGTTTTTTCGCCTTGTGCAGAATTATTACTCGATAAATCAAATTCTGTGAACCAGTATTCCATGTCGTCTGGCATTTTAGAACGAAGGCTATCGAATTCCCAAGATTCTTTCAGCGATTTTAAAGCAAGTCCTAATTCAGTCGCATCTTCAGTAACGCTTCCTTCGTGTACTCCACCATAAATGTGAAACGAAACGGCTTCCACTAAATCGCGGTCTATTTGAGTAATTACTTTCTCATTCCAACTGTTTCTACGAGATGGTGAGTCTGAATTATTATCCGATCCTGTCGCTGCTAATCGAGCATTGGGATACAATGCTTTTAATTTAGCTGCCCAATTATTTACAGCAGTTGCATAACTGACGCCATCACCAGGAAAAGCTCCTCTCATTTTTGAATCGCTCGAAGACCCTGCCGAATAGGGTTCTACAGCTGCACCTCCATTGGAACCTGTTCCTGATGGTCCAATTCCAAAAAAGTACTCATTACCAAATTCAATATATTTTACAGGAATTCCATTTTGCTCGGCTTGTTCTAACATAGCTAAAGCATTTGCAAAACGGTCGTCCATCATTGCCCACCAATCGTCGCTTTCGGGAGATTGATTTACAGAACGTCCCCATAGTTTTTCATAATAATCAGCTCCAGGTGTCACCATGTTTAAAACAAACATAACATTGGTATCACCATTCATCTCATCATACAATAGTTTGAGATCATACATTGGGTTTGATCCTCTTGTAAAAGTCGTCACCCAATTAATCACATGTTTCCTCTGAACGAAAGGTCTTAAATCATAGTTGGTAATATCAATCTCATTTCCTTCAGGCATACCAAATAAACGTCCTTTTCTATGATCCCAATAAGTACTTACTGTACCACCCGGATACCTTATTAAAGGAGAGTTTGTTTTTACCCATGTATTTCTTCTCGCATCGTTGGACCAAGGATTAAATATATTCGTAGTGTTGTTATTATAACCTGCCATATCAGGTAATATTTTCACTCCTTCTTCTTCCCCTGAAATCGAAATCTGTGCGTTTGCCGTTAAGTTGACAAGACCAAATAGTATAATGTAAAAAATTGTATATTTCATAGTTCATCCATTTCTATTATTAGAGGCAAAAAGACCTGTTCATCTTCTCACATTACAAAGAAAAACAATAGAAAATGCTCTTATATTCTATTTTATAAATCAGAACAAGAAGAGATTTTTTGTGGAATAAATTTTCATCGGATTTGGAAATCCACAGAAAAAAAAATATGGATTTAAAAGTCTTCGGATTTTCAAAAAAAACTGATCAACATCCTAAAAAATAAGGTTTAAACACTATTTAAAGCAGATTACAACCGTACAACATAAATAACCAACACGACACAACTAACTCAACAATCTCCAAAAAGTGTAAAAAACAACGCATTATCAAAAGCATAGCATTTTGATAAAAAAGAATAGATAACTACCTTTATAAGCGTAAACAAAACGTTTAACTTTCTATAATAAGCTATTTGCTTTCGCTACTACTAGTAATTTTGTCCGACAATTTTAATTTAAACTCTTAATAAATACTCTATTGTATGAAATGAACAGTACTATCACTCTATAAACTAGACATGTCTTAATTTATTTAAGCATGGGAATTTCAATCTACGATTTCACTAAAAAAATATTAATTATGGCACTAATTCTATTCTTATGGTCTTTTGTGCAAAGCACGCTTACAGCAATAGCTATAAGCTTTGTAAACAAAAGCAGACTTAACTATATTTTATCTGGCATCTTCTTAACTTTGGGTGGAAATACTCTATTGCAATACTTAAATCGTTTTACCGATTTAAAGCACAATATGCCAGAATTTATGTTTGTATCTGACATGTTGGACTTTATGCTTCCAAGCTTAATCTTATGGTATGTTTGGGAATTATTTGGTAAGACCTTAAACAAAAAGGATTACTATATTTTTGCTCCAGCAGTCATCTCACTCATCTGTTCAATTACTTATATTACTTCTTTCCAACCATTTACTTTTAGTCATTTTATTGGTTCGATTTTCCATATCGGATTACTTGCAGGTATTGTCATGTGGAAATCGTTTGTTTTTTACAAAGTGTATAAGCAATTAAAGCTAGCTAAAGCGTCTGCTAAGAATAAACAAAAAGAGGACTTACTTTGGCCGAACATTTTATTAATGTTTATCGGTTTAAGCCTTTGGGTAGCTTTCTTGTTATTATCCTATCATTCATTTGTCATTCCATTATCAAACAATCCTACACAGGAGGTGATTCGTCAGATTATTGAATTCAATTATATCATCTTTAACAGTAGCATTATCTTAGTAACAATGTTCTTTGTAATGAAATATCCGAAGGCATTCTCAGGAAATACTATTGAGATTAAATTGGAAGACAAACAAGAAGATAATTCAATCTATAAATATTATGTTGAGCGTTTAAATCAGCTTATTGATGTTGAAAAAGTACATTTAGAAACTGAGTTAAACGAAAAAGGATTGGCTGAACAACTAGAAATTCAATCGTACCTTCTTTCAAAACTATTGAATGACCATCTAGGAAAATCGTTTAGTGAGTTCATCAACGAGAAACGTGTTCAACATGCCATGCACCTAATAGCTGAAGATACCGATAAAAAAATGACCAATTTCGCTATTGCAGTGGATTCTGGTTTTAGATCTGAATCTGTTTTCTATGTGAACTTTAAGAAACATTCTGGTATGACTCCAAGACAATATCGTTCACAATTAAAAGAAAAAGCAGCTTAGAATATTTAACTTTCTGATGTTGAACTAGACCTTATCACTTATGTGGTAGGGTCTTTTTTATACAAACAAAACAACCTCATAGTAACACTATGAGGCTGAACCATACTTTGAAATGAATTATTATTTTTTTTACTGTCTAAGTATGCTTTATCATGAGCTTATCTTTAAAAAAGAGAGATCATGAAATAGATATACCTGCTCTGTCCACTAATACAGGCACATCAAAGTCTAAATTCGTTAAAGGTGCTATCTTAAATTCATCGCATTGAATTGTTTGTTCCCAATGTGATGGAACTACCATTAAAGCTGCACCTAAGGCAGACGTATTGTCTAACGACAGTGTACTTACCTCAATTTCTTTGTACACTGTAGCGATGGTCTTGGTGAAGATTTCATTTTTCACAAACCCTCCGCTGATATATATTTTTTCGTAAGTCTGACCCTCTTCCATTATTTCTTTCACTTGATCAATTTCTTTTAAGGTTAATTCTAACATTAATTGATGATACAAGTAGTCGATGGATTCTCCTTCGGGCCAATTACATTTTGCTTCTTCTTCTGTGTAGGCATTCAGGTTTTGAATAATGTAGTTTCCATTATTCATTTCTTCCCATGCCTTTTGATAATGCGCTTGATTAAATCTTATAAATCGATAGAAACTTTCTTCAAGATCAAATGATGTGCGTAAACAGTCACAGTAAACATCGTGCACTCTTCCCAACATGTACCTTGACGATAGAATCTTATTTCTATCTGTATTTATATTCAATAGACAATCATTTTGTAATTGTGATAATGATAAGTCTCCATTGAAATTTGGGTTCATATTGATTGCCCATGTTCCTGTTGAAATCAACAAGAAAGGAGCACCATCACTTATCTTCTGGTAAGGTTGAATAGAGGCTGTACTATCGTGAATACCAATACCAACATTTACCTCTTGATGTGTAATTTCTTTCTTTATACTACCTATAAATCGATTATCTACGATCTTAGGAAACGACAACTCTTCGTCGCTCACCCACTGATGATAATCGTCTTTTTTAAAGTCCCACAAAGCGGTATGACATCCTATTGAAGTAATGTCTGTTGCTTGTAAACCGGTAAATTTATAGAACAAATACTGAGGAAAATGTAGCGAATGAGCCACTTCTTCCCAGTGGTTTTGTCGATGATACTTCATCCAGTACAATTGTAAACCTGAATTCAGGAATTGTAAAATTGGTGAAGCCGTTTGTTCTGAGAATACATCAGCACCTCCATATTTTTGATACAAGGCCTGATAAAAGTTTTCTGATGTTTGCTTTAAGTAATTGTAGAAGCTACCTATTCTGTTTCCCTGTTTATCAAGGTGCACCATAGAGGCACCGTAACAAGAAAAGTTTAAGGCAACAATTCTATATTTTGATGATTGTAGTTTTTCTGAAAAAGAGGAGACCATCCATATCACCAATACATCGATGTCTTCGCATGGACTTCCGTCCTCGTCTGTTTTCTCTTTTAGTTTGATCTCTTTGTGATCAATTACTTGAAACTGCTGATTGTAAATCAGCAGTTTCTTATTTGTTTTACCGATATCAAAAACGGCAATTGCTTCTTGTAACATAATGTACTCCTTTACACTAGTACTTCCCCTCTGTGAAGAAGGTGTGACTTTTCGTAATCCTGAACAACATCAATAATTTCGCTGTCTAAAGCCGTTTGCTGTTGTAAACAATAGTAATCCCAAACAGCACCCCAAGGCAACGATTTCGCTTGCTCTAGTAAGAACATTCTTTCGAAATTCTCTCCTTTTTCTTCATGTGCTTTAATTAAATCTGTTGGCTCAAGTAAAGCCAATAAGAATGCTTTTCTTGCAGCTCTACAGCCAGTAACGTATGCACCTACACGATTAACAGAGGCATCAAAGAAATCTAAACCAACGTTTGTTTTATCTAATGCTCCTGCTCTAACTACTTCCTGAGCAATTAGTGTAGATTCATCATTAAGAGTAACGACGTGATCAGAGTCCCAGCGTACACCTCTTGTCATGTGAAGAAGAATCTCATCTACAAATTGTAAAACTGAAGAGATCTTATCGCCCACTTGTTCTGTCGGGTGAAAGTGACCATTATCCAAACAAATCAATTTGTTGTTTTTGATGGCATACCCTAAGTAGAAATCATATGATCCTACTACCATTGATTCACTACCAATACCAAACAACTTACTTTCCACTGCATCCTTCATGTATTTCGAATCGTATTCCGTTTCGAAAATTTCATCCAAAGATGCCTTTAGAAGAGTTCTATGGCCAAGACGATCTACACACATGTCTTTAGAACCATCTGGAATCCAAGTATTATGGATACAAGGTTGTCCTAGTTGTTTACCAATCTCGTTTGAGATTTCTCTACAACGTTTTACATGTTCGATCCAGAATTTTCTAACTTCTTCGTCCTTGCTAGAAAGTGTAAAACCATCTTCCGCTTTTGGGTGAGAGAAACAAGTAGCATTAAAATCAATACCTACATTATTTCTTTTGGCCCAATCGATCCAACCCTGAAAATGTTTTACTTCAATCTGATCTCTATCGACCATCTCGCCATTAAACTCTCCATAGATTGCATGTAAGTTCAGTTTGTGATTTCCTGGTAAAAGTGAGAGTACTTTCTCCAAATCTGCTCTCATTTCTTCCACTGTGTTAGCTTTTCCAGGATAGTTTCCAGTGACCTGAATACCCCCTCCCATCGAAGATACTTTGGTCTCAAAACCTCCCACATCGTCGGCTTGCCAACAGTGTAAAGAAATAGACAAGTTTTGAAGTGACTCCAATACTTTATCTGTATCTATTCCATAGTTAGAATAGACGTCTTTTGCTAATTTATACGTTTCTATAATAGTCTGATTGCTCATCGCTTTAGTAATTTGTCCTTTACAAAGGAAATAAATGTACTTGTTACAATAAATACACGTTTTGGGAAAAAGTTTGCACATTTTGATATTTGATATATATTAATATCATGTATATATTGCATATATGAAGGATTTAAACAACTATTTGATACCTAGTGAGGAAGATATAAACTGGGGACTATATATTAATGTAGTCGGACAAGCTACTGTACAAGCCGGGCAAGCTTATCCCGATCCTCAACATCCTACAGGGTATTTTTTTAAATGGGAGAAAGGTAGAGTTCTTCGTGAATATCAAATACTCTATATTGTTGAAGGAGAAGGAATTTTTGAGAATAAAGAATCAACATATGAAGTTCAAAAGGGGAACATTATCTTTTTAAGACCTGGTGAATGGCACCGCTATCAACCGAATAAAAAAACGGGGTGGACAGAATATTACATTGGTTTTAATGGTGATTGGATGGGCAATGTCATTCAACAAGAAACATTTCAAAATACCCAACTCATTTCCACCTCTGCATCAGGACAAATCACTTCTCTATTTCATGATCTATTTGATATCGTAAAAGAGGAACGTTTAGGTTATCAGAAAATAGGTTGTGGAATTATACTTCAGATTATTGGACATGTCATTCAGCTTTCAAAAAAGAGAAATGATTTAGGACAAGGAGAAAAACTTGTAGAACAAGCTAAAATTAAGATGCAAGAGGCATTGTACACTGAAGTGGATTTCCAAGAATTCTGTGACGAAAATAACATTTCCTATTCCTACTTTAGAAAAGCATTTAAAGAGTTGACTGGATTGGCTCCATTGCAGTATCATCTAAACCTAAAAATAATTAAAGCTAAAGAATTATTAGTGGGGCATCAGAAAAAAGTGAAAGAGGTGGCTTTTGAATTGGGCTTTAATTCGGTGTATTATTTTTCTAGATTGTTTAAGCAGAAGACTGGAGTTTCGCCTAAGGAGTATCGTAGTTGATTATTTAAATAAATAATACTTGAAATAATCTATTATGTATAGACCTGCTATATGTATAACTTAGCAGTAAGTAAAATATAGCAGGTCCAAGAGTTACATTTGTTATTCTAAACGCTTATTTCCCCAACATTTCATCCTTTAGTTCATCGTTAATTGGTTTATTTCCTAACCAAATGGAAAAAAGTGCTTTCTGAAAATTGATATTATCTATAACAAGCAACTCATTGTTATTTTTTATAATTCTACAGAGGGTGTCTTCCGCAACAAATTGAAACTTGTCGCCATTCACTACTTCATCCTTAAAAACACTAAGGAACATATTAATTTCATCATCAATTTCTAGAGAATTTCTAAAATATTCAAAACCCTCTTTTACTGTTTCTTCAATTCGTTCTTTTGTCACAAAGTCAGAAATGATATCAAGTTGTACTACTTTATGTTTTACATTATACAATACATCATTCGGATTGCTTGATTTGTCCTGTAAATACAAGCTACTTACATACATTGGGAGAAAGTATTTAGTTCTTACCCCTGCACCATTTAGTTCCATTTTTTTGCCATGGACATTAATATAATTTTGTAAGGTGACGTTTGAAATTTCGGTAGTTTGACCTAGAGAAAATAAAGTAGTAAATACAGTAAAAGTAAATATGAAAATCGTTTTCATTAAAAAATTATTAAGCTTAAAATACAATATCTTATTTATATAATGCAATGTACAAAATTTAATAAATGTGTTTATTGTTGCGCTAAATCTACATTGTTAATGTTTGTTTACTATTCAATTTGTTATCCTGTAAACAGATGTATGATATTTCATATTGTTATATAACAAATTACTTTAAGCACAAATACTCATCTCTATTCTGCACTTTGTGTTAAGCCGAAGGAGTCTCTAAGAACTCTTCATAGTTTTATATCTATGACATATCACCCAATATTCATTTTTTTTAATCGTGATAACTAAAAAACTTATACAATTGAATAGTGCGTAATGTTACCTGCTACTTAACATTGCAAACAGTCAATAACAAAACAAACTTTCTAAATTCATTTTTCTTTAAACTCCTATTTTCAATGAAAATATTCAGATTATTAAATCACAAGTAAATCTTTCCAAAGATAAAGTAATATTACCTTGTGTTTATTTGATGAAAGAACTACAGAAAATTCCTATAGACTTTTCTGTTTGCTACGCTCCATTAAGTTTAAAATCAAAATACATTTATTGTCTCTTTTTTATTGTAAAGAGATAAAGCTACAGTTGTAAAAATGGGGAAATCAAAAGTATATGCTTAGTAAAGAACAAACGAAATGAAAATTGGATTATTTATACCCTGCTATGTCAACCAACTATATCCAGAAGTTGGAATGGCTACTCTAAAACTATTGGAACAATTTGGTGAGGTCGAATATCCAACTTCACAAACTTGTTGTGGACAACCTATGGCTAATTCTGGATGTGAAAAAGATAGCATTGGTGCTATTAAAGTCTTCTTTGAAGCTTTCCAGAAATATGATATCGTCGTAGGACCATCTGCAAGCTGTGTTTTACACCTTAGAGAACATGGTGTAAAACTATTTCCTGAAGCCAAAGAAGTTATAGACAAGACGTATGATCTTACAGAATTTTTATATGATGTCGTAGAGGTTCGTTCTCTAGAAAGTTATTTCCCTTATAAAGTAGCACTGCACAAAAGTTGTCATGGTTTAAGAGGTATGCGCCTAGGAAGCTGTTCTGAAAAAGTAGAACGTCTTCCCAATAAACAAAGACAACTTCTAAAAATGGTCGATGGAATTCAGTTAATCTTTCCCTCCCGAAGAGATGAGTGTTGTGGATTTGGAGGGACATTTAGTGTTACAGAAAGCGATGTTTCTGTTCGTATGGGGAATGATAGAATACAGGACTATATGAATAATGGAGCAGAGTATATTACCTCAGGAGACATGAGTTGCTTAATGCATTTAGAGGGTTTAATTCATAGACAAAAACTTGATATTAAAATCATACATCTTTCTCAAATTCTTTCTTCTGATATCAAAAAGAAAACAGAACAAAAGGCACAAAAACTTACCACTCACGCTTAAATGATTTACTATGGGAATATCAACACACCCAGACGAGGCGAAAGCTTTTAATAAGCAATCAGAAAGAGTTACATGGCATGATAAAACACTTTGGTTTGTCAGAGAAAAAAGAGATAAATCCGTGCATCAACTTCCAGAATGGGAGACTTTAAGAGAGTTGGCTGCTCAGATTAAAGCACATACTTTATCTCACTTAGATGATTATCTACTTCAGTTTGAAAAACAAGCGAAAAAAAATGGCATAAAAGTACATTGGGCCAAAGATGCTGAGGATCATAATCAAATTGTGAAAGATATTTTGATAAAGCATGAGGCTAAAAAAGTCGTAAAGAGTAAATCCATGCTTACAGAAGAATGTGGTCTCAATCCGTATTTATCAAATGAGGGAATTGAAATAATTGATACTGATTTAGGGGAAAGAATCGTTCAGTTAGCGAAAGAAAAACCTAGTCATATCGTATTGCCTGCTATTCATAAAAAGAAAGAAGAGGTAGGTGAACTGTTCCATCAGCATTTACAAACTGATAAAGGGGCTACTGATCCTTCCTACCTTACTTTGGCTGCACGACAACACCTCAGAGAACAATTTCTTACCGCTGATGCCGCCATTACAGGAGTCAATTTTGCTGTGGCAGAAACAGGAGGTTTTGTGGTGTGTACGAATGAAGGAAATGTAGATATGGGAGCTAATCTAGCCAAAATACATATCGCTAGTATGGGTATCGAAAAGATCATTCCATTGAAAAAGCACTTAGGTATTTTTCTTCGTTTACTGGCAAGAAGTGCAACAGGGCAGCCAATAACTACTTATTCCTCTCACTTTCATAAACCAAAAAAAGGGAAGGAATTACATATCGTTTTGGTAGATAATGGTAGAACAAAACAACTTAGTAAACCCGACTTCAGGAGTTCGTTAAACTGTATCCGATGTGGAGCATGTATGAATACTTGTCCGGTATATAGAAGAAGTGGTGGACATAGTTATAATTATAGTATTCCGGGCCCTATTGGAGCAATACTTTCTCCTGGACAGGACTTAAATAAATACAGTTCTTTACCGTTTGCTTCCACGCTTTGTGGTTCCTGCACAGATGTATGTCCTGTAAAAATTGATATACATACCCAATTGTATAAATGGAGACAGATTATTGGGGATAAAGGGCATCTTCCTCCATCCAAAAAATGGTCCATGAAAATTACAGGTAAAGTCATGGGACATCCTAAAATATTTCAAATAGTTAGTTTGCTTGGAACTACGTTATTGAAGTCGCCTAAAGTAATTTTAAATAATCCATTCAATACATGGGGAAAAGACAGGGATCTACCACAACCGAAACAAACTTTTTCTCACTGGTATAAGAAACGAAACAAACATGAAGAACAATAGATCAAGTATTTTAGATACTATTAAACACACAAAAATACCTGAAGTCGAACTGCCAAGGATCCCCTATTTTCAAGGGTTATCATATGATATTTTAAATTACTTTACCGATATGCTTTATCAATTGGGTGTAGAAGTAATTAATGGTGAAAACTTGGAAGATCTCCCTCCTATTATTAGTCATCTAGGATATGATAACCAATTGATATTTACACAGTTTTGTGAATTGCCTTATAGAAAGAAAATCAAAGAAGAGAAACTTAAAGACATCTCACTTTCCATCTTAAAAGGTGAACTAGGTGTGGCAGAAAATGGGGCAATATGGGTGAATGATTATAAACTACCCCATCGTGCTTTAACGTGTATTGGGGAGCACTTAATCATCGTTCTTTCAAAGAAAAATATTGTATGGAATATGCACGAAGCTTATGATAACATTCAACCAGAAAATCATGGGTACGGAGTATTTATTTCTGGTCCTTCTAAGACGGCTGATATAGAGCAATCTTTAGTAAAAGGAGCTCACGGAGCTCGATCTTTGAAGGTGTTTTTATATGGATAAATAGTTTGTACGGACGTAGCTGTGCTACGTCCGTACAAGTCTCATTTACTAACCTAGATCTAACTACGTCAGGTTTTATTGAATAAGAGTAATGGAGAAAGCAGGTAAAGTAATTTTCTTTTTGATTTTAGATTTGCTGTTCGTTATACTTTCCCATCCTACTACTTGATTTGCTAAATCAGTGGTATAAGAGTTTGAAATTTTCCCTTTAAGATTTGCTGGTGCATCAAGAACCAATTCATTTTCTGTAAAATTGATCATGATGTATCTTTCTTTTCCTTCTTCATCAAAGAAAGAATACCCTTTTAAACCTAAAAACTCTTCGTCCTTATCGTTGACTAATATGGGTGTTTTATCAAATGATAAGGGGGCTTTATGTGACATCCCTTCAGTGGCCTGAGCAAATAATGAAGTTGATATTCCTCCTGCTGTCAAAGGATATTGCTTTTTAGAATAGGTATCATTTTGAGCATCAATTTGAGCAAATAAAGCACCGATCACATTATGGATATTCGTCACCTCAACATTTGCATGCATAAACTCTAAATAGTAAATACTAACGATTAAAGTTTGTGCCCAACTCCCTAAAACAATAGAGTTATCATCCCTCATATTGAATTCGGTAATCCAAATTGGAAGGTCTTTTTTAAGCTTCATCTTTTTATAACCTTCCGCATTGTGTTGGGTGGTTACCCACATATTGGTTCTAGCCTTATCGTCTTTTAATAGAGATTTTTCCCAATCTGCATACGATATTTCTGAGGATGGCCATTGTCTTGTCGCTGTTTTACTATCAGTTTGTCCTTCTGTACCTGCAGTGATATTCACTCTTTCTTGTGCTCCATTTAAACTTGCTGGACTATATTTATGGAAGGTAATCGCATCTGCATTAGGACATCTAGATAACACTCTGTTCGACCAATCGATATGTCTTTCTCTTCTTTCGATATTTGTACCAATTACAGCACACTTTACTCCAGGAAATTCCTTTTTAAGCGCATCTATCCAAATTTTACAAGTATCGCCTAATACTTCTGGAGTGGGATAAACTTTCATTGGTAGCGGAAGGTTAAAATAGATTTCATTCCCTAATTCAACATATTTGATATCAACACCTAAATCTCTCGCTTTCTTTAAGTTTCGAATAGAGTGATCTAAATCTTTACTTAACATATTCAACATGAATATGGCCTCTGTATTGGTTGTTTTTACCAATTCGCAAAAGTCTTCTACGGTATACCTCTGTTTTGATTTTGTTAGGTTTTGTTCCACCACCCACTTAATCATCACTTCGTCGGGTATACTACTATCCAGCCATCCTTTGTCCCAATCCCAGTAATTGCCAATCGTTCCACCAGGATAACGAATCGATTTAATATTTAAATCTTTTATCGACTCGATCAGTTTCTTATTGGTTTGAGGTTTTTGTATGCTAGTTAGGTTGGCATTTACACCTATCACATCTTTGTTCAGTTTTTTCTTATCTCCTATTGAAAAGGTTTGTGCCCAAGTGAATTGAGCACAAACCATACAGAACATAAGAACTACAATTTTAGGTAATCTTATCATGATCTATTGTCTGTTATACTTCAAGTAATTCTTCTTTAACAGAATGGGTAGAAAAGTTCAAATCTACTGCCCATTGTGTTTGATGAGGATGTCTTTCGTTGTGATCCTTCATACCGATATCAAGGACAAAATCATCGTTGATAACATCCAATCGCATCACAATTAAATTCTCTCCTTCTTTAAGATTTAGTTCTGTGTAAAAAGTGGATGGCCACCTTCTCATTTGCTTAGAATTCTTAAAGATTTCCTCACCATTTAACCAAACAGTAATAAAGTTACTATTACCGAAACATAACCATTTTTTGATAGCCTCTTTGGTATTCACTGTGGTTTGCAAGTAAAGCGATCGTTCACCTTTACCATAAAAGTACTGAGATAAATCGACAGTCATGGCACTCGGGGTGATTGTTTTCACTTCAAACGGCTGTGCATTTAAATCCATCTCTGATAAGTTTTTAAAATAATCTTGAGATAAATACTCTTGCTTCGCACATTGTAAATCGTGGTTCATATAGGTAGCCGAAGGCATGCTTGGTAACCCATGGTCAGGGTATTTTACATTCATTGGTGCTAAGCTTGCATCGTCTTGAATAAATGGTCCGAACATTCTCCATTGTCCATAGAAAGGAATGCCCTTCTGGAATTCGAATTCTTTATTAATTTTAATTGTATAACCAACTGAAATCACTCCCTCAACCTTTTTACCATTTAAGTTCAATGGTAACTCTACCTTAGCAATTGAAGACGGTGGCACATCAATAATACTCGCATTCTGAGGGTCATAATAATCTGATGTCAACTCTACAAAATACGTTTTAGTCACCTCTTCAAAGTTTTCGATGACTACTTCTACTGTTCCATTGGTTTGTTTTTCGAAGTTCGGGAAAATAGTAACTTCAGTGTGTAATGCGAATGTAGGTTGATGTTTTACTTCCAACGTTTCCACTTCAGAAAAATCAACTATTTGATTTTCAAATTGGAATAACTTAGCTGCTTGAACCGTCTTTTCTGTTAAATCAGAAATGGTATCCGGACAATCGATGCCTGTAATTTCTGGACTTACTACCAAGGCATTACCTATACGTTTTTTCCATAATGCTGGAATTTCGTCTGCTCCTCTAATAATACCGATCAACGCACCTGCAGTGGCTACAATACAATCAGAATCATGACCATAGTGTAATGCTTCAATACAGTGATCAAAATCGCCTTGTGCTTCCACCAAAGCTAGAATAGTATACGCTATATTCATTGGAGCCGATGTGAAATCTGCATCTCCGTAAACACTTTTGATTTTTCCTGTGACTACCTCTTTTTCAAAAGTGGCGTGCCAGTACATCACCTTATTCACCAAATCGAACATCAAAGAGTCTTTTGAAATGTAGTTTAATGCCTCTTTAAGTATTGCATTGGTATCTGAGTTTGTAAAAGCGATGGCAGCTGCTGCAGAAAAATACGCTTCCGCATCATCAGAAAATCCATGATGATCAACTTGTGAATCCATCTTTGCATAAAAAGCAGCCTTTTCCGGATTACCGGCACACAACATTCCCCAAATTTCAGAACGAATAGGAGACCCCATACTTTCATTCCAATATGGGTTGTTATGTTTACCTGTATCCGGATTGTCTAAACCAATTTTGATGTTTCTTGTAGCCACACCGTATTCATTCCAAGGAAAGTCTACATGATTGTCCCAATGCCAAGTGTAATCGGCACGTCTAACGTTTGGACCTTTTTTAGCAACCATGTCTAACCATAGTATTTGCAAATCAAGATCGTCGTTAGGGAAGTTTGTTTCGAAAAGTTTATCAGATAATTCAATATCATTAAAACACTTGTAGCCTTCGATTGGAGCTCCTAAGATACCTCCAGCACATTTTCCTAACCATCCTCCTAGGATCTTGTTGTAAAATTCTTCTTTGCTTAACATATATCTATTTCAAAAAATTGATTACTCGTCTGTTTCTCAAAAGTGGTTATTTATGTATTTAGAAGACTTTTGATTCTCAAAAACGAAGAAAGAAAGTAAAAATCGGAGTTCAGGATATAAAAAAAGCCACCTAAAAGGCAGCTTAATTTTCGTCACACATTCTTTAGGGAAGTTTTCTATACCAAGCACCCGCACCAGGAGTACTTATGTAAAAGAAAGTCCCTTCGGTTGATTTTACTATTCGACTAGATGTAAGACCCACAAAGTGTAGGTCTCCTGTAATATCTTCCCAATTAATTTCTCCGTTAGCCTGAATTGTCCCCATAAATACACCGAAACCATTCTGCTGTCTATGATTGTAGTAATTGATGATGATTTTATCATCAAAACCAACGATACCTCCTTTACTGGTAAACTTGTAGCTGTTTTCTACATAGCTGTACCATGATTTATTTTTCTCTAATCTAAATTCTTTGGCCATCTGTGGCGTAAAAATCTCTTTCCAAGTATTGCCATCATCTTCTGATAATAGAATTTGATAATCTGCATTATTTAACTCTGCTTTTACAGTTGGTCCTTCATAAAGCATATAGGTCTTACCATTGTTGGCCCAAACACTTAACTCAGCATCCCAATCGCCTCCATCTAAGATCTTATTCCAAGTCCATTCATCTCCTTTTTTTACTCCTTTAAACACTCCTAAATCACCTCTTGATGCTGTGAAATAAAGTATATTCGGATCATTTGGATGTATCTGAATGGTCTTTACACCATCGATTACTTTTAGATCATCACCCGTAATCAATCTACCTTTATAAGTATCAGAGTTTTTGATAGCTTTCTCTAAATCATCAATCACATACAGGCCATATTTGGATGAAAATGTGTATACTCTAGAAGGGTTGTGAGGATCTGCATAGATTTCTCGATAAATACCATCAGGCATTCCTAATTTATTCTCGGGACCGCCAGCCAATAGATGCCATTGGTCTTTTGGCGAATAATGTTCTAAAATTTTATAGTAAATACGTCCATCTTTTGCATGCCCACCATAACCTGATGTTGCCTGTGCAAGTACCACTTTCTTATCACCCATTTGAGCAATCTCAACAGATTGTACATCTGATAGAGCAATTGCACCTTGACGATGGAACAAGTTAGTCCAAGACTTACCGCCATCCCAGCTTTCCACTAATCCATTATCTGCTTGTCCTTGTATTACATAATTATCTGCTACTGCGATGTCGTAGGTATATGTACTTTCTGTTCCTCTGCTTGAATAGGTTGGAAAAGTTTTGCCAAAATGATGTATTTTGAATTCTTCGTGAGGTATACAGTATTTATTATTCCACTTATACTTTCCTTTTTGATCTTCTCCCTCAAATATTGTTTGATTGGTAGTTGACCAAATAGCTCTATCCCATGATTTTGGCGTGTAGTGAACGTATCTTGGATTGGGTTCTGCATAATCCCAACCCGAGTCATAATCACCTTGTCCCTGCCAAATAATTTGATAGCTATACTCTTTTAGTTTTCCTTTTTCAAAATTAAAAGTGCCTTCGTAAAGTCCATTTCTATCACCTTCTAAAGATAGAATTAATTTATGTTGATTTTCTGTTGATCTAACATCCACTTCAGGATACCAAAACTTTAATGGTTTTAATGCTACCCCATTTCCTTTATCAACAAGTTTCCAATTAATATTCTTGGTAGAGGTATAGTAAGGCAAACCATTTTTCCCTTTTTCAGTAAAAATACCATAAAGTACACTACCATCAGGAGAGATACATAAACCCCTGTGACCGCTTTGTTTTTTAGGATATGGGAATAATTTCCAGTCTTTCCCATAGTTTGTGGTTTTAAGAATACCACCATACATAGAAATATAAATCTCTCCTTTATTCTTTGGGTGAAAAACAAAATCTATGATATTTCTATCTTCTAATTGAAATTGATCTAAAACAATAGTCTCCCATGTTTTACCTTTATCCTTAGATACGAAGTACTTTGGCACTCCTCCTTTTACGATATTGATAAACTTTAAAAAGTTATAATCATCTCTCCATCCATATCCCGCAAACACTACATTGTTATCGTGAGGATCTACACGTGCAGATGCAATGGTATTTTCAATACTTTTTTTTACAAAATGATAGGTTTTACCTCCATCATAAGATGTATTTAAACCATTAAATGTTCCCACTGTTAAATGATTCGGATCCGATGGATTAACGGCTACAGCAAACACTCTATTTTGAGCTAACTGACCCGTCATGTGCCACGACTCTCCATTATCGGTCGACTTGTAAACCCCTTCCATATCAGAGGCTAAATATAATGTTCCGGGAGTTGAGGGATCACACACTACATCCTGTACTTGCCCTCCTGCACCGGGGTTGATCGAAATCCATTGCCCGAAGCAGGTAGAAGCACATAAAATAGTAGTTAGTAATAATATCGATTTTAATTTTTTCATAAGTTTTACATCATTTTTTATGTGACTCTAACAAGTACATTTGTTTGCTAACAAAGTAATAACCTGAGTTCGTCGAACTCAGATTAATATAATTAAGTAAGTCAGTTTGATTTTCAATCTATATAAGTAGTTGTACAACTACTTAAAAGTCATTTGATCTGTTCAAAACTGATAATGCTAAAGTAGAAGGAAGTGAAATGGAAAGCCTTTCGTTTTCATAAAACGAAGAAATTCATAAAAAACAAAAGGAAAAGAAAAATGAATTTACTTACCATAACCTTCTGATTATCTTGATATAAACAAATCAAATCCATAGAAAATAATTAGTTTACTTTGATGTCTTGATTTATAGGTAATTTTCTAAACCAAGCACCTGCACCTGGCGTGCTGATATAGAAATAATAGTCTTCTTCTCTTTGAACAATACGACTACTTGTTAATCCGATGTAGTGTAAATTGTCTGTAATATCGGTCCATATCACACTGTCATCATCTTGAATAATTCCCATAAAAACACCCCAGCCATTCTGATGTTTATGATTATAATAATTGGCTATTATCATGTTCTCTGTTGCTGCAATACCACCTTTGCTTTGGAATACATAATCTTCTTTTATGTGGGGATACCACTCATCGTTTTTATCCCCTCTTAACTCCATTGCTTCAGGCTTTGTCAATATATTTTTCCAAGTTTTCCCATCATCAGTAGACAAGGCAACAACATAATCGCATCCTCCTTTACAAGGTTCTCCTTCATACACCAAATAGGTTTTCCCACCTCTATTCCAAGCAACAATTTCGGCTTCCCAAGAACCTCCTTTATAGATTCGATCCCAACACCACTTGCCATTATCAAATACTCCTTTGAAGACACCTGTTAGACCACTTGTTCCGGTAAAATACACTACGTTTTCATCATTAGGATCGACTTGAATACACTTTGAAGTCAAGGCTTTATCAGCCACACCATTAGAAATTTTTTCTGCTTTATAATTTAGATCTTTGACAGCTTCCGTTAGATTATTGATTCTATATAAACCATTATTAGTACTAAATGCATATAATCTTTCTAGGTGATTTGGATCGACATTAATTTCTCTAAATACACCATCGGGTAACCCTAAAACATGATTTTGTCCTCCTCCTAAAAATATCCATTTATCTTTTGGAGAACAATGTTCTAGTATTTTGTAATACAATTTTCCGTCTACTGCACGACCGCCATATCCACCAGTGGCTTGAATAACTACGGCATCTTTACCATCAATCTTAGCAAGGACACATGATTGTACATCTGATAAGTTCAAAGTCGTATCTTGGCGATGCTGAAGGTTCGACCAACTTTTACCACCGTCCCAACTTTCCATCATTCCATTATCACCTTGTGCCTGAAGTACATAATTCTTATGCACTAAAATATCGTAGGTATAAGTCGATTCTGTTCCTTTAGAACTATAGGTAGGATATTTCTCTCCGTAAAAATCGACAATATGTTCCAAATGAGGATTTGAGTATTTGTTTCTCCACAAATATTTTCCATCGTTCGACGAGATCCCTTCAAAGAAGTTCTCATTAGTAGTACTCCATATTGCTCTTTGCCATTTGATCGGTGTATAATGGGCAAAACGAGGGTTTGGATCGGCCATATCCCAACCGAAATCGTACCCTTTTGTTCCTTCCCAAATACATTCATAAGCATAGGAAACTAAAGAGTCGTTTTCCCAAATGAAAGTCCCTTCAAACAGACCGTTTCTACTCCCCTCTACCGGTAATATAAGTTTATGCTCATTTTTCGTTGATCTAGGATCGATTTCAGGGTACCACCAATTAATAAATGGAAGTTCCACACCTGTTCCTTTATCAATTTTTATCCATTGATTTTGATTCCATGTTTTTACAAAAGGATAGCTCTTTTTTCCTTCGTAAGCATAAGTAGCATACATTACTGCTCCATCAGGCGACAAACCCACTCCTCTACACAATTTAGCCTCAACAGGGCCATCTATTTTGGTAAATGTTTGTGCATTGTCTTCAGAGATATAAATGCCATCGGATGCCCCAATTACACAAGTCTCTTTTTGAGTTGGGTGAAATGATATAGTCCAAATGTTTTTATCAGGTACTTGATTGGGATTCACTTTTCTTCTCTCCCAACTTTCCCCTCCATCATTACTGATGAAAATTTCAATATATCCATCAATCGTATCTCCAAAAAAGTGAGCAAAATCGTAATCGTCTCTCCAACCCACTCCTGCAATAATCTGCTTTGGATTATTAGGATTGACTTTAATCTCTCCAAAGGACTTTCCTAAAGACTTTTCAATAAATTGATAATGTTCACCTCCATCATTACTCGTTTGTAGACCATTTAAAGTACCCACATAAATGTGTTCAGAATTTTCGGGGTTTACTGCCACGCTGTACACCCTATTGTTCACCAACTTTCCAGTCATATGCCAATTCTCCCCATTGTTGGTTGACTTGTAGACTCCCTCCATATCTGAAGGGATATATAACGTTCCTACATTATTAGGATCGCAAACCACATCTTGCACTTGCCCACCTGCTCCTGGATTGATCGATACCCATTGTGCAAAGACTGGAGAGGTGATAAAGAATAATAAAATTTGTAAGTAGTGACTAGTTTTCATCTCATTTCGATTTTTTGATAATGGAATGTAGTTAGTTTACTTTTTAAAAGTCTTTGGTTTTATAAAATCTATGATAGTATAGACGAAATTGAAAGAAGAAAGTGTTTCTTATGAAAATGTATCTGATAACTTATCTAACAAGATTATTACTTATCTTTACACAAACAATCAAAAAGCATGAGAAAATATCCGATAGGCATATCAAATTTTGAGGAAATAATTAACGATGGATTTTACTATATAGATAAATCTTTATTTATAGAAGATATTGTAAATACAAGTGCAAAATCTATTTTATTACCTCGTCCAAGACGTTTTGGCAAGACATTAAATATGTCTATGCTTCATGCCTTTTTTGATATTATTAAAGCTGATGAACATAAAGTACTTTTTGAGCACCTTAAAATTAAAGATACCGAAGCTTGGCAATTCCAAGGCAAACATCCCGTCATTTATTTATCTCTGAAAGATGTAAAAGAGCTTACTTTTGAAGGAGCTATTGCAAAGATTACAGATTTAATTAAAGATTTTATTAGTAAGTATAATACTGCCAATAATGAATCTATCCTTGATCAAGATGATATCTACTATATTAATGATTTTAAAAATAATCGATTTTCTTTAAACCAATTATCATTATTTCTAAGTAGATTTTCTAGAATTTTATATAAACTACACCAAAAAAAAGTCGTCATACTTATCGATGAATACGACTCATGTATTATTAAATCTTGGGAAGCTGGATATTATGAGGAAATGATCTCTTTTATGAGGGGATTTTTATCTGCAGGTTTTAAAGACAATGATTATTTATTTAAAGGTGTCATAACAGGAATACTAAGAGTGGCAAAAGAAAGTATATTCTCGGGCTTAAATAATTTAAAAATCTATTCTGTATTAAGTAAACCTTTCTCTAGTCATTTCGGATTACTTGAAGAGGAAGTCGAGCAATTGCTTATTGATGGTGGTAATAAAGAGGGTATAGCTACTGTAAAAAGTTGGTATAACGGTTATAATTTTGGAAACAGTAGAGTGTATAACCCTTGGTCTGTGATCAATTTTGCCGACGAAATGGAGGAATACCCACAACCTTATTGGGTCAATACTTCAGCAAACGAATTAATTGGGGAATTACTCAATAATGCTAATGCTGATCTAGAAAAAAAACTGACCGGCTTTATTGATGATCAAGTAATGGAATCTGAAATTGATGAAACTACCATCTTTCAAGACCTTGAAATGGGTAGAGAAAAAACCGTTTTAGGTCTCTTATTATTTAATGGTTACTTGACGACTGACTACACTAAAAGAATTGATGGAATCGCAATTCATGGATTAAAAATCCCCAATAAAGAGGTCAAAACCGTTTACAAACAGATGCTAGAGCGGTTATTATCAAAATCTGATGTAGTGAGTGAGAGTACTATTTTAACTGCTCTTTTAGAACAAAATGCAATAGATTTTGAAAAAGCCTTATCTGAGTATATGCTCACATCATTTAGTTTTCATGATGTTCAGCACAGCGGATCTCTTCCTGAAAAAGTTTATCATGCTTTTATCTTAGGATTAATGGCCCATCTTTCTACCCGATTTATTGTAAAATCTAACCCTGAAACGGGTCTTGGGAGAGCTGATTTAATGATCTATCCAAAAGATACTCATGACCCTAGAGGCTGGATCTTAGAATTTAAAAAATTACGACCAAGTTCACCTCCTCTTCAAGAATTAGCCAAAGAGGCAATGCAACAAATACATGATTCTAAATATATCACTGCCCTAAAAGAAAATAACAAAACTGAACTTATGTTTGTTGGGGTCGCTTTTGATGGAAAAGAAGTAAGTTGTGTGACGGAGTTTGTTTCTGAGTAATCAGTTTGATGATGTCGCTCGAAATACACTAGATGAGTGGATTTATTACTTCAAAAACAACGAAATTAAAGATAATTTTAAAAGTAGATAAGATGTCTAAATCGGAACAAGTAAGTTACAAAAACCATATTGTGAACCTTATGGACGAAGCTAGTAGGGAACGTACTTTAGAAGTGGAGGCGATTATTAAGGAGAGGGAAATTGGTGAAAAGAAAAAGGCAATTGAAATCGCTAAATCTATGCTGAATGATGGATTAGACATTGAGAAAGTAGCTTTGTATTCTGGTTTGAGTATTGATGAAGTGAAAGAGGTTTCTCGGAAAGGTGTGTGACGAAGTTTAGAATGGTAATTATAGTTTTAAGTTCAGAAACTTAATCAATAAATAGTTCTTAATGACGCTAGCACTTAACATTACTAAAAATGAGGGATAATGCTTCTTCATAATAATATAGAATCAAAAAAATGGAACTGTTGGAAATTGATACCGAAAATAAAGTTGTCAACTAATAACAAGGGTTTGCATGTGAAATTAACTTTATATGGTGAATTTTCTGGAAACTCACTAAAAACTCTTCTTTATATTTTCCTAAATTAGGATCTGAACCATTGTATGTTAAACGGAATTTACCCTTACCATCTTCAATAAATTCCCCTTTATTTAAATTTTTTACTTTACCTTCTTTAGTAATTAAAAAAAGATTTTCATTACTAATGTAAGATTGTAAATATGCTTGTTCGGAACAACCAAAATCCTTTTTATAACATTTTTTTTCAATATAACCATGAAAGAAAGAAGCAAACATGGAATTATTTACATAATCCTCAGTTTTGCCTTTATATTCTGCAATCATTAATACTGCAACATTATTTGTCAACTGACTTTTAATCAATCTTTCATCGGATACTAAAAGAGTATCATTTTGAATTTTATAATATAAACAACTTAAAGGGAAATAAACTAAAGCTTCATTAATATCTGAAAGCGTTTCCTTTATTTTTTTTTGTTCTATAGTTACATATATGTCTATTTTAGCAACATAAAAAGTTTGATTTATCTGTGCATGTACTTTTAATGATAATAAAAATAAGATCAGAATTATTATTTTATTTTTCATATGATTTATCAACTTCTGAATTAATTTGACCTTGTGGACTATTAGGTATAGTTATTTCTTTTTTTGGAGAAAATCCATTATTAAGATATTCACGAGAAAATCCTCGTTCTTCATAATAATTCTCATTTTCAGTGAATTTATATCCCCAATCATGATCTACAACACCATTTTTTCGGTTATCATCTTTAGGATTACTTCTAAGACCTAATATTCTTCTCAAGTGTAATTCTATTTCATGATAAAATGTTTTCATAACTTTATTACATTCATTTTCGGCAAATTTTGAACCTTGAATATTTATTAGATACATTTCTAAATTAGGATTATTTCTTTTCTCATTTACAACTTCTTCTGGAGTTAAACCCAAACGATCAAAATTATCACTTGCATCTAGATAATACATAGCTGTTTTAAAATTGCTATTTTGAAAATCAAGAAATCGCTCTGGATTGGGGTCATCTATAATATCCCCATATTTCCTTTTAATCTTAATTAAAGTTTCAGCTGACTTAACTAAATCAATAGTTTTTCCATATTCATTACCAGTTGTATTTGGGTTAATAGCAAAATATATTTTGATATCATTTTTTTTCTCTGGTTTAGAAATCGAATTCATTATATTTTTTAAATATTCACTATTTGATATTGTTTGTGCCACATCTCCTTCATATTGACTAAATGACAATGTATAAATTAATTCCTCTAACCCATCTAAATCGACTGCCCAAATTGGCTTATTCCCCGCAAACTGATAAGGCGTATACCAAGGATAACTTTTCGTCAAAGGATCCACACTCAAAAACTTCCCAATCACCGGATTATACACCCTAAAACCATAATCCTGTATCAGCTGAGATTTGCTTAAATCTGTATCGTTTTCTTTACCATTAAACCCATACCTATACCCCTCCTCACTCCAAGACCTTTCATTCATGGTCAACCCAAAGGGAAAATAATCAGAATAAGAAAGTACGTGACCAAGATCGTTTAGTGTTACCAAAACATTACCAAGATGATTGCTAAATTCATAACGGCGGTGATTTGTGCCTGTATGGTTTAGATCATGAGTGGTTTTTGGTTCGAACTGCCCTAGGCGGTTGCTGCCGTAGATTGGTATTTCTGTAAATACATCGTCTTTCGAGATACCCATGGTGGTTCCACTTGCATCACGAATATACACATTTTTAGATTGATTATTTCCTCCAGTTACTATTTTTGATATTCTATTGCCATTGGCATCGTAACGATAGGTTACCACTTTATTAGGATTTGTATTTCCATCAAATTGTGCCCTGTTTTCATATTGATAAACTTTGGATACTTTACCTTGTAAGTTCCACTCTATTTTGGTTAACTCTGATGCATCAGAAATTAAATTTCCGATTAAGTCATATTGGTAATTATTCTCATTTTGAGATACAAAGGCTTCATAACCTTCATCAGGCACAACTGAAACTGAATTTTTCACATGATCTAAACGATTCGTACCGGGTTGATAATGATACGTCAGATGATGAAGATCCTCATTTTGAGAAGTATGACGATGAAGCGTTTGAAGATTACCGTTAGCATCATAAGAATAAGTTCCTAAAGCTTTAGTTTGGTTGGCCAACGTAGCCGATTTGATACGATTTAACTGATCGTATTTGTAGTTGATCGTTTGTGCTTCGTAGGAGATCGTCGCACCCTCTTTTATTTTAGGTAACTTGGTAATCATTTGGGCGATATTACCATTGTAAAGGCTATTCACTGTGTTAATATTAGTGTGCATATCCGCTTTCAAATTCCCACTTATAGGTTGGTAATCGTCCGAATAATATCCTAGTGCATAACTAAAAATATCCGTTGGTGAGTCTACCTGTTGTTCTTCTTCTCCAATATTGGCTCCTTTAATCCAACCTTCCAAGGTGTAATAATAATCCACTTCTTGGATGTCTTCAGCCACAATTACCTTAGCTAGTGGTCCATGAGGATAATACACATAATTGGCTTCATTGCGCCAATCAATATCATTAGTGGAAGTAGCAACTTCAATTAATCGATTGTCGCTATCATAGAAATACTGATGAATAAATTGAGAAGGTGTACCTTTGCCAAAATACACTTTATTGACATTTCCACTGAGTAAATCGTAACGGTAACTGACTTTTCTAAAGGCAATATTTTCATCGTCATCAGGGTTGTGTTGATAAAGTACTTTTACGTTTCCGTGAGGGTCGTAATCATAAAGGGTGATTGCTTCCTCTTCGTCATTTTTCGATTCACTTTTTACCCAAGCAACTCTGTTTTTTAAGTAATAACCTTCATATTCTTGGTCTTGAATGATGGCTTCGTAAAGCTCTGAATTTTGCACTGATAAATCATCAATATCATCATAATACGTATAGATACGTTCGCTTAGATTTTCTGTTGGAAAGTCTAATTTATTTATTTCTAAATAAGAAGGCTCATTATTTGATGCCCACAAACCTGCTTCTACCACTCTTCCTTGACCATCGTATTTTGAATAAGAATACGTTTGATCGGCTTTTTGTTGAGCATTTTGTGAAAATCGCAATCGCCCTATTCTATCGTACCAGAAATGGGTTTTGCCTGCATCGGGAGTGATTTGCCAAACCAATTGGTTGAGGGAGTTATAGGCGTAATGCGTGACTAATTTGTGAGGCATGCCATCAAAGTTTGGTGCAACATAATACACCACCCCTTCTGGTGGTACGGTTTGTGCTAAATTGCCAGCTAAATCATAGTAATACAGAGTATAGTGGTGTTCTCGTTCTTTGTAGCTAGCTTCTAATTTTTCTGAAAGATTACTGCTACATGCTATATAGGCATCTTCGATATAACCTGCTAATATTTCAGCTACACTTTCGTTTGTTTTACGAAGGATTAAATCATCATAATATTTGTCAACATTGGCTCTACAACGTTCTTTTTGTTTCGCCAAATCTAAGGCATTATTTATCAAATCTTGAATATCGGGATTGCCCAAGATATAATCAGGTGAATTAACATATTCATAGTAGATAAATGGGAATGTACATTCATAGGCCTCGTCAAATAATTGAGCAATTTCATTAGTTCCTTCCCAATTTATTAAAACGATTTGACTACCTTCTTTACCGTTCGCTCGTTTGTTGCCTAGTTGTTGATTATTTAGGGGCCAATATCCCACTATAGAATGATCGTTGGACGATATAGCATCGTAATTTTTTACCCTAAAAGTATAGGAAGTAAAAAGTAATTCATCATTTTTTGTCCAATCGTCGGGGTTTAAGGAAATTGATAAAGGTTTTGTACCTATGGATATATCCGATAATAAACCTTTATATGGCATGGACTCAAAACTAGATAATTGAGGACCTCCCCCCAAATATAAATTATCAAAATGTGAGCTAATTTCTTCTGTAGAACATTCAAAAATTCCAGCTCCATTTTGGAATACTTTTAACTTATCGCCTACTCTATTGATAGAAATATAGGAGTGTGTACCGCTTGTACTGCAGTCCAGTAAATTATTGTCGGCATAGGCATTTAAAGGTACTCTATATCCTCTCACTTCAGAGAAGCGAATTAAGAGCAATTGTATAGTATTTCCTTCTCCGTCTAGCTCATTTAATAATTGAATTTCAAAACCATCGGTAGGATAAGTATCCAAGTTACTCATCAACAATTGATTCTTCACTCCTGATTCTTGTTTAGGGGCAAACCTAAATTCAAAACGAAAATCGTCTAACACCAATTCTTGATCGGGTGAACCTCCTGACAATTTAAAATAAGGTTGATCTATCTCTCCTGTAAAATGCAAAGGATACACTATATAATCTCTCTTTTTTACTGATGAAATAGTAACCTGTTTTACTTTATCAAATACAGATGATTCCGTTTCGATTTCTCCCGAGGCATTCTTAGGGAAAAGGCAGGTTAAGATTTCTGCATCTTCAAAACTTTGAGCTTCAAAGAAACTTGACAGTGCCGCATATAATAAACTTGCATCTACACCATTTAACTTAAATTGATCTAAGTAAGGGTCTTCAATGGAATAGTGTTCTTCAAAATAATGAAACAATGCAGTAGCTACAGCTATTCTATCTTGGTCAGAAAAAATATATTGTTCAATATCCGATTCTGCATAACCTTTACATAGGCTTATACCTTGCTCTAGTTGATTTACTAATTTGAGGATACGACCATCATTAGGTGATTGAGGAACGCCTAGTGGATCGACCAATGTTTCCTCTAGACCATCTTCAGATTCATCTGTATACTCACCTTTCCAATCTCCCTCAGATTTGTTTTTATCTTCATTTTCAAAGTGTCCGACTACTTCAATAAAAGCTTCTTTAAACAGCTCTTCATCAAAATTATCCGTGATTTTTGTTTCCGCATAGGCTTTGCTATGTTCATATAGAGATACCCTTTTTAAGAAGGAATATTCTCCTACTAATATTGCGAAGATATCTTTTACTAAAATATTATCAACTAAAGCTTTTTCTCCAGTTTCTGAATCAATAGTGACGTAGATTTTTTCATTAAAATAATGTTCGATACTACCCTCATCACCATCTACAGGCTTACGATTAATGGTAATTCCTAAGGCATTAGATTCTGTATATTCTAGACATTCACAAAATAACGGGTCATTTTTATAAAAGGCATCTATGTAACCCAAGTCATTTAAACCTGAAACGTCTGGGGTTTGTACATCTTCATTTGAAAAAAATGTATTTAATTGACTGATGATATACGTTTGTTGAGTATCATGGATAAAGCTTGCTTTGATACGATCCAGATTTCTCCAATTGAAAAGCTCTTTTTTATATTTATTTTCTTCTGTTTCTAAATTCACAGAAGAAAAAACGGCTTCAACAACACCTATGGCTGTTGCTTCAGTATCATCCGCTAAATCTGAATAGTTGGGTAATTCATTTCCAGTTATCTCATCAATTTCTACTATTTGAATAGTATTATTCGCATCACAAGCCTCTTTTTCAAGAATTCTCTGCTCTGAATAGAGCTGTTCAAACTTTGCTTTTTCATTATCAAATAATGTGTTTTCAGCTAGTTCATCATCTAAAATCGCTTGATAACTACTATAAATAGTTTCTGCAATAAATGCCCTATCCACCTTTAATGTTTTGGTAATTGTGTAAGTATCTATTTCCAACTTTGAATCGGTTTTTATTTCATCTTCATAACGACTACCACAGGTACTTGCTGAGATACTTTTTTGCCAATAATCTTTTCCCACACCATCAACATCAATCACTTTGATGGTATTACCATAAGAATCTTTGACGGATATTGTTAGTTCGTATAATCCTGGTATGTCTCCCCCCCCATTAACAGGATTGTTAAAGCAATTAAGTCCTGTACTATAATCAAATGTAATCGCTTGATCTGAGGTAGTTATATCAATTTTATTTTTACTTACAATATAACCCTCTTTATCTATACCTCCTGTCAATAATAATATAGTAGTTTCGGCCTCTACAGCATTTTTGTCTGTATCCAATGGTAATCCTTCCATATTAGTAGGAACATCTCCACCTAAAGCTGTAGCTATAACACGATCATATGAGTCATAGTAAGAAATGGTTACTTGACCATTAGGATCTACTACGGTTTCTTTTCTGTAGTTATCAATTGGACCTATTTGATTGCCAAACAAACGTTTAAGTTCTTCTTGGTATACTTGACCATATAACTTTTTCGTGTTGTTTCTTTCCTTGCCCACACCAGTTGATCGGCTCACTCTATTATATTGATCTTGGGTATACTCTGTTGTAGAATAGATATAACCATTGGCATCTGGAATTCTTTGGATAATCTCATTATCCAATCCTCCTTTTTGTCCATCGCTTATGGATGCTGAGTAGTAATTTGTCCCTTCACCAATGAGTTGACCAATTTTGTTAGATCCAGTTCTATCTAATGTTTTTTCTAATTTTGTTAATTGATATATAGATTTATTACCAGCACCTTCAAAAGTATTAAAATTCTCGTGATAAGCTAGTTTATGATCACTAGAAGGAACAGGTAATACTTGAACAGATGGTCTTCCTTGTAAATCATAAAACTGCTCGCTTACTAAAGTTGCATAATTACTAACATTTGTTGTATAATTTACTACTGATTGTCTCTGTTTTAAAGCATTATCCATATAATTTATTACAGTTTTATTTTTACCTTCTTCAGCGTAAGTAGAAACTTTTTGCCAATTTATAGAAGAAATAAAACCCGTTAGTTCACAAGAAGTATATTCCCAATTGCCATATATTGGTTGATTTATATTTGATGAGTGAAAAGAAACTGGTCGCACTCGTAATAAAAGAATACCTCTTGGATATTGATTACCTAATTGATAAATATTATTTTTAATACGTACTCTTGCAGGATCTTTTGTTAGAAGAGCATCTGAGAATTTCTGTTGATCTTCTTTATTTTTAATTTTTTGATATAAGTTTTCAGTTGAAGGATCAACATTTTCTCCTTTTTCTACATATATCCATTCTAAATCATAAAATAATGCCTTATTAATGTCATTCCAATGAATATCAATTTTCTCTGGTAGTTGTTCTCTATTTAAATTTTTTGGCGTTGAAACAGCTAACCAATTTTCAATATCAGAAGCAAAATCAGAAAGTACAACATCATTACCATCAGTAGATAATGTTTGTTCTAAACCAAGATATTCATACCAATGTAATTTTAAATCAATAAAATCTAAATTATCTTCCATATTAGAAGAAGTTATTGATGTAATTTTTAGTTGGTAATCTTGGTGTAGATCTCTGTTTAATTTATACTGTTTGAACAAAAACGAACTTAAAAATGTTGTATTATCACCACCTAAAGAAAGATTTATACCAGCTTCTACTACATTACCATTATTATCCAATAATGAAAATTCAAGGTTCATTTCTGGTAAATTTTCATAATTCACCAATTTTTTTTTCTTTGCTTCATCAAAATTTAATGACACACCAAAAATAAAATATTTACCATTTTCAGTACAACAATCTTTCCATATTGGAAATTCATCTCCTTCACTTATTTGAACCCAATTTTCTAACAAAGTTTGGTTTACAATTGAAGCAGAATGTTGAGTGAAATAATGATTTTTTGTCAAATATTCTAGTTCATAATCAAATATTGGCAATTGAGTTTGCCCCAATGTTACAAAGCTTAAACTGTTCAACAGTAAAAACAAAAGTTTGATTTTTTTTATCACTTTATTGTTAGTTTAATTTGGTGTTTTTTATTGAAATGTAGATGTTTCTCGAAAATTGAATTGAAAATCATGTGTTAAGATTGTAGGAGTATTATTCCCAATTTCTTTATCAATACAAATTACTTGTGTATGATCTCCATTCTTTTCTAGAACAAAAGATTGTGTGAAACCTTCATTATTATAAGGTTTATCAGTACTTATAGTAATAATATAGATCCCCTGATTTGTAGTATTAACCGAATAAGTTAACGCTTCAATTCTTTCAAGAGGGTCATTTAAAATTTTTGCTTGACTTGTAGAGGGAGTCTCAATTATTTCCTTCAGTTTATTTACTAAACTTATTTTAGAAATTTTTGATTTAATCGATCTGAATGTTTGCGTATTTTCACTTATATGTAAAACTTGAATAGAATAAGGTTTTTGGTAAGATGTATTTTCCCATAAAAATATTAAGCTAGAATTTGAGAAAGTACTAGACAAACCGTCAATAAAACTCGTGGAAATATCTGTATTTAAACCATGTAGATTTAAACTAAGTTGTACCATAGAATTATATGAATAACTATCTCCTTTTTTGGTATTCTCTAATACTATATTTCCATTCTTAGTAAAAATTTGATTATTAGTTTCAAGTGTATAATTAGATTGAGTTATGTTATTTATTTTCACTTTAACTATTCTACCTGAGGGGTAACTTGTCATTTCTAAATCCTGATATTCAACTGAATTAATACCATTAAAATAACCACCATTTTCACAACCGTCATTTGTTGCCACTTCGAATAATTTGGATGAAGGAGGAGTCCAAATATAAACAAACCTTAACCTCCCATCTCTTGTGCAAGCATACAAGCCATCCTTGTCTAAGACATTTTCAATACTTTCATCATCGAAATTCAAATTTTGATATTTCCATTCACCTGTTGGTAATGGTAAATTGTTTTGATCTCTGATATGAAAAATACCATAATCTATAAAAGGATTAATCGTAAGATTACATTCTATAAAAATAGCTTGACTACAAGCTTCAAATCGATCAATAAATAATACTAATTTGTTTGTTTTTCCTACTTCTAAATTTGATGTAATTATACTAGAAGTGAGTTTTCCAGATGTTGAAATTTGGTTAAACAAGTGTTTATTTTCTACATCGAAAATTTGTTCATCAGTTAAGAGATACCATTCATGTATACTTGTAGAATTTGAATAAGTAGGTGATATTTCAAAATCATACATCTCTTCCGAATCAATTACATATGATGATGTGATTCCGGTAACAGTAGGAGTGAGGGGTTCTATCCCATCTATTGAGAACTCTACATCAGAACCTCCACATGATAAGTACAATGATGATTTAGACAATCTATATAAACCAGGCTGTGCATCATATATAGTAACAGAATAATCTATTCCATTTGCATTAGGAACAAATAATGAAAAAGGAACTACAGTAAATTCTTGATCATTTAGATAAATTCTTATACCATTCTCATAATCTTTTGCATATGGTATTGTAAATGTCAAAGTCTCATTTCTTAAACTACATACCTCTGATTTATCAATAGTAACTAATGAAAGGTCCCTTTTTTCTCTTACTTTAAATGTAACTGTTTTGTCATATAGTATTTCACATAAATTGGTTGCTATAATTTGATAGTCATCTCCAATTTCAAGATTTGTAAATTCTAAGGTATTACCAATTGTGTGTTTTTTTTGTTGTAGGAGTTGTCCTCCTTTCAATAATTTATAGGTAATTCCTTTAATTGGATTTTCAATAATTACTGGAACTGATGGTAATAAATTCCCGCATTTTGTAATATAATCAGGGTTCTTTATGTGTGGAATAACAGGCTTTATTCTTTCAATTCGAATTTTTTCTGTAATAGATTCACCACTACTACAATTATTATCCCAACTAGCTTTCAACCAATAATCACCATCCTCGGATACAATCATTGTTTTATCTTGATTATTTCCAATTATGGTATGTAAAGGCTGTCCTTCTATATTGTCTTTATACAATGAATAACTCACATCATGGTTTAATGTAGAAAAAGTTAGAGTAGCAATAGAGTTACAGTCCACACTGTTTTCTATAATTGTTGGTGAAGGTAGTGTTGTTGGTAAATTAATGTTTTCATGTACTTCAATTTTTTCAGAGGATCCACTAATATCTAAAGGTACACAAGAATTTGATCCGTTATATTGTACTGAGACACTTACTCTATAAAAACCAGATTCTTCAAAAATATCTGAATAAGTTGAGGATTGATTTGTTTTTTCTTTTATAACAACTCCTGATCTAGTATCTGTAATTAGCCAGGTATAATTTGTTTTTGTATTAAATGAAGATGATTTTGTAGCTGTAAAGGTCATTTTTTCTCCTTCACAGATATGTGTCCTATTTTCTGATTCATTTACAATTAAGGAATAAGTTTGTAATGTTTCCTTCCCCACAGTAATTATCTCTGTTTGTCTTTCTCCAACATCGGGATCATCAATTACTATATAGTAATTACCTTCTGCCAAATTACTAAATTCATGTCCAACTACTTTACTTTCTTCATTATAAGTTTGTAAGGGATTTGCTACATTACTTTTAAATAATTTAAAATTATTATATTCTTTCCCTCCAAAATATATATTGATAGCACCATTATCATTGTTTCCGCAAACATCTGTCACATCTATATCGTAAGTGACAAAGTTATTTAAAACATGTATTTCTGTAGAATAAACTTCTCCATCGCCACAAGCATGTTCCCAAATTCCTTTTAAATAATAATATCCTTCTTCAGTAATATCAAAATAATCGTTAGTAAGATTACTTATCCAAACAGCGTTTCCTTTATCAGAAATTCTGCCTTGATAAATAGAATAATTTAATCCTTGCTCTTTATTAAAACTAACTCTTTGACTAAGATTATTTTCTGTGCTATTATCTACCAATGATGTTGAAATTGTTGTGCTAACTTGTGAAGGAGATGATACATAAAGGGCATCACCTATCATACAACTTCCATAATATACATCAATAAAATAAGACCCTGACTCGGGTATTGAAATTGCCCCACTTGTAGTAACATTTTCAATGATATAATCGTTTTCAATAGTTGAGAATAGTGAATACTTAAATGAAGAAACTTTTACTCCATTAGACTTTACTTCTATTATAACTTCATTATCAATACAATATCCATTTGGATCTTGTTTTATGGTAAGTGAACAAAATTCTTCACTACCAATTAATAATGTTTCCCTAAAATTTATTGGATTATTTATACCAATAGTATTCGTAATACTAAAAGTAATTAAACCCATGAATAAAATTATTTTTTTAGACATTCTTTTTTTTCTTTTAGTTTACAATGTTAGATTGAACTTCTTGAAGTGTAAGAATTCCATTAACCGTTTCCTTTCTAGTCAATTGTAGGTTTCCTTCTTCATCATATGAATAAAAAGTCGCAAAATTATTTTCATCTGAAATTGACATCAACCTATAATTTGAAGGGTGATAATAATAGGTTTGTAGTTTAGCATTTGCAGGATAGATTCTGAGATCATCCACATACACCTCTTCATTATCTGTAGTTGAAAAAGCAAGAGTCAATCCTTCAAACTTCTCTTGGTTATATGTAAATGTTCCTTCAAGTCTTTGCCATCCTTCAATAATTAATCCTCTTGGAGTAAATGTTATTCCTTCTATATTTATTGCAAATTGATCTTCAAAACTTTGAATAGTTTGGTTAGCATCATCTCCTTTTACCCACAATGAAATAGTATACTTTTTATTTTTTTCTAAATCTAGATGTTTTAGTTTTATGTTTTCTGTACCGACGATACGTAGAGAATTATTGCCAGTATGAGCTTCAGTTGTTGATATTAAATGAGAAAGATCATTTTCTTGAAAGATAATTTTTAAATTTTCATCAATTTTATGTGCAATTATTTCTCCTTTCCAATCATCTAATTCTTGCATCCCGAAGCCATCTAATCCCATCAGAGTATAACGTTTTTCATTACCCCCTTCCTCATCCATTTCTGGAAAGATTGTATCATGATCTAAATTGGTTTCATCCAAGAGGTAATCAAATTTACAACTCACTAATGCTTTATAAATAAAAGTAGAAGGTATTTCTTTTTGATACTCAACACCTTTAACAAATACAACAGATTGATCATAAGTAAATATTTCATCTAATTTCTCCTGATAATCTCCAACAACTGCTAACATACCTTTTCCTGCTATAACAGGAATTCTGTATGTAAAAGTATTAGAAAAAAATGCATCATTATTATCTTCTTCAAAACTAGTAAAAAACATTTCATTTTGTCTTGCATTTGATACCACTGCTTTTACATACTCTCCATTATGAATATATAATGCTGCACCAAAGTTGCCTAAAGCGTCTTTACTTTCAATACCCTGTCCTCTTTTGCCATATTTAGAAGAAGTAGTTGTATTAATCCACTTTTCTTGTTCTTCTGGAAAAATCATTGTTGCATTACCTTTCCATTTAAATGACTCTATAGGCATAACACCTTCCTCTTTTACTTTAACATATGAATTATGTAGAGTAAAAGTGTTTTGCCTATTTACCAAATACGTAAATGTTTTATGAGGCCTCCAAGTTCCTGAATATCCACCAATCCAAGGAGATAAATTGTTTAATTTAATTCTTTCAAAATTACTCACCCCGTCAATAAACCATTTATCATCATAACTTATTGCTGAAATAGATAATCCATTTTCATAGATCCGAGAATCTGGTGTATGATAGGTTGTTATTCCAAAATCAAATAATGCGGGTACACTTAATGGGGCAATTTTGGTGGGTTTTCCTTCAATTTTTATTTCTAAAGGAAACTCTTGATCATTATTACATCCTTCATTAGAGAAGCCAAAATTAAAGTCATCTAGTAAGGTATAGTTCACCTTTAGATGAACTTCATAATTCTCATTTGGCTTGCCTTCTGCATTTAGTGCATAATCAAAAATAAAAGTATTGTAATTACTTTCGCCTCCTTCTGGTTTTTTGTTATTACTATCAAACGTCTCCCATATATAATCAATTTTTACACCTGAAATTGAGGCATTAAATTGGTTGACAAATTTAAACTTATATGGACAAATTACACTCTCTTTTATTGTAGGTTTACCAACAAATACTAAACGAGTTGGATCAGATTGTAATAATTTATATTCATATACTATTTCTTTGTTCTTTTCATCGTAATAATAATGAGGATAATTTGCTTCCCTGTATACTAAAAATTCTTTTTTTGTTACTTCCTCAGTTAGAATAAAAGTATCATTATTATTACCAATACGCCTTGCCTTTTTGTTTTTGTAATCTTTGGAATTTGTGATATCTATATAAGACAATACACCACTGTAAGATATTTTTTGTCCTTTTGAATTAGTAAATTTATCATGAATAAAATCACTAATATTAAGTTCTTCATTTGCATTTACCTCAATAATATTTTGTGCTTTGTATTCAGGTCGATTTGGATCAAAAGGAGCTGGTCTTGACAAGGAAACATTTACTTTTTTAATTGCTCCATCTGTAAATTGGGAACTCTTTACAGTTTTTCCATCTTTAGTGTAAATTGAGCGAATCTCAATCCACTTTTCACCCAAATGACTATTGGCGTCATCAATATTATTATCGCTAATTTTATTCTCATTACTTAAATATTCAAAGCCTGACCCCTCTTCTAATAATTGTAGTAATGTAAAATATTCATCATTGATTTTAAACACTTTTGTAGGATCAAATGCCCATTCATAATATTCTACCGGATAATGAATTTCTTCATGCTCAAATTTATATCCTAAATCAAGTGGATCTTCTTGACATAAAGTTAAATTTCCATTCTTGTATTTAGGCTCTAATATTGTGGTCACACAAACGTAAACTTTAAGAGTTCTTGAATGAGAAGATGAAAAAACGTTACAAGCATCAATATCTGTTTTTGCTTCTAATAAAAACACCCCTCCATTTTTAAAAAGATCACCAGTAAAAGTAATTTCATTATCATAAAACCATTTATAGTCTGTAGGGTCTGCTATATTAGTAAATTTAAATTTTTTATTTTGAAGACAATCACTAGAAATAAAATCTAAATAAATTGTATTACCATAATAAACATTTAAGAATTTTATTCCATTTGTTAACTCAGAAGGAAATTGTTTATTTTCAGATTCACAATCATTTCTGTACACAAGTGAAATTGATTTAAAATTACCATAGTTTGAATTAGAAAAACTTTCCTCTAAACTTTCACATAAATTACTATTGCTTTCACAAGCTTTACAAACACTACTTTCATAGGGGTTTAAAAGCTGGGTAACATCAAAATCATAAAATTTCACCACTTCTATTCTCTTATCACTACAAAAAGAATATGCATGCTTTAACTTATATTTTCCTGGTTTATGTATAATAAAATCGGAAAGATCTGTTATGTCATATTCTGCATAATTTGATTTTGAAGTTAACTCTACATATTCAGATGATTCATTTTCTCTATATAAAGTAAAATATTCATTATTAACATCCTTATGTTTGATATAATTATAATTACCACCTAAATCCAATGGATCACAATATATTTGAAGTGAAGCAGCACTAAAATTTTCTAGGAATGTTTCATCGACAAGAGTCGTAGCATCTAAAGAATTTATTGTGTATTTTATTTCTCTAGTTGATGTACCTTCTCCCCCATAACAGCTATAATTAAATGTATGTTTTAAATAATAAACACCTGGCTGATAAATAATAAATTTTTCTAAATCGTTGGTAAAATCAACTACTGTTTGATCATTAATTGAATTTTTTTGTTCATCCAAAATTTCAAAGTGATCATTATATGTAGGGCCCTCACTTACTTTACTAAATTGATTTGATAAATCTAATTGACATAACAAATCTAGAGTAATAAAGTCTTTATAATCTCCTTGCCCAAAACCAGGATAATTGAAAAGTAACATTGATAAATTATCTTCCGAACAATTTACTCTCACTTTTAAAGGAGAAACATCTTCAATTTTAGTATTAAAATAACCATCCGCATCATTTACAATATACCCAAAAGGAGTAAACTCCACATAACCTATATCACTAGGTAAAAATGTGTATTCTAATTTCCCAACAATACCATTAGCTCTTTCAGTATCAGTTAACGGAAATAACCAATTCCCATAATTATTTGGATCATTATCATTAGCAATTAATTTAGATGAAGATAATATATTACCATCCTTATCATAAAGTGTATGATACATACCTAAGTTGCTAGGGGTCCCCACTAGTGAACTATGATTAGTTAACCTTAGAATAAGGGTACATTTTTCATTGGGGTAAAATGGAGCACTCGTACCCACCTCTAATTCGACAGATAAAGTATGTTGACCATAACAACTAAATCCTCCTAAAAGTAATACTGAAATAAGTATCAATATTTTATATATCGCTTTCATTTTTAGTTAAATCTTGGAGATAAATATCGTTTTGAATTATTATTTGTTTGTATAGAGTAACTTTTAGGATCTCCCAAAAGGCTCATCTCTTGTACATTTGCTCCCAAAATGTTTCTATTTCCTGAACGAACCATTTTAAATGTTCCTTCAAAACCATTATTCAAATCTTGATTCCCAACATTTAATACCTCAAAAGCTGCTTTATTATTAGAATAACCCACAAAAACTACTTTTTTGGGATTCCCTATGGTAGATTGTAAAATAAATTCATCACCAATAATTAATTTATCTGTAATTGATTCTGATGTTGAAAGGATAAAAATATTCTCATTTGGATCAACGTTTAATGCTCCTTCATCTTCATTGATAATTTGTTTTCTTTGTTCAAACTTGGAAAGGTTGCCCTCAAAAATTAAATCTTCATTTACAGCTGCTTTACCCATTCTTGGATATACACTATAAGCTGGTGTTTTCAAGTTATAAATAAAATCAACTTTAGAAGGTTCCTTTTCCTTTGAGTTATAATATTGCGTTGAATTTTTTGTACAAATAACATTGCCAGTATTTTCGTCCCAATATAGGTTTTCTTGTATTGACACCCTGTTTTCTTCCATCATCTCCACTTTTCGTAATATCCCATTCCTATGAATAATTTTGTTCGAAACCATTGTTGATGTTTCTTCAAAGTTTTTCAATTGATTTGGTATAAGACTTGGTATTGATATAGGAAAAAATGCAATAATTAAATCAACATTAAAATTGGCTCCTGTAGTTGTTTGTTCAGAATAAAAATGTCTTGTATCGACAAAAGCATCTACCTCCACACCAATATCTCTGGTTTCTACAGTAAATCCGTTGCCTTTATTTATCAAAACATTTACTTTATTATTTAAGGTATTAGATTCAAGCTTATCATCATAATAGTACCTAGTAAATGATGATGGATCTTTTTCTATTTTACCATCTGCGTTTTGATTATGGAATGCAATTTCTTTAGGTTTTCCATGCATATCATTCAATTCGATACTATAACCTTGAGAACCGGTAAAACTTTTCTCCTTTGAGAGATATACAAAGTAATTTTCGTAAAAATCATGCTCTTGTTTTTTTATTTCTGTTTGATACGTTTTAACTGGAAAATCTTTTGCTGTGTAAAAACGATGTATTGATTTCCCTTTTTTACTTCTTTTCAAATTCACAGCTCCAAATGAAGAAAATAACTTAATAGGATTGAAATTATCATTAACAGCTTTTACTGTTTTTAATTCAATACCTGCAGCCTTTGCCGATACCAGATCATAAACCTCGACTTGACTATATCCAACTGAAGCGGATGGATATAAATTTTCATTTATAGGTAATTCAAAATGAGAATATTCGTTATTTCTCATTGGAATTTTTCGTGTTGTATAAATAGCCTTTCGCTGAGGAATTTCTTCTCCTCCAATCAAAGGTTCATAAGCGGCCACTCCTGAACTTTCTTTCCTTCCGTTACGATTTATTTCATACTTGTATAATTGACCATACTGGATTTGTTCATCATTCCATCCATCATACATGGATATTTGAGCTACTCTATGCCCTCCTCCATATTTTATTAAATGTTCATTCTCATAGTCGTCTTCTTTTAGTGCTTTAATTCTAATAAAAGCAAAATTTTCATCCATTTTTTGCCCTATACCTTTTACTGAGCAATGACTATAATAACTAATTAAAAATTGAGAAAGCTGATCTGCTAAATCAACAACTGCGAAAAAACTATTGATTACAGTAGCTCCAAGATCCGAATCACTGTCTAACACATTTGTAACTCCTAATAAGCTTGGTTCAGATTTTTGAATATATTGCCAAGCTGCCATCGATAAAGGATTGTATTTGTTTATTGTATTGAATTTAATTCTACCTTTTTTTATTTCATTATCATATTTAATATTATTTCTATTTGTTAACGCATAGCCCATAAAATCATTTTTTTTGTTTCTTACAGTATTGGCATTTAGTCTCACATTAAAAGCAACTTGAGCAACATCATTTGCTTCAAAATCAAAGAATTTCTGTACATCTTCATCAGAGTTAACCCAACTAGGAACATCAAATGTGAACTCAGAATTTTCATTAATATCACCGCTCTCTGTATGTTTTATTCTTGCCATTACCATAGCTTCTTTATCTTGCACATAAGCATAATCATCTGATTCATAAGCTACATTCAGAATTGCTCCAGAAGGAATAATAATTTTTGAAAGACTCCATAAGCCCGCATTTTTATCTAAATTCTCTTTATCCTTTTGTTCTGTGTAAGGGAAAAATATTGAGGGTAAATTATTGATTAAAGCTACGCTTCGATATGTCCCCCATCTATCTTGTCCTTGTGTATTATATTTATCATTTTCACCTCCTTCATTGTACTCAAATCTATATGGATTTAGGTAGCTTTTATTGGTATTTCCATAGGTGTAGTGTAAAGAATATAAAGTAAGTTTTCCATAGTTTTTGTTTGCATCTGTATTAAGTGAATGATTAGGAATTCCTTTACATAATGAATATGCTTTATCATCTTTGGTATAATTAAAATGAATGGTTTTTAAAGGAGTTCCATTAACACCTTCCTCTCTTGAAAATAATTTAATTTTATCTAGTTTTTTTTGTTTTTGTCTTGTTCCATCTGTAGAAAACCGACCAAAAGCACTTAAAGCATCTTCTCTTTCTGAAGTAATAAATTTGGCTATATGAGTTGCTGTTTCAACTTGGTCTAAATAATAGATTTCTTTTTCCCCATATGAAAACGAACCTTTGTCATCAGACAAATTACTCAGACTACCAGGTGAGTAATTCATACCAGTATAAGGAGCTCTCCATCTAAAATCATTTGTGTGTTTAGTATAAGAAAACTTCACCCAATAACCCAAATCATCCTCTGATATACCATCTCCTGTTAAATCAACATAATCAGGTCCTATTACAGCCGTAAGTAAATGTGCATATGTATAGGGATCTGTTGAAGTTTTACTTTGGAACTTATCTGTATTTTTTACCTGTCCTTCAGAGTCTTCAACTTCAACTAAAGTCGAATTAATTGCTTCAATATCCCTTCCTGAAACACTAAGTGTATATTCTTCTTTTACTTTGTTATAAACAGGTAAACTGTAAATATATCGTAACCCCGAAGTATTTGTTGTAATAAAAGCTCCAATATGATGATCCCTATAATGGGTTTCTGATCTTTTGAAGATATTGTCATTTACTGTTGCTAATAACTCTGGTACTACATTATTAACATCTTTTAGATATTTGTTTTCGATAGGAATAATGGATGAATTTGAAACAGTTTTACTTAATTCATTGATTATACTTTCTTCTTCTCTAAACTTTCCAATATCATTATAAGCATAATCGATAGCATCAGTGAAATTTAATTGCGTATTGCTAAATTCATCTGAGTTAAATAATAAAGCTTCTCCATACATTTTATATTTTGAATAACGATTAGTAATATTACTTGTATTTCTAAAGTCATTCTGTTTATCAACCCATGAACCTGAAACAGAATTAGAAGTTACAGCAGTACCACTTACTCCGAATTTTTTTACACCTAAATCTAACCCTGCTTTTCCTAAAGTATAATCAGACGTTTTCTTTTGATCACCTAAGAAAGGGATATAATTTAGTTTTGCTCTAAATGATCCTCCAAATCCTTGTCCAGATAAACTGTAAATATCATACATTAAATTAGGTGAAGGAAGGTTTCTAGTTTCATTGGTAAGCATTTGATCATTTTCTCTGTTTATATCTAATAGTACATTTGATTCATCGTCTTTTAAATGATGATAATAAGTACCATATCCACCAATTGAAAATGGATCTTCTTTATATTTTGTTTGAGTATAATAACCTGAAAATTTTGCATTAGCAAAAATTCCTACTACACTTAAACCTGTTTTTACATCAAAATGAACTCCAGTTGTTGTTGTAGGCATTGAAATTGAAGGAGTAAACCCTGTATTAGAAAAGCTAATAGACGAACTTGTTAAAGATATATTTCGACCTGTTTCGTTATGATACACTTTCCCATTTTTCATTCCTTTTGTATTAACACTTTTACCGTTACTTGACTGACTCAAAGACAATTGAAGATCAGATGCTCCCTTCAAAGAATTAAAACCAAAACCAGCATTTAAATTAAAATTACTATTTTCTAATGCTTCAGTATAACTAACGCTCGGACTCAAGCTGAGTCCATCTTGTGTGTCTAAAGATGCAGATACACCCACACTTAAACCTGATTTACCTATAGTAGACATAATATCTGCCCCTACATTATAACCTATACCCCTGTAATTATTATAATATATACCCAAATTCCCTCCTACTAAAGGAAACCCAAAACCTTCGAAGTTAGCACCTGCCGACAAACCCAATGTTCTATCAGATTTCATTTTCATTTTCTTAGTAACAAGATCCCCTTTAAAATCATCAGGAATACCTCTAACCTGTCTGTTTATTGCGCCTGGATTTAAAGTCCAACCTAAGCCAACCCAACTTGCTTCTTGATCAACACCAATTCCTGCTGAATAAGCCAAATTGAATGGATAACCTCCATTTGGGCCAGGTAATTCAAATAAAGGTAGATTATAATTGAAATCACCTGAAAACAAGTCTACCATATCATTAGTAGAAGCTGGTGTAAAATTCTGTACTTCAGGTTGGTTTGGACCAGTTGTTAAAGCTTGGATACTTATTGGTAATACCAATGCTTGTATAAAGTTCAATAAAAGAAAGACTGTGATTGACTTTTGAAATCTTTCCCGTTTTAGAAGTTGTATCATGTTTAGTTACTCTAAATATAGCTTATATTATTGATCTATTTGCTTGTTGCTTTCCTGTTGATTCAAGTTAGGAAGTAAGTTTAAGTTGACTTGTATTTTAGTAGATTCTTTACAATCTGTAAAAATCAATTCTTCATATACTTCCATACAATTATCCATAACAATTGATTTTATATAAAATCCTTGATATGCTTCAACTAATAGATCATAATCTTTAAATTTTTCTTTATTTTTTAAGCTAAAGGGTTCAAATAAAAGTTGTTTTTGTTCTTTATCCTTAGAAATAATATAGGTAATGTCATATGGAGATGTTCCTCCATTTAATTCAGTTCTAATTTTAAATAAAGAATTCTCTCCTTCTTCACAATTTAAGGAGACTTTTTCTAATGTAGTTATAGGTCTGAAAGGTTGTGGTAGCTTATCAAAATAAAACTGTAATTGACATAATTGTCCGTATTTTTCTTCTATTTCTAAAACGTACCATTTATTTCTATATAGAAATTCATATTTCGTTAAATCAAGGTATAAACGATTGAATCCAAATTGAATTTTTAATGTATCTTTCCCTAGAAGCTGATTTTCTACTGAATAAAAAGAAATAATTGACTTACTAGTACCTCTTTTATATCTTTCTTCATAAATGACATCCAAAGTATCATGTACAAATAAATTCTTTTTTACTTTTACTCCTGCTTCTAAATGTACAGACAAAAATTCTTCTTTGGGTTTAGTTTGTCCATTAACATTAAAATGTATAATGAAAAGTAAACTAATAGTTACAAGTTTCTTCATAATTGTTAGAATAGCGATAGACCTAAATTAAAATTCCAAGTATCATTAATTGAAAAATCATTTTTCTTTTCGAAAACATTATACTTCATTGAAAAACATATCTTTAATAAGTCTAATATTGGTATGTTAAGAACCGGACCCACCAATAATACATCTTCAAATTTGTTTTGTTTTGTTGAATCTAAATTGTATTCTACCATATTCTCCATTATATAATAATCAATCTCTACAAAAAAGACCCGTAATTTTGGTATTTGATATTGTAGTGTTGATTTGGAAGCAAACTTAGTTAGTACTTTTTCAGTATTTTTATTTAACTTAATGTTCAAAGCAACACCTGTTGAAACTGATATTCCTAAGGGGAATTGGTAACCTAATGTTGGTTCAATATTAAAATCTAATGAATCATAAGAACGAATATTGAGATCTATTCTTGCCAACATATTTTCTGGTAAAGAAAGTCCTCTTTTTTTTAAAACATACTCCTTTGTTTTATCTTCTAATACTTTCTTTTTTTCCTTTAAAATTAATTCACTATCAAAATTCAAATTAGAAATAGAAGATAAAGGTATTGAATCTGAAATAGATGGTAGGTCAGTCTGTTTATTTTCAATCCAATTAAAATGTTCATCTTGCCCTTCAATAAATTTTTTTGAAAATTCTTTTGGTGTTCCAAACCCTAAATCTTCAAAGTTTTTATTTGCTGCTTTCTGACAAGAATCTAAATAATTTATCGAATTCTTTAACTTATTAATATTTAGTTTTTCTCTGTAGTTTTGAATTTTATTTTGAATTTTTTTTCTTTCAAAATATCGAGTAGATTTATTTAATAAATCCTCTAATGAATTTATTTCTTCAATAGTATTTTTCCAATATTCAACTTGATCAATATAGTAATTTATTGTATCTAATTTTGTTGTTAGTTCATCTTTAAATTTCTCCAAAGAATCAATGGTTGTATATAATTCTGAACTATCATATTTTGAGGAAAGTTTTGTTTCAAATGCTTCAACACTTAAAAAAGTTGAATCTAACTGAAACTTATCCAACATATTAGAGGTTGAATCAATCTGACCAAATGCGTTTAAACTCAATAAAAGTGTCAAGAGAAAAAATATATGTTGGTTTAATTTCATATAATTAATTTAATTTTTTGTTCTTCTGAGATTGTAAAATGCAATACTGAATCACCAATTACCAGTTCAAAAGGTTTAGAACAATCTAATTTTTCAGTATCAAAAAAAACATTTACTCTAAAAGTATTGTATTTTAAATAACCAGATTCAAGATGAAAAAAATCATTATTAATTATATTATTATTTTGACATATATTTATACTTTTCCCAAAAGAATAAGAATAATAATTTTTTATTGAAGAATAAGTTGAGAATGTATTTGAAAATGATTTCTTCGGTGTTACATCAATTAAAAAATTTAACGTATTACTCCAATTATTATTCAACTTTGAAGAGTAATTTGATTTTAAAATTCTGTAACGCTCAGGTTGTAATTGGATTTCAAAATATTGTATAGAGTCTTCAAATACTTGATATAAATTATTTGATGGATCCTCCACCCAATTTAAATATTCTTTTTTATTGATACTTGAACATGAAAATAATATCAATAATAAAGAAAAGATTGTTTGCCTTTTCATTGGTTTATAAGTTTAGGTCCTTTATTAAATGGATAGACTAATTCTCCTCTGTATATTTTTAAATTTCCTTGTACTTCAACTAAATCATCAATTTTTTTATAACCTGAATTTGTAACCCTAAAATTACCTATTCGGTTATTTTTAAATGAAACAGACTGTTCTCCTATTCCATTTAATTCTACATGAAAAAGATTGCTATTAGTCGTAATTATGTTATCATATGAAAATAACAGATCTCCTCCTACAGTAATAGTTTCACCTGTCGTAGAATAGGCTCTAATTTTTGAATTTTGATCTATCACCTTAAAATCTGACAACATTTTGATTTTAGTATATTCTTTAAAATTTTTATTGCCATTACCACTTATTTCAAGTGAACCAAATGTTGCTGATCCATAAAAATCTTGAGAAGTACCATTGAAAAAAGTAGTAGCTGATTTAGATTGTGTAACTTTCCCATCATGTTGATTATTAAAATGACCTGATAAATAAAAATTGTTATTATTTAATTCCAGACTTGAAGAAGTATTGAGTATAGTTACGCTATTTGTTACACCTATTGTTTTTAATACATTAACATTACCATTTATTTCCAAATTATGATATGTCCCTCCACTTAATTCTACATTATAAAGTGTAACATTTTTATTTTCAAAAGATCCTTCTAGATCATTAACCGAACATTTTTCATTAATAGCTATACCTTTTACTTTCGTACTAAAAAGGCCTGAATTCACCTCTAAAGTATTAACATTCAATAAATTTGATAAGGTGCTTAGTTTATTTCCTTTCCCAATATCAATTTTTATTTTATCAATTAAATATTTAGGAACACTAAACGATCTTTGGGATTTATCACTTAAAATAAAACTCAAAAAAGCATCACCTGATATATTTCCAAATAAGATCGCATCACCCTTTAAAATTAGTTTCTGAAGAGGTGTGAAAATAAGCTGTGCTTCCTTTTCAAGTGTTATTTCCTCTACTACTACTAATGATTTTTCTAATGTCAACGAGGCATTACCTGCAATAGTTATGGAATTTACTTCCGTTTCAACCTTAATAATTGGGTCATAGCTCTTTGCATCAATAAAAATATTAGATGTAGCATTAGGTATTTCACTGTTTGACCAATTTGAAGGATCAAACCAATTAGAAGAGTTTCCTTGCCAAACCATTCTTTCTTTTGTTGATATCCATTCAATTAGATCAAAAGGATCATTTTCACTATCAATATTTAGACCTTTAGTATTTCTAAAATAAATCTTTCCTCCTTCGTTAGTTTTTCTACTAATGTTAATATTATTAGTATTAAAAGTAACTTCATCGATCTGTAAGTCATCAGAAATTACATTTGCTTCTATATTAAGAGTGGCTTTTGAAAAACATTGATCAAAAATCCCAAAATCAAAACTAAAAAGAGGATCGATTTCGGATCCATTTTTTAATGTAATACCATCACCTGTTAAATCAGAAATATGATAATATTTAGCAGAAATTTTACCGTAAACATCTAAACTATATCTATTTTGATACCCTTCGATTGTAGAATAATTTGATGATTGACCCAATATTGATAACTCTCCTTCTTTTTCAACAACTAATGCACGTTCACGACCACTTAAATAAAGTTTACTACCATCATTTATCGATAGCTTTCCTCCTGTTTGAACAAATATTTGTTTTTTACTACCAGGTATAATTAGTTTATTTTCATTTAGATTAAACTCACAATTTTTAATATAAATATTACCTATTGGGCCATTTAAGTTTAAATCATTTTTTAAAAAATAGACTGAATTTTTCACTCCATCAAAGTTGAAATTTATATTATTATATGACCTTGAGTTTGTTACTTCAAGATTATATTCATTGGCTATTTCAGGTTTAAAATAAATATTTGGCAAGTGATTTACTTTTCCCAATAACTTACAATTCCCTTTAACAATGATACCATGTAAACTTTCACCGTCTATTAAACCTTCAGGCTCTAAATTAAAATCCTTCTTAATTGTAACATTATATGGATCAGGATTCCCAGTTATCAATACCTTACCAAATATCGTCAATTCATTTATTGTTGTTTCTTTAACTATGTAACATGTATGATTTTTTTGGATAAAATAAATATCATCCACATGTTTTATAGATCTACTATCACCATCACCATTAGGTGACGTATTCCAAAAATTATTGTTAGAAAATTCACCTATAGAGCTTTGAGAATAATATGCTGTTTGTCCATATATTAATGACACATCAGCAAGAAAAATAATTAGTATTAAAAAAAATAATCGCACTTTCTTTTAGTTTTGCTTTTATGATAATGCAATTTTAAGTCAAAGAATCAATCACAACAACTGTATTTTGTCAAATTTTCTTAGGAATTATAATTCGAAAGAAAACCAATTAATAAAAAAATCACATTTTTATTTTTATAGAAATTCTTAAAATATTATTTATTTAGTAGTATCAAGATTAAACTTGATACTACTAATTATAATCCTTTTTTTCCTATTAATAATTAATACCCAGGGTTCTGAGTCAAGTTAGGATTCTGCTGAATTTGTACAGCAGGGATTGGTAACAATTCATTTTTACCCACTGTAAAACCTGGCATATATGTAGGTTTTGCAAAATCAGGTAAAGACGCTGCATCAGATCTTCTCGACCATCTTACCAAATCGAAGAAACGTTGGAATTCGAAAGTGAACTCTTTTCTTCTTTCGTGTACTAATTCTACAAAGAACTCTGAAGAGCTTAAGCCTGTTGGAAGATCACTTACTCCGGCACGTTGTCTTACTCTGTTCACTGCATTATAAGCATCTGCTGAAGGACCATTTACTTCGTTTTCAGCCTCAGCAAACATCAACAATACTTCCGCAAAACGCATTTGTCTAAAGTTTACTGGAGATTGGTTAAAACCAGGGTTGGATTTATCCTCTGCAAATTTACGGCAACCGATAATGTAGTTTTCATCACGTTCTGTTGTTCTTTTATTCCAACCATTATCAAGATGAGGTGTTGCTGTTATCTCTTCACCATTCCAAATATCACCAGGTCTTGCAATTGTAAAAGTCCTACGAATATCGTTCTCTTCAGGGAAACCGGTAAAATAACTGTCTACCTCTAAAGAAGGAATTGCATTTGCAAACTGGAAAGGAGAAATGGCTGTTGATACCCAATTGGCTTTTGATGATGTTTTTGTATCATAGTCAGGCCATGGAGAACCAATTCCACCCATAAACTGAATCTCAAAAATTGATTCTTGGTTATTCTCAAATTCCTTCGTGAAATTATTTTCAAACGGGACTAAATCGTAAGCAGCATACTCACCATCAATTACTTTTTTCAAAGCAGTTCTCGCTTCATCGTATTTTTGCTGATAAAGATACACCTTACCAAGTAAAGATTGTGCTGCTCCTGTTGTTGCTCTACCTTTGTCTTTTCCTCCGTATGAAGGCTTTAATAAATTTAGAGCTGCCAATAAATCAGACTCAATTTGAGCATAAACTTCAGCTTCAGTATTTCGAGATGGTCTCAAAAAATCTTCAGTTAGGTTACCATCAAAAGAGTTTTCTACGATAGGAACTCCTCCATAAAGAGTCACTAAATTAAAGTAGTAGAAAGCTCTTAAAAAGTGTGCTTCTCCTAAGAATTGATCTCTTCTTTCTACTTCATCATCAAAAATATCTATTTCAGGTACCCTTTCTAAAACTACATTAGCTCTATTAATACCAGTATAACTAGCTTCCCATGACTTTGGTATCAGCTCAGAAGTATTGGCTTGAAATTTAAATCCTTCATATTCCAATAATTGTCTAGCCCCCGAAGTAGTGACCATATCGCCACTCATAAAGTCCAATAGGTACCTGTGTCTCTTGTATAAACCATACCAATGTAATGGAGTATAAATTGCATTAGTGGCACTTTCTGCTTCACTAATACTTTTATAAAATTTATCTGTTGCAACATCAATTTGAACATCAGCATCATCTAAAAATGATTCACAAGATGTTGTAAATACAGTCGATAAACATACACCAACTGTTATAATTGATTTATATAATTTATTATTCATTTTTAAAAAATTTAGAATCCAACTTGTATACCACCAATGAAGCTTCTAGACATTGGATAAGGGCCATCAGGTAAAATACCATTTAAAGGTACTTCCGGGTCTAATCCTGTAAAGTTTGTAAATGTCCAAAGGTTTTGTCCAGCTACATATAATCTCAACCTATTTAAACCACCTAATTTTGCTAATGTTCTTTCATTTAAGCTATAACCTAACTGAATATTTTTCACTCTTAAATAAGATGCCTTTTCTACCCACCAATCAGAAATCAAGTCATTATTGGTTAGTTCTTGAGCTATTGCTCTTGGTTGAGTTTGTGAGTTATTCTCTGGTGTCCAAGCACCTAAAACATCTGTAGACATGTTAAAGTTTCTATGATAACTTTGGGTAAAGAATTTCGTTGTATTGAAAACATCGTTACCATAAACACCTTGTAGTTGAAGATTAAAATCGATCCCTTTATAACCCAAATTAAAGTTCATACCGTAAGTTATATCTTGAGAGGCATCACCAATAAATGTTCTATCTTCATCAGTAATTTTACCATCGCCATTTAAATCTTTATACCTGATATCACCAGGAGCTGTTACAACACTACCATAAGGTGTTGGACCTGCATCAATTTCTGATTGTGATTGGTATATACCATCTGATTTAAAACCATATATAGAGTAAAGAGATTGTCCTACCTCAATTCTATTTCTTGTGAATTCAAAATGTGCTCTCTTAGCTTCAGTGATAAAAGGCAAACCTTCTGCTAAACGTGTTACTTCGTTATTAATAAAAGTAGCATTAGCTCCGATATTGTATGAGAAATCACCTTTCTTATCACCCCAATTTACAGTAAATTCCCAACCTTTGTTTTGAACCTCACCTGCATTTACATACACATTTTTATGTCCAGTAGTATGTGGTAATGCATAATCTAATAACAGATCATCAGATGTTTTGATAAAGTAATCTACAGTAAATGATAATTTATTTTTTAAAACAGCTCCATCAATACCAATGTTTGTTTGCACTTGTTTTTCCCATACTAAGGTGTTATTAAATAATTGACCATCAGGTGCTACAGCCGTTACCATTGATTCTCCATTAAACACGTATCTTGGTTTAGAATCTAAAATAGGTTGAGTAGCTCTATCATTAATTTGATCGTTTCCTAGACTACCATAAGAAGCTCTTACCTTAAGTAAATCAAATGGGCCATTTGCCATAAAACTTTCTTTTGATATTAACCAACCTACTGAACCCGACATGAAATTGCTGAATCGATTTTCTTTAGTAAACACTGATGATCCATCACGTCTAAAATTCACAGTTGCCATGTATTTACCATCATAATCATATATAGCTCTACCAATATAGGATAAAGTATTTTTATCAAATAAAGGTGATGAAGGATCTGATTTTATAAGGTAAGAACCATTTAAAATAGACATTGATTCTGATAGGTTTTCTCCATATACAGCTACACCCATTGTATTTCTACGGCTATGTTGCATTGTATAACCAGCTAACAAACCAATGTTATGTTTACCAAATGATTTTTTATAGTTTAGCGTATTTTCCCATAACCACATTGTTCTTTCACTTCTTTCCTCATCAAGTTCGGCTCCCAGTGAGAATAAATATGGTGGTTTACCAGTATCGTTTAATTCAAATTCTGGCATAAACATTTTATGGTGTGAATTTGAAATATCTGCTGCTAAATTTGTTTTAAAATTCAAGCCATGTAATATTTCTACTTCACCATAAACACTAGCAATAACTCTATTTATTATTCTGTTTCTTTGTAATAAGTTTTGAGTAGCTACTGGTTGGATAAAATTATAATCTCCATCTTCTTTACCCATACCGTTATATCCGCCTAAATTATCTTCATTATACACTTCAACAGCAGGAGAATAAGCTAATGCCCAAAAAGTTGGCCCTCTATCTCCAATATAACCTAAGTTATAATTTGAACGAGTATATGATATGGTATTACCAAATTTGAATCTTTTAATCGTTAAATCACTATTGATTCTCATTGAGGTTCTAGTAAAACCAGTATTGATCATAGTACCTTTTTCATCAAAATGATTTATCGATGCATATATCGACCCATTTTTACCTGATACACTACCACTTAATTCATAATTTTGTTGGTAACCCGTTTGAAACAATTCATCTTGCCAATCAGTATTTGTAGTTAATGTTGTTCCATCTAATCTTGGAATTCTTGGTAATCCTGAATTATCAGAAACAGAGTTCATAACTTGTTGGTACTCTTGGGCATTTAACATGTCTAATTTGTTCGTGATCATTTTTGGCCCTCCAAAAATATTCACATTAAATTGTGGCTTTGCTCCTGCTTTACCTCTTTTAGTTGTGATGATGATAACACCATTCGCTGCTCTTGCTCCATAAATAGCTCCAGCAGAGGCATCCTTTAGTACGTTTACCGATTCGATATCACTAGGGTTGATCGTAGAGAATGCGTCTCCATCTTGTAAAATCACTCCGTCAATTACATACAAAGGATCAGAACCACCAGTAATTGTACCTGTACCACGAATACGGATAGATGGATTAGCACCCGGCTGACCATCAGTACCTGTAATTTGTAAACCTGCTACTTGTCCTTGTAAAGCAGATTGGAAGTCTGCAACTGGGCGTCCTTCGATAGCATCTTTGCCTACCTTAGTAATTGCACCCGTTACATTTTCTTTTTTCTGAGTACCGTAACCAATAACTACCACATCATCTAGGACATCTACATCTTCCTCTAATCGAACAACAAATTGATCTTGTTGGCCTACTGTGATCTCTTGTTCAAGAAATCCGATAAATGTAAACACTAAGACTGGATTTTCTGTAGTAAGCAATAAAGAGAATTCTCCATCTGTGTTTGTAATCGTTCCGTTGCTTGTTCCTTTTTCAACAACGTTAGTACCCGGAAGGGGTTGTTTGTTCTGGTCTGTGATAACACCGGAGACCATTCGTTCTTGTGCATGGGATGTTCCCCAACACAGCATCAATAGCAATAGATAAAATAATCGTTTTTTGATAATCATTTCACAATTAGTTTAAAGTTGAAATAAACTTAGTGGTTCACCATTATTTTAATGGAGATTTAACCTCGTTTCAAATCAAATCTTGAGGAAAAGTTTTACACAAAACTGTTATTTCAAAAAACAAGTGAAATTACTTGTTACTATTACGCTTAAAATTTACTGTCCTAAATTTTTAGATTTTACTCTAATCAAAACTAGACAGTGAAATCTTTATTAGTTCATTATCAGGTATTTACAAGTAACTATATTTAAATTTTTTCTTTTATTTAAAGAATTGAAAGATTTTTTAAAACTTTTTAATATATGTTGACGTGAGAGAAAAAAGTGTAAAATCAACATTAGTGTATTTACTACATTTTATTTGCGCTTTAAATAAATTAATATGATATTTAAGAATTACTAAGCTTAACTTGTAGTGACATTTTTTTCTTGTTTAGTTAACGAAATGAAATAATTATTATATGGTGAACACTTACCATCAACAAAATCTATTTAAATAAACTATGGCTAATGTATTGTTTTTATGGGCATTTGTCCAGAGCTTATTAATGAGTTTTGCTATTGGTTTTTTAAAGAAATCAAGATCTAACTCAATTCTTTCAGGAGTTTTTTTTACAATGTCTATCAACATCCTTTTTCAATATCTATTTAGATATACAGATGTGAAATTCATTCTTCCTGAGTTATTATTTGTCTCTGATGTACTTGATCTACTTCAACCTGCTTTAATTTTATGGTATTTAGATGAACTCTTTGGTGATAAAATAGACAAACAAAAAGCATGGTACTTTATTCCGCCAGCAATTGCATTGGTTTCAGGAATATTCTACATAGCTTCTTTTGAAACCTTTCTTTATGATTCTTTCATTGGTACCCCATTCCATTTAATGCTTCTTGGAAGTATTGTTGTTTGGAGAGGTGTTATTGGATTTAAGATTTTCAAAAAGTTTAAATCTTTACAGCCTAAGAAAAATGATAGTAAGAAAGCCAACGATTTACATTGGCCTAAAGTTTTAGGTTCTTTCATTGGTATTACTTTTTATATCGCACTTCTTCAACTAGTTTACAGAACAATTCTTTTCCCTTTGAACGGATCTGCTTTTGTTTGGGATGTTATCCAGCTTAATTACATCTTATTTAATAGTAGTATTATCTTAATTACGATCTATTTTGCTTTAAAATTCCCTAAAGCATTATCAGGTAACACTTTGGTGGTGAAGATGGATAAGACGGATCAAACGATTATGAATAGCTATATGGAAAAACTCAACGAGTTAATCGATGTAGATCAAATTCATATCAATACAGAACTAAATGAAAAACTGCTTTCTGAGCGTTTAGGTATTCCTTCTTATATGTTATCACGTTTGTTAAATGATCATATTGGCAAGTCTTTTAGCGAGTTCTTCAATGAGAAAAGAGTGGATGAAGCTAAGAAAATTATTGCCTCTGATACAGATAAAAAATTAACCAACTTCGCCATAGCGGTTGACTGTGGGTTTAGATCTGAATCAGTTTTCTATATCAACTTTAAGAAAATTACAGGTATGACTCCTCGTCAGTTTAGAATTAAATTGAAAGAAGAAGGAAATGGAATGTCATTAATGACAGGATAAAAATATTACTATTACTTACTATTACCTAATATCTAGAGGCTATCTCACTTTTGAGGTAGCCTTTTCTATTTTTATGGTAACAACTCATTTTTGATAAAAATAAACAATATCATATGCTATCTAATACACAGTTAATGTTCTATTTATTCTAATTTAAGAATAAAAAGTGCTTCTATTCCTTCTCATAGTATCTTAAAAGAAACAAACTTCATTTATATGAAAAAGTATATTTATCTATCCGCCATTTGTGCTTCCTTTCTTTCTTGCTCTAAAGAAAATACAAAGCAAAATGAAATGGCTGAATACACAGGCAACCCTGCAATAGAAGGTTGGTATGCCGACCCAGAAGGCGTAATTTTTGATGATGAATTCTGGATTTATCCCACCTACTCGGATCATTATCAAGGAGTCGATACTTCTGCTAATTTAAGTCAAGAACAAAAGAATAGTCAGGGGACTATTTTGCTCCCTCAATACAAGATCCAAACCTTTTTTGATGCGTTTTCATCAAAGGATCTGAAACAATGGAAAAAACATTCGCATGTTCTTGATTTGGAAAACATTAAATGGGGGGCATTTGCTTTGTGGGCACCTTCGATTATCGAACATCATGGTAAATACTTCTTGTTCTTTTCAGTAAATGACATACAGAAAGATGAAGAAGTTGGAGGCATAGGAATTGCTGTCAGCGATCGTCCTGAAGGACCTTTTAAAGACTATCTTGGCAAACCACTAATCAGCGAGTTCCACAATAAAGCACAACCGATAGATCAATTTGTGTATAAAGACGACTCCGGACAAATCTACATGTATTATGGGGGGTGGAGACATTGTAATGTGGTAAAACTAAGTGATGACCTGACTTCAATTGTTCCTTTTGAGGATGGTGAGCTTTATAAGGAAATCACACCAGAAAACTATACAGAGGGCCCATTTGTGATGAAACGAAAAGGGAAATATTATTTCATGTGGTCTGAAGGTGGTTGGATGAGATCCGATTACAGTGTAGCCTATGCTATTGGCGATTCTCCTGTGGGACCTTTCAAAAAGGTGGGGAAAATATTACAACAAGATCAAACGATTGGAAAAGGGGCAGGACATCATTCTGTGATTTCTATACCTGATAAAGATCTTCATTATATAGTGTATCATAAGAGGCCGATAAATTTAGATAACCCTCACTCTAGAGAAGTCTGTATAGATTCTTTATTATTTGATGAAAACGGCTATATCAAACCGATTAAAATGACGAAAGAAGGGGTAAAAAAGATTAGTTTAGGGAATTAATCAAATAAAATGATGGAATACAATAGCTCATAAAAATGACTATTTATTCCATCATTACTTTATCATTATTTTTAACATATACATCAAAACTTGGCTTCTTCACCATATATTTTTGTTGAATATGTGTTAGACCTACGTATAGGAACAAGCAGAATACCCAACAAGGGAAGGCAACAAAGAAGTAATAATCTAAACCTAGAAAATTAAAAATCACATAACTGATCGATACGCTACCAATCCATGCACTCATTACTGGTGGATTGATGTATATCTTATCTCTCTCTGCTCCAAATGTTTTTAGACCCAACTTTGGTAAGATAAAGTGATCGGCAAAAATAACAGCTCCAAGAGGTGATAGGATTAATGCTCCTATACCTAAAATATGATCCAATTTTGCTACTACAACAGGGAAACATGCCAAGACAATACTTATGATACTCATGCATAAAGTGATTTGCCAAAACTTGAATCTTTTTAAAGAACTTTGAACTGCCAAACCTACTCTATACATCGTGGGTACGGCGGATGTAAATCCTGAAAAGATAACACAAACGATCCCTGTAAAACCAGCTCCGAGATAGGCTAATTCGCCTGGAGATGGATTGTTATTCCCTTGCTTGATGGCTACCGCACAAAGTATTCCTGAAGATAACCAAGTGAGTAAATGACCAATATATACCCCTAAACCAGAAATAAATCCATAAGATGACTTTTTAGCGAATCTATAAATGGACATATCGGATAGACCTAAGTGCATGGTACTATTACATAACCAAGAGAAAATAAAAATATGAATTAACGAATAATTGGTTTCTTTAGTTACCGGATTTCCCGTCCAAATAGACTCATTGGCTACTCTCCAAAAGTCTTCGAGATTATGTACTCCCAATTTGGGTAAAATGGCAATACCCGATCCTATAAATACCAATGGTATCCATGGCGCAAATACGTTGGCAAACTTTACTATATAATCAAATCCTAAAACTGAGATAAACATCACGACTGTTCCTACCGCAAGTATAAGCCATACCCAATTAAAACTAGAGATGTGTAAATCGGTAAGTCCGGGAGGAGTTACCCCTAAAAAGGGACCTACTGCTGAAGCGGAAACAATTAAAGTGGCGGAAACAACCACACAAAACATCATTGCTTTTATGATATTGTATATGGTAAGAAGTCCTGTTCCAGCAATTCTTCTTAATTCAATGTGTATCGTATGCCTCGTCTTCACAGCCACTGGAGCACAAATTAAGGCCCAGGAAAGCATGGCCATTAAGTTTCCTAAAAGGAGACCTAAAAATACATCGGAAACACTGGCACCGTGCAAGACAAATAAAGGCCCAATAACAAATTCGGTAGCGGTGGTATGTTCGCCAATGACCACCCCAATAAAACTACCAATACTTTTTAGTTTATGTTTGGGTACAGCTTCATTTGGAAACTCATTCGTGCCGTTTAGTGCTTCTTTTATCTCTATTTTATTTAATAATTTCAATTCAGTATGTCGATAAGTACATCAATAATCCGCTCGTATAACCATAACTTTTCCTACATTGTTATACAAAAATAAATACCAGCTAATTGAGGATATTAATCCTAATATTAAATATAGACATTCGATGTTCTAAAAGTCTTTTGAATTGTAAATTGTAAGAATATTAGATAAATCAAAAGAATTTACAGCGACATTGCCATAAAGGTAATATCATCCCTTTGTGATTGATTTTCAGAGTATTCCTCTACATGTTTCACAATTTTCTCTCCTTGTATAGAAACAGGAGTATCTAATGTATTTTCTACTAACTCAATTAGTCTTTTTCTTCCAAAACGTCTTCTTTCCCCATTATGAAGATCAATAATTCCATCTGTAAATAGGTAAATTCTATCTCCAGGAAGGAAGTACATAGACTCCTCCTCAAATTCTTTGGAGGAAGCAATTTTTCCACCTATGTGTCTCTTGGTACCTTTGATTACGGATACTTCATTTTCAAAACTTCTTGCATAATACAAGTCATTTTTCGCTCCACTGAAAGTCAGTTTTATTTTTTGTTCTTGTCTCTCCAAACAACAAATTGATAAATCCATTCCGTCATCATTAAACCCTTTTTCTTGTTTAAGGATTTTCTTAATTCGACTATCTAATTCTTCCAAAATTACTTTCGGCGAAAAGATTTTTTTCTCTTTAACAATCTGATTTAATACAGCATTTCCAACCATCGACATTAACGCTCCTGGTACACCATGCCCTGTACAATCTACACAAGCAATAATGGTCTTATTCTCTTCTTTTGCCATCCAGTAAAAATCTCCTGAAACGATATCTTTTGGTCGATAATAAACAAAGTGATCTGTAAAACTACTTTCCATCTGATCATCAATCGGGAGAATGGTCTCTTGAATTGTTTTCGCATAATTCAAACTCTGGGTGATCAGTTCGTTTTTTGTTGAGATGGTTTGGTTTGCTTCAAATAAATGATCTCTTTGTTGCTCTAATTCCTCAGATTGCTGATGCAATTCTTCATTTCGCATTTGAATTTCTTTGGTCCTTTCCTGAACAATATTTTCCAAAAGTTTCGCTTTCTCTTTGTGCTGCTTCACTTTAGATTTATAGATGATAATACCAATCAATATAAACAAGACCATAAAGCCTACCCAAACTATTGGATACATCCACCAAGGCTTTTTCACCTTTAGTGAGAGTACATTCTTTTTCGATACATTCCCTTGATGGTCTTCTGCAAAAATCTCTACTTCATAAGTACCAGGAACTACCGCACCAAAATTGATGACCTCATTTTTTGTTGTCAGCCATTTTTGATCCTTATTGTTCTCTTTCTTCAATCTATACTTATAGGTAATTTTATTTGGAGCAGGTGGATAAATACCTCTTACAGAAATAGCCACTTCATTTTCTGCATAAGCTAATTCTAATTTTTTAGAATGATCTAGATAAGTGGAAAGTAAAACCCTGCCATTTACTTCTTCGCCAACATCTACCCAATCTCCATTTACCTGTAGACCATTAAAGAATACTTTAGGTTGATAAGGAGAGAACTTGATGTTCTTTTTATTGGTAAATAATACTCCATTGCTTCCACAGAAGAATATATCTCCATTATGATTTTGATTTATCTCATATTTACTAAATAAGTTGTTTTTAGTACTATTTGATGAAAACGATATCAAGTGTTCATCATCAAGATCAAAATAATTTAAGTGATCCCCTACAATCCAAATAGCTCTTCCGTCTACCTTGATATTATTAAATACAGGATCTTTTATCTGATCAAATTGAGCTAAAGTAGTAAACTCTTTCTCCTCATCCTTTTTGTAAAAAACTTTCTTATTTCTATTTCCTCCCCATAAGGTATAATCTTCATCAAATTGTAAGAAACGAATCGGTAGATTCTCTTTATTCTCTTGATTAATCACTTTGAAATTTTCGATCTTACCCACTTTACTATTTCCATCAATTTCAAAACTAAATACACCTTTTTTGGAAGTACTAAACCACATTTTGTTGCTTCGTGGGTCTTTAACAATAGATAAACCTCCCTTCTTAAACTCATCGTAAGGCTGACTATCTAGTTTAAATGATTTTGGATTGTAAGAAGCCACACCTTTATCTATAGATGAAATCCAAAAAACACCATTCTCATCCTCTTCAATACCCGAAATATTTCGCACAATATTCATGTTCAAGTATCTAAAATCTAAATGTAGGTTGGTCACATCATTCCCCACCACTCTACATAAATAGAGATTGACAAAGTACACCCAAATTTCACCATTTGACGTTTCGAAAACACCTAAGGCATCTGTCTGTGGTAATGTTTTATGAGATTCTTTCTGTTGCTTTTTATACTCCCCTTTCTTACCTGTTTTTAGATCCCTTACACTCAAACCCTGACTCGTAAGCATCCATTCTCTGTTTTTGGAATCTTTTAAATAGTAGTTGACATTCTTGCTCTTTCCTTCTTTATCTTTATTACGAATAATCCCAAAAGTAGTATTGTATAAATCGATGTATCCCACACCAAAATCCTTTACAGAGAACCAAATACCACCAAAAGAATCACCTGTAATACAATTGAAAACCTTCGATTTAATATTCTTATCTATCAGCTCAAACTTTGATTTTTTTGTTAAACCACCGGATCTGTACAAACCGTCCCATGTTCCCAACCAATAATTGCCCAGTTCATCATGGTACATTGCTGTAATTCTTGTCTTATTAATTGGATGTTTACTGTCTTTAATTACCGGGACCATCACTCCTCGATGAACAGTAAACAAACCAAAATTGGTAAGGATTAACATTTTGCCATTATTGTCCTGATAGAACCTATTGATAATGTAATCTTTGTTCATGTGATCCGATTGGATCATTTTAAATTTTACATCACTTTCTTTCTTCATGAATAATTTAAAACCATGCGAAAGCCATAGTGTTTCTTTTGAATCCACATAGACACTTGTCTGAGCATATTTTGCTTTAGAAGCATCAATAGGTGAGTTAATTTCTGATATAAATTCAGGTTTAGCATCCTTATCTAGTGTTAGTTTATATAGCTTTTTTTGATTGTCCAGTAAGTACACCGCGTCCTCACTATTCGTGAAGAACATATCAATAAATTTAATTTGCTTTAAGTCTTTTTCTTCTCCTTTCTGATCTTTGATAATGTGATGATAATGCACTTCTTTTTTAATTGGTTCTAAGACAGCCAAAGAACCTTGGTTACCAAAATTTTGATATAGAATCCAAATTTTACCATTCTTAATTTGATGTGATTTTAAGGCATTTTTTATCAAATAATTATTTTTTACTGTAGACCATTTCTCGAATTTTTTTCCATCATAAATATCAAAACCTTTGGCTCCACCTTTATTTCCAAACCAAATTCTTCCCTGACGATCTTCATCAATCGTATTGATATCGAAAGTACTAAGACCATCCAACGTATTTAAATACTTAATGTAGGGTGTTGGTTTTTCGTGATCAAAATCGTTGGCTATCACACTAATCGAACAAATTAGTAGTATAGCTATAGTGTTCATCCATTTCATAAGAATAAAGTGTTTTGATATTTAAACTGCCCTTAAATTCAGTCGTAAAAAGTAATAATGTGTGTAGTTATTGATCTGACTCTTGGAAAAATTCTCCCTTCGTCAAACTTCAGTTTTAAGGTGATTGCTGATTGTATTCAAATGTGGTCTTTTCTCTCTTTTATGGACTTTTATTTTTTGATATTTTTCTTTTGATTCAGAAAATTAAATAAAAAGGGGTAGAGAATTAACCCTACCCCAACCGCTAACTATCTAATTATCAACTTCTTTCTTTCATTCGAGTCATTTGATATTAAAACATACATTCCGGATGCTAATGACAAACTAAATGAAGTACTTCCCTCTTGCCAGGTAATATCACTTACTTTCACACCGAGCTGATTTACAATAAACCCGGTGCCTGCTGTATCACTTTGAATAATGAATTGTCCATTACTTGGGTTAGGAGCAATCACCATTTTATCAAACACATGTTCTTGTCCGGCCAATCTACCTCCAGAGAATAATTGTACCTGATCGGTTTCTACCCAAACAGAACCTCCACTTCCATTCACTGCTTTGATTCTGAAAATATATTTCGCACCTGCAATCAATCCAGTGATTTCGACACTAGTTCCATTAGCTGCACCATCAGGCATACCTGATGCTCTAAAGCTATCGCCTTCCAATTGAGCTTGGATATCGAAATAAGTTTCATTATCTGAGTTGTCGTTCCAATGAAGTATAGCCGTTGTAGCAGAGGTTGCTTCTACCCAAACGCCACAAGGAGGATTTGGCTTTCCACCTCCAGAAGTAGCAGAACAGTCTCCATTTCCAGTTGGTGGTATTGAAGCTGAAGTAACAGTGACATTTACTTGATCTGTAAAACCTCCATCTTGAGTTGTTACCGTAATCACTGCCGTACCTGCATTAACAGCGGTAATTAAACCTGAGTTATTAACACTCGCTACTGAAGTGTTGTTTGATGAATAAGTGACGTTGGTATTACTTGCATTATTTGGTAAAACAGAAGCGACCACAATATCCGTATTGCCTTCTTCAATGCTCAATTGAGTATCTGATAAAGTCACCCCAGACACCGGTACGTTAGAAGATCCTCCTCCCAACGTTACTTGATCCGTTTCCACCCAAACAGAACCACCATTACCATTTACTGCTTTTATTCTAAAAGTATAGGTCCCATTTTCAACTAATCCAGAGATATCTACAGAAGTTGCATTTGTTCCGCCATCAGGCATACCTGATGCTCTGTAGGTATCACCTGCAAGTTGTGCTTGAATATCAAAATAGGTTTCGTTATCAGAGTTATCGTTCCAATGTAATTTGGCAGTGGTCGTTCCAGTAGACTCTACCCAAACCTGACATGGAGGATTTGGTTTCCCTGCACTAGAAACAGCATCACAATCGCCATTCCCTGTAGGTGGTGGTGTAGTTCCTCCTCCAGTTCCATCAGATACTTCGGTGCCATTAATAAAAATCTTATCCAGATAGAATTTGCTTACGCCTCCACCCCATCTTTCAATAATAATCTTATTAAAATTAGTGGCATCAAAAGTTCCTCCTGATAAAGGAATAGAGATATCTGACCAAGAGTTGGCAGAAATGGTATTGTTCAATACATCATGGTATCCACCGTCTGTACTTCCAATCTTAATATTGATGTTACTTAAGCTACCACCAATTCCATAAGCACTTAAGTTTAACGTACCGCCACTTGCATTTAAGCTAGAGAAATTGATGACTAACGAATGATCCGCACCTGGAGCAACCGACTGATCCAAACCTTCCACATAACGAGATTCTGTTCCTTCAATTGCTTGCCCAGAACTAAATGATGATAACACATTACCTGAAGCGTCCCATGAAAGGTCGTTAGCTTTGGCTGCATCACTAAAAATAAAATATTGATTTGCGTTAGGGCTTTCCCATCCTTGCTCATCTATTGGAGGTAAAGCATCCGCTTGTCCACCATTCAACTTTCTCGTAAAAATTCCGGATCCCTGAGTGGCGACATATAATTTACTACCAATTTTCTTGATTTGTTTTGTCGTACTATAATGTAAATCTGATGTCCAATCTTGCCAATTCACACTACCATCGTTCTGTACTGTACCTTTCATTATACCATATCCCCAACGAACATCTTCCCATACATGGTAAGTGATATACAGGTCATCTCCATCGGCATACATGGCACTTGTTTGAATAATATGATGTGCAGGATCGTACCATGCAGGTTCTTCCAAGTAATTAAATAGATCGGCATCCCAAAGCACTGCACTTGCTCCAAATTGAGTGGCTCCGTTATCTGCTCTTACAATACCTTTATAGCGTTCGTAAGTATAAACATACTTATTACCTCCTTTATTGATGACTGCCACACCACCCCATTGTAAGTTATTTGTTTGTCCTGATGATCTTGTCATTTGCGTCCAAGAATACTCTCCATTTCCATTACGAGTACCTTTATACACCCCTGAATTATCTTTATAATATACTTCATTGGTGTTCGATGAATTGATAGAAAAACCGGCTCCTAAAGTCGAACCTGTATGTATTTTTCTAAAATAAGGAGCTCCTGTGTTGATGAGACTTACAATATCATCACATAAGTATAATCCCGTGTGCGTGATCACATATAACCTTTTGTAATCATTTGGATCGGCATGGAATTGCCAAATTCGGTTTTTAGGTAGTCCTTTTTTGTCAGTATCAGAAGTACCAAATGCTAATCTTTGCCAATTGTGATCCGGTGCGTTTTTATCAATTACTTTGTACAATAAGTTTGAATTAGCGGCAGGATTACCACCTCCAAAACCAGCTGCTGCATCCATTAAAACAATAGCAGGATTGGATGGAATAACATGAACTCCATGACCATCTTGTACTCCAAATGTTGTTCTAGATTGTACCCAAGAACCACCATTATCCCAACTTTCTAAAGCCAAGTTGTCTGCTTGACCTTGAATCAAATAGTTATCTATACCCGCTACATCATAGGTGAAAGTGGATGCAGTACCTCTACTTCTATAAAAATCTAAACCATTTAGAGATTTTACATAGCCCGTACTCACCACTCTCCAATCTGCATTACCTTTGGCGGCATCACCTGTGAAATACGATTGTTGAGATTGGGTAAATACCCCACGAGTATAACCTGTATTATTCCATGTACCCGGATAATACGTTTTATTTCTATTGTTCGTCACATAGTAGTTCCATCCAATATCGTAGTTTAAAGCATTGCTTGTTCCGTTATGATACATAATTACTTGAAAAGAAGCCGATGGAGTCGATCCATTAATACTTACTTCTGCTTCGAATAAACCTTCATTTGGATTTTGGTCTCTCTGACTCACCAATACATAATGCTTTGACGAATTATCATCTTGGTATACAAGAGGCTCCCACATATTATGACTATCCCATGCTCCCTTACCTAGGTCCGTCCAAGTTCCTGAAGCTATATTTTGAGCAAACAGTCGTGTGAACCCACCTTTTCTATACAATGCATATATCCATTTTCCGTCTTTTGTAAAATCTGCACCCCAGCAATATTGATTATCAATACCAGAAGGACCATTTACTTTAGACCAATTACTTCCCTTGTTGGTCGATTTATATAGACCATCGCTTGTGGCAATGTAAACATGATTGCTATTGGTTGGCAAGACTTGAATACTTTGCACTCTTGGATCACCACTACCAAAGTTAGCCCACGATGAGGTGTTCCAAGTATTTCCTCCATCATGACTATACCAAATTTGTTTTGTGTCGGTTGTTTCTTGAGGATAGTGACTTAAGTGACCATCGTTTCCTCTCCAATTAATACCTGCATAGATATTATTGGTATTGGATGGATCAATTTCAATCACCCCAATAGTTTTGTCGGCCGTTTCCTGTACTAAAGTATAAGAACTTCCCTTGTTGGTACTTTTACTTAACCCTTTTGCATGTCCTACAAAAAATTTGTTTCCTCTACCTTCAATTTTAAGGACAAAAGTGGTAGGTAAATCTTTACCTGACCAATTCCAAGAAGTACCATAATCGTTGGAGTAGTAGAATCCCTCCATGTCGGAAGCCACAAACATTCTACCAGGTGTAGAAGGGTCACAAGAAACCCCTTGCACTCTACCTCCTGCTCCAGGGTTGAGTTGTTGCCAATCTTGTGCATACGTTGAAATGCTGAAAAATAGCAAGACAAATAAGTAGTAATTCAAAACTTTCATACTGGTTTTCATTTCATTAAAAAAACATAAGGCGTTAGTTGGTTGTGCCTCTAATTATAAGTGTAAAGAACACGCTATCAGAAAACTGATTTCTATTTTTTTAAAGAAATAAAGAAAATAACAATGAGTAGTATACTAGACAAATAAGGCCTATCATATATAATAATTGACTTTATACCACGACAAATGGCTTTAAATAAACATTGTATTTCAATGTGAGTTCATGATTAAAAAAAGAGGTGATCACAAAAATACAATCACCTCTTTAGCTAAATACTTATATATAAATTTTATTCTACAATTGCTGACAATTGAGTGTTAAACACGAGCTTACCTGAATTGATCAGATCTTTATGCTCAATGCTAAACCCTTTTAAAGTTTCTCCATTACCATTAGTGACATTGTCAAAATAATCACCCTGACCATTTTTCTCTAAAGCAATTACTTTACCTCCATACACATATTCGTCTAAGTGTAACTGAACATGGTTGAATTTCGGGGTAGTTAATTGATAGGTTGGAATACCTGGAGCATCTGGGAAAATTCCCAATTGCGTCATCACTAACCAAGCAGACATGGTACCCGCATCATCATTACCCGGAATACCAATAGGAGCATTTTTGAAATACTTTTCAGATTCTGCTTTTGTATATTTTTGAGTGTAATGATGTTTTTTATCCAAGTAGTTGAACAAGTATGGGAAGGTAATATCCGGTTCGTTTGATAAATCGAAATGTCCTTCCTCAAACATTGCCTCTAAATTCGTAAAGAAAGCTTCTTCTCCCATTAACTCTTTCAACTCCTTCATAGCATGAGGAACAAAGAATCTATATTGCCATGCTGTACCTTCACAATATCCTTTTCCTCCACTACCTTTCCAACGGATATCAAAATGTCTGTCTAAAGGATTAAATGGCTCCATCCATTCACCGGCTTTTGTCTTAGGACGGAAGAATTGAGTTTCAGCATCATATAGTTTTTTGAAAGACATACTTTGCTCATACATTTGTTTTGCTACATCATCTTTACCCAAAGCTTCTGCAAATTTTGAGATGGTATAATCAGCAAAATTGTATTCTAATGTAGTTGAAACAGGTCCCCAAACAATACCATTATGGAAAGTGAAATCCTTCGGATCGCCACCTCTATCATCTATAGGGCAATAACCTAATTCAATATAGTTTTTGATTCCCGGACGAAGAGGATTGTTTTCTTTAGTTGTTGCTCCTTTTAACATGGCTTTTAGGGCAACATCTGTATCAAAATCTGTAATGCCTTTCATGTAGGTATCAACGATAACAGGAACAGCAGGGTCTCCGACCATTACCCACGACTCATTACCGTACAATTCCCATTTTGGTAACCAACCCGACTCTTTATACATTTCCAGCATTGTTACCGTCATATCTCTTTGCTCCTTAGGATAAAGTAAGGCATTTAATGGATGTACAGAACGGTATGTATCCCATAAAGAATAAGCTGAATAACGTGTGTATCCTTCTGCTTTACCAACGCCCTCTTTTTCCATTAATGGATATTCTCCATTTATATCACTAATTACGTGCGGCATAATAATGCTGTGGTATAAAGCAGTATAGAACACAGTTTTATCTGTAATATCTCCTTCAGCAATTTCAACTTTAGAAAGTTGTTTTTCCCATTCTGCTTTAGCAGCAAGCTTGATGTCTTCGAAAGAAAGATCGCGTTGTTCCTGTGTTAGGTTCAACTTTGCATTAGCTACAGAAACAAAAGAGATACCTACTTTCACATCTAAAGTAGATGGTTTATTATCAAATAATAGAGCCACACCCACATCTTTACCAAATGCCTTTTTACTGTTTATTTCTTTTTGATCTTTGAATACCTTAATTTCTTTTGGTTCCCCAATCACTTCTAAGGCAAAATAGATTTTAGCAATACCTTCACAATCACAGAATTCCCCATCCAATTGGTAACCTGTAATTGTTCCGTCTTCTTCTACATTAATTTCTCCTCCTTTCATATGACTCATCTGAGAAGCTAAATCGATATACATATTCGATTTTTTTACTTCAGGATTGAAAGAGAAATTGTAACGAGCAGAACGTTTCGTTGCCGTCATCTCAGCTTTTAACTTATGCTGATTTAAGATGACTTTATAATAACCCGGTTCAGCAACTTCTGAATTGTACGACGATTTAAAACTATCAGACGATAAGTCCAACTCACCCGTTGATAATTTGATCGGAATACTGCCTCCACCAGGACATCCTACACCTGAAAGGTTAATTGAACTGAATCCATAAATAAAAGGATCGCCATGTTCATATGTTGCAGGGGTTCCAGCTCTTAATCTAAAATCTTTTGTTTGTGGGTTAGGAGAAGCCATACCCCAAGGCAATACAGCACCAGGATAAGTATTTCCTTTATTTAGCGTTCCAATAAATGGATTTACATAATCAGTTACGCTTACAGTTTCAATTTCTTGTTGTTGCGTAGGGAGTTGAGAACAACTGCTACCTACTGCTAACACCAGTAAAATTGATAATAGTTTTTTACTAAAATATTTCATCTGATATTCCCTATTTTAAAAAATCTCATTAACACATTTCATTTTCAAACCGAATAAATACTATCAACCTTTTTATAATTTGCTCGGATTGTATTACGAAAGTAGGCGATGGTAAAATAGAATAGTTTGCGATTCATTAATTAGAAGAAAAAGGGGTAAACAGAAGAAAATAGTTGTATAAATAGAGTGTCTAGAGTGATTTCTAACTTCTGTGGATTCGTAAAATCACAGAGGTTAGAAGAGAAATTACTCCTAAAAAATACTAGACATTACCTTTTAAATTATGGTATATAGGTCATTTTTTACCGCTTTAGCTTAATTGTACATCAGTTAGTAAGTTAGATTTAAGAATATACTTTATATCATTTTTCAATTTTCATATCCATTAATAAATCGTATTAATTCTTATGCACTTTCTTAAAAGTGAAGTGGACTTCCTTCAGGATAGTGTACATTGAAGCATGAAATTTTAATGTAATTATGAAACAACATCAACTAGTACTAGCTCTATTTACTTGCCTGATCTTTTGGAGTTGTACCGAAAAGGCTTCAAAACAAAAACAACCAAATATCCTTTTTATAATGTCCGATGATCATGCCTATCAGGCGATCAGTGCGTACGGATCTAAACTTATTCAAACACCCAACATCGACCGACTTGCTGATGAAGGAATTTTATTTCAAAATGCTTGTGTGACCAATTCTATTTGTGCTCCTTCAAGGGCGACAATTCTAACTGGTAAACACACACATATCAACGGAAAAATGGACAATGTTCATCCTTTTGATACCACTCAAATGACCTCTCCGCAAATCTTCCAAAAGGCAGGATACGAAACGGCAATGTATGGAAAACTGCATTTTGGAAATAATCCCAAAGGTTTCGACGATTTTATGATTTTACCTGATCAAGGAAATTATATCAATCCAGATTTTATAACTCCTGAGGGCGATACAACGCTTATGGGATATGTAACTGATTTGATTACCGATGTAACCATCGATTGGTTAAAAGAAAAAAGGGATGAAGATAAACCTTTTATGATGATGTATTGGCAAAAGGCTCCACATAGACCATGGTGGCCAAGAGCTGATAAATTCAAAAAATATTCTCAGATGTCGTTCCCTGAGCCCGAATCATTATTTGATGATTACTCAGGTAGAGGCACTGCCGCTAAAACTGCGGAGATGAATATTTATTCGCATATGACTTACAATCACGATAGTAAGATTAGACCGGAAACACTTAAAAGAATGGGACAAATCGACCCTGATGTACCTTTATATAAAAATGGATTTACCTACCCTTACAACAGGGCAACATTAGAACAAAAAGCAGCATACGATCCTGTAGTTGATAGCATCAACTTGTATTTTGAAACGCATTGGCCAAAGATGTCTAAGGAAGAGAAAATGAGATGGAAATATCAACGATACATGCAAGATTATTTGGGTTGTATCGAGTCGGTAGACGAAAATGTAGGTCGCGTATTGGATTATTTAGATGAAAGTGGTTTAGCTGAAAATACTATTGTGGTTTACACCTCTGACCAAGGTTTTTACTTAGGAGAACATGGATGGTTCGATAAACGATTTGCTTATAATGAATCGTTTAAAACCCCTCTCCTAATTCGTTGGCCATCTATGATTAAAGCTGGATCAGTAAATAAAGATTTGGTGCAAAATTTAGATTTTGCTCAAACTCTTCTGGAAGCTGCCAATATTGATGCTCCTAATGATATGCAAGGTGAAAGCTTGATGCCTATTCTTACTGGTAATAACAAGGAATGGACTCGTGAAGCGGTTTATTATCACTATTATGCTTACCCGGCTTATCATATGGTGAAAAAGCATTATGCTATTGTAAAAAAAGACTATAAACTTATTCATTTCTATGATGATGTAGACGAGTGGGAATTGTACGATAGACAAAAAGATCCCAACGAAATGAATAGTGTTTACAACGACCATAAGTATGCCGATATAGTCAAAGAACTAAAAACCGAGTTAGATGGGTTAAGAAAGAAATACAAAGTAATCGATTAAGCTAAAAATGGTTCAAGTGTTATGCAAAGAGATACTTGGACCCAAAGAAACGAACATTTGCTGCTGCTTTTTATTTTCCATCGGTATATTTATTTCTAATTTTATTTGGAATACTTGGGTAATGAAAAAACCTTTATTATTCTTCATGTTCTTATTTTTTATCATCGGATTATCATTATTAATCAGTGCAAGACTCACTTAATATCATGAAAAAAATTATAGTTATTGGCAGCTCAAATACAGATATGGTGGTGAAATCACCTAGAATTCCTGCACCTGGCGAGACGATTTTGGGTGGGAAGTTTATGCAAGTAGCAGGTGGTAAAGGAGCGAATCAAGCAGTAGCTGCGGCTCGATCTGGAGGACGCGTATCTTTTATTGGTAAAATCGGAAATGATACGCTTGGCAAGGAAGCTAAAAAAGGATTAGATAGGGAAAATATTGATACAACCAATATGTATGTTGATCCAAACAATCCTTCTGGTGTAGCTTTAATTTTTGTGAGTGAGGAAGGGGAAAATAGTATTTCTGTGGCTTCAGGAGCAAATGACACGTTAAGTCCAGAAGACATTACCCACTCTGAATCTTTTATCAAAGAACATGATATACTATTGGTTCAGTTTGAGACGCCCATGCCTACGGTAAGAAAGGCAATAGAAATTGCTAAAAAACATCAGCTAAAAGTAATTGTTAACCCTGCCCCTGCTGGTCAACTTCCGGAAGATTTGTTTCCTCTGATTGATATGATTATACCAAATGAAACAGAAACGGAATTGATCACTGGTATTAAAATAACTGATGAGAAAAGTATGGTCAACGCTGCCGATCAATTATTGGCCAAGGGAGTGAAAAATGTATTGATTACTTTAGGATCAAAAGGAGTATATCTCAAAAATGAAGAGACAGATACAATTGTTCCCGCTTATAAAGTCAATGCAAAAGATACTACGGCTGCTGGAGATACATTTTGTGGAGCATTATCTGTTGTATTATCAAATGATCGACCTTTGTTGGAAGCTATTGATACCGCCAATGCTTCTGCCGGTTTATCCACTCAAAAAGACGGTGCTCAGACTTCAATTCCTTATCAGAAAGAAGTCATTGATTTTATAGAAAAGAACACTGCTAAAAAATAGCTTGATTCATCAATAACTCTTTATCAAAAAAGCTTCAATTTTTGTCTAGAAACTGACAAAAATTGAAGCTTTCTTTATTTAATTGAGATAACAGAATATTTATTTTTGTTTAGGTCTAAATACCTTCATCTCTTCTGGATTCGTTTCAATATATGCACCACCAATTAGGTCGATGCAATAAGGAATGGCAGGAAAAACAACCTCCAAACACTCTTTGATAGATTTAGGTTTTCCGGGTAGGTTCACTATTAGTGTGCTTCCTCTCACTCCTGCAGTCTGACGAGAAAGAATGGCTGTTGGTACATACTGCAAGCTTACCTGACGCATCTGTTCTCCGAATCCAGGAAGCATTTTATCACAAACTGCCTCTGTTGCTTCTGGTGTTACATCTCTAAGTGCAGGCCCTGTTCCACCTGTAGTCACAATTAGACTACAACCTTTCATTGCCATCTTGATCATACGATCTTCTAATTGATCTTGCTCATCGGGCACTACTTTATAGACTTCTTCCCATGGTGTGGTTAACCATAGATTCATCAGTCTTCTGACTTCTTTTCCTGGAAGGTCTTCATATTCTCCTCTGCTTGCTCTGTCTGATACATTGATAATGCCAATTTTAAGTTCTTTGTTGCTCATGGTTTGTTTGGATGTGATTTTTTGGTGGTTCAAATTAATCTTGTTTTGGGGGATTGTGCAAGTTTTTTTTACCATTTATTTGTAGGAGTCGAATGCAATTCGCTCTTACTAGGAATTGCACATAAAAAAACATCATCAAAAAATTAGATTCTTTGATGATGTTCCATGTTTTTAATGTTTGCTAAATTAAGAAAGCTTCTCCTTTCTCAACACCTTTAGCTAAGTCTAAAATAGTAGTCTCTATCAGCATTTTATTGAGATCAGATTTGATCCCTTTAAAATGATTGTGTAGTGGACAGGGTTTTTCGTCCGAACAATGTTCGAAACCCAAACCACAGCTAGTCATTAAATCGTCGCCGTCGATTGTTTCTACGATTTTATATAAGGTCACATTCAACTGATCTTCCAACATATAAAATCCACCTTTTGGTCCTTTCGCAGATTCAATTAACCCAACTTTTTTAATTTGCTGTAAGATTTTTGCGATAAATGGCTCTGGTACTTTCGTGTGCTCAGCAATTTCTTTGCTTCCTACTCTTTTACCCTCCTCGGTTTTTTGTGTGATATAAACCAAGGCACGAATGCCATATGTACATGCTTTTGATAACATCGGGTAATGGAAATTTATTTACGATATACAAATTTAACGGGTTTTATCACCAAAAAAGGTAACGAATTTCACCCAATAAAGATGATTGAATAAAGTTAACAACTCTAACTCAAATATAATAGAATACCTATTTGTCTTTTATTAAAAACGGATTAAATTTACGTTAACAAACAGAATTAAGTTCATTATCAGATATTTCTCTGCTACTCCCTCTTCAACTCTTAAAGAGTTTGATAGAGTTTAGGTTGTATATCAAAGCCTGTGTGATGCAGGCTTTGGTTCTAAATTTTAAAAATTGATAAGTAAAAAATTATATAATTTCTCTAAGAAGTGGCACAAGTACATCGGCATTAGTATCTCTTTGGTTCTAATTTGGATGAGTATATCTGGTATCCTCCTCAATCATATCGATTTATGTGCCCCATTTAATGTTTCCAACACTTTTCTTCCCAACGATTACCTTCCTGAACATTGGAATAGAGGAATGATTCGTGATGCCGAATTTATCGGTGTAGACACTGTTATTATGGGTGGAAATGCAGGAATTTGGCTAAGTTCTGATAAGGGTAAATCGTTTGATAAATTACCCATTGATTCTTCCTCTTATTACAGTAAAGTCAATGATCTATTTTTGGATTCGACATCAAATAGTCTTTTGGTGGGTACTTATGGCGGTTTGTATCAGGTGGATGTTCCTACTCAGAAAGTCAAACTGATTCCACTCCCATCAAATTATAGAGAAAAGGTAGTGAAAGTCCTTCCTCACAAAGACAACTTGATCGTCGTCACAGAAAATCATGTATATAAAGGTAATCGTTCTACTTTAGATCACTTCTCCGATTTAAACATCAGTAAAGATCAAATGACCACCTATAATTTGATCTCCTATACTTTTGCATTACATAGCGGTTGGCTTTGGGGAATGCCCGGTCGAATTGTCTATGATTTAGTATCCCTTATATTGGTCTTCTTGTGCATTACAGCCTTGTATATCACCTTTAGAAAAAAGAAGAAGCCAACTGATAAAGAAAAGAAAAAGAAGGTCAATAAAACCATGGGATGGATGATTAAAAACCACACCAATATCGGTTTGTATGTTTGTCTATTCCTATTGATTATTGGTGGAACAGGCTTCTTTATGCGACCTCCAGCTTTGGTGGCATTGGTCGATGGTCATGTTCCTTTAAAATATGTACCGGATGCTTTAACTGAGAATCAATGGTATCATAGTATTAGAAATGCTACCATTAATACAGATACTGAAGAACTCATTTTAGACACCAAGGAAGGTATTTATAAAGGTGATTTAAAAACTGATGCAGTATTTTCATTACAAAATTGGGACGTCAATATCTTTGTGATGGGTGCTACAGTATTTGATTATAAAGGAGATGGGCACTTCCTAATTGGCTCTTTTTACGGACTATTTGATTATAAAGAAGGCAATCCTTACTCCTATGATATTGTTTATAATCAGTCGGTACCAAAATATGAAGGAATGGAACGCCCTGCCGATTACATGATCATGGGTTACTTCCAATCACCCGATGGAGTACATTTTATTTCTACCTTCCAGCATGGCTTAATGTCCATGTTCAATGCGCCAAAAGATGCTTATTATCCTATGCCTAAAGCACTAAAAGAAAATTACGAATTTCCACTTTGGAATTACATGTTCGAGCTGCATAACGGAAGACTATTTACCTTCATTATGGGTAAGTACGGCATCTTATTTATACCACTTATCGCTTTGTTTTTCCTATTCATTACAATTAGTGGAGTACATGAATATATATACAGAAAACGTAAGAAGATTTTCAAATTTTTAACAAAACCAAACAAATCCAACTCCCTCTAATCTGAAGCGTTTTATATACTATATTCATCAAAAATAACTTAAATTATGAAAGATTTATTCGAATTGCTAAAAGGTTTTGTGGCTATCGCCCTAGGTGTTGTATTAGTATTTGGTACAGTATTTTTAGTATTACCAAAAGATCATAATTTAAGAGCAGATGTGCCACAAACACATGTTTACATTGGACAAGATGTACAATAGTTATAAAAATTAAGAAACTTATATATATATAAAATCCCGATCGTATGAATACGATCGGGATTTTTTTTATTTGAAATTGCTTTCTATATTCAAACTACCATAAACACACACTACACACATGCATAAACTTTGGACACCTACTAACACTGAGATTGAAAAGACGCAGATGTATCAGTTTTTTCAAGAATTTTTAGGGGATCAAAATTACGATTACGAGCTTTTTCATCAGAAGAGCGTAGAAAACAATGAGGCCTTTTGGTCGCTTATTTGGGATAAATATCAAGTAAAAGGGGAAAAAGGGAACCCTCCCTTTATTGTTCCAGGAAAACATATTTCGGAGACACAATGGTTTCCAGAAGCCACTTTAAATTTTGCTGAAAACCTCCTTTCAAGAAAGGACGATAAAGTGGCTTTGGTTGGACGTTTTGAAAATGGCGACCGAAAAAGCATCACTTATAAAGAGTTATATAAATCGGTAGCTCGATTGGCTTATCAAATGCGATTGAATGGAGTGGAAAAAGGCGATCGAATTGCTGGGTTTGTCCCCAACTGCATTGAAGCTATTGTTGCGATGTTGGCCACCACAAGTATTGGGGCTATATGGACATCTTGCTCACCCGATTTTGGTTATCAAGGTGTTTTGGATCGTTTTGGACAAGTGGCTCCGAAGATGATATTTACTGCCAATGCTTATTCTTATAATGGGAAAAAACATGGCTGCTTGGAAAAGGTTCATCAGCTTGCTGAACAAATAAGCAGTATCGAAAAGATTATTGTTTTTGAGTATTTAGATTACAATGTTTCCTTAGAAGATATTGTTCAGGCAGTGCAATGGAACGATTACACCGATAATAATGCGAAGGAAATCGTTTTTGAACAGGTCGAATTTAATCACCCACTATACATTATGTATAGTAGTGGTACTACAGGTCAACCGAAGTGTATCGTTCATAGAACGGGCGGCGTGTTGTTGGAGCACATTAAGGAACTTCGATTGCATGTTGATCTTTCGGAAGAAGATGTCTTCTTTTATTATTCCACTTGCGGATGGATGATGTGGAATTGGTTAGTCAGCGGTCTAGTATCAGGTTGTACTTTGATATTGGCAGATGGTAGTCCATTTTATCCATCACCCAACTATTTGATAGATCTAATTGATGAGGAAAACATCAGTATTTTCGGGGTGAGTGCTAAGTACATTAGTGCTTTAGAAAAAGCAGATATTCATCCTATGAAAACCCATCGTTTAGAAAAACTTCGATCAATTCATTCTACAGGATCTCCGCTTTCTGTAGAGAGTTTTCATTATGTCTACAATTCCTTTAAGAAAGATGTGGTGCTCAGCTCCATTTCTGGAGGAACTGATCTGATTGGTTGTTTTGCTTCCGGTAATCCCACGGTTGGTGTTTATGCCGGCGAATTACAATGCAAAGGTTTGGCACTTGACTTAGATGTTTTAGACGATAATGGGCAATCTGTTCGTCAAGAAAAAGGAGAATTGGTATGTAAAAATCCTTTCCCTACCATGCCTCTCTATTTTTGGAATGATGAAGGAAACAAGCGTTACCACAATGCATACTATGCTCGTTTTGATAACATTTGGGCACAAGGCGATTTTGCCGAAATCACCTCTAATAATGGAATGATAATTTATGGTCGATCGGATGCGGTGCTCAACCCAGGAGGAGTACGTATTGGAACAGCAGAGATTTACCGACAAGCCATGAAAGTGGAAAGCGTAAAGGAATGTATTGCCGTCGGACAAGACTGGAAAGACGACTGCAGAGTGGTCCTTTTTGTGGTGATGAAAGATGGTTTTGAATTAAACCATAGTATTCAAGATGAGATCAGAAATATCATCAGAAAAAATGCAACGCCTCGACATGTTCCTACCAAAATTATAGAGGTAAGTGATATTCCTAAGACAAGGAGCGGAAAGATTGTGGAATTAGCGGTGAGGAATGTGATACATGGTCGAGCAGTGAAAAATACTGATGCTTTACAGAATCCTGAGGCGTTGGAGTTGTATAAAGATCTTAAGGAATTACAAAAGTAATTTACTCGTATCAAAAACCCAGGAGCTAATTCCTGGGCATTTTGATACAGAGATTATTCTTCTCTAAATACTTATGCTGTTTATTGGTAATTTTTAATGTGTATTATTTTTACTCCTCCACCTCGACCAACCCAAAAAACTTCCCAATCTCTAAAGTACTATTGTACCCCGTCTGAAGATAATATTTATAACTCTCATTATTGGGAAGATGGTCCATTGGTAACCCGTGGTCTAATCCATCCATAATTACTTTTTGAATTAGAAGATTTTTGGATTGATATTTTGATACTTGAACAGTGTATTGATCATTTATTTTCTTAGAAGAGGAATGACGTTCCATCCGCATAGGGTCTAATTGATAAAAATGAAAAAACTGTAGAAGTAGTTGCTCTGCGTTGCTTACATTCACCACCTTATCCTTATTTCCATGGATAATCATCATATCGGGCTTTTGGGCAGAGGTAAGTACGTCTTGCGTCCAGTTGATAGTACTCTTTTGCATCAATTCTAAAGCTTTCGCCATGCCAACACCATCAGTAAACGGAATTCCAGCAATGATACAACCTGCATCAAACAATTCTGGATAATTATGAAGCAAGGCATTCGCCATCACTCCACCTGCAGACAAACCATTGATAAACACTTTTGAAGTGGGATGCTTCTTTTTGATGAAATCAACCATTTCTGCAATAGATTGCACCTCGCCACTTCCCTTCGTCACGTCTTCTTTATTGTACCAATTGAAACACCCGTATTGTTGGTTTTCCAGCTTTTGTTGAGGATAGATGACTCTAAATTTTGATTGATTGGCCAATACATTCCAACCACTATATTTTGCATATTCCTCAGCATTTTGACCACAACCGTGTAATACAACTAACAAGGGTAACTCTTCATTATCAGTTCCATTTGGTTGATAAAAGTACAGATCAAGTTCTCCTTGATTCGTTCCAAAATCTTCTATTTTCTGCATGTGTTGTGCTTCTATCGTATTGATGATCATCATGAGTAGGAAAGATAAAAATAGATATTTCATTTTAAGAAAGTTTTAAAGTGGATACTTCTTTCACCATCGTTTCAGCTTCTTTTTTAAGAGTAATTCGATCAATTTTACCTGTCTGACCTACAGGAAATTGTGAAACCATCTGATAATGTTTTGGGTGTTTAAACTTCGCTAAATGTCCCAAACAGTGTGATTGAAGCTGGTCTTTCGATAACTCATCACCTTCTTGTTGAATCACAAAAGCAAAACCTACTTCCCCCCACTTCTCGTCTGGGACATAAGTAACAACAACATCTTTTACACCATCGCACAACATCAACACTTTTTCAACTTCAGAAGGATAGACGTTTTCGCCTCCCGAAATAAACATATGCTTCTTTCGGTCGACGACATAGTAAAATCCTTCTGCATCTCGGGTCAAGACATCACCAGTTTTAAACCAACCATTAATAAATGCTTTTTGAGTAGCTTCGGGATTATTCCAATAGCCCGGAGTAACTAAATCGCCTTTACAAACGAGTTCCCCTTTTTCGCCATCATTCACTTCTTTTCCATCATCATCAATTAGTTTAATTTGAGTATAAAAATTAGGTGTGCCAATCGAACCAATTTTTCGGATGGCATCATCATGATGTAAGGAGAATATATTGGGTCCGACTTCAGTCATTCCAAACCCTTGTCGAATATCAATTCCTTTTTCTTTCCAAAGATCAATAATGCTTAAAGGCAAAGCTTCCCCTCCTGTAATGATGAATTGTAGTTTAGGGAAAACGGCGCGTTTAAATCGTTTATGATCACACATCAATTTTAGCATAGTAGGCACCAAGAACAATTGAGTAATTTGGTCGTATTCCAATAAATCAAAAACCAAATCGATATCAAAATGAGAAAGGATAGTGGCAGATCCTCCATGAAAAAACATAGGAGTTAGCATCACATTCCAACCTCCCGTATGAAAAGGAGGAACACAAATCAAAGTATGATCTTGATCTGTAATACCCAAACGAAGTCCGGTATTTACCGCATTCCAAAACATCATTTTATGAGTGTACAAAGCCCCTTTTGGAAAACCTGTAGTACCAGAAGTGTATAAAATAAAGAGTGGATCATCTTCATCAACAACAAACTCTTCGAACAATGAAGTGGTAAGCACAGAGGACTTTTTAATAAACAAATCTTCTAATAAGGAGGTCATCATCAAATAGTCTACTGAAGGTAATTCTGACTTTTGAGGCACCTTTTCAATCAACTGATCTTGCACAAAAAGAAGCTTAGGAGAAGCATCATTTATAATGTATTTCAACTCACTTTTTGATAATCTATAATTGATTGGAACAAGTACAAATCCCACTTTTTGAGAAGCAGCTAACAAATAAATATATTCAATACAAAATTCAGCAATCACTCCTATTCGATCACCCTTTCTAAGCCCAGCTTCATAAAGATTCAATGCCAACTGTTCACCCTTCTGGTTAATCGTCGCATACACTTCCGTTCTTTTCTGATGAACACTATAAATTGCCTTCTTATCTCCTAAATAATCCGCCCATTTTCCGATCCAATCCTTACTCATAATGTTGTTCTTTTAAAGTTGATAAGCAATACTTCCAAAGGTCAGTCCTCCACCAGATCCGATGAGAAAAACCAAATCCCCTTTTTTCACTTTCTTCTTTTGAATAGCCTCGTCAAAAGCCATTGGAATACAAGCCGATCCCGTGTAGCCATTTTGATGCATCACCGTTGTGGTTTTCTCCATTGGTTGATCCAATAATTTCATCGTCTCAATAATGCTATTGATATTCAGTTGGGTGAAGAAATAATGATCGACATCCGAAGGAGATATATTGATTTCCTCACAAAGATCTCGAGCCATCTTCGCCCACATGGTATGATTCAAATCTCCTGGAAACCTTTTGATAAACTTGAGTTGATGATCTCCATTTTCAATCACTTCTGGGGTGGTCGGTTGATGAGAAGCCCCTGCATAAATTCCCATCCAATCGGCATACTGTCCCTGTGAAATCAAATTACTTGATAAATACCCTTCATTCTCATCAATAGTGTGTCCCATAACAAACGCCCCTGCCCCATCAGCAAAAAGTGTGACCGTTTTCTTGTCGGTTTTGTTCAAGTATTTACTCATCGCATAAGCACCCAATACCAACACTTTGTTGTATTTCTTATCCGAGGCGATGTATTTATTGGCTATATCTAAAGCCGTAATAAAACCTGCACAAGCAGAATTGACATCAAAAGCCGCGGCATTTTTTGCTTGAAGTAGATCTTGAAGTTTAGTGGAAGTGGAAGGAGAAATGTATTCCGGCGTATCCGTTGCGACAATAATCAAATCGATTTCCTCTACCGATATTGCCGCATTTTCTAAAGCCGTTTTTGATGCTTGAAGACAAAGGTCTAAAACAGACTCATCTTCTTCACACCAGTGTCTTTGATAAATTTGCGCATTATTCTCTAACCAATCACTGACGTTTTCGCCCAAAGCTTCATCAAAATATTGATTACTTATGGTTCGTTTGGGGACGAATATCCCTGAACCCAAAATTTTTGATTTTCTCATCATACTAGAATTTAAACCACCATGCCGCCGTCTACACTCAATACTGTTCCGTTTACATAATTCGAGTCATCAGATGACAAGAATAAGTAAGCTTTAGCAATGTCTTCTGGCTTGCCCATCTTACCCAATGGAATTTTGGATTCAATTCCTTTTAATACTTCTTCAGGTACTTTTTGAGTCATCTCTGTGGCAATAAAGCCAGGAGCAACGGCATTTACATTAATCCCTTTTCGACCCAATTCTCTCGCCCACACTTTGGTCATACCAATAACGCCCGATTTGGCGGCGACATAATTGGTCTGCCCAAAATTCCCGTATAAACCAACTACTGAAGATGTATTAATAATCCGACCACTTTCTTGTTTCAGCATCTGATCGGCAATGAGTTTAGTACAATTGAAAACACCTGTGAGGTTGACATCAATGACTTGTTGCCATTGTTCAATCGTCATTTTTTTAAGTGAAGCATCTCTTGTTATTCCTGCATTGTTGACAAGAATATCCACTCTTCCAAATTCATTGATAAGATATTCCACTGCTTTTTCAACCAATGAAAAGTCTGAGGTATCTACTTTCATAAAATGAGCACGACCTCCTGTTTCACTAATCATTTGTATGGTTTCCTCTGCTTTTTCTTGATTAAGATCCCAAATAATTACCTGTGCCCCTTCTTTTGCGAAAAGTAGACTGGTGGTTTTACCTATGCCAGCGGCACCCCCTGTAATTACAGCGACCTTATTGTTTAATTTATTCATGTTGTATTTAGTTTTAGATGGGTTTAAGGGTGTTGCTTTAACTGTGGTGACCCACGGTTGAAACCGTGGGCTTGTGATAATTCTTCTGACAACACTAAAGTGTTATCAGATTGAGTTTAAACAACACCCTTTCTTCTTAATTCTAGTTGTTTTTTCCGATGAACCCTGGGATGTTATACTTCACTTCTAAAGAGAATAATCTACCTGTTGGAGGTGCTGCTGTAAATTCTCTCATTTCCGTATTGAAAAGGTTCGTTACCATTCCAGCGACAGTTAAGTGGTCGTTGATTTTATATCCTGCTGAAATATCGAATGTGATAAATCCGCCTAGTGGACCATAGTTGAAAGCATTTGCACTTCTTGCATTTTCAACTACTGGAACACCTCTATAGACTAAATCTTGTGTCTTTGCTGCAATTTGATAGCTTGAGAAGTAATCGTATTCTTGTACCCAACGAGAGAATATTGTACCGAAGAATTTATTACCATGATAGTTTATCCCCATTGATGCTTTATTTGTTGGTGCATTAATCAATAAGTCCAACGAGTTCACTACGCCATCCTTATTAAAATCGTTGTCTTCGATATTGTTTTCGTCGATTTCATATCCAAAGTAAGAATAGTTTAAAGTAGCACTCAATTTATCACTGAAGTAATAGTTTACTCCTAAATCGAATCCATAAGTATCAAACTGACCGAAGTTCACGTAAGTGAATACCAAACCCTGCCAAGCATCATAACCTGATTGAACGTTTTCGATAGGTTCATTTCCTCTTTTTGATGCCACTCCAATATTCGTTACTGGACTCAAGAAATTCTCCGACATATTGTAGTAAGCATTAGCATCAATAAATAGTTTATTCTTGATTGGCTGACCTTTATACCCCAACTCTATCGTTTGTAAACGTTCCACTTTTTGTTTCTCGACCATGCTTCCATCTTCCATAGTAAATCCTTCAGCATTACCTAAAATTAATCCACCGAATAAATCACCATACATGTTTAGAATTGTTGGTGCTGCAATACCTTGACCGTAAGTTAAACGCACTGAGTTTTTACCAAATGTCTGTACCAAAGCTGCTTTCGGAAGAACATTAAACCCATATACTTGATGGTTGTCTGCTCTCACTGCAGCTACAAATTTTGTTCCTGTAGGCAGCTTCATTTCAGCTTGACCATACACCCCTGTTTGATCAATTGTGATGTAATCGTTTTCGTCTTTATCCAATAAATAAGTACCATGAGAATTCGCCATATCCCTTTGCCATTGTCCACCAACTACAAAGTTAAACATGCCGATTTCTTTATTGTATTGCACTTCTGCATTCCAACGTTTGGAGTCGTCTACGAATTTAGCACTCTCGAACGCTGCAGCTCGAGCTTCTGCTTCTGATAAACCTGCTCCAATCCCTCCATAATATCCTTTTGTATAATCGGAAATGGAATAGGTTTTATCTGTTTTTGATATCGTGTGATATACTTGTGCAAAGAATCCTTTATAATTTAATTTGGCTTGTAAATAGTGCACTTGCCAATCGACTATCTGATTTCTACCCACATTGGTAGGGGCTAAATATGTACTGTTACTACCCCCATAATTTAAAGATAAATCCATATCATCAATAGGTGAATAAATTACTGAAGCCTCTCCTCTCAAGAACTCGAAGTTTCTATCCAAGTCCAATTCTTCTACAGGATTGGTAGGTGTTAGGTACACCGAATCTACATATTCAAACTCCTCTCCTCTTGAGTATTCTGCTGTTACTTTATAAGCAAATTTATCGCTTACCTTTTCTGCGTGTCTTAATCTGGTAGAGAACATACTTTGGTTACCCACGTTCATGGCAATAGTTGTTCCTTCATGTTTACGCGGATCTTTAGTGATGGTGTTTAATAAGCCGTTGTGCGCATTTGGTCCGAACAAAGCAGCATTAGGTCCTAATACCAATTCTACTTGTTCGATATCTTCCTTTACGGTAGTATTCATTGGTCCCAATGGCAAGCCAGTAGCAATTAATGTCGATAATCTACCGTCGGTCATCTGTAAATTCTTAGCATTGAAGTTACTGTTAAAACCTCTCACATTGATACCATGACCAACCACACCCGCTCTAAAATAATCTACCCCTTTTTGTCTTGATAGTAATTCCCCTGCCGTCATTGATGGCATTTGAGAAATTGTTTCCGCATTGATTACTTCAATAGTTGCAGGCGTTTCTGTAAGTTTTTCTGCTTTTCTTGATCCTGAAATAACTACCTCATCAATCATAGTGCTTGCTTCTGTCATAGCAATACTAAGATCAGGAAGGGTTTGATCTCCAATCGTTACTTTAGAGGTTTGAGTTTCAAATCCGATGTAGGAAACTTCAATGGTTTGTTCTCCTTTTGGAACATTCAAAATTTGAAACATTCCATCTGATTTTGTTACGGTTATTAGTTTAGTTCCAACTACTTTAACCGTAGCACCAATCAAAGGTCCACCATTAGCATCCTGAATTTTTCCTTTAAGTGTTGTACCAGTTTGAGCATGAGATTGAAATGCAAACAAAAGCATGCAGATCAAAGAGAGTAATAAATTTTTCATTTCAGTTTAGATAAATTACTGTAAAATAATAAAAATATGTTGGTTAGCTAGTTTAGTTGAAGTGAAATTAGTTTTATGTGGTTTCTACCTCTTTTATTCGTTCCGAAGATTTAGATAATCCTGTGATGAGATGAAGTATAATTGCCGAACAAATTGCGGTGATAATGGCAATGGCAGCAGCTACACCAGGATTTCTCACTTCCTCTTGCATATAAGGAGTGATTCTTCCATAATACAATCCAAAATGAACAATGATAGCAATTACTGCACTCGACATGGCTACTTTTGCATTCACTTTGGGGAAGAATAATCCACAAAGTACAGGAATAAATGCCGCCGAGAAGTAGGCATAAACTCCATTCTGAGCAAAGATGCCTACACTTAAATCAGGTGCTATTAATTGTTGATAAGAAAAACCAAATGAGGTCAACATTAGAAAGATAACTACCCATTTTCTAGAAGAAAGATGATTGGAAGTGTCCTCCGTTTTAGTGAAAGATAAACGTGGGAGTAAATCAAAACTAATGGTCGCTGTTAACGATTGAATTAACCCTTCAAGTGTCGACAAACCTGCAGATATCAACCCAATTGTTATAAAAAGTCCCAACCCATAAGGGAGTGTTTGATTTACATAAGTTGTGAGTACATTATCTAATGCTATTCCTTGATCATTAAAAGTTAGAGATGGAAAAGATAGACGTGCATAGAAGCCAATAAAAATAACACTGAAGAAAAGTATTTCAGTAATTATGGCTACCCACAAATATTTTTTTACCTCACTTTCCTTTTTGATTAATAATGATTTTGTAATGATGTGAGGTTGACATACTACAGCAATACCTACAATCACCTGACAAAGAATCACCTCGAAAACATCTCTAAAGAGTGGACTTTCAACATTGGTTAAAGAAACCAGATTTTGATCTATCTGACCTAATTGATCAAAAAATGAAATATCTTGAACAAAAAATTGATATCCTGATGCAAAGAGTACGATGGAGATCACTATCATTAATGAGGCTTGAACCAAGTTGGTATAGACCATCGAATTTGCTCCACCAAAACCTACATAAGTAAAGACAAAAAGTATAAAAGCAATTAATACAGGTAATTCATTCACACCTAGTATGGCTGCAATTACTTTGGAAATACCTACACAGATTAAAACCACAAAAGTGATGAGCAATAATGAAAGTACAGCAAACAAAGTTGTGAAGTTTTTGTTATTGTACTTCTTCCCTATCCATTGTGCCATTGTTAAAGCTTTAATTTCTTTTCCTTCCTTACGAAATTTCTTTGTAAAGAAATAAAGGCTTACTAATGCTCCCACCGGTAAAAAAACACCTAAGGCTAGGAAGGCACTTAATCCATAATAAGCCACAAAACCAGGGTTGATAATAAAGGTGGCTGCACTTGTAATAGACGCCGCCAAAGACAACCCTAAGACCACTGGAGAGAAGTGAATACTTCCCAAAGCAAAATCCTTAGACGTCTTTGTTCCTTTAGCACCGCGTATAGCAAAGTAAGCCATGAGTAACATGTATCCTACAATACATAACCAACCCAATAGTTCCATAATAGTATTAATTTTCTGTGTTGTTTATGTACTCAATGTAGATATTCTCTTTCCTTACATGCTTGATTTTCTTGTGAACATCAGATTCTTTTTGGTGAACGTTCGATTTTTTTAGGTGAGCAAATTATTAATATTCTGTTTTGGGTAAATAAAAACTAAACGAAGTACCATTTTCATTATTGGAGGTAATTTTTAATGATGTATCGTGAATCATCAAATAGCTAGCACAGAGGGATAAACCAATACCAATACCTTTTTCACCATCAGTTCCTAGCTTAGTATAGTAGATCTTATTTTTGATTTTATCGATTTCATCTTCACTCATTCCAATGCCTTTATCTTTTACTTCCACTAATGTATATTGTAGATGATTCTTCACCATCACTTCTATTTTACCTTTTTCTGAAGTGAATTTATAGGCATTATTTAAAAGATTTCTGATGACAAAATCAATCATCTTATAATCGGCAAAGACTATGGTATTTTGAACCGTTTTTTTATAATCAAATTGTAAGGATTTCTTTTTAAATGAGGCTGAATACAGTTCCTTATTCTTTACTATAATCTCATCAATATCAAACAATGATTTGTTGACTTGCCCTTCTTTTATTTGTAGTGTCGACCATTCCAATAGGTTTTCAAGTAAAATTGAAAACTGTTGTAAAGTATGATTTGTATCCATTGTCAATTCCTTTCTTTCCTCCTCCGTCAACTTATCATAATGCTGAGAAAGTAAATTTAAATAGGAATCGAAAGTGGCTAATGGACTCCTTAAATCATGTGATATGATAGAAAATAATCGGTCTTTCAGATTATTGAGTTTTTGTAAAGAAGCTTCTGATGTTCGTAGATCGGCTACCGTTTCTGCTAATTCTCTTGTTCTTGCGGCCACTTCTTCTTTCAACTTCACTTTCTGATTAGAAATCAAAAGCTGTTTCTCCAAATACATATTCTCTTTGATGCGTTCTTTTTCTTTCACTTCGTTTAAAAGCTGTTGCTGAGATCTTTTTAGACGATCTGCCAAACCAAAAGAAAAGAGAATCACTTGAGCGACTAAACCTACCTCCGTAAAATATTCTGTAAATGGAAGGTCAGAAAGTAGACTGACCTCGTGCATAATCAAGATGATTGCTGCACATACAAAAAGTATATTGGCCATAAAGAAATAAAAGGCGGACTTCTCTCCTTTTCGGTAAACGATGAAGGAGAATAATAACATACTCGATAGAATGCAGGCCCCAATTAAGCCGATAAATACGGTGGCTTGTTTTAGGAAATCATAATCTGTAAAGTAACTGATTAACCCCATCACTATAGGAATAATATAGAGCAAGGTAATGCCGTTTAAAAATGTATTTCCTAATGGTAAGTGTTTCTTTAAATTAAGGTATTCTTTAGTAAAAAAAGACCGAGCAATTCCTGTTATCGGAACAATAAGAGTGAAACTATGAATATCCCAAATAGCTGCATCAGCCCATAACAGTTTTCCACTTAATCGGTGAAAAAAGAGCAAGTACAAAGCACTCCCCACTACATTGACCACATAGTAAAAATAACTAATGTCTTTAATGGCTAGAAAGATCATGAAGTTGTACAATGCCATGGCAATGATTACTCCAATAAAGAGTGTATGTATATAGTTACGTTCCTCCTTTTCTAAAAGGTATTCCTCTTTCGGAAGCAAAGTAAAATCCAATGCCTTTCCTCCGTAAATACTCACATGTGGAATAAGCTGAACAATTATTTTTTCTGTGGATGATGGTAATAAGACACTGTTATTCTCAAAAAAATCGTGGTAAGAATAAATATTACCATTCTTTCCAATCAGTTGAAGATTTGATGCATCATATACTAATATCTCTCCCCAATTATTTGATGTAAATACCATTTCTTTTCCAACCTCATTCTGAGGGATTGTCACCAATAACCAAAGACAATCTTCGTTCGATAAATGACTCCTTTTCTGTACCTGATTCGTATTTAAGGCACTCGACGCTTCCTTTATGGTCAACAGTGGAGCCTTGTCTTCGATAAGGGTAAAATCGATTTTTTCTGAAGGATGTTCATTGGCTAAAGTAGTAGAAATAAACATCAAAAAAATAATGGAAAAGAGAATAGATAGGTGCCTCATTATGAAAAAAGTATATGAGATGTTTAGGTAAATTAGTAATTAATCATTAATATTCAAATACTATAATTTCATAACCGATAAATACAATGCATAACATAAAGATTGTAATTGTAGAAGATGATTTAGTGATTAGCAAGAACCTAAAATTCACTTTAGAAGACTTAGGTTTTGATGTTTTATCACTTTTTAAAAGTGGAGAAGAATTACTGGATCAACCTCAAGAACTTCCTGATGTTTACCTTCTAGATATTGAACTAAAAGGCCCCATGAACGGCATTGAATTAGCCAAAAAGCTAAGAATGTCTTTTCAAGGACCTATCATTTTTATTACCTCCAAAAGTGAAGAAGAATTGTATCAAGAGGCCAAATCCGTCCGCCCTTCTGCATTTTTAAGAAAGCCTATTGATAAGAATATTTTACGTTCGAGTATAGAATTGGCCATACAACAATTAGAACATGTTACTCACGAAGAAATCTCTTCCAGCACCTCTACTTTTGAGTTAGATGATGCTATTTTTGTGAAATCAAAAAATCGTTTGTTGAAGATTATCGTCAACGATATCAAAGTGATAAAAGCGAATGATATCTATGCTTTGATTGTGACGAAAGAAGGTCAGTTTTTAGTAAATTATTCCTTAAAGTCTTTAGAAGAAAAATTATCAAAAGACGCATTCTTTAGAGTGCACCGTTCCTACATTGTTAATCTAGAATCAATCGAAGGGATTGAAGACAATCATGTTTTAATTGATGGAGAATATATTCCCATCGGGAAAAAGTACCGTGACCAATTAATGGGCTTACTCAAAATATTATAAAGATCATTTGATCAATTTTAAGCATAAAAATGTCCCCCAAAGTGTGTTATGGGGGACCAAGCATATAGTTAATCTAGGTTGTTCATAGTAGCGACACAATGATGTGATCCTACAACATAATTTTCCTCATTGTTACTTTTTAGACCAGTTAATTGATTTATTAATCATCCATAAAAAACCAACTTCACCGGTCACTGTCACTGCGGTTTCCATACCGACTTTCCATCCTCGATTACCTATTGCATAATAAATATCTATCCAAGCATTACTCCTGTTCCAATCTTTCATCACATCGTAAGTGCTTGTAAAACCTACCGTATAATTAAATCGGTTGTTGGTCTGAATATCTACTCCAGAGACAAAACCAATATTTTCTAAGCGGTTTAAATCTTTTCTAATCGTTAAATAGGGCAAAATTTTATCCGATACTTGATACCCATAACCCAATGAAAAAGAATAGTTTCCTTTCATTGCTGGATTTTGTGTATCTGTGGTCGGGTTTACTGGCGACATCCAATCGTTTACACCAAAACGGACGTTTAGAAAGTGCCTAGAATCACTCTTCCCTAATTGTTGCCATGCAGAAAACTCATAGGATTGATCCCATCCTGCCAATTGAAAAATGGTCACCTGTGCCTCTGCTTTTTGGGTGCTTCCCCATAATAGAAATAATAGCAATAACAGTTTTGCTGAACCCGTAGTTATTCTCCTCATATAATAGTAATGATAATTTGTTCAATCGTTTGAATTGTTACGATAAAAATAAAAAAGAGTTCAGATTATTCTGATAATGAATCCTAATACATATAGGGATTTGGTTTTTCAATGGGTTGTGTATTTCTGATAGAGGTTTAAATAATTGTTTTTTGTATTATTGCATTACTTTGATTATCAAACTAAAACTCTTTCTATTTCTACCATGCAAAAGACTATTCTCTTTTTCCCCTTATTGTTTCTTATTTTTTTAAAATCAAATGCTCAAAATAAACACGATTTTTTCTATTTCGATACCCTCGATTATCATCAATTTGATGTTTTGAAGGAGGATATTGGAGATGCTCGTGTGGTACTATTGGGTGAACCTGATCACATTCATGGCAATGTATTTTCAGCAAAATTTGAAGTCATGAAAATGCTCCATGAAACAATAGGGTTTGATATTGTTGTATTCGAAAGTGGTTTTTATGATTTAAATAAATCACATCAAGCAATACAAGAAGGTGAGAGTGTTAAGTTTGCTTATACAAATAGTATTTTCCAGATATGGCATGGGAACGAAGAGTTTCATCCTTTTATGGATTATGTAGCCGAGAAATATGATTCTATTAAAGTCTTAGGAATGGATAATCAGTTAAGTGGTTATTATGTAGTAACATACTTAAGAGAGGATTTCTTACCTTATTTTGATAATGATTTGAGCTTTGAGGAATGGAATGATTTCATGGTTCATATCTATGAATATAATTTGCCTTCCACCTTTGACATTGATCGTTTTATCGAAATTACGAATCAATTAAAAGAAAAAGTAGATAAATCCTCTTCCCCTCAAAAAGACGATTTGTACAGACTTTATACTTTTTGATAGAAACAGCGAAAGACTATTATTACAATAAACCAGGTCAAAAAACGAAAGAGGAATTCAAGGCAAAAGACAGTAATATCAGAGACCGATTGATGGGAGAAAATATGCTCTATCTTTTGAACAAATACCCAAATAAGAAAATGATCGTTTGGGGAGCCACCGGGCATATTATGGGGAGATTAGAAGGGTACAACGAGGAGTTAGACGAATTCTATCCTTTGGGTAGTTACATTAAAAATGAATTAGGAGATGCTGCCTATGTTTTGGCATTTACAGGAAAAATTAAAGATGTAGATCGATTTGAAACTATCGAAGAAGAGTTTTATGCAACAGGAAATAAATATGGATTTTATCCATTACATACTTCTGAAGAAATAAGCAGTACCGCAATTAGTTATGATGAACCAAAAGATGTAAAACCACTCACAGCAGATTGGTCACAAGCTTTTGATGGAATGTTCTTTGTCGATCAACTCAAATTGGCAAAACATAAGGAATATGATTGTGGAGAGAGTTTATTAATTAAGCCGGTAGAATTGCAAAACGATTCTTTAAAAACGACCTACTCTTTCCAATTAGAGAATACAGAGGAAGTTGTTATACCAACCATCTATTTAAAAGATAAAAAGTCCATTAGAAATCAGATTGGTATTGTATACGATGAAAAAACAAAGAAAGTACTCCCTTCTGTGAGTGTTGTGACGACCAATTCCAAAAGAGGTACTGCCACAGATATGAACGGAAAATTTGATATCGCCATCCCTTCACCTCAAGATTCCATTATCATTTCTTCTATTGGTTATGAAACTATTAAAATTGCTCCCTCGGATAGGGATATAGAAGTTTTTCTTCATCAAAAAGTAGATGAAATGTCGACTTTAACTATATCAAGTGAACCTTTAACAGCTAAGAGTATTTTAAAGAAGGTCATCAAATCAATTCCAAAAAATTATTATCAGGGACCGTTTACCAAATACTTTGATAATGAATTTATTCATACCTACCTAAAAGATGGAACGACTTCCTTCTATAAAATAAATTTTGAAGTCTACGATAAAAACGGATACAAGTCGGAGATGATGTTTCCTATACGATATACAGGTTTTAGAAAAGTTTTAGAAGCTTCTTCTTGCCCAATTAATTCCATAGAAAATAAGCCTTTGATTTTAACAAAGTTAGATGAGAAGAAAATGAATCTTGCCCAATATGGAAATTATTTAATAGGCTATGATATCGTTAATGTCAGGCATAACAATTTCCTAAATATGAGTAAGTTCGGTAAATACGATTTCGAATTTTCTGATGTTATTTTTATCGATGGAAAAGAAGTGTATGTCTTAAAGTTTTATACTGAAGAAAACAGTTTTAGAAGTACAGTTATTCTAGAACCGAAAACTTTTTATGGCACAATTTATATAAATGCAGACGATCACGCCATTACAAAAGTAGAGTATTCAGTCGTTCACGATGTAGAGAGGTTGCAACATTATTACCCCTTCCAAAAATATCCATTAGAACCTCTCTCTTTCAGTAATTTATCAGTGACCTACAAAAAAAATAAAGACGGTTTTTACTATGTAAATGATATTATTGCTGAGGCCAATATACCTGGAAGACCTACTTATAGTCACCTCAAAGTGATTAATATTGAAATTGGTGAAAGAGACCGTGAAGAGGGGGAGTATCATTAAACTCCCCATTATTTTTACTTTGTTAGAATAAAGTAATCATCGATACAATCATCAAAATTGGTTGCTCCATTGATGTATTTATTCAAAAAGATGACTTCTTTTCCGATATCTTCGAACGTTCTATTTCCAGAGTTCTCAACAACACCTCCCTTGTACAGAGTGTATTCGTCTTCTATGATTTGAACAGTGACCTTGTTCTCCTCTTTTTGATACGTCCCTTTGAAATTATCAATTAATAATTCAAATTCTGCTTTATCCTCCTCCAAATACACACTTGATACATAATTAAGTTCAAAGGTATTGTCTGAGTAAAGTTTCAAATTCGAACCACCACATGAGAGAGCATCAGTAATGTTTTCTGAATATTCGAATAATAATTGTTTGTCAACTGATCCTTCTTTGGCTTCTCTGTTACAGGACATTAGCACGGCAAATATTGCAATACTAAAAAGATTTAGTTTCTTCATTCGTTTAGTTTTTGATAGATATTAGGCTTTAAGTTTAACGGAATGAAGTTCAGCTGTAAATTTTTATAAAATTAATGGAGTTAGAGAGTTCTAACAATGATTTTGATTAGTGAGGTTTGGTGTTGTTAGTCGAAAAAAAGCAACCCGAAGGCTGCTTTCTTTATCAAATATGTAAGAGATAAATTGATTAATAATTTAGCTCAATACCTTTCACTTTCAACTTAGAACCCACTCCACCATTAAAGTTTGCTCCATCAGCCGAAGAAGCAAATACAATAATAATGTGTGTAGGGTTAGCCGTTGGATCTTCATAGAAGCCTTGTTCTGGCATTTCAGCATTAGATGCACTTGGCATCATGAATGTTTCTAAAGATGAGTGATTACCATACAACATTGGGATATCCAACGTTTTAAAATCACTCATATTTTCGTCAGAACGGAACCAACCTGTCGCTAAACGATAACGCTTTTCGTCATCACCGCTACCTTCTCTTACCTGAAGGATCACATAGACATCACATTTATCTATGATATTATCTCCGTATGTTTTCGGTTGGTATTGAATATCTGTTGTAAAAGATACAGGACGATCAGTAAACGGAATACCAAAATCTGTTCTAACATCTGCCAAGCCACTACCTTGAATATCGCCTACAAAAAGTGAACCTGCAGCAATTACACCTACAGCAGTTTTTGTTTCTAGAACAGCATATTCAGGTGCATCCATTGATGGATAAGGCAATACAGTTTGTGGATATGTTTTAATTATCAAGTCTGCAGCACCTTTATCACCTGATCTCCAAATTTCTTCATTTAGAGATTGACCAGGAAGATAGAAGGAGTTATCATCTGTTCCTTCTTTGAACCAAGTTTGGAAATCAGAATATGGTACTTGATCACCCTCAATCACTTCTCCATCATGAAGTACATTGACTGTCCAAACCTCTTCATTATTGAAAGTGAAAGTCACAGGACCTGAAAAGTCATGTGTTACAGATGGATCTGGGCTGACAGATGCAGTGGTTGGAGTGTATTCAAAAGATGTAATAATTAGATCACTTAAATCAGTTCCTGTTGGCATAGTTACTCTAATGGTTTTACTTCCATCGTTAACTACTGATTCAATCTGACCTTCAATTTCGAACTGTGTTACATTCACTTCTTCTGCTGCAGTTTCTACGAACACTTCCCAGAAATATTCTTGGTAAGTATCGATTTTAAAAACTACTTTTTGAGAAAAGTCTGTTACCTCCAATGGATTAGGACTTACTGTGGCTCCTTCCGTAATGGCCACACTATCTACCGTAATATTAGTGAGATCCATGTCGTCAGGAACACGTATAACTACCTTTTGCTCCTCTGGTGAAATTAGTGTTGCTCCAATTTGACCTTCGACAGTAAAGTGAAGAAACTCTCCAAAAATAGTTGGATATGGAATATCGTTTTCGATACAAGATGTGACCAAAAAAACAACGGTCAGTACGGTTAATCTATATAATTTTTTCATTGATTTATAGGTAGAATGCTAAGCCAATATTTAATGAGAAGATGTCGATATTAAAGTTTGCTTTGTTTATTCTTCTATCGCCCTCTTCTACTTGATTTTCCACTTGTTTAATCCATTTGTTCGAGAAGCCCAAAACACCAATCGACACCTCTAATGCAACCATATCATTAATGAAAGCTACCATACCGGGTGCTACACCAATATTTAACTCGTTAATGGTTGAGTAAACGCCATGTGTTTCTGCAGGGGTACTTCCAATCGTCATTTCTTTCGACTGACCATATCCATAGGATAATCTCACCTCGTTAAATAAACCAAATCGTGTACTGTTCCCTAAAGGGATATAGTTTCTGATAAAAAATGTAGAATAAAAGTTGTGTGAAATTTGGTGAGCACCATTAATATTAAACGACAAATCATCGTCGATAACAATATTCATTTGATCAATATCAAGGTTGCTTCTTTTATAGGTAAAACGACCACCTATGGCAAAGTTATCCTTAAGGAAATAAGCAAAGAATGGGCTTACCTGAAAGTTATAACCACTACCATCCCAATCTTCCATAATTAGAAATTTGTAGTTGTTATTGTCGTGCTCTGAATAATTAAACGTGGATCCTACTAACCACTGACCTTTGGGGATGAAGGTACGGTTTACGATTCCACGATCGAACATTTCGCTCCTTTTTACTTTATCCTCTTGGGCGTATCCATTCTGATAAAAGCAAATGAGTAAAAGTACGCTCAGTACTCTTAAGAATTTAAAATTCATTGTAAGTTAAAATTTGATTTAATTGTTTGTTGTTCACCCATCATCATCAGTAGGTGGGCTGTCTAAAATTCCTCGTATCAATAACCCAGGAATCAAAATACAGCCTCTCCACTAACTCTGATAAATTATTTTTCGTATCCTATATTTAGATTTTTAATGTCGAATATAGTTCCTTTGGCTGCAGATTTTTTATCTGCCCCGTGTGCCGAAGAAGAAAATACAATCAGTAAATGTGTTGGTTTAGCATTTACATCAGGATAGAATCCTTCTTCTGGATTCTCTACAAAATTGCTTTTTGGTAACATGTAATTTTCTAAAGAACTATCATATCCGTAAACCACCTCTAAATCTGCAGTAGTCCATTCTGTTTTCTGTTCATCCGATCGTAACCAAGCAGTGGCTAAGCGATAACGTTTATCACCCTCTCTTACTTGAAGAATTAAATAGGCTTCCAACTCGTCCATTTTACCATCATACATCAAAGGGTTGTATTGATAGTCGAAACTAAACTTGGTTGGTCTTGAGGTAAATGGAATACCAAAATTGATTTTCACGGTACTTAATCCGCTTCCTTGAATATCCCCTAAGAATAAAGAACCTGCAGCTTTGAAGCCCATAGCTTCGTTAGTTTCTAAACGAACAAACTCAGGATTTTCCATGGATGGTTTTGGCAATACCGTTTTCATATACTGTGAAAAAGTAAGGTCTGCTGCACCCTTATCTCCCGATCTCCATGGAGAATCACTTAAACTATTTCCTGGTAATTGATAATAGCTATTTCCCGATCCTACTTGGAACCACGTTTGGAAATCGATATATGGCACAGGGACTATTTCTTCAGTTGTAAACTGTTTCACTTCTCCAACCACTTCTTCAGAACTGTATGCTCTAAATTCATAATCTGTATTGTGATCCAAACCTAAAATTTGAGCGGAGTACAAGTGATCGTTTTCTACATCAATTGCATTGATTATTTCCCAATCTATAGCTCCCACTTTTCTATATTGGAAAACAATTTCAGAGGTTTCTAGGTCATTATATTCTCCATATAAATAGGCAAATTTAGACCATGCATCCACAGATAATGTTCTCACATTTTTACCTAAAGGAATGACTCTCAAAGGCGTTTTTACAATATAATTGATGCCTTCTTGGTTACTTGCCTTCCATTCAATTTCATGAATAAGTGGCTGAGTACTATTGGTAGGTAACTTCTTTGTCAACTCAGATAAACTGATGTTCACTTCATTACCTACAGTCGAGACAACTACACCTAATGCATTTAAAATTTGTAATTGTTCCTGAGTCGGATGAAGTATATCAAATTGTTTCGGTAAACCTTGATCTGTAAAGTAAGTACTTTCTGATGTCCACATCACAGAAGATAAATCAACAGAAGCATCTACCTTTAAGATCAACTCCATTCCATCAGAGTATCTAATGTTAGGTGGATTATCAAAATCGAATTGCTCACTCGTAATTACAGGAATATGATTCGGGTTGATAGGCATTTCAAAATCCCACTTTTTATCATTGGTCGATTCATCCACTTTAATATTGATGTTGGCCGACCCACCGATACCTTCCAAATCAAACACTACATGATAATGTTCCCTTGGCTTAATATCCTCAATGAGCATACTTCTAGAGAATTCATTCCCTTGAAGGTTGGTGACATTGATTGTGAAATGAAGCGTCGAATCTGGAGTTATTTTAAAGTAACCTGCTTTCTCTTCTTCTTTTTCAAAAAGTAAGTTTCCTTCCTCAGTATGTACCTCCACTGAAAAATCTTTGAACCCTTTCTTAATAAAATCGGTATAACCCACCGTAACTTTTACGTTAGTCTGAGTACATACCACACTCACTGTGTTTTTTTGATTTCCTTTGATAGTAAACTCAGTTTCTCCTCTATAAATAGCATGATCAAAGGCTGCCGGGACATCTTCTCCGGAAGCTACTTTAATCAAGTAAGTCCCTTCTCTTAGAGGCAAATCGGATGGCATTTCATCATATCTTTCGAAGTAATGAATAAGCTCATCTCTTTGATTATAGATACTGATATTAAAATGTTCGACATTCGTTCTTGCAGATGACATTTCCTCTATCACTGCTTGTCTACTAATTTCTAAAGAGAGCGTTCCTTCTGCTAGTTGTTCATCGTCTTTCTTATGGCAACTCCACATCAAAAAGACGATAAAGAGCAGCCATAAAGACTTTAAATTATATCTTTTCATGATTATGGAATGACGTTAACTGTTAGTGTTTTTACTTCTTCTTTTCCATAATTATCAATTAAAGTGACATGGAAATGATGTGTTTCGTCTGTCCCAAGCATGGTTAAAAGAGGCATGAACTCAGTTAAATCGAACTGAATTTCTTTTTGATTTTTGATCGGTGTATCACCAATAAAACCTAAAGCTTTTAGTGCTTGTCCCAATTCCGAATCAGGGTCAGTATTGGCAATATCAAACTCTTCTACTAAGCCCACACTTTCTAATTCTTCCGGAGTAAGAATATCCGATTCAATTCTGATTTTTAAAGCATCAATACCATTACCCGCTTCAATATTTAAAACAACTGCAGGTTCATTTCCTTCAGAAATTTCCAATACCTGATCAATATCAAAACCGTCACCTTCAATACTAATGATTGCATCTGGATCAAGATCTTCGTTAGGTACGTCTAAATCGATTTCTTTATCGTTTGTTGTATCATCAATTTCAATTGAGATACCGCCATCACCCACTTGTGGGGAAAAAGTAATCTGATGATGATCTCTAGCTGCGACATCTTTAATGGTAAAAGTTTTAGAGAACGTTTGATCATCACGAGTGGTGACTGTCATTTCTAATTCCAAAGGATTTACTTGAAAGTAACCTGGACGAATTTCGGCTTTTGTGAAGTCCAACATTCCTAATTTCATACCGTTAGAAACAACCACATGATAATCCTTAAAGTAAGTTTCGAAAGTTGGATCGTAATTCACACTCACCTTCATATTCGATAAAGTACATGTTACTTCTACATCTGAAGTTTCGCCTTCTTTTACCTCGAATGTAGTTGCACCTTCGTAATAGGGTGCATCAAAAGCGGCATTTTCTTGTTTTAAATGCGATAATGCTTTGATAGAATATTGCCCAATTTTCATATCAAGTCGAGCGGGCATCTCTGAGAATTTCTCAAAATACTTTACCAAAACACCATTCTCATTTCTAATTTCCACACAGTAATCGCTAATATCCATTGTTCCCTTTGTCCTTGCATAGGTAACAGGAATTAAGGAATCATCACCTTCAATAGTAAAAGCTACTTCTCCTTTTTTGTAACCAATATCTAAATCTTCTGACGACATCATCCTACATGAAAAAATAGATGATGCTAAAAAAATGCTAATGATATAGGTAATAATATGTTTAGTTTTCATTGTTATCTTATTTGTATTCGAATGATAATTGATCAACCCAAAGTTCACTACCCAAATGTTTACCATCTCTTGGCTCCGTTTCTAGTTCTCCTTCAGGTTTTGTAGTTGATTTAATATTAATCGTTAAGTGTGTCGCCTTAAAAGGCTGAGTATAATCAATTGGGATATTGAATTCCTTAAATTGATTTTGATTATCTCCATTAATAAATTCTTTATGATCCAAGACCGTAACATTACCTCCATCTCTATTTTCCACTGAAACTTCGATAATGAACTGATCTTCTTTATAAGGCTGGTACTTAAAAAATCCTTTTAGTGCAATTGGCCTTGAAGCGAAAGGAATACCATAAGTCCTCGTTTTCGATGATGCATTGAAATCTCCTAAAAACAATTCGGCTGCTGCTCTCTTTTTAACAACACTTGCACCACCTGCATTCGTACTTCCATACCCATAGCCAACAGTAGATAGTTTTGCACTATAATTACCTGAGTGGCGATCTTCATCCCTCACAGTATTTGACAAAGAATTATATGCATACGTCCACCATCCATTATGTTCAGTAGTGATTTCATTAATCGTTGCCCATGGGCTATTTGATTTATCTCCCCAAGGATGATGCAAGTATAAACTATATGAAAACGGTCCTGTACTTAATTTTTCGACCACCCACTCCTCAAAATCTTGATTAGGAATTGCTAAAGCTTCTTCCGTTTTAACTTCAGCAATGCTAGAACTATTTAAGTTTTGCACCGCTTTAAATTCATACTCCACATTATCTTTTAGACCGGCAACATTAAATACCAAATCCTTATCAATTTGACTGATCGGAGTGGTATTCTTTAACCAAACATCACCTGATTTTTCTTTATAAGCGATGCCCACAAAATCTGGATTTCCTTCTTCAACATTTACATGAATATCTGTAGAATAGGACCATGTTTCGTAACTGTTGATAGATGCATGAAGTACCGCTGGATTCACTTTTATATCTACAGGTAAATCTACCTCTGGAAAGAAATAATCCTGAATCAGAAAGTGTATTTGATAATCTTTTGATTGATTCTCGTCAGATAAGAAGTACTTTAAACCTTCTGTTAAAGAAATACTAGCTGATGTTTCCCCAAGGATTTTATCCGAATAAGTGATTCCCTTTCCTACCAAAAACGTTTTCTCACTTTCCGACAAGTCAGCGAAATTAATCATCTTCGGCCATCCTGTTTTTAGCATTTCAGGATCATCAACCACCATGATCAATTGAGTGATACTTCCTGGAACTTCGAAAGTTAGGTCCAAAGGTGTAGTAGTACCTTCCACAAATTCAATCGGTGCTTCAAGATCAGTATCAGAATCCATTGTTGGAAGATCCATTTCTAACCAATCTTGCGGAATGGTAAAGTGAATTTCTTTGTAGTCTGTCGATTCATCTACTTCAATATCAATACCTGTATCACCTTCTTCGGTATTGAAATTAAAAATCAGATGATCTCTAGCGGCTACATCGTCCACTCGATAAGTTAAAAGCACTCTTTCTTTGTCCTCATCGTTGATGGTGTAGACTGTTACAAGCATGCTGCTTACATCAAAATATCCGCTTCTGCTTTCCTCGTTAGAAAAGGTAAGTGCTCCGCTTTCATTTTGAACAACAACATAGGCTTTTGGAAAAATCTCCTTAAAATTGTCAGAAAAAGTTGTTGATACTTTAACATTGGAAAGAGTACACACAACGTTTACTTGTGTATTGCTTAAATCATTTATATTAAATGATTTAAAGCCTTCGTAGGTTGGCATATCGAAAGCTGCCTCTTCCATAACTTCCGAAAAAGCATGGACTTTATACTGTCCTACTGATAAATAAATTTGCTCATCTACTTGATCATACCGATCGAAACTTCGCACAATTTCGTCTTGATCGTCCAAAATGTTGATAGTAAATGATTGGATTGAAAGATCTGGAGTTTGTCTTTGATTACTTTCTTTATCCTGAATAATATTCAGTGATACAGAACCTTGACGGCTATTTAGCCATTCAGTTTTCGCACAGGATAGAAAAATAAAAAGTAACCCTAAGAGACAAAATCTCTTTTGGTTAAGTTTCCTCATAATAATTGTTTTCCTCTAAGAGATTAGAGTTTGTTTAGTCACAACAAAGACGCGTATTCTATTTGATTAGGTTATTTGATTTTGTCTTTATCGTTTAGTTTTTCATTGATAATAATAATGTCAAATCTAGTTTAAATCTTTGGTTTAAACATCATTATCGTTTAATAATTAACTATTTTTTAAAGAATAAAAACATAAAAAAGCACACCCAATATTTGAGTGTGCTTTCGGATAATAAATTGATAAGGTGTAGAGGAGTAAACACCTTCTCTGCATTAACTGTTTCGATTATCTTTTTCCATCTTAGCCTTTTCTTTTAAGGCTTTAACGTATAATTTCCTTTCTTTTTTAAGTTCTTTCCACTCCTTTCCTTTGACACAATACTGATAATCTACATCTTTCATTGTACCTACCGCTTGTGACCAAGGTAAAGGTGTTACCGCTAAGAACCACGGATTAACTAATAATCCAATTGTGCCTGCTCCCACTGCAAAGGTTTGAGAAGTCCTCGACTTTTTATGTCTTTTAGTATTGTAATACTTTAAAACATCTTCGTCTATTTCTTCAATTTTTGCATATTCTTCCATAAAATCTGCTGTCTTGTCGTATGTATCTAAAGATTCATAACGCACATGATCAATATCAGACTTCAAAATTTCATGTTTTTCTTTATTTCTATAGTAAACAATCTTATTTTCGTCTGACTCTTTTTTACCTTTTTTCCATTCCGACTTTGTAATAGAAACAACGTCACCATTTTGAAGGTGAATATTAATATTATCTGCTTCTGTCGGGATAGAAATGGCAGAAATTATAGACTGGGTTATTATAGCAATCGGCATATGAGAATTCTTTTAATTCTGTAATCAAGTTTTGATATTACAAATATCTTCTTAATTATTTTGTTTTATTGGTCATATTTGATTTATTTTAGGTCAAAAACCACATATTTATGGATAAGATATTTAGAACTACCGCTAGTGGACATAAAAGTTCGGAAGAGACATTACGGTTAATTAATGAACAATTTACTTCAGCTTCTTTTGATGGGTATCATTTTCTTTATGAAGAGGGTGATTATTTTATCAATTCGCAGATTTATCCAGATCTAACCGAAGTAGAGGTAGGTGTTACTAAAGCTTTCTTACCTATCGATATGATTCTTGAAGAAGAGGAATCATCTGATAAAACACTTATCCTAAGATTTGGCAAAGAATTATCGTCTTATGATGATGAAAAAGATATTATTAAAATAAAGAATCAAAAAGCCAACGGTGCAATGTTATTCTTTAATAATAAACTTCAAAGATCCTTCATTCCAAAAGACCAATTGATACATTTTATTAATATCAGAGTAAAAATTGAGGATATTAATAAGATTACGAGAAATCGATTTCCAAAATTCGTGGAAGCGATGGTCAATAATAAACCTTTATTTTTTTATGAGCTTCTCACTTTAGAAATGGAAGAACTAATTGAAAAAATATTCGATTTACAAGAAACCGATATGGGGCGTATAGGTTTAACGTTAGGATATTCAATTCAATTGTTTACTCTGTTTTTTATGCAATTGGAAACAAGAATGGATAATGATGGGTTTGCCAACTTTAAAGTAGATTCTAAACTGATGTTCCAAATTAAAGATTATCTACTCGATAATTTGGATCAACAAATTAGTACCGAAATGATTTGCGAAAAGTACGGTATCAGCCCCCAAAAATTAAGAAACCACTTTAAGGCTGCTTTTGGCTATCCTCCACATCAATTTGTGCTTCAAAGTAGATTGTTACAGGCAAAAAAAATGCTGCAAGATCCTAATAACTCACTCACAGACATTGCCTACTCTCTGGGCTTCGCGAACCCTAACCATTTTTCGAAAGCGTTTAAAAAAAACTTTGGGGTGGCGCCTAAGAAATATAGAAAATGAAAAATTAAAAGTTAAAAATGAAAAACGTAATAAGTTTTTTTTAGTGAATAGTGAAAAGCGATGAGTGAAGAGCGATCCTCCTTTTACCGTTTTTCACTATTCATTTATTCATTCGATTAATGAACTATTATTTTCTTTGTGGTTTTTACAGCTCCGTTTTGTACTTCTACAAATAAAACACCTTTCCCATAATTCATTGGAATTGATGTTAAATTCGATAATATCGTTTCATTATAATAAGTCCTTCCACTTACATCGAAAATACGTACTTTCATGTGATCGTATGTACTCACCACTTTTAAATTCTTTCCAAATGCTACAGGGTTGGGATAAATAGTCACCTCTTCTTCGGTCGATCCCATTTTTACGGCTACTGGTCCATAAAACATAGATGCTCCATCTAAATCAACTTGTTTCAATCTATGATAAACTACTCTTGATACTTCAGGAATTTTATCGTCTAAGAAGGAATAATCTTTTCTTGTATTAGAATTTCCAGCTGCCTTCACTCGATCAATAGTTTCCCAATTGATCATATCAAACGATCTTTGAACTTCAAAAAAGTCTGAATTTTCCTCTGTGGCAGTGGCCCACTTTAATTGAATATTATTTCCTTGTTTTGAAGATTTAAAAAAGATCATTGTTACTGGTAAATCAGCTTTATGGTAGCACCATTCTGATTTATGAGTAATCGTTTCATAATCTGTTTTAAGTGTAATATTCTTATCTGTAAAGCATATAAGACCATTCGCATTCATTTGAAAAAGATTGCCTTTTATAGTGATTTCTTCATTATCAAAAGTAAAAGATCCATCATTTTTAATCTGAATCTTCGAATTGATGATGTTTTTTCCTCTAAACGTGATATTAGCTCCTCTTATCTTTATATCTGCATCTATTAAATCGTAATCAATAACCTCATCAAATATAAATTCTTTCTTAAGGTTTGAACTTTCAATAGCTTCGAACCCCAAATTATTTTCTTCATTTGAAGAGGTACACCCAGCCAAGCTAACAAACACAAACAGGGATAATAGTATTAAATTTTTCATCTTTTTCTTTTGAATAATGATTGTCATAGTAGACTTTCATTACCAAAAGGGGGAAAGCATGAATAAACCCCTAAATCAATATGTAAACAATGTTATTTGATTACTTCTTACCTCTTACTTCTTACCTCACCCCACATTTCCCGTTTTTCATTTTTAACTTTTAATTTTTCATTTTCTTCCCCCCTATTGCACCACAATTTTCTCAGTCACCGATCTCGATCCAGAGGTCACTTCCACAATCAAAAGGCCTGTACCAAAGTACATAGGTATACTAGCTAAGTTAGTTTTGTAACTTTTTGAGAAAAACTCACGACCTACACTATCATATATTTTTACCTCCATGTCATCATAAGTAGAAACTATATTCAGGTTTTCACCATAGTTAATGGGGTTAGGATAAATAATCACATCACTTTCTGCATCATCACCTAATTTTACTCCAACGGTTCCATAATATTGAAAAATACCATCTAAATCCACTTGTTTCAGACGGTAGTATACTACTAAACTTGCATCAGGTAGATTGTTATCGATGTAATCATATTCAATTTTCACATTAGAGTTCCCTGCTGCATCGATTTTAGCAATCTGCGTCCAATTGAGTTTATCAATGGATCTTTCGACATCAAAATAATCTGTGTTGATTTCTGTTGCTGTTGCCCATTCTAAAGATACGCTGTCTGTAAGTAATGCTGCTGTAAAGTAAATCAACTCAATTGGTAAATCAGCATCACTATAACATCCAGCTTCTTCTATATAATATTGATTGTTTTCATATTTAATGGTTGTGCCATCTTGTTCTGTACAAACTGCATCATCTCCAGGAGCAACTACTTGAGTATTATTTAAAAACAAGACATCGTTAGCACAACTTAAATGAGAACCCGGTTCAATTTCAATAACACAATTATTAAAGTGACCGCTATTTACAGTAAGTGTACTGCTATCTTGAATAAGGATATGTTCACCTGTTACGTTCGTATTCATTTCAGTATCCTCCGAAATGATAATCATATCAAAAGTGATTTCTCGTGGAAAAAACCCATCAATGTTTTCATCTGAAGTACAAGCAGATAAAATAAGAAACACAAGAATAAATATTTTTGGATGAGTGGGTAATGATAATTTCAAGGTATAAATATTTTTGATGTTAAATGAATAAGCAATCTAACCATTAAGATAGAAAAATTACAAGAACTTCCCTGTATTAACACTTTGAGTATATTACATATATACTATTTATTATCAATTACTTACAAAGTACCAATATATGAATTGGTACGACCCGAAACTTATTAAACCTAAGAAAATAGATAATGGTACGATTAACACTTAACCTTGTCGTAACATTGTAACACCAGCTCAGATGAACTACTTATTTACATCATCTGATAAACTAAATGAGTCTATTATTACTTACTTTTTTTTAATTGAAATGAAAAAACATCTACTACGCTCTTTGTCCATTATTGGAGCTATACTATTTTTTACATCCTTCAGTTCGTTCGCACAACAAGGCAACAGAAGTGATGTCCTTTTACAGGGTTTCCATTGGGAAGCTGCTGATGCTACTAAGAAAGATTGGTGGCAAAATCTAAACAGTAAAGTAGAAGAAATCTCAGATGCAGGGTTTGATGCCGTATGGCTTCCACCTCCCTCTGATGCTGCCGACCGCGCGGGTTATCTACCTAGGAAATGGTATGATTTAAACTCTAACTACGGAACAGAAGCTGAGCTAAGAACTTTGGTGCAAAATCTAGGTAATAACAACGTTCAAGCTATCGCTGATATCGTAATTAACCACAGAGTGGGTACAACAGGTTGGGCCGATTTTACGGAACCTTCTCTTGGTGGGTGTTCTTCTATTTGTTCTGATGATGAAGTCAATTGGGCATCAAATAGTACCGAACAAGGTGCTGCCTGTGGCGATAATGATTCGGGTACACAATACGAAGCTGCTCGAGATCTAAACCACAACTCATTCACTGTTCGAGACGAAATCAAAAAGTGGATGACATGGTTAAAAAATGACGTGGGATTTGATGGTTGGAGATATGACTTTGTTCATGGTTTCAATGCTTATTATTTTGCTGAATACAACAATCACACAAGTCCTTACATTTCAATTGGTGAGCAATGGAAACCTTATGATGAAATTGTAGGATGGTTAAATGGAGCTCAAAATACTTCATCAGCATTTGATTTTCCTTTGAAGTATACTTTACATGATGCTGTGAGAGGTAACTACAATTATTTGAACGGTTTACCAAGTTTATTAGGCACTCATGGTTCACAAGCGGTTTCTTTCTTAGAAAATCACGATACTGAGCCAGTAAGATCAGAATATGGCGACAATTCATTCCCTAACAATCCTTCGGATAACTCTCAGCTTTTACAGGGATATGCTTATATCCTAACTCACCCAGGAGTTCCTGTAGTATTCTATTCTCATTACTTTAATTACGGGATTCAGGATGCACTAAAAGAAATGATTGCTATCCGTAAGGCAAATGGAATTACAAATACAAGTTATGTACAAGTAGAAGGTACAAACGATAATAATTATTACGCTGCGATTATAGATGGTAAAGTAGCCATGAAGATCGGTGGAGGCAACTGGTCTCCTGGAAATGGATGGAACTTAAAGGCTTCTGGTCCTGGATATGCTATTTGGGATCAAGGAACTGTGGTTACTTTACCTACTCTAACATTAAATACTCCTAGCGGTAACTTCCCTGGTGGATGTGCAAATATCAACTTATCAACAAGCAGTGGCGATATCTATTATACTACAAATGGTGATATCCCAACGGATCAATCTACAAGATATAATGGTGAGTTTGAAGTGTGTGGACAGGCTGGAGAAACAGTTGTGGTAAAAGCAGTAGCGATCGATCAAAATGGATCTTCTGATGTGGTAGAAGGTACATATACGTTCAATGAGGCTGCAAGCATGACTGTTTACTTTAAGCCTCCAAATGGCGGTACTCCTAGTATTTACTTCTGGGCAGTAACTGATGGAGACGATACAACTACCTGGCCAGGCGAAAATATGCAAGTATCTTCTGCATATGATGGATTCTATGAATACACCATAAACGGTTCTTGTACTAACCTAATTCTTTTAGAAAATGGTAGTAAAATAACCGGAGATGAAGAAAATATATGTGGTAATGTATGGTATGATAACGGTTGGATTGATGAACCACTTCCACCTACACCAGATACAGTTGCACCTGTAGTTTCAATTTCTCCAAACGGAGGCGATTATCTTGACGAGGTTCAAGTCACTATTAGTGCTACTGATGATAGAGATGCTTCCCCAGTAATTTATTATTCTATCAATGGCGGAACAAATCAAACGGCAATTTCAACAACAACTTTTACTTTAGATGCAGATGCAACTGTAGATTATTATGCAATGGATGCTTCAGATAATTCTTCTGATGTTCAAACTGCTACTTTCTCAGTAACTCCATCTCCTACTCCTGAAGGAGGATTTAAAGTATACGTCCAAGGTTATAATATGATTCACCACTGGGGTGCATCTCCTGTAGGTAGTGTAGCAAGTACAAATTGGCCTGGAGCAACCATGACTCAGGAAAACGGTTGGTTTGTATATGAATTCCCAATCGAAGTGGTTTCTACCAACTTATTATTCCACGATGGAAATGGTAATCAAACCGATGATTACACTAGAGATAAAGATGGATGGTACAAAGATGGTCAGTGGTACGATCAAGAACCTGTGGCTCCAGAACCAGGAAACGGTTTAAGGATCCATTATAAATCATCTTGGGGTAATAGCACAAGAATCCATTATTGGGGTGCTTCTAATGGTGCAAGCTCTAATTGGCCAGGCGAATTAATGACTTCAGAAGGCAATGGATGGTATGCATACACTATCGAAGGAGCAACTTCATCTAACTTATTATTCCACAATGGCAGTGGAGCCCAAACTTCTGATTTAAACAGATCGGGCGAAGGATGGTATAAAGATGGCGTTTGGTATAACTCTAATCCTGAATCATCATCAAGTAGATTGGTAGGAGGAAGTTTAGACCTCGAAGATCAATTATTGACATTATTCCCAACTCAAGTAACAAATGAGTTCACTATAGATTTCAACTTAAATCAGCCTTCAAAAGTGTTTATGCAAGCATTTGATTTAAACGGACAGCAAGTGCTTCAACCTATCAACAAAGAATTATTAAACGGACATCATCAGTTGAAGGTAGATGCTTTGGGCTTATCAAGTGGAATGTATATCGTTAAAATTCAATTAGGTGATGCACTGCACATCAAACGAATCATAGTACAATAATAGTTCAGTAAAAAATGGGTTATCAACAACAGCAAGTATTATTGATAACTCTCGTAAAGTGAAAATGATAAATTAACTACTAATTCTTAGAACAAGTTTTATCTAGAGATACAAAAACACCCTACAAATTGTGGGGTGTTTTTTTCGTAAATAGGTCGATAACATCATCAATTATATTTTACTCGATAGGTTTCTAACTCCATGCCTCCCGGGTGTGAAGGAGTGGTTTGGATATCGATATATTCGTCGTCGAATTCTACAATGATCCAGAAGTTAGTAACCGGTATATCCATAGTTACTTTTTTGGCGATTGGATAATGTTGGAAGACTTTTAACCAATCCACCTTTTTGATGTTGGTTTGACTGGCAAAATCTGCAATTAGATCATAACGTTGGATACAATCGGCGTTATGTGACAAAAACTCTTTAGGGAAATTATCAAAATCTACTTTCTTGATATTAAAGTGATTCCTCACCGATGGTTTCATATCGGTATTGGCTCTGATATCATTAGCAATAGCAAACCAATGGTCTCCACAAACCACCTCAGTTTTCTGATGGGCACTTATTTCATAAGCAGTCACACCATCTTTATCTGTTAAAACATAACCGATTCCCACGGCAATTGGTAACTCCTTAAGACGCTTTACAGCTGCTTTTTTACTTTCACTTTCCAATAGTTCTCGAGCAAAAAATAAAGAAGGTAATCCGGTATTAATGTCTCCTGCCAAATCAAATTTTGAGTGGGCATTTAAAGAGAATCCTTTCTCCAAGTTGATCCCTTGAATCCCGATCGTTCCCACATAGCCAGAGATGAAAAGTACTTTACCATCAATATTATATTTCATCAAAGCTTGTGCTCCTTCAAATGTTTTTGCCCAATCGCATGTATAGCTAACCGATGACATTCCTTTGTCCCAAACAGCACCTGCAGAACAATGTCCATTTAAACGATTCCCTTTTACCAAAGATGGGTTGGTTCCACTCATTTCCTCTAATACCAAGAATAATTCATCAAAGGAAATATTATAACAAAGTATATCTTCTATATCCTGTTCGCTTCCGTCAGCAATTCCTTTTACTTCTTGATATAAACCGGGCGTATGTTTCTTAATCATAGAAACAAAGGAAGTATTTTCTAAGCAATACTTTTTGTAGGCTTCATAATTGGCTTCCAAGCCTACTGAAACCATCATCGGTTCCACTAATTCAAAGCGAAAACGATTGAGCATATAATGGATTTCTTTTTTGAACTTTTTCCCATGAGCCAAACCAACATCCCGGTAATTTCCTTCTGCTTCTACAGTATAAAAGTTACTATTATCCTCTAATTCAATTTGATGATAAACAGGTGGAATACCTGCTTTTGAGGTGAATGAATTAAGAAAAAGTACACTTAAAATGGGTAAAATAATCGAGTAGTGAATTAAGTATTTCATTTGTTTGATTTTTAGTTTTTCTGAATAATTATTCGTGTCTAGAGAAGCCTGTTACCCCAATCGGGCCTGGAGCATCTATAATTTTATCTTTCGGTATCTCTGATGCTTCATTTTCAGGTATAGTAATTTTGAAATCACCAATTGGGCTGATCTTACCTGCTCCCAACCCTAAATGTTCTCCAAAACAATAGAACGGTTTGTCGTGTGGGATAATGATTGGTTTATCTAAATCGACTAAAATAAATCCATTTTCCTTTAGTTCTTCCAATTCTTTTACTTCTGCGATAATCACAACTTGTTTCTCGTAGGTTTCTACATCTTTACAGATATAAAAACTCACTTCATCTTTCGTTACATCAATTTCCTCGTCAAAATTCGTCATATCGACAATGACCTGTTTTACTCGGAAACCTGCAGTTTCCACAGGATCGGGTTGAGGACCTGGGTTCTCATCATTTGCTTTACTACAAGAGGTGAGCGTTGTGAAAAAGCTAATCATTACCATCACACATGCATAATAAACAGCTGTAATTCCAAATTTTTTCATTTGATTTTAATTTTAATTGAAGCCTACTTCTAGACTTCTGGTTTCAGTTAGAGATTAATTGAGATAAAGCGAGTAAGTATCAAGGTTATTAAATTCTTCGTCGCTTATCATGTTTTTAGAAACGCTATATTTTTATTTTGCGTTGCATTATAATACATATTTAACTCGCTTTAACTATATTAAGCGTTTCAATTAAATTGATAAGCAAAAAAATAACCTATCTAAAATTCATTTAGATAGGTTATTATCAGCTATGTATGTAATAAATATATTATTCTTCCTCTTCTGGTATCACATTAGAAACAACTGTATTGATGTTATCATAAAACTTGGTTTTTACTGTTTCAGATAATTGGTCACATATATCTATTAGTTTTTCTCCTTCTTCAGAAACTGCATAATCAAAAGCATCCTCATAGGTCCAACCATGACCATTCATCACTAATGCAAGTACTAATCTAGTGGTTTTCATTAATTTAGTATCTTCAAAACCACTTTCAAATTCTTTAGATTTAAATTGAAGAATGGTACTAATAAAGAGTAACTCATGATTCTCTGCTATACTTTTCTTGTTATGACGCATCATATTTCGATAAGTATCTAAAAGGTATTTGTTTGTTCTAATGCCTGTACTTGCATCTTTTAGCATCAAGTTGTTTCTTTTCTTCATCATCTTTTAATTATTTGCGTTGCAAAATAACACTTTCTTCTTACAATTTTATGTTTTTGCACAACAAAAAGGTTAACTTGATGACAAGTCAACCTCAAAATTAAATCAGAGAACAAATTTTCTCCGATTTACATATTATATAACAAAGGATGAGCTGTTTTTAGATTATTGTACCATAATCTTTTCCGTCACTTTCTGACTTCCAGAAGTAACTTCAACCATTAACATCCCTACACCAAAGTTCATAGGGATATTGGCAAAATTCTTTTGATACGTTTTTTCATGATAGACTCTACCGGACATATCAAAAACTTTTACGTTCATTGTTTCATAATTCGTGACAATATTCAAGTCCTCTTGGTATTTTACCGGGTTAGGGTACATCGTCACCTCACCTGTGTTTTGATCACCCATTTTGACAGCCACTGGACCATAATAAGAATAGTTGCCATCTAAATCGACTTGTTTTAACCTGTGATATACCACTTGATTGACTTCTCCAATTTTATCATCTAAGAAAGAATAGTCAATTTTCACCTGAGAATTTCCAGCAGATTTCACTTGAGAAATCTCTTTCCATTGTTTCTTATCAAACGATCTTTCAACGCCGAAATAATCGCTATTTTCTTCTGTTGCTGTTGCCCATTTTATTAGAATGTTGTTGTCTCTTTTTTCGGAGTTGATGTAGATCATTTCTACGGGCAGATCAATCTTATTATAACAACCTTTAGGATATTCTTTATTATTGTTTTCATATTTAATTCTAGCTGAAGTAGACTCAATACAAACAAAATCTTGATAATTGTCTTCTAATTCAATTGTTGTGTTTGTGAAATGAACTGAGTTATTAATCTTAAATTGTGATCCATTTTCGAAAAAGAACCTACTTTTTTTAATATTCACGGTCATATTATCATTTTCAGGTTTGATAATAATTGAAGCTCCATTTGTTACTCTGTAATTAACTTCTGATAGTTCTTTCACAATAATAGTATCCTCAAAAATTCTAATTTCATCAGGTAATTTATCTCCTGTTACTGTAAAAGATCCTATCTCCTCTTCAACTGATGAAGTACATGCAGAAACAAGCCCTATAAAAAGGGTGATTAAAGTAGCGTTGGTAAAGATTTTCATTAAATTATAGTAATTGATTAATAGTGAATGATATTTTGTTTAATATCTAACTGTAAAATTAGTAACAATGTTTCATTTAACTAAATAAATTGATTTTTGTTTGGTTAAAAAAATAAAAAAGGAAACGGTTAAAATAAATAGAAGTCTTTGAGTTCGTTTTTATTTCTGACTCATATTTATTAATTTAAATGTAATGCTATACGGAATTTTTCTATTACTCAACAAGTAGCTAAGTTTTTTAATTTTATTTTAAAGCCAACCAACACTAAAATAATTACAACATTAATAAACTGTTTCTATAGAATGATTCTATGACTTGTTATATGAACTATAAGTTATTGGACCATTTTCTTGAGGTCTATTATTCATCATTTTTTGAGATTTAGTTCATTTAGGGTCAAACCTTGATTATTAAATTTGTAGGGTGAGTTGACGACTTATCCATACACAACAGAACATTAGACAAGTAACCATGAATAATAACCCTATTGTATATAAATATTATTCCAAAGGAATAGAGTGTATAATAAATTACGACGACGGTATTTTAAATATTGAATTTCATCCCACTAATAAAGTATATTATTGGCTAATCAAGAGATTAAACACCCAGAAGAAAAATGGTATACATAGTGGTTATCTCAAATCATTTCTGCTGATATCAAAGAATCTTTGGAAAGAGCAGAACAACCTACTAATAGCTGCTGAGCAGGTCAATGTAATTGGCTTTGGAGTAGGAGGTGCTATAGCAAAATTATTCTGCTTGGAATATTTCAGAAGATATCATCAAACGTCCTCAATTGTAACTTATGATAGCCCTATCCCTTTTGATGACGCCAAGTTAGAGGAATTTAATAATTCGGTACATCATCAAAGACATTATATTTTTGGGTTGAATTTAGTCAATAATTTTAGATGGAGGTTAATCAAACAAATGTTTACTCCTAAACTTAAATTAAAAAGAAATCAGATGTAAAAATAGCTTCATTATCACTCTTGAAATGACAATGAAGCTACCCTTAACATCAAATACTAAAGTTTAAATATCTACTGAGCGATATCTACTTTTACCTTTATCTTCTTTACTCTTTCCTTATTAAGCCTTTTTGCCACTAAAGCAGCTTTCGATTTTTTTACAGCAATAAATGAGATAAAATCTTTCACCTCGATGAGGCCAATATCATTTTTATCTAAATTCCCTTTTTTGATAAATAATCCAACAAGGTCAATTTTATTGATTTTATTTTTCTTGCCTGCAGACACATAGATCGTTTCCCATTGTGTAGGAGCTGGCTTAGGAGCATCTTGAGGGATATCAAAATGACGAGGATATGTATTTACATATTCAGGTATTTCATCATCATCTGCTAAGAGCATATAGGCGTTACCCGTTTCATTCATTCGGGCTGTTCTTCCGTTTCTATGAATAAATGCATCTTCCTTCGGAGGTAATTGATAATGAATCACATGCTGAATCATTGGAATATCTAGTCCTCTAGCTGCAAGATCTGTAGTGATTAAGATCAAGGAGGTATCGTTTCTGAATTTTACCAATGCACGTTCTCTATCAATTTGTTCCATTCCGCCATGAAACATTTGATGCTCTAATTCCTCTTCTTTAAAGAAAGCTGAAATACGTTCTACAGCCGCTCGGTGATTACAAAAGATAATCATCCTTTCTGCTTTAAGATGATAGATTAACTTTAATAACTGAGTCAGCTTTTCTTTACTCTTTACTTCAGTTTGTAAAACCGTTAAAGGCTTCGGGATTTGAGCAGTTAAGTGATTTAACTTTTGAGGTTGGTTCAGCCTTAAAAATTCAGGGTATTCCGATAAATCAGTTGCGGAAGTCAACATCTTATATTCTATACTTCTTAAACTAGAATAGATGTATTCCATATCTTTTAAGAAGCCAAACTCTAATGCTTTATCGAACTCGTCGAAAACAATACTCTCAACAGTACTGTAATCGAAAGTTTCTTCTTCGATATGGGACGCTATTCTACCAGGAGTCCCCACAAGTACTTGAGGTGGCTGACTTAAATTCTTTTGTTCTATTTGGAAGGCGTGTCCACCATAGCAACAGTTAATTTTGAATTTCGAACCAATCGATTTAAAAACTTTTTCTATTTGTAACGCCAGTTCTCTCGAAGGTACTAAGATTAATGCTTGTACTCCTTCAACGTTTGGATTGATTTTATTTAAAATAGGCAAAAGATATCCTAAGGTCTTTCCGGTACCTGTTGGAGCCAATAATATCAATTCATTATGAGATTTGGCTTTCTCCATACTCTCCACCTGAATCTTATTGAACTCAGAAATCCCTAGGTTCTTCTTTATATTGTCTAATGTGATATTTTCCATAGTATGTATTTTCGGGCAAGCTAATATAAAAAACGTAATCCCCTATTGTTAATTGTAATTATCTGTTAAGTGGGTTGAATAAAGTTAAACAAACTAATCTTTTGTACTTCAATTAGGTATAAATAACTATAAAAAAAGTGTGTGTACCTAAAGAAATAAGAAAATGAAAATGCGTACTGATTCAAGTTTATGGTTTTTAGATAGCTGTGATAACGATCAAATTGAAACATTATATAAGATATTAACTACAGAAATAAACGGTGAATATAGATTACGCGAAAGATTAAGTAATTCATTAGAAGCTCAGATTTATGGTAACGATTATTATAAATACAGCGATAGAATTGCTTTAGAATTACAGTACCAAGCCAATGAAGGTGTTGGTGATTTTCTTAGAATGAATCAGAAAGATTATAGAGATATACTTATTGATATTGTGATACAATTAAATATCCCGATTATGGGAATTGAAAATGTGGAACAATTAGAGGAAGAATTAATTTTAACCTTAAATGATAGAGTTTTAGGTATTGAAAATGCTGGTATTTATTCCATGCCATTTGATATGCTTATTGAAGAAGCGTTCACAGAAGAAATTGAAAGATCAATTGTATATAGATCAATTATACCTGCTGTTGTTTATATCAGTTTGTTAAGATTAGGTCAGTTAGGAAACCATGATGATATCGATAAAATTAAAGCAAAAAAATAGACAATTTGCTTTTTGGAAAAAATAAACCAAAGTACAATTTCCGTACTTTAATATACACTACTGTATTCTACAATGATTACAAGTTGGAAAATTTCAACAAATAGTTGGAATTTCTTACGTATTAAAATATATTAGTGTTGGGTAAAGAATCAATGATATGAAAACATATCATTAAGAAAGAACACTCCCCCTAGCGAAATTCGTTTAGGGGGTTTTATTTTGTAATACATTTATTGTTCAATTTTAAGGAGGTAATCTATCTTTTCGAATTGCTCAAAATATTCTAAGATGACAGCTGCTCCTGCTCTACTCAAATCGTCTACCAATTCAATATGAATATCTGCTGTTTCACCGTCTACTTCAATGTAAGTATTGTCGAAAAATTCTGATGGAAAAGCAGTGTGAGTCACTTTAAAAATATTGTGCTCAAAAATATGTTCGATAATGTAAGCAATACCAAAATAGGCATATTCAGAATCATCTACATCTGCATTCCTCAACAAAACATCAATTTGTCTTTGTAAGGCATCGGCCTCCTCTTTTTCATGTTTGAGGGCTAAAAATACATCCCAACAATCGTGAAGCGAGAAAGAAATAATAATACCTACATGCTTATTATTTAATATATTTTTAAAGTTTTCCATCGTTTATCATATCATCTAAATACATAATTTTTAAAATACAGTCGCAACAATCTCATACATTAAAGATATTTATTTATATCTTATGATTAATATTAATTTCGTAAACCTTTTTAAAACCTCATGGTTAGTTTAAAGACTCCTAACTTAACAACTAATACTATGAAATTAAACATCAAAGTCCTCTTCATCTTATTATTTAGCTTTCAATTTTCTTTTGCTCAAGAATGGACTACTGAAAAAACAGAAAACGGTAGCATTACTGTGAAAAGTAGAGTGATTAGCCAAGAAAAAAATGGTAAAAAATCACAGGTTGTCGAATACGAAGCCACCACAATTACAGATGTGAAAATTGAAAATTTATTGGCGGTGCTAAAAGATGCTTCTAAACATAAATTCTTTTCGGAGGATACTGAGGAAAGTAAAAAATTAAAAGATCTACCTAACGGTGAATGGTTGGTATACTACTTTGTAGACGCTCCTTTTCCAATGCCCAATAATGATTTGATTGTAAAGATGAAGGAGATAAATAATAATGGCATCATTTCTTTGATTGGTGAAGCTGCACCATCTCTTTACAAAATGGAAAATGTAAAAAGAATGACTTACTATAATATATCCTATCACTTAAGAGATTTGGAAAATGGGCAATCTGAATTAAAAACAACTGTAAGCATGACCCCCGTGGCTAAAGCTCCTGACTTTTTGGTGAGAACTTGGCTTCCTGATGGTCCTTCTGATATAGTAAAGAACATAATAATTGAAGCAAAAAAATTACAACTTGATTAAAATCAATCCCAATTTAATGAGCTCATAAATACATTCATATAATTGTTAATCAGACAAATATCAATTCCCAAAAACTAATCAAATGATTAATTTTTTTATAAAACCTATTTTTTAATTGCATTTAAAATAATCGTTTCTTTTATTTGCCTATCGGTTTTGTAGAGTAATGGTTTGTTGCCTACAAAATTTCTATATTGTTTTATTAATCAACAGTCATAAACTATTTCAAGAAATGAGCGATTACAAATTTGAAACTTTACAGCTTCATGCTGGTCAAGAGGTAGACCCAACAACTAATTCAAGAGCCGTTCCATTATATCAAACGACATCTTATGTATTTAATAATGCAGAACATGCAGCCAATTTATTTGGATTAAAGGAGTTCGGAAACATTTATACTCGTTTGATGAATCCTACAACGGATGTTTTTGAAAAAAGAGTAGCCGCTTTAGAAGGTGGTGTTGCAGCTGTAGCTACAGCTTCTGGACAGTCCGCTCAGTTTTTGGCAATAACTAACTTATTGGAAGCAGGTGAAAATTTTGTGTCCTCATCTTTCCTTTATGGCGGTACTTATAATCAGTTTAAGGTTCAATTTAAACGTTTAGGTATTGAAGCAAGATTTGCTGAGGGTGACACAGCTGAAGCATTTGCAGCTAAAATAGATGAAAAAACTAAGGCGATTTATTTGGAGACGATTGGCAACCCTGAGTTAAGTATTCTTGACTTCGAAAAAATTGCTGATGTAGCAAAAGCACATAAAATTCCAGTGATCGTTGATAATACATTTGGTGCAGGTGGTTATGTTTTCCAACCTTTAAAACATGGGGCGAATATCGTAACAGCTTCTGCCACAAAATGGATTGGCGGACATGGTACATCTATTGGTGGTATTATCGTAGACGGTGGTAACTTCGATTGGGGTAATGGTAATTTCCCTATTTTCACTGAGCCATCAGAAGGATATCATGGATTAAAATTCTGGGAAGTATTTGGTGAAGGAAACCCATTAGGACTTCCAAATATTGCTTTTGCAATCAGAGCAAGAGTAGAAGGTTTAAGAGATTACGGTCCTGCCATTTCTCCATTCAACTCTTTCCAATTGATACAAGGTTTAGAGACACTATCACTTAGAATGGAAAGAATTTGTGATAATGCTCTCAAATTAGCTTCTCATTTAGAGCAACATGAATTAGTGGATAAAGTGAATTACCCTGGTTTGACATCAAGTAAATACCATGAGACCGCTAAAAAATACTTTAAAAGAGGTTTCGGAGGTGTGTTCACATTTGAAGTGAAAGGTGGATATGAAGCAGCCAAGACTTTCGTTTCAAAACTTCAATTGGTAAGTCACCTTGCCAACGTAGGTGATGCGAAAACATTAGCCATTCATCCGTCTTCGACAACTCACGAACAATTAAGTAAAGAAGAGCAAATTGCTAGTGGGGTAACAGAAGGTATGGTACGTATCTCTACTGGTTTTGAGCATATCGACGATATTATCGGTGATATTGAACAAGCTTTGGCAAAGACGGCAACAACTGTAGTTTAAGGTAAGCTTTTAATATATACAAAAGGTGGTCTGTAGGAACGTTGTATAAAACGTTCTTACAGACCACCTTTTTTAATGAGTTCTTCTATGTATATTATTTTTCTTTCACATCAAAGATTTCATTCAAGAATGAAAGCACTGTCGAATAGAATAAACTAAAAACAAAGGCCAACCCAAAGGAATCTACATGAAACCCTGAAAAGACATGCCCTGCCAAATAGAAGATAATTCCATTAATCACTAGAAGAAAGAGACCTAGTGTCAATACCGTTAAAGGTAATGTAATAAGGGTAATCAGAGGTTTTATAAATGCATTTAATAAACCAATGATTAGCGCTGCAATCACCGCATCACCATATCCTGTAATAATGGTAGCTGCTCCAAATGCTTCTAAAATCCATGCACATACCAAAATTGCGATACCTGCTACTAATGTTCTAACAATAAATGCTTTCATTATTTTACTTTTTTAGCTCGAATTTCCTCAAAATAAAAATCATGATTCGGAACTTCGAATGTGATTCCTGTTACTCGATTTTGATTATCAGTAGTGAAATTTACAGTACCTAAAGTAAACCAAGGACTTGTATTTTTCCACTTCAATTCAAATGTATTATAATGCCAATGTGCTAAATCTGCATTCAAGAAACTCTGATGCTCAAATGTCAAACTTAGTTGGTCATTCACTAATTCAACTTTAATATCGCCATTTAATTTGGAATGATAAACACCTTCGAAGTTTTTCAAATCTAAAGTGGGCTTTGTTCCCTCCACTTTACTTTCCCTCATTTTCTCTACTCTATCGTCTTTTACAAATCGTTTATTTGATGACTCCAAGTAAAGTTTACTATAATCTTTTACTTCTTTCATTCCCAACATCACATCAATGGCATAGTTGGATGCAGCAGAAATAGGCGATTTTAATCCATTCGTTAATACAATCACTCCCAATTGTTGATCAGGGATCATATTGACCATTGTGATCATACCATCATATCCACCAGAGTGAGAAACTCTCAGATTACCATGATAGTCCTTTACACCCCATCCTAAACCATAACCAGAAAAGTGAGTTTCCATATGTGATTTTGTCAAGTCCGATGTGTAAGGGTTTTGTATCTTCCACAATTGGTTTCTTGATGAAGCCGAAATCAGAGTATCTCCATTGATGATTCCATTTTTCATGTTAAAATCCAACCATTTTGCTAAATCCTCAACAGATGAAATCAAACCACCTGTTGCGGCAATTTCTTCCCAATTTGTCCATTCAATTGGAATGTTCTTGGTATTATTTTCTAAACGGTGAGGAGTAGCATAGTTCCCCTTCTTGTCTAAGTTTTTTAAAGAATAAATCGTTCTATCCATTCCCAAAGGATCCAATATTCTTTCTTGTACATTTTCTCCCCAAGTCTTGCCCGTCACTTCTTTGATTAACTGACCAGCGGTAATAAACATAAGGTTAGAGTATCCGAATCCATCTCTTAGTTCAAAACTTTGAGGAACATATTTTATTCTTTTAATGATTTCTTCAGACGTATAATCTGATTGGTACCACATAATATCCCCAGAAAAAGTACCTAAACCTACTCTATGAGATAAGATGTCTTTTACCGTAATCAATTGGGTGATCATAGGATCGTAGACGGCAAAATAAGGTAAGTGATCCACCACTTTATCCTCCCAATTCAGTTTACCTTCGTCCACCAATTGAGAGATCATTGTCGCAGTAAACCCCTTTGATATACTTGCAATAGCATATAAAGTTTCCTTATCTGGAGTTTCTTCTTTACCGATTTCTTTCGTTCCGTATCCTTTACTGAAAATTAATTGTCCGTCTTTAACGATACCCACCGACATAGAAGGCACTTCCCAATCTTGAATAATTTGAGAAAAATAGGCATCGATTTTCTTTACTTCTTTCTTGTAAGTTTGTCCGAAAAGTTGAAAATGGCACAGAAGTAATAATAGACTGTAATAGTATTTTTTATTCATTTTGTTAATATGTGTATGATGAGTTTTTCCTTCCAACAAATAGAAGTAAACTACAACTCAAAATATATGATAATGTGAAAATAATTAAAGTTTAGAGATCTTCCTTAATTCCTATCAAATAAATATCTGAATTAAATATGTATTAAAAAGGTATGTCTTCTTCTTTAAAAAATTGAGGGAAGTCGTTCTTTGTCTTCAATAATTTGATTTCGCATTCAAACGTTTTAGAATTCAAATCTTTCGCTTTACAATAAGTAATTAAACCCTCCTCTCCATTATCGATCACTAACATGTTTCCTTGATTGATATGCGATTTCTGAGCACTTTGTACTGGTAAAATAACCCCCAAAGTTCGGTTTAATCTACAAAAGTAAGAAAGTACAAAACGGGTATCATCTGATGCTGCATCTTGCACTAAGATGACTCTATTTGATAAACAGCCTACTAATTTAGAACCTTCTATATAACGGTATTCATCATAGGTAATTCCAGGTACAAATGGAGAGATAACACATCTATTTTGTTGATGATGTATATCGTCTAATGGCTCGTATTTGGTGTCTAGACCAGCTGAAACCACACCAATAAAAGTCCCATCAAATTCTTTTAATACTTCTACAGTCACCCCCCTTTGTTGATTCAAAACAAGGGTAATTTCTTCTTCGGTACAGTATGTTCCAATCCTTTGACTTACAATTTGTCCGTGAGCATCAGGCTTTGTTGTACCGATAATACCAACTGTATACTCATTCAATAATTTGTAGTTTCCTACTGTAAAGAGCACCGACCATAAATTATGATTATTCTTTACCGATGCTGGAAAATCTTCATCTAAAAAATTAAGGATATGAATATTATAGTTAGTACACTTTTTTTCGATAGCTTTTGCCTTTTCAATTGCAGAGTTTATTTCATCAGAGGTCACTTTTAGTATTCTATTTGTTTTTTCTAATACATAGGTGATGCCCTCAAAGACTGAAGTTGTTTCGTTTACAGCCTCCAATAATTCCTTTTCATATCGAAATAAAAATTTATGGCTATACCCTTTGATGTTCAAAAAAGACAGAATAATACTATTTAAATGATTCATAAAATTGGATTATTGTAAATCAATATTTAACAATTTGTTCACAAATACATATAAATATTTGTTTTTTAAAAGCTTTTCATATTATATTGCAGTGGGTAAAGAATCATAGGTTAGTCACCTATCAAAAAATTAACTAGTTGAATCCATATGATTCAGCTAAAAGCATCTTGATTTTCAGGATGCTTTTATTTTTTTCCAAACTCTACAATTTCGCCTTCTTTTACAAATTCCAATTTTTCAAAAAGTCTTACAGAATCATCTGAAGCATGTGCTACAACATTGTTCACTCCCAAAGCTTGAGCAGTATAAAGGGCATGCTGAATAAGCTGAAAACCTATACCTTGTTTTCTATTTTCCTTTAAAACAGATAGATTGTAGATTCCTGCAGTTGTTGGTTGATCTGGTTCTATGAATAACTCAATTACACCAACAGTCGCTTCACCATCAAAATAATTAAACATTAGACTATTATTCTGATCTAAAAGAAACTCTGAGGCTCTGTTATAGTAGTGTAGGACTTCTACATCAAAAGGATCCCAATTATTGGCAATTACAAAAGCATGATCGATAATATCTTGCTTCTGTTTTGTTCTACTAATCTTTGACGATGGCTTATATTCAGTAGTCTCCTTAATATCTAATGAAAGCATTACACTGCTGTCATTTCTTACCATATCTAGTGTATCAAAAACCTCTAATCCTTTATCTGTAATATCAGCACCGTCTATCCAAACACAAGGGACTCTTAATCGATTATCAATAAATGACAATCCCTCTTTTAAAGATTCTGCTGTAAAATTCTTATCTTCAATATGTATTATATTGAATGTATCACTTTTGAAACCACTATCAATGTAAGTCAAAGAATCACCTTCTAAAACCCTCATTAAAGAATGATGTTGAGGGATGAAGTTTGCATGTTTTTTGAAATTTAAGTTTACTTTATTCATATCTTAATCGCAGGTAAAAGGGTAAGTCACACTGGTTTGAGGATTATCTTGATTCCTCTCCCAATCTTTAATTTCTTTTTCAAGTTCTCTTTTTATAATCGGATTATCCTCGTAATTTATCAATGAACGTCTATGACTCTGCTTTAAATAATCACGTATCCAAGCATTAACAGAAGAATCATTATTTACTACCTCCAAGGATGTTTCATTACTAATTCTTTTATCGTTTATACTAATGTCGTAATTCCAATTGTCATTCAACATCAGCACTTGTTTGATAAACTCAAATGATGGATTTGTTTTGAATCTCAACCTACGATAACCTTCCCCTTTAGGAGAGTTCAACTCTTCAAAATCTACTTTATATCTTCTTATAAAAGGCACCTGAAATGTATTTATATCTATTTCTAAAGAAAATGGTTTCTCATAGTGGTGATGTACCGGTTCTGGAGGCATAACACCCACAAAACTTTTTAATATAATATCCATCTGATGATTCATCTTCTCAATAAAATATTCATAGGCCCGAAGATACTTCGCTTTATCTTTAAATACCGAAACATTGGCCACAAATTGATTCGATTTTATAATAGTTTTAATATTGTTTAGATTAACTACTGCTAAATCGTTATACCTTATTTGTTCAGTAACTCGATTTGAATCGTCAACTCGAATACCTATCAGATACATATAGCTGTATAAATTCTACCTCAACCTTATGGGAATAATTTTTTCGTGTTTTATTTCGCCAAAATCAGATTGATGTTCAATTTCGATAATCTTCTTATCATCTATACTAATAAGAATATAATCAAACCAATCCAGCCAATTTTGAATAGAATTCTTAGAATGGGTTAATTCGAAATCAATATTCTTTAAATATAAATCTGGATTCTCCGTTAAACGGGTCTTTTTTTCTAGATTCATCTTTAGATTTTTCAATCTAAAAACTTCGATAATAGTATTGATTTTCTCTTGTTCCACCTCTAATTGGTAACCAATATATACTCCTTTGTCTGCTTCAATAAGAATATCTTTTTTTCTTCTCTGCACAAAACCATCAAACTTTTCAGATTGTTGGGCATACTCTTCGTTGTTTAGAAAGATTTTTTTTGAAGTTAGGCCATACTCTTTTTCTAACTTCTCAACATATCTTGAAAACATCTTATACAATGCTTCTTTAGAAGAATAGACGTAATCAGAATTTTCTTGATACCCTTTTACTAAATACTTTAAATCAACATACAGAACTTGATAATGTGAATCGTGTATTAACTTTTGTAGAAACTGGATAAAGTTCATAATAAACTAGCAATAATAAATTTATACGACAAAAGTAATATTTCAATATTGGTATACCAAAATAAAAAACGATAACAAAAGTTATATTAACTAGCTGCATTACAATGTTTTGTAAATAATTTTTAATAATAAATGAAATCCTGAATTTGTCTTCTAATCATTCCATAAATTTGTATTTAAGGAACAAAACCAAAAAAGATTTTGTGACTATTTTTCTTTACCCAACTATTATTGTTTTTAAGCCTGATTGGTAAAAAAATAACCCTACCGATATCGGTAGGGTTTCTTTTTTATTTTGAATGATGATGATGTTGACCATGTTCACAACATCCTAACTCCTTAGGTAAGGAGACGTTGGGTTTAGTGTTATGAGACATATCTGGTGTTTCAGATTTTTTATAAGTGAATTGACCATCCATCAACGTTGCTTCTACTTTAATATCAGCGATATCTCTTAACCCTACCTCAAAAATATTATCTTCTAAGATTACTAGGTCAGCATATTTGCCTACTTCAATCGATCCAATTTTATCTTCCATTCTTGCTTGCCATGCGGGGTAAATTGTAATGGCTTTTATCGCTTCTACCACTTGCATTGGTACTTGAGAAGGAGGAAATGCTACCGATTCCTCGTTTTGTGGATCTTGTAAAGTCACTGCTCCCTCTACGCTAAATAATGGATCTAAAAGATTTACCGGCGATGATGGAATGTCTGCACTAACACTTAAATTATGTCCTTCGTGAACAGGTAACTCTGTGTACTTCATATAGTAGTTGTTTACTCTATATTCACCCATAAATTTATAGGCATCTTTGGCTTGACCTCCCCAATCCGATCCAAATAAAGGAGTTGTATTCACAGGAATCTTCATATCCAATACTCTTTGATGATCATCCGGATGAGTCCAGAAATAATGTTGTAAGACATTTCTATTCTTATTTCCTTCTGCTCTTGAAGCTTCTATGGCATCTATAGTATAACGTGTTGTTGCAGTACCGTCTACATGTACATGTACATCTAAACCTTTTCTATTCGATTTTAAATGGATTTCCATCAATTTATCTTTTCCTACTCCAGATACACCTTTTGAGTCTATGTTACTAAAGTTTTCAAGCATCAATGAAGTATTCGAGTTCCAATTGCCTTCAGGATGAATTTTAATACCATGTAAACGAAGTTTATCCGAATCATATTTATTCTTCAACTCTACTGCATCAGCAACAAAATCATCTACATCAATATTAGAATTCTTGTAAACGTAATTTTGAAACGTTCTTAGCTTTAATTCTCCTTTCTTATCTAATGAATCCAACAATTCGAAAGAATATCTCATGTCTTCTTTAAATAAAGGAAAGTTCATAAGGTTTGGCGTAATTAACCCTTGATTAATCACCGAAGTCAAACCACAAGAAGCTGCTTTATTGTAAAGAATTTCTTGGCTTTCTTTCATCATTTTTTCAGGGTTCCAAGCACCCGCTTTAATAAAAGCGTCTAACCAAATAATTTCCACTCCAACACCTTCTGGAGAACCGTCAGGATTTCTTCTCCAATAAGACATGCCAGGTACTGTATCTTCTGTATCTTTTGTAACACCCCCAGCTTTTAAGCCTTTTGTGTTAAACCACATATCGTGAATAGTAAAGTCGAAAATCATTGCAGGACGATCTGATACTACTGAATCTAATTCCTTAGCTGTTGGCCACCCACCGTATGCATCTTTGTTCCAACCATAACCAAATACAATAGGTTCGTCAGGATTTTGCTCTGCATACTCTTTGATCATTCTTAGATAATCTTCTTTGTTTTTGGCTTCGAATAAAGACACCCCTGCCTTCATCCAGTTCGAAGAGATTAAATGATCGTGGCCACTTACAAAACCCGGCAACATCATTTTACCTTTTAGGTCGATCACCTCCGTTTCATTATCAATAAAGTCCTTAACTGACGCTGAAGTCCCAACAAATAAAATTTTATTTTCTTTAATAGCTACTGCTTCAGCCCATGGCTGATCATCGTTTACTGTATAAATTTTTCCATTTAAAAATACTTTATCAGCTATTTCTTTTTGCTGATGAATAAATGAGAATAGAAATATGACTCCCGATATCAAAGAGAGAATACTGAAACTTTTTAAGATAGATTTTTTTTTCATTTTCAAGAGTTTTTTGTGTTCACTCTATAAAGGGCAAAGAAGAAATGGAAACCCTATCTCTGAATCAAAAAAAAATAAATTTACCTTATAAACTTGTTTGTCAGTCAGTTAAAATATAAATATTTTATAAAAAAACAATAACATTTTACTGATTATCAATTAATTGTTCTCATTTCAAATCCGGACATGGTGTGCTACATTTGTGGTATAGATAGAAAAAGTCGATTATAAATAGTTACCAGTGTGTGGGTAAACTATGTTGTTTGTCAGATTATCCAAATAAGACATTGTACTCACAATGCTTTATTTTTTATTATTTACAAAACATAACCAATAAAAACAATGATTGCTAAAGTCAAATATCATCTCAAGGATTATCGTGGCATTATATCAATTGTTTGTAAAGTGACAGACACTAAACAAACTATTTTACGTAAAGCCCGTGCCTTTTTAAGACGTTCTGGACATGAAGTTGGAAGTATCCAAAGTCTGGAAATTCAAAGTCGTGCTTGATGTTTCTAATCAAGCATTATCATTATTTATTAAAAGAAAAGAGGCCGTTAAAAGCCTCTTTTTTTATTCATACACTCCCATCAAATTCTTTAGTTCATTTTCTTTGACAATTACATTCGATTTTGCCTTCAAAATGAGTGTGGTTGTTTCTAGTACTTTCTCTTGGGTGTCGGCATAATCTTTAAAGCTGATTAGGCCATTTTCGAAAGCATCTCCTTTAATTTTTATTTCTCTTTGTCGGAACTCCATAGCTTTTTGAGCAGTTTGAAGTACCGTTAAAGCATTTTTTAATTCCTGAAGTTTTGTGGTTATCTCTTGATTGGCTTCTCGTTTGGTTTCATCCATCTTCACTTTTGCTTGTTGCACTTGAAGTTTAGAGATTTCTACATTTCTTTGTTTATATCCCCACATCACCAATGGCCAAGTCAAAGTAGCCCCAACAAACACATTTGACTGAGGCACCAAAGGTACATTGGCAAAATGGAACCCTTGAGCGGTTAGCGTAATATCTGGAATATGTGATTTCTTATTGTAATTTAACCCGGCTTGTGCTTTGTCCATCATCAAAGACGATTCTTTCACTTTGTAGTTGTCGACAATTAGAGTACTATCAAAAGTGACTCTTGCAATTAGATCTGCCACTTCAGTGGAGTCGTATTTCACATCCATCACACTCCAAACAGAATCTTGAGGGAAATTAAGCACCGTATTGAGCTGCATTCTATATTTATCTCCATCGATTTTTGCTTGTTGTTGTTTCGACTCATGATCCAACAAGTCTGCATTCAGCCCTAAAACATATACATCCAGAACTTCTCCTGCTTCTACTCCATCGTTCACCTGTTTTAGCTTTTTACGAATCAGTTCAACCTGATCGTTGTAAGCATTCACCTTGGCCTCTTCAATTGCAATTCCAACATATAATTTGGATACTCCTTCCCTAATTTTACTTTCCACCTCTCCGTACTTATTCATTACAATATTATAATCGACTTGCTTTACATCGCTACCCGATTTAATCTTTAATAATTGGGTGATGGGCTGATAAATACCCAAATTGGCTACACCAATAAAACGGTTACTTTCCGGAAGAGTGAATTGCGTTCCCAAATCAATTGGTGGTATACCTCCAATTAATGGCAAATCATTGATACTAATATTTACATCAGTGGTTCTTTCTGTATGATAGTACCAAAACACACCGCCATCCAACATCACTTTTGGTAAATAGTTGGAAGTAACTTGATCTACTTCTAATTTCTTCTTCTGTGCCTCAATCGTAATCAACTGCAATTGTTGATTATTTTCTTTTGCGATATTCACACATTCATCCAAAGATATAGTTGATTGTGCATTTACATCAATCATAGGTAGACAGCACAATAAAATCAATAATGCCCCACCTTTATTGATGTGATTTTTTAGAAATTCAGTTTCACCGTATTTCCAATACAGAACAGGAATGGTTAGTAAAGTCATAAACATCGAAAATATTAATCCTACTGCAAGTACTGTTGCCAAAGGAGCCCACATTGGAGATCCAGAAATAATCATAGGAGTTACCCCAATTGCAGCTGCCATAGTTGTTAAGAAAATAGGTCTAATTCTACGTTTACCGGCACTTCTTGCTGCTTCTTTTATTCCCATCCCTTCTTTCACTACCAATTCATTGGCAAAGTCCACAAGAATAATGGAGTTCCTCACGGATACACCAATTAAACTTGCCAAACCGACAAAGGCTGTGAATCCAAAAGGATATCCTGAAACCAATAAGCCGAAGAACGCTCCAAAGACTGACAATGGAATGGCAGCAAGTACAATACCTACCTGATTTAGCGTTTTAAATTGGAAAAGAATCACTATAAAAATGATCAATAAACAATACACCATCACTTGGTTCATCTCTGCGAAGGTCTCTCTTTGAGATTCATCCTCACCGCCTACTTCAACTTTATAACCTTTTGGTAATGGATATTCATCAATGTGTGTCTGTATTGTTTTCAACATCTCAGAAGGTAACACATCGCTTTTTGTTTGTGATTCAACTGTAATGGTTTTTACGCCATTTCTATGTTTGATATTTGAAGGCAACCAAGTAGGTTCTATCTCTGCAATCTGCATTAATGGCACGCTAGCACCTGATAATGGACTACTGATATAATAGTTCTTTATGGCTTCTATATCTTGATTTTTAATCCCTTCATCTTGTAATATAATGGGTAATGGAGTGTTCCCCTCCCATATGCTTCCTACCGTTAATCCATTATATGCCAAAGCCAATTCCCTAAGAATTGTCGATTCAGAAATACCTAACTGATTGGCCACATTCTTATTTGTATTTACTTTTAAACTCAGTTGATTTTCATAAACATCGGTTGTTACATTATACGACAATTCTGAGTCTCTCATGATACTGTCCATATCAGTAGCAATAGCCAATAATGTAGCATAATCTCTCCCTTTGATTCTGATTTCAACAGGTGCCTCATAAGGAGATCCTTGTTGCATCTTCTTCACCTGTACCAATACCTCTGGAAATTTATCAGGTAGTGCGTTTTCTAATTCAGAAACCCACTCTTCTGTGGCTTCAATTGATACTGTATTAATTAGTATCTGAGATAAATTACTTTGAGGAAATTGAGGTGCGTAATTATAATAAAATCTCGGTGAAGAAGTGCCCACGAAAGCCGCATAACTATTCAATTTATCGTTTCCTTGAATCTCCTTTTCAATCTCTTTTGTGATACTATCAGTTACTGCTAAAGCGGTTCCTTCTTTTGCTCTTATTTCAATGACAAACTGATTCCTTTCTGCATAAGGGAACTGTTTCTGCTTTAATAATAGATAAAGTGATCCTCCAATAATTACGGAAACTACAGAAAATACCATCAACAATCTTGGGTATTTAAACGATAAATCTATGCTTTTATCAAAAAACGCCTGAAGATAATCCAACATGGATTTTTTATCGTCGGCTTTCTTTTCAAATTTCTTTTTGATGAATGTATAGCAGAGGTAAGGCGTCAACATCATTGCCACTAAATAACTGGCATTAATGGCAATTGCCACAGTGATAGGCAAGGACTGAATAAATTCGCCCACAGCACCTGATAATGTGATTAATGGAAAAAACGAACCTGCGATAGTTAGACCTGCTGTAAATACCGGAATTTTTAGTTCGTCCGCTGACTTCCATGCCGCATCATATGCTGGCAAACCTTCTTCTAGTTTCTCTACGTAATTATCTGCAATCACAATGGCATCGTCTACTAACATACCAAGGACCACGATCAATGAGGCCAATGATACTTGTTGAAGCTGTATGCCTATACCATCTAAAATACCGAAAGTAAATGCCACCGTTACAGGAATGGCTAAAGTGGCGATTAATGCAACTCTAAATGGAAGCAATAATAGTATGACTATGATTACTGAAACAATGGCAATAAAAAACTCTCTGATAAAGTCGTTGATACTGTCTTTAACGTTTTCCGGCTGATTGACTACAAAATCAATTTTCACATCACTTGGTAGACCCGTTTCAAAATCAGCAACCATGGTTTCAACTTCCTCTCCAAAATCTACAATGTTATAACCATTTTGCATCTCCAATGAAATCAGAATAGATTCAGTACCGTTGACACGAATTTTTTGCTTCTCTTCCTTTATCCCTCTTTCTACTGTTGCAATATCCTTTACACGAATCACTCCACCATTTGGATCTTTAGCAATCACTTGGTTTTCTATATCTGCTTGTGTCGAGAATAAACTTCCGTGTACAATACCTATATTCTGACCATCAGCTTTTACTTGTCCACCAGGAACCACGGCATTTTCAGCCCTTAGTGCTGCAAATATTTGAGGGGTATATATTTTATATTGACTTAGCTTTCTAAAATCAACATTGATATAGTAACACTCTTCTTTTCCTCCCAACTTTTTAAGCTTTGATAGGGATGGTATTTCTCTTAATCGATCACCTAATTGATCAACATAATTCTGTATTTCTCTAGCATCCCTTTTGTCCGACTGGAAAGACATTAATAAGGCGACTGTATCCCCAAAATCAGATTGTACAAAAGGTCCAATTACTCCTGCAGGAAGCTCAGCTAATCGAAGTTGAGTTAAAGAGTGTTGTAGTTTAGACCAAAAGATATCTGCATTGGTAACATAATCCTGAAGCTCTACGACAATATAAAGCACCCCTTCTCTAGAATTACTATGGGTCTTTTCTTTGTTTACTTCTTCAAAACTAAATAACAGGTCCTCAATTTTATCGGTGACTTGTTGTTCTACATCAGTGCTACTTGCTCCAGGAAATGCAGCTACCACTAAACCTTCTCTGATATTAAACTTTGGATCTTCTCTTCTTGGCATTGTTTGCAATGAGAAGACCCCGTACATCACAATTAGAAATGTGATGGTAAGGATAATCTGTTTATTATCTAATGCGCTTTTTACAATCGACATATCTTTCTGTTGGTGTAATTAATAGTTTAAAGCATCTCCATCCATCAATTTTAATGGAGGGTTGGTAACTAACAAGTCGCCTTCGAATAGTCCCTTGGTTATTTCAACATGGTTTCCAGAGATCTTGCCAGTAATAATTCTTTTCTTAAAGGCCGTTTTGTTTCTAGCTAAAAACACATAATCTAATCCATCGATATCTCTTACGACTAAAGACATTGGAATTTCGATTTGATCCCTTTGTACCGTTTCGGTTAATTCCACTGTACACATCATTCCTTCTCTTAACTGTTCATTTACTTCGGGTAAAAGAATGTCTACCGTAAATGACCTTGTCAGCTTAGATGCTGACGGATACACTTTATTAATCTCACCTGTATATTCCTTATCTGCTATTTTCACATCTACTTTTCCAGAAAGTTTTATCAAATTAATTTTGTTTTCCGGAACGCCTACCGATGCATAAAGCGATGTATTATCCAACAAACTTACTATTGGTTCTCCTTTAGAAATTCCTCCACCTGGGCGTGCCCAAATTTTTCCTACTTTTCCAGAAATAGATGAATATAAGGTAGTGTATTTCAGTTTATTCTTATAGATATTATACCCTGCCTCGGCTTGTTGCTGTAAAGAAACTATTTTCTGATAATCGGCCTCAGCTAAACTTCCTGCCTTATACATTTTAGTTAAACGTGATAACTGATCGTTGGCCTCATCTAATTTTGCTTTCGACACTTTTAAAGCTTCTTGATAATCTTCTGTGTCTAATTGAGCGATTTTCTGACCTTTTTTGATATTCTGTCCTTCTTTAACATACAATCGGGTCAATTTTCCATCGACTAAAAAAGATAATTGATGGTTTCCCTCTGCTTTTAACTCGCCCAACAATTCAAGAACTATGGGTTTAGTTTTGGAGGCAACTTTTTCAACTTTAACAGCATACTCTTTAGGAGCTTTTTTTTGTGTGGCTTCCTGAGTGCAAGAAAATAGGATGCTTAATAATATAATGGGAGAAAATAGTAATTTACTTTTCATAAAAATCAGATAATTTTTGATTGATATAAGTTACAGTTATTAGTTATTTTAAAAAAGCATTACATAACTTTTTTTAAGAGAATATCAGGATTGATGCCAATAAATGCTAAATGTATGATACAAAAAAATAACCCCACATAATGTGCGAGGTTACTTTAATCATCTTAAATACTATTTAAAACTAAAACTATTACAACTAGTTTGTTAATTCTTGAGTATGAAACAACTTAATATTTTAAAACTGTCTTTTTTTTCAAGTACAAATATGGGAATAAAAAAATGATAAATGAATAATTATTCACTTATTAACAATAATAAAAACACAACTTATTGATTGTGTTTAAAATAAAATAAAACACTTATAAAAACAGTAGAGCCAAAATATGACTTTGGCTCTACTTTCATCTACTTTATTCTTTATTTTATTGAGCAGTAAGTTCGTTAGTCTTGTTGTTAAACTTTAATGTAAACAAATAAGGGTATATTCTTTTTTGATAATCAAATTTAGGTAGAAAACACCCTAATCGTCAATCCCTCAAATGGGGGATTTTCTTCGTTATATCTAAATAAGTTTAAAGATTTTGATCCGAAACAATATTGCAACCGATTTCATTCCTATGATTAAGATATATTAAAGATAATGAGTCAACTAAAGAAATTGTAATGCGTTTTATTTACTGTACTTGGAATTACCAAGACTCATGATTTTCCAAAAAACAATAACCAAAAATGAAAAAATTAGTTCTTGCATTATCGGTTCTTACATTACTTAGTGTTTCAACATTTGCATCAACATATAATAAGATTAAAAACTTAGTATATATCGAACAAATGGACAATAATGTAACAGTTCAAGAGAATTTAGAAAAAATCTCTAAAGATTATGTTGATGGTGATGTTTTACAACAAAAATTCTTCGAGTATGAAGAAAATGGTGTAAAGAAATATCAACTTCAAATTGTAGAAGATATTACATATAAAAGAATTATGATTACTACAGAAGACGGTAAAGATTATTGTCAAGTATCATTAATTAATAGAAATATTGACTAATTAGTTAAGTCATATATTTCAAAAGAGCAGTAAAGAAATTTACTGCTCTTTTTTATGTCTTTCTATTTTGTATATCAAAAATATAATAGAGCCTAACGATGTTCCAATAGGAACAATGGCCTTCCAACCAGTGTAATAAGCTATAATTTGCAATGGAATAAGAGATATTAAAGCTCCTATAACAATCCACTTTAAATAAGGAGGCCGATTTTCCATAATTAAAATTCTTTATTTCGCCTCTCAATTTACGTTATCTTTTGCTATCTCCCACAATTATCTTCTGATGTACTATCTCTTTATTCGTCCCAAAAAGTTTGACAAAATAAATCCCGCTTTTCAAGGAACTTAAATAATAATCATTGGATTGAACTCTATTATCTAGAATGATTAATTTACCTGATAAATCATACAATTTTATTGTCGATATCATAAAGCCAGCTTCGATATTTACTTTACCTTCGAAACTGGGGTTTGGATATACTTTAATCAAATTTTCAAGTTGATCACTTAATGATGTCACCCACTCTTCATCTTGAATGTTCATTGTATCAGAAGCTACAGAACATCCTAAAGAGTCTGTTGCTTTTACTACATATTTCCCCACTCTTGATGGGTGTATAAATAATGTTTGATCTGCAATGAACTCATCTCCAAAATACCAAGAGTATACTTTTGTTGAGTCTGCATTCCCTACCCTTAATGTTTGATTTTGATATAAAATATCAGGAGTCGTAAAAGCAGCTTTTTGATTTACAGTCAAAGAATTGGAATAAGCCAAACAACCACCCGAGGTCACTGCCCTTACAGTATAGACACCCTCTTTGAATGTAGTAAAAGTAGGGTTTGTTGCATCAGAAATAATTGTATCATTCACATACCATTGATATGCTAAATTTGTATCAATAGGATTAGCGTATAATTGAATATTAATATTTTCATTACTACAAAACCAAGTATGTCTTTCTGATAAAATCTGTATAGAATCCTGTTGAGCACAATCTACTCCTACATGAGCTTCGAATAATTTCAAACGTAAACCAGTCCAATTTGAGTGGGTAGAATAACAACTATACATACCTTTATCACTCATAGAAATATTAGATAAATTCAATTCAACTCCAATTGATGTCGTATCCTTAAACCATTCCAAAACTTCTCCATCTACAACCGCATAATTATGACTGTAATTATCACCCAACTGCTTACTTATATACTCTCTTTTTAATACATTAAATTGAGGTATTGCTTCTGTATTGGAAGGGTTTAAATTTGATAAACCTGAGAAATCCAGCTGATTGAAAGATACGTTTACTTGTGTTTCTGAAGGAGGAGCGACAGTAACATTGTTTATCTTATTATTTGATATATCTAACTTGATAACTGTTGTAGGAAGGCTGTAACTCCATTTTTTTAAGACATTATTATCCAAATAGACTTCTGATATAAAAGATTTATTCTCAAAAATATCACCCAATGTATCCAAGTTATTGTAACTTAAATCGAGAATTCTCAACTGATTTGAACCTTGTAAATTACGATCTACTGTATGTATATTGTTATGACTTGCCAATACATGTCTTAGATCATCCAATCCACTTAGTTGTGGTAGACGGTTTAAACTATTATGATGAATGTAAAGTGTCCTTAAACTCCTTAATGCTGCTAAGGAATCTACATCATCATCCTCTAGCTGATTATAAGATAAATCCAATAACCACAACTCTTTCAATCTCCAAATGGAATCAGACACGGATTGTAAATTACAATTGGCTACTTTTAAAATTTGTAACTTCTTTAAATCTCTAACTTTTTCAGGTAGGTGTGTCAAAGAAGGTGTATTAGATAAATCCAATTGAGTAATTTTACCTGATGTATTCGATAAATACCTTGGCCAATCTGATATAGGATCTGATGAATTATAACTTATTTGTAGTTCATCAAATATTGATTTTAATATCAAAGAATCTGTTGATGATATTGGTTGCTCATTGGTTTCCTCTTCTTGAGTTTGTCTTTCCTTCACTTTAATGATTAGGGTATCATTTGCCGAACAAGCATTCAGATCATAAGTACTTGCAAAAACCCAATACACTCCGGCTCCTCTATCCTGGGGAGAAAATAATGAGTTGCCCATTTGAGGTGTTTCATTGTTGACAGAAAAAGACACCAAACTAAAACTTTCACCGTTTACATTCCCTCCTAAAGTAATATTTGGATCATCATTATAGATAAACAGTGAATCGTCAGTAAAAGCATTACCATTGACGGTAATTTGCAACTCGGATTTTTTATAAACGGAAACAGGAATTTCTACTGAATCCTCTAAAATGCCATCATTTCCTACAAAAAAGGCTTCCCAAACAATATTTCTCATCCCTCCAGGTGGAATAGTTTCATCAAATAGTAAATTGGGTTGAAGAAGCAAAGGGTCAGCACCTGTAATACCGTCACCAACGACTTTTACGAGTGTTAAATCATTGAAACCATTTGTAGAGGTATTCATAGTGATATTTTGATTCGGTGTATTTGAACATATCACCGAAGGTAAATTTAAAAGAGTAGTTGGATCATATACATGAAATACTGTTTGTACCGTTTTTGTACAATTACCATCTGATAAAGAATAGGTTATTTGATGTGACCCAACACCCGCAGAACTAGGGGTAAATGAATTGTTCATCACTCCTGCTCCGCTACAAGTTAAAATCACCCCATCATTATCAATATTTGTGGACATCGTAATTGCCGTATTTGAGTTCACATTAAACCTTTTCGTGTTTGGAAAAGTCGTTACAGCAATTGCATCAACATCGGTAACATCAATGTCTATTTCATTAGAATAAAAAGTATCTGTACCATTAGAAATAACTCTTTTATAAGCATAATTACCATCTACAGGGACTGAGGCCACTGTAAAATTCATACTATTAGAGTTAGGTAAAATAGTCCATTCCCCTTCATTCTCACTTTGCTCCCAATGTATCACCGCCGTTTCTCCGTCTCTTGTAATCGATGCAGTATCAGCCACATTACCAGTAAGAGTTAAGTTAATGTCATGATTGCAAAATACTTCTGTTGAAGGGGTATTAATATAATTCTCTAATTGTGGAGTAGTTGAAACAGAAAAATAAACATTACTAGCATCAGTTGTTGTACTCTTTAGTGCTGAATTCCCTGCTGAATCCAATGCAGTAACAGAGAAAGCTAAAGGGTTAGAATGTGTTTCTGTGGGTAAGACATCAAACGTTTTGATAAATGTAAAATTTGTAGGTGTCTGATCAGATAATTCTAAATCTTCACCTTCTAGTTGAGCGGAAATTGTTTCAATCGGTTCGGACATAATCACTTTTAAGTATACCGTATTCCCGTTATCAATTAAAGTATTGTCGGCGGGATTATCGGTGTTGATCTGAACCACATTGAAATTGGGAGAATACGAATCAAATATATATTGACGTGAGGAATAATAATTCAATTCATCTTGATTAAACTGTAGGTTTATATTGTCACCGTCCGCAAAAGAATAACTGATATTGGTCATAATATCATAATCACTCCCATCAGTATTTGAAACTACGTTAATGAGAACTGTAGATATGGGCATATCATTGACTAAAACTGTAAAATTAGCAGCTACTGGGAAGATGCTTTCGCCCGTTAGATCCCACACCAAATTTGATGAATTTGTATGGGTACTTTCGTTGTGGGTAAAAGATGATATTGATTGAGAAAAGGCATTAAAGGCTGTCAAAAAAAGAATAATAAAACTTAACACAACCGATAATAAACCATTATCAAAATGATATGAAAAGCGTTTCATTTAAGAGGGTAAAATTAGGTACAATTAGGTTTTTGCTTAAACACAAGTAACTAATATTTAATCACTTAACCTATATTTCTTGATTAATTCATAAGAAAATGAAATTTTTAAAAGAGATATTTATCTTCTATATGCATGGTTGATGCATTGTTTAGAATGTATCTAAACTACAAAAGGTGATGAAAAGCACTATTTTTTAGTGTCATCCCTTTTTATCTTTACAAGGTAAATTTTGAATCAAACTGGAAATATAACTCGAATTAGTGAATTAAGCCTATGATGTTAAAAAAACTCATTCCTCCTAAGCAGTGGCAACCTGTTGTTATTGCATTACTTGGGGCGATTGTGGGATTAACATTATATATAGCACAAACAGCTAGGGTCACATCTTATCTTTCTGATGACCCCGAGACTTGTGTCAACTGTCACGTAATGACTCCTCAATTTGAGAGTTGGAAGCACAGTTCACATAGAGAAGTTGCTACATGTAATGATTGTCACGTACCACATGACAATGTTGTATCGAAGTATGCGTTTAAAGCCAAAGATGGTCTTTATCACTCATACATGTACACCCTAAGAATGGAGCCACAGGTGATTAAAATGCATCAACCAGGTCGTGAAGTTGTACAAGCAAACTGTGTGCGCTGTCATAATGATCAGGTAACAGACGCAAAAATGTCATCTTGGGTAGCCAACCACTCTCACGATAGAACCGACAGAGCATGTTGGGAATGTCACAGAGAAGTACCACATGGAAGAGTAAAATCTCTTTCATCTGTTGGATATCAAATCCAAAGCCTCCCTGTACAAGGTGAGAAAAAAGATGTTATACCAACTTGGCTAAAAGACGCCTTGAAAAATAAGAAAAAATAAATTATGAGCTCTAAAGTTAAAAATTGGCTTTTATTTTTGGCTACAGTAACTGTAGTTGTGCTTCTAGCAATGTTAGGAAGCAATATTACGGATCGTAAATCAGAATCTCAGTTCGCTTACCAACCACAAGTGAAAATTGCAGATAACGATCCTCGTAACGACGTTTGGGGTAAAAACTTCCCTCGTCAATACGAATCATTCTTAGAAACAAAAGAGATGGACTTCTCTTCTAAGCATAACGGTAATCAATTAAAAGATGCCTTGGCTGGTACTCCTGAACTAGTAGTTCTTTGGGCTGGTTACGGTTTCTCTAAAGATTACAACCAACCACGTGGTCACTACTATGCAGTAGAAGACATTCATAACACTCTAAGAACAGGTGGACCAACTGAAGAAGGTACTGGCCCAATGCCTGCAACTTGTTGGACTTGTAAGTCTCCAGATGTACCTCGTTTAATGAACGAAATTGGTATTGCTGAATTCTATAAAGGAAAATGGTTCGACAAAGGTGAGCAAATTCACAACCCTATTGGATGTAACGACTGTCACGATAACAAGACAATGGAATTAAAAATTTCTCGTCCTGCGTTAATCGAGGCTTTCCAATCTATGGGTAAAGATATCAACGATGCTTCTCATCAAGAAATGAGATCATTAGTATGTGCACAATGTCACGTAGAGTACTACTTCAACAAAAAAGAGCCTGTAGAAGGTGTTCCTTACCTAACTTTCCCTTGGAAAAACGGTTTAACTGTTGAAGATGCTGAGAAATACTATGACGACATCAACTTCTCGGACTGGACACACAGCTTGTCTAAGACGCCAATGTTGAAAGCACAACACCCAGGTTACGAGATCTACCAACAAGGTATCCACGCGAAGAGAGGTGTTTCTTGTGCTGACTGTCACATGCCTTACAAAACTGAAGGTGGTCAAAAATTCACAGATCACCATATCCAGTCTCCTTTGGCTAACCCTGCAAACTCTTGTCAAGTATGTCACCGTCAAGATCAAAACGAATTGATGGAGAATGTATACTCAAACCAAGACAAGAACAAAGAGGGTGCACACCGTTTAGAGAAATTATTAGTTAGAGCGCACGTTGAAGCGAAAAAAGCTTGGGATTTAGGTGCTACTGAAAAGCAAATGCAACCAATCTTAATGGACATCCGTCACGCTCAATGGAGATGGGACTACTCTGTAGCATCTCATGGTGGTTCTTTCCACGCTCCTGTTGAAACTGGTAGAATTATTACTACAGGTATCGACAAAGCGCAAGAGGCTAGAATTAAATTGGCTAAACTTCTTCCTAAATTAGGTTTCGACGGTGAAGTTCCTTACCCAGATATCTCTACTAAAGCAAAAGCACAAAAGTACATTGGTTTAGATATGGATAAATTGGAGAAAGAAAAAGAAAACTTCAAAGAAACTATCATTCCAAAATGGTTAGAAGCTGCTAAGAAACGTGAAGACGCTATGGGTGTTCAAACTGTTTCTAGCAAATAAGACTTAAAGATCTTAATAATTAATAAAGCTGCTGTACTATTTCCTTAAAATTCAAGTAATTAGAGGGATTGTACAGCAGCTTTTTTATAACTAGACAAAAAGCTATTACATTTGTAACAAAGTAGATGTACTTACAAATAATTCCATAAATAATAATGAAGAAAATCTTCAAGTTTCTATTTTCAAACGAACTAACATTAGTTGCCTTATTTTCTTATGCGGTAGCAATGGGTGTGGCCACTTTCGTTGAAAATGATTATGGTACACCAGCAGCAAGAGAAATGGTGTACAATGCACTTTGGTTCGAAATTTTACAAGTGATCTTAGGTATTAACTTTATAGGTAATATCAAGAAATATAAGTTATTCAGAAAAGAAAAAGCAGCCGTTTTTACTTTTCATATCGCTTTTATTATCATTTTATTGGGTGCGTTTATTACTAGAAACTTCGGATACGAAGGGAATATGCATATCCGTGAGGGGCAAAGCAGTAATCAACTTATCTCATTAGACCGCTATTTCAATGCACATATTCACAGTGCATCTGCGAATAAAGAATTTAACCGTAAAAGTACTTTCACTCAGTTACATCAACCTAATTTTGAGTGGAAAGAAGAAATTAATGGAGATCAAATTAAAGTGACTCCTAAAATGTTTGTACCTGATGCTGTTCAAACAGTAATAGAAGGTGGTGCTGATGATGCTGTTATAGAAGTTGTTACTGCATCTGAGTCAGGCCGTAAATCGGTTTTCCTTGCCAAAGGAAAAAGTATGTTTGTGAATGGTCAGGAAATTACATTCAACAACCCTAACAAAGGGGCAATAAACATTAGAGAAAAAGGAGTTGAATACACAATTGAAACTCCTCAACCAATTGGCTTTTTTATCATGGCAGACCAAAGTACAGGTTCTGTAGATGATGGTATTGAATCCAAATTACAAAAAGAGGCCCTATACACTATGGGTGATTTCCGTTTTGTAATTAAAGATATACATGAAGGCCTAAAACTAGGCTACTCTCCTGCCACTACAAAGAAAATGAAAGAACAAGCTGCCGATCTTTTGTTTGTTGACGTTACTGTGAACGACGAAACAAAAGAAGTGATTTTGGCTAGTTTGAGTGGTGTAGTAACTCCATTTAAAGAAGTGGTTATCGGAGGATATACAATTGATGTTTCTTTTGGACCTCAAGTAACTGAATTACCTTTCAGTCTTTTCTTGAATCACTTTGAAATGGAAAGATACCCAGGTTCAACCAACCCTTCTGCTTACTCATCAGAAGTGATTGTTCAAGATGGGGATGTGAGTTACCCATATACTATTTTTATGAATAATGTATTGGACCACTCAGGTTACCGTTTCTTCCAAGCATCTTTTGATCAAGATGAAAAGGGTACTATCCTTTCTGTAAACCAAGATAGACCTGGTACTATTGTGACTTATATTGGATACTTATTGATGACTGTAGCAATGGTATTGAGTATGTTCGAGAAAAAATCAAGATTTAGATTAGTAAGTGGTAAACTTTCGAAATTAAAAGCACAAAGTGTTGCTCTACTTTTAATGGGTGCTGCTGTATTAGGTTCACACCAACTAAAAGCACAAACAGAAGTAGCAGAACATCCTAATCAGGAGAAAGTAGAAGTACAAGAGGCTCCTCAATTTGTCGACCGATCTCAACATATCGATGGAGAACACTCTAAGCTTTTTGGTAGCTTAATTGTTCAGGATATGGATGGCCGTTTAAAGCCTGTCAATACTTTATCATCAGAATTCTTAAGAAAACTAACGCGTAAGACCACTTATAAAATGGTTTACAAAGATGGTGCTGAAGAAAAGATGAACAGTGATCAATTGTTCCTTGCTTTACAAATGGATCCTGGTTACTGGCAAAGTATGCCTATCATTAAAGTTGACAAAGACGCTGGTAAAGGTGTTTTTGATCTATTGGATATGGAACAAAAGCCTATGGTTTCTTTCAATGATTTAATCAATAACGAAGGCGATTACTTATTAAGAGCTGCCGTTGATGATGCCCAAAAGAAAAAACCATCTGAAAGAGGAGAATTTGATAAAGAGTTGATTAAAATCGACGAAAGATTTAATATTCTATATCAAGGTTTATCGGGGAACTACTTAAAGATCTTCCCGGTTCCTAACGATCCAGATCACAACTGGTTTAACGCCAATTTTATGGGATCACCTTTTGCTAAGGAAGATTCAACTTTCGTAAGAAACATCACTAAGATGTATTTTATGGAGATTCTTAAAGCAAGAGAATCCAAAGATTGGTCGCAAGTAAATCAAAACTTAGAATACATTCGTTTATTCCAGCAAAAAATGGGTGAAGATATTTATCCTACAGACAACGCCATTAAAATGGAATTGCTGTACAATAAAATGAATATTTTCAATAACCTTTTCCCTATTTACTGGATGTTGGGTATTTACCTTTTAGGTGTTGCCTTATGGAAAGTATTTAAAGTGAATACAGCAAGTAATCGAGCGTATACAATTGGGGTTATACTTCAAATGGTGGCTTTCGGTTTCTTTACTTGCAACCTTCTATTAAGATGGTACATTGCACAATATCCACCTTGGACTAACGGTTATGAGATGCTTATTCTTGTTGCTTGGGCATTGTTCCTATTTGGTTTCTTCTTCTATAAGAAATCGGATTTTATTCTTCCATTAGTTTCTCTATTTGGTGGTACATTATTGTTTGTTAGTTTCCTGGATTGGTTAAACCCAGAAATTACCAATCTTGTACCAGTATTGAAATCGTATTGGTTAAAAATTCACGTAGCTATTATTGTGAGTTCATATGCTCCTTTAGCATTATCAGCACTACTTGGTTTTATCAACTTAATCTTCATTACAATTAGAAATGAGAAGTTTAAAAAGCCAATTTTAGAATTGACTTATGTAAGTGAGCTATCAATGACTATTGGTTTATACATGTTAGCTGTAGGTACATTCTTAGGTGGTGTTTGGGCCAACGAGTCATGGGGTCGTTATTGGGGTTGGGATCCTAAAGAAACATGGGCTTTAATCTCTGTGATTGTGTACTCTGTAGTACTTCACCTTAGATTAGTTCCTGCTTTAAAAGGTAATTATACATTCAACTTGGCAAGTTTATTAGCTTTCTCAAGTATTGTAATGACCTCTTTTGGTGTAAACTATTACTTAACAGGTTTACACTCATATGCTACAGGCGATCCTGTACCAGTTCCTACCTTTGTTTACTATGTAGTAGCTATGGTATTTACACTTGCAATAGCAGCATATTATAGAAATCAAAAGAAGATATAATTCTCTTCTTGAAAATATTTTTAAGCCGTTTCTTGAAAAAGGAACGGCTTTTTTGGTGACATTTTTTTAAGTGCGATATAAGTAAGTGAAAATAATAATACACCAAATCTTAATTTACCATGAAAACATTAATTTACTTTTTATTGACTTTTATTGCTCCATTAATCGTTGTTGCTGAAGAGGAAGAAAAAAAAGAAGACGAGGCCCCTACCGAAAAGGTAGAAATATATAAAGGTTTATTCTTAAATATGGAGGATGATTTAGTACACCAACATATCAAAAGTGATCTAAATGGAGAGTTAACAACAGAAGGATATTACTCTATTAAGTTTTTAGATCAAGAAGCTTTATTAGAGCCCGTATTTGAAAAAAATCAATTAACTCAAATCAAAATTATTTATCAGTCAGATGATGTGGAGTTGATCGAATGTAATCTAAATATGATCATCAAAAGTTTGAGTACATCTACTGATTGGTCCTTACACCAAGCTACGGATGATCAGTGGTTACTAGAAAAAAATCTTGATAAAACCATTGACAATATGAATCAGATTACCATGTTTACTTATGGTATTCATAGAGATAATGTAGGACACGGTTGGCACGCAGAAGTGGTTATTTCACCACGTTTCGAAGCGACGGATGAGTTCTCTGAAGAATCATTAAACAAAGCAAAAATGGAGATTGAATCTTCTCTATAAAAAATATAATAGTAGTTATTTTAGTTTGATATTGTTAAAACCTGATAGAAATCTGTCAGGTTTTTCTTTTGTAAGGCACTAATATTGCATATATGAATAAATCATCATATTTTTATAAAGTACATGGTGTTATCAGAATTAAAATTATTTGAGTTCTTAAATATATTATGAAAAAGTTAATCATCTCACTTTTTGTATTCTTCGGCTTTACGATTTCAATATTAGCACAAGAAAACAAAGAAATCCCCGCAATTACAGATCCTGTAACAAAAGCGGGATGGACCAATGATGCAAATTATGCTATTAAAACCGCTCAGGATGAAAAAAGACCTATAATCATGGACTTTACAGGAAGTGATTGGTGTGGATGGTGTAAAAAAATTGACAGAGAAATCTTTGATACACCAGAATTCAAAAAATGGGTAAAGGAAAATAATATTATTCTTTTAGAGCTTGATTTCCCTAAAGGTGTTAAGCAATCCGATCAGCTTAGAGCACAGAATTATTATTTAGCTCAGGAGTATAAAATTCAAGGTTATCCTACAATTTTTATTGTAAAAGATGGTAAGGGTATTCAAATGGGTTACCAAAAAGGAGGACCTGAAGCTTGGATTAAAGCTGTAGAGGCTCAGTTGGATATTTAATATTATTCAAGAAATTATTTAAAAAAAGCCCGAATTCTTTAACTAGAATTCGGGCTTTTTCTATTCCTTTCAGAAATTATCTATGCTTATGCCCAGGTTCCCAAATCAAACGACAGAAAGCACTTAAACGTTCGTTCTCTCTACCAACAGGAATACCGGCAACGATACCCACCAAAAGATTATCTGCAATACCCACTCTCATCTGAGGGCGAATAGTCATATCAAAATCTCCATTGGCCACCGTTTGGTTAAACTCCATACCAATAAAATTGGAAGTACCCGGTATCATATAATGGAATGAAGGGTTGATTTCATAAGAAATATCCCAATCTTTAGATTGATAACCGTATTCAAAACTTGGTCCGGTATAAATTAACGAGTGCCAATTTCTCCCCCATCTTTTTGCGATGACATAAAACGGATTAAAAATATTTCCTTGAATTAAAGGATTGCCAAAGTTTTTAAAATCGGAAAAAGTGATTTCATTGATATACCCCAAAGCCATTGACATATTCAGTTTTTCAGAAACAAAAAATGACCATTGTGTTGCCAATTTTAAACTTTCTAATCTATCTGAAGGAATTGAATCTCTATCTACTCCATCCTGTGGAGAATAAAATGAAAAAGGAAGTTCTACTTCAAAACCAAGTCTATTAATTGGTGCCCATTCGTATTCTATTAAAGCCTCGTATTTATCGTATTTAAGATTGTCTTTAATCTCCATACCCACGTTCCATTCTTTTTCACCAGCACGTGCTCCAAGGTCGCGAATAAGATCAATGTAAAGTGGTTCAGCGTGTACCACCTTTGGAGGTAAATTCTTCTCGTTATATTTATTGATATAAATACTGTCTTGCTGTTCTTTTGTTAGAATTCCATGAGTTTCATTTTGTGCAAATAAAGAACCCATAGAAATAACTAATAATAAGAATAGCGTGTTAAGCGATCTCATGTAGTCAGATTAGATTTGAGGAATTGATTTTAATTAAAGGTGCAAAGATATGATGTTTAACAAAGAAAAAAACATCATCTTTTATATCAGTAGATTGTTAGCTTAATTTTAACATAAATTTAAGTCAATATTTTCTACCTCAAAGCTTGAAATTTACTTAGAATTACTTTCATAATCATAAACAAAGGAGTAATCTCCATGATGGAGAAACAATTCATCGAAATAATATTCCCACATCTCAACATTATCGATCGTTGGAAATTCTCCTTTTTTAGAAGAAGCCACCATTAAAGATGATACATATGGAGTTCCACTTATTAAATGTCTACTTCGGTGGTCGTAAGCACTTGGTGGTTGACATAGTAAATGATATAATTCGTGGGAAATTAATTGTAATGAAAGATGGTCGTGATTGATCTTCACAGAAGATGGATTTACTTTGATTATACCGTTGGAAAAAGTAGTTGCATTGACATGGTCTGCTAATTCTGGACCCCATTTAATATTCACTTTTCCAGAACGAAATGTCATGTCACGTTTTTCTGCTTCATCGATGAACCGTAAGATATGATCATGAAATATTTCACCTAATTCTTCGTCCTGATAGGTGATTTTTAGATTATCGGGTTCTACTTCCCAGTTAATTATTGAACATGAAGATAATAAAAATAGGATGTATAAGCAGGTTAACGAAAATATGCGGGTCATAAATAATTGAGTATAGGTGTTAATCTAATTTACAAATATTATTTATTAATTGAAATCATTATTTAAGCTCTCCCTGTTTTTTTTGTTATTTCGATTTGGAAAAACTAAATTCAACCAACTTAATACTTCGTTAATTTTATAGACACGACATTCTAATGGATGAATTTTCTAGGAATGCTCAACAATTGTGTGAGCTCTACGGAATTACCTCAAAAGACACTGAATATATTCAAAGACTTAAACCAATAGCCATGAAAGCGCTACCGCAAATGGTAGAAAGTTGGTATAAGTGGCTAAGGTCTACTCCTGAATTTTATGAATATTTTTCGGATCCTTCTACTCTAGAACGCGTTCAGAAGATGCAATTTGGGTTTTGGGAACAATTCTTTGATGCTCAAATTGATGGTGGGTATATTGAATCAAGACGCAAGGTTGGTGAGGTACATGCACGTATAGGATTATCTCAAGAGATTTATCTTGCTGGAGTTGATCATTTTCTTTCTTTATTTGTGGAAATGCTTCTTAAGGTGAAAGATTGGTCGGCTGAAGATATTAATGAAGCTAGAAGAGGTTTGAACAAAATGGTGCATATGGATATGACTATTATTGTTCAGAGTTACGAAAGTATAGTCAATCAAAAAATTACTGCTCAAAGTAAGACATTGATGGCCATGTCAACGCCAGTAACTCAAATCTGGGAGGGATTACTTTTATTACCTGTCGTTGGATTAATCGATTCAAGAAGAGCTCAAGATATCATGGATAACACCCTAACACAGATATCTACCCATCATGCTCAATCTTTTATTTTAGATATTTCTGGTGTGGCTGTAGTGGATACTGCGGTAGCTAATCACCTTATTAAGATCACAAAAGCAACTAAACTAATGGGTTGTGAGTGTATCATATCAGGCTTATCACCTGCTGTTGCTCAAACTATCGTTGAATTAGGTATTGATGTAGGAACGATTAAAACTACCGCAAACCTACGTTCGGCTATAGAAATTGCTTTCGATAAATTAAATATGAAAATTATCAAGCAATAGATGGAGAATTGGATTAAATCGAGTATTCCTTTACAGTTACATAAAGGTTGTATTATTGCCTCTTTTCAATTAGACCTTGAAGAAGAACAACTTAAATTGTTTCGTCAAGAATTATTGAATTTTGTGGTGAAACACAATAAGATTAGAGGTATTATCTTCGATTTATCGGGATTAGAAATTATTGACCTGATCGATTTTAATCGTATTAGAAGTATTATTGATATGATTAAATTGACGGGTTATCAAACTATTATTTCTGGCTTAAAACCCTCTGTGGTTTCTTCCCTTATCTTATTAGATGCTGACATCGATGGACTTAATGCAGTATTAAGTCTTGATGAAGCTTTCTTAATGGTTGATCAAATGTTGAAGTAAAATGAGAATTAGTATTCAAAAAGAAACCGATATTCACTATGCTCAACATGAGGTACTTGATTTTGCCAAATCACTTGGTTTTAATCAACTGGACTGTCATAAAATATCCATTATTATTTCAGAACTAGCTCAGAATATCATTAAATACGTGGGGAAAGGCTTTGTGAAATTTTCTCATAGAAGAATGCTGCATAGAGAAGGGATTCTGATAGAAGCAATTGATAATGGAAAAGGAATATTTGATCTAGAAACTGCACTAACCGATAATTTTTCGACTGGCGGAACACTTGGATTGGGACTACCAGGAATTAAAAGAATTGCTGATATTTTTGAGATAGATTCAATACCTGATCAAGGTACACATGTAAAAGTAACATATTGGATAAAATACAAAAAATAGAGATTGCGGGTTACACTCGTCCTATCACAGGGGAGTTCGTGAATGGAGATGCTTTTTTTATCCATCAAGAAGACGATTATACCTTTTTTGCGGTTATTGATGGTATTGGACATGGACAAGTGGCTCATCAAATAGCGAGCAAACTGACGAAATATATCAAAGAAAGGGTACAGAAAGACATTGCTCATTTAATGTCGGAAGCACATTATTTTATGAAGGGTTCCGAAGGGGCTGCTTTAGGGCTTGGGATCATCGAAAATAATGAAATTAGTTTCTGTACGATTGGTAATATCAATGCTAGAATCATAAATCAACAAAATAATAATATAGCGTTATTATCTACAGATGGATTGATTGGAGTACGAAAAAGAACTCCTCGTGTTGATGTACGAAAAATTCAAACAGGCGACCTAATTCTAATTCATAGTGATGGAGTGAATAGTTCTAATTCATTTCATAGCAAAGTCAACTATCATTTGTTTACTTGTGAAATACTATCTAGAAAATTAGTAAAAGAGTGGGGATCAGAATTTGATGATGCTACAATGTTATGTATTAAAATAAAATAAATGAGTTTATTTGAAACAAAAATATTGGGTAGTGAAAAGGAGATTATCTATTTCCGTAAAAAGGTATATAATGTGGCCTTTTTAATGATGGGAAATGCAGGTAACTCTAATAAAATTGCTAGTTTTTTATCTTCTTATCTAAGAATGTTGCAACAACATTTTCCACTGCTCATTCTAACGATTGATTATGAACATATTAAATCAAATAATCTTTCTACTTTCAAGATTGGTATTTCTAGTTCCTTAGGTGATCCCATTTTTCCTCCTCCAATTATTAAATCTCACTTATTTCATATAGATGTTTTTGATACCAAAATGGTCATGACCATAAAAAGAAATTTTGATACTAAAAACCTATATAAAGCTGTAGAATTTTATAATGAAAAAAGTAGAGACGAACTTTTAGATGAACTAAAGGTAAAGAACGATGACCTTAAAGAGTCTTATGAAAATCTAAAAAAGGCCAAAAACGATAAAGCAAGAATGGAAAGTGAATTATCTGTAGGTAGAAATATACAGATGAGTATGCTTCCTAAAAACTTCTTTCAAAATGACCATATTTCATTATTTGCCGATCTAATTCCTGCAAGAGAAGTGGGTGGTGATTTTTATGATTTTCAGCTCATTAATAATCGCTATTTATACATCGTTATCGGGGATGTTTCGGATAAAGGAGTTCCGGCCGCCTTGCTTATGGCCATGACAAAATCACTTCTAAAAAGTGCGGCACAAACGGAAATATCAACGGCGGCAATTATGAGTCATGTCAACAATCAAATTGTTGAGGAGAACAAGAACAATATGTTTGTCACCGTCTTTATGGGCATGTTGGATGTTTGTACAGGTAAACTCACCTACACCAATGCAGGTCATAATCCATCGTTTATTCGAAGTGGTCAAAATCTAGAAGTATTAAAAGAAATACATGGGCCCATTATAGGTGTCATGAAAGGTCTGGATTATAAAGAACGCACCGTTCAGTTACAGGAAAATGATGTAGTGTATGCTTATACTGATGGTGTTCCTGAGGCAAGAAACAGAGACAAAGTATTTTTTACTGATCAAAAATTACAAGATTTTGTGAAGAATACTACTATAACTTCTATGAAACAATTGGTCGAAGATACCATTCATGAAGTGAGAATTTTTGAAGATGGATTCGAACAAGCTGATGATATAACAGTGCTCTGTTTAAAATTTAAGAAAAAAACTACTCCCTTATTTACCACTGAATTAAAACCCAATTTTGATCAAAAAAACAAGTTAAATGAACAACTTCAGGTGTTTTTTGATCAAAATGAATTGGATGAAACTATACAGAAAAAACTATTTATCGTTTTTGATGAAGTGATAAGTAATCAAATAAAATATGGATTTGAGGGTATTGAAATACCTAAAATTCATCTATATTTAGAAATCAAAGACAAAGAATTAAGCATATCAGTTAAAGACAACGGCATTGCTTTTAATCCATTTCTACAAGAAACGCCAAACACGACATCAATATTAGAAGAACGTGAAAGTGGAGGACTTGGCATTCATATTGTCAAACAATTAATGGATTCATACAATTATCATAGAGAGGATGATAAGAACATCATCCAACTTAACAAAATACTATAAACAGATGAATATTAGCAAAGAAGTTATACAGGAATATAATGTAATTAATGTAGAAGGATTTATTGATGCGAGCAATTCTTCAGAATTAGAAGAAAGCATCAGAAATCTAATAGAAAAGGGTAGTGATAAGATTATTCTTAATCTAGAAAAGGTAACGTATATGAGTAGTTCGGGATTAAGAGTATTTCTAATGGGTTCTAAAGAACTTCAAGCAATTGAAGGTCAGTTTAGAGTGTGTAATGCTAATGAAGTAGTGATGGAGATTTTAACGATATCAGGGTTTAATATGATCGTTGATATACGAGATACATTAGAAGAAGCTTTAGCTTAGTCTACTTCTAATAAGATAATATCGAAATCTTCTGGAATGTCTTCTTTGGTGACCCTTTTATATTCCATAGTGTCATACTCCATAAGCATCTGAACATCTTCTGCCTGCAGATCTACAGTCATGTTTTTTTGTTCTCTTCGAACAATATTTAAGTACATTACGGCTACAATTGTTACCCACATACCTATAAAGAAGTACATAAATATAAGTAGCATTTTGTTAGTGTTCATGTAGTAAAGTAGGTAAATTTGAGATCTATATTTTATTCGTTAATAGATAGTTCTTTCCTTTGTCGTATCCTAATTCCATCATTTTTTGCCAAACGTATAGCGTCATGAAGCTATCCGATAGTGAATTATGAGAATTGTCTAATAAGATCTTATCTTCCAAAGACTGCATATCAGAAAAGTGGTTAAAAGCAGTTGATAAACGTTGCCAACGGTAATCGTTGTATTTTTCGTGCCACTCTTTCACAATTTCTGTAGAAAATACTTTCATGGCACAGAATACCCCTTTTGCGTTGGTTAAGTCTACAAAATTTAGATCGAAAGCCGCGTTGTAAAGAATTACATTTTTATCCTCTACAATATCGTTAATCATATCCTGCATTGCGAAATCGTATGTCGGTGCATCCTCTACCATTTCAGGCGTTATGCCATTGACACTCATTGCTTCAGGCCAAGATCTTCTATATTTTGGTTTTAAATAAGTATTCAGAAGTACTTCCTTATCACTGTTGATAATGCTTATTTGTAAAGCTTCATCTACACCAGCGTCTAAGCCCGTAGTTTCTGTATCTAAAACTAAAAAATCAGAAGTAATTTGCTTTTCCATCTAAAAAATTTACAAGCGCTTAAAAAACTATCACTACACAATTTAGAAAAATATTTAATTAAATTATTCTAAAAGTAAAAGTTCAATGAAAAAATTATTTCCATTGAACTTTTTAAAGTGAAAAGTAATGTCTTTTCTATAAGATAAGAATGTTCTATCTACAGACAATTTTAGATTTCTTGAAGCTCGTTAATGATCTCTTCACCTGTTAAATAAGGAAGAGTATAACACTTCGAATCTTGATGATCGTTCAAGAATGAATTAAACAGTTCTTTTTGTTGATTCACCTTAGCTTGTAGTAGGGAATTTTTGACTTCCAGGTTAGAAATCATTTCCTGATTAAAAACCCAAGCATAAGGAGTAATCCCTGCTCTATTTAAATCCTCTTCTAAACTTTGCGCCTCTCTAATTGGAGTAGTTTCCAATATAGATATGACCAAAACTTTAGTTAGATCAGGGTTTTGAATCATTTTATATGGAGTCATCAGCTTGCTATCATCAATTTTGCTTTGCTGTTTTACTTGTTTATGATAGGCCCCTGTGGTGTCTAACAATAACAATGTATGTCCGGTTGGAGCGGTATCCACAATTACAAACTTTCTTCTAGCATGTCTAATCACATTAGCAAAGGCATGAAATACCGCCACCTCTTCAGTACAAGGTGATTGTAAATCTTCTAGAATCAGTTTCTTTTGCTCTTCTGTTTTACCCTGCCCCTTTTTTTCCATTGCTTTTGCAATGTACTTTTCGGTTTCTGCTTTAGGATCTATTCTTTCGACTGTTAAGGTAGAAGGCAGTTCTGTTAACTGTCCTGTATAGTTAGTAATATGAGCAGCCGGGTCAGTTGTCGTTAAAATTACCTCATTCCCTCTATTCGCTAAAGCTATTGCAATAGATGAAGCTGTAAATGTTTTACCAACACCACCTTTACCCATCGTTAATATCAAACCATTTTTATCTGCCTCGATGTTATCAAGCAGTTGATTAAATTGATAAGCACTTAAATCAATGGCTTCATTTTGAGGTGCTGAAATGGATTGATTGATAATCTGTGGTATCAATTTTTTATCAAACACAGAAGATAATTTCTGTAGACCCAACACATTGTAAGGGAGCATTCCAAACTTAGTTTGTGACAAACCCTTTAAGTGTTCAGGCATTTCTTCTAATGCTTTATCACTTTTTGATTGTATCACCTGAGCTAACGTGTCGTCTGAAATATCTTCTTGAAGTAGTGCGTTAATGTAAAGATGTTGATTACTTAAACCTAACTCTTTCAATTCTAAAGAAGAACGGTTGGCTTCTTGTAAGGAAGCTTCATCACCTCTTGCCACCAAAATGAAGGTAGTCAATGTTGGGTCCTGTAACTTTTGGATGACTTCTTTATATCTTTTCTGATTGCTCTTTAATGAAGACGATGGGCCTATGCAAGTCGCCCCTTCATTATGATCTAAGAAATTACTCCAAGCTTCAGGTAACTCTAGTAAACGTAAAGTATGTCCTGTAGGTGCAGTATCAAACACAATATGATCGTAATCTGCTACTTCAGGTGCACCGGAAATATATCTAGTAAACTCATCAAACGAAGCAATTTCTACAGTACACGCACCCGATAATTGTTCTCTTACTTTGTTTTTATAGGCAGGTGTGGCCAACATGCCCAAAGAAGAAACAGCTCTTTCTTTATAATTATGTCCAGCTGCTTCAGGATCAATATTGATTGCATTTAATTGATGAAGTTCTGGATGTACATGTACTTTGTCGGTCACTTGCATTTCCAAAACATCAGATAAATTTGATGCAGGATCCGTACTAATTAATAATACTTTTTTTCCTTCAACGGCTAACTTCACTGCAGTAGCTGAAGCTAAAGTAGTTTTACCAACGCCTCCTTTCCCTGTGAAAAAAATGTATCTGCTCATGTGTTTTTATATATAATGAGAGGTGGATACAATAGCCTAAAGATTAAATTTCCAGCAATTGTATCCACCTCTCTTTTATTATTTTGTATAGTATTTCTTTCTAAACCAAAAGGCGAGATTTACCAAAGCAATCAGTGCAGGAACCTCTACTAATGGTCCTATCACTCCTGTAAATGCTTGCCCAGAGTTAATGCCAAATACACCAATCGCTACGGCAATCGCTAACTCGAAATTATTACCTGTTGCTGTAAACGCAATGGAAACATCTTTTTCGTAATCAGCACCAAAATATTTACCTAAGAACATACTTACCACAAACATCACTGTAAAGTAGATGACTAATGGAACAGCAATTCTTAATACATCCAATGGCAACTCAACAATTTTTTGTCCTTTTAAACTGAACATCAATACAATTGTTGACAATAAAGCAATTAAAGTAATTGGGGAGATTTTTGGTACAAAAACAGTTTCATACCACTCTTTACCTTTTACGTTCACTAGGATTTTTCTACTTAAAAATCCAGCCATAAATGGAATCCCAAGATAGATAAATACGCTTTCGGCAATTTGCCCCATAGTGATATCTACCGCTAGTCCTTCAAACCCAAAATAAGGAGGAAGAATAGTGATAAAAACATAAGCGTACACGCTATAGAATAATACTTGGAAAATACTGTTTAAGGCAATCAAACCTGCCGCATATTCTGATGATCCATCAGCAAGATCATTCCAAACAACTACCATCGCAATACATCTAGCCAAGCCAATTAAAATAAGGCCTGTCATGTATTCTGGGTAATCGTGCAAGAAAATAATAGCAAGGGCAAACATCAAAATTGGACCAACAATCCAGTTTAATACTAAAGAAAGTGAAAGTACTTTTACATTCGAAAATACTTTACCCATCTCTTCGTATTTCACTTTTGCCAATGGAGGATACATCATCAAAATTAACCCAATGGCCAAAGGAATATTGGTCGTTCCTACAGACATGTCGTTAATTTTGTCGGCAACGGATGGAGAAAAATATCCAATTCCAACTCCAATAGCCATGGCAATAAAAATCCAAAGCGTTAAATAACTATCTAAAAAAGATAACTTCTTAGGTTGCTTTTGCGGACAAACCGCTGCTGTATCTTTAGTTAAATCTGACATCTTAAATTAGTGAAAAGGCGTACATTAATTCCCTAGCAATCTGACGACAACGTTCATCGTATTTTTCTTCCTGAATAGAAGTTCCATCAAAGGCTTTTGGATCCTCGAATGGTAACGAAATACGAGTAGCTCCAGGGATAAACGGACAGTTTGCATCCGCATGTCCACACGTCATTACTGCTGCAAAATTAGATTGTGGGTTAAATACATGATCGTATGTTTTAGAGAAACCAATAATTGCAGGTTGGTTCTCATCATATTTAATTGCATATACAGGATTGTCTTCGTTAGACAATTTTTGGATCTTCAAACCAGCTCTTTCCAATGCATTAGCTGCTGATGGAAATAATGCCGTTGCTTCTGTCCCTCCAGAATAAGCAAATACATTTTTAAATCCGTAATAATGTGCTGCAACTTGAGTCCAAACCTGAGAAAGATGAGACCTTCTTGAGTTATGAGTACAGATTAAAATCAAATTTGCTATTCCATCTTTAGCTAAAGAGTCTTTTACGAAATTGGCAACCACTTGAAGCATTTCTTTTCTTTCTTGTTCGATTAATCCAAACTCACCCTCAAGGGTACTGATATAATCTTTTAACTCTACTACTGCGTTTTCCATTTTGAATTATGATTTGATTAACAACACTTTTTAGGAGATAACTGATTTAAATTTGATGAGAAAAACAGACTCACTTTCTCCCACAGTTCCTCGTTTACACAATAACTTACATTATTACCAGAGATTGACCCTTTGATAAGACCCACTCTCTTTAATTCATTTAAGTGTCTTGAAACTGTAGATTGTGCCAAAGGTAGCACCCCTACTAAATCTCCATTAATACATTGTGGCGCATTAATAAGATGAAGCAAAATACTTAGTCTTGCCGGATGCCCTAAAACCTTTAGGATATCTGACATTTCTGTTACTTCTGTGTCGAAACCTTCTGTTTTTGTTATTCCCATATCGCAATATTGCGATATATAAATGTTATTATCAAAAAATAGAGATTATTTATGAAAGAATTTTACAATCATTTGCTTTAAAAAGCAGAAAATGAGGTGAAATCAAATGCTATTTGTATAATAAAAAAACAAAGTCCATCCCCAAAGAGGATGGACTTTACTGCTCTATTCATTAAAATATAAATTACGAAAATATATTTTCTTAGTTGCTGTTGCTAGATGGGATTAAAACATCACCTAGAACGTGAATTACACCATTTGATGCTTCAACATTAGCAATTTGAACCATAACACCATCGATGTATACACTTTCACCCATGACTGTTACAGTTAACATTGTTCCTGCTAATGTTTCAATCATTTGACCATCTGATAAATCAGTTGATAAAGCTTTAGTTGCTACAACGTGGTGTGCTAAAACGTTTGCTAATTCTTCAGTAGATAAACCTTCTACTGTATCAGCAATCTTAGCGAAAGCATCGTCTGTTGGAGCAAATACTGTGTATTCACCACCGTCCATGTTGAAAGTTGATGTTAAATCAGTTGCATCAAGTGCTCCCAATAGAGTAGTGAAGCTACCGTTAGCTTTTGCTACATCAACAATTGTATTTGGTAATAACACTTCATCGATAACGTGAATAACACCATTTGAAGCTTCAACATCTGTTGCTACAATGTCTACACCATTTATTGTTGCTCCACCCATTAGTGATACTGTTAATTTTGTACCAGCAAGTGTTGTTACCATTGCACCTTCTGATAAATCACCTTCCATAATTTTAGATGGAACTACATGGTGTGCTAAAATTCTTGCAATTTCTTCAGTTGTTAGCGTTGGAAGAACATCTGAGATTGCAGCGAAAGCGGCATCGTTTGGAGCGAATACTGTGTACGCTTCATCACCATCGAAGTTGAATAAGTCCGTTAACTCAGTATCTGATAATGCCCCTAATAGCGAAGTAAAGCTACCTGCGTCACGAGCTACATCAACAATTGTATTTGGTAATAAGACTGTTCCTACTACGTGAATTACACCATTTACTGTTTCGATATCAGCAGCTACTACATTACCTCCACCAACTGTTACACCATTTGCTAATGATACTGGTAATTTTGTGTTTGCTAAAGTAGGAATCATTTGACCTTCAGAAAGTGACGATGATAAAGCTACTGTTCCAACCACGTGATGCTTAAGGATTCTTGCAAGATCCATATTATCGATTGCTGATAAATCTGTGATACCTGCAGCTTCGAAAGCAGCATTTGTTGGTGCAAATACTGTAAATTCGCCATCGCTGTCTGTGAATGGTGCTACCAAATCAGCTTGTGATAAAGCTGCTACTAATGTTGAGAAGTCAGGGTTACTTATGGCAACTTGTGCAATTGTTAAAGCCTTTGTTGTTACCATAACATCTGATAACACGTGAATTACACCATTGCTTGCCTCAATATCAACAGCTGATACTTGGGCGCCACCAACAGTCACAACACCATCAGTGATGTCCACTTCTAGCATTGTTCCTGCTAGTGTCTCAACCATTTGCCCATCAGACAGGTCTGATGAAAATACTCGACCTGCAACTACGTGATGCTTTAGTAATACATCAAGACCTTCAGCTGAAATGTCATCAAAACTAGAGATACCGTTGTTGGCACTCAATAAGTTAGCAAATGCACCATCAGTTGGAGCAAATACTGTATAGTCACCTGGACTATCAAATGTCTCTACTAGATTAGCAGCTTGCAATGCAGTTACTAGAGAAGTGAAATCTTCTGAAGATGTTGCAATTCCTGCAATTGTTCCTACCTCAGCTACCGGATCATCATCGTCTGCTGGTAGGTTTGTTACATTGTTGTCATCGTCGTCTGAACATGCTGTGAATAGACCGAAAAGACCTAGTAGTAATAGAATTTTAAATAAGTTAATAGTTCTCATTCTGTAATTATGTTTATGGTTGAAAATCTGAACACTATAAGTTTGTGTTAAGATATTTTGTTTAAACAAATTTCAGATTCGTTAAACAAAAAGTTCGAATCTCTTAGAATAGTGCAAAACAATTCTAAGTAACATTAAACACTCAGCAGGTGAGACTATTATTTTTACAATGAAATTTTTTTTGATTTTTTTATATACGCTTTGTTTGATAACAAACTTTGTTTAAACAAAATACTATTTTTGTTAAAAAATAAGCTCCTTTGTTTAACTTTTAATTCTATCATCATGAACAAAACTTCTAAATAATGGGCTTTTGATTAATTGGGTAATTTATTTTTCCATAAAATGTTCTTTGTTTGACAATTAGGGCATTCAAAAAATCCATTCTGTTGATCAATTGGATCTAGAAATAAATCTTCTCCACAATCTAGACAAAATACTTTTTCATTTCCAACTACCAATGTTTTCGCCACAATGTCTCCAACTCTTTGATGACGGGGAGTATTTTTTACAACAAAAAAAGCTACTATGCCATACATAAATAAGTCAATCAGATCAAGGCATCTTCTTTTAAAAGCTTGGGACATAGTAATGTCTTTCCCTCTTCTATCAATCACTTTTAAGCCAACCGCTAAATGACCTAATGTTTTTCCAAATAAACCTTCCATAATAGGAAAGTATATCAACCATACTAAAAATACAGGAAGAGAAGCTGTACCACTTACTTTAAAGGATCCGTCATCAGATAATTCTCCAAAGGTTTTGACATAAAAGATGAAAAATATAAAGTATAAACCATAATCTATAATAGTGGCAATTGTCCTTTTTAGAAGATGAGGTTCAGTCTGAATATTGTTTGCGTTAAGTTTTATCATAATACAAAAATAGGCATTAAATCTTTTTCGAAGAAGAACACAATACCTATTTTATTCTGATAAACTATTTTTTATTGATGATAGCAGCATACCCACCTCCTTTCACCATCTTAATTGTCAGTTGACTATTAGATTTCACATCCTTAGATAGTATTTGATAATCTTCTGCAAAATGTGCTGCGTTGATACCATCTTGGAAGATATTCACTTCATAATTTCCTTCTCCTAAGAATGATAGATCAATAGTCATTTCTCTTTCTTCATTATTCGTAAGACCACCGATAAACCATTGGTCGCCATTTTTTCTAGCCATAATCAAGTATTCTCCCACTTTGGCAGAGATTACTTTAGTATCCTCCCATGTAACAGGTATTTGAGCTAAGAAAGAAGTGGTCTCATGTTCTTTCTTGTAATTCGAAGGTGAATCCGCTAACATTTGGATACCTGATTCATAAATCACAAATAATGCTACTTGATGCGCTCTAGTTCCTTGGCTACCAGGACGAGTCCAATTCGGCACAAATTCTTCTTGATGATAGTTTCTCATCGCACCAGGTGTATAATCCATCGGACCGCAAACCATTCTGATGAAAGGAATCGTCACATCATGTTCTGGAGTGACAGTATTGCTCCACTTATCGTTTTCAAGGCCATGCACCCCTTCGTAAGAAACAACATTCGGATATTTTCTATGAAGACCTACAGGTTTATATGCACCATGGAAATCCACCAAAAGCTCTCTTTCCGCACATAGACGAGCTATTTTATCGTAAAAGTCGACCATCAGTTGATCTGCTCTATCCATAAAATCTACTTTAACACCTTTGACACCCCACTTCTGAAAGTTATCTAAAACAAACAATTGTTCGTCTAAGGTTTTCCAAGTGGCCCAAAGGATGATACCGACTTTCTTTTCATTTCCATATCGGATCAACTCAAATAGATCAAGTTCTGTGTTAGGTTTACTCAAATCTTTTGTTGAGAACGACCAACCTTCATCTAATATGATATACTCTAAACCATATTCAGCTGCAAAATCAATATAATATTTATACGATTCAGTGTTAAACCCTGCTTTAAAATCCACACCATACAAATTAGATGCATTCCACCATTCCCAAGAAACTCTTCCCGGTTTGATCCATTCTGTATCTTCCAAAACGTTTTTAGAAGCTAAGGTGAACGCTAAATTTGACGCCACAAGATCTGCATCATCTTCCGTGATAATCATTATTCTCCATGGAAATGAACGTTTGCCTTTTGTAAGTGCTACATAATCTGCCGTTTTTATGACTTTACTCTGACGATCCCCTATCCTTTCCACATCCAATGGGTAATTAGGAAAAGTAGATCTTAACTGATGATTCTTTCCTTTAGTAAAGAACATATGAGGATAATCTTCAATATCAGACTCTGTCATCAAAATTTTATTCTCTTCCTTATTTTGTAACAACAAAGGCATATACGTATTTATCCCTACACTTATTGAATCAACATTTATTTTCTTGTATGGAATTTCGAAACTACTTGAATATCCCTTTAGCAGCGATGCCCACATCTCCGTTTCCTTAAAGAAGGTGATGTCGAATTTTTCATTTACTTCTACTTCATTTTTTTCGTTGGTGATATAACGGTAAGCGATGCCATCATCATATGCTCTAAATTCTACCTTTGTTCTGCCGAAGGATAATATCACTTGATTATAGACATCATCAATGATAGCTTCTTTAAAAGGTACAACTGGAAGTACTTTATTATCAAAATGATTTTGTTTAGAGACTTTCATTTTCCTTCCTTTTAGTAAAGAAGTATTATTAAACATCAAATCAATTTCTCCTTTTTGAATTACCCCTTTGTTATTAGAAGTAACACTAAATGAAACCACATCTTTTGATTGATTGAATGTGACTTTTATATTTTGATTAGGCGATTTTAGTTCTTGTGCCACAATTAAAGATGTGGTAAAGAGTAGTATTAAAGTGAATATTCTTTTCATTTCTGTAATTGTTAATTTCGTTTTATTGGCTTTTCTAGATATCTAGTTTTATGATTATCATTACTAAATAGAATATAAATATGATAACGTGCAATAATTTTCCGTTTCCTCCAATCGAACGAATGTTAATAACCCTAGATCAGATTTATTCTCTTAAAACAAATTAAAATTGATGAACGAAACTTATTAATGTTTAATAATATTTACATTTTTAGATTGATTATGTATATTTAGATACAATCAAACTTTAACACTACCCGGTTACAACCTATATCAACATTATCGAGTCAAAATTATTGTATTAACCTGAATTATATGATCAAACAAATACTATACACGGTGATCTTCTTATCCTTTTTATTCTTTACGAGTTGTAGTGACTCCGAAGATGTTTCAAAAGAGATCATGCAGATTAAGAATTTATCAACTGATGTCGTTTCCATGTCTGAAACTTCTTCCTTCTTAGAAGTAGTTACTGATATTGATTATGTCGATTTCGGTTACCTAAGAATCGACATACATTCAAAAAATGATGATGGAAATATTTGGGATGTCACCCACATTTATCACGATGTCGACAATTATGCTTTCCATGGGCAGTTTAGTATTCCAGAGAATACTTTCGGAGAATATGAAGTGATCATTTATCTGGCAGATAAAGAAAATAATATCATTTCTGAATCGATTGACATTTTTATAGAGCCTTAATTTTAGAATAGTAATAGATTAAAATAGCCTTCTTTCGGAAAGGCTATTTTTTTTGATTTCCATTAGGGGTTTTCTAATCGATTTACACTATTGTAAGTGAAAGCAGATTATAAAAGAAGTTTTTCTTTACCCACAAGATTTAGATTTGATGAAGTTTTAGATATTAAGTGGTAAAAAAAGGAGCCTAATAGGTTCCTTTTTTATTATGTCTTCCACACCTTCCCTTTCGTAATCTTTTCATATACTTCCTGATATAAACCACGACTAATTCCCAACTGCTTCCCATTCACCTGCAGCATCTTTCCTTCTATGGCTTCTACATAATCGATATTGACAATAAATGATCGATGAATACGTAAAAATTGCTCTTTTGGAAGCTGTTCTTCTACTTGTTTCATAGAGAACAATGTCATATGTCTTTTATGGATGGTATGGATATAAATATAATCGACCGCCGCTTCTACATGAGTAATATCGGCTACTTGTATTTTTACTGTTTGATTATCTTCCTTGATAAAAAATGAGGTAAGATTTTCTTCTTCAATTGCATGTGATTGCCCCCATGTTTTATATGCTTTTGCGACTGCTTTAGAGAAACGTGGCAAAGTGATAGGTTTTAAAAGATAATCTGTTGCATTGAGTTCAAAACCATCCAAAGCAAATTCTCTATGTGCTGTTGTGAATATCACTATCGGTGGGTGATCGGCATGTTTCAACCAATCAATTCCTGTTAAGCCAGGCATTTCTATATCCAAAAATATTAGATCGACTTTCTGCTGCATAAGCACCTCATCTAGCTCAAATGTACTTTTGCATTTTCCGACCAGATTTAAATAGGGAATCTCTTTTACATATCCGGCAATGCCTTCTCTTGCAATCATCTCGTCGTCGATCACGACACAGTTCATTTTACTCATTTAGTTCTAGGGTTAAATTGACTTCAAACTCACTTTCATGTTCGGTTATCTCCAATTGATGCATCTGAGGATACAAGAGTTGTAATCGTTTTCTCACATTGGTCAACCCCAATCCTCCTACTTTTTTATTCGCCTTTGCTTCACCTTTGGTGTTGATCACATGCAACTTCAATTCGTTACCATTCAAACTGATATCGATATTGATTTTATATCCCTTCGAATGTGTACTGTGTTTGAATGCATTCTCAATAAAGGTCATCAACAACATTGGGGCAATACTCAGTTTTGAGGTTTCTTCCGGAAAGTTATAATTCAGTTCTAAGAAATCTTGATGTCGTATTTGCTCTATTTTGATATAGCTTTCCAAATACTCCAATTCCTCCTCCAACATCACTTTATCTTGGTTGGCTTTATACAGCTGATGACTTAAAGCATCAGATAATTGCACGACCAACTCCTTTGCTTTTTCCGGCTGAGAATCCATCAAAAAATAAATGGTATTTAGATTATTAAATAAAAAATGAGGTTGTAATTGAGATTTTAAAAGGTTTAATTCCGCTGCCATATTCTTGTTTTCCAACTCCTTCACATACCTTTCTTTTGCATACCAATTATGAAGTAGAAAAAGAGAAATTGATATAAAAAACAGACCAAATGTTTCGCTACTTGCTGTCCACCAACCGACTCTACCAGAGAAAAATGGCTCGATAGAGTTAATACATAATACCTTTGCATAAAAATAAAAAGCCGTTGAATACCGTATATTAATACACACTGTAAATAGGATACTCAACGCTAAAGTGTACATCAAAGGCTTTTTCTTAAATAGTAATCGAGGAATTAGTACATATAAATTGAAGTAAACAAACGGTACTAATGGTGAGGTGATGACAGAAAAGGTCCAAAAATTATTGATCAGTGCATCATTAAAAAGTAAATCACGATAACTTAAAAGAAAGATATAAATCGCCCAACATATTAAATGTATGGTGATATGAAGTAACTTACTTCGAACAGAAGGTTTGAATAGATTTAGTTTCATTATTCAATAGTGACAAAGAGTCCTAAAAACACAGATTGTTTACTCGATGGCAATCTTTCTGCTCTCACAGATCCGTCCACAGAGTAATCGTATCCATATACTTGATCAAAACCGAGTACATTAGAAAACGAAGCAAATACTACAGCAAAGTTCCCTAAAATAGTCGTATTATAATTTACCGCTACATCCAAATTGTGATAGTCTTTCGTTCTATCTGCAAGAAATATTTCACTATTTGGATTTTCATAAGTTCGTCCTGAAGCGTAAGAATAAGTTAGTCCAGGTTGAAGTCGTAATGATGGTATTTTAAAGTTAGCAATAATATTCACATTATGTTTGGATACGAATGTTGGTGTAGATAATTCCGGAAAATGTAGATAGTCTCTTTTGGAATCGACAAACGAATATGTCACCCAATAATCTAAAAAACCAATGCTTGTTTCATCCCTCCAGAATAGATCGATCCCTCTCGCAAAACCCTGTCCATCGTTGGTGATTTTTTCGTTATCGAATTTCAGTAATTGATCATAAGTTTTATAATACACTTCAGCTCTAAAAGTTCTTCCGAAGATTTCTCTCTTAAAGTTCATCAAATAGTGGTTGGATTTTTGAAAGTCTACATTGTTATTTCGAGACAGTAATTCAGGTTTTCCTTTCTGATAGAAAGATCCATAGCCTAATGTCAACTGATTAAATTCTCCCAACTCAAACAATAAAGATGATCGAGGTGCAAGATTGGTTTTCTTCAATAATGAGGAATATTCTCCTCTAGCGCCTACTCTTAAAGTTACCTTCGGAAGCATTGAATAGGTAAACTCCGAATAAACAGAGGTAAGGTGATCTTCCAACCAATTGTTCTGAATGTAATCTCTGTCGTTTCTGTATTCTGTACCAATTATAAAATCAATTTTCTTCCCCAAAGAATTAGAAAAAGTAGTTTTACCAATCACAGAGGAGCTGTTTTCCACATACTGAAAAGGTCCCACCTCTACATCGGCTTGTCGACTATTAATGGATAAACCGGCATGAATTCCCCAATTTCCTATCAGACTCCCTTTATAGGAATTATTGATGTACAAATCATTACCCGTTCTATAAAAGGGAAGTGGCGACTTTGGGTCTTCTGCATTAAACACATTTAACCCTACCTTACCATGACCAAATTGAGAATACATCTTATACATTCCTCCTTTTGTTTTATGACGAAAAGCGGCATTGGCATTTAGGGCTTCAGGCATTTTTAACCAATCAGTATTTTGAGGGGTAACCGAAAAATAGGGTACTAAATTATTATAGGTTAGCCCACCCATCAATGCTGTTTTTTCTTCCCAAACTTGGGTATGTGTGGCACCAACACCCGCAAAATGTATATTCGCCGATGAGCTTGTTTTCTCAGGAATCCCTTCGGTTTCCAACAATAAAATAGAGGAAAGCGACTGACCATATTCTGCAGAGTATCCTCCCGTAGAAAATGAGGTTCCTTTAAACATAAATGGATCAAATTTACCTCTCGAAGGCATGTTTGGTGTATCGCCTAAAAAGGGGTGTGTGGCTACTGTACCATCAATAATCGTTTGTGTTTCCGAGGCATCTCCACCCCTAACGAATAGCCCCGTTTGATCGCCTACTTTTGAGGTCCCCGGCATGGTTTGCAATGCTTGATATAAATCGCCATTGGCACTTGCATTCAAGACTACATCCATTCCTGTCATTTTTAATGCTGCCACCTCTTCCAACGATTTCTGTTTCTGAGCCACAATTTGTACCTCATCTAGTTCCGTACTTTTTGCTATCAAAGTGATGTTAAATTGGTATTTCCCCTCTACCAAAGGAATTTCCTTTTCTTTAAATCCCAACGCAGATATCATTAGAGCAGTAGAATTTACATTATCCACAGAAAATCGGAATTTTCCTTCTAAATCTGTCGATCCTCCCTCCAATTGTTCTTTTAAATAGACATTCGCAAAGGGAATCGGCGTCCCACTTTCGTCTTTTACTTCTCCAAAAAATAAAGACTGAGCAATACTTGATACGATAAGAAATAATTGGATAGCTAAAAAGAGAACTAATTTTTTCATGGTAATAGATAGTTAGAAAAGGGCCAACTTTTTTGACACTAGTTTTAAGTTGACCCTACTGATGATAATGGTTATAATACTTTGTCGGCTAATTGTTTTAGCTCATAATCGTTTGGAAAAGCGGCAATACCTTCTTTACAATACTTCACTGATTTTTCGCTTTTTCCTTGTCGCTCGTATAACTTCACTAACAGCATATACACTCTTTCCCTGCCCCAATTAGGAGCATTCACATCTTCTGAAGTAGTTATTGGTGCTTCCAATGCTTTTAGTAAATACTTCTCTGCCACTTTTCCCCCTCCATATTTCTCTGGAGTATGAAAATCGTTTTCTCCCAAGCCTAAATAAGCCCTCATATTTTGTTTATTAAGCTTTAAAGCTTTCTTGTATTTTGATGTAGATTTTGATGCCAACGATTGGGTTTTAGCGGGATTCAGACTTATACTATATCCTAAAATATTTCCTTCCAAAGCCAGCAATTCTGAATCCTGATTTTCTGCTTCTTTAATGATACTTAAAGCTTGTTCAACTTCCTTTCTTGCTTTGTCTTCATCACCCATTTTTACAGAGTATATAGACGATTTAAAATAAGCATACGCCTTCCAATAATCGTTGGGTTGTTTTTGAATAATCCCTTCCAACTGATTGCTTTGCTTATAAAAAGAAGTCATTAAAGCCTTGTCGATCGTCTCTTGAGGAGTTTGAGCTTGTGCTGAAAAGATGACTGTAAAAAGAGACAGCATTAGAGTAATAGATTTGATAGATTTTTTCATTGTGATCTGTTTTTCTTTGTGATGATACAATGATCTATCTTTTTTAATGAAGCAGAAAAGTTCTTCTGTGAATGGTAAAAATTCCTCTGTGAGTGGTCAATGAAAATCTAAATCTCGATTTTTTTCAAATTATTTGATGTAGCCTTAGGGTTTTCCATCGGGTTTGCCCTTCTAACAATGAAAGAGCAAACATTACCTTATCTACCACACATTTTGATGTATTTTAGTTTAAAGAATTAGATGATTTGATGAAGTCAATAAAAGACAAAAAAAAAGGGGATTAATGATCCCCTTCTTTATTTATTGATTTATAAATTTTGAATTTTCTTTTGGCTGCTCTGATGAGGTTTCTTTTTTCCAATTTTCTAATAAAACCGTCAACTCTTTTATAATTTCAGTTGATGTGTGTGAAATCTCTCTTTCCTCAAAAGGATCCTCGTTCAAATTGAATAGAATTTTCTTCCCAGATTCAACGTATTCTGTCATTTTATAACCTTTGTATTGAATGACATTGACCCACTCCGAATTAAACGTCTTTGTTTTCGGTTTATATCTTGAATAATTGGTGTATTGCCACACTAATATTCTATCTTTTAATACATGTTTATCTCCCTTTAATTCCGATGAAATATCCACCCCATCAATCACTTGTTCTTTAGGTAAATTATTACCGCTAAGACCAATTAATGTCGGGTAAATATCAACATGTATAATGGGTAACTCACTTACCGTAGAAGGTGATATCGCTTTAGGGTATTTAAATATATACGGCACTCGAATTCCTCCTTCCAAAGTATTGCCTTTGTATCCCCTGTAGGGTTTATTGAACATACCATTGTCGGTTTTATAATGTCCATTATCAGAAGTAAATACCACAATTGTTTCCTCTTCTATCCCCAATTCCTTGATGGCATTTAACAAATCACCAACGCTCTCGTCTAGGTTTTTGATCATGGCCAACACATTGGTTACCTCATCCTCCATTTGGTACTTCTCTTTAAAATAAGCAAAGGTTTCTGGTTTTGGCTCTAGAGGTTTATGTACCAAATAATAGGGCATATACAAGAAGAAAGGTTGATGGTTAGCTACCTGTCTTTTCATAAAATCTATACCTTTTTGAGTTGTATAATCCGCATTATATTCATTCTCTAAGATATCATCTTGCTGTGGGAAAGACTTAAACTGATAATGACCTTTGGTTTCTATAGCTTCTGAAAAACCTTGCTGATCCATTCCCAATTTTTTACTTCCCAAATGCCATTTGCCAAAGCCAGCAGAGGTATAATTGTTCTGATTAAAGGCCTCAGGTAAAATGATTTGTTCCAAAGACAATCCTACTGTTTTTCCATCCGGTCGATTATTTTCTGGCGGAAGAAAACGCATATGTTTCAAAGTTTTCTCGTCTGATTTAAATCGATCAGACACTCTATAAATTTTATGTCTAGGCACATATTGTCCCGTCATAATTGATGCCCTAGAAGGAGCACAAGTAGGGTCGTTAGAATAACCATTGGTAAAACGCATTCCTTCTTCCGCCAACTTATCGATATTGGGAGTTTCCACATATTCATTTCCGTAGCAACCTAAAGCATTAATCCCCAAATCGTCTGCCAAAATGAAGACCACATTGGGTTGCTTTGTTTGTGCTAATAACTGACTACTCCACAGTAGCAGTAGTACTATTTTCAAGGTCTTCATAAACATTAAATGCAGTTATTTGTGGTGTTTGTTGATATGCATTGATAAGCAAACGGATGCCATCGATTTCTTCTGGTTGAATACCGATTCGGTATCCCTCTCCAATATAACTTCCACGATGAACAGTTTTCCATTTCCCGTTCTGAGAGACTTCAATAACAAAATCCTTCACATTTTGGGCTCTCATATTTTCTGATAATAACACCGTATTCACCTTCTTAGGTGATTTAAATTTAAGCGTTAATGAAGGTGTTTTATCTTTTTTAGCAGGCTCCCACCACGACTTCAATCGAATCCCCTCACTGAAAGTATTTTCTTTAGAAGAGTAGATCACTTTCCCAGCATTCTTTTCGTTTCTTTCTGATGATGCTTGAATCACAAAATCTTTCTTTGAAATTGGCATTTGATTCCAAGTTAATATTCTTTTAGTCCCTTCTAAAGAGTCCATAAAAGTGATTTTTACGATATGATCAATTTCGTCCTGTATCAAATCTTTATCAAAAGAGAATACATATTTTCCTTCCTTTTCTTTGAAGCTTTTAAACGCTCTAGTTAATCCTTCCACCTTCACTATTTGATTCTGCAAGGCAGGTAATTCAAATTGACTAGTTGCTTTTTTCATAAAGTGCAAATAAAGTACGTTCTCTTTTTGAGTAGAACCACCCCAATCAGCACCAATATATACTCCTCTTCGAGTTCCGTAAATTGATTCTCCATATTTATCTAACCACTCTCCGATACCTTTCGCCTCTTCAACATCTTTTTGAACAAACTCACCTTTACCATCAGGGCCAAAGTTTAGTAATAGATTCCCCCCATTACATACAACCTGAATCAACATAGAAGTGACTGTTTCTGTCGATTTAATCGGTCCTTCCGGACTATACAGCCATTTATCTGACATCGTCAAACAAGCCTCCCAATAACGATGATGATCCACAGGTCCAAGTGATTGTTCTGGAGTATCAAAATCTCCTCTAATTTTAGGGTTCGGCCAGCTAAAACCACTTCTTGGATTATTGATCAAACCAGGCTGCCACTCCTTCATTTTCTTTATCAAATGATAAGAATCCCATTGCCAATATTTCGAAGCTAATCCATCCCAAAATACCCCATCAATTCTTCCATACTGAGAAAACAATTGCTCAATATGCTCATTCATATAAGGTAAGTAATTTTCGTAATGCTTTTCTCTTAAACAATCCGGGTGATGCCAATCGGGTTGAGAATAATACCAAAATAATTTAACCCCATGTTTATGTGCCGCATCTGCCAATTGTTTACAAATGTCTTTCCCATAAGGAGTGTTCATGATATTGTATTCTGTATTTTTAGCATCAAAAAAACAGAAACCATCGTGGTGTTTTGCGGTAAATACCAGATACTCCGCTCCAAAATCTTTCACATGTTTCATCCATTTATCCGCATCAAAATTTACTGGATTAAAGCGCTTATACAACTCATCATATTCCTCCGCAGGCACTCCTTTATTAGCCGCTTTATTAGCCGCAGGTCGGTCGCCGAACCTACCCCAACTTAACACATTAGTAGCCAAAAGTGCAGGTCCCCAATGGACAAAAATGCCAAATTTAGCATCCTTATACCATTGCATGTCCTCTTCTGAAGTCAATAATTCTGCTTGTTGATCTTCTGTAATGAGCATACTCGAATCTTTAGGCGTAAAAAGCCATTGATCTTTGTACTTTGGTTTTGATTTCTGTGCAAAACTATTGATGCAGCTAAGTAGTAAAATGAATAATAATTTCCTTTTCATATTATTTGTTGAAGATAGTAATTTCCGATTCTTTATAACCGATGCGAATAGCTTTAGTAGATACTTTGTCACCCTCCTTAAGTACAATAGGTTGATGGTACACCTTCCATTTCCCCTCATTTATTTGATAGCCAATCGAAGCCCCTTTTGTAGTACAACTTAATTTCAATTCCCCTTTATGAACAGCTCCTATCACTTTAGAAGTTGTTGGCTGTTGATTATTCGGCCACATTTTCTCAATCATTTTTGCCTCAGGTTCAATACAAATATCTGATGTCGATTTCAGCCATTTGTCCATTACACCTCTAAATCGCTTGACTACTTTAGCATGTTCCTTAGAGGTTATCAAGTTGTTTGTTTCTTCCGGATCTTTTGATAAATCGAAGAGCATTTCGTTTGTATTTAAAGGATTGAACCAAGCCGATTGTACATCATTTAATTCCCCAGCTTCATACATTTCCTTCATCACTCTCATGGTTGGAATTTGAAGTCTGTAATTGATATCCTGATAACTAGTCGCATCCTCTTCTAAATACCTCACATATAAATAGCGACCATCGGTCACACTTCTCCTTGCTGAAGTAAACTCGTCCATTCGATCACGAGCAGCAAAAGAGTATTTTCTATCTTCTGAGAAAAAGCTCCTCCCTTGTAAATAATGTGGAATTTTTCCTCCGGCCAATTCTATCATCGAAGGAGCTAAATCAATAAAATTAATGAGTTGATCTGTATAACCTACTTTTTCAGCATTCGGATATTTGATCATAAAAGGAACATGCAAACCCGAAGCTATGACCTCTCTTTTTTGTCTTGGTAGTGGACCTCCATGATCTGAGAAAAAGAAGATGTAGGTGTTTTCATAAAGTCCATCCTTTTTTAACTGATCAATAATGTACCCTACCCTTTTATCTAGTAGTTCTAAGTTAGCATACATACGTGCCATATCCTCTCTTACTTCTGGTGTATCAGGATAATATGTTGGAAGACTAACTTTATTTTTATCCACCGTTAACGGAAGATCCTTATTTTTCCAGATCTTCGATTCATGGGTTTCATTGAAATTAAAAACCGCAAAAAACGGTTGATACTTTCCTCTATTTCTCCAGTGTGCTTTCGTATCATTTTCGTCCCAAGCTGTAAAAGGAGCGGCAAACTGATAATCCGTTTTTGCATTGTTGGTGCAATAATATCCTTCTTTTCTTAAATACTCTGTAAAACATTTCACCTCCTCAGGGAGTACTGCACTATATTCTCTAACATTGTTTCCTTCTTTATCAAGTACTCCTTTTTCTTCTCTATACGTATCATTTCCCCAACCCATAATATCACGACCTGTACGCATATGATTGGTCCCAATACTAATAGGATACATACCTGTTATGATCGCACTTCTACTTGGCGCACAAACACCTGCTGTAGAGAAGGCATTATTAAATACCTGACTCTCTTTTGAGAGTGCATTGATATTAGGAGTGTTGGCTGTAGAATCGCCATAACACGACAAAACAGGGCTCATGTCTTCAAATGAAATCCAAACAATATTAGGTTGTTTAGACTGTGCTTTTCCGATAATTGATATCGAAGTAATTAGGAGGATTAGTTTTAATAATTTCATTTTATTTCTAAAAAAAAGATGATAACATGTCAACTAAAAAAGAAAGTGCGGTATTGAATTAATTCTATTTAATACAATACGCGCACTCACCAATAGTCACACAACATATAATAGTTTTTAGCTAAGTCTTCTATTACTCTTTTTAATCTTGATGCTACAAATATATGGGTTATAATAATGAATACACTCCAATAAATGTTCGTTGTACACCAACTTTGATTCTTAAACACCTTCAAAACAATAAATCACACAATATCAATTTTTTATCAAATAACATCTAAAAATAGCAGAACAATAAATCGACCTTTGAGAACGATAATTAGACTCGATTTTTTTTTCCAATCTCTAATATTGCAGTATAGAAATTATCAATAGATATTTTTTAAATCGCATTCACATCATCTTCAGGATTTAAATAAAATAATGAAGGTGTAGAAAACTAAATTCGACATTCATCAGTTAGTGATCTTTATATTATGCAAATGAAAAGAATCGTTATTAACGTTTTAGCCCTTATCGGTTTATTCTCTTTAATAGGGTGTGCTCAAAAGAAAGAGCAGAAGCAACCGAACATTATTTTTATTATGAGTGATGACCACTCAACGGAGGCAATCTCTGCTTACGGTGGCCGTCTTGCTCAACAATTCCCAGACTTAACACCAAACATCGACCGCCTTGCAAAAGAAGGAACGGTCATGCAAAATACATTTTGTACTAACGCAATTTGTGGTCCGTCGAGAGCAGCAATTTTAACTGGTAAATTCTCTCACCAAAACGGTTTCTTTAAGAACGAATCGGGTGGTGACTTCGATGGATCGCAACAAACTTTCCCTAAATTACTTCAAAAAGCAGGTTATGAAACTGCAGTGATAGGTAAATGGCACCTTGGTACTGCCCCAACAGGTTTCGATTACTCTAAAGTGATGATCAACCACGGTGGTCAAGGAACGTATTTCAATACTATTTTCCTGGAAAATGGTCAAGATACAGTTAAAGAAACTCGATTCCACTCCACTCGTCAAGTATGGGAGGATGCTAAGAAATGGTTAACAAAAGGTCGTGATCAAGAAAAACCTTTTATGTTGATGTACCAATTTAAAGCACCTCACAGACCTTGGGAGCCTGACCCACAATTCCAACATGTATTTGATGATGTCGAGATTGTTGAACCTGAAACATTCAACGACACTTACGAAGGTAAAGTGGCAGCAGGTGACACGTGGATGACTATCGAAAGAAACTTAAACCGAAAAGATTTAAAAGTGCATCCTGAGAACATCGAGGACATGACGAAAAAGGAAATCGCTGCTTGGTACAAATACGGTAACAACAACGAAGAACCTTGGTCGCCAAACGATGAATTAAAAGGTCAAGCATTAAAGAAATGGAAATATCAGAAGTACATGAAAGAGTACTTAGGATGTGTGAAAGGTGTAGACCACTATATCGGTGAAATGTTGAACTACTTAGATGAAAATGGTTTAGCAGAAAACACTATCGTTATCTATACATCTGACCAAGGTTTCTATTTAGGTGAACATGGTTGGTTCGATAAGCGAATGATGTATGAAGAGGCCTACAGAATGCCATTTTTGATTCGTTACCCTGGTCATATTTCATCAAATACTGTTTCTAAGAAACTGACGATGAACGTTGACTTTGCACCTACACTTTTAGACTATGCAGGTGTAACTGTACCTTCAGACATTCAAGGTAAATCTTTTAGAACTGTTTTAGAAGATGACAATGCTGAATGGAGAGATGCAGTCTACTATCACTATTATGAATTCCCATGGTGGCACCATGTGCGCCCTCACTATGGCTTAAGAACTGATAGATATAAATTAATTCATTTCTACTACAATCCAGAAGCTGCGAAAAATACTTGGATTGATGAGGACTACGAATTATTCGATTTAGAAAATGATCCTAACGAGCTGAACAACCTTTATGGAAAACCTGGCTACGAAGAAATTACAGCCAAGTTAAAAGCAAAAATGGATGAGCTTCAAAAAGAATACAAAGAAGATTCTCGTGAAGAAATGATGAAAAAGACTGATGTGAAGATTGGTAGAGTTTACGAACATGCGAATTACTCTAACGTCAAGAAAAAATAATTTTGACTAAGACTATACTACCTTATCTATCTGTAGGTTACCCATCTTGTGTGGGTAACCTTTTTTATCTCTCATTAATTCTAGGTTATTCAAATTATAATTCAGCCAAGAATTATTGATGGAAATAAAAAAAGACACTCCCGAAAGGGGTGTCTTTTTTAGATAATGGGTCTATAAAAAAATAGGGAAAAATAAAATAGATAGTAATGTATTCGCTTTAGGTAATAGGTTCCGGTTACATGATGATAATCTAATTTAATACATTGATTTTGAATTTTATAATCTCTTCAGTTCGCAAGAAGTAAGAAATAAACAACATGAAAAAAAAGTTCTAGTTTTCTACTTAAATACACTTTTTATTGACATCCATGAATTATAAATCAATTGAATTATTCTAAGATGACAATATTATTCTAATTAGTAGTATTTCATTATTTCAAGTAAAAGATGGTATAATTAAGACTTTTCTCTGAGGTACCCCCCTTTAAATAAAAAATAAATTACATGATGGAGTTATTCGTGAATTCTACATATCATAAAGACGTAACCAAGTTAAAATTCTCAGTTATGGATTAAGTACTTTATTAATTATGGATATCTTGATAATAAATCTAGAATAATTGATTCAAATATATTGGGTAAATAATTTTCATCAACTGAACATATTACTTCATTTAAAAATGAATTTATTTTATATTTAAATAATTTTTTAAAACTAAATTTTTTAAACAAAATGAACGGACAACCTCCTAAAAGTTATCTGGTTGAATCAATCTTAGTGACTCTATTTTGCTGTTTACCATTTGGTATCGCAGGTATCGTAAACGCATCAAAGGTAGAATCAAGATTCTATGCGGGCGATGTTGAGGGTGCAGAAAAAGCATCTCAAGAAGCTAAAAAATGGATGAAATGGGGACTTATCTCATCAATCATCGGTGGTGTATTATATGGAATTTTAATGTTAGTTGGTGTTGCAGCAGGATTATCACAAGGTCAGTTCTAAGCAAATCCTATTAAAATTATTTATAATTTCTACAGGGTTAATTCTTTTTGTATACATCTACAGAAGTTTTAACCCTTTAGCATATGATTTCTTTCCGAAATGTCCATTAAAGTATACTACTGGATTAGAATGTCCGGGATGTGGATCTCAAAGGGCGATCCATCAATTATTAAATTTCAATTTAATAGCCGCTTTTAAGTATAATCCCTTATTAGTATTATCTATACCATATATTATAGTAGAAATTATTTTTAGGTTTGTCGATAAACAACTTATCTATAAACAAAGAAAGGTCCTTTACGGACCTCTTGCGATTAAAATAATCTTCTGGATTGTCATTGCCTACTGGATAGGCAGAAATATTATTTTACATCTACTATAGTTGTACTGCAATCTTCGCTAAAACAAAAGAAACGAATACAATTGCGGAAACTACACCCAATGCATTTAAATTATGTTTTGATTGAGTAGCTACAGAAAATAAGCCTACTAACATAACAAACATAAAAAGAACGATAACTAATATAGTACTCATGATAATGTGGGTTGTGAATTAAAACATTTGACTTTACTTACATAACGCTTTACCCTACTATAATTCTGTTAATGATTTCACAACTTCTCCTAACAAATGTGATTGTACATTTAAAACCCAGCTGTTATATTGGTTATGCCACTCTACAATTTTTAAAAATAATATAACAGCTGAGATCCTAATTGGTATCAGTTTATTCTCCTATGAAAACAGATTCTTTATCCACCTGAAGGACGTTTTCTCCTTTAGTATACCATTCTAAAAATGATTCGAAAGCTTCTTCATTTTGGGTGACCCAAGCATCAATTTCCTTTTCATTACCCATCTGTAGAATATAATGGTTATAAGCCTCTAAATGTCCAGCATCATCAACTACCTTTTGATATTTAAACAATACATTTGGGTAGTCGTAAATGTCTTTTTGAGCATAATTTTTTAGAAATACTTTTCGGATCGCACACATATACTCCAAATCAATATTCTTTTCGTTAGCTTGAGTAGCAGTAGCTATCGCCATATTTTTAAAAAAGATCATAGAGAAAGGCATTTTGATTTCTCCATCAGAACCTTGATTGATATTAATATTTAAGGTTTTATTAAATGAATACACCACAGAATCACCTTTTACCGTAATTGAGTTTTTGTAAGTATCATACAACATCTTTGACATCTGTGTTGTTCGATCAGATCCTCTTTCGATGTTCATAAACAACTCACCATAGATTAACCCATCAATCTTATAATCGGAATTAAGATATAAATCTGCAAGACGAAAATAGTTTGAAGGGTACATTGGATCCTTGCGAATGCCTTCTTTATAATAATCAATTGCATAATCATAAAGCTGCTGATGTAAATAGATGTTGCCTGTTTCCAAATATAAATTACCTGCATTAGGGAAAACCTTTAAACCTTCTTCATATTTCTTCAACGCCTTTTTCGGTTTACCCATCCAACTATCACAATTCCCTAATAATTGATATACCTGACTATTGGCATCATTATGTTTTTTTGATTTATTCAAATACTTAATAGCCGTTTTATAATCCTTTTTTAGAATGTAAGCATAAGCAATTTCATAGGTATAAATGAAAGTCGTTGGATCTAACTTTTCGCATTCCAATAACATTTTGATGCTACTCTCAACAGCTCCATTATCCATTAACTCAATAGCTTCCTCTGCTTTTTTCTGTGCTTTTTCTTTGTTCGTTTGCCCAAAAGTAAAAATGGACGATAAAAGTAATAGTCCAGTAATTAGTAAGTTTTTCATAAAAGATAGTTTTATATTGATACGTTTGAAATTTGCTTTTTTAGATCTAATAAATGATGATAAAGTGCTTCTTCCTGTCCCTCTACTCTCAATTCTTTAGGGAATAATGCACTTCCCATTCCAACCCCATATACTCCCAAATCAAAATACTCTTTGATATTTCCTTGATGAACTCCCCCAGTAGGTACTAATTTTATAGTATCTAGAGGTGCCATAATTTCTTTAATGTATTGTATTCCTAACATATTTGGAAACAGCTTTACAGCATCCACTCCCAAATCCCAAGCAGCATATATTTCAGAAGGTGTAAACGCTCCTGCAAAAATGGGCAAGTTCAGTTCTTTACACTTTACTATCACTTCTTTATTAATAATTGGTGTAACGATAAATTGAGCCCCCGCATCGACTGCTTTTAATACATCTTGAAGCGAACAAACGGTGCCTGCTCCTACATTTAAATTTGGAAATTGTTTGGATAGAAATTGAATTTGCTCTTCTACTCCATCAGTATTCATGGTAATCTCTATGGACGAAAAACCAGCTTTTTCGTAGGCTTGCATCATTCGCTCTAAATTGTTGATACTTTCACCTCTTAATATGCCGATGATAGGTGTTTGCTTATATTTTTCCCAAGAAAAAGTTTGTTGGTTCATAGAGTAATATTGTTGGTCTTTTTTTCTTGATTTAATATGAAAAAAAGATTTATTAATTCTTAATTAGAACATACATTTTAAGATATTTTATAACTTGTGAAACACTTTTCAAATTCACATCTTATCATGGTAAAATATTTTTGCATTACAATTTGTTTTCTTTTGGGTTTCTTATTCTATTCTTGCAATACTTCATCAGGAAATGTAGCCCAAGAAACTATTGAGTTTTCTGCGAATCATCAAGATCTAAAATTCTTAGTTTCTTTTGAAGACGATGCCATTAATGTAAAAGACAAAAACAATATCAATTATCATTTAGAACATGTACAGTCTGGGTCTGGAGCCAAATACTCCGATGGTACGCATGAGTTTTGGATAAAAGGAGATGATTTTATTTGGTCGGTGAATGGCAAAAAAATCTGCAATGGATCTATAAGCATTTCTGAAGATCAATTAATAGGTGATTATGCAAGTGCTGATTATAAAAATAGAAAGGAAGGGTACGATTGGACTGGCGTAAGAGTCAGTAAATTTGATGATGAAAAGTTAAACATCAAAGTAAGATCAAGAAGTGATAAAAAGAAGCCAACTTGTACTTTAGATGTTTTGGCATATAAAACCAAAAATGGAGTGTATCATGCATTTGTCAATGGTGGAAAAGTATTATTTAAATTCCATGAAAATTCATTGGATATTACTTCTGAAAAACCTGATTTAATGCGTTTTTATTGTTCAGGTGGAGGCTCGTTCTTAAATACTTATCAAAAACAAAACAAACCACTTGATCCTCAACAGGTAGATCAAAGAACCTATGCGCATTACGCTGAATACATGAACATTGGATTTGACATTTCGGCTTTCAATAAGAAAGGAAAACAAGAAGTGATCATACAAACATTGGGGTTAGCACACGATGACAAAATCACTATCCCGTTTGAAGGGACTATTATACATACTTATGTGGAAGATCTCGATTTAGATATGTCGCCAGACGTGGTGATCGTTGGTAGAGATAAGAATAAAGAAGGTGTTTTAGTCGCCTTTTCAACAAATAATAAAAAGTCTATCAGTCAAGTGACCTTTAAAAGTATAAAAGAAGATGTTGGATTATCTGAGGGATACCAAGGTAACGACGATTTTGCAATAGTAGAAACCACTTTAGTCCAACGTTTTCCTTTTTATGAAAACGGTAAAACAGAGGGTAAAATGAAACAAATTCAATATAAACTCAAGCACGGAGAAGCATCGAAAAAATTTGAAGTGGACCGTGTCATCGAATTCTAACATGAACAACACTCTATATTTTCCTATACCGGAAGAAGCCATCCCATATTTAAAGAAAAAAGATAAAAAACTTTCTGCAGCAATAGATCGAATTGGAGAGATAAAACGGCCCATTAATCCAGATTTATTTTCAGCATTGGTCAATAGTATCGTTGGTCAACAAATTTCCACCAAAGCACAAAAAACGGTATGGAATAGAATAAAAAATGGTGTGGGTGAAGTGACTCCTAAAAGTATCCATGAATTCGATAGAGAAGAATTAAAGTCTTTCGGTCTTTCTTATCGAAAAGTGGACTATATCAAGGATTTCTCTGCAAAGGTGTATACTAAAGAATTCGATATAGAATCGCTAACAGAAATGACAGACGAAGAAGTATGCAAACAACTCTCCTCCTTAAAAGGAATTGGGAATTGGACCGCCGAAATGTTGATGCTTTTTTCCATGCAAAGACAAAATATTTTATCCTTCGGTGATTTGGCCATCATCCGAGGTATATCCAAGTTGTATGGACACAAAGAAGTTGATAAAGTAAGGTTCGAAAAATACCGAAAACGATATAGCCCCTACGGATCTGTAGCTAGTTTGTACCTTTGGGCAATTAGTCATGAAGATTTTGTGGTCAGAAAATCTTAAAAAAATCAGTATTCTTCTAATAATATTTAAGAATGCTTAAAACCTCAACATTCTACTAATTAATTCGTTTATTGTATAAGAAAGTCAATAATATGAGGCTCAATGCTACAATAATCACTCAAATTTTTGGTTTAATCAAATATTTTTGCGTTATTGGTAGGCTAACACCAAAATTATTAATCGACTTTTTATGGTGTTTTAATTAAAAATCAATTTATTAAAACAAATCGGTATCAATTATTGTAATACAATAACTTATACCTAATTAACAATTTTACGACTATGAAGAATGTTGGAAAAAACGCTGGAAGATTGTCTTCCAGAGATCAGAAGAATAGAGACCTTAACGAGGTAATTAACAAAATGAATAACTTTTATGTACCAGCAACAACAACCGAAAAAGACTACGTACATTATAAGTATTTATTAGACCAAATCACTCAGAAAACAGAGAACCGTTAAGATATATTCTTCTTTAATTGAATTAATTATTCAATTTTTGGGAACAAGGCATAATGCTGATATTACTTCAGATTATGCCTTTTTATTTTACTTATTCTTTGATGATTCTATACGACTGTTTATGGTCGATTTTTATAAAATAAGTACCCTTTTGATACTGCCTAAATGCGATATCAAATTCTTTTTGTTCACTCCAATCTTTAAATAGTAGTCGACCTTGTTGATCAAAAACTTCAATAAAATATTTATCATTTGAAGAAATGATATGTACATTATCGATTGTTGGATTTGGAAATAACCTTATCTCGTCATGTAACTTCTGAGGTTTATATATCAAAGAAATAGGAAATTGATGTCCTGTATATTCCTCAAAATCGTAGGCAGTTTGCGGAGGAGTATCACCAAAAGCTAAACCTTTATAAAATACTTTGGATAAATTATTCGAGACATTCGCTTTTAGAAACTTTCCATCCTTTTCGAATTGTGTAAATACCCAATAGGTTCCCTGCTCTAGAAAGATATCTTCAAACGTTATGGATAACTGAGATAATGACATCTTTATCTCATTAGAGCTTACAATTAACTCTCCAGGAGCATTGTCTTCATCAGCATAGATATAGAATTTCACTTTATCACCTGTGGCATTACACTCCATCTGAATAGTATTGATAAATCCATCTCCTAACACTTTGTAAGGTATCCCAACCATATAATTAGAAGAGGAATAAATTTCTGTATCAAAAGTCAACTTTGGGTTTTGAGCAATAGCTGAACTCAAACACAATAAAAGTGACCACATAAGTATATTTTTCATAGTTTTTGATGTCTTATTCATAAATGTAATCGGTATCTGATGCTCCCGTGGTAATAATTCTTGCCTCACTTCTGTAAACCACTTTGTCTCCAGAAAATACTCCTCCCTGCACCGTAATATTTGATGTTGATGGAATAGTTACACTATATCTACCAGGTATATCTCCAATTGTATTCGTAGAAAATTTAGCCGTAAAGATAATTGGGGCAATTGGGTGTGTTTTATAACGTTGTCCACCAGCATCTTTGATAATTAATGAATACACTCCGGGCTTAGGGGATCGACTATTTCTAACATCCACTAATTTTTGTCGATGTAACTCTGACATAAATCGTAGACCTTCAACACCTGTAACGCTTGGATAATTTGAAGCAAGTAAGTCATTAGTTCCACTAGATACAGTGTTGACTATCGTTTGTTTAAATGTGATATTCTCAAATATCGTATTGGTAAATTCTCCCCTTCTTGATTGAGGTAAAAGACTAGCTGAAGCGATATATAAAGTCGATAAACTATTTTCAGCGTACAGATCAGTAGCATAAATATTGTTACAGATCTTCGAATGAGGTTTTATAAAAAGTGCAGCAAAGCCCAAACTATTTGATACATCTTTGATATAAATATCATCAATGGCACCCATTTTCTGACTACCCGTTAGATTAAGGTCGTCGTTGTCCTTACCACTACCCGGTTCTAATCGCACCGTAATTCCTTGTTCTCCCTCTAGGTTTTCCATGTAAATTCTTTTACCACTAAAAGGTTGAACTAAAGCATAGCCAGTTCCAATTTTAATCGCTTTAGCATCTCGCACTACACCCTGAATCGGAATTCGATTAAAAGTGCTGAGATCATAATTTGCCCTGCCTGTCTCGTCCCTACCAAGGAATTTACTATCCGCTACCAAAAAGACGGAGGGATTTAAGGTATAATTATCGGTAATGATGAATCTAGAAATAGCAAAATTCTTTACGAATCCTACCTTAAATGGAGTGGCTGTTTCTAAAGGAGCAAAATTACTCAAATCGATTTCAAACCAAGTAGCAGAATTATTTGATGCCCCAATAATTTCCACATTAGAAATCACTTCCTGAAGGGAATTCGCATCTCTACCAAGATTAAATAACGTATTGTTATTTCCACTTCTATCGATGGTAATTTTCACATTATTACCTATTTCAATACGAACATTCGATTGAAGAAAGATTTGCCCAAGGGTATAATTTCCTTCCAGAATTTTCACGACACCACCACCAAGGTTAGAAACCGTTTCAATTGCTTCGTTAATCTGATTAGCTGTAGCATTGCCCTCTCTAAATATGATGGTTTTATTGATATTCACTTTATCAACAAAGAAGGTGAGATTTTTACTTCCCACAGTCGCTCTTGTTGTTCCAATGGTTTTCTGTGCTTGTACAGAAAAAGTAGACAGAAGAAAAGCAGCACTTATTAGAAGTAAGGAGTTAAACCTACCTCTGAAAAAGTGGCAATAATTGTATTTCATAATTTAGTTCGTTAATAGGGTGTTTTATATGTTGTTTACCCTAAATTCAAAATTCATCTCATACTATGAGTTTACTTTATAGTCAGCTAGCTTTAATTAATTTTTTAAACACTTTTTAGTGATCAAATAAGTAATTGTTCGAAAGGTATAATCCTTCTTCTATCCCACTGTTGTTCAGGATAAAAAGAATGTTTTTATGCGTTCTTCATTTTTATAAATGTTTCTTTTTGATTTTAAACCAAGAGAAACATTTACCATTTAAACCTGTTTTAAAGGGGATTTCATTCTACGATTAATGATTTGTGTTAGCCTAACAGTAATCTGTGCTTATTGGATAGCATAAGTTTTTAGAAATTTGAATAAATTATAATACGAAACATTAAACACTTTCAATATGACACAAATTGACTCTTCAAAACCCGTTTTAGTTACTGGAGCCAACGGATACGTTGCAAGCTGGCTAGTAGAAGAATTATTAAAAAATGGCATCACTGTTCACGCTGCTGTTAGAAATCCAGATAATAAAAAGAAAGTTGGACACCTTATTGACTTAGGTGATAAACACCCAGGAGAAATCAAATTTTTCAAAACCGATTTACTAACAGAAAATTCTTATGCAGAGGCCATGCAAGGTTGTGAATTGGTTTATCATACTGCTTCTCCTTTTATAACAGACGTAAAGGATCCACAAAGAGACTTAGTAGACCCTGCCGTAAAAGGCACATCCAATGTGCTATTAACCGCCAATAATACTCCCTCTGTAAAAAGAGTGGTGGTAACCAGTAGTGTAGTGGCTACTTATACTGACGCATCAGATTTAGCCAATACACCAAAAGGAATGATCGATGAAGAGGTTTGGAACACCACTGCTTCTTTGGATTATCAACCTTACTCTTTATCGAAAACATTGGCAGAAAAAAAGGCGTGGGAAATTGCAGATGCACAATCACAATGGGATTTAGTAACAATCAACCCTGCATTTGTCATGGGCCCTGCCCAAAATGCGGTAGCTACTACATCAGAAAGTATGGCGGTACTAAAACAAATGGGTGACGGTACTTTTAAAATGGGAGCTCCAAAAATGGGCGTTGGAGTGATTGATGTTCGTGACCTAGCAGTAGCTCATTATAAAGCCGGTTTCACTCCAGAAGCCAAAGGTCGATACATTACCTCAGCTCATAATACAAACTTCTTAGAAATGGGGTTAACCCTCCAAGATAAATTTGGAGCCAATTATCCTCTACCTAAAAAAGCATTACCTAAATGGTTGTTGATGATTGTTGGTCCTTTCACCAATAAATTATTGACTAGAAGGTTTATTAAAAACAATGTCAATATCGAATGGAAAGCAGACAATTCTAAAATAGTAAATGATTTAGGAATGACTTTCCGTCCACTAAAAGAAACTATGGAAGATTCTTTCCAGGTGTTGGTGGATAATAAAATAGTTTAATATCAATTGTATTATGATTAGTTCAAGGATGAATCTTGGACTAATCATGATACTCTATTTTTTTATAATGTTTGAAGTTAATTTCAGACCACGTTTATCAAACAAATGTAATAGTTCCTCTTTATCATAAGGTGGTTTTTTATACATTTTCAATTGTTGTTCGAAAGCAATATGAAGTAATTCTCTATCCAATTGACTATAAATAAATTCATCAGGGTGAATGGCTGTAACATTCAATTGAACTAATTCTTTTTTAGGAAAATCTTTAATGTTGTATGTAATTATAAAATTTGATTTACTTTCCAAGGCACATGCAACTACATGTCTATCATCTAAGTCTTTGGATAAAAAAATTTCATCAATCCTAGCATCAATTAATTCAGACTTAATATTAGATTCAGGAAAAATGGCATTCATTTTATCAGCTATTATTTTATATTTATTTGGGTTTTCATTTCTATTTAAAGCTAAATTCCGAATCCACTCAGATTGGATATAATCTGACCAAAAAGCATTTATCGCATTGTTGTTATGTAAACATAAGAAAAGATCTCTCAGAATTACCGGGTATAGAATATTAGCATCTAGAACACAATTAATCATTATACATCTAGATTTAAATCATTAGACAAATCTGATAATTCATTCAGTTTTTTACCAATATTTTCTCTGTCCATCTTGTAATTCAAGACATCTTGTTCTTTGAACATTCTTCGGTTCCCATTTCTTATATAATTTAATTTACCATTATCTGAAAGCTTGATTAAGGTTGGACGTGACATTCCTAAAATATCTGCTGCTTTTTGAGAGGTAATTAAAGTAGATAATTTTTCAGGAGCAGTATCAGATAAAACAATATTTTTGATAGATTTTATTTTATCCTCGTCTTCAATAATCATTCTTGTTCCATTAATGATTACTTCAATTTTTTGCGTGTTATTATAAGACATAAGCTTTACATTTTTACAAATATAATGATTATTTGAAATATTCGAAAATGTATTTTTTAATATATTTAGTACTGATATTACACCACAACGTTCGTACACCCCTCCAAATGAATCAGTTAATCTCTTTAATTTCCGCTCCAAATTTCGTATATTAAGCGTAACCGATATTGAATTATTACCATAACACTAACAACTGTTTTAGTAATATAGCAACGATACTTAACCAATTTAAAACTAAAATAACATGGAGAAATTTAGCGGATACCCAATTACCAAATGGAAAGACGACGATTGTCAGATGGTTTTATTAGATGACTTATCGTTTACCGATCACGACCAAAAAGTATGGAATGTTCCTTTGGGAGCAGAAATTAATGGAGCAAGCATCCCTTCATCTTTGTGGAATATTGTAGGATCTCCTTTTGTAGGAAAGTATAGAAGAGCCTCTGTGGTGCACGATTACTTTGCTGGCGAAGGTCACAATCCTAACGTATCTTATCAAGAGAGAAGAGAAGCAGATAAAATGTTTTTTGAGGCATGCAGAACAGATGGCTGTACATGGAAGTGTGCTGCTTTGTTGTATCTAGGTGTTTCTATCGGATCTTGGTGGTCGAGGAAAGGAATTACGACCACACATGAAACAGAATGTTTCTCCTCTTTTCAGACGGATCAAGATGCACTGATCAAAAATAAGTATGATGAATTACTTGAAAAGGTGAGTTACATTATTGAACACGAAGAAAATTTTGAGAAGCTAGTGAAGTTGGTGGATCAAGAAATTGATTAAAAAAAAGGCCTTGATGAAACACCAAGGACTTACTCCATTACTATTACTCTAATTATTTTTTCTGAGTATGAAGTTGTCAAATACACTGATTGAACAACTTCATACTCATAATATTGAGTCACAAATAATCCATATTATTAATGACTATTTCTATTCTTTTTATTTTTCTGATAATGCTTATCTGATTTTCCATTCGTAGCATTTCTTTCTTTTCTCTTTTCTGCTCTACGAATTCGGTTCGCATCATTTACGATTTCTTGGTGCTTTTCTGTGGCTTTAATCAAATAATCCTCATCGTCTTTATGCTTGTACATGTCCAACATTGGATCGTTCGTTTTTTCCATATAGGCTAGCATATGTTTTTCAAACTCTGCAATTTTCTTTGCCGATTTTGGATCATCCGCAAGATTGTTCAAACCATTTGGATCATTTTTAAGATCATAAAATTCAGTCACTGTTCTGAACAAGCAGAAATCTACTCTTAATTTTAAAGCTTCGTCTTCTACCGCTTTTTCTTTCATAGCAGTAAAAGATTTACCATTAATTGATGACGTTTTGTACTGTCTTCCTCCAACAGCCCATGGAGAGAAAATGTACAAATAATCGTGTGTCTGAACGGCACGCATTGGGAAGGCCTTACTGCCTGATGTCTCGTTGTAATGCGTATAGATCATGTCTCTATCCTTTTGTTTTTTACCTTCTAGGATAGGCAAGAAGCTTCTACCGTCTAATGTCCTTGGAACATCTACACCACAAGCTTCCAACAAAGTCGGCATTAAATCAACCATAGAAACCATGTCTTTTTCGTTCACCTGACCTGCTTTAATATGCTTAGGCCATTTCACCATAAATGGAGTTCTCGTTGATTGTAAATACACGTTCGATTTGGCAAAAGGGAACGCCATACCATTATCCGAAAGGAAAATGACGATGGTATTATCAGTTAGTCCTTCTTCTTCTAAAGCATCTAACAATGCACCAATCGTATCATCACATCTTTTCACCGATGAGAAGTAATTGGCTAACTCTCTTCTCACTTCAGGAAGGTCTTCTAAGAAGCCTGGCACTTCGATTTCCTCAGGTGTATAAATTCTAGACGGACGTTGCTTTCCTCCTTTTTCATAGTTTGGATTGTCCACAAAAAAAGGACGGTGAGGGTCATGTGAGTTGGCCATCATGAAGAATGGTCTTTTCTCCTCTTTCGCTTGAGCAATAAATTGCTTGAAATGCTCTTTGTATAATTTAGGCGATCTACCCGAACCTAAATCTTTAGCATCCTGATTGTATTCCCAAACGTATTTTTCTACTTTCTTTGGTGTAGAATGTTTTACTTTACCCAACACACCAGGTTTATAATTCTTGTGTAATTTTAATTCCTCAGCCAATGTAGGAACCGACGGTTTTGATGGAAAAAAGCCAGTCATACCACTATTGTTCGGATAACATCCAGTACCAATCACACCTCTCGATGGCATACAAACTGCCACAGTAACGTGAGCATTTGTAAAACGCATTCCTTCATTCGCCAAACGATCAATGTTCGGCGTAATATCTTCTACATTACTTCCATTCACTCCTACCGAATGATAGTCCATATCATCGGCTGTAATTAATAGAATATTTGGAGTTGTCGACTGTGCAAAAAGCATTGGGCTAAAAAGTAAGCACAGCGTAGTAAACAAATTGATTAATCTTTTCATACCTATATTATTGTATATCGTTTTGTAGTTTAATTGTAATGTCTTTTGGTTTGTATGCCTTTGGAATAAGTACATACTTCTCTGATGTAGATTGAATTAACTCACCTTTATGGTAAATATCATAGCGATTGATATTCGGTACAGGTTTCCAAGTCAGCACTTTTTTATTCTTCTGATGCACACTCGGAAAGAACTGTTTCTGTTCCACTTTACAATCTTCATTTTTGATAATCGGTTGAGCTTGATTATTCCACCAAATATCATCCAAATATATTTTTGATGATGATGTCAAACCATGAAAAACCACTTCCATGCCTTTCACTCTTCCCTTCGTATCTGCATAATCAAAAACAAGATCTTGCCACTCTCCAGTTCCCCCATACTTTTTGATGATCTTCTTAGAAATTTTCTCTTCGCCCAAAACAATCTTGAATTCAACATCAAACGATTGGTCGGATAGAAGTTTAAGGTGACAGTGTCCCAATTCTTTTGCAGTCAATGGAGTATGTTTTACAACAACAGATGCTGTCGAAGCTTCATCATCTTTAGATAAACCTAATACATGAGCACTCTTGTTCAACCCTTTTCGGTGAGGGTTTTCCATCACCAATACTTGGTGAAACTGATCGGAATGAAATTTCTCTGGAATGATATCTTCGAAAGTAAACTGAGTATGTACTTTGTATTTACCCACAGCTGCAGGATTCCATCCCCAGGCCAAAGAAGAATTTCCTTCATCCCACTTCGCATAAATTTCTTTCAATCGGCTCACTTCATCAGGGTGAACATCAAATAGATCGTTCTTTTCGTAAGGATCTTTAGCGATGTTGTACAACCTCACTTTCTTATTTTTCTGATCGAAGAACAGCTTCCAATCACCATCTCTTACACACCATTTATTGGCATTTTTCCAAAATAATTGCTGATGAGGATCTTCGTCTTTTTCCCATTTGATGTAGGGCAACAAGTTCTCTCCATTCAAATGTTTTGGTGCTTCAACACCGGCAAGGTTTAAAATAGTTGGATAAATATCCATGCTGGTCACCATTGGTTCGAACGTTTTTCCTTGAGGTATCTCCTTAGGATAATGCATGAAATAAGGAATCTTGATTCCACCTTCGTACAACGTTCCTTTTTGTCCATTTAAAGGCAAATTCAAAGAAGCATTATCGTCAGGTTTACCGCCATTATCAGAAATAAACACAATGAAAGTATTATCGTACAACCCTTTTTCCTTCAGCTTTTCGACCATCTTTCCGATATTCTGATCCATCACATATTGCATTGCCACTAGCTTACGGCGGGCAGGATCTTCAATATGATCGAATTTCTTGATCACCTCTTTAGGTGCTTGCAAAGGCGTATGTACCGCATTGGGTGCCCAATACATAAAGAAAGGTTTTTCGCTTTCGTATTGATCAAAATAATTGATGGCTTTCTGACCAAATAAATCCGTTAAATACACATTAGGTGTTTGGATGGGTTGATCATCCTCCATAAAAAATTGGGAACATTCGTCTTCGAAATAATAAGATGATGCACCTCCAAGGAAACCATAATAATGATCGAATCCTTTATTGATCGGTAAGAACTCCTCTCCTTCCTGACCTCCTAAATGCCACTTTCCAATAGCCACTGTTTGATAGTCGTTAGACTGCAAAGTCTCTGCAATTGTAGGGAACTCAGATGAAATTCCTGGAACAACTTCTGGAGAAGGACGGAAAGGACCTGGATTATCTTTAAACCCAAATCGCTGTTGATAGCTCCCCGTTAATAAGGCTGCTCTCGACGGACCACATACCGGCGCGGTCACGTATCCGTTCTTAAATGCCACTCCTTTTTTCGCCAACTGATCGATGTTAGGCGTAGGAATATCTTTACTTAAATGATGATAACCCACATCTGCATATCCCAAATCATCGGCAACGATAATCAAAAAGTTGGGGCGATCTTGTGCAAAAATTGAAGTGGTCAGTATCATCAAAACGCACACTATTTGATGTATCTTTTTCATTTGGTGTCGTCTTTAACTTTATCAATAGTGAAATTCGGCAACATCAAATTGTTCTGTTTCGCTTCTTTCACTTTCGTTTTAAATTTTGAAATGGTGTTCCTAGACATCTCCAACATTTCGCTCAACTCAATATTGGTATACGCATCGGGTTGGTACAATGTGATGTAGGATAAATAAAAGGCTTTCGTTAAATCGAACTTCACACCATGGAAAACGGTATTACTTGTCACCGAATCCACATACCCACATTTTGTACATCTCCTTGTAAATACTTGTCCAGTTTTCGAACCTGAATGCCCGCTACATTGCTTACAAGTAAAACCATCGCTCCATTTCTGATTGGATAAATAGCGTTTACAAGCATCGGCATCGGGGAATAAATCATGAAATTCTTTGATCGTAATGACTTGGTTAACAAATCGTTTTTCAATCACTTTCTTGATTTCGTCCTTTAGATTAAAGTTCGTCACATCCAGCTTATAATTATCACTACCCAACTTCTGTGCTCTCTGAGATAATTGTTGGTTCAGTTCCTTCAATTCTTTTTCTCTTGCCAAAAGCTGAATCGTTCTTTCTTTTACCTTTTGCTCCAACTCCTCATTTACCTTATTACTTAATTCGATATTCTTCTTATGTTCTTCGATGACTTGCTGTTGCATCAACTCTGTTTTTTTCTGCTGAGTAAGCAACTCTGCTTGTGCCATGTGTTCGCTTTCTTTCAACAACCTCAACGTATCGTATAAGGCAAAAGAAAAGGCCAACATTTCCGATAACACCGACATCCTATAACCATAAAATGTAAAGAAGTTATGAGGGATGATACCATACCATTTTAGATACCAAATCACACAGCCGACCCACATAAAACTGATGCCCAAGATATAGTAAGGCGACATTTTCGATTGTAAATAGACATTTGATAAGCCTACTAAAAGTACCGAAAGTGTGATGATTAGTGAAAGCTTTTCACCTGATGGAATTGTTCCGAAAAGGGTGAAAACAAAAAGGACAAACTGAACAACAAATAGCGTATTGATCGTAAATAAATGATACCTGTTCAAATATTTTGGATCGACCACTACTTTGATAAAATAAGTGACAGAAGCCGAGACCCCAAACCCAAGTAGTGCATTGACAAACTCGTTGATCATCGGTGCATCCGGCCATAAAAACTGGAAGCCTACCCCATCGTTGGCCATACTAAACAAGCAAACCACAGCGATGTGTAAAATATAGGCGATGTATTTAAAGTCTTTGATACTCAACCACAAGAGGAAGGAATACACGGCCATAATCAAAAAGGCACCGTATTGTAATCCAAACCATAAATACTCTTTTGTAGCATAAGGCACAAACTTATTGATGCTTCTAAAGTTCATGTGCAAATCGACCTTTTTATTACTGTTGATCTTCACATAAAATGGCTTAGAAAAATCAATATCACTCGTTAAGGGAATAATGAAGTTTTTATGATCATAATTTCTCTTTGAATAAGGATGAGATGCTCCCATAATCTCCTTCTTCAAACCGCCTTCCAATAAGGGTAAGAAGACGATAATCTCCTGGATTTTCTGATCGTAAAACTCGATGATCCAATGCTTTGAACTGCTCTTATCGATGTCCACATTAAATCGTAACCAATAATTTGATTTTGCATCATAATTATGTTTCGAATAATGCTGAGCCACCTCAAAGTCGGGTTGTAACTGAAGCAATTCCGCATAAGAAATTAAGCGTGTACTGTCCTTCCAGTAAGGTATACTTTCAAGGTTTAGTAAACTTTCTTGAACGGAATCATCCAGCTGAATCGTTTTCTCATCGCCATCGACCATTGCAAAAAGTGGTAATGCCGACAAAAGAACAATGCTGAGTGAATGTACAATATGTTGGAAGAGTTTCCTCATGTAAAAAATGTTGTGTTCTTCTTTCGAATGTTAATGCTCAATTTATTTTAATACCCAGGGTTGAAACCCTGGGCTTATGATAATCTTATTCTAGAATGAGGTATTTACCCGATATCGTCAACTGATCGAGTCCCATGTAACCACTGTTACTATCGTCTAAATGACGAATTAAAGCGACTACTCTCATTTGCGTATCATCATCTATAGATACCCCTTGTTCTTTGATGTTGTGTTTGAAATACCATCCACTCGCCTCACGTTGGTGTTCAGCTGTTGAATAAATCAATGGCCACTGATTCACTCTCGACTCGAAATCATTACGCTCTAAAGCCAATTGATATTCTGCTTCTCCTACCACACGAACTTCAATTCTTTGTAAACCATTTATACCCACACCGGCATTGAACAATACGCCTGTTTCTACGGTAACAGATTTTAGGTTCACGGCATCAAAAGATTGAAGTGGCACCATAATATGTTCTGCCTTTGATGAACCTGAAATAGTTCTCGCATAACATCTTGTAATAAAGTTCTCTCTTCTATCCTGATCTGGATGATTATTTCTTTCTCTATTGATGTTCCACCAAGTTGCCGTTTCTCCGATAGTTGGCCCGGAAATCTGCTTGTAAAGCATTCCTTCGAACTCAAACTCTCCTAAACCATCTGGCTTGTAATTGATTGTCAATTCCATATCAAACAACTGACGTTCTTCTGTGAACACCACCTGTGTAGTTAATGCAAATGTTACAGGAGCCTCAATATCCCCATACTCATTTGATGTAAACAAAGACACTTCATACATCTGATTTTCTAGCTTTCCTGTAAAGTAGAACTGACCAAACGAATTTAGCAATAACTTTGTTCCTTCTGGCAATTCTGGGGTAACAGAAATTTGAATAGAATCTAATGGACTTCTTACCGTCTCCACAAATAAGTCTGTAATAGTGCTAGAAATAGGGTTTCCATCTTCATCAATTAAGAACACTACATCTGTATCGGATCCTTTAGAGTTGAGATGAATTAGTGGTCTCCAATCTTCCAATACTGTTCTATACGCGTTGTTGAAAGCCGTTTCCCCTGCCTCATTACTTAAAGACACATCCAATAGGTATTGTCCCAATTGCGTACTATCGTTAGGTACATATTTGATAACACCCGTAATTGGATCAATCTCAAATGGATTCAAGCTGTCTTCAACCACAGCTAGAATAGTATCTTGTTGCACGCTCACTTTCGATAGCTCGAACGTTAAATCTCCTTCAGCCATCGTTTCTGGCGCTTCTCCTTCGAAAGCGATGGTTACTGGTCGAACTTCATCATTTTTATGATAAAGCAATGACTCAGGTTGATTTTGAGGGAGTGAAAAATCAACATCATGCTCTGTTAAACAGGAAGTCAAACAAAGCGCAGCTAGTATGTTTGTGATAATTTTTTTCATTTCAATTCCGTTTACCAAAGGTTATGTTGTTTGATATTCACGTTCAGTTGCATCTCTTCTGTTGGAATAGGGAACACCACATGTTTCTCTTCTGCTCTTTCGCCTGGGAAAGCCAACTGAGATTCGTTATTTTCTCTAAAGCTTGGGTTCGATCTCACATTCTCACTCACTTGCTTCATGGTCTCGATAAGAATACCCCAACGAACTAAATCAAATCGTCTGTGACCTTCGAAACATAACTCTCTACGACGTTCTTCTTGAATCAATTTCAAAAAGTTATCGTTTACTTGAGCCAAACCAGAGTTCACCGTTCCTGCATTCGCACGGTTTCTAACCGCTTCAATATCCAAACGAGATTGTTCGTTATCACCATTCAATAAGTACAATGCTTCTGCTCTCATCAACAGCACATCACTATATCTTAAAATTGGGAAGTTAATTGATGTTCTATCCTTATTGATAACACCCATTTCTAGGCTTTCAGCTGTACCATCGAAGTTACCGTCCATATCTAAACCAGGAGTCATACGTCTCCATTTTCCGGGGAACCATCTCAATTCATTAGAAATATTCATTGGATAAAATGCACCATCTCTGTATCCAAAACTGAAGTTCGCACAGTTCCATGCTTTACGCTCATCGCTAGAGTAGTACAACGATTTATGCATCGAAGGTGTAATCCAAGCATGTGCCGTAGCGAAAGGCATATTACCTGTAGTTAAGTTAATCTGAACCCCATTGAAGTTACCAATACGGCCACCCAAGTTTCTACCTTCCGATACTGTGAAGTCCGCTTCGAACATCACCTCTGTATCTACTCTCAAACCTTTAATTTGGTTCATGAACACTTCCTCATAACTAGATAGTAAATGATGGTAACCGTACTCCGTGATGGCGTTGGTGTTTTTTACTACTTGCGTCAGACAAGAATCGATTCCGATATCTCCACCTTGAATTCTCGCACCGGCCATCGTTAGATACACTCTTGCCAAAAGACCATGTGCAATTTGCTTGGATAACCTTCCGTATTCTTTCGGACGTTCGTCCATTAATTCAATAGAATTCTCAAAGTCTTCTACAATCTGATTGTAGATTTTTGGAGCTGCTGTGTTTGGTAAATTCAGCATATCCAAGTTACCTTCGATATCCGTGAAATGCTCCAAACGTAAAGGAATGTGCTCCCAAACTCTTACCATGTTGAAATACATCAAACCTCTAAGTGCATAGGCTTCTCCCAACATAACATCGTGATCGGCTCTTCTTAAGTTTGGAATCGTATCCAATTGGTTAAGATTATCAATAAAATCATTCACAATATTGATTCCCGCATAACCTGTTTTCCACATTCTTGCCAAATCAACATCAGAATCGTTGTACGACATACGGCTTAACTCTCTACCGAAGTTCTGACGCTTGTACAACATCTCGTCCGTTCCAGTGTTCATCCAAGTAGAGAAATCTTGATCATACATTTCTCTAATGTTTGAATAGGCACCCGATAGGGCCAAACGAACTTCTCTATCGTTTTTATAAAAATTATCTCTTGCTAGCTCATCTTTTGGTTGCAAGTCCAAGAACTGACATGAACTAAGCAATCCGATAATGACAAATACTATTTGATTGAATTTTTTCATTGTTCTTAATTTTAGAATCCAACTTGTAAACCAATAATTGCTGATTGAGCGGCAGGATAAGACGAGTAGTCAATACCTTTATACATTGCCTGATTTCTCACCGATACTTCTGGATCGTATCCCGAGTAGTTCGTGAATACCCAAAGGTTATCGACTGATCCGTAGATTCTGAAGTTTTTGATTTTTAGTTTCTTCAATAGATCTTTATTGAAAGTGTACCCTAAAGTGATGTTTTTAATTCTTAGGAAAGACGCATCCTCAATAAAGTAATCACTCATTTGATGTCCACCATATACTTGCTGATACGTATATTCTTGAGTAGGTCCAGGGGCAGCCCAAACACCTTCGTTAATTGGGTTGTTCATTTGCCATCTGTTTCCAACATCAGCCAAGTAGTTTCTACCTCTTTGGTTACCCACTACTCCGAAATCGGCCATGTTACCATTAAATACATCTTGTCCTACTGTCCAAGTAAGTAACACACTCAAATCCCAGTTTTTGTAAGTAAATGTATTCGATAAACCACCGAAGTATCTTGGATTTGGATTACCGATGATTTCCTTATCGTTTTCATCAATTACTCCATCTCCGTTGACATCTTTATATTTTGGAAGACCCGGTCTTACTTCACCTGTTTGAGAATTAAAACCTGGCACACCTTCTTTCAATCTTAATTGTCCGTCAGCACCTTTCACGAAGTCGTCTACTTGATAAATTCCGTCGTAACGGTAACCGTACATTTGTGTCATCGGCATGCCAACGAATAAACCATAGTACAATTCTCCGGCAAACATACCACCTACATTTGGATCGTATAATCTGTAATCCTCACCATAAGATAGTTTCTTGATTTCGTTATCGTTAAAGGAGATGTTGAAGTTGGTTGACCATTGGAAGTTCTTCGTTTGCACATTTACAGTATTCACCGAAAGTTCCAAACCGTGGTTCAACACAGCACCAATATTTTGTTTCACTTGCTGATAACCTGTTGATGGTGCCACTTTCGCATCGAACAATAAGTTATCCGTTAAGTTGTAGTAATATTCAACATCCACTTGTAATCTATTGTTGAAGAAGCCCATATCTGTACCCACGTTGAATTGTTGAGTTGTCTCCCATTTCAAGTTGGTATTCGCCAATTGCGTTTGATAAAAAGCTGCTTGATAATATCCATTGAAATAATAGCCTGGAGCAACACTCATGGTTGGTAAGAAATCGAAATCGCCAACTCTGTTGTTACCTGTTGTACCAAAACCAGCTTTGAACTTTAACTCATCAAATACTCCCCAATTTTTTACGAAGTCTTCTTCTCCTGCTCTCCAAGCCGCTGAAGCTGATGGGAAAATGCCGAAACGGTTACCTTCTTTAAATCTCGAAGATCCATCCGCTCTAAGCGATGCCGTTACGATATACTTGTTGTTATATGAGTAAGAAACACGACCAAAACCCGACATTAAATTCTGTTGAGTGGCCGATGAACCTGGCATTACCGCCATGTTCGCCATTCCCATATTATTCCAACCTAGATCGTCTAATGGGAACTGAATAGCAGCAGCTGTTTGTCTAAATCTTTCGGTGATTTGGAAAGACATACCTGCCAATGTTTCAAACTTATGACCGTTCTTATTGAAGTTGTACATCAATACATTTTCATTCAAGTAGTTTTGTGACTTCACTTGAGCTAAAGAACCATTGATACCGTCCGATCCTCTATCCGCTTGGTTTGTACCCAAGTTGAAGAATGTTCTCGTATCGTTCATGCTCATCTGATAACCCAACTGCGTTCTAAAGCTTAAACCTTCTGCTAATCTTACCGTAAAGTTTACGTTCGACTGCAACATGTTCACCTCTTCCAAACGATCTGTATTGTTAAGGGTCGATGTTGGAGGATAGAAACCAGCACTTAACTCATCTTCATCATCAAGATCTCCGTTCTTAGGTGTCATTGGTCTAAACATAATGGCCGACTTGATAGCTGATACTTGCGCTGTCGACGTTTTCATACCGTACGTCTTACTATTTGCATAGTTCAAATTCAGATTCATATCTACATGTTTACCAATGGACTGATCCAACTTCAAACGACCATTGATTCTTTCGAAGCTTGAACGTAATAGTGTACCTTCTTGATTTACATAACCAATCGAAGTAAATACTTTCGTCTGATCTGAACCACCTTTCATAGAAACTGTATAGTTTTGGAAAGGAGCCTGACGGAAGATTTCATCTTGCCAATTGGTGTAATCGGCATCTGTATAATTACTTGCATCACCCCATGCATCTCCACCACCAATTTCGTGCTGAACGTTTACATATTCTTGTGGGCTCAAAGTCTTTAAGATTCTGTTTTCAGGAACCTGCGACATACCCATTTTGGTATTGAAAGTAATTACTGGCTTACCGGAAGTACCTTGTTTTGTTGTAATTAGAATTACACCATTTGATGCTCTCGAACCGTAGATTGCTGTTGCAGAAGCGTCTTTTAAAACGTCTACACGCTCAATATCCGAAGGGTCCAAGCTAAACAAAGTGGGATCTTCCAAAGGGAATCCGTCGACTACATATAAAGGAGCAGAAGAACCCGTAATGGTATTGGCACCACGAATCTCGAAGTTCATCGACTGACCCGGTCCACCTTCTCCTGAAGATACTTGTACACCGGCCATTCTACCTTGCATCATTTGGTCGAAACTTGCCGCAGGCATGGAGTTGATCTCCTCACTCATCACTACCGATTGTATGGAACCCGATACTTCTTTTGCATCTTGTTTACCATAACCAATCACGACCATTTCATCCAATGTTTGAACATCAGGTTCTAAGGCGATATCAATCTGTTTTCTTCCTAAAACCTGAATTCTTTGGTTCTGAAAACCAATATATGTTACCATTAAAACCGCATTTACTTTGGCTCTAATCGAATAGTTACCATCAAAATCAGAGGCTGTACCGTGCTTTGTTCCTTCTACACGAATACTCGCACCTGGAACAGGCAAGCCATCTTCATCGACTACCTTACCACTTACTTTAACGAACTTATCTTGAGCAATACCCAATTGTGGAACACTCAATAAAACAGATAGTAAGATAGAGAAAGTTAATTTTATAATTCTTTTCATGTCGTTTATCTTATTGCGCTCTTACTTGAAGTTGGTGTACATAAAATCTTCTTGATAATGATCCGATTTCTGGATTTAAGAAATCAGCCACAAGTGCCACTTTAATCTTTTTACCTAGGTAAGCTGCTGGAATATCTACTTGAACTGTTCCGTTGGCTTTTAATTCTGCTTCTTCGATAATTCCCGATGGATATTGGTAGAATCGATCAGAAATATCGTTGTCTAGAATTTCCCAATTCGATGTAGTTGGAGAAGCAAGATCTAGTTCATCTGCGGCAATCACGGCCACCATCAAATGTTGGTTATCGTTCATGGCACCACCATTGTATCTCCACATACCTGTTGTACTTACGTAAGCCGACTTTTCAAAATCTGTTAAATCGATTGTATCTGTAATCAAAAAGTTTCTCGATTCTTCTTCCCACGACCAATAGCCAATAAAGATATCGTCGTTAATTACACCGTTTTCGTTTCTCACTTGGAAAGGAATCCCTGCCCACGCACGTCTCCACATATTACTTGCGAACACCGGTCCACTCACTTCTTCAGTAATTTCAGTAGTATATTCCTGACCTAGCAATTCTTTAGTTACCGATCCATAATGAGGCTCAGTGACCATATTTTCTAAACCATAGCTGTCTTCTGTTCCTTGGAAGGAAATGCCATGGAAAAGTAATTTCCCTACATTTTTACCCAAAAGCTCAATAAACATTGCTTCTTCTTTAAGCAAATCACCTTTTGCATTTTGGATGGAAATATCTAAGCTAAATACCTCTGTTTCCTCATCACCTATAGTGTATTCCTGAGAAAGTTGTACAGTACCTAACGCTTCATCAATACTAAAAATATCCTTGTGGTTATGAAGAGAAAATGTATAAGGTCCACCACCTTTTGTTCTAGGAATCTCAGAATTAAAATCTAATTCATTACCAAAAACTGAATAAATATGTGGAACATAAATCATGTTCTTTGGTGCTGCCTGATGTGCAGTAAATGATAATACATTTGGAAAGTTCACCTCACCCATAGAGTTCTTGACGTTTACATCAAACGTATAATTTCCTGGCAGTAAGTTATTGTATTCCAAAAATGTAATGATTCCCGTTTGAGAACTGATAGAAAAGTTGTTCTCTAATGCTATATTTTCGCCCGATTGAGAGGTCACTGATGTAAGGCCAAATGTAGCCTCTTCTCCTCCAGTAAATACCGAAGGTTGATAAGTAGTATAATAATCTCCACACTCATAATCAGCTACACCTGCATATCTCAAATCCTTAGGAGGACCGACATACAAGCCGTTATCTTCTTGCGTACAAGAAAATAAGAGATAGAGTGATAAAAGTTGAATAAAGTATTTCTTCATCATTTCAATTCTAATAAATAGTTGTGAGAAAATTTGAGTTAGATTGATAAGTTCTCTTTCCGGATAAGTTCATTTACCAAATGCTCTTTTTAATTGATTTATAAAGTTTAGATGGGTAGTAGTAAGGCCTCTGCTGATCAGGCAAAAGCCTTACACTAATGTTTTTATAATTACTTCGACTTAATCGGATTGTATTGCTTACTCACCTCAAAGTCTTTTGTCAGTTTAAACGATGCTTGTTTTACGTTATCAGAACTTGTTCCGATATACACGTTGAAGTCCCCTGCTTCAACACCTTCACTCATGTCCCATCTGTGGTACGTCAAGGCTTCTTTAGCGATAGTGAAAGTAACTGTTTTTGTCTCTCCTTTTTTCAAGAAGATCTTCTCAAAACCTTTCATTTCTTTTAAAGGTCTTGTTGATTTTCCGATCAAATCTTGGATGTACAATTGAACGACTTCTTCACCATCATAATCACCTGTATTGGTTACTTCAATAGAAGCCGTTATTGGTTGATCTTGCATTGTTTCCGCAGATAATTTGATGTCGCCATAGGCAAACTCAGTGTAGCTTAATCCGTAACCAAATGCGTAAAGAGGTGTATTCGGCACGTCCAAATAATTTGATTTATAACCTGATGGTTTCTCTGGATCGAATGGTCTACCTGTGTTCTTGGCGTTATAGAAAATTGGAATTTGACCCACGTTTCTTGGGAACGACATTGGTAGTTTACCCGATGGATTGTATTTACCAAAAATTACGTCTGCAATTGCTGGACCGGCCATTGTTCCTAAGTGCCAAGTCTCTAATAATGCATCTGCTAATTCGTCTTCTCTTTCTAAAGTTAATGGTCTACCGTTCATCAATACAACTACGATAGGCTTCCCTGCTTGCTTTAAGTGTGCCAACAATTCTGTTTGAACACCAGGGATATTGATATCCGATCTACTTTTCGCTTCACCAGAAATAGTTCTTGGTTCGCCGATCGCTAAAACAACTACATCCGATTGCTGTGCTACTTCTAATGCTTCTGCAAAACCTGTTGTATCCGCACCACTCATTTTACAGCCTTTAGCATAAAGTAATTCCGCTTTATCTTTTGTAGCTGCCTTCATTCCTTCGAATAACGACTTCGCTTGTTTTGGTGATCCTTTTGCTTTCCAACCACCCAATACATCTTTCTTGCTCTTAGCCAATGGACCAATCAAAGCAATTTTCTTTGTGTTGTTTAATGTTAGAGGTAGTGTTTGATTCTCATTTTTCAATAAAACAATCGAACGTTGTGCTGCTTTTCTTGCTCTGTTTTTGAAGTCTTGAGAAAGTGTCACCGATTTTTCTCTTTCGGCATCACAGTATCTGTAAGGATCATCAAATAGTCCTAATTTGAATTTTACTAACAAGATTCTTCTCACCGCATTATCAATGTCTTTTTCAGATACTTTACCGTCTTTTACCGATTGTACCAATGTGCTCAAGAAAACATCACCTTCCATATCCATATCGATACCTGCATTCAAAGCTAACTGACCAGCTGTTGGCAGATCACCTGCGATACCGTGAGGAATCAATTCGTTAATCGCCGTGTAATCCGTTACTACTACTCCTTCAAAATCCCACTGATCTCTTAAGATATCTTTGAAAAGGTAAGGATTAGCAGTACTTGGCGTACCGTTGATTTCGTTGAAAGAAGTCATAAATGTTTCTACACCTGCATCTACACATGCCTTAAAAGGAGGAAGATATACATCGTGTAATGTTTGTAACGACATGTCTACTGTATGATAATCACGACCACCTTGAGGTGCACCATAGGCTAAGAAGTGCTTTGCACAAGCCAATACCGTATTTGTTGCCGCTAAATCGTCTCCTTGGAAACCTTTCACTCTTGCTTTTGCTACCTCACTGTTGTAGTAAGTATCTTCTCCGGCACCTTCCATTACTCTACCCCAACGTGGGTCTCTAGATACATCGACCATTGGAGCGAATGTCCAGTGAATACCTGCTGCTGATGCTTCTTCTGCGGCCACTCTGGCTGCATCTTGCATCATTTCCAAGTCGAAAGAACTAGCTTCTCCTAATGGAATTGGGAAGATGGTTTTGAAACCGTGGATTACATCGTAGCCAAATAATAATGGAATCCCCAAACGAGTTTCTTCCACGGCCATTTTCTGAAGTTTACGAGTGTAATCTGCAGATACAGCATTGAATAACGATCCAACGTGACCTGCTTTTACGTCTTTCTCCACATTCCCTCTTAGCGTAGGTCCTGTGACATCACTCGAAGAAGTAAACTGAGTCATTTGCCCCACTTTCTCCTCTAGTGTCATTTTCTTTAGAAGTTTTTCAACATCTTTCGTGTAGTCTTGAGCCCACATCACCTGACTCAAACAAAGTGAAAGTATAGTTAATAGTATCTTTTTCATCGCGTTAAGTTTTAGAATAGTTGTACCGGTAGTTCCTCTGAAGTTTTACCGTTGATTGTCATGATTAATTTACCTTTGGTTCCAGAAAGAAAATCCTTCTTTTCGAACACCAATTGGTGCATCCCCTCTGATTTAAATTTAGGTGAATTTAAAGTAGTCACATCACCATTTATATGTCTAAATTCAAAGCTTACGTCTGCGTCTTTAGCTAAGTAATAATCTACATGATAAGCTTTTAATTCGGGATGTCTGATAAGTTGAACTCTCTGAGAGATGTTCTCTTTTACTGCTAATGGGAAGCCTGTTTTGAACTTAGGTGAAGAAATTCCCATTTTCTTTTTGGCTACCTGAAGCTCTGGGATTTTCTTTGATAATTCCCAGAATAATCCACTTCTGTAGTTTTCCATCATAATGACCGTACGACCTTGATCAAGACCCAAGTAACGATCCGAATACCAATTGTCTTTGATAGAGTAAGCGTCTTTAAATCCATATTTATCCCAAAGTCCTTCTTTATGGTTTTCGTAGAAGTTTCTTAAAGCCATGAACGATTGGTAAGGAACATAAGGGAATACACCCAAAGCACCTGATGGAGCAATGACCCCTTTATCTTTGTTCGGTCCGGCCATGTTGTTATAGCCTGTAGGAATCTGAGATGCTGTTAAACCCCAATCGCCTTTAGAATACTGATACTCTTTTGGTGCATGTTTGAAACAATACGTCCAGTTAATTAAAGAATGTGCAATACTTCTTTTCCAGTAAAAAGTGTACTGATCTTCCATATCGCGAGGGTCCATTGTTACAAATGGCGTTTGTGCTAAGTATAACGGACCGCCTTTAGGCTTACCTACATCTAAAGTATACCCATAATATTTTCTACCGTTCACAAAGTTTTTACCGTTCACATATGCTTGGTAAGATTTCTTTTTGATGGGATGTTTAGGGTGACCCAATGCCAAAGCATAACTCGTCATCGATTCTGTATACCCTTTCATTAATAGCTTTAGGCCATTATTTTCTTTTTGAGTTTCAGAATGATTCCACCACAAACCGTTTTGGTATTCGTGAACAGTATAATCAACTGCCTCCCAAAGTTCGGTGATGCTTTTTCTTAGCTGTACTTCTTTGTGGTTATCACCATCAAAATAAGCTCTAGCCACAAGCAGTCCCATCATTAAGTTGGACGTTTCTTGGATGTCTGCTCCATCCTGACCACCAAACTTTATTAACTGACCTGTTTTACCGTGAATCAAGTGAGGAAATACACCGTGGTATTTCACTGCTTTTTGATCCAAGAAATAGGTCACTTTCAATAAATGATCGACCACTTCCTCTCTAGATACCCAACCTCTGTGAGCACCCACAATAATCGCTTGAATACCAAAACCTGATGCTCCAATACCAATATCAAATCGTTTGTTTTCTAAAGATCTACGAGGCGTTAAACCCGATACAGGGTGTGCCCATTCCCAAAAATATCTAAACGATGCTTCATGTGTTTCGTCGAAGATTCTCACGTCTTCCTGAAAACGTACCTCTTCTTCCTTTAACTTCTTCTCTTTGTCCGTTGGAGGAACAAAGAGAGAAGTAATTAAGGATGATAATAATAATATGTTAGTTAGTAAACTCATTGATGAACACGCTAGTGTAATTTATTTATTTTGTAACTGTTGTTTTTTCAATTGTTGTTCGCGAAGCTTCTTTTCCCTCATTTTACGCTTGCGCGCTTGTTTTCTGTAATCTGTATCTTTCCATTCTTCGTACGGAGGCTCATCTGCTTCTTTCATTAAACGAGCCAACTCAACTCTTAATTCTTCGATTTTGTCTTGATACTTCGGATCGTCAATTAAGTTGTTCATTTCTGATGGATCCTTTTTCAAGTCGTAGAATTCATAGGTATCAATATTGTTGTAGAAATGGATTAACTTATAATCGTCTGTTCTTACACCATATTGTCTTTTTACTTTATGGAAACCAGGGTACTCATAATAATGGTAGTACACTGATTTTCTCCAGTCTTTTGGTGTTTTTCCTTTCTTCGCTACTTCTCTTAACGACGTACCTTGCATATCTTCTGGTACTTCTACACCTGCATAATCCAAGAATGTTGGACCATAATCGATGTTTTGCACCATGGCTTGAGTCGTCTTTCCTGCTTTGATTTCTTTAGGGTAACGCATTACAAGTGGTGTTTTGAAAGACTCTTCGTACATGAATCTTTTGTCGAACCAACCGTGTTCTCCTAAGTAGAAACCTTGGTCTGAAGTATAAACAATAATGGTGTTTTCAGCTAAGCCGTTCTCTTCTAAATAATCTAACACACGGCCAACGTTTTCGTCTACCGCTTTTACAGTCGCACAGTAATCTTGTAAATATCTTTGGTACTTCCACAGCGCCATTTCCTTATCGTCCATGTTTGCTGCGTTCATTTTATCATTTTTCTCACGGTAAGCGTTGTGCCAAGCCTCTTTCTGAACATCAGTTAACCTATTAAATAGATGAGGCCATATATCTTTTCTCCATTCGTCTGATCCAACAGCTACCGACATTTTCAAATCGTGACCTTCTTGTGCATCTTTATAGATGTTCATTTCTTGCTCCGCTGCTGCCTGACGACCTTCGTAATCATCAAAGTAGTTGTCTGGAACAGGGAACTCGACATTATCAAATTCGTTAGCGTAACGAATTGGAGGCATCCAATTTCTATGAGGTGCTTTGTGGTGAATCAATAATGCAAATGGTTTGTCTGCATTTTTTTGTTCTTCCATCCACTCTAAAGAGTAATCTGTAATAAGGTCTGTAGTATAACCTTCTACATAAGTAGTATCTTCTCCAGAAATGAAGTCAGGATTGAAATACTCTCCTTGATCGTTTAAGATATTCCAATGATCAAATCCTTGTGGAGTACTTTTTAAGTGCCACTTACCAATTACACCTGTTGTATACCCTTGCTTTTGAAGAATGCTGATCCAAGTTTGTTGTCCTGCATCAAATTGATCTGAATTGGTTTTGAATCCATTCTTGTGCGAATATTTACCAGTTAACATTGTTGCTCTAGATGGACCACATAAAGAGTTGGTCACAAAACTTTGATCAAACTTGATTCCTTCTTTGGCGATGCGATCAATGTTATGTGTAGGTGCAATATCAGATACTGGATGACCGTAAGCACTAATGGCTTGCAATGCGTGATCATCAGACATGATATATATAATATTAGGTCTATCTGATTTCTGAGCAAATACGTTTGCTGCTATGCTGATAAGTAGTATTTGTAAAAAAAATCTCATTTCAATTTAATCGTTAGAAAAATGCGAAAATATTTATAGAGTTTTTGTTCATTAATCCCGTAGCGTCTTTGCTACACTTCAAAAGTATTTTTAAAAAAAAGAAAACAACAAAAAAAATGAAGAATAATTGCAAATAAACGCAACCTTAAGGCAATTTTAACAACATTAGCGCACACAATGATCACATTAATAACAACTCTTTATCAGTCATTTAGCAAATCAATGCAAACATCACGATCACAATAATAACAAGAACAGAAAAACAAGGAAAATATCTCAAAAAGCATAGAATAATCTATTCTTGTCATCAAAAATCTTTTCGAAGAATTGATGCTTGATAATGTATATCCTCAAAATAAACCTTAATTTGCTTCTCCTTATTTATACATCATTTTTTATATCATAATCCGACTAAAAATGAACTTACTTCAAGAAATTCAACTAAAAATCGATCAAAAGACTAAGCCAATTGGTGCTTTGGGTGAACTTGAGAATTTAGCCAAGCAAATCTGTATGGTACAAGAAACCACTTCCCCGAGTTTAAAAAATCCTACAATTATCGTCTTCGCAGGAGACCACGGATTAGCGAAGGAAGGTGTGAGTGCCTATCCGCAGGAAGTAACGTTTCAGATGGTGTATAATTTTTTAAATGGAGGAGCGGCGATTAACGTTTTCTCAAGACAGCATAATCTCAACTTAAAGGTGGTCGATGCAGGTGTGAATTTTGATTTCGAACCTCACCCGGATCTTATCGATATGAAAATTGGTAAAGGGACGGAAAGTAGTTTGAGAGGAAATGCTTTAAACGCTGATCAAATAGCCGATTGTTTTAATAAAGCCAAAGCTTTGTTGAAAAGAGACGATCTTAAAGATGCTGATATTATCGGTTTTGGAGAGATGGGTATCGGCAATACATCATCAGCTACATTAATTATGAGTGCACTGTATCAGCTTCGCTTAGACGAATGTATTGGTAAAGGGACAGGTGTAGATGCTGAAGGCTTCAAAAGGAAGTACGATGTGTTGGAAAAAGTATTGGAAAAACATCAGGGAGCAAATAGCCCTGAGCAAATATTAAGTGCCTTTGGTGGTTTTGAAATTGCCATGATTGCGGCAACAATGCTAGAAGCGGCATCAAATGGTAAGATGATTATTGTGGATGGCTTTATTGTAACAGCTGCCTATGCTATTGCCAAAGCTATGAATCCTGAAATTCAGAAGAATGCTATTTTCAGTCATGTTTCTGATGAAAAAGGGCATAGATTATTGCTTCAAAAATTAGAAGCCCATCCTCTTTTACAATTAGGAATGCGTTTGGGCGAAGGAACTGGAGCAGCAATGGCTTTCCCTATTATCCAAAGTGCAGTCAACTTTATGAATGAAATGGCAAGTTTCGAATCGGCAAATGTAAGTGATAAGGAATAATGAGAGAGATATATTTATTCTTCACCGCGCTTCAGTTTTTCACTAGGGTACCTATTCCAAAATGGGTACCTTATAAAGCCGAATACCTTCAGGATTCGAGGAAGTATTTTCCGTTTATCGGTATTTTATTAGGAGCAGTTACTTGTTTGTTTTTCTATGTAAGCAAACAGGTATTTTCTGTAGAGATTGCTATACTCATCTCTATGCTGTCCAGCATATTTATTACGGGTGCTTTTCATGAGGATGGTTTAGCCGATACCTTCGATGCCTTTGGAGGAGGCTATACGCCAGAAAAGATTCTGACGATTATGAAGGATAGCAGAATTGGTACTTATGGCACCGTAGCAGTCATTCTTTCGCTTGCACTAAAATTCTTTTTCCTGAAATCCATTTACCTAGAAGGAGATTATCAGTTCTATTGTTCCTTGATATTAGGTCACAGTTTAAGTCGATTTTTAGCTTCTACAATGGTGGATTTACTTCCTTATGTACAAGATTTGGATATCAGTAAATCCAAACCGATTGCCAATACAAAATTTGCGATTGGTCAGTTTATTCCTGGTTTAATCTTCGGCTTATGGCCATTGGTCTTCTTTAGAGATCAGTTGGTATTTCTAATTCTCTTCCCGAGTATTGCCTTTGCTTTATATTTAGGTTGGTATTTCAGAAGAAAAATTGGAGGTTACACTGGCGATTGCTTGGGTGCTACTCAGCAAATGACGGAGATTGTGATTTATGCTAGCTTAGTTGTCCTATGGAAGTTTATATAGTTCGACATACCGCCGTCGATGTCCCAAAAGGCATTTGTTATGGTCAGACTGATGTGGCATTAAAACAAGAACAGGAAGCTGCCTTTGAACGTATCAAAGCACAACTTCCTACTACTATCGATTTCTTGATTTCCTCTCCTTTATCAAGATGTACCCAACTTTCTACATTTCTAACGGATGATTTTACCACAGATCCCCGTTTAATGGAATGTAATTTTGGAGATTGGGAAATGATGGCATGGGATGATATTCCTCGTGATGCAATGGATACATGGGGAAACGATTTTGTCTATCAGGCTCCTCCCAACGGAGAATCCCTACATCAGGTATATCAAAGAGTATTTGATGTTCACAAAGAACTCATCAAGCTACCCCATGCTACTGTAGTCATCATCGCCCATGCTTCTGTGGTACGAATTTTTCATCATATTTATCAAAATATACCACTAAAAAACATCTTTGATGTGAAGGTCGACTATGGACAAGTATTCCATTTTACCACTATAAAGTAAGATTCTGAACGATACATTCTTGATCGGATGCTGCCTTGAAAATATGTGTATCACCATTTTCTGAAATCCCATTTTTATAATAATATTTTGTGGTAAATCGAATATCTGTTGAAGTATTCAACTCGTAACGAATAGAGTTTAAAGAATTCGCACAACCAATAGGTGCATCAGTAGATTCTTTTAAATCGGAGATCGTTCCGACCAACTCCTCTTGATCAATAAAAATTCTATATACTTCTATTTTTTCTAGGATATCCCCATTTCCACCTACTCTATTACTTCCAGCATAAAAGATCACATTCGTGTAACGGCAGGTACCATTATCTCCACCTGTTATTTCGGAGTTTAAAGCATTGGGATCTTGGCATGTTTCTTTTTTGTTACATGATGATAAAATGCCGAACAAAATTAGAGTGAAGAACAATAGATTTTTCATCAGTTTGATTTTTAAAGAGAATTAGTTTATAAATAAACACCTTGTTTATTCATTTTTATAAGGGAAAATCAGTGATAAATTCCCTACATATTTCCTTAAAAATCTTACTTTTCAACGACTAGACCTATGATGTGTATTGCTTATCTTTCTATTGAGTATCAATTATTCGGATGGTAATCAATGAAATCACAATAAGCATTGTGGGTAATATAACTCCAACAATCGCATAATATTTTAATAATGAAATGTAAATATCTTTGAGGTAATAAAGTTCCTGAAAATCAAAAAGATTAGCAATAAAATAGGTACAAGCCAATAGCATTCCCACTGCACCAATAATAAACCCTATGATGAGTAATAACTGCACTATTTTAGCTAATACAAACTTATAATTTATCTCTGTTTTTTGTCTTACTCTATTATTTGTTAAATACCCTCTTTCTGATAAAGTTGTTGGTTTCATAAATACTGATCATTGATAATGTACTCGTTCGATACAAAAAAGCGTAAAAAGTAGTTGAAAACTCTATTCCAGCAATTAAGAAATGATTAAAATTAAAAAGTGTAGTTCATAATATATTCATTAGGTTATTAATGAAATATTCCATGATTAGGGTTCAATCATAAAAAAAAAGCACTCCCATAACGGAAGTACTTTTAGCAATTCATCATTCCAACCTAATTATTTGATACTCAATTCGTCGGTCTTATTTCAATTGGCATGGCCTAATGGAAAATATTCCATTAAACCATGCATTAAAGATGAATATCAAATAGTTAGAGGAGAGTTATATTAGTCTTTTAAAACTTTTCCAGAAACTTGGGCAGTTCCGTTATTAAGCTTGATCATGTAGAATCCTTTAGGCATATCAGATAGATCTACCTCGACTACATTTCCTGCATCTCTAATCACTTTAGAGAACATTAATTGTCCGATCAAGTTATGAACTTCAACTACTGTTGCTTCTGTACTGAATGTTGCTGGAAGCTGTACAAATACTTTACCTTTTGTAGGGTTAGGATAAATGTTTCCAACTAGCTCATTCATATCAATAGAAAGTGGAGCACCTACAACAGATACTTTTAGATTACTTTCTACTGTTAATCCTGATTCGTTCTCGGCAACAATAATTAATTCTGTATCCCCTACACTAGAAGCTAGAACAGTAAGATCTGTGCTATTTACCCAAGCTGCAGCATACTGATCACTATTCTTCACGTAGTAAACCATTTCTTCATCATCCAATGTTTCGAAATAGTCTTCTAATGAGATCGTAGTTTCTGCATGAGGATTTAACTGAAGCTCATCGAAATCTTTTACAACAATTGGAGCGACTTTTACGTCTTTTACTTCCACAGCAAAATCAATTACTCTTTTGGCTCCTAAAGTATCTTCAATCTCGAATGATGGGAAGTACTCACCACTCATCGTGTAAGAAGGTACCATAGTTACATATAAAGTATCATTACTCATTTCGAAATCGAAATCATCTGCATTTTCTGATGATGCTAAGAATAATGAGTCTGCTTCTTTATCAAACATTGGTAAGCTCCAAGTGATGCTATCACCTTCATTCACTTCTAAAGCTGTATTTCCAACGAACATTGGAGCAGCATTGTACTTAATAAATGTTGGTACTTTCACTGTCTCTACTAGTGGTTGATTATGACCAATGTATAAGTAACCTTCGTAAGATCCAGTCTCGAATCTGTTCATTGCTGTAGTGATTTCTACATCTGCAGAAGCACCACTTTCTAAGGCACCGTTTCTTGGCGAAATGTCTACCCACTCTTGTCCGTAAGCATCCATTGCTCTTAGCTTAATCGCGTAAGTGTAATAGAAGAATGTGCTCGATGACATCACTTCCCAATTCTTACCGCCATCTAGAGTTACAAAGTATTTACCGATAGTTGAAGGTACATTGTAGTCAACTGGAATACGGAATTCTACATCTTCCGGAGCCATTACTCGAATAACAAATGTTTCTCCATCTTCGAAGAAAATTGGTTCATCTAAAGTGATGTTTTCCATCTCACCAGTTAAAGAGCTAGGATAGTACATTTGAGTTGCGATAACTTCTTGAGAAGTAGGCGTATCTCCTTTTAAGATCTCAAAAGTCCATGCCGATTTCGATTGTTTCACAAAGTAATTACTGATATGAGTTAAAGTAAATCCTTGTGTATTATTTACTTCAAATTTAGCGGCATAGTGAACATCAAAATCTGTAGATCCTAAATAACTCATTGGCGATTCTGTTGGGAAATCGTATGATATTGAATCTGTAAATGCATGTTTTTCAACATGTGAAGTACGCATACTGTTCGATGCTACAGAAGGAGCAAACTCATAAGTATTCAACATTTTGAATGATTCAACAGTATTGTGATCAATCAATGTTGCTTCTTCTGGGAATTGAGTTTCTAATGTTGCTTTTGTACGCATTGATTTTTCTACACCCCAACCGTATTTAGCAATACCTAATGTTAACGCATAATCCAATACTTGCTCATCACCGTTATTAGAAACTACAAATTCGTGAACCGTTTCTTGTCCTTCATTTACTAAAAGGTCCAAGGTGTCTGCTCTCATTGAAGTACCTAAATCGTAATCAAGTACAGCAGGTAGTACAGCATTGCCTTTTAATGGAAGTTCCAATTGATCTCCATTATCAAAATCTAGTATCAAGACATCGCTTATTTCTTCATTTGTTAAGGCTGCATAAGATACTTCTAGCGTCAAGACATCGAATGCTCCTAGTAACGTATCAATATCAAAATGGAAAGATTCATCATTCATTAGAGAAGCAGTCACATTTACAGGTAAACTACCTTCGTTTTTCACTACAAATGTTTTTGTTTCTTCAAAAGCTGTATCTTCCAAATAAACCAATTGAGTGAATTCTAAATCGCTTTCTTCGATAGATAAATCAGCTTCACCAGTAACGGTTAAAGTAACATCCGTAGTGATTCTTGGGTTAGAAGCATCGTTATTATGAACAATCACTTCTCCGTTATGTTCACCTACAGGAGTGTTATTTCCTACATACTGTAAATTGACAACTTCAGAAGACTTTGCTGGAACTGTTATGATTTTAGGTGCTTTAATTCTTAAAGTCTTTCCTAAAAGTTCTTTTCTAAAATCTGCATTTGTTTCCATGTATTGGAAAGCATAATCTCCTTCGATATTCTTCATACCGATATTTTGATAAACAAACACATTCGGTAATGTCTTGTAAGCCATATCGATATCGCCATTTTTATGCAATACAATTTGAATAGATGTTATTGTTTCATTACCAAGCGAACCTGCACCTGCAGCTACGTTTTTCTCAAACTGAATGATTAATCTATCCTCTTTTTCGTACATAAAAATACCACTACCTTCTAAACTTGAAGGAACCATTTTCATCCAGAATGCCGAGATAATTCCTAGGTCAAGACCATTATAAATGCTACCTGTAGCAATGTTATAAGCTGGATATGGAGTGTAAGTAAAATCGTTTGCCTCCGTTTCAGGGTTGAAGCTAATTAAGGCTGCAATCGACATTTGGAAACGATCGTAATACTGACCATAGAATGGGAATTCGAAATTTTCGAATTCGTAAGCATACACAAACTCAGGATAGAACATTTCGTACGAAACGTCTTTACCTACTTCAGAGATATCTTCCCAAATAAGTTCATCATACATTTTGTACTCATAACCAAAACCATTGTCTGTACCATCGTAATCAAAGAACTCATCACCTGCCTGTGTCATCCATTTCGGAGTACTTAAACTATAATGTAAATCAAGATCTTCCGATTCGTTATTGATCGTGAATGATGTTGATTCTCCATCCTCTCCATAAGCAATTGTATTCGATGTAATGAACTCTGTTGTATTTACATCTACAGTTGGAGATGCAAGTGCCGTAGCAGATAAATTGATTTCGAATGTTTCATCATTCATCGTAAATGGCAATACTCCCATTAATTCACCAATTGCTGCAAATTCAGCTTTGATGTTAAGATTTACTTTCCCATTTGGGCTTACTGTTGAAGGAATATATCCACTCACTGTGAAACCTGCAGGAAGTTCTCCTAAAGCAAATGTTCCTTTAACATTACCTTTATTAGAAATTGTAACTGTTTTTGATAAAGTAATACCTTCCTTATAAATAACACTTCCAAAATCTACATCCGCATCATACTCAGCGATTACATCACCATGTAGTTCTACTTCGAATTTTACAGCTGTTTTACCACCATCGTGAGTAGCATATAGAGTAACCGATTTCTTATCTGAATAAGCAATCTCACCTTCAGTATCAATTGATACTTGTAATGTTACTGATTCTCCAATATCAAGTGTTGCTCTCGATGGAGTAATGTCGCTTACAAAACTTGTGTAACCATCATTTTCAATAGCATCAAAAACAAATTCTGTTGCTTGATCACCGTTATTTGTTAGTGTGAATTCTGCTGTAGCCGTTTCTCCAATTGTAACTGCATTATCATCTATCCAGCTAACAGTTGGCTGATCAGATTCCACTTTTGGTCCAATAATATGATTTACTGATAAAGGAATTGTTTCTGCTAAACCTGTAATTGATAATTCTGATTGAACATCAATAACTTGATCAGAACCCTTAGCATTCACAGTTATTTCTACTTGGGCACCCGGTTTTAATTCAGCAATTTCCGAAGGAGAAACTTCGAAAAAGTCATCTTCTGTTACTGAAAGCTGAATATTTTCTAATTCTGCTTTACCTTCATTTTTAATTATGAATTTAGTGTTCTCCGATTGATTTTCGAATAACGTTCCGAATGCTAATTCTTCAACATCACAAGTAAGTTCAGCAGTATTACCTGTTACGGTTACATAAATATTTTTTGCTAAAGGATATTGCATTGGGTTCTCATGTTGCCCCAAAATTTGAAGCTTATATGTACCGTTTTTCCAATCTCCTTTCTTAAGAGTAACATCTGTTGAAGCTACTTCACCATTTTCGATATCAGCATATCTATCACTGAATGAGACTAAGTCATTTTTCTTTTGGATCTCATAAGCTCTAATCTTAAACAAAGAGCCATGTGCAGCAGCATAATCTGTATAATAACCATGCGTACCTTTTCTTGCATATGATATTCCTCTATCCTTATATGATGCTTCATCTGCACCTAATGGATAGAAAATACCTTGAGGTGCACCAATTGCAATCCAAAAAGTCTCACCTGCCTTTACTGTCTTTGGCCAGAAAGAAGTACTTACCCAACCACCTCTTTGTTGATCTGATACATAAAAGCTACTTGTTGCAACAGGTTGACCAAATGGTTGGTCTTCTCCTCCAATATACATTGCCACCGTAAATGGAACACTCAAGTACATCTCGTTGGAAAGAACAGCACTTACCATTCCAATTTCCATATCTCTTTCTGCTACGAATTTATTAGCATATTCCATTGCTGCACCAGAGTGACCTACCATAAACGTAGGAACTTCTTGTTTATCGTGATAGACTGAATCTATTTTTTTTGAATCCGATAAAATTGTAATTACTTCTTCTAGATCTGGAGTAGTTCCTTCATCAGGAATTTCAGAAAACGGAATTTTAGCATATTCTTCTGAAGTAGAGAACGGAAGATTAGTATCTACACTTGCTGCTGCTGTTCTACCTACTGGATTTGATTCTACTGTATTATGCTCAAAGTCATTAATAGTAAAGACAATTCTACTAGGTACGGAACCATTATTTACAATAGCTATATTAGTTTTTGGAAGTTCGGCTGATGTCACATCGTAAGTCAAATGTGGTTCTTCATCAGAAACCCAAGATAGTAATGGAGTAGCTTGAGTTGAAATTTCAAATACTTCAGATAAAGGTGATTTATTTCCAAAATTATCTACTGCTTTTATGGCTATAGAATAAGTGCTAACCGGAGAAAGGTGATCGATTTCATAATTAGCAAATGAGTTACCTGTAATCGCATGGTAAGAAATCTTTTCAGCTGCATTTTCAAAAGCTTCATTATCCTCAAAAGTACCTTGAGCTAATAAAATCTCATACTTTTTAATAGTTAAGCCAAAATCATCTTTTACAAAACTCCATCCTATTCTTGTGGATGTTGAATAAACATATTGGAAACCCCAATCAGAAACTACAGGAGGTAATGCTCCCTGATCTTTAACTAACGATGCATAGGCATCTAAACGACCCTTACCAATTTTACCTACAAAAGTAGGGTTAAGGTGATCTATATTCTTCGAATGGTTAATCAAACGATCTTTTACTTGATCTGCTGTAATATTGTAAGCATTGTTAGAGGCAATCAAAGCTGCTACACCTGCTACGTGAGGTGCCGCCATTGAAGTACCTGAAATCGCCTCGTATCTACCATCAGGAAAAGTAGAGTAAATGTTCGAACCTGGAGCTGCAATATCAATGGTCTCATTCCAATAAGATGAGATCGCTTTTTTATCGTTGTTATCAGTGTTAGCAACACTAACTACTTCTTCCATATTCGATGGATAAGATGTAGCAGGACGAGTATATACATTCGTAATTGCACCATAGTTACCTGCTGCAAAAATGACTACACCACCTTGTACAGGACCTGTGTAATTACCTTCTTTGTCTTTACCACCGTTTTCTACGAAGTAACGAATCGTTGCTTTTTGTAATTCCGATTCTCCACCAGAACCCCAAGAGTTGTTGGTAATCACCGCACCCATATCGGCTGCATAGATAAATGCTTCTTCGAAACCTCCATAAGTAGGTGCTCCTAAATAGTCAGAAAATACTTGAAGAGACATCATTCTAACGCCATCTTCTGGCTTGGATCCACCGGCTACACCTGAAACACCAATACCGTTATTATTCTCTGCTGCAATTGTACCAGCAACGTGTGTACCGTGTTCGTGAGGAATGATTGTTGGCATGTTATCCGCATAGTTCCATCCATAGTAATCGTCTACATAACCGTTACCATCGTCGTCTATACCGTTACCAGGGATCTCTCCTGTATTGATCCATAATCTATTTTTTAGATCGGGGTGGTTCACATCGATACCACCGTCAATTACACCAACAACAACATCCGGCTTACCTGTTTCGATCTCCCAAGCTTTCAATAAATTAATATCTGCTCCCGGAGTACCGTAATCTTGACCGAAGTTATCATAGTGCCATTGGTTTCTGAAAAAAGGATCGTTTGGTGGGTTCAACGCTTCAGCCAAGATGTTATGTGTACTTCTTGGTTCAGCAAATTCCACCATATCCAATGCTGAATATGCTGCGACTAATTCTTGTACTTCGTTTAAAGAATCAGTCTCGATTTCGTACCACTGATGGAAACCATAGGCACGGTGTCTTGCTTCGAATTTACCCGCATCACGGAAAACTCTATTAATTCTTTTTGCCTGAAACTTATCATTTAACTGATCGAAGTTTCTGAAACCTGTTGAATTTAACGGAAGTTCATTTTCGGTGATCTTAGCGACTTGTTGTTCTAAGAATTGAACATCACTTGGTTTGATTTTAATACGAATTACCCCTTTGGTAAATTCTTGTTTGTCTTGCGCATAAAGTGAAGTTTGGAAAGTTAGAAAACACAAAAGTGCCGTCAAACTCCACCAGCGTGTAGTTCGCGTAAAAAGATGTTTCATTTTTAATAATCAAGATGAATTGGTTGCAAAAAAGTCAAATAAAACGTGTTATAATTTTGACAATAAGTCGCCATTATAAGCTAGTCCTTATATAATAGTAAGCATTATAGAGTCAAGTAGTTTAAGAGATTAGTCTTAGTTGAGATGAAGAAATGATGTCTGTAATACTAGCACACAATTAGCATTAGAGAATAGTTTAAATGTAGTCTGCCTTCTCCCAATATAGCTGAAACAAATCGTACATAGATGTTGCAAAATCCTTATCGTCTACTGTAAGTGCCATGTTTAATGATAATCCGTTACCTCCATGTAAAAGAATTAGAACATATTGAAAATCTACCATAAGCATTTTAAACGGCAAGGATTCGATCATTTTCACATCTTCTCCTTTTGATTTAAAATAATTGGCCAATCGCTTAATATTGGTTTCATTTTCTCCTTTCGGAAGTTCATAAATCCCTTTAAATTCTACTCCATTATTAATGGATTCCTCCTCGGATGGATTTACATTTTCAAGCTCTTCGATGTTGACTGTATAAGGGGCTTTTGAAAAGCCTACACCTATTTGTTTTGCCATGCGGAATAAGCGGTAATACTCTTCCAGAATTTCTTTAGGATTGGTAATAGTTCGAAAGACTGAAGTAGTATTGGACTTAGTTTGTAAAAATTTTTCTTCTAGTTCGTTACTTAATTTTTGTAATGCTTTTTCTTTTTGAATGTATTCGTCTCTTACTCTATTGAACGCTGAATTCGGAGAGTTGAGCGCGTAAATTTTAGGACGATCCTTTACTAATCTACAAAAGCCTTTATCGGTAAGTGTATCCATAAATGCATACAACTTAGAAGTTGGTATTGAAGTAAGTCTCGATATATCGGTTACCGATAATTCTCCCTTTTCTAGTAAGAGCTTATAGATCTTTAATTCTTGTTGAGAGAAACCTATGTTGATTAGTAATTCGTCCATAACTACTACCAAAAGTAGTACTAAGTAGAAAAGTATGCAAATTTTCTTTTGATTAATTTAACAATGCACACATTTTTTGTGGTTTCAAAAAGAATCATAAAATTCATAAAACACTGTATTACTGAACGTTAAAAACAAAATATCACATCATTTCAGGAATTTTAAAAAAATCAAAGGATTCATTTTTTTGTAAGACTACTTTTAAACATTAACTAAAATTTCCACTCATATTTAAAAATAAGACAGTATCTTGCGGCTTCAATTTTAGTAGAACGATATGACAGAAGAGGACAAACAGCCGTTAAGTGAGCAACAGATTGATGAATGCATCAAAATATTGCAGACACTATCCGCTGATGCAGTACAACTGTATGACTTGAGTGAAGAGAAACGTGTTGCCCTAATTAAAGCGGCAGGTCAATTAAGTAGACCTAACCGTGAGGAGTTTGGTAAGCGTAAAAAAGATATAAAGAAAGCGGCCAAAAGAAAGGAGCAAGAGCGAAACAAACACGCTAGAAAATCTACTGGTATTCGTAGTGCTCGTGAAGCAAGTGTTTTTGTGGCTCCTCGAATTTTGGAGAACATGGAAATTCCAGATACTCCTGAATTAACTTCTCCGAGAAACTGCTACGTTTGTAAAACTGAGTACACAAAACTGCATCATTTCTACGATCAAATGTGTCCGAAGTGTGGTGATTACAACTATGCAAAACGTTTCCAAAGTGCCGACCTTACAGGTCAGGTGGCAGTAGTGACAGGCTCTCGATTAAAAATCGGATACCATATCACTTTAATTCTTTTGAGAGCAGGTGCTACAGTAGTGGCAACAACTCGTTTCCCTGTGGATTCGGCAGAACGTTTCTCTAAGGAGCCTGATTTTAAAGAATGGGGTCATCGCTTAAAGATTCATGGATTAGATTTACGTCATATCCCATCAGTTGAAATCTTCTGTAACTTTATCGAGCAACAATACGATCGCTTGGATATTCTGATCAACAATGCCGCTCAAACGGTAAGGAGACCTGCAGGTTTCTACGAGCATTTGATGGCCGGAGAAGAGCAACCGTTCGAAGCATTATCCGCTTCTGCTCAAAGCGTATTGAAAGATCATATCTACTGTCTAACGGAACTTTCGGAATTATCACAGACAAGTGAAAGTGCTAAAAATGGTCGTCTTCCTGTAAAATGGAGTACTTCTGAAGCAGGTATCGGCTTAAGAGCATCGGCTCAACTTTCGCAAATTCCTTATAGCTTCGATAACAGTATCGCCACTAAAGAGGTATTCCCTGTAGGTAAACTAGATGCCGATTTACAACAAGTCGATCTAAGAAAAACTAACTCATGGAGACTTCGTTTGGGTGAGATCGAAACGCCAGAAATGGTCGAGGTGCAATTGGTCAACTCTATCGCTCCTTTCGTCTTGTGTAACCGTCTTTCTAAATTGATGGAAAAGGATTACACTGGTAAGAAACATATCATCAACGTGTCGGCGATGGAAGGTAAATTCCACCGTTTCCATAAAGAAGACCGTCACCCTCACACCAATATGGCGAAAGCAGCCTTGAACATGATGACGCATACATCTGCAGGTTCATTGGCTAAAAAAGGTATTTTCATGAATGCCGTGGATACGGGTTGGGTAACTGATGAAGACCCGGTACACTTATCGAAACAAAAAGAAGAATTACACGATTTTCAACCTCCTTTGGATATCGTAGATGGTGCGGCAAGAGTGCTTGATCCGCTGATCGATGGTATTAATACTGGGAAGCATTGGTCGGGTAAATTCTTGAAAGATTATATGCCGATTGATTGGTAAATCCGATTGATTGTTGGATGGTCCCCAATCTGAAACTTGTGTTTTGGGTTGGGGATTTTTTTGTATGGGCGTACCCAGGGTGGTGATAATTAAATTTATATATCCATTCCATCTTGAATTGATCGAATACCCAGGGTTGAAACCCTGGGCTAGTGATAATTATATCCGCAAAGACTAAAGTCTTTACGAATTTAGACGTGGAATCTATACGTTCATTCCGTCTTGCACCAAATTAGTTAACACTTTAGTGTTGACTAATATAATTATCACCAGCCTAGGACTTGAGTCCTGGGCTAGATTATTAGTTCTTAATCGGCTTCCTATACTGCGTCGGCGTCTGCCCAAACTGCTTCTTAAACGACTTCCTAAAATACTGAGGATCGTTAAATCCCACCTCATAAGCAATTTCAGAGATGTTCAGATCAGAAGTTTTTAAAAGGTCCAACGCTTTCTGCAGACGAATATTTCTCACAAATTCCACCGGAGGCATTCCGGTCTCTGTTTTCATTTTTCGATAAAGCTGAATGTTACTCATGTCCAACTCCTTTGCCAATTCTGGTATCGAAAATTCCACCTCTGATAGGTTTTTCTCGATGATGATTCTCACCTGATCTTCAAAAGAGATTTCCACTTTCTTAGGAGCCGCTTTCTTCTTCTTGGTTTCCTTCGTATCCAGCACCATAATATTTGATCTAGCCTTCAGCAACTGATGCACCCTTACATCCATATGTTTCGGCGAGAACGGTTTGGCAATGAAAGAATCTGATCCCGATTCTAAGGCTTTAATTCGTTCTTGCGTATCTGGATTAGAAGAAAGTAAGATCACAGGTGTATGTTTGGTCTTCTCTCCCAACTTAATTTTCTCTGTAAGTTGAAGCCCATCCATTCCCTCTAAATAGATTTCAGAAATCACCAAAGACGGATAGTATTTTAAGACCTTCTCATACGCTTCCAATCCGTTTTCAGCAAACATGATTTTGTACTCTTTCTCCAGAATACTACCTATATATTCTTGTATTTCTTTTGATTTTTCAACGATCAAAATCAATTCTTCTTTTTCGACTTTTTCGGCCTCTACCTTTTTCTCATCAGGAGAATCAAATTGTAGTTTTTCTGTATTCGAATACAATAACTTTGATACCAATTCAGCCGATTCGTTCTCTTTTTCCTCTACTGAGTAAAAGTCTTCATCCGAAGGAATCAAAAGTGTAAATTTAGAACCAAGTGATACTTCACTTTCTACATAAATAATTCCTTTCATCACCTCAATAATTGATTTAGCGAAAGCCAAACCAATACCAGACCCAGCATCGTTTTTCGTTTTCACTTGATAAAAACGATCAAAAATACTTTCCAAATCTTCCTTTTTGATACCAATACCTGAATCTTTCACTTCGATTCTTAAATATTGTCTCGCATATTTATCAGGTTGATTGCCCTTGTACCCCACAAACTTGGCTTGAATTTCCTCAAAAGAAACTGTAGATGTCGTTACCCAAACACCTCCATTCTCTACATTGTATTTAAAGGCATTGGATAGAATGTTATACAAGACCGCTTCGAACATCACTTTATCAATAAATACAGAAGGTTGAAGTTGTTCTGAATAATTGATAGAATAATTTACATTACGCTTTTTCGCTACATGTTTAAAAGCATCAGTAGCATCCTTAATCAGTAAATTTGATTCTTCTTGCTTGATATTCAAACGCATTTGTCCGTGCTGACTCTTGGTTAAAAACATCAGCTGATCGGTTAAACGGAGTAAACGTTGAGCATTTCTAAAGGCAATTCCTAAAGGTTCTTGCAATTCCGTTTGCACTTTATTGTTTTTCGCAATTTGTTCGATTGGCCCTAAAACTAGAGTAAGTGGAGTACGTAACTCATGAGATAAATTGGTAAAGAAATTGACTTTTCGTTCATACTCAATTCTTTCATCTCTCATTTTAAGGTGCTCATATTTTTCTTCGTTGGCTTTGTGTACCCTACGTCTCCACCACACCATTACAAAGAGTATAATAGCCAATAAAAGAATAGCATAAACCACATAGGCATAAATCGATTTATACCAAATTGGAGTAATCGTGATATCGATAGATTTTACTTGATCACTCCATTTCCCGTCTACATTCGACGCTTTCACTTGGAAGGTATATTTACCAGGCATCAAACCATTATACCTTACTATATGATTTTCACCCATTGTTTCCTTCCAATCCTGATCAACTCCTTGAAGTTTATACTTAAAATTCTTCTTATCTCCCTTTGTGTAATTCAAAGTAGCCAAATAAAAAGAGAAAGAGTTTTGATCATGATTCAATTGTAGTTTTGCTTTATTTTGAATCACATCATCTAATAAGATGTTTGTATCCACTTTTTCTCCTGGATGAATGTGTTCTCCATTTAAATAGAACATAGAGATTATTGGAGAAACATCATAAGGTGATAAACTGAAATTCTCAATGTTTAAAATATCGATCCCTTTTTCTCCTCCGAAGAGAATATTTCCTTTTGAGGTGATTTTCTTGGAGTTATTGTAAAAGCGTTCATTGGCTAAACCATCTTCTGTACTGAAGCTAAAAAAGCCTTTATCATTCCACTGAAAAGCATAGGTTAAGGTGGTTCCCCAAATTGTATTATCAGCAGATTTCTCTAAACTACTGATGGTTGCTTTTAGTAATCTATTCGGTATATTCTTTTGAGAAAAATGATCTCGATCTCTCAGAAATTCAAATAAACCATTTTCTGTAGCCACCAATAATGTCTGATGATCCTTCTCTACTATATCAGCTATAAGAGAAGTATTCATAGTAGGTGTTTTTACATTAAATTGTGATACATTGGTTACTTTATAATCTTCAGTATAATTTATTTTCCACAAGCCTTCTCCTCTTGTTCCTAACCAAATTTCCCCTTTGGCCACTGGAAATATCTTGACAATAGGTACATTAAATAATTCCCTTACTTTTCCAGAATTTAAAGAAACAAACTTATCTTTAGACGCATCAAAATAGGCTAAACCAGCATCCCAGCAACCAATCCAAAAAGTATCGTCGTAATTACTCTTCACCATCGACATCACATAAGGATTGATAATCTTATCTGACAATTGGTATTCCTTCTTTATGCGTGCTGTTTTTTCATCTAAAATATAAATGCCTTTTCCGACAGTACTTACCCAAACGTTATTATCGAAATATCTGATTTGTGAGATTTGCTCGAAACGGTGTGGGTGTTGAACATAAACACCTGTACCATCTTCGTTTTCTGATGCCTCATAAAACAGTTTTCCGTTGATGGTCCCTGCCCAAACAACACCATTATGTTCTTCAATGGTGACAACTGGATCAATCTCTTTATTGAGTAAAGGTCGAATTGGTTTTTTGTACAAATCTAAGGTATACACTCCAAAGTGAGTTCCTACCCAAAGTACACCACTTCTATCTTCGAAGATCGTAGAGAAGCCACTTTTGGTATCAAAATCTTTGGACTTCATTAATTTCTTCTCTTTCAAATCTATGGTAAATACATCATTCGACGTCATAAACCACAAGGTATTTTTCTTCGAAGGGGATGGAGTTAAAGATGATTTTTTATTGTTGATTAGATGAGTGACGAACTCTCCTTTCAATTCTGTATTTTCAAAACGAGTGGTGAAAATCCCTTGTTTATTTGAGCACCAAATTTCATTTTCTTCTGTCTGAAAAATGGAATAAACTCCCTTGTAATCAGTTCCTTCCAGCAATGAAATTTCTTCGGTTTTAATATCCATACAAGCCAACCCTTGCATCGTACCAAACCAAACGAATCCATTTTTATCGTAATGCACAGAAACAACCAAGTCTTGGAAAACCTGAATATCGAATAAGTCACCAAAATCTCTTTGGGTGTAAGCTTTAAATAATTTCTCGTTGATGTTGTAGTAGGCTAAACCATTCCCTTGTGTACCAATCCAAATATTACCTAAATTATCCTCATCAAAAGAAGTAATACGCTTGATTTTTAACGTTCTTGCAGATTCAGAATCTTGAGTTAAATGTTGAAAGGAATCTGTCTTCTTATCGTAAATAAAAATGCCATTATTATCAGTACCAATCCATATCTTGCCATTGGAATGTTCCATAATAGCAGAGATCTTTTTGTCCAATAATGGTTGATAATTTCTTTCACCAAATACCGTTAATTCATACCCATCGTACTTGTATAAACCATCCCAAGTTGCAAACCACATGTATCCTTCTTTGTCTTGAAGAATATTGGTCACAGAACCCGAAAAATTAGGTAATTTATTTGGAGTACAATAGGCTAAAATTGAACATAACAAGAACAGATAAGTTAGTATATACTTGAAAAATTTAGCCATAAATCGTAGTGTTCGTCTTATTTATTTCATACAAAATAATACTTGCAAAATACAAAATTATCCTATCAATAAGAAGACGAAAAATCACTTATTTAGGGCAAATGAAAGGTTTTCAATGATTTTCTCCATTTTCTAATCAAGAAAATCTAGACTATAGTCCACTTCTTTTTAGGGGGCATCAATTATTAGAAAAAGAATGCGAGACTTCTGCCTCGCATTCAAAAGTGAAGTAGAAAATTATCTCACGCTTAGTCGTAAATTTTTCACACCATTAAGAGTGTATACTTTCACTAAATAAATACCTGAACCCAGTTCCGATATATCTACATTTTTTAGGTTTGAACTGATTAAAGCAACACCTTTCATATCATAGATTGTTAGCGATTGGAAGTGATCCGCTTTCACTGTAAATGTTGTGGTTGCCGGGTTGGGATAAAGAACAACTTCGGCAAGAGTTTCACTTGGTTCAATTGCTACTACTCTAGTATTTGATACTCCACCCGTGCTTAAGTAATCAAAGTACATATATCCCCAATGCTTTGTGATCGTTAGCGTGTTATTTCCCTCCACAAGATCGACGGTCAGCGATTTTTCTAACCATGTATTTATTGGACCATCAAAAGGAATACTACCAAGAGAATTTCCGTTCAAACTTACATACTGATCCTTACTTCCATAAGGTAATAAATAGCCAATTTTTATAGTTTGTGTTCCAGCAGATACCGCATTAAATGTCCAAGAAATAGTACCATTTCCTTCCATATTCACGTAAGCACCTTCACTTGCTGTAGCATCTGAAGCAACTGTAACAGAACTTAAAGTAGCATTTTCGGCTTCAAAGATTTGAGGTCCAAAACTACCATCATCAACAATGATTCTTACATTATCTGTACTGCTCACCCCAAGGTTGTTGGTGACCGTTAATGTAATCGTATGAATTCCCACACCTAAAGGAACATTTGCAGTTGCTCCAGAAGCAAGAGACACTCCATTTTCACTCCACTCGTAAGAAGTAATAGTTTGTTCAGAATCTGTGGAAGCGGTACCATCTAAAGTGATCGTTTCTACTCCATCTCCATCGCTATCGCTTACAAATTGATCTTCTCCCGCATTGGCTGATATCGATTTTGGTACATCCCCATATACCTCAAACTCATAAATAGAATGTCCCCACTCAATGGCTCTTTGTTTACCATACATTCTGATATGTTTCGCGTTTACAGCAGGGAAAGTGATAATATCTTCACCACCTCTTCCATCGTTATTGGTATATACTGTGTTCCAAGACTCACCGTCTTGTGATACCTGAATTTCGTACTGAGAACTATAAGATCCTTCCCAATACAACCTCACTTCATTCACTGAATATTCCTGATCGAAGGCAATGGCAATCCAACTTGGATCTACATACAAACTCGACCACCTTGTTAATTGATCTCCATCATTTACACTAGCAGCAGTATTTGGACCTTCTTCTACAGAAGAGGCTGATGTTGATTGATATAAAGCAAGATTTCCTGTCCCCGGTTCTTTGACACTGACGATGAAATCATACGATCTCAAAGTCGTAGGTGTTCCCGAATCTGTTGCCGTAATGCTGACTATCACATCTCCCGTTGCTTCCTCGGCAAATGCTAAAGATAAAAAGCCGTTATTCACTGATGGAATCACCACGTTTTGAGGTGAGGTTTCTACAGAAAATTGTAATGCGGTGCCTTCTGGATCGGAAAATACAGTGTTTAAATCGGTGTAATTAACTAAAGGATTTGAGTTTTTATCGATTCTGAAATTATTGATTTCACCTATTAGCGTTGGTCTATGATTTCTATCTGGATCAATAGCTATTTCAGGATAACCATCAATTGTTTTGATGCCATCAAGCATATCATCTCTATGCATTTCATCTGTATTGTCTCCGTCGTCGTACGTTCTGTACTGCCATCCCCAAGCACCTGCATATCCATTGTTATATAAAATGGGAAACAAATCTTCTTTGGCAATGGATCCAGGTTGGTTTTCCACATAAAACTCACCGATCATCAAAGGTTTATCAAGTTCCCAATGGGAAGCAGGATGTACAAAAGGAGAATAAGTAGTGCCAGCCCAACTGTAATAATGCACCTGATAGTAATCCAAAATACCCTCTGCATCTCCACCTGCCGCGATCAGTTCTGCATCTGAATAATAGTTTTTCTCTACCCCAGAGAAAATATCGGAATTTGCTTTAAATGACCAAGAACCGTTGGTAACTAACGCAGCAGGATCTGCTCTATGGATAGCACCCGAAAGTCTATTGACAAATCTCTGAATCACAGACATCGGTACATGGTCCGTAAAATCCCAACCAAATTCGTTACTCATTCCTTCTGGTTCATTGAAAACCTCCCACGATAATAATGCTTCGTGGTCTTTCAAACCGTTCACCATTGGTATCAAAGCATTGTTGATGTAAGCATCAATATTTTCTTCTTCTTCCAATAGTTTTCTAGCTCTTTGAGATACCTCGATGGGATAATCTCTAGTATTCAACATATCAAACGACCATAAACATAGATTCAATACCACATTGTGATCATAGGCAATATCCAATACATCTCTCAAATCTTGAATCATAGATGGTTCAAGTCCTGAAGTGTAGCCGTTGGCATCTAACTCAGGATTGTTGGCTCCATTGATATGTACCCAAAGTCTCATCGAGTTTCCACCTCTAGAGGCAAAATCAGAAATGGCTTGCTCGAAGTAATCCAAATTGGTGGTTTTTTCACCGAAATCATTAGCGAAATTGTACCATGCTAAATTTCCTCCCGATAAGAAAACCAACTGATCACCCACCGCAATTCTATTCATCTGGGTGGTATTAAAAGGTTGAACAATCACGAGTATAGTAGCACTCCCTGTTCCACCTTGATCATCGGTAACAGTAAGTTCAATGCTATGTGTTCCTACTGCAAAATTTTCTGTAATCGTTTCTCCTGTACCCAATTCTATACCGTCCTCAGACCACACAAACGATACAATTGCACCTTCTGCGGTACTGCCACTCCCATCCAAAGTAATCGTTTCTACACCATCTCCATCTGTATCAATTACTGTTTGGTTAGCACCTGCATTGGCAATGGGATTACCCGGAGTAGGATTTTCACCACCACCCGATCCATCTGGAACACATTTATAGGTGGGCCATCCTTCGCATACATAACCTTGAGGACAGTGATCATTAGAAGAGCAACTAATTTCAGAATTAGTATTTTGGGCTTGTATCAAAGAGAGATTAAACCCATAAAGAAAAAGAGTTAATGTTAACACCTTTAGGATGTTGGACATCCTTTTCGATTCATACTTCATAGTAAAAAAATATTAGTAATAATTCGAAACAAAACTCTGCAGATCAACCGCCCAAAAGGTGTATTTTTTTAATGAAATGGGAGACTTTTAAAAAAGTACACCTAAAAAAATAGAGCCACATAATTTATGCGACTCTATCATCAACTGAAATGAAATGTTATTCTCTAACTGTTCAATACTTGTCCAATTGTGTTTAGTTTATTATGAAATTTCCGATATTGAGTTGGGGTCATTTTATTCGATTTCCGAAAGGATTTACTAAAATATTTTGGATCAGAATAGCCTATTTTGTAGGCTATTTCTGAGATGTTTAAAGTGGTGGTTTCCAACAATTCTTTGGCCTTTCGAATTCTTTCCTTTTTGATGTAATCGACTACCGTTGTTCCTTTTGTGTTTTTGAAGATATTCAGCAAAACGGGTCGACTTACCCCAATCTCTTTTTCGATATCACTTACGCTTAGGTGGGCATCAAATAGCCTCCCTTGTATTAATTCTTCTACTTTTTTAAGGATGATGACTTCCTTTTCCACTTTTTCCTTCTTGACAAAAGCAGTTACATTTTCATTATGTCTATCAGGTATTTCAAACTTATACCTTGATGCTACCCCTAAGCATAATATCAGCAGGAGAATGATTAACTGATAGATATTTATTTCGCTGGTTTCTATCACTTTTAGTTCCATCATTCCAAAAAGTACCGATAGTACTAAGATGGAAAATAAAAATAAGGTCGTAGGTCGAAATAGTAGATTTGATATAGCTAGTAGATTTCGTTTCATACTCTTGATTTTTAGTTTACCTAATTTGATATCTGAAACAGACATCAATTTTATTTAAATGTTAGTAATGCCCTTCCTGAGTGAAGGAGGAAGGGCAAGCAGGGTTTCTTCAAACTAATAGGAGATATTTATGGTATATTCTGTCTTTTCTTCCAAGCCAGAAATTACTTGTTTACTATTTAAGAGAGTACCATCCATTTCTTCGATGGTCGTTTCCAAGACAATAGCCGATCGCTCTACGTACACTTTGTTACTTGTAGAAGCATCGATCATTACTTTATCGTGGGCGGTATGGATTTCTGTAGCGTACGACTTTGCATCACTTTTCACTTTATCATCAAATACTATGGTAAGTAGCATGTGTTTTAAAGTGCAGGTAACGCTGACGTCTGTGGTCTTTCCGCTTTCAATGGTAAAATCATTTTCTCCAGAATAATAAGGAGCATCAAAAGTGATGTACGGCATTTCCTCTTGGTTGAAAATCTGTACTTGATATTCGCCTACGGCTAATGATATACTTTCTGGAGCATCAGATAATTTCTCAAAAGAAAGCACTGTTTCTCCTTCTGTATTTTTTATCATCACTCCATAATCGTCCGCACTTTCTGATGTTCGTTGGCCAGAAGAAGTATGTAAAACCAACTGTCCTGTGGCTATCTTTTCGGCCTCATCTTCTGATGTCGTACAGCTAAAAATCAATAAACCGATCAACGCTGCAATGATATTTCTATTCCAATGTTTCATTCTCTTGATTAGTTAATTACTGATACTTTTTTCGCTGTATTTTTTAGACCATTCACATCGTTCACGATACCATTCCCCCAATCGGATAATGTAGTTCCTTCCCAATCGGTCGATAGATCGAGGTATTCTACGCCTCCCGAATTTCCTTTCCAAGACCAAGCGTACCAACCTAATCCTAAGCGTTCGCATTCCGATAAAATATGTGTATATGGAATCTGAATAGGGTTGTCTGCCGTTCCGCCATGTTGGAAACCGAATTCACCCACAATTAGCGGTAACTTCATGTCGACTGCCTTTTCTAAGTTGGTCGTAATCGTCGATTCGTTTCTATAATTCTCGTACATATGCACCGAGAATAAGATGTTTTTCTGAGGGTCGTGATTTAAGATTTCCTGACCATAATCGAAGATAGGTGTCATGTCTTGTCCCCATCCACTTCCGTCGATAACGATCGTATGTTTTAAACCTGCATTTCGCATCATAGTGATTGCCTCTTTGTAAGCATCTCTATAAATCGTATCTCTTCCACTCCATTCGTTGGCGATGTTTATCAGCAGTACACTTTCGTATTCTTTCATGACCGAAAGGATATCTGGACGAACATAGAATTCGGCCATTTTTAGAAGGTTTTCTTTGCTTTCATCACCTGTTACATCGTGCAATTCAATCATTGGTACCAAGCCTAAACGTAGGGCCTCATCGAACATACGTTTTAAGGTAGTTGCTTCCTCAATATCACTCCAGCTATTTGACTGATAGTTGGTTTGCCATACCATTCTTACAGAGTTCGAATAATAAGCCGCGATTGGCGAAAGCGCATCGAAAGCATAATGTCTGTTGCCGCTATCAAACCAAAAATGTGCATTATTGACTCCTTTTGGAATGAATTCCATACCATTAGCATCATATAATTTGCCTTCCTTGATAAAGAAACCAATAGAGGTATTGTAATCCGGTCGAGCCTCTCCTTGAATTGGAGTCACGATAATCGAATGCTCCCCACCATCCACTAAAGAAGTATCGACAGTTACGACAATTTTTCCAGAACCGCTTTCTACATCTACTATAACTTTGTAGTGGGTTTGAGGTTGGATATTTTCAATTACAAACTCTACATTCTGCAATGCTGAACCTGTTCCAACGATCGATTTCACCGTCAGATTCCCACTCGATCTAAAGTAGCCTGCTCTCGTTTCTTCTTTCTCGAAACTCAATTCTCCAAAAGAAGATTTTACAATAGATGAGTAATCGTTAAACTGATTTTTTACTAAATCGCTATACTCCACCGTCACCTTTGTATTCTGAAGTTTACATTCCAAAGTGGTCGAAGTAAGACGAGTCGCCTCAATGGCAAAATCATCTGATGTACCTCCATATTGAGGGTCTTCGAATCCAAATTGATTGGTGGAATTACTCGAACCCACCGCTTTATACACTCCAGATGTCAATTCAATTTCCTCTGGAATACTCGATGATGAAGCGTATTCTTCTACAGTTTGACCATCGCTGTTTACAATGGAAATTTTCACATCATCTGTCGATAATTTTCTGGCGTTGTCCACTTCATCCACCGACTGATTGATGTTGACAGTCAAAGACAATTTTCCCTTTCCTCCCTCTTTTTCCACTAATGGAGAATCGTTCGATGAACATCCTGTTATACAAAAAAGTAACAGTAGTAAGTTAGTAATCATGTTTAATTTCATAGTCATAATTGTAGTGAATCCAATACTAGAAGGTGACTATTGCGCTGCCACCTTTCTTGTTTCTATTTCTTTTATTTCTAAAATCCCTATTCCTTTCTTTTTGATGATCAAGCTGGCTGTGGTTTGATCAATCGATGGCAAAGTGATGCTTCCTAAATCCAATATTCCCCAAGTTTGTTCCTTGGCTTCTTGCTCCCTCATTACCCTATCTGGAGTGGGCAATGCCTTCGGAATAAAATCTTGATGAATGGTAGCAGACACCACTTTATTCCCTATTCTAAATTCCATTTCAGAACCTATAATGTTAATTCCAGCATATTTCAACTTCACCTCAAATGTCGAAGGTTGTATCACTTGCACTGGCCATTGCACTTCTGCTTCCCCTTTTACTTGATACCAATCGTGTGCCCAACCATTCACGTTCGCCTTAAAAGCCAAATCACCTTTTCCATTGCTTTCGTGAGCCGCCAAAACTACTCTCGGACTTTCTGTATAACCCATCGGAATCTTCAAATCAGAAAACCCAGCAGACGTTACATCTTTGTACCAATTCTCAAAAGCTGTTTTGAGTTCTTGCGTCTTTTCTGGTAACTGATCTTTGAGATTATTTTCTTCTGATGGATCCTCTTTCAGATTATACAATCCAACATCGCCATATTCCGTAGTGAAACGATAATCCCCTTGTCGTACCGCCCCTCGATCGGCTGTAATCTCGAAGTTGGTCATGTGTGTATATAAATTCCTTTCGCCCAAATCATCTGATGTACCCATCAAGTAGTTACTCAAATCAATACCGTCGAACTGAATGTTTTCTGGTTTTTCGATCCCTGCCAATCCCATTAAAGTTGGCATCAAATCGATATGGGCCGTCAGACTACTTTTCGACGAGTTGGGAATATGTCCCTTCCACTGAATCGCACAAGGCACCAAAGTTCCCCCTTCGTGCACCGATGTTTTTCCACCTCTCCAAGGACCATTGTAACGTGCCCCTTGAGGACCATTATCCGAAAGGAAAACCACGATGGTATTTTCTTCCAACTCCTGATCTTTTAGGTGTTTCATCAACTTACCAAGGTTGTCGTCGATGTTCTCGCACATACCATAGATGGTCGCAATCTTTTTGTTTTGCTTTTTATCGTACCCAAAATCAATATCCTTGTACTTATCAAAATATTTATCAGGCACTTGATAAGGAGTATGAGGAGCATTTAAAGGAACAAATGCAAGGAAAGGTTCATCTTTATGTGCATCAATAAATTGGATGGTTTCATCCATCAACACATCGGTGATAAAACCTTTAGTCGACTTCATTTCTCCATTGTATTCCAATTCAGTATCAAAATAATTGCTCCAATGTCCTGATGTAAAACCGAGGAATGTATCGAAGCCTTGTCCTTGAGGATTTTCGGGGTAATGTGCTCCATTGTGCCATTTACCAAAGCATCCCGTGGCATAGCCCGCTTCCTTAAAAACCTCTGCGATAGTCACCTCTTCCGATCGCATATTTTCTCTACCTCTTGTCACAAAAGAAACGCCTGTTCTTAGGTGATAGCGACCCGTTAATACACTTGCACGAGTAGGTGCACAAACAGGACTCACATAAAATTGATCCAATAACGCACCTTCCTCTGTCATCTTATCGAAATGAGGTGTTTTGAGGTACTCATTTCCGGTGTGCGAAAAGTCTCCCCAACCCTGATCATCCGTAAGAATAACAATCACGTTTGGAGGTCTTTGTGTTTGCTCTTGCACCACTTTAGCGGTACAAGAAGCAAACAGAAGACTACACACAACACAAATAAGTGCTTTTCCTTTTAGTGAGTATATTTTATTGAATTTCTCCATTATTCTTCCACATTTTCTGCCATCACATCAGTAGAAATTCCTTGCATTTTTTGAGCGTATTGAAGAATCACTTCTTGAGTACTTTTATCCTTATCGTAGACACCATACCAACCCTGAGGTTCGTGAGGAGGATCTCCTAAGAAATCGTCTCCTTTTTGCCAAAATTCTTTTGGTGCTCTTGGTCTTCCCTCACCAGAATAAGCCCAGAAATTCATTCCATAAATGGGCGCTCCTTCTTTGGCCAATTGATACACTTGATCGAACACAAAGCCGTAATATTTATCGCGCCATTGGGTTGTTGCTGTTGGAGAGTAATCGTCGTTATCTCTTGCTATACCAAACTCTTCCAATACCGCTGGCTTACCCAACGTTTTGGCATCGTTTACATGTTTCGTCAAGTATTCTACTACTTCCTTCTCGGTGTTATCAAATTCTTCTGCTGCATTTGCAGGATTGTACCATCCCCAGTTTTGCGCCCAAATGTGAATCGTTACATAATCGATATCATCAAAAGCATTGTCTTTTAATAAATTGATGCCCGCATCCGGCCCGGGAGAATCACCTTCCGATCCCAAAGAAACCAAGTGATTAGGATCCATCGATTTAATCAACCCTGCAGTCTTTTTAATCCATTGATGATACTCCGATACTTCTGAATATCCCCTAGGCTCATTAGCCAATTGCCAAGACATGATGGTTGGGTCTTCTGTATATTTTAATCCCGAAATACTGTTTGTTCTTCCAACGACTACTTTTAAATGATCTTCGAACATTTTAGAAGCTTTTTCATCTGCATAAAATTGCTTAGAGTAATCGGTAAATTTATTCCACTCTTTAGAAATCTGAGGGTATGGAACTGCACCTTTTCCTGCCCATTGTAAATACTGAGGCATGCCTCCCGACCATGTCCAGAAGTTGTTCAAAACCATCACGGCTTTCATGTCTCTTTTCTTCATTTCGTCCAACAAGAAATCGAGACCTACAAACACCTCTTCGTTGTATTTACCGGGTGCTGTTTGCATTGTTGGATATACTTGGAATTCCTGATTTTCGTCTCCTTCAGAAGAGGCCAAAATTCTGAGGTTGGTAATTCCCATGGCTTTCATCTGATCCAACTCTCTAAGTAAACGATCTCGGTCGTCATTTTCCATACCGATGTTCATTCCGTACCAATAGTTTGCTCCCATAAAGTAATAGGGTGATCCGTCCAACATCAAGCGGTCGGATTCGACAGTTACAAAGTTCGTTTTTGATACTTGTTCCTGAGTTGATTTCACGCAGGAAGTAGTAAATAAGAGTATCGCTAGTCCTATAAGTAATTTCATTCTATTCATTTCTATATTGTTGTTTTTGCTAATCTTTCAAATCTTCTGATCCCCTCTAAACAGGCTCTCCCGTTATGATAAGGGGCTTTCCAAGGACCTACTTTATCCTCTTCTAAATTAGGAACATTGTTTTCGTCGACTCTCCACCACCATTCTCCATGGGCGATATTGACGATATTTTCCATAGTATATTCCCAAAGCTTTAAAGCTACTTCATAATACTTTTCGTCGCCCGTATTTTCGTAGGAATTGATGAAACCAACCATGGCTTCGACCTGTGGCCACCAATGTCTATCGGTATCCGTAATGCCTTCGGGGTTTCCTTCGTTCACAATAGCTCCATCTTCTGCTATCCCTTCGGCTATTGTCACATCGGCAATTTTATTGGCCGCTAATTTCACTCTTTCCAATAAAGTGATATCACCTAAAGCCTCTGCCGCTTCTTGTATTAACCACGCTCCTTCGATATCATGACCATAACTTATTTCGTCTGATTTCAACTGCCAGTTTTCATCAAAAAACAGTTTGAAATGATAGGTCTCCGTGTCTAATATTTGATCCAAGAAAAGGGTAATCAAATTATGTAATTGATGTCCGACCCTTGCATTCTTCGTCGCTTTGTAAAGTGTTGTATAGGCTTCTAAAATATGAAGGTGAGTATTATTTGTTTTCTTTTCATTCTTGTCTTTATCACTTAATCTTAGATCCTCCAATAACACCCAATTTTTAGAATACGCCTCGAAGTAACCATTCAGTTTTTGATCAAAAGCATGTTCTTCGATTTTATCAAAAATATCCATCGCCACTTGAAGTGGAGCATCGGTTCTTTTTGCCATAGCATATTCAGCAAAAGCGTAGATGACGAATGCATTGGCGTAGACTTGCTTCTTACTATCGACCACTTCTCCTCTATAATTCACCATCCAAAATACGCCCCCTTTCTCCTTATCCAAGAAATGATTTACGATGTAATCGTAAGCGTAGTCACATATCTCTAAGTACTTTTTCTCTTTCAATTGATTGTAAGCGGCAGCAAACGTCCATAAGATTCTTGCATGCATAATCGCTCCTTTATCGGCGTTTTCGATCACCTGATTATCGTAAGTGATTTGACCGAAGAACCCCCCATTTTTGGTATCGATAGTATGCTCCATCCAATACGCTAGGATGCCTTCTTGGAGTTCTTTTTTTAGTGATATTTCGAATGATTTTGTGTTCATATAGAGTAGTATTTTTTTTGCCCTTGATACGGTGATCCCATGATTGAAATCATGGGTTGTTGGAGTAGGAATCTAAGCAGACTTCCGTCTGCTTAGATTTTGATTTCATCTCTTCTACACCGTCTGTCTGTTCGGTACAATCATCCCCAACTCTTCCATCATCTTCTCGTTCTTTTCCACCATATCATGGATAGTTTGAACGGATGTTACTGAACGATACCCATCTTCTGGAGTGTTCTTACAGTAATCTACCAACTGATCAATCGTTGATGTCGCTACATGCATTCTAGTATCTGATGATGCATAGTAAATTTTCACTTCACCATTGTCATCCGCAATCCATCCATTGGCGAAGGCTACATTGGAAACATCACCTACTCTTTCATCATCTAGTGGGGCGATGAAATGACCTGCCGGACGATGCGTTACTTTTGTTGGATCTTCCAAAGAAGTCATGAACATGTAAAGAACATAGCGTAAGCCAGCTGCAGTGTTTCTTACGCCATGTGCCAAGTGCAACCAACCCTTCGATGTCTTAATTGGAGCTGGCCCCTGACCGTTCTTCACCTCTTTTATGGTATGGTAAATTTTAGGCTCGATCACCACTTCTTTTTTCACTTCCGCATTTTCCATTGAATCCGTCAAGCCCCATGCGATACCTCCACCAGAACCGGTATCGATAAATCCGTCTTGTGGTCTTGTGTATAGTGCATATTTTCCGTCGACAAACTCTGGATGAAGCACTACGTTTCTTTGTTGTCCCGAGTAAGAAATCAAATCGGGTAAACGTTCGAAATTCACGAGGTCCTTTGTTCTTACAATACCTGCCGCTGCTACTGCCGAGGATGTATCTCCTTCTGGTACATTGGGATCTTTTCTTTCTGTACAGAAAATACCATAAATCCAACCGTCTTCGTGTTGAGTTAAACGCATATCGTACACGTTGGTATCCGGCTCGTCTGTTTCTGGCATAAGAACAGGTTTGTCCCAGAATCGGAAATTATCGATGCCGTTATCACTTTCTGCCACAGCGAAGAATGACTTTCTATCTACTCCTTCCACTCTCACCATCAATACATATTTGCCATTAAACTTGATGGCTCCAGCATTGAAAGTTGCATTCATTCCAATGCGTTCTTGCAAATGAGGATTGCTCTCTTCATTTAAATCAAATCGCCAATAAATCGGCGTATGTTCTGCCGTTAAAATAGGATTTTGATACTTGGTGAAAATGCCGTTATATTTTGATGAAGCTTCATTCTTTTTCGATAATAAAACCTCTTGTTCTTCGATGAGTTGGATTACTTTCTCTTTGAAATTCATTGCCATATTATTTACTGTGCCGAAGCACGATTTGTCGTTTTTTTAATTATTCTGCCATTGCTGGCTCTTGTACTTTTTCTGGAACCTTCTTCGGATCTTCCGGTAATTTATCGTACCAATTTTTCTTCAAGATTAAAGTGGTGATGATCAAAACAGCGGCTGTCGATAGTATGCCCATTTCTTCTTTGATCACGATGTATAATGGAAGTAATGTTAGGGTGGCTTGCCATACGATACCCGTTACCACGTTAAACATATCCTTTTTAAAGTCCTTGTTCCCTTCAAAAGTGGGATCAGTAGCCATTACTTTCTTCTTGATAGGTCCCCAGAATCCCCAAGGTTTTACCGTTTTATAGAAGTTGACCAACGTTTTCTCTTCTGTTGCTGGCGTTAATAATGTTCCGGCTACACAACCAATTAAGGATACTAAGAACAATAACGGGAAGTAGTACAATTCCAAGGTCTGCTTAAATACCAATGGGAAGATCATAGATGCTGCAATACCTGCTGCCATTCCCCAGAAAAAGCCGTGACCATTGAATCTCCACCAGTGCCATTTTAGGAAGTTGGCTGCGATGTATCCACCGTAAAGTGCCGATACAATCCACTGTAAAACGGAGTTGATATTTTCTACATACAAACCGATGATTGTACTGATGACCACTACAGCTGCTGAGATAATATAACTCGCTCTCATTTGTAGTTTTCCACTTGCCTTAGGGTTGATATATCTCAAATAAATATCATTTACTAGGTAGGCTGGAGCGGCATTTACTGTGGATGCGAATGTCGACATAAAAGCGGCTAATAAACCTGCAAGTAACAATCCCATCAAACCAGACGGCACAAACTCTTTGATTGCCATGGGAAGAATATTTTCAAAATCAAATCCTGATCCCGCTTGGTTGATGTCTCCACTGAAATACACCACTGCAAGAATGGTAAATCCACCGATCATCAAATATCTTGGGAGGAACATGACTGCCGATACAAAACCACTCATCTTTGCGGCTTCTTTTGGTGACTTTGTCGACAAGATTTTTTGCATATCAAAGTTAGGTGCTGGACCTGCCATAGATGCGAAGAACCCTTTAAACAACATCATCATAAAGAAGATAGAGAATGGAGTAAAACCGTCGTTTCCAATTTTATCGTTTACCGAAGGTATGTAGGCCGACCAATCCATGTCCAAATCAAATCCAAAGAATGGTGTATCCCATCCTTCAGGAACCATGGCCATTAAGGTGTTGGAATCTACTTGTGTCATGGCTATACCTGCAATGACTAAAGCCGAAACCGTCATGATGGCGAATTGTAAAACATCTGTCCATACAATCGATAGCATACCACCCATAACTACGTAGAAAGTAGCAATTGTTGTAAAAACAATACCGTAGGCATAAGGTACCTGCTCTGGGGCTAAATCAAATGGCATGAACTGTCCCACATATGACCAAGGAATAAATATTTCGATAAATTTTCCGATGCCGATAAATCCATACGATAAAAATCCAAGACAACTTAACAAGGCAAAAAATACCACTACCATATGCGAAAGCTTTCCGCCGGTACCATCACCAAAACGTGTTCTTATCCACTCTGCTCCTGTTAAAACATTCGATCTTCTTAGCCAAATCGACAAGTAGATCATCAAGAATATTTGATTGAAAGCCGGCCATAACCAGGGTATCCATACACTTTTCAGTCCATAAACAAAGCATAAATATACCATCCACATGGTGCCGGAGATATCAAACATTCCGGAAGCATTGGATAACCCGAGCATGTACCACGGTAAAGAATTTCCTCCAAGGAAATAAGATTCCATGTTTTTGGAGGCTTGTTTTTTAAGATATATACCGATCACTACTGTAGACAGTAAGTAAAGCCCAATAATGATCAGATCTAATAATTCTAGTTGCATAATGAGTTCGTTAATTAATTCACTTTCATATTCATCAAATCAGACTCAAAGAGAATGCTTGGATCTTCTTTGAATTTGATAAAGTCTTTGGCAGAAGAGTGACCTTTGTAAGGCACATAAAAATGATCTCTCTGTTCTTTTTGATAGTTGGCGTTTCTCCAAAGCATCACATAAGCGGCTTTCTTTGTCCATTCATTGTGATTTAGCTTGTCCAATAACTTGGTGGTAAAAAACTGATCGTCAGTCACTGCTTCCAAACCAGATTCTGTAAACGCACAGATTTTATTTTTTTGTTGGGCCAATTTGGCTACCGTTTCCAATTCTCTTATAATCCATTGTTCTCTTTCTGGAGTAGCGTTAGCACGGTAGGCACCGTAATCATCAAATCCTAAAACATCGACATATTTGTCGCCAGGATAACGCTCTAAATAACTTTCTTCCGAATCGAAGGCATCTGTAGAATAAACGTAGATAATGTTATGAATCCCCTTTTTATCTCTCAAATATTCCACTGTGAATTGCCAAAGTGTTTTATAATCTTTGATCTCCACATTCTTTCCTCCCCACCAAAACCATGAACCATTGTGTTCGTGCCATGGTCTAAATAATACTGGAATTTTCTTACCTTCTAATTCTAGGTCATCCACAAATTCGGCAAACAAGTCAAGCTTTTTAATAAAGTCTTGGTGATACTTACCTCCCTCCATCATTTCATGAAGTACTCTTGTGGTATCCCAAGAACTGCTCTTTTCTTTTAAATTGATCATGTGCCAACTCAAAGTGGTAATGCCTCCTCTCGAATACGACTCTTTGATATATCTTTTGATGTCCTCGAAAGGAACACCATCCAAGTTTTTTTCCTCTCCAATATGTCCCATATCCCAACCATAAAGGCCAGGGTAATCTCCTGTCACATTCTTTACATCCGATCCATCGCCCCACCAATGGTATCCATAAGCCAAGTCGTCTTGATGTCCAAAAATTGTTTTTCCACTTACGCTCACCTGATGTAATTGCTCGTATAATGCTACCGTCTCCTTCGTTGCTTTCTTATCATTTAGCTTTGGTGTCTTTGCCTTATCTTCGGCTGTTCCAAAGTTTAGTGTGAGAAGTCCTATAAGAAAAGAAGCTGCTACTAATCTCTTTCTCATTGTCTTAATTATTAAAAAATTTATTCTGAAGGCACATAAGTGTTATTGTAAAGCTGATCGAGATTCATTAGAAGGGAGGAAAACATCTCTTCCCTTCTGGCAACGATCACCGATTTTCTTTCCAATAATACTTGGTCGGCCAACTCCCATGATTGACATGGCTTTTTGTAATTCCATTTCTTTGTTTCTGCTCTATCTATCCAATATTGTGGTCTTTCTACAGGAAAAGGTTTAATGTAGTTTCCTGTCCACCCTCCGAACTCAGGGTGATTTCGATGAATATTCGGATCTAAGAGGTACATAATGGGCAATGCTTCGTCGAGTACTAATTTCTGTTGAGTGCTTTTCGAAAGATAATTTCCTAAAGCACCAAACTGCTGCACTTCGCTAAACATTTGTTTGGGCAGGTTCCCTTCCGAGATCCCTTTATAGGCCCAATCGTTTTCGATCCACCATAGATTTTTAAATCTTTCGAAAACTTCCGTTCTTCCCCATCCGTTCCAATTGAGGTTTCCACAAACATCATCTTCTGGAGATTTAATACCCGAACCGATCGTAATTAATCTTATTTTTTGCTCGATATCTGGAGCGAGAAATAAAGCTTCCTTAATCAGTTTCATGTCGCCCAATACTAAAATATATAAAGGCTGTTCCGATTCTTTTCTAGCTGTTTGAATAATTGTATTCGTTGCTTGATCAAGATCGTTCACCACTTTACTAGATAGTTCTCTTGGCGATGGATAAGCATTGTTTTGAAAACCATAATTGTTATTTCTAAAATCAGATGCATATTGATCTAGGATATTATTCAATCTATTATCCATCTCATCTCTGTTTTTATCAGCAATTATTGATTCAATCCTAACAATATTCGCATGCCATAATAAATAGATCAAAGCATGTTCGTCTGCCTCAAAAAATGGAGTGGTATTGATATCGGTAATGATCATCAGTCTGGATCTCTCTAACCCAGAGGCATGATGCTGTTGTATCTCTTTGGAACAACTACTCATTCCATAAAGGGATAAAATTAACAGCACTATGTAGTATATATTCTTCATATAAGTCTCTGATGTATTACTTGATTTTTAATATCATGTTTCAAATGTACATCAAACACCTAAAGAGGGATATGGAGTTTTTTATTTTATATGATGACAGCCATTTGATATACAGATAAAATTATCCGTTATCAAGGTGGTACTTTTTTTACACAATCAGCGATTAAATATGTAATAGGACATATTTTGGGTGTATTATTTTTTCAAATATTTGATTTCAATGAGTATAAATATGTTTCAAAAAAAAGTCATTTTCATCAATAAATAATTGATGTATCATTTGTTAAATTATAGGGATATTTTAATTTTTTCCACTTTTTGTTCCATATTGATTAAACAATGAAGATGAATTACAAACTACAATGACAATGACTACGAAGAAAGGGTATTTTTTCATCAACTCTGAAAAATTATTCCCTAAATGAAAATTACGTTCTGAGAAAAATATATTTTTTTCAACTCCTTTTTGTAAAAAAACAACCTATGTTTAATTAGTGTCCACCCTACATTTGTAAACATAACGCCGCGGTTATTATTACTTATAAATTTCAACTAAACTATTTAGGTTGAATTAAAACAAAACGATAAAAAAAGATAATCATGCAGATCTTAAAAAATTTTTTTCTGCTGTTCGTCGCTATTACACTATCAATTAGTGCTTACGCACAAGAACGTACTATACAAGGTAGTATAACAGATGAAACAGGTGGTCCGCTTCCAGGGGTGAATGTTAGCATTCAGGGAACAACGATTGGAACGATTACAGACTTTGACGGTAAGTTTAGATTAAAGATTACAACAGATGATACTATATTAAGCTTTTCATCTATTGGTTACAAAACGGTAGAACTTCCAGTAGGAGCACAAACAGAAATCAACTTACAAATGGAAGTTGATTTAGAAGAGTTAGAAGAAGTTGTTGTTATTGGTTACGGTACTGCAAAGAAAAGTGATGTTACAGGATCGGTATCTACAGTAAAACAAGAAGAACTAACGGTTATTGCAACAGAGGATGTAAACAAAGCACTTCAAGGTCGTGTACCTGGCGTGCAAGTAACCAACTCTGGTAATCCGGCAAGTGGTTCTAAAGTAAGAGTAAGAGGTATTGGTACCATCAATAATTCAGAGCCTTTATATGTTGTGGATGGATTCCCAATGCAGGATATCTCTCACATTGCTCCTCAGGATGTAGAATCGATGGAAGTATTGAAAGATGCATCGGCAACGGCTGTATATGGTTCGAGAGGTGCTAACGGTGTGATCTTGATCACAACTAAAAGAGGTAAAGCTAATAGTAAGTATACTTATACTTTTAATGCCCAAGCTGGTGTAAAAGAAGCATCGAACGTGATTGAAATGGCCAATGCTTCTGAATATGCTCAATTGGGTTTAGAAGCAAATCGCTTTGCTGAAGGAACTGACGAATTCGAACAATTAAGTTATGTAGCCAACGGGAATTATCAAGGAACGGATTGGCAAGACGAACTTTTAAGACAAGGTTCTTTCCAAAACTACAACTTTGGTATTAACGGTGGATCAGAAAAAAATCAGTTTAATTTCTCTACATCCTATGTAAAAGACGAAGGTATTCTTAAAGGAACAGATTTAGAGAAGTTCTTCGTGAAATTTAATAACAACCACAAGCTAACTCGTTGGTTAGACTTTGGACAAAATATTGCCTATACGCACGCAAATTACTCTTTAACGAACTTGAATGATATCTATTCAAGTCCTTTGACACAAGCCTTATGGGTTGACCCAATCACGCCAGTATATAACCCTGATGGATCGTATGCAAGAGCCAATTGGTCGTACAACAACAACCCAGCAAGAATGGCTGAACAAGAGCAATACAAACGCTCTTTCGATAACAGAATTGTAGGTAACTTCTCTTTAAATGCTAAAGCAACTAAAGAGTTATCGTTTACTTCCAACTTTGGTGTTGATTACAGAAACCAATCTCAAAAAATGTATTTACCAGAATACTATGTTTCTAACGAGGAACAAAGAATGATTTCACAATTAGATGAGCACAGAAACATTCGCTTCGACTGGGTTTGGTCTAACTACGCTAACTATACGAAAACATTTGGAAAACATACTGTTGGAGGTATGGTCGGTATGGAGATGCAATACTTTAGCTACAATAACATGATGGCGACAGGTTATGATGTTCCTTTTAACGAAAACATGCGCTACTTAGGTTCTGCAAAAGGATCTGATTTCTTCTCTACTTCTAACCAAGGGGCTAACGCATTGCAATCGTACTTCGCTCGTGCGAACTACAGCTTTGATAACAAGTACTTATTAACTGCCACATTTAGAGCAGATGGTTCTTCGAAATTCGCTGATGGTAATCGTTGGGGCTTCTTCCCTTCATTCTCGGCAGGATGGAACATTAAAGAAGAGGATTTCATCAAAGAGTCTGATATTGTTTCACAGCTAAAATTAAGAGCTGGATGGGGTGAAGTAGGTAACCAATCGTCTGCAGGTAACAACGATTACTTATCAACTGTAACTAACAACCTTCGTTATGTAGTCAACGGACAAGTGATTGAGGGTAGAATCCCAACTACTTTATCTAACCCAGATTTAAGATGGGAATCTTCGGAAATGACCAATGTGGGTGTTGATATGGGCTTGTTCAACGATCAGTTAACATTCAGTGCTGAGTACTTTATCAAGAACACGAAAGACATGGTAGTGCCTCAGCCAGTACCTGATTATGTGGGTGCAAACTCTCCAAATGTGAACGTAGGTACAATGCAAAACAAAGGTTTTGAATTTGCCATCAACTATAGAAATGTAGAGCACGAAGTGAAGTGGAATATTGGAGCTAACATCGCTGTGATTCAAAATCAGGTGACGAACCTTGGAGAGACAGGACACATTGATGGAGGTTACATCGATAAATTAGGTTTTACAACTAGAACAGAGGAAGGTCAAGAAATTGCTTACTTTTACGGATATCAAACAGACGGCATCTTTAGATCTCAAGAAGAATTAGATGCCCATGTAGACGGAGAGGGTAATCCTTTACAACCTAATGCGGGTATTGGTGATGTGAAGTTCGTAGATGCCAACGGTGATGGTGTAATTGATGATGATGATAAAATGAACTTAGGTTCGGCAATCCCAACTTTCACGGGTTCATTCAACATCGGTATGGAATACAAAGGATTTGATTTAAATCTATTCTTTACTGGTTCTTATGGCAACGAAGTAGCGAACATTCAAAAGTTCTGGATCGAAGATTCTAACGTTCAGAAAAACCAAACAAAGAACTACTACGATAATCGTTTCCACCCTGTAAACAATCCTGATGGCACTATGCCAAGAGTGGTTTCTGGTGATCCGAATAACAACCGCAGATTCTCAGATAGATATGTGGAAGATGCTTCTTACCTAAGATTACAAAACGTTCAGTTAGGTTACTCATTCAGCGACAATGTATGTAAGAAAATGCATATGCAACGCTTCAGAGTATACGCATCAGTAGATAACTTATTTACCCTTACAAACTATAGCGGTTACGACCCAGAGGTGCCTGACCACTACGGTGATCCACTTGCCCAAGGTATCGATATTGGAAACTATCCAAAATCAAGAACATTTTCAGTAGGCTTAAATGTTACTTTTTAATCTTCAACAACCAAAAGAAGAAAGGAAATGAAACTAAGAAATATATTAATTAAAGTATTGGCATGTTCTAGTATGCTAATCGCAACATCAAGTTGTTCAAGTTTTCTAGATCGTGAACCACAAGGTCAGGCAGTAGATACACCCGTGTATTATGACGATGTGGAAAATGCTCAAATGGCGGTAAATGCTTGTTATCAAGCCATCGCTCAAGATCAAGGAGTTGTGGCACATATGCAGGAATGGATGTTCGGCGAAGTAATGTCGGATAACTCTTGGAAAGGTGGTTCTGACTTTGGTGATATGCAGGATGTTCAAATGTTGAAAGAGTGGACGGCAGTGAATGTAAATGCTACTTCTCACTCGGCATGGAAAACATATTATCAAGCAATCCACAGAGCAAATACAGCGATTAAAGGTATTTCTCCTGCCACAAGTTTTGATGCTGAAATTCGAGATCAATTAGTGGGTGAAGCTCTTTTCATTAGAGCATACAGCTACTTCTACTTGGTGCGTTTATTTGGTGATGTGCCTTTATTTACCGAACCTGTTTCTCCAGATCAAATTGGTGCTGCGGGTAGAACTCCTGTGAAAGAAGTGCTTACTCAAATTGAAGCTGATTTTGCTGAAGCGGCTGAGAAATTAGGAACGAAATCTGAAATGGAAGTAGGTCGTGCTACTTCTGGTGCTGCAAAAGCATATCAAGCAAGAGTGGTGATGTACGATATCGGTATTTGGAATGCTAACGGTCACACTTGGCAAGAAGTATTTGATTTAACCAATGAGGTGATTACTTCGAATCAATATTCTTTGGCTTTCAACTTGGCCACAGTGTTTGAAAAAGATGGTGAGAACGGTACAGGATCAATTTTCGAGGTGCAACATGAGACTTCAAATACGGGTTGGGCGAACCAAAACACAGGTTCTACTTCTCCAATTCTAACGGCTCCTAGAGGTACAGCCGATATCAAAGGATGGGGATGGGGATTCTTAAACCCAACTCAAGATTTAGTGGATGAATTCGAAGCCAACGATCCTCGTTTAGATTGGACAGCAGGTCAAGATGGTCAATTTGCGCATGGTGTTGCTCAAGGTGTTGCTGAATCACAATTCTTATCGGGTTACTTCCCAAGAAAAGTATTGATGGATCAGGCTTTACGTCCGAACGAACAATCTGACAACCCTCAGAACCAACGTAAGTTTAGATATGCAGATATCTTGTTGATGAATGCTGAGGCTGCTTATCATATCGGCAACGAAGCAACGGCTCGTCAGAGAGTAAATGAGGTGCGTGATAGAGCGAGATCGATGACTTACCCTAAAGGTTGGAACGAAGCAGACAATACGTACGCTGAAAGAGATAACTCTGGTGCACTTCCAGAAGTAACAGCTACAGGAGAGCAATTATTGGAGGCTATCTACCACGAAAGAAGAGTGGAATTGGCTTTGGAAGGTCTTCGTTTATGGGACCTAATGAGAACAGGTAAGTTAGAAACTGCCTTAAAAAAGGACAATATCGGTTACAGAGAAGGTATTACTGGCGATATCGTTGTGGGTAATATGGACGGTAAGAAGTTAAACGGTATTCCAGTTCTTCCAATCCCTGCTGCTGAAGTAGCATCGTTCGGGTTAACACAAAACCCTGGTTACTAATTCCTCATTACAAAGAATAAAGATCATGAATATTGTAAGTAAAATACATAAGATATCATTGGGATTAGCATTCTTGGGAATGACTATCGGAATGGAATCTTGTACAACTCAGAAAGAGTATAGTCAGAGTAACGACATCGACTATCCTCAACCGAAAATAAACGATACCGACCTTCAAAATCCAACCGTAATTGGTGAACCTTTTGTGATTGTTGGTGAAAACTTCAAGAATGCAAAAGTATACCTTGGTGAGGTTCCTTGTGCGAACATCACTGTGAGTGCATCAGAAGATACGATTAGAGCAACCCTGCCAAGAATCTTTGATACCTCTCAATTGAGAGTCATCAACGCTTACAAACAAGAGGCGGCGTCTGAATCAGAATACGAACCTGTGTATCCTTTAACTGAAAATGTAGAATACCCTACTTTTATTACCAGAGGTCAGGTATTTGCGATCAAAGGAACGAATGTCGATTTGATCTATCAAGTAGTGATTGATGGACAAACCATTGAAGTGGATGGTTCAAAAGGGAATCCATCTCAGATTAATGTGTTGGCTCCATCCAACTTACCTGATGAAGTAACGATCAAGGTATTTACAATGAATGCTGATTCGAATGTTCCTGATTCAAATCCAATTTCTGTGGAAGATGCGGGTGAATTCTTCGATCCAGTAGAGCCAGTAGTACTATTTGATTTTGAAGATGGTGTGAACCCATACGAACCGGGTGATGTGACTCCAGAAAACGGCTTAGATAGTGGCAATGGAATATCAAAAGGTAGAGGCGAGCATTACTTAACTGTAAGAAAAGCAGATGGTGATGGTTGGACCTCTTGGATGGGTCAGTTATACTATGGCGATCCAATCGACTTAGTCACTTTCACTGATCCTCACTTAACATTCCAAATCAACTCTGAGTCGTCTCAAGGTTACTTCCAATTGGAATTGGGTCAGAATGGCAATAGCAATGGTGCCGATTTTAAGGCAAGTAATACAGGTAACGATGGCGATAACTATGTGTTCAGAGCGACAAATAATGAATGGCAATGGGTGACTGTTAGTCTTAAAGAATTAGAGTTAGCCGATTGGGGTGGCGGATTAGCTGCTGTCGATATCAAAGGAACTTTAGATTTTGTAAAACTATCTTTCAAACAAGGTAACGGTGGCAACCCTTATATCTTGAACTTGGATAATGTAATGATCACTGATGGTCCTATCATCGTAGCAAAAGAACTAGAAGACTTCGAAACGGCTACTTACAAATGGGATGATGCTGGAGCTGGCGTGACACACAGTATTGACGGCGGAAGCATGAACGCTCATGTTGGCGATCATTACATCCACGCTCATTTAGATGGTGCTTCTTCTTGGACTTGGACAGGTGCTTTAGAAATGGATAACTCAAATAATATTGACTTATCTGCTGTAACAGATCCTCACCTTTCGTTCTGGGTAAATACAGGCTCAGCAAAAGGTAACTTACAGTTCGAGATCTTCCAAAACGAAACTAAATTTGGTGGTAATATCGATACCGAAAATTACTCAGTACAAACCAATGGAGAGTGGCAGTTATATACTTTCCGTCTAAGTACAATGGCTTGGAGTAACTGGGGTGGTGATGCAGAAAAGCCAGACTTCGGTGGTTCTCTAGACTATATCAAATTCGGTTTCTCTACGGGTAACATCGATGGAGAACGTTACGAAACTAACGTAGATGGTATCCTGATATCGGATGGACCGATGTTCTAAAGAAATTTCATTTCTGTTAAATAGAGACTCCTGCTCGACCTTGGTTGGGCAGGAGTTTTTTGTATTCAAGAAAAAAATTTTCTCCCCCCTACCCACCGCGTACCACTAAAATAAAACCAAAAAATTCAGTTTTTGTCTAGTCTAAAACCTTTGGAAATGAGTACTATTCAAAGTAATTGGTGAATGAAATGAAGATGCTATTTCTAAATATCTAAACTTAAATCGAGCCTAATACGACAAGGCTTTACTTAACTTTTTTGAAATGAAAAACATTTATTTAATCTTATTACTCTCATTTAATTTGGGACATTTGGTAAACGCCCAAGAATGGAGTAACATTCCAGTGCCTGCTTATGCTGGACCGGGTAATACTTGGGAACTTCAGAGCAATCTTTCTGATGATTTCAACTACAATTTCAATGCTGTAAACTACAAATCGAACTTTGGTAATGGAAAGTGGTATAACTTCTACCATAATGGTTGGGACGGACCGGGAACTACTTACTGGACCTACAACAAGGTGAAAGTGGATGGCGATAATTTGGTCATCACCGTAGCTAAAAGCAACAACACTTCTAAAATGGGCATTCCTGGAGTATTTTCTGGTTGTGTGACATCAAATAATCGGGTGGTTTATCCTGTTTATGTGGAATCGGCTATTAGTGTCGCCAACATTTCTTTAGCTTCATGTTTTTGGCTGTTGAGCCCAGACGATACTCAAGAAATTGATATCATCGAGAACTATGGTAATGTGCCTTGGTTCAAACAATTTACCCACATCAGTCACCACTCTTTTATTCGTACTCCATTTACTGATTATCAACCCAAAGATTGGAACAGTTGGTACAACGATAATCGAGTAACAGCCAATTATGGCTGGGGTGATTGGTGCTGGAATAATGGCAATAGAAGATACATGAGAATGGGTGTTTATTGGGTTGGTCCAAAACACTTTGAATATTATATCGATGGTCAGCTTGTTCGAGTGATGTATCATAATGCTACTGCGACAAAAGTAAATGGAACATGGGAATATCAGTATTTCAATTCCATGAATGGACAGTTCCCTGCCAACAACGCGAGTGGATATACAGCTGTTACGACTTATGCAACAAGTACAAACTATAATTTCTCGACCATACAAGCGGCAAGCAATAATTCGAACGGTATTAGTGTCATTGATCCTGGGAATTTCCAAGGTGGAGCAGGCTTTACTAAAGCGATGGATATTATTATAAATGTGGAATCTCAACAATGGTTAGCGTTAAATCACACCCCTTCTGATGCTGATTTGGCTAGTTCAGCAAGAAACCAAATGAAGGTAGATTGGGTGAGGGTTTACAAACCTAAGAGTTCTTCGGGTGGTGGATCAAATGGTACTACATGTGCTGATGCTCCTGATTATAATGGGAACTCAAATAGTTACACTGCTGGTCAATATGTAATTAACGGTGGAATTTTATATAGAAAACGAAGCGATGGGCAATGGGATTGGATTGCCAACTGTAACAGCTCATCAAGAGTATCAGAATTAGTCATTGAGGACATTCCTGAAGCTCAAATCGCCTTATCTCCGAATCCTGCAAAAGGTTTTGTAAAGATCAGCGGTCTTGGGGAAGGTTCGTACCAAGCAGAGATTGTGACTATGCAAGGTCAGATTCTTTCTACTCAAACGGTTAGTCGAGCAACCAATACACTATCAACTGCCGACCTTTCTCCGGGAGTTTATATAATTAAAGTAGCCGGTGAAGCTCAAAAGCTAATCGTCCATTAAATAATTTTCTCATCTTCATTTTTAGGAGGAGCTTCAATGATTTGGAGCTCCTTTTAAATTTAATGTGTTTTTTTTATTTCTCCATTTCAACTAAATTGCGCAACAAGTTGATAACTACTTCAATATCTGTTCTATCAACTACTGTAATATGAAAATGTAAATCGACAAACTTATTATTAACTAATGAAAAACATTCTACTAACACTCACTTTCTGTGTGCATTTTTTTGTGGCTTTTGGTCAAAATGTAAACCCAGAAAATGGTCCTCTATTCCCGGAAAATGAAGTCAACCGTGTAGACATTACCATGGACCCTGCCGACTTAGCGTTTTTATTGGCTCCCGGAAATGAAGAAAATAGGGAATACAAATACTGTATCTTCGAATTTTCGAACTCTCAACTTACGGATTCACTTCATAATGTAGGCATTCGTTTAAGAGGAAATACTTCTCGTTATGCTCCTAAAAAATCGTTTAAAATCTCCTTCAACAAATTTATTAAAGGACGTCAGTTTCATGGCGAAAAGAAATTTAATCTGAGGGCTGAACATAACGATCCAACACATTCTCGAGAAAAATCACTGTTAAAGTTTTTTATTGAAGAGGATATTCCATCCGCAAGAAGTAGTCATGTTGCTTTATATATCAACGGCAATTACCACGGTGTATATCTCAACACAGAACAAATCGACGATCTCTTTTTAATTTCTCGCTTTGGCGATGATGATGGAAAATTATACAAAGGGAACTACGGTGCCGACCTCACTAACGATCCTAACCTTTATTTGAATGATGATATTTATGAAATTGAAGACGGTGATGAAGCAGATAGAAATGAGTTAGCCGCTTTTCTGGACAGTATCAATATTCTAAATGGAGAGGCTTTTAGTGCATACATAGAAAGAAACTTTGATGTAGAAACGTACATCAAAACGTTGGCCATAGAACACCTCTCCGGACACTGGGACAATTATTCATACAACAAAAATAACTTCTTGATCTATTGGGATGAAAGTAAAGATCTTTGGACTTACCTTCCTTACGATTTGGATAACACCTATGGCATCGATTGGGTGGGGGAAGATTGGGGGATCAGAGATCTTAATGATTGGATTCACCCCGACCAAGCTCGACCTCTAGCACAAAAGATATTAGACCATCCAGCGTATAGAAACGAATACAATGAATATCTATTATCATTTATCGACAAGACCTTTAACAATACACATCTCGACCCTTACTTCAATGCACAAAAAGCACTTTTAAGAGATTATATTGATAGAGATACCTATTACACGACCAACTACGGTTGGACAGTAACGGATTATGACAAAGCCTTCTCTGCTCCTCTTGGTGGACATGTGGATTATGGTATTTCTGATTTTATAGAAACAAGAGTACGCTATGCTCGTCAACAGATTATCATCACAAGTATTGAAGATGATTTATTAAACGCTCATGTAACCGTTTATCCTAATCCAACAAGCGATTATTTGATGGTAGATATGGGAGAAATCAGTTATAACAGAAGCATTATCACTTTGTATAATATGAATGGACAGATTGTGGGAAAATGGGGTAAAAAGCCAATGCAAGACACAAGAATTCCATTAGATAGGATCAAAAATGGAAACTATATTTTAGGAATAGAATATGAAACCATTCAAGGAAGCTGGAAAAGTTTGATGGGAAAGAAAGTGATCATCAACTAAGAATATGACAAGAGTGAGGCAGTGTAAAAAACGCTGTCTCCTATTTTAAGCTTTACTTGGCTATCGTAAAATACACGGTCGTCCCCTCACCAATTTTTGATTCCATCCAAATTTTCCCCTTATGCATATCAATTACTTTTTGACAATAAGCAAGTCCTATTCCGGTACCTGAGTATTCATCATGTCTATGTAATTTCTGAAAAATCATAAATATTTTATCAAAGTATTTTTCTTCAATACCAATTCCGTTATCAGAAATCCAGAATTTGTATTTGTTCGTTTGTTCTTCGGCATTGATTGTAATAATTGGGGGAGTCTTTTCTTTAGAAAATTTCAGGCTGTTCACGATTAAATTTTGAAATAAATTTATCAAATCAAGCTTATACCCATTTACCTTTAACGGTTTTCCCTTATAAGTGATACACGCCTGTTTTTCTTGAATTAAGCTATGTAGATCTGTTTTTAAATCCACAATAATTTTCTCGACATCAATCTCTTTTTGATAAGATTTTTTCCCAATCTTAGTGTATTCTAAAAGCTCTTTAATAAGTGCTCTCATTCTAAAAGAGCTTTCCGTAATTACCTCAATACTCTTTTGCCCTATCTCAGTCATTTTATCTTTTTCTTTGATCAAAAAATTAGAGAAGGAGATGATAGAGTTTAAAGGTTCCTGCAAATCGTGTGAGGTGATATAGGTAAACTGTTCAAGTTCTTTATTCCTGTTTTCAAGATTATTTTTGATGTTGGTAAGATCATTTTCTACTTCTTTCCTAATAATGATCTCAGTCTCTAGTTCTTCTTTTGATACAATTGTTGTTTTCAGTTCCAGTAATACTGATTCTATAAACCGAGCCAAGTTACCAAACTCGTTTGCTTTTTGAATATCGAATGTATAATCTAAGTTCCCTTTACCAATGTGTTCAAGACCCAATTGTAATTTCTGTATTGGAATACGGATAGAACGGTAGATATAAATAAAAACAATACTGATAATGATCAATGTAAAACCAAAAAGTCCAATGAGTAAATAAAATGTCCTTTCTTTAATAAGCTCTGGTTCTGGACTTCTAATTTTAAGTAACCTTAATTCTTCTGTTTCAATTCTAGCAATCAGAATTCGAATTTCATCCATAAATAACTTTCCCGAATCGTTATTGACAATTTCTTTTGCTGCTTCAAAACCTTTGTTTTTTCTTAGATAGATTGTAAGATCTAATTCTTCGATTTTCTTATCCACCACCAATTTAAGAGAGTCAATTCTTGGGGTTTGATTTATGTTGTCGGAAGTAAGCTTTCTTATAGAGCTAATTTCTTGATAAATCCTTTTTTTTCCTTCAATAAACGGTTCTAAATATTCGATTTTACCAGTAATAAGAAATCCTCTTTGTCCCGTTTCTAAATCGACCAATAAAGTTTCAATATTTCCTAGTTGCGTAAGCACTTCCTGGGTATGCACCACCCAATCGGCACTTTTTATGATTCTATTCGAGTTATAGTAAGAAATGAAAATGGAGAGTAATACGCATACGGTAACAATCACAAATCCAATAAAAACTTGTGTTGTGATACTTATATTTTTTAATGAGAATTTATTTATAACGGGATTATTAGGTTTTAAAAAATCCATTTAATTTTCTTTTCTTCATTATGCCCCTTTAATTTGAATCCTAATTAAAGGGTAGTAGTCAATATGGGTTATTACAGCAATGAGTTAATAATAAGGTCCTTTGAAAAAGGTGAAACTTTTACTTCGTCTTACCTTCTCCAAAACTCCTAATATAATTTATAAATCAATTTTGTCTTTATCCTCTTTTTCCCCTTATGTTATAATTTTATCACCCAAAATTCCTCCCTACTTTTAAAATTTTATTCATTCTTAATAAACTCACCAACATTTAAGTAATAATAGAGTATCACATATCATCATTAAATCCTTACCATTCATACACTACTTCTTAGGTAGCCTATTTTTCACAAGAGCAATTTGACCCATATGATTTGCAGAGTGCTCCATCACATGAAACCATACCCAATGATTATTGATTCCTTCCTCTATATTTTCCGCAAACCAAGCGTCATCTTTTTTCTTTAGACCATCGAGTGTTTTTTGTCTGATTTTATCCCATAAATCAAGATAATATTTAATGGGTTTTCCTTTTAGATCATCTCGACTATGGTCTCCTAAGCTACTGGCAATTGACCAAAATTCTTCTTCTTGTTTATCCCATGCTCTACCTTCTAAAGTCTCTACTTGATAATAGGCTTCAGTCGCCACCAAATGCATAATTAAAGCACCAATTGAGTTAGCTTGATCGTCAAACATATAATCCGTTTCTTTTTGATCGAGGTCTTTGGTCATTTCGGTAATTCTACCTTTCAAGTCTTCCAACATATCGACCATTATTCCGATCTGAGGTGAATATCCTTTTGTTGGCTTTATTTCGTATTGTGCCTGTGCGAAAGAAAGCATAAAACATAATTGGAGTAGTAGAAAGTATTTTATTTTGAATTTCATGAGTTTAGTGTGTATTAATTAAAGATGTTCAGTTAGAGAGTGATTTATCAAGTAGCTGAACTTAACAATGAAATAAAATAGATGATTCTTATTTAATTCGTCCATCTATCTTAAATGTTGACACAATGAAAGTAGATAATGTACAAAATTACCTATTTCTTAAAAGGTGGTGCTGTAGAAATGATATTGTGATGTCTTTAATATAACTTGGATAAATGATTTTTAGCTTTGTCAATATATAATTAATCCAATCCTATGTCTTCAAATAGCACCTTTTCTATAAAAAATCTATTGAGATTTTAAATAAATAGCTTATCTCTATTTTTCTTATGTTTTAAGCTCTAGTCATTTAATGGATTTGATAATATCAAAAATCCAATCGACTTTCTGTGGTCTATTTAGTTTTAACCAATAATTTTGAAAATCATTGTTATTTTTAAATGTGCTAAGAGTATTGGAATTTTCATCTATATATTCAACTAAACGTGAATAGGGGTTATCTTCAAAATCATAGTTTACCCAATCAAAATCGTTTTCTAAAAAATGATTAGCTATTGATGTGGTAAATTTAATCTGTGATTGATGTTCTCCCTTTTTTAATCTCTAAATCAATTACCTTTAAACAAAACCATTCATAATCAGACAATTTCTCACATTTTAATATCATCTCAACTACTTGTTCATTTTTAGTAAGTTCCTCATATTCATAACCGGATACTTTTATAAAATCATCACTATTCATATAAATTACATTACCCTTACTGCTTCTATCCCTAATATCTGTTTCAACATTGATATAATCGTACATTATTGAAATTGAATCTCTACGGTTTGATGATTCAGAAAGCTTAGCAAAATTTATTTTCCCTTTATAACTTCTAAACATCAGCCTACCAGTTAAAGTATAATTTTGTCCAACCTTCACTAATTCTTCAGGTGATTTTGAATATTCATATAATTGCTTTAATCGCTTTTCAGATGAAAGTTCATTAATTGAATCATTTATAGAACTGATCAGAAATCCTAAGTAAATACTAATTGATACAAATATTACTAAGGGTATAAATACTAGCTTACTCTTATTTCTCAAAACAATAGCTAAAACAAAAGACATTACAAGTCCAAGAATTATAACTAGAATAATTTGAGATAATCCACTAAATGATACTACTGACATTTTTTATCTTATTTTTGACAACAGCCACTTGTATGATATCTTTAGAAAGCATCCAAGTTGTAGAAGTCTTGAACAACTATAAATCACCCTCTGGTTTTAACACAAAAGTTTCCCATCCATCATATTCTCCATTGAACTCTTTAGCTTGTTTTCTAAGTTTTAGAGTGAGGGTATTTATCTCATTTGGTGACACATAATCTGTTCTAGAAATTCGTAGTTGATAAGGTAATCTTAAATCAATTCGCTTTTCCTGACTTTCGATTTTAAAGCCTTCTTTTATGATTGCATCCGTAAATAATTTTCTACTTTTCTTATCCTTAAAATAGAGCCAATGATCCACTTGTCTTGCTTTTTCTAAATTGTCACCAGATTCTGCGAGTTTGGCTACTACCTTAATATTTGACATATGTTCTTGAGTTTCTTCATTTGGATAAAGAAATTTCAGGTACGCCTCCCAATCCTCATCAATTTTTATATTAATGTAATATTCGTACTCAGGAAAGTTAGAATTATACATTTCGGTAAGTTTCTGACGAATCTTAGTTGTGTCGCTTACATAAACATAATCTAAACGTTCACACTGATAAGTAAATGTTCCAACTATTTCGAATGTAGTTACCTCTTGAATTTTGTATTCGACAGCATCCGATACATCATGTAGTTTCTCAAATTCATCATTTTGAGGAAAGCCATCTTCTCTACAATTTTCTGTAGTCACACCTGTTACCACTAAATATGGAAGAGATTTTTTTGGAGCTGAATTTATTAAATCCATATTAAGAATGGTAGAACCAGGTCCGTTTTCATATTGAGCCATATACACATCCCATCTCCCATTTTGAGACCATGATGTATTGAATATAAAAAAGAGAGAAATTGTAATTAATAAGGTTTTCATTTGAAGTCTGTGCTTTAAAGTATTTGAATATCTGATTAAAGTTACAAAGAAGTGGGAATAAAAAAATTATAGTGCTACACTTAACAAATCACACTCTAAGCCTTAATCGGTTTAATTTTATTTTTATTATTATTTGAAATACAATTTTTAAAGAATAGATAATCAGCTACTTCTAAAAATTACGATGTATTTTAAGACTTAAATGTGTACAATATTAACTTAGTATTATTACATTTACAACCAAGATATGATAAACTATAACTGTAACTTAATTATTAGATATAAGTGTAAAAACTTGAATTATTAAATAGTACGACAAATTTTTATTTGATAAATCAAATCGTCATCTCACCTATTTACAGATAAACGAAATTACTCTAATCTATAAGTATAGATTTAGAGGTTGATTTTTGTTTTCTAAATTTAAGTTACATCAGCTTTCACTTAATAAATAACTTTAATATGAAATTTGATGTTTATAATTTCTTTAAGATTAAAAGTAGAGTATTTTTAGTCTTAATGATCATTTTCATCGCAGTGCATGTATTTTTTGATTTTGTCCCAGAGGCAATTGTCTTAGCTTCCTTAGGATTAATTCAGCTTGGTTTGGTTTTATTTCCTTCCAAGAAACGAACATGGATGCTCCATCTTCAAGTCATTTTATTATCAGTTATTGTGACTATTCTCTGTTATTTGAAAGGAGGAATAGTATCACCCGTAGTTTTCTTTTTTATTCCACCTCTGAGTATGGGTTTTCTCTTTTTTAATATTAAAACAGGAGCCCTTTATTCTTTCATGATTTTCATTTTTGCTATTGGTTTAACTTGTACTTCAATTTATGGTTGGTCACCATATGAACCATTAGATATCATGTCAAATCAAGGTTTTCTATTCTTCTCAATGGTGTATATTGGTGTAAGTGCAGATGTGGCTTGGACATTATTAGAATATGAAAAAGGACGAAACAAGGCAGAACAAGAGATTCAAGCTTACAATGATGAAATCATCCAGCAAGAAGAAGAATTACGTCAGCAACAAGAAGAGTTAATTTCGACTCGTGAGCATGAATTGGTCGCTGAGCGTACGAAGACTTCTGCTCTAGAAGAAGAACAAAGAAGAATAAAAGCAGAGAAGGATCTTTTTGTTATACAGGAAGCTTTGAAGTATACGGCAGAAATTCAAAAAATCACATTACCTGGAAAGGAAGTTCTTAAAGATTTCTTTACTGAACATACCATTCTTTACAAACCTAAAGAGAATATCAGCGGTGATTTTTATTATGTGAATAATTACAATAAAACAACAATGGTCGTTGTTGGAGATTGTAAAGGACATGCTATAAGTGCAACTTTATTGACTATGGTGATTTCAGGATATTTTGATTCACTTCAAGAGTTACCTTACTACCCTAGTCTATTGTTACATAACCTTCATGATTATTTGATCAATGAATTAAATCAAAAAATGGAGGAGAAAGATCAATTAAGACACGAAGTCAACTTATCTATAGCTTATATAGAGGGTAATAATCTAATATATACATCTGCAAACGGAAGAGGTATTATTATTCAGGACCGATCAGTGAATGAGTTATCATTCACAGAATATCCAATAGGTAACAAATTTAATTCGCTTAGACATTATAAAGATATCGAATACACAATATCTCCAGACGATGTTATTGTAATGTATACAGACGGTTTAACGAACGTTGGTGAAATGGAAGAATCGAAAGACTTTTTTGATATCTGCAAAGAATTTTATGGTAAATATGAAAGCGATTGGAATGATAGCATACAGAAATATATCAAAGAAAAATTCTCTCAAGAGCAATTTGATGATATAACTGTATTGGCATTCAATCCGAATTAATTCTATTGATATCGTTCATAAAAAATATTCCATTACTAATTGGGAACTCCTTAAAATAATGTGTGCTCTCAATAAGCGATGGAATATTTTTTGATTTATAACGAGTTGAATTAGAGATTCTAAGAGTTTCTAAAAATAGAAGAACCTCCTCTATCTCTTATCCACAATACATACCGATTGGTTGTTAGCCTTTTTTACAGTATTGCATATATTATCAAAGATCTAGTCAACAACATCCTGGCACACTAATGATAAATTGTATGAGTAGTGGCAGAGTATGTGGCACTTTCCTATCAAACCTCTAAGTAGTTTGAACAGAATACAAGCCCTGATATTTAGCACTTTACCTGCCAGAACGTTGGGATTTTAATTCTTACCCAATTAAGAATATAACATTAGTGTAGAGCCAGTAACTTATTAATAAAACTGTTATAATGATTGCTGTAATTTTAAGTGGCTTATTCTTAATGGCAATTGCAATTAGTAAAAAACTGAAATTTTGCAAAATCCAAAAACCACCTTGTATATATTTGGTTGCTCCTTCATACCAATTAGTATCTAGTTTTTGTATTGTAAATTGAGCAATAGCTGATATAAATGCAATTATTATGAAAATAAAAAGCAAAGTATCTGTTATCCCATTATCAGATTTTGACTCCGATAATATATTCAAGTTTGTGCCACAATTTCTACAGAATTGAGCACTCTCTTCATTTTGTGTTTGACATTTTTGACAATACATAATTTAATTTTATTTAGTTATAATATTTTTAATTCGATAACCTGTGTATTTGCAACTTTATCTCCTAATCTTCTGCCATTTTCAGATGCTAGAACAATAATTGGTTCAATTAACCATCCAATAAAAGGTATTAAACCTAATAACACCATTATCAAATTTCTTAAAAATGATTGTCCTAACGAACAAGGTGCATTTTGGGGAAGATAGACTACCATTAGTCCAACAGCTTTTTTGCCCCAACTCTGTCCCTTACCGATGCCATCTTTGATAAAGCTATATGTCAAAGGAATTAAGTATAGAAATCCTGCCAAGATAAATAAAGGAATGGCTTCATCACTATTATAATAGTCTTGAAGTTTTACCATACCAATCATATAGAATATTAAAGATGGTATAGCAAATCCAGTGGTAATTAGACCATCTAATAAAGAAGCTAAAAAACGATTCCCTAAAGAAGCTTTTGAATATGTGCCATTAAAATTGAATTGTTTTGAAATGTTTTGTTCATTAATGTCAAACCTAAGTGCTTCTGGTATTACTGCTCCACCATCTTTAGGGCAAAATTTTGTTTCGATTGAATATTCTGTTCCACACTTTACACATTTTGGTATTAACTTATCAGGTGAAGTCAATTTAGAACCGTCAATATCACAAAATTTAGAACCTTCAGGAAATGTCTTGTGGCATTTAGGACACATTGGGTTTTCAATAATTTCAAGTTCTAAATTACGGCCACAATGTTGACAAAATTTTGATCCAATTGCAAATTCTTTACTGCAACTAGGACAATTGTATTTCTTCATATGTTTATCTGTTAGTTTCTCTGTTTCTTATTTTTACCGCTAACATACTGGCTAAACTACAACCAGCATATCCGTCATCTGGTGGATGGTTATTAGTTATTAATAATCAAAAATATGTTCTATTTCAATTCCTTTTGTTTTCATTCTTTTTATAAAAGGAATTAATTCAGAGACATGCATAAAGTACACGAATCTTTTAGAGTTATTATCTGTAACAATATTGGATTTGTAGAGTACCTGTATTTTATCTTCATGTAGTGAGATATCTTTTGGTGCAATAATACTCACAAGAATTTCGTCATTCCCACCAATGTTATGAATCTGAATATCTTCATCTACTAGTCGAATTAAATTGGTTGTGAAGGCTCCCCAACGCTCAATAGCAAGAAGATACATATTGTCCTTTTTAGTATAGACTTTGACTTCATCGTTGGTAGATATTTCACCTGAGGAAGTTGCTAGCACATAGATGTCAGTCACAGGCTCTTCATAGGTTGAAGTGGCTGCCCATTCTATGAGTTTTCCATAACCTGCCTTAAGCAAGAATTCGAAAGTAAAGAGGGTCTTGCGTTCAAACTTTCTCAACCAGTTGCTGTCTTTGGTATTTGAAACACTCCATACTTTACCTATCCACGGAAGAAAATCAAATTCGTACCATGCCGTTTGATAGATAAAGTCGCTATAAGCACGATGAGCTTGGTTGATCATTTCTTCTTCATCCGAATTGATACCGTTATGAAGGTAACTAAAGACTTTGCCGATTGTATTCTCATAAATGATTTTAATGGTGTACTCTAGCGTTATAGATACACCAATAACTTGCAGCATAGTGATGTACTCTTCGTTTGTGGGATATGCCTCTGAAACCAGCTTTAAGGAACGATCATAAAGTGACCAATATTCATCAATAGATGCATAGAAAGGGAAGTCAGAAGGATTAGCCCCTGATTCTAGATAGTCAGCATATTCTTTAGGGTTAAAAACTAAATACCACTCTGGAACTGTTAAAATAGTTTGTTCTTCGTTGCGATAGTAGCCCTTAATATTATTGCCTTCTTTTTCGATTCTATTAGCAATGTAGGGATTGTATTTATCAAGTAACTTATTATTAAACCGGTGTTGAGGATCAATACTATCTTTTAAAGAAAAATATGTACCAGCATTTGGGTAACCTTTGTTGAATTGGTCAACTGTTGCATGTGGTTGATAAGGAAGATACCAAGTGCCTCCTTCGCTAAGGATAGCATCCGTCATAGCCTGTGTCCATTGTTTCACATTTTCTTTTGCTTCATCGCTAGTTCCTTGCTTGTAGTAGATAACTAAAGCGATAACTTCTTCAGGAGCCCAAGAAAGTAGTGATTCTTTATCGGGGTAGGCATGACGTAAGGAAACATTAATGACATTTACATCAAACTGATCGTAAACGGCTTTCATTTTTGGAATGAAGGACTCGATGTTATTTATTGGAATAAAGTATTCTTGTAATACATAAGTCGATTCTTTCCTTGATTTAGGTTCAAGTTCATTGACATCATAACTAGCCTCTTTGTTTCTCCATGTTACAACTTCATTGCTATAAAGATATGGGTCAATGATTTTTCGTCTTATCCATTTACCAAAATCCCCCCACGAAACAACTTTTAATAATCGGTGTTCCAGGCTGTAATCAAGCCCTGTTGGTGTTACTCTTATGGTATCGGTTAACTCTTTATCCGTTTCGACCCAAGCTACGTTATTCACTTCATTAAAATGAGGAGGATATAAGTCTCCGTTTTGGAAAATTACTTTTTTATTATTTCTAATGTTCTCGTTGAAAAAGGAGAGGTAGTCTTTGACTTCAACCAAATTGGTTTGTCTTTCGACTTTAACGTTTTTCTCCAGCTGTAAGGTAGTTTCTACAATGGTTCCAATACCTCCGTAACCACCTATAGCAGCATTAAAAATGTCTGAATTTTCGGTTCTATTTGCAGTAATTAGTTTTCCTTCGGAAGTGACTAGTTTAATATTTAGAACAGATGAAATGATTGGTCCATGCCCAATATAACGTCCATGACAGTTGACCGATATAGAACCACCAACAGTAAAGTTGGCGTAAGTCTGCATAATTTTTACAGAGAGATCATATGGATCGATGTAGTTTTGAAGATCTCTCCATGTGATACCAGGCTGCACTGTGATTTGTTTCTTTTCCGTATCAAGGTTAAGTACTTGGTTGAATTGACGCATGTCAATATGGAGACTGTTGTCAAAAGCCACTTGCCCTCCCATACTATAGCGACCACCGCCAACAGAGATAGGGCCAGTAGTTGATTGAATAGCATTGATAATATCGTCTACATTAGATGGTTGAACAACAGTGCTTACTTGTATCGGATTAAGTTGAGTAATATCATTTACCAATTTATTTTCCAAGATCTTGTCAAAAGTTGGGTCACCAGCAGTTTTAATAATGATTATGACAGAGATGATATAGACCACAAAAGCATAAAAAGGAATAGTATATCTTTTCTTTCGGTGGATGAATTTAAAAAACTTACCAGGAAGTCTGAATAAAAATTGGATTAGCTTTACGGTTAGTTTCATGAAGTTTGAGTTTTTGTAAATAACATTAATGCATTTTTAGTAGGATCACCATCTTGAAAAAGTGTTTGTTTTTCAAATTGAAAACCGATTTTCTCAATGAACTGAATGATAAAGTCTAAAGAATAGAAATTTCTGGTTTCATTCTCATTGTATTCCCACGTTTCTCGGGTGCCCATATTAAAAACATCATGTGCAAGAGCTACAATAGTTTCTTGGTCTTTATCATGGCAGTCATGGTCTCTTAAGATGAGTTTTCCACCCATTCTCATGGTATCACGAATAGAGGAAATAAATGTTTCCCTTAGGTCAACAGGACAATGGTGAAAGCCAATGTAAACTGTTACTAAATCTAGACTTTCATTCTCTATAATTTCCGAGTATTTGGTGTTGTAATCAGCTAGCGGTATATACTCTGCTCCAATAAATATTTGGCCTCTGTCAACCATTTCGGTCAGCGAATAGCCTGGTTTTTTACCATCTGCGTAATACCTATTACCTTCAATGTTGACTTTCTCTTCTAAGTAATCAAGGTAGCGACCAGAGGAACCGATTTCTAAATAGCCATTATAAGTGGCACCTGATTCTAATAGCATTAAACTTTGTTTTGCCATTTCTTCCTTTTGTTTAAGCAGGGAAGGTAATTCATATTCAAATACAGAGAAGAAAGAGCTTATGTCACCTAGTTTAGATTGAGTATCTAAGTAGATTTCTTTGTCACTGGAGTTATTGTTAGTCGATTCTGAAATAAGTTTATGCAACTCGTCTTCAGGAAATAAGTTAAAGACATTCTTTAAGAATTTAAAGAACTCCAATTTAAGCTTATTACTTGAATAGATATGCTTGAAGTTACTCCACTTGTCTGATATTGAACCAATAAGATTTGATGGAAAGAATATGGAGGAAGTACTTAGTAATCCAAATAACATTAAAAAATTTTTTCTATTCATAGTTTGTTATTAAGTCAACGTTAAATGCAAAAAGCGTTTTAATGCTTTTACATAGTGTTAAACAAAAGCTTCGCTAGCTAAAGCCCACAATCTCTTACCTTTATACCTTAATTGATTTTGTGATTAATAGTTTACAAAACTACATCCGTACTATCGCTAGTATTTCGTTGTAGTTTAAAGGATCCATTTGAATTTTCCGACGAACAAATTAATAATTATCTGCTTCTTCTCAAAGAAAAACACAACACTTCTTACTCGTTTTTATGCTTATGAAAGTAAGCATAATCTTTACACCCTCTACTTGTTAAAATCAGATACTTTTAAGTGAAATTCTTTGTCTAAAAATACTCAGAAGAAGATGGTCTTAGAATGATTGAAAAATGAGTTACAAAAAAGACCTTTCAAATAAATGAAAAATCTACCCTAAGTTCCATACAGACATCGATGTGTAACCCACCGCCTTTGTTCAACTATGACTTAATCTCCTAACTCTGTCTATTTCTACGATAACTATATTATTAGATTAGTTAAGATAAATTTAGATGGTAAGGTCTGAGATACGTATACTATATATTGATTTTTCCTTTCTCAATAGAGTAGAGCCTGATAACTCTCTCAGTTTAAATAATTATAAATGTAATCATTTTGAGAAAACTATAAGCCCCCCTCCTTCATCAAACCGTACGTGAAGTTTTCCCTCATACGGCTTACCGATGGATGGATTTCTTCGTTTGATATTCATAGGAATCTACCCAATAAGATGGATGCTTAAGTAGCTAATTTAAACACCTAATTTTTCTTTTCTTACTTATACAAATTATTGCCGCTAGTACTTCGCTATTTCATTAGTTTTTTTAATCGAGTTTGATAGGATTGAAAATAGTTCCTCTGTGTTTTCTTATCTAAAAATGAAGAAAAGATCAGTTGTTCTACCAAATCAGACTGATTAAACATTGTATTTATTATGTCATCGTAAATCAATTCACTAATTCCTGCTTTTTCTGATAATATTTTAATTTGTGAAATAACATTTCCTTGGGCTAAGCTTTTAGGTAAAAGTCCATCTTCTAAAGCAAAATCTTTATCTTCAATATGTATCCTGCTATTTACCAAGTCGTAAGCAGGACTTAATTTAAAATCACCCATTGGGGTTTCTATTAAAGAAAAGTTCTTAAAATGAGCATCCCCGTTCGAGAACAAATAATTGAAGATGATTATTTTCAAGAGTTTTGGAGCCTCTAAAGGGTATGCAGGAACATATTTTTTTAGAATTTGAAATAATTCGTAGTAATTTCCAGTATACTTATAATGTTCTCCATGTGTTTGCGGTGTTCTTCCCGAAAGTGAAGCAAAGTCTTCTTGTGCTAGTTTAGAACCATCCTCTTTTAAGTCAAACCTCTTTGTTATATATGCTGGAGAACCATTTTTGAAAAATATTAATGCGTTTTCAGCAGTTTCTATTCCATAAACTTGTTTTGCAATTTGCATTGTCAAATGCTCGTTAGCTGGCATACTTTCTTGTCTTTTTCCAGCACTTGGAATAGGTTTTAGAATGTATTCTCCTTGTTCTCCTTCGCTAATCAGGCGCAGTTTGTTTTTGTCAAGCAATACAGAAAACTTTTCCTGTACACCAGAAATAGACATTCGTTTTCGATTATTATCAAATAATTCATCCGTTTCTGAGTTCGTTGTTGGTGAATCATAAGGTAATATATGATTCACCTTTTTTCCTTTAAACACTTTAGACAGGCAAGCTCTACTATATGTAGTATGTCCTTTAGATAATGTTCCGGGGCAATATTTAATTTCATCCAAATTCATAGTACTATTCTACTTTTAAAACTTTTATTGCACCTATGTTATCGTTCTTTGCCGTTGTTATTAGCAAACCAAAATAATCATTTCTGTCCAACCTGTTTAGCTTACAAACTATCTGTTTGTTTGAACCCTCTGGCAACATATTATAAAAAAATGGAAACAAAAACTCTGAATGATATTCTTGTTGTGACTTTGGGAATGTTAAACTAACAACTGGCTTGCTGTCATCGCTTATCCATGAATTATCATATTTAAAAGTAAAAGAACCATTGTCATGTTGAATCAACATGCCTGCCTCTTGATTTTTATACAATATTCTTGCTTTCCTCATCCGTTATAGTTGTTTTAACTTTTAGGCATATTTCCAATCCTAATACATCAGCAATTTTCTGAATAGTTTGTAACGTTGGATTACCTTTACCACTTTCAAATTGTTTTAGCGTCCTTAACCCTACTCCTGAAAGTTTAGCCAAGTTCTCTTGATTGACTTTTAGGTTTTCTCTACGTTCTTTTATTGTTTTAATTAACTTTTCTGAGTGCATTATAAAGCTCTTTTACCTGTAAAATTACTAAATAATTTAATTTGTATCAAACAAAGGTGCTTTTAAGTACACTTTTTAGATGAATTACTTGATAGCTATTTTAAAAAATAGATAAAGGAGCAATATATAGCACTTTTATCTGTAAAAACACTAGGCAATGTAATTTGTATCAAACAAAAGTGTTTTTAAGTACACTTTTTTTATGTATTTATTGTTAGCTATCTAAAAAACAGATAAAGGGGCGATATACAGCACCTTCTACTTGTATTGGCAGCAACGTGAATGCTAAACTACGACCAGCGGGTGCGTCACCCGATGGATGGAGATTAGCTAATGTTGAACAAAAGCTTCGCTAGCTAAAGCCCACAATCTCTTACCTTTATATCTTAATTGATTTTGTAATTAATAGTTTACTAAGATGAAAAAAAAGAGACAATAGTCGAAAAAGCGAAACGTGTTGTTCCTGGTTTTAAAAACATGTTTGATCAAGTGTATCAAAACATGACACTCAGTGGAAAGTCTTCTTCTACTTTTCAAAACTACATCCGTACTATCGCTAGTATTTCATTGTATTTTAAAAAGATTCCACTTGAACTTTCCGACGATCAAATTAATGATTATCTGCTACTTCTCAAAGAAAAACAAAACACTTCTTACACTATCTTCAAGCATTATGTTTATGCCTTGAGGTATGTCTTCAGATTAAGTGATAGAGACGATCGAGCCATACAATTACCTTCATTGAAAAGAAATGACTCTATCCCAGATATTCTATCTGTGGAAGAATGTAAAATCATTTTTAAAACACCCAAACACTTAAAACACCGTGTGTTATTTGCTTTAACCTATTCAGCAGGACTCAGAATAAGAGAAGTCGCCCGACTTAAAGTATCTGATATTGATTTTGATCGTATGACAATTTACATACGTGACACAAAATACAGTAAGAATAGAATTGTACCATTATCCAAAACTATGAAAGTTGGATTGAAAAAGTATCTAAAACATGTGAAGCCGAAATTATGGTTATTTGAAGGATACGATACCAGTAAACACATGGCTACTAATTCTATCGGGTCATTATTCAGAGAAACATTAAGGAAAACGAACATCAAGAAGAGAGTTACAATTCATACTTTAAGACATACCTATGCCACTCATTGTATCGAAATGGGAATGGATCCTTTTACTTTAAAAGAACTGTTGGGACACGAAGCTCTACAAACAACTATGCTTTACCTCAATCTCGCCACTGTTAAAAAATCCAATTCATTTTCTCCATTCGATAAGATCTATGCAACCAAAAATTGAGATCGCTCAGATTCTAAATCAGCAGCAGTTTTGGAGGGAATCCACTCAATTTTTAGCAAGGCAAAAGTATGATTTACATGCCATGACTTTATGTAGAACAGCAAAGCTTGGGAGACATATCGATCATTGTGAAAAATGTAAAGAGGTTCGTGTGTCTTATAACAGCTGTAGAAATAGAAACTGTCCTAAATGTCAGGCGACCTACAGAGAAAAATGGATCTTAAAAAGAGAAGAGGAAGTACTTGATGTCCCTTATTTTCATACTGTTTTTACAGTTCCGAATCACATGAACTTCCTGTTTCTAAGATATCCTAGGGAGATGTATGATTTACTTTTCCTAGCTGCTTGGGAAACCATTAAAAATTTTGGAAAAGTGTCTCTTGATGGTGAAATGGGAATGATAGCTGTACTTCATACTTGGGGACAAAACCTTACTTTGCACCCTCACCTGCATTGCATTATTCCTGGGGGTGCCCTTTGCAACGGTAAACATTGGAAATGTGCTGATAAAACGGGTAAATACTTATTTCCTGCTAAAGGCTTAGCAAAAATGTTCAGAGCTAAATTGATTCAAGGGATAAGAAAAAATGAACTTCTAACAACTTATTTTGAAGGAGAAGTTGCTAGAAACTGTTTTCAAAAAGAATGGGTGGTCTATGCTAAAAGACCTTTTGGTGGAGCAAAACAAATTATACAATATCTGGGACGATATACACATAAAACGGCTATCTCAAACCATAGATTATTGGACTATTCAGATCGCAAAGTCACGTTTTCTTACAAAGATTACAGACAGGGAGGTAAGAAAAAAGAAATGACGCTCTCGGATGTAGAGTTTATACAGAGATATGTCAGGCATCTTCTACCAAAAGGTTTTAGAAGAATACGTCATTTTGGGTTTTACAATGGAGCTATAAAGAGAAAGAAAATTACTCAAATTAGAGAATCTATTGGTCAAAAACCTCCTGAAATTAAGCAATGGGATTGGATTAAAATATCAGCAGAAAAACTTGGGTATGATCCGAAAGTCTGTCCTTGCTGTAAAAAAAGAAGTATGGTGATCATGCCTCGTTTTGCATCACAAAGAGCTCCTCCAAAAAAGGAAAATCTTAATGTGACTCCAATAAATTAACTCCTTCTTACTCCTTTATTTGCTTATAAAAGTAAGCCTAGGTTTCTACACCCTTTACTTTTCAAAATCAGGTACTTTAGAGTGAAAATCTTGGTATAGAAATACTCAGAAGAAGAAGGTTTTGAGAATGATTGAAAAATAAGTCACAAAAAAGACCTTTCATATTAATGAAAAGTCTACCCTAAGTTCCATACAGATTTCGATGTGTAACCAACCGCCTTTGTTCAACTAGGGCTTAATTTTGGGTCTTTCAGACCTAACTAAGCCCTAATTATTGTAGCCAGTTTTATTTTAAATATTCTAAATAACTATTTACGGATTTTTCCATTTCAGATTTTACCTCTTCATTCATTATTTCAGGACAAGATTCTGGGTTTTGAAGACAATTTTGCCACATATTTTTAATTTCTATAAGATCCTCTTTTGTAAATTCAAAAACTTGAGTATCCAGAATTGCAATTGCACTCATTTTGCTTTCATATGCATGATAAAACATAATCTTGAATATTTCTTTTAAGTATTTTGAACAATCAAGAGTTTCTAATGCAAAAACCATAGTTCCTGTATATCCTTCATTTTCTTTTTTGAAAATTGCTTCCAATAATGGTTCTACTGCTTTTATATCCATAATTTTTCCGAGTGCAAGAGCGGACATATCTCTTATGCTTGAGTCACTTTGATCTAATAGTGTTATTAAAAAATCTATTATTTCTTCACCTCCTAACTCACAAAGTTGTTCTATGGACTCTTGCTTAAGATTCAAATCATTTGTAAGCAAATTTGATTTCAATCTATCAATTTCTTCTTTATTCCTTTGATTTTTGATGGTCGTTATTTTTTAATTGGCTACAACGGCTCGAATATGCGTAGTGCGGGATTTCAAGGCACTTCACTATCAAACCGCTACTTTGTTTATTAAATGCTTTTATGTTCAAATTTACCAAATCGCCCCGCATTACGTATATTTATTGTTATGGCCTGGCCTTTATTATTTTCTTCACGAACTCTCTAGCTTCAAGTAATTCAGGGTCATTCAATAAATCCTTACTTAGAACTTCATTTACCCATTTAGGTCCATGATTCCCAATTGACTTAACAAAACTTTCTAATTCCCCAACTTCTACAACTAATAATCCGACTTTCTCTAGTTCTAAGATTAGTCTTTGATATGCTTGCATAGGATTGCCACTAGGAATAAAAAACTTTCCTGATTGCTTTGCATGACTCCATGCTGAAACTCTTTTTAGTAGGCTATTTATCTCTTTAATCTTTGACTTAGGGAATAATCTTTCAGTAGTTGATTCTAAAATAGGAATTATTTCCTTTTTCAAATCTTCAGTTTCTAATTCAGGTCTTTTGGCATCAATCGAAGTTTTTACTTGTTTCCAATCATTCTCTATAACACTCCAATCACCACCACATTCTGTAAAAATATCTTTCAATGGATTTTGACTATTTAACACATCAAAATCTAGAATTGAAATGATATCAACGTCTAATTTCTTAAGAGATTTAACGATTGAGCTTACTCGATGTTTTCCACCACAATGTATAAATAAGACATCAGGACTAATATTTGAGTCATTTTCGTATAGACTCTGTAATACAGCAGAGTAAAATCTGCAATCGGAATCACTTTCACATATTACTACTTTGGAATGAAATAGACCATCTAAGATATTTGAGTGCCTTAGTAAAGAATCGCCCCACAATTCTTTTATTTCAGAATTATTCAAAGTGCTTATTTTGTTTATATCACCTTCTCGTTTAATTCTAACTATTTTCAGGTTTTCTATATCAGCATCTAAAAGCCCTTTTAGAAAATCACCACTATGTGTTGCTAAAAATAATTGTTTGTCTTTAGGTAGGTCATTTGCTAACATTTTACCTAACAATCTTGCTTGAGGTGGGTGCAAAAAAGCTTCGGGTTCATCTAAGAGGAATAAGCTATAATCTGACACAAAAGCACTCAACAAAATACCAACAAAGCTTCTCATACCATCTCCTTGTTTATGAAGAAGGGGTAATTTCTCAATTTCCTTGATGTAATTTATGGAAACTCTATCATCACCATTCTTTGGCACTGGTCTTTCCCCGATATAAAGAGGTACATCATTTCCTGCGTTTCGATGAACAATTAAATCTTGATTGAAAGCTTGTTTAAAATAAGAACTAAATTGAAATTCAATCGAGTCATCTTTCTGCATATAATGAATTGGGTGTTTAACCGCATCTTTTGTAAGAGAAATATTCCTAGGGGGATTCGACATTGTTAGTCGCTCTTCTGTTGATAGATAACTTACGAATAATGATTGCATATCATTTAACCCTTGTCGATTATTCCAATATGCGTCTAGGTTTCCGCCATAAATCCGATACTTTAATCCCAAATAGAATGGCTCTGGGTTTGAGTTGTCTTTTTGTGCCATTGAATTGGACTTTAGAAACTCAAGTAATTCCTCTTCTGTTCCATCTTTTTCCAAATTCATATTTTTCAGCACTACACAATTATTGTTTGTGCTACGAGTCAATAAATTTAATTCTTTCAGTGTAGCACTCTTCCCTGCATTATTGGGGCCAACAAAAACAGTAATCTGATTCTTTTCAAATTCCAACTCTGTTGTATCACTAAACTCTATTTTACTTATCCAAATTCTAGGTTTCATTATCTATGTTCTCATTTTGTTGGCTTGGCCATAACGGTAAGTATATGCAAAGTAGGCGATTGCGGGCTTCAATCCTATCAAACCGTTATGATTTTGAAGCGGGCTACAACCGTTTAATTTACTACTATTTCGCCTATTTTGTATATACATTGTTATGGCCAGTTATTTTGTCATTCGGCTGCTGCACCAATAAATATATCAGTCACTTTATCCTCGTCTAGTTTAAATATCACCCCTCCATATATTGAACCTACAACAATTTGATTGTCAACACTAAAATCTTTGTTTATACAATCTGAATATGCTTGTACTATTTTTTCTCTACTTGATGAAATCCCGATGTTATTTGATGTTTTCATCTTGCATGGTTCAAAAACAGATATCATCAATACATTTTTTTCCTGTCCGATAGTATCAGATTCCATTTCTACTGAAATTCCATGGTCTAAATATTTCCATTCTTGCACATACGTTCCTAGAGCACCCCAATAAGTGTCTTTTCCAACTGAATCTGGTTTGCCCAATTCGCTCAATATTACATTTTCACTAATGTTCAAGGTTAACCAATTATCTAAAGTATCATAAGGAAATAAGAGTTCAATATTATCAACAATTTCCTTTTGTCCATTCTCGTTCTTAATTTCAGAGTTAGAATACAATTTTATTGCCTTTAAATACTTCATTGCATAATCTGAGTTTTGTTTATTCATGAATCCTGACAAATCAGGCTGCTCCTTATCCACCCATGCTATCAATGATTCTCTATTTTTACCCCATTTATCAAAATCCATATTCAGATATCTCTCTGTAGATATTGAACTTATCTTATTGTTTTCAATTGTCGCTCTAACCTTAAAGTCTAATTTATCTCCATGCAAGAAATTAATTCTTTTGCATAATTTCGATACTGTATAAATCATTCCAGAATCGGTCAACTCGAAATCCTTAATCTTATAGTCTGGTTTAAATACTGAATCCCATGCGAACCAATCATAATATTCATTATTTGAGTATCTTACTATCCAGTCGCCTTCAATAACTGTTAATGTATCCGCTAGTACTTTTTTTACTTTATTAAAATCAGACTGATTTAATCCAGCATAGTATTCAGCAATTAATTTCTCATCTGTGTTTTGACAAGAAAATAAAACCATGAAAAATAATCCAGTTATAATTTTAAAATATTTCATATCATGTTTCTATTTTGCAGTTCGGTTCGTTGGCGTAATTGGCCATAACGTGATTACTAAACTCGTGAGCGGTTGCGTCAACCGTGAATGGAGTTTAGTTGATGTTATGGTGTGTTTAAATTTAATTACTCTTTAGAAGTATGTTTTTTACTTATTAACAGTAGAAAAAAACAATAATATCAAAGTAAACCAAAAAAGACAACCAAGAATTAAACAAATCCAGCTTTGTCTATTTTTCTTTTTAAATTCCACTTCTTGACTAAAAATTAAAAAATCTTCAGTTAATAGAATTAATAGTGGACCAAAAAGAATAATTAAAATTTTTTCAGTTAAAGAATATGATGCATTGTTTTTAATTTTTTTAGTTCGCTGTTTATAAGATTTTCTTCTTTGTTTATGCCTATTTCTTTTTTTTTGTTGCTCCTCGATTGTTATTCCTCTTTCAGATAAAGTCTTTTCAGCTAAATTAACTACATCATTTCTCCATCTCTCTGGATTTTCGATAATACTTATTAATTCATTTGTAGACCTTTCTTTAATAGGTGGTGAGACTTCCATTACTTTAAAAGATAATTAATGACTTTGCAATTATACACCATAACATTTAATAAACACCACTATGTCACATTATATTTTGCTAAACACCATGGCGTTTATCCATTAGTAATAATTACACCCTCAATCTACCAATCAACTTTAAATATTCAAAGTTGATTGATGATAATTCTAATATAGAATACAAATAACTAATTATTGATAATCAATTAACTATTCTTTATTTGTATTATTTTTAAAATAAGGAATTAGATTTAGCTAGTCGTGTTTTAAACGAGTAATACACGGCTATTTTAAACCATCAAGATCTTAACTCCTTTAATTCATATTATCCCTTACTCACAATCGCCCCACTCCTCATACAAACAAAAGCTGATAATTCCACCGCCTCTTCATGTATTTGTTTTAATGATTTCGATTGAAGCCATCCAACCACCAATGCAGCTGTAAAGGCATCTCCTGCACCTACTGTATCCACTACATTTACTTTTGTAGTGGGTAAAAATGAGGTTTCATTTTCGGTACATAGATAAGAGCCTTCTGTTCCCATTGTAAGGGCCACGACTTTTAGATGATAGTTTTTAATAAGATGTGATAGGATCTCTTCGGTAGTTCCTCGAAGTGAAAATAGTGATTTCATCAACTCCAATTCATCTTCATTCAGTTTAAAAATGGATGCCGAAGTCAAACACTCTTCAATTAAATCTTTAGAATAATAAGATTGTCTGATGTTGATATCAAATACTGTTAGACAGGTGGAAGGTACTGTTGAAAGTAGTTTGGAAAGGACTTTTCTATTATTCGCACTTCTCTGACTTAAAGTACCGAAACATAGGGCATCAGCTTGTCTGAATTGATCGATAGTTTGTTTAGATAATTGAATATCGTCCCACGCTACATTTTCATGAATGATGTAGGAAGGAATACCTTGATCATCTAACTCCACAGACACAGTACCTGTTGGAAGATCTGAGATTGATAACTCTGCTTCCACCTTATTATTTGATAATACCTCCTTGATTTCATTACCAAGAGGATCATTTCCAATACTACTTATGCTAATTGCATCCGCTCCTAATTGAGCACAATGATAAATAAAGTTGGCTGGTGCACCTCCCAATTGTTTGCCTTGAGGAAGTAAATCCCATAGTATTTCTCCGAAGCCGTATATTTTGTGTTTGCTCATTTTTAAGTCGATAAAGTTTGATTAAAATCATGGCAGAATAATAGTTTGGAATTAATAAAACTATTGTTCAATCTCTTTCAGCTCATAAGCGTTCTCAAACTTCAGTTCACCAATTAGTACATTACCATCTTGATCTACCCACTGCATATTTTCTTTTTTGGTAAAATGATATTCATTTCGTAATTCCATTTAAAAGCAGATTCTCCTATTTTAGTTACTGAAGATGGAATTTTGATATCTTCTTTTATAAAATTTCTAAAAAAGGCTCTATCTCCTATTTCTTTTAGGTTTGTATTAAAATTAATCTTAGTAAGATCATTATCAGAAAAAACAGAATTGCCTATAATTTCAACACCTTTGGGTATAGTTACTTCTTTCAATTTATTCACTGTAAAAAGATTATTTGATAATTTTAAAATATTATCAGGCATATTGATTCTTTCTATCTCGTTGAAACTAAAACAATATTCCCCCATTGTTATTACTTCTGAAGGTAATTCTAATTCCGTAATTTTATTATTAAAAAAAGCATAGGCTCCTATTTCATAGATTTGCTTTGGAAACACAATATTTTCAATTTTATTCCAAGCAAAACAATGGTCTCCTATTGTTTTCAGGTGTTTGGGTAACGTAATTTTTTTAATATTTCTTTGTTTAAACAGTCCATAACCTTGAAGTGAAATTACTTTCTGTCCTCGCAACTTATTTGGTATAATGATCTCCTTTGCATTAATATTTTTATTTACAGCTACAATTGCTCCAATGACAACTTTTACATCTTCATCTTTAATAGTATAAGGAGATTCTTTCATTAAAAAGAAATTTCTTTTATACTTATAATCTATCCATTCATTTGATGGATAAATCTTTTCATCATCATCCTGCCAAATTCCATCTTTTGCCAATAACTTAATAGACAAATCATTTCTTCCCAAAGCATTATTAATAAGTCTTGTAACCTCTTTAGGTACTATTAATCGTTGTAAATTGATTTCTCCAAAAGCAGATTCTTCAATATTTTTAATCGAATTTGGTAATGTAAATGAGTTATCCATTATACGAGAAGTAAAGAATGCGTAACCTCTAATCTCTTCCAAACCTTCGTTTAAATGAAGTATTTCAATTGGTTGGCCACCTAAGGCAGATCTACCTACGAACTTTAATGTGGATGGTGTGGTTAACTCTACTATGTTGTGACAATTCTTAAAAAGACCGGACAGACTACCACCATCTCCAGGTTTATTTACATCGGCTAATCCAACTATTTTCTGACCGTGAAGAATTTCAGGTATTACTAAATGATAACTTTCATATCTGAAAAAGTTTTCCTCATTTAAAGTGCTAACAATTACTCCATCTTTTACTTCAACATCTTTGTCTTGTAAGGTGTAAATTGGATATTCTTGTGCAAATAAATAATTGACAGATAATAAAAATAAGAGGAAATAAAGTTTAGTATTTAAAGACATATAATTCGCTTTAGAAGATAAAATTCTAAATTTAGAGAATATATATTCAAATAACAATTGGTCTAAAAATCAAAAATTACACGTCAAAAAAAATCCTACTGAAACACAATCTCATTCGGTATCACCCCTACCTGAAAAGAATCCAATTTCACTCCCATGTCGCTGTACCTAAATACCCAGCCTTTTTGGACATAATCTATGGCATCGGTCACATAAATCTCGTTATTTCGAGGATTGACTCCTAAGCCATAAAACAGTCTTTTGCCTTTGGGAACAATTACTTTTCTATCAAAATGATCAGCATAAATATCTTGTTGGATGACGTCCCTTTGAATAAAATACAATTGATCTCCCTCCTTGTTTATTCTTAATCGAGAGGGCATACTCAAATAATCGTCGGCACTTAATGAGAATGATTTTGTGATGCTAAACGTAGCAGGATCGACTTGCACTAAGGCCGGCTGAAGCTCTTCCAAACCTCCATTACACAACACCCACAACATATTATCTTTGTCCTTTACAATATCAATTGGTCCAATCGGCAGCTTTAAACTATCTACAATTTCATCGGTGTTGGTATCTAATTTAAGGAGAAGCTGACCGCCTTTTCTTCTATCAAATACTGTTTTGGTCTCGGTAACATACACGAATTGATCTAACTGACACATCTTTTCTGTCCATCCAGTAGAAGCTATATTTTTAATTACTTCATTCTTTTTCAAATCCACCACATAGATTTTATCAGAATATAAGTCGGTCACATAGGCTTTCTTTTCATCCACCTGATGTAGGTATCGTGGGCTACTGTTCGGAATCTCAATTCTATCGATCCACTTCCCTGTCGTTTCCTCCATAATATCAATGCGGGCAGAGTTATTGACACAGATGTAGGCTTCGTCTCCAATTAAAGTCATGGATTGTGCCACATTGCCCAACTCGAAGTTATTGATACTCTTATATAACTCATTATTTACGGTATCAGAATCGTAACGTTTGTGAGATAAAGTGGCCACTCCCCAATCGAAATTCCCTTCGTTGACGACATACACTCCCTCCTTGAAAGTGACGTCTTCTTCCACTTCTTTTTCAGTTGATATTGGCATGCTGTCCTCTACAGAATTACAAGCAATTAAACTGAAAAATGCTATATATATTATGTATTTCATTTTTATAAATTGTAAGTGATGGTAAATTGAAACACTCTTCCAGGCATTGGTTTCCTAGCAATCGACTGATAATGATAACCGAAAATGTTTTCCACTCTGGCTTTGATATCCCAAGTCGATTTATTCCATTTCAACTGTTTACCAATAGTGAAATTAGTGAGGTAATAAGGGGGTAAATACTCGCTCCCATCCGTTTGAGTTAACCGTTCACCATAGACTTGTTGCTCAACAATGCTGTACCATTTTTTATAATTCACCTGAAGATATCCTTGGAAAGACCCAACTGGAGTATAGATCAATTGCTTACCCACCGATTGATCCAATTCGTCGGATGCTTCTGTATTTTCCGACCTCACCATAGAAACTGAAGTGTACAAATGCAGTTGCCAATCGTTTTGTCTATAACTCACTTCTGCAATTTGTTCCAATCCTCTTGAATGTACTCTTCTCAAATTCTCTGGGCGCCACAAATTACTTACGGCAGGCTTCCAAACAATCCAGTTATCAATTAAGCTATTGAAGGCCGTCAATTCGTATTTCCATTGCCATGCAGATCTGGTGTTGGATCTCAACTTAAACGTTCCTTCATACGTCCATCCTTCTTCGGGAAGCAAATCGGGATTCCCTACAGGATACCAATAGCGGTCGTTAAGCGAGGGGGCATGGAAGTTTTTAGAAACATTACCTCTCACGCCCACTACCACTTTACTGTTGGGTGTAAAGTCAGAATCTATACCTAAAGAAGGCAAAAATGGTTTTATATCGCCATCAATCCATTCTTGACGTGCTAGAAAACTTACGGTTGTTTGATCGAACACCACCCAATCCAATCCTGCATATAAATCTAAAGTATGTTGGTCGACATTCTGATTTGTAGTATCAGTTACTGAGTGATACGCATTACTTTGAATTTGATCGTAATAATCATCAATTCCACCTCTAATTAATAATCGAGGAGTGAGTTGATAAGTCGTTCTAAAATGATTTTGCCACTGCGTTGAACGAGAATCGCTTTCGGTATATTTCGGATTTTCATCGTTATTTAACTGACGTTTATACCATAAATCATCAATTAATAAGGCAGTGATATATTCCGTTTTTAATCGGTCGTTATTGAATTTCCAGTTTCCTAAAAGTTTGAAAGAATCGTCTCCCTGCCAACTGTCTCCATTTTTATTATCCATAGACGGAGTCAATTCTCTATCACTTTTTTGGTACCAAGCGTTAAGTTGTATTTGATGTTGGTCGTTGACTTTCCAAGCCAATTCTTGCATGGCTCCGTATTGAATTTGGGCAGAATGATCGTTCACCCATGTAGGTGATCCGGGTTGTAATGGGTTGACAAACTCAAATTGATTTTGAGCATTTTTGTAAAATAACTTTGTTGTAGATTGTAGCTTTGTATTTCCTAATGTGACACTTGCGTTAGTGATGCTATTGTTTAAAGAATTGACCGTTTGTGATGCCATCACTTTGGTATGATCTTCATAGACCACTTTGGAGTTCATCTGTATTCCTCCACCAAGACCGCCTGTACCTTGTAATAAACTCGACCCCCCATAATTGATCGTTATTTCGTCTGTAAAAGCGACAGGAAACAAGGATAAATCGACCTGCCCCAACATGGGTGAATTCAAATTGATACCATTCCAATACACTTGTGTATGAGAGGCTCCTGTTCCTCGAAAAGAAGGTGTTGCCGTTCCTCCTGCCCCATAACTTTTGATGAAAATAGGTGTCTGAAGCGTCAACAATTCTCCTAATGAAGCCGATAGATATTGCTCAATTTTTTCCTTGGTGATTTGAGTGGTTTTAAAACTTAATCGTTCTGGAATTCTTTGTGCTCGAACTTCTACTTCGTGTAAATATCGAGTACTGTCTGCGTACTGAGCATTTGATGTAAACGTGAAAGTGAGCATCAATAAGGCAATCAAACTGACTGACTTTAGTTTTATACTATTATATTTTTTTTGTTTCATATGCTTTTTATATGCACGTATTATTCATATATACTACTTACCTACTCCCACGAATAAAATCATATCTCGATTTTGACTTATCTTTTACCCACGATTGAAATCGTGGGTTGTTGAAGGTTGATTTTGGCAAACACTAAAGTGTTTACCAAAATTAGGTTGAGCGTAAATTGATGCAGACTTCAGTCTTTATCAATTCCCTCTTCACCAACCCATGATTTCAATCATGGGTCACCCAGATACTATTCTTCATCTATATCTTTAAAGAAACTAATGTCTTTCATACAGAAATACATAGGAGTATTGAAATCGCCCGGAGGTGCTGCTGCAGGATCTGAGGATGACATATCAAATGTTAGTTTACTTACCACACCTAATGATGAAAGATCAACAGCTTTCCAAGTATCCAATATGTCTTCTCCTTCTGCTAGAGAAACATCTATTGTCCCGGTCGGATTTCCATCTTTATCCCATCCTTTTACTGTTACTTTGAACCAATCTCCCGCTTCGAATTTCTTTGCTAACCAATCTCCTTGTTTCATACTTAAGTAACCATAAGCATTGTTGGTGAATGATATTGTATTTAATTGAACAGGATTGACGAAAACCAAGCTATCTGGATTCCAAGTTGGTCCCATCGATTTTGGTGCTTTATACATCACTAAATATTGTTCTCCATCTTCAACTTTTGCAGGGTAAGCTGCGTATTGGATATCTAATTGATTGGCTGGATACCCATCTGGATCTACCGATGATGCATCATAATTAGAAATGGCCGTCCCCATTTTCGTCATCATATCGATGAAATTCAGGTTACTAATCTTAATTTTCCCATCAATGATTTTCTCATCATAACAATCTTCTGGATCGTATCCATGGCCACCTTTTCCCCACCAATATGTATTGATATCAGTTAGCGTTCCATCGTTCAGATTTACATAATCAATTAAGCTAACCCATTTTGCTGTTAAGGTTAAATCTGATGTTACAACTGCTGTTGTATCTACAGGTTGATCACCATTGTACCATCCGTTAAAAGAGAATTTTTCTTTTGTTGGATCCTCAGGGAATGGAATTTTTTCACCTTCGTTTACTGTTACAGTTGTCAACTCACCTTCGTTGTTTGGATCGAAAGTGACCGTAAACTGTTGGATGACTTCGTTATAATTCGCCGTCAACGTAAAATCGTTTTCTACTTTTGCTTTGAAATCATACGTTTCATCATCCTTTGTCCATTCCACAAATTCATAACCTACTTTCTCTGGGTTTTCGGGCTTTGCTACCACTCCGCCTTTAATAATTTCTTGTGCTTCGATGTCTGTTCCACCATCCGTTTCGAAAGTAACATGATATACTTCCAGAGATTCGTCGTTTGTTTTATTACATCCACCAAAAATGATGAATGAAAGTAAAACGATGAGATTGAAAAGTTTTGTTTGTTTGTTCATTATTTAATTGATCGTTCTATTTATTATTTATGAAATTAGATTACTCTATCATTTAAAATCCTCGTATCAAGTTTATACCCACGATTTCAATCGTGGGTTGGTGAAAGTTGATTTTGGCAAACACTAAAGTGTTTACCAAAATTAGGTTGGATGTAATTGATGCAGACTTAAGTCTGCATCAATTCACTCTTAACCAACCCATGATTTCAATCATGGGAGACTCTGTCATCTGCTATTTTCAACTTGTACTCAAAGCCTTTTATTATTCAATTTCTAACAAAGAAATATCCGCAGCTTTCACAATTTCAGTAGATCTTTCTCCTAACCAACCTGCCATATCAGTTGTGGCAGTGTACACTTTCACGAAATCTACAGCTACTAGATTTACTTTGTTTCCTTCCATATCGACAGCATTATCTAAATCAAATACATCGGCCGCTTGTAGGACACCTTCTTGCTCGTACCCTTTGTTGTCGGCATAACCCCAATCATAAGCATTGTTTGAGTAGATGCCATCTTCTTCTGTTAAATTGGAAGCCAAGCAAGTACCTTCAAATGTAATTTGGCCTTCAGTATAATAACTTGAGTTAGGGAACATCGCATGTTGATGGAAAGGCTCAACGGGTTTGAAGTCAAGTACTCCTTCTTCTGTTTTGCCAGCATACTCGCTCACATATTTAATTTCATATTCATTCTCACCTTCTTCAGGTTTATAATAGGTGATTTTGAAATTGTGTTTTGTTTCCGGTTTATCGTATTCACTACCTTTCAATTGGTACCAAGGCTCATCCTCATCGGCAATACCATTTCCATTAAGATCTTGACAAACCATAACGATTCCTGGCTCACAGCTATCACCGTAAGGTCCTGTAAATGAATTACCGTAAATCGCTAAATCGTTTCCATCATTGTTCATGATAGAGTGATCAAACTTAAATGTAACTGATCCTCCAAAGGTTCCCAAAGAGATAAATTGATGTGAATTGCCAATAATGTTTTCCATAGATGGCTCTTTATCTACATAATTTACAAACTGACCTGGAGCTGGTGAAAAGTCCAATACTTCTGTAATAAATGGAGTGGCATCAGGATTTACATTTGGTTTATAAGCTTCTTTATAGTTTGCTATTAGGATAGTTTCCTTTGTTATTGGCGTGGCAAAATCAAATACTTCTTCTCCACTCATCCAAGCCACAAAAACATAGTCATCTTTTGTTGGATCATTAGGCTCCGTGATGAAGTCGTTTTCAATTACAGTTACCACACTATCAGCAGCACCGTTATCAAATTGAAAAGTCACATTATAAGTAACCGCAATCGCTTCCCATTCGGCTACCAATGTAAAATCATTCAATACTTCTTCCTCAAAGTTATAAGGATCGTCGTTTTTAGTCCAGTTTAAGAATTCGTGTCCTGCTCTTTCAGGATCTACTGGCTTAGTAACCACTTCACCATGAGTCACTTCTTGAGTAGGTATTTGTGTACCACCATTTGTTTCAAAGCTGACACTATGAATTGCCGGTGCTTCATCGTTTACCTGACAACCAGATAAAATGAGAAGAGATACCAAAAATTGTAAAATTCGTTGTTTAGCCATTTTAATTAGTTTTTTAAGAGATTGATTTTTATTGAGATGTTTAATTTTCTTCTTGTGGTAATAATGAGATATCCGCTGCCTTAAAAACTTCTGTCGATCGTTCGCCAATCCAACCATTAATATCAATGGTAGCTGTATAGACTTTTACAAAATCAACAGCGATTAGATCAACGCTTTGTCCGTTTTTATCTACAGCGTTACTGATATCAAATAAATCTGCTGCTTTAAGTATGCCTGTTTGTTCATATCCTTTATTATCGGCATAACCCCAATCGTAGGCATTGTTGTAAATAATTCCATCTTCTTCAGTCACATTCGATTTAAGTAATGTTCCGGTGAAAGAAATTTCATCTTCCTCATAAAAAGATGGAAACATAGGTTGAGGATGCCAAGGTATCACGGGTCTAAAATCGAGTTCACCTTCTTCCACCTGACCGGCATATTCTTTTTTATATTTGATGATATGAGTATCATCTTCCGCCTCAGGTTTATAGTAAGTTACTCTTACCTCATGTTGTGTTTCAGATTTATTATATTCACTACCCTTTAATTGATACCAAGGCTCATTTTCATCAGGTACTCCGTTATGATTAAGATCTTGACAAACCATTACTATTCCTGGTTCGCTACTTCCTTCGAATGGGTTTCCGTAAATAGCCAAATCATCACCTTCTTTATTCATAATGGAATGATCAAATTTAAATGTTACTGATCCCCCAAAAGTGCCTAAGGAGATGAACATGTATGTATCTCCTACAATGTTATCTTTAGTATCTAAATCGTTATCCACTTTATTTAGAAACTGACCCGGCGCTGGAGAAAAATCCAGTACTTCTGTGATGTATGCAGTGGCATCAGGATTTTCGATAGGCACATACGTATTCTCTTCCGACGACTCATCGTTGATCGAGTTTTGGCATGAAGCGAAAATACCTGTCGCTAAAATTAGGCTTGCAAAAATGTATTTTTTCATAACACAAATTGAAAATGTAGGGTAAAAACAAAGTCTTTACCCTACCCAGATTAATATTTAATATGATCTAAATTGAATCACTGATTTGAGGTTGACCATCATGTAACACTGAGATGATTTCTCCGTTTACTGTGATCGTTCTAACATACTTATTCTCCCCTACGAACCCTTCTACTAATGAAAGTTGATCTTCTGATAGATTATCATATCCACCTTCATCATTTAATATTTTAAATGAAATTTCTTCGGTACCTACTTTTGCTTTTACTGTTCCATCAAAAGATACTTTGATGACGTTACCTCTTACTACTTCGTCGAAGTATTCGATACCGTAACGCATTGGTGCTAACCATTTTAATCCGTTGTAAGCTGGTTGCCCGTTTACCTGTTCGTTTCTTTCGTAGGCAAATCCAACTTGAGGAGACGACATGTAAATATCTTTTACCAAATCAAACACAAATGTTCTACCATCAAACTCTGGATCTCCTGCTGCAAAAACTAATGGGAAAGTAAAACATCCATAGTTAGAAGAACTGTAAAGATCTTTTGTACTATTACCTTCTTCATCAATTAGAAAAACTTCTGTTCCCCATGCCCAACCTCTACCAAGGCGGTTTAGTTGAGCTTTTACTGTAGCGTGGTCACCGTTATTCATTGCTTGGAAATCTGCTTGAGACATTGTGGCATAATCAACAGTGGTCTCTCCTGCTCCTAATTCCCATTTAGCTACAATGGTAATATCTGCAGTAATTGGAGTATTAAAATCAAAAGCTGTATCACCTACATACCAACCTAAAAATTCGTATCCTTCTTTTATTGGAGTATCTGTAGGTTCTGCTACTAATTCGTTTTCATCAACAGTAACTTGCACCAATTGATCTCCATTATCGGCATCGAAAGTAACTACAAATTGGTTGATTACTTCTTCGTAAACAGCGACTAAAGTGATGTCTGAAGTGATTGGAGTTTTAAAATCAAAAGCTGCACCATCTACTGACCAGAACTGGAAAAGATATCCTTCTTTGATCGGGTGTTTAGGTTCTTCTAAAGTGCCGTCTTCTAAAACAGTTACCACACTGTCCTCAGCTCCATTATCAAATTGAAATGTTGCTTTGTAAGTTACTTCTAACTCTTCCCAAGTGGCTTTTAATGTGATATCACTTTCTACAGCTTGCTCAAAATCGTAGTCTTCTTCATTTAAAGTCCATGATAAAAATTCGTGTCCTACTTTCTCAGGCTGTGTAGGTTGTGTCACTTTTTCGCCATGAAATACTTCTTGATTTTCAATTTTGTTACCTCCATCGGTATCAAAAGATACGGTATGAACGGCTAATGTTGTATCGTCTGCAGAATTACAGCCTACCAAAAAGAGTAAGGATAATACGAAATAAATCGATTTTTTAAATAGGAGTTGTTTGTTCATCTTTAATTTAGTTTTAAAATCTAAGCGATGAACTTTCAGGAATGAATAGATATTTTACCCATGCATAGGAAAACATATGATACTTAACTCCCGAAGTTTCATCAAAATATATTTGCTTGGTAGGTCTCCTGACTTTGCTCTTTTCTTGAATTGCCTTCTCATTAAAACAATGGCTTTTTAATTCAAGCATTATGAGCATTTACAGTTGCGGGTACAGTTCTGGTCTTTCACCAGATTCCCTTTTATTCCTTTCGGAACCAATGCACAGCAAAGGTGAGAGTTATCTTTACTAATAAAAGTGATAGGAATCATTACTAAAAAGAATTTTTGATTATCATTTTGTAATACGATTCCATACATTTTTTAAAATCTAAAAAATTTAACAAAACCTAATTATCTCAACTTTTTGACTATAAAATCACGTTAAAAAATCTAAAATAAAAATTAAAAAATATCTCATCATGAAAAAGCTAATTTATTTAATTGCTTTTTTTCTTGTTGCCAATTTTGCAAGTGCACAAACTGACAATTCGAATTTAAGTACTTCGAGCACTAAAAAAATCAACTTATTTAATGGTCTTGAAATGGGAATGTCCTTTCAAGAAGTAAATCAAACATTAATATCAAAAATGGATGCAAAACCTATTGATAATGGGTTTTATGAGATTCAGTTTTTAGAGAAACCTGCTACAATAAAACCGGTTTATGATCATAAAGAAAGTCTTGTAAAATTGGTCATTACTATTGAAAATGAAGACATTGAAGTCATCCAAAATAACTTAAATATTATAGGTGCATCCTTCTATCAAAATCCGGATTGGACCATGATCAAAGAAAATGATGAACAATGGTTGGCTTACAAAGAAATTAAACCTGTAGTAGACAATAAAAATGAATTGACCATTTCTTGTCAAGGTATTCATAAAAACAATATTGGTCATCTATGGCATGCCCAATTAATGATTGCTCCTCGAATGGAACAACCTGCAACTTTAGGTCAAGAAGTTATTGCAAAAGAAAGTGATGAAATAAGCACTTTATTCTAAAAAATATTTATTCTTTATCCATATTATTAGACCTGAAAGTAGATCAAAAGATCTGACTTTTAGGTCTTTTTTACTGAATAATTATAAAAAAAAGCGTTTAAACGTTTAAGAATACTTGTTAAGTAATACATCATAAAAAACCTTCCTCAGACCTCATAAAATACAATTTTGTCTAGTTTTAATTAAAAAGTGTCTATAAAAATTGATCTTATGTATAGTTAGATTCTAGTATATACAATTGAACATTATTAAAGTAATGAGTTAGTTAGGTGTAACAATTACGTGTATAATTGATAACACTACTGTGAAATGAATACTAATTACTTTAAACTATCTACAACTACAATCATCACAATTCTATTGTTTGTTTGTAGTCATCTTTCTGGGCAAGTTCTCACTCTAACTGGAAATACCGTTATTAACGATGTATCTGAATTAACAGCATATAGTGAGGTTGATTTAAATGGCTATCATTTAGACCTTAATTTTTCAGGAGAACTTCTGAAAGACTTTAAAATTAATAGTTCCGTTTTAGGCGATACCACTAATCAAAAAGTGACTATTGGACCTAATGTAAAAGCAAACAAATTAAGTGTTGCAGATGCAGCTTTTCATCTTTTTCTTAATGTATTAGGCGAAGCATCAACTAGTAATTTGAAATTTAAATCGCTTTCATCTAATCTAAAATTGAATGTTGCAGAAAATGCCACCTTTGTAAATAAAGGTATTGCTGAAATATTTAATGCCACCTTGAATATTGAAGGAAGTTATACAAATAATGGGAACCTCACTTCTTTAGCAAACAATAAAATAGATATTACTATTTCAGAAACTGGCCTCTTAGATGTCGATGGCTTTGTCTATATCGGCCAAAATTCTAATCTCACAATCTATGGTGTAATGGAAGTATTAAACGATTTAAGAGTTTATGCTTATACTGTTATTGACTTTGGACTTGATTGTGATGTTGGAGAACTGACGGTATTAGGTGATATTATCCTAGATGTACATAATGATGTGGATGTTTTTAAAGTAGAAGGTTGTGGTAATGTAAATCAAACTAATTGCTTTGAATTTGGTACTGGAGGAACTGAAAATGAAGGTCGTTTTTGCGGTGACCTTCCAGTCGAATTAGTCTACTTTAAAGGTTTTCAAGACAACAACAATCATATTTTAATTTGGCAAACAGCTACTGAGCAAAACGCTTCTCATTTTGAAATTCAAGGTTCTTATGATAGAAACAAATGGACGACTTTAGGTAGTGTGCAAGCGAATGGCAATACCAACTTTACCATTGATTACGAGTTTGTACAAAGAGGAGAAAAGTTCGCTTTCTACAGATTAGTACAATACGATTACAATGGAGAATATAGTATTTTCGGAAGTATAAGCATTGGAAATACAAACGAATTTACATCTAGAGTCTTTCCAAATTTAGCACATGCCAATGCACAATTTAAATTGGAAATGTCAGGTATAAATTCAGAACTCCCACTCTCCTTAAATTTATTTGATCATAAAGGTAATCTTGTGTGGAACACAGAACTACCTGTTTCTTTAGGCGACAATAATCTTGTTAGTTCTTTTAAAATCGATAGCCCCTTGACTTCCGGCTTATACCTATTAGTTGCTACAAATGGATCAAAAAAGGAAGTAAACAAAATTGTTATTAAATAAATTATAGAAAACATTTCACTTTAAAAACCCTTAGGAAACAATATCCTAGGGGTTTTGTTGTTTCTATAGTATAACCCAAAATGAAAACATCGCTGAATGAGATTAATTATCCTACTAACTATATTTCCTTCCATTCTTTTTGCCCAGGAAATAAATTATCCTAAAATAGATCCTCATCAAAAGGTGGTTCTTTTTGAAGATCACTTTGACCAAAATAACTTTAATTGGGATGAACACGAATATTTACAATACGATGCTACAGAACAAAAGATTGCCAATAATCAATATCGTTTGAAGTCGCATGACAAGACTACGGAAACCTATGCTATTCTTAGAAATTTTGATTTCCCAAAATATGACAATTTTGAGATTATCACTTCTATGAAATATGAGGGACTTAATGATAAAGGAGGAAACATGTTTGTCTGGGGGTATAATTATAAAAAAGGATCTGAATATTCCTTCGGTTTTAACGGTAGAGGAGAGATCTGTGTGCGGTATACTGATAAACGAAAAAAGGAACAATTCCTTATGCCTTGGACTTTTACGGATAAAGTTAAGCAAGACGATTTCAATGAACTGAAGGTATTGAAAATGGAAAATTGGTATTACTTATTTATCAATGGCTTCTGTTTTTTTAAATTTCCATACAAAGAGTTACTCCCTTATGAAGACGCTATAGGTTGGGAAGGAAAGGGTACAGATATGTCAATAGACTATTTTATAGTAACAGGTATCAATTCATCTATTGATGAATACACCGAAAGCCTCATACATTCTACCTCTGCTTTTGATACTCCTAACAATGAAGTAGTAGTCACGAATAAATCAGCTGGTATTCTAAAATTAAAGATTGATTCTGTTGAAAATGAGTTAATCAAAGGAGAGTATTATGCACTCCTTATCGCCAATGAAAAATATGAAGATAAAGACTGGGCGAACTTAAAACACCCTATAAACGATACGAAAAAGTTAAAATCTATTCTCACTAGAAAATATCAATTCAAAGAGGAAAATATTGTATATGTAGAAAATGGGACCCGTACAGATATTCTAAAGGGCTTTAATGAAATCATTAAAAGAACGCATGAACACGATAAGGTTTTGATTTACTATTCAGGTCATGGAATCTATGATTATAGGGCTGAAGAAGGCTTTTGGATACCATCAAATGGAGGTAGCGTTGATGATACCGAATGGATTGCCAATTCTTCATTAACCAGGAAAATAAAGTCTATATCTGCAAATCATGTTTTCTTAATATCAGATTCTTGTTTTGGCGGAAGTATATTTAAACTGAGCAGAGGAAAACTGACATCAATAGAAAAATCGGTAAAAAAATACATAGAGAAAAAAAGTAGAAAAGGCATGACAAGCGGAGCACTTGATACTGTGCCCGATAAAAGTGTCTTTGCCAATTACCTTTACGAATACTTAAAAAATAACACTAAGAAATACCTTACCACTACTTCTTTATTTAATGGCATCAGCGAAATTGTTGCTTTGAATAGTGAAAATATCCCTCAGTATTCCGTCTTACAAAATACAGGTGATGAAGGAGGTCAATTTGTATTTTATAATGTAGGAGGTTTAGATTAACCTGATAAATAAAAAAGACGTTGCTGTATCATTTACCCACAGGAATTACACTCTAGGCTAATGATACATCAACGTCAATAAAGAATAAAGACAAATATTTAATTATTATCATTTCTTATCGCTCTGTAGCTTACGCTATGGTCTTTTATTGCATAAGATTCGATGACGTGGTAATTGTTATCCTTAAAGAATAACACTTTTACGAAGAAATAATCATTCTTTGTTTTCTCTACAGGATCTGAATAAACTCTATAGTTTCTATTCACAGTAGAATCGTTATTTACATCGTAGTAAATTTCCACTCTTGTATTCGTTAAGGAATCGACAAAAACTGTTATTTCATCTTTGTCAGCAAATTTCGTATCGTCAATAAGCACATGTATAGCACTTTCAGGCTCATCCCCATCATCATGAAGTGTGATAGATGTTGAAAGAGAGGTTAGGCTTGGTGTTAGACTATCTGTTTCGTCACTAGCACAAGAAAATAAAAAGAAGCTACTTACAATAAATAAAAAGAGATGTTTCATATTAGTTATAATAAATTGAGTACAAGCAATAAAGCCTATTAAAAGGCATGTCGATTGGGTTCTTTACAATACAACTAAAATAATGAATAAAATGATTTAAAAATATAGAATTTCTATACTTTATTAAGAATTAAATATTTTTTCGGAGATAAACCATAATGCTTTTTGAAACTGTTTGAAAAATGTTGGGTATGTGTAAATCCAAACTTTTCGGCAATTTCTGTATTCGATAGGGAATCTTCTAATAAAACATCTCTCACTTTTTCCATTCTTCTTATGGTAAAATAGTTATAGATAGTGTGCCCAAAAACTTCATGGAAAAGTTGTTGGATTAAATGTTTTTCCACACCAGAATCTTCCACTAATTTAGCCACATCTGGCTTCTGAGAGAGGTTTTCTAAAATGCTTTCTCTAATTTTAAATAAAGCGGCAAATTCTTTATTAGTAATTCGTTTTGCACTATTCCCTGCTTCGATATCGACTTTCTTTAAGCTATTAATAAATATGTAATACAATTCTTGCATCTTTACTGATAGCACTTTTGTCTGCAATGTTGGTGAATAGTTCAATATCTCTATCAACATCAAGCGGAAAGCGTATAAATCGGGTTGTTCTTCGAAGAAGTGAAAGAACTGTTTTTTATTAAGAAAATAATGACTTGCTTGATAATTATCGATTTCATTTAAAGCTTCTTCAGAAAAGAATAATTGGATGTGTTTTAATAACTGTCCTTTTCTAACAGTACCATCAATAGCCAAATCTTTAGTACAAGTATGGAAACCTTTCCATTTTATTTCATGTTGGTTATTCTCTTCGTTAGACTCAATCCAGATATCTGTATTAAAAAATGAAGCAACATATTTAAAATATTCGGATTCGGAATAATCAATTTGAATGCTTAGATCTTGAAAAACTTCAATTCTATACATCATAAAATAATTGGAGGGATGTATTTTATAGAAATAGATGAATCCCTTACCTATTTCATTATCAATTTTAAGATAGTTAGGATGAATAAACTCTCCTTGAAAATAGTTTTGTAACCACTGTTTATGCTGATTGAAGTCGTGTATTTTTTTTCCTTTCATCTCAAAAAATCGATTAGAAATATCAAATAATATTCAAACTTAAAAAAAACACCCTTTAAACAAAAGGTGTCTTTCCTTACAATTGCTATTTACTTGTCTATTTATCTTTATTCTTTTATCAATTTTATATAAAATGAAGTTTGTTTGAATAGTTTTGTTTCTACATCATTTAATGTTTACATAATTAATACAACCTAAAGCCTCACCCCCCTATTTTCATTAACATCAGATAACATATAGCTGAATTTCAGACACTTACAACCATAAAAGCGAAGCCTTTTAATATCATTAACAGCTACTCAGTTAGTTTAACATTGAAAATTTCATCTTTGCTAGGATAATTGTGTTATTGGCATTGTTAAACTAGTTACAATCAAAAAAACTAAATGATGATTACTAGAAAGAAAAATGAATTGTATGAAATAAAGCATGAAAATGGGAAATTCTTTCTGTATAAAAACAAGCAGCATATAAAGACTTTCCATAATGAATTGATTGCTATGGGGTATGTAAAGAATTTACACTAAGCAATTTTGATTTTAGTAATTAAGAAACAACTTTAAATAAGAAATGCTCCTTTTTTAAGGAGCATTTTTATATTACAATTGGTTGTACTTTCACACTAAGGCTAAAGGTATTTTTGGTAATTATTTTAGTTAAATTACATTATTATAAACGTATTAGAGAAAGGTAGTGTCTACCTTTTTTACATTTATTTAATAAAAAAATTAACAATTTTAATTTACTTGCTTTCGCTTATATTCCTGTAGTTCCTTAGTAGGTTCCAAAATAGTACCTTGCCCCCAATCATATCCTTTGGAGGTGACCACCTTCTCGAATTTCACTTTCTTTGGTTGAGTAAACTCTTTGTAATCTTTATCAGTTAGATCTTTTCTTTCTATTACTAATATTTCTCTAGTGTCTTCGGAATTCGCTACAATGTTAAACCTCACTTTTACCTCGTTCAGCGTTTTATCAACCAAAAAGCGTTTCCTCTTCTTTAAAATCGAGAAACTTCTTTCTACGGAAAATGACGTATGTTCTACGGCCTTCAAATACTTTAAATAGTATTTGTCTTTATCCTTTTGGAATATCACTCTCCCTTTTTTAAATAATTCTGTATAGCCAAAACCGAATAGGTGAATATCTCTCCCCTCTTTATCTGGTGCATATTCAAAATCTAAAGATAATATCGCATAGGTCTCTGTGGATACATACATACTGCCTTTAAATAGACCTCCATTTTTTGGAGTAAAATGTATGAGGTAAACAACATCGTCGTCGTACATCGAAACACCCTTGATCTCATATTTGTATTTCCCTCTTTTAGTAATAAACTCCCAATTCTTACTATCTATATCCGCATAATCTTTTGCTGTTGAACGTATTCCTCCTTTTACATAAGAAGTCACCATCTGAAAACTCGTGCTATCTCTTCTAGGTTCATCTTCTTTGGTGATATCAGAAGAGTCTCCTCTTATTTTAGTAGATATTATACCCATTTTAAATCGATAATACACATCGTCATCCGCAAAAGTAGACTCCATGTCATCAAGTAAAAATTCAAACTTTTTAGACAGTTCATCATATGCTTTGGAAGCTGTTGATTCCTCTAGAGAAATCGCTTTATAGGGTTTTAACTTAGTGCTATCTTGATGATGAAGCAGATATAGTTGAACATCACTGTAATCTATAAACTCATCTGGCATCATATTCATCACATTGTTTAATGTTTCCTGATCGATACCATCAAAGCTTGATTTCTTAATCGTCATTGGGTTCATAATCGCTTTGTCTAGTGCGACCTTACCAAAGTGATGTACAAACATAAAATCCTCGTGAGAAGGAAGATCTTGATAATTCTTTGAGAAATTATCTTCTATCAAAGCCACAATGTCTTTTGGGGAGATGTCTTTGTCTGTTACCTCCACCTCATCTAAATTCATTACGTTGGGATGAAGTGAGATCTTAGAATTTTCTGGTAACTCTCTAATACGAACCTTAACGGGAGAGTAGCCTCCAAAATAAAAAGTTAAAGAATCGTTTTCATCAATGTTTTTGATGGAGAAAGCAAATTTCCCCTCTGCATTGGAAACGGTACCCTTTCTACTATTATTTAATATGATATTAGTATAAGGTAATGGGTCTTGGGTTTCAGCATCAACAATAACACCTTTGATTACATCTTGTCCATAAAGGGAAGTTATTGATAGTAAAGTTATTAAGATAGATTGATAAAATAGTTTCATTTTTTTCGTTTTAATTTGACATGTCAAGATACAAAATAAGACGCTTCAAAATGAAAAAAAGAGGTAATGCTTTATTAAAAATTAGAACTTATAAGTTCAGTGGCCTTTAAATCAATTATCATATGTTCAATGTTACTGATAATATAATAGAAGAGAACAAAATATTGTTTTGCTCCTTGTACTAGTAAAAAGACAAGGCTACACAGTATGACGATTAATCTTTGTTTTTCTTGTTCCATGATACAGTGGGTAATAGTTACTTCACTCAAAAAACAAGATTGAATTCTCACTCGTTCAAAAAGTAGAAGTCAAAAAAAGTTCATTTACGTAACTAAACAACCGATTGCAACATTTTTTATATAGGAAAACACTGAAAAAAAGTAAAAATGCTTATGTAAATATGAATTTGTAAATATTTATAATGAATATTCTTTGAAGTTTTAAGACTTTTTCTTTGATTTACCACACACTTACGAAATGATCTATTATTAACTGTATTTTTTTACAATGTCCAAAGAACTCAAAACAATCAAACTTTTGGCTGGTATCTGCCTGAGCAATAATATCAGTCTACAAACAATTGTCCGTCAAATGGGAATTCAAGCGTCCACATTTGAAATTGAAGAAATGGTTGAACAACTATTTGCCCAAGGGTATATTTCAAATATTGAAAAAAGTCCAAAAGGCGTTTTTTGTTCAATTACATCTACAGGTACAGAAAGAGCTCAAGAGTTACTTGAGTCTGCTATCTAATAATCGCATATAAGGAAATAAAACTACCAAGTATTTAAGATCCTTGAGATGTAAAAAACTAAGAGGTTGTCACACAGTTATTTGTGACAACCTCTTTTTTATATCAAATTTTTTCAAAACATGACATAAGTCATGTTTTAATTAAAAAAAGATCATGAAAAGTGTTGAAATATTAATTTAAATTTATAGTGTAAAAAATACATTAATTAACTTGATACCTATTTAACCTTAACCAATATACATAATCAACACAATCAGCTTAGCTTAAAAAAAACTGCTCCAATTTATTATTGAAGCAGTTTTTTGTGATAAAAGTAAAACTACTAATATACAAGTGAAAGTACACCAAATACTACAACGCTCATAATTCCTGCTAAATACAAGGTTTCTAAATACAGTTTTGCTCGTAGTTTCATCGTTTCTTTGTTAATCATCTTCATTAAGTCGTTATCGTTCCCTATTTGTTTTTCAAGTTGTTCTGTTTAGACAATTTATTATTAAAGTTTGTCAATGAGAACTGTGAATTTAATATTTTTTACGGTAAAATCAAGGTATTAATACTGAACAACTTTGTAAGTAAACAACATTAAAAAGCTATACCCTATCGTTTTATAGATACTTAACACCAATAACATTGAACACTTAACGTATTTTAGTCGATGATTATCTATTTTAATTATTTTTAAAAGTTTTTACTTCATAATAAGGTTCACCTCTTTGATCTATCCCCTCCACTTCTATCAGATAGTCAGATGCTTTATCATCAGTAAAAAATTCTACTGTTCCGGTACCTGTACTATCAATCTCTACATTAGGGAACCACTCTAAAGTAATTCTATGGTCGGGTTTTCTATGATCATCACTTTGGACATCATATTTAGGTGTATAGTATTCCTTGCCAACATAATAACCTGGGTGTTTAATACTATTGATTCCATAAACGGTATAATTAGGCGATGATCCTCCGGTTTTAGACCATAATGCAATTATTCCATTTTCTGCTCCATACACATAAAGTGCTGCATCAGCAGGGCTCAATACCTCAAAATATTCAATTTCAGATGCCATCATTGATTTTAACATCACGATATCTGCAGTGAAGTTATCTAGAATCACTGGGAAGTCGTTAAAATCTGTACTGATCCCTGCCTCATCAATATCAACTACTCCACCATTAGATCCGATACCGTATCTTCTTAACATCATTGATGCTCTAGGATTGTATTGAAGCATTTGCCAGACCGTCATGCCCTCATAATTCATAGAATCGATAATCACTCTGCTTAGAACATCTGTATGAAGTTTACCTGGTCGATCAAAAGGATCGTTTTCAGCCAAATCAGAAATTTCTACTTCATCAAGGATGATGGTTTTAGAATCGAAAGCTCTATTTATCTTTTCAATATCTAAAACTTCTTTCTCATAGGCTGATAACGCATTTATGGTTTCCTCCTTAACAGTTGATGAAAATGGATATATAATTGGTGAATCCACTCCGTATAAAGAAATATCTACGTTTTTATTTTCTGTAGTCCTGCCCTTTTTGGTATTAAATTTTTTGGCAGAAAAAACGAAATCGGTAGTATCATAAAAGACCATTCCTGTAAACATAAACTTACCGAGATCGTCTGTTACTACTTGTTCTGCATACGACCTTTCCCCGTTCAAAGAAGTCATGGTAATTTCTGAAACTCTTACCTTCTCCTTGTTCAATACTTTTGTGGTTCTACCCATAATAGAAATTCCTCTCTCTGGTAAGAATTCCATTTTTAGGGAATCGTCCAAATGATCCAACCATACTGGTTGTTCATAACCTTGGGTCAACATCAAGTTATCTAACCAATTAGATTTTTCTAAACTGTAATCGACAAAATAGGATTTTGGTTGCTCTATATTACCTTTAATATCCTCTTGAAACAACCAGCTAGATTCTAATGTTTTTGTTTTCGTATCCATGTCAATCAAGTTCTTATCAACTATACTGATAGAAGATACACCTGACATGCCTGTACTGTCGCTATCTTTTAAATCTAATGTTAGGGTGGCCTTATCTCTCTTTTTGTACATTGGCTTGTCCATAGAGATGGATAAGTTTTGAGGAATGTATTTAAACGATTTACGTTCGACAATCGGTAATAAATCTTTATTCAATAAAGTGAATCTTACTACCCCATTTTTGATTCGGTCTGTGGGTATTTTAATAAAGGCGGTCACATTTTTTGATGCAATGCTCCATGTATTCAATACTTCTCCTCTTTGGGACATCATCAAATGCACTCCTTCTGCCAATTGATTATCGTTGGAAATAATTTGTGCCCTCCATATCTCAGGCTTAATATTATTGATCTTTAAAACCGTTGCTTGTGTTTCCACTTTTGGCAGATCATATTTTGTAGGATGTTGTTTGTGAAGGTCTTTATTAAGTACAGCATAATACGTCTCGTTATTTTTTGGTGAAAGGTACAAGCTTCCCATTCCCAAATAATCACTTTTTATTTCTTGAACTTTTTCATCATTTTGATTAAAAACCGTTGCCGTAAAGTCTTGACCATATCCGGATTCGTTGAGTAATTTAAATCCAACCTTATTTGGGATGTTGGCCATCATTTTTCCCGACTCTGCAAAAAATTGCAAATCAAATTTTTGATTATAATGCTGACTGCCGTTGATTTCTGATGATGAGTCGTTTGCATTCTTTTCTTCAGCAACTCTTCTTTGTTCTATATCGATTTGAAAGACATTTACTTTTTGCTCGAAGAAATAGTCTGTTCCATAATTTCTCATCCAATTGGTATAGGCTCTTAATAAATACTCTCCTTGAGTTAGTTCGGTACTTAATTTTATGTCTCCGTGATTATGTTCTTTATCCAAATGAATGACTTGCTTAGAAACAATCTCACTCTTTGGGTTGATCCATTCCACATACACCGTTTTACTTAATTGTTGTGGAAGAAAACGTGAAGCTTCTCTGAGGTACACCTTATAATAGATACTTTCGCCAGCCATATAATAGGGCTTATCGGTATGAATATAAAGAACTTCTTTGGCTAAAAGTTTTCTTTGCTGATTGATCTTAGCTACTAATTTCTCAATTGGACTTTGTTCTGAAAAGTTCATTAAAAAAATAGAAACCACCAATAGAAAGATGAAGGTAGTTGCTTTTTTCATTGTTAATTTAATCTCTAGAGTTCCCCCTATTTTAATTAGTCACACATAAATTTATTATCTATTACAAATTTAAATAAATAATTGATTTCTAGACTATACCTTTTAATATTTCAAGAAAACATATCAAAATAGAAGGGTTGGATAGGTTCTTATATTATTGGTATTCTATTTGATTTAATAGATTTGATAAACAACCACACTACACATTGAGTTTACAGCTCAAATCAATAAAATTGCCAATTAAATGAAATTATTACTACTAAATTTATTACTAATCTTTTTCTTCTCAAATTGTGATCAAAAAGATATATCAAACAGAGGATCCAAAAGTGCTCAACAGCTAATTAAAGTTTTCTCCAAAAAAGATAACGCCATGAGTTATCAATACAACTTATACAAGGATAGCACTTTCACAAAAGAATTTTATACCAATAAGATCGATAAAAACGATCAGGTAATATCAGCCACCTACCAATTATATTCTGGCACATTTACATCTGAAGCCAATACTATTATTTTTCATTCCACCTCTCTTTATTATGAGACCTATCAGGTATTTGCCTCTGATACGAGTCCGTCATTAATAAGTGGTTCTTTTGATGTAAATAATAAATTTCAGGAAAAGTATTTAGATCAGGCTTATTATCATCAGGAAGTCAATTTAGATCTACATTCTAAGTTTAAATTATTGCAAGAGTTTACTTCTTATAAGAAACTGCTCGCTAGTAATGAGCTCCAAAATCAATAAGCAAATATAAAATTAACACAGAGTTTACTGTTCACTTTCTTCATTGGTCAATCATATCCTTACTTTTGGGTAAACTAAGCTAGAACCTAATTTTACTAATGAAGTATTTAATTTTCACCCTCATCTTAATTACTACCTATTTCCCTATGAAAGCACAGGAGGTAGAAAGTAATTATACAGCAACTTTTTGGTCAAATAATTCCATTGAAAAGATAAATGATGAAACATTGACTCATTAATTAATTCTTGAGTATCTATATGGAATGAGAGAATTTAGTGATGATATGATTTACCTGGAAATCTATCGTTTCATATCGCATAAAAGTCAGAATGAGCATACCCTCGTTTACTATTTAAACACTTTTGATGATCTATTATTTCAACCTACATCAAAAAGTCGTTACGTCCCTTTTTATGAATTAATTGCGAATATCTATTTGAAGCATTCTGATATTAACGAACTATATAAAAAACGATTAATCTATCAGTTAGAGAATATCAATAAGAATTGGCAAGGAACTATAGCCAGTAATTTTAGGTATGAGCATGATGGAAAAATAAACCATCTTTTCGACTTAAAAAGTCCTTTTACTCTAGTGGTCTTTACGAATAGTGAATGTAATAACTGCATCAACAATTATAAAGCGATGAGTAACAGTAAGGATATCTAAAGAGCGATTGACAAAGGATATTTAAAAGTTTTGATGATCGAAAATTCTGGTAAATCCACTGAACACAAAAACGAAAAATGGATTTGGGGAAGCGACATTGATCAATTAATAGAGAAAGACGATCTCTATTATACCCCTTCCTTACCATCAATTTATCTATTGGATAAGGATAAACGCATCTATTTTAAAGATGCATCTTTAGAGAAAATTAATGGTATGTTCGAAAGGTTATAGGTCTAATAAATCCATCATTTTATCAAATGTCTTGACGCCTTTTTTGTTGAAAATTTCTTTTTCAGCTCCATCAACATAGGCCATCACTTGGAAACCTCCATTTAAAGCCGCTTCTACTCCAGAAAGACTGTCTTCTATTACAAGGCATTCTTCTGGAGAAAAACCTAATTGAGTAGCCGCATGAATAAACAATTTGGGATCAGGTTTCCATGCTTTAAGATCATAAGCACTGTATAAATGGTGATCAAAATACTGAATTAAACCTGTAGTAGTTAAGTTCAGTTGCATTTTAGACATTGGACCGTTTGACGCCACTGCATAAGGCAACTTCAGTTGAGAAAGTACCTCTTTGATGCCCTCTATTGGTTGAATGTCGGTTTTAAATGCAGCGAAAGTTTGTGCCCTAAATTGATCTTCAAAATCTGATGGTAACTCTACATCATATTCTTCTTCGATACAATCTAGAATCTGATTAAATGCCTTACCCACGAATTTATCCAATGCTTCTTGAGAAGTCATTGTTGCTCCATACTTGGCAAAGAGTTCGATAAACACTTTCATTGTAATCGATTCACTATCGACAAGCACACCGTCGCAGTCAAAAATTATTGCTTTAATCTTCATCATCTTTTGTTTGTTATTGATCTGACAAAGATATTATTTTCCTTAGGACTTACTAAATGAGGGTATTTTATTTTGATACTGAAAATATTGCATTAAAACATAAGGGTGGTATTATTACTAATCACCCTTATGTTTTATTTCCCTCAAACTGTTTTCAATCATTAGGTATTCGTAAAACTACAATCTGTTTCTTCTGATCTGACGCGCTCTTACTCTTTTCCTCACTGCTCGTCTTTTTACTCTACGCTTTTTCTTGACAACAACTACTGTAGTCGTTGGTTCACCTTTTACAATTTTAGTTTCTCTCTCAAGAATTTCAATAGAAGAGGCATTCGCATAAAAACTTGTAGCAAATAATACACAAATGAATAGAATGATATTTTTCATAGTTTACATTTTTTAAGTGAACATTCGATTCAGTAAAGGGATAAAGGTTTCATTTGTACTTGTTGTTTTAAAATTCTTTTATGAAAGCATAATATCTATTAGTTAATCAACTACTTACAATTCATATTTAAATCATAAATACACCCGGTTCGTAGAACGAGGGGTTACACCGCCTCGTTGGGGAGGATGAGTTGATGAAATGCTTTTTGATATAGCCAATTTTAAATTGAACCCATCGAGCTTAAATTTTACCTCTTCCCTCTTCCTTCTTACTTCAATTCCTTGCCCCCAGGAATAAATCCCTGAGCTTTTGATACATTACCCCCTAACCTATTAGTTATTAATTATTACCTAAAAAAACGAGCGTTAACTCAGCACCTCCTACCTACTACCTGCTACCTATCATTGTTCATTCGTTCGAACTTATTAACTCACAACTCTAAACACAGATACTATTCAATCGTTCAAATAGTCGTAACTTCATTATTACGAATAGAAACATGAAAAAATTCATTCTAACATTCTTATTTGCTCCTGTAATGCTCTCTTTATTTACAGGCTGTTCAGAACAAGAAACCGAAAAAAAGGAAATTATACGTCCCGTAAAATTATTAACCGTTGCAAATGAAGGGTTATTTAATTCAAAGACTTTCCCTGCTAAGACGAAAGAAACAAAAGAGTCAACATTGGCTTTTAGAGTTGGTGGTCCTTTAGTGAAATTAAACGCGGAAGTGGGACAACGTATTAAAAAAGGACAACTTATTGCTCAAATCGACGATAGAGATTTTCTAGTTGATTTAGAAGCAAAGAAAGCGAAGTTTATTCAGGCTAGAGCGGAAGAACAACGTTTTAAAGGTCTTCTAAAAAAGGAATCCATTCCACAAAATGAGTATGATCAAAAATTGGCTGCTTTTTTAGTAGCGAAAGCCAATTACGATGATGCTCAAAACGCACTAAAGGATACAAAAGTGTATGCTCCTTTTGATGCTGTGGTATCTGGAAAATTAGTGGAGAATTATCAAGAAGTACGTGCGAAACAAGGTATTGTAAGTCTTCTGGACTTTTCAGATACTGAAGTGAAATTCAATATTCCTGAAAATTTTGTTCGCTTCATCGACAAGGTAGATGAGTATAAAGTAACCATTAATGCCTATCCTGGTAAACAATTCAAAGCTTCTTTAAAAGAGGTAGGTGCACATTCTGAAGATGCATCAGGATTCCCTGTTTATCTGTTTATAGACGATGCTAAGAAATACAAAAACACTTTCCCAATTGGTTCTGGAATGACTTGTAACGTAGAAATGAAATTAAAATCTACCATTGATGAGGATGATTTTTATTTGATCCCAATTCATTCAATCGTTCAATCAAATAATGGAAATTCTGTGATGGTATATGATGCCGCATCTCATACGGTAAAAAGTCATAAAGTGATATTGGGTGATTTGAAAGGTCATGACCAAGTACAAGTAGTATCAGGTATTCAGGCGGGTGATCAAATTGTAGAAGTTGGTGGTCATTTATTGACAGAAGGTCAGAAAGTGAGAGTACTTGATTTCAATCCGACAACATCAGAAATAGCTAAACAATAAGAAGATGAGTATATCAGAATACGCTATCAAAAATAAAAAAGTAATACACTTTTTTCTAGTGGTATTACTTGTAGCTGGAATTAGCTCTTTCTTCAGCTTAGGAAAACAAGAGGATGCTCCCTTCACTATCAAACAAGTGATTATTACAACGGAATATCCAGGGGCTTCTCAATGGGAAGTAGAAGAATTGATTACAGAAGTGATCGAAAAAGAACTTCAGAAAGTAGGTCACTTAAAACAAATAAAATCAGAATCTAGAAGAGGCATCTCTCAAATCGATGTGGAGATTGTTCCTAACTACGATCCATCTCAACTTCAACAGAAATGGGATGAAATTCGAAGAAGAGTTCGTGATGCCGAAATAAACCTTCCAGAGGGTGCAGGACCGGTAAACATTAACGATAATTTCGGTGATGTATTGGGTATGTACTACGCATTAACTGCTGAAAAAGGAATTGATGCCACTACTTTAAGAGATTATGCCATCTATATCCAAAAGTCGATCAAACCCATCAAAGGGGTATCGAAAGTGGAATTATATGGTGAGCAACAACCGGTGATTAATGTAGAGATTGATCAAAGTAAATTGGCGAATTTGGGCATCAGTCCTCAACAAGTATTTGAGACGATCCGAAAGCACAATAAAATTGTGGATGGTGGTACATTTAATACTGGTCGATCAAAATTAAAGATTGATGCTACCAATGCTTTTCAATCTTTAGAGGATATCAAAAACTTGATTATCGATGAGAATCACCGTCAGTTTAGATTAAGTGATATTGCAGAGGTATCAAAAGGTTTCCAAGATCCTGCAGACGTTTTGATGAGAGTGAATGGTAAGCCGGCAATCGGTATTGCTATTGCCAATGAATCGGGACAAAATATCGTTTACACTGGAGAAAGTTTGAACGATAAGTTAGATGAACTTCAAGGAACAATTCCTGTAGGCTTAGAATTAGTAGGACTGTATCATGAAAATGAAGTGGCGCAAAATGCCAATATGGATTTCATCGATAACTTGATCATGTCTGTGATCATTGTGGTCTTAATCCTAGTGTTCGCTATGGGGCTTCGCCCAAGTTTATTGATTGGTTCTAGTTTAGTATTTGCCATTGTGACCACGTTGGTATTCATGGAGCAAATTGGATTAACATTGAACCGTACTACACTTGCTGCTATCATTATTGCAATGGGTATGCTGGTAGATAACGCCATTGTGGTGGCCGATAACGCCATCAATTCCATGAAAAAAGGGATGAAGAAAAAGGAGGCTTTAGTCAAAGGCGCGTCGGTGCCACAATGGGGTCTATTTGGTGCTACATTTATTGCCATTTTCTCTTTCTTACCATTGGCTATGGCCACAGATGATACGGCAGAAACCATCCAACCTTTATTCTATGTTTTATCGATCTCACTTTTACTAAGCTGGGTATTTGCACTCACACAGACGGTAGTTTATGGTGATTTCATGTTGAAAAAACCGAAAGAAACTTCTGATCCGTACAGCAGTAAATTCTTTAAAGCCTATAAGAAGTTAATCGAGAAATTGATTGAAAAAAGATGGTGGAGTTTATCTGGTGTAGTGGGCATCTTTATGTTGTTCGTCCTATGGGGAAACAGCGTAAAACAATCGTTTTTCCCATTTGTAGAAAAACCATTATTTAAAATCGAGTACTGGTTATCGAACGATGCCCCTATCAACTTTACGTATGAAGATACCAAACAGTTAGAAAATTGGTTATTGGAACAAGAGGAAGTAAAAACAGTATCGATTACCATTGGTAGTACTCCTCCGAGATATTATTTAGCTTCTGTTTCTTGGGCCAATACAAAGAACTTGGCTTCCTTCTTAGTGGAAACTCATTCTCCTGATCAAGTAGAAGGATTACTTAAAAGAGCTAGAGAATATACGGCAAATAACTTACCTCAAGCCATGACTATTTTCCAATTCTTTAAAGCAGCTCCTACACCAAGAGCTGAATTGGAAGCCTGCTTTATGGGACCTGATCCTAAAGTATTAAGAGAGTTGGCAGAAGAGGCAAAACGTAGAATGCGTACAGTAGCAACGGCACAAAATGTTCGTGATAACTGGAGAGAAAAAACGCCTTATCTACGTCCAGTATACTCTGAAGAAAAAGCAAGAAGAGCGGGTGTTTCTAAAAGCGATATTGCCACAGCAACTCGTATGATGCGCGAAGGTGTAAATGTTGGAGAATACCGCCAAAGAGATAAAAGAATGCCGATTTTGGTGAAAGATGCCAACAGAGAATCCTACGATAACAACAATTTGGGAACCATCCCAGTGATCAACAAAGACGGAAAAACAATCCTAATGGATCAGTTGGTGGACAGCTATGATGTGGGTTTCGAAGAGGCTTGGTTGTGGAGATTCAACCGTCAGAGAATGATTGCCGCACAATGTGATGTAGAGTTTGGTTTTGAATCTCCAGAAGTAGAAGCTGAGATTGTTCCACTTATCGAAGAGATGGAACTTCCAGAAGGATATACTTTGATGTGGGATGGCTTAAAACGTTATCAAACACAATCCAATGAGGCCATTTCTGCTCCCCTTCCAATTGCAGCAGTATTAATGGTTGCTGTCTTATTGATCCTTTTCAAAGGCTTCAGAAAACCTTTGGTTATCCTAGGTATTTTACCTCTGATTTGGGTAGGCATCATCTTAGGAATGAAGGTTTTCGGACAAACGATCGGATTTATGGCCATCCTTGGTCTATTGGGACTCGTCGGTATGGTGATTAAAAATGCCATCGTTCTGGTCGAGCAAATCGAAATAGAAATTGATAATGGACTGAGCGAATATGATGCCCTCATCATGTCGGCTTTATCAAGAACTATTCCGGTAGCTATGGCGGCAGCCACGACCATTTTAGGTATGGCCCCAATCATCAAAGATCCATTATTTGGAGGAATGGCGGCTGCAATTATGGGTGGTTTATTTGCCGCAACCATTGCCACGCTGATCGTCTTACCGATTCTTTATGCGATTTTCTTCAATTTAAAAAAGCCTCAACTATCATGAAAAAAATAATTATTTCCATGTTAATCATCTTGGGTGTTGGTCGTATGGCCAATGCTCAGGAGGTGATGAACTTAGATCAATATAGAGAGAAAGTCTTGCACTATAACCAAGACATTCGTTCGGCGAAAATGGGTATCGATGCTGCAGAAGAAAATATTAAAGCAGCTAAATCGGATAAAGGTCCGAAAATCGATGCTGGGGTAAAATACAATTATACGGGTCGTCCTTTCGATCCCAGTAATTTAAAACCTGTGGGTGCTCCCGCTGATGAGTGGTTGCCAATTCAGCATAACTACAATGCGAACGTGACTATCCGCCAAGATATCTTTAATGGTGGTCGTGTGAAATCGCAAATCAAATATGCAGAGTCGCAAAAAGATGCTCAAATAGCCATGACGACTTTAACAGGTAGTGAGTTGGTGTTCTATGCTGATCAGCAATATTGGGCAGCAGTTGGACAGAAAGAGTATTTGGCTCTAACGAGACAATACAAGGAATCAGTGGAAAGATTAGTGACGGTAGCGACCAATAAGTACGATGCTCAGGTGGTAAGTAAAAACGATGTTTTAATGGCACAAGTGAAGCTAAACAATGCCGACCTTGAGGTATTAAAAGCCGAAAATAGATTACAAGTTTCTATCATGTCCTTAAACAGAATGATGGGTGTGGAAGTGCAAACACCAACTCAGGTAATGGACTCGATTAGCTTTACCGAATTTATTTTTGAAGAAAATAGCATTGTCGAATTAGGTCTTTCTCAAAGAGCTGAATTACAACAAGCAGAAGCTGATATTAGAGCGAAAAATGCTTTAAAAAGTATTACGGCATCAAAATATAAGGGTAGAGTACATGTGTATGCCAAAGGTTTATACGGAGCTCCATCGCCTCAGTTTGGCAGAAACATGGAAGCCAATTATTATGCAGGGGCTGGATTTGCCATGCCGATTTATCATGGTGGCAAAAAGAAACGTGAGTTGGCAGCTAGACAAATCGCCACGGAACAAGCGATTCTTCAGAAAGAAAAAATGACTGATCAGGTGATTCTTGACGTTAACCAAGCACGATATTTATTAGACGAGGCCTCAAAAAGAGTAGAATTAACGAGAAGCTCTTTGGCCAATGCCGATGAAAACTTACGTTTGATTACAGATCGTTATGAGGATGGTTTATCTCCAATTATCGAAGTGATCAATGCACAAATCAATTGGCAACAAGCGTATGCTGATTTTATTGATTCTAAAGTACAACACAATATCAATAAATCGAATATGTTGAAAGCGGTTGGAGAATTATATAAATAGTATTTAAGTAAATCGAATTACTAATTCTTATATAAATATAGTAAAAGGTTGTCTCATCTATTTTGAGACAGCCTTTTCGCTTTTAAAATCTTCCCTTTATAAAAAAGAGAAACAGCAATTCACCGTTTCTCTTTATACTATATGATCTACATTATGATAGTACTACATGAATTATACTTTTTGCCCTTTAAGGCTATTATAATTAATTTCATCAATTTTTTGACTCTTTTTGAATTTTGCCAATTCTATTTTAAACCATTCTTCACTTGTCACTAAAGATCTTAACCTTTCATTATAAATATGAATTTGCTCATCACGTTTCACCCTTTTCTTAGGGTTTGATAAATCTGCAGAGTTAATAATTCGTAGAATAGACTTATACTGTTCCACCAAAGATTTTACATCGGCTTTCTTAGAGTCGGTCAAAGCCACTGCTTGATTTATCTCTTGAAAGTTTAAGAAAATAAAATCTACTTGATCACCACTAAGCGTTGATCCTTTTTTATCAATAAATTTTTTCTCCCTCTGCTTTACCACAGTGTATTTATACATAATAAGTTTTTCTTGTTGAGCAGGTGTTAACAACTCATCAATTTTTGCACTATTATGACTGTTGTTGGTCCAACGCATCAATTGTGCTTTCTTTGGAGGGAAATTTTGTGCGGCAATATCTTTATTGTTTTTGGTGTTATCCGCTTGTATTTTACTCCATAACTTAATGACATCTTTAGAAACGTTTAAGTCTTTTGATACCTCATTTGAGATATTGATCACAATATTATCGTGATATGTTTTCTCTTGTGCTAAAACAAAAAAAGTTGTTGAGAAAAATAGAATTAGTGTACTAAAAATCGTTTGTGCTTTCATTTCATCAAAAATTAAAGTTCACTTCAAAACTAGGTGTCACTAATTAAATTTTACCTAATAAATCATTAATTAATACCCTATTTTGATATCATAAATAAATATTATGAGCATTAATCCTATATTAAGCATCCTTTATGCCCTCCCATTTATTTTTAGGTTTTACAATAACTTTTTGAAATAAGATGAATGAATTATTAAAAAAACTAATCCTTCTGATAGGCATCATCACAGCTTTGACTTCTTTTTCGATAATAGATGAAGAGGGTGAAGCATACAAGAAAAAAAACAAACACAATAAGGTGTTTAAAAACACTACCGAAAATATGTCGGTGTACACTGGGTACCAAGGCTGGTTCAATACACCAACTGATGGTAGTCAACTAGGGTGGAAACATTACAAGCGACATTTCCATAAAGGCGGTGAGATTTCTCCTACGCAAATGGGAATTGAAGCTTGGCCGGATGTATCAGAATTTCCTAAAGAAGCACTCTATGATACTCCTTTAAAATTTAAAGATGGATCGACTGCTCAGCTTTTTTCTTCAGTACACCCCGCTACTTCTGATATTCACTTCCGTTGGATGAAAGAATACGATATTGATGCGGCCTTTATGCAACGATTTGTGACTGCATTAAAGAGTCCTAAAAAAGTAAACAACTACAATACAGTTTTAAAGAATGCAGTAGATGCTTCTAGAAAACACGGAAGAGCTATTTCGGTGATGTATGATTTGACTGGCATTGTTGGAGAAGATGGTGTCAACACCCTTATCAATGATTGGAAATCGCTTGTAGATGAATTGAAATTAACTTCTAAAAATGGTGATGTTTATTTGGGTCATGATAAGAAACCATTGGTAGCGATTTGGGGCGTAGGATTTGATCCAACGGGAACGAAAAGAAAATACGATCTAAAAGACTGTCAGAAAATAATTGATTTCTTAAAAAACGACCCTGTTTATGGTGGTTGTTCTATTCTAATTGGTGTTCCTACTTATTGGAGAGAAGGAATTAAAGATTCGAAAAGTGATCCGCTATTACACGAATTAATTAAAGAAAGCGATATCTGTTTACCTTGGTACACCGGTCGATTTAATAACAAAAGTATCAAAAAAGTATATCCTTTGATGAAAGCCGACAAAGAGTGGTGTGACGCTAATAATATTGATTTTATGCCTGTGCTTAGCCCAGGCTTCAGTTGGTCAAATTTATATCCTGATCAGCCGTTTAATCATATTCCTAGAGAGAAAGGTCATTACTTTTGGCAACAAATATACAGTGCTTCCAAAGCCAATGTAAAGATGGTGTATCTTGGTATGTTTGATGAACTAGATGAAGCCACTTGTTTCTTTAAAATTAGCAATAAGATACCTCAAGGTGTTCGTATGATTGATAATGAAGGCCTTCCTTCAGATCATATGCTGTGGTTAGCCAAAGAAGGTAAAAAGATGTTAGAGAAACGAAGTGAGTTGATGGAAAGTCAACCTCAGAAATAGTCAATAATAATTTGATAAGTTCAAGAGAATAAAAAAGGAGGTAGTTTAATTTTTTTGATTAAACTACCTCCTTTTTATATATCACAAGTTGCCTTTATTCTATAGCATACAAATAGCCATTTTTAATTAAAGCAAATACTTTATTACCATAAATACTCGGCACACTTTCTAACATGATTCCCCCTACGTATGTTCTCCAAATCACTTTTCCTTCAAAATCCAAACAAGTAAGAAAAGGATCTGCTGAAGAACCAAAAATGATATGTTGATCCGTCAAAACACTTGCTGTTAAACCTCCACCTCCATTGTAGGTCCATATCGGATCAAGGCTTTTAGAAAAGGGATCAAAAGCGACAATATCTGCTTGATAAGGAAGTTTGGTCACGCTTCTAATACAAGAACCTACCATAATATTTGAATTAACAGCTACAGTTCCGTTTTGTAAAAAACCAGGTGTTACTTTCCAGCTTTTCAATTTTTTGCCCGTCAGTAAATCCAATGCAGTAAGTCTATTTCCCGCTTCTTGCACGTATATTTTGTTTTTAAACAACACAGGAGCGGAAGAATCCGGTAATCCTCCTTTTCCATGATCAGGTTGTGTTTTTGTTCTCCAAATTAGCTTTCCTGTATTCTGATCGAAACAAAAATAATATCCTGCCCAAGAGCCTGTAATGACAATATCCTCATGAATAATCGGATTACAATATACGCCTGCAGGCCAACCATGTCGCATTTGGGTTAAGGGTTTATCTTCATTCGGAGTATCTTTTGAGGTGTAATACTTCCATAAAATTTTTCCTGTAGAAGCATCCACACTAAAAAAGTAGCCATCCATATTTCCCAAGAAAATTCTCCCATTTTTATAACCAGCTCCAATCCATACATCATCTAGTTCTTCTGTTTCCCAAACAGGCTGTCCGGTATCCTTGTCTAAAGCATAATATTTACCAAAACTGCCATAGGTTTGTCCGACAAACACCTTCCCTTCTGCTACTGCTGGAGTGGTAGAACTACTGCTTTTCAATTCAAATTTCCATAATTCCTTTCCTGTTTCCACATCGATAGCATTTACAAAACCATCAGGACTGCTTATGTACAATTTTCCATCGACAATTGTTGGAGAGGCTTGTTGACCAGATACTTCACCCGATGCATAAAATTGATCCTCTTTCCATACGCCATCCAACTGACTATGTTTCCAATTTACTTGTGCATCATTAAGGCTTAGAGAATATAACATCATGTTGCGATCGCTGCATACTACCCCTTGATTGTTTACTTGTAGATCTGCCATAAAACCATGGTCACTAATTTTCTTAGTCCATACTTTTTTAGGAGATTTTTTTCTTAAACGATACTTATACACATGGCCCGATAAGTCTGCAAAGTAGACATGATTATCAAAAATTTTGGGCTTCGATCTTACCCAATCATTTGTTGATATATCCCATTTCTTCTGACCTGAAACAACATCAAAACAATAAATTTTTTGATCAGAACCTCCAATAATCATATCAGATTGATGAAATACACCTTCAGAGTAGAATTCGTAACTTCTCAAATTCTTTTCCTTCTGATCTGAGTTTTTCCAAAGAACAGTTTGTTGTTGTTCATCAAAAGCAAATAATTCTTGCTCTTTATTTTGTAATACTATTAATTGATTTTGAATGGAAATTTTACCTCTTAAGGTCTCATCAAACGATTTTTTAAAAAGTACAGAACCAGTATTTTTATCTACTTTGAACAAGGTATTTTTATCTGTAGTAAAATAGACAAAGGTATCTACTTGAATAGGATCAGCATTCAACCGCCCTTCAACATTTAAACTCCAAACTTTATCCCCAGTACTTACTTCATTTGCTACTATTACTCTATCCCATAATTGATGAAGTATAATTTCTTTTGATGAATTGTTTTTCTTCTGACCTAACGCTTTTTTAGAGTATAGATGCTTTCCTGTTTGAGTATTAAAAGAATGTATCCAACCAGATGTCTTGATAATCAAACTACTACCTGATAATAAAGGACTGTATTTACTGCCGGCTGTATGATAAAAACTATCAGAAAATCGTTTGCCCTTCCAAAGAATTTCCCCTGTTTTTTCATCCAGACAATAGGCAATAATCTCAGAATCAGCACCCGAACAATAGACTTTTCCATCCTTCACAATGGCCGACGCTTTCCACCCATTTCGCTTAGGAAACTTCCAAATCACTTTACCCGTTTGAGGTCCAATATCGGTAGTATTCCCTGCCTGATGACCGTCTATTCCATGATAGTAAGGCCAATTTGTCTTCGTATTCCATGCCAACGATTTTGTACCTCTTATCTCTGGAATCCTTTCTCCATTTTTTATAATTTGTTCTAAAACTGCGAAACCTTCATCAATAAGTGCATACTTCTTTTGATCGTTCTTCACCATTAATAATTGATTGGCTACAGCATCAAAAGGTCGCATATCAAATCCTTGTTTTCTATATAACCTCCATAAACGAACAAGAGCCCCAAACCTTTCATTAATGTTATTTTTTTTGGTTTTACTATCAAAAACATCTTGTCGAATATGATCTAATTCCTGATCAGAACAACTGATAAAAGAAGTTACAGTAGTGCTATTTTGAGCATCAACTAAACTTATGGATATGAAATAAAAGAGTATTAGAATGTATTTTTTCATCTGATTTTTAATAAAAAACGGATTAAGGTAAATCATCTACCTTAATCCGTGTACACTTGTTAATCTATTACTGAAAAGTAGTCACTTTTAAACATCATAGCGATAGTTTAAAAAGTATTCTAATTAATTAAAGATGATTTTCTTCGTCACAATATGATCATCCATCATTAATTTAAGAATATAAAAGCCTGTTGTCTGTTTAGGTAGTGTAAAGCCATTAGCAAGTACTTTACCTTCTATTATTAACTGTCCTTTTATATCAAATAATTGATACTTAGAAATGGTATTATTAGTAGTTACTTCCATTGAAGAACTAGATGGATTCGGATAAGCTTTTACTTCAAATCGATCCAAATCTTCAATAGATGTTGGTATATCTTCTGTAGTTCTGAAAGTGATAAGATCACTCACTTCAGATTTATCACCTACTTGGTTTTCTGAGAATACTGAGATGGTATATTCTTGGTTTGGTCTTAAATCTTCGATAACCAAACTTGTTTCTTCTGTCTTAAACCAATTGCCATGCACGTCTACAGTAAAGGTAAGCCCCCAAGTTTCTGATACTTCCCAAGTAACTACTGCAGAGTTACTATTTATATCAGATACTTTGACATTCATTGGTTTTAAAGCACTTACGATACCATCTGTTCTTCCCGAAATAGTTTCAATTCCAGAAGAATTTCCAGCGAAATCAAATGCTTGAAGCGTGATTTCATAGACCGTACTTTCTTCTAAATTTTCAAATGTATAGGAGTTGTTTGATGTTTTTACGACTTCACCTCCATTCAATGTCAATTCATAATGACTCACCATTACATCGTCTACTGAGTGTACCCAGCTTAATGTCAACGCATCCATCATCACTTCTGTAAATTCCAGGTTCGTAGGATTCTCTGGAGGTGTAGTATCGTTGGCAACTTCATCGGCATCAGCACGACCGTTTCTTTGGAAAGCACCCACATCAATTTTACCATCCTCTTGTAATCTTAAATGATTTAATTGATCAATGATGAAACCATTTTGTTTAGTGAATAGAGAAGCATCTGCAAAGTTTACAGCTAATGCGTTTTCTCCAAATCCTACCACACCTTTGTCATTAATTTCATTCAGATTTAATACTGGAACATCGCTCGTAATTGTACCTGCTACCGTACCGTATTTTGAGTCGGTTGCTACAATAGATTCTTTTCCATTTGTGAGCACTACAGTGGCAATTAAGCTGGACATTACTTTTACCTTTTCATTGTCGTTGGCGATAACACTTAGGTTCGATTCTACTTCATTCGCTTTGCCTGAGTTAGACATGTTATTGTAAATCAATGAGTTTACAACTTCTACATCAAGTACTTTATTCGCAATTCTAAGTCCACCACTATTACCTGTATTATTTGTAGTATGATTCCCTACAATCGTCACGTTTTCAAAACGAACGATAGAGTTCTCTGTCGTATTAGCACCTCCGATAAAGATACCTCCACCTGCTGCTGTTGCGTTATTTTTATAGAAAGTTGAATTCTGAACAAACAATTTTGAATCATTTACATCATTACTCGCTTCTAGCATCATTGCACCAGCATGTTGTAATGAGCTATTCTCTTTCACTAATGATTGAATGATTTTTACATCAACATTCCCTGCGCTTGGATTCATATACAAAGCACCACCACTTTTACCAGATGCAACTGTAGCATTATTCATGAAAGTGGATTTCAATATCATGACTTCACCTTCTTGGATAGAGATGGCTCCACCATTTACAACGGCTGAGTTACCATCAAACACACAATTCTCTAAGGTTACTTTACCTTTACCACTAATTAAGAAAGCACCACCTTGTTGCGCATCTCCTTTGAAAGATCCATTACCATTGATAAACTGAATATCTTTCACATGTAAATGAACATTTTCATCATCTGAAGTAAAGTTGAAGAATTTAGTATTTCCTTCAGCATCAAGCACTGCATTGTTTTCACCAACAAGCATTACACTCTTTGTCCACTCAAAAGCTTCTTGATGTTTAACCGTACCATTCAATACGATTTCACCATCATTTTGTACCAAATCATAAGCCGCTTTTAATGTCGCTACTGCTGTTTCTTGAGTAGCTCCATCATTTGCATTATCTCCATCGTGACTTACAAATACTTTTTCGATTTGGTCATCTGGATTAGGATCAGGGTCTGGATCTGGATCAGGGTCCGGATCAGGATCTGTTCCTCCCCCATTTAAATAATCTTCTAAAGTAGTAGTCGCATTAATTTGATAAGCACCACAATCTACTTTTCCGTTTTCTGCAATACGAACATACTCTCTTTGGTCGATGAGTATATTTTCTTCAGTCACACCACTTAATAATGAAGCATCACCGTAATTTACCGCGAGGGCAGTTGGAGCAAAACCAATCACTCCATCAGCGTAAGCATTAAAAGTAAAATCTGGTATATCTTTTATTGTTGATCCATTCACAGTACCAATAGCAGAATTATTTATGGTAAGATTCGCTTTGTCTTCTTCCACTACAGTACCGACTATACTATTATTCAACGTCACATTTGTGCTTTCATCCACTGATAAATCAGCTGCTACATCTCCTGTGCTATAATTATCAAATAAGATAGAATTATTAATAGCAATATTAACAGCAGTATTTAGTGAACGAAGTCCACCACAATTATCTGCATTATTTGCTGATGAATTGTTCGCCATGGTTACATTTTCGAAAGTAACATTACCCACCCCTTGGTTGGCGATAAAAAATGCTCCCCCAGATAATGATACCGCGTTATTATAAAAAGTAGTATTCCTTACTTTTACATTCACTAAACTTGGATCAGTTGCTTTAATAGCTAAACCAATAGCACCACCATGATTATCTGTCGTATTATTTTCGAATAATGATTCTGAAATCGTTAAGTTAAATTTTTCTGTGGCAATTAAGTCACCATATATAGCACCTCCAGAGAATTTTCCAGGAAGATTATTATTTTTAAATGTACATTTCACAAAACTAAGGTTACCCTTTTGAACACCGAAAACACCACCATTTTTTGCTGCTGTATTATTTTCAAAAGTACAAGCTTCAAAATGAAGTGTTCCTTTAGTATTGATTAAGAAACCACCTCCCATCTGTTCATTTCCATTGAAGCTACCATTACCGTTTTTAAAACTGATACCTTCTACAGTAATTACTAAAGTTTCGCTTGGTGCTGTTACATTAAAGAATTTTACACCTCCTTGAGCATCTAAAGTGGCCTCATTTTGTCCTCTAAAAGTTAAGCTTTTAGAAATAGCTATCGCTTTAAGATGAACAACAGTACCATCAATAATGATCACATCATTATTCACGCTATTATTCACCGCTTTTTCTATGGAGTTGTATGCTGTTTCTAGAGTAGTCCCATCACTATCATCTCCCGTGCTTGAAACATAAATATCCTTGGCGGAAATAAAGTTTGCAGACACCAAGAAACAAAGAATAAATAGTATTTGCTTGTGCATGTCTATAAATAAAAAAGTTTTAATTTCATTTCGTTTCAATTGATAGTCAAAACTATCTAAGTAGTGCTAATTTTTCTTTAATAAAAGTTTAATGAACGCTTAAATAAAGAAAAATTAGCTATTAATAGGTCTTATTGTTTGATAATTTTATAGGATGTTTCGTTTATATAAAGTATATAAACACCACTATTTAAGTTACTTACATCAATCTGATCTCCATTTCCTTCAGCCAAGACAATTCCAATTAAATTAAATAGCTTATAATTTGATTTTTCTGAAATATGAAGCACATTCTTCACTGGATTAGGATATACTTTCAATTTATTTTGATGATTATTTTCTACATCAGAAATCACACTATCCCTTCCGTTTGATGCAGGATCTCTCCAATACCATTCAATCGTATTATTATCAATAAAATCTGTTTCTTTGATAAACGCTCCTTCTGAATTGCTTTCCGCAGTAACGTATTTTCTTGAAGCATAATTTCTTAGATAAAAGTGTTCATCATCTGTTTTCTCGATAAACCAACGTGTTTTATTTCCCGTCCACGATTTTGGTTTAAGAAGTAAATTTCCGTCTGCTCCATTTGGTGCCCATAATTTCTGATCCATCGCCTTGTTGATAAGATAGAAAGTGTCGGCTTCGATTACTTCTACTTCCCATCTCATAAAATCACCTACCCAGTCGGCATTTCCATAATATATTTTGGCATCTGTTTCTACTTCTTGTGGTCTGAACCCTAAACCTGCTGCTCTATTTTTTACTAGAACAAGGTCAGTAGGTAATTCTGAACTTGGAGGCGTAGGTGTTGAATTATCCGGAGAAATAGGTAAAGTAGATTGAATTGGAATAGTACCCAATACCATTTTTCTGATTTCTCTAGTCACCTTTAAATACCAATCAGCAGGATACGTATTTCCTTTCCAATTATCAGAATTTAAGTGCAAGAATTTTCTATCTGCAGTAAATTGATCAACATCTGGAGTCTGTGCTTCGCTTGTCACACATTTATAGATTGCTGTTCCTTCATCTACTTCATCAAAATTGGCAATCATTAAGTTCTGAGCACCTGCTTCTAGGAACTTATAGGCTTGTCTCCAGAAAAACTCTCCTCCATTTCTTGGTGTGACATTATATGCACCGTTGATATTGTACCATGAGAAACCAGGGAAAATTAATGGCAAATAACCTACCGATTTTCCTTCACTATGCAGCTCATTAATACGAACCATATCCGGAATAAGAACTGTTTTGGTCCAGTTATCTACTCCTCCATCCGATTGATAACGATTCACTAACCAAGGCTGAATCATGTCATAACTCTCGTACACTTCTTTCCAATCGTTTGAAGTGAATGAATCTCCACCACCCACATGCCACTTACTTGGTACACCTCCAATAATATAGGCTGCATACTTTTCTTTGTACTCCGGGTGGGTAGGATCTGTAAATCTTCTGATCGTATTTTTTGCTTCTGCAGCGGTAATCCCCGAAGGTCTATTTTTAAAACCAATACCATAAATTCGTAGCACCGGCTTATTGTTTTTCATCAAATATCTTGGATTTGATACCCAATCTTTATTATCGACCACGTCTTTCCAATCCTCCCACATTTCTTCAAGATAATCTCTTGTGTCTGCGTTATCGGCATTCGGATTGGTCGTTAGGTTATAAAATATAGCAATTCTCAAATCTGGAGATGCATACTGATCATTGTTAGTCGCATTCAACATTTTTTGCATTACTGTATTTCTAAAATTCTTAAAGTTGGTATTGTTGGCGAGTGGTTCCAAGAAACGTCCGACAAAGAAAGCTTGTAAACCGTATTCCGACATCCAAGAAACATGGGTATTGGCAGTCGATTGATCTGCATTAGAGTACAAATAGGCAGCCGATCCATTATTCATGGTAATATCCGTTTTCTCACGGTCAGGGTAATCACTCTCATTCACTAAAGGCCAAAGGTCTTGTGTAGGGTGATTTTGATCGTTATTATTCTCAAACCAGTGATTCCATCGATTTAATGAACCATCATTAGGCGTACCAAACCAACCTTGGTAACCCACTGTTATTCTTGCTCCACCAAGTAATACGTTTGCATTTACCTTAATAGATGAAGTCGCTTGAGGATTAGACCCAAACTTAACATACATCGTTTTGTCGCCTGTAGAAGCACTAGCCAAAGGAGTTGCAGTCAGTGTATACTCCTTTCCACCACTCACACTCTTTGCCGCTGCTTGTTTCCAAGCTACTGTTGTAAATGCTTCTCCAGAAGCAAATTTTACTTGAAGTGCGTCGTTGTTGTTGAAAGCCTCTCCGCTTGGAATAAAAAGTTTGATTTCCAATCCGAAGGGTGTCCCCGAATAGACTTTATTGGGGTGATTTAGCGTTTGTATTTCTCCAGCCATAGCTGTGAACTGAAGAAAAATGTAAGTACATAGTAAAATTAGTTTTTTCATTTCTTACGGTATTTCATTTCATTAATTAATGAGTACAAACAAAGGCCGACAATGCTAATTTTTACTTAATAGGTTGTTAATCATATAAAAAAAAGAACCCATTAATCGTTTTTTAATAGAAACTTGGGTTCTTCTTATCATTATTTTTTGAGGGACTTGTTAGATAAACTTATCCTCTACATTCTTTAGGAAATCTGCATACGATTTTTCAAACGGTTCATCGTATAGCAATTCATATTCCTGAGTAAATTTTTCGAAAATATCTTTTGCCGTACTGTGCATACCATGCGATAACAACAGCTTACATTTTATCTGTATGGCTTCCTCATTTAAAGGGTCATACTTTAAAATCAAATCACTTACTTTTACCTTTTCCTGATGACTCAAGTCCAATTGATCAGTAATAAGATACTCATACAAAGTTTCAATAATATCATTCACTATGGAGGAGAGTATTTCCTCTAACCACTCGTAGTTTGTCCCTAATAATAATTTACCATTCTGTATAATCTGAGTAATTTGCAATAAATTGTCTTTTGATATTTCAGCATCTAATAGATTTTTCAACTCAAATATTGGAAAGTTGACCTTATCGCTATACTCAAATTGCCAGAAGTCTCCATTTTTCACCAACTGAACATCTCCAATTTTTTTACACAGATGACGCAGTTTTGTGATGTTTACACTTCGGTTATTTCTTGCCTTATTTTTAGGCATATCATACCAAAACAAATTAGTCATCTTCTCTACCGTTACCCCTCTTCCATTAGAGAATTGGGATAAACTGATAAGTATAAATAACTGTTTGATTAACGGAGTGAATTCATTGGATATATCATTTCCTTCAATGTCTGTAATTCTAAATCCACCAAAAAAGTTAATGGTAGAAAGCATTTTTACTTCTTCTTTTTCTACTTTTTTGATGTTTACTTCAGGACTTACAATTTCTTCTTGAACGGGTTCTTCTTTTGTAATTTCTTTTTTAACAAGTGGTATATCATCTTCCTTATCTACCACTTCTTCTTTTATCAGATGTGCTTTTTTCTTTCTCTTAATAAAGAATATTCCAACGCCTAAAACAGTGGCTACCAATACAAGATAATAGTAATTCATACCATGTGTAGTGGCTTCGTTAACGATTTCATCTTTATGAAAACTTAATCCACCAAAAGCATCTAAACCATATAATTCTAGTGTAGAGTTATTTCCCGTTTTATCGATAATTAAGGCATAGTATTTCTGAAAGTTTTGATCATACTTCAGGTCAACTACAGTTTTCACATCGTTAAATACAAAAGGAATTTTGTTTCCTGTTGTTTTGGAAGTGCCTGATTGAATATCAAATTGTACTAACTCCAACTCATTATTAAATCGATGATTATCATACGTTAAAGCGTAAAAATGCTGATGATCATTTTCAAATAAAATTGTTCTAGAAGGAACCGTTGTTTTTTGAGAAACTGGCCATTCTTGTACATTTTTCAACTCTTTGGTTTTTACATCAAATTGATATAAATCGTAATAATTTTCTGGATTGATAATCTGAACGCCTGAACGGCTACCATAACCACCGAATAACATAAATTTATCCTTTGCAATTTGCCCAACAGCTGTAAAATATCTTGGTGAAATAGAATCACCTTCAATTTTTATTTCTTCAAAAACACTGTTGTTCACATTATATTTCACAAAGTCATTGGAGTAAGCATGGTTCCCATAACCACCAAAAAAGTACACCAAAGAATCTCCATCGTTATGTAAAACCGTATGATGTGTCGTAGAATTATTGTTCGGAAAGTCAGATTCAATCTTTTTTATTGATTGATTGTTGACGTTATAATCATAGAATAAATTGTCTCTTAGGTTATAACAAATAAACTGATGATCATTGATTTTTAATAGACGAAGACGCAAATCGCTCTTTAACGGAAGAGGCATATTTCCTACCTTGCTTTCTGTTAAAGTTGACATTTCTACGGCAAAAAGCATTTGATTATTCACATAATATAGTGTGTTTGCTTTATCATCATAATAATACAATGATCCATAGACTTCTTTCTTTAATTCAGGATGCCAAGTCGAATGAAACTCTTTTAACCAAACAGGATTAATGACTTTACCATTGTATTTTTCGTTTTCAAGACAATGGGCAACTTGATCGCTTTCTTCATCTAAAGGCCAAGTCAATTGTAAATCATCCGCTTTTAATTTAATATCTCGAATAGAAAAAGGAGGGACGTCGTGTACTTTGAAGTAAGGGTTATTATTTGCACCAAAATAAAACTTTAGACTTTTAAAATCCTTCATAAAATCTACTTTGTGCTTGTATTCTTTTCCGTCTATAGAAATTAGAAGTTGTTTTTTGTAAACATCGATTTTTAAATCAAAATTCACCCATTTATTTAGTGGATTCTCAGTTGAAAAATCAAATTGTATGGGGGTAATGTTATGATCATAAATTACACTAAAATCTTTAAATGTATTCGACCCATAATTGTAGACGATATCAATGTTTCTATGAGAATCATCAATAATCCTTAGTAAATAACCAAAATAATGATTCGGTGATTTATTGAAAAGTATATCCGCACTAAGGTGCATTTGATGCTGAACATCAACCTTTTCGATTTCTAATAACTTTAATCCACTTCGTTTATCTACTTCAACATTATGATTATCAAACTTTAAACCAGATGATTGCGAAAAAATTGGTGGAGTATATATTGTTAGTAAAATGAATAAAATATAGTATAAAAATCTATTCATATTAAAAGTATTAAATCGTGTAATTCAAAAGCTTAGTATATATTTTATAGGAGAAAAAATTGGACACTCCTCAGATTATGTAAATATACAAATTCACTTGTTAATGTAACAGGAGTTGAGAAAGAATCATTATATTGATGTCTAAAAAATACAATATCTGTGTTGATTATTGTATATCTACAAAAAACATATCTGCCTTAAATTTAGACAGATATGTTTTATGGTGTCTCCTTATTTTAGCAGTTGTACATTTGTACTGCTTTTGTCTGTGCAAAAGGATATATTAGATAAGCTTTTTACCGTCTTGAGGTTCGTTGGTCATTACAAATTCCAACGTTTTGCCATCCATTATATCTTGATGTTGAATAAAAGGAGTAGTCAATTCCTTACCGTCCAACATCATTTTTTCTATGTATTTGTTTTCTTTACTGTTGTTTTGTGCCCTAACAGTAAATACTTTTCCATTTTCCAGGTTGATATTGACCTCATCAAACAGCGGTCGACCAATAGCGTAGGTAGTTGTACCCGGGCTTACTTGATAGAATCCCATACTACTTAAAATGAACCATGCCGACATTTGTCCACAATCTTCATTTCCAATAATACCTTCTGGAGTAGCTTGGTAGTGGTTTTGCAACAAGTAATCGACCATATACTGCGTCTTACTTTGTGCACCAATGTAATTATACAAATAAGAAATATGATGACTTGGTTCGTTACCATGTGCATACTGACCTACCATACCTGTAATATCGGCACTTGCATGTTCTCCAGCCAATTCAGAACTTGTTAAGAAAAGAGTATCTAATTTCTCTTCCATCAGTTTTTCACCACCCACTAACTCGGTTAAACCTTCTACATCGTGAGGTACAAACCAGCTCCATTGGAAAGCATTCCCTTCTGTATAATCGTCTTTTCTATGACGACTATATCTTGGATCGAATGGCTCTCTCCAACCTCCGGTACTTAATTTTCCTCTCATGTAACCTGTCTTTTTATCAAAGTATTGAGTGTATCTCTTAGAGCGTTCTAGATATTCTTTATGAATATCTTCTTTCCCTAATTCTTTGGCCATTTGAGCAATACAAAAATCGTTATAAGCAAACTCTAAAGCTTTAGAAACCGATTCGTTTTCCAAATCTGAAGGAATATAACCTAGTTGATCGTTGTAGTATTTTGCCATTGGCATTACTTTCTCCTTAATGATCTCATCATGATACACAAAGTTGTAAGTTGAATCAAAACGACTAGCTTTCAACATGGCTTCGAATGCTTTTTCAACATCAAAGTCTCTTTGACCTTTCATATAAGCATCAACAATCACTGGTACAGAATGATAGCCCGTCATTGTTCCCGTATAATTTCCCCAAAGTTCCCATTTAGGTAGAATTCCACCTTCATCATATTTTTGTAATAACGAACGGATGTATGCTTGATTCTGTGTTGGCTCAATAATGGTCATCAAAGGATGGAAAGCTCTGAAAGTATCCCAAAGTGAGAATACAGTATACGATTCTCCCTCTGCAATTTTCCCATCGATTGTTCTATGACGTTTGTCAACATCAGAAAAAGTCATTGGAGCAATAAAGGCGTGGTACATCGACGTATAGAAAATCTCTTTTTGCTTCTCATCTTTCCCTTTGATATCAATTAAAGCCATTTTTTCTAACCAAGCTTTTTCAGCTTCCAATTTGGTTTGATCAAACTCCCAATGATTAATTTCTGCTTCAAGGTTTTTCTTGGCACCTGCGATATCCACACTACTAATGCCCACTTTTACTTTCACAGCTTCGTTATTCTTTGTTGAGAAAGTTAATACTGCTTTCGCATTTTTACCTTCAAAATTATCGGATACTACCTTATTATTTCCAGAATAAATTTGATGAGTAAATGGTTTCTCAAATTTAGCATAGAAATATACGTAGTGTTCTCTAGCCCATCCTTTTGTATACTTTAAACCTGAAATCTCCGTATCACTTACAATATTAATGATATGCTTCGGATTATTGTGATTGGCTAAAGTAGGCGTTAGATCAAGTATAATTCCCGCTTTTTCAGCTTCTGGAAAAGTATATTGATGGAAACCGGCACGAGAAGAAGCTGTCAACTCTGCTTTAATATCGTAATCTTCCAAATCTACTTGATAATACCCCGGAGTGGCCATTTCATTCTCATGAGTAAAACGAGAACGGTAACCTTCGTCTGGATTTTCTGCGGAACCCATGTTTAATTTAGCCTCACCTGTAAAAGGCATAATCAAAATATCTCCTAGGTCGGCAATACCTGTACCTGATAAATGCGTATGAGAAAAACCGATAATAGAAGAATCAGAATAATGATATCCACCGCAGGCATCCCATCCTTTTAAACGCGTATCCGGGCTTAATTGTACTAATGCATTTGGTGTAGTCGCACCTGGAAAAGTGTGTCCATGGTAACCTGTTCCAATAAATGGGTTAACATACGACAATACCGATGTGGTTTCCTCCGACGTATTGTCGTTATATTTTTTACACCCAACGAGGAGTAAAAAAGGGAGAATTAAAAATTGAAAAAATCGCATAATTATCTACTATCGTTTTGTTTGTTGTTTTAATAATTCAAGGGAAGATGTCCCATAAGTTTCACTAGGTTCTAATTGCGTATCCTGCTTCCATTCATTGAAAGAGTTAATAATAATAAGGCGGTGTGCACCTGTACTTTTTTTGGCCACATTCAACATAGACCACCAATAGGTTTCTGTTCTGTCGTGTTTGAAAGCGGCACTTGTAGGGTTCTGAATTTTAGGATTAAATGCTGGTGCAATAGTCGGTACCCACTCGATATTGAATTTATTTAAATAATAATCTTTGCTATATAACCAATGTTGGTCAAGTATCTGGGGAAAGGTAATGTGTCTATCGTAGTTGGAGTTGTTAAACATGGTTGTGGGAGCTATACCATCCATTACACCTTCAAAAAACATTTCGAATCTTGCTGGAGGTACCCAACCCGATTGTTCGCCAATAATGTATAACTCGTAACCTTCAGCCGACATTTCATCTCTTAATTGTTGATATACTGCTTGAATATCATTACAAAAGAAACGATGTGCATTGATCACATTTACTACATATTTATCATCTACCTTTAGGTAATTCTCTTCATTGAAATAAGGAATCATTTCCTTAAACTCATTAATAAAAACATCTACAAGACCTTTGTCTTCTAATGTATTTTTTTCGTTAATACCCAAGTTTCCAAAGTTGTAACGAAGTGCAAACTTCATTTTATTCTCCGTATTCTGAGCCATAAATGCGTTTAACATATTCTTGTCATCAGCATTCGAAGCATTCGTAAAACGGAACAAGAAGTAATCGATTCCGCCAAGATCAGAAGCCCAATCAATATGTGCTTTCATGGCCGTTTCGTCGGCCACACCATATTCTCCTAGTACAGGTACTTCTTCAATGTTGGCATTCCAAGGTAAGGTATTGATCGCATAAAAAGCGCCCACCATATAATCTTGTTCTACAGGTACTTCCTCGATTTCATAATCTATAAGGTGCCCCTCTTTATTCACCTCCTCCTCCGTACAAGAAGAGAAAATGCACAATACGCTAATCAGTAATAAATATATTTTTGATTTCATTTCTCTTTTATATTAAAGTTCTTCAACTATTCTATATTCTACTCCAGAAGCATCGACTTCTTCTATTGTGTTACCATACCAATACTGAATGGCTTCTGTATTCATTGTTGGAATCATGTTACTCCAATCTTTTGGTGTCTTTGGTGTTGATAATTCCAATGGAACATCTAAGTAATCCACTCCACCTAAGTAACTTAATCCTTGTTGATAGCCTACACTATTCAATCTAGATTCGATACTTGGATACAACATTCTCTCTGGCATTTCAGTAGGTAAACCAATTCTTGATACCGCATTAAAGTGAGGTGGTACATCAAATACATTGGTTCTTCTGATAAGACACCAAGCATCAAAACCTTGGAAGAAAGAAGCGATCCAACGTTGGGTAATCACTTGTTGGAAAGGACCTCTATCAATTTTTGAATTCACGATATTTCTAAAATCGTTTACTCCATTTGAACTTGATCCCCAAGCAACACCATCATTTTGGATGTATTCCATATACTTATCGCCCATACCTTTTGATGTTAACGAAGCCTGAATACCTTCCTCATAATATTGTTTAGCATCTTTGCCACCTCCCCAGTGTAATAACTTCGCTTCTGCTTTTAAGAAACAAGCTTCAGCATAGCTAATAATCGTTGGAGCAAAATCCTTTGCATAATACTCTTGAGAGATGTTTGAGTAGCTGTCTTGACCATAACCTGAATAAGGGTTAAACTGATCGTTCACCGCCCAATTGTTATCGGCTGTTGGTGTTTTTGGTCTTCCGACAAAAGGAGCCGCATATTGAATCACCAACTCTGCTCCGTCTTGTCTAGATACCGTATCCTGAACAATGTAGTCTTGAACCGGTGCATCAGCATAAGCAGAAATTCTAGGATCTTTCAAATCTCTCATGTACATCAAAAAGAAGTGATTTAGACGTAATGATAGAATAGGATTCGTATGAATGTACGCTCTGTAAAAATGGTTCCAGTTTTCTTCTGCAGGACCCCAAGCGGCTTTTACTGTTTCTGATTCATCTGCGATTAAATCGGCTTCTCTTGACATGGCCAATTTACCAAAATCAACAATTTCAGCAGAGGTGTATTGATATCTTAAAGCCAGCTTCAACATCAAAGTATTGGCAAATTTTCTCCACTTTTGAATATCACCTTGGAAAATAGGATCATTCATCGTATCCACACCTTCACCCATTTTAATGTAGGCCTCATTCAAATGTGACAATACTCCTTCTACAATATCTTGCTCGCTTTCATAATCAATCGATAAACTTTGTCTTAAAGCCTGATCATATGGAGCGGGTCCCCAAGTACCAACGACAACCGACATCACATATCCTTTCCAGATTTCTGCCATTTGTACTCTATTCGTATACAACGAATCTTCTTTGTAAGCATCAATAATCGATTGGTTGTTATTAAGAATGTCCACATAACTATTGTTCCACCATTGTGAAATAGTCACGTCTGTGTAAAAGTAATTGGCAAAATCACCACCACTAACTGATACATAGTGAGAGTACTGAAGAAACATTCTGTCCTCCATCTGACCATTGACAAAATCCAATGTTTTTTTCACTACACCTGGAAATAATAATTCTGGTGTTGCGGTTTGATGCTCATGATCGTTTCTGTTGATTTCATCAAACTGATCTGTACAACCTGAAATCAAAAACGAAACGAAAGCTAACTTTAATATATATACAATATTTTTCATTATCCCTTTAATTAGAAGTTTACTCTAAAGTCAAAACCATACGTTGCTGTTGGAGGTAAAGATCCCATCTCAATACCTTGTCCGTTACCCGAATAAGAGGCTGCTTCAGGATCCAATCCTTTAGGTGTATTTTGATGGATGATCCATAAATTACGACCTACTGCTGCAATTCTTGCTCTCTTGATATGAAGGTTTTTCAACAACTTTCTAGGAATAGTATAGCCAATAGATACTTCTCTTAATTTCACATAAGAAGCATCAAATAAATTATATTCTTGAGCATTGTTTGTACCCATTTGATAGAATGCTTGAGGCGATGCATAGATAGTGTTTGGTGCTACGGCTTCCCATTCTCCTGTATCAGGATTTCTTTGACCAATATATGTTCCCGGTACCAATACACCTTTGTTTCTTTGGCTATCTCCATACTCAGAACCATAAAGACCGTTTCCTGCTCTTTCTTGGTTGTTTTCTCCAAGTACAACACTACTAAACCAGAAGTCATCTCTACCTTCTAAAGAAGTCATTGTATTACCCCACGTTTCAGCTTTAGAATACGTTAAACTATACACATCTCCACCTTTTTTGATGTCTACAAGAATACCTAAATCAAAGTTTTTGAACTTTAGATTGGTCCCAATACCACCAATCCAATCCGCTTGAGCATTACCTAGTACTTGCTCAGGATGTTCAATTGGAATACCTGCTTGATCTACCAAACGTTTTCCATCTTTATCTCTTCTCCAAGTACTACCACGAATTAAACCAAGTGGTTGACCTACTTCTGCATTTACTGATAAGTTACCATAACTTCTGTATCGAATAGATTTAATTTCCTGATTGGTCACTTCATCTGTGTATAGCCTAGTGACAAGGTTGTTGTTCTTCGCCCAGTTCATATTGATGTCCCAGCTAAAATCTTTTTTGTCGATCACTTTTACACCTAAAACAACTTCTAAACCTTTGTTTTCGATTTCACCTGCGTTGATCATTTTTTGTTTGAAACCTGATCCAGCAGGTACATCAATTTGAATAATCTGATCGGTAGTGACATTTTCATAATAAGTAAGGTCTAAATTCACTCTATTATCAAGAAACTTCAGATCGGCACCAAATTCCCATGAATAAGTCGTTTCTGGCAATAATTGAGGGTTTCTCATGAGAGTTTGATTATCCACCCACATATCACCATTGTAAATACCTCCGTAACTGAATGTGTTATGTAATCTGTTAAAGCCTGTATCGTTACCTACTTTAGCCCAAGATGCTCTTACTTTACCAAAAGTAAATACTCTACTCGACATGTTGAATGCATTCGTAAACACAAAAGAAGAACCAACACTAGGATAGAAGTATGAATTATTATTTTCTGGTAAGGTTGAACTCCAGTCGTTTCTTGCTGAAAAATCCAAATAGATCATTTCTTTAAAACCAAGCGAAGAAGTCGCAAAAACAGAGTTTATTCGTTTATTATCTTCGTTCTGAATAAACACCGGATAACCACCAGCGTTGGCACCACTTGCTACTCCATCTGCACTCAATGATTCAATTGATGTAGTACTAACGTTCGATTTTCTATCGAATCTACTTGTACCTGCAGTTACTAAAACATCGAAGTTTTTTAATTTCTTTGTGTAGTTTAAGAAAGCTTCGTAGTTCCAAATATGGATATCACGATTAAAGTGAGTGTAGCTACCGTCTTGATCGTAAGAGGCCCCAACGTTATTGAAAATACCTCCTTGCCTAAATTGAACATCACCACCAACACGACCTTTCACCGATAAACCATCCGCAATTTGAGCATTCAACGTTACCGTTGGTAACACTCTATTCATTTGGTCATTGTTTGTGTTCTCATACATGGCCCAATACGGATTGTAGAAGTTATTAAAGCTACCTAACTCATTTCCGTTGGCATCTTTCCAAGGTTTTAATTCATCTAAATTTACATTTCTGTGCATGTAGGTAAATGCATAATAAGGGTTTTTCGGGCTACCATTCTTTTGCATTCTATTTTTAGTTTGCTCATTCACAAATGTCATTTTAGCATCAACATCTAAGAATTTAGTCAGCTTTCTCGTTCCTCTAACGTTAATGGTATTTCTGATTTGCTCGTTTTGACCATCAATAATATCGTTTGCATTCATGTTTGTATACGAAAGGTAAAACGAACCGTTGGCATCGGATTTTTGCAAAGTAATACTGTTGGTCATGTTTCTACCTGTTTGGAAGAAGTCTTTCATATTATTGGGTTGAGGTAAATATTGACCTTCTTCTCCATTATAAGCAATTACTTTCTGTCCTAACATAGGCCCACCCCAGCTTCTTGGGTAGCGAGACATCACTGGAATACCATCTTCGTTTAGATATTGTTGGTTTTGACCAATTCTAAAGCCGTTACCTGCACCATATTCGTTTTGGTATTCAGGGTATTGGTTAATCGTTCTTAGTTGATAGTTCATGCCATAAGAAACACCCCAACCTTTTTGTTGTTTTGCACTCTTTTTAGTGGTAATCATAATGACACCATTCGATGCTCTAGAACCATAAAGTGCAGCAGCGTTCGCTCCTTTTAAGACTTGAATATCTTCAATATCTTCTGGGTTGATAAAGCTGGCCCCTCCACCGTAATCGATGTTATTGGCAGAATTATCGCCTTCAGTAGAAATTCCTACATTAGCATCACCACCTCCACTTTCGATAGGCACACCATCCACTACATATAATGGCTGATTGTCTTTCGTTAAAGAGGTCGCCCCTCTGATCACCACTCTACTTGTTCCCGTAGGAGAATCGGCACTCGTAATTTGAACACCTGCCACTTTACCAGATAAGTTAGTGATTACATCCGCTTGTTTGTTTTGCAAAAGGCTTTCGCTATCTACTTTTTGAGTAGCATAACTTAAGCTTTCTTTTTCACGACTAATGCCAAGGGCAGTCACAACAACTTCCTTCAGTTGTACTTGATCCTCTTCAAGCGTAACATTAATTACCGATTGGTTGGCGACTTTTACCTCTTGAGGAAGCATGCCTATATAAGAGAAGATAAGGATATCATCGTTACTTGCTTCAATAGAATAATTACCATCAAAATCTGTAACTGTACCTGTCGTAGTACCTTTAATTATAATACTAACCCCTGGCAATGGAGACGCATCTTCTTCACCAATTACTTCACCGGTAATGAGGTGCTTATCAGTCTGTGCGAATAGATTTGTTGTTAATAGAAGAATAGAGATAAATGGTAAAAGCATAGATCTCAGATCTTCAAAGCGTTTAAATATTTTCATTTCATTCATTAAAAAGTTTTACCAATTAGTATTTGATACACAATTTTAAAAAGTGGTTACTAACTAATATTTACTTTTATCTTAATAGGGTATTAATAGATAAAAAAATCATTAATAATATTATTATTCATTGATTTTCAATATGTTACTTATTGCTATTTTTATGAATTAATGGAAGATGTATGATAATTAATCTAGTATTTAATGCTATAAGTAAGTCCTATGAATAGTATTTCAATAAAATATAATAGTTTATTTACAGAAAAATTGATCTATTATAAATCGTCTTTTAGCTAACAAAAAAAGTTACCCTTATAACAAAGGTAACTTTTTTTAAACACAACACATAAATATCAAAAAGAATGACTAAGGAATATATTTTTTCTTAGTGAATTCATCATAAGGTCTCTTCTTAAAACTCATCAGTTGCTCTCTTAAGATAAGTTTTAACTGATTGGCTTTTTCTCTATTTTCTTCGAACACATTATTTTTTTCTGTTGGGTCAACCGTCAGGTTAAATAATTGATCTTTCTCGAAATACAAAGGATTGTGCATACTCGCAAGTCTACCCAAATGTTGATTCCTTGTATAATAAGGTTCAGGAATTTTATCGCCTTGAAATCCATTAAACATTTGTCCTTTCTCGATTTTTGCTTTAACACTATTCGGATATCTTACTGATATGTATTTCCATTGATCACTTAAAATCCCTCTTGCAAAGCCTAATTCGAAATATAGATACTCATGAATTTTTACATTTTGGTTTGTAAACGTCTCTTTGATACTCTTCCCGTCCATTTCCATCTTATCAGAAACTTTTATACCTGCAATGTCTAAAAATGTAGGAGCAAAATCGATGTTCTGTACCATTCCTTCATAAGCTGCTCCAGATGGAATCCCTTTTGGCCAGTGCATCATTAAAGGAATTTTCACTCCAGTTTCATATAAAGTCGTCTTACCGTGTTTATAAGCTCCATGATCTGCAGAAATAACGATCAAGGTATTTTCATACAAGCCTTTTTCCTTTAGCTTATTGACCATTGCTTCAATACTTTTATCAAACCAAGTAATCCAAGCTTGATCCTCTCTTAACTCATCGTTTTGTAAAACTTGGTTTTTAATCTCATCACGAGAAGGCATAAATGAGTAATCCTTTTCCACATACCCTTCACCTGTGATATTAGGATCTGCATCTAAACCGAATTTATATTCTCCGTTTACCTTTCTCCAAGGTTCAGGACCGTGAGGAACCGTTGTCGCATAATATAAAAAGAAGCCGTTTTTGTTTTTAGCATTCTGATCTATAAAATCCAAAGCCGCACTTGTTGTCCATTCGATATTATGAACATTCGCTTCCTTTGAAAAAAGTTCTAATAGATTTCCACCATAAACAGCGTTCGCATAATCGAAACCATATTCCTTAATGAGTCCCTGCCATTTTTGTTGATTGAATTGCATGGCTTCTATCACTTCTTCTGATTTAATATCAGCTAATTTATCGTATTCCTTAAATCCGTTGACTGCGAATTTTTTTCTCTTCAGCATATCATGATCTACAATATGACTTTTCCCAACAAATCCAGTAGTGTAACCGTTTTGCTTTAAAATTTTAGCCACATTTAGTTTATCTGCCTCTAATTCGGTATTGTTTTCAATCCTTGTCATATAGCCATGTGGATGTAATTTCATAAATACCTCTCCTTCACATCTACCCGCATAACGACCTGTTAAAGAAGAATATCTACTAGGAGAACAAACCGATGATGATACATAAGCATTCTTATAGATAATACCTGTTGAGGCCAATTGATCAATAAAAGGAGTTTCTACATATTGTTCACCACAAAAACCAAAGGCTCTAGTTTCATTTTTTTCGTCTTTCTCCATTGGGAAAGGACTCATATCGTCCACCACGATGTAGACAATATTAGGTCTATCTTGTGCTTTAATGACAAATTGAGATAGACAGCAAAATAGGATTAAATAATATACTTTCATTTCTTTTGTTTGTTATACTTTATTGGTAGAGGCATTTTCACCTTTAGCAAAAAATTGATACACAAATTTACTTTACTGTATTAATTTGTCATTAACCAACCCTTAATCATCATTAATTTTCTTATTTTTTATGGATTAATAGATTATTAAGTCCATATAGTATCAAAAATTAATTTCACACCTTTACTTTTGATAAAAGTTTAGAAGTGAAATCCACCACAATAATTTCAATTAATTAACATCAAATGAAAATCAATTTTTTAATTATTACTTTATGCTTTGTCGCTTTGTTTAGCTGTTCAAAGGAAAAAACTACAAACAATGAATCATCAAAAAGACCTAATATTTTATTTATCATGTCTGATGATCACGCTTACCAAGCGATAAGTGCCTATGATAACAAACTTACCAATACACCAAATATCGACCGACTTGCCGACGAAGGTATGTTGTTTACCAATGCTTGTGTGACGAATTCTATCTGTGCTCCATCGAGAGCAGTGATATTAACCGGTAAGCATTCCCATATTAATGGCAAAACAGACAATCATTTTCCATTTAATAAAGACAATGTTACTTTCCCTCAGATATTCCAAGAGGCAGGATATCAAACGGCCATGTTTGGTAAACTTCACTTCGGAAATAACCCTCAAGGATTTGACGAGTTTAAGATCTTAATTGGTCAGGGACACTATTACAATCCTACTTTTATAACTAAAAAGGAAGGTAAAAAAGACTATCCTGGCTACGTCACAGATATTGTTACCGACATGACTTTAAATTGGTTGGATAAGGAACGTGATGAGTCCAAACCATTTATGTTGATGTACTTGCATAAAGCGCCTCACAGAGAGTGGTTGCCAGCAGCCCGTCACCATAAAGAGTATACAAAGAAATCATTCCAGGAGCCTTCTACTTTATTTGATGATTATAGCAACAGAGGTACTGCCGCTCATACTGCCGAAATGAATATTTTAGAGCATATGAACTGGGCAGGCGATTCTAAATTGTATCCTGAAGTGATGGAGAAATTAAATATTGCAGAAACGGCCGATTGGGATATAAAAGCTTTCCATAAAGAAAGAGACCGTATGACGGATGAGCAAAAAGCAGCTTGGGATGCTTCTTATAGACCAATTAATGATGAATTTATTAAGAACTACGCAAACATGGATTCAACAGAATTGATGAAATGGAGATACCAAAGATATATGCAAGATTACTTAGGTACGATTGCTTCTGTGGATGAAAATGTGGGTAGAGTATTAGATTATTTAGACGAAAACAAATTAGCTGATAACACATTGGTTGTGTACACTTCGGACCAAGGTTTCTACTTAGGTGAACATGGTTGGTTTGATAAACGTTTTGCCTATAACGAATCGTTTAAAACGCCACTATTAATTCGTTGGCCTAACAAAATTAAGCCGGGAATTACAAACGACGAAATGGTGCAAAACCTAGATTTCGCTCAAACTTTCCTTGAAGCTGCTGGTATCAAAGAGCCTGAAGATATGCAAGGCGAAAGTTTAATGCCACTATTAACGGGTAATGATGCGGAATGGGACAGAGAAGCGGTGTACTACCACTACTACGAGTACCCATCAATTCATATGGTGAAACGTCATTATGCGATCATCACTAAAGAATACAAGCTTATTCATTATTACTATGATGTGGATGAGTGGGAATTATTCGATAGAAAAAATGATCCACATGAATTGAAAAACGTATATGATGATCCTGAATATAAAGATATAGTTACTCAGCTTAAGAGTGATCTTAAAGACTTGAGAATAAAATATAAAGACAGTTCTGAGATCGATCAGAAATTGTTGAAAAAATACTTAGATTCTAAATTTGCTGATCAACGATAGTTTTTTGTAACAGTAAATTTTAAGGCCACCTCGATTTAGTTGAGGTGGCTTTTTTATTTTCTTTTGCTAAGCTAGAATAGTAGAAAACTCTAAGAATGTCTAGTATAAATTCTCAAAATTAAAAACTTGACAAAAAAGGGTGATTTCTATTTTAAATCACCTATAACAACGTGTATAACTAATCAAATCATCTTATGAAAACTCTTCATTATTAAAAATTTATCAGCCCATGTTCCTTCATTTTATTCAGTTTTTGTCTAGTTAAATTAGTTGTTATCCCTACACTTAATCAGTTATTTGGTTTTCGAAATGAATTAAAACATTAGTACTCACTAATGAACAACCAGTAATTTTTTTATCCGAAAGGGTATATACAAACTTTAATGAAATGAAGCATTTTTATCTACTATTGCTCACTTTCTTATGCTCTACAGTTCTAGCACAAGATTGGAGTAGCATTCCTGTCCCTGCCGATGCAGGTGCGGGTAAATCTTGGGAACTACAAGAAAATGTGTCTGACGACTTTAACTACACTTTTAATGCCGCTAACACAAAATCTGATTTTGGTAACGGCAAGTGGTACAACTTCTATCACAATACTTGGGATGGACCAGGAACTACTTATTGGAAATACCAAAACGTTGAGGTAAAGGAGGGTAGCTTAGTCATTAGCACATCTAGATGGGATCAAAACAACCAAGCTAACCCTTGGAATGGCAACGCTCCCAAAATGGGTTTACCCAATAATGGGGTCAATTCAGGCTGTGTAACCTCGCATGCTAAAGTTCAATACCCTGTGTATGTGGAATCGGCTATTAGTGTGGCCAATATCGATTTGGCTTCTTGTTTCTGGTTATTAAGTCCAGACGATACTGAAGAAATTGATATTATTGAGAATTATGGTGGTGTAGATGGTTTTAAGCACCTTACACATATTTCACATCACTCTTTTATTCGTTCGCCGTTTCACGATTATCAGCCAAGAGATTGGAATAGCTGGTGGCCAGATAGCCGTGTGAACACTTCTTACGGATGGGGTGATTGGGCTTGGAACAATGGCGACAGACGTTATTTACGTTTAGGCGTCTACTGGAAAACGCCTTTCCACTTTGAATATTATATCGATGGGGCATTGGTACGTGTAATGTACCATAATGCCATGGCGACGTTAATGAATGGAACTTGGGAGTATACGTATTATAATCAACAACACCCTATGGGTACGCAAGATGCCTATGGTAATAATGTGGGTGGCCAACCTGTTAACCAAGGAAATGGATATTCTGCAGTAACGACTTATGCTTATTCGAGTGAATTTGAATTTGGGACGCTACAAGCGGCAAGTGCTGCTTCGAATGGTATTAATGTGATTGATCCAGGTGAATACCAATCGGGTAATGGTTTTACTAAAGAAATGGATATCATTATTAATGTAGAATCGCAAAGTTGGTTAGTTTCTTATGGTAAAACTCCAACTGATGCTGCACTAGCAGATCCTGCTAGAAATGCAATGGAAGTGGATTGGGTACGTGTATATAAACCAGTAGATGGAGGAAATCCTACACCTCCGGTTGCTGTTACTGGAGTAACTATTACTCCTGCCACTTTGGACCTAGAAACAGGTGCTACTGGAAATGTAACTGGTCAGGTGATTCCATCTAACGCCGACGATCAAACAATCACATTTACATCAAATAATACTGCAGTGGCTACTGTTTCCCAATCGGGTGTGGTAACTGCTATCGCCGAAGGTACTGCTGTAATTACTGCAACATCAACTGATGGTGGATTCACTGCTACATCAACGGTAACAGTAACGGATGCAACAGTCACTCCTCCCAATGGAGAAGCGTTAATTATTGAAGCAGAAGATTTTAATAGAACGGGAGGTACTTTTAACGATGGTCATGTTCCTTTTGGAGCCAACCGTGTCAATGGTGTAGGTATCAATTGGGTGAACTCAGGAGATTATGTAGAATTTGATATCAATGCAACGGCTGGAACTTATGATGTGAGTTACAGTATTTCAACGCCATCGAATAATGCTGCAATTTCTTTAGCTGTTAACGGTACGAATGCTGGTTCAACCAATGTTCCAAATAATGGTAGTTGGGATAATTACAACACTTTAGAAGCAGGGTATTCAATTCAATTAACTCAGGGTAGTAATACACTAAGAGTGACGGCATCAGGAAGTCACGATTGGCAATGGAATTTAGATAATATCACCCTAACTCCTGTAGAGGGAGATCAAACTGTTGCTGTAACTGGAGTAACTTTGAGTCCTTCCAATTTAACTTTAGATATTGGTGATACAGGTAATTTAACAGGACAAGTCATTCCATCGAATGCAGATGATCAGACAATGATGTTTACTTCGAGCAATACTGCAGTAGCGAGTGTTAATCAATCAGGTGTAGTGACTGCAGTCGCTGCAGGTTCGGCAACCATTACTGCTACTACTACAGATGGAGGTTTTACTGCAACATCAAGTATAACTGTGAATGCTCCTTCTACAGGTAATCCTGCTGAAACTATCGTGATTGAAGCGGAAGACTTTGAATCTACTGGCGGTACTTTTAATGATGGTTTTGTTCCTTTCGGAATGAATAAAGTCAATGGATTAGGTGTAAACTATGTCAATTCAGGTGATTATGCAGACTATACCATCAACGTTGTAGGGGCTGCCACTTACGATATTCAGTATATGATTTCTACTCCAATGAGCGGTGACACGAGAGTGCAATTGCTTGTAGACGGTGTGGCTGTATCTACAGATAATGTGGGGAATAATGGTCAGTGGGACGATTACCAACCTCTAAATGGAGCATCAGTAAGTTTAAGCGAAGGCGAACACACCGTAAGAGTGTATGCTATCGGTAGTCAGACTTGGCAGTGGAATTTAGACAAAATAACGTTAACTCCTCAGAGTTCATCATCAAGAGTTGCATTAGAAGAAGCACCGGCAGACATGTATGTATTCCCTAACCCTGCACATGGTGAAGTGAATATTTCTGGTATTCCTGCTGGCGAATATACTTTTACAATTTACAATATGAATGGTGTAGAGGTATATGCAGAAACTACTTCTTTCAATATCAAAAAGACATTTGATATCCAATCGCTATCAAGTGGTATTTACTTCTTGAAAGTGGCCGGTAAAGAGGGAAGTTATTCTTCTAGAATTTTAGTGAAATAAAGGTACTTTTGTGCTGCATTTATATTGTCTCATAGGGAAGGTAATCGATTACCTTCCCTTTTTATTTTTGTCAAATTTGATTTCGCATATTTATGGAGTGTGAAAAGTGAAATTACGAAACACCAACCATTTATTATTCTACAATAATCTCATCTATAAAAACATAAGCTTGTTTACCTGAATCATTATGCCACTGAGGCAATTTGCCATAATTCCTTACAATAACTTTTATATATCGTGATGCAGTTTTATCAAACGTTACTTCATAATCTGAAATTCCATCTGCCGTTTCTTTAGTGGTGATTGGCAACGCTTTCTCCCCTACTTTTTGATAGTCCTTCTGATCATCAGAAATATAAATTTCTATTGATTTCGGTCCGAAAACTCCTTTCTTCATTTTTATCAAAGTGCCAATTTCTACCTTAGAGATTTCGGTCTCTTTTTCTAAATCAATCACACAAGAAAAATCGCCTTGGTTGAATCCAACCCATGCACCAGAATTATAAATCAACGAACCTCTCAATCCATCATTTAAAGGGGTTCTCCCATATTTAAAATAGGAATTTGATGTAGTTGAAAGTAATTTTAAAGGTTTAAATGCTGCTTTATGAAAATTGATTTCCCTCTTCAAGTAAGAAGTGTTAGGAACTACCGTTGCATTCAAAGTTGTTGTTTGATTAATCACGATAGGCTTTGCGTACACTTTACTATTTTCATTAGGAACTGTGCCATCCAAAGTGTACAATATAGGTTGATCTGAAGTAGTTTCCAATGTGGCCACCAAAGCTTTTAATGTAGTATCAGCTTTCACCTCACCTAAAACGTTATACAAATGTTTCGCATAGTTTATGTGCATCTGATCATACACTTTGCGGATATCATTTAGTCGGGATTTAAAATTCGTCCAATCTTTTTGATCAGGGGCTGTCCATGCAATCTCGGATAAAGCGGCCACTCTCGGAACCATCATGTATTCTACCTTTTCAGGTGTTTTCATATACTCTGTCCAAACATTTCCTTGTACACCGATAATGTATTTTTGCTCTTCTTTTGATAAAGAGGAAGGGAGTGGTTCATAATCATATACTTCTTTTACTGAGGTATATCCCCCAACTTGCAATGGCTCATTAGAAATATCTTCTGTTTGATAATGGTCGAAATACACATGATCTCCAGGTGTCATGATTACTTCATGATGTGCCTTGGCTGCAGCAATTCCTCCCTCTGTTCCTCTCCACGACATTACGGTGGCATTTGGAGCCAAACCGCCTTCCAAAATTTCGTCCCAACCAATCATTCTCTTCCCTTTACTGTTCAGGTACTTCTCTATTCTTTGGACAAAATAACTTTGTAGTTCGTGTTCATCTTTCAGTTTTTCATCACGAATTCTCTTCTGGCATTTCGGACATTTCTTCCATTGTGTTTTCGGACACTCATCGCCACCAATGTGAATATAATTGGAAGGAAAGAGTGGCATCACTTCATCCAACACCTCTTCTAAGAAATGAAATGTATCTTCATTTCCTGCACAATACACTTCTTCGAAAACACCAAAAGTTTGAGCCACCTCATAAGGTCCACCCGAACAACCAAATTGAGGATATGAAGCCAAAGCGGCTAAAGCATGACCGGGCAATTCAATTTCTGGTATCGTTTCAATACCTCTCTCTTGCGCATATTTCACCACCTCTTTTACCTCTTCTTGGGTATAAAAACCGCCATATCGTTGTCCATCAAATTGTTTGCTACTACCGTGATGTCCCACCACAGTACCCTTCCTAAAACCACCAATTTCTGTCAGCTTCGGATACTTCTTAATTTCAATTCTCCAACCTTGATCTTCCGTCAGATGCCAATGGAATGTATTGATTTTATGAAGTGATAAAATATCAATATACTTTTTGATAAAGGCAACCGGAAATATATGTCGCCCTACATCTAGATGCATTCCTCTATACTTAAATCGAGGTTGGTCCTTAATGGTCACACAAGGTAAGCGATCCTCATTTTTAGAGATAATTTGTCTGAGCGATTGAATTCCCCAAAGCACTGATCGCCCGTCTTTACCTTCAATGCTAACCTTATCATTTGATATAGACAAAAGGTACTCTTCTTCCTTCAAATCTGTATTAATCTTTAGTTCAATATTTCCATTGTCAGTTTGAAGTTGAGGTGAAAAACCTAAAGTAGATTGAATAAAACCTTGTAATAAAATGGCCTCATTGTTTAGATCTGGACTAGCAGAAATGACTGATTGAGGTGTTAGCTTAAAAAAGTCCTCTTGATATTGGATAGATAGAGGTGCTGGGATGATATTGACTTTCTTGTCCGTTTGTTTTTTAGTGCATGCAAACGATAAGAATAGCATCATTATCCCTAAAAATAGAGTAATGCGTCTCATTTGAAGTTGATAGTTATTTTAATTTATATTACTGAGGGAGTAAATATAAATGATAGATAAATGAAATCACACTTCACTCCCCCAAAATTACAATCCACTCCCCTCGAATTTGACATGAAATGTATTTACCCTATTCTTGTAACATCAACATTAACTAGTGTCAAATTAATTTTTATGAGATTTTTATTATTAAGCATATTGTTACTTCCATTGATGAGCAATGCACAGGAAATTAGGGAAATTAAAATTCCAGGAACTGATTCTGTGATGGTCATTGACATTACTAAAATTAGAGAGGAAGCCGAAAAAGTGGCAGAAGAAGCTAGAATGATGGCTGCCGAACAGCAAGAGATGCAAATGGAGGTTTTTATCGAAGCCTTTGGCGAAGATTCTGATTTTAAGGATTTCAGAGAAAAATTCGAAAAGTTTCAAGAACTTAAAGATTTTGAAGTTGTCTTTCCTGAAGGATTTCCTGAAAATATAGAAGTAGATGCGGAACGTATTGAAGAATGTATAAGAGTGGCTCAAATACAATTAGAGGCACAGCAAGAGGAGATGGAAAGGGCGATGGAAAAAGCCTATACTAGCAATATTCAGTATGAAAAAAACTTTTTCTACTCCTATAAAGTCGATTATGAAGGCGATATCAAACTAAACGACAAAGAAGATGACATTATTAGTATTTCTGAAGGCGGTAAGTTTGTTGTTGAGAAACGTACTTTCGGTAACTTAAGAAAGTTAGTCATTCAACCTTCATCTACAGGAGAGTTAACCTATAAATATTACGAAGGCAACAAATTGATGCCCTTTAAACCTGATGGTGAAAATTGGCTAAATGATGTACTTCCTGAAGTAATTAAATCGAATGCCATTGCTGCGGAAGATCGTATTGATCGACAAATAAAAAGTGGTGGTGTTTCTGGAACATTAAATTACATCAGTTCTTTAGACGGTAATTCTGCTAAAACAACTTTCTATAGAATTCTATTAAATCATAAAAAAGTAAAGAACTCAGATATCACATCAATAACAGATGCAGTAGTTAAAAACATTACTACTTCTTTTGAACTTGAGAAGTACTTTAAATCTACTTTTGCTACGTATTACAATAAAAAAATGCTTAATGCATATTTTAATGGAATCAAAGAAATAAAAAGTAGCACTAGTAAAGAGAACTGTCTAATTAATGTAGTATCCCGAAAAGAGTTTCAAAATGGGTTCTCTAAAGAAAACATGAATGCTTGGGTAGATGCTTATGTGAGTTTAACTTCTTCATTTGGAAAAAGAAAAGTCTATTCAAGAGCATTAAAAAACGGTATTCATCAGTTCTATCCTACTGATCTAGAACGCATTTTACAAAATATTTCAAGTGATTTCGACCTTAGAATGTCTATTGAAAAGTCTTTCATAGATGATTATTTCAAAAACTGGTCAGACGCTCAAATCATTACAATTATCAATCAAACGCAACGTATTTCATCTAGTTTTGATCATGCTCAAGCTTTAATGAAAATATCAGAACAATGGGATACTTTATCAAAAGGTGCAAAATTAGCCTACTTGGAAAGCAGTAAAGATATCACCTCTGCTTTTGAATTAAGAAAGGCATTGGCTTTCTACAGCGTTGTCTATGAAGAAGACGAAAGTATTAAAAAACTCTATTATGGAGCTTTGAAAAATATAAGTAGTGATTTTGATTTAAAATCAGCTTTATCAAAAGCCATGAAGAGTCCTAGTTTTAATGCGAAAGACGTTACCTATTATTTAGACGCATCAAAAAGTATTTCTTCTTCTTTTGATAAAAAAGGGGTGCTTATGTCGATTGCTCCTTTTGTAAATTTAGAAACAGCTCCTTTATTCTTTGAGGAAACTGCCAAAATCTCAAGTGCATTTGACAAGAAATCTGTATTTTTAAAAATGATTGATCAGGACAACTTTACATACGAGTTTTTACCTCACTATCTAAAAGCGGCCTCTACTATTTCTTCAAGTTTCGAACTGTCGACGGTACTCAGAGAAGCTGCACCTTACGTGGTGGCTTCTAAAAATGAGGAATACAAAAATCAATATGTAAAAGTAGCCAAAGGAATATCATCTTCTGATTACAGAAATGAAGTGTTGGGGGCGCTTTACGAATGAAATACATTAGAGATTTTATCTATGCAATCTTAGGAAGCAGTTTATATGGCTACTTTTTATATGCACCTCAGCAAGAAATTGCAGAAACCATCTATCATCCAACGAGTATATTATTCTTTGTGTTTAATGTCTTTCTGATGATTGGTATAGGGACGCTATTAAGCAAGTACCGACCATCAAAAAGTATATTTAAGCAAGTAGCAATTAGAGGTTTGGGTATGTGGGCTTTTTTAATTCTACATGCTTATTTGATAGGTAAAGTGATTTATACTTCTATCGATCCGATCTTCATTTTTGATATCAAAATCAAAACCTTTATACTACTATTCGCTTATACATCAGCTATATTGGTGATCGAATATCTTTTGATTGCCTATCAGAGATTTAACGAGCAACATCTGAGTTTCCTTACTTATAAAAGGAAATCAGCACAGCTTCGATTAGATGCTTTAAAGAGTCAGTTAAGCCCGCATTACTTGTTCAATAGCTTAAATACTGTGGCTTATTTAGTGGTGGAAAATCGAAAAAAGGCAGATCGTTATATTAGAAGTATTGCCGAGACGTATCAATTTGTGATGAGATATGCTCAAAAAGGATTGATCTCTTTGGAAGATGAATTACAAATTGTGAGGGCTTTCGCTTTCCAGTTACAAACAAGACACGGGAAAAGTGTAAAAATCAATATGGATCAGAATATGCAAAGTATCGAGGGAAAACTACCTCCGCTTTCTGTACAGCTATTAGTAGAAAATGCAGTAAAACACAATGTTTTATCTGACGATGATCCTGTTGAAATCGACATCAAATATTTAAAAGAAGAAAAAGAAGTGAAGGTGAGTAATAATCGAACAACATCACCTAAATCGTATACTTCCACTAAAGTGGGCTTGAATAATCTGAGAGAACGCTATGCCTTATTAAGCGATCAAGAAATTCGAATTGATCAAGATAACTCTTCGTTTACAGTACACTTACCATTACTCTATTAAGCTTATGAATCGCTGGAAAAAATCATCCTTATTGTATGGATTGGGTTACCCGATTCTATCCGGTAGCATTACCTATTTACTATTGCTTTTGGCTTTTAATAGAGTAACAGAACTTTCTGACACGATCTTTAAAGCGGAATGGATCGTCTGCATCGTGGTATCTTACATTTGGAATACTTCTATTATATTTCTTTCGAGATGGACGAAACATAAATTAGATGAAATTGATGTGATTTCTGAAAAGATTTTCTTCCATGCTGTCGGTGTTGTTATCGGAAGTATTCTCATTATTGGCATTAGTATTTCAGCTTATTTTTATGGATTGATTGGGTATTCATCATTTAGTAGTTTTAGCACTGAAATGTATGTTTTCCAAGGTTTATATATCTTTCAAACGCTTCTTTATGAGTGTGCATTCTGGGGTAATCATTTGATAAAAATGAGTAACGATGAGGCACAATTGGAAGAAAAGAAACGCACCAATTTCATCAACGAAGAAATGAAAGCATTCGCTGAGGATGCCCACCTTCCCTTTTTATATGAAACTTTAGAAACCATTATCGGATTATCGTATAAAAACCCTGATGAAGCAGAAGAATACGCCGAAAAACTGGCAAAGGTATATAGAAATAATCTTCAAAGTAGAAAAGAAGAATTTATCCCTATTGCTCAAGCATTTCAATTAACAAAAGATGTTTCTGACTTATTAAATACATCTAGATCGGGAGGTATACATGCACATTTCGAAGCCTGTGATAAACATGTACATTTGTTATTTCCTCCAATGGTGTTACCAAGAATATTAGTGGGTATTGCCGCCGATTATATTGCATCACCTCTTCAGCCATTGGAAATTAAATTTTCTATCAAAGACGAGCAGTTGGTGATGATAGCTCACAGTTGTAACGAAAAGATTGATCATCAGAACAGTTTAAGTCAGGTGATGGACTCCGTAAAAAACACTTTGGATCATTATACTAAAGTACCAATTCAAAGAATTCAAAAGGAAAATGAATACTATATTATTTTACCTGCATTTACATCAACTGACAATGCGTGGCAAACAAAAGCAGAAGTAAATATCCAACCCAACGATCAAACTTTATTTAGAAACTCATGAAAGCATTAATTATAGAAGACGAAAAGCCTGCACAAGGCAAATTGGTCAGACAAATAAATAAAACTCCTTTTGAGGTTGAAGTGGTGAAGTTTTCTGACTCCATCAAAAAGTCGGTGGATTGGCTAAAGTTGCACCAACAAGATATTGATCTCATCTTTATGGATATACACCTTACCGACGGTTTAGCATTTGATATCCTAAAGGAGGTCAACATTATCAAACCCATCATCTTTACCACAGCTTATGATGAGTATGCTTTGGAAGCTTTCAAGGTAAACAGTATTGATTATTTATTGAAGCCTGTAGATAGTGAAGCGCTCACCAAAGCTTTACAAAAATTAGAGTTACTGCAAAATCAATCCAATACTACTCAAAAAGGTCAAATTGATGCCTTAATCGAGAACTATAATCAGAAATACAAGAACCGTTTCATAGTTCGTATTGGAGATAGCATAAAAAGCATTTTATCCCAAGATATTGTGGCTTTTGTGGCCGATGGAAAACACACCCTATTGTACAACAAAGAAGGAAGAAGATATTATGTCGATTTCAAAATGGAAGAACTCAACGACCTCCTAGATCCTTCTTTATTTTTTAGAATTGGGAGAAGTTATTTTGTGCAAAAACAATTTATTCAGAAAGTGGATAAATATACCAACAGTCGCCTTCAAGTCGTCCCTTCTTTCGAAATTCCACATGAATTAATAGTGGTGAGGGATAAGGTGAAGGAGTTTAAAGAATGGTTGGAAAAATAACTACAACGACGTCTTCACATACAATCCCATCATCGCAGGTTGCATCACGGGCATAAAAGAAGTCGCCCCTCCATATTTATTTCTTTTTGTTCTTAATTTTTTATGAAGCGTTGGAATTAAAATACCAGTTGCTGCACCCACGGCACAACCTACCATTACATCGGTATAAAAGTGTTTATAGGCTCTTGTTCTATAATAACCAACCAAAGCTGGTGGAATAGCAGCGGCAGTGTATACACCAATCTTGGCTCCAGTCGACCACTCAGGATGGTAATCTAAGAGTACTTTTGCTGTAAAAAATGTACCTACAGCTGTATTTGATGTATGACCACTAAAGAACGATCTTTTGTTATTATTATCTGTCAATTCTCCCATTTCTACAGGAGGATTACCTTCTCCAAAAGTATAAGTAATTGGTCTGTAGCGGGTAAATACACCCGGACCTAAATAGTTGTAGACATTTACCGCAATCATTTGGGTTTCGAGATACATTAATGAAACCTCAAACCAATCTTTACGAATATCCTTATCGATAAATAAAGCGAATGGCATCACTACTGATACATACAAACCCCAATCGGTAAAATTATGCGAATTCTCTCTGTCGTTTACATCATGATCAAACACATGACGGTCAAAGGCATTGACGCTCATTTTGTCTAATCCAAGTACCGTACTTTCATCAATAGGTGGTCTTGCATTCAGCATTCGAATCCCTAAAACATTGGCTACTAAACCTGCAGCCGCAATACTTCCTGTTGTTACAGGAGGAGCATAATAAATATCAGATTTTGAATGATACCACTTTAAACTATCTTGTGCGATTGATAATGTGGATAAAGTAGAAAATAATAGAATGAACAGTATTCTATGCATAGTTTATTTGATGAGATTGAATGATAAATAGATAAATAACAATAATTTACTCCTTACTGTTTTGTCATTTAACCTTAAAAATAATAATTTTTTGTACTTTTAACCTACTCTTAACTAAAAGATCGTTACCAAAAACTCTTTTTAGTATTGATTACTTCAAACTGTTCTAATTTGTTTTAAAGTTGCTTTAATCATATGAAAATAGCTAAGCATTTGTCTATCATCTTTCTAATGACGATCTGTGCAAGTTTTATTTCTTGTGCTCAAAATACGGATACATCCTTTTTTACATCACCTCAGAAAAAATGGATATTACCCTCTAAATTAGATGAAATTTCGGGTTTAACTTGGTACGATAAAAATACTATTGCCTGTGTGAATGACGAGAAAGGAAATATTTATTTCTATAACATAGAAGAAAAAGAAGTCACAAATAAAATAAACTTTGGCAAAGATGGCGACTATGAAGGAATCACTTATGAGAAGCCTTTTTTCTATGTCATCAATAGTAAAGGAAAATTATACATTATCAATGAAAAGACAGAAGAGGTAGAAAAAGTTCAACTCCCTTTTACCTCAGAAAATGATGTCGAAGGATTATGTATGTTTGATAAAAAGCACCTACTCGTTGCTTTAAAAGGTAAAGGAGGATTAAATGGCAAAAAAGCTGATTATAAAGGAATTTATAAAGTTGAGATCGCTCAACCTGATAATATCAAGTTAGCTTATACTTTACCAAAAGGGCTAAGAGTGAGTCCTTCTGGCATTTATTTCGATAAAAAACATAAAGAAGTGTATATACTTTCTCATCGTTCTTCACAACTCTTTTTATTAGATAGTGAAAGTGGCAATATCAAAGAGACTTTTGCATTGCCTAAAAAAATACACGCACAGCCTGAAGGAATTTGTCTCTCTAATGATGGACGTATCTTCATCTCTAATGAAAGAGGAAGCCAATACAACGCAAAACTCTATCAATTTCAATTCAACCGCTAATTTTCAAAAAAGTAAATAACATGAATAAACTATTTACTAGTTTTATTTTTTGGTGCATACCTCTTATAGGTTTCTCACAACAACATAAGATTTACTTAATGGGTGATGCTGGGGTAACCCACAAAGACGACCCAACGTTAATCCATTTTTTAAAACAAATCGATCTAAACGATAGCAATAGTACTGTTATCTATCTTGGGGACAATATCTATCCACATGGTTTGGTACCCGTGGGTGATAAACTTAGAAGCGAATCTGAAGAAATTTTAAATGCTCAACTGCTTCCACTAAAAAACTTTAAAGGAAATACCTTTATTATACCAGGTAACCATGATTACAATAGAGGAAGAAAAAATGGTCTGCAACGATTACACGAACAAGAAAAATATGTAAGACAACTGATGGGCGATTCTACATTCGTTCCATTTAACGGTTGCCCTGATCCTGTAGAAATTCCACTTGCTGATGATATCACTTTATTACTATTAGATACGCAGTGGTTGCTTTTTGAGTATCAAGACAACCAAGATATTTTTGGATGTGACTATAAGAATACCGACGAGTTTTTGATAGGTTTAGAGGATATCATATCAAGAAATAAGAATAAAAAACTTGTGGTGGCAGGACATCATCCAATACATTCATATGGAGAACATGGTGGTCATTTTACTGCTAAAGATCACATCTTCCCCCTAACTTCATTTGCTCATTGGGCCTATGTTCCCCTGCCTGTGATTGGAAGTATATATCCATTCGCAAGAAAAAGAGGGATAAGCCGACAAGATATTCCCAACAAGAACTATCAGAAAATTGTGGTGGGCATGGAGAGTATTTTTAAAAAGCATCAAAATGTGGTTTATGTAAGTGGACATGAACACGCTTTAGAATTGATCGAAAAAGAAGGGACACATTATATCGTTTCTGGTTCAGGGTCAAAAACTTCACCTGTCTATCAAGGTAAATATGCCAAGTTTGCACAATCTACTAAAGGTTTTGCGACCTTAATATACGACGACGATTCCACTAAAATTTCATTTTATGGTGATCAGCAAGAACTGTTTCATTATGGCTTTTATCAAAAGATTGAAGACGAAGAAATTGTAGTGAACGATAAAGCACTTCCAGATACAGTGGTGATGGCAGCCAGTAAACGTTACAAAGCAAGTGCATCATTAAAAAAATGGATGGGTGAAAATTACAGGACAGAATGGGAAACTCCTGTGAAGATGCCTGTATTTGATCTATCAAAGATGAAGGGTGGGCTGAAGATTGTCCAGAAAGGAGGTGGTATGGCGACCTTATCTTTCCGTTTAGAAGATAAAAATGGAAATCAGTATACCCTAAGATCAATTGATAAAAACCCGGAGAAAGCAATCCCACAGGAATTGAAGGAAACGGTGGCTAAAACGGTGGTTCAAGATCAAATTTCGGCGGCTCACCCTTACTCGCCTTTAACGGTTCCGACCATGGCGGATGCGATCAATATATACCATTGTAACCCTCAGGTTTTTTATGTGGAAGATGATCCTCAATTTGGTATTTACCAGGAATTAGCGGCTAACAAAGTATTTATGTTTGAGGAACGTCCATCCAAAAACGAAGGAAAAATTGAGAGTTTCGGCAATTCCAAAAAGATTTATAGCACTATAAAAACGGTACAAAAACTTAGAGAGGATAACGACAACTATGTCGATTATAAATTTACACTAAGAAACCGTTTGTTCGATATGCTTATCGGCGATTGGGACCGTCATGATGATCAATGGAGATGGGCTTCATTTAAAAATGAATATGGAGAAAAGATGTTTCGTCCGATTCCAAGGGATAGAGATCAGGTATTCTTTGTGAACGAAGGAAGGATCCCTAACATTGCTTCCCATCGTTGGGTCTTGCCTAAATTCGAAGGTTTCGACGAAGAATTGAACTGGGCTCCTGGCTTTAATTTCAATGCTCGTTATTTTGATAGATACTTTCTAGCACAAGCCAATTGGTCGGATTGGGAAGAGGATGTAAAATACATCCAAGAACACCTTACTGACGATGTTTTTGAACAAGCTTTACAACATATCCCAACTGAGGTAAATAGTAAAAATGAAGAGATTATAAGTATTCTTAAAGCACGTAGAGCACAGCTTCCTGACATTGCCAAAGAATATTACGCACATATATCAAAAAGAGTTTCTGTACTAGGAAGCGATAAATCGGAGTTATTCGAAGTGAACTACTTAGAGGGTGGAAAAACTAGAGTAACCGTAAAAAAGATCAGTAAGAAAGGGAACATCAAACAGACGTTATTTGATAGAACTTTTGATCATGAGATTACCAAAGAAATTCGTATTTATGGATTAAGTGGGGACGATCAGTTTACCTTCAAAGGCGATCATCATGGTAAAATAAAAATACGTGTTATTGGCGGGGACGATAAAGATCAATATTCTGATATTGCGAAAAAAGGTGCTTCTAGAAAGGTAAAAGTTTATGATAAAAAATCGGAAACAGAAATTGCAAAAAAAGGCAGCTTTAAAAATAAGCTTTCTGATAAAGTCAATGTAAATGAATACAACAGAGAAGACTTCAAATTCAACTCTCTCTTGCCTATGCTTTATGGTGGGTTTATTCCTGATGATGGTGTAATGCTTGGTGGTGGATTTATCTTCACGAAATATGGGTTTAGAAAATCGCCTTACTCACAAAAACACACATTATACGGAGCAATCTCAACCAATGTAGCCGCCTTTAAATTAAAATATAAAGGTCAATTTGTGGATGTTGTCGGTGGACAGGATGTAGTGATAAACGCAGAATTAAGAGCTCCTCGAAACTCCAATTATTATGGATTAGGGAATGAATCTGAATTCAATAAAGAAGTGGGGAACAATTATTACCGTTTCTTCTATACAAGACACATTATTGAGCCAGGACTTTTGATAGATTTTTCTAAATCTGTAAAATTAAATTATGGTGCATCTTACCGATATTACCGAGTAAGTAGAACAGATTATTTAGAAAATAGATACTTTTTACAATCCGGAGATCCTTTAACTTTTGAAGATCCTTATGGAGATCAGAATTATTTGGGTGGACAATTTACCTTTACAGTAGACAAACGAGATAATTCTGCGGTGCCGAAAAATGGAGTTTATGTGGAACTAAATGGTAATGCTTCCAAAAATATGAACAATGATGCCCTCAACTATGTTAATATAGGTGGAGAAATTGAGTTGTTTAAGACCTTCAAATTACCAACTGATTTTACTATTGGGTATAAACTAGAAGCGAATCACCTCTTTGGAGAATATCATTTTCTTACCTCAAATAGATTGGGCGGAAATAAGAGCTTGAGAGGCTACAGAAGGGATCGTTTTTACGGAAGAAGCTCATTATTAAATAGTTTTGATGCAAGATTAGATATATTTAACTTCAAAAATAGTATTTTGCCTATGACTGTTGGTATTCTTGGATTTTACGACATCGGTCGAGTTTGGTTAGATGGAGAAAGTTCGGATACTTGGCACGAAGGATATGGAGGTGGTGTCTACTTGGTTCCTATTGATAAAGTTGCTTTAAGTGGAATTGCAGGTGGATCCAAAGATGGTTTACAAATTTACTTGAACATCGGTTTTAGTTTTTAGAAAATGAACACTATAAATACAGATTTGCTACTTGATGTTGAAAAGTATGCAAAGGAAAATATAACAGATCTACAGTTTCATAATTTAGAGCATACACAAAATGTAGTGAATGCTGTAAGAGAAATTGCTATGGCAGAGAATGTTGATGAAGATCAAATTATTCTACTTGAGATAGCAGCTTGGTTTCATGATACGGGTTACACATGTAGTGATTGCAGTAACCATGAAATTAAAGGGGTGGATATCGCAAAAGATTATTTAAAAGATAAAGTAAGTCCGGAAGAATTAGATACCATATCTAACTGTATTATGGCCACGAGGATTCCTCAAACTCCACGTAATTTATTAGAACAAATTATGTGTGATGCCGACTTATCTCATTTGGGGACATCAAGTTTTGAGGAGTATTCCGAAGCCCTACGTAAAGAACGTTCTGAGGTCGCTGAACAAGGACAAATTACAGAGTCTCAGTGGCTCGTAATGAACCTTCATTTTCTAGCTGAGCATCGTTACTTTACCAATTATGCTAGGGAGCATTTTCAACCTAAAAAGGTAGAAAACATCAATAAAATAAAAAGTAATATGTCGGCCTTAATGGACGATGCTAGTCAGGAAAAAGAGAAGAAAAAGGATAAAAAGAAAAAGAAAGAACCAAAGAAGCCTGCTGAATTTAAACCCAGGCGAGATATAGAAACTCTACATAGAGTTTTGGCCAGAAACCAATTGGGTTTAAGTTCTATTGCCGATAGAAAAGCAAGTATTCTTCTTTCTATCAACTCCATTATTACATCATTTACTATCGGTTATTTATTTAGAAAAATTGAAGAGTTACCTCAATTATTAATTCCTTCAACTATTCTAGCGATTACTGGTTTAGTATCGGTAATTTTGGCTGTTTTAGCCACAAGACCAAATGTGAGTAATAACACTAAAAAGAAACGCGACCTAAATCTGCTCTTCTTTGGCGACTTTGTAGAGCTTAATCTTAATGATTATCAGTCGATGCTAAAAGATAAGACCAAAGACCCTCAAATGATTTACGATTTGATGGCAAAAGACTCTTATTATCTTGGCAATGTATTGGATAAAAAATACAGGAAAGTTCGATTAGCATTTAACTTCTTTATGTTTGGTATCACAGTTTCTGTGTTATCGTTCATCATCACTTTCGCGACTCTATAAATAATGAAATTCATTCGTAACCATTATCTCTTAAATAAATATATTACAGGCGTTTCTATATCGTATGTAGCATGGTATTCGCTTAATGCATTATACCTTTTTATACGTCATGATGCCCTTTCTCAATACAGTGAATTATTAAACTATGAATCGATTCACTATGAGCTAAACTTTGCACTCTTCGCTAATGGTTTTATCTCCATATTCCTAAGTATTTTCTCTTGGAACTTCTATTATTTCTTAGATAGAAGAGGCCGAATGGGTACTACCAAAAGAATTATTATTGCAATCCTTTTGGTCAGTATTGTTACTCCATCTTTCTTATTCTTAACAAGGATGGCAGGTACAATGGTTTTCCCTGATGGTATCCCCTACTTCAATAATTTTACAGAAGGAGGGTTCCTTGTTTATATTTTCTATGTTTTAATGAGTACCGTTCTAATCAATTCCCTTTTCCAATTAAAGGATATACTTGGCCCAGAACTATTCAGTACAGTTATTCAGGGGAATTACTATGTGCCTAAGGAAGAGGAAAGGATATTTATGTTCTTGGATTTAAATAATTCCACTACCATTGCAGAATGTTTAGGGCACTTAAATTACAGTCATTTTATATCCGATTGTTATACAACAATGACTGATGCGATAGATCAAAATAAAGCCTCAGTTTATCAATATGTAGGTGATGAAATTGTGCTTACTTGGCCGATTAAGAAAGGAATTAAGAAGAACAGGTGTATTCAAATACTATTTGATATCCAAAATTCATTTGAAGAGAGAAGAGAATATTTTACTAAGCAATTTGGTTCTTTTCCTGAATTTAAAGCAGGTGTTCATTCTGGTAAAGTTGCCGCTACTCAAATTGGAGTGATCAAAAGAGAAATGGCCTACCATGGAGATGTAGTTAATTCGACTGCCCGCCTACAAGAGATGTGCAAAGAACTAGGAGTGAATTATCTTATCTCTAAAGATTTGGCTGATCAGCTAGATTATCAATTTATAGAATTAGGTGAGGTTCAACCTCGTGGAAAATATCAAAAAATAAAAGTGTTTGGGTTGGAAAACCCTAGTGTTTATGCACCTGTTTTGCAGAAGATGGTTTAGAAATAACTTGTACATCTATTAACAAACAAAGCCTGTGATATAATTATAAAATCACAGGCTTTTTAATTAACTAAAAATGAACCAACTACATTGTTAGTAATAACAAATATTTATTAATTTCATTTTTTTTATAAAACAAGGTAGGGTATCAATCTACTTGATTGTATTAATAGTACAATTCATTATTAAAGCAACAATTATTAAAAATATTAATACTTCGTTCATTCATTTAACTTGATTATATAGTTGCAATAGAGATCTAATTATTAGCCCTAGATCAATAACCCAGACTTGTTGCATCGCTTAATTTATAACTATCAAAAATTATCAATAATAAAATATAAATCTAATTCTAAAGCCAGCCTTTTAAGGTTGGCTTTTTTTATTTTATGAATATATTTGGGTATTACATTTTTTATTGTGCCATTTTTTAAAATAATCATGAAAACTATTATCCTTTTTCTAATCCTCTTTTCCCATCAAATAATAGCCCAAAATAGTTTACAAACTGAAGTGACGGACATAGAGAATAAAATTAATAATTGTTCATCAAAGGTTATCCGAGATCAACTTGGTGGCGATTGTTATATTCAGTCATTTCTTTACAAATTAAATGATATTGATGTGGTTAAAATGATGATTGATTGTGGTGATCATAAAAATCAAATCACCTATTTTGTTGCTGATAAACAAGGAAAAGTAATAAAGAAAATTGACTTAATAAATACTCCAGATTTTATCAGAGGGTATGATGTTTCTAACACTCTTTTTGATGTTTTAAAAAAAATAAAAGTTGATCTTGAAGATAAAGCTGACGATTTGAATACGCTATTAATATCAAGGGATTTAATTTTGATACCATCGGAATTAAATGATTCAGAGATACTCGAAATCCAAAAAGAATTTGATATAGAATTAGGATTAAAGACAACAAAAAAGGAGCGCCTAAAATAGATGCTCCTTTCTAACATATTACTTTCTTTTTTTAATTTACTATATGATTACTCCACACAAGGAGTAATAGTACTATTATCCACGACTGTGTAATCGCTTACACCTTCTAACCTTTCGTTGAATATAATGTCACCGTACATTTGAAGACCTTCGTTTTTCTTAGTAATCATGTCAGCAAATGCACACCAATTTCCATAAGGATTGTCCACCGTTTCTACATACACTGTAAAACCACTCCATCCTAAGTAAGCTACTTTTTCAAAACCAACCATCGTGTTCATCAAACGAAGTGGACTCCACTGACCGCCAAGTTCAACACTAGAAGTTACTTGCTCAACATTCTTGAAGAATTCGAATGTATTCAACTTCACACCCACATCTGTAAGAATTACTGTCGATACTGAAGTGGCCATATTGAATGCTGTAATATCGATCTCTGCACTTGGGTCATCATAATTATAAATACCCCAAATTGTTACATTGTTGGCCGACTCTAAAGCGTTGAATGCATTGAAATGATTTAAGAAATTCATATTCTCAATCGTAATGCTGCTGTACTCTCCAACAGAAGTTAGAGCATTAAAAGCATCAATCGTTTTCATCTCTGAGTTACTTGAGATATAAATACCTCCACCTACGGTTTCTAATTTACCGAAGGTGACCAAGTGCTCGATACCAGTGCTTTCTCCACCGAATCCGATACCGAATCCGCCACCACCAGAGTTATTAACCACTTGTAGATCATTCGCCACATACGTCAACTCATCCATTTCTAAAACAGATAATTTAGCATTACCTGAGATCGTTAAACTACCATCGACCATATCTAAAGCAGGGAACGCTAAAGTGGCTGTTTCTTTTAAGGCGTTCAATACAAAATCACCGTTTACTTGAGTTAATGAAGTAAGTACAACAGCATCTTGTCCGATAGACTCTAAAGTCATGTCATCATTAGCGACAACTAAACCACTCAAATCAAATGTTGTGATTACTGATCTTGAGAAATAACCCCCAAACTCATCCATTCCTTCGTGTAAACCGTTAACATGTACTTCCTCGTTTACATAAGCCAAGCTTGGTAATTCAACCGTCTCCAATGATGTATTTCCAGAGATCATCAATTCACCACCTACCGATTTCAAGTTCTCCATAACCAATGAAGTAATCGACATTTGGTCTTTCACCATCAATGATGCACCAATATTTTCTACATCCCAGTCGATAGCAGTTACCTCACCTACATGAACATTTCCACCAACGAAAACTACGTTTTGTAAAGCTTCCACCACATCATCGCTATTCAAGTAAACATCACCTGAGATAATTGCATAGTTACCTTCTCCAAAAGCAGTAAGATCTTCTGAAGTAGCGATATTACCCCACCATACTTCAGCCTCACCTTTCATCATATCTTCTATAGCTGTAATCATATCACTGTTACCAGATACTTTGTTCTGAAGTGCTTCTAATTCAGCTAATATTCTTTCAATTTCAGCTTCGTTCTCCGGCGCCGTTTTACTCAGTGCATCAATGAGTACTTGCATCGCTTCTAAGTCTGCTGCTACTGCATCTAAAGATGCGTTGGCCCCCTCTAAAGAGATAATTCGGTCTAAAATAGCTTGTAATGATTCTTCCAATGAAGCTGCTTGCTCTGAACCATTACCATCCAAACGGTTTTCGATGTTTTCTACTCTTTCCGTTAGTTGGTCTAAATCTGCTGTATCAGTACAAGCTGTCATTAATGAAGCTGCCAATACTGACATTAAGATTTGCTTTTTCATAATAAGTAAAGTTTAAAAATGAATAGAATTAAAAAATGATGTGATTATGCCTCTTTGGGACGTTGCTTGGTCTGTAGGGACGTTGCAGTGCAACGTCCGTACGAATAGGAATACAACGTCCCAAGAGTACATATTTATTCTTTTATAATCTTGATTGCCTCAGTCGGATAACTATCCACAAACACCTTGTAGATGTACATTCCTTTCCTCAGTGCATTCAAGTCTGTGCTTATTTGATGTTCACCCGAAGGCAAGTAATCTTTGTACACTTCTTTGACTTTCTGTCCTTGGATATTGAACAACTGAATTTCTACCTCAGAAGCTTGTGGTAATCTCATTTGCAGATGACTCATGCTTGTGGTCGGGTTAGGATATACCTTCATCGTCAATTGCTCTGTGCCGTCGATGCTGTTGATCGACCCTTCCACAATCACATAGATAAATTCGTAACTGAAACCGCCATTGAAATCGTCGGCTCCATAGGCCAATACAGCGACTCCTTCTTCTTTTGGAATGATGATCGCCTCATCATCACCATAAGCTACTTCTACGATATCAGGATGGAAGTTCTGAACGAAATAACCCAATACATCCTCGTCCAAATCGGTAATGTTATTTGGCAATGAGATCATTTTCAGATCACCTCTCGAAGCGTTCATATACAACTCGCTAAAAGGAGTCACAATTGGTGCTCTATTGACATTATTCACACCCAAAATCAGAGAATGAGTCGAGTTACCGCCCCATTCGTCCTCGACATTGACTTCGACTTCGTAATCTCCTTGATGCTCGAAAGTCGGTTCGATAATTAACTGAGCGATGCTATCATTTACATGCTTTACTTCGATAAAATCGATGGCAGAATCCACAGAGAAACGTAAGGCCGATTTTTCGAAATCACTTGCCATGATGTTGAACACTTTGCTATCGTTTTCATCCACAAATATCTTCCCGAATTGATCTGGAGTATAGGTGAATTCTGGTGCCACATTACCTTTAATCAAGAAGTTGACATCCTCGTAATTGACCATTGGATCGTTCGATCTGAAACGTACCGTAGCCAAGTGATTTCCAGTTCTCAGCGAATCGAAATCAATATTGGTGTTGATGACTTCGTTGTCGCCAGCTGCAACTGTTCCTGAATAAGTATCCATTGTGAACCAACCCGTTAAAGCAGTTGCCGATAAAGCTCTCGTTTTCCAGATTCTTGGTTGATCAGGATCGTAACCCCAGAAGTCGCCACCGTCAAAACTTGTTAGCTGACTGTCGAAATCAAAGTCTTTAGAGTAATCCAAATCGAAACCAACTTTAAAGTATCCTGGAGGGTGATGCACCACAATCCAATACTCTTCGTTCGGGTCCATGTATACTGGGTTTTCGAAAGGAAGCAAGATCCATTTTTCACCCGAAGTAAATTCCTGAGTGAAGTTTTCCATCGCAACACGCTCACCTTCCACAGGGTCGGCTCCTCCTTTTACAATCTCAATTCTCACTGTAAACACTCCATTATTGATATAGTCGACATTCGATCGAACGTGAGTAATCAAGAAGCCTGCTTCAGGTGCTTTATGTTTCGAAGCTACCGATGTCGGCATACCTCCTAGCGAAGCCCAGTACCCTTGTGCTTTATTGGTATTGTTGTAGTAATCGTACAATAAGGAATCGGCAAAAGTGATGTCCTCACTATGTTCCACTTTCTGCCCCTCAGTAAGTCTGTAAATCACTTCCGCTTGGTAGTTTAAAGGACTATTCCCATTATTCACCACAGAAATCTGATGCTGCATTGTTTCCTGATCAGTCACCTCAATTGTCACATCTTCAGTAGGAATATGTAATACTGGAGGATCGATCATGACCGCTTTCACCATCGTAGAATATTCTCTACCATTTACTTCCCAATTGATGACCTCGTTGACATCAGTTAGTGTTTCTGCCGCATAGGCAACATACAACGTATCCTCACTTTGTGGAGCAACAATAATATCATCGTATATCTGACCAGTTCCACTCGTAAATATTTTCTTTCCATCGGCATATTGCACCTCTAGGCCGTTATCATCATCATATAGAATTTTATCTAATTGATAGGATTTCGTTCCTATATTTTTCAGGATGATGGGTTGAACGAAAACTTCTTCTTCGATATAGAATAAAGTATCAAAGTTCACCATCTCCGCAATCTCAGGTGATGCTTCCCCGTAGACATCAATTTCTAGAGGCAGGAAGCTTACCGAGTCTTCGAACATACTATTTGATACCACCCAAAGTGTATCTTCATAATGACCATCGAAAACCATAGATCCAGCCAATTGAATAGTGAATTCTTCTCTTGCATTTGGTCTCACAAACCCTTTGGCAGGAGGGGTAATTAAGATTCTTCTGTGGTCATCAAATTCTTGACCGTAAACCGCTTCCCAATCCACTTCGTTTCTACCTAAATCAATCACAAAACGCTCGTCAGGAGATTCGATACCAAAGTTGAATTCACCATTATACGTATCCACATCATCGTATAAGAATTCGATTTGTCCATTCTTGTGAAGGATGGCTTGGAAAGTAGCTGCACCTCCAACTACTTCACCTTGCTGATGCACCATCATGTGCCATTCGAATACCGCTTTGTCATCGAATGCTTGATAATACAACCCGCTTTCTGCGACCACTTTATTTAGGGTAAACAATGCCCAATGAGGAGCGATTAGCCCTTTTTGTAAATCGTCTTTTACAAACAACGGATGCGTATTATTCGTGCTTAATTCTGGAGGAACAATAGAAATATAACCGTGCTCGTTCATCCACGCACTATCGTATTCCTCTCCATAGAACCAGAACTTAAACGGTAACTTTACGCCTTGGTAAGCATCCGAAGAAACATGAATTCTGTTCTCTTCTTTCACGATACTTTCGTAAGAATAACCAAGGTAAGCCGATGGATCGTCTTGCGTATCGGTCACACCATAATCGAACGATAAAGTATCTGCAGATTCTCTTGTGTAATCTTCCAAACCAAGAACACTCAAAATGTTCTTTGGAAGGATAGAGTACCACAAGTTCTGATCGTTGGAATTGTTCTCGATCTCAAAAGCCATTTCTTTGATTTCGCCCGCATTTAGTTCAATATGCACCGGGGCATTATCAAACGCTAAGCGAGGACTTTCTAAAGAGAACCCTTTGATGTCAACTTGTAATTCTTCACCATTGGATAACGTAATTGTCGCCACATCATCTTTAGTTACTTTCGTCAAAGGAGCGAAGCTAAAGAAGAACTTATTTTCCGATTGAGGAGCAACCCAATAAGGCAATTCGATGTCAGAAAGAATGTATTCCGGAAGGTCGACTTGAGTAATTTCAACTCCTTTGCTACCTGCATTATCAACTGATAATTCCAGTGATAACGTATCGTTTACAGTCACCGCTTCGAAGTTCAATTCATCAACATTTAGCGTAACGTCTTCTTCACCAATCACCGTTAAATTCACCTCCACTTCTTGATACGGATCCGTACCATTGTTGAAAATAAATAGCTTATTTAAGTGATCTCCATCCGTAAGATTAAAGTCCAGATGATTGACAGTTAGTTTAATGTCTGTCGATTCTCCTTTCAATAAAGTACCTTCTTTTGGAGTGACCATTTTTACAAACGGCTTGTCCTCATGACGTTCGTAACGGATCACGAAATCGTCTTTTAGTGGAGAAACATAACCGTCGGCTACATTGTCTTGTGCTCTTGCTTGGAAAGTGATACCGTAGTCCTCTTCGATATTTTGAATACCGATTAGACCTTTATCATAGAAATTCGACGTCTCGATGTCTTTGTATCGGAACTCAATCGTACCATCTGCAAAAAGTACAGCTTGAATCGTCATCTCACCTTCTCGGTTATTTTGTATCACTTTATGATATTGAACGATAAAGCGATCGCCCTTACTTTCGTAGTAAATCTCACCACGCTTCACTCCCGTTTGGAAGTTTCTGATAGGATCGAAACCATGCCACATTAAGGCGATACCTCCTTCGGCTTTATTCGCCATCGGGAAGCTAAAATCAGCGTTAGTCGTCCATAACTGACCAAAACTCATTACCCCTTCTGCATTGATATTGATTTTATCGAAAACGCCATCGAAGTAAGGGAAATCAAAGCCCATTTCAATCCCATAAGCCGTAGCGTAAGCCAATGTAATATGACTGATCGGTGTACCTGTTGTAGAGATATCTTCGAATGCCCCTGCCATAGGTCCATTTAAGTCGTCGGAGGTGATTTCTGTATAAATGGAAGTCACTCTTCTTGGCGACTCAATCTCGTCTATTGGATAATGTCCCTCAGAGAATAACTCTCTGATATCGTTTTGGTTGCCTTCGTATTTATCATATAAATCTGATGGAATACGATAGGTTAAAGGATAGTCGCCAGTGTTTTCTAAAGTGAAACTTAACTCTACTTCATCCTCGTCTTCATAATTCACCGTGGTGTTTAAATTGACATTCTTTACGGTAGCAATCGCAGGTGATGATGCTTGCGCAGTCACTAACAATTTAACATCACCTATGTTGGTGTTTAAAGTGATGTAGCCCTGATGCATTCCCAAAGATTGTGGGGTATAATTCACAGCTAAATTGACCTCCTCACGAGCATAAATGAATAAGGTATCCTCATCATTTTTAATCAGCTCTAAACCATCAATGTCTGATGTGTAATCGTAGATTTCCAAGTTACCATAGCCATTGTTTGCCACGTGTAATTCGTTGTACTGCTCAACACCAACAAAGCTTTGGTCTAAGTGATAAATATCTTCAACATCTAAGTAAGGTGTCTGACCTTTTACTGTTACATCTACAAATACACTGGCTGCAGGATAATTCGGATCGTTGGTGTATAAACCTACCACACTTTTATGCAAACCATTGATTAATCCCGATGGATCAATTTTTAAAGAAGGTGTTTCGTCTTTGTGTGGTCCAACTTCTCCTTCGTGAGGATCCATGTACACCCAAGCACCATCGTTACCCGTGCTTAATGCTCTAACTTTTAGGTAGTAATACAGCCAAACTGCTCTGTATTGTGCGTTCTCGAATGTTCTACCTGAGTTTCTAGATACCCAATACACATCTCCTGGATAAGTCCCCGATAGGTTGCAAGTAATAGGGAAAGGATCGTTGGTGGGGTGGTGCATGACTACCCAGAATACCTCGTCGTTTTCGAAACGGAAGTTTCTTGTTAAAGGTATTTCGATCCAGCCTAAAGTGGAGTCGCGTACATAGAAATCTTGAGTGTGAATGGTCTCCGCATAGGTAGGACCTTCAATACCACCTTTACGGATTTCTACCACAATCGGCTCTTCTGTGTTTACTGTATTGACAAATGCTGCGACATGGGTAAGGTTAAAGGTAAGTCCTCTGTTAATTTCGAATACAGTCGCGTGAGAGAAGCCCATAATTTCTGGAGCATCTACTCCTAATGCATTTCCAGGCCACTCGTCCCAATCGTATTGAAGTCCAGATCTGTACTCTCCAATTTGCTTTAAAGTATCAAAAGAAGGATGTCTTTCTAATGGTACTTCTCCGATATTGGCCATTACGCCTTGGTTGTTTGGAGAAGCATAAGCAGGTTCTTTATTGGTATCGGGTTGATGTAAAGTGATGGTAGGCATGCCATCTGCATCAAATGCTATTTTAGCACCTGAGTCCTCGACATAGTTTTGCGAAAACAAGTATTCATCTAACGATTCTTCTGGAATATATCCGAAGTTCTTCGCATAAGCCGACCATTTCAAAATACCCCCTTTTGTATTTTTAATGATGATATTTTCAGTCAGCATCTCTTGTTGTTGAACATCAATTTCTAAGATGATAGAATCTTGTTCCAAGACCAATCGAGGAGCTTCACCTGTAGTAATCTTCAAGATATTTGATCTATCCGATTCATTTCCCCATTTATCGACTGCTTTAACTATGAAGTAGAAATCTTGCTTCTCTCTTGTATTGCCAATCGTTAAACGGAACGTCTCTCCGGCATTAACACTACTTTCGAAAACATAAGGAGAAATTGATTCGTAGTTGTCTTCTGTAAGTTCTAGCTGACTAAACCAAACGTAAAAAGCATTCGGTTGCTCATCGTCGGCATCGTAAGGAACTTTCCATGTAACATCGAAAGAATCGTGGTAAACGTTCTCTGCTTTGATCACCGGAGTTTCCGGCTTCTGATCGGAGTTAACGGATAATGCATTTACGGCATTCAACATTCCTCGACCTACCAAACCGTTCCAATATTCGTGCATGTCATCATCAAAAGGTTGAGAGAAATCGATGATTCTTTGCTTTAAATCTTCTGGAGTAAAATCTTCACCTCCGAATTCTGAAAGTACCAAGGCGGCCACACCAGAAACGTGAGGACAAGCCATAGAAGTACCTTGCATAAATGCATATTGATTCCCTGGTACAGTACTTAAAACACCTTCATATTGCACATTAAAAAGTGATCCACCCGGTGCTAAAATGTCAACATGTGTACCGTGAGTGGTATATTCTGTAGGGTTGTTGGAAGCATCTGAAGCGGCCACTGTATATACTTTTTCGTACATGCCCGGCCAGATTTCTTGATTGTACCCCGTGTTACCAGCAGAGAAAAATACAATACCTCCTTTCATTGGAGAGCCTTCGTATTGACCAGCTTCTTCGATAAAGTAATCGATCGCATCCAACACTTCTTGCTCGTAGTAACCAGTAGAAGTATAAGACCAAGAGTTTTGAGCGATGACCGCTCCATTATCGGCTGCATAGACAAATGCATTGGCTACACCTGTTGAGGAACCCGATTGCAAGAAAATCTGACAAGACATTAATCTCGCTCCAGAACCTTCGGTACCATCTCCGCCAGCTACACCACCAACACCAATACCATTGTTGTTGGTCGCTGCTACTGTTCCACCAACATGAGAACCGTGATCTGTTGCCGATACATTACCACCCGCCACAAAGTTGTATCCGTTAATATCGTCTACATAACCGTTTTGATCATCATCTACTCCGGGTTCGCCATTGGCCTCTGCTTCGTTGACCCACATAGCATCTTTCAAATCGTCGTGAGCCACGTCCATACCGCCATCAATAATGGCAACAATCACATCGCTTGATCCAGTTGTTTTTTCCCAAGCTTTAAATAAATCGATGTCTGCATCAGCTTCTCCGATAATATCACCGTAGTTCTCGTAATGCCATTGATCTTTCAAGAAAGGATCATCAAATGGATATGAATTCTGAACTCTTTGGTTAGAACTTGGGGTATAAGGTATGAATTCTGCTGGCTCGATATACGATTTTTTGTACACCGGCTTAGCAATCTCCACCCCATCCAAAATTTGATAACTTTCTACCATATGCGCAGGAGAACGGACCTCGTCGAAGGAGATTTCGTACCAAAGGTGTAATCCGTGTGCCCTATGTTTCGCCTCATTTTTTAGAGAGAAAGGGAAAACTCTTTTGAACCCATCAATTTGCTGAGAGGTATTGAATGCATCGATTTGAGTAACTCCCGTAAGATCCACTCTTGTATCCTGATCGGGGGTATCGATGGTTCTAAAGTTCCTCACCATACTTGGGGAGAACTTTACTCTAATCTTCCCCGGTACTACTTCTGGCGTCTGACCAAAAGCAGTACTTCCTATACATAGGAAAAGGGAAAGAATAATTAAATTATATATCTTTTTCATTGGGATTTCGATTAGTTTTGAACGTCTCTAATGTATCGTACAGATAAAGCGTAATGCGGAATAAATATTCCAATACCTACTAGAGACCCTTCATTAATTTGGAAGGCCTGAGGGAAGCTGTTTTCAATCGTCTGATCTTCTGGAAGCTTCACCCAATAACGTCCCATCATTTCCATATCGCCAAACTGAGGTTGATTACGGTAGCTAGGCATTTCGAAGTAACCTGAATACGTTAATTCGATACCACTCTTTCCTCCCGCTCTTAGGTGATCACCCGCAAAGTTTTGTCCATCGAATTGCTCGACTAAATCCCACCACTCTTCGTAAGTCGGTAAACGCCAGCCTTCTGGAGCTAGTAATTCTGATGCTGTGTAAGAGTATAATTTGCCATGAATTCTGCGGTCTTCATCAGAAGATACTACATGACCCGTATGGTTTTCTGCTTCGGCAGCCTGACCATAATACCAAGCAGCAATGCCCACATACTCATCCAAATCGTAATTCTGAGCCATCCATTCAACATCACCTATTTGAACCGTTTTGTATTCTTTGTTATCACGAGGATCTGTCCAAGTGTGGTGCAAGCCGCCAAACGATAATTTGACGGTATCGCGTTTCACCTCATTATCATACATCACTTTCCATTCTAATGTATACAGTTCGTTTCTCTCTCCTTGGAACAAAGAATTGGGTAAGTGATTCGTCACCACGTTTCCTCCATTTCCTTCCAAGATTGTCCACTCCCCTGTGGCTCCTTCTTGAAGATGACCTTCTAAAGTAAAAAAGTATGGGGCTTCTCTCGTAACGATACCCAATTGATCCTCTCCAGCAGAAGCATACAATGTATCGAAAGTGATTTCCAATTGTTTACTCACTTGAGTTCCTCCATACTGATGTGTCCACTGTACCGTGTAAGAACGTTCAGGCAATCCAGTAAAAGAGGCTATATGATGATGTACATCAGAGAAACTGCCCGAAGTAGAATCTTCTCCCACTAAAGACCATGTTCCTTGTGCACCGTATAAAGCTGAATCGGCTTCGAAATGAATAGTAAAACTATCTTTCACCGTATCGGGCAATACATTGTAGATATTCACCTCCATGGGTTGGAAACTGATGTCCATCCAATCGGTAGAATACATATCACCTTCTCGTACCTCCCATTCCAGAGTGTACAACTGTCCAGGTTCGCCTCGGAAGATAGTCTCTGAAAGATGGATGTCATCAATGATGCCACCTTCTCCTCTTACTACCTTCCAAGTCCCTGTCTGACCGTCCTCTAATGTATTCGCAGCAATAGTGGTCAGATAGCCCTCAGTTACCAATTCAAGTTGATCTATCCCAGCATTAGGCGAAAGTGAGGGGATGCTTTCGTCTCTGCTGCAATGTGTAAAGGCAATCATGCAGCATATAGCAAACATGACCGTATATATTAATTTTACCATTAGTATCCGTTGTTTTGATGTTCGTCAGAAATCTTGGTGTTGGCATCAATTTCTCCTTGTGGAATTGGGAAAGTGAAACGGTAGTAATCTGCATCCGATGGACTGATATTCCATTTCGACCAATGCTGTCCTTCTCTCACAAAAGTTTCTTGTCGCCTTTTGATATCGAACCATCTAAATCCTTCTCCAAACAGTTCTCTACGGCGTTCTTCTAAAATCACTTTGATCAGTTCTTCACCAGTTTCTGTTGGTTTAGCTGCACCTCCGTTGGCACGTTGCATAATTGTATACACTGCATCTTGTGCAGCGGTGTCGTTGCCTAATTCTGCTTCTGCCTCTGCCAATATCAAATGCATTTCTGAAGCTCTGATTTTGATCATGTGTGCGTTACCTAAAGCTTCATTGTGACCAAATTTTACGACCAAGTAATTGTCTGCATCAATGGGCTCATAGAAATCGAAATAACTCTTTCTGATATCACCATCATCAAACTTATTGATGAAGTTTTCATCGGCTCTAATGGATGAATAACCGTATTGAGGCCAATAAAACGAAGGCAATGAAAGGTATATGTTGTTATCCGTACGGGTATAATCCAAGTAGAAGATCGCCTCCGGGTTGTTGCTGAATAACATGAATCCACCCCACATTTCCTCCACTGTCATCAAAGGCATATCTTTCATTGCCTTTTCTGCATATTCTTTGGCTTTATCCCATTGATTAAGGATGCTGTAAGTTCTCGCCAATAATGCCTGTGCACCTTTTTGATCCAACATTCCTTTGTACTCACTCACACCCATGTTTGATTCGGCATACAATAAATCTTCGACGATTTGATTGTATACTTCTTGAGTAGTAGCACGACCTAAATCTTCGTCTTCTGCCTCTGCCGGGGCTGTGGCTAAGATGACGCCCATTCCGTTGGGGTCAGTTGTATAGTTCTTAGCATACATCTGAATCAGGTTCAGGTAACAATACGCTCTTAAGGCTTTGGCTTGTGCTACTAAAGTCTCAATTGCTGCTGTATCTCCAACGTTAATATTAGGTGCATTAGCGATGATCATGTTACAATCGTAGATCACTTTATATCCCACTGCCCAAGGATTCGATGTCCATTGGTAAGTCGATAAAACATTCATTTGATATACAGTAACAAACCATCCCCAGTTGTTATCAGAATTGATCATTAAGTCTTCTCCCATCACATCGCTCATGATCTGTACATACAAACCATCGAAGTAAGGAGAACTTAGCTGATCGTAGGCACCTACCAACGTGGCTTGAGCATTTTCTACCGATTCGAAAGCGACATCAGGAGATACTTGCGTAGAAGGTTGGTACTCTAGAAAATCGGAACATGATGTAACTGTCAACATCATACCGACAAGTGAATTTATAATATATTTTTTCATGAATGATGCTGTTTTATAGTCCAAAATTGAAGCCTACTGAATACGTTGCTACACCTGGAATATTGTCGTTGGTAGAACCTGATAATGCTTGTTCTGGATCGAATCCTTTGTAGTTAGAAAGTGTCCATAAGTTCTCCCCAGAGAAGTACACTCTTAAGCTAGAAATATGGATTTTCTGACAAGCTGATTGAGGAAGATTGTACCCCAAATTCACATTCTTAAGACGTAGGTAATTGCCTTTCTCTAGGAAACGAGTGGAGGCCAAATGACCGTTGTCTTCATTGTTGACAATGTATCTTGGAATGTCTGTATATTTGTTATCAGGAGTCCAAGAATTCTTTGCTTCGTCTGCTAGGTTATAGCCAGGATTGGCACCATCATGCATGTTTTTTGCGTAATCGTAGTTGTAGATTTTACCGCCTAAGCTGTAGTACAATAGGAAAGAGAAATCGAAGTTTTTATACTTGAAAGTGTTGCTTAAACCACCGTATAAAGTTGGTAGTGCCGAACCGTTTACTGTTCTGTAAGCATCTTCGTATTCGCTTGTTACTTTACGACCCGATCCATGAGGATCATCAAATGCTGTTTCTGGCATTTCTGCTTGTTCATCGTGGGTGTTGTTCACATTCACAAACCACATTGGTTCGCCTGTATCCGGATTTACCCCTGCCCATTCTCTCAAGTAGAAACTGTACCAGCTTAATCCTTCTTTCAATAAATAATTACCACTTATCAGTTGGTCTGCACCAATGTTTTTAATCTCCGATTCGATGTTCGTTAAGTTGAAATCTGTCGTCCAAGAGAAGTTCTTCTTCACGATGTTTTCAGTATGAAGAGTGATTTCAACTCCTTTATTGACCATATGTCCGATGTTTGTCAAAACAGATCCAAATCCTTTTGAGTAAGAAATTGGTTGGGCATATAGAAGTCCATCAGAGTCTTTGATGAAGTACTCCCCAGAAAGTTGAATTCTATTGAATATCGAAAAGTCTACACCAATATTTGCCAACGTCATTTTCTCCCATTGTAAGTTAGGATTTGCCAATTGAACTGGCGTCATACCTGGGCGATCACCGTAGTTGCTCCCTAATGAATAAAGTGCTAGATAATTGCCATCACCTATTTTATCATTACCTGTAAGACCGTAACTACCTCTTAGTTTCAACTCGTTGATCCAAGATGCATTGCTCAAGAAATTTTCTTGTCCGACTCTCCAAGAAGCACCCAACGATGGGAAAACACCGAATTTATTGTTTTCGCCAAAACGAGAACTTCCATCTGAACGAACTGAAGCGTTTAAGTAATACTTAGAAGCAAAGTCGTAAGAGAATTGAGAGAAGAACGATAACAAACTACGGTTGCTTGTATAAGAAGTAGCTTGTTCTGGCTTGGCGCCAATACCCAAATGAGGATTGCCTCCAATACCAAAATCTGTAGACTCCGCATATAAACCATCGGCTTTAACGTAGTAGGTTTCTTGTCCACCCATTAACGTAATATGATGCTTTCCATACGTATTATCCCAAGTCAGAACATTTGACCAGTTTAAGGCCATGCTTTGATCGTGAGATTTTGATCCCCTGCCGTTTACTCCAGAACCATTACCATGCTCAGGGTTGTAATAAACCACCGAATTAGACGAATTATAGTTCATCGAACCAGTGGTTTTGAAGTTTAGGTGTTTGTTAAAGTCAAACAATAAGTATAGGCTTGAGGAGATATTATTTCCTTTTGTATTGTAAATGTCTTTTTCGATTAATCCGATAGGATTGAAATCTAAAACCGCTGTATTGTACCAGTTGTAATCTCCATCTTCAGTGTAGATAGGAGTTGTTGGATTGATGATCTCTACAGCACGTACCGGGTTGGCACCTGCCGTACCATTTGGTTGTGCATTCTGATTATAGAAACTTAGTGTGTTGTTTGTTCCAACTTTCAGCCAAGAGTTAATTTGATGATCCAAATTGATACGACCAGAAATACGGTTGAAATCCGTTCCTTTAACATGACCTAACTGATCGAAATACCCTAAAGAAAGGAAGTAGTTGGTTTTCTCTGTAGAATGAGAGAAACCGATGTTGTAATTTTCTACTCTTCCCGTTTGGTACAAAGCATTTCTCCAATCGGTATCTTGAATGATTTTAGCACCTGCAGCAACATTGCCATTATAATCAAATGGTTGATCCATATTATAAGGGTTCCAACCAGAAATAGCTTCTACATTTTCGTGTGCATAAGCTGCCGATTCGTTTTGTGTTTTTCCGTGTAAGTAAAACTGATTATTGAATAAGCCATTCCAAGTTTGTTGGTAATAATCGGCCGAGTTCATCAGTTTCACTCCATTATTCATTAGTGAGGTCACCCCAACTTGTGCATCAACCGTCAGTCTAGAATGTTCTTTTTGCTTTCCTCCTTTTGTTGTGACGATAATTACACCGTTGGCCGCTCTAGAACCATAAAGTGAGGCAGAAACCGCATCTTTTAAAACCGTCATCGATTCGATATCGTTGGGGTTTAACGTTCCAATACCATCGTAGGGTACACCATCAATAACATAAAGGGGAGAAGAACTTGCACTCATCGAACCGACACCACGAATACGCACTGTTGGTCCCGATCCTGGCTGTCCAGAACTTGAAGTTACTTGCACGCCTGATGTTGCTCCTTGTAAAGCACTTGCAGCGGAAGAAACAGGTCTTGTGGCTAGAGATTCTCCGGCAATTGTTTCCGCAGCACCTGTAAATGCTTTTTTGTCTGAAGTTCCGTAAGCCACAACAAGCACTTCGTCGAGTTGTTCAGAATCGCTATTCAGTACTACTTCAATATTGGTCTGATTACCGACTGTAACCAATTTGTCTTCCATTCCAATGAAAGAAAAGTGAAGTTGATCTTCAGGTCCATTTACCATAATGGTAAACTGCCCTTCGAAGTTGGTAGTTGTTCCTGTAGTTGTCCCTTCTATCCAAATACTCACACCAGGAAGGAGTTCGTTAGAAGTCGCATCTTTGACTATACCTTTTACCACTACTTCTTGTGCGTAGGTAGTGGAATAAGAAAAAGTAGTAATCAACAAGAACACAATGAAAAAATTGAATTTGTTCATGTGTCAGAAAGATCGATTAATATTTGATTTTGAATTGGTAAACATCAAGGTTTTCACACCTTTGATACGGCAATGATATGGGTTGTGAAAAATTTTAACTAAACAATTGGTAACATTGTTGTCTTATTTCGTATGAATCGTGTATCAGATTATTTGGTCCGCGTATCAAATCGTCTAACTATTTGATAATAAAATAGTAATGAATCGTTTTAAGGAGGTATTTAAGAAGTGAAAAATTGTTGGGGGTGTGGTGTTTTTAACTTTTGATGTCAAGTGGAAGGTGAGTTGGGGAGATTGTTTTTTGGTTTTGTTGAATAATATCAATTACATAAATTGAGCAGATGATAATTCAAATTAAACTATATTGTTGAAAAATTGCTTCTATGGGAATAGATATCAAAAAAGAAAAATTTGATATAAAAAAGAGTATCAAACGTGCAAGGGCTATAAGAAACAAAAAAGTTTTATGGACAATTCGAATTCGAGATAAGGAATATTCTTGGTCAAATAAAATTGAGAGAGTAGCACTTATAAGAGATCGCCTGCCTTATGAAGCAATCGAATTATTAAGCACCCGAACTGAACTTTCCATTAAAGAAGTTCTTTCTATCTTCGAACTATCTCAAATTACTTATAATAAAAGGAAAAGAGAAAATGGATTATTAAATGGTCGGGACAGTGAAGTGGTACTTTTATTAACCGAGTTACTGGATTTTGGAATAGAGGTTTTCAACAATGAAGAAGCAAAGTTTAATAGATGGCTCAAAAAAGCAAATTATTCTTTAGGAGGGATGAAACCTATAACTTTATTTGATACCGTTACGGGTATTCAAGAAGTAAGAAATATTTTGAATAGAGTTGAATATGGAAACATGGCATAAGAAACTAGCTTACAAAGCTCAAAAGATATTCGTAAGTTTATAATAACTGAACTGATTAAAGAAATTAGAAATGAAAAACTACATAATACTACTCGCTTTTATGTTCCTCTCCTGCAACCAACAATCACAAAATACAACTATTGAGTTTGGTACAAACTACACAAATAATCTTCAAGTAATAGATATCGATTCGACCAATAATTATTATACTTTAATTGAAACAATAAATAAAATCCTATGTGAAGGCAACAGTTATGAGATACAATTATTATTACATTCTGATAGCATTAACTACGAAGTAAACCTGATCAATCCATGTCCTTGGGATGATGTTGATGTGAAATCAAGAAACGCTATTATTGTCAAAAATGATTCTATTTCTAAGTATAAAATTGGAACATATAAGATGGATAGTTTAAATAGCTTATTGATCAAGGATTTCTATAATAATGCTATCGATAAAAGGTATTGTGAATTCCCTTCTAAGTCTATAATTATTTTTTATCAAATGAAAGACTTACCTGTGAAAGAAGTAAAAGAAAGAATAATTGATGTGCTAAAAAGGTATCAAGAGACGGGAATAGGAAATGAAAAATTTAAATTGTGGTTGAGGTGAAATTGAAATAATTAATAACATTTACGCAAAATCTGACCAACACAAATATTAAAACATGAGAAACTCATTGATATTTATTCTTTTCATATTTGGTTGTCAACGGACAGATATTAAACAAAATTTCTCTGTTGAATATTTTTATGTTAATTATGATATTGAAAATTCATTTTTAGTAAATACAGATACAACTAAAGTCGAATTTTTTAATGCTAAAAAGGATAGTATTGAAACATTAACTTACATATATAACCAAGAAAATAATAATGACACTGTCAAAATTTACTTGAAGCAATCACAAGATTATCAACCCAAATATTTTACAAATGGACTTGAGAAAGATAACTATTATTTTGTCTTTGAAGACTCAAAAAAATATATTATTAATGGTAATAATTATGAAGTATTTAAATACTCAAAAAATCCATTAATCATTGATGGTTGTATATCTTATTTTTGGGTTCCAAATTTCGGTATCATTTTAAAACGTTCTTCTACTTGGGAAACTTATCAAAAGTTACAAACAAATGATTTACAACTAAATAATAATTTAAATTTACTAGAAGAAGTAATTTTAAGTGACACAAAATTTAGTAGTGGATGTTTCATAAACTCAATTTATAAACCTGATTCCGACATTCAGATTAAAATTCTTGATTAAATTTAAAATTATGCTACAATTGATAAATAAACTATTCAAGAGAGATGAACTTATTGGAGAATGGAATACAGAAGATGGAAGTGGATTTAGCATAATTATGGGTTCTTGGATAAAGTTTCGAAAAGATGGGTCTGGTCATTTTAAAAGTTGGGCAAATGTTGACGAGGAATCATCTTATAATCTTGATGGAAGTTTTAATTGGAAACGAATAAATGAAAAAACTATTTCTATCCTAGAACACAAATCTGAAAGTATAGAAATCATTGAATATAGAATTGAAAATTCAAATAACAGAACAGTATTAACTAGTAAACAAGAACAAAAAGGTACAGTTAACATTGAAGGTTTTTGGAACTTTTCACAAGTAATGTTTAAATCATGAGAACTTATAAAGTAATATCATTAACTAAATTAGAAGATAATTATTCTGAATTAACAAGAACCTGGTTTGACGTTAAAGTGGTCAATCCAATCGATAACTCTCAATTGGTTTTAAAAAATATTTCATTACCAACTTTTGTAAAAATTAATGATCTTATCTGTCGGAGCGAACACCGTTTTTTTGATGTTATTGATAAAAAAGGAAATCTACTTTACAGATAATTTGATAAGAGTTATATAGAGTTTGAATTACATGAATTAACTACATCAAAAGCAACTATTCATTTTGGCAAGAAATTATTTTATTCCATGAACAAAAAACTAAACTTCATCTTCATTTTATTTATCGTAATAATTCTAACTATACTCACTCAAGTAGGGGGTGTTGTACTTTTGATATCAATAGTATTAGCGGATAAACTTCGATTAAAATCAACCATAAAAAAGAACCTGTTATTTTTTGGTCTTTATCTCATTTTATCATTCAGCTTTATTCCTTTTTTAGCTCATTTATTGGGAAGGGAAAGAATAATTAATACTGAAAAAATATCACCCACAAACTATATGACGGTGCTATTAAATAGAAACTATGTAACACCTGAAATGAATAAGACCTTGGCAGGCTTATCGGATAATTTATCCCAAACTGATATCAAAATAAAGTATTTAGATGCAAATTTTCCTTTTATCAATGGTTTTCCCTTGCTTCCTCATTTAAGTCATAATGATGGAAATAAATTGGATATATCACTTGTTTATCAAACTTTAGATGGACAAATCACTGATTGTTCAAAATCCATAAGTGGTTATGGTGTTTTCGAAGATGTTATTGAAGGAGAAATAAATCAACCTCAGAAATGTCTAAGTGCAGCCTATTTTCAATACGACTATCCTAAATATTTAACTTTAGGTCAAATTAATCTTGATCTTAAATTTTCGGAAATAGGCACTAGAAAATTACTCTTAGCTTTAATTGAACAAAAGGAAGTCAAAAAGATATTCATAGAACCACATTTGAAAAATAGACTTCGTTTATCAAATAAGAAGATAAGATATCACGGTTGTCGAGCAGTGAGGCATGATGATCATATACACTTTCAGATTTAAGAGAATTCATTATGCATATCAAAGACAAATCAATAATAGAAAAGCTAAACAATTCTAGAGTGAGCATTGAAGATAAACTTTATTTAATAGCTCGTAGTATTGAGGCATTGATAGAATAATAAAAAATATGTAATTTGTATTTCAGTATAACTATTCTACTAACACTTCAATATTTATATATCATGCAAAAACTAATTGTTATAAGCATTCTTCTGCTCATTTTAGGATGTAATTCAAGAGAATCAAAAAATAATAATTCATCAAAGAAAGGAACTACAACACAAGAAACACCAGAAGTATTTCAAGAAAAGAATATTATTGAACAATATAAAGCAAGAGCTAGAGGCAGAGGAAATCTATTTTACCAATTGTACAGTGAAGCTCTTGAAAAAGATAAAAACCTTCGGAAAATTGAAAATGATTATTTGTTAATGAGGGAAGCTCAAGAAAATAACCTAAAAAAATATAATAAATTTAATAATAGTAATAATTATTATTACGCTGAGGCTCATGACTTTATACATACTATTTTAGATTCAACTATACGAATGGAAGTAATGCAATTGGTAGAGGAATCCAAAAAAAAGTACTCCCATAGTGTTTCTGAACAAGAAAAAATCAAAAACTCTGTAATTAAAAATAGTAACACGATAGAAGATTTACATAAAGTGTTGCAAGTTGTAGTGACTTTAAAAATGATAGAAAACTATCAAAATAATGAAATGGAATCCGGTCAATCAATTGAAAATATAATTCAAGATCAGGAAAACTTTATTAAAGAGCTCAAAAAGAATATCAAATAGTTAGCTACACACATAAGGGTAGTATCACATAAAAAATCATAATTAAATAAGTGATTTATTGGAAAGTACAAACTGATTGTTCAATTTTGCAACAACGTTACATTACTAAATTTAATGAAAGAGATACTACCACTACTAACCTTGATCGGAGCTACCAACGGATTATTTCTGTCTGTATATTTATCATTTCAAAAAGGTCTATCAGTTCAAGGAAAATTATTGATTACAACATTGCTTATTTGGTGTTTTGTAAGCTTGATGTTTGCTTTACGCAAGATTCTGCCTGATGAACAATATTTGATATTTGCTTCTTTAGGTTCAAGCATAACCACATTTATATACCCTACCTTTTATTTATTCTTGGAAACGGGAGTCAATAAAATGTTCAAACTAAAGAAGAATGTGTTTTTACATTTTATCGTTCCGAGCGTTTTCTTTCTTGTTACCCTTCCCATTATCTATTGGGACTTTTCTTTATTGTTCACGGGTGAATTAATCGAAAATACTCCATACATAAAGAAAGTAAATCTGTTTCAAGACTATTTCAATGCCACAATTGGGATCGTTTACCTCATTTACTTTGCATCAAAACATCTAAACAAAAATGCACTTCATTTAAAATGGTGGAAAACGAGAACAGGGGTATATACTTCTATCGCCTTATTGTATTTGTTTGTACATAATTTTGGGGCCTACGGTGTTTTGGCTAAATCGTATGATTTACCACTATCAAATATTGGATTCCCTGTCTATTACCTTTCTTTTTCAGCTACTATTTACCTTATTTTCCATTGGGTAATTTCCAATAAAATTGAAGTATTTATCAATAAAGAAGAAATTATACTACAAGAAAAAGAGAGAGTTACTGAGGGAAAACTAAAAGAGGATTTGGATAAAATTATTCGATATATTGAAAATGAAAAACCGTTTTTAAGTAATGAAATCACACTCACTTCCTTGGCTCAAGAAGTGATGTTGAACCGTTCAAGAGTGTCGTTTGTGATCAATGAAGGCTTAAAAATGAACTTCAATGAGATGATTAGTCATTATCGAATAGTCGAGGCAAAACGAATATTACTCACGGAAGAAGGCCGATCGATGAAACTCGAAGTATTAGCAAAAGCCTCTGGTTTTAATTCCAAAACTACTTTTAATCGAGCATTTAAAGACATCGTAGAAATGACTCCGAGTGAATATAAAAAGTGGATTGAAAAAGAAGAATTCAGTTATTAAAAAAAATGCACAGCTCAATTTCTCGAGCTGTGCATCATATATACATCAATTAGAACAATTGCTTATCTCGTTGCTTTTGCTTGTTTAGCAGTTTGTTCGTTTTTCGCTTTATGCGATGTTTTACGCTTTCCTGCAAAACGACGGATATGTTGGTAATCATAATTCACATACTTGTGAGTAAGACCCCATCCAAAGATGCCAAAACCTTCGTTATTGTTTAATTCTCTGTTAAGACCCATTGCATGAGGTGCACCAGGAATAGACGCCATAATATTAAAGTTAATACCATCTGCAGCAAACTGAACAGTACCTTTTTCAGGACCATCAGTTGTAATTAGAGACATGATACCATCTTTATGTTTCCATACACAAATCTCGTGACCAGAGTTTGAGATTGGGTTGTAAGGCGACTTCACATAAGGTCCAAGTGGATTGTCTGCAATAGCAACACCATGACGAATCTGACGTCCACCAAATGTAATTGCCTCACCCATTTGCTCCCCTTTGTAGTACAAATAGAATTTACCTTTGAAAGGAATGATACATGGATCGTGTACTTTATGAGAATCGAAATCACCTTTCTTCTCTACTAAGAAACGGTCTTGAGTTGTCCCTTTCCAAACACCATTGTTAGCAGGGCTTAAGATAGGCTCTTCTAACTTTTTAAATGGACCATTTGGAGATTCAGACCATGCCAAACCCACTTGATTCTTTGTTCTTACATCATATGGCGATTTGATTGTTTGATAACATAAGTAGTACTTTCCTTCGTGCTCCATAATTTCTGGAGTGAAAACAGAACGGTCATCAAACTTACCTTTTTCTCCTCTTAGTACTGCTGGACCTTCTTCTTTCCAAGTCCAACCATCTTCTGATGTTGCGTACCATATATCACAACGGTCCCAAGGGAATACTTTATCATTTTCGATATCACCACCAAAACCGTCAGTTTTACCAACAGACTTAGAGTAATACACATAATATTTTCCATCGACATGAAGCAAAGCAGAAGGATCACGTCTTACCACGCCTTCTTCGTATGCCAAGTCTCCTTTTAAATCATGTACTGAAAATTCACCGAACCATTCGTTCGTTAACGAATCAGGCCAATCCAATGCTCTTTTAGAAGCTGCACTTAAATGATTTACATCTGTAATACCTAAGAAATCTAATTTCTCCTGTGATACATGTGTGTAGTCTTTCACCTCAGCTTGTGGTGCTGTAGGCTTTGTGCAAGAAGAAAGAATACTTGCACCGATCAATACTGATCCTGCTAAAAATTTAATCGCTTTCATGATAAAAAAATGTGGTGAAGCATCACCTTTATTTGAATGATTGATGTTGGATACACTTACTTAAAAGTGTAACCGATATTTATTTTGATGATTAGTAGGGACGTTCCATTGTAACGTCCCTTCAAACCATTTGTCTAAACTGTACCTAAGCTATTGCCAAAAGCAATCACTGTAATCCCTACGATCATACATGCTAACCCCAAATAAAGTGATGTTTTCGCTTTCTTTGGAGCGGTAATCCATTCTTTTGTAATGATACCTCCTACAATGGCAACCCCAACAGATACCGTATTGAAAATAGCATATCCTACAGTACCTCCTGTTGAACCTAAAGTAAAGGCTGCAAAACCAAATAATGCTGAAGCAGAGAAGTTAAAAATACCCATTACAGTAGCTAAAACTGTATTTCTTGGGAATTGTGGAGTGACAAAATTGCCCCATAATTTCTTCTTTGTTAATTGGTAAGAGAAATAAGAAGCGATAGAAATACCACCAAAAACATAAATGATATACATTACAATAATTGCACTTACCCACTCAGGGTTGCCTGCTGCAACACTTGCCTCGTGAATCACACCTGCACCTACTGAGTTCGCGTAGTTAAAACCTGTTGCTAATAATCCACCCACTACAGCAATAGAAATACCCGTGATCATGTTATCACTTTTCACTTCCTCGCCTTTATCATCTTCTTTTTGCTTTAAAAGACCTGCTCTACCGTTACTCATTACCCCGAATAATACAATCAGGATACCTAACATGATCGTAGCGAATACTTGAAATTCAGGTATACCATCAATCATAAATGGAATAAGAGAACCAATTAAAATAATGGTACCAATAAACAAAGAAAAACCAAGTGATAAACCAATGTAGTTAATGGCTTTACCCCACATCATTACACCAATACCCCATAGGAAAGAGGCAACAGCCATACCGATCATTACATTGGTAGGTACTGCAGCTAGAATATCGCCGAAGTTATCTACTAAGAAATAAACGGCAATGTTAGGAATAATAAATGTGTTGATGGCGAAGAATAAACCCCACGTATTTTCGAATTCAAATTCTTTCGTAAACTTTTCTGGTAATGCATAAAGACCGAGCATCAGTCCTGCAAAAATCGACCATAAAACTCCTTCAATCATGACTTATAATGTTTTGTTATTTAAATGAATAGACTGTTGTTGATGTGTAAGGCTCCTCTGGCGTTGTGAAAGGTTTAGGAGCTCCATCGATGTTAGGACCATTTGGATATCTATGTGTCTCACAACAGAATGCTTTATATCTTCCAAATTGGTCACCGCTTTCTCTTTGTAGTTCGTTAGAAGTGAAATACCCTGTATAAAATAACATACCTGGTTCGGTAGTTGAAATCTCTAAAGTAATACCTGTGTCGTCATTATTAAATGAAGCCACATTACGTAAAGTATCTTTTTCGTCAAATAAGAAATAGTGTTCACAGCCTGTTTCTAATTCCTCAAAAACCTCTGCTAGTTTCTTTCCTTCTTTTAAGTCCAATACTGTTCCTCCTACATTTTCAATCTCTCCCACTGGAACATTTGTTGGATCTGCTTTTAAGAAGCTATCTGCTAAAATTTTAGCTGTATGTCCGCCCACCGTTTCTTTAAATCCTGATAGATTAAAATAGGTGTGGTTGGTTAAAGATATAGGTGTTTTCTTATCGGTCGTCGCATGATAAGAAATCTCTAAATTGTTGTTTTGTGATAAAGTAAAAGTCACTTCGATAGTTACATTTCCAGGGAAGCCTTCTTCCATATGTTCACTTGTTTTTTGGAAAGTAATACTATCGGCAACTTCACTTGATAATTCGTTGACACAAGTCCAAATTTGCTTGTCTAAACCTTTAATGCCTCCATGTAAATGATTTGGACCATCATTGGTTGCCAACGTGTATTCTACTCCATCTACTGCAAATTTTCCATCTTTTATTCTTGAAGCAAAACGACCAACAGTACATCCAAAATAGGGAGCATTCGCTTTATAGGCATCCGAAAAATATCCATCTAATTGATCAAAACCACAAGCTACTTGGGTTAAGCCATCCTGTTTATTAGGAACTTTTAATGAGGTGATCGTTGCACCAAGTGTCATAATTTTGACACTCATTCCATTTCGATTTGATAATTCGTATTGGTGTACTTCGTGTCCCTCATGTACCCCAAATAATTGTTGTTTGATCATGATGTGTAATGTTGGTAGTATTTAATTCATTTCTTTTAGATAATGTATATGCGTAGGGACGTTGCAGTGCAACGTCCGTACATGTGCATATCACATTTTATATTTTTTAAAGCTCATTGAATGAACTTTTTATTATGCAAATTCTTGTGGTTTCACTTCAAAAGGAGCTAATTTTTCCCAATCAAAGACTACACCTGTACCTGGTTCATCAGAAGCTACAGCTCTATAATTTTCTACTACTAGAGGTCTAGTCGTATACTCATCAATAGGGAAACTATGTACTTCTAACCAACCTGAATTTTCCTGTGATGATACAAGACTTACATGAAGTTCTTGCATACCATGAGAACAAACAGGTATATTATTTTCTTTTGCCAATTTCGCTGCTCTTAACCACCCTGTTACACCCCCGCAATTTGATGCATCTGGCTGAACAAATGATAATTTAGATTGCTCCATGGCATATTCAAATTCATGAATAGTATGTAGGTTTTCACCCATAGCCAACGGTACCCCAGTTTTCTCTGTTATTTCCGCATAACCTTTGTAATTATCTGGAATGATTGGTTCTTCAAACCAAGTAATATTATAAGGTTTAAATCTTTCAGCACATTCTATTGCTTTCTCGATAGACATTGAATAATTGGCATCGACCATAAATGTGATATCGTCTCCAATATATTCTCTTACTGCTTTGATTCTTTGGATGTCTTCATCAAGGTTCTCACGACCAATTTTGATTTTCACCGCATTGAAACCTCTATCCATATACGATTGCATATTGTTTAGAAGCTTTTCAATTGGGAACATCAAATCGATACCTCCACAATATGCCTTACATGTGTTACCTTGTCCACCTGCCATTTTCCATAGTGGTTGATCAGCCATTTTACATTTGATATCCCAAAGGGCAATATCTACTGCTGACATTGCAAATGAAGAGATACCTCCACGACCTACGTAGTGGATATGCCACTCCATAAAATCATATACTTTTTCGATATCTGCTCCGTCTTGACCAAGAATTGCAGGTGCAATATCATAATCCAACATGGCTTTGATCGACTTGCCGCCCTTACCACCTGTGTAAGTATAACCTGTACCTTCAACGCCATTTTCCAACGTAATCGTCGTCGTCACTAACTCAAAATGGTAATGATCACCATGCTTAGCATCTGACAATACCTCTGGTAGTGGCACCTCGAATAACCTTGTTTTTATATCTTTAATTGCTGTACTCATCTTTTTTTAGGTAGTAGGTAGCAGGTAGCAGGTAGTAGGTTTGAATTGCTACCTACTACTTACTACCTGCTACATAATTTTAGTATTTCACGTAGAATGTTTTCTTCTCCATGTATTGCTCGAAGCCGTATTTACCGTCTTCTCCACCTGTACCACTTAGTTTGTAACCATTGTGGAAACCTTGGTGTTGCTCACCATGACCTCTGTTTACGTAGATCTCTCCAAATTCAAGATCGTCGTTTAGGCTCATGATTGTGTTGATATCTCTTGTGAATACCATTGCAGCTAAACCAAACTCACAATCGTTTGCGTTTTCAACTACTTCATCGTATTCTTTGAATTTCAATACTGGCAGAATTGGTCCGAATGACTCTTCATGAACGATCGTCATGTCTTGAGTTACATCAGTAATGATGGTTGGCTCGAACCAGAATCCTTTTTGGAACTCAGCACCTTCAGGTTTTTTACCACCTGTAGCAATTGTAGCACCTTCTTCGATAGATTTAGCTACTAAGTGTTCCATATTTTTAACTTCAGAAGCATTCACTTTAGGTCCCATAGTGACCGATCTGTCTAATGGGTTACCTACTTTTATTGCTTTTACTTTTTCCATGAAACGCTCCATGAATACATCGTAAATAGCTTCGTGAACATACATTCTTTCGTTACAAGTACATACCTGACCACAGTTATCAAAACGTGAGTTGAAACAAGCATCTACTGCTAAATCTATATCAGCATCAGGGAAGACAATGGCTGGTGCTTTACCACCCAATTCCAATTGAACGTGAGCCAAATGTTCTGAAGCTGTTTTAAAGATTTGCTGACCCGCAGGAGTTGAACCTGTCATCGTTACCATTTTAGTAATCGGGTTAGCCACTAATGCGTTACCCAATACTCTACCTTTACCTGTTACAATATTGATAAGACCAGCAGGGATACCTACTTTCTCTGCAATAAAACCAAGTTCTAGAGTAGCTAATGGTGTTTCTTGAGTTGGTTTTACTACAATAGCATTACCTGCTACTAAAGCTGGACCAATCTTTCTACCTGCTAAAGCCAATGGGAAGTTCCATGCTGTAATGGCAACAATAACTCCTCTTGGGATTTTTTGAATCCAAATTTGTTCTTTTGGATTGCTTGAAGGCATAATATCACCTTCTATACTTCTTGCACCATCGCAAGCATATTCGATAAAAGTAGCGGTTACTTCTACTTCCATTTCGGCCACTGAAATCAGTTTACCTTGCTCACGTGATAATAAATTTGATAAATATGGTTTGTTTGCTCTAATTTCTGCTGCAAACTTACGCATTAAGTTCGCACGTTCTATAGATGGTAATTTCTTCCATTCTTTTTGTGCTCTTTCTGCTGCTTGTAATGCTAATTCTGCTTCGTGTTCTGCACCCATCTGCACAACACCTACTACGTCCTCGTTAATTGGACTTAATACGTTTTCAGTTTCTCCTGATGTAGCTTTAATCCACTTACCATCGATAAACAGATCATAGTTTTTTACTTCTGCTGCTGCTAATGTTTCTGACATAGTTATTTCGTTTTAAGGTTAGAACATGTTTAAAACATCAAAATGTCTTAAACATGCTCTAGAATATGGTTCATATTTAACTGAAAAAAGGAGGACTGTAATTTGATGAAATTGATATCGGACAGCCCCCTTTTCCATCATTCAAATTATATATATTCAGATTATCTACCCATCCATCCGCCGTCTACCAGCATGATGCTACCGTGCATATAAGCTGCAGCTGGAGAAGCTAAGAACACAACTGGACCTGCGAAATCTTCTGGGTTACCCCATCTTCCTGCAGGAATTCTTGCTAGAATAGATTGTGATCTTTCAGGGTCATTTCTTAACGCCTCAGTGTTATCAGTAGAGATATAACCTGGTGCAATTGCATTTACGTTTACACCTTTACCTGCCCACTCGTTAGCAAATGCCATTACTAATTGGCCAACTGCACCTTTAGATGCTGCATAACCTGGAACTGTAATACCACCTTGGAAAGTAAGTAATGAAGCGGTGAAAATCACTTTACCTGATCCTCTTGCTACCATTTCTTTACCAATCTCACGAGTCAAAATAAATTGAGCGTTTTGGTTCACCTCAATTACTTTATCCCACATTTCATCTGGGTGTTCTGCTGCTGGAGTACGAAGAATTGTACCTGCATTGTTCACCAAAATATCAATTTGAGGATGGTTTGCTTTTACTGTCATAATGAAGTTATATAACGACTTACGATCAGAAAAATCACATTGGTAAGCAGAGAAGTTTTTACCTCTTGCTTTCACTTCTTTCTCCACCTCACTTCCTTCTAACTCTAATGAAGCTGAAACACCAATCACGTCAGCTCCCGCTTCTGCTAGACCGATCGCCATAGCTTTACCAATACCTCTTTTACATCCAGTAACTAAAGCTACTTTACCTTCTAATTGGAAATTATTTAGGATACTCATTTTGTTCTGTTGTTTGTTGGATTGAAAAGGATTGATGATTTAGGAGGGGTTCGCGATTTCTATATCCCTTACCATCAATCCTATCAACCTATAATCTTTAATGTTTATATCAGTTATTTGATAGTATATCCGATTATCGCCTATCGACTATCAAACAGTTTTTTAGTTGTCGTTACATTTGATTAGATACTTCATCCCTTCTGGATTTTGATCGATCTCATCAAATACAGCTTGGATGTTGTCTAAATCATCCACTTTAGTGATTAATTGCTCGAAAGGAACAAATCCAGAATCCGCAATTCTAATCGCTTCTTCGTAATCATCCTCTTCGTATAAACGAGCGCCAAGAAGTTCGATTTCTGACCAGAAGAATTTGAATAAATCCACTTTCTTTTGCTCTCCACCGTGAATGGCTACCATCACGATTCTACCTCTAACGTTGACTACCTCTGTCATTGTTTGTACACCTGGCGCAGAACCTGACACCTCAAATGCACAGTCAATCATTTTTTCGTTCGTTAACTCAGAGATTCTTTCGTTTAAGTTTTCTTTGGCAGGATTAATTGTGGCAAAACCCAGCTCATTCAACATTTTCAAACGCGTTTCATTTACTTCAGAAATGAAAACATTTGCCCCTTTTTCTTTCAATACATAACCGATTAATGTTCCGATTGGACCACCACCGATAACTAAACAATTTTCGCCTTCTTGAACACGACCAATTTTTACATCGTGACAAGCTACTGCTAATGGCTCGATAAACGCACCATGCATTAAGCTTAATTGCTCTGGTAATTTATGCAATGTATACGCAGGAACTGTCCATGAATTTTGGAATGCTCCGCTAGAGTCGATACCAATAAATTTTAAGTTCTTACCAACATGCTTATGTCCTTTATCAAATGGGTGTTCCTCGCCAAAATGTAAAGGACGAACAGCTACCTTATCGCCTACTTTTACATTGGTTACACCTTCACCAACTTCTGCAACAACAGCAGAAGCCTCATGTCCTACAGTTTGTGGAGGGCTAACTCTTTGGTCCATCACACCATGGAAAATGTGTACATCTGTACCACACACTCCACAGTAAGCTACATCCAAACGTACTTCACCTTTTCCAGGAGCGATAATTTTACCTTCTCCTACACTGATTTTTCCTTTTGATTCATAGAATGCTGCTTTCATCTCTTTTGTATTTATATTGTTTAGTTCAATTCTGCTACTATGTCGTCTTTTTTGTTTTTGTCTTCACCGATAGATAGTAAAACTCTATCTGATGATAACCCATCTACTGTTGCTTTTACCTCTACTTTACCCGATTGTTCAGTAGATTGTAAAACAAGTAATGCACGACCTTTATCCGTTTCTATTTTTCTTAGCGTATGATTTTGAATATTGGTATTTGAACCATTATCCACCCCTAAGTCTCTTAAATATTCTGGAATTTCGAAGTTGATTACTCTTTCAACATTTCTGACAGGGTTACCTTGTGCGTCGACCAACTGGGCAACAACATGAGCAACGTCGTATTGATTGTTTGAAAGTTCGTTTCTGTCAATTTCTAATTTTACTGCAACAGGTTTACCTGCAGTAATCAGTTTTGTTTCTGTTGTGATGCCATCTTTCTTACCAATAGCAGATAATTCCCCTTTTTCGAATGGTACCGCCCACTTATAAATGTGGTCTTGGTATTCTGCTAAAGTTCTCTTACCTAAGCTTTTTTCGTTTAAGAAAAGTTCGATTTCATCACAGTTAGAGTAAAGCTCAACACTAATCATTTCACCTTCAGTATAATTCCAGTGATTGTTTACGTCGTGCCATTCCCAAAGAGCAGTTTCCCACGCTTTAGAATCTTTTGCTACTAATTTCCCTGTCTTTTTATCAATTTTATTAATTGATTTAGCCAAAGTCTGTGTAGCTATATATGTATGAGGTTTATCCGTCCATAACGTTTTAATCATTTGATAAGACGGTTTAGGGAAACCTGCAAAATCAACCATTCCGGCATCATTACCTTTATTCGGCCAAGGTGCTCTGATTTCTCCAAGATAGTTAATACCAGTCCAGAAGAAAGTACCTGCAATAAACGGTCGATCCATAATTGCCTTCCACTCATGATATTGAGCAAGGTTTTCCGTACCCATAATTACTTTATCAGGGTAGTTTTTGTGACCATAGTCGTAAAGTACTCTTCTGTAGCTGTATCCCACAATGTCTAACGATTTACCATAGTCAGTTTCATGTGAGGCGGAGGGTAAAATACAGTTTGCTGTAACAGGGCGGGTAATATCCATTTCTTTCGTCCACTTAGCCAATTTCGCAGCTGTGGTACCGATATCATACTTTAGAGTTGGAATACGTTGTAACTCGCTTTGGATTTTCTCTTTCGAATAAGGAGACTTCGACCAGAAATAATTACCATTCCAATTCATGTTATTAAAAAAGCCTGTAGCTTGTGAAATTCTAGGGTAAGTCCACTCAATTTCGTTACCAATACTCCACTGGAAAATCGAAGGGTGATTTCTATGTGATAACATCACCGCTTTAAGATCTTTTTCAGCATACTCTTGGAAGTAATTAGCATAACCTTCAGTTTCTTGATTTTGAGATTGCTCTTTTTGATTCCATCTCTTGTCCTTAGGGTAATCCCACTCATCAAAGAATTCATCTTGAACAAGAAAACCCATTTCATCACAAAGATCTAGGAATTCGTTTGAACCAGGGTTATGTGCAATTCTAATCGCATTACAACCTCCATCTTTTAATACTTGTAACCTTCTTCTCCACACATCTTTAGGAACAGCCGTACCAACAAGACCACCGTCATGGTGCAAGCAGACTCCTTTAATTTTCATGTTTTGTCCGTTCAAGAAAAATCCGGAGTCTGCATTAAATTCAATGCTTCTTACACCAAAGTTGTTTGTTAGTTCATCGATCTGTCCATTATCAACTATAAGTTTAGTTTTAGCTACATAGAGATTAGGGTTGTCCACACCCCAAAGCTCAGGTCTTTCGATAATCGCTTCTTGAGAAACTGAAGTTGTTTCACCTGCTTTTACCAATTTCTTTTCAGAAACTTCCGCTACTAATTTTCCATTTTTAGAGTAAAGTTCTGTTTTAATTGTTACGTTTTTATCTATTGAATAACCATTATTAATATCTGTTACAATACTAACTGTTGCCTTTTCTTCAGATACTTCTGGAGTAGTAATAAATGATCCCCAAATTGGTATATGAAGTTTATCTGTCACTACTAACTCTACATTTCTATAGATACCTGCCCCAGTGTACCATCTACTATCAGCATAATTGCTATGGTCCACTTTAACTGCAAGAGTATTTTCTTTGTTCTTTTTCAAATAAGGAGTTAAGTCGTAGAAAAACGGTGAGTAACCATAAGGATGGAACCCTAATTTATTTCCGTTTAAGTAGACCTCAGATTTATTATATACACCATCGAATAAGATAAATGCATTTTGATTTTCTGTAAGGTCTAATTTAAATGTCTTTTTGTACCAGCCGATACCTCCACCATAAATGTATCCTGTGGCAGGAGCAAATTCAGCATTAGCGGAGTCGTAATCATTTCCAATCACCCAATCGTGAGGTAATCTTACATTTTTCCACTGCTCATTAGTCACATCTGTTAATTTCGATTCTTTTTGATTGATGTCTAGGAGAGCGAACTGCCAATCAAAATTGAAATCGGATGTACGTTCCACATCAGAGGGTGTCGACTGACATCCCCAAAGGAGTACAACTGATAATAATATAAAGCAAAAATTTCTCATTTCTTCTTTCACTTGTCTTTCTTGATTTTTAAAAAGTTCTCCCTTCTTTAAATGGATAGTTGTTGAGGTATATATCACACACTACCGTGCCTTTTGAAGTTTGTACCTGATTAGTTTAAATCAGAGAGTAATATTTAAGGGACTACCGTAACCCCGAAGGATTACGATAGTCTTTTATATAGATTCAGCTTATGGTCTTAATTCAACTTCTATTACACTAAAGTCATCAACATAGTATGTTAATGGAGCACCTCCACCGTAAGAGTTAAATGCTCTTAGCGTTGGCACTTTAGAGTCGTTACCCGAACAAGTATAGTAACCGAAGCTAACTTCCATCCAAACATTTTGTTTATCAGGATTAGCATCCAATTCAACTCTATTGGTCCAAGTTCCATTAAAATCAACCTCAAAACCTGCCCATCCAGCATAATTATCTAAATAAAGCATTGCAGTAATTAAGTAAGTTTTTCCTGCTACTGTTGGAACTTCATGTCCCGCTCCAGAACCATCAACATGTAACATAGCCATACTAGCATTTTCATCTGCCATGTGAATTTTTAAACTATTGGCTCCTGAATAAGCTTTCTCAGATGTAACTTCTGATGTATAATTATCAAAAGCTCCTCCCCATCCTGCTGGAATGAAGTTAGTGTCAAACGAATTTTCAATACCTTGATCAAAAGTTGAAGCTTCTAAGATATTTACTAATCCACCGATTGATATTAATTGGTCAGTGAATTGATCAACCGCTTTACCATCAGTTGATTGTAAAACACCTGGAGTATAAGAAACTTTAGCTGTATCGTTATAATAAACTTTTTCGCTACTTAGCTCCAATAAAACTTTATTTAAAGAGTTTGGATCTAAATAAGCTCTAGCTATAGCTACATCGCTATCAAGTGCATTGTTTTTAATGTGAACATTAAAAGTTGATACATCTAAAGATTTAGCATCAATTTCTCTACTAAAATCAAGAGCAATTAAATCTCCTTCAGTGTAAACATTCGTTAGCTCAACAGGGTCATTTGATGTGATTACTCGAATAGCATTTTCAAATAACAAAGCATCACTACCTTCTGGTCTTGAACGACTACCTGTTACGCTAACAGAATAATCACCTAGTTTTTTATACTGAACAATTGTCTCAGTCGCTTCACCTGCAATTATTTGTTGCTCATCGTAGATAACAGATTCAGGATCACCTCCATCAAATGTAAATGCCAGTCTTGTAGGCGATCCGATAGGAGTGATTGTATATTTCACCATTCTACCTGCCTGAACTTCATTCACTTGAGACAAGTCTAATTCATCTCCAGTACTACCATCTGCAAAATAATAATGTGCTTTTAATGATAAAGCTACAGAATCCAATACTGTAATAACAATTGCAGTATCTAAGTTAGCCGATTTCTGAACAGAATTCACGTAAGCAGCTCCTGCAAATTCTTGAGATAACAATACCTCTTTCTCACCAGCTTCATCAAACTGAATATGAATCAAATCTGCCGAAGATGATGTTTGATCTGTTGTACCTTCTATTACTGCACCCTCTGGAAGGGTCCAAGTTCTATTCACAATACCTTTTGAAGCATCTGTGAATGTGATAGAACCACCAACTTGTACCTGATTACCAAATTGGTATTCTGAAGTATATATTACTTGGTGATTTGGTTCAGCACCCGGAGCTTCCCAATCTTTCTTACATCCGTAGATTGCAAGAAGAGTTAGTAAACCAATTATATAATTAAATCTTTTCATTTCTTCTTTTGTTAGGATAGATTACAGTAAATCTGGGTTTGTTTGTACTTCATTAGCAGGTAATGGATAGTACTTGTGAACACTCTTATTATACTTCGCTGACTGCTCTACAAAGTTTTGGATGACATAACCGTTAATATATAATGGAGGTTGACCTACAATAGTTTGTTCATTATCCAATCTCCATTGTTCATCAACGGCTCTTCTATTAAGAGCTTCTCCTATAATATCCCATCTTCTTAAATCTTTCCATCTATGTCCTTCGAAAGAAAGCTCAGTTGGTCTTTCAACATATCTGATGTGCTCTCTGATAGTTTCTTGAGATGGAGTAACACGTGGTTGTGGTTGTCCCGTTACTTCTTCACTGATATTTAATTGAGGGAATTTGCCTTCTGCATCATTCGAGATATAATGAGATAATGTATACACACCGGCTCTCTCACGAACCATATCGATATATGTGATAGCATTATTGAATTGACCTAATTCGTTAATTGCTTCAGCATACATTAATAGAACATCAGCATAACGGATTAATCTAAAGTTGATTGGTGAAGTTTGACCGTTATTCTCAATATTTTCTAAAGTACCATTCCATCTAGTAAATTTCTTAATATAACCAGAGTGTCCACCACCCCACTTATATTGCTCGCCAGAAGAGTCTATCCATGGTCTTGTGAAATAAAGACCATAAAAATGAGGTACTAAAACTGAATTTTGAAGACGTTGAGAATGAGATTGACCAGCCGCATTAACAGGACTTGTAGGGTCAACTTCATCACTTAATAACAATTCATGTAAATAATGTGAAGAGGTTACAACATTATATCCACCTGCAGTAAGAATGTGAGTAAATGAATGCTCTAAGCTACTTGCTTCAGAAGGTGTTACATTACCACCTGCAATATTATCTACCCAATCTCTATTACTCGAAGGAGGTTTTACAGAAGTTGAGTAATTTACTTCAAAAATAGACTCAGAATTAAATTCATCTAACTCATTAAAATTAGCTCCGAAATCAGGATTTAAGCTATACTTGTTACTATCAATAACTTTCTTAAACTCTGCTGCAGCTTCTGCCCATTTTTGGTCGTATAAATACACTTTACCTAATAATGATGTAGCTGCACCCCAAGTCACTTTACCCAATTGGTTTTCTGGCCATTCCGTTGGAAGGTGCTCAGCAGCAAACTCCAAATCTGGAATAACTACTTCAGAAATTACCTCTGCTCTAGTATTTAATTTTCTATTTAAACTATCAGAATTAGCATAATACTTTGTATTAATTACTGCTCCATCGTAGTTATTTACTAGATCAAAATAATAAAATGCTCTAAGAGTTCTTGCTTGAGCAGCTACTTCTAGCTTTTCTTCATCAGACATTTCAACATCATCATTCTCGATATATGTAATTACCTGATTCGCTCTATTGATACCAATATACAATTCAGCCCATCTATTTTGAACTAAAGGATCACTATTCGTATAATTAAATAGTTTATAGATTGTATAACTACCATACCAAGTGTCACTTTTTGATAAGTCTGACATTGCCATTTCGCTAGAAATCTTATATCCAGATATTGTATTAAACTGTAAACCTGCATAAACAGTGTTTAAAGCATAATCAAAGTGACTTGAATTCTTCCAGAATGTTTCTGGAGTCAAAGCATTCGGGTTTGTCAATGTTAGAAACTTATCTTCATTACAACCTAAGAGTAATAAAGAAGTTAAAAACGTGATCAAACTATATTTTAATAATTTCATTTCTTCCTAATTTAATTTTTTAACTAAAAGTTAAATTTCACTCCACCTAAGAATCTTCTTGTAATAGGGTAACTACCCGTATCTACACCTCTCATGTAAAGACCATCTCCACCAACTTCTGGGTCATAACCAGAATAACCTGTAATTGTGAATGGGTTTTGAGCTGTTACATAGAATCTTAAAGAATTGACTTTATTGTTAAACCATTCTCTTGGTAAAGTATAACCTAAAGTGATGTTACGAATACGTAAATAACTACCATCTTCTAGGAAAAAGTCTGAGCTTGATCTTGTGTTTTGATGTTCAGAATTTGATCTTGCTGCTGCAATATCTGAATCTGGGTTTGCTGGAGTCCAAGCATATTGCATGTCCTTATGTCTACCCATACCATAAGAGTATAAACGTGCTCCATTATATACTTTAGCACCATGTGAGTAGTACAACTGAACAAATAGATCGAAACCTTTGTAATTCGCATTGATACCCATACCCATGTTGAATTTTGCTTGACCTGAACCAGCATACAATCTATCGTTGTCATCAATCACACCATCTCCATTCACATCACGATACATCATATCACCCATTTCAGCTTCAACACCTGGCATACTTTCGTTGTAAGCTTTTAGTTGCTCTTCTGTTTTGATTACACCTTGGCTTTCTAACAAGAAGAATGATCCTGCTGGGTAACCTTCTTTCAAGAATGTTGTATGATCTTGGAAACCAGCTCTAGTAGTAACTGGAATACCACCTCTAAAGGCAAAACCTTCAATACCATTCAAATCAGTTACTTCGTTTACATTACGAGAGAATGTGTAATTAACACCCCACTGTAAACCATTCTCGTGGATATGTTTGTAAGCTAAAGCGATTTCGTGTCCTTTGTTCACCATATTACCCGCATTCACCAAAATTGATGTATAAGGAGTAGCACTTCCGCCTGCTGGCTCAGTTACTGAAGTACCGAATGATGGAGGAATCGTCTGATCCAATAACATATCTCTTTTGATGTTGTTATAATAATCATATGAGATTGTTAAACGATCATTAAAGAATGCTAAGTCAACACCTAAGTTTCTTGAGATTGTTGTTTCCCATTTTAAATCTGGGTTTACATATCTTCTAAAAATTGCACCTGAACCTAAGCTTTCGCCATTTCCTGTTCCATACACATAATCAGCACCTGTTTCAATTCTTGGCATGAATGAGTAAGGCTCAATATTTTGGTTACCTACTTCACCAAAACTACCACGTAGTTTGAAACCTGTCATCACATCATTTAAAACTGAGTTCTTATAGAATTCTTCTTCACTAACATTCCAACCCACTGAAGCTCCATAGAATGTACCGTATCTATTATCTTTTGAGAAGTTAGACGATCCATCGTTTCTTACTGATAACGATACAAGATATCTATCATCGTAGTTGTATTGAGCTCTAAACATCTTACCAACTAAAGAGTTTTTAGAAATGTACTGCTGTGGTAAGAAGGCAATTGAACCAGCACTCAATACTTGAGTTTGATTATCTAAAAGATTCTCTGTTAGTACCGATTTTGTTTCAGTATTGTATTCTTCAAAAGAGTATACAGCTGTTAAACCTAGTGTATGCTTACCAAACGTTTTATTATAAGATAAGATGTTCTCAAAAGTTGTTGAGTTACTCTCATAATAATTGTAAGATAATCTAGAATTAATTTGAGAAGCACCTGCAGCTAAAGAACCATCTTCTCTATAAATTAAGAATTGAGGTTCAAAGAATCTATTTTCTGAAGAGTATGTATTTCTACCAAAGCTTGCTTTATATGTTAATCCTTTAATGATTTCATATTCTAAAGCCATTGCCAAGTTTGTAGACATTACTTCTGTTTCATTCTCTTTTGCTAACTGAGTAGCTAAATAACCAAACTGTTCTACTTGTTCTGTTTCAACTACAATACCGTTACCTCCTACTGGAACGTTCTGATCTAAACTAGGTACCCATGGTTTTTGAGCAATTGCTAGTTCATATAGACCCCATGGTTCTTGTTGTTTTTTCTCATCCGTAATCGCTACAGAAGCGAAAGCTTTGAATTTACCTTGTGTATATTCACCATTCATACGAGTTGTGAAACGCTCAAAACCAGAATTGATCAATACACCATCTTGGTTAAAGTAGTTTGTATTAACGTTGAATTTCAAATTCTTAGAACCACCTGATACTCCCAAGTTGTACGATTGCATTGCTGCATTGTTGTTTTGTACATCATTCACATAATTTGAGTTGATATAACCCGCATTAGGATTGAATAAGTATAGGTTTTGCATACCACCTTCTGCTTCAAATCTGTTGTGATCAACATATAATTGCTCTTGGTGGTTATTTAGTGGTGTATTCGAAGTAATGTTTTGAATACCTGCATATGCAGAGAAATCAACTGCTAATTTACCTTCTTCACCTCTTTTTGTAGTGATTAAGATTACACCACCTGCTGCTCTTGTACCATAAATAGAAGCGGCAGCACCATCTTTTAGGACATCAATACTCTTAATTTGTTCTGGAGCGATGTTTGGATTTCCTTGGAAAGGAATACCATCTACAATGTAAAGTGGAGCTCCTGATGATTTTGCAGAAACAATACCACGAATTTGGATATTTGCTTCATCACCTGGACGACCAGAACTTGCTTGTACATCTACACCAGCAATTTGACCTTGTAACGATTCGCCAAGATCTGAAGTAGGTACTTTCAAGATATCCTCAGACTTTACAGATCCAACAGCACCTGTTATTTCTTTCTTCTTTTGTGTACCGTAACCAATTACAACTACTTCATCTAAAGCTTCAACGTCAACGTTTAATTTGATATCAAGTTTCGTTTGCGTTGTAATTGGGATAATTTGCTCTGTGTAACCAATGTAAGAAACTACAATAGATTCTCCACTAGCTACGGCAAGGGTAAATTCCCCGTCAAAGTTAGTTGTGGTACCTTGGGTCGTATTTTGAATAATAACGTTTACCCCAGGTAATGGCTCATTCGAATCGGCGTCTGTCACTCGCCCTTTTAATAAAACATCCTGCGCATACAATTCAACCGGGACGATTGAGAGCATAGCTAGAGTCAGAATAATTTTAAAAAAATCATAAGCTTTACTCATACTCATAATAAGTTTAGATTAAAAAAGAGTAGTCTGCTAACCATTTCATTTCAAAGTATAATTCTTTAAATCAGCGGACAACTTTAATTTGAACAATAAGTGTTCGCGAAACCCTTAACAAATGTGTGAAATTTAAATTTAAATCACATATATTTGACTAGATTATTACTGAACAGACCGATCAAGTGTAGAAAAGACAACTAATATATACTGAACAATGAAATCCTATCTGTCTGTTTTACTGAGACTTAACTTTTACAAAAATTGAATTTTAATGAATTATGACTAGACATATCTTTCTCTTTATTTCTTGTTTATTTTTTTTAGAAAATCCACTTTTTTCAAAAAATACCCCCTATGAAAATCAAATTTCTTCTGAGAAAAGTGAATTAATTTCAAAAAAATCATCAAACAATAATGTAAAAAGTACGCAGCAACTCTATAAAGAAGCTGAAAAAATTAAGTTTGTTTTTCCAGATAGTGCAACTTCACTTTATCAGTATTCCATTTCCGAAGCCATTAAAAGTAAAGACAGTCTTCAATGGATTAAATCTTTAACAGGTTTGGCTTATTTATATGCACATAATGGAGAATTTGGAAATGCTTACGATGGTTATTGGGAAGCTTTAGGTATTGCAGATGAATACAATGATGACCTCTCTCGAGTAAACATATATAATGGTCTCGGTTGGCTATATAGTTTTTATGAAAGAACCGAATTATCGTACGATTACTTTAATAAAGCGGTTACTATTCTTAAAGCTAATAAAGACTTACCTCGATTTATTCTAATTGATAATTACTTTGCCATAGCCACAACTGCTCGAAAAGAAGGTGAATACGACATGGCTAGAAACTATTTAGATAGTTGTAAACATGTTAAGCAAACCACTCCAGAGTTAGTAGATGATAACAATAACTTTATTAATGCAGAATATGGTTACATTCTTTATGGTGAAGAAGAATATGAGGAAGCGTTAAAGGTATTATTACCTTTAGATACTTTTTTCACTACCAAACAACATAGTTATCTAGTGATTTATCATTATTTCTTGGGTAATGTATACAAGCAACTTAATGATTATAAAAAGAGCGAAAAATATTATGAGAGTGCCATTTTTGCTGGTATCAAACACAAATCTCACTCTGATAGAATACCTCTGATTTATGAAGCTTATTCCTATGTACTTCAAAAAAATAATAAGCTAAAGGAAGCCTACAAAATGCTGAAAATCTCAAAAGACTTAAACGAGAAACAATATGGTAGCCGACAAATAAGCAACAAGAAATTCCTTGAGATTAAGGATCAATTTAGAAAGAAGCAACAACAACAAAAGGAGTTACTTCAAAAACAAGAATTAGAACGTTTACAACAAGAAAGTAAGATCAACTACCTTAGAAATATTATTTTCTACGTAACTATTGGTGGATTGGTATTAGTCGTGTTTTTCGTCTATCGAAATTTAAGGAATAAGTTTAAAGCTAAACAAATGATCTTTATTGAGACGCAAAGGCTAGAAGAAGAAAAGATTCAAGAGGTTTTAGAGATCAAAAATAAAGAACTTACTTCTTCGGTTCTTCAGATTATTCAGCATGAGGAAACTTTAGCTGAAATTAAAAAGGAACTGATGGAACAGAAGAAAAAGCCTGATGCCAATCAATTAGGTAAATTGGCTAAGAAAATCAACTTAAATACCAATAACAACTGGAAGGAGTTCGAAGCACGTTTTGTAGAAGTAAATAAGAACTTCTATCAAGAACTAAATCAACGTTTCCCTAACCTTACTCAGGGTGATCAAAAAATTTGTGCTTTAATCAAATTAAACTTTGATAGTAAAGGGATGTCGAAATTATTGGGAATATCCACAGAATCAGTACATACTACTCGATATAGATTAAGAAAGAAACTTGGTTTATCTAGACAAGATAACCTTGAAGAGTTTATTTGTTTAATAGGATAGTGCTTATTCAATAAACAAAGGTCTTGATAAGTTAATTTATCAAGACCTTTGCTCTTTAATCTTGCTAGTTTTTTAATTCTCCTTATTATTTTGATTTTGCCTTTTGTATTTATCGATTCGTTCCATCGCCGCCCCTTCGTACTTTCTTTGTAATTGCCAGCGAGGTCGAGCCAATGTCAATTCCCAATCAAAAAGCATTTTATAGTACTCCTTAATTTTTTCAGGATATTTATCCGCTAAGTTATTTACTTCTGATAGGTCAGATGATAAATCATACAATTCAGCTGGACGATCGGGAAAACGTAAAAACTTCCAGTTCCCATCTCTAATCGCTCCTCTATTTTCCTTTTTCCAATAGAGTGTTTGATGTGGAACCTCAGATTTATCTCCTTTGAAATAAGGCAAAAGATTCACACCATCTATCCCTTCTAAATTTTCGACTTCCCCACCTCCTAAAGCGTAACATGTCGGTAAAAGATCTAAAGTACTCACTGAGGGAAGATACTCCCTAGGAAATTTCTTATGGTTAGGCATATGAAAAACAAAAGGTACTCTAATCCCTCCTTCATAATGATTTGCTTTTGTTCCGCTTAAAGGTGAATTATCAGAAGCATTAGCATCGGTGGGGCCTCCATTATCGTTGGTATAAATGATGATGGTATTTTTATCTAAACCACTCTTTTTTAAATGATCAAAAATACTTTGGCAAGCCTTATCCATGGTGAATGTCATGGCAGCTAATTGTTTACGTTTACCTTCCAATTCAGGAAATTCATTCAAATCTTCCTCTTTTGCATGCATTGGCGTATGCACTGCATTAAATGATAAGAACAAGAAGAAAGGTTCTTTTTGATGTGCATTTATAAACTGAATAGTTTCCTCTGCAAACACATCTGTAAGATAGCCTTCCGGTTCTTCAAAATGTTTAAACCCTCTTTCCATTCGATCTTCCTTTCGATGATTTGGGTGATTATCATCAAAAGGCCAGTAACTTCTAGCACCTCCTCTAAAGCCATAGAAAAAATCGAACCCTCTTTTAAAAGGATGGAATTGATCTGTATTCCCCATATGCCACTTCCCGATAATGCCAGTTTTATATCCAATTTCCTGCATATAATTACCTATCGTTTTCTGATCCAAAGGCAACCCCATTTCGTCATCAGCTAACTGATAATTTTGCATGTAACCCGGTACATTATTCTCTTCGAAACCAAATCTTTGTTGGTATTTACCTGTCAGTAAAGCGGCTCTAGAGGGACCACAAACAGCCCCTGCCACATAGGCTTGTGGACAAACAATACTCTGAGAAGCTAATTTATCCAAAGCTGGTGTTTTCATCACTTTGCTGCCTTGAAATCCGAAATCAGCATACCCTGCATCGTCAGATAATATTAAAATGATATTGGGTTTAGTTGAATTTGTTTGTGCATTTAAGTTTCCAATTAAGCATAAAAAGGAAAGTAATAATAATATGTATTTCATTTTATTTCGCTAAAAGTGTAATCAAAAAAGTGTTTTGTGAAATATATGTTTGCTTAATTTGAATGATGTAATATCAATCTAAAGATTAATAGTTAAATCATCAATTGAATGCACATTTACCACCTTTTTTTGTCATAATACATCACTTATTCTTTTACACTTCAGAAAAAAAGACGAGACTTTCTCAATTTCTTTAGAGAACTCCTCGTCTTCCTACTTTTAAGCTTCAATCGCCTCCTCAAGGCTCGATTTATATTCAATTTTTAGTTTATTAAAATGAAGGTTGGGATACTTTTCTTCAATCATTTTTCTCCCTGCCTTTACCGTATTTTCAAACCATGGTAGATTCTGTGGAAGAATCTTCACATGATGTCTCAAATCAAATTTTTTGTACATATAAGTTTTCCAATTCACAAAGTACCACTCCATAGAAGGCTGATGAAAAATTCGTAATGATTGCTTATCGAAGATAAATTTCTTCACTTTCAATTTAGGATAAGCCCTTGTGATGAATTGAAACACCTTTTTGAAATCATCAATCGGGATATAATCAATTAATGCTTCGCAGATAAGGACTTTCTTCTTAGGAAGGTAAGTCACTTTGGTATAATCATCTTTATAAAGCACTTCTGTGTGCTTATCAGTAGTTGTTTCTGTAAGTAACATATGGTTGAGTGTTTGATGTTAAAGTTGGATTCCCATCACAAAGATATCATCTATTTGTTGTCGTCCGCCTTTCCATTTTTCTAATACTTTTTCCAGTACCTTTGATTGGTTATCTATAGGGAAAGCAGCTATTTTGCTCAATAATGCTTTGAAGTTTTTCCGTTTGAACTTCTGATTTTCCTTGCCTCCAAACTGATCTAAATACCCATCAGAACTCAAGTAAATCATATCATTCTGTTTATAATCTAATTCCGAAGAGGTCAGTTTAAATACCCTTGTGGTTTTTTGACCAATAGAATAGTTCTCCCCTCTTAACTCTATCACCTCCTGCTTTACATTTTTATAATGATAGATTTTCTGATGAGTAGAACAATAATGCAGCTTACCAGACTTCATATTGATTGAGCAAAGGGATATATCCAATCCATCCGCATTCTTTTTTGTAGAACTGTCTTTATTTAGATAATCAAATAATCGTTCATCAAGATTTATAAGTATTTGATTAGGCAACAAGCCAGTAAATTCTCTAACAATATCATTTAATATCGAATTGATAATTACTGTCATAAATGCACCCGGAACACCATGTCCTGTACAATCAATTACAGCAAAATATTTGTAGGTAGTGCTCTCATAAAACCAATAAAAATCACCACTTACAATATCTTTTGGCTGATAAAAGATGAAGTGTGAATCAAAGATATCTTTTATTTGATGGTCTGGTAAAAGCATTTTTGATTGAATACTTTTCGCATAGCGGATACTTTGATACATTTTCTCGTTCACTTGTTCCACTTCCTGCTTCTTCTTTTCAAGTTCTTTATTGGCATCGTTCAGATAGTTCACCGTCATCTCCATCATTTGTTGCTGGGCGGCATTCCGTTCTTCAAGAACTTTAATCTGATCTAGGAATTGTTGCTTTTCGGTAGTAGTTATTGTAGAGTTAATATTCATGGTGTTATGTTTTGCTTACCATTGGAAAACTCCCAAATAATCAAATTGTTTAAACAAGTATTTACAATACAATAATAAATCATTCATTTTGAGTGGTATAAAAAAGAAGGCTGCCTCCATGTACAGAGACAGCCTTATAGAATATCAACTTTTAATTGATGTTATATCACAGCGGATTATTTAACAACAATCTTGATTTTATGATCAACCGAATTTCCTTTGATATTTAAGAAATAAACACCTGATGGAACACCCGATACTCCTAATTCATATACTCCATTAACTGCTTCAGAAGACGAAAGCATTTGCTTGCCTTCCAAAGTATATAAAGTGATGCTGTAGTTTCCATTTGCTAAACCTTTGATATACACCACATCTGATGCAGGCATTGGATATACCGTTGGAGCAACTGTCACCTCATCGATACTTGTAGGTTCTTCTGAGTTTTCAGCTTCAACGGTTACTTCAACAGATGCGGTTAAGTTACCTACTTCAGATGTTACGGTAATTGTTGCTACACCTTCTGCTACAGCAGTTAGTTCACCTGCAGCATCAATAGTGATTACATTTTCGTCTGATGAAGTCCAAACTAAGTTTAGAACTGAAGCGTCAACAGGAGTTGTTACTGCTGATAATTGAAGCGTTTCACCTACTTTTAAGGTTACGTTACCATTTTCGATAGTAATTCCCGTTGCTGGAACATTCACCATTACCTCGAAGCTATCTGATAATCCACCTTCAGCAGTTTCTGCAGTAATTGTTACAGTACCTTCTGCTACACCACAAAGGTTACCATAAGTATCTACTGTTACAATAGATGCGTCTGAAGTTTTCCAAACCACACCAACTGTACAATGATTCTCAGGACCAACTGTTGCCGTTAACTGCACACAGTTTCCTTTATCCATTGTTGTTGGTTTTGTATCAATTGTTATTGCTGATGGTGCTACACAAGTAACATCATCTGCTACATTGATTTGAGCAGTTGCTGTAAACGATCCATCATTAGTCGTTACCGTAATTGTAGCCACACCGCTTCCTACAGCAGACACCAAACCGTTCGCATTTACTGTAGCGACATTTGCATTATCCGTCATCCAAGACACTGTCTTATCTGATGCATTTGCTGGAGCAACATCAGCAGGTAGTTGTAATGTTTCACCCACCGTTAAATCTGCAGAATTCGAGTTTAACGATACGCCTGTTACATTGATTACTTCAGGAGTAGTGTTTTCAATTGGAGTAAGCACAAACTTATCCAAGTTCCATTGCCAAGCTTCAGTACCTGAAGCTACTAATCTTACTGTATGCGTACCTGATAAAGTCACAGTATGAGCAGATTTTAACGGTTGGTAATTTTCCCATCCGCCAGTAACTGGCACAGCGTCTTCACCTACGGAATTACCATCAAGAACAAATTCTATAGCAATTCCTGCATCGTTTGGAGTTGAGATGTAATACGTGATTTCATACTCACCATTACCTTCTACAGTATATTCTGCCCAGTCTCCGTTATTACCCCAATTGATGCCAACATCATTATTAACTCCGAAACCATTTCCAGGTCCACCCCATACACTATCATCAACTTCTCCACCTGTATTTTCCATAGTTTCTGCTTCGATGACAATTTCAGTAGCAGGCACATATTCATTTCCTGATACCGTAACTGTAGCTGTTGCCGTCTTACTTTGATCTACAGTAGTAACAGTAATTGTTGCAGTACCTTCTGCCACACCTGTAACTACTCCGTTTGCATCTACTGTAGCCACACCCTCATTATCAGACGACCAAGTAACATTTAAGTTATCTGCATTTGCTGGAACCACATTCGCTTCCAATCCTTTCATCTGATGAATATCCAATGCAATAGCAGTTGTTGTTAAATTAACCCCTGTTACATAGATTGGTACTCTCTCGATCACTGTAATTTCGATAGTTGCTGATTGAGATCCTGTTTGAACAGTAATCGTTGCCGTACCCAAACTTACACCTGTTACTTTACCATTAGAATCTACAGTGGCTACACTAGAATTACTTGATGACCACGATGCCACTTCCTTACAAGCAGTTGCTGGCAATTGATTATCAGATAGCTGTATCGTTCTACCTTCCATTACTTCCGATTCGGCAGCAACAATTTCAACACCTGTAATTGTTCCACTACAATCAGGAATCTCACCAGTAAATGCCATGTCGAAGTAATCCAAGTTCCATTGCCATGGAGATGTACCGTTACCCATTAAACCAATTTTTACTACACCCTGAGGTAAAGTAACCGCTTGATCTAACTTTACAGGAACAAAATTATCCCATGCACCTGTAGGTACTTTTTTGCTACCTACGCTTGCTGCATTAACGAACATTTCTACAACGCCATCTTCTACTTCAGTACCAGCTGCAAAAGTGATTTCATAATCACCTCCTTGAGGAATATATACTTCATATTCAACAAAATCACCTTGCTGAACGTTATTGATAGCTTTTCCTTTTGAAGCACCTGCGTTATCGTAAATTCCGATATCGCCTACAGCACCACCCATAGCAGTAAATGTTTCTGCTTCAATTCTTAAAGTAGTTCCAACTGTTACCACACTCATTGCTGAAATTTGAGGGCTAGATGCTGAAGTAACTGTTAAGTTCAAAGTACCTTGATTGGCAGTAGCTGTAATCTTACCATTTGGATCCACCGATGCAATGTTATCATCAAATGACCATTGTAATGATTTTTCTGTTGTCCATTCTGGAACGAAGATAGGCTCTACTTGGAATGATCCGTTCGGGAAGATCGTAATCTCTTCAGGAATGATGATCGCTGTTGGCTCAACAACGACAGCACTTTTTACTTCAATAGTTACCTCTTCGAATAAACCGCCATCGTTTAGAGTACCTCTAATTACAGAAGAACCCACTGACACTCCCGTTACCACACCGTTTGCATCTACTGTAGCTATCGCTTCGTTTGAAGATGTCCAGTTTACAGATGTATCATATGCGTCTGCAGGCATTACTTCAGCAGTTACTGGAACTGTTTCACCTACAGCTACTTCTCTCAACCAATCTAAGATGCTGATACTTTCAGGACGAATTCTATCTAAAATGGAGATCGTAGAAGAACATTCTGTAATTACAGACGCACCCTCTAAAGCTGTTACTTTAATAGTATATTCACCAATGGCTGGAACTTCAGCTAAGGTCACTTCCACCATTAATTGCTCTTTACCTAATACTTCTGCTTCAGTTGAACCGCTACCCAATACAGTCGATCCATCTAAGATTTCAACTTTTACTTCTCTTGTACCTAGTAGGTTGACGAATACATCAAAATTGTAAGTAGTGTTACCTGTCACCTCTTGCGGTAGGGCATCACAGTAGATCACCTCATCACCTACAATACCAACGTTTACATCAATTGAAGCCGATTGACCATCAACTGTTGCAGTAATTGTTGCGGCACCTCCAATCACTAAACCTTGAATCTTACCTGTGTTCGGATCTACTGAAACAACCTCAGGATTAGAACTTGTCCATACAATTTCTTGGTCTGTAGCATCTTCTGGTAAGATAGTTACATTTAAAGGGGTAGTTACATAAAAATCAACATCTAAAGTTGCCCCTTCTTCAAACGTTACTGAAGCAACAAGAGTGTTTGCAAATGCAATTGCTGTAATTGAATGAGTTGCTGTAATTCCTCCATCTGCAGCAGTTGCTGTAATTATTGCAGTACCTGATGATGCTACCGCAGTAACTACACCAAATTCGTCTACTGTAGCTACAGAAGTATTACTTGATGACCATGTTAAAGCTTTATTTGTTGCGTCTTCTGGAACAAAAGAAGCTACTAAAGATTCCGATCTACCTTGCATTAATTCAGAAGATCCATCTACTGATAAACCAGTAAGAGCAACAGTACTTTCTGCACTACGACCCGGTGCTTTAGAGAAATCGAATACTTGAATTTGAGCAGTCGCCCAATCCGAAGGTGCATTTGATCTACATTCAATAGTATTGTTTGCTTGAAGTACTCCTGCAGGAATTTCCAGTTCCAATACTGCCAAAGTTTGGTTTCTATTGTCGGTATCAGTACCTCTCCAATTGCCATCAAATGGTAATACAGTACCATTTAGTGTCACCTCAATAGAACTCATATGTACTTTAAAGAAAGCACCTGCAATTCTTAGTGTAGCTTCATAGTTTTCAGACGGTACAACTACATTGTTTACTTGCGTAGACATGGTAGTACCTGTCATGTGAATTAATTCCGATCCAAATGGGTGAGTACCAGAACCAATTTTTTCGCCCATAAACTTACGCTCTTCAAGAGTTTCGCTCAAATTGACAGGATTAGCAAAAGTATATTCCAGAATCATTGTCGCATCGTTCAATAATTTTACTGAACCTGGAGCTGTATTCAATTCAATTTCATCTAATGCTGGCTGACCTGCAGTACCTTTGTTCATATCAAGATATAAGTTCTTGATCATTACTTTTTGGATAGGGTTACCAAACTCTTCATACATAGAAAGGTTGATGTTTTTCTCATTATCCTCAAGGTTATTTAGGATCACATACAGTGTATTACCGTTGGCATAAGCATTTACTTGAACGTCTGGGTTCGAAGCTTTTGTCTCCACTCTTGTCCCTTTAACGTTCGACCATAATTCGAAGAATTTGATATACTCTGACCATTCCCAGTTACCATTCGCATCAGGGTGCATCATGGCATAAGGATAACGTAAATTTTGATCTGGAATATCCCCCCAAACTGCTTTTACAGGTGTAAAAGGCATTGATTTCGTAATGTAATCTGGACGCTCCAAGAACTGCATAAACATAGAGTTGAAAGGTTTTAAACATTCCCAATCAATTCTCTTTTGATCATACACTCCTGGCCTGTTGTTATCGTTATAGGTACCATTTACAGCACCAAATTCAGAAACGATCATTTCTTTTCTAGTACCTGTTTTGTAAAGGTCGTACCATTCTAAAATATCTAACATAGCTTCAGTATGGCCACCTGCTCTTGTTGCTGATGGTGCATCATTATTATTGATTGCCCAACCCGGCCAATCATAAATATGGATGGAATAAAAGTCCATGTTTTCACCACAAGTATCGATAAATCCTTGCCACATGATATCCCATTGGTACCATGGTTCATCTCTATAATTATTCGCTTCAGAATCCATCATGTTATGATAGATATCGTAACCGTCTCCTTCTAACCATTGATCAAGATAGTTTTCGTCATAACGAGAAATACCATCTCTTAAGTGAAAGTCATGAAGACCCCAAGTCATACCACCTACTTTAGGACGGTTTGGATTATTCGCTCCAAAACGTTCTCTAATACCTAAAGCAACTAAATTATGGTATTCCCAAATTTTTTCTTGAGAAGTACAAGTCATATGACCTGTCATCATCGGCATGTCCGGCTCGTTAATCACTTCCCAATAGTAAGGAAGAGGTTCACCTGGCTCGCCATCTGCTTTACGGAAGAAGTAATCAAGGTAATTCACTACCCACTCTGCAGAAACATCTACATCATAAGGTTGCCAACCTGTCCAAGTAGTACCATCTCCATTCCAGCTTAAAGTTGGATAGGTAGGGTGAGGGTTGGTACCTAAGATCATTTCTTTTGATCTCTTTTCGTATTGGTGTGTATTAAAGTCTTTTTCATACTCACCTTTTAACCAACCGCCCAATGATTTCATATGATCAATTGAAGGCCAATTAGGTCGATTTGGGTCTTCTTCTGTGGCAGAGAATTTCCAAGTAGCCGATCCATTATCGCGACCAAAATAAGTATCAAGGTCGTTTAATAAATAGTCTAACTTATCTTCCTCTCCATCCCAATCTGTTTCGAAAGCAGTGCCGTGAATGGTCATATAATCTTCTCTGTTAAATTCGGAAGCGCCATTCACTGAGTGTTTAAAGTTTACGTTAACATCCACGTTAACGTCTTGTGCTTGAGTTATTACTCCACAAGTCAGAAGCAGTAAAAGTGTAAAAACCCTTCTGCTTAGCTTAGTAAAATAGTTCATCTTATATTAAAAAGTAATAATTAACATTTCAAAAGTTCTCTCCAATAGTTGCTGATATAAAGTAGAAAAATAAAGTTGGACGAGAAGTTTCATAGTTGGAGCAATAGTACTTACTATCACTGTTTTTTCGTTTGTAATTCTATTACGAACTGTTTCTAGTTTATCTATTCATTCAGTAATGTTTTAAGTATTATACATCTATTTCGGTCGCCTTATTTTATGTCATTAAATAACACTTGTAGTTTTGGGGTTTCGAAAACGTTTCATTTTTGAAAACTACAAGTGTATTTAATACGTATTCAATTTTCTAAATAATACTTAACGACTCAATAAATCCAACTAGACAAAAACTGTATAGCTATTTTTAAGCTGATTTTTACTAGGCAAAAAATCTAAACAAGCTGACAAGTTGATATTTAACTACTAGACTTTCCTATTAAAAAAGCTCTTATTAGAGTCATTTTAGACTATATGATTTGAACATCATAAATTGGTTCTTCTAACAGCTACTGTACTTTAAGGTGTTCTTAGGAATTAAAATATTTACAGTAAAAGTTGGGTTCTTATTAGAAATTTATCCTCATTTTTTACAGATTATCCACAATAGACATTAAAATTCACACCCGAAAAAGGCTATAGTTTAGGGTAGTTTGGAGGCAATAAAAAAACGGGTCTCTGTTTCCAAAGACCCGCTAGAGTGTTACAAAATATCAGCTTATTTTTTCACCGAAATTCTTTGTTTTAAATCAACACCTTCACCCACAATTCTAATTAAGTAGATACCTGCCGGCAACTTACTTACATTGAATTGATGAGAATATCTAAAGTCAATCTTCGTATTATAGATTTCTTGACCATTTACATTATACAATGCAACCATATACGTTCCATTAGCAATACCACCTAGGTTGATCACCTCAGAAGATGGGTTAGGATAGATATTCATCTTAGAACCAACTAACTCTTGACCAATTTGTCTTGAAGAAGAAGAACCTGTTGATAAGATCACTTTATCTAAGTTCCATTGCCATGCATTCGAACCTGAAGCAACAAAACGAACGGTATGCGTTCCTACAGATAGATTCACAGTATTTGATGCCATTAATGAAGTATATGCATCCCACTGACCGTTATTTGGTACATTATCAGTAGTGACTACATTACCATCAACAAGTACTTGAATTTGAGCGTTATCTGTTGGAGTAGAGATCATATAATTAATATCATACACTCCTGCCGTTGCTATATTTACAGTATATTCAGCATAATCACCTGAGTTCACCCAGTTAATTCCTAAATCATTTACTTTATTTACACCGAACGGAACAAAACCATCGTTATACGTACCACCTGTTGATACAAAATCTTCTGCTTCGATCACTAAAGTGGCACTTCCTCCATTTACAGTTACAGAAGCTGATGCTTGATAATTTCCATCCACAGTAGACACTGTAATTGTAGCAGTACCTGCACTTACAGCTGAAACTAAACCGTTATCATCTACCGTAGCCACTGATGTATTATCCGAAGACCAAGTTACTGACTGATTAGTAGCATTTGCTGGAAGAACACTTGCCACAAGAGAAGCTGTTTGAGATGGATCTAATGTTAAAGAAGTAGCTGATAGCGTAACTCCTGTTACATTAACATCTCCTCCACCTGAAACTGGATTCAGCACAATCTTATCCAAGTTCCATTGCCAAGCATTCGATCCTGAAGCCACCAAACGAATAGTGTGAGTTCCCGATAATGTCAACTGATGTGCAGAAGTTAATAAAGTATAGTTATCCCATTCTCCATTGTTAGGCACATTATCAGATCCTATTGACTGACCATCTAATTGAATTTCGATAGCCGCATTTGTCATTGGAGTAGAGATATAATAATCTACCCCATAAACACCATTTCCTGTGACTGTATATTCAACATAATCACCTGAATTGACATAGTTAATGCCTAATCCATCTACTTTATTTGCGCCAAAAGGAACAAAACCGTCGTTGTAATTACCTCCAGTAGCTACAAAGTCTTCTGCTTCAATCACCAATGGATTCCCCTCACCTGCTTTAGTAACATTTACTGTTGCTGTTGCTTGGTAATTTCCATCTACTGTAGCAACCGTAATCGTAGCCATACCTTCAGATACACCTGTAACAAATCCGTTTGCTACTGTTGCGACTAAAGCATTTGAAGTTGACCATGTCACTGATTTATTCGATGCATTTGCAGGAAGTACAGTTTCTACTAACTGAGTTGAGTTACCTTCTACTAGATTTAGAGAAGTTGTGTTTAGCGACACACCTGTTACATCATTAATGACAGTACTTACAGTAACATCCGAAGATGCAACAAAAGTACCTGAAACTGTTGTTGCAGAAATCACCGCAGAACCATTAGTTACAGCGGAAACAAGTCCTGTACTTGATACAGTAGCCACTGAAGGATTAGAAGAACTCCAAACAACAGATTTATTTGTTGCATTCGCAGGAGCAACCGTAGCAGTTAACTGTTGGCTACCACCTACATTTAGTTGTACATCTGATGGAGAAACTACCACACCCGTTACTAATACTTCTTGAACTGTTAAGTTTTGAGTTGCTGTAAAACCACTTGCAGTTGCTGTAATTGTTACATTCCCAGCAGCAACACCTGTTACTTGTCCGCTATTATTTACAGTAGCAACATTTGTATTAGAAGAAGTCCATACTACAGAATTGTCACATGGAATAGCCCCACCTACCGTCTGTAAATTAGCACCTAAAGTTGATGTATTTCCAATAGTAATAGTTGTAGAAGAAGCGTTGATCGTAATACCAGTAACAGCACCACAATCACCTCCTTGATAAGCCAATTGGAAGTAATCCATGTTCCACTGCCAATCTGATGTACCCGATGCCACTAAACCAATAGTTACTGTTCCTTGAGGAAGTGTAACATCTTGATCAAGTGTTACCGCCGCAAACGCATCCCAATCGTTCATTGGTACTTGTTTCGAACCTTGACTTGATCCGTTTACATACATCTCAATAACACCGTCTTCCAAACCTGTACCAGCAAAGAAAGTAGCTCTATACTGTCCTGCTTGAGGTACAAATACTTCGAACTCTACAAAATCACCTGCTTGAACATTATTGATGGCCTGACCTTTAGAAGCTGAGGCTAAATCATAAATTCCGATTTCACCAACTGCACCACCCATTGCAGAGAACGATTCTGCTTCAACCGTTAAAGTTGTACCTATAGTTACAGCACTTGTCGTAGAAACAGCCGGACTAGTCGATGAAGTCGCTGTTAAAGTTACTGTACCTTGAGTTGTTGTAGCTGTAATCACTCCATTAGCATCTACACTTGCAATTGAACCATCAATAGACCAATTGATATTTTTCTCTGTTGTCCATTCAGGAACAAAAATAGGAGTGACTTGGAAGTTCCCTCCAGGGAAAACGGTAATATCAGAAGGAATTTGGATAGAAGTTGGTTGAACTACCACTTGGTTTTTCACTTGTACCGTTACTTCTTGATACAAACCGCCATCTTGTAAAGTACCTCTAATAACTGTAGAACCTAAAGCTGCACCTGTAATTGTACCATCCGCTGAAACAGAGGCAACTGCAGGATTAGACGAAGTCCAAAGTACTGTTTTATCATATGCATCAGCAGGTAATACTTCAGCAGCGATAGGTAATGTTTGTCCTACTTCAACTTCTCTTAACCAATCCACTAAAGTGATGCTTGATGGTCTGATTCTATCCAAAATAGATAAAGTCCTCGTACATTGAGCGACTGTCTGACCACCGTTTAAAGCTGTTACTCTTAAAGTATAATTACCAATTGATGGTACATTCGATAATGCTAAATCCACAGAAATGAACTCTTTACCTTTCACGTCTGCTACAGTCGAACCACTACCTAATACCGTAGCACCTGATAATAATTCCACTTTCACTTCTCTAGAACCTAATAAGTTCACAGATACATCAAAAGTATAGTTTGTATTTCCTGTTACCTCTGAAGGTAAAGCATCACAGTAGATTTCTTCATCACCAACAATACCTACATTTACAGTCGTCGAAGTCGATTTTCCACCTACAGTTGCTGTAATCACCGCAGACTCACCAATCACTAAACCTTGAATTTTACCAGTAGAAGCGTTTACTGCTACGGCATCAGGATTTGAACTTGACCAAACTACTTCCTGATCTGTTGCATCTTCAGGAGTAATCGTTACTGTTAAAGGAGTATATACATAAAACTCTGCATCTACAGAAGCTCCTTCGTTAATAGTTACCGATGCTACAGGAGTAGCAGAGAATGGAATAGCATTGATTGTATGTGATGCTGATACACTACCGTCTGCACTAGTTGCTGTAATTGTTGTTGAACCTGATGTTGCTACTGCTGTAATTACACCAAATTCATCTACTGTTGCTACAGAAGGATTACTTGATAACCACGTTAACGCTTTATTCGTTGCATTCTCTGGAGCAAAAGTAGTAGCTAAAGATGTTTCTTTACCTTGCATTAATTCTTGGTCACCGCTTAATGAAACTGAAGTTAATGCTACTGTATTTACACCACTACGACCTGGCTCTTTTGAGAAATCAAATACTTGGATTTGAGTAGTTGCCCAATCCACTGGAGCATTTGATTGACACTCAATTGTATTATTTGCTTGTAAAAGACCTGCAGGGATATCCAATTCAAGTACACCTAACCATTGGTTTCTTAAATCTTCCATTGCACCTCTCCAGTTGCCATCGTGCTGAATTTCAACACCATTAATCGTCACTTTTACAGAGCTTAAATGCGCCTTGAAGAACGCTCCAGAAACTCTTAATGTTGCTTCGTAAGCACCACTAGGAACGACTACATTGTTTACTTGAGTCGTTAATGATGTACTGTTTTTATGAATCAATTCGCTACCGAAAGGATGGAAACCGTCGCCGATTTTATCACCCATAAACTTCGTTTCGTTTAATGTCTCGCTCAAGTTTACTGGGTTGGCAAAAGTGTATTCTAATACCATTGTTGCATCGTTCAATAATTTAACTGAACCTGGAGCCGTTTTCACATTAATCACATCCAATGCAGGTTGACCTGCTGTCCCTTTGTTCATATCAAGATATAAGTTCTTGATCATGACATTCTGTACTGGGTTAGCGAAATCATCATACATCGCTAAGTTGATTGTCTTTTCGTTGTCCTCTAAGTTGTTCAAAATTAGATACAACTTATTTCCATCAGCGTAAGCATTTACTTGAACATCTGGGTTCGAAGCTTTTGTCTCGATTCTTGTTCCCTTTACATTACTCCACAGCTCAAAGAATTTGATGTACTCCGACCATTGCCAAACACCATTTGCATCCGGCTGCATCATCGCATATGGATAACGTAAGTTTTGATCTGGTGTATCACCCCAAATGGCTTTCGTAGGTGTAAATGGCATCGATTTCGTAATGTAATCCGGACGCTCTAAGAATTGCATGAACATAGAGTTGAAAGGCTTTAAACACTCCCAGTCAATTCTTTTCGAATCAAATCTACCTGGTGTATTTTGAGTGTTATAACCACCGTTTACAGCACCAAATTCAGATACAATCATTTCTTTTCTTGTACCTGTTTTGTATAAATCATACCATTCCAAGATATCCAACATCGCTTCTGTATGTCCACCTGCTCTAGTTGCCGAAGGCTTATCATCACCATTTAAATCCCAACCTGGCCAGTCGTAAATGTGAATAGAATAGAAGTCCATGTTCTCACCACAAGTATCCATAAAACCCTGCCACATCACATCCCATTGATACCAAGGAGTTGTTCTGTAATTGTTGGCTTCTGAATCCATCATGTTGTGGTAAGTAATTAAACCTTCTCCATCTAAGTATTGATCCAAATAGTTTTCGTCATAACGAGAAATACCATCTGCTAAATGGAAATCATGAAGTCCCCACGTCATACCTCCTACTTTAGGACGGTTAGGGTTATTTACCCCAAAACGCTCTCTAATACCTAAAGCGACTAGGTTATGGTATTCCCAGATTTTTTCTTGTGATGTACATGTCATATGACCTGTCATCATCGGCATATCCGGCTCGTTTATTACCTCCCAATAGTAAGGAAGTGGCTCACCTGGAGAACCATCCGCTTTACGGAAAAAGTAATCTAAATAGTTTACTACCCACTCTGCTGATACATCCACATCATAAGGTTGCCAACCTGTCCAAGTATTACCATCACCGTTCCAGCTTAGCGTTGGATAAGTTGGGTGAGGGTTCGTACCCATAATCATTTCTTTCGATCTTGCTTCGAATTGATGAGAGTTGAAATCCTTATCGTACTCACCTCTTAACCAAGTACCCAATTCTACCATATGATCCACTGAGGGCCAATTTGGACGATTAGGATCTTCTTCTGTTGCTGAGAACTTCCAAGTAGCAGAGCCGTTATCACGACCAAAATAGGTATCAAGGTCATTCAACAGGTAATCCAACTTGTCTTCTTCACCGTCCCAATCTGTTTCGAAAGCGGTCGCGTGAAGTGTCATGTAATTTTCTCTGTTAAATTCAGAGGCTCCATTTACGGAGTGTTTGATGTTTAAGTTTACGTCTACATTGACGTCTTGTGCATTGGTTGCGTACACACAAGAAACCAACAGAAGAATGAGATAAAATCTTCTGCGGAACATTGTAAAATAGTTCATTTTAAAAGTAATAAATTAACATTTCAAAAAATCGCTCAGTTTGATTTGTTGCTATGAGCGACGTCTAAAGTTTGGAAGGGAATGATTCCCCCTTGGATAATTAAGCTGGTGCGATAGAACACTGTTCTATCCTTGGTTATTCATGCATTTCAAATCATTTAGTAAAACATTCATTTCATAGTTAAGTATAATTGGAATGTGTACAAGACTTTATAAGTGTATCTTGTACATTCCCAATTTTCGAATGTTTTCTCTAGGCATGAAGATTTTAGACTAGACTATAACTAAATCTTATAAAGTGGCACTCATCTTTAATTTAATTTGATCTGTACAATGGAAGATAAAAGTGGCCTACTATAGCCGAATGGATATCAAATAGATAGAAGTCAATGAGTTAATCACTAAACAAGGAACTAGATAATGATTCAAATTTGAGAAAAAATTAATAGTGGGATTTTGGGTAAAAAAAATACCTCATATGGATTTTATAAATCATATGAGGTAGGTATTTATATTGTTGAGGATGGAATGAATGTACCAATGGAAAGTATATTTTAATTTTTTTTCTAGAAATTTAAACATCATAAAAACTCTGTTACACAACTCACCTCTTTACCGTCAAAGGCAACACCTACTAACATAATTTCTGTTTTGTTGTTTTCTTTTAAAGTGGTTATATATTTTGAATCGTGTATTTGTTTTAGAGCCTCTTTTGCTAATTCCGGCAAGGAAGGAGAACTTGGTCTAAGTTTCTTAAATTCAAGAATCCATCCTCTTTGGTCTTTGTGATCTTTTGGGTAAATCATTAAATTTGCTCTACCTAGACCCGTTTCAGGATTCGATTTTACAATAAATTTTGAAGATAGATGAGCCATAAGGCCTAAAATAAATGCATGATATACTTTTTCTGGAAGAGACCCACTGTGTTGTACATCATGGAAACTAAAGGAGGAAAGGAAATACTCTGATAATGCCGTTTCAAAATCCAATGCGTTCTGTTCAAGTAAAGCAGTTAGTATTGTGCTTTCACTGACCACAGTTGATTTTGACAATAATCTTTCTAGTAATCTTTCATAAACTGTTTGCACCTCTTCGTTGGGTACTTTTAATCCATAAATAACTTTTCTACCATCCGTTTTTTTATAGGTAGATGTTAGATATCCATTAAAAAGTAGTAATCCTAAAACTGTTTCAGCTTTCCCTTTTTCTAGGTCTTGAAAGATAATAGTTTCTTCAATTTCACAATCCATTACCTGACCATCAATAAAGCCTGTGAGTTTCTTTTCTAAATCAGCATTAGCATTGGTTAGTAATTCTACGATCAATTCATTGGCTGAGGTATTTACCCAATAAGGTTTAAAACCTTCATCATGTTTATCAGCAAAATTGATAATAGACCAAGGGTTATACATTTCGGAATATTTCCCAATTTTATAACCATTATACCATTTCTTTACTTCATTAAATGATGTACTGATAGAACAATCTTCTAATAACTTTTGAACTTCTTCTTCCGTTAATCCAAATTTATCAGCACTTTGGTTTTCTAAGACTGTACTCACCACTAAATTATTCAAGCCAGAGAATATACTTTCCTTAGCCACTCTCAAAATACCAGTGATTACACCTTTATATAGATAGTTGTTGTCTTTAAAACCACCTGATAAAAATCCTCGCATAAAAGAAATCATATCATTATAATAACCCGATTCCCATGACTTAATTATGCATGAATCATATTCATCTATTAAGATGACGACTTTTTTATCATATAATTTGAATAATAATCGGGATATATTTTTAAGAAAATCACCTAAATCTTCAACCTTCCAGTCACTTTTCACGAAGTCATTCAAATCCGATTTTTCAAATGCACTTAACTTTTCTGACGTTAATAATTCTTCATTATCCCTTAACCAAGAGATACATAATTTATATATTTTATAGATAGCACCTTCGAAAGTGTTTTCCTTTATATCTTTTAATGATAGAAAGATTACAGGGTATTGACCTTGTGCCTTCCATGCTTCTGATTTTTTGATTTTTAAATTATCAAAGAGTAAAGCATTTTCTTCGGAATTCTTAATATCTAAAAAGGTATGAAGCATTGACATATTTAATGTTTTTCCAAACCTACGTGGCCTTGGAACCAATATTGATGTAGCACTACTATTAATAATATCTTCAATAAACAGTGATTTATCAACATAATAGAAGTCATCTTGAATAACCCTCTTAAAATCTGATATGCCAATTGGAAATTTCTTCATGTGGTAAAGATACTAAATTATTGTTTTGGGGAAATGAATAGTATGATCTTAAAGAATTTAAAAAAATCGTTTATCTAAAATACCCTATTCATTTTTTGATAAATAGATAAAATCATTTCATTAACAATGACTTTAGAATATAGTTGTGATCGTCAATGGGGGGGCATACTCAATAAGTAAGCAAAAAAGAAAAAAACGGGTTCCCATTTCTGAGAACCCGTCCTAATTTATAAAAAGAGAGCAGCTTATTTACGAACTGAAATTCTTTGTTTCAGATCAACTCCTTCACCAACCACTCTAATTAAGTAGATACCTGCTGGTAATGTACTTACATTAAATTGATGTGTGTATCTGAAGTCAATCTTCGTGTTATAAATCTCTTGGCCGTTTACATTGTATAATCCCACAACGTAAGTACCATTTGATAATCCACCTAAGTTAATTACTTCCGAAGAAGGATTAGGATAGATATTCATTTTCGCCTGAGATCCTGCTACTTCAGCAGCAATAGTTCTTTGAGATGAACCTGTTGTTAGGATCACTTTATCCAAGTTCCATTGCCAAGTATTGCTACCTGTTGCTACGAACTTCACTGTATGTGTTCCTGTTGTTAAGCTAACAGTTCCTGAAGCATTTAATGAAGTATATGCATCCCATTGTCCGTTATTTGGTACATTGTCAGTAGTTACTACAACGCCATCAACTTGCACCTGAATTTGGGCATTATTTTCTGGAGTAGAGATCAAGTATTCAATACTATATTCACCAGCAGTCTCTACATCAATAGTGTATTCAGCTTCATCACCTGAGTTGACCCAGTTGATACCTAAGCCATCCACTTTGTTGACACCGAATGGAACAAAACCATCATTGTACGAACCTGTTGTTGATGTGAAATCTTCTGCTTCAATAATCAATTGAGCAAATCCACCACCTGTTTCTTCTTTAGTGACTGTTACTGTTGCTTCAGCTTGGAAACCTCCATCATTTGTAGTGACTCTAACAGTAGTTACACCTTCTGAAACCGCAGTAATCAAACCGTTATCTACCATCGCAACTGATGCATCTAATGATGTCCAAACTACAGATTTATCTGCAGCATCTACCGGAAGTACAGTAGCTGTTAATTGATCCGTCAATCCTTCATCTAAAGTAACCGCATTTGTGTTCAATGTCACACCTGTTACAGCTACTGGAACCTCTACTTCTTGAGGAGTTAAGACTACTTTGTCTAAGTTCCATTGCCATGTATTCGATCCAACCGCTTGTAATTTAATGGTATGTGTTCCACTTAGCACTACTTGATGTGCCGATCTTAATACTTGGTAGTCATCCCACTGACCATTATTTGGCACATTGTCTGTTCCCGCAGAAACGTTATCTACGAAAATTTCGATCGCCGCATTGTTTTCTGGAGTAGAGATGTAGTAATCAACATCAAATGTACCGTTACCTGTTACAGTGTATTCTACAAAATCGCCTGAGTTCACCCAGTTAATACCGATTCCAGCCACTCTGTTCACACCAAATGGAACATTACCATCATCATAAGTACCTCCTGTGGTGATGAAATCTTCAGCTTCTATTGTTAAAGGATCAGTGTCACCACCATTTCCTCCACCACCGTTTCCGTTATCACGAACTGTGATTGATGATGTCGCTGTAAATCCACCTTCTTGAGTAGTTACTGTAATGATTGCATTACCTGATGTTAATGCTGTCACTAAACCGTTAGTAGATACAGTAGCTACCGTCGGATTATTTGATGCAAACGTTACATTCTTGTTGGCTGCATTCGATGGGATAACATCTGCCGTTAATTGTGCCGTTTGATTCTTATCCAATGTTACCGTTGCTGGAGATAAAGAAACTCCTTGAACTGAATCATCTACTTGACTGTTTACAGTAATCGTTGATGAAGCGAAGAATGTTCCTTCTACCGTAGTGGCTGTAACTACAGCTGTACCTTCAGAAACCGCTGTTACTAAACCATTGCTTGAAACCGTTGCTACCGAAGCATCTGATGTAGACCAAACTACCGATTTATTCGATGCATTTACTGGTAAAACAGTTGCGTTTAATTGTGCCTCTGCTCCTGCTGTCAATGTTACTGAAGTAGGATCTACTGTTATTCCAGTTACATTTACTGCTCTTACTTCAATTTCTTGTGAAGTGGTAAAATTACCTGCATAAGCATAGATTGTTGCATTACCAATACCTACACCTGTTACCTTACCATTGTTATCTACAGTGGCCACATTCGTATTACTCGATGACCAAGTAATTGGCGTAGAACAAGCAGATACTGGTAACAATTGACCTGCAAATGTTGTTGATTCTCCTTGAGCAATAGATGTATTTGATGCTGAAATAGAAACACCTGTCAAATCATCACAAGTAATCTCTCCTTGGAAAGCTAACTGATAATAATCCAAATTCCAGTTCCATTGTGAGCTACCTGCAGCCACCACACCAATTGTTACATTCCCTGCCGGTAATGCTACATTTTGAGTTAACTGAACTGCACTAAATGAGTCCCAATCATTCATAGGAACTTGTTTAGACCCTTTGCTTTCACCATTCACGTACATCTCAATCACTCCGTCTTCTAATCCTGTTCCTGCAAAGAAAGTTGCTTTGTACTCTCCTGCTTTTGGTACAAATACTTCGTACTCTACATAATCACCTGCTTGTACATTATTAATGGCTTTTCCTTTTGAAGCGGATGCTAATTCATAAATCGCAATTTCTCCAGTTGGTCCACCCATGTTTGAGAAGGCTTCTGCTTCAATTGTCAATATTGTTCCTACATTACCTGCACTTGTTGCGACTACGCTAGAGTTAGAAGCTGATGTTGCTGTCAATGTAAATGTACCTTCTGTACCACCCGCAGTTATTAAACCATTGTTATCTACAGAAACTAAAGAGTTACTTGATGACCAATTGATATCTGTCTCCGTTGTCCATACTGGATCAAATACTGGGTTGATTTGTAATTGTCCGTTAGGGAATACTGTTACATCAGAAGGAATTGTAATCGAAGTAGGTTGAACAACCACTTGTGATTTCACTTGAACAGTTACTTCTGCCGCTAAACCTCCATCTTGAGTAGTCGCTCTAATTACTGATGAACCAAGTCCAAGACCTGTTACTGTACCCTCACCGTTTACACTTGCTACTCCTTGATTAGAAGAAGTCCATAATACGTTTTTGTTATAAGCATTTGATGGTAAAACTTCTGCTGTCACTGGAAGTGTCTGACCGATTTCTACTTCTCTTAACCAATCGATGATTGAGATACTAGATGGTCTGATTTGATCCAACATAGTTAAAGAAGAAGTACATTGAGTAATCACCTGACCACCTGAAACAGCAGTTGCTCTTAAAGTATATTGACCTACAGCAGGAACAGATGCTAGGTTTACATCTACCGATACTGTTTCCTTACCTTTTACATCTGCAGATGTCGTTCCTGTACCTAAAACAGTACTTCCGTTCAATAGCTCAACCACTACATCTCTTGCACCTAATAGGTTCACGTTTACATCAAATGTATAGTTTGTATTACCCGTTACCTCTTGAGGAAGTGACTCGCAATAGATTGTTTCCTCACCGACAATTCCTACGTTTACAGTAGTCGAAGCAGTATAAACTGTGCCATTATCATTAATTGTTGCTGTAATCACTGCAGACTCTCCGATCGCAATACCGTTGACTTTACCTGTTTGAGGATCAACAGTAACTGCTTCCTCGTTAGAACTTGACCAAACTGCTTGGCTGTTTGTTGCATCCGCAGGTAGCACATTTAAAGTAAGTGGAGTAGTAACATAGAAATCCACATCCAGTGTACCGCCTTCTGCAATTGAAATACTTGATACTGGTGTATCTGCATAAGGAATGGCTGAAATAGTGTGTGTCGCTACATGGCTACCATCTTCTGAAGTAGCAGTAATCGTTGCCGATCCATTCGTTGCCACTGCTTCAACAACACCCAATTCGTTTACTTTAATTATTCCGTTATCACTTGATGTCCAAGTTAAGTTTTTGTTCGTTGCATTTGCTGGAGAGAAGTTAGCTGTTAAACCTAACGTCTTTCCATACATCAATTCTTGAGTACCTTCAATAGATACACCTTCTAAAGCAATGGCATCAGCAGCACCTCTACCTGGCGCTTTTGAGTAATCCCATACTTGAATCTGAACTGTTGCATATTCTACTACATTACCTGCTTTACAAGTAATGACATTATTTGCTTGTAAGTACTCTGCAGGGAAAGGAATTTCTAAAACACCGAACCATTTGTTATGGCCTTCGTTTTCTGTATCGCCTCTAACGTTACCATCATAATCCACCGTATTTCCGTTGATCGTGATTACAGGTACACCTACGTGAGAAGAGAAGAAATCTCCCGAGATTCTGATTTGTGCTTCAAATGCTCCTGATGGAACTGTTACGTTATTTACATTGGCTGTTAAAGTACCATCACCTACAGTTGTGTGAATTTTATCACCTCCCGTTGGAGTTGATCCTGTACCTAACTTTTCACCCATAAACTTGTATTCTTTGTTGGTCTGATCTAATACCAAAGCACTTTCGAATACATATTCTAATACCATTGTCGCATCTGCTTCCAACACTACTTTTCCTGGTGCTGTTCCTAAAGTTTCTCTAGCGATATGAGGAACTCCAAATGCTCCTTGGCCTAAATCAAGGTATAATTGCTTAGTGTTAACTGCAGTTACTCTGTTAGCGTAATCCTCGAAGAAGTTAAGGTTTACTGCCGTTTGTGTTTGATTCAAGTTATTCAGAATCAAGTATACTTTATTACCATCCACATAAGCATCTACCTGTACATCTTTGTTGTGTGTTTTTGTATCTACACGAGTACCTTTTACATCACTCCATAATTCGAAGAAACGAACAAAACCTGTCCACTCATAGTCGCCATCACCATCAATATCGTCTAGCATTTTATATGGATAACGCGAAGTGATATCACCATTAGCATTCACGTGGTCACCCCAGTGTGCTTTTGTAGGTGTAAACGGCATCGATAAAATAATGTGAGAAGGACGTTCTAAGAATTGCATCAACATAGAGTTGAACGGCTTTAAGTTTTCCCAGTCTCTTCTGTGTGGATCTGCATCTGGCATGTTATGGATGTAGTGACCAGAAACGGCGCCATATTCGGACATCACGATGTCTTTTCTTTCTCCAAATTTATGGTAATCGTACCATTCTAAGATATCCAACATGGCTTCTGTGTGACCACCTCTACGGATATGGCTTGATGGAGTCTCCCACGAAGGCCAATCGTAAATGTGTACCGCATAGTAGTCCATGTTATCACCACAGTGGTCAATAAACCCTTGCCACATTACGTCCCATTGATACCAATCGTTTTGTCTGTATTGAGCATATTGGTCAGCAACTGCTTCAGCAGGAACTCCCCAAGACTCAGCTAACGATGCAGGGTATCGGCTAGTCCAGTCCAACATATGGAAATCGTGCATACCCCATGTTAAACCACCGATTTTTGGTGCTCTCGCTCCTAATTTTTCTTTTACTTTTTGAGCCACTAAGTTATGGTACTTCCACACGTCATCTAGGTTGGTCCAACACATATGACCTGTCATCATTACCATATCAATTTCGTTCACTACTTCCCAGTAAGTTGGCATTGGCTCACCCGATTGTCCAGGATTGTCTTTAAAGTAGTTATCTAAGTATTGTACTACCCACTCTGCAGAAGTCTCCACATCTTTTGGTTGCCAACCTGTCCACGTAATACCGTCGTCGTGCCAGCTTAATGTAGGATATGTTGAGTGAGGGTTTGTACCCATAATCATTGGGCCTTTGTATTCCCATTGATGTGCAAGGTACTCTTTGTCGTATAATCTCTTTAAGCGATCTGCTTCGCCTACCATCCAGTCTAAATCTGGCTTGTTTGGTCTGTTAGGATCTTGAGGCGTATTGTTAAACTTCCATGTTGCAGAACCGTTGTCACGGCCGAAGTATACATCTAAGTCGTTTATCAAATACTCTCTTTTGTCTTCTTCCCCAATCCAATCTGCATCTGTTGGCGTTGAGTGAATAATCATGTGACGTTCACGTCCGAAGTCGGAAACACCATCCACAGAGTGAACAATGTTCAAGTTTACATCCACATCTACATCTTGTGCTTGCACTCCATAGGTACATGAAAGCAAGGCAAGCACAGCGAGATGCTTCTTACACTTGGTAAAATAGTTCATTGTAAAATTCATTTCATGTTAAGTATAGACAATGATTCGTTTGTATCGATTGCCCAATACAACTTGTTTTTAAATAATAGTTCACTGATAGCTAGCTGTAACTATCTCTTAATATGTTAGCTTGAGTTATATACACTCAGCTTGTTAATAAAAATCTGACCTATGCGTAAGCCAGAACAAAAACGATATACATCCTTATCAGAATATATTTTCAAATAACTAAACTATTGCCGGCAGTACATTTTAGTTATTTGTGTTGTAAATAACCGCTTGGGGCATGTGGGGTTCGCAATCACTTACAAAAAAGTGTACACACCCTAAGCGGCTTATCTACAGGGGTAAATTTGAGTACTAGCCTTATTGTAATCAATGTCGTTAACTAGACAAAAACTGTATTGTACGTATTTTAGACACTTATAAGTAAGCTGTTTGTCTGACAGAATGAAATTTAAACATAGTATACCACTAGACAACAAAGCTTAAAATCTACCATTAAGACTATATAGAGAACCTTTATTTTTTGTTTAGTCTAAAAATAGACAAAACAAACAGTCCTTTTCATTTTTGTCAAAAAAAACTAAAATGTCGAGAAATTTATTTTACAAAAATTATAAATCGGCACCCCATGTCTAGTCCTATATTGATGTCATTTGTTAATTGTTTAGGTATTGTTAAGCCAAAAAAGGCATAGATAATTGATTTACCTATGCCTTTTCATTATTTATACCCTATGATTTTTTACAAAATCAATATCATTTAGTATCCGTAATTAATTTCTGAATTACCTGAAGTTGTAATTTCAGTGTTTCTAATTCTTCCTTATTTTCCATGCTTTGCTTCAGTTCTGCTTTAAGTGTCTCATTTTGTTTTTCTAATGCTTCTACTTTTTGATTTAGCTCTTTGATTGCTTCAATCAGCACAGCTACAGTTTGAGCATAATGCACAGACTTCATACCTTTATTATCTTCCACAACTAGCTCGGGATATACTTTTTCTACCTCTTGTGCAATGACGCCTATTTGTCTCTCTGAACTAAAGGATTTTTTAGGAAAATCGTTTACTCTATAATGATAAGATACCCCATTTAACTGCATTACTTTTTCTAATGATGAGGACAAGGGTTGAATATCTCTTTTGTATCGAATATCTGAATCTATCAATGAAAAGTCAGAATAATGGTCTAGCTTTAGTTCTCCCCCACTTTCTGATCTTAATATCAATTGTGCGAACTCACCTCCATTATTTCCTTTTACAATATTTAATTCCCCCAACTTACCATAATCGTTTTTACCCACTTTAAACGATGAACTATTAATAAAGGTATTGTATCCGTTTTCTGTATCGTTAATGTAGAAATTCTGAGGGTTGATAACTACAGTCTTTTCTTCTGTACCATTTTTCATGTATAGATTTCCCATTTCTACATCTTTGTGCGTAATAATCTCTGCTGTAAATAACTGACTATTATCAAAGTAGTCTGTAGCATTTAAATGGATTTGAGGAAAATTATTGTCCCAATCTTTAGTGTTAATCCCTGCCACAGTACCATTCTTTGAGGTATGCCAGAAACCATAAGCTTCAATTCTTGAATTTTGAATGTTGTCGCTGTTTAAGAAATGACCTACACCAAACTCTACTGGATTACTCTCTTCCTGATATTCATAAGTCTCCATAGCCACAAGTGGAGTATTTTTCATTTTATAGCCTTCTAGATGAAAGAAGGGTAAGCTTTTTTCTTCCCAAACTTTAAAACCGGTACCTACCCATCCGCCATGATCGCCGTAAAGAGATAATAGACCACCGGTTTTTCCTTCCACACCAAAAGGTGCTAACCATGCTTTTCTTTTTCCTAAACTATCGTACAAATACAATTGACCATGGTTATTCGCATTCACCTTTAAGTCAACTTTTTGTAAACCATCTTCTGAAAACATCTGCAAGCGATTATCTGTCGAATTGGCCAATAAAGGACGTTTGTAGGTCTTCTTTATACTTTTTGCTTTTGGTAGTTTTATAGTGATCAACTCCAATGCAATACCATTCACAGAAACATAAAGTTTTGCTTCATTATTTGCATCAAAAAAATGTTCATAAAGTGGATTTTCTTCCCCTAAGTTGATATGAAATTTTCCATCATCAATATTTACATCTTTATGCTCCTCAGACCAAATACTACCTATAGCAAAATAAAAATCGCGTTGTCCATTTACTTTCTTCCCTTTTTCTATGATTTGCCCGCTATATTCAACCGTTTGTGCTTTTACCTCAAATACCATCAAGCAGATGAATAAGAAGCCTAATAGTTTATTATTTAACATATTTGGGTCAATATTCAATTTTAAGAATCAATCTTTTAAGTAACAGTCCCTTAATTTAGATATAATTCTACCAAAAGTATATTTTTTTAGATGTTTTTTTGATAGATCACCACATCAAGGATTTTCCCAAACTTTTCTCCTACTTGTTTTAAGTGTGCTGATTTTTCGTAGCCTTGCTTTTCAAATAATCGAATGCTTCCTATGTTATTGCCGGTAATTACGGCCATCAACACTTTAATTATTCCACCTTCTTTTGCCTTGTTTTCTAAGAATTCTAGGGCATACTGACCAATTCCTTTTCCCCATGCCTCTTTTTTTAAATACACGGTTAATTCAGAGGTTCTATCATAGGCTGCCCTCGGTTTAAAAAAGTTGAGGTACATGTAACCGACCACTACATCATTTTCCCAAATTAAATAAGAAGGGTATCGATCATTATCGATGGGTAAGAAAGTCTGTAAATCCTCTTCTTTTAAATCTTCAGTATGAAAAGTGGCTGTTGAATGATTTACATAATAATTATAGATGTCTTTCACTACCGAAAGATCCTCTAATTGAAGTCGTTTAAAAGAAATTTGTCTCATAGTTATAGTTGTTTTGTTATGTTATAGTTTTTAATAGGTTTTGGAGATTCAATTTTATTGATTCCATCTGTAATTTAGCTTTTTCTTTGTGTTCATTCACCAATGCAGGAGCCAATCGACCGTATTTATCTTGGGTTTCTTGCATCTGATTAAGATTATCCCAATAAATAGCATATTTGCTGATTTCTTTTTTTATAGGTTCTAGTTTATCACTTGGAATAGAATCTACATCTTTATTGATGATAAAAGATACCTTTTCAATTTCTGATAGAGCTTGAAACTCTATGAGATCGTTACTATTTGTACTTTCTTTAACAATCTCCACCTCTTGTTTTCGGCGTTTGTTTATCCAAACTTTAAAAACCACCATTAAGATGATTAACAATAGAATGATTACCCAATGCATAGGGTTATTCTCTTGTATTGGGTTTAGACCTTGGAGTAAAAGCATTTAAAGTCTTAAAGTTATGATAGTGTAAATCGCATCTATTAATTGTATTACAATAATACATCGTTTTTTTATAAAAAGAAGGATTTACTCCTCTGAATTTTTAATATGCATTAATAAACATCTCTCCAGTACTCCCCAATTTATATTTTTTATCCCAAGGTATCTTATACATTGTGTCTTGTACATTATGTTCTTCTCTAAGACGCTTAAATTCCCTATTCAATTCTTTATCAGACACATGAGGTGTTAAGGCAAAAACAAAAACGACCTCATTTCCCAATAAATTACTAGTATATGTCCAAAAGAGTTGATCCATTTCTTGATTAGGAAAACTCATCCATTGGGTGATTATTTTAAATGGTAGATCGACTTGAACTAAATCTAAAAATTTTGTTGCCGGACGTATCGCAAAATATTTTTCCTGATGATGATACCCTTTCCAAGCACTCGTAATTTGTGGTTTTCCTTTTCCTACGGTTTTAGTGACTGTATGATTCTTAAATTTATAGCTTTTACCTTCTACCCAATCGTTACTTTCCCAAAACACTTCTGTATTAGTTTGCTTTCTATCGCTACTACCCACACAATACCATGTCTTTTGCATTATTTGATTTAGATTTTCTGAGGCTTTCATCATACGTTCGGCAGTCCACAGATTAGAGTATTTACTTTTGATCAAAGATAACAAGTAGTTTTCAGGTTTTATAGGTCTTGCTGCCTTTTGATGACAGACACACTACATAAAATAACCAAAAGTTTTTGATGATGTTTTCTTTTCCCTAAAATCGCCAATCGATTCTTATTTAATTTAATTTTTTAGCTATTTCGTTTGTTTCACTGATTTACAGTACATCAAAAGTTAAATCCTAAGATTAAAAAATTTACAATTGTCAACTATATATAATCTACTTGGTTCAATACTTTTTCACTTAGTTAATTTCATCTTATTTTTAGCCTTCACTACCACTACTTCGTACTACCACTTATATCCGTGTTAGGTAGTTTGAATTCTAACTCTTTATGAGAAATTTTAGTTAATCTAAAGCCTGCATCAATTATAAGTTTTGTCCAAGTTTCCTGATCTGCTGTAGATAAATCTGCATACACTGCAGGATGAGCTGATTTTAAAGGTTGAAAGTCTACTTCTATTTCAGGGTAAATGACATACCTTCTATTTTCTAACTTTAATCGTCCTTTGTATTCCGCAATCTGAAAACTGTTCCCCGTAAAGTAATCTACCATACCAGTACCTTTAATCTGAATAATGATAGGTTGCCTAGGGATATTGTTTTCCTTCATTTTAGTCAATATTTCCTGCTCCTTTCTTTTCTGATTTTCTAAGGCTACTCTTTCTCTGCCCTTTTTTGTTTGTTTTGTATTAGCATATTTGATCTTACCCGATTTCAACCATTTTACAGTTTTGGGCTTATGATAATCTACATAGGTGGTTTTGTATCCACAACTGCTGAAGATCATTAATAGAGTTATTAAGTAAAGAAATTTTTTCATCGTTACAGCGTAATTATTCATCCAAATAGCAACCTTTTTGCTTGACTTCAAATCTGCATATTATTAATAACTGTTAAATATCAATCAATATCTCTAAGTCGCACATTGTTATATTATTACAGATCACTTTGTTAAATTTTATTGACATATTAACAAAGTCTTTTTGTGTATATTTGTATTGGGTAAAGAATCATAGATATTAAGTATCTATAAAACATTGACTCCCCTTCATTTATATTAAATGAAGGGGTTTTTTATTTAATATAAAAAAGTGGCTTCTCTACCTCGTATTCTAAATGAAAGAGTTTTTTCATTTTTACTTCAAAAACTTCCTTTCTCCCACATAAAATTGCATATGATAAACACCTATCGTCTTTATTATTTAATATATTTCCTCGATTATATACCATAAACAGACAATAAGAGAATAGTTAAACAGTCAGTAACATTCGTTATGAATAAATAGAGTGATGTTTTCATCTAATTGAAATAAGAATATGAATCAATCTGCTTTTTATCAATTATGAAAAAAATACTTTTACTGTTCTCCTTGCTATTTATTTATGCTTCTACTTCTCAAGCACAATTAGTTATTGTTGTTCAAGCAGTTGCATCTTCAATTAAAGCTCCTAACTCTTTGGATAATGTTACCTTTTATCATAAAAATGGAGATACGACAACGCTACCTATTCGGGAGGTAAAAAAGAAATTGGAAATTCAAGATTTTGATAGTGTAAAAGTACAGACTGTTTATGCTTTAGAACGAGTACAAAAAGTATACGGTGTTGATACATATACTTCTGATATCCCGAAGGACGCCCTTCATTATGCACATACAAAACGCTATAGAAATGCACGTATGTCTAGTCTATTCGCTGCTTCGGCTTGGTCACTTTGTTTATTAAACCCTTATTTCTTGATTGTTGCCCCTCTCCCTACAGTTCAGGCTTTAAAAAGGGACAAAGGGGTCGATAAAAAGTATGTGATGAACGGTAAAGAATGGCGAACATTCAAAAAAGAATATAAGGTGCATATCAAGAATCATAAAAATAAATCTCAAGCATCTGTAGTAGAAGCTGATAACGTTCCTTCTACCTCATCTTCTGAAAAAAATTACACGATCTAAATATTAACATTAAATTGTTTATTATTTTATCAATTGTTTATATATTTGTCATATATAAAAATAATGCAATAAGGTATAGTGCATTATTTTCTATTCTTTTCCCCGAAGGTCCATATTACTTGAAGGCATAATATGTAGTATTTAGATCTTAAAAAATGAATAACTTTGATATTTCCTCAGATGAGGGGTTCGAACAATTTGATGTAGACAGAGGAGTAAAAAAAGGTTTTACAGAAGAGTATTTTAATGCTAGTGGTTTTCCAAGTCCTGCACAAGAATACGCTAAAAGTGATATTTCTGCTGACGATATTATAGACAGAGGTTACAATACATTCTTTTGTAAAATGGAAAAAACGATACAGGAATGGCGTTTTTTTCAGGGAGATTTTATTGTGGTATCTAAAGGAGCCCACCTAAGTCCTCACGACTTCTTTATTGGATGGTATAAAAATGAATTTAGAGTACTAAGAATGGGGCACGAAGGCTTCTGGGTAACGCCCAGGCAATTCTCCAAAGAAACAGTAAAAGTATGGGGAAAGGTGACTCACGCTATTGTCTCATTTTCTCCGTCGATACCTAAATAAGGAGTAAGTATTTTTGACTTATAGGGACATTGCACTCACCGAATATCACGGACGAGGTAGTGCAACGTCCCTACAAGTCAATTAACTTTTTCTTCCTAAAAAGACATTCACTCCTTTAGGTTGAGGATTACCTGAGATACGTCTCCAGCTTACAATCTGACCAACATGCGTCAATGCATCAGCAATTTGTCCGTTAAGTAAGTACCAAAAAGGAAAGCTCTGCGCCGATCCCATATAATTATAATTTTCGAGATCTTCGTCGGGCATTTCTCTTAAACGATCGCTTAAGTCTTTATAAAGTATCAAGGTCTCTTTTCTTAATTCGGTATAAGAAGAAAGGTCTTTTTTTGTAGCGTTTCCACCTAATACTTTATTGGCAGCAAAAGCCAAGTCATAGATATGACCTAATAACTCTAAGGTGTTTCTACTATCTTTTTCTGGACGAAAATCAATATCTTCAGTTCTTAAACCTTCAGTAGCCCAATAATATCTAAAGCCTAATCCATCGATCATTCTGCTAATGATATTGGTACTGTTTATCTCTTCTGGTAGAGGTGGTATAGATTGATAAGGTAATTCTGTCATTTATTTCATTTTTAACTTGAATTCGAAAAAATAGTGCTTATTGAAAGCAATGTGCGAAAATAGTTTTTTCTAATGATTAAATATAATTATTTAATCATTTTAAATTTATTCAAACAAAAACACCTAACTAACTGGTTTACAATGAATTTATTAACATCAAATGTTATGATAGAGCGAAAAATACCGTTAATTTGTAATTCTGAAGTATTAAGATGACTTCGTTCAAAAACAGTTTACATCATCTTTTCACACCCATATATTAAATAAAACTCTCATTATGGAAATTACTATTAACCAGAAAAACTATGTGTTGTTGTTTGATCATCAATCAGAATTAAATGCTAACAGACAGTATTTAGCTTCCACTAACGGTAAAATTTGTTCTCGTTTAAGTACGTTTAGGTATGACGTAGGTGAACCTCTACCAGAAGGAGGTGCTATTGAGCAAATAATCACCTTCGAAGAAATGAACTCTCAGATTGAAGAAATCCTAGAGAGCCAACCTAAAAGACGTCGTAAAAAAGTTGACGCTTAA
>NZ_CP003562.2:0-82913 GCF_001682195.2 Flammeovirga sp. MY04
CTATAAAAACCTTTATTTGTTAAATGTTGAAATTTATAGACACACTCAAAAAAGTATTTAAATTGTAACTATAGAGACAATAAATAATATTGTAATTTATCACCTTTGTCACTCTGCATAGTAAATTAAAAACGATTTAAGTATAGATTAAATCATAGAGATTTATTGTTTGGGAGGTTAGCTATTTTAGTTACACTTCCTTTTTGTTAATCAACTGCTTGCTAAAAGTAGTAAAAACCTGAGTATTAACTGTCGCAATACTCGGGTTTTTTTATTCAGCAACTATTTTACAATTACGCCAGTAGTTTTATTAATTCACAAATAATCTAACCTTACTATCTCTATATTAAAGGCAAGAAATACCCAACATCTTACAAATAATATCAATTGTTCTTATGATTACTAATCAAAAGATTATAAAGTAATAAATTGGCTTTTAGATATTTAATCTATGATATAAAATGTTTCTTTCATTTTAATCAAGATAGATATTCCAAAATAAATTAATAAAGTAACAATAAATGAATTTTAAAGGTAAAAATTATTGCTTCACAGGTGGTTTAGCAGAATTAAAACGAAAAAAAGCTGAACAAGAAGTAATTCTTAGAAATGGCAACTCACAAGTTCTAATTAATCAAGATCTAGATTATCTCGTTGTTGGGTCAATAATCCCAACAGATTGGGAAATAGGTAATTATGGAAACAAAATTTCCAAAACAAAATTATTAATTAAAAATGGTGCAAACATAAAAATTGTTTCTGAAATGGAGTTCATGGAAGGATTAGAAAATGTTTCACCTGTAAATATTAATAATGTATTACATAGTAAATTGTTGATTGTACGATATGAAGCTTTATTTGAAGATGGTCATCTTGATATAGATAACCTTGAAAAATTTATTACTTCAATACATAATAAATACGACGCTCATGTTTCTGCATCCATAGAAAATCCTTTTATTTATAAAGACTTATATAATAAATTTTCAGACCCGCAAATAATTTCAGAATCTCTTTTTTTTCAATGTAGAATAGTTAAAAAATTTAGTATTTCTACAAATAGTGAATTTTTTTTAGATACTGTAATTAAAGGTTTTGAGTCTATAATAGGACTTGCTGGAGATATTACTTGGTATGAAAAAACGGAAGGTACTGAATATTATTTCAACCTTTTAAATGAAATTCCTTTAAGGACAAAATTACAATAATCTTCCTCTTATCTAATGGGATGAAAGACTATTTATTTCAACTATGTAATAGAAAATCTTTAATGAACAGATACATTGTATTACAAAAGAGGGTTAGGCTAATGTTTGACCCTCTCTTTGTAGGTAATTTTTGTTAAATGTTAACTATCAGAAAACAAGAGCACTTGAAATATCCTTCTATAGATATTCTATCATATTTTCTTTAGTATTAGAATCCCCATAGTTACAAGTGGTATCTATTATAAACATTAGACGAATATTAAAATAGATATTTCTTTTTAGAATATTATTAGGAGATTGGGTTTACAACTTTTTTCAAATAAATCACGTTATATTTTTATCTTTTGAAGATCTTTTTCTAACTGTTCAATTTTTTTCTATGTAAATACAACTATTCCAATTAAACTTAAGTGCTTCAAAATTCTAGTTTATTTAAATCCTACAAAAAAACTGAATAACACTTTTAGCAAAACTATCCCAAGAATCATCTATTAATATTCTTTTAATATTTTTACGAAAATTAAATTTTACATTATTATTAAAATATTTTTGAATAATATTTTTTAATTCTAAACTACTATTTTTTTTAAGGATATAACCATTAATACCATCATAAACAACTTCCCCTAGTCCACCAACATCTGTTACTATTATTGGTAAATAGTAATTAAACGCAACCGATGCTATTCCACTTTGGGTTCCGGTTCTATATGGAAGTACACAGACATCACTAGCACTAAAAAAAGTAGCAACATCTTTATCATTTATATAATAATTATGAACATAAATATCTTTATATCGCCCTGATTGATCTATCAACTTTTGATAAGAAGCAAAATCTCCATAACATTCACCAGCTATAACTAATTGATAAGTATCATCCAACTTTAAAAATGCTTCAATAAGCATATCTAAACCTTTATAAGGTCGAATAAAACCAAAAAATAAGATTGTCTTTTTATGAGGAGAAATATTCAATTTAAAACGAGCTACTTTTTGATTAATGATAGAACCAAAATGTTCATAATTAGGGTGAGTTAACTGAATATGTGTATTTTTAGGATAAATAGTGTTCAAATCATTAGAAACAGAATAACTCATTGTAACAAAACCATCATTCTGTTTTAAAAAAAATTTAGTTAGAACATTATCAATAAATCTTTTTTCATGTGGTTTCACATTATCCAAAATAGTTACCACCTTTATATTAGAGTCAATAAATTTAGCTATTATCCCAAATGGTATAGCAAAAAATGGCATCCAATATTTCATTAATAAAATATCAGGTTTGTAATTATTTATATGTTTAATTGTTTCTATATAAGTATATGGATTTATCGTATCAAGAACTTCCACACTCTCAATTTTAATCGCATTTTCATCTTTTTTTGTAACATATTGTGTTTTACCTGGAAATAAACATTCAGGATATTGTCGTGAAAAAGTAAAAGCTTTTACATCATGCTCTTTTTTAAGTGCATAATATAATGAAGCATTAAACTGAGCTATCCCTCCTCTTAACGGATAAAACGTTGATAAATAAGCAATTTTCATTATATGTTTTTGTCAATAATATGATTAAATACTTCTTTAGCAGTTATATCATGCATACAACTTTTAGGTCTTCCACAAAAAGGCTCATAATAGCAATCACAACCTGAATCCGGTTGAATAACACTACCTCTCCCGTACATTTCAAATTCATGGACATTAAATATATTATTTAATAGTACTAACTTTTTCTTTAATCCAATTGCAACATGCATCATAAAAGTCACCTGAGAAACAATAATATCACAAGAATCAGATAACGCTATAAATTCTTTAATGCTAAATGTTCCCGGATAATAACATCCAGTTTTTGTTGATAAAATTAAATTTTGTTCATCTTCATCTTTCCCTCCTAAAACCATTACGAAAAAACCATGTCTCTGAAGTAAATTAATCAACCTGATCCATTTCTCTTCTGTCCATTGTCTTGTAAGCCACCTTTTTCCGCTTCCAGTATTCAAACCAATAATTTCTTTACCTGAAGATTTAGACAACAATGTATTTCCCCAGATATTTTTTAATGATTCATCAACATTAATATAATACTCCTCATAATTGAATTTTAAATGACAGATTTCAAATATTTCTTCTAGATAACTTTTAGTATTTTTTTTTGAAAAATCATCAAATAAACCTGTTAATATTTTGTGTTTAGCGGAACTAGTTTGTGGATAAATATGACCATTATGTGCAGTAAAACCATACTTTTCTTTAGAATTAACCTCTTTAAAAAATAAACAAACTTCTATATCTTTATCTAAATTAATTGCAATATCAAAAGACATTTTCAATACAGAAAATATCGTTACTCCATTAAATTTATATACAATATCAATTTCGTTATCGGGTAATACCTCTGGATATAACGTTACCCATGTAAATTGAGCGTCAGGGTATATTGACTTATACCGCCTCAAAAGAGGTGTTGTTCTTAGTACATCTCCTCTTGCTCCTAATTTTATGATTAATATTTTTTTTGAAATCTCAATATAATCATCACAAGATCCTCTACAATCTTGATCTCTAAGTTTATTTGGCAAACACGGTATATTACCTTTAAAATGTTTACAATTATATTTAATATTCATTTTTATTATTCAATAACAGTATACAGATACTTAAGCAAAAAATACATCTTGAAGGTGTTTAGCACATACATAGTCAAGCAGAACTTAAAACTATCCTCATACAAAACCACATTTTGTAAAGAGAGGCAAAATGCTAACTTATAGAAACTAGCTAACAGAATAATTAATACGCTTTTATTATCCCCGATGGCACTCATTACAACAATAGTAACAACCATCTACCGAGGGGTACATAACACTTGCTCTCGAAACCGCTTCAGCACAGCTTGAAAACAGCCCTAAATAAAATCTATTTCCTGCTGATGGCAATCTCGAACAAAACTCACTATGCACCTCATGCTCTCCACTAGATTGTGGATTCTTATTAACATAATACCTCTTCATAAACTTTAATTTAAATACTGCGAATACCACAATTTAGATTCAAAAAATACTAATTTTAGTAATCTTAATTACATTTTATATAATTAAGATCTATTAAATTCGTCTCCTCATAATGAACTCGTGCACTATTTAATTTATGATTAAAGAGAGTCTACTTTATGGAATCTCTTTTTAGAGACTCTTGGAAAATAGATTCTAGCACCCATTAAGATTTTAAATCTATTTTGATGGGTATTTTTTTGATCTTCACTTTGAATCTTATTTCAATCAGAAGATGTCATCTTATCATTGTTGCTGAAACCGCACCTTCTTGATTGTCCGTAATTTATCTCTTTCTTTTCCACTCAAATGGACTAACCCAGTATCTAAAACTTCCTGAAGTTGATTTAACCCCTTCTTCAACAGATAAAGCATTGAACACTTTCTTTTTCTTGTGAGTTTATATCCTTTTCTACGACGTTTTGAATAATTTAAATACTTTTCTTTCTGTTCTCTATATTTACTCCTAGGGCGTTTTAATTTAAGCTCTATACAAAAGTTTCAGATCTGTAGGATGTCTTATATCACTTTCATAACAAGTAGCATCCATCAGTAATAAATTAGAAAATTCAATATCTCCTTTCCAATGTTCCAATAGGGTAAATTGGAGTTCATTCATATCAACATTAGAGGAAAGGTAAGTGCGAATGCTACTAGGTAAAGTAATATCTTGGATCACTTCGTGATCTCCTAAAAGTCGAAAGCAAAACATCTGATAAGCCCAATCTGTATTTAATCTTTCAACTAATTTTTCATCGCTTAAATCAGAATAGAATTTCAAAAACATTAGTGCTAGTTTACCTTTATTATTGAGCCATGATTTTCTGCCTACTTGTTTTCAGTTAGTTACCCTATTAGCAAGACACCACAAACAAAAACATCCTAAATGAGTGTCATTTAGGATGGATGTTTGTTTGTCAAAACAAATAGAGAATAATTAATTTTTATCTAACTTATTTTTAACCTAAAATGAATAGGGGAAAAAATCTCCCCTTTCAATTAATTAACCCATAGTATAAAAAATATATTATTATTTCAATAACAAAATTTACTACACTTTGTACGTGCACAATATATCTATTTAATATAGAAATAATTGTCTTCTCAATTACATTTAATTTTTCATCACCAATGCCTCCTCTATTTTGACTTTTTATTTTTCAAGATCTTCCAATTCCACTTTTTTCGCAATTATTATTATATTCCATGAATTACAAAAGACTAACTAAGACCATGTAAAATACATGGCCTTAACTTTAAAAGTAAACTATCTACACAAAATATCCTATCAACTAAGACATTGAAAGCCAATACAAATATGGACAAAAAACAATCTCTTGTAAGCCTGCTAAACTATTTAATAACTAAAACTAACTACTTCAAATTCAAACAAATATATATTTATTATATATGAAAATTTGTAACCACAAATACATTACGTTTTGTAAATTGAATTTTAGATGACATATCATTGACTAAACATCCTTCTCATTTACTAGTTATATGATGTTCATTCGGAACTTCTTCCCTAAAAAACATATATACTGTGAAAAATGAAAGGGGGAAAAATTCCCCCTGTCAATTAGCTTAAAAAACTATTATTTTTTAACTAACTTTGCTATACTGTGTCCACAATTTATCTATTAAATACATAAATAATTGTTCTCTCAAATACATTTCATTCTTTTTTGTAAGTTGTTATAACGGTAGGGCAATTGTTAAAAACAACAGATTTCAAATCCTTTCCTTTTGCTTGAATTATTTTATTTTCAACACTTAATTTAAACGCTTTAATTTTGCCCACAGCATTTTGTGTAATATATAATTCATTGTCTTCTAATAACTCAATACCATCCACTGACTCAATACCATTTGTTAAAAGGTATGGTTCTAAAGAAAACAATGGAATCGCATACAACTTCCCTAAATTGTTGTGTCCTACAATCAAACTATTTGTCGACTTGTGATAATTAATACCAGTAAATCCTAACTCACCACTCAAATTTGCATTTAAATCTTTCATGATATCTAATACAGATACTTTATAGTTGTTATCTACCTTAAATATTTCTGAATTACCAAAAGAATTAGTAACATAAATATTACTTTCTTTATCTATTGTTATATCGTTTAGGAATATTCCATTATTAAGAGATACATATTTACCCAAATCAAGTATTTTCATTAACCCTCCTGTTTTCAAATCAAAAACTCCTAATTTTGCCAAAACTCCAACAGTATTGATAGATGACTTTTCTCCTATTCCAAGATCAGAACAAACAACAATTATCCTATCATTCTTTTCATCAACATGAATCCCTGTAATACTCACAAAACCATAATTCTCCGTTACCAAATCTGTATACTTACCACTAATTGGATCAAAAGTTTTTATTCCACCGTTATTAAAAGATCCTATAATAAATCGATTATTTTTTTCATCAAAATCAAAACTTTCCGGATAATAAGACTTATTATTTAGAATATATTTTATTTTACTAGGCGAAGACAAAATAGAAGCAAAATTAGGATTAATATTTTCATCTTTATTATCACATGAAAAAAACACACAACCTATCAGATTAATTATAATTAGACCTCTCATTTTTATTAAAAATTATTTCGCCACCTTGTTATATATCAACCTAGGTACACATATCAATGAATAATTTATGACTATATACCAAATATATACTTTAACCATATTAATAAATGTATGTAGATGCACGATTAATTTTATGTCAGTTTCTTCATATCTCGAGAGAGCTTATTGAATATTTTACATATATCAGAACTATTATAAATAAAGGACTCTTGGATAATCGATTTATTCACATTGAAATCGTTAAATTTTATTTTTATAAATAGTCATATTTACACTGTTGTTATATTTAATATAAGTTTTTAAAATCCATTCTGAAACCTCCCTATGAATAGAGTCAAGCGACTGCAATATTTCATAATTATAACAACCAACTTAGTATCCTTTGTCAATAAAACTTGATCACTAAACCATATAGTAATTCACAGATAATATAATTATACGAAAAAGGCTAGTTTATTGATAAACTAGCCAATAAAATCATTAGTATAATTTACCAAAATTTTATTCCATTTTGCGACACTTACTTACACGCTCTACAATAGTAGCACTAAAAAACAAGACTTTGACACCTTTTGTTCAATATTAGTAAAAATGTAAGAGGGGAATCTCCCCCCTTGCAAAAACTTTATTTACTATAACTTGTTAACTTGTACTAATCAAAAGTATCCATTATGAAACATAATTTTTGTACTCTCAAATACATTTTATAATCAATGAAGTTAAATTATTTCACTACTTTTTTATAAACATAATGTGACGTACCTGTTCCATAAGTATTATCTGTTGCTTCTACAATAAGTTGCTGATTATCATTTAAGTATATTCTATCTTTGTTCTCCTTTATAATTTTAGAATAATTTAAAAGCATGTTTTCATAATTCAATTTTGATACATCATTTTGAATCACTTCAACATTAATCTCTCCTGTATCAGAATTTTGAATATCTTCTGCACTTAGATCATCTGCTGCAAATGGAGCTGCCATTATTGCTCTAATTTCAGCCATATAAAATTCCGCACTTGGAATTAACCCCCAAGAACCAGGAACTCCTGTTGTTGCTTCTTGATAATCCCCAATTTTTTTCTCTAATGGATCCCCAGAATCTTTAAATTTTACTTTTAAAGAATACTTTTTATCCAATTTTTCAAAAGATAACGTCATTCCAAAATCAAGAGCCTGTTTACCTTTTTTTATAGTAGTTACTGCATACAAATCTTGAGAAGCTGCCGCTTTTTTCATTTGTGATGAAGGAACAAACTCTACTAGTTCCCACTTACTGGTTACAATGGTTTCAAATGTTGAGTTAGATACAACTGCTAACTCTTTCCTTGTGATTTCTTGACGCTCCTTCTTCGTTAATTCTTTAGGAGCTACTGTTTCATCTTTTTTACAAGAAAATACTGTTAGTGCTAAAAATAACACGGTGATAAAATTTTTACGATTCATTAGTTTCATAACTATCTATTATTGTTTAAAAAAATAAGACTTATAATGAGGTTGTCTTTTTTCATTTTCTTTTTTTATTCCCTGCAAACCAGGAATGACTAGATCATTATCTACCTTTTCGATATACAATACTAATTCAGATTTTGATAAAAGCTTTTCATCTATTATTTCTGCATCTATAGTATAATATCCATACGATGCACCCGCATTTATCTTTACCTTATCCTGAAATCTAAATCTCACACCGAGATTATTTTTACTTTTAGATATTTCCTCATTAAGGCTAACGATTATAGGTATATCTATCGGTTCATTAATTAGTATGCTATCTAACCAAACTATTTTTTTTTGTTGCACTGATTGATCAAACTTAATAAGTTGTTGTTCGTCACTCAAACTTACAAAAGGAGGTCCCTTGTAAACCTTATCAAATAATTCCTGATTACAAGAACTAATTATTATTACTAATAATATATATAATTTTCTAATCATCGATATAGGGGTTTGAATTAACTTCGTCCAAAGGAATATCAAAAGTATATTTATCAGACTTTGGTATTAATTTATTGCCATTTGCCCTTTCTACAACAATATCAAGTTTATCTGATATTCTTTTTAAATCATAGAAACGAAGTCCCTCTTGAAAAAACTCTTTTCGTCTTTCTTTGATAATATCATTTAAACTCAAATTCATCAAAGGCTTAACTCCTCTAGAGGTTCTTAACTGATTAAAAACAGTTAACGCTTCTTTTTCATTAGTTTTCAAAACTGACTCAGCATATATTAAATACTGTTCGGCAAGTCTAAAATACTTATAATTAAGCATCAAAGTTTCCTTATCATTATTGCTATTCTTAATGTATAAATACTTTAATGGCCTACGTGTGTTTGAATGAATATATTGATCTTCTATACGTATATCTTCTTTATCAAAGGTATTTACAAAATTTGAATTCAAAACTACGTTATTAGTTTCATACTGTTGATGATAATCTAATAATGCTCCTGCTTCGGAATCTGATAAATTATGTGTCATAAAAATAACTTCATTATTTTCTAAATCATATTGATTCCCCCAAAGCTTCCAATAATCTTTTTTATCTAAGAGTGGTATATTTATAAAATATCCTGCATATTTTTTTGCTCTTTTATAATCTCCTTGATATAACGCAATTCGTCCAATTAGAGCCCTTACTGCATCTAGATCAAACAGATATTGTTTATCTAATTTTGCAGGTTTAAAATCAGATAACAATTCTTCTGCCTTTTCTAAATCATTATGTATTTGTAGAAATACATCTTTTAACGAAGCTGGTGATAGATATTCTCTGTCTAATTTCAATTTTAGCGGAATAGTTAAAAGACTTTCATTGACTTTGTTATATGCCGGAGCATATATATAGACCAAATTAAAAAAGAACCAGGCTCTTAATCCCAAAGCCTGAGCAAGAATATGATCCTTTTGGGTTTTCTCTTCATCATTCTTAACGTGAACAATGCTATAATTATCAATAATTACATTTGTTTCTGATATTAATTTATACTGATTCCTCCATATGGAAGGTTGAGGCTGAGAGTGGTAATTCCATTGATAAATATAATAATTTGTTGGTGCATATCCTTCAATAACATGAGTGTAATCATCAGTAGCATAATCTGTCGCTGACACATTCATTAAAGGACTGGTCAAAGAATAATATACTCTATTTAAAGCCATCTGATAATCTATTACCCTATCAAAAGCCCTTTCTGTGGATACTACATGATCAGGAGAAATATCAATAAGTGAGCACGCATTAACAAAAATAAAGACAAATAATATAATACTTCTCATCATTCAATTACTTAAAAAGTGACATCAATACCTAAAGTATAAGAAGGGAGCAACGGTTGCCCTATACCTGTAACCTCAGGATCTATACCTTCATATTTTGTAAAAGTAAATAAGTTATTGCCCTGGACTGTAAGCATAATATTACCTGTGTTTTTAAGTTTAAAATATTGCTGTAAATTATATCTTATCGTCACATTTTTTACTCTCAAATAACTGGCATCTTCTAAGAAGATAGAATTCGGAGTATTACTTGAAAAGAATTTTGGATACGGATATGGTTTTACATCACCCGGGTTTAACCATATTTGCCCTAAAAAACCTCTAAATGGAACTTCCCCATTTTTTGTATTTTGAATCATTCTACTTTTTAATTTATTATAATTTACTCCTCCTATACCATAACTCAACAATAAAGAAATTTCTAAATCTTTATAATTGATTACATTAGTAAAACCGCCTACAAAAGGGTGATCATATGCACCAAAACCTACTAACTGGGGAGCATTGTTATCTAAAACCAAACCACGATTCTCTGTGTAAAAAACAGGCTGCCCATTTAAAGAGTTGACTCCGCCCCAATGTTTGACAAAAGCTGAATTTATAGGTTCTCCTAATTTGAAAAGCCCTTCTGTTCCCACCTGAATCTGGTCTTGTCCCTTTAAATCTGTAACCTTGTTAACGTTATATGCTAAATTAATTCTCGTAGTCCATCGAAAATGGTTTGTTCTAATAGGGACACCATTAAATGAAATTTCAATACCCCTATTCTCTAGTGAACCTATGTTTTGCAGCAGGCTACCGAACCCATTACTGGTTGGTATATTAATATTAGAAAGTAGATCATCTGTCTGTTTCACATATGACTCTATTGTTCCGTAAATACGTTTTTTGAAAATACTAAAGTCAATAGCTGTCGACCATTGTTTTGTTTTCTCGAACCTTAAATCTGGATTATAGAATTCCACCAGATTAATCATTCGTTGACCTCTATAAATATCATTATTGGTAAAGTCATAATATGGCAGTCCCAAAGTTTGTCTAATTCCTCCAGAATTAAAATTCAAACCATAAGAAAATCGAAATTTTAAAAGGTCGAAGACCGAACTGCTGGCCATGAAATTTTCTCCTCTCAAATCCCAAGCTATACCAACCCCATATGCACCAACAAACTGTTCACCTTTAGGTAAAATAGATGAACCATCAAACCTTATAGATCCTACAATATCATATTTGGACAAATAACTATAAGAGAATTTACCCGCTAGACCAATTAAGGCATCTTCATATTTTGTATTGTTTATTGTTGCTTGAGGATTTGCTCCTATCGAAGGATCTACTTTTTCGGAGATACCATTACTTAAATATCCAAAAGACCTGTTTTGATTATTAATATATTCTCCTCCCAAGTTAACAAATAGAGTATGTTTATCTAAAGTCTTCCTTAATTCATAACTTAGATTCACTCTATTTCTCATGAAGGAGGATTTATTTTTAGATATTTTTCCAGACTTCTGTCTATCGGTTACCCCTTGATCATTAGGTAGTGATACTGTTGTGTTTTCACCTTCTCTATATGCTAATCCATATTCCAACTTAATTTTAGTATCTCTTATTCTATAAGTTACTTTAGGATTAATATTAGATCGCCAGTGAATATTTTTTCTATAATTATTAAACAATTCATCAAAAGGATTTTTAAAATTCACCCCTCCATTATTGGTATTTCTCGCTATAAAAGACGTATCCGATGGCGTCTCATATGGTTGAAGTGTATAAATTAACCTAGCAGGACTAGTTAACGATTTTGAGCGTTGACTTCTTGCCACTGAAACATCAACACCTAAAGAGAAATTATCATTTAAATTATGATCAAGGCTAAAACGAGTAGAAAAACGTTTTGCCCATGAATTTTCATACCCTCCTTCCTCTTCAAAATAATTTGCGGAAGTAAAATATCTTGTCCCATAAACCCCTCCTGACATACTCATCTGTAGATCTTTTACATGACCTACTCTAGAAAGTTCTTTTAACCAATTAGTATTAATATCTTCTAATTCTTTATATTTTTCTTCTTTATACTCTTTCACAGGTAGTAAATCTCCTGCCTTAGGTGAATAAATATATCCGAAACCATTAGTAATCTCTAGTTCTTTTTCTAAAGCTAATTTTTCTCTCGAATCCATTAAAGATATTCCACCAAGCCCTCCAATTGGGCGTATAGTATGATTATACCTTACATTATAATTTGTTTTACCAATTATCCCCCTTTTAGTATATATTTCTATTACACCATTGGCTCCCCTTGTTCCGTATTCCACAGTAGACAAACCATCTTTCAAAACCTTAACTTCTATAATATCATAAGGATTAATTGTAGAAAATATTTCTGAGGAAATAGGTATTCCATTTAAAATATATAATGGTTCATTCGCAGTATTAAAAGTAGAAAGTTTCTCATCTACTGACCGTACTCCCAAAGAATTATTACCACGTATTCTAAGTTGGGAAGGTTCTCCAGGTTCTCCATTGACCTGAACAGCCAAACCTGAAACTTGCCCCTGTAACAGCTGTTCAAAAGATGCCGATGGCGTTCCCGAAGAAAATACACTTGCATCCACCCTATCTACAGAACCTGTAATACTTCTAAAATCTTTTTGGTTTTCTCCAAAAATAACTACTGATTCAAGGTTTTCTAATGCTGGATTTAATTGAACATCTATAATGGTCCGCTCTCCTACTGTTATAGTATACTCCTCATAACCAAGAAATGAAAACTGTAAAACTGTATTCTTCGTTAATCCTATTAGCTTATAATTTCCTTCATAATTAGTTACGGTACCTTCTCCTGTTTCATGAATAATTACATTAGCCCCAATTAAAGGTTCTCCAGTTTCTGAATCCGTAACAATACCTTTTACTTTTATTACATCTTGAGCAACCAATAATTGAGTAATTAAACAAAGCAGACATTTAAGAAATAGAATTTTATTTATATCGATTGTTTTCATACCTCCGGACTTAATAAAAATATTTTCACTTTTTGTATGTCTAAATATTTTTTAGCTAGTCTCATTATTGATTTTTGAGAAACTACTTCTACCTGTTTGTTATATTTCAAATAATTTGTTGTTAATTTTCTTTTATCGGACAACAATAAATCCACCCAATAATTATTTCTCGCCAATGCCCTCTCCCTATTTTTAATCGTAGCCTTTTTGACTTTTTCAAGATCCTCCAATTCCACTTCTTTTTTCAAATCATCTACAATTTGAAGTGCCACTTTCTGTAAAGCACTCGCTTGATTAGGATCACAAGTAAAAATAATACTAAATTGATACTGGTTGAACGGCTTATCCAATACTTTACTATATGCAAACGGTGAATACGTCCCTCCCAATTCTTCTCTTAATTTCTTTGTCAAACGAATAGTCATCAGATCACTTAACAATTGCATTTTTATTCTGTTCAACTGCCCATTTGCATACTTGCCTTGGAATCGAATAACTACTTTCGACTTTTCAGACTTACCTCTGGCTACTTCAGTAGAAATCTTCTTATTCAATACTTTCAATCCTCTGTCAATACATTTATTTGGAATTTTATCACCCGGAAGCCCTCCAATATATTTATCAATTAATGGTTGAAAAGTTTTCAAATTAATATTTCCAACAAATACAAAACGCATTCCCCTAACAGAGCGAAAACGAGACACATAAAACTCATAAGCATCATCCAAACTTAATGCCTCAATCTCTTCTTGAGAAAGTAATGTAGCTACTCTTGGATGATGGTTATACAACGTCTTATTGATCACATCCGCAAAGTATTTATTTGGGTTATTTAACCTGTTCTTATTGTACTCTTTTTTATTTAAAATAAATCTATCAAACTGATCCTTATCTTTTCTTGGGGCAGTAAACTTTAGATAAATTAGTTGCATCATAGTTTCAAAATCTTCAACTGTTGATTTACCTCCAATAGTTTCAGAAAACCGATTGATGTTTACACTAACAGAAGCATTCTTATCACCTATCAATCTTTCAACCTGTTGTTTATTATATCTCCCAAGCCCGCCCAATTGTACTAATGATGCGGATAATGATGCATTATTAAACTGCTCATCAGAAGCCCTGGAATACCCCCCTTCTCTGGAACCCATAAATTGAATTTCATTATTTTTTAAAAGCGTCGGTTTAATCACAACTTCAGCTCCATTCTCATAAGTCAATGTTGTTGTACCTAATATTTCATCTGTACTCGTTATTAACAACCTACCTATTTGAGGTTCTTTTTCTATTAAAGGACCAGATAACTCCTCTGCAGAATAAGGTTCTAAACTATCATAGTCAACATTATCCAATGCAAATTTAATTTTCTCATTAGAGGGTATGTTGACAGATGTTGGAGCAGATACAAATATTACTCTATTAGCATTCTTGTTATTTATATACTGATTTGCTAATTTTTCCACATCTTCTTTACTAATAGTATTTATTGCCTTTACAAATAACTCATGTCTTAAATCAGAGGTTATACATTCTTGATTGGATAAAACCTGTTCCATTAATTGCTCCATTAATTGAGCTGACTTCAAGGTGTTTTTCTCCAAACCCTCTGTTTGAATGTCCTTAGCTAAAATAGCCCTTTTTCGTTCGAACTCTCCTTGTGTAAAACCATATTTTTTAACTCTATACAACTCATTCATCAAACCTTTGATTCCTTCAATAATACTTCCCTCCTTTACTGAAGCAGTAGATATATATCTATCTTTATCTCCTGAACCCTCCGATATATACGATGAGGCAAACATAAAAGGAGCATCTTTTATGTTTGACTTTTCTTCCAATCGTTCATTGATCATATAAGTATACAAGATGTTAGCTACCTTTATTTTAAAGGCATTTAACGTTTGCTCTTTTCTTTTAGGAATTTTATTGATGATTCTAATTGTAGTAGATGTAATTTCTTTATCATTAATTCTTTTAATAAGGGTATTGTCGTGATTGTTAACACCATAGTATACTCTTTCTTTTGTTTTCACCGGATTATTTATTGTTTCAAATGTATCTTTAATTCTCTGTTCAATTTCTACTACATCCACATCGCCCACTACTAATAACGTCGCAAGATTAGGACGATACCAATCTTTATAAAAACGTCTCAGTGCTTCCTCATTGCCTTCTTTAAGAACCACTTCATCCATCAACCCTATTGGCAACCTATCTTTGTATCTGGAATTAAAATATAGCAATGGATACATTTCCTGCCTCATTCTATCATTCAAACCCGTAGTGGTTCTCCACTCTTCATGAATAACCCCCCTTTCCTCATCTATATCTTTTTTACTAAGTGTTAATAAACCTCCTAGAATATCTCCAAAGAAATAAAAAGCTTTATCCAGTGTTTCTTTTTCTGTATTTGGAACAGGCAACATATACACTGTTTCATCATAGCCAGTATATGCATTAATATCGTGACCAAATTGCACGCCAATAGATTGAAAATAATCAATCAAACTGTTACCAGGAAAATGTTCTGAACCATTAAATGCCATATGTTCCAAAAAGTGAGCAAATCCTCTTTGGTCCTCGTCTTCTAAAATTGAACCTGCTTTGATAATTAATCTAAATTGCACTTCATCGACAGGTTTATCATTTTTCTTGATATAGTAAGTCATACCATTAGACAACGTGCCCTTTACAATATTAGAACTTCCATTTATTCTCTGTGAAAACGTATTATTATGTAATACACATATCAAGAAGATTATAGCAACATAAATTACTCTTTTTTTCATTAGTTTATCATACTTTTTATTATAGCCACGAATACATAAGGTTAATCGAGACCATGCAAAAAATGCATGGCCTCAACTTAAAACTAGTTCTCCAAATTAAACACTAACAAAACGCTCTCGCCAGGTTTGAAAGTGAGTAATTTAAACAGATAAAACCAGTTCCTTGTAACTTTGTTAAACTACTTATAGCTAAATAAAATACTAGCTACCCATAATGGTAACAAATGTATATTTATTATATATATAAATTTGTAATCAGAAATACATTACACTTTTTTCGTTTAATTCTTTTACCTATTCAAAATTAATTCTTTGAATATTAGGTGAAATTTCTATTTCCTCATCCCATTGATTCACACTTACCCAAACACCTTCTTTTTTAGCATCAACAATTGATAATGGCTTGCCTGTAATCATCCAATTTTTAATATATAATGGACTCAATAGGTGATTATTATTAACCAAATTAGCTTCGAGCAAATAACTTCTTACTACATTTAAGTTCCCCTGAATGACATACAGTGTATCTCCTCTAATTGCACTCAATTCTAAACTTGAAACTTTATTTACTTGATCAAGAATCACATTACAATTATGGTTCCTATCGATTTCAAATATTTTACCAAGGGAACTATGAGCTACCAATAACCTTTGAGATGGAGCATGATATTCAATCCCTGTTAAACCAAATTCTCCAACTTCTGTCTCTTTAATATTGGGTATTGACAAATACAAACTCTTCTCATACAGATATTTTTTAGTACTAATATCTATAAAAGTTTTAATGATATAAATACTAGGTTTTCCAAAACTACTAGTAACAATTATTTCTCCTCTATGAGTAACAATTAAATCACTAATATAAATTTCTTCCCCATTAGATAATGGGGTAAGATCTATAATATCTTGTCTTTCTCCTGTCTGTAAATCATATATAAACACCTTTGCTGTATTAGATTTATCCCTACTAAAATCAATGTTACTATTTGTTGCTACAATTAGTCGAGATAAAAATTCATCAGAATAAATACTAGTTATATAATTGAGGTCGGGGTCTGAAACAAACATCTCCTTAACCCCTGTTTTAAAGTCTAACTTAATTATATCATTTTTTTTCGATCCTATTAAAAGAAATCCTCTATCAAAATCATAATCAATACCTTTGGGAATATATGTAAATTCATTTGCTTCAATCTTATCTTCCTCTTCAATCTTATCTTCCTCTTCAATCAAAGAAACATCCTTATTTCCTCTCTTTTCATCTTGAACCCTTTTATTAGGAGGCTTTTCTTCTTCTTTTTTACAAGAAAAAATAAAAAGCGAAACAAGCAATAATAACATACAAGCTTTCATAGATTTTAATTATGTTTTTTTATTTATATGGATAGAAAAAGTCATCACACAAAATATGATGACTTAATTTTTCCGTTTCAATTCAATTATTGTCAGTACATCTGTGAAAATTCGTGCACTATACATTGATAAATGTCTGAATTCTAAATGAGAATTATTGTCAGTACAAACACAATCATAAAAAACAGTCTTAATTTTTCTTTAACTTCCACCTTTTATGAGACCATAACCAACAAAAAGGATTATTTTTAATATCTTGCTCTAACAATCTAGTATGTTTACATGTTATCTCATTTTTTTTGGATTTATTTGGATTTTCTTCAATTAAAAGAAAATTCAAAGAGTATCTCCCTCTTTCCAATTGTTGAACTCTTAGGTAAATGACAACCATATCTTTTTTCTTTGCGATCACTTCAGGACCACGAAAAACTGCTGTACTTTGATTTAAAAACTTTGTCCACACTACTTTTCTTGAATAAGTAGGCGACTGATCAGCTGCAAAAACCAAAGCTTTCTTTTTTTTTGAAAAACCAAAATTCAAAAAAGTAGGAACTTCATTTTTAGGAACCAACTCCATCCCTGTTTTACTTCTATTATTAAACATTAGCTTATTAATATATCTATCCTTTAAGGGAGAGTATATACAAACAACCTGATGCTTTAATACTTTATTTAAGATCACAGCTATATTTTCCCAATTACCATAATGTCCAGTAATAAGACATATATTTCTATCTTTGTACCGTTCGAAAATACTAGTATCACCAATCTCATATCTCTTCAAGATTTGATCAGCATTTTGTGAAAAAGATTTTAAATTTTCAAAAATAAAATCTGTGAAAAATCGATAGAATCCTACTTCTATTTCCGATAACTCTTTTTTTGTTCTATTAGGAAAAGAATTTTTTAAGTTTTGTCTTACCACATTTACCCTATATCGTATAACATATTGAACTACATATCTAAATACATCCGAAACGTAATACAAAAACTTTAAGGGTAATGACGAAATTGGTACAATAAAAATTAGATATAAAAAATTTGTCATATGATGTTAATATTATTTAATGTAGTTACTTCTATTCCATATTTATCAGTAAATAAAATTTTTATGGAAACTTTTTTGTTTAAAAAATTTTGTTTTGTATCGTATCTAACGCAACTATTATTTTTTATTAAAACTTTAATAATGTAAAGATTTTCTCGGTTTATTATTTTGATATAATCCTCACTAAAGCTATCTACTATCCCACTAAGGACCTGTTGTTTTTTTGAACAGAACAACATATTAAACCACCTCATTGCGTTATACCTTGTTTTTCGTCCTTCCTTCTTAAAGTCCTAAATGAATAAGAAAGATGTTCTATATTTCCAACCATATCTTCTACTTCAACATTCAATACATATTTTTTATTCCTTTTAAATCCTTTTATCACACCAGTATACTCTTGATATGATTTATTATTTATCGAATAACGAATACTAGTAACACTAGTTAAATCATCTGTAGCAGCCAAATACATATTCATATAATAAGGATACTTATCAATATCATTATCTACATAAATTGATTTAACAGAAGGGTGTAAGAATACTTGTGGGCCTTTATTATCAACTGCATAATATTTAACTTTTGTATTTTTATTATTAACTTGATCATAAGCATAAACCGTAACTTTATGATACCCCTCTTTTTTAATACTAATCTGCTTTTCATAACCTGTCTCCACTAAATTACTATCAATGCTATAAGTTATTTTCTGAAGACCTGACTCTTTATCAAAAGCCTTAAAATGCAATTCTGTTTTAGGTGATATATATACAGTATCTTCTTTTAAAAAGGATGGACCATTAATTTTAAAATCAATACTAGGTCCTGTTAAATCTAAATATACTTCATTTACAATATGAGTATATTGATTTACAACACTATCTTCAAATAAATTATCATTCCCTAAATTATCTATGGAATAAAACCTTATTTGATGTTTACCTTGTATTTGAGGTAAATAAAAAGGACTATTGTATATCATATCACCTTGATCATTTATCGAATATCTTACTTCTTTGACACCTGATTTATTATCAACGGCCGTTAATTTCATCTTTGTTCTTCCTGAAAAATAGACGTCTCCTTTTTTTGTTACGTAACGGTCTCCTATAATATCACTTGCTGTAATAGGAGCTGATTTATCTAGAAATAATTCCTGATAATGCATCCTTTCTATATTATCAACACGATCAACGGCATAAAAACTAATTGTATGATACCCATCTGAAAATGGTTTCAATATTATATTTTCTCCATTATTATATGATCTATAATCACTATTATTATCAATGGAATAATATATATTTTTTACCCCTGAGATAGTATCCTTACTGATAAGCTGTATTTTAGTTTCAGAAGAAATAATATTATCGATATGATTTCCTTTTAATACCAACAAAGTATTTGGAGCAGAATGATCAATTGTAAAAATATCTTCTGAAACTTCTTCCCTATTTCCAACATTGTCCATAGCGTAATATTTTATATTATAATCCATTTCTTTCTGAAACACTAATGTATCACTGCATAATGTGAAAGGCTGACCATTTACCGATACATACTGTTCACGAACACCTGACATGTTATCTTTTGATAATAAAAGTGCTTTTGAATTTACTCCGAAGAATAACTTTTTTTGATTTATATCATAATACCTGAAAGGTGATGTAAATTTCAATCTTGATTTCGGCGCAGTACCATCGCTATTTAAAATAAACTTCTGTTCCACCTTTTCAATAGCATCATAATGTTTCAAGACATGTCTTCCTTCACCATCCAAAAAAATAATATTTTTTTGATCTGTAGAAACCAATTGGTGTATTGCTCCAGTTTTATCACCAACATATAAATACACAGGCAAATCTACTTGTTGATAATAATTATTTAATGAATCAACAAAATACCCTTTAGGGCGATCGTTATAATTTTGACCATAAACTATCGAATAAATTAACAATAGTAGCCAACAAAAAATATATTTTTTATACAACATTTAAGATAAACTTTTATACTCCCCATTAAAAAACATATTCGTAGAAAAACCCAATACAATTATATCATCAATTTGATCAACATTGTCTTTCCATTTTTTTATCTCATTTTCAATACTTGTTTTCTGATCGATAAAACTTTGATGTTGAATTGTTTGCAAAAAACTAACCCACCGTCTTAAAGTATATTTCTTAACATTATTTTTATCAAATTGATCTATTACCCCATCCGAAAACATATAAATGTTCTGATTTTCTCTTAACTCCACTTCTATTTGAGAAAACAATTTATTAGCAATTTTATAAGGTCGAATACCTCCAACTCCTAATCTATTTCCTTTATATATTTTCTTTTCCCCTTCTTCATAAACTAGGACAGGGTTATGAGCACCAGAAAACTTCATTATTCTATTTTCGAGATCAAAAACACACAAAGACAAATCCATTCCATCAGTATTCTGTGTTTCTTTTTGTCTTAAAACATTATTAAATTTCTCATGAAGTCTATTCAAGATATCTGATGGTTCTTCTATCTTTTCTTTATTTATTATCTCATCTAAAAGAATTGCTCCTATTAAGGATACAAATGCACCAGGTACTCCGTGTCCAGTACAATCGGCAACAACTAAAAAAATTTTATTATCAGTAACAGATTTCCAAAAAAAATCTCCAGAAACAATGTTCTTTGGTAGGTTAATTAAAAATGCAAAACTATTTATCTTCAAAAGATCTTCCTCCTGATCTAATAACGCTCTTTGAATACAACTAGCATAATTAATAGAGCTACTAATTTCTTTATTCATTTGCTCCAGTATCGCATTTTTATCAGTGATAATTTTACTTTTACTTCTAATAGTTAGAATATGAATATAAGCAAATAATAAAATGACTAATAAACCTACAACAATAACTGATATTAACTTTATTTGAGTTCTACGCTTATTTTTCTCTTCTATTACTTGAAGACGTTTTAAATTAGATTCCTTTTGAATCAACACCTTTTCTTTAGCCAAAGTAATTTTCTCTCTTTCTAAAAAACTATTAGTAGAATCTAAAACAAAAAGACTATCTTTTACATTAATTAGTTCGATAGCTTTTTTCTGCTCAGATATTTCCGCCTTTTGTTTTTCCAATATTACCTCATAAACTTTTTTCTCATGTTGTCTAATTGCCTTATTGACAATTAATTGATGTAATGTTTTATATAAACCAAAATAATGTTGCGATTCATTTATATCGCCCTTTTTTTCATAGGTCTCACTCAACATACCATAAATACTTTTCAGTTTAGGTACATCATTCATTTCCCTAGCCAAAACAAGACCTTTCAGTAACAAATTAATGGAATCATCATATTTCTCTAAAGCATTCAATGTAGTAACAATATTTAATATTGTAGAATACTGACCAATCCGATCCTTCATTAAAACTCTATAATCATAAGAAGCCATAAAATGACTTAAAGCTTCTGCATAAGCTTTTTTGTCTGCATACATCATTCCTAGGTTACTGTGAATCATAGCAATACCATTATCGTTGCCAACCTTCTCGTTCAGTTTCATTGAAAGACGAAAACAACTATCAGCCTGATCAATCTGATAATTTTTCCAATATAAAACAGCCGACTCATTTAAATATCTAGACGCTTCCTTATAATCTTTCATTTTGAGCATTTCCAAATATTGTTTTCGATACGATTCAATTTTACAGCTATCAGAGCTTAAAATGTATTTCCTATTACTTTGAGCAATACTAAAACCATCACAACACATTAATATTAACAAAAAAATAAAAAATATATTACCGTTTTTATTTAAGTTGGTACACATAAAAATTTTAGGTTATTAAACCTCAAAATTTCGATATAATAACTTTATTTTTTTGTCACCACACTTACAATTAAACTAAATTAGTGCTATAAACGATCTTAGTTTACCTAAAAAATAACATTCTCTTTCCAGACTACATAATAACTTAATGAACTTTTCTTCTGAGTCAACAAAACTTATTAAGTTAAGGATAGTTTCTTCTGATACCAACCTATAATAAACTGTTCTTTCATTACATAAAGTAACCTCTAATAACTTACTTCTTTTATCATAAAGCATGGAATCAAAGATTAACGAGTCAGGAAAATAATATTTTTCCACAATGGAGTGTCTAATATATCTCACAAAAACTAAATACTTGAATATTCGACAATCGTAAAATTTTCTGTACCATCTTTTTTCATAAAAAGGGATATTAAATTACTATAAAGTGCATAAATTTTTTGTCCCTTGTACGATGTTACAGCTGTAGGATAACTAGTAAATCCAACCGATTTTGAATCCTTTACTTTTGCCTGAATTATTTTATTTTCAACACTTAATTTAAACGATTTAATTTTGCCTACAGCATTTTGTGTAATATATAATTCATCATCCTTTAATAATTCTATACCATCCACTGATTCAATATTATCTGCCAAAAGATATGGTTTTAAAGAAGATAAAGGTACTGCATACAAATTCCCTAGTGCACTATGTCCTACAATTAAACTATTTGTAGACTGATGATAAGTAATGCCTGTAACACCTAACTCACCACTCAAATTTGCATTTAAATCTTTCATAACATCCAATACAGATACTTTATAGTTGTCATTTACCTTAAATATTTCTGAATTACCAAAAGAATTAGTAACATAAATATTACCTTTTTTATCCATTGTTATATCGTTTAGAAATATTCCATTATCAACCGATACACTCTTTCTTAAATCCAATAATTTAATCAAATCACCTGTTTTCGAATCAAAAAAACCTAATTTCCCTAAAGAAGCAACTGTATTAATAGAAGATTTTTCACCTACTCCAATATCAGAAATAGCCGCAATTATCCTATTATTCTTTTCATCAGTATAAATCCCTGTAATGTTTACGAAATCATCATTTTTAGCCAAAACAGTGTATTCTCCATTCACTGGGTTGAGCTTACCTATTTCTCCCTTATTAAGGGAACCCAAGATAAATTGATTGTTTTTCTCATCATAATCAAAGCTCTCAGGAAAATAGGCTTTCTCTGAAAGAACATATTTTGTTTTAATAGTTGAAGAACTTTCCTCATTCGTATTCTCTACTTTACTCTCTTTCTTTGGTTTAATATTTTCATCTTTCTTTTTACATGAATAGAATGATAAAAATATACCACTTAACAAACTGAATATTACTAGCTTTTTCATTATTTTAAAAGTAATTTTTTAATATTTTCCTTATGTACTGGATCTAACATTGAACCATGACCTCCACCCTTTATTTCATAAACAGTAGCATTATTTTTTCTTAATAATACCACTTCAGCATCCGTCAGACCTCCTACTGCTTCATCTTTGTCTCCAAAAGCATAAATCACATTACTAAGGTCTTTATCCTTCAGTAGTTTTGTATATCTATACATACCAAACCCTGCTTGAAGTCTCATGACCGCATACATTTCTTTCTTTTCTTTCTCCGTAACATCTACTTCAGAAAAATCTTGACGGGTAGGAACAACTCCATCTTTAAAATAATAGCCTCTTCTATCTCTAAACCCTTTCCAAACCACATCTGGAAAATCCAAACGGCCAGCCATAATTAAATATTTTTCTACTAAATTTTCCTTATCTGCTATTAGTTTAGGTATCAAAACTGCTCCAAAAGAATGACCAATAATGTATACTTTCTTTCCCTTTTGTTTAAAATATTTTGCTACTCTATACAATATCTCAACAGAGACTAGGTCTTCCTGTATAGCCCTTTCAAATGATAGATTCTCATTCAGTCCTTGGATTATATCTAGATTATAAGTATTGGATTGATGAACATAAACCTCATGATAATCAGATAATTCTAAATCATCAAAATAATCTAATCGTAAAACATTTTCTGGCCCCCCATTACAATAAAGCATTACTTTGTCAGATTTAAGGTTGCCTTTTTCTACATAAAGATCCTTTATATCAGTTGATAACTGGGTCGTTATTATGGGTTTATTAACTTCCTCCTTATCACAAGAGGAAAATACCATACAACAAAATATAACGACAAATCCTATTAAATTAACAATTCTATGTTTCATTACTTTTATCTATTAAGTTTCTCATAAACTAATGAATAAGTACCTACCTCATTCGTATTTACTTTTACCATAATCATGGTACACCTTTCATTAAAGAATATATTATGATTTCCAGCTATCGGAGATAATACTTTATCTTTTGTTATTTCTTTATTTCCAGCCAATGGCATAATATTAAGCATTTCTTTATTTATTGTATTTTTATTATGTAATGCATTAAAAGAAACAAACGGAAGTAAGAAAAATTCCACCATCTTTTTTGAATATTTTTTATTTCTTAATTTTAATAAAATATTCAATTGATTCGATGATTGTTTAGGAAGTAACATTTCTTTCATATCAAAATAACCATCAATGTAATACTTCCCTTTAATTTTTTTCACATCTAAAATAACCTTTCTCTTAACCAAACAACTATAGTTATCGATAATAGAATATGCTATTGAATCATTTTTCGAATTTCGAACTAATGTTTTCGAAGGAATAAACCTTTTCAATCTCCACTGATGAGAAACAATACAATCGTAATCATATCTCAAATTATTGATGACTTTTCTATTTTTATCTAATATTTCAACCTTTTTAGGTATCATATTTCTTCTAAACTTTTTATTCAACGAATAATATCCACAAACAATAATGACTACCATTATCACGCAAGAAATGTTTTTGAAAACTTTCATTATCCTACTCCTTGATAAGGTTTTTAATTTATCATAAACTTTGTACTATATTTTCTGCTACCAGAATTAATATTTAAAATATAAATACCTGATGGAGTATTTGTAGGTATACCTATTCTTATTGTTTGTACACCATTCTGTATAGATATAACATCATCCTTAATCAAACCTCCTTGAATATCAATAATACTATATGATAAATAATCCAATTCATTTTCATAAAATGACACATTAATATCTTTACCTGGGGTCATTAAAGTAGGATATACGTTAATATAAAGCTCACTATCATTAAATTCTAAAACCCCCAACTTCTCTGAAGTTCCATCAAAATCATATTGCACCAAACGATAATACATATACTTTCCCGAGATGGTTACATCATAAGAAACCGATACATCACTATTACCTTGAGCTTGTAGTTCAGTAATAGATTCCCATTTCTTACGATCATTAGAAGCCTCAACAACAAAATTTCTACTATTAAGTTCTGTAGCCGTTTCCCATTTTAAATATACTTCATCACCATATTTCTCTCCTTTAAAATAAGTCAATGTAACAGGTAATTGTACAGTATTTGGAATTGGGTTTTTTGAATACTTACCATTTATTACATCTCTACAAAATGCTTTCCTGTAACAATAATTAAAATTACCAGCATCACACCATCCACCTGATGGTTTCTTTCCATTCCCAAGACCTACGTATATACCTCCTTTTTTACCTACCGAATAATATAAAGGATAATTACAATTAATATCTATACCTTTATGGATCAATAAAGCCCCATCAATTTTTGAAAGAGAGGCCGCCCCATTAGTCTTCTTTACAGAAAACTGTCCCTTTATTTCAAAAATCCCCTTCTCCTCGATGCTTATATTAGCACCTGATGCTGAAAAGTCCCCATCGACAATCAAAACACCATGCTGATTCACAGTAAATTGTTGAGTTTGAACAGAAGTTAAATCACTTTCAAAAATGATGGTCCCACTTACCTCAACAGAGGTTGGAACCTTCTTAAAGGTCGTTTTTTCTTTAATTCTTAGAAAGGAACCTTTCTCCGAAAGAATACTAATTTTTGCATTTTCTTCAATACTTTTGAAAACTGCTTTAGCTGACCTCTTTAAAGTTAATATACTATTATAAGAAACAGATCGAATTTTTACATTCTCTGTTTTTTTACCTAAATCAAAATTAATAATAAGTGGCTTAACTCCCCAACCAATTGTCCCAAATTCAATTATATCATTTGCTCCATTTTTCCCTGGGTATCCATTCTTATTCGTAGATTCCCAATTGTTTGGATTTTCCCATTGACTTAAACTATTGTATCCCGAAGCTAATTTAGGTTTATATACAACCTGAGCACTCGTGTTTATACTTAGTACAAACATTATAAATACACAAAATTTTATTTTCATTCTTTAGAACCTATATATCCACTTCTAAAAAGTGAATTAAAAACATTAAAATAAATACTAAAACACCAATATAATGACCTATATAATAGCCAATTAATATTCTTCTTTTATTAAAGTTCATTGTCTGCACATTGTTATTATTAATCAGAAAAAATACGATCAAAGTCTAATATTTCAATAACCCCTCTAGCATAATCAATCTTCCCTTCCTCCCTTAACTCTAATAATATTTTTGTAACCAACGGACGAGGAACTCTTGTTAATTTTGAAATATCATCATGTGAATAATTATGATAAATTTTACTCGATCCTTTCATTTTATTCTGAAGATGACCGATAAACCTCACAATTCGTTCATGAGGATTCCTAAAAGATAGTACCTCTATTCGATCTTCTAAGCTTTTAAGCTTTTGTTTTAATAAGTCGCTAATCATTTCTTCAAAAACAATATTATTTTTCTTCAGAAGATGTACATCATTAGTCGACATATAAAGTAACTTTGCTCCTTTACTACCTGCTATTGCAGTCAAATTATTATACATATCGACACCTATGAATAACCTCTGATTAAAAACATCCCCAGGTGTTAGTATATCTTGTACTATTTCTTCCCCGGTATTGCCTACAATTCTAGAAATAATCAACTTCCCCTCCATCACCAAATACACCCTTGTCTTATTGCTTGGTATAAATACAGGTAAAATTTCATTACTAGATAATTCTGTACTTTTCGCCCAAAAAGATAAAAATTCCGGTGAAATCATAAAGATAAATTTGATATTAATAAAACAACCACATATTAATAAAACACTTGAACTCCCTCTTTTTCAAGTATAGCTTAATTACGAATACAAATATCAACTTTAGTCTTATTAAGAATTGTATTCAGAAATACAATTAACAGGTATTAACTTAATATTAAGTTATCAATAATTCATTATTAATTTAATGAATATTATCGTATTAACTTTCCAAAATAAATTTTTTTAAGGTGTACTTATTAGGGAATTTTTGACTATCTCTTATTGCCATCCGTACATCATTTATCTCTGGCCAAATATTCCATTTCGGATTATCCACATACTTTTCTTGAGCTTCTTGGATCACTTCATTTGATAAGCCAATATCCAATAGTCTTATCTTTAGTTTATGGAGTTTTTCTTCAAATTGTTTATTTGATTTTACTACAATATTGTTACCCAAAGATTTAGGTTGACTTTTAAATGAGTCTACATTGTTATTTTTCAGGCATTTATTCTCATTAAATCCCTCTAAAGGGGATTTAATATCGTTGTTTATATAATTTAACATGATACTTTCAAGTAAAATTAATTGAGTTTGTACATCGGTAATTGTCTTTAACAAACTATTAAAATATTTTACAATCACACATTTCAATTTTTCATTCAATTTTTCTTCTCCATATTTTAAATGTATTTCCTGTCTTAATTTTTCACAAAAGGATTCAAATACTTTGTGGATTTTTGATTGATTACGATCATGTTCCGTAAATAAATTATAGTACTTCTCAAACTCTAAATGCACCCCTCCCTTTTTGGACACTGGCTCCTTTACTGTGGATTTCTTTTCTCTGTAAAAGATATAATTTGAATAATTTCTTTTTTTATTTGTTACGAAAGTTATATTTATGTCTGTATGTTCATTTATATGAGAAATCTTTTCTTTTATCATTTCTGTCAAAGTAGAGAAAGAATAACCATCTCCTTTTTTATTTAAATAATTATGTTTGTTTAAGCCCAGTTTCTCTATTAAATCAAGACACGAATACATTTTTGTTGGATATTTACCAACTCCATTTCTTAATAATTCATATAGCCTTGGTGTATGATCTTTTCTCAAATTAATAACATTCATATAATCAAATGACAAATAATTACCTGTAGGATTAATATATTCTTTAATCCTCCTATTAAAAATATAATACACATAACTCCCTTTAAGATGTATCACTTCAAATATTGGTATGTATTTCTTATCCAAAAAATTGTTGGAGGACAAATCTATATGTATAGTTTGAGTTGATAATTGCTGACAGGCTATATCTATATGTATTTTAGACTTACCACCAACACTCGTTAAAAAATCTCGATAATAAATTTTGTTCGATTCATCTTGATTATATTTAATAGTAAAAACATATAATAAAAGCTTTTGAGCTAAAACTGACAATTCTTTCTTCTGATTAGATTGTACTAAGTTATTATGTTTTTTTACTCTCTTATTTCTTTCTCCCTGAATTCGAGTTAAAATTTCCATTATACATTATTTATGATTCTCTATCGGCAGAGTTATTGTGGACTGTTAGAGGTGTAAAATTACACCTCTAACAGTCCACAATAACTCTGCCGATACATTTAATTTCTTGTTTTTGTATAGTAATACACTATATAACCTCAATTATCCAACAATTATGTATCAAATCAAGGACTTTTACTTGTTTAATCGAGTACACCTTAAATAGTCCATAATCGATACTTATTGTTTACGGCGCTTCTATGGACTAATAAATCAATACACAAGGACTTTTCAGTGTTTAACTGTGGACTTTAAAAGGTATAAGTTATTTTATTTATCTATATATCAGTTCATTAAAACACTATAAATAAATAAATAAGTTTAATAATTATATAAACACATTTCTAATTTTTTGAAAATTATTATTGATATTTAATGATTTCAACAAATCTAGTTGTTAATAGCCCTAGTAAATGTATCTATGATTACATTTTATTTATGTGTGATTTTTTACCTTTGGGGTTAAGGTTAGTTAGACTATTATTAGTTGAAATAAACTAAATAATTAAAATTAAAACATTAACAATTATTTATTGTCCAACCTTCGAAAATAGATGTCTTCTGTTTGTAAATTCACTTTTGAATCTCTCTCTTTTTTAATTTAAAAGCCTAATTACAAATTTATTGTTTTAACGTATATAAGACTCGTTAGTAGTATTCTTGTTTTTAACCATTGTTTTGTATTGATAATGGTTATTAATAAATTTTAAGAGTTACTCCTTCGTGTAACACTGTGTACGTTATTCCGTATTTGTTTTATTATCTATTGATTTAGAGAGTAATATAAATTTACAAACTAATCAAATAAATCTTTAATCCCATGTGATCACTATGCTTACATCATCATTGCGTATGGAGTTCTCTCCATTTTTTAAAAACACAATCTCATTGGTTCCTGATGAATTAATGGTAATTAATTCAAATACTAACAATAAAAGGGTTTTTCTTGTTGGTGAAGGAAAAGTATTTATTTCTAAAATAAGTCCATCTGGAGAAGAAATTGTCTATGAAATTTTACAGGAAGGCGATTTTTTCAACCAAAAGATGTTATTGGATTTGTTTCATATGAATGATATATATATCACTGCAGGAAACCAAGGTGCTAAATTATATTATTTATCTTGTACTGATGCTAAATCTCTCAAAAATAATTGTGATAAATTCAATGAATTAATCACTAAAGCAATTCAGAAAAATATTTTCTTTCTTGAATCTAGAATTGAGGTATTATCATTCAAAACTCCTTATGAACGAATTTCACGATTTATATATCACTTACATGAATATAAAAAATCTAATGAAATTCATCATAATTTTTCTCATGAAGACATTTCAAAACTCACTAGAGTTTCACGTCCATTAGTAACTAAGGTTATGAATGAGATGAAAAATGAAGGTAAAATTTTTTATCAAAGAGGTGTCATCAAAATATTAAATAACCAAATGTTATTTCAAAATATTTAATCATTCTAATTTATTCATCATAAACAAACTTTTTTTAAAATGACAAAACTAAATTATTTTAGAGTACTTATAATTAGTATACTAGGAGTACTGTGTGCTATAATTGATTCAAATGCTCAAGATAGAGTACAGGTTGGCTTATTTATGGGACCTAATTGGTCTATACCTAATGGAGAACCTCCTAGATTAAGTACAGGTTCTAATTTTACTTCTGTAAGAACTCAGTCTAAAGCGTCATTATTATTTGGATTGAAATTTAATTTCTTTTTAAGCGATAATACTTCACTGGAAGTGGATGCGCTTTATAACTCATTAGGTCAAGTTAATGAATATTCGGATTTATATCATGAGTTAGGGTATTCTGACAAAGTAGAGAAATATACTGATGCACTGAGATATTTTTCTTTTCCTATTATTTTTAATTATTACATAACAGAAAATTTTTACGTGAAATTCGGGGGGTATGGAGCTACGTTATTAAGTGCCCAGAGACGTAAAGAGAATAAATTTAATAATAGTAAAGATATACAGCATTTATTCAAGGAAACTGATTTTGGTATTACTACAGGTTTAGGTGTAGAACTTAGTCGATTGTTTGTAGAATGTAGGTACAATAAAGGGTTTACGGATATCACTGTAAGTGATCAAAAAAAATATTACAATCAAAACATTCAATTATTATTTGGAATTAAATTTGGTAGATAATGGAAAATTTTAAAAAATATATCGTTCTTAATCTAATAATTTTGTCACTTTTTTCGTGTGACCCAATTAGTAAAGATGAAGCAATCAATACTTCTGATATAAACACTTTTAGATATAAATCGGTCGTTAATTATTATAGCAAGATTGGGGATAGTGATGTAGTTAAAAGTGAAAATTTTAATGGTTTTATAAAAACTTTACCTTCTGATAACTCTACTTCCTTACGTATTGTACCCAACAATGGAAGTATTTGGGAAATAAAACTAGGGCAACCTAGTTTTACAGTAAATGACAGTATTGGATGGCTTATTGATAGTCAACAAATAACTATTGAAGATGTTACTTACGAAGTAAAAGGAGATCAATATAAAATATATAATGTATTACAAACTAAAGATTCTATTTTTGTTAAATATAATTCTACTGTGTTAGATAATAAATTATTGATAAACTCTGTGTCTGCTTCTTTGAAGGGTATTAAAGTAAGTAGATAATGTGTTGATCCATCCTTAAAATAAAAAGTACTTAGACTTAATTTATTAGATCTAAGTACTTTTTTATTTAAATACCACTACACATAACATTGTTTATGTTTGTCAATAAACGAATCATAATCAACTGATAATAAGTATATAAATATAACTTCTATTTCATTTCAAAGCTTCAATAAGGCTTGAGCTTATAGTTAATACATATTCCTTTATCTCTCGTTTATACTTATGAAAACTTTATACTATTTAATCGCTATAATTTTTATTTCTAATACATCAATGTCAAGTTTATTTGGACAGTGTTCCACAAATGGTATTAATAATGATGTTACTTTCAACGTATCTGGACAATGTAATGAGCCTACTTCAACTTTTTATGAAGAAATTACAGCAACTAGTAAAGATATTACCGTCATATTTCAAGACGGTGATGATGATCCTAATGATGGTATAGATTATATATTAAATTATTCAAATTCGTTTATAACTGGTGTGCTAGATTTGACATCAAATACTTTTGATTCTACATATTTTGCTACACATAGTGTGCATTTAATAATAAAATCTAATACATATGTTAAAGTTAATGGGCATTTAGTATTAAGATATGGATCTACTTTAACTATTGAGCCAAATGCTACGTTAGAAGTTGTTGGAAATATATCTTTTCCACCAAACTATAATAATTGTTCAGATTGTAATGATGCAACATTAAGTTCAGCTGAAATTGCAAGTGCAAGAGCAGAGTTTGAAGAAGAACATCAGAATTCTGTAGAAATTTATGATCATGGAACAATGATAGCTAATAATATCGATTATAATAGTGATCTTCCAGTAGAATTGACTTTTTTTAAAGCTTCCAAAGATGTATTAAATAATGATGTAATATTAAAATGGCAAACAGCTACTGAAGTAAATGCATCACATTTTAATATACAAAAATCTAATAATTCAAAACAATGGAAAACAATAGGAAGTATTGAAGCTAATGGGAATAGTAATATTACTATTGATTATGAGTATATCGATCAAATTAATACAACGGATGCTTTTTATAGATTAGAACAAGTAGATTTTGATGGTCGAGTGGAATACTTTGGACCAATAAAAGTAGTTTCGAATAATATTAAACCCTCTTTTGATGTAACTTTTGCACCTAATCCTCTTCCAAATAATTCAGATATAAATATTAATGTTTTAGGTGATATTGAGAATATGGATTTATATTTTCAATTGGTCAATATTAATGGTGAAATCTTTTTTGAAAAAACATTTAATGGCGTTTCTTCCAATATATTTTATCATAAAATCCCTAATGAAATTTTAGATCAAAAAGGTTTATATATTTTAATTGTAAGATGTGGTAATAATACTTTAAAAAAGAAATTAATAAAAATGTAGATTTTATTATGATTTATATTTAGGGGTATCTTATTTAACGGTACCCCTACATTTATGATGTTTAATATTTTTTTTGGAAGGTAAAGTTTTTTCTTTTTTAGAAATAATGTTTAGTCATTAAAAATGGTTGACTTTATATGGAAATTATTAAAAAAATTTTAGTTGAGAAATGTTATTTTCCTCATTCTTCAACTATTGATTTTTTGATTTATGATAAAAGGAGTTGTTCTTTAAAGGTGACATTAAGAAATAACCGTTCTTTGTATTTAAAAAATATTACAGAAAATAGTTATGATAAATTAATGAGTACTACTAATAATGAGAAGGAATTTATAATTTTATTGAAGTTGTATTATAACCGACAATCTTTTTTTTATAAAATGCTTTTTTATATAAAAAAAATATTTGTTTAATCATTTTACTTCAATTTTGAAGCTAAATGATAAGTAGATTTTATCACCCATTAAATATAGAATTCCTATCTAGTTTTAATGGGTGTTTTCTGTTTTGAAGAAATTTTTATATAAAAGAATAAATGTATGCTTATTTAGAAGTATGAAAATAGAGGTTTAACAGAGTCTTTTTGTCAATTACAACAATTAAAGTATCTCTTTTAATTATTTGGTAGTAAAATGAAAGTATAGATATTGAATAAGGATGTATAGTTTTTTATTATAAAAAATATTTACACTGCTCCCCTTCTAAAACTATTAAAGAAATACCTAGCAAACAGCGAGAAAATCATAAACCCACCACCAATAAACCTCAAAGAATTATTCCCTACCTCAGCACTCATATACCTTAATACCGCAAGGCCTCCAAACAGCAACAAGAAATAAACCGACATATCCAACTGCTTCAGCTCCCTTCCTAAATAAGTTTCCGTAATCTCATTCACCATATCTTTATCCAAGTAACTTTCCTTAGACAACCGATCTATAAGTTGGATAATCATTCTCGGATTCCCTTGACTAGATTCCCAAATAGCCGTTTTCAAATGTGCTAGATCTTCACATTCCAAATGAGACGTTTGTCGATAGATCAAACCCATAGCATCATTACGTTTCAAGTTTTGTAACTGTATTCGCTCAAAACTCCACAAGAAAGTAGCCTTAGAAACAGGCACACTACGAGCCGTACCCACAATTACAAAATGTTCCGCCAATATTTCCATCACTCGAACCGAAGCTGGAGAAATATCATCCAAGTTATCAAAACACAAAATGTACTCTTTTGCTTCACACACCTGACACATCATCTTCGCAATGTTCAAGGTGTTCTCTTTACTAATTTTAATATGTAACTCCCTCTGCTCAATATCCTGGAACATCAAACGCTTTACTTCTTCTTTATCTCCATCAAAAAGCAATAGTAAAGTATTGGTCAAGCTTTTTTTCAACCCTCTCGTATCATCAAACTTCAATACTTTCTTCTCTACTGTATTGATCATGTTCTCCAATACAAAGCTCTTCCCTACTCCCGTATCTCCTAAAATGATGGTATTGATATCACGATGCATAGAAGATAATAATCGCTGCATCTCAGCTTTTCTACCCACCAAACCAACAGGGCGTTTTGAAAGTGTATTGATATTAGGTAGCACCATTGTTTTCTTACCGAAGACATTTGACACTCCATTTTTTACTAACTCTAGCTTCTGTCCTACCCATGTTTTTTTCTTGCCTCTATTGGTAGAGGATTCTACGAGTTCCTTTAAAGTTTTAGGTTCTTGATGTGCATAGATTAAAGAAGTCGCAATATTCTGATGGCCTAATGCATCCTTGATATCTTCTGTCTTCGCTCCCTCAGTACGGAGCATAGTTGCAAATGTATGTCTTAACTTATGAGGATGAATATTCGTACCTGCCAATAAACTACTTCTCATCTCATACTTACGAAGAATCTTATTTACTGCTCCCCTAGTTAGATTAATACCGTTTCTCTCAAACAACTTCTGCCCTTCGTTAAAGTGTTGCTGCGTACAATACGTCACTAAAGCCTTATACAAACGAGAAGACATCGGCACCTTACGCTCACGTATCTTATGATCAGGTCGCTTTTTTAAGCTAGTCACAAATACCAATCGTGCCCGAAAATCAATATCAGAGATTGTCAAATTTAAAGCTTCAGTAATACGGCAACCAGCATGAAGCATCAATAAAATGAGTGTGTGATTACGACTATGATCAGCAGAAATACGAATCAATTCTTCCTGCTCCTCAATGGTGAGGTATTTTCTATCGGAACGAGTATTTAATGTAGTGTTATTGATAGTCAAGAGAGTAGCGTTTGGTTAGATACAATTTTGGGGAGGGATATATCTATTGGGGGGTGTTGTAAATATAAGAGAAATAAATAAAATAGCTTGTATAAAAGATTTTTTCGTCAAACTTCTATTTTTATCAATACCATATTAATTTAGTTGTTAATGTAATAACCAATCAAGAAAGATACAAAACTGATAGCAATACCAATAATAGTCTAATTTTTATTCTCTTTGCTTATTGAAATACTTCTTTCTCTTGAAAGTTTATTTGATTTTTTTGCTTGAGAGATTTCTTCTTTTTCAGGGATTTTCTCAAATTCTTTGGTTTCTAATAATTGATGCCCTTTTCAGTTAAAATATGTCTATGTCCTGAAATTTTGATTATGTAACCTAAGCTCAACGAATCATAGTAAAACTTAGAGCATTTCTGACTTACCGATTTGTTACAGAATTAATTTCTTGTTCTTTTATGTTATGAATATTTTATTTATAATCAAATGTATTTTATTAACATCAATAACTAACCGTTAAATAAATATTTGGATAACAACCCCACTAAATACCCCCTCAATACCTAACTTCTCCAAAACCACCTGCTCATCCATCTTCAACTTCAAAGTATCCGCCTGATACACTTCAAACCCCTCAACTTCTTTCTCCAACTGATTAATTTCCTTAATTGCCTTTCCCTTCTGGTAATCAGACAACCCATCAAAGTTACCTTCTAAAGTCGCTAATTCTCTTTTCAAGCTTTTAAACTCAAGTCGACTCTCTGCTTCATTATTTCTCTCCTCTTTCAACTTCTCATGAATCAACTGTAACTTATTTTTTAGCTCCTCTTTTCCATCCTCTAAAGCTGTTATCTTTGGCGAAGTAACCAACTCCATAGAAACGTTACTCGCCACTTTTTTCACCCCCTCTTTATAATGATAAAACTGCAGATTACTAAAAACAGTCAACTCTAAAATAACAGCATCCAACAAACGGTTTAAGCTATCCAAACTGATTTCCTCGAAAACGATTCTTTGCGATTTCAATTCCACATCAGTATGTTTAAAATCAACTACCTTGTAGGTTTCATTATCAGTAAGTAGAAACTTCTTTTCTTTGGAAGCATGAGGTAAATACAACTGTGCTTCTTTCTCTTTTGCTTCTATCACATAACCACTATCGAATTCCCCTGTCAACTTATTTTGCACCGTCAAAAACAAAGGACTCGGATCATGTAATTTCTCCCTTCTCACATGGGAAAACGTGGCAAATGCTTTGTTATAGGTGGTCCAGAACCCATTAGCAATTAAATCCAAAGAGAGTAAATTCAATCCAATAAAAATAAAGAAGATGATCGCTTCCGTTTTCACCTCTCCAGTTCGTAAACGCATTTTAGGATTGGCAGGAAGTACACACCTTACCTTTGAGAAAGGAAAAAAAACGGAATCCCCGAACGGGTACACATATCAAATATCAAGTGAGACAAATACGCCAACATACCAATAATTACTAAATGCTCTCCCCCGCTGAGCCGTTCAATCAAAAGGAGCAAGACCCCCCAAATGATATTTGCTAAAATACTATGGGTAATGGTTCGGTGGCCATAATTGGTTTCCAACCATTTTGAAATTGGATAGAAGCATCTTCCTAAAATTGTTCTTGGATTGTCAATGTCTGGAAGAATAGAACTCACTAAAGTTAAAGCAAGATAATCAGGCTTTTCAAAGACATTGATATCATATATTGAACAGAATGTAGCAGTAAAAGTTAGTCCTCCTGCGAGGTGGTTGTAGGCCATCATGAGAAAGTAGTTTTAGAGATATTAGATTATATAAAATTATTTTAGAAGATAGAAAATTAAATTGGAGTTAATAAAATTACTCACATTTACTAAATGATACAAAAGAAACACTTCCCTCTTCAAAACCCTCCAAATCAACCCACAAAGTATCAGCTAACACCACCTCATTCCTTTCCTCCAATTTGAAACACTCTACATCAGTAGAAAGGTAATAAGATTCAATGCCATCAAAAGAAGTCACCAGATATTTCCCATTTGAGATTAAGTATCGCCCTGAATATTGGCTTTCTATCATCTCAACTCGATTATGAGCAGCAATATGTAAATATGATTGACTTTCTTTTCGAAACGAACCATCCTTAAAGAAGTAATAGTTCTCTATTTTACGGTAGCTTCCACCGTTATTGTAGGTTTTTACAGAATCTAAACAATAAGTCGTTATCTCTAATTTATTTTGGGAAGCACAAGAAAATAACGATAATAGAATTGTTAGTAGTAGCAATTGTTTCTTGATCATCAAATAGTAATAGTTTTTGAGAGTACTTTATTAAAAGTAGGGTTTAGCTAAATTTATCCAAACCCTATATCATTAGTTCTTACTTCATCTTTTTCAAACCCCAAGGTCCCAAATCATCTTTCGACTCGATAGAATTTTCTTTAGAACCCAAGTCAGTAAAAAAGTCAATTCCTGTCAGCGTTTCAATCGTATTCACAGGTACCACATAATCACGAATCTCCCCTACTGCTCCAAAATGTGGCAATAAGAAACCAATCGCTTTCGGTTTACCATCATCAAAACGTAACAGAACTTTATAGTAATAACCAGGAATCGTCACTTTGTTTTCTCCAATTGCTCCCAAGTTGTTTTGGAATACTGGACCCGTTGTGACATATACCTTTTCATGCTGTATCGCCATCTTTCGAACGTATTCTTCCAAGTCCGCCCAAATCCCTTGATTGAAAGAAGGGAGTTGTGGAGACATGTTTGACATCAAGAAAGACTCTCGGTTGTTGGCATCAGACAAATAGTTATCAGCAGAAGGAGACAAATGACCACGATCAAAACCTGAGCTTCTATAATCTTCTAAAGTAGCAGAACCCGTTGTAATTCTCGGATCTTCATCAAAGCACCTTTTGCAACGATCTCTTTTGTTGAGGACTTCTGATTTCGTCAACTCGTAAAACACCCAATCGGGTTGCTCATGCTGTTCGTTATAAGACAGGGTGTACTGTGTGTACTCTTCAATTTGGTGATCGTCTACCTTACTGGGCAGATAATCCTGAGCGAAGATGTAATTTGATAGCAATAGCAAGATGCTGAGAAGTTGAATAGTTGTTTTCATCGTTAAAAGTTGACAGTATCAGTATTTTAGAAATAACGAATCGAAATTGGGGAAAATATTTTGTTTTACAAAATGGAAAGCAAAAAGAATTGTTCTTCAAATCAACCTCAAATAGTTTATTCAAAAATATCGTATCTTATTACTCTCATTATTCCAATTATCATTTATACCCATGAAATATAACATCGACACAAAACAGCTCTTCACCGATCAACTCAAATACCTCAAAACCGTAGTGTGTCCATTAAACCTGGAAATCAAAAATTTGAAAAAAGAAGAACAACATTATCACTGCTCTCACTGTCATAAATCAATCATCGATATTACACATCATACCGATCAGATGCTTATCAATTTATTTGATAAAAATCCTGATCAATGTATCAGTATAAATATCAATCAAGTAAATATTTCGATTACCAGAGAACGTAAATAATATGAGAACTATCAAAACAGCGAGAACACTAGAAGAAATCAATCAGGGAGTCAAAGACGGCTTCAAAACCCTCTTCCAAGAAGTGAAACCCTCTCCAAAAATCAAAAGGAAAGTAGCTGTAGTTTGGAATGATTCAGAGAATAAATATCAAGAAGTAGGAGATTTTAGAAGTGGTGGAAGTAAATTTTATTGGTACTATCCTTATCATTTTCCAAATCCATATGCTGCTTATCTATTACCAAAGGACTTAGAAATTGGTGAAAGAGTCTTTTTGGAAGATGTCATAGAAGATATTGTGGCATCAGAATGGAATCAAGGAGATACTACACGCTTGGAAGCTGGTGAAGCTACTTGGAATGGAGAGTCTTTTGATTTTGATGAAAGAGAACTTATAATGATTATGGGGTGACTACACTTGTGATCTATACATCTTCAGTAATTTGCTCAGTTTGTTCTCAAATAATTATTTTTCACTTTGTTTAGGTTTGACTTTGGCTTGACTTTGGCTTTACGCTTTTTCTGAGAGTATAAAATAAACGCTGTCCGTAATTTTTAAATTTTATATATTGAAAAGTTATGGCAAAGCAACTCACAAAAGAGAGTGCTGAGTTTCAGCAAATGCGAGATTTGGCACTCAAACAACTATTATCTGGTCAATCCCTTACAGGTGAAGGTGGTGTATTTGCACCATTATTAAAACAATTTCTAGATAGTGCTCTAGAAGCAGAAATGGCCTCTCATTTAGAGGAAGAATCTCTGGAACAGCCTGAGGTGAAAAATAAGCGTAATGGTAAACGGACAAAAACAGTAAAAACAATAGCTGGAGAAATTGAAGTGACAACACCTCAAGACAGAAATTCTAGTTTTCAACCTTCGATTATCCCAAAACGTGAAACTATACTCGCCGACAATATGGCTCCAAAAATCCTATCACTTTATTCGAAAGGAATGAGCTTGTCAGATATATCATCACACATAAAGGAGTTGTATGACGTATCAATTAGTGATCAAACCCTTTCAAGTATCATTGAAAGAATAACACCTGAGGTAAAAGCATGGCAAAATAGATTCCTAGATAGTGTTTATCCTATTGTTTGGATGGATGCAATTCACTTTAAAGTTAAAGGCGAAGATCGTCGTACAGAGTCTAGAGCTGTTTATAATATCCTAGCCCTGAATAAAGATGGCAGAAAGGAGTTGATAGGCATGTATATATCTGATAGTGAGGGTGCGAATTTTTGGCTTCAAGTATTGTCAGATTTAAAAAATCGAGGGGTAAAAGATATTTTAATAGCTTGTACAGACAACTTAAAAGGTTTTTCTGAAGCAATTTTAAGTGTTTATCCGGCAGCAGAGATTCAAAAATGCGTAATTCATCAAGTTAGAGGATCAATAAAATATGTTGCCTCCAAAGACCAAAGAGAGTTCATGAAGGATTTAAAGCTGGTTTACAAGGCAATGACTAAAGAAATTGCAGAAGATGAATTAAATAATTTAGATGAAAAATGGGGAAAGAAGTACCCTATTGTAATAGAATCCTGGAGGCGAAACTGGTCAGAATTGAGTGCTTATTTTACTTATGACCCAATGATTAGAAAAATGATATATACAACAAATGCAGTGGAGGGCTTTCATAGACAAATACGAAAGGTTACTAAAAATAAAAGTGTATTCCCTAATGATATGTCTGTATTAAAACTAATCTATTTGGCTCTTAATAACATTAGTAAAAAATGGACAATGCCTATCGTAAACTGGGCAATAACAGCACAACAATTAAGAATCAAATTTGGCGATAGAATGCCGATGGATATTAAGTAAGATAAACACTTTTTGACACAAAAATAAAGCGATACTTCATCTTTGAAAAGGGAAAATGAATTGACTCCTTCGTCGTCACCCTTGTCAAAAATGAAATATCACTTTTAAAATGTATCATAAAAGTTGTTCTTCTTGAAAAAAGAAACTTAATTATGAACTGAGAAAGAAATTAAATTCTGAATTAAATCGAGACAGCGTTCAGATTACACTCCCCTTTTTCTTTTTCCCATAAGATTTTACTTTAATATTATCAGTGTCTTGGTATGATATACCTCCTCCATTGTATGTTTCAATATTATTATATTCTAGTTTTGAAAGATTTCAATTTTTAGATATCACTGTTAATGTTTGAAACTATTTTAGGTTTAACATACAATACATAATTATTTCAAAGAGTGGGTTTTAAAATTAAAAACACCATACTTTAAAATAAATACTTGTTAATAATTCAAGTATTCTAGTTCAGCCCACAAAAGACCAAACTAGAATTAATCTCCTACTCCTTCCCAACTAAAGGCCTTTGATCCAACACAATACTCACAATATTGTAATTCACCACTCTCACAGCCAATCCTATTCGCTGAGCGATATGAATCATCGATCTAGAACCCCTACTATTGCCATCCCAAAAGCAAATCAAGTGAGTACTGTATTCCGCCATCTGTTTATTTCTCAATGGCCCCGCTTTCTTCCCTAAATTCCAATCAGGTAAAAACTTCTTGATCTGAAAACCATTATTCAAGGCGAAGTCCTCCCCTATTTCATCTGCTCCTTTTGCTCCTCCAAGAACAATTTCTGTATTCCATGGAATCATATTATTTTCCTCCAGGTAAGATTCCACAAAGCTGCTTAAAATCTGATAACTTGACTGGCATAAATTCATCTCTCTAGAACCTGCAATGATCAGCCTATTTTTAAAATTGGTGTGTTTCGTTTTGGGTGTTGTATTTCTTTTAGTATTCATCTTAATAATATTTGAATGTTTTGTAATCAGTTAATGATAAATTGAATTGAAAAAGAGAGGGTTAACACCCCCTCGCTTCATAAACTGCTTTTAAAAGCTCTGGATCCTTGTTGATAGCTGTCAATAAAGTATTGACTTTCTCTTTACCACTTTTCATCCAATCGCTTTCTCTGCTCACTTCCTCAAAAAATAGCCTACCTAAAGTCTTTCTGCTTTTAGAAATACCGATCAATAAAAACAGTTTAGCATAGAAAGGTGTAGAATAAAATGCGGCCTGTTTATCGTAATCGAAATGCAATGCATCTTTCAAAAAGTCCTCATGTGATTCTCTACGGGTGGTTTTTAGATCTCCGATGATTAAGACACCCAAATGCATATCCATTTTTGCTTTACATGAAATGCCTGTTACGGGATCCTCCCAAAAAACACACTGCTCAAACTTCCAATAGCCTTTTCCTATCAGGTGTTTGAAAGTAGAATTATGCAAAACAATATTGGCCAACTCGTCTACCTCTGTTCTTTCTTCTGAAGGAAGAAACGACTTTGTATTTTTCCATTTGGACGGCTCCAGGATCGCTTCATGAATAAAACGACCTCTACGAAAGGCATCTGTATTTTTTCTGATCGCTTGACCGTTGATGATCTTCTTGGCATTGGAAAGGTCCGAATTGGAAATTGCAGGATGCTTTCTGTAATCTTTATCAGGCATTACAAAGGTTCTTACCTTTGGTTGTATCAACTGTTGAGTGAAATTCTCCTTGTATTCGTTTAATGTATTTTCAATTAAAGTAGTATTCATTTTTTTGAATCGTTTAATGTGACTTATTATAAGTCGTTGAATGAGTGTTTAAATTTTGAATCTGTCCTTAGAAAATAGGCGAAGCCAACGGCTCCACCCATTTTATCCCCTAAGAACAACTGTTACATACAATCTATTATTCCGTTTCTTTTGGCTCCTCCCCTATTTCGATAGCGATTGTATTCTCTATGTAAAAAGGATTGAAAAAATTACGTGTATCTTGAAATTCGCAATCTTCGTTTAGTGTTTCCTTTCGGTAAATATTAAAAGCCTTGATACTTTCTTTTAGGATCTCCCTTTCCTCCTCGTCCAACACATCGAACGTAAAACTGGCAATGTAGTAAGTACTCTTTGCTGACTTATTTTGCTTCTTTTCAAATGAAATGGTCAAATTAATATCAGCCAATGTTACATCGCTGTAAAAAAGATCTGAAGCTAGGTTTTCTAAATTTTCTCTGCTGTACCCATGAAATAAAACCACAGAAAGGCAATTGGTATCGTTAATAAAAAACAGCTCTACCCAATTCTTTTTTCCCATTCCTAAGATGTCGTCTGTAAAAAAACGCCATGCTACGGGTGTGATGGTCATTTCATCGCCTACCTCTCTACGTCCGTTGATATTGAACTTGCCGTTTTTACAGTCTGCTCTATACTGTAAAGGTGCTCCCTCGTAGTATTTTATGGTTGGTTGGTTTTCTTCTTGATTTACCTCTTGGATCCCTTCTTGGCTTTGCTTCTGTTCTTCTACCTGATTTTCATTTGGCATTACCTCTTGTAATTCCTCTGGATGCACTTCTTGATTGACCTTAGAAGAGTTTTGAGTGTTCGCTGTATTTGAGTTTCTTTTAACAGCTTGTTTTTTGTTTTGGGGTGTTACATTTTTTTGTGTCATCGTAATAAATTGTTTTTGAATCGAAATTCTAGTTTGAAATAAGTTTTAAGGATGCCCCCAAAAACGATAGGGGGCAAATTGAACCGAAAGCAGTACGTATTTAGAAACTTACTTTTGAATGGTGTGAACCGTTTAGCAATGGATCTCGAAATATTCGTCTGGCCTTTCTTCCATTTCGTTGACCTTTTTTGCTATTAATTTTCTAGCACCTGCTTTGTAAGCGTTCTTTTCTTCTCGGTTGATAAACTGCTCTTCGTCTTGCAATTTGAAGGTATTGAAATTGAAAGCTATTCCTTGGTAAACAAGTTCTCTATATTCAGGCACCCAATAGGATCCTTGCGTTACTATAAGCTTATAATTGATCGTGAAATTGATTTCTGCAAATAGTTCTTTTTCTCCAACCATTAGGGTAAAAATTACAGAACCTTTTTCTGTATCTTGATGATCTTCTATTGAAGAAAAAACATTTACCTCGTGCTCTATAATAGACATTTTATGATTTTGATCTTTGATAGCTAAAACCATTGTTCTTTGATTTTGAGAGTTTGAAAAATTGTATTTAGAAATTTGAAAATAGTAGCAACTGCCGGAGGCAGTTACTACTATGAATCGTTAGTATTTAGTGCGTATTTAGAATTACCCTGCACCGTTTAGTGAAAACTCTACTGATGGTTTTACCTCTTCTGAAATTTCTTGTTTGACTACTTGTTTAACCTCTTGATTTTGTAGTTCTCTGAATTTTTCCAACTGCTGATAGTCTTTTAGATTTTGCTCCATGACTTGAAAAATTCTATTTTCTTCCGGTGTAAAAGAATATTTATTGATAGTAGTAGAACCAGGAACATACTGGATACCAAAGTTGATTACTGTTTTTATTGGATCCGCATCTTTTTCTTTTGGCTTTTGAACTCTTTTTGAAAGGTACTTAATGGTGCTTTTAGGCACCTTAAAACCTACGATGTTTGTAGTATATAAATAGCTGAAACAACCATCTGAAACCAAAATAAAACCGTTAGCACCTAGTACATAGTATCTTGAATTATCTTTGTAGAATAACATAGTTTTTTGAATTTGTGCCCACTGCAAAAGCAGTGAGCAAATGAGAAATTTGAACCGTAAAAATTAAAATGGTAACTCGAATGAACCTCCTTCGTAGTGTTTTGTATATTGAGAAGCCCAAGCGAATTCTTTTTGCTTTTGGATTTCTCTGGCTTGCTCGATTTCTTGGACCTTGCAACGAATGTGATAACGTGCGTTTTCTAGGGATTTAATGAATACAGAATGAAAGCCTTTTGCAGTAGCTAGTTTGTACAGGTTTTTTATTTGTTCTAAGAAGAACAATGCACTTTCTCGGTGCATTTGCATTTTGTTGACCTCTGGAGAGATACCCAGCTCTTGAGCGGCTTTGATGTTGCCGGCAAATACCAGGCTGTTGTAAGATTCTTTCTTTGCAGTTTTATAATCTGCAATAGCACACGCTGCTGAATGAACAAACATAGGGATGATTTGTTCTGCAACAATGAAATGTATAGATTGCATAATAACATTTTGTTTAAGTGGTGAAACTGCAGATTGGCATTTGAGTTTTACCACTTTTTTTGTGAAAAATAGTTTGGCCTAAACTAGTATTATTGGCCTTTGTAAAAGAACGTCTTCCCTTACTTTCGATACTCTAATATACGGCTTTTTACTATACTTAACTAATTGATTTACAGTTAATTAAATGATTAAAATCAGTATTTAAATTACTGATTTTTAGAGGTTTATGTTTGGAAAAAAGAAGCCAAATAGCGAGACCACGCCCCCCTTCGCCCCCTAAATAAATAGTAGTGAGTGAGTAGAGAAAAGCAGAAAAAAAGCAAGCCCGCACCCCGCACTTGAGGCAAGCCCCTAACACCCCCAAATGCGAAAATTTAAAAGGGCAGGAAAAAAGTAACAAACAAGGGCGAGGTACGAGTTTTATATACCCTTGTTTGTTACTTTTTTTCTGACCAAATTTTGAAGCATTTGGGGAGTTAGGGGTTTGCCGGAGTTGGAGATGCCGCCTTGCTTTTCTGCTTTTCTTTACGAACGAACGGTGGAGTAACCCCTATCCTAGCTACGACTTGAAAAAAGAATGTCACTATGAAATAACATTATTTCTACTAACGATATTATACGTACATTATTTAAAACAAAGCTAATTATCAATAATTAAGCTTAATTGAAAAACAATTGTCACTAAGAGGGAAATTGCCTGTAAAGTAAAAAAGAATACTGAAGCTTGCGAAAGTTTTCTTTTCTTCTTTACTGGCAAGCGGGTAGCAAAAGCTATAGAAAAAAGTGAACACCTCGATTGACAACATGAGCTTTTTTCTTTGGCTTTTGCGATGGCCACAACGTTCCGGCGGGTCAGCAAAAAAGGAATAAGTGAAGAGTAGCACTTTCAATCAATTCCCACTACTCTTTGCTTATGCTTTTTGTGAGCGTCGGCCATGATGCGAAGACATATTATATCGATGAATATCAAATAATCTGGGTGAAATAAATAACAAGCCTTGCAGACTCGAAATCTTGAATAAGATAGCCTTTAGTGAAACATCAATTTATTAAAACAAATATACAGACCATAGATAACCAAAGTCAGAAATGAATAATTAGTATATCATGAGTAAAATGATCACTAACTAAATATTAATCGTTTTATCATAGTCATTGATTATTTCAATTAGTTGCTTATTTAGATTTAATACCCCTCCTTCATTATTATTAATCATATGAGAAAGGTCAACTAAATACTCAAAATAAAAGCCAGTAATGGATTTTGTTTTATTCCAATTATCAGATAAAGAATCAAAGTGAACGATATTAAAGTTTTCCTTTCTCTTGTTTGAAATATATATTCTGACACCCATTTTAGGTTTTTCACTATCAATACCAAAAAATCCAATATCAAGATTATAATTCCTTTTTTCATCAAAATGCATGATCTGATAATAATTACCTACTTCAAGTCTTTTAAAACGAGATACTGTTCCCTTAATCAATTTATGATTAAATGCTTTAAGAGCATTATCAATAGCTTCGTCCATAGTAGCTATAGTACCTGGCAAAGTTTGTAAATCACTAAGGTCTTTTATACTATTATTCATTGCAATCTTCATATCAGTTAAAAATATAATCAATTGTTCCTTTAATTGATTTTTTGTTTGTTTATTAATCAATTGGAATATATCATACCATCGAATAGACTTGAAATCTATATTTAGATCTTTATCAATTTCTTTATTCTCATAATATTTGGTTAAATAAACCAATGTCTTCTTTTTACTTTTCGAATTTAGATTCAGAATATCGCAATATCTTTTCAATTGATCTTGTCCTTCTGAAGCATCTACTTTACATTCAATCAATATGAAATGGTCATTACAATTAATTTCTACATCTGGCCTACCTAAAACACTATAACTTGATTGTGTTTTTACATCAAAACCTGAAAGATCAATTACTCCAATTTCAGACATAAATGCTACTCTAAAATCCGGATCATACTTTAATACATATGAGAAAATTTCAATCAAATAGTTTTCTAAATTTCCTTTATCTTTTCTCTCCCTATAGGAGTACATGTTTTTAAATAGAGATTCCATTATAATATCATTTTGTAATCAGTATATTCTTAAATTAATTATCACCGTTTTGATTCAACTCTTCAGAAGATGAACAACCGAATAAAATTGCTAAAACTAAAAATAGTATGCTTGGTCGAATTAAATATAGTTTTATAGTTTATCTTTAATTGTATACCTAGTAACAAATAAAAATTAAGATAATAGCTACGATTATTAAATAGAAAGTACCCTACTTTAGAGAGTCTCAACATCTATGATAATACCGCTAATACCAAAAATCGGGGTATTGACAATCTAATAAATAATGATACCCTCTTTTGAGGGTGGGCATGGTTGACATTCTCTTAGACGACACAACACCCAACAAAACAACCTTGAAACACAATCCTCTCTACCCTCCACAAAACTATCCATCGCGGGTTGGCAAAAATAGGTAACAAGGATAAAACGACTGGAGCTTGCGGAAGTGGTTTTGTTCTTGTTGCCTATGCGGGATCTTGTCTGTGATGTTTTAAAATTGGAAGGTTTTATTTCATGTTACCTGACACTTTTAAAACAGGACAGACAAGCGGGGCCTTACGTTAGGCGGGAAGGAAAAAAGCGATGCTCTAAAGACTGAAAGGTTTATATTTTCCCCACCTGTAAGTTTTTAGAGCATGGCTTTTTGTGAGGGTGGCACAACGGACCATCAACTAATCAGGGGCGTTGAATAACTAACAGACCACACGAATCTATCGGTGGGTGGGTACGATGGATAATATTTCAAACGACATAGAAACCCAACAGAACTAACTTGGAACACAATACTTGAAATATACTACAAGACTCGCCCTTCAGCGTGTGAAAGATAGGTAACCACATGAAAATGACTGAAGCTTGCGGAAGTGATTTTTAGGTGGTGGCCTATGCGGGAGCTTGGATGCTCTGATCGAAAAAGAATTCTAAATTTTAGTAATAGTTTCTTAGGGCAGACAAGCGGGGGGTGATTAACAGGCGGGAAAGAAAAAAAGGGGTAGCTTCTAGATGAAATAATTATCGTACTTGGAATTATTGTAGGTAGAAGGTACTCCTTTTTGTGCGGGAGGGATATCGTTCGGAGATAATATCTGACAGGTTATTATCAAATGAACAGGTAGAAGATTAGACTGGGATGATAATTAATATTCATTTCAAGAAACCAACTTCACCTTCTCTTCCACATCATTCATCATCTGATTCCAAACGATATTTGTCATCATACAATCTGTAACGGCATTATGTGCCGACTGCACAATTTTTCTCTGTTTGATATCAAGATTACTCCAATAGAACTGAAAAGCTTTTGTTAGCTTCTGCATTTTATATTCTCCAATGTCCGCTTTCCATTCTTTGAATACCTGAGTAGCGAACAGCTGCATCACACACACCACTTCCTTGGCTGCAGATAAATCTAAAAACTGTTCTTCAAACTTCTTGTTGTAAATCAATATTGTTCTTCCTTTTATCAAGCTAATAATTTTATTCATCCAATAGTCATCAAAGTAGGGGGCATACTGTACTTTCTCTTTGGTAATGCCATTGATCATTTCTGCTTCTTTCCATTCTTTGATAGTTCGTGGCATAAAGTATTGATCCAAGAGGATCACATTTCTATAATCTACAATGCTTATTTGTAGGATTTCATCTTGAGGTGTCAAGCCTGTGGTTTCAATATCTAAAATCACATAACTCTTCAGGTCGGTATAAGGCAATAGTTTTTCCATCATCAAATGTTTGTTTGTAGCTAAAGTAGACGACTTGAACCTACCAGAAGTACGTTCAAAAAAATATTCCCATAGAACACAAAAAAAAGCGATCTAATGACCGCTTTTCTTCAACTATCCATAGTGGTAAAAAATTACTACTATGAAAGTGGTAAATTTTACCACTTTAAATAATACAATTTTTGATATCAAATAACATTATTCATATTACAATAATACAATTTTCAACTAGCTTTCAATCCAAACTTAGACTTAGGTGAAAATTTCTCAAATAAATACTCTGCCTCTTTCAATTGCATATTGAAGTAATCCATAAGCATTTTCACACTATTGATTTCTCCTTTTTTGATCAATGAAATCACCTTCAATTTCTGCTCGTCGATCTCTTCTTCTAAGTCATATTTTACTTCCTTTAAACTAGAGTCAATCGTATCATGATTTACGGATGAAGCAAGGAAAGCCAATACAAACAAGACTATAGAAAATACTCTAAAGTTATTGGCGGTATTTTCCGCTTCTACTAACTTATCATCAATCAAGAGCAATTGTGCTTCTCTCTTTTCTTCTAACTTTCTCAGTTGTTTTTGTGAATCTAAAAACGTCTGGTATTTCGCCCAATTGGTTTTTCCATTAACTGTATGTTTGGAAGATTCATTGATGGTTTCTTGTACTTGTAAAATTTGTTGATCGATCAAATCTGTCGTTGGTATTCCTGTTACAGACTTTGCGTGCTGAAGCTGTCCGTTCCATTCGGAATAGAAAACCAAACCCATAATGACAACGGCTAATATAGAATATTGATTGAGTGATTTTCTTCGCTTGAAATACTCTAAGGATTGAAAGGTATAATGATGACCTAAGAATACGAGAAATAATGCTGAGGGAATAGAAATCAAGGGGGTGGTGTACTCATTCAAATACATGAAGGTAACATACGTTGAATACAACATTGACAAAACTATCAATGAGTAGTCAATGACTTTCAAAGGTTTCATTTTTCTTTTTATCTTTGAGGTGAAACATGACCCTATTGGTCGTTGTGAGAGACACCAATAAGATATATGGAATTGATTTATTCTAGTTACTGGGGAGTAACTGGAGTAATAGGGGATACCGGGGGGTATCCCTTTTTTATTTTTAAGACTTTGAGTTTTGGAATAAGTGATAGTAATTGGGGATTACTTTTTACTTACGATCTAAGGACTTAAACGTCTAGATTATATTTTTTCACAAGAGATTTAATGTGTCCTTCCATGGATAACTTTTCAGCTTCAGAAATTTCATCTGTCAGCTCTGCATCCACTAAGGTATTTAATGTCTTCACAAATTTATTGAAGCTATACTTCTTTTGAGGATTTACTGCAGGTCGTGAATCTCTCTTAATAGCTATTGCTTCACCTTTCAAGAAGGCTTCGATAGAAGCTTCATCATCCAATTCTCCGTTGCTAAGTTTTGACTTGACTGCTTTAAACTGCTCTAGAGTTACTTTTATTTCTCCATCAAAATAGGCATAACGGAAGTCTGCAGAACAACAATTCAAAATAGTAGCAATCATTGCATCATTTTGAATAGATTTTGGAGAAACGCCGTATTCATCAGCCAAAAGTTCATGCAATTTTCCAGCTCCCGTAGATTGCCCTTGACCAGATTTGTTTGTCAGATAATGATTACCACGATAGAAAGACATCTCTCGTTTTGATAGATTACGCTTACCAACTTGGTTTTTAATCATCCAGAGTTTAGCATCTTCCAAAGAGTCGATTTCAACTACTGCTTCTTGAAGCTCATAACCGTTATCTTCTCCTCCTAGCTCTTGAACTATTGCGTATCTGTTATGGCCATCCAACAATACCTTTTGTCCACTTTCATTATGGAAAACTGTTATTGGATCACGCACTCCTTCGTCTTCGATACTCTTCTTCAAGTTGAATCGCTCCGATTCTGTCAAAGGACGAATCCATTCTTTTAACTCTGGTAAAATATGGATAGGATCAGAAGACATCTCTTCTTTTTTTGACTCAATTAGTTTCGATTTTTTCTTGCTACCAGGTAAAAAATCGTTCATGTTAATCTCACTAGACATATGCAATAAACTCTTGGGCTAGACTTGTGTGTTCTTCCATTGCTTTCTTGATCCCATCTTTTTCCTGTTTTTTTAAGCTTTTATCTTCATAAAGGCTGAAGATATCTTTACCTAAAATAGGACCTTTATTGTAAGCCATATCACGAACAGCTATTTCAGTATCAAAAACTCTGTAGTTTGTATCTCTCAGGGCTTTCTTGTAATTATTCATATCTTTCGTCCTTCCGGATTTGGTGAACAAGAAACCTAAGATATCAAGACTCGCATTTTCTTCTTTGTAATCATCAATGTGATTGATTACATTTTGGATCCCTCTAAAAGCAAATTCACTCGCATCTACAGGAATAATCGCTCGGTTAGAAGCAATCAAACAAGCATCATTTGTTATCAATGCAAAAGAAGGTGATAAGTCAAAGAATATATAATCGTAATCTGCTTCCAACTTATCAATCAATAAACGTTTTACCAATTTATAAGAAGATGGACCTGAATTACGGTTTAAGTTCTTATTGGTAAAATCAAGATTGGTGGTAGAAGGTATTAAATGTAGATTATCCTGGTATTTCAAAATCGCTATATTGACATCGCATTTATTTTCGATAATATCAGAAAGCTCCTTCCCTTCAAACACTTGAGGATTTTTATAACCTAAATGTTGTGTCAAGTTTCCCTGAGGATCCGCATCTACTAACAATACTTTCTTTCCTAATCGAGAAAGAGCCGCACCTAAATTACAAGCTGTAGTAGTTTTGGCAACCCCACCCTTGTTATTAATGATACTCACGACCTTGAACTTCTCTTTTAAATTTAATCCCATAGGTGTCAGCACCTTGATCAACTTTTCGATGTATTCAGGTTTTAAATTTTGTTCTCCATTCAAAGCCTTGTATAAAGACCTAGTGGGAATCCCAGCTTTTTTCTCTACTACTGAGACTTTAAACATATCGTTTTCACGAAGGAAATCAAGTATATCTTTCTGTGTCATGTATTACAACGGTTATTTTGATACTTCAAATCAACACAAAAAATTGAATCAAAAAAAATAATTAGTACATTTTTTTACTATTTCAGAGGATAAATCAATAATATTAGTACAAATATTGACTTTTTGGGTGTTTTTTTTCACTTTTACAGAGTCAATACTTACCAAAAAGACAAAAAATGTACTTTTTAGTATTGATGTGATCTTTGACTTATCGTAAAACATAGTAGATGTCCTGTTATTGCTTCTAGAATGGGGCAATTCTATTTAAAACATAGTAAATAGTCCATACGATTAGGCTTAAAAGTTGGTCTACTCACTATGGTTTAACCTAATTCGTAGTAAATAGACCACTATAATAGATCATTTTCATCTGTATTTTGAGTAAATTCCTATGTTTTAATTCTAAACCATAGTGGATGGACCACCTTTTAAATAGTAGTTACTTCTAAAGTACGGTCTATTCACTACGTTTTAACTTAAATCATAGTGGATAGACCAAAAGGATAGCTATTATCAACTGTATTTTGTGCAAAATCCTATGCTTTTGATGTAAACCATAGTGTTTAGACCACTATTTTATGGTCTAAACACTAATAATTGGCTTTAAAACATAGTAGATAGACCACCTTGAAGAGAATTTATTGTAATTAGTAGCATGAATTCCCTGTAATTGGGTAGTATTATTAGAGAAAAAAGAAAATTAAATAATAAAAAATAGAGATATTGATCTATTAGCCTTATATATTCTTATTTATATTATTTATTCTTATGTACTCCGTAACTACTTGATTTAGTGTAATATAATAAAATTAATTCTAGTAGTTAGACCACCTAAAACATAGTAGAAGTCCGAAAAGGGTGTAGGAGGTTGCCCCATTAAACGTAGGACTTTGCATCAAATCATAGGAAGTTACCCTAAAACATAGTGAATAGACCACCTTTTCGTGTGAATAAGTATAAGACTGGGGTATTTCAATCAATTAAATACAATGTTGAAGTCTTTTTCAGGTATCAAAAGATGAATATTACTCTAAAACGTAGTGAATAGTCCACTATTTGATTGAAGTATTGGCTTCTTAAAACCTACTAGCTACTTTAAAATCAAAGTTTTTTCTAAAACATAGGAGTTTACTCATTTAAAACATAGTGGATAGACCACCTTTTATGAAAAAACTTGAGGGTATTATGTTTTTATTCATTTGTTTATCCATAGATTTAAATTAAACATAGTAGAAGTCCGACTTTTTTTATTACTAATGGATGAAATACTACTTTGTTTTACGATACGCGAATATCAGCAATCTTAGTGTATGCTAAGGCTCTATTGATTTACCTACAACTCAAAATTTACTTGGAATGAAAAGCATATTTTCAAAAGTAATGGTGAAAAGGCACAATGGTTTAGTTCGTGCCCATCAAAAAACATCTTTGAACTTAACAGCACAGAAGCTGTTATTGTATGCATTTACCCTAAAAGATCAAGATCTTGATAAGGTATTGGAATTTCCAGTATCTCAATTTTTGGGTAGGAAACCGGGTGGTAAGGATATTAAGAATATTGACAATGCTTGTGATCAGCTGACTTCAGCTAAAATCAAAGAGGGTAGTGGGGTGACAATGGAAGATTATGAGTCGGATGATTTCAATAGAAAATACATCACACTCTTTGAAACTATAGAACTCAATAAAACACGAGTAGCTTTTAAGTTTAACCGCTCATTTAAAAAGTTTCTAGGTCCTTCTAAAAACTTTACTCAATATCTTTACAGTAATTTGAAGGATATGAAATCTCCCCATGCTGTTCGATTATATGATTTTCTAATAGGAGGAGTAGGGAAGTATGATGAAAGAAAGGTAGCACTTAATGAACTAAAAGCGGTGCTTGGTGTTGAAGACAAGAAATCGTATAACAATTATAGCACTTTTAAAAACTCAGTATTAGAACTAGCAGTAAATAGTATTAATGAAACGTCAGATATCAACCTCTCTTATCAAGCTTTAAGAATGATGGGAAGAAAATATACCCACATTCATTTTATGTTTAGTAAGAAAACCATAGAACCTCAGTTAAACCTATCGAAAGAGCAGCGTTTATCTCCAGAGAATAAGCTTAAGGTAGAGGCAATGAGATCTATGGGCTTATCAAATGCGATAATTAATTCAACTATTGAAGAGTTATTGGTTCAGCAAAATGGAAATTGTATTGATATTACTCCAATGCCTGAAGCCAAGGCCAAACCGCAGCCACAACAACAAGACTTATTTAATCAAGAGCCTACAATGTCTCCAAAAGAAATAGAGTTTCAAGAGAAAATTTCAAAATTAGCGGTACGTTTAAAGGAATTAGGAATAACTCAAGCAGTGATCAAAAAAGCACAAAATAGATATTCCCAAAATCCGAAATGGGGTATTTGGAAGGAAATCAATGATACTAAAATGGCTATCAGAGATAGTCAAAACTTCCCGAATAAACATACCCTAAAGAAGTTTATTGAGGAGGAATAGAATAAGGCAAATACGTTTAAACCTAATTTTACGTTGTTAAACTCAACCTTTGACAAACCTTATATTCCATTTTACTCCATGTCTTCTGTAACGTTATTTCTGACTTGATCAATCTGAATCGAGCTTCCATCATCATGGCATAATTTGCTTCGTTATTATCGGATTCGGCCCAACATTGATTGCTGATGTTGTTGTAAAACTCCTGGTAACGTTTCTTCTTGCTGCAGTATTCTTTAAACTCGTGTATCGTTTTGATGTCGGTGAGTTTTACCCTTCCTGATGAAGTTTTACTATTCTTCTTTTCCACAATCATTGAAGGATATTTTTCTATCCTAGTTTTTAAGGCAGATTGCCAGGAGTAATGTTCTTGAAAGGCCACATCTTTTGATTGGTAGTAGTTGATAAATTCCGGAATTTTACTTTGATCAATCTTGATATTCAACTGACGCTCTTTTATATATTCCTCACAAAATTTTAAACAATTTTCAAAAGAGAGCTGCAAGCTATAGCTTTCTTTGTTTTTAGTTTCTTCTTTATTTACTAATTGAATTCTAGAATTACTAATACAGGCATTTTGGTGAACTTCTCCATTGCAGAAGTTCTGCTTTGTGCCGTTTCTGTTTAGACCACTTTCAGCAGAAACGGCACTTTTGTCACTTTCTGCTTTTGGCCTTTTCTGTGATTTAGAGTCCATCGAACTTTCCAATTCTATGTTGGAATGCACACTATCTACTATATGCTTATCCTTTATTTTGATTTTAGGTTGATTGTCAAAAATTGGAGTAGGCGAGAAGAGATACCTTCGGCCATGTGCTCTTTTATTTTCTTTGCAGTAAATAGTTTCAAGTTTCATATAGCCTGCAGTTACAAGTTCTTTATTGACTTTTCGTAGAGTCTTTTCTCCAAGTACTTTTCCTTGATCACCCAACACCTTTCGAAGATCCATTTGTTGAACGATCCAACCTTCTGGACGGTTGGATAAATAATGTAAGAGAAATTTTGCTCTAACCGATAGTTGGTTATTCTTAAATAGCGAGTTATCGAATATAGAATAGCTTTGAGGTAGAGAGTTTGATATTTGTATGTCCATGATGTAGTAAAAAAATCGTTAAGAGAATCGCTCTCTTAGTAGTATTAGTTTGAGATATAGCTTTATTAGTAAAGATTACTATCCTTACAATTTCAAATCGGTCGCTAATATATTATCAAGTAGTATAAACTCAAAATGAACGGATTGTTGCCTAAGTATAAACTAAGTAATTGTGATATTATTCTAAGATTCTATTGTACAACATTGTTCGATTATGATTAAGATCATATTTGTTTCATCAATTTTCTGGCAGGTTTTCTACTGCTAGAGTGTAATTGGGAAGCTGATACTTGGCCAATATATAGATCATCGTCTTCTGCTCCTGGAGGTTTCGGATGAACTCATGTATGATCAACTCACTTTGTAGATGTGACTTCTGTTGATTCAAGTAGGTGAGTGGATCAATTTCATTCTGCTCGTAACCTTCGGTGTAGATGTCGAGTATCTTCTGATCGATTTCCAAAACTTTCATTTTCTCTGCAAGCTGTTCCTGGTCATTGATAAACTTCTCATACAAGACTCTAAGTTTTTGGATGTCTGTATTCATGAGTAAGGTTCGCTTTTCCTTGATGGATTCGAGTTTCTGCTTTCTTTGTTTCTCTTGCTTCTTTGCAGACTTGATATGTCGTGTTGATAAGTTCATAGTAGGTAATCCAAATGCAAAACCAACATCAGGCATATAGCTCCAAATTCTACCTTTACCATCGTCTTGCCAAGCAATGTAGTCAGCAATAAAATCCTTTTGGTAATATACCATGATGCTCTCTTCAAGATCGGTCAATTTAGCTATGGATATAGTGTCAAAATTTTGCTTAACTGAAATTGAATTTTGTGCTATTAGATGTTGTGATTCCAATAGAAAGAGAAAAACAAAGAAAAGTCCTTTACCTAATGGGGGGATAGGGGGGGGATACAAAATAACCATTCTATGGATACCCTCAACTAGTGGTTTGGATACGTAATACTTTTTGCCGAAAATTGTACTTTTTTGAGAAGAGGGCATATTGCTAAATGTTAATTTTTTGGATTAGAGATTTAAATATAAAGAATTCAACTGTTGTATAGGTTTTACGGTTAGGTTTTTTGTTAATAAGGTTTATTGCTAAAGATCAATTTAGATGATTAGGTATAAATTATACTTATTAATTAAATGTTGGATTTTTTACACAAACTATCAATGGCAAATTACAAACTGGAATCATAATTCATTCTATCCTATGTAAGCTTACTCGAAGAATCTTTAGAAGAGCATGAAGTGATGCTTGATTTAGGTAAGCGAGATTTAAATTCACTAATTGAAAAAATTGACAATGGAGTCTTTGAAAGTGATTCTGATGAAGCAGCAGAAGAATTTGATGAAGCAGTTAATAGTATTACTACCACTAAACATCTAAGAAAGATGCAGAACAAATTTGTTCCAGAATTCGACGATGATGAAATCAAAGAAAGATGCTTAGAATTATATTATGATGTTCTAGCAAACGAGGTTTATACAAAAAAGAGATTTTCAAAGTTTTGAAGATCTCTTTTTTTATAGAAATGGCAATATTCTTTTAGATGTATCATAAAAGTTGTTCTTTTTAAAAAAGGAAACTTAATTATGAAATAGTAAAGAAATTAAACTCTGAATTAATGGAGATAGAGTTCAGATTTCACTCCTATTTATTGAGGGGAGGGAGAGAGTATCACATATCTGTAATACTCCCTTAAATCATTTTAGGAACCCAATACTTTATTTCTAATACCATCCCAATCAGAGTTTTCGTTTAAATATTTCTGTAAATTATCAGGACGATATCCATCATTATCATTCCACCTTTTCTTAACAGATTCATGAATCCAAACTCCTGTTGGAACTTCATCTATTGGTCGTTCATATTTAGATCTCAATCTGTAAATTCGTTTTCTAGATTCATGAATAGGAGCAAGGTGGTTTTGATCTGGCAATGGACTAATCAAATGATCTTCAAATTCTAAGCCTGCACTTTAAGCCTCCTTGACCATCCAATGCAATGGAATATCACTCAAAACTCCGTAACCTTCTGTGGGACCATAAAATCCCCCAACATCAGAGTGACAGCCAGAGAACCATACTTGTTGAATATCAATATCATCTTTTTTATCCCAAATAGTTGGTTTGAAATCACCTCTTTCCTCATCAATAGCAAGTGCTTGCCTTGCAGTGTCAATATTCTTCCCAATTTTTCGATCGTATAGCTCTACATCATCATCAAATAGACCAAGAAATGAAATTGGGATACCCATAGCTCCAACAGTATCAAAGACACCAACAAATTTTATTCTTTTAGATGCGTGACTAAATGTTTGTCTAAAATTTTCTGATTCATCATCGCTTGGTTTATTATCTTCATTTTTATAGAGACTGAATGCTTCTTCGATTTTATTCGCGTTTTGGCTTTTCAAGATCCCACAGTTATTAATTAGACCGCATAGTGCTCTTACCGTATAAGCACCACGACTAAAACCAAACAGATAAATATCGTCGTCATTAGAATAGTTTTGAACGATATATCGGTAGCAATCTTTGATGTTTTTATCCAGTCCGTTTCCTGTCATTCCATTGAAACCTTTTGAAAAAATAGTACCATACGAACCTACACCGAAATCATAAAATACTTGTTGATTATTATCGCAATTGATACCTCTAGCAATTTTCAAAATATTCGTTGGGTGATCTACTTCGTCCAGAAGAGGGTTGATGTTTTGTTCAGGTCGATTCCATGTGCCATCAGCACAGATAATGATTTTTTTAGCCATAATGTAGTAATGAGATTTGAGTAAATAGTTTTAGAAAAACGTATTATTTTTTGTATTTAATTTAAATATATGAATATTTTATTATAATATTCATATAAAATCGAACTAATTATTTGTAAATATTAAATAACATATACTATAATTGCACCTGTCAACGATTTATCAAAAACTAATTACAACTTAAGGATTCATGAAAAATCAAACTCTTTTTTTAGATCAATTTTATAGAGATTCAGATCACATTTGCAACAAAAACAGATTGTTGTAAGTCATAATTCCACAAAAAATATTTTAGACCAACTTACTTTCAAGAAAATGAAATTAAGCTGATTGGGTCAACATTTATAATAGTACTTATTTATATCATTTAAGTAACTATGATACTGTTTAAAAATATTCAAAAGATAAAAATTATGAATCGTAAAAAAACAGTTAAACCCAAGGGGTTTTGCTCCTTGGGTTTTTAAAATGAAATTTAAAAAGCAGATTATTCAAAAACATTTTGGTTTATAAAAACATAAATACAGTAAGTTCGTTAGGAACATAGAATCGTTAAACAGAAATACCCAAAGGACTTTGTTCTTTGGGTTTATTTTTTCTTATAGATGTTGACTTTTACCCCTTTTGGGGGATTTTATCCTTCTTCTTTTGCTAATACATTTGTGAAAGTATTACCTGACACTAATTAGTGAAAAGATAATACAATAACTATTTACGACAGATTAAAATAATCAACTATACAACTAATTATACTCTATGTTATACGACGACAACTATCAATTAGAAGGTGTAAGACTCAACAAGGAGGAATTTACAAAGCGTGATAAAGCAATCAGTACATCGAAAAAGTATATCTATTTATTAGTTTCATCTGGGCTGTTTTCCATTCACATAGGAGGTATCTTGTCCAATCCTTACTATAGGAATTGTGTTCTACTCTTTGGAGTATCTCAACTTTTAATAGTATTAGTAATTCATTTAAGAATCAAAGATTCAATCCTTGTTTTTAATGAAATAAACAATGAAGTAGATAGCAAAAAACTACCATGGAAAGATGGTTTCTATCAACATGTTGATCGTTATCCTATACGACCTATTGCTATATCCTGGAAACACTCTCTTCACATCATTAAACTAAAAGTCAACTACTCTTTACAGTTTCTAAAATTTATAGCTTACAGAGTTTTACATATATTCTTCGCCAAGTCACCTTCTGAAAATGAATTGGTAGCTTATATGCTAAATAGTACCATTCTTACTTTATTGGATGTTGAAGATAGGGGAGATAAGTTGGAAGTCATTCTCAGGATTGAAGATTTAAGCTCTCCATTTTTTCAGGACGGGAAGAAAGTAAACATCTTTGTGTTGTTTGAAATTGAAGAAGGAGATTATAGTCTGGAGAGGACAAAAATTATTGAATTTAAGTTTGATGGATTAGACATCGTAAAACGATCAGAGCAGTTATTGGTATTAAGTACAGTCACTTCTTTTTATATTCATCCACTATTACATTCTTTTTCCAATAACGTTTATGCAGACTACTTAACTTTATCAGAACAGGATAAAGAAAAGTGGGATGATATATTTATCTATGGCCAATACCTTAATAGTGTAGCTCATACTTACCCAGCTGACCATGTAGGTATCAAAAGACATATTGCCTCTAAGATATATCTCAATAACGTGAGTAAAGACTTAAAAAACCATGGAGCGACAGTTTCAATTCTGAAAGATTATTCAAGGTTCTCCAACTTTTTAATCGAAACAAGAAAAGCTGTATATTATCTAGCTACCAAACATGAATTACCTGTAAATCCAGAGGCTTTCTTTCTAACATCTATCATGCATTCTATGGACCATCTGACTACAGGATCAGCATTATTATTTAGGGATTTATCTACCGACAAATTACCTGAGCAAGCCTACCCACATTTGATTAATTTCATGTGGTATTTACCATCTGAGAACGTGTTTACCAATCTATTGAAACATAAAAAGAGAAAGAATGAGTTTTATTCAGAACTGTATGACGCTGCAGTAAAGGTGGATAAAGAATATGCGGATCATATAGCTTTGTCTATCTCTTATTAAAAATATTAAGCACGTACCATCAATACGTTCTTCTCATCTACTTTTACACAAAAATTAGACACAACTGGAAACAAAAATGAACGATATTTTAAGCATCAACGGAAATGCATTTTTTGAAGACTATGCAGACAACATCATTAATAGAAGCTATGCCACCTATTTCGTAAGAATGGCAGCTGACATTAAAAATTGGAAGCTATTCAAAGACGATATATTGGTTGTAGATAAAGGCAAGCAAAATGAAGTATCCGTAGGGGAGTTATTTATTGGTATCGTCAATCAAGAATTCAAAGTCATGATGCAAGGAGTAGATTGTATCTACCGTTTCCCTAATGTAGTAGAGAAAAGACCTGTGGTTTCTTGGGGTAAAATCACGCATGGGATTCATACCGTTTAGAAATGGTAATTTTTAAATGCTAGTTTCTTTTCTGTGCTACATAAAAACCTTAATTTTACTAACGATAATTATCTTTAGACTAAGATAAAATCTATAAAAGTAAAAATCTTAGAACCTTGAATCAAAGCAACCGACCAACATACCTTACCGAAAAAGACATTGATGTTCTAAAAGAATTAGAATTGTACATTCGAAAGCAACAGCCTGCCGAATTAGAACAATTTAAACAATCTATAGAAGCTGAAGGAATTAGGGATGCCTTGATTCTAACAGAGTTGAATGGAAAAAAGATACTCGTTGACGGCCACCACAGATTCAAAGTAGGGAAGGAGCTAGGAGTAAAAGAATTTGCAACATTAGAATTACAATTTGATTCTATTGAAGATATCAAAGTATGGATGCTTAAAAATCAGTTAGGCAGAAGAAATGCCACAGATGCTGAACGTATAGATTTAGCGATTAAGCTGACTGAGTTTATTTCCGAAAAAGCCAAAAGCAATCAAAAAGCAGGGGTTAAGCTAAATTTAGCCAAAGGTGAAAAACCGATCAATACCAATGCTGAAATTGCAAAAATAGCCAAAGTTTCTCGAGCCAATGTCACTAAGTTTAATAAGCTTCAAAAGGAACGTAGCTTGGAAGAAATGCAAAGAGTGATCAATGGTGAGGTTTCCATTCATAGAGCTTATGAGGATTTAAGACGAGAAATTCATCAAAGAGAAATTGATCGTTTAAAGAAAAAATTAGATAGAAGCCCTACACCTGAAAGAGAGAAACAAATTACACAACTCACTGTTCCATTTTTAGAATCAGTCACTTTTATTTTGTCATTATATATCAAAGACAGTATCAATAACTACAGAGTTCCAAAAGAGCGTATGAAGGATATTGAGTTTGCATTAATGCTCTTGAATAATCCCAAATTATTAAAAGATCATACATATTGGGAAAGGGTAGATTTCATAAAGAGTAAAATTGCAACTGTCATATACAACGATCAGCCAGAACAGAATTTTGAAGGGTATGAACGAAAATATCTAGACATTGACATGGATTTATTTGAAGATAGATGCGAAGCCTTTTGGATGAAATATACAGATTTGAAGACATTTAAGGCTAAATTAAATAGGCAGCGAAAAAAGGAGCTAGAAGAAGCTAAGAAGCAAAAGGAAGAGAATAATGAGGATTTGAACAGAAAGGAAATCTAAAGAAATCAATTCCTTAAATACAAAATACCAACCTGACGATTACTAAAATGACTATACTAGAATTTACAGTCTTAACTTTCAGTATCATCATGACTATTATTACAGTCAAGAATAAATACAAGGCACCTAGAAATTGGTAAGGAAAACTATAACTCTACGTCTTTATATGTATATTTATCATTACATCATGTACTAATAAATATGATTGCTATAAAATATGCTTTTGATACTGACCTCAAGAAACTTGTCAATATCGAAGAAGCAGACAAGAGCCACTCCTTCATTTGCAACAATTGTAGAAAAACACTGATTCCCAAAAAGGGTAGAGTGAAAGAAAGTCACTTTGCTCATAAGGATAAAGGTACATCGTGTATTTCTTTGACAGGCGAAAATCCTGCAGGTAGTCCTTCAATGATTGATATGTACAAAGAGTACATGCGAACACCAGGATTGATTACTAAAGGAGGGTTCAATACTTTTAGAAGCTATATTCAATTTGCTAAAGATTACATTCCCTCATCCATTGAAATGTATGAAGGTATTAAGATTGTATTAGAGGAGGAAGAAGTATTAGTCAAAGAAGTAAAAACCACATTCAATCACTTCAAGAAAGCAAACAAACTATCAAGGACGAAAAAGAATGATGAGTTAATCAAGAACTTTGCAGCAACATTAAAGAAAGGTATTAATCAACGCATTATAGGTTCATTTAGAGATTTTGTTGAGGAGTTTCATTATACGAAAGGACACTTCAAATATGAGAAATTCGATCATAAGGTACAGTTGATTGAGAAATCAGTTCATTGGTTACCTGATGTAATTGACATTGATGAAGATGATAAGAAGATCTTTGTTTATCATGATAACAAACCTCTACCAAGTAATTTCTATGCATTGTATCAGAAGGTCATTCTATGTATCAAGAGCTTTAATAAAGCTGATAAATACTTTTTGGAAGATGTCAATAATATGCTACTATACCTTTCTAATCTTGATGCTAAGAAACTCTACTTTATACAAGTAGTTGCTGATGGAAGCACTTTCTATAAGATTGGAATAACAGGGAGAGATTTTAAAAGTCGGGAGAAAGAAATCAAAACAGACCTAAAGCATTACTTCGAGAAAATTGAGATCACTCCCTTATACATCATCAACAAGAAAAGTTACCTGGAATACTTCTTCAAGATGCAATTTAAGATGTATAATATAACAGCCTTTGATGCCAAAACAGAATACTTTTCACTTCCTGAGCATGTACTAGAAACCATAGGAAAGCAACTGAGATCACTTAGTACGATAAGCAAACGAGTAACCACATTAGAGAAGAATAAAACATCTCTTGGTCGAAAGAAGATTGAGGAAAAAGACTTCGTTTCCAGCCAAAGAACAAAGGATATTATCACCTATACTGCCTTTGGAATGTCGGTTCGTGAGATTGCCAAGACTTTAAAAGTATCAGTGCAAACAGTGACCAAAACGAAAAACCTTTACATCAAGCAGAATGGCCCTATTCCTTTTGATTACAAGAAAGAAGAATTGTACCGTATGATTGATTCTATTTGCTTGAAGGTGATGCAAAGTACACCTGATAGTTATGAGTTGTCTTCTAGGGTAATTTTAAAGAAGTATGACGTAGTGAAGTTGGTTCCTTTGTTTTTAGAGTTGGTGAGGGTTGAAGATGTTGAGTTGAGTAAGGAGGAGGGTAGTTTTAGTAAATTTATTAGTACCGTATTTAGCAATAACACTCCATAGTATTGGATCTTGTATTCTTATAATGACTGATCCGGAAACTCGGTTTTCAGAATTAATGACACCTCATTTAAGGCATCTTCAAAAGCTTCTTTATCCTTAGTTTTTTCTAAAATAACCCCAATTTCATGATTATTGATTTGAGAGTATTCATACAAGTTCATAGAGCAAATAATCAAATGAGAATCATTAGCATAGATCTTAGCATGTAGATTTCTAATTGGAAATAATCTAACATTGGAGAATGAACTTAACCACTCTTTTGAAGCAGCCAAGAGTTCATTTTGTCGATGAAAAATATAGATGTTTTCAACCTTTGAAAAAGCTTCAGATAAACGAGCTTGTAACCTGGGGTTTAGTTTAATATATGGTGTGACTAGAATTAACTGTTTGTTTGCTTTGTTTAGAATATTTTCAATTTCAAATGAAATTTCTGTGGTGCCAATGACTTTCATAGTTAATATTTTACTGATTGCTCTAAATACTAAATCAATATAATGGTAAATACATTTAAGATTTATTTCTTTTCAGTTTCAATCTTTTCAGTCGCTGCTTTTCCTTAAACACAGGATCATCTTTATGCATCTGATAATATCTTCTTTGACGTTCAGCAGCAGCTTCCAAGTTGTTTACACGGTATTCTCTATTGTATTGTGCAAGTTTCTCTTTGTTGGCTTCACGATATAGCTTGTTTGCTTTTCTACTACATACTTTACAGTCACTCCGTCTACCATCTTTCGAATTATTTCTATTAAACTCTTCTTTGGGCTTTGTTTCTCCACATTTAATGCAAGTCTTTTTCTGAGAGTTTTTTATCTCGTTTTCGATCATTGTATTCTTTTTGTTTAGTAGGGTTCTTTGCATGCCATTCTTTATAGTATTCAGCTTTATGCTCTTTGTTTGCTTCATACCAAGCCTTGTGGTCCGATTTTATTTTTTCGACATTCTTAGCTCGGTACTTTTTCTGAACCTCAGCGATATGTTCTTTTCCCTTTTTATTGTATTCAACGTAGTACTTTTTACGTTCTTCGTTATATGGTTTTGCCTCTTTATGGCATGATTTGCAAAAAGATTGTTTTCCATCCTTGGTAGCCTTTCTGTTGAAGAAATCTTCCATAGACTTTACCTCATTACATTTAGAACATTGTTTCATTATGATACGTATGACTGCTTAATTATTCCCAAAAATATACAAATCTTAAATTAAGATTTAATGGATCAATTCTTCTTATTACCTAGTTAAGGTAATAATTATGTTATTTATCACTCAACTATCAACCTTAAAGATTACAGAGTTTTTTAAATCCTACAATGGTATTCCAGAATTTTTCTTAATGTAACCATTCAAGTCATGATAGCTTAGTGTTTTCATATTCACGTCTATGTATGTGCCTAGCGAAAATATTTCAAGCAGCCATATTGTTCCAGGAAATACTGTAGGTTATTAGGGATGATTTGCTTTCGTTTCCTTCCTTATTTCTATAAATAAGAAGCTCACATATAAGTAAAAAAGCCTGATCTCTCGATCAATATTTATCTTTTTAGCTCCTTTGGCTCTCTAAAAATTCAATCCATTCTAACATCAAACCCTTAAAATCTGATGTAGGAAGAATATAATCTACAAAACCTAAATCACTCATCTCTAACGATGTGTTGTCTTTTTTAACATAAGCAAGACTTACAACATCTCCTCCTATATCATTATAATCTTTTAAACCATTTAATACAGATTCGATTTCAGGTAACAAATCCTCTTTTATTTCATCTACATTATTCCAATAATCAATAAAATGTGAAAGTATTTGCTTGTCTTCATCAACCGTTACAACAGTCTTACTACTATTGATTTCTAAATTATACTTACTAAATAAATTCATAATTAAAGATTTGGAAATGTTGTTTTAATGTTTCCTGCATCATCTAAAAACATTGTGATTTTCTTGCCTTCATAAGGAATTTTATTTTTTGACTAAAAAGAATTGTAACTGTTTCTAAAATCAAAGTTAACTCATATATATTAAAATCATAAAAGGCTTATTATTACTATACCATAGTATAGTAAAATACATAAAACTTCACTATATTTACTCAACTATAGTAGAGTAAATATGAATACACTAATTTCCATAGAATCTGAAATCAAAACCCTACTTTCCACAGAAGAGAGATCCTGGAAGAAAATAGGGGAGTTGATGTTGATTGTCAAAAAAGAGCAACTATTCAAAGGAAGTTTCAAGAACTTTACCGCTTGGGTAAATCATATCTCTTTTGATACCAAAGTAACAAGTGGTTACATCTGGAGAATTTTCAAAGCATCTAGAACCTTTCTTGGAATTATAGCATCGGATAATCCTAAAGACATACACGAAGCAAAAACTACCCCTTACCAACTAGAAACATTCTCCAAGATTGAGAAATTAGCTCCCGATGATGTGACCTACAAATACGCACAACAAATTATAGACGGCACTTCCAACCATACAGACATTAAGCTCACATGGGAAGCCTTAAAATCAGAACACGACCAACAGTTTCAATTAGAAGACAATGAGGTTAAAAAAGCCTTAGAGCTGAAAGAAGAAAATGCCGTCATGCTAGTAGGAGAAGAGCAAAGTAAAATGAATGCAGCAGAAGTCTACGAAGCAATTTCTATCAAACAAGATTGGATGAAAACACTCTGCGAAAGAGAATTTTCCTTCATCAAAAAAATGAGCACTCCACCTGAATGTCATACTTACAAAGAAGTGACTGTTCGCATTCCAACCGAAGAGAAAACAAGATTTGGGAAACTTAAACCACAAAGAAGACGATTTGATGCGATATTTACTTTGAAACCATATTACTCAGCTTATGGAGATGATTTACTCACAGCAGGAATTGAAATCAAAGTGTCCAAGTCAGATCTTATGGGAGATGATAAGTATCTGGATTATTTAGGCTGGACCAACTTCTTTTTCTTCGCTGTTCCTAGTCATTTAGTAGAAGTTGCACAACAGAAAATAGCAGAAAGTGGTTATAAGGAACTACTTGGAATTATTGATGCTGAAACTTCAGAAGTCGTACAGTGGCCAGAAAGACAAGAGCCGACAGCTGAGAATAGTATGAAGTTATATAGGGAGCTATTGTTTAATCGAGTGGAGCCGAAGGTGGTTGTAGAGAATTCTTATAGAATCAAATAATTTCTTAACTACGTAAGTAGAATACGTTCTTTGATATTATCTTAACGAATAATTGATAATTATAACTTTTAATAATCAATACTATTGACATAACTGAAAATTTAAGAATATACTAAGAATACGTTCTAACAGAATATCTTACCGTGAATAACTAAAATTGAAATAAAATGATAAAATAAAATAGCGGAAAAGTAATTAAAATTGAACATTGGTAGTGACGAATCACTTCGTAAGTAAGTTTATTTTAAGTATAACTAGAAATATAAAAAACATTGAACTGCAAGAATTATTGATTTTCTTTGCCCACTAATAATGGATAGAAATGGAATAAATTTGTTTATAAATAAAAATAAAATATTCAATGAGACTACACTTATCATGTACTACTAATACGGGAAAAATACCTCGGTATTATAAACCTAAATTAAAAGGTACACTTCACAAATGGCTAGGTAATTACCAATCACATGATGGAAAATATTCCACTTACTCAATTTCAAATATTGATGGAATTAAGTTCAATGGTGATTTTGGTACAGCAAAGAAATCAGGCTTAAAATTCTTTATCTCTTCTATTGATAAAGAATTTATAAAAAAGATAATTCTCGGTATAAAGAAAGACAATACCATGTTTTCAGGCATTACCGTAGAACAAGTGAGTATTGAATCAGATCCCGTTTTCGATAAAAAAATCGAACACTTTTTTGTGGATTCACCAGTACTAGTCAAAAGGGACAATAAATACTTTTTTGCAGGTGATAAGAAAGCAGATGAATACATGACTGACCTCATGAATAAAAAATTGAAGGCTGCAGGATATGATGATGAGGTTCAGATTATGTTTGACCCACACTATAAAAAAAGCAGTACCACTGAAGTAAAGTACAGAGATATAAGAAATATATGCAGTATATGCCCTGTATACATCAAAGGTACACCTGAAACCATTGCTTTTGCATGGAATGTAGGCATAGGAAATTCAACAGGTATTGGTCTAGGAGCTATAAGTAAATAATTATGTTTGCAGTAAAATATAAAGGAGACTTTGGTTTCATCAAACCTTGGGATGCCGTAAGAAATGATAAGATTGCATCACAGCAATTTCTCACACCATCTATGGTCACAGGAATGGAAATTATGCTATTTGGTGAAGCAAACGGAGCGATCAAAAGACATCGAATCAAGTTTGATATTCTCACCCCTCAACAGGAGACTGTCCAAGGAAGAGGTTTCTTTGTGAAGAATAAAATGAATCAAAAAGAAACAGGAATAGCCACTAGGTACACTATGCTAAACCCAGAGCTTTCACTCTTATTCGAGACAAAAGAAGAAGCAGAAGTAGCATTTAATTCTCATTTATTTCTCGCTCGTAATGAGGATATCATCTTCCCCATTCACATAGAAGAGATAACTGAAGAAGAATTCGACCTTCAATATGAAGGTTTTGAATTGGTAAAAGGAGACACTATTGTAGTAGGGTATAACAGGTATACAGGTGATAAAATGACTGGTAACTTGGAATATTTTGAAAGAACAACTTAATAAACTAAAAGCCAAGTCGGAAGACTATAAAGGGCATCAGCTAAGTCTTTTTGAACATACAGAAGATGTATATCATTCCATTATCAAATTTGCTCAATACCTCAATGTTGATGTAGAAATCTGTAAAAAAGGTGCTGTATTACATGATATGGGAAAAGCCCACCCTTGGTTTCAAGAATATTTAAAAGGTATTCGACCAGAAAGAGCATATCGGCATGAATTGGGGGCCTTATTTTTCCTTCCATTATTCCCTGAAGAGGAATGGGATATACTTATTGAGTTAGTAGTATCGCATCATAAATCTATACAGAATGATCCTAGTAACAGAGGAATATTAGATTTATTGAAGGAAGACGAAGAATTCATCGATTGGCACCTGGAAGGTTGGGAAATATGGTCAAAAGAAACAGCACCTATATGGAAAGCATTTGGTATTGAATATAGGGATATTTCTGAAGATGAAGCAAGAGAAGCATTTGATTATGTTTTAGACTTTTGTGAAAGTATTGATTTTGGTGTATCAACATGGAAAGGTATACTAATGGGCGCTGATCATATTGCATCTGCAATGGTAGACAATACAGAACTTTCATTGGAGCGAATGTTCAAAACACCTGATCTTAGGTTTTACAACACAACCCACCCGTTATATCCAATATCTGAAATACCTCCATCTGAGAAAAAACATACACTATGTGTAGCACCAACAGGAGCAGGCAAAACCAATTTTATGATGAAGCGAACAAAAGGTAGAGTTTTTTATACACTCCCTTTTCAAGCCTCCATCAATGCCATGCTTCACCGTATTGGTAAAGATTTAAGAGCTGATAATCCTGAACTCGACCTTAGAGTACAACACTCTGCTTCTAAAGTGGTGCGGAGAGGTACTGATTTTGAAACAGAACTTCAAGGAAAAGTGGGAGCAAGTATTACTATCTTAACTCCTCATCAACTAGCAGGTTTGATATTTGGGCTGAAAGGGTATGAAGCTCAACTGTTAGATGTCAAAGGGTGTGATATTATCCTAGATGAAGTGCATACTTATAATAGAGCATCACAAGCAATAGTCCTGAAGCTCATAGAAGTATTAAAAGATCTAGGATGTAGAATTCACGTAGGTACTGCCACTATTCCAACAAAGTTGTATAAAGAAATCTTGAAAAGATTGGGAGAAGATACTTATGAAGTTTCATTTGATGATGAGACACTATCTACCTATGACAGACATACAATTCATAAGGTTGATGACTTCGAATCAACTTTACCAGTACTTCAAAAAGCAATACAGAAAAAGCAAAAGGTGCTTGTAATATGTAATAGAGTGGCTAATGCACAACAGATGTATACTACCCTATCAGAACTTTACCCTGATGTCGATACTATGTTGGTGCATAGTAAGTTCAAAAAAGGTGAACGAAACCAAAAAGAGCAAGACTTGATTGATCATTACAATACGATGGAAGAAGCATGTATTGTAGTTTCTACACAAATTGTTGAAGTCTCTCTTGATATCAGCTTTGATATTATGGTCACAGAAGTAGCTCCATTAGATGCACTGATACAGAGACTAGGCAGAGTACACCGGAAAAGAGTTGCTTCATCTTTAGATGCAAAGACAAGAATTCATAAACCAATTTACGTCATTGCACCGCCAGAAGATGAAAAAGAAGCTCTTCCTTATGAACTAGAAATACTAGACAGAACCTACGAAATGCTTCCAAATGACGCAATTCTTCACCAGACGAGTATGCAGGAAAAAATTGATTACGTCTATCCAGAGGTGGATCTTATGGATATTGATACACACTGTATTTTCAAAAATGATCAATCTATCAACATAGAAAAGCTCTGTAGTAATACTAAATCTACCTTCATAGAACTTCTTGAAATTGATTCAGTAAAAGTAATCCTTGAATCAGAAGTAAGTCAATATGAGAGAGCAAACTATGAAGAAAAGATGTTGATGGAAATTCCTGCTAGCACCTATCATGTTAGAAATTGTGCTCAGTTAGAAACTGGAGCAAGACCATTTGTAATACCTAATAGAGCTTATTCTGAACTAGGGTTAAATACTAAAATGATAAACGATGATAACAACAGACACGGGTCGAATTTTATATAACACCCAAAAAAAATCTTTAGAAGATTTTTTTAAGGAATGTGTTCATATTCTTTTTGATGATGGAGTGAATAATAACCTTATATATTGTATCAATTCTCCATTTTCAAATGCAGCATTTAAAAATCGAAGTCTAGCCGATCATATTGCAGATTATGAAAGTAAAGATTTTGAAGTTCTGGATGATGCTATAGCTCCTGGGTTTCCTGCAAGTGATGCGAAAGCATTAAAAGCTACATCTTTTGGAGTTTCTAATATCTTGATGAGAAACGGAAAAGAAGATTCAATGCTAGCTTTTATAGGCTATTCATTAGAAGTTGGAATGGCTGGAGGTCAAAATTTATACTTCTCTGAACCCGAAATACTTACTATAGTATTTGAAGGATGGAAAATTTACAGACAGCTTCTTAATGATGAATCCACAAACTTGCAACCTAATAAGTTAGCATCTTGGAATGGTCAATGGCTGAATTATAGACTTTCAAATCGCTATAAAGGTCAAACAGACTTTCAAACTTTAGATAGAGAAGGGTTCTTTAAACCAGATAAAAAAGGAGTAATGATTGAACCTATCTATTGGTCTGAGCTTTACTTTACACTGAACAAATACTATGGCAAGAAATTAAACAAAGTAACCCCCTCTATGGGAGCTATTGGACAGATGAAATCTACCATGGGATTTTTAGTCCTTGATTTCAAATACTGCAGATCTCTGAGCAAAATGTATGAACACTTGACAGGTAAAAAGCTAGATAGCAAAGAGTTCAGAGCATTATTTGGATTATCATCCATGAGAATTGTAGATACCATGCGTGTAAGTATGAGAACCCTACAACCTCCTTCCCTTGAAAAAATGCTCGAAATGCAGAAAGCATATAAGTATGATGAAAAAAATTATTTTCAACTAAAAACATATCTATTAGTAATGTTAGGAACACAACTGGAAAAAGCACAGAAATTAATAGAAGAAACAGCTAAAATGTTAGTGGAATATAGAAACTCCACAAAGAAAACAGATCGTAAAAACAAAGTGGAAAAAGATCTTTTCGGTAATAATACCAAAGCAAATTACATCGATACACTTTGTGAAATTATTCCTGATCTAGAAGGTGATTACAAAAACCTAATCACAGAAATTCAATCCGTTTTACTGAAGTTGAATAAATCAGACTTCAAGATGTTTGCATTACTAGTAAAACTAGAATATGCCAAACTGGAAAAATTTAACTAATCAATTAAACCAAAAAATAAATATCATGAATACATTATATATTAGCATCGCAAAAAAGGTAGACCATACTATCTTCAACGTCGCAGATGGTCAAAAGACGTATTGGGATCCTACCTTTAATAAAAGGTTACCCTATTCTTCAGGACAACAAGTAAAACGTTGTATCATTGAAGAAATAGCTAATTCGGGAAATTTCCAGCTTGCTCCTACCACTTTTGAAAGTGTCGTTTCCAAGAAGAAAGGTAAAACTGAAGTATCAGAAGGTGCAGTTTCTACACCATGTGATCCAACTTATGTTGATCAATTACTTGGCGGTTGGATGAATATCAATAAATCTTCAAATATCAAAAGAAGATCTCCCCTATCCATTTCAGCTATGAGACCTATTCACCCGCTTTTAGCAGGAGTAAATGAAACAACAGGTACATTCGATAGAAGAGATAGAAACAACAATGTTGTGGTATTCAAAGAAGGAGATAATATCTTAGATGAAGAGGCAGTTGATCAGTTATTAGAAGAATTTTCTTCAAGATCTTTCACTTCTAAATTCCTTCAAGAGCAAAGATCTGCTACAGGTATTTTTATATTTGATGTAGCCATAGATCTCAACCGTCTTTTCAGCGTGAAGTTTTCTAAAATTGACTCCGAACTTACAGAAGAAGTGAAAGACAAACTTCTAGAACAAGGTTGGGAACAGAAGGATGATCAGCTAATTCTTCCAAAAGAGAAAAGAGAAATGCTTATTCCTCATATTGTAGATGGTATTTTGAACTGGAGAATTACTTCCAATCAATCTCGTAACTTCTCTATGATGGAAATATTGGCAGTTGCAACATCCACAAACGTACATGAAGTATCAGGAGCAATCAGAGCAGAGCTTGATCAAGAAGAGCACGCTCAATTAATTTTAAGTGATGATGCATTTATCACAGAATCTGCAGCTGCTTATTCCAATAGTTTTAATGCTTCTCCAACGGCTATCAATGATGCGAAATCAAAAATAATTGAGCTTTTATCAAAACACAATCCAGCACAAGAGAAAGTCACTCTTTAACTCTAAAGAGGTCTCTTAGTTAAAAAATTAGGAGACCTCTTTTCTTCATGCCAATACCATGACCATAACACCAACAATCGTTTCTTACCTATACATATGTCACAGAAAGCTTTGGTTGCACGCCCATCATTTAAGAATGGAAAGTACCTCTGAGCTTGTTGCTGAAGGTAAATTAATAGGAAAAACGACTTACCCGCAAAGAGCACTAAAATGGCAGGAATTAGATTTAGGAATAGCAAAAATCGACTTTTTTGATCCGAAATCAAATACAATTCATGAAATCAAAAAATCAAATAAAAAATCATTCGCTCACAATGCTCAAGTAAAATATTACTTATATCTATTACATAAGATTGGAATACTTGAACCTACTGCTATTATCGAATACCCTAAATTGAGAATCACAGAAACAGTGGAATGGGATAAAGAAGAAGATCAAGACCTTGTTGAAAGTTGGATTAACCAAGCAGATACAATAATCCAAGGAGCTTGTCCCGACAAGCTTCCAATAAGTAAATGTAAAAAGTGTTCCTATTTTGATTTTTGCTGGAGCGGAGAATAAAAATATTATGAAAAAATCATTTTACTTATTTAATCCTGGTCGACTTAGCCGAAAAGACAATACCTTGAAGTTTGTACCTGTAGATGAAAATGAAAACGAAGGGCAAACAAGATATTTACCAATTGAACAAGTTGCTAATTTGTATGTATTTGGGAGCCTAGATGCCAACTCTGCACTATATAATTTCCTCGGCAAAAACGGAATAGGAGTTCATTTTTTTGATTATTACGAACATTACACCGGTTCTTTTTACCCCAAAGAATACCTTCATGCAGGGCAATTACATGTACAGCAAAGCCTTCATTATAGTGATCCTAAAAAAAGAATCACTTTAGCCCAAGAGTTTATCAATGTTGGAGCATTTAACATGCTTAAAAATTTGAAATACTATCAGAACAGAAATAAAAATACTTCTGAAGAGATTCTTATCATTGAGGAACTGATAAAGCAAATCAAACACACTACCAGAGTAGATGAGTTAATGGGAATCGAAGGCAATATCAGACAAGTTTATTATTCAGCTTTCAATAAAATTATTCCTACATTTCCTTTCAATGGAAGAGAAAGACAACCTCCCACAGACCCAATCAATGCTCTAATTAGTTTCTGTAATATGATTTGTTACACAGCATGTATTGACATGATATATCACACACAATTAGATCCAACAATTAGCTTTTTACATGAACCGGGTGTCAGAAGGTATTCACTTGCGTTAGACATAGCAGAAATATTCAAACCAATTCTTGTTGATCGATTAATTTTCTCGTTGGTAAACAAAAAGCACATTCAGGTAAAACATTTTAAGAGTGAAATAAATGCTTGCTTACTCAAAGAATCTGGAAGGAAAATAATTATGAAAGCATGGGATGATAAACTTACAGATACTATCAAACACAGAAAAATTGGACGACATGTAAGCTATAAGCATCTCATAAAACTGGAATGTTATAAACTCTCAAAACACCTAATGAGTATCGAACAATATCAAGGTTTTAAAGCATGGTGGTAAGTAGTAGAACAAAAGTAAAATATTATATTATGTATATAATTTTGGTATATGACATCAATACAAAGCGAGTAGGAAAAATGCTCAGATTATGTAGGAAATACCTCAATTGGATCCAAAATTCGGTATTTGAAGGAGAACTTACAAACAGTCAATTATCAAGTCTAAAAGCAGACGCTAATGAAATTATGCAGGAAGGTGATTCATTAATTATCTTCAATAACAAAAGTAAAAAATGGCTAAACAAGGAAATCATCGGTCAGGAAAAATCTTCTATAGATAACTTTCTTTAGTCGTCGATGAACTTAAAATCAATACTACAATCTTAATAGTATTAATTTTGATATTCATAAATTATTATTTTTCAGTCATTTAAAGTTGTTGTCGTAGAAAGGGGTAAATCTTATGAATAAGGATCGACGACTTTTCTAGTAAAAAAACAGAAAACTTTTCACACCTATTTGCTTATATTTACGATACTTTTAAACCTTTTTACACGGGGTTTTACACTGAACTATATTGAATTGAAATAGATTAATTAGTGAGCTAAATTCTAAAGGACACAATAGTTTTACACTGAACTATATTGAATTGAAATGCGAAAAGATAAATCTAAATTTTCTTTCGGGGCAGCGTTTTACACTGAACTATATTGAATTGAAATTTTGCAGGCGATACAGCTATTAGAAGTAGTGGCGGGTTTTACACTGAACTATATTGAATTGAAATACAAAAGCAACTCTTAATTTATCGCTGTTTTGTTCGTTTTACACTGAACTATATTGAATTGAAATATGATTAGAAGGCGATTCTTCACGATTGTAAAACAGTTTTACACTGAACTATATTGAATTGAAATAAAAGAAAAACAAAAGATAGAAAGTACATTTATCTTGTTTTACACTGAACTATATTGAATTGAAATTCACTATACGTTTCACTCGTTGGGTCTGCTCTTTCAGTTTTACACTGAACTATATTGAATTGAAATAGGTAAGCTCAGTTAAAGTAATATTGGTTTCGTTATTGTTTTACACTGAACTATATTGAATTGAAATCCAACGGAGCCTTTGAAGTTTCATTGCAAGAATAATGTTTTACACTGAACTATATTGAATTGAAATATAAGTTCGTCATCTTCATCGTGATAGCAGCGACAAGTTTTACACTGAACTATATTGAATTGAAATATCATCATACGGGCAAAATAATTGATTGACACACGGTTTTACACTGAACTATATTGAATTGAAATGAAGGTACTTATTTAGTAACTTATACGGCCCCTGGTTTTACACTGAACTATATTGAATTGAAATTTGGATAATAAAGGAGGTCGTTTAGCTATACTTCATGTTTTACACTGAACTATATTGAATTGAAATCACACAAGCACTCCCCCGAATCGCCCCGATACAGAGTTTTACACTGAACTATATTGAATTGAAATTTGACGACGTGACGCAGGAGTGGACAACAAAGCAACTGTTTTACACTGAACTATATTGAATTGAAATAGTACCAGGTTCTCTTCTTAAGGTTTACGTTAAGAGTTTTACACTGAACTATATTGAATTGAAATCTTGATCTTTCACAGAAGAGGTGTAGACAGATGATAGTTTTACACTGAACTATATTGAATTGAAATAATACTGCTGAAGTTCCTGAGCTTGGATTAAAAGTAAGTTTTACACTGAACTATATTGAATTGAAATTTCTCGCGAAATAATAACTAGGGGAGTTAAACTAGTTTTACACTGAACTATATTGAATTGAAATAATGAAATACTGGGTATAATTGTTTGCATGTTAAGTTTTACACTGAACTATATTGAATTGAAATGTAACAGTACGGCCAAGATCATCAACGCCTGTTAATGTTTTACACTGAACTATATTGAATTGAAATAGAGTCATAGACACCCAGCAGGACATTGACGACTGGAGTTTTACACTGAACTATATTGAATTGAAATAGCAATCCCTCTAACGTAGCATCCCCTTCTAAATGTTTTACACTGAACTATATTGAATTGAAATATAAGTTCGTCATCTTCATCGTGATAGCAGCGACAAGTTTTACACTGAACTATATTGAATTGAAATACTGCAGGGTTTTGGATTCATAGTGGAGGCATATCAGTTTTACACTGAACTATATTGAATTGAAATTTTCTCTAGAGGAACGACTGCTTCTGTGCCTGCTTCGTTTTACACTGAACTATATTGAATTGAAATACTGTATATGAGTTACGCCATCATAATTTCGACATGTGTTTTACACTGAACTATATTGAATTGAAATTTGATTAAGATAAGTTGTTAACTCTTCCATAAATGGAGTTTTACACTGAACTATATTGAATTGAAATATGGAAATGATGGAAGATTCAGAAGGGTTATTAATGTTTTACACTGAACTATATTGAATTGAAATATCATTTTCTTTCTTTAATATTCTTCCCGCTAAATCGTTTTACACTGAACTATATTGAATTGAAATAAACAAGGTGATATGATTGCAAGATCATCAACTGATAGTTTTACACTGAACTATATTGAATTGAAATTGTTGTTTTTACATGGGTTTGATGCTACACGTTTTCGTTTTACACTGAACTATATTGAATTGAAATATACCTTTCAATCGATCAGGATCAACAACCCCGCTTTGTTTTACACTGAACTATATTGAATTGAAATTTCTTTCTTCTTTTAAAATTGGTTCAGCCACCGTTTTACACTGAACTATATTGAATTGAAATATGATATTGTCTGGCTGTGCTTCGCCTTCCCAATTGGTTTTACACTAAACTATATTGAATTGAAATGATGATGAGGTTATTGGTGATATGTCTGAATATCTTGTTTTACACTGAACTATATTGAAATTTAGAATGAGAAGAGCCATATAAGATAATTTCTAATGCCTCTTGTTATGCCCTCTTTGTTTTAAATTCCTACAACTGTTAATATTATGTGTCCAAATACCATATTTGTATAATCGGCTTATGATCATCTACAAGACAAACTTGTGTTTTCCCTATATTTTAACCCAAAAGTAAACAACCCCCGATCCTTTTTGAGACAAAAATCACATTATTTATGCTTATGTAATCACAGGTACAGTTCTATGATTACATATTCTTTAATATTACCTCGGATAAAGAATACTAAGTTAAAGAATTAAGTACAGTATAGTTAATTAAAATTAAATCTAAGAAATGCCACTATATATTATAGTGGCATTTTTGTATGTGAAAAATAGAAATTTATCTCATAATAATGTTTTTTTGGTAGCTTAATGATTTAATACATAAACATCAACAATCAATTGGATTCTTGATACATGCTGCTTAGTTGCTACATTTATATATAGAAATATATCATATTCATCAAGATGCTTTATATAAGCGTTTCTCAGAAAGTGAGATAAAAGAAATGCAACAGTCTTCTGAAGAAGATAGATTACAATTTTTACATGATAATGGTCCTGAATATATAGAAAATAAATTAGTGAAGTCATTAAATGAGTGGGGAGTTCAAAACTGTAATACTCCAACGTATTCACCTCAATCTAATGGTATGTGTGAATCATTCATTTATTGGGACATTTAAGAGAAACTACGTATATGAAAGTTGCTTAGAAAATCTTGAAAGTGTTATAGATCAAATTCAAGGATGGATAGATGAATATATAACTTGTAATAGAAAGGTTAAAATAATTATATTTAACATAACTATACTTATATAAAATATCTATTGAGAACAATAAATCACAAAGTTTGGGTCTACACTTAAAAGACTGTATGTTATTTGCTACATTATGCAGACGTTAAAGTTTTAATTTATACTTAAACCTACTTAAACGACAATACCTTTGTTGTATTATTATTTACAGGTCTCCAGCCTGTAGATGGGAATTTTTTATAAGAAAATATTTTCCATTTTATATTTCCTGTTTTATCATCTCCCTTAATCTCCCAAATTAATAAAACTTTATTACCATCTGTAACATCAGTATAGACTCTTACAAAGTCCTTCCCTTCTTTTAAAGAATGAAATAGCACATTATCAGTTTCTATATCTATTAACATTATCCTTTCCCCTTGTATAAAAAGATCTAAAGAAGTTTCATTTATTAAGCCTTCAGAAAATGGATCTGTTTTTATTTCAGGAGCATTAACTTCATTATAACTAATGTTTTTATTTTTTTCATCCTCATCATCAGCTAATAAGGGAAAAGAAATTAATAGCAATAAATTGAATAGGTAAAAAATCGAATTTTTCATTGAAATTTAAATTTGTTTTTTAAAACAACGAAAATTATCTAAACATCTTTTATTATGTTACTATATGTTTATATACATTAGATTTTATTTACATTATAATATTTTAAAAAAAAATACTAAGTAACAACCCTCCAACTGTAAATCACTCTACCAGATATAATACTAAATCGATTTTAATAAATCTCATTACTACTGCTCCATATTTGCTGATTACTATTTTGTATAATTGACTTATGATCATTTTCAGTAATAAACCTGAATTTCCCTAATATTTTATAATTACTACTTTTTTGTATAATGCTAATAATTTCCTACTACTTACTGATGAATAGTATTTTAATGATTTATCTTGACAATTTTTCATCTATTTTAACCCTAAAACTTAATTACTTATGTTTATGTAAGTCTGGACACAATTTAATAATTAGATATTCTTTAATATTATCAAATATAAAGTAGAGGTAAAAAATAAATAATAGTTAATTTCATTTGAAAAATGCTACTATATATTATAGTAGCATTTTTGTATATAAAAATAAAATTTATCTCGTGATTCTCTACCTTATAAAGTTTTTTTGGTTGTTTAATGCTTTAGATAAGGCGTGATCTCATCAATCTATAAAATCCACAAATGTTTTTAAAGAACTTAAGGGTTACTTCGAGAAAATAGATTATTTTCAAGGTCTATTTATACTGTTATTATATTAATTTAATAGCTATTTGATGAAAATTGTTTACCTCTCCAATTACAGAATATTTTATATAATAGGATTCGATCCAATCTTTAAAAGCCTTAAATTCTCCAAGTGGGACATTAAATTCGTCAAATATAATTATATCCCCTTTTTTTAAATAAGAGGATATTGTAGTTAACACAAACAATGTAGAGGAATATAAGTCAGCATCAAGATGTATTATTTTTTTCTTATTTATTTTGTGCGATTTTAAAAATGTTAATAATGTTTCCTGAAATAAACCTTGAATAAACTGATGTCTTGTATCATTAATTGTAGGTAATATATTATGACAGGACATGTCTCCTTTTCTAAAAAAATATCCCCAATTTTCAGGCAATCCCGTAAAAGTATCAAATCCAAAAAATGACGCATTCTTGTTCTTTATATTATCTAACCACCATTCAAATGATTTCCCATTTGCAACCCCAAACTCAAAATAATCAATTTCTATATTTTGTATTTCGGTATCGATAATATATTGATACAGAGAATATCTCTTATCATATAAATATTTTTTAGAAGGGAACATAGAATAACTAATATTTCTATTATTATCAGATATCCACTTTGATAAAATAAAAAAATGACTCCAAAAATATAATTTTGAATATGGTAATAATTTATGTATCCCATATTTAAAAAGGAAATATTTTATTTTATTAATTTGGCGAAAAAGAATAAACTTAATTGTATCCATATGCTCAATAATGTCTGATAAAATATTGTTTTGATATGTAAATAATATTATAATTTTAACCATCCTGGTACAGGACACTTTTTTAATATTTTCAAGCACCCACTAGATTTTAAGTCTAAATCTAGTGGGTGCTTTCCGGAGTTACACTGGGATCTTGTACCAAGATTTATATTTAATTAGTTATACTTCTGCAAATACAGATATACGATTAAATATTCTTTAATACTGGTAAGTAAAAATACAAATAACATTAATTAGTGTTCTTATCTGCTTTAAAGGTTAACTAACTTAAAGAGAAAGATTTATATATTGACCCAATCTTCTTTTTAAAATCGGCAACTATTTTTTATTCTATGAAAACCAATAAATATACAAATATGTAATTAGGGTTACATATTTTAATATTCAAAAGGTGCAAATTCGTATTAATTTTGAATATTATCCTATCAAAGATTAAGCTCTTTCGATGTAAAAAACATTGATTCTTTACCTACAAATATTGAAATATATCATAAAACGACTAATTATTATTTGAAGCAATTTTCTTTTAGAAATTGCTTCAATTTTTTATACCTACTATTCATAAAATGAATATCAATTACAGATACTATTTATGAAAAAATCCCCTCCATCTAAAAATAAACTATCGCTAATATGAGTAAATAACAACAATATTATTGTCTATACAGTTACTAATAAATGTTTATCTATTAGTAATAAGCAAATAATAATAAAGATATTGAAATATGTAACTATTGATTTTTTCTCAAAAATACATTAGAACAATAAACCTGATTTATTATTTTAAATATGAAAGGAAAATATAAAAAGTAAGCAATCGCCCATCCCGCTAAATACTACTTCACCGGCAGTAATTCCTCAATTTTATTGATTGGCTGATCATCTATTTTTTCTAGCGTTGATTTTAGCCATTCAAAAGGTTCAATGTCGTTCATTTTGGCTGTTGCAAAAAAGGCATAGAACATGGCAGCTTGTTTTGCTCCTTCTTCATTTCCTGCAAACATGTAATTTTTTCGACCAATAGCAAGTGGACGAATTTTATTTTCTATGGGGTTGTTATCAATCAAAAGTTTACCGTCAGTTAAGTACATTCGGAGTCCTTTTTCTCTATTGAGAAGATAATGTATTGCTTTTCCTAACTGAGATTTAGGTAAGACGGTTAGCTTTTTTGCCCACTCAAAAAGTGTATTGATTACTGGAAGAGCATACTTTTGCCTTTGCTGATAGATGATTTTTGGATTAGATTCTTCTTTCAGTGATTTTTCTAGTTCGTACAGCTGACCAATAAGGTTCACCGCCTCCAATGCCCTTTTATCTCCACCTTTATGTGCTTCAAAAAAGTATCGACGTGCGTGGGCCCAACAATTGAGCTGTGTAATTGTTGTTGTCTGATCAAAATAATCGTAAGCTTTATAGCCATCGGTTTGAGCATAACCTGAAAAATTATGCAGATGTTCTTTTAAATATTTCCGATCTCGACCGCTTGCATAATGAATCGATAATAATTTGGCTTTAGGATCAAGGTAATACCACATATATCCTTGGTGTGGTTTTCCTTTTTTACCTGTTCCCATCACCTTTATGGTCGATTCATCGATTTGAAGGTAGTTACTTTGCTGTATTTTTTGAGTGAGCGTGTCGTATAAAATACTCAGTTTATCCGCCGTTCTTTTTTGTAAGTCTATGAGCGTTGTATTTTTTAGATAAACACCTTGTCTTTCAAATTGCTTGATAAAACGATGGATGGGGATATGATCGATAAATTTACTCACGACCATCTGTGCGGCTAAACTTGCCGATGTACTTGACTTAGGAAATGGTAGATCTGATGGTAAATTTGCTTGACTAAACTCGCTGTTCTCTTGATGTGTATCACGAACGTAACGAGGGCGAATAATTCTACGAACGAATAAACGGGCAGGCTCGCATTCGAGTACTTCCGTGACATCTTCACCCACTTTATGCCATCCATCCAAATCGTGATCAGGTTCAATCACTTCTTCTACACGTTCCAGGTGCTCTGGTAAAGCTGTTCGTACAGGCTTTTTCTTTTTGCGTTTGTGAGCAGGAACGGTAATCTCCTGAGAAGGCTCCGTTTTCTGCTCTTTGTCTTGAGCGAAAATAGAGAGCTGATTATCGGGTATATCCGCTTGTTTTCGTTTCTCTGATTTAGAACCGTAAAGCATACTTTGAAGCATTGACAACTGTGTCTTCAGTTGTGCATTTTCTTGTTCTAAATTCGCTATTTTATCATCCTTACTCACTTTACAAAAGTAGCGATTTTAATACTAAAAACGTACTTTTTGACCTCTTTTTTCTAAAGAAACACCTTCAATTATCATCATAATTTCTGTCGAAGATAAAGAGATGTTTTTCTGTTTGTCGAACCCTTTTGGAAGCTCAAACCGACCTTTTTCCAAACGTTTATAATACAATGAAAAACCGCCTTTTTCAAACCGAAGCAGTTTCAATTTATCTTTACTTCGATTAATAAAAACGAAAATATCTCCATTAGTCACATCCAGTTCCATTAAAGAAATAACGATATTACTCAACCCATTAAACCCTTTTCGCATATCTGTAAATTTACTGTACAGGTAAATACGATCTGTATTACGAAGAGATAACATTAGAAAAAATGAATTGCTTCTTTTAATAGTTCTCGATCTGAAAGATGGAGTTTTACTCCATTGGGATATTCGAGAGTAACGGTCTTAACGGTCTGTTCAACCTTCTTCGGTACTTTGACAGGGATGAAACTCCCCTTAGCTGGATTTGTATTTTCTTTACGTTGTTTTACTACCCAATAATGAAAAGTGGATAGCTTAATTGAATGAAGTTGACAATAAGCTTTTTGTTGTAAACCACTAATTTTCCATGATGCTATATGAGCATACATTTCTGCTTTTTTTGACATAATATCTACGTTTTAATGATGACGTAAAATTAAGTCAGGAATTTGAGGCATAATAGATGGGGATGGGCGACTGCTTA